>CBDDDL010000003.1:0-990389 GCA_965226645.1 Candidatus Poriferisodalis sp.
TGCGCGCAGACCTCTACCCGCTGGCCACAGGCAGCGGCGATGGCGTCACGGCGCGAGACATACTGCGCGCTGGCGGATTCAGCAACACCGAGCGGCCAGATCTGCTCATCGGCGGCCCGCCTTGTGTTGCATTCTCCTAGTCCGGCTACTGGCTCGACTGGAAGCGGGACGGTGTCGATCCCGCGGCGAGCCTGTTGCAGGCCTACACGGCTGTGCTCGCCGAAGCCAGGCCGCGGTTCTTCATCTTCGAGAACGTCTATGCGTTGACGTTCAACAACAAGGCCAGCCGGCCAGCGTTTGAACGCTTGCTGAGAGAGATCGATGCCGCCCGTTATAGGTGTCAGTGGCGTGTGCTCAACGCGGCTGACTACGGCGTGCCGCAGGCGAGACCTCGATTGTTCATCATTGGCGCCTCTGCGGGAGAGACGCTGCCCGAGTTTCCTGTACCAACCCACCATGGCTCTTGGGAACGCCGACGCAGCGGTGGAGGGCCGCTTGCGCACGTCACGGCCGGCGAGGCACTGCGAGGCCTCGCCACCGACCCTGAGCCCGAGGAAACTATCCGCGGTCGATGGAGCCACTTGCTGCCCGAGATTCCGCCAGGCGACAACTACCTGTACTTCACTGCGAAACGTGGGCACCCGGCACCACTCTTCGAGTGGCGCTCGAGATATTGGTCTTTCTTGCTCAAGCTGGATCCCCAGCGTCCAGCCCCGACGATTCAAGCCAGGCCCGGCCCGAACGTGGGCCCGTTCCACTGGGACAATCGCCGCCTGCGCGTGCCGGAGCTGCGGCGGCTCTTCACATTTCCGGATGACTACGACGTAGTCGGCACCCCGTGCCTCCGCTCAGATGCAGTTCGGTAACGCTGTGCCGCCTCGCTTGTCGCAGGTCGTAGCCGCAAGCGTTGCCGAGGTCGCCTGACGCGCTCTCAAGGAGTTGCGGCCGGCGCCAGAGTCACGGCTCTTCTGTATCTCGACTTTGTAGTCGCCGTTCGCGTACTGCTTCGGACTTGCGGTCTTGCATTCGATCAAGAGCCGGCGCCCGTCGTTCACCTGTATCTCGAAATCGGGCCGGCTAGTTCGTCATTCCAAGGCTTCGGCCATGGCGAGTTCGGCGATCCGGTCGGCGTCGTAGCCGAGGATGTCGCCGAGGACTTCCATGGCGTGCTCGCCGTACGTCGGTCCGGCCCAGTCGAATCCGCTCGAAGCCGCTGACATGGTGTAGGGCATCGCGTCGACGATGGTGCGGCGGCGTACTGATGGGGTGCCCATTGGAAGTGGCCGCGGTGGGCGAGCTGCGGATCGTCGATGCAGGCGCCTGAGTTCTGGACGTAGTGGGCGGCGATGCCGTGCGCCTGCAAGCGATGCATGAGGCCGGGACCGTTCTGCCGGGCAGTGAAGGCGGTGACGATCTCATCCAGTTCGGTCTGCCGCTCTCGACGACTGCTGTGGCCCAGATCGGCGAGGTCATTGCGGCGCATCTCGATGGCGAGCGACTGCCATTGCTCGTCGCCTTCGATGGCGATGGCGATCCACTCGTCCTCGCCGGCTGCCGGGTACAACGCCGTGCGGGACCATGTCGTCGTCCTCGTTGCCACGGCGAGTGCGCCGGTTGCCCGTGGCCTGCATTTCGGCGATTGCCGGCGCCAGCATGTGCACCGCGGCTTCCATCTGTGAGAAGTCCAGATGCTGACCCTGCCCGGTTCGCCGACGGTGGTCGAGCGCGGCGAGCAGGGCGCAGACGGTGAATCGGGGCGAGCAGTAGTCGGTGTATGCGAGGTACGGCCCTGCGGGACCGCGGTCAGCCCAGCCGGTGATGTCGAAGAAGCCCGCAATCGACGCCGCCATATTCCCGAATCCGGCGAAGCGGCGTTGCGGGCCGGTCTGGCCCATCACGCAGCTCGAGAGCATGACGAGTTCCGGGTTGACCTCGCGCAGGTCGTCGTAACTGAGTCCCCAGGCGGCCAGCGTGCCCGGAGTGAAGGACTCGATGGCCACGTCGGCCCACGCGACGAGATCGCGGACGACCTCGCGGGCTTCAGGCTTGCTCAGGTCGAGCGAGATGGTCATCTTGTTGGCATTCGAGGAATGCCAAGCAATGGCGTTCTCTTGGTCAGCCACGTCGTCGCGGTGGCCCAACGCTCCCCGCAACAGACACGGCCGGTTCTGCGTCTCCACCCGGACGACAGTGGCGCCCCAGTGGGCGAGGATCTTGGTGGCAAGCGGGGCGGCTGCCACCCAGGCCAGATCGGCGACCTTCAACCCGGCCAGAGGCTTGTCCGAGCGAGCTCCCTCTGGCAACTGCACTGGAACCGAACGCTGCGCGGCGGCGCTTGCGGTTCGTACTTCTTCGCTGTGCTCGCCGGCTTCGGGCGCCCGCTCCAGTGGTGCCAGGGGGCTTCGGCTCGCAAGCACGAAGCGACCTGGCATGTGGATGCCGTCGAGATCATCCCAGAAGTCCCGCGCCGCCAGCTGCGGGCTGTCGAGGACGTCCCCGAGGCTGTTCACGGGGCACACCAGCAGCGAGTCGCGCAACCCTCGCTCGATCAGCTCCGCTTTGGTCTTGGTCAGACAGAAGCGGGCGATGTCGCCCATCACGCCCTCGACGACGTCGATGGTTTCCTCGCCCGTTTGCAGCTGCAGAGCAAAATTGACCCAGTCCTTGTTGAGCGTTTCGGTGTCGCAGAAGCCTTCCTCGTGCATCCACTCGAGGTAGCGACGCACCATCGGCCCGATCATCGGACCAAAGGCGACCGTGACGATGACGTACCCGTCTTTGCAGGGGTAGATCGTGCGCAGCATCAGATCGCCAAAGCGCACGCCACCGGCCTCGCGCTGGACTTCGGCGATTCCGGCGGGGGCGTACAGAACCGCCGAGAGCGCTGTCTCGCACACAGCCTGCTGTGTCGACAGGTCGATGTGCTGGCCGCACCCGATTCGGGCCCGGTGCTCGAGTGCGACGAGTGCGGCGACGGCGGCTTGCGCCGAGGCGTGCAGCCACGCCTGAGGAATGCTGATGCGCACTGGCGGCCGGTCGCTGTCCCCGGTCACCGCGAGCTGACCGCTGGAGGCAAACAGGGTCAGGTCGGTGGCACGCCAACTGGCCTTCGGCCCGGTCTCGCCCCACGGAGTGATGTGGACCGTGACGAGCTGATCGTTGGCGTCCCGGAGGGCCGAGAGATCGATGCTGAACGGCGTGCCGTCGTTGTGCAGCACGACATCGGCATCGGCCGCCAGCGCAGCCACCTCGTCGGCGCTGGCGGAGACGACCGAGCGCTTGCCGCGGTTGTACGCATCGTGGGCGTAGCCGCGCGGCCAGCCGCCGGGAGGCTCCACCAGCACCACATCGGCGCCGAGCTGTGCCAGCAGATTGCCGGCGAACCAGCACCGGTCATCGGTGAGATCCAGCACGCGATATGGACCCAGCATCCCGTCCTCCAGGTGTCGATTCTGCGGCGGCTGCGGGTCGCCGCGGTTCCTGCGCCCGGACAGTAGTTGTGTCAGATCATCCCGTCGGCTCGCATGCTGGAGGACGCGATCCGTATTTGAGTGTCTGACCTGCCTACGCGGTGGTTGTGTTCTTGCGGCGCCAGAACAGCAGGACGCTGGGGGATGCCAAGCAGCCCCCGATTCACCGTCACGCGCGGGAACTCTGAGGGCGTGGGGTGCTCCGGCTGGTCTGCGACGGAGCGGGAAGCGTCAATTTCGGCCACAGATTCATATTACATCGAGGACTAGATGATTAGTTCCAAGGGGTGGGGTCCACCGGTTGTGGGGTGAGGGTGTCCAAGCTCGGGGTGTGTATTCACGCTTCGATCTTGGAGGTTCTCAGCATGGGCCCGGACTCGGGTCACCCTCGCGACCGCACTGTATGTGAGGATCGATGACCTGTTGGCACAGAACCCTGGGTGGGCTCCCGAGCGGCCTGTGGTGGGGTTCGCCCCGAAGCTGACCGACGCGGAGCTGGTGACCCTGGCGGTGATCTCGGCGCTGCTGGGGTTCGACAACGAGTCGCAGTTCATGCGCTACGCCCACGCGCATCTGGGGCCGTGGTTCCCGTACCTGCCCAACCGCGACGGGTACAACAAGCGGCTGCGGCGCAGCGCGGGGATGATCGCTCGTGTCATGGGATGGCTCGCACGCGAGTGCGGACTCGTGGCACGACGACGTGTGGCTGGTGGACTCCACCCCCGTCGAGTGCGGCCGAAGCCGGGAGACCCAAAAGCGCTCCAGCCTCGCGGGATGGGCCCAATACGGCTACTGCGCGTCGCACTCGCGGTACTTCTGGGGTCTGCGGCTGCACCTCGTCGCCACCCCGGCAGGGCTGCCGATCGCGTTCGCGCTCACCGGCGCGAAAGCCGACGAACGCGACGTCTGCGCCGACATGATCGCCGCGGCCGACCTCGCCCGGCCCGGCCAGACCCTCATCGCCGACAAGGGCTACAGAAGCGCTGCGCTCGAAGCCGACCTCAGCGAGGCCGGCATCACCGTGCTGCGCGTGGTTCGGGGTTGTCGACGCTGGGTTTGTGTGGGGGCGTCAGTTCCGGGCTGTGCTGTTTAGCCGGAGGGTCCGGGCAGAGCCCTGAGAGCGCTGAGTGTGGCTCGGAATTGTGTTTCCCAGGGCCAGCGGGCGGGGTATCGCAGGGTGGGTGTGCCGGATCGGTTGACGAGCACGGCGGCGAGGGCGACGAGTCGGGTGCGGCGGGAGCGGTTCGTGGCCGGCGACGCGCCGGCGAGCGTGGCGGTCGGGTGGCCGATGTTGTGGGCGAGCACTGCGCAGGCGAGCGGTGCGCAGTTCGCGCCGTAGTGGCCTGAGGGGACGTGCTCGAGGCCGGCGCCTTCTTTGAGGTCGCGGATGGCGAGCTCGACAACGGCGTGGGCGCGGTGGAACTCGTCGGCGGCGGCGGTGTCGTGTTCGGTGTTGGTGATGAATGCGTGGTGTCGCCAGTCGGGCCACAGTCGTTGCTGTGCGCCCTCGGTGAGGCGGGTGCGGCGCACCACGAGGCGAACGGTGCGTTTCTGTTTGCCGCGGCCGGTGGTGTATTGGGTTTCGGCGACTTGGGCGTGGCCGTCTTTGGTGTAAGCGATGTCGGCCCATGCGGTGGCAGGGATTGCTTGGATCGCTGCGCGAACAGCGGGTATGAGGGCGACGGTGATCGACCATTTGATGTCGTGGCCGTCGAGACGGTCGATCAGCTTCCATGACCAGAACCCCGAGTCGCCGCGCACCGTGGTCGGCCCCGCAGCCCCGGCGCGTCGCAGGTTCGCGACGAGCTCGTCGACGAAGCGCACCACGCCTCGCGACGACCCCGCGGACCCTTTGCGCATGCGGGCGCCGAGCACCTCGCCGGTGTCGGCGCGTGCGGCGAGCAGCGGGTGATAGCCGAGCCTTTTGGTGTAGCCGTACGCGGCTCCTTGTTTTTGTTTGCCGTGGACCTCGCAGATCGTGGAGTCCACATCGACCACCAGCGGCTCGTCGCCGGGGCCCGCGCCCAGCCCCCAGGCGCGCGCCAAGGTGCGCGACAGCACCGCTTCGAGCTGGCGGACATGACCGAACGTGAACGTCCGCAAGAACGTCCCGACCGTCGAGGGCGCCATCGGGCGGAATCCCAGCACCCTCCCGGTGCGTCCGGCGCGCAGCACCCCGACATGATCGATATGAGTGGCGCCTGCGAGCATCGCGGCGACCACGGTGCAGATCTTGGGGCCCGGGTTCGCGGAACCGGTGCGCACCCACCGCTCGATCAGCCCCAACAGACCCAGACGGGCCATCAGCGTTCCCGCCAGGATCAGGCCCGCGTTGGCCACCAAGCCCTCATGATCGAACGTCGTTGCGAACCGGTCCGGACTGCGCGATGATGCAGACACAAAAAGTGCCTCCTGTTTTTGAGACGAATGTGACGTCTGACACCACAATCGTCGCAGATCAGGAGGCCTTTTTCGCGGACGCGGCAACCCCCACACACCCACCACACCGGTGGATCCAGGCTTAGTCGCCAATCGTCCCCCAAACACAACCCCAGGGGGCGCGGGACCTATGCGGACAGACTTTCTAGCGTCAAGGTACTTGCGCGAGCGGGATGAAAGTTGGTGCCGCGTCGGCCTTCAGCTTCCCGACGACAAGCTACGACCGGGCCGGCGTCGAATACCGGTGCGGCAACCGCATTGAAAAACCTGAACTACTCGCGGCCTTGCGTTAGCAGCCGGAACCGCAGATGATCCGGCTTCTCGCTGCCCCTTGGGCGCGCACACGTAACGGTGGCCGATGAGGCAGGCTGGGGGGATGGCGGATACGGGACGAGTGATTGATCTGTCGGTCGAGGTGATTGGCGATCTCGAGACGGTGTGGCGGGCGGTAGCGACGGGGCCGGGGATCTCGTCGTGGTACGTGCCGCACACCATCGAAGAGAAGGCCGGGGGAGCGGCGACCGCGTCGTTCGGTCCGGAGCCCGAGATGCAGATTGCCGGCCGGGTGGCGGCGTGGGAGCCGCCACACCGGGTGCTCTTCGACGGCGGCGAAGACGTCGACGGGCTGACGTTCGAGTGGACCATCGAACCGCACGACAACAACACCTGCACCGTGAGCCTGCACAACGCCGGCTTCGGCGACGACGACCCTCAGTACGAGGCCATGATCGACGGCTGGAAGCTGTTCATGGCCAACCTCCAGATGCACCTTGAGCACTTCGCCGGCCAGACCGCAACCTCTGCATTGCCGATGGTCATGTGGCCGGTGAGCCCTGACGAGGGGTGGGCGATCCTCGCCGGCGGGCTGGGCATCGACGAGATGCCCGAGGTCGGCGACCGTCTCGAAGTGGCAGCCGACGATGTGGCGAAGCTGGCCGGCACGGTGGTCGACGTCGGCCCTCGCCGCATCTCCCTGCTGGTCGACGAACCAGCGCCCGGCACGGCCTTCCTGACATCCGAGGACGGCGGCGGGTTCACCATGGTCTCGGTCTGGCTGTACCTCTACGGACCCGCCGCCGCCGCCGCCGCTGAGCGTGACGACCCCCGCTGGCGTGCCTGGCTCGCCGAACAAGCCCCAGCCACTGACTGATTCGGGGCACAATCAGGGCCATGTCAACGGAATCACTGCGAACAGTGGGGGACCGCTTCTCTGAATTCGTGGAGCGAGTTCACAGCCACCACGAACGCATCGTCATCACTCGCAATGGAACGCCTGCCGCCGTCCTCATCAGTCCTGTGGATCTTGAATCGATGGAAGAGACGCTGGCGATCCTGTCCGACTCTGATGCGGTGCGGGAGATTGCGCTGGCCGAGCGTGAGATTGCCGATGGCAATGTCGTGCACGGAGTAGAAGCTGTCAGGGCGCTTCGTTTGCCTCGTCGCTGAAGGTTTGGAAAGTGCGAGAGTTCAGTCGGGGTACAGCTGAGTGCGGCGGCGTTTCAGCATGCGGTCCTTGACGCGCCAGCCGTCGGGCGTACGCACCACCAGGTCGTGATACGAGGCGGTGCCGACCTTGCCGCCGCCCAGCAGCGCCAAGATGCGGAACTTCAGCTCCACGCCGTCGTTGGCCTCGTTCACGTAGATGTTCGTCATCGTGTGCGTGCGGGGATGCTCGGCCTCGTCGGCCATGAAGTCACGAATCGCCGTCAGGCCCTCCAGTCGGGGCGCACCCAGATCGGTCAGGTCGAACACCGCGTCGTCGGTGAAGATCGTCCCCAGCCGGTCCCAGTCACGGTCGTCGATGATGTCGCCGTAGCGGCCCGGCAGTTCGTGCAGTTCGAGGCGGTCAGCAGTATCCATGGCCGGACCCTACGGCACCTGCCAGCATCTCGGCCGTTGTCCAGCCACACCAATCGCGGCGCTCTCGTGTTCGGCGAACCACCTACTCGCTCGAGTCCTTACCCACTAGCTGACGCCGGATCGTGGTAGCGGGCGGTTCGGCGTGCGCCTGTCATGCGCAGTGCGCCCGCCTCAACCATTCTGCGCAGAAGGCGTGATGCTTGATCGGGCCCGAGACGACAGAGATCGGCCGCTTCTGCTCGTCCGATGGAACCGTGTTCGGCAACGAACGTCAGCACCATTTGTTCCTGCTGAATCGAGTCGAAGCCGCGAGTCCGGACGTACGCGGCTGGTTCGCCCATCTGCCGGTAGAGCTCTTCGGCGAGGTGATAGGTGCGTCCCTTGCCCTCGCCTCGGGCTTCGAGCAGTCCGCGCTCTGCGAGACCGTTGAGCACCGACCTCGCTTGCTCGGCTGCGAGGTGCAACAGCTCGCCTGCACGCACGGAGGTGATCCGGCTCTCAGCGCGCACTTCGTGCAGCACCTGCAATGTCTGGAGATTGAGCGCGTTGTTGTCCCGTGCCGCGGCGGCGGCGAACGCAGCGAGCTCTCGATCCGCCGCGCCAGCCGGCACCTGCGCTTCGACCCATGCTCGGGTAGACCGCGAATAATCCGGCTGGGGCCGCCCCAGCGCCAGTTGATACCGGTAGACGCGGTTCACGCCGCGCCCCGTTCGCTCGACGAGTCCGGCTCGCTTGAACGCGTCGGCAATCAAAGGGTTGCGTGCCTGCGGTGGCGCAGTGAGCAGGTTGTCGATGGTGATGCCATCAGGGAAGCCGCCAGGACTGCTCACCGACAGGGTGGTTCCTTCGATGGCCACTCTGACTTGTCCGCTGAGTGAGTAATCGCGGTGAACGAGAGCGTTGGCGATCAGCTCTCGGACGGCGACTTGGGAGTAGCGCGGGAGACCGAGCCTGAAGAGCCCATCGTCGATCTCTTCTTCTGGGTTGTAGCGGCTCACTGCGTCAGCAAGCTCGAGCATTGCTCGCAGCAGCGGGACGGGCAGGGTCTCGTTGGCTTGGACGGCATCGTGTTCGTCGAGAGCTTGAAACACGACAGCGTGTGTCGGCGCGAACGTCGTCAAGACATCGGCGGTTCCGAACAGCAGCGCCGCCCCGAGCGCAGGAACCCCCTCAACGGATCGGAGTCCCAGCGCGGACAGGAGGTCGCGATCGGAGAGTTCGGCCAGAATCGCATCGCCGCCTCCCGCAGCGAGGCGGCGGAAGCGGTCTAGTTCGACGGTGTCCAAGTCGTCGACCGAAAGATCGGCCAACGGCAGGGTCGACAGGTCGCGCACTCCGAGCGCGGAGGTTCGGGCTTGGGTCTCATGGGGGAGCATGGGAAGGCACTGCGGCTTGCCGTCCACATCGATCGCGCGTCGCACATAACGGCCCGAAGTCGTTGCCACAACAGAGGGTGCCTTGGGCACCCGAACAACCAGGATGTCGACGCTGTCGAACTGTTCGACACTCACCTCGACCATGAGAGGGGGCGAGGTCTTGTTGGCCACCAGAGCCTCCACCCGCGGGCTCTGCGTCGTGCTTCCGTGCCGAGGAGCAGCCCCGACGGTGGTTCCGTCATTTTCGACGCCGATCAAGAGCCAACCACCGTCGCCGTTTGCGAGGCACACCGCGGCCTCGGTGAGTTCGTCGTCATTGACGTCACGCTTGAATTCGACGGTGTACGTCTCACCACCGGCGACCAACTCTTCGAGATCGTGAGGTGCCATGGGGTGATTATACGCATTCGTTTACGCTTTACGAATTCGGATATCGCAGTGCGTATAAGTTTGTAAACCGCGGTTTACCGCTGGCGGGTTCGCTTAGCCGGCGACGCGACCCTTCAGTCGAAGAACCGGTTCGCCATGGTCCGCTGGATCTCGTAGATCGAGCCTTCTTGAGGTGCGGGCGGAAGCGGCATCCTGACCGGTACCGGCGTCACCCGTGGCTCGATGGTGGGCTCGCCGGCAACGATCATCTGATCGAAGCTGGCGATGTCGCCGATCGGATGCACCAGCGGAAACGCGTCCACCGCTGCGAACTGAAACAGCAACAGATTCCGTGGGCGCGCCGACAGATTCGGGGCCGAGCCGTGCACGGCTCGCACGTGGTGAAACGTCATCGAACCCGCGGTGCCAACCAACGGGACGGCAGTCGAGAAATCGACGGGATTCTGGACCGGGTCGATGGCTCCGCTGAAGTAACCATTCGCATGGTGGTCGAAAATCTCACCGCGGTGACTTCCTGGCAGCACACACAGCGGCCCATTGGCCTCGTCAACGTCATCCAGCAGGACCCCGACGGCGAGCAGGTCGTCATTGGTGTGCGGGTAGAACGCCCAGTCCTGATGCCACTCGACCGCTGAACCGCCGCGGGCAGCCTTCATGTTGAGCTTGCTGGTCTGGAAACGAACTCCCGGTCCGAGCAGTTGGGTGAGCACATCGAGCAATCCAGGATGGCGAAGGAGCGCCGCCACACCCGGCATGACTGCGTCAGGGTTCTTGATCCGCCTGACCTTCGGGGCCGCCGGGGTGTGGTCGTCCTCGAGGTCGTACACGTCGTCGTTCTCGGATACGGCCGACGCCTTGTCGACCAGTTGCTTGAGCTCGCGGCGGATCGATTCGAGTTCCGATTCGGACAGGACATCCGGTACGACCAGATAGCCCTGTTCTTCGTACAACGCCACGTCCACACGAGTCATGACGGTCGTCATCCCCAAACCATAGGGCCGATGCCGCAGCCAAGCCTGTCGTTTAGCGTGAGGGCCGGCGCCAAGCAAAGTGAGTTCCGGGGGGATGCGTGATGGGCAAGTCCAACGTGTCGCCGCCGCCCGATGAGGTGTACGGCTCTCCCATGGGCGGCCAGTAGATGTCGGCAGACGATGTGCGCCCGCTGGCGATCGCAGGCCGAGTTCTGATCGACCGAACGATCACCGACGACGGCGTCGTCCTCGTGGCAGGCGACAAGATTCTGGCCGCAGGCCAGCGCAGCGGGATCGAGATTCCGGCGAACACACGTCGCGTTGACGTGCCCGATCGGATCATCTCGCCTGGCTTCATCGACGTGCACATCCATGGGTCGGGTGGGTGTTACGCCGAGGACGACCCGGAGGGCATGGCCCGCCACGTCGCGAGCGGCGGGTGCACCTATTTCTTGCCGACGCTGATGACGAACGAGTTGTCCGCAATGGTCGATTCGGCCGCCAAGATCCGAGCCGCCTCCGGGCCCGTCAGCGATGGCGCCACCATTGGAGGCGTCCACCTCGAGGGACCATTCCTCAATCCCCGATACGGCGCCCAGCGTCCCGATTTCGTTGTCGAGGCAACCCCCGATGCTGTCGAGATGCTGCTCGAAGCGTCGGGCGGAGCGCTGGCAATGGTCACGATCGCCCCGGAACAAAGCGGAGCCATCGAGGCAATCAGGCGGTTTGCTGCCGCAGGCGCCGTCGTGTCGCTCGGCCATTCGGACGCGACACAGGCTGACTATGCAGCGGCCCGAAGCGCCGGCGCCACTCATGTCACTCACCTCTTCAACGCCATGGAACCCAGGCAACTGCAGGAATCGAACAGCTACGACGGAACCAGGCGAGTCGGTCTGGAGGAACTCGCACTCATCGACGACGACCTCACAGCCGACATCGTGTGCGACTCGACGTGTGCCCACGTGAACGACGCATTGGTGAAGCTCGCATTGCGGTGCAAAGGCGCAGCCAACCTGGCGTTGATCACCGACGCGATGTACGCAGCCGGTCTGGAACCCGGCGTCCATCGGATGAGCGACGGCCAGGAGCTGGTGACGAGCGCGGATGAGGATGTGGCGCGGCTTGCGGGCGGTTGGCTCTGCGGGAGCGTGATGTCGATGTCGAGCGCTGTCCGCAATCTCGCAACTGTCGCCTCGGTCCCCGTCGATGTAGCGCTGGTGATGGCGACCGAGGCGCCCGCGAGAACACTCGGGATATTCGACCGCAAGGGCAGCCTCGCTGCGGGCAAAGACGCTGACATCACGGTGCTCGACCGCGATGGCGACGTCGAGCACACGCTTGTCGGGGGTCAGCTGGTGTTCTCGTCCGAACCAGAGGCGTTCCGATGACCGACGAGCAGACCATCGCAGACCTGCGCGATTTGTTCCCCGTCGTGGATCACTGGACGTATCTCTACAACGGCAGCATCCATCCGATCGCCCGACCGGTGGCCGCGGCGATGAACAACGTGGTCGACGAATGCGCACGAGGAGGCGAAGATGCCTTCCACCTCGGATACGAACGATTCGTCTTGCTGAAGGAGCGGCTGGCAGGGTTGCTCCACACCACGTCGGACAACATCGTGATCACCGAATCGACGACCGCCGGTCTCAATCTCGCTGCACAGATCCTCGCCCCGACGCCCGAGCAGAACGTGGTGCTCACCGATCTGGCCTTCATGTCAAGCACGTATCAATGGCTCGCAAGCAAATCTGCGATACCCGATATTCGGTTCGTCGAGCAACGAGCCGGACGTGTCGCCCTCGAAGACATCGAAGCGACGATCGACACCAAGACGGCATGTGTCTCTGTCTGTGCCGTCACCGTCGGGAGCGGTTACCGGTACGACTTGGCACGGCTCGCGAACATGACGCAGGCGGCCGCGGCTCCGCTCGTCGTCGACGCGGCGCAAGCACTGGGCGTGATCGACATCGACGTCGGCGCGACACCCGTGGACTTCCTGGCCGGCACCACGAGCAAATGGCTGATGGGACCCACCGGTGTCGGATACCTCTACGCGGCCGATCAGCATCTCGGGGCGACCCCGCCCACCGTCGGCTGGATGTCAGCTGCGAACGTCGACCAATGGGACGTGCGCAATTGCGAGCTTCACGACGATGCAAGCCGCTTCCAAGGGGGCATACCCAATCTCGTCGGCATCGCGGGCGCCCTTGCCGGCATCGACCTGTTGAACGAGATCGGCCGACCGTTCATCGAGCGGCGGGTCAGGGACCTCACGCAATACCTGCTGGACGCGCTGAGCCGGCTGGGCCTAGAGATCTGGACGCCGCTGCCGGCCGCCGAACGGGCAGGAATCGTGTTTTTCAGAATCCCCGATGCCGCCGAAGTTCACCTCGAGCTGAAGGCCGAGCGCATCTACTGCGGCAGCTTTCTCGACGGCATCCGTTGCGACCCGACCTTCTACAACACCCAAGAAGAACTCGACCGGTTCCTCGCCGTCATCGAGAGATGTGCCCGGCGAGCCCCAGGAACGTAGATCAATCCGCCAAGAAATCCTTGACGATCTCAGCCCAGTTCTCGGTCATGTCCATCTCGACGTAGTACGCGCCGAAGTACTCGAGCGGCGTGAAGTCCGAAAGGTCGTAGACGGGCGAGGGGTTGAACTGCACCACGCCGTCGCCCGCCCTGCACACATGCACCACCACGTCGGTGGTCGTGTTGGTGACGTCGATCAACTGCAGCACGTCAAGGCCGTTGCCATCGGCGCGAGGAATCGCTTTGAGCCGCCAAGCCGGATTCCCCGACGGCATCTCGTCGGCAGTCGCCTCGCGGTGCATCGTCGAGCGGACGCTCATCAGCGTCGTCCCGCCGACGAGCGTGTCGGTGTACATGACGCGCTCAGCGAAACCGATCTCGAAGTCTGCGTGCACCTTCGGCGTGCCGTAGATCTCGCGGCCCGCAGGGATGCTGGACTTGGAGTTGAGGAACACGACGGGCGCGAACCAGCCCTCGGCGCCCTCATAGATGCACTTCACCGACAGGACGCTCTCGTCGAACGCGCCATAGTTGGCAGACCACGGAACGGTCAGGCCGATGGCGGCACACATGCCGTCGGGGCTCGGCTCGAAGCACTCCGGCAGGACCCTGTC
Source organism: Candidatus Poriferisodalis sp. (assembly GCA_965226645.1). Taxonomy (GTDB): domain Bacteria; phylum Actinomycetota; class Acidimicrobiia; order Acidimicrobiales; family Poriferisodalaceae; genus Poriferisodalis. Next base: position 13,656 of record CBDDDL010000003.1, read on the forward strand.
GATCGCGTCGAGGCTCGCCCGAAAATAGACGTACTGGAACGCGGCGTTGCGATAGCGGGCCGGTGGCGCCGGGAAGTACGGCGAGAACGCCGGCATCGACGTGATCTGGTCGAGAGGTATGGCCATCGGATCGGCTGTGTCGGGCGCTTCGAGAGTGAGCCACCGTAACCCACATCTGCGCCTAGGTTGCCTGCTGATGGAGGTCCACGGTCAACCGCTCAATCGCTCAGGATTGCTGGCCCACGTCGGCCAGCTGTCGCAGGTGGCTGGTGTCCGGCTCGTGACACTCGCCGACGGCGCCGGGCGCGGCACGCGGCTATTGGAGTTTCGCAGCGGCGCCGGGCTCGAATTCGAGATCATCGTCGACCGTGCCTTCGATGTGGGCCACGCCTCGATTGCGGGCCGTCCCTTCGCATGGATTTCACAGGTGGGAATCGAGGGACCGTGGTATCGGGAGCCGGCTGGCCTTGGCTGGCTCCGCAGCTTCGGCGGCGGACTGCTCGTCACCGGTGGCTTGGATCACGTCATGTCCCCGGAGACAGCCGACGCGACGGATCCCCGCTTCCCGGCGAAGCTGACCAACGACTACCCCTTGCACGGCCGCCTGTCGGGCGAACCGGCGACATTGGTCGGCTACGGCGAGACCTGGTCCGGTGATGAATGCACGCTCTGGGCCGAAGGTGTGGTCCGACAGGTGTCAGCCTTCGGCGAGGTGCTGCAGCTGCATCGGCGCATCGACTGCCGAGTCGGCACGAACGAGTTCCGCCTGCATGACACGGTGACCAACCTCGACTACAGCCCCTCTCCCCACATGTTGCTGTATCACGTCAACCTCGGTTTCCCGCTCGTCGCCGACGGTTCACGACTCGTCGTGGACCACGACTCCGCCACCGGCCGTGGTCACGTGTTGACGCCCGACTGGGATCGCTTCGGACCTCCGGAGCCGGGTGTCGCCGAGGAGGTCTCAGAGATACGGCCCCGCGCCGGAGACGACGGCCGCGTCTTGGCGACAGTGGTCAACGCTGATGAGGACCTCGCCGTGTACGAGCACTACCGCTGCGACACGTTGCCGTATCTCGTCCTGTGGCGCATGCTCGGCCAAGGCAGCTATGTCGTCGGATTGGAACCCAGCACCAACGGAACTGCCGGACGCAGTGACGTCCGGGCCAAGGGCGAGCTTGTGGTGCTCGAACCCGGCGAATCACGGGAGTACGACCTCGTGATCGGCGCCCACAGCGGGTCGGACGCAGTCGCGGAGCATCTTCGGCGCCACAACTGACCGGCGGGCTTGACCCGCGAGCTCGCGCCCACGTCGAGCCCACGGATGCCCAGGATCAAGGCGCCCGGGCACCGAGGCTCGTCGATCCGTCGATCCGTCGATCCGTCGATCCGTCGAACCGTCGATCCTCCCGATCGTTCGATCTTTGCTCCTCGGATACCATCTCGCGATGTGGCGTTTTGCCGAGCTTCTCGGGATTGATCCGTCGCACGCACTGAGCCTCGGAGAGGGTGACACACCACTGTTAGACGCGACCTGCTCGCGGCTGAGCGGACGCGGTGGCCCGACGGTTTCCTTCAAGGCCGAGTATCAGAACCCCACCGGCTCGTTCAAGGACCGAATCGCGGCCATGGCGAGCGCGATCATTGCCAGGGACGGGCTCGTCGGTGCCATCGGTACCTCCTCGGGCAACGGCGGTGCTGCGATCGCGGCCTACGGAGCCCGAGCCGGTTACCCCGTCATCTTGTTCACCATCTCGGGAATCGTCGATGGCAAGTTGCAGCAAATCTTGACCCACGGAGCCACGGCGAACATCGTCGCCGAGTTGGGCTCCGCTACCGGCGGGGCACTAGACGTGGCGGAGAGCATCGCCGCGATGGCCGCCGAGCAAGGCTGGCTCGCGTTCCTCACCGGTGCGCGCTACGCCCCCGAAGCCATGCGCGGCGCTGAGACGATTGCGTTCGAACTGATCGAACAACGTGCCACGGCAACTGCGATCTATGTTCCGATCGGCGGCGGCGGCCTGCTCGCATCCATTTGGCGGGGCTACCGGCGCATGGGCGCGGGAGTGGGCGCGGGTCAGGAGATTCCGCGCTTGATCGGCGTGCAGCCCGCCGGCTGCCCGACGCTCAATCGAGCGCTCGCCGGCATGATCGACCCACTTGACGAGGCGCTCACGACCACGATCTCGGGACTCCAGGTCCCGGTCCTGTTCGACTTCGACGCCACCGCGGCGATCACCGATACCGGGGGGCACGTCGTCGAGGTGACCGATGAACAAGCCTGGGATGCCCAGCGGATCCTCGCCCGCCAAGAGGGGCTGTTCGTCGAGCCGGCGGGCGCAACCGCACTCGCCGGGGTTCTGGCCGATCTGGAAGCGCACAGGATTGCGGCCGACGACGACGTGATCGTCATTCTTTCGGGTGCAGGGCACAAAGATGCAGTCTCAGCCGCACGGCTCGGTGTGGACAACCCTCCACGCCACATCAAGTCCGGTGACATTGCGTCCGTGCTCGCAGAATTCGAGGTCTCGCCATGATCGATCACACGCAGCGAAGGGTCGCCGCAGGAACCGCTGGCGGATTCGATGTGTGGACTGCTTCGGCCGACGAAGAAGGTCCCCGCGTAGTGGTGCTCGGCGGAATCCACGGCGATGAGACCCAAGGCGTTTTGGCGGCAGGCCGGCTGGCGATCGACGAGACCCGATTGACCCGCGGCAGCGTCGCGATAGTGCCGATCTGTCACGAGGCCGCATTCGAAGCCGACAGTCGCACCAGCGCCATCGATGACGGCAATCTCGCACGGGTCTTTCCGGGAGATGTGAGCGGCGGTCCGACCTCCCAGATCGCACACCACCTTTTCGCCGAGGTGCTCTCCGGAGCAGACCTGCTGATCGATCTGCACACGTCGGGGCAGGAATACGACATGCCGTTTCTGGCTGGCTACCAATCAGACTCGGTCACGGCCGACAGCCTTGCGAAGCAGGCCGCCTCGGCGTTCGGTGCAGAATTCTTGTGGCGTCACCCGGGCCGCACGGAAGGCCGTTCGGTCAGCGTGGTCGATCAGGCCATTTATGTCGAGTGCCCAGGTGGCGGACCGGTGAGTGCCGCGTCGGTCGACGCCTACGTCGCCGGTGTTCGACGCGTCCTCGCCATGATGGACATGGTCGCTGAAGCTCCGCCCGATCCGGCCACCGCGCCAATAGGCGTCACCGGCGGCGGCGATCTGGATCGCGACATGATCTCGGTTCGTCACGAGGGCCAGTTCCTGACAGATCTGGCGGGTGGAGCGCAGGTCGAAGCCGGTCAACTGCTGGGAACGGTCGTGGCGACCAGCGGGCAGGTACTCGAAGAGATACGCGCCCCCGGCGACGCCTGGGTGATGGCGATCAAACGACGCCCACCGGTGGTCCGCGACGATCTCGTCGTCTGCCTGGCTACCGCTGACGGCTAACGCGACGCCCGCAACGGCCGGTCACGCCGAGCAAGCGTTGGCGTGACCATCCTGGGCTGATCTCGCCTGGTGCTCTGTCCGGGAACTGACGTCGGATTAGCGGGTCGGGTGGCGCCGAGCGGGGCCCCCGCAGCCGCAGCTTGCGAGGACTGCGGGGTGCGAGGTGACAGGACCCGACCTGCGGGCAACAGCGCAAGCCTTTGCGGACAAGACGCCTAGTGGTTGATCCAACCGCCGTCGACGGCAACGACTTGGCCGGTCACGAAGGCGCTGTCGTCGGAGGCCAGATAGACGAATGTGCCCGCAAGGTCTTCGGCGTAGCCCCGTTGCGGGAGGGACTGGAGCTCGGCCAAACGCTTGGCGAGTTCATCCTCTGTCTCTGTCTCGAGTTCGACTTCGTACTCTGTTCTGATTGCGCCGGGCATCACGCTGTTCACCCGAATCCCATCCGGGCCGACCTCGCGAGCCAAGGCCCGAGTGAGACCGATGACCCCCGCCTTCGACGCCACGTAGTCGAGACTCCCCGCCATGCCCAGGTCGACGGTGACACTCGTCACCGTGATGATGCTTCCTCGTGCCTTGCGGAGCATTCCTGGATGCACGGCCCGGCAGCACAGAAACGCGCCGCGAACATTGACCGCCATCGTGCGGTCCCATTGCTCGACTGAAATCTCGTTCCACGCCGAGCGTTTCGCATATGCAGCGTTGGCAACGAGCACATCGACATCGCCGAAGGCCTTCTGGGCGTCGACGACCATCGCCTCGACTTGCGCTGGGACAGTGATGTCGGCCACCACCTTGATGGCGGCACCGCCCGCGGTGGTGATGCGCGACACGACCTCGGACGCCATGGCATCCATTCGTTCGTCGGGAATGGTGTTGATGACGACACTGGCGCCCTCGCGGGCGAACGCCTCAGCGGCCGCGGCACCGATGCCACGCGACGCTCCGGTCACCAGTGCGACGCGATTGTCAAGTCTTCCCACTGTGCCCCCTCTCGCTTGGGCCCCTCGCTTGGGACCTCTCTCGGTTGGCTTCAAGCATCCGCTCGACCTCTTAGGTCCTCACCAAGCTCGTGGCTCGAGATGCCTCTACCAGCGTGCGGGTGTAGTCGGTCTTGGGGTCGGTCATCACCGCAGCGGTCCCGCCGGCCTCGACGACCTGCCCATCCTTCAGCACGATGATCTGTTCGCACACCCGTGCCACCACGGCGAGATCATGAGAGACGAGCACCAGCGTCAACCCGTGGCGCTGCTTCAACCCCATCAACAGGTTCAGCACTTGGGCCTGGACAGACACGTCAAGGGCACTGGTGGGCTCGTCTGCATACAGAACATCGGGTCTCACCGAAAGCGCCCGGGCAACGGCGATCCGTTGCAGTTGTCCACCTGAGAGCTGATGCGGATAGCGAGAGAGAACTTCGCCGCTGAGTCCCACATCCTGGAGCCAGTTGCGGAGTTCGGTTGCCTCGGGCTTGCGTTGCTCGAGAGCCTTCGTCGGCTCGGACAGCGACGTCTTGATGCGCAGCCGCGGGTCGAGCGAACTGGCAGGGCTCTGAAAGACGATCTGATTGCGGCGGTGAAACTCGCGACGATCTTCGGAAAGCCATTCCGTCAGAGATCGCCCGTCGAACGTGATGCGACCCCTCGATTGAACGATCAAGCCGCACAAGAGCCGCACGAGGGTCGATTTGCCCGATCCGGACTCGCCGACGATGCCGACGGTCGAGCCTGCAGGCATCGCGACGTTGATGTCTCGCAGCGTCCAACTGGCGTTGGGGTCGCGCCGACGCAGGTGGGCGTGATAGTCGAAGAAGAGTTCGCTGGCCTCGAGCAGAACGGTCATTGGCGCCCGCTCATCAGTTCAGCGTCGTCGGAATCGATGGCCAGTGCTGGGTTGACCAGTGCTGGGTCCACAGGGTTCCAGCACTTGAACGAGTGGTCGCCGGTCATCTCGGTAATCGGCGGTTCAACTGCGCACTGCTCGATCTCGTGTGGGCAACGGCCTCGAAACCGACAGCCCGGCAAGAACGCACCCATTGGGGGCACGGAGCCCTTGATCGTGACGAGCGGTTTGCCCAGGGATGCGTCGATGTCCTCGGGGTGGCCGGGGTTGACGCTGATGAGCGCCTCGGTATAGCGATGGCGCGGTGAGGTAACGATGTCTTCGGCTGGACCCGTTTCGACGAGGCTCCCGCCATAGAGAACCGCGACGTGATCCGAGATTGCCTCGATCACACCCAGGTCATGGCTGACGAACAGAACCGCCATGCCTCTTTCAGCGCTCAGGCGCTCCAGCAATTCCAGAATTTCCTTCTGAACCGTCACATCGAGGGCGGTGGTGGGTTCGTCGGCAATCAGCAGCTTGGGGTCGCAGGCGATGGCCATGGAAATGAGAACTCGCTGCTGCTGGCCACCTGACAGCTGATGGGGATACCTGCGGGCCAAGACTGCGGGGTTCGGCAGCTGGACCTGCTCGAAGAGTGCCAGGGTTCGCTGCTTTACCTCCTTGCGGGGCACCGTGTTGTGGAGTCGCAGGGCCTCGGAGACCTGCTTTCCGACTCGCATCGTCGGGTTGAGCGCCCGCAGCGGGTCCTGGAAGATGACGCCAATTTCTGCACCTCGAATATTCGAGAGGTCACGCTCGGAGCGGTTGACCATCTCGACACCCGAGAATGTGATCGAGCCGGTCACCACCGCGTCGCGAGGCAGCAGACCGATGATGCTCATCGCGGTCATCGTCTTGCCCGACCCGGACTCGCCGACGAGCCCGAGGCGCCGACCGGCCGGAATCGACAAGTGCTCGATCGACACGATCTGGTGTGGCCCGATCGTGATGGTCAGATCGTTGATTTCGAGCATCACACACCAGCACCCTTGGTGGTCTGCTGCGGATCGAGATAGGTGCGCAGGCCATCGCCGAGGAGGTTGAAGCCGATCACGGCGACCATGATCGAGACCCCGGGGATGATCATGAGATAGGGAGCCTGATCAAGGAGTGGCTGGGCTTCCTTCAGCAGACGTCCCCACGATGGGGTCGGTCGTTGCGCACCAATGCCGAGATACGACAACGCGGCCTCCACGAGGATGGCGATCGCGAACATCACGGATGCCTGGACAATGATGAGCGGGCCGATGTTCGGCAGGACGTGTCGGAAGAGGATGAATTTTCGAGTCCGGCCGTACGCCTGTGAGGCCTCGACGAAGTCGCGTGAGAGGATCTGGCGCGCTGGCCCGATGGTGACTCTGGCAACCGTCGGGATGAGCCAGAACATGATGGCGATGATTGCCGTCGTGTTGCCCGGTCCGAGGGACGTGGCCAGAACGAGTGCCACCAAGATTCCGGGGAGGGCGATGCCGATGTCGGTCACGCGGCTCATGATCCGCTGCTGGAACGGGCGGGCTCCGGCGGCAACCAATCCGAACAGTACGCCAGGAATAATCGACGCGATCGTCGAGACAACGCTGACCAGCAACGAATTTCGTGCGCCCGCCATGATCTGGCTCGTCATATCGCGACCGAGCTTGTCGGTGCCCAGGAGATAGCCGTCGGATCCTGGGGGCAAGAACTGGTTCGGGACATCGACTTTGTCGAGGTCGTACGGCGTCCAGAACAGCGACGCGAGGCCGATGACGACAATGAAGGCGACGATGACGCCACCGATCACGAGCTGCGGTGGGACCCACCGTTTCGAAGCGCTGCCGGTGCTCTCGAACACTTCGAGCTCGTCGGTATCCGGCGCCGATACCTCGGGCGCAAATACATCGGGCGCCGACTCCGCAGGTGCCGACTGCTCGGGCGCCGACTCCTGGGGCGCCGACTCCTGGGGCGCCGAATCCTCAGGCAATGGTGGTTGGTCGGTCATGCCATCGGGGCCGATCGACCGCTGTCGCGGATACGTGGATCCAAGAGTCCGTAGGCGATGTCCATCAAGAAGTTCAGCGTGAGGATCATCAGCATCAACACCAGCGCAAGCGACTGGACGGACAACGGCTCGCGCCCCCCGACGGCGACGACCAGCATGCGACCCAGGCCCGGCAACGTGAACACGTTTTCGATGACCACCGCACCGGCCAGCAACGAGCCCAGTTGAAGGATGGTGATGGTCACGAGCGGAATCGATGCGTTCCGAATCCCGTGGCGCCACGCAGCTCGCCTCAGCGTCAGACCTTTGGCCTGAGCAGTTCTGATGAAGTCTTCGTCCAGGACTTCAAGCATGCCTGAGCGCACGTAGCGAACGAGCACTGCGCTCAGCGGTATTGCGAGAGCGAATACCGGCAGCGTCAACGATTTGACACCCCTCACGAAGTCTTCTGTGAGCGGGACGTACCCACCTGCGGGCAGCCATCCCAAGTGCACGGCGAACAAGGTGACCATCAAGAGGCCCAACCAGAACGACGGAATCGCAATGCCGATCTGGGACAGGATGTCCACCCAGGTGCCACGCCAGTCCTTGACATGAATGGCCGAGAAGGTGCCGAGCACGAGAGCGACGATCACCGAGATGATCAACGACGCGAACGCCAGCGTGAAGGTCAAGGGCACGCGGACCCAGATTTCGTGTGCGATGTCGAACTCTGCGGCATAGGACGTGCCCATATCGCCTTGGAGTACGCCGCCTATCCACTCCAGGTATTGCTGCACCAGGGGTGCGCCCAACCCCATCTCGGTGCGTAGCGCCTCCAGCGCTTCGCGAGTTGCGGTCTGCCCAAGGATGACGGTTGCGACGTCACCCTTGAGCATCCGCAACAGGAGGAAGACGATGATTGAGCCCATGAAGGCGGACGCCAGCAACGAGGCGATGGCGCGAACCAGAACTCGAACCATTCATCGTCCTATTCCGTGATTCCTGGTTCCTCGTTTTACTCGAGGGTCAGGTAACCGAGGTCGAATTCACTACCAGCGGTGAACAGCTTGACACCCTCGAGGTCGGCACGCACAGCGACAGCTTGGAGCTTCGCAACAATCGGAATCAGGTAGCCGGCGTCGGCATGCATCTCTACCGCTTGTCGCCGCAGTTCGGTCGTGACCGCGGAGTCGACGGCCGCGTCCCCGTCGTTCAGCAGTTGATCGAAGACCGGGTCGCAGTGCAGGGTGAAGAAGCCAGGACACTTCCAGGCATCGATCGTGCTCGGACCGCTCAGCGATGTGAACGTGTAGTCGGCGGTTTCACCGAGGATCTCATCGATGTAGGTGGTGAGCTCACGGCCTTCGAGCTCGACGGTGAAGCCGGCCTCGCTCAGCTGTGCAGTCACCACTTCCTGAATCGGCGGGAACTCGGCGATCGTCAGGTACTTGAACGGGATCACCAAGCCCGGGACCCCGGCCTCTTCAAGCAGTGCGCGAGATTTCGCCGGATCGTATTCGTAGGGGCAGTAGTCGCTTGCCCACGGCTCGTTCGGCGGATTGACGAAGGTGCACGTCAGTTTCCCGAGCCCGGCGAATGCGGCATCGACGATCGGCTGGCGATCGACGGCGTGGTTGACCGCTTGGACGACCAACGGGTCTTGGAAGATCTCCGCCGTCGCGTTCAGGCTGAGGTACGAGATCTCGAATCCTGAGACAGTCAGGATCTTGAAGTCGTCCTCTGCGTCGATTTCGTCGACGCGATCGATGCCCTCGCCAAGGATTCCTGCGACGCCGTCAATATCGCCAGCGAGCAATGCGTTCAGGCTTGCGGTCTCGTCGGTGATGAAACGCCACGTGACGTCGGAGAAGTACGGCTCGTCGCCCCAGTAGTCGGCAAACCGGTCCATATCAACGGAGACGTCGGGCTTCCACTCGATGAACACGTAGGGGCCGGTGCCGATTGGGCCTTGGGCGATGTCATCGCCGGTGCCTTCGGGCACCACTGCCGAGCTGATCCGGGCCATGCCATTGAGGAACGCTTGGCTTGGCTGGGTGAGCGTGACGACGACCGTTCGGTCATCGGTTGCCTCGATCGTGTCAACAGCGTCGAACGGCGTGGTGATGTCCCCCTCGCCCCCTCGGTTGTACTCGAGCGAATAGGCCACGTCACCGGCGTCGAGATCGCTGCCGTCATGGAACTTGGCTTCGCGGATCGTGAACGTGTAGACGGTCCCGTCCGCGTTGACGTCAATTGACTCGGCGAGCATCGGAGCGACACTGCCATCGGCTTGCTTCTCGACGAGTGTCTCGACGACGTTGTAGAGAAGCGGCGTCTTGATGGCGGTCGCTCCGTTGGTGACGTAGTCCCAGTTCGCTGGCTCCTGCGCTACAGCGAGAGTCAACTCCCGGACTTCGGCCGGCTCGTCAGCGGGTTCATCGGGGGCGGCGGCGGCCGTATCCGCGGTCGAATCACCGTCGTCGTCTGATCCGCACGCCGCTGCGACCAGTGCGAACGCCATGAGCAGACTGAGAATCAGCCAACTCCGTTTGTGGTTCCTCATGAGGTGATCCTTTCTGGATCGTGTATTCACGCTGCCTCACAATCCGTTCAGGATTGCAGCGGCCAGCTTGTTGAATTGGGTCTTCACGCAGATTGGTCACGTCGTTGCCAGTGACTGTTCGAACAGTGTTGGCCCATGATGGGTACCGCTCTCAGCGGCATTGCTGCCACTTTGAGAGGTGCCATCACTGAAACCTGAGTTTCACTGATTAGAACCGTAGTTCTCTCGCCACGCTTGGTCAAACGTCGCGCTCCCACGCGATCTCGAACGAAGCGGCGCTCAGGTGATGCGCTTGCCCCGGTCCTCGGCTCCCTCGTAACCGATCCGTTCCTGCAAAGCGATCGCCGCCACAGCGCTCTCGACGTCGCGGGGCGCCATCACCGCTCTGGGCGGCTCCAAGAGCCGGAAGTGCCCGAACCTGTCCTCGCCCGCAACGAGATGCGCGAACGTCGCCTCGCCCGACACTTGCCGCATCGATGGGGCGGCGTACCGAATGGCCAACCCGATGCGTCGGTCAGCGGACGCATTTGGTTTCGATGAATGGAACAACCGGCCGTGGTGCACTGACATCTCGCCGGGCGCAAGCGTCACATCCACGGCGTTCGCCTCGTCCACTTCGACCGCCAGCTCCTGGCCTCGCGAGAGCATGTTCGTGTCCGCGAAGGTGTCGCGATGCTCGACGATCTCACACCGATGACTCCCGGGCATGAACCGCATGCAGCCGCTTTGGACTGTCGACGGGCTGAGCGCGACCCACGCGGTTGCCTCGTGTGCGTCGTCGTATCCCCAATACGTCAGATCCTGGTGCCAGCTCACGAACGCGGGCGTCGCGGGCTCTTTGATGAAGAAGTTGGCGCTGATGACCAGGAGGTCGTCGCCCAGCATCGCCTTGACCGGCTCGAGCACCGACCCCAGGCGCGTGATCTCGTCGATGAAGGGGAGCACGGTATTCGGGTTTCCCCGCAAGATCCTGCTCGTGAGGGCGTCGTCAGCGTGAGCGGCCTCGACCGATTCGAACATCGCCCGGTATGCAGCCGCGCGATCTGGGGTCATCGCCTCCAGCGGGAAGACGTAGCCGTCTGCGTCGTACGACTGTCTCATCTGCCGTGTCTGCCTCGCGCTCTCGAACCCTTGACGGTCGAAGCTACAACCGGCTCAGGGCTTGCCGGGCAGCTGCGAGGGTCTGGTCAATCAGGGCGTCGTCATGTGCGGCCGACACCAACCACAAGCCCCGACTTGTCGGTCTCACTCCGAGATCCTGGAGGCTCGCGAGGAAGCGGGCGAGAAGCCCGTTGTCGGAGTTGGCCGCAAAGTCCGCTCGCGATGCCACAGCTCCAGGTTTCCCGAAACGGGTCTGGCACAGGGAACCGCCTATGTAGTCGACGGCGAGGCCGACACCGAGCTCGTGACCCAGCTGGCGCAGGCCATCGACAAGACGACGAGTGAGGCGATCCATCTCTGGATACGGGTCGCTGTCGATCAGGAACCGGAGCGTGGCGACACCGGCCGCCACCGATGAGACACCCGTGTTGTAGGTGCCGGAGTGATTGATCTCTCCACGACCGACACCGGCGAGCAGCTCGGTGCTGGTTCCGAGCACGGCGAGCGGGAACCCCGACGCGATCGCTTTGGCATAGATAGAGATGTCGCCGCTTATTCCGTAGAAGCCTTGGGCACCGCAGAGTCCCAGGCGGAACCCGGTGATGACCTCGTCGAGAACGAACAGCGCGCCGTGCTGTCGGCACAACGTCTTGACGTCTTCGAGATAGCCCGGCAAAGGCGGGATCAGCCCGGTGTTGCACATCACTGGCTCCATCAGCACACATGCCACATCGCCCGACTCAAGGGCCTGCGCCACCTGTGCAATGTCGTTCCACTCACACAAGATCACGTCAGTTGCGGCCGAGATCGACTGGCCCGCAGTGAGCGGCACGGGCCCCATCGGTGGAGCGGCGACGGCCATGTTGACGAAGAGCGGATCGAGCCAGCCGTGGTAGTGGCCAATGAATCGCACAACCTTGTTACGACCGGTCGCTGCCCTGGCGATACGGACGGCCAACAGATCCATCTCTGTTCCGCTCATGCCCATCCGGACGCTCTCGATCCAAGGCAGCACGCCGACGAGGGTCTCGCCGAATTCGGCTTCGAGCGGGTGTTGCCCTGCAAAGAGCTGGCCCGTCGAGAGCGACTGCTGCACGGCCGCCGTCACCGCAGGGTGGTTGTGGCCCAGGACCATGGGACCCATGCCGGCCGCATAGTCGATGTAGACGTTGTCATCGACATCCCACAGCAGCGCTCCGTCGCCGCGGGCCATCGTGAGCGGCACGGGCGCACCGTGCAGACGAACATTGGAGTTGACGCCCCCAGCGATCACCTTCTCGCGCCGAGCGTGCTCTTGTCGGCTCTGGTCGTAGCAGGGAATGGCCTCGGTTGTCATCTGCCACCTTTGTTGCGACGAGCGATTCAGGTCTCGCCCGAGATGGGGATCGTCGACTCACACGCGCCGTGGTCGAGTAATGAAGCGAGCGCGCATCTGAGCGCGTCGCAACACACCATATCAATGACTGCAACGGGGATTCCACACCCTGAAACCAGCGTTCTTCGTGGGCGAGAAGCAAGCGGGCGCTGCAGGCTGGTGGTCGCGCCGGGATCCGTCGACGCCCACACCCATGACCAAATACGGCTGCGACGCGATCGGCTCAGCCGCGCCAGGACGTCAGGGGTTCCATCGGAAAGATCGGTCGTGGTACTCGCTGCCACGGCAGAGATGCGATGTCGGACTGTGTCGGGCCGGGCGTGGCGACTCGAATGATCGTCGTCGTGAGCGGGGCCATGTGCTGGAAATTGGACGCGGTCTTCATGACGACCATCTGATATTCCGCCGGTTCCACCCCCACATGGCGATACACGTCCGGATCAATGCCCGCGACACCGGCAAATTCGCTCACCAACAGTGTCACCGGGCCGACTTCGAAGGCCACCGTGTGCCCCATGTCGATCCGGGTCTGTGCATGGCGGGTCAATTCGACGATGCCGTCGGAGACGGCCCGCACGACGCCGGTCACCTCGAGCGGCGTGAAGAAGGGGGCCGAACGACCGCCCAGCGCAAGCGTCGCTGTCGCATTGACGCCGGCCTGTGACAGTTGACGGGCCGAGACAGGGTCGATCATCGGAACGAGTGCGCGTCCCCGAATGCCGAGCCGCAAGATCGCCTCGAGGATGACGGTGCTGTCGCCCCCCGAACCGCCCAGCACCGAGTCGCCGGTGTCGCTGAGGATGACCAGGCCACCCTCCGCTTGGTCGGCATCGACGACGGCTTGGTCGACCGGTCGGCTCTCCGTGCGCTGCAATTCGGTCCTCATCGACCAAGCCAGCTCGGCCAGCTCATCGGCCGCAGACTCAGCCAGCGGTGGATCGTCGTCGGTCACGACGACGATCGCCCACCCGCCTTCGTCGGCATCGAGCCAGCACTGCATCGGGAACGGCGACACGGCCAACACCCGCGGGTCACGCTCCATCTCCCTGGCGCGGTTGAACAGGATCTTCATCGGGCCGCGCGAGGTGAGGTATTGCTCCTGGTGGGTCAGCATGCGCAGCTTTCGCCACGCCACCACGGGGGTGATCTCGCCGGCGAAGAGCCGCACTCCGTGCAAGGTCAAGTCACGGGCGGTCTCGAACTGATCATGTGGTTGGGTGCGGAATCCCACGATGATGTCGGCGTGGTCGATCATCTCCTGGGTCACGTTGGCGTGGTGATCGAGCATCAACGCCAGCGGAAGTGACGGCCCGACAACGCCGCGGGCCGTGCGAAGGAGGGCTCCTTCGACGTCGTCGATGCCCTCAGCCGAGGCCGCCCCGTGCAGCAACATGACCAGCCCGTCGAGCTCTCCCGCACCACGGAGCCCGTCTCGAACCTTGGCGTCGAAGAATTCGAACGCTTCCGTCGACAGCCGACCGCCCGATCGAGTGTCGCCGCGAATGATGGGAACGGTCTCGACCTCGACGCCGCAGCGCCCGATGGCGTCGAGATAGCCGCCGACCGGGCCCGCAGAGTGCAGACGCTCGAGGATTTCGGCCCCTTCGTAGATCCCGAACGACTCGAAATCGGCGAGCGTCGTCAGCGTCGGGTTGAAGCTGCTCGTTTCCTGAGTGATCTGAATCAGCCCGATGCGCATGTCCGGATACCTAGCCGAAACTCTCATGTGAGGCTCTCATTGTCCGCCAGCTTGGTCGGCCAGCTTGGCTCAAGAAGCCATACCGCCGAAGGGTGTATACCCGCGGCCCGGCACGCCGACATCGAGCGCGAAGAGGGCGCCCGCATGTGGCTGGGACCACAGTTCGATCTCCGACAGGTCGACGCGAGCGCTCGTGATGAACAGCGTGGTCCCGGTGGGGCCCCCGAAGGCACAACTCGTGATGAAGCCTCCGGGCACCTCAACGACACGGTCGAGGCGTCCCTGCGGCGTGTACCGGTGAACGGCGCCGCCATCCCAGAGGGCCACCCAGACGCAGCCTTCGGCGTCGACGCTGAGGCCATCGGGTATCGAGTCGACCTCAACAAGGGTTTCGGACCGAAGCGGCAGGCCCTCGTCGTCGAGATGCAAGATGTCGACTCGGTAGGTGAGCGAATCGACGTAGTAGCAGATGCGGCCATCAGGGCTCCAATCGACCCCATTCGACATGGCCACGCCGTCTCGGAGCCGCCTGAGGGACCCATCGGCCTCGACACAGAAGAGTCCGGCCTTCGGTTCCTTGGCACGGTCGACGGTGCCGACCCATAGGCGTCCCATCGGGTCGCACCGACCGTCGTTTGCGACGCCGTCGCCGTCCGGTGGCAGTGTGGCAAACGCCGGTCCGACACGGCCGACTTCGTCGATCCGCGCCACAGTCAGGCCAGCTACGGCGACCAGTTGACCCTCGACATCGGGCACGATGACGCTGACACGCTGATCGAGACCCATCGCGGTATGACGGCCCGAGCTGTCCAATTGATGGAGAACCTGGCCGTCGATGTCGAGCCACAACAACCGTTGCTCCCGAGCGTCCCATGTCGGCGCTTCCCCGAGGTCGCAGGCACAGTCCACGACGACGTCCGGGGTCATGCCGCCACTCTAGAGCGAGTGCGGTGAGGCAAGCCTTCTGCGGTCGTGCCCCTCGTGTACCTATTGTGAGCGTCGGCTGATGAAACTCGCCTCGGTACTCACCCCGCTTTCGGACGAGAACTTGACCCTGGCTGCCCAATGCGGCGTGGACGAGGTCGTCGCCCGGTACCCCGGGCCCGATCTCACCCTGCTCGACGGGGTCAAGGACCGAATCGAATCCTTTGGAATGCGGTTGGGAGTCGTCGAAGGATTCCTGCCAATCGGACGCATCAAGCTCGGCAGCGACGACGGCGCCGAGATGGACGAGATGAAGGCCCTCGTCCGGCATCTCGGCGAGATCGGCGTTCCGCTCGTCTGTTACAACTTCATGGCCGGAACTGACTGGATCCGCACCAGCGTCGACGCGTTCGAGCGGGGCGGGGCCAAGGTGACCGCCTTCGACCTCAACGACCTCGAGAGCGCCCGAATCCCTGGCCGTCCGCCGTTTCGGGCCTCGCTCGAGCCGGGGGCCACCCGCGAGCAGCTCTGGACAAACCTCGAAGCGTTCCTCACCGAGATCATTCCTGCCGCAGAGGACGCGGGCGTCGTGCTGGCCATGCATCCCGACGATCCACCGCTCCCGTCGCTGCTGGGCAACGACCGCGTCATGCATTGCGTCGAAGGATTTGAGCGTCTGGTCGGCTTGGTCCCCTCCCCATCCAATGCGATCGCCTTCTGCCAAGGCACGTTCTCCGAGATGGGCATCGATATTCCGGCTGCCATCAGGCAACTCGGCGCCCATATCGCCTACGTCCATTTCCGTGATGTCACCGGTACCGCCGAGTCCTTCACCGAGACGTGGCAGGACACTGGCCAAACCGACATGTTCGAAGCGATGCGCGCATATCGCGAGGTCGGGTTCGATGGTCCGATTCGACCTGACCACGTTCCCCAGCTGATTGGCGAGGGCGATGGCGAACCGGGCTACACCATGCTCGGACGCCTCTTCGCCTTCGGGTACATCCGCGGCCTCATGGATGCCACCGAGATCTGAACATGTTCGATCTGATCATCCGCGATGCCACGCTGATCGACGGTTCGGGCGCCCCGGCACGTCCCGGCGACGTCGGCATTGCAGGTGGCCGCATCACCGCCCTCGGCAGCATTGACGCCGATGCGGGGGCGGTCCGAACCATCGATTCCCGCAGACGGGTCGTGTGCCCGGGCTTCATCGACATCCATACACACTCCGACCTCACACTCATTGCCGACGGCACCGGCGAGAGCAAGCTGCGCCAGGGCGTGACGACCGAGGTTGTCGGCAACTGCTCATTCGCAGCGTTCCCGATCGAGCCCGAACGACTCCACCTCCACGCCGATCACCTCGCTGCGGCCACGGCCCCGGTCAGGCCATGGTGGACCGATCTCGATGGCTATGCCGACGCCTTGCACGACCAGGGTCTGTCGATCAACGTCGCGCCGCTCGCCGGTCACGGAACGCTGCGCGTGGCGGCGATGGGCGTCGACGAGCGACCGGCCACCGAAGCGGAAATGGGTCGGATGGAACGCGACCTCGATCGCGCACTCGAGCAAGGAGCGTTCGGGATGAGCACCGGGCTCACCCTCGTTCCCAGTTCGTATGGCGACTTCGACGAGGTAGCAGCGCTGGCTCGAGTCTTGGCCGCCCACGGCGCGCTGTATGCCACGCATTCGCGAGCGATCGCTCCCGACGAACGCGCATCGGTAGCTGAGGCGATCGAAATCGGCAGGCAGACCGGCGTGACGGTCGAGTTCAGCCATCTGGCGATCAACCGCCCGGAACGCTGGGGGCACGGAGCCGAGCTTCTGTCCATGTTCGACGAGGCCCGCGCGGAGGGCATCGACATCTTCTTCGACGTCTATCCCTACGACGCCTCTTCGTCGTCGCTGACGCAGTATCTCCCGCCTTGGCTGCCCGCAGGCGGGACCGAAGCGATGCGTGCCCGGCTGGCGATCCCCGCGGAACGCCAACGTGCCCTCGACGACATGGCCAAGGGCTGGTTCGACGGGATTCCGTGGCTGTGGGACCGCTTCGTCGTGAGCAGCTGTCCAGATGGCTACGGCATCGCAAAGACGCTCGACGAGCTCTCGTCTAGCGAAGGGATCGAACCGTACGAACTGACCCTGCAACTGTGCGAGCGGTACGGCAATGAACTGGCCGTGGTGCTCTTCTATCGCAGCGAGGAGGACGTCGAGAAGTTCCTGGCGCATCCGCTGTCGGTCATCGGCTCGGACGGCAATGCGATTCCGCTCCACCAACCCATGGCCTGTCCGCATCCGCGCAACTTCGGGACCTTCCCTCGAGTCTTGGGTGTGTACGCCCGCGACAAGCAGGTGCTCGAATTGAGCGATGCGGTGCGGAAGATGACCGCCGAGCCGGCTCGGCGCCTGGGACTGCCCGACCGCGGGACCCTCGCCGTCGGCGCCGTTGCCGATGTCGTGATCTTCGACCCCGACACCGTCATCGACAACTCCGAGTTCGGCCGCAGCGCCGATCCGCCGACCGGCATTGACGTGGTGATCGTCGGCGGCTCGGTGGTGTTGGATCATGGAGTCATCGGTACCGATCGCCCTGGCCGGGTCCTGCGAAAGGGCTCGAGCCGCGCAATCGACTGACCGGTCGACTCTGTTCACATAGAAGGAACCAAATGCGCGTCGCGACCCTCGGCTTTCACCACGAATCGAACACGTTCGCTCCGGTGCCCGCGAGCCTCGAGCAGTTCCTGGCCAGCGGACCCGACGTCGGTGATGGCCTCGTCGCCAAGTACGCCGAATCACAGGCCACCTTGGCGGGCTTCATCGAAGCAGCGGCGGCGGACGCAGATGTCGAACTCGTGCCGTTGGTGTATTTCGACCTCAATCCGATGGGAACGATCACGGCTGAGGCGTTGGAAGCCATCTCGGCGCGGCTGCTGAGCGCGCTCGATGACAACGGCCCCTGGGATGCAATTCTCTTGGCGCTTCACGGCGCCGCCGCATCCGATGGTCATCGTGACGCCGACGGCGAAATCCTCGAACGCGTGCGGCGGCTCGTCGGCGCCGAGGTTCCGATAGCTGTCACCTACGACATGCATGCCAACGTCTCGGCGCGAATGGTCGACTGCGCCACTGTCGTGAACACGTACATGACCAACCCGCATCTCGATCCACGTCTGCGTGCTCGAGAGTGCGCTGATCTGGCATTCCGCGTCGTTCGCGGCGAGATTCATCCGGTCATGGCTCTCGAAAAACCGCCATTGGCCGTGAACATCTTGCGCCAGGGGACGACCGACTCGCCGATGGCCGAGCTCGTCGAGATGGCGGCGCAGGCCGCGACCCGACCGGGCGTTCTGTCGGTCAGTATCGCCGAGGGCTTCCCGTACGCCGATGTGGAAGAGATGGGAATGGCCTTCATGGCGGTCACCGACGGGGACGCCGATCTTGCCGGCCAGATCGCCCGCGAACTCGCTAGCGCCGCTTGGGATGTTCGCGCCGAACTCGAAGGCGACGGGGTCGGGATCGACGAAGCACTTCGTCGCGCCGTAACCGCAGATGCCCACCCCGTCGTCCTCCTCGACGTTGGCGACAACGTCGGCGCTGGCAGCCCGGGTGATTCGACCCATGTGCTGGCAGCGGCGCAGCGTCTCGAGGTGGGCGGATTGTTCCATTCGTTGTGCGATCCTGCTTCCGTTGTGGCCTGTGCGGCTGCCGGTGTCGGCGCCACTGTCGAACTGCTCGTGGGCGGCAAGACCGATGACCTCCATGGCGACCCCGTCGCCATTCGGGGGGTCGTTCGGATGCTCGACGACGGGAAGTTCGAGGATGCCGGACCCACCCACGGCGGCTTCCGGTTCTATGACGCCGGTCCACGGGCGCTCGTCCACACCCAGGACGATCACATGGTGCTGTTGACGTCACATCCTCGGGGCAACACCAGCCGAGCCGAACTCATCAGCGCCGGCCTCGACCCATTGGCGCAGCCGATCATCGTCGCCAAAGGCGTTCACTCGCCGCGTGCGGCCTACGAACCGATCGCAGCCGAGATGATCCAGCTGAACACCCCTGGCTGCACGAGCGCCGATGTCAGCGTTCTCGACTACACGTATCGACGTCAACCGATGTTCCCCTACGAGCCCGACACCCGGTACTGACTGCGCCCAGTACTGGCAGCGCTGTGCTCGACCGTCAGAACAGCGTTTCGGCGATCTCGATGACTCGATAGTTGTCGTCGACGATCGGAATAGCGCGCCATTTGTCGAAAGTGGTGCACGGATGCGAGATGCCGAAACCGACGAGGTCTCCGACCGCGAGAGGATCGGTGGGCTCCAGGTCCAGATAGGCGTGTTGATCGTTGATATCGACGACGCGGGCCCGCGCCACGGTCTCTATCTCTGTGGATCCGCGGCGACGGACCTTCTTCGGAACCGGCAACAGGCCGTCGGTCGAGGCGTCGCGCTTGCCGATCCCAACCAGGGCTCGGGTGGGCTCGGGACGTGAGAGCACAGCACCCCAGACTTCGATGGCCGGCACGAGTCGGTCGTCGTCGTCGGTGCGCGGCGTCTCACCCATGGGGGAAACCTGGTGCAGCGAACCGTCGTCGTGGCTGATGTAACAGCCGCTGCGGAGCACCACTCGAAGGGGAGACTCGATGTCGACGCGTGAGAACCGGTCGACGACCTGATCGAAGTACGCGCTGCCACCGGCGGTGACGATCACCTCGGGTGTCGGCTCGAACCAACCCTTGGCATCGACCGCGTGCGTCAGCTCGACGATCTGATCGAGGAACTCTTCGATCCCTTCTCGCACGGGTCGATCGTGCATCGGCCCGAGTATCCCCTCGAACCCGGAGGTTCCGGTGAGCGCCAGGTACGGGGACTGTTCGGCGGCCGCGGCGACGAGCAAGCCGTCGGCGATGCTGCGTGCGCCGGTGCGCCCTCCGGTGATCCCCAATTCGAGCAGCACAGGCAATCGACGGGCTGGCTGGACTCGGGCCAGGGTCTCATTCATGATGTCGACACCTGCGAGGGAGTCGACATAGCAGTACACCTCGAAACCCGCATCCAGCGATCTCGCCAGCCATTCGATCTCGGCGGGGACAACGACCTGGTTCGCAATGAGGACTCGGCTTACCCCGGTCTCCCTCATGGTCTTGGCTTGCCACGTCGTCGCAGCGGTGATGGCCCAGGCACCATCGCTGAGCTGGCGACGGAAGATTGCCGGCGCCATCGTCGTCTTGCCGTGGGGTGCCAGAGACACGTCGTTGCGCTCGCAGAAGGCCTTCATTGCCTTGCTGTTGTGATCGATCGCCGATTCGAACAACAACGCGGTCGGGTACGACACGTCGGCGTCGAACACACACCACCCGGTCCCCGCACCCGAGGCGAGCGGCAACCCTTTTGACTTGGACGCCGACGGCTGCGCGGTGTCGGAAGTCGCTTCGACTACGGCCTGCGAATCAGGGCCCATGGCGGTGTCTCTGCCTTCGGTGAGATGTCTCAGCCTTCAGTGAGCTGGTTCAGCCTTCAGTAAGGAAATCACGAACGAGTCGCTTGCCGACGCTGCGAATTTGTTTGGCGACCGCCGGCACCATGTCGATCGTGAACCGTCGCGCCGGCGCGCTCACGCTGATGCCGCAGGGGAAGGGCATTCCGCTGAGTGCCACCGCCACGCATCGACCGTCGGCCTGGTTCTCGCAGTCGTCGATCGCATACCCCTGCTGTCGAACCGTCTCGAGAGCGGACAGGTAGGCCTCGGGTGTCGTGATCGTGGTGTCGGTGAAGGGCGTCATCTCGACCGCGTTCAGGATCGCCAGAACTCGATCCTGGGGCAGTTCGGCAGCTATCGCTTTGCCGAGGGCTGTCGAGTGGATCGGGGCGCGCTCACCGGCGCGGGCCGCCAGGCGCATCATCTGGCTGCTCTCGAAGACGAGATTGTGGACCACCGCCGAACCATTGAGCGTGCCCAGGTTCGTGGTCTCGCCGGTGTCGTCTCGGAGTCGTTGGAGCGGACCGCCGGCCTGTGAGAGGAATGCCTCGAGCTGACGTGTGTTGTGCGGTTGGAAGGCGAGCCCGATTCGGTATACAGCGGATTCCTCATCGCGCTCGACATAGCCTCGAGCCTCGAGCGCTGACAGGTACCGAAATGCCGAACTCTTCGGCAGTGATGTGACCGCGGCGGTTTCCGGGAGCGAGACCCCGTCGCGTGACCGCTGCAGGAGATCAAGGATGTCGCAGACGCGTTCCACCGCTCGAATGGGGTAGGCGTTTGATGAAACATCCGACGTCGTGCTGCCCGATTTCGAGGACGTCTTCTTGTTCATCGTCTGAGCTCCTCGAGTTTGTGAACGTTGCCTGGCAGTCCGGTTCGAAGCGTTCGCCCAGAAAGCGGCTCAGTCGACTCGTAGGCATCCGACGATACCGAAGCCCAACCGCAGGTCGCCCCGGTGCAGCTGGAGCGATGTACCTCGGCTATGCCACAGCGGCCAGCGGTGACGAGGTGTCCCCGGCGATCTCCAGACCTCCCGCCGGCACCGCCGCCACCTCGTGCCACAGACGCAGCTTGACCTCGGGTCCGAGGCTGCCCGCCATCGCCAGGAACGAATGGAAGATCGCGAGGTGCGTCGGATGCGACTTCGACCAGGCCTCCAGCGCCGCCAAATCGGTGAACCAGCCCACGAAGCTCGTGGATTCCAGATCCTCGCCGTCGACGGTCTGCTCCCGCAGGAACCGGCTCGAGATGCAGCCGGTCTCAGGGTGCTCGGCGAGAAAGTCGATGCCGGCTCGCAGGTGCGGCTCGACATCGTTGAAGTACATCGACCGTTCGGTCTCCTCGCAGTAGTGCCAGATCTGGCCGGAGCGGATCAGGCACAGATTGCCGGGCACGGGATCGCCCAGCTCGGCAGCGAGATCGTCCCCGGCGCTTGCGGGGATCCGGTCCCGAGCGGCACCCCAGTATTCGTGCACGTCGGTGACGTCCACCGTCAGCAGGTTGCGCACACCAGGAGTCTCTTTCGGCGTCGAGTGCAGGGTCTCCCATCGTTCTGCGGGGATGAACACGCTCTCGCGAAGCACGCCCGGCCGCTCAAGCGACTCGGAGCGCTGCACCCATCGCCGGTGCGACTCGGGATCCGTCCAGTACCCCAGGAACACCGTGACCGGTTGATCGCTGTTCTCGATGCGGGCGCGTTCGAGGTGATCGGGAGTGTCCGTGCCCGACGTGAGCTCGGTGCGCAGCTGCTCGATGGCACCGGCAGCGTCGTCGCCGCTCGCGTGCAGCATCCCCAACGCTGTGCATTCGGGCAGGTCGATCGCGCTCCACGCCGGGACGTTCGGCACGTGTCCTTCGGGTCGATTTGCGGACATGGCAACTCCTTTGTTGCGGCTAGCGATGTCTCAGTCGGTCGCGACTTCGGTGAGGGCCTCCGCACCGTGTGACGCTACGACGTGCGCGGGTGCCGACACCGACTCGCCCACCATCTCGACTGCGGACCGGGGTCGCTTGTCGAACAGCAGGCGCGTGGCGTCGGGACGTGAGTAGTGGCCGCTGGGATCCGCCGCCATCTTTGCGACCGGGATCAGCGACAGGTCGATATCGGCATAGACGAGGGACTCGGCGTGCTCGTCGAGCAGGTCGGAGATGATCTGGCCGTCGGGCCCGTACACGCGGCTGGCGCCGCCCCCGCCGTTGCCGTTGAGCAGCGCAGCGTGCTGCTCGGTTGAGCAGAACAGCTCCATGCCCGCCGGGCCGGTGACCGTGGTGGCCGCGATGGCGAAGTTGCTGCCCTCCACGGCGTAGATCTGCGTGGCAGCCATGTTGACCTCCGGGCCGAGCGCATAGGCACCGCCTCGGTAGATGCAGAACGAGGGCCAACTGGCAACGTGGACCTGCTCGCCTTGGCTGTACATGGCGTACTTCGACAGCGGCTGCAGATGCTCCCAGCAGTTGAGTCCGCCCAGCCGTCCGATTCCTGGCACGTCGAGCACGTGCAGGTCGCTGCCGTCGCCCTCGCCGAACATCGCCCGCTCCACATGGGTGGGCTTGAGCTTGCGCCGGGTGAACAGCACCTCGCCGTCGGCGCCGAAGAAGAACTGCGCCATGTACAGCGAGCCGTAGTCCTTCTCGGCAGCTCCCATCACGACGGTGATCTCGTTGTCGGCGGCCGCCTTCGCCAGCCGATTGAAGCGGTCGTCACCGATCACGATCGAGTTGTCGTGATACCGGGGCACGAACGCCATGCCCATCGCCGGCGCGTCGGTCCACAGGAAATGCGGGTAGCCCGGAATCCACAGCTCTGGGAAGGCCACGAGACGGGCGTCGGCGGCTGCGGCGTACTCGATCAGGCTGACCGCTTTGTCGACCCCAGCATCAACGTCCAGCCAGCAAGGCTCTGCTTGCACAGCTGCCACTCGGTACGGTCCGATCTCGCTCATCGTCGGTCCTTTCGACACTCTCCGAGAGCCGCTGAATTTCGGCCCTGACACACGTTGCGCACACCGTAAGCAGCACTCCTGCGCGGGCCCTTTCCCGTGAGCGCTGGATGTCTTGCCTGAGAGCGCACAACACCGCCGGGCGACCATTTTTCGGCCGAAAGGGCACTTACTGTCGTCTCGAAGCGGCGCATCGGGAGGGTGCGTCATGGACGTTGCAGGGGCACATCGGGAGGGTGTGACATGGGCGAATCAGTGAGCACCGAATCGGTATCGGTCAGAGAGCGGTTCGACTTCTGGCATGAGGTGATCTGCAAGGCATTCGTTCGTCTCGAAGCCGAGACGCTGCCGTCGGAGAACGCGTTTCAAGCCGAGATCGAACAATCAGATCTTGGCCCGCTCACGCTCAGCCGGGTGCGTGCCGAACCCCAATTCGTTCAGCGCTCAGCGCATCTCATCAAGACCGAACCGCGGGACGAAGTGCTGGTGTCGGTGCAGCTCAGCGGCAGCGCCGTGATTTGTCAGGACGAGCGTCAGGCATTGCTCACACCCGGTGACTTCGCCCTCTATGACACCACTCGTCCCTACGAACTCGTCACGCGCGAGCACTTCGAGATGCTGGTGTTCCAATTCGACCGCCAGTTCCTGATGGAGCGGTGCCCGTTCCCCGAGCGGCTGACGGCGATTCGGTTGACGAATGACACCGCCGTGACGGCTCCGGTGTCCTCGTTTCTGCGCTCGCTCGAGCCGCTTGCGTTGACCGATGACAACGCCGTGTCACGGCAGCTGGCCTCCAGCGTCGTCGATTTGTTGGGCTTGGCGCTGGCTGAACGATTCGGTGCCGAGAGCTCGCCGAACTCGCAGCGAACGAAGTATTTCCTGCGGGCCTGCACCTACGTCAATGCGTACGCAAGCGACCCCGAGCTCACGCCGGCCCGGATCGCCGCCGCGGTCGGCGTGTCGCTGCGTTACCTGCACACGACCTTCTCCGAACACGGTGTGACTGTCGGCGAGTATCTGATTCGGCGCCGGCTCGCCCGTTGCATGGACGACCTTCTGAGTCCTGTGTTGGGTTCGCGAACCATCACCGAGATCGCACACAGTCACGGCTTCAAGACGTCGGCGCACTTCACACGGCGATTCACCGAGGCGTACGGCCGGCCGCCAGGCGAGGTGCGTCAGAACGGGCTGGCAGGCTGATCAAGCAGCGCTGAGATTTCTGCGGATGCGCGGGATCACGTCGCTGGCGAATCGCTCCAGCGAGGCGTTCATCACCGACGGTGGGAGCCCGGGCGGGCCGCCCCAGCTGACCAGATCGGTCACGTCGTGGTCACGCATCATGGTGGTCAGCTCGGCCACGCAATGGTCGGCATCGCCGGCGGTCCACACCAGCGGGTTCAGCGGATCGGGCTGGCGAGGACCGGTCCTGGCCGAACGTTCGGCGGCAGTGGACTTGTGGTCGGCACTGGCCTTGATGATGCCGATGTACACATTTCGGCGGTAGCGCTCTGCAGCGGCGATCGCCTCCCAGGTCGGATCGTCGGCGGGGTCACGCCCGTCGGTGACGTACACCCCGCGGATGATGCCCACGCGCTTGTCGCCGGGGTCGCGACCGTCATCGGCCAGCGCCTGCTTCCACGGTTCGAGCACAGTCGCCTTGGGCCCTTGGGGCAGCAGGTTCGTATCGAAGCGGGCCGCCCGCAGCGCGCCCGCTTCGCTCGTGGCCGCGATCCACAGCGGGGGGCCGCCCTCTTGCACCGGATCGGGCGTCACTCGCACGTCTTGGTAGCTGTATCGCTTGCCCTCATAGCTGAACGGCTCACCGGACCACGCCAGCCGCAGAATCTCGATGGCCTCCTCGGTCAGCGACACCCGCCGGCTGATCGGCAGACCGAAGCCAGCGAACTCATGCGCGGCGTAGCCCATGCCGATGCCCAACTCCATGCGGCCACCAGAGATGTTGTCGAGCACGGCAAGGTCTTCGGCCAGCCGCACCGGATCCCGGAACGGCATGAGGCAGATGTCGGTGGAGAAACGCATGGTGGTGGTCAGCGCCGCCGCCGCGCCCGCCACCGGCACGAAGTTGGGCAGGTACCCGTCCTCGATGAAGTGGTGCTCGGTGAACCAGCACAGCTCCAAGCCGAGTTGCTCGGCATGGACGACCTGGTCGAACGTTTCGGCGTACACCTGCGGCATCGTCACGTCACCTCCCGGCGGGCACCGGAAGTCGTGGCAGATCCCAAACCTCAGCGACTGCGTCATGCGGCGACGCTAGTTCGACGGCCCTTGATGCGGCCGTGTCGCCAGGTCGTCGAGCAAGTCGCCGACGAGAACCACCATTGACGACGCGATGACGTCCGGATCTTCGAGTGTTTCCACCGCCCGCATGGCCATGCGAACGCCGATGCTGTCGGAGGCGCCAAAGAGGGCGCCCGCTTGGGCCATCGCTTCATTCGTCACGCTGCCGCTCAGACCGTTGCGCTGCAAGCTGGCGAGTCGAGCGCACATGTCTCCAGTTGAAACGCTCTGCAGCAGGCGCAGCACATCCAACGCGTCCTTGTCACTGAGTCGGTTGGGAGTTGCGGATCGGTCAGCGATCTTGGGGATCTTGGCAACAAGGAGTGCTCCCGGTCCGGCGACACTCATCTCAATGGAACGGCCGTCGTTCGGATCGAGCGCCGTGATCATCCTTCGCTCTCGGTCGATGAGAGCTGCTTCGAGTCCCGTGGCTCTGCGAGCGGCGCTCGAGCCGTGGGCACCGAGGTCAGCGCTGCGAGATCCTCGGCCGGCCAGGAGTTCGGGCACCATGAGGTCGACGTCAACGCCTCCGGGACTCCGCCATTGACCGGGCTGGCCTTGATGTTTGAAACCTGCGGCGTTCATGAGCGTGGCGATGAGTGGAGATTCGGCGAGATCGCTTGGAGCGATCGCGAAGTCGGCGTCGGTCGTGTACTCGTCCACGGCAAATTCGGTATCGCCGGTGTGCATATAGACGGCTTGAGCGCCCACGAGCACGACCGAATCGAGATGAACCTTCAGCGCGTCCGCGGCATCCAGAAGGCATGAACGCGCATGTACCTACAACTGTCTACGTTCGCCAGGTGTGTTCATTGGTCCTCATCCAATCGAGAAGTGCTTCGCCTTGTGACGGCTCTCGACCCGGTCCCGTCAGCAAGTCGACACTGAGTTGACTCGGTCCGACGCAGCGAAGACCATCGCGGGTCGTCGCGCCTTCGAACACGATCGGGTCAAGCGGTTCGAGCAGAACGACATTCGCGCCGGAGTCGACCTCGCGCAGGCCGAGTTCGTGAGCCGCTTCGTATGGGTCCTCGACATAGAGCGTCGCCGTTCTTGCCCCTGCGATCGGGTTGAAGCGCTGGGCCGCGAAGGCGCCGGTGGTTGCATACTTGAACGAAGCGCTTGCGAGGCGACGTTCGGTGGATCGAAGCCCACGCGGATCAAGCAGTATTGACGGCTGGTTTGACGTCAACTGCCCGTAGTCCTCGGCCCATCGGTGGATGGCGGCTTGCCAGTCGACGTCAAGCACGCGTCCACGCGGCTCGCGCGTAATGATTCCCTCTCGGTCGAGCAATTCAATGACACGCGACAGCGTCGGGGCCGAGGCTGCGGTGGACTCCGCCAACTGCCGGACACCGTAGGGAGGTGAATTGTCGACGAGGACTCGCAGCGCCACAGCAGCGCCGCGACCGCGGAGGGAACTCAGCGCGTGTTGCGCTGGCCAGGGATCACGATGAGCACCTGCAGCCGAGATGAAGAGTCCGGGCGAGGAGATCTCCAACCGGATGTTGCCCGTCATGTCGATGTATCCGACGCCGAGCTTCGCGAGCGCGTCGCGTGTACGTGGAGAGAGGTATGTAGCGCTGACAACTGGCACTGCCGCCGAGCCCAACGCCGTGCAGAATCGCCGCACCCGCTCAACGACCGACTGCATCATGCGGGGTTCGATGCGCCGCTTGACCTCGATGACGATCTCGGCGGACTGGCCGTCCGGCGACTGCACCTTGACTATGGCGTCGGGTCCGAGCGCCGTTGCGGCGATTCGCGCGTCGAGGCTGATGTCGGCGCTCCAGCCAGTTGGCAACCGAGCAGCGAGGGTGCGCGTGACATCGCGGATGATGCTGGTTTCCTTAGAGCGTTAGCGGATAGGCGCTGACCTGCGGAAACGCTGGCTTCGGCTGTTGGCCGGGGAGGGGCCTGACCAGCGCCTTTACTGCCGGGATCCGATATCGCCCTCAATCTGCGCTACAGACCGCTCACCTATCCGCGCGGCCTCTTAGGGAGCATTGTTGACGGCATGGACATTTCGATTCGTGGTGAACTTCTGTCAGCTAAGAGTGTTTCAAATTCTATAGTGTTTCACTACTCGTGAAACAAGATGCTTCGTGAAACATCAAAAAGGAACTCGCGAGGAATCCCCAAGACATCGGACTGTCGCAGGCATCCTGCGGTCGGGCCTACCGGCTCAATACCAGGCGTCGGGTACGGCTGCCTCGCGGTCGTCGACGAAAGCCTGCAGTTCACGATCGACTGCCGGGTCGAGCGGTGGGGGAGGCTGGTAGTCGGCGAGCGTCTGCTTCCACAGGTGGTTGGCACGCTGGGCCATGTCGAGGCTGCCTTCTTCGGACCATTGCTCGAACGACGTGGTGTCGCACAGCGCCGACTCGAAGTTGGCCGTCTCGAAGTTGCTCATGGTGTGAGCAGTTGCGAGGTAGTTGCCACCGGGTCCGGCTTCGCGATACGCCGAGGCGCCCAGCTCGTTGTCGTCGATGGTGAGTCCCTCGATCAGGCGATGCAGCATCCCGCATCGGTCGGCATCCATCACGAACTTCTCGTATCCGAGGGTCAGCCCGCCTTCGAGCCAGCCGGCCGCTTGCAGCATGAAGTTCGAGCCGGCCAGCAGCCCCGGCGTCATGGCATCGGCTGATTCCTGCATGGCCTGCGCATCGGCAATCTTCGAGGCCGTGTAGTGGCCGCCGCAGCGAAACGGCAAGCCCAAGCGCCGGGCGAGCTGACCGATGGCGAAGGTCGCAAGCGTCGACTCGGCGGTGCCGAACGTGGGCGCGCCCGACTTCAGATCCATCGTGGTCAGGAAGTTGCCGTAGATCATCGGCGCACCGGGCCGCACCAGCTGGGTGAGGGCGATCCCGGTCATGGCTTCGGCGTGCGCCTGCGCGATGAGCGCCGATTGGGTGACGGGCCCCATGCCGCCGCCGATGATGAACGGCGAGATGAGGCAGCCCTGATTGGCGCCGGCGTAGGCCTTGAGCGCGCCGCTCATCGTGTCGTCCCACACCAGCGGCGAGTTCACGTTCACGTTTCCACCGATGACGCAGTGCGACTCCATGTACTTCGCACCGAACACAATCCGTGCCATCGCAATTGAGTCTTCGGCCCGCTCGGGCGCCGTCACGGAACCCATGAACGGCTTGGCCGAGTAGCGCAGGTGGGCATCGACCATGTCGAGGTGCCGCTTGTTGACCGGTACGTCGACCGGCTCGCACACCGTGCCGCTCCCGTGCGCCAGCCATGGCGACATCCACGTCAGCTTGACGAAGTTCCGGAAGTCCTCGATGGTGGCGTACCGGCGACCGCCATCCAGATCAGCGACGAACGGCGGGCCGTAGGTCGGCGTGAACACCACGTAGTCGCCGCCGATCTCGACACGCCGGCCGTCGCGGCCGTACATCGTGAACTCACTGGGCGCCGTCGAGCACAGCTGCCGGGCCAAGCCGGGTTCGAACCGCACACGCACCCCGTCAACTGCAGCCCCGGCGGCTCGGAACAGTTCCAGCGCCTCGTCGTCGCCACGGAACTCGACCCCAATTTCGGACAGGATCCAGTCGGCATGGGTCTCGAGCCGATCCAGCGCCTCGTCGTCGAGCAGCTCGTATGGCGGGATGCGCCGCTGCGGGGTAGCCGCGCCCAGGGACGGCGACGCCCCAGCGGTTCGTGCAGCGACCCGGCTCGACCGTCCACGCCGCACACCGCGGCGCACGCCACGCCCGCTGCCGTTCCCACCAGCCATCGGCACATTGTGGGCTATGTGCAGTCCCGCCGTGTCCGCCGCCGGGCTGTGCCGCGGTGTCCGCTGCCATCCACGGCACCGTGCGGCAGCGTCTGGGTACTGTGCCGATCAGTCGACACCGCCCCGGTTAACCGCGCAGGAGCATCCGCACATGGCAGATACGTACGAGAACCTGACCATCGATACGCCGGCGGAGGGTGTGGCGCGCATCACCTTCAACCGGCCCGAACGGCTGAACGCGCTGACGCACGGACTCGTGAGCGACTTCCACGACGCCCTCAGCGCCACCGATGCCGATCATGACGCCCGCGCCATCGTGCTCACCGGAGCAGGCCGTGGCTTCAGCGCCGGGCTTGATCTCACCGGTTACGGCGGCGTGCCGGGCACCGAGTCCCACGGCGGGCCGCAGCGGGGCATGGCGGTCCAGCAGGAGATCGCCGAGCTGGTGCATCACATGCGCGACGTACGCCAGCCGATCATCGCAGCGATCAACGGCGCAGCAGCAGGCGGCGGTTTCGCCATCGCCTGCGCCTCCGACATCCGTTACTGCGGCGAGTCGGCCAAGTTCGGCACCGCGTTCGTGCGCCTGGGCATCTCCGGCTGCGACATCGGCGTCAGCTGGATGCTGCCCCGCCTCATCGGTGCCTCCCGGGCGTGGGAGCTGATGCTCACCGGCCGGGTGATCGATGCGACCGAGGCCGACCGCATCGGCCTCGTCAGCACCGTCGTGCCCGACGACGCCCTCATGGACACCTGCCTCGGCGTTGCCGCCGAGATCGTCGGCAACAGCCCGTTCGGCGTGTGGATGACCAAAGAAGTCATGTGGTCGAACCTCGAGATCGGCAGCCTGCGAGCCGGCATCGACCTCGAGAACCGCACCCAGATCATGGCCTCGCTCACCGAGGACAGCCGGGAAGCCATGCAGTCCTTCTTGGACCGTCGCCAGGTCAAATGGTCCAACCGCTGACCCGCAACGCCGGCCAGAAATCGACTCGCCGCGCACTCATCGCACATGCTCTGATGCGGGCATGGCGCAGGCACAAGATGTAACACATAAGTGGTACATTGGTGGCATGAGCGAAACGGCCACGGTGCGCTTCAACGAGGCGGAACTCGCTTTGCTCAACGAGCTCGCTGCAGAGTTCGGCGGACGATCGACTGCGATCAAACAAGGGCTGCGGCTGCTCGCTCAGGAACGCCGCCGCCAACTGGCTCTTCGGAGCTTCATGGCTGAATGGGCGGAACATTCCGGGCCACCCGACCCCGACGGCGTGGCAGCGATGCGCGAACGCTATTTCGCCGACTCGTGATCCTCGATGCCGGAGTGCTCGTCGCCATCGAACGCGACGAATCCGACGCTAGAGACTTCGTGGAAGCCGCACTCCAGACAAGAGAGCCGCTGCGGACGACAGCTCCGATTGTCTCCCAAATGTGGCGTGACGGTGCCCGGCAGGTACTCCTGAGGGGGTTCTTGCCCTCGGTTGATGTGCTCGCGTTCACCGCGAATCACGTCCCGTTGGTCGGCACGCTGCTACGCCATTCCGGAACAGCCGATGTCGTCGATGCCCACATGCTTGCCTGCGCGATCCACCTTGAGGACAGCATCATCACTTCTGACTTGGGCGACTTCGCGCACTTGGCTGGACATCTCGGAGCAGAGTCGCCGAGCATCCATCACTGGCGCTAGCCGGCGGGCTGGGCTACTCGGTCGGACTTGAATTCGAAGACGTAGGGGTCGAGCGACTCCTGCGCGGCGAGCCGGAACTTGTGCCAGTAACCGCCGCCGACGCCCGAAATCCATGCGCTGTTGGCGCGCCGCGCGTGCTGTGATGCGCAAGTGTCAACGAAGCGACCCCCGTGCTTGCGGCTGGGCGATTGTGGCATGCGGGGCAGTGTTCTTCCGAGCGACAGCTGCGATAGGGTGACGCACATAGAGCTGGCGCCTCCGATGAGGTGTCTCGCGGGGATCTACATACCCGCACATAGAACTGGCGCCTCCGATGAGGTGCCTTGCGGGGGCCCTAAAGGCCCCCGCTTTAGCGTTCAAGAGGCATTGTGAATTCGTTTCTGATACTGGTCGACGCCGGATACGTGTACGCCGAAGGTGGTCTGCTGGTCCACGGCACCAAGGCGCGACATGAATTGACCCTGAATCCCTCGAAGCTTCGTGATTGCCTTCTGCCATTCGCCGACGAGCGCTCCGAAGGGCGCTTGTTACGCATCTACTGGTACGACGCAGCGCACGAACGACGCGCGACTGACGAACAGAACCTTGCCGCGGATCTACAAGGCGTCCGGCTGAGACTTGGTCGCCTGACCAATAAGGGAGTCCAAAAGGGGGTGGACTCGTTGATGTATCGTGACATGTTCACGTTGTCCCAGTCGGACCGTGTCGGCGATGTCTTCCTGTTGGCTGGCGATGAAGACTTGCTCGAGGGCGTCCTCGCCGCCCAAGACTTCGGTGTTCGGGTCAACCTCATTGGTATCGAGCCGAATGTCAGCAACCAGGCCGCAAGCCTGCGTCAAGCGGCAGACTCGATCTACGTTCTGCAGCGTGAACAGCTCGCCGATGTGCTGATCCGGCGCTCCGGTGGTGGGCGGCCAGGCACTTCATCCATACAGCCCAACAAGCTGCGGCAGCTCGAGGGCCGATTCTCGCCCTCATGGCAAGACAGGTCGACGACTGACGCTGACAAAGAGGCGATTCGCTCAACATCGGAGTTCGTCGCCGCCGAATTCTGCGAACAGGCGTCGCCGGATGAGATCGCGACCTTGCGGGAACAGCTTCGGAGCGATCTCGATGTGGCCCGTCGCCGATTGCCGCAGCGCGCAGATGGTTGGCTCTTGAAGGCCTCCGGTGTCGGACTGGACAGATGGCTCACGGAATCCGAGCGGCTGCTAGCGCGTCAGCTCTTTTGGACTGCTGCGTCGACGCTTCTAGAGGGCCTCGAGGGCGTAAACGACGCCGAGGACATCGAAGGTGCATGAACGAGGACCGCGCTAGCCGGCGGGCTGGGCTACTCGATCGGACTTGAATTCGAAGACGTAGGGGTCGAGAGACTCCTGCGCAGCGATCCGGAACTTGTGCCAGTAGCCGCCGCCGTAGTACGCGAGGCTGCCCGGCTGAGCTTCGCCGTGACCGTTGTAATACGACAGACAGTCACGCAGCGGCGCCGTGGTGATGTCGGCCATTCGGCAGTGCTCGGCGTACTTCGACGCTGAGTCGGGGGTGATGTCGACCACGTTGAGCGCCTTGTCCCGCATCTCGGTCAGCATCCAGATGATGTAGTCGCCGTGCTGGTCGATGGCGTCAGTGAAGTTGAAGCTGCCGCCGCCGCCCTGCGGGCCCGACACGATGAACAGGTTCGGGAAGCCGTGGCTGTGCAGGCCCAAGAACGTCTTGGTGCCCTCGGTCTGCCACTTCTCGCTGAGCGTGATGCCGTCGCGGCCCCGGATCATGTTGAACGTCGCGGTGGCCATCCACTGGAAGCCGGTGGCATAGATCAGCACGTCCAGCGGGTACTCCACGCCGTCGTGCACCACGCCGCGCTCGTTGATCTCCTGCACGCCCATCGGGGCGGTGTCCACCAAGCGCACGTGCGGCTGGTTGAACGTCGGCAGGTACTCGTCATGGAAGGTGGGCCGCTTGCAGCCGTACGGGTAGTACGGCTTGAGCGCCTCGGCCGTGGCCGGGTCTTCGATGATGGCGTCAACCCGGGCCCGGATCTGCTCCATGATCCGGAAGTTCGTGTTGAGCTGTTTTTGCACCAGCTCTTCGGGCGACAGCTTGCGCTCGTGCTCCTTGCGTTCCTTGAAGTCCGCCACTCGGCCGGCGAGGTAGTCGTCGTTGGCCTTGATGGCGGTGCGGCCTGACGAGATGCGTGCGAACCGCTTGCGGCGGGCCCGTGCCCATCCCGGCTCCTTGCTCCACTCGGCGATCTCGTCGGGGTCGGTCGTTCGCTGGTCGCGCACGTCGATCGACGACGGCGTCCGCTGGAACACGTACAGCTCGCTGACCACTTGGGCGATCTCGGGGATCACCTGCACGGCGGTGGCCCCCGTGCCGATGATGCCGACTCGCTTGCCCTCGAGGTCGATGTTGTAGTCCCAGCGAGACGTGTGGAACGACTCGCCTTGGTACTTCGTCATGCCGTCGATGCGGGCCAGCTTCGGGCTGGTCAGGATGCCGTTGGCCAAGATGACGTAGCGGGCCTTCATGGCGTCGCCGCGGTCGGTGATCACCGTCCAGCGGCCGGCGTCCTCGTCCCACTCGGTGGCGTCGACCGTGGTGTGGAACAGGCAATGGTCGTAGAAGCCGAACTTGGTGGCCATTGCCTGGCAGTACTCGAGAATCTCGAAGCCCGAAGCGAACTTCATCGACGGGATGTACCCCATCTCCTCGAGCAGCGGCAGGTAGCTGTACGACTCCACATCGCAGGCAATGCCCGGGTAGCGGTTCCAGTACCAGGTGCCCCCGACGTCGCCGCCCTTCTCGCAGAAGCGGACATCGGTGAAACCGGCGGCGCGCAGCTTGTGCCACAGCAGCAGCCCGGCAAACCCGGCACCGATCACCAGCACATCGCATTCGTCGGTGAGCGTCTCACGCTCGATCGGCGGCTCAGAGTACACGTCTTCGAGATAGCGCTTGAACTCGCCCTCCATCGCCATGTAGTCCGCCGCGCCCCGGCGGATCTCCTTGAACTCCCGGTACTTGGCCTGCTCTTCGGCGTTGAACACCGCGCCCGGCGGGGGAGGCGGCAGCTCCTTGAGATGCTCGTCCGCGTTGACCGAGTAGCCCTTGCCCTGGATCTTCTCCGACGCCTTCGCCGCCCGTGTGTTGAAGATCTTCAAGCCGGTCTCGGGATCAATGCTGATCGCCGGTCGCGTGAACGTGTCCGTTGCCATCTCACTCTGCGTCATGAGTCCCCCGACGTCATTCGATTTGGTGTCCGTGCGATGTTACGTGAGGTGCCGTTCATCGCGCCGGGGCGGTGCGGCCTCGCCGGCGTGTGGTGCGCGCTGGGCACTGTGACAGCCTTCACGGCGACATGAGACGGGACATCGTTGCGGTCACGCTGGGGATGGGAGCCCTGGTCGGGGTGCTCACCGTCCATCTGCTCGTGTCCTCCTCGGCGGGCGGACCTGTGGCGGTGCCCGACGTGCCCGCCTACCTGAGCATCGCCCAGTGGCTCGGGAGCGGTGGGCTGGCACCCGAGAACCTGCCATTTCAGCCGGGTTTCGGCTTGCTGCTGGCGCCGCTCGTGTGGGTGGCGCAGATATCGGAACTGCCGACGCAGGGCGAATCTGTGCACTACATCGCGCTGGTCGCCAACTCGATGGCCGCCGCAGCGGCAGTGGCCGTTGCGGGCTGGCTTGGCTGGCGGATGTCGGGTCGCTGGTGGGTGTGCGCTGCGGGCGCGGCCATTGCGGCGGTGCATCCGTCACTGTCGAGCGCGTCCCGCATTGCATGGCCCGAGACGTTGCTGGCGCTGGCGGTGCTCGTGATCGCGGTGGCGATCACCGGCGCTGGCTTGGCAGCGACGAGCCGTTCGAGCCAGCGTTCGTGGGCGGTTGCGGGACTGGTCGCGACGCTGGCAGTTGCGCTGCATGCGCGCGCCGTCGTGCTGGTTGTCGCCGTCGTGGTGACGGCGCTGGTGATGCGTACCGAACGCCGCGCATGGCTCGGGCTGGCGGCAGGTCTGCTGGCGGGTGGCGGAGCAGCCGCTTTGGCGCTAACGCTGACCGACACCTGGCCGATCGCTCGGCTCAGCGATGCGGCCGAGCTCGACCGCGGCTGGCAGGCGGTGGCGACCGTGTCCGGGCAGCTCTTGGCGCTGGGCGGCGGCACCGTCGGCTTGGGGCTCATCGGGCTGAGCATCGGCATGGCGGCGGCGGCGCGGCTGCTGCGTGGTCGCCGCGCGCCCGAGAGCCCGGTGGCTGCTGTAGCGGTCTTCGTGTCTGCGGGCGCGCTGGCGGTGGTGCTGTTGGGCGGGTGGACGCTGGTCGGCAGCGACCGTGTCGACACGGTGCTGTACGGGCGTTACGTCGATCCGTGGGCAGTGCCGCTTGCCGTGGTCGCACTCGCATGGATCTCAACGCAGCGGTCGCGCCGCCGCAGCCACGTGCTCACCACGACGACGGCGCTGGCGCTTGCCGCCTACGCAGCCGTCCTCGCCGCACCCGGAATGTTCGACGGCGAGCCGCGGCGCATCATGACCTTGTCGCTCAGCCCCGCGTGGTCGCTGACCGACGGCCGTCTCGGCGCAGTCGCAACGGTCGCCGTGGTGCTGACGCTGGCAGGAGTGCTGCTGGCTGCACTCGCGCTGAAGCGAGCGAACGCTGACATCGGTGCTCAGCCGCCGCAGGGGCCGGGTGCTGCTGTGCCGGCGACCGCCGACGCGCACGACGAGCGCCCGGGTCGTGAACGAACGCGGCTGCTTGCTGCGGGGACGCTGGTGGCTGCCGCGCTGGTGCTGGGGGCGGTGTCGACGGTCTCGAACCACCGTTATCTCGCCGACGTGGGCGACGTCGCCCGCGACCAGGTGGTCGCGGCAGCCGAGGTGGCCGACATCGCCCGTGCCGGCGGGTTGAGCTGCTTGGCCCACGACCGGGCCGACGTGCCGAGCTATGCGCTGTGGCTGTACCGCATAGAGCTCCCGTCGATCGCCCACGAGCGAGTGATGCTGACCTCCGGCGAGGCGCCGTGCTCGGCATTCGTCATCGCGCACGACGATCTTGCCGAGCACTGCACGAACGCCCGACACTTGGTGGACGAGCCCGCTGGCGCATGGGCCCTGTGGTTCCTCCCCGACCGCAAATGCGCCCTGCCCGGCGCCTAGCGCGCGCCCGGCGGCGCGGAGTTGCCGGAGTAGCGTCGCCTGATGGCAATACGACAGCAGCAATCAGCCCAGCTGAGGTCAACGGCAGCGCGGCGGATTGCTTCTGTGGTTGTTCCGATGCTCTTGTTCGGCGGTCTCGCCATCGGATTGCTGGGCTGCGCCGGCTCGTCCGACGACGAGGCGTCGGCCCCCCAGGCCACGTCGGCAGCGACCACCGAGGCCCCATCTGCGGGGACTGCTGCGCCGGCTGCGACGGCCGCGCCGGCTGCGACCACGGAAGCCATGGCGGCCCCGTTGGAGTCGCTCGAGGTCACGCAGATTCCGGGCGATCCGAGGGACGTTTCCATTTCGGCGTTGCGTCAGGGCGCGGACGCACCGCTGCTGCCAGAGCCGCTCGTGGACCCGGCGGCCATCATCTCCGGCGGCCCGCCACCCGACGGGATCCCGCCTATCGATGCCCCCGAGTTCGAGCGTGCCTCTGACGTGGACTGGATCGAGCCCCAAGAAGCAGTGGTGACGATCAACCTCGGAGGCGACGCTCGGGCCTACCCCGCCCAGGTGATGATCTGGCACGAGATCGTCAACGACACCGTCAACGGCGAACCCGTCACCATTACCTTCTGCCCGCTCTGCAACTCAGCTATCGGGTACTACCGACAGCTCGACGGCCGCACCTTCACCTTCGGGACGTCGGGTCGGCTGTATCTCTCAGCGCTGGTCATGTACGACCGCCAGACCGAGAGCCTGTGGACGCACTTCACCGGTCAAGCCATCGCTGGAGAGCTGACCGGCGCTCAGCTCGAGCTGATCCCCGTGGCGACGGTGTCATTTGAGACGTTTGCCGCCGAGCACCCAGACGGCCTCGTCTTGTCGCGGCCGATTGGGTCGGGGCGCTCCTACGGCAACAATCCGTATGCCGGCTACGACGAGCCCGACGGCGGCCCGATCCTGTTCTTGGGCACAGCCGACCCCCGCCTCGGGCCCCAGACCAGGGTGGTGGCTATCCGGCACGGCGGCGAGGGCGTTGCAGTGGTGCTCGACGCGCTGGCTGCCGAGGGTGTCATCGCGACCGAAATCGGAGGCGTGACGGCGGTGGTGTTCCACCTTCCCGGGACGGCCACGCCGCTTCAGGATTCACGTGTGGCGTTCGGCCGAGACGTGGGCGGCACCGGTGTGTTCAACGCGACCGTCGACGGTCAGGCTCTCACGTTCAGTCGGCTGGCCGGCGCTACCAGCAGCTCGGTTGGCATCGGAGCATTCACCGATGATCAGACCGGCTCGACCTGGACGGTGCTGGGCAGCGCCATCGATGGTCCGCTGGCCGGCACCCAGCTCGAACCCATTGAGCACCTCGACACGTTCTGGTTCGCCGCTGCAGCCTTCGACCCCGACATCGAGATCATCGGCGTCCCCTAGCGTGCCCGCGCCCGCGCGGACTCGCCCAAATCCGCCATGCGCATCGGGCGAGAGTTCTTGTCATCGCCGATCTGGCTCAGCAGTACCCCGGGAGTGGAGGGCGGCCCCGCCATGCACACCGGCGCGCCACCGTCTTGACCGGACATGTTTGCCCCGCAGCGGCGACCCTTCGACGCCCACTGTTGCCCAATTCGACAGCGAAGACTCAGCTATTCCAAGGGAAACTCTGCCTGAAGCTCCTATCGAGACGGCGGTTCCAACCACCACGGCCGCAGCAGCCATGGCCGACCCCCCCAAGAGCGTCACTGGCGACGATTCTGCGGAAGACACAGCACCGGAATCGGAGGTGCCGCAGTCGGATTCGGCGGACACATCAGAAACGCATTCCGATGCGGGCGAGCCCGAGGCGGAAGCGGATGTGCCGCCTCCGACCGCAGAGGAACTGGTTCGCCAGCGATGGTTCGACATGGAGATTCCGAAGCCCTCTGAATCGGTGCTTGAGGCATTGGGCGACGCTGGCTGAGCTCGGCGTTGCTGTGGAGCACCAGGCGGGGGTCCGATGCCTCTGCAACAGCAGCGGCGGTGGCCGAGTACCTAGGAGTAGGCACTGGCGCTGCACCGCTTGAAGACGCTGTCATCGTGGTGAGCGATGCAGAGCCGACCGGCGCTATCGCCGCGGCGCCGCTCGCGGCATTCGGTTCGCTTCCGTTGCTCGCCACTCCGGCCGAGGAGCTGCATCCCGGCACTGCCGGGTTCATCGCCGACAACGAGATCGGCCGGGTCCTGCTAGTGCTGTGTCCGCAAACGTTCGTCGGGTTCGAATCCGGCAAATCGCCTGAATTCAAGGGTTTCGACACATGTATGAGCGCGCAAACGTTTGCGGACACAGCACTAGTTGGATCGGCAACACAGCACTAGTTGGATCGGCAACCGGTTTCTCGTCCGCGGTTTCGTTGGCGATCGAGGCTGCGGGCGCCGATGTCGTGCGAGTCGTCGGCGAGACGCCGCAAGATCTCGCGCAGGCCGTCCGCGGCTATTTCGAGGAGGTCCGCGCACACGATTCCCGCTGTTCCGCAGGTCCGAAACAGTTCGCTTTCGCTCTCGCCGATGACCCCCTGAAGGCGCTCGCTGCGGCGCCTCTGCTGGCACAGGCGTGCACGCCGCTGCTGTTCGCGGACGCCGGTTCGCTGTCTCCGCAGACCCGCAACGACATCTACCTCGCACGGCACAGCCCCGGCGGCGTGCAAGTACACGTCTTCGCTGACGCTGAGCGCATCCCCGACAGCACCGTCGACGTCGCGCTGCCGCCGATACGACTCGCATTCCCTGTCGATGACCCAGCAGCCACAGGTCTCAATGACACCTTGGCCGTCATCGACGAACAGCGACAGGTCACGCTCTACCTGCA
Source organism: Candidatus Poriferisodalis sp. (assembly GCA_965226645.1). Taxonomy (GTDB): domain Bacteria; phylum Actinomycetota; class Acidimicrobiia; order Acidimicrobiales; family Poriferisodalaceae; genus Poriferisodalis. The sequence continues at coordinate 52,751 of CBDDDL010000003.1, forward strand.
GGACGAGGGCTTCAGAGGGATCAACTGGCTCGCCTGGTCACCGAACGCACCGCGACTCGCGTTCGCCGCGACACAAGATGGAACGGCCGGTCTGTTCCTGCTCGAACCCAGCGCCGGAACCGCCCGACGGCTCACACCGCCTGACCAGCACTTCGCATTCTCGACCTGGGCATCACCGGGTTGGTCGCCCGACGGAACCCGCATCGCGCTCTCCGCATACGTCGGCGGCAAGTCCCACAGTGAACCGGGCGCTGACTTGTATGTCGTCGACGTTGCCAGCGGCCAGCTTGCGGAGGTCAGCGTGACGGATCTCCAAGACCATTTTCTGAAGTGGACGCCCGACAGCCGGCACGTCCTTTACTTGCGCCACAGTCAGTTCGGCACCCCGCTCGGGATTCATGCATTGTGCGAGAACGCCTTTCTCGCGGACGTCTTCGAGGGCACGAGCACTCAACTGAGCCTCGGCGGTCGCGCGTTGCTGAGTGCGAGCTGGTCGCCCGACGCTGGCTATTTTGCGTTTGAACTGACTGAGGCCGACATCGACGACAACTACCTATGGGATGCCGGCACGCCGAGAATCTTCGTCGCACCGAAGATTCAGCTGCCGTATGCGGTTGCCGTCGCAGGAATCTCGGATGGCGGATTGTTCTACTGGTCGCCCGACGGTGGCTGGTCGCCAAATGGCACTCGGCTTGCCTTCTCCAGAATCGTTTCAGTCGATGGTGAGACCGAGTCACGAATCGCGATGTACGACATCGGCTTGCGGGGTCTGACTGACTTGACGGGACAAGACACCGACCCCGGAAGCCGCTTTCGCTACGTGGGTTGGTCGCCAATCGGGAGCACGCTTGCATTGCGATTCCACGGAAATGACACCCAAGACGCCAGCGGCCTGTACTTGTTGGATCCGACGAGCCATGTCTCGGTAACGATCAACGATTCCCTTCCCCAAGGCGCGTACCGACCCTTCGGCTTCTCTCCAGAGGGATCTCAGATCGGAAATGTGGTCTTCACGGGTGGCACGAAGCTCATCGTCGCTGCCGACACCACCGAAGACGGCGCGGAACGTCTCCTGCTGGACGCAACCGAGTACACGGGATACCCCACAGCAAGGTCCGCTGACCTGCGTATGCGGTGGGATGAGTTCGGGCTCTCAGGCACTATCGACGGGTGGCACGGTCACGCCGACGGCCACTACGCCACTACCCCACAGATTGTATCATAAGCACTATCGAGTGGTACGGCTAGCCCTGATTGTTCATAAGTCTGGCGGGTTTGGGTGTGTGAGTCCGCGGAAAAGACCCTCTGACGCATAGCCGGCGCGCCGTCTGAGCCGGGCAACTTGCATCTTGCGCAGAGGCCATTTGGTATGGCAAAAGTACGGCAAGTTGCATGGTTTGATCTGGTCATTTTGTATGGTGCGCCTGAAGCCAGCTAGCTCGTCTGTGTGAGCGTTTACGGGCCGCGGGTCATCGATGGGCGCATCGACGAGCTGTGGGCAGAGCTGCCGGCGATCAGCACCGAAGGCGCTCGGGGCACCCGCCGTCAGCCTCACCTCGCTGCTCAGCGGCGAGCAGGCACCGGTCCGCAGGGAAAGCCAGGGCTGACGCGGCCGTCGTCACGACCGGTCCTCTTGCCTACCGGCGCCGGGACGGCATTGCCGTCATCCCTGCCGCGCACCTCGGTCCCTGACGGGCACAGACGCGTCGAGCTTGAGCGTCAGTCGTCGCTGATCTGGCTGAGCAAGTACCGCTCTACCTGAGCTGAATGTCGGCGTCGAGCTCTAGTCGTCATCGCCGATCTGGGCAAGCAGGTACCGCTCGACGCCGATGTCATCGATGAGGCTCTGCTGGGTTTCGATCCAGTCGAGGTGCTCTTCCTCGCCTACGAGCACGTGCTCGAGCAGCTCCCTTGTGCCTGCGTCGCCCTCGTCCAGGCACAGCCGCACGCCCGCCCGGTAGCGCTCGATGGCGTGTTCCTCGAGCTGGCGATCCAGCGAGAGCTGTTCGGGCACTGTCTCACCGATCATCACCATTCCCAGGCGCTGCATATTGGGGAGCGCGTCGAGCAGCAGGATGCGCTCGATCAGCTTCTCGGCGTCGCGCATCTCGGAGATCGATTCCTCGTGGTACTTCGAGGCCAGTCGCCCGTAGCCCCAGTTGTCAGCAATCTTCGAGGCTGCGAAGTACTGATTGATGGCCGTCAACTCGGCCGTCAGTGCTTCGTTCAAGAACTCGATGACCTCGGGTGATCCCTGCATGGCTCCACCCTATGCCTCGGCTGTGACACGACCGACGTGAAATTGCGCTGGAGTGATGCAGGCGCGAGCCGGTGCCGCTGTTACACGCCGACGGCGATTGTGTCGAAGGCGATTGAGTGGACTGATGTGTGCTCGGGATCCATCAACTCGAGCCTGCACTGGTCCAGCACGGCGCGGATCATGGCGACACAGCTGCCGCAGTCTGTGCCGGCACCGCACGCCATGGCCACGTCGGTCACCGTGTCGGCACCCTGCGCGGCGAGGTGCCGGATGGCGGACTCGTTCGTCGCTAGACACTGGCAGACGATCATGAAGTCCGAGGCCTCCGGCGGAACGCTGATGCGCGCACCAGTTGGCGGCGCACGCGACCTTGATAGCCCATGTTAGGCACTACTAACGCCGGGTGCGCAAGTGTCTGTCGTTGCCCGCAGGCATTGCACGCAGGCCTGCGAGTGCAGCGCTCGCGCCGGCCGGATCTCAGACGTCGGCGGTAACGAGAATGCGGGCAGCGGTGAAGGCGCTGACGCCGACAGTGCCCTCCGCCATCTCGACGGTGGCGGTGCCATCCGGCGACATCGAGATGAGGGTCCCGTGCCGCCCGGGCATCAGGCCCGATGACTCCAGGAATTCGAGCTGTCCTGGCTCGAACTCCAGCTCTTCAGGGATGCGCTGCACTGTGAAGGCCTCGGTTGCGCCGACCTCGGCGAGCGCCTTGACATCGACGGGGGCGGCGTAGTCGGTTCCGGGGATCGGGTTGCCGTGGGGGCAGGTGTTGGGATCGTCGAGCACATCAACGAGCGCCCGCTCTACGACCGGCGAGATCACATGCTCCCAACGGCCGGCTTCGTGGTGGGCGTCAGCCCAGCTCAGCTTCAAGATGTCAGTGAGGAAGCGCTCTGCCAGCCGATGGCGGCGCACCACCGTCGTGGCGATCTCGCTGCCGTCGGCAGTAAGGCTGATACGGGCGTCATCGTTGACCGTGACGAGGCCCTCGCGCTGCATCCGGCGAATCATCTCTGACACAGCAGGGCGGGACACGTCGAGCCGTTCGGCGATGCGCGCCTGGATGACGTCGACACCGTCCTCGGCCAGCTCGTACACCGTCTCGGAGTACTCCTCGAACGCCGGGTGGTATTCCGCCGACTTGTACACCATGAACGTCACCATAGCGGTGGCTCGACGGGCCCCTGCACCGCCTTTCGCGTGAGCGGTACGGCTGCGCTGGGCAGCCCGACGGTGCCCGCCAACGGTGCCGACGCTCACTGGGGTTCAATGGTCGTGCCTAGAAATCTGCCCACTAGGAGGAGGCCGCGGAAGTGCGTCGAAGTAGCACGTGCCTTGGGATTCTTGGTGAATTCGATATAACGGCGTCGTTGGTTCAACGAAGCACGCCGGAAAATCGCTCCAATCGGTCACTGGGCGAGTCGAACTGCCGCCCGGTGCGCTGCGCGCGTCAACTGCTCGCCGTCATTTCCGCCCACTGCCCACTGTGCGGGTGTGCGACCGTCGAGGTCGTCTTGTGGAGTCGTGGCCCATGCAGCGATGAGGACCGGATCGGCCTTGCCGAGATGCTCGCGAAATGCCGAGACAATGTCGGCTACGACGGGCCGAATGCTCCGCTGCTCGCGGTCGAATTGCCACGCCGGGAACCAACGGATGCGCCGGCCGGCAAGACCAATGAGCGAGCCGCTCTGTTGCCGTTTCGCGAGAGCCTGCCGGCTGACATCGAGCAAACGACACACATGTGTCGTGTCGATGCGCTCGCCGATCGCCGTATCCCACGCCGAGGCGGCAATCGCCCGCTCGGCAGCTTCACGCCCAATACGCTCCGCAGCTTCATCGCCGATGTCAAATGTGCTCGTTCGTTCGGCCAGTCCTGCGAGCGTCGCCACGAAGCTCTGAGCCACAATTATCAATGGCAGCTCCCGTCCGGCAGGAGTGTCCATTCCCGCGGTCAAACACTGTCTCAGCGCATCTGTGAGCGCTTCATTGCTGGCTGTTGCTGGCATGTTGTTCCTCGTCACGTTTCCAAGCCCACGATAGCCGCTGGCAGATTGTCGTCAACCCGTCAACCTGTCAATGCGTCAACCACGCTGCGCGCGACAACATTGTTCCAAGGATGGATCGAAGACAACGCAGCCCATTGCGGGAATCAAGTTGTTATCGCAGGACAGCGCATCGCCACAGCCCGCCAATAGGAACGACAACCCTGGAAGCAGCCAGTCCGCCCGCCGGGGCAGACTGACGGTGCCCGTCACCGGTGGCGGGCAACCGAACGGAGCACGCGATGGATCTGCAGCTGGCGGGCAAGAACGTCCTGGTGACCGGTGCTGGGCAAGGACTCGGGCGAGCCATCGCCGGTGCCTTCGCCGGCGAGGGCGCAAACGTCGCGTTCGCCTATAACGCCTCCAGCGAGGGCGCCGAGAAGAGTGCGGCCGCTGCTCGTGAGGCGGGTCGGGCTGCGCTTGCGCTGCACTGCGACATCACCAGTCAGGACGACGTGGAGCGGATGGTGGCCGAGACCGTCGCCGAGTTCGGCAGCATTGACATCTTGGTGAACAACGCCGCCTACACCGACACGGGCCCGTTCCTCGACATCGACCCCGATGACCTCCAGCGCATGGCAGACGTGACCGTCATGGGCACGCTGCGAGTCACCCAAGCTGTCGTGCGTCACATGGTCGATGCGGGCGTGGCGGGTTCGATCGTCTCGCTCATGGGCGACTCGGGCCGAGTGGGGGAGAGCCGCCTGGCAGGGGTGGCTACCACTCGGGCCTCCACGATGGGCCTCATGAAGTCGGTGGCCAAGGAGTTCGGGCGCAACGGCATCCGAGCCAACACCGTGTCGCTGGGATTGGTGCGCTCGGAACGGTTTGCTCACCACACCGGCGACGCCGACGACGAGCGCATGGCCCGCATCGCCAAGTTGTACCCGCTGCGCCGGGTGGGCGTCCCGGGTGATGTGCCGCCCATGGTGTTGTTGCTGGCATCGCCGCTGTCGGGCTGGACCACCGGCCAGACCGTCTCGGTCAACGGCGGCTACTCGATGGTCTGAGTGCCCGGCGCCGCGGTGGCGAGCCGGATTCTGTCGCCCGAAGAGTCAGCCCCGAGGAGCGGGCCCCGAAGAGTGAGCCCCAGAGTGAGCCCCAGCGAATGACGTTGCCGAGATGAGTCCGAGCAAGTGAGCCTTCTGGTATGAGCATGGGGCGCGACGAGCCATTCCGGCTCGATGAGACAGTGCCGACCAGCGGCGCCCCGTTTGGCCAATCGGTCCCGCGGCGAGAAGACGCCCGGCTGTTGCGGGGCCGGGGCCGATATATCGCGAACGTCCGCTACGACGGTCAGCTGGCGGTGGCGTTCGTGCGCAGCCCGGTTGCACACGCCCGCATCGTGGCCATCGACACCGCTGCGGCGCTTGATGCCCCCGGTGTGGTCGATGTCGCGACCGGCACCGACCCGGATTTCGTCGACATGGCACTCGTGGCGGAATCGGCGCTGCGAACCCATGTCGCCACGCCCCAGCCGGTGCTGGCGGCACAGAAAGTCCGCTACCAGGGAGAGGCAGTGGCCGCCGTCGTTGCCATGAGCGCAGCGTTGGCCGCCGACGCCGCCGAGCTGGTCGACGTCACGTACACCGAGCTGACCTGCCACGTCGACGCCGTCGCTGCAGCCGCCGATCCGGCCGAACCAGTGCACGACATTGCGCCCGACAATCTGCTCGTCACGCGACTGTTCGACGCTGGCGACGTCGACGGGGCTCTCGCCGCCGCGCACCTGGTGATCGAGCGGGAGTACCGCACGAATCGCCACGGAGGGACACCGATGGAAGGCCGCGGCGTGGTGGCGCTGTGGAACAGCGATCGAACCAAGCTGACGCTGCACTCGACCTCGCAGGTGCCGCACCTGCACCGCAATGCACTCGCGAAGATGCTGGGAGTCTCCGACAGCGCGGTGCGATTGCTGGTCGGCGATGTGGGCGGCGGCTTCGGCATCAAGGCAGCGCTGTATCCCGAAGATGCCGCCATTGCGCAGCTGGCGCGACGGCTGGGCCGTCCAGTCGGCTGGATCGAGACCCGCTCGGAACACATGCTCACCGCGCTGCACGCTCGCGACCACCACTACACCGTGCGGGCGGGCTTTGATGCTGACGGGACGCTCATCGCCGTCGACGCGGTGCTGCACGCCAATGTGGGCGCCTACAGCGCGCCGCCGTGGACGGCGGGCATCGAGCCGCTCATGGCGGGCGGGCTGCTGACTGGGCCCTACAAGCTGGGCCACTATCGCTGCAACGTGCTGGGCGTCGCGACCAACACCACGCCCACCGGTCCGTACCGTGGCGTGGCCCGGCCCGCCACGGTGTTCGTGATGGAACGCCTGCTCGACGATGCCGCGGCGACGCTGGGCCTCGACCCGCTCGACATCCGCCGCCGCAACCTGGTGGCGCCCGACGACCTGCCATACACCGCTCCCACCCGGCTGGTGCACGACTCTCGCACCTACCTCGACTGCCTCGAGGGAGTCGTCGAGCGTGTGGGCTACGACGAATTCCGCGCCGTACAGCAGGCCGCTTCGGCGCCAGGCGGCGACGGCCGGCTGCTCGGCATCGGTTTCGCTTGCTACAACGAGCTGACCGGTCTCGGCCAGAAGGCCTCGGCGGGTCCGCGGCTGCCGTTCCGCACCGGCCACGAGTCGGCCAGCGTGCGCATCGACCCCACCGGCGCGGTCACCGCAGCGATGGGCGTGACCTCCCAAGGCCAAGGTCTCGAAACCACGATGGCGCAGGTGGTGGCAGCCGAGCTCGGCGTCGACGTGGACCAGGTCGTCGTGGAGATGGGCGACACCGACCGGGTTTCCTTCGGGCTCGGGGCCTTCGCGAGCCGTCAGGGAGTCATCGGCTCGGGAGCGGCCACGCTTGCCGCCCGTACGGTGCGGACCAAGGTGCTGACCATCGCCGCGCACCTGCTCGAAGCGGAGCCGGAGTGGCTGACCATCGACGACGGTTTCATCCACACTGCCGACGCCCCGGCAGTGGGCGTCTCGCTGGCCGATGTCGCTGCTGTCGCCTATTTCGAACCGCATCGCCTGCCGCCGGGCACCGAGCCGGGCCTGGAATCCACTCGCTTCTATGACCCGATCACCGGCACGTTCGCCGCCGGCGCTCAGGCCGCCATCGTCGAGGTGGACCCGGGCACCGGCGAAGTGGACGTGCAGCGGATCGTGTGCGTGGAGGACACCGGGCGAGCGATCAACCCGATGATCGTGGACGGGCAGGTCCAGGGCGCCATCGTCCAAGGCGTCGGCGGGGCGCTGTATGAGCACTTCGTGTACGACGGCAATGGGCAGCTGCTGTCTGGCTCGTTCATGGACTACCTGGCGATCTCAGCGGACCGGGTGCCGCCGATCGAGCTCGGCCACATCGCCGATCCCGCCCACAACTTGAACGGCATCCGCGGTGTCGGCGAAGGTGGCACGCTCGGCCCGTATGCGGCCATCGCGAACGCCGTGTGCGACGCACTCGCCCCCTACGGCATCACCATCGACGACCTGCCGCTCAGCCCCGCTCGCATCCACGCCGCGCTCGCTGCCGCACGCCCGTAGCCGCTGCGCACCGATAGCTGTTGCGTCAACACCTCGGCGATTGAGGACTGGGGATTGGGGACTGGGGACTGGGGATTGGCGATTGGGGATTGGCGACGGTGACCGCGCTTACGCGTGTGAACCAGAACCGAGGTAGGCATCCACGACAGCCTCGTTCACCCGGATCTCTGCCGGTGTGCCCTCCGCGATGATCCTGCCGAAGTCGAGCACGTAGATGTAGTCGCAGACTTCCAGCACGAGCCCCATGTCGTGGTCGATCAACAGGATCGCCACGCCGCCGGACGCCACGTCAGTCAGCCGACGACCCAGCGCTGCGCTCTCGGCGTTGGTCAGGCCCGCAGCTGGCTCATCGGCCAGCAGGACACGGGGTCCCGAAACCAGCGCCCGTGCAACTCCGACGAGTTTCTGGCGGCCGAGCGGCAAGTTCTGGGGTCGCAACTCGGCATCGTCGGTGAGACCCACCAGCGCCAGCGCAGCATCCACGCGCGACATGTCCGATGGCCGCGACGGCACCACCATGTCCGCCAGCACTGAACGGATCGAAGACCGCTCATCGGCGACCTGAACGTTCTCACGCACCGACAGGTCGCCGAAGAGTTCCACCGACTGCCATGTCCGCGCTAGTCCGAGTCGAGCCCGCTGATGCGGTGCCTCGCCCGACAGCTCGCGGTCGCAGAACGTGATGGGGCCTCGCGACGAAACGAAGCCGGTCAGCGCGTCGATCATCGTCGTCTTGCCGGCCCCGTTGGGCCCGATCAGCCCGACAATCTCGCCTTCGCGCAGACGAAGTGATACCCGGTCGACTGCGGTGAGGCCGCCGAAACGCACCGTGAGATCTTCAACGCTGAGCACCGTCGGCGCCGCATCAAAGCTCGTCGGGCGCGCAGGGCGTTCGTGGGTGGCAATCCCGGCGAGGCTGTCTCCCAGAACCGAAGCGGTGACGGATCGCTCAACGGTGCTGCTGATGCTGCCCTTCCGAGCAGCTGCAACGGCGCGCCGCCCGGCGCGCATGGCCCGCAGCTTTGCGAGGTTCGATCGGTAGGCGCCGGCGACGCCTTGGGGAAAGAAGATGGCGGTGAGGACCAGTCCGATGCCCGCCAGGAACTGGTACCACCTTCCCAAAGATGCTGCGCGGTCGGCTACGACGTAGCCGATGCCCAAGGGGGCGAAGATCCCCGCAATGATCGCCCCGGCGACGCTGGTGATGCCGCACAGATAGGCGAGCGCCAGAAAGCTCAGGCCCACGAGCACGGCGAAGCTCTCCGCAGACAGCTGGCCGCGGCTGTAGCCGATGAACGAGCCGCCAACGCCCGCGAGGAACGAGGCGATCCCGAAGGCCAGCAGCTTCGTGTTCGCGACGGAGATCCCGACCGACGCGCCAGCTCGCTCGTTCGATCGCACAGCCAGGAACCTGCGCCCGGTCGCACTGCGGGCCAGATTCCCAACCGCGATGGCGCACACGGTCACCATGACGAGCACCAGGAGCCCGAATTGCACACGAGCGATGTTTCGACCCTCGCGCACCCCGAGGTTCAGCCCGAACAGGGTCGGATCCGAAATGGGGTTGCCGAACATGCCGGTGATGGCGGGATTGCGGAAGACGAACTCTTCGAGCGCGACGGCCCCCGACAGCGTGACGACCGCCAGCTGCGCCCCCCGTATGCGTAGGGCCGGAATCCCGACCACGACGCCGAAGCCCGTCGCCAGGAGCGCCGCCAGCAGCGGCGAAATCGGAAACGGGATGCCGACGGAGTCGCCGAGCTTGCTGAGTGCGAAGCCGGCAGCCCCTGCGATAGCGGCTTGCGCCAGCGAGATCTGCCCGACCAAGCCGGTCAGCACCACCAGCGACAGCATGACGATGGTCATGGTCATGCTGGTGATGACGCCCAATCGGTAGCTGCCTTGGGTCACGACGGTCAACACGCCGGTCGCCAATACCACCGCCGCAACGACTGCTGGGCGCATCTTCGGCCGGATCACCTCCGGCAAGGCGTCGGCTTCCACTGCGCCGCGGGTGGGGAGCGATTCGCCCAACCCGAAGAGCGCGATCACGATGACGCCGAACGGCAGCGCATGCGACAGCCCCGTGATCGCCCAGTGGGGCCACCACGGGTTGGTGGTTTGGTACACCACGATCGACTGGAACACGCCCAGGCCCATTGCGGCCGCCACCGTGACGCCGATGGACGACAAACGGCCGATGACAGCAGCAGCCAACGCAGGCACGATGGCCAGCACGTAGGTCAGGGGATTCAGCGTCACGATCGGCGACGTCAGGATGACCAGGAAGCCGACGATCGTGCTCGACAGCACCCACGTCGAGCCGGCGAGCACCTGCGGCGAGTAGCGGGCGAGGCTGATGGCTCGCTCGTTCTCGGCGGACGCTCTTGTGGCGAGCCCCAGTCGCGTGAAGCGGAACCACGCCCAGGCCACCAGCGCTGTCACCAGCACGACGGCAGTGAGCCACAGGCGATCGCGCGAGAAGCTGATGTCGCCGATGCTCACGGGTTCGTTCGGCAGGATCGGGTCGACGATGCGCGCTGAGCTCGTGAAGTGCATCACGATCAGGGCCTGGATCACCAGCAGCACGCCGACTGAGGCCACGACTCGCGCCAGGATCGGGGCGCGTCGCAGGGGCCGGAAAACGAGAAAGTGCACCATCAGGCCGACGAGGCCGCACGACAGCACGGCGAGCACGATGGCCGTCGCAAACGGCACCGTGCCCGAATCGCCGCCGAGGCTCACGCGGTGGCGAACGATGACTACCGGCAACACGAGATTGCCGGTGTCGGTCAGTTCGTCGTAGACGTAGGCCCCCCACATCGCCATCGCACCGGTGGCGAAGTTGATGATGCCGGTACCCCGGTAGGTGATGACCACACCCATCGACAACGCCGCATAGATGCTGCCGAAGCCAAGCCCGACGATTGCGAAGAGGAGGTACTGCTGCACGTCAGTCGGGCCGACCCCTCATGTATGGATGTTCGGTCTGGGCAATGGCGGCTCGCGTCTAGAAGCCGCTGAACTCGAAAGCATCAAAGAAGCCGTCGCCGATCGGCATCCGACCCAGCGTGCCGTCGTCACGCTCGACTATTTGCCAGACCATGATCTGCGAGCCGCAATGCGAGGACTCCGCCGGCCATGGCGCCTCACCGCATCGCAAGTTGGGCCCGAGCCAGCCGGGAGTTTCGCCAGCGTTGGCAAACGCCGCCGTGACCGACTCGGCCGTGATCGGGCCTTCGATCATCTCCAGGATGAACTCCATCTCGCGCCATGCCGAATACGGGGCGATAGCGAAGCCGTCGGCGTGGCTTGGATAGCCCGCGGCGGTCATTTCCTCGGCGAACGCCACGAGACGTTGCTGGATCTCGGGCGGTGCGAAGTCAGCTATGGAAGGGATCCACAGGTCGCCTTGGGTGTAGGTGCCCACTGCGGCAGGGCCCAACAGGTTGATGTAGGCGGTGCACGAGCCGGCGAAGATCGGCTTGTCGAAGCCGCTCGCCCCAGCCGCGTTGACCATGCCGATGCAGCCGAATTCGTCCAGTTGCCCCATGATGCCTTCGACCCCCGCTGACTGCGCTGCTGCGATGGCGGCGGTCCAGTCGGGTGCGGCGGAATCGACGACGATGCGCTCCCAGGCGATCCCGTTGTGTGCGAGCACCGGCTTGATGATGTTGTCCAGGAAATCCAAGCCGGTGGGCGAATCCTGGGAGATCACTGCGATGTGGTCGATGCCAAGTTCGGAGAACGTCTTGGCCGGGCCGACGGCGTAGGCCCCGGAAGCCGCGTGCAGCAGGAATGCGCCAGGGCTGTTCCGCTCAGTGGGGCCCCACGAGTTGGACGAGATGTAGGGGATGCCGGCGTCGAGCCACCGGTGAATTGCCGCCTCCGACGCCAGCTCGAGCCCCATGTATGCCAGGACGACGTCTTCCTCGATGAGCTTGTTGGCGCAGTTGATGGCACCTTCGGGTGTGGCGTCGGACAAGCAGACGACCGTCTCGATCATCGCCCCGTGGATGCCGCCCGACGCGTTGATGGTCTGGATTGCCACCTCGCCGCCGGTACGCAACTCGGGTAGCGAAATCGCGCCTCCCTCGTTGTTGACGTAGCCGACCCTGATGACCTCGCCAGTGCGGTCGATCGTCGGCGTGCTGTCGCCCGCGGCGTCGCCTGCCGTGTCGCCGCCGCCAGTCGCCATGGCGCCATCGCCGTCGTGACGGGGGCCTCCTCGGCGACTGTCGGGGCTGACGGTTCGCCATTTGCATCGCCGTCGACTGAGCTTCCGCATGCGGCAGCGAAAAGGCCGAACGCGCAGAGCATTGCCAGCAACGGAAGCAGTCGAGATTTCATGACGTTTGTGACGCTAGTCGTGGTCGAGCGTTCGCTCGCCGAGGTAGCTGGCTTCAAGCACTTCTGGCCGCTGCGCTAGCTCCTCGGCGGTACCTGACAGCGCCAGCTCGCCGTGGTTCAGCACGTATGCCCGGTCAGTGATGGCGAGCGCGGCGTGAACGTGTTGCTCCACGAGCAGCACCGCCGTGCCCGTCTCGTCGGCGATGCGTCGCACGACGGGAAGCAGGCGCTCCACGATGATCGGCGCCAAACCGAGGCTCATTTCGTCCACCATCAAGAGCTTGGGATCGGCGATGAGCTTGCAGCCCAGTGCCAGCATCTGCTGCTCGCCACCCGAGAGCAGGCCCGTGCGACGGTCGAGCAGCTCGCCCAAGGCCGGGAACCAGCCAATGATGTCGTCCTCGGTGACTTCGCTGCGACGGTGGCGGTGCAGGCGCAGGTTCTCCGCAACGCTGAGCTGGAAGAAGATGCCCCGATCTTCGGGCAGCAACGCGGCGCCCCTGCGGGCCACCTGGTGTGCACTGGCACCGTCGAGCGGCATGCCGAGCACGTCGATCTCGCCGTCAATGGGTTTCAGGATCCCTGCAATCGTCAGCAGCGTCGTCGTCTTGCCCGCACCGTTGGGCCCGAGCAGCGCCACGACTTCGCCCGGATGGACGTGCAGGGACAGGTCGCGCACGGCCGGTACGCCGCCCCAGCCAGCCACGAGGTTCCGCACGTCCAGCGCCGGCGCCGTAGCGGCGTTGCCGTTCGGGGCCGGGGCTTGCGCTGGGTTCATGTGAGTGGGTTCATGCGATTGGGTTCATGCGAGCGCGCTCATGTGTGGATCTCGGAACCAAGGTAGGCGTCGATGACGGCTTCGTTGGCACGAATGTCCGCCGGGGTGCCCTGCGCGATGATCTGGCCGAAGTCGAGTACGTAGATGTAGTCGCAGACTTCCAGCACGAGGCCCATGTCGTGGTCGATCAGCAGGATCGAGACGCCCCTTTCGGCGATGTCGATGAACTCCCGGCCCAGCGTCCGGCTCTCGGCGGTGTCGAGACCGGCAGCGGGCTCATCGGCCAGCATCACTCGGGGGGATCCGGCCAGTGCCCGGGCCACACCGACCAGCTTCTGGCGGCCGAGTGGCAGGTCGCCCGGCCGGGCATCGGCGTCATCGGCGAGTCCCACGAGCTCCAGCGCAGCATTGACGCGTGAGAGGTCCGCTGGCCGTGCCGGAACCACGAAGTCGGCAAGAACCGAGCGGATCGAGACCCGTTCGTCGGCGACCTGCACGTTCTCGCGCACCGAGAGATCCCCGAACAGCTCCAGCGACTGCCACGTGCGCGAGAGGCCCATGCGCGCCCGCTGGTACGGCAATTCTGAGGTGAATTCCACGCCGCAGAACTCGATCCGCCCTTCAGAGGGAACAAAGCCGGTCAGCGCGTCGATCATCGTCGTCTTGCCGGCGCCGTTCGGACCGATCAGCCCGACAATTTGGCCTTCACGGACCTGCAGCGACGCGTCATCGACGGCCTTGAGGCCGCCGTAGCGAACCGCCAGGCGGTCTACGGCGAGCACAACCGGCGCATCGTCGAAGCTCGGCCGATCTTGCGCCGCAAGCGCGGGAGCGGCCCGGGGAGCCGAAGCGGTGTGTTCAGCACTGCTCCCAGGAGACACGTCTGCGCCATCTGCCCCAGCGGCCTTCGCGGCGGCTCGCGCTGCGAGTACCGCCTTCAGCTTCTCGAAGTTCTTGCGGTTGGCGCCCGCTATCCCCTCAGGGTTGAAGATGGCCGTGAGCACCAGACCGATGCCCGCCAGGAGTTGGTATGCCGTTCCCAGGTTGAAGGCGCGGTCGAAGATCACGAAACCGAGGCCCAGGGGCGCGAAGGTCCCGGCAACGATTGCTCCCGAGACGGTGGTGATGCCGCCCAGATAGGCGAACGCCAAGAAGCTCAGCCCGACCAGCACGGAGAAGCTGTCCGCCGAGAGCTGCCCGCGGCTATACCCGATGAACGAGCCGCCCACCCCGGCCAGGAACGACGCGATCCCAAACGCCAGCAGCTTCGTATTCGCGATCGAGATGCCCACCGATGCGCCGGCACGCTCGTTCGATCTGACCGCCAGGAATCGTCGACCGGTCGCGCTGCGAGCCAGATTCCCAACGAGGATCGCGCAGACAGTCACGACGATCAGCACGAGGAAGGCGAACTCGACGCGGGCGATGGTGCGGCCCTCGCGCACACCCATGTCGAAGCCGAGCAGTGTCGGATCCGAGATCGGATTTCCGGCTGCTTCGGCCAACCTGGCGTTGCGGAAGATGAACTTCTCGAGCGCTACAGCCCCGGCCAGGGTGACCACAGCCAACTGGGCACCGCGGATGCGCAGTGCCGGGATGCCGACCAGCACGCCGAAGACCGTCGCCACCAGTGCTGCGAGCAGCGGCGAGATCGGGAACGGGATGCCCGCGGCATCGCCGAGCTTGCTGAGCGCGAATCCAGCGGTGCCGGCGATGCCGGCCTGTGCCAGCGAGATCTGCCCGACCAAACCGGTGAGCACCACCAGCGACAGCATGATGATCGTCACGGTCATGCTGGTGATGACCCCGAACCGGTAGCCGCCTGAGGTCAGCGTGGCCAACACACCGGCGCCGATCACCATTGGCACGATCACGGCAGGACGCATCTTCGGCCGGTACACCTCGGGCAGCGGGTCAGACTCGACTGCCCCGCGGCTCGGCAACGAATCACCGACCACGAAGAGCGCGATGACGATGACCACGAACGGCACTGCGTCGCCAATTCCGGTCACTGCCCAGTCGGGCCACCACGACTTGGTGGTCTGGAACACCACGATCGATTGGACGACCCCCAAGCCCAGCGCTGCGGCGACCGTGATCGCGATCGACGAGAGCCGCCCGACGAGCGCAGCAGCCAGCGCCGGCACTATGGCGAGCACGTAGGTCAGCGGATTCAGGATCACCGTCGGGGCGGTCAAGATCACAATGAAGCCGACAACTGTGCCCGACAGCACCCAAGTGGAGCCGGCGAGGACCTGCGGCGAGTAGCGGGCCAGGCTGATGGCTCGTTCATTCTCCGCGGAGGCTCTCGTGGCGAGGCCCAATCGTGTGAATCGGAACCACGCCCACAACGCGACGGCGATCACCACAACGATGGCAGTGATCCACAGGCGGTCGCGCGAGAAGCTGATGCCGGCGAGACTGACGGGCTCATTGGGCAGGATCGGGGCAACCGCTCGAGGTGTGCTGGAGAACTGCATCACGATCAGCGCCTGGATCGTCAGCAGCACGCCGACCGATGCCACGACGCGCGCCAGGATCGGCGCTCGCCGCAACGGCCTGAACACCAAGAAATGCACCATCAGCCCGATGAGGCTGCACGACAGCACGGACAGCACCATCGCCAGCGCGAACGGCACCGAGCCCAAGCCGTCACCGAGGCTCACGCTGTGGGGAATGATGACCACGGGGAACACAAGATCCCCAGTGCGGTTCAGCTCATCGAAGACGTAGGCGCCCCACATCGCCATCGCGCCAGTGGCGAAATTGATGATGCCGGTGCCGCGGTAGGTGATGACCACGCCCATCGAGATGGCCGCGTAGATGGAGCCGAAACCGAGCCCGATGATGGCGAACAGGAGGTATTGCTGCACGTCGCGAGGGCCGAAGGCTCAGTTCTCGATGGTCTGAGTGCTGTGCTGTGCTCCCGGGCTAGAAGCCGCTGAATTCGAAGGCGTCGATAAAGCCGTCGCCAACCAGGACGCGCCCGACGGTGCCGTCATCCTTCTCGGCGACCTGCCACACCGCGATCGCAGATTTGCAGGCGGATGATTCGGCCGGCCAGGGCTCTTCGCCGCACCGATGATTCGAGCCGAACCAGCCCGGCGTCTCACCGGCGTTCTTGAAGGCGTGGAGCACCGATTCGCCGGTAACCGGACCTTCGATCGTCTCAAGGATGATCTCCATGGCACGCCACGCGGAATACGGCGCAACGGCGAAGCCTTCGATGTGGTCCTCGTATCCGGCTGCGGTCATCAGGCTGGCGTACTCGGCGAGCTGCGCCTGGATCTCGGGCGACGCGAATTCAGCCGTTGACGGGAAGAACACGTCGCTCTGGGTGTACGTGCCGATAGCGGCCGCGCCCAGAACGGGGATGTAGAAGCTGCACGAGCCGGCGAACACCGGCTTGTCGTAACCGCTGGCCGCAGCGGCACCGACCATGCCGATGCAACCGGGCTCGGTGAGCTGGCCCCAGATGCCGTCAACGCCCGCTGCTTGTGCGGTGGCGACCGCCGCTGTCCAGTCAGGAGCAGCGGAATCGACCAAGACACGCTCGAACTCGATCCCGTGGTGTGCGAGCACGGGGGTGCCGATCGCGTCAACGAACGCCAAGGCTGCCGGCGTTTCTTCCATGATGACGGCGATGTGGCTGATGCCGAGATCGCTAAACGTCTTTGCCGGGCCGACTGCATAGGCGCCGGCGGGCGAGTGCATGATGACAGAGCCGGGGCTGTTCTGTTCGGTGAGACCCCACGCGTGAGACGAGATGTAGGGGATGCCGGCCTCGACCCACAGGTTGATCGCGGCCTCCGACGCCACCTCGATGCCCATGTAGGCGAACACAACGTTGGCCTCGATCAGTCGGTTGGCGCAGTTGATGGCGCTTTCAGGCGTGCCATCGGACAGGCAGACCTCGGTCTCGATCATCGCCCCATTGATGCCGCCGTTGTCGTTGATGAACTGGATGGCCACTTCGCCGCCGGTGCGGAACTCGGGCAGGGCGAACGCCGCGCCCTCGTTGTTCACGTAGCCGATCTTGAGGACTTCGCCCGTGCGGTCGATGGCAGCCATGTCGTCGTCGTCGTCGGCCATGTCGTCGTCGACCATGTCATCGCCGTCGTCGGCCATGTCGTCGTCGGCCATGTCGTCGTCGGCCGTCGTCGGCCAGTGGCTGCCGGGGCGTCGTCGGCTGCATCGTCATCCGAGTCGCCGCATGCGGCAGCAACAAGGCCGAATGCAAAGAGCAGCGCAAGCAGTCGAAGCAGTGATGATTTCATGGAGTCTCCGATCCCAGTCCATCCGCCCGACTCGGTGCCGACGGCGGCACCGGCACAGCGGAATGCTGCGCTGGACGAATCCGGCCGATCCTATGCCACTGCGCGTCGGGCCGCCGTTGCCGAAAGGCAGCTGTATTCGATGCTCGCTCAGCGTGGCGTGCGACCGCTTGGCGGGGTGAACGCTCGACGGGGCATGGGCGGCCATTCGACGTGACTGCCATGATGGGCCCGCTACGAGCGGTTGCGGCCGGCGGGTCCGCCAAGAAGGGGGACAGGACATGGAGATTCACGGCACCTGCAAGGAGGGCTTCGAAGCAGTTCGAGACGCCTTCGTGCAGAACTTCGACGAGGGGCTCGAGGTGGGCGCAGCGGCGGCCGTCACTGTTGACGGCGAGTCCGTGGTGGACATATGGGCAGGCGATGCCGGGCCCAATGGCGATCCGTGGGAACGCGACACGATCGTCAACGTGTACTCGACCACCAAGACCATGGCGGCAACAGCGATGCTGACGCTCGCCGACCGGGGCGAGCTGGATTTCGACGCTCCCGTGTGCCAGTACTGGCCCGAGTTCGCACAGAACGGCAAAGAGGGCGTGCTGGTGCGCCACGTCATGTCGCACACCGCGGGGCTGCCCGGGTACGTGCCGCCGGTGACGGCCGCCGACCTGTACGACCTCGACGCCATTGCGGCCCAGCTCGCAGCTCAGGAATTGTGGTGGGAGCCGGGCACCAAGTCGGGCTATCACGCCGTCACCCAGGGCAACCTCGAGGGCGAGATCATGTACCGCATCACCGGCAAGCGCATGGCTGACTGGTTCCGCGACGAGATCGCCGAGCCGTTGGGTGCCGACTTCCACATGAGCCTGCCAGCCTCGGAGGATCACCGGATGGGCGAGCTGATTCCGCCTGTCGTGCTTCCCGGGGATCTCGAGATGAACGGCGTCAAGGTCGAAATGGACTCGGTTTGTGCGCAGACGCTGATGAGCTGCCTGCTCGACGCCACCGAGCCGCAGACGCGTGAATGGCGTGCGGCCGAGATCCCTGCGGCGGGCGGCATCGGCAACGCTCGCTCTATTGCCCGGATCCATTCGATGCTGGCGTGCGGCGGCGAGGTGGACGGCGTCCGGATCATGTCCGAGGCCGGGGCCCGCAGGGCGCTCGAGGAGCAGATCGACAACGTCGACGACGTGCTGTACATGCGGTTGCGTCACGGCATCGGTTTCGCCCGCGACCTCGAGGGCTGGGTGACCTCTCCCAACCCGAACCACATGTTCTGGGGTGGCTGGGGCGGTTCGATCGCGCTGGTCGACTTCGACGTGCGGGCATCGGTTGCCTACGTGATGAACAGCATGG
Source organism: Candidatus Poriferisodalis sp. (assembly GCA_965226645.1). Lineage (GTDB taxonomy): Bacteria > Actinomycetota > Acidimicrobiia > Acidimicrobiales > Poriferisodalaceae > Poriferisodalis. The sequence goes on from CBDDDL010000003.1 coordinate 71,367, forward strand.
TCGGCACCATCACGGGCGATCCGCGAGGAAATCGCATCGTGGACTCTGCGCTCGCCAGCGCCATGGCGGCCGACTGACCCGATCGACGACGCTCGACCGCGAGTACGACACCAGGCGAGGAACCGCTATGCGCTTCAGCATCTTCTACGAGCACCAATTGCCGCGCCCATGGGACGACGGAGCCGAGGCACGAGTGGTCCATGAGGCCCTCGAACAAGTGCAGCTGGCCGACAAGCTCGGCTTCAACACGGTGTGGGAGGTGGAGCACCACTTTCTGGAGGAGTACTCGCATTCCTCGGCGCCGGAGGTGTTCCTGTCAGCGTGCGCCGCGACGACGCAGAACATCCACATCGGTCATGGCATCGTGCCGGTGCTGCCCGGCTACAACCATCCCGCCCGGGTGGCCGAACGCATCTCGACGCTCGACATCATCTCGAACGGTCGGGTCGAGTTCGGCACCGGCGAGACGTCGAGCGACATGGAGCTGCTGGGCTTCGAGGTCGAGCGGGCCGACAAGCGCTCAATGTGGGAAGAGGCGGTCCCCGAGATTGCCAAAATGATGTCCCAAGCGCCATATGAGGGGCACACCGGCAAGTTCTTCTCGATGCCGGCCCGCAACGTGGTGCCCAAGCCCGTGCAGCGCCCGCACCCGCCGATCTGGGTGGCGTGCAGCCAGCGCGACACGATCCTGATGGCAGGAAGCCGGGGCATCGGGGCGCTGAGCTTCGCGTTCATCAACCCTGACGAAGCGAAGCAGTGGGTTGCCGACTACTACGCAGCGTTCGAGGCGTGCACCGACCCGGTTGGCCTGGCGCCGAATCCGAACATCGCGGTGACGACCGGCTTCCTGTGCCACGAAGACGAGCAGACAGCGCTGGATCGGGGCCTCGACGGCTTCCACTTCTTCGCCTACTCGCTGCTGCACTACTACCAATTCGGCACGCACACACCGGGGCGCACCGACATCTGGACCGAGTTCGAGCAGAACCGCGCCGAGATGGGCTTCGAGAAGTTGAACGCCCAAGTCGACGAAGCTCGGGCCGAAGACGGCACGGGCATCGAGGAAGGCGGGCTGGACTCGCTGCGGGGCTGCATCGGCACGCCCGACCAGATCCGCGACTTCGTACGGGCCTACGAGGACGCCGGCGTCGACGAGTTGATCTTCGTGAGCCAAGCCGGCCGCAACCGCCACGAGGACATCTGCGAGTCGATGGAGCTGTTCGCCCGGGAGGTCATGCCCGAATTCGCCGAGCGTGCCCCCGCCGTGGAGGCCGCGAAACGTGAGCGCTACGCCGAGACCATCGAACGGCTCCAGAACGCCCACGGCATCGACTTGGCCCCCCGTCTGGAGCTGGCAATCCCCGCCAACCCCAGCGTCTAGTCCAAGCGCTGCGCTGTCGGGTACCCGCAGCGCCTCTACAACCCTTCCGGTCTCAATCAGGACTCGCGGAGCAGGTTGATCCGTCCTCGCGGATTCGACCTGCCAGACGGCGGAATCTTGGGGAAGGGCCTTGGCCAAACAACGGGATTGCAACCGATACTCGAAAGCGACGTGTGGCCACGATCTACAGCCACCTGCAAGTACTCCGTCAACAATGCCGCCGCCGCTCGGGCGTCCGAGAGGGCGTGGTGCTCTTCGGCGATCTGGATGCCGTGACGCTGACAGCAGTCGGCGAGCTTGCGGGGTGTGGCGTGGGGCTCCACGAGTTCACTAAATCGGAGCGTGCAGAGGGCTGGCCATGCTCGGATGTCAACGGCTGCACGGTCAAACTCGGCGGTGAGGAACCTGAGATCGAATGAAAGGTTGTGCGCAACTAGAACGGCTCCGTGAAGATGTTGCAACGCGTCGCCGACGATTTCTTCAAACACCGGGGCGCCGACGACATCAGCCGGCGAGATGCCGTGGACATGGGTGGCACCGATGTCCCGTAACGGGTCGATGAGCGTTGACCACTCGGACAAGACTGTCCCGTCGCCGCGTATCCGCACTGCCGCGATCTCGACGATTCGGTCCCCTAAGCGTGGACTGAATCCGGTCGTTTCGAGATCGACCACGTAGTACTCCTGATCGAGCGGGTCCGCAAACTGCCGCCGGTCTTTAGGTCCTCGGTTCGTCGTCGGACGATCTGCGGAATCAACGAGGCTGCTAGCGACTCGGCTCAGCACGTTCCAGCCGGCCGCGACATCGAGTTGTCGCGCACCCGCAGCCTCAACCGCCATCGGCGTATCCAGCACCCAGTCCCACTTGTCGATCGCGCGATTCTGGATCTGTGCTGCCAACTCCTCGGGCGGAGGAGCGCCCTTGTCGAGAAGCTCACTGAGAGTGTCGGCTAGCTCAGTCGCGCGAGTCTGATGAATCCGAACAATTGGTCCATCGATACTCGCCTCCAGGCCTTGCTGCTGCAGTGCAATTGCCGCGGTGAATAGTGATCGGTCACCCGTCCACGGGACCAGCAGCAGATCAGAACCGTCGACAAGCACCGAACGACCGCTCAAGCCGAGTCGTTGAAACGCAGCTCGGCCCTCGGCGAGCAGTTCCTGGGCGACAGAATCGAGCCAGCTAGGTACCTCATTCGTCTCGAAGACGGTGAGCATTTCGGCACGCACGCGGTCTGACACTGCCATGCCGCCACCCGGAAACTTTGGCGGGATACCGCCGCTGGATCGCTCGAGTTCGACGACACGAGCTTCTGGATCGATACCTCTCACCCTCCAGCGTCGCCCCGCGAAAATCAGTAACAGGCCTTCATACAGCGGATGGTCGATAGGGATGGTGCCGAGAGTCTTGCCGTTGGCGACGAGGCGCCACTCAGCTGCGGTCTGGAACGCCGTGTAGAAGCTGTAGTGGTTGACGAAGCGCTCTCCGACGACACCGTGCAAGAGCAAACCGTCGGCAGCCTGCGCCAGGAGATCGTGATTGGCCATCGAACGGAGCAAGCTCGCGAATCGCGCTTGGTCCACTAGTTCAAACGGGCCGGGACCGCATAACGCACGGAAAATCTCGATCGCCCTTGCACCTCCGTGTTGGGCCACAACGGACAAGACCTGCTGGACAAGCGTCGAGTAGTTCAACCCTGGATCTACTGGGGCCTCGAGCCACCGATCGAGCATGAGGCGCACCATCGCTACGGTTTGCACGACGGAACAACGCAACTCATCAATCACACTCGAACGTTCATCTATGGGAGCCTCGCTGACGTACAGGCGCAGCACCGACGCTTCATCGTCGCGGCGTCCTGAGCGGCCGAGCCGTTGACGCAGTGCCGCCACAGACGGAGGCGGGCCTACCTGAGCAACGCTGGCCACCGAGCCGATGTCGATGCCCAATTCAAGTGTCGAAGTACAAACGGCGGTCGTACATTGAGAGGGGTCTTTCAGCAACTCCTCGACACTTTCGCGGAGTTCCTTTGAGAGATTGCCGTGATGAGGCCAGAATTCGTTTGGAAGACGCTCACGTTCACTGCGGCGACTGAGCAGGTCGGCGTAGGTCTCGACGTCGCTCCGCGCATTTGCGAAGACCAAATTGTCTTGACCACGCAACACCCGGAACAGATGGCCCGCAATTGCCGCCCGGTCACCAGACAACGTCTCTTCGACTGGGACTTCCTGCCCGGCTTCCTCGAGGGCAACTGCTCTAGATGGAGGGATCGATGGCGCGGTTGAGACATAGCCGCGAAGCTGCAATTGGATCACATTCCCCTCATCCCCACACTCGATGAGTTCCACGCGTTCTGGCTCTGCCGGTCTCAGGAACCTGGCCGCCAGAGTCATGTCGCCGAGAGTCGCCGAGAGGCCTATTCGGAGTGGTCGCCGCCGAATCGCGAGTTCCACGCGATGCAAGAGAGACTGCAGTTGTGCACCACGTGGCGTAGCGATGAACGAATGCACTTCGTCGACCACAACAAAACGCAGGCCGGCGAACAAGCTGGCAATCGCCGTGCCGCGGTTCACGAAGAGTGCTTCCATCGACTCAGGAGTGATGAGCAGGACACCAGATGGCTCTTTCAGCAAGCGCTGCTTGGATGACCCCGAGACATCTCCGTGCCAGCGATGCACTGAGACTTCGGCCCGCTCACAGAGCCGATCTAGGCGGTCGTATTGATCGTTGATCAGCGCCTTTAGCGGCGACACATAGAGAACCTGGACACCTGTAGCTGAGCGGGTCGGCTGCGGCGTCCATGGGTCGTGCGTGGTCCATGGATCGCGTGGTTCCTGCTCGATCTCCTCCGACGCCGTGACAAGTGTCGACAGAATCGGCAGGAACGCAGCCTCGGTCTTGCCCGCAGCCGTTGCCGCAGCAATGACTACGTCGCATTCACCCCCGAGAATCGGGTCAATGGCTCGTTCTTGGGCCTCATGCAGCGAGACCCAGCTTCGGTCGTAGACCCACCGCTGCAACTTGGGGTGAAGGCGTTCAAACGCAGAGGACGCTCGTCCTTCAGAGCTTGAGATTGGTGAGTTCGTCATCAGTGGCGCTCACGTTCGGTTGCGCCGGTGGAGTTGGCGGCTGAATCTCGTCTGGCAAGCCGGAGGATGAGGCAGACGCCAATAAATTGCTGTCGTCGTCGATTGGCTCAAGGTCGGGATTGAACTCGTCCTCAACCTCAACTCGGTCGATGAGATCAGACCACTTGACCCCGGGATTCTGCTCCAGCACGGCGAGTAGGTTGACAAATTCCTTGATCGTGTTTCTGGGAGTGCGGAAGTATGCGTCGCCTACTCTCGAAGCGCAGTGGTTCATGAACGCCTCTAGGGCATCGTCCGACACTAGGTACTGAGACGGTTCACCACTGGCGAACACGTGTCGCAGCTTGCCTAGCAACACGTACATGTCTTCTGGGGAGAGGTTTGCAAGGCGTAGCACAGGCCCGGAAAAGTCAACGAGGCCGCCGGCCGCGAACGTGTTCTCGGCAAGCCGGGATTGCAGCGCCGGGTACGAGTACATACCACGACGCGTGTCCAGCAGCATGTCCGGGGTGCCGCCCATCACGAAGCCGAGACCATCAGCAGATCCCTGCAAGCAATCGTTCAAGATCCGCAACACCTGCTCATAGTTGGAGTTGCGCGCCTTCGTGTTCGACAGCTTGTAGAGGTTCACCATCTCGTCCAGGCAGACGAGCACACCGGAGAAACCTGCCATCCGGACAAAGCGCGCGAACAGCTTCAGTTGATCGTAGAAGTTTCCGTCATCGACGATCGTGCGAACACCGAGAGCAGCGCGAGCGTCCGTGCGGGTTGAGAACTCGCCGCGCAACCATCGGACAACATCAGCGCTCAGCTGTTCGCTGCCGTTCTCGTGGGCCCGCCAATAGGCGGCGATGATCTCGGCGAAGTCGTAACCGCCGGTCAGTTCTTGCAAGTTGGACAGTCGTTCACGGATCACGGCCTCGGGACTCACATCTCGTGAGCGCGCGAGCACGAGACTCTCGCTGATGAAGCGTTCAACGACTGAGGGCATCGCCCCTCCGTCAGGCTTCGCGCGCGTCGAGAGGTTGCGCATGAGCTCCGAGTACAGACTTCGGGCTTGGCCGCCAGTTGCGTGTAGGCGGCGATCTGGCGACAGATCGGCATGGACGGTGACGAGCTTGCGTTCGAGAGCGATTGAACGCACCAAGTTCAAGAAGAACGACTTGCCAGCGCCGTACTCCCCGATGACGAACCGAATTGCAGAACCGCCATCGGTGATTCGGTCGATATCGGTGACAAGAGCCGAGACTTCGTTGGCGCGACCAACCTGAATGTGCTGTTGGCCGACGCGCGGCACAACACCAGCTCGTAGTGACTGGATGACAGCATCACGTTCGCGGGGGCGAATTCGATCAACTGAAGGTTTCGCAGAGGTCACAGCACTTCCTCGAGGGCGTAGGGGTTAATTCCGAGCGGATCGTCGCCGTCGATGAGCGGTTCACCGCAAAGGTCCATGGCGGCCTCGTTGATGACGTCGATAGCGCCATTAAGGAGCGGTAGACCCAACGAGGTGGCCAAGTCCTCGACAGCGAAGCGTTGCCATTCGGATTGCTGTGCGAGCGCTGTGGCTAGCGCAGAGTGAATTTCATCGAGTCCGTCGATACTCGACACCGCCGCCAGTTCAGAGTGCGGCAGACCCGGCGATCTTGGCGATGCCGTGGATTGGCCGCCTGACGACGCTGGCGGGACGTCGTCGTCGGCGAAGATGTCTGTCAATAGCGCGGCGACATGCGCAGTCTCGGCTAGGCGAGCCTGCACCTTGGCATGGTCGAGTCGAACCGCACCAGGTTGCGAAGTAGCTGCAGGTTCCGGAATGGCCCAGCGAGTAGTCGGCGATGACTCGCGCACCGTCATCGGGCCTGGATCGCCCGTGGCGAGCGCGTGCACCTGGCCGTACACGTCAGCCTCGTCCAATTCCAGCAAGCGGAAGATCTTTGTGATCGTCGAGATCTCTTCGGGACTGACGACGCCGTCTGCTGCAGCGATGTCGACAAGGAAACTGCCGACGGCCGTTCGCTCACCGCGGGAGAGAGCTTCTACCTTGCGCTTCAGACCGGCCATGCTGGGCTTGCTTGAGGTTAGCAAGACAAAATGGGCTTCCAATCGAGAACGCTCGGATGCGTCGAGCCCGAGAACTTGCTCAATGTGCTCAGCTAGGTGGTGTTGCTCTGAGGGGCTGATTGTGCCGTCAGCGGCCGCGACCAAGGCAGCGAGGTGCACGAGTGACACTGCAGCTGTGTACGCCGTTGAAGGTGCAGCTGACGAATCTTCGGACAGGGGGAACAGGACGACCGTCGAGCCCGGCTTTGGCGTCGATGCTCCGAATCGAACGTCGGGCTCAAGACCGACGCCAAGCTTTGCGAGCAGAGACGCCAGCGATGCTGCGTCCCGCTTTGCAAGCTTTTCCTCGCGGTCCGGCGACCACTGTTGTACGAGCTCATCCAACGATACGGACGCGAATGAGGCCTCTGCAAGTGCTGACGAGACCCAAACCTTCATTCTCTCGACGAGGGGACCGCCGTGGGTCGCGAGCAATACCTCGGGAAGCAACGACACCGCGGATGCAGTCGCAGACTCTTCCGGCCGCCGCCCAAGAAAACGGCTTAACGCGTCCAGTTCGTCCGTGCATTCCGCGCCAAGATCCTTCAGCTTGTTGAGCGGGCCAACCACGGATGTGACATCGGGAACATCGGACTGAGCTGAAACGGTGCCCCCGAACCCTGCCGACGCCGGGTAGTAGGAGAAGCTGATCTTGCGGGCTGGCGGACGCATCTTGATGCCCTTGGGGTATCGCTCTCGATATCGGATACGGAATAGCGCGTCGAAATGTGACTCACATCGTTGGGCCGCAGTCCGGAGGCCATTCTCCGGGTGGTAGCGCAAGTAGCTCAATGCCCAATCAACCGGTAGTGGGGTTCCGGCCGCAGCGAGTCGACCTAGTCCTAGGCGAAGGGCGCTTGGTAGTTCCCAGCCTCGAAGATCGGGATCCCACGGCACCGGCTCCACGTCGACCTCCAGGGATCTGACCGCAGAGATCAAGTCGAGGAAGCTGGTCGCGTAACCGCGGAAGGAGCGGTTGCCGCCATAGATGCCAAGAAGCTGCTGGATCTCGGCTACGAGGTTGTCAACTTCGGAGTCATTGGCACCCTTGGCCAGATCTATGAGAAGTCGGCGTTCGAGGCCGTAGAAGAACAGGAACACATACCCGATGTAGGCCGACGGTTCGCGTCTGCCCCCCATGAGCCAATTCAGGTAGGCACCGCGCGCCTCGGGCGCGCTCGTGTCATAGGACGGCCAGTAACCCATGGTTGAACCAGACCAATCCGGCCGCCTCCAGCCGACTCGCAGGGAGCGGTCGATGAGACACGGCTCGGTGATCTCGAAACCTGCAGCCCTTGCGCGGCTCCCGATATACAACATGCCACCCGGGATCTCGCGTCCATCTACCTCGAACACGGCGTCGCTGGGCACCCAAGTAGCGATTCCCCGCTGAGGTCGAACAAGGGTTGCCTTCTTCGGCGAGCCCAAGCTCTTAGAGGTCGGAGTTTCTCGCTCGGCGTCGTGTGTACGTACTTTCCCCGGACTTGTTGACGGCCCAGGGACAGCTGCTCGCTCCGGTGGTGCCGCCGGTCTTGGCCGGGACGGAGCGCGAGCCTGTTCGGGGGGTGTCGCTGGTTGTGGCCGGGACGGCGCGCGTTTCTCTTCGGGTGGTGTCGCGCGCCGGTTCCTTCGCCTGAATAGACCTCTCATGCCCATCAGCCATCCATTACTCGTTCGGCTCTGGCGTTCTCAGCCATTGCGTACACAAACTCGAGTCGTCGAATTTGAACCGCCGAATCATTGCACAAGCGCCGTGTGGATATTGGAGACTCTCATACTTCGCTGCGGGCCGGAGAATGTGTGTGACTCCATCGAGAGGCACGAGCGAGCAGCCCTACCGCCGCGAGGACATCTGCGAGTCGATGGAGCTGTTCGCACGGGAGGTCATGCCCGAGTTCGCCGAACGTGCCCCGCCGTGGAGGCCCGCAAACGCGAGCGCTACGCGGAGACGATCGAGCGACTGCAGAATTTCCACGGCATCGACACCGAGCCTTGCCTGAAGCTGGCAATCCCCGCCAACCCCAGCGTCTAGGCCTCGGCCTCCGATGCCGCATGTGCGGCATTCGTAATGCGGATAGCGACGGCATCAACGGCGAGATATCCCCGTCGCGCCGCTGTGGCTCGCATGCCGACCGTTGGGTGCGCGTCAGCAAAGGGGATCAAGCCTACAGAACACACGAAGGGCACCCGGCGCGTAACGCCCTCAGTCAGGTCCAGACCCGACCTCTGACCTCAGGATCATGACTGTGACACCTCCTCCTTAGGTTTCTGTCATGTCCCGGAACCCGTCTCGACTGGCTGTGGCCGATTCCCCGGTGGCGGTGCGTCGGGATGGCTGCGCGGACGTTCCATTGCGGGCGTTGCGTGAGCGGCTGGTCACCCAATGCGACGTGCCTGACGTGCGCTGGACGCCGGGTTGGCCGGCATCGACGGCGGGGCGCTGCTGTCGGGCGTTGATGTGGCGGCGCTGGCTGATGACGAGTTGGTGTGGGCCGTGCAGCGTGTGCAGTGTGCGGTGAATGCCTTGGAGGGCAGCCGCAGTGCGTTGGTGGCAGAAGCAGCATGCCGTCAGCTGCAGCAACGCCGCGGCGACGCGAGCCTCGCCGACACGCTCTCGGCGATCACCTCGGTCAGCGGCACCCAAGCGCGGCGCCTGGAACGAGACGCGGTGTCGGTGGCCGCCAAACCCGATGTGGCTGACGCGCTCGCCGGTGGGGGCATCAACGCTGACCAGGCCGCGTTGCTCGCGGGCGCGTCGGTGCCCGAGGACGTGCGCGCCCGGTTGACCGATGACGCTGCGGGCCAGAGCGCGGACCAGACCCGCAAAGCGGTGCGCGCGCACGAGGCCGCGCACCGCGTCGAGTCAGATCTGGAGCGCCGGCAGCGTCAGAGCGCTGCGCGGTTCGCGTCGATGTGGATCGACCAGTACGACGGCATGTGGAACCTGCGGGCGAAGTTCGATCCCGAGACCGGCGACCGTATCCATCGCGGCCTGACGCGCATGATCCAGCGCATGTGGCGCACCGACAAGGACCTGCCGTCAGCCCAGCGCCCCACCGTCGCCCACCGCTCCGCTGACGCTCTCGCCCGGCTGCTCACCACCGGCGGTCCGCCCGACCCCGACGCCGCGAGCCATCGGGCACCAGACAACACAGTTGACAGCACCGCAGCAGACGCGGTCGTGGACAGCGGCAAAGCCAGCGAACGAGGCGCCGGTATCACAGTCGCACCCGGCAGCACCAGCGCCCCAGGCCCCAGGCCCGACGCCACCGTCCCCACGAACGACTCGGACAGCATCGAACACGGCGCCGCCGACCCCGACAACGACTCAGACAGCAAGGAACACGACGGCGCCAACCCGCCTGGTCCTCAGCCCAACGCGGCCGACCCCGACAACGACTCAGGCAGCAACGAACGCGGCGGCGCCGACCCGCCAGGGGCCCCCAGCTCGACCTGTGGCGGCCCGACACGGCCCACATGATCGTCACCGTCACCCTCGACCAGCTGCGCGACGGCGTCGCCCGCGTACCGCCCGGGGCTGCCGGCAGCAGCGGCGGTCAGCTGGTGCGTCCCGGCATGACCGAGTCGGGCACCGAGCTGACCGTGGCCGATCTGCGCAAACTGGCCTGTGACGCCGGGATCATCCCCGCAGTGCTCAACGGGCGCAGCGAAGTGCTCGACATCGGACGCATGACGCGGACCATTCCGCCGCAGATCCGGCGTGCGTTGATCGCGCGTGACCAGGGGTGCGTGTGGCCTGGCTGCGACCAACCGCCCATCGGCTGTGTCGGGCACCACATCTGGCACTGGATCGACGGCGGGCCCACCAGCGTGCCCAATCTCGCCTCGCTGTGCCACCGACACCACAACAACCTCCACAAACACAACCTCGTATTGCACCCACCAGGCGACGGAGCTGACTGGACCTGGTCACAAACCCAAGCGTCACCCCCATGACCCGCCGAAGCTGCCCGGAGCGGCAGCACCTTGACCGGGGCAAGGTGCTGACCGACGCAGTGTCCTGGCTGGGACGGCGTGACCGCTACGCGGAGACGAGCGAGCGCCTCCAAAACTTCCACGGCATCGACACCGAGCCTCGCCTGGAGCTGGCTGTCCCGGCCAACCCCAGCATCTAGTCCTCCAAGTTCACGGTCCCAGTGCGGTGATGGGTACGACCGTGGTGCCGTCGGGTCTGTCGTAGCCGTAGCCAGTGGCTGTGATGATGAGCAGCTTCGAGGGTTCGCCGATGCGTGACGTGTCCACTTTCTCGCGCAGGCGCAGCAGCGATCGGGCGGCCTGTTCGATGTTGTCGTTACCGCCGAGCTTGACCTCCGCGGCGATCCAGCGTCCGTCGCGTGCTTCGATGATGGCGTCGGCTTCGAGCTGGTCGCTGTCGCGGTAGTGATAGACGGTTGCACCGTTGGCCTGGGCGTAGATCCGCAGGTCCCGTACCACCAGTGACTCGAAGAGGAAACCGAGCGCTTGCAGGTCTGTCCGCAGGCGTTCAGGGCTCGCACCGAGAGCGGCTACCGCAAGCGACGGGTCGACGAAATGTCGCTTCGGGGCTGCACGCAGCGTGGCCCTTGAGCGCAAGTGCGTGCGCCAGCACGGTGCGTCTTCGACGACAAAGAGCCGTTCCAGCGAACGCTGATATTCCGTTGCAGTCGTCCGGTTCAGCGGTCGGTCTCCGCCGGCCTCCGCGGCAAGCTTCGAGAACGACGCCGTGGTTGCGACGTTGCGCGCTATCGAAGCGATGAGCCGCGCAACCCCGTCAGGATTGCGCGCTACCCCGTCGACCTCTGCGATGTCGGTCCGGCACAGTTCCCCGAGGTAGTTGTCCAGAAACAGTTGCGCGTCGGTCACGGTCCGCTCCAGCAATCGAGGCCAGCCACCCCGACAGATGGCTTCGACGATGTCTGCGAATTCAGCGTCCGGTCGCCGTGCCCCCACCGGTTCCGCATCGAGCAAGGATCCGATCGACGCTTCTGCGGGCGTTGGGCAGCCAACAGTTTGTGGAGTGACTGGCCTACAGAATATGGAGATACTGGCCTGCAGATTGTGGGCGATGCGGGCTCAGGCGTTCGTCCGCTGGAGGCGCTTGCGGGCGCGGCCGCGGGCGGTGGCGTCGAAGACCGCCTTGCGCAGGCGGATGGCGTTCGGGGTGACCTCGACGCATTCATCGTCGCCAATGAACTCGAGAGCCTGCTCCAGCGACAGGACACGGGGCGGCGTCAGGCGGATGGTGTCGTCGGAGGCAGCGGCGCGGACGTTGGTCTGCTTCTTCTCGCGGCAGATGTTGACGTCCATGTCCTCGGGGCGCGGGTTCTCACCGATGACCATGCCTTCGTAGACCTCCTCACCGGGAGCCACTAGCAGCGACGCGCGCTCTTGCACCGCAGCCACGGCGTAACCAGTGACCGAGCCCTTGCGGTCGGCGACGATCGATCCCGAGTGGCGGGTGCGAAGCTCACCCAGCCACGGTGTGTAGCCCTCGAACACGTTGGCCATGAGGCCGGCGCCCCGAGTCTCGGTCAGGAACTCGGTGCGGAAGCCGATGAGGCCGCGTGCCGCCACGATGTAGTCCAACCGAACCCAGCCGGTGCCGTGATTCGACATGGCAACCATGTCGGCCTTGCGCTCGCCGAGAAGCTGGGTGACGGCCCCGACGGCACTTTCGGGGATGTCGATGGTGACGCGCTCGGTGGGCTCGTGGAGCGTGTCGTCGATGATGCGGGTCAGCACTTTGGGCTTGCCCACGGTCATCTCGAAGCCCTCGCGGCGCATGATCTCCACCAGCACCGCCAGCTGGAGCTCGCCCCGTCCCTGCACTTCCCAGGTGTCAGGCCGCTCGGTTTCCAGCACGCGTATCGAAACGTTGCCGATCAGCTCGGCGTCGAGGCGGTTCTTGATGAGACGGGCGGTGACCTTGCTGCCGTCGAGGCCTGCCATCGGAGAGGTGTTGATGCCGATGGTGATGGACAGGCTCGGCTCGTCCACAGTGATGAGGGGCAACGGCACGGGGTTGGCCAGATCGGCGAGCGTTTCGCCGATCGTGATGTCCTCGATGCCCGAGATGGCGATGATCTCCCCGGCGCTGGCCTCGTCGGCGTCCACTCGATCGAGGCTCTCGGTGACGTACAGCTCATTGATTTTGGCGGTCGTCGTCGTGCCGTCGGTGCGGCACCACGCCACGCTCTGGCCCCGTTTGATGGTGCCGTGCATGACCCGGCACATCGCGATGCGCCCTACGTATGGGCTCGAGTCGAGGTTGGTGACCCACGCCTGAAGCGGATGCTCAGGGTCATGGACCGGAACGGGGACGGTCTCAAGCAGGGTTTCGAACATGGGCCGCAAATCGGTGCCTGGCTGGCCGAGGTCGAGCGTTGCCGTGCCTTGCCGAGCGTTCGTGTACACGATCGGGAAGTCGATCTGGTCGTCGGTGGCGTCGAGGTCCAAGAACAGCTCGTAGACCTCGTCGACGACGTCAGCGATACGCGAGTCCGGCCGGTCGATCTTGTTGATCACCAGCACGACGGGCAACTGCAGCTCGAGCGCCTTGCGCAGGACGAAGCGCGTTTGCGGAAGCGGGCCCTCGCTGGAGTCGACCAGCAGCAGGACCCCATCCACCATTGTCAAGGCGCGCTCCACCTCGCCGCCGAAGTCGGAGTGGCCGGGGGTGTCGACGATGTTGATCTTGATCTCTTCGCCGCTGTCGCGCACGTAGCGCACAGCAGTGTTCTTGGCCAGGATCGTGATGCCCTTCTCGCGTTCGAGGTCCATCGAGTCCATGACCCGCTCGGCGACGGTCTCGTTGGCGCGAAAGGCTCCCGACTGCCACAGCATGGCGTCGACGAGGGTGGTCTTTCCGTGGTCGACGTGAGCGATGATCGCCACGTTGCGCAGGTCTGCGCGCGCAACGAGATGAGGGGATGCAGCCATGGTGAGCCTCACAAGAAGACGGCGCCGACGCAGCGTTGGGTTGCAAGCTCACCGGAAGTGAGCGGAGTCGAAGGACTCCGGGCGCAGAACGAAGGTCGACCGAATCTGGAGATTCTGATTCCTGCCAGATTCAATGGCCTCAGTAGCGAGAGATTCTACGGGCGAGAGCGAACGTCACCTCCGCACGATGTGAAGGCGTGCGCATTTGCAAGAAATGCAACCGAACAATTGCAATCCATACACTGCGCACGTTGCAATCCATGCATTGCGCACGTTGCAATCCATGCATTGCGCACGTTGCAATTCATGCACTGCACATGTTGCGATCCACGCGCTGCAAAGTTGCAATACATACAGTGTCGTACTACAGATGCCACACTAGATCTGTGGCAGGTGGCTGCGAGACACGACGTTGCGCCGCTCGGGCACGTCACGAACGGCAGTGGAGGCATGCGATGACACCGACACTTCCCCACAGCGTTGACTACGTGGACCGGATAGCCGATGTGGTGCTGGCTCGACGTCTGCGCTCGGCGCCGGCGGTGCTGATCGAGGGGCCGCGGGCGTGTGGCAAGACCACCACGGCGCGTCGCTTCGCATCCAGCGAGGTGCTGCTCGACCGGAGCATGGCTTCGGTGTCGTTGGCGTCGCTCGGGTCACTCGCAGTGCTGCAGGGCGCTACGCCTCGCTTGGTCGATGAGTGGCAGCTTGTGCCCGACATCTGGGACATGGTGCGCCGGGAGAGCGACCGTCGTGGCGCGCCTGGACAGTTCATCCTGACTGGCTCAGCGGATCCCCCAGCCGATGCCACGCAGCACTCCGGCGTCGGCCGCGTGGCCCGCGTACAGATGCGCCCGATGTCGCTGTTCGAGTCCGGCTTGTCCACTGGCAGGACCTCTTTGCGGGGACTCTTCGACGGTGAGCCCTGCTCAGCACCTGCGCCGCAGACTGACTTGCGCGACGTCGTCGAGGCCATCTGCCGCGGAGGCTGGCCGTTGTGCCTCTCGATGGACACCGACGACGCGCAGGATTTCGTGACCGACTACCTCGACGAGTTGGCCAACGTCGACATCTCATCAGTGGACGGCACCCGGCGTGACCCTGCAGGAGTCGCTCGACTGCTGATCTCGCTTGCTCGCAACATCTCAACCGATGCTGCCGTGAGCACGCTCGCAGCCGACACCGGCGGCGAGCATCCGATCGGCCCGCGCACCGCTACCGCGTACCTTTCAGCGTTGCAGCGCCTCTTCGTGGTGGAAGATGTGCCGGCCTGGGCGCCGCGGCTGCGGTCTAGATCGCGACTGCGAGGCACGCCAAAGCGGCAGCTTGTCGATCCGTCGCTGGCTGCTGCCGCCCTTGACGCCAACAGCGACCGTCTGCTCCGCGATCTTGAAACGCTCGGATTCTTGTTCGAGTCGCTCTGTGTGCGTGACTTGCGCATCTATTGTGCGCCGTTGCGCGCCTCGGTGAGCCACTACCGAGACAACACGGGGCTCGAGGTCGACGCCATCATCCGGCGTCGCAACGGCGACTGGATCGCTGTCGAGATCAAACTCGGCGGTCGCGCCGGCATAGACGCCGCAGCCGCGTCGCTGACGAAATTGCGCGATCGCGTAGATCCCTCCGATGTCGGCGAGCCCAAACGGCTCGTTGTGCTCACTGCGGCGGGCTATGCCTACGAACGAACCGATGGAGTAGCAGTCGTGCCCATCACTGGTCTCGCCCCATGAGCGGCCCTACGAGCAGCATCCCCATACCGCAGTCCACGGGCACCATTTTTTGTAGCCCCAAGTCTCCACAAACTGTAGGCCGAGCAGTCCAAATTCAGTGCGTTTCAAGAGCCATGTTTAATGTATTCAAATACCTACAGACGATGGATTATATGTGCATCGTTTGATACATTTGCTCTCATGCAAGAGAGTGAGGGCGACATGCCACCGGAGGGCTACGTCCGCCGCGTCGTCGATGCCCAGATCACCTCGGCGCTGCGAGCGTTGCCGGCCGTTGTGCTTGAGGGCCCTCGCGCGTGCGGCAAGACCTCGACTGGACGCGAGCACGCCAGCAGCGAGGTCCTCTTCGCCGGCAATGCCGGGGCTCGAACCGCTGCCGGTGTGGATCCGGCCGGACTCCTCACCGGTCCCGAGCCGCGCCTGCTCGACGAGTGGCAGCTCGCACCCGAAATCTGGAATCACATGCGTGCCGCTGCCGACGACGGTCGGCGACCTGGGCGCTTCATCCTGACGGGTTCCGCGATCCCGGCCGACGACACCACTCGTCACACCGGGGCTGGCCGCATCAAGCGGGTTCGCATGCGCCCAATGTCGCTCTATGAGACGGGACTCTCGTCGGGAGAGATTGGCCTCGGCGATCTCTTCGAGGCTTCCGTCGGGTATGTCGAACAGCCGCCGGTCGACTTGTCGGATCTCATCGAGGCGGCGTGCCGCGGCGGATGGCCCGCAAGCGTCGGTCTCGATGTCGAAGCTGCGCAGGAATACGCCGGGTCCTATCTCGACGAGGTGTGCCGTGCCGACGTTCCCCAACTCGGCGCGGCCCGCAGCCCAGTTCGCCTGCGTCGTCTGTTGCGATCACTGGCGCGAAACGTCGCCACCGAGGCTTCCCAGCGCACGCTTGCAGCCGATGCCGGAGGCGAGATGCCGCTCGACCCGCGGACCGTGGCGGCCTATCTCGACGCGCTTGCCTGCGTGTATGTCACCGAAGACCTCCCCGCATGGTCGACGGCGTTGCGATCAAGGGCAAGCCTGCGACAGACCCCGAAGCGCCACTTGGTCGACCCGTCTCTAGCCGTCGCCGCCCTGGGTGCCGGCCCAGCGCAACTGCGTGGCGATCTCGAAACCTTCGGCCTGCTGTTCGAGTCTCTGTCAATCCGGGACCTGCGGGTCTACGCACAGGCCCTCGGCGGCGAACTGGCGCACTATCGAGACAGCAATGGTCTTGAGGTCGACGCAATCGTTGAGCGCCGTGACGGCTCGTGGCTGGCTATCGAGATCAAGCTCGGCGGCGAACCCGCGATTGAGCAAGCAGCCCGGACGCTGCTCAAGTTGCGAGCCACGGTCGATCCGCAGTCCGCAGGCGCACCGCGCGATCTCGTCGTCGTGACCGCCGTCGGGTACGGCTACCGACGCAGTGACGGTGTCGTAGTGATTCCGCTCACTGCTCTCGGCCCCTGAGGGCGGCGGGCCGTAAACGGTGGGAACTGCTAGATCACGCCGTCCCAGAGGCTGATCTCCGCGGCGGCGGGGTTGTTGGCAAGGCGGCACTCGTCGTCGAAGAGCATCGTCGGGCGAGTGTTCGCATCCCAGCGCGGCCAATCGGGCAGGCCGCTGTGGTTGGGATTGCCATCGGTGGCGAACCGGACCCACGCCTGGTGCGTGGCGGCAATCAGGTCGGCTGGCGGGTTGCTGCCGACGAAGCCGCGGCCCATTTCGTTGTCGGCCTGGTCGAATGCGAACGGCACCTCGATGAAGTGGTGCGCTCCCCATTCGCCGTCGCGCTCGGGGTTGTCCCAGTCGAATCGGTACAGCCACAGGTCGGAGTTGTGCGCGGCTTGGGCATCGGCCATGCGGATAGCCGGCACGGTGAACATGCGGTCGGTTTCGATGGCCGCAGCTAGCTCATGCGGAGCGGCGCCGGGCCGGCTGTCGCTGTAGAGCTGCAACGCCGCGGCGCCGTCCTTGCCGGCCATGCCGAAGACTGCACCCACGGTGGCTTGCACGAGTTCTTCGTTGAACATCTCCTTGAGGTCGACCACGAAGATCAGTGCTTCTTCCATGGTCGAGCCGACCATGACCGAGACATCGGTTGCCGAACCGGCAGCGATCGCGTCGATCGGCCGCTGCGGCAGTTCCTCGGTGAAGTACACGGGCTGGAACGCCATCGGTACCGCCGCTGCCTCGCGGTACTTCACCGGGTCTCGTGTCGCGCCCAGATCGTCGGTGATCGCGATCTGTGCAGCCAACAGATCGTCGTTGCTGACCGCTGCAAGCGCTGCCGTGTCTCCCGGCTTCACACCAACCGCGTCCAGCACGTAGCCGCCGATGAGCGAGGTCGTGTCGGCGCTGAGGCCGTTGTGGGCGGCCCCGCTTTGGGGGATGGCGGCCCGGAACAGGCCCTTCGCCGCGGGCATCGCCATCAGCGTCGAGCAGCTCATACCGCCAGCGGATTCGCCGGCAATGGTGACTTTGCCGGGATCGCCGCCGAAAGCAGCGATGTTCTCCTGCACCCAGCGCAGCGCCGCGATCTGGTCGAGCATGCCGATGTTGCCTGACTGAGCCAGATTGGGGAAGTGGTTGGCCAGGTTCCAGTAACCCTGCACGCCGAGGCGGTAGTTAATCGTCACGCAGACGACGCCATCGCGGGCAAAAGCTGCGCCGTTGTACACGTCGTCCACGCCGCTGCCGGCGTAAAAAGCGCCGCCGTGGATCCACACCAGCACCGGCATGCCGCCTGCTGTGGGGTCCGGCGTCCATACATTCAGCCGCAGGCAGTCGTCGCCGGCGGGATTCGGCGGCGTGCCGAGCTCGCCGAAGATGCCGGGCATGGGCTGCTGCAGCGCCACAGGTCCGAAGGCCGAGGCGTCGCGTACACCGTCCCAGCCGGCTGGCGCGACTGGCGGTCGGAATCGCAGGTCGCCAACCGGCGGTGCCGCATACGGGATGCCCTTGTAGGCGTGGACGCCCTGGTCGTCGACACCTGCCAGTCGTCCTGAGGTGATCGTTACTTCTGCAGCCATGTCTGCTCCCTGTCGGTTCCCGGCCGCTACTTCGCCGGATTGCACTGCTGGTGTCCAACCGGGTTCGCCTGATCTCTCGTACCGCAGGCAATCCCTCGCCGAGACTCCGTGCGGGGGAGGCTAGACGCGACGTGACACGCGGTGGATGGCCGCGCCGTGGTCTGCGGCGGGTGCCGGCCGTCAGCGCTGCTGCGGAGCGCTGACGGAGACGGCTCTGGGTGCTGGTCGCGGGCCGTGTCTTGGGCGGTCGGTGTGGGGGATTCCGATTGTGGGTGTCTACGGCGCGGTTGGGCGCTGGTCGTGGACCACGCCGTGCGCGACCAGTTCTGCAACGGCGTCAGAGCTATAGCCCAAAACCTGAGTCAGCACCTCGTGAGTGTGCTGGCCGAGCATCGGTGCCGGGCGACGCAGTCCGTTGGGGCCGTCCCTCAAGCGCCAGGGGACGCCGGGCACTACACGTTCTCCGGTGAGCGGGTGACGAGGCCGTTCGAGCATTCCGATGGCTTCGAAGTGGACGTCGCCGGTCCACAGCTCGTGCGATGACAGCGAGGGGAATGCGGTCACGCCGACGGCCTGCAGCTCTTCGGTGATGTGCCAGCGATCTCGTGTCTGCGTCCACGCCGAGATTTCCGCGTCCAGTTCGGCCTCGTTCCGCTTGCGATCCGCAGCGTCTGCGAATCCCGGCCGATGCGCGAGGCTGGGGTCCACGACTGCACACAACGAATGCCACATGCGCTCGTCGGTGCAGGCGATGGTGACCCATTGATCGGGGCCTCGGGCCCGGTAGCAGTTGTGGGGCGACCAGATCGGGTCGTGGTTGCCGATGGGAGCCGGCGATTGGCCTTCTTCCAGGTACTGCATCCAGCCCTCACCGACGGTGGCGGCGACGGCTTCGGCCATAGCGACGTCGATCGTGGCGGCGATGCCGCTGCGACGGCGAGCGGCGAGCGCTGCCACCACCGCCCATGCAGCGGTGATCCCCGTGCACGGATCACCGATGGCTACACCGGTCTCGAACGCGGGACCGCCCTCGTAGCCGTTGGAGGCATACAGCCCAGCGAGTGCTCCGCCAGCAGGTCCATACGCCACATATTCCGCACAGGGGCCGGTGCTTCCATAACCGGACAGCGAGGCGATGACGACGTCTGGGTTGATTGCACGCAATTGCTTGGCACCGAACCCGAGTCGATCCATGACACCGACGCCGAAATTGTCAATGACCACGTCGCTGATGGCGACGAGCCGTTCGACAATCTCCGAGGCGTCCGCATGGGTCAAGTCGATGCCGACACTGCGCTTGTCGGTGTTGTAGATCTGAAACAAGCCCGAAGTGTCATGCGACGGCGGGCTGTCGGGCGGGCTCAACGGCAGCCGCCGGAACATGCACAGATGATCGGGCGACTCGAGCTTGATGACGTCAGCGCCGAGGTGGGCCAAGACCTGGGTGCAGAAAGGGCCGGCCCAGATCCAGGTGAAGTCGCAAACCCGCACTCCCTCCAGCGGACGGCGCCCCGGAGCTGTTGCCGCGGTGCTGCTGGTACCCGCGGCGGTATCGGCATGGTCGACGACGGCCGTTCTGTGCCGCCAGCCCTCGCCTTCGTGGGCACCGACGTCCGGTGCCTCTGCGGCGAGACTCCACCACGGTTGATCGATCTGGAAACCGGGTCCCGGCAGCTTCAGCCCGTCGGGCGTCGTGGCGAAGAACCCGCGCTCGGCAAGGTGGTCATCGGCTTCGAGCTGAGCCATCGTGTTCACGGGTGTCACGGCGATACGCGCAGCCTGGGCGGCGTGGTAGACGTCGTCGACGTTCTGGTCGGCGAACCACTCCGCCAGATACATGTTGACGACGTCGGAGTTCTGGGTTCGGTCCGGTCCCGTGGCGAACACATCGAGCGATGCCCACTCGGGGGAGCCCATGAGTTCGACGAACGATTCCCATTGGGATTGCTCGGGGCAGATGAGCTGCAGCAGCCCGTCAGCGCATTGGAATATTCCCCACGGCACCACCGTGCGAGTGCCGAGCCGGGAGGCCTCCACGCCCAAGAACGAGACTGCGGCAGGAGCGACTTCGGTGATCTTGGCTGCCGCGGCGACTGCCGAGAAATCGATGTGCTCGCCCTGACGGCTCACGGCGGCTCGCTCTACTGCCGCGAGGGCCACGATCGCGGCGACGGTGGCCACGTTGATGTTAGCGTGATGGCCCGGCGCCTTCAGCGGCGGCAGGTCTGGATCGGTGGCACCGCCCGGTGACAGATTCCCCCAACTGGACGCGTGAATGGCGTTGATCTCGGCGGCCTCGTAGTGCGCATAGGGCCCAGTGAGCCCGAACGGGGTGATGGCAAGCACGACGAGCTGGCTGTTGTGCCGCGCCAGATCAGCCAGCTCGCGGCGATCGTGAATCACCA
This sequence comes from Candidatus Poriferisodalis sp., assembly GCA_965226645.1. Taxonomy (GTDB): domain Bacteria; phylum Actinomycetota; class Acidimicrobiia; order Acidimicrobiales; family Poriferisodalaceae; genus Poriferisodalis. Next base: position 92,028 of record CBDDDL010000003.1, read on the forward strand.
AGTCGGCGCTGCCGATCAGGTCATCGGTCAATGACAGGACGGATCGCTTGTTGGAGTTCAGCCATCGGTGAACATCGTGGGGACGCGATCGGACCACGTCGTTGGGGCCCTCAACGCGTATGACATCGGCGCCCAGATCGGCGAACAGCTTCGCTGCCCACGCCACCCCGATGCCGCCTGCCAGCTCCACCACGCGTATGTGAGCTAACCCTCGACCGCTCGCACTGTGACCGGCAGCGTGTGGTTGGGGCACCCGCGATCGGGTCCGCCCGGTCATTTCAAGAACCCCCATCCGGGCCGGCCGGCCTCGCATGCTTGATAGGCGACCGGATCGATGGGCTGGTAGAAGCCCGTGGCGACCTCGCCGTCGCAGCTCACCCGGCAAAGGTGCTCATCGAGCCCGCGCAGCTTGATACGTGCCGCGGGGTCATTCACGTCATAGGTCTCGCCCTCCACCAGGTTCGGGCCGTCGTAGCCGCCTTGATGGATGTACCCGTCGGGCGTGCCGCCGTACATGCCGCAGCGCAGGTAGGCCGTTTGGTTGCCGATCCGCTCGTAGTGCACCTGCTTCGTCGTGCCGTCGTCGAGCGGGTAGTCGACGATGCCCTCGACGAAGATGTGGGTATCGGGCTCGAATCGCAGTCGACGTGTCGGCTTGTTGACCCGGCCCGAGCCCGGTCGCTGGTCGCCGAAGCGGTAGTAAGCACGGTCGCCCCACAGCGTCCAGCTCGGGAATTGGGCGAAGCCGTTGCCCGAGGTGCCGACGTGCAGACGCCCGCCGAGCGACATTGGTGGACCGCCGACGCCCCGGCCGACGCCCCAATGCCGATCACGCGTACCGAAGCAGCCGGGCGGAAAATCGATTCGGACACCGTCTATTTCGACCCAGCCCTCCACTTCGCCGAAGCTCTCGAACCCGGTGGTCACATCACCCCGCCGCCCCGGCGGCGTACCGACCGCAGAGTTGGAGATCGGCTCGCGGAACGTCTGACGAGTGGTGTCGCGAAAGTCAAGCTCGTAGCTGATGCCCCATTCATTGGGCTCAAGCTCGAAGCGCCACCAGCGCATTCCCCGCACGATGCGCGGCACGATGGGCCCGATGCGCATGTCGGCGCGGTCCACTCCGAGGTTGCGAAAGCCGCGCACCGTGGTGTGGCGGCCCTTGTGGTTCACGATGGCGTATGCCTCGGCCCGGTCGAGATTCGGGTAGAAGCTGCCGCCGGCCGCCACCAGCACCTCGGTTGACGGGTCGTGGCACAGCATCCAGTACCGCTCGTAGGTGCGGGGGTCGCCGCTCCACATCACCCGAATCGGGTCCGGGGTCTGGTGGATCATGTAGTCATCGAGCGGCGAGAGCGGAAATTGCTCGGCGAAGTGCTCGTCGCTGATCGTCAGGTCGGGAATGTGCAGGGTGATCTCGTCGTCAGGCACGGGGCTCCTCGGTGAGCTGGGGACGCTGGATCGGCTCTCGATTCAGGGCCGGGTTCGCTGCGGTTCGCTCGCGCAGGTGGGCGGCGATCTGCGCCCGCCCGCGGTCACCGGCTTCGTCGTCGGCAAGCTCAGTCACAGCCCGGGCCAGCAGACCTTGCCAGACGAGGTTGGCGCTGTGCTCGTGGGACTCCGAGCCGGTCGTTACGCGGGCCGTGGCCGCGTCGGTCTCGGGTGCAGCATGGGCCGTGGCCGCGTCGGTCTCCGGCGCCAGCGACGCCACGTCGCCGCGCAGACGTTGCAGCAGGGCACGGGCGCGCTCGTTGTCGTCGGCGAGAAATGGCATCCGCGCATCCAGGCTTCGGGACAGGCGCCGCAGCAGCACTGTGGCCCCGCGAAGCAGATCGTCACGCTCGCCGGCGGGCCCAGCGTGTTCGGCGGCGGCGGTGATCAGGCGAATCGCCGCGTCAAGTTGCTCTTGTGGGGTCGGGTGCACGGCGGCGCTCAATCTGCAATCGGTAATCAGGCAATCAGATCATCAGATCATCAGGTCATCAGATCATCGGGTCATCGGTTCCGGGAGGGTGCACGGCGGCGCTCAATGTGCGATCAGGCGATCAGGTCCAGGAGCGTGCTCAGCACGGGCGCGGATGGCTGATAGGGCTCGTCGCAGCGTCCCTCCACGAACGATCGCAGACCGCTGACTTGCATGACGGCGGTCTTGTAGCAGCTCATCACGTTCCACCAGGCGACCGCGTCGTGGTCGACCGAGCTCCCCGTTGTCGCTTCGTAGTGCTCGAGCAGCTCGGCCCGTTCCCAATGTCCCGCCACGAAGTGCTCACGGGTCCGCAGCGGCTGGGTCACCCAACCCAAGTCCTCATGCCGATCGCCCAGGTGAGCCAGCTCCCAATCCAGCAGGGTGACAATGTGATCGTCGACGTCACGCAGCACATTGCCGACCTTGAAGTCGCCGTGCACCAGCACGGTGTCCGATGAGATCGGTGCGTGTCGCCGCAGCCACCGAGCGGCCAGTTCGAGCTCGGGATACGGCTCGAGCTGGTCCCGCCGCAGAACGGCTTCCCATTCGTCCACGGCCACGAGCGCAGCTCGCGGCCCGGGATCGACGAAGACAGCATCGAGTCCCGCGGCCCGCCAGTCGACCTGGTGGACGCACGCGAGCAACTCGCACAAGCGTCGGGCCAGATCGGTGCGCCGCGGTGCCGGGCGGTCGCTGTCCAATACGAAGTAGTCGCAGTCGCCGTGCTGGCGCACCATCACCAACGACGGTCGACCCAGCACAGATCCGTCCGGGTCCAGCCAACGGGCTCTGGGTGCGGGCACCGCGGTGTGCTTCAACGCCTGCAGCACCGCGAACTCGGTTCGGCGATCCGTCTCGAGCAGCCCACCCGAGGGATCGCGTCGAACGATCAGCTCCTCGATGACGGACGTGCCTGTTTCGCCGTCCTGCCACGTCGCGGTGAAATACCAATTCTCCCGTGAGCGGCCAGTGCCGACCCGTTGCACATGTTCGATGCGCGGATCGGCACCCTCGCCCAGTTGGGAGGCCACAAACTCCCGCAGTGTTTCCTGCAACGTGTCGAGCGTGGCATCACGGGCTGCAGACGCAGGCGCCGAATGGTCCGACGGGGTCGTTGCTGCTGCGGTCATATCTCCCCTGGGCGTCGGCGGATCGAAGCACTCCGCCGAATCAAGCCCCTCGGCGAGGAGGCGCTCGTGGCGAAGTGCTTCGGTGGCGATGGTACGCGCCAAGATCCGGGCATTGCCGGGGGTGCGACGCGGGTTCTCGCGGTAGCCGCAGCGCCCGCCTCTCGCAGCTCAGGCTCTCCCCAGTGCAGGTGCGCATGGCCGCAGCTAACCAAGGCCGTGTGAACACTTTGGGGGCGCAGCACTAGCGTGCGCGCGCTGATGGCCGAACTGGGGACGGGCAGCGACTGGCGGCGGATGCTGGTGTATCTCGGCGGCATGATGGGGCCGTTCGGCGCAGGCGTGATGGTGCCGATGGTGCCCGAGCTGCGCGAGGCATTCTCGGTCTCGACCGCGCAAGTCGGTTGGGCGATGATGGCCTATCTGGTGCCGTTTGCCGGACTGTTGCTGGTGTCGGGAACGCTCGGTGACCGCTGGGGCCGTGCCCGCACGCTGCGATGGACGTTCGGGCTGTACGCCGTGGCGACGGCGGCGTGCGCGGTAGCGCCGTCGTTTGCGTGGTTCATCGCAGGCCGCATCGCCCAAGGTGGTCTCAACGCGTTCATTACGCCTCTGCTGCTGGCCACGCTCACCGACATGGCGCCTGCCGCGCGTCTGGGACGCGTCGTGGGTCGTTACGCGGCGTGCCAGGCGTTTGGCCAGCTCGTGGCGCCCGTGGTGGGCGGCGTCGGCGCGGATCTGAATTGGCGCTTGGCCTTCTGGGTGGCGGCATTGGTGTCGGCGGTGATTGCCCCGTTGCTCCCGGCATCTGGCCGAAGCAGTGACCAGGACACCCGAGGGGTCCCCCCGAAGCGGCCCCCGATGCGCTCGTTGCTGCGCCGTTCGACGATGCTGTTGGCTGCCACAGCGCTGCTGGCCGCGTTCGGTCCCGTGGGAGCCCGTGTGCTCGTCGGGCTGGGCGGCCGCGACGAAATCGGGCTGTCAGGTTCGCAAGTCGGGCTGTTGCTGCTGGGCGGTGGCGCCGCCGGGATGCTCGCGGCGCCGCTGTGGGGGATCGTGCTGGACCACTGGGGTGGGCGCCGTGCGGTCACCGTGGCACTCATCGTCAATTCGGGCACCGTTGCCCTGCTTGCCGCCGCGAACTCGGCGTGGGCACTGGCGCTCGTGTGGTTTGTCGGCGGCGCTTCCACGCAGGCCGTCGTGGTGGGCTTCCAATCTCTCGCCTCGATCGCGGCTCCGGACAACCGAGCCGGGGCGCTGTCATTCACCCTCGCATATCGCTTCACCGGCCACGCGCTGGGCGCGTTGATCTGGTTTCCAGTGTTCGCGCTGAGCCCGACGGTTGCCTATCTGGGCTCCGCTGCGGTCGGCGGACTGGCCATCGTCACGGTGCTGGCCAGCCGTCTCAACACCCGCACAGAGTGATCGCGTGATTGCCGGTTCCAGAGCGAGTCTGTCAGGTGTGCGGCAACGGTGTCCAAGGTCGGGTTGTTGCGTACACGCCGAGCTTGAACGGTCTCGGCATCAAGAACACCCGAGCGAAGATCAACCGATGCAAGAGCAGGAGATGAGCGTGATGAGCGTGATGAGCAAGGCGAGCGGACCTCATACCGAAGTGACGATCACCGGCACCCTCAGCCGCGTCGACGCGAACGGGATCGACCTGCCGGCGTTCGCCTAGAACTACGACCCAGACGGCTGCGCGGAGGGCGTCAAGTGGCGCCATACCCGTTCGGGGGTGCAGGGGAGGTCGACGTGGCGAACGCCGAGGTGCGACAGCGCATCCACCACGGCGTTCTGCACCGCCGGCGTGGCGCCGATGGTGCCGGACTCGCCGATGCCCTTCGCACCGAGCGGGTTGCGATCCGTCGGAGTCTCCATCGGGATCCGCTCGAAGCTGGGCAGCTCCGCTGCTGACGCGATGGCGTAGTCCATGAAGTTGCCGGTCAGCGGGTTGCCGTGGTCGTCGTAGACAAACACCTCGCCGAGTGCATGGGCGATGCCAGAGGCCACGCCGCCGTGAACCTGACCCTCAACGATCATCGGGTTCACGATGACACCGGCGTCGTCACACGTCACATGGCGCAGCGGCGTGACCTGGCCGGTCTCGCGGTCCACTTCCACCACGGCGAGCTGCACACCGAAGGGGAAAGTTGCGGCCGGCGGATGGAAGTCGCTCTCGGCTTGCAGCCCGCGGTCGGAGGACTCGTTGACATGGGTCGCAATCTGGGCCCAGTCGAGCGAACGGGCCGGTGTGCCCGCAACAGCGAAAGTGCCTGCGTCGACGTCGAGCACGATGTCGGCCGGGTCGGCTTCGATCATCGCGGCCGCGACCTCCTTGGCCTGTTCGACCACCGCTTCGGCTGATTGGAAGACGGCCACCCCGCCCGTCTGGAGCGAACGCGAGCCGCCGGTCCCACCGCCACGCTTCACCTCGTCGGTGTCCCCGTGGCGCACCTCGATCCGCTCGAACGCAATGCCGGTCCGGTCGCTCGCGATCTGGGCGTACGCGGTGTGATGGCCCTGCCCGTGATTTGACGAACCAGTCAGCACCAGCGCCGACCCATCGGGACGAACCTCGAAGCTGCCGAACTCCGGGGCGCCCATCGGGTTCGAAATCTCCACATAAGCGCTCCAACCCAATCCGAGCAGCTTCGCTGAGCCCTCCGAGCGGCGTCGTTCCTGCTCGGCCCGCAGGCGGGGATAATCCGCAGCTTCCAACACGGCGTCGAGGGCCTTGGCGTACTCGCCGGAATCCATATCGGCGCCAGTGGGAGTCTTGAACGGGAACGCCTCAGGCGGGATGAAGTTGCGTCGGCGCAATTCGCCGGGGTCCATCCCGATCTCGGCCGCGAACAGGTCCATCATTCGCTCGATCGCCAAAGCGGCCTCCGGGCGCCCGGCTCCCCGGTACGCGCCCACCGGCACAGTGTTCGTGGTGACCGAATTCGTGGACACCGTCACGTTCGGGATGTCGTACACGCCCGTCGCCATCGTGCGGACGAACATGGGCAGCAGTGACCCGATCATCGGGTAGGCGCCAGCGTCCTGCAGTGCGTCCACCTCGTATGCCGTCACCTTGCCGTCGCGGGTGCCCCCGAGGCGTGCCGCATACGAGATCGCCCGAGCGTGCGTGAAGCCGACCATGGCCTCCGAGCGTGTCTCAGCCCAGCGCACCGGGCGTTCGAGGCGGCAGGTGAGGCGGGCCACCACGAAGTCTTCGACGTACTGGGCGTTCTTGGCACCGAAGCCCCCGCCGACATCAGGCGTGATGACATGCACCTGGCTGGGCTCCAGCCCGCAGAACGCGGACATCGTGTCCCGGGTCTGGTGCGGGAACTGGGTGCAGGCCCAGTAGGTGAGCCGCTGTGTGCCTGCGTCCCAGGAGGCAACCGCAGCACGAGGCTCAATGGGGGCTGCCGTCATCCGAGGGTTGCAAAACGCCAGTTCGACGGTGACCTCGCAGTCGGCGAAGGGATCCTGCCCGTCGTGGGGACCCGACGGGATGGCGAACACCGTGTTGGTCTCGGCCTCAGGGAACAGCAGCCGGTCGTTGCGTGCAGACTCCGCCGTGTCCAGCAGCGGGTCGAGCGGTTCGTAGTCGGCGTACACCAGTTCGGCAGCATCGGTCGCTTGGGATTGCGATTCGGCGACGACCACGGCGAACGGCTCGCCCACATATCGGACCCGGTCTGCCGCCAGCGGCGAGCGCAGCATCTGCTGGTTGAGCATCGGCATGCGGGGCGGATCGGCGCTGAGCCCCAGATCGGTTGCCGTGAAGGCGCCCACCACGCCTGGCATCTCTTGCGCCTCCTCGACATGGATGGCCGTGATGTCCGCGTGGGCCATGGTCGATCGCACGAAGACCGCAACAAGAGCGCCCTCGCATTCGATGTCATCGACGTACGTGCCGCCGACGGTGAGGAGTTCAGGGTCTTCTTTGCGTTCTACGCGGGTGCCGAGCATGCTCATGTGTAGGGAGATTCTCCGATTGCGGCGTCGTGTGACGATCAGGCGGCGAAACGGAACCGAGCTGAGGCTCCAGTTCGCGACGGCCGGAGAGTAGTCAGCGCTGACCGGCCAAGCTGCGTTGATGGGCCTCTCAGGCCAGGTCGACCCAGAGGTAGGCGAATTCTTCACCCCGAGGCTCAACTGATACCTGCACCGGATGGCCGAGACTGGCCTCACCAGGATTCACGTCGCGCAACGAGCCCACCACTCGGGGCCCTTCATCAAGCTCGACCACGGCGGTGATGTACGGCAGCTCGTCGACCCAGCCGCGATCGACGGTGAAGTGATTGATCGTCAACGAGTAGATGCGACCGATGCCACTCACCGGCGCGAAGCCGTAGTTGCCGCTGTGGCAAGACGGGCAGTACCAGCGGGGCGGGTGCCGGAACTGCCCGCAGCCCGAGCACTGCTGGAGGCACAGCAGTCCCGCTGCCAGGCAGGCCTGATGGAACTCCAGGTTCAGCCCCTCCGGCTGGGGCACGTACTTGCGGGCTGGCTTGGCTGTGTTCATGGGATCTGGGCTCATCGGACTGGGCTCATCGGACTGGGCTCATCGGACTGGGCTCATCGGACTGGGCTCATCGGACTGGGCTCATCGGATCGAGTGCATTGGTCGGGTCCTCAGCCCCGGGCCAGCACGGCGATGCTGCCGTCGCCGAGGTCGCCGTAGCCGGTCACCAGCCCCACTTCGGCGTCAGGCACTTGGGCGTCTCCGGCTTCGTGGCGCAGTTGGCGTGTCGCCTCGACGACGTGATTCAAACCCCAGGCGTGGCCCTGAGAGAGCAGGCCGCCGTGGGTGTTCATCGGGTAGCGGCCCCCGAGCGAAATGTTCCCGTCGGCCACGAACTCCTTGGCGCCGCCCTTGGGGCACATGCCGATCGCTTCGAGCTCCATCAGCACGACATAGGTGAAGCAGTCGTAGATCTGCAGGAAGTCCATGTCGGCGGGCTGCACGCCGGCCATCGCGAACGCTCGGGGAGCTGCGGAGTCGAGACCCAGGCGGAGCATGTCGGGCCGGTTGGTGATCTCGTCGGCGGGGTAGGGGTGCCCTTCGGCACCGCCCAGCCACAGCACCGGCGCATGGGGCAGGTCCTTGGCGCGCTCGGGCGAGGTCAGCACCACCGCAGCTGCACAGTCGGTTTCCAAGCAGCAGTCGAACTTTCGCATCGGCTCGGTGATGAGCGGCGATGCCAGGTAGTCGTCCATGGTCATCGGCCGGCCGCCCATGAGCGCCTTGTCGTTGAGGTGCGCGTGCTCACGACACGCAAGCGCCACCTGCGCGGCATCGGTGGGCGCCACGTCGTACAGGTCGACGTAGCGCTGGATGTACATCGAGTACCACTGCACAGCGGAGCGCACGCCATAGGGCGCGTAGAAGTTGCGGCTCACGTCCACGAACGGCCCCGGTTCGAGGCGCCGCTTGGTCGGACGGGTCCCGGGGCGCGGCCGCATGGCAGAGTAGCCATTCCAGCCCAGCGTGATGACGACGTTGGTAGCGATGCCCGCTGCGATGGCCATCGTCGCCGACTGCAGCGCAGCCACCGGGCTGGCGCCGCCCATGTGCACCGTGACGGCGTAGCGGATGTCGTCAGCGCCGAGGTTGGCGGCGATCTCCTCGGACGAGATGAATCCCGGGGGCGGCAAGATGCCGTCGATCTCGCTGGGGTCGATCCCGGCATCGGCAATGGCGGCCATGGTCGCTTCCAGCACCAACTCGGGAACACTCTGCGAGGTGCCCCGCATGTAGTCCGTCTCGGCGACGCCGACGATGGCAGCAGATCCGGAAATGTCCACGGCTCACCTCAAGTCAGGAGCGGTCAGATTGTCGAGAGCAGTCAGATGCGCGAGCGCAACGACGGCCCCGTTATCAGCAGTTCAGGCTCAGCCGACTCCGACTGCGGCGCGCTCGGATGCGAACGAGACGCCGTCATAATTGTGGTCGGCAACCTCGTCGATGCGGCGCTTGTATTTCGGGGCGCCGCCGTTGTAGACGAGATAGCGGATCGTGCCCTTCTCGTGGCCGTCGACGTTCGAGTTGTAGCCCGTGAACCAGCCTTGGGCCTTGCGCATCAGCATCATGCTGTACATCTCGATGACGTGATTCGTCCACTCCCGCTCGAAGTCGAGGTCGGCCTCGAATCGGGTGTAGTTGTTCTCCCAGATGTAGTCAAGAAGCCCGGTCACCCAGTCCACGCCGATCTCGATGCCGCGCGGATAGTTGGTGGACGCTGAGCCGCTCTGCGGGCCCGCGATCGTCAGTAGGTTCGGGAACTCGCTGACCATCATGCCCAAGTAGGTGATAGGCCCGTCCTTCCACTTGTCGCGCAGCTTCACGCCGCCCGAGCCGCGGATGTCGATTCGGTCGAATGCCCCGGTGATGGCGTCGAAACCCGTGGCGTACACGATGATGTCGAACTCGTACTCGCGCTCAGTGGTCTGGACACCGTTGGGCGTGATCCGCTCGATCGGTGTCTCCTGCAGGTCAACCATGCTGACGTTCGGGCGGTTGTACGTCTCGTAGTAGTGCGTCTCGAGCGGGACTCGCTGCACGCCGAAGCCATGGTCTTTGGGGATCAGCTTCTCGGCGATGACGGGGTCGTCGACACGCTGGCGGATCTTGTCGGCGATGAACGCCGAGAGCTCTGCGTTGGCTTCCTCGTCGAAGAAGATCTCGCGGAAGTTGGCCATCCAGATGCCGAAGCCCGGCTCGCCGTACAGCTTCTCCCACATGGCTCGCCGCTCTTCGGGCGTCACGTTGTAGAAGCCGCGGCGGTCGGGCTCGTGCTCGAAACCGCCGGGCGTGCGGGCGCAGGTGGCGAAGATGTCGTCGTAGCGGGCGCGGATGCCGGCCATCTCCTCGTCGGAGATCTCGCTGTTGTGCAGCGGGGCACACCAGTTGGGCCGCCGCTGGAACACGGTCAGATGGTCGGCCTTCTCGCCGATCGCAGCGATGGCCTGCACGCCGGTGGCGCCGGTGCCGATCACAGCGACCCGCTTGCCCTCCAGCTCGACGGGCTCTGGCGGCCAGTGATAGGTGTGGAACGACTGGCCCAAGAAGACGTCGGTGCCGTCGGCGTTGACGCCCTCGACGCGCGGGTACGTCGGCGCCGACAGCAGCCCGAGCGCGGTCATCAGGAACCGGCACGACAGGTCGCGGCCATCGCCGAGGTGCAGGCGCCAGATGTTGTCCGCGTCGTCGTAGTGGGCGGATTCAACAGGGCAGCTGAACTGCATGTGCTTTCGCAGATCGAACTTGTCGGCGACGTAGTTGAGGTAGCGCAGGTTCTCGGACTGGCCCGAGAAGCGTTCTTGCCAGTGCCACTCTTCGAGCAGCTCCTCGGAGAACGAATAGCCGTACGTGTAGCTCTCGGAGTCGAACCGGCAGCCGGGGTAGCGGTTCCAGAACCATGTGCCCCCGAGGTCGCTGCCCATCTCGAGCACCGTCGCGTGGACGCCTCGTTCGGCGAGCCGGTACATCTGGTAGATGCCCGCCACGCCGGCGCCGATGATGATGACTTCGTAGTCGGGCATTCCGTTGCCGGAAGCCGATCCGCCGGAAGCCGATCCGCCGGAAGCCGATCCGTTAGTCGTCCCGTTCTTCATGGGGTGATCTCCTTGCAGCGCAGGGTGTCGTCGTCTGGTTCAACCGGTGTGGCGCCGTCACGGTGGACGGCTGCATACCCGGCCACGACCCCCAATGACCCGCCTGCCACGGTAGTCGAATTGCCTCGCTTCCATCCGGGGAGCGCCCGCAGACCCGGGACGGTGAACGGGTGCATTGTGAGCCGGCGCATTTTGAACAAATGCTTGTCGCGCGGCCCACCTAGTCTCCGGGGATGCCACAGCCTCTTCGATTCGGTGTTGTCCACGATCTGCGGAGCCCCCCGGGCAGCGAGGTGCCGCTGTGCGAGATCTACGCCCAAGCGCTTGATCAACTCGAGATGGCCGACGAGCTTGGCTTCGACCTGGCGTGGTTCACCGAGCACCACTTCCTCGACGACGGGCACCTGCCCAACTTCGTGCCGATTGCGGGGGCGGTTGCGGCGCGCACGTCTCGGATCCGGCTCTCGACCGACATCATGCTGGCGCCGTTCGCTCATCCCATCCGGCTGGCCGAAGACATGGCCATCCTCGACAACATCTCCGGTGGCCGGATGGAGCTGGGCATAGGCATGGGGTACGCGGCGCACGAGTTCCGCGGCTTCGGCATTCCGCAGTCCCGCCGGGTATCGCTGACTGAGGAGCTGGTGCAGATCCTGCGGCTGGCATGGGCCGGCGAGCCGTTCAGCTTCAGCGGCAAGCGCTACCAGTTCGACGATCTGCTGGTGACGCCGGCACCGGTGCAGCCCGGCGGCCCGCCGCTGTGGATCGCGGGGATGAGCACCAACGCGGCGGTGCGGGCGGCCCGGTTCGACACGCATCTACTGCCCCAAGGCGCACCCGACATCGTGCTGGAGCCATGGAAGGCGGAACTGCGGGCAACCGATCGCGACCCGGACGACTATCGGGTGGGCATCATCCGCTCGGTGTTCGTCACCGACGATGTCGAACGCGAGTGGGTGCCAATCAAGTCGGGGGAGCGCTATCGGGCCGGCGTCTACGCCAAGTTCTTTGCCGAGACGCCCGATGAGTTCACCGCGTTCGACCCATCGAAAGGCGCCATTCCGCAGGCGTGGATCGTCGGCGACGAAGACCACTGCGTCGCCGAGCTGGTCGAGTTCATCACCCGCTACGGCTTCACCGACGTGGTCACGTGGGGCGCCTCGCCAGGCATGGCCCCGTCACTGTTCAACTCGTCTCTCGAACGTCTCGCCCGCAACGTCATCCCGCGGGTACGCGCCGCGGTCGAGGGCTGATCGACTGACTTCACCGATGAGCCCACTCAGCGGGCAATCGGTGAGCGAATGCGAGCGAGCGGTACCGGCCATCCGGGCCGCGCCAACCCCTGTGACGTGGGGGCGGAGGCCTACTTGGCCGCAATCGGCTCGGCGCGTTCGATGAGCCAGCGAAAGCATGGGTCCGCCAGAGCGTCGGTCATCAGCTCGGGATGCCACTGCACGGCGATGATCGGCAGCTCAGCGTGCTCGATGCCTTCGATGATCCCGTCAGGGGAGTGGGCGGTGGCCACGTAGCCGTTGCCGAGTGCGTCGGCTGCTTGATGGTGCAGCGAGTTCACCGCCACCTCGGGGCCGTACATCCGTCGCAGCTCGCTGCCCTCGGTGGTGGTCACGATGTGCGGCGTGGCATCGGGCGGGCCGTCGACGAATGCGTGGGTGGGCAGGTGCTGGTGCAGGGTTCCTCCGGCGGCGACCGTCAGCAGTTGGGCGCCGCGGCAGATCCCCAGCACTGGCACTTCGGCGACCAGAGCGGCGTCGAGCAGCGCTAGTTCGAAGGCGTCTCGTAGCGGAACCTCGTTGGCGGCGGTGTTCGCGTCAGTCTCAGCGAGTTGGTGCGTTCGGGCATCGGCGTGGGCGTCGGTTGCGCCGTTGGATGCGCCGCTCGCTGAAGTGTGCTCGGCGTACAGGCACGAAGCCACGTCCTCGCCTCCGGTGAGCAGCACGCCGTCGAGCCGTGGTGCCAGGTCGGCAGGGTCGGAGTCGAGCGGCAGGTACACCGCGATGCCGCCTGCGGCATTGATGGCGTGGGCGTAGTGCGCGATGTAGAGGTCGACCTCGACGTTGTCGAAGACCGGCGGGAAGCCTCCGATTCGCGACCCCACGCGTCGCCGTCCCACCAGTCCGATCAGCGGTCGTGCCACGAGATCACCTTAGAAGCGAGATCGCTCAGATACAGCCGGACGCCCTCGGCAGCGACTCGCCGGTACGGTCGCGAATGTGGGCAACGTCGTCCGATCTCGCTTCGGCGGCACGGGTTTCTGACAAGAGCTCGAGAGTGCTGCATCGTGCCTGACGAACCCCAGGATCCGATCATCCTCGTTCCGGCTGACGGGTCGTCCCCTCGGGGCGAGGTGACTGTCGATGACGTCGGCGGCGATCCCGGATCTCGCCGTGGTTGGTGGCTGGTCGCGGGGATCGCGGGAGTCCTCGTGGTGGGAGCGCTTGTCGTCAACTCGCAGATCGACGGCGTTGACCAAGTCGAAGAGAGCGAGCTTGCAAGCTCGGAGGCGGCTGACAGCGCACCCGATGGTCAGGCTGCGGCTGAGCCGCCCCCAGCGGAAGACCCCGACAGCGGCGGCGTCGGCGATTCGACGACGGCCAACGACACGGTCGTTGACCCCGACAATGGCGATGTCGAGCACCCGGTGTCGGGGGTCGAACCGCACATCCCGAGTCGCGTCCGCTCCGATGAGCTTGGTCCACCCGCAGGAATCTGCACGGGCGAATTCACTGGGAGCTTTCTCGAGCTGCCGTTGCGGTTCGCCGATACGAAGCCCGAAGGCATCGAGCACTTGACGTGGTCGCCCGACTGCCGGCGACTCGCTTTTCGGGTCGGCAGCACGCTGTGGACCGCAGACGGAGATGGAACCGGGGATCTGCCCTTCCTCACCGCACAGCACGGCCTGAGTTCCCCGGCGTGGTCGCCTAGCGGCGAGTGGATCGCATTCTCGCAAAGTGCGATCGTCGATGGCGAGCGGGCGAGCCACATCTTCGTGGTCAAGCCCGATGCAAGCGGCCTAGGGCAGATCACCACGGGGGCGGTGTTCGATGAGCGCCCGTCGTGGTCACCCGACGGCACGAAGATCATCTTCTCCCGCCGAGCTCGAGTGGGCCCCGCACCCGGCATTGCGGACGGCGACTCTGGGCCTTCCGATACTGGGCCTTCCGATACTGGGCCCTCCGACGACGGGTCCGCCGTGGCCGAGTCCGATGATCGGCCGATCGATCAATTCCTCGTCGTAGTGGATCTGGCCAGCGGCACCGGGACGGCGCTGGCGGCGGGCGGCGAATGGGAATCGGCGCCGACTTGGTCGCCGGGCGGCGAATGGATCGCGTTCAATTCAGCCGGTGCAATCTGGACGATGCATCTCGACGGATTGGGCCTCCAGCGCGCTACTGACGCTTTGGGGGCCAACATTGCGTCGTGGTCTCCGGACGGCTCGCGTTTCGCAGCCGTGCGTGACTGGCAGGACGATCGAGGAACGCTGGTCATCGTCGAATTCGACAGCCTGAGCGAGATCGTGGGTGTCGTGAGCGCCCGCGGCTCGGCCCCCGAGATCGCACCGGCCTTGGGGTGGACAAACGACGGCCGACGCGTTGTCTTCCACAAGACCGACGACGACGGTCGCCACTGGGCCTACAGCGTCGAGAGCCCGTAGATGCCCACGGAAACCTGATCAAGGTTTCTCCACGGCCTCGGCGGAATGGCTCGCGGCTGTCTTCCGGGTTGCCGAGCGTTGGCTCATGTCGATTGGCAGCGCTGACTCACTGTGCCGAGTGCACTCAAGGCGCGTATCCGCCGGATTCCACGTGCAGCGTGACGCCTTCGGCCTCGGCGACCTGGTGCCAGGAACGGCCGACGTTGGCCTCGGCGATATGAACGGGCGAGCCGAACACCACCCCGGCAGCGAGCAGTTCGGCAGCCACCATGCTGAGCGGGTATTGCGCCATGAGCCGGGCTGCGGCCACAGTCAGTGGACGCGGGTCGAGCACTTGCAGCATCGCAGCGGGAGGCGCAATCGCCGCCTGTACGACCCGATGGTCGAGGTCGCCGGTCAAACGTCCTCGTAGACGGTTGTCAAGTACCGCGCGCACCAACCGGAAGTGAAAGCACCACGGAATAGCGGGCACTCCGTCGGCTACATCGACGGGCGAGTGACCGGCCAGCGTCAACAGCCCGACGTGATCGTCGACGATCATCACCGCAGACGCACCAGTCGCGTCGCGGCCATCAGGCGTCGGTGGGGACTGGATCTATCCCGAGCTGAGGATCGGCAGCGAAGAGCCGCTCCGACACCTCTGGGTAGTTCGCGGCGAGTGAGGCGAATGCTTGTCGGACGTCCTCGTCGAGCCCGGTCGGCATCGACGCAGCTTCGTCGATGATGCTGCGCAGAACGGCGCTTCGCGTCGTCCCCGCACGGGCAGCACGAGCGTCGAGGAATTGAGTTTGTTCCTCAGTCAGGTACACGTTCGTCCGGTTCATACACCGCAACATACACCGCCCATCGCCAAACTTGCCGAGGGCACGGCACGCGCTCAGCGCATCGTCAGGCACCGCGGGGTGTTGAGACTGGTCCAGCATCATGGCTGTTACCCCGCGCCGGTATGGTCGCGCCGGTGAGCACCTGCACACGATCACAGTGGGCGACGACGATGCCTACGAGGCGACGGTCGCTGCGCTGAGCCACTTCCCGTACGAACCTATGGGTGAGGCTGACCCGAAGGCGTTCCGATGAACGAGGCAACGCGCACTGCGCAGGAGCAGACGGTCCACTCGCCTTCGTGGGTGCCTGCTTCCATGCGGCGGCTCTCGCTCGTTGTTTGACGATCGGCGCAGCTCCAGACCTTTCCGAGTGTCACCACATTGCGGCCAGGATTGAAGTTTGGATCCAGCAGATCGAGGCTCATCCGAATCTCGGGCCCACTTGGATCGGACTCTGGGAGGACGCCGCGAGGAAGTCGTTCAGACTTCGGCCAAACGCTGCTCATCAAGAGGCGCCCGGACCTGCCAACACTGAGTGCGGGCAACAAGTTCGAGCCGCCGCCAAAGCCACGAACAGGGGCAGCTCGCCGTTCAACCAGACCCCAGGGGCGAGCAGCCGGCAGAGCGCCCACACTGCCACTCGATCGCGGACTGTGCGTCGACGATGCGATCAAATTCGCCCGAGAGAAGATTGCTGAAGACAAGGTGCTCGGTTACACCGTTCGGCGAGTAGCACGAGACGGGACGATCGCGGACCTTGCCGCTCTGGTGACGGCCCTTCGCGACGACCTTCGTCACTGACGTTCACTTGCCGTCGTCGCCTTCGAAGAAGGTCAACTGCTGCTCTGAATTGGTGTCGCAACGCCGCAGCTCAGATTCTGGGATGAGGCGGCCGTCGCTTCGGATATGCATCACGGTCGGCGGAGTCTGTTCCTGAAGAATCGCCCTGGTGATGAGCATCCGTCGGTGGCAGTGCGCCGGGTCTTCTTCGCTGCACATCATGGCCACACGCTGCGCCGCCGCACCATCGAGCAGACGCTGCAAGCCCTCAGCGAAGCGCTGCGTCTGAGCGAGCTGGCCGTACAGGACATTTCCGGCATCGTCGTACAACTCCGGCTCCGGGGGACGCCCACCCAACTCGCGACCCAGGAATACGTAGCCGATCGCCGCCTCAGCAAGTAGCTGTTGCAGACGCGCCTGCCTGAAGTGAGGCGAGAAGCGGCTGAACGGTTGTGAACGAACGTCAGCGACTGCTTCGATGCTGTGCCGTTGCAGCAGTTCGACGAAGCGCTCCGGCTCGTGATTTGAGTGGCCGATCGTCCACAACTCGACAGCGCTGCTCACTCTGGCCACCCTCTCTGGTCGCTGCGTTAGCGTGGCACGCGGTTCGACTTGGGTTGTTGTCGGCGCTGAGGTTGCGCTGTGACTGCCACATGCGACAATGAGCCGGTGAGCGCCCGATTGATTCTTCGTCTTGAAGGTGAGCGAGCTCACCTGGGTGAGCTACGTGCGGCCGACTTGGCGCGGTTGCTCACTGGTACCGACCGAGTGATCAACCGCACGGCGACTGCGCTCGCCGCGCGCCGCCCGAGGTCTGGAGGGTGGTTACCGCGGGAGATCGCCGGCGCAGTGGTGCTCCGGTTGCGTTCGATGTCCGGGGGCAGCGTGGTTTTGGTGCTCGAGCTGCGGGCACCTTCGCCGGACTCGGGAGCGTTCGACCTGGAGGTCACCTCGCTGGGCGAGGCGGCCTTGCAGATGGCACTCGATGTGCTTGATGGCTCCGAGAGCGAGTTTGGCGACACCGTGGCGGCCTGGAGCCAGATGGCAAGCGAACTAGACATCGGTGGGCGTTACGAGTCCCTGACCTGTGTCGTTCCGTCACGGGCGCGTCCCGAAACGGTGCTCGACGAGACCGCTCGGTCACGGCTGGCCGCTGCTCTACAGCAGCGAGGGCCGAGCGGTGCACCTGGTGGACGGGCCGGCACGCTCCACGAGGCAGGTTTCGAGAAGAATTTCGCCGGTCTGCGCACACACGAAGGCGCGTCCGTCTTCGAACTAGCGCGCACTCAAGGCGTAGCGCCTGTGGAGAGCCTCAAGGAATTGCAGGATGACACGATCACCGAAGCAGAGGCCGAGGCCTTTATGGCTGCGCTCGGTTTGTGACGAGTGACATCCGAGGGGTTGCTCGACGACACATGAGAAGAGGACCGCATGGGCACAAGAGCCGATACGCACTACGCCTACGAACCCGATGTCGTCTACTCGCCTGGCGAGACCTTGAGAGAGTGGCTTGACGAACACGACATGACCCAAGCCGAGCTTGCGGCTCGCACTGAGTTGTCGACCAAGTACATCAACGAGCTCGCTGCGGGTATTGAGCGGATCACCGACGAGACGGCGCTCAGCCTTGAACGGGTGACTGGCGTGCCTGCCAGCCTCTGGGGTCGGCTTGAGGCTTCGTACCGCAGGTAGCGGCGTCCCCGGCACCGGCGCACGCGCCGAGGCGGCCCGAATCCGATGGCCGCCGAAATGAGCACATTGACGTCCAGCACCGCTCGCATTGCCCGGCGATCGACTTAGCGATTGGCACGCTGGCGTCGGACCGCCTTCGACTCGGTTACTGCGAGTTCCATCAGTTCATCGTCGCTGAGATTGTCTGCCATGTTGTGGGCGAGTGCGCAGGTGAGACGGATGCCGCAGGGGATGTTCGTGCAAATCGACTGCGGGCTTGTGCTCCCGTCAGGCCGACGGCGTCGCCGATCTGATCCCAGGACACGCCGGACAATCGGGCAGCGCGCATCAGTTCCCGGCATGACTCCGGCAACGGAGCGTCACATGGTCCGACGTCGCGAAGCATGTCGAGCACTGCTGCCGGATCCCCGGTTTCGACGCCTGCGTTCACGCCGTGCAGCGTAAGCGCACCCTCCCCATCCACTAGCGGAATATCGGTTACCGCGTTGCCAGCCGACTTCGCGATCATCAGGGGTCCCTGGCCTGCGTGGGTCCGATTGGGTCGCCCAGCCAGTGAGGCCGCAGCTTGAGCGGAAGGGAACTAGACTAAGGTGACTGAACTAAGTTTGAATGTGGAGTTGGACGTGCGAGTTGTCAACATGCATGAGGCCAAGACGCATCTGTCGCGACTGGTTCAGGCAGCGAGTGAGGGTGAGCCGTTCGTGATCGCTCGCGCAGGCAAGCCGCTCGTCAAGGTGATGTCGGTCACTGCGCCCGACCCGACTGCCGCTCGGCGCACCGGCTTCCTATCGGGCATTGCCGTTCCAGAGGACTTCGACCGCATGGGCGATCAAGAGATCTCGGACTTGTTCGAAGGCCCCTCGTGAGCCTTCTCTTGGACACCCATGTGCTGCTCTGGGCGGCCGGGGAACCCGAACGCCTCCCGCGGAGCACGCTGGAGATGCTCGAGGATCCCGCTGTTGCAGTGACGTTCAGCGCCGCGTCGATCTGGGAAGTCGCAATCAAGAACGGTCTCGGCCGCCCAGATTTCAGCGTCGATCCCCGTGTACTTCGGCGAGGCTTGCTTGAGCACGGTTACGTCGAGCTCCCCGTTACCGGAGCGCACGCCGCCGCGATCGACGTGTTGCCTGACATTCACCGCGACCCGTTCGATCGACTCCTGATTGCACAGGCCCACGCCGAAGGGCTGACGCTGCTCACTGCCGACAGCGTCATCGGTCGGTATCCGGGCCCAATCCAGGTCATCTGACCGCACCTCTCCCAGTCGCGTTGGCGAGACCGTTGCAGCCGCGTGAGAATTGCACGCCGTGGTTGCTTGGCAAGCCGGAGTAGCGGCTGCCATTCTTGCGACCTATCAGGTCATTTAATTCTGACTAACCTAGTCATATGAGTTCGGGTGCCGTGTCTGTTTCGGAGCTGAAGGCGAATCTGTCCCGCTACCTGCGTGAGGTGCGGCGAGGCGGTGAGCTGCAGGTGACCGATCGCGGCACGCCGGTTGCGAGGCTTGTTCCGCCCGCGGAGCCCGAGGACGAGCATCTCGGCCGATTGATCAAGTTGGGTGTGCTTCGAGCGGGGCAGGGAGATGCCGCGGCCGTGCTCGACGAACCTCCCTTGCAGATCCCCACCAGCCTCACCGACGCGTTGGCCGAGGAGAGAGAGGATCGTGCGTGAGGTACTGGGATACCTCGGCGCTCGTACCGATCTTGGTTGCCGAACCGACAACTGACGCAGCGCGGTCGTGGCTGCGTGAGGACGGCGTCATCGCAACCTGGGCATGGACGCGAGCAGAGATCACCAGTGCCGTGGAGCGGCGTACGCGCGATGGCGATCTGTCGCGGGAGCAGCGCCGCGGCATCATGAGTCGCCTGGACGGATTCAGCGCGACATGGCACGAAGTGGTCGAGATGCTGGCCGTGCGGTCGCGTTCGATGTCGGTGCTGGCACGGCATCCGCTTCGGGCGGCCGACGCCGCCCATCTCGGCGCGGCATTGCATGTTCAAGAACAGCTCGGTGCCCCATTGCAGTTCGTAAGTCTGGACCGACGTCTCGCCGAAGCAGCCGAGCGCGAAGGACTTGCCGTCGTCACCCACTGAGCAACAGCTCGCCTACCTGAGTGAACTGCTTGCTGAGCGGGGCCTAACCATCTCGAACATCGGGCCCGCGCAACTGAGCGCCACAAGCTCCGCAACGATGCTTCCGCCAGCGCAATGGGAAGTGTGCGGGTAAACGGCAGACCCTAGAGTCGCGCCGTTTGTAGCCGCTGAAGCTGGACGAATGAGTTGACGATGAGCCTTCCCCTGCTCGACGAGATTCCCGACGGTCGTGCATACCTGCTGACGTGGAACCCGGACGATTGGGAGCTGACAGCAGAGGAGTACTACGCGCGAGTCCTGATTACCGCCACGACTGGCGGGTTCATGAATGGTTGGACGCTGGGCACGAACTTCCGGCAGATTGAGGCAGGCAGCGAGGTTTTTCTGTTTCGTCACGGCGAATTCGGGGGGATTGTCGCGCACGGATTTGCGGTCTGCGACCCGTACCCGGGCGACGAAATCGGCGTCGAGGTTGACGAGCCGTCGAAGGAGTTCTGGTGGATTCAAGTCGCTTGGTCGCTCTGGAAGCCTTTGGAAGTCAGACTGAGGACCGACGAACTCGAAGCCTTGGCGCCGTCGGCGTTCGACGGCCCGATCCGGGCGTCCGGGCGACGGCTCGAGGCCGACGAAGCTCGAGCCATCAGCGATGTCTTCTACGACGTGTGAGTCGTTGCGAGGCCTATGTGAAGGCGTCAGAGCCGGCTGATAGGTACGACCCGCTGGCCTGAACGCTTGGTGCTGACGAATCGATCACCCGACGCAAACCCCACGGAGGTGATCGATCCCCGCAGCGTCTCGATACCTGTCCGCTCGCTTCTGTGTCTGAACCGCCATGAACGACTCGGCTGAAACTCCGTCGGGGTCAGTGGCCTCGGGACACTGCTCGACAACATGACGGAAGAGGACCGCATGGGCACACAAGCTGAGACGTGCTACGCCTACGAACCTGACATTGTCCACGCGCCTGGCGAGACCCTGATGGAGTGGCTTGACGAACACGACATGACCCGGGCCGAGCTCGCGGCTCGCACTGAGTTGTCGACCAAGCACATCAACGAACTCGCTGCGGGTATTGAGCCGATCACCGACGAGACGGCGCTCAGCCTTGAACGGGTGACTGGCGTGCCTGCCAGCCTCTGGTGCCGGCTTGAGGCTTCGTACCGCAGGTAGCGGCGTCCCCGGCACCGGCGCACGCCCCGCCTCGCGTCAACCCGTGTTGGTGAGAATCACCTCGAAGGCTGCGGGCGTGACCACGGGTGGTGATTGTTCTTCCCACTCGAGCAGATCGCGATCGCCTGACACGATGACATCTGCGTCGTGGAGACGTGCCAGTGCCACGAGGTAGTCGTCGTTGGGGTCACGTGTGAAGCGCTCGAAATCCGCAGGGTCGGGCATGGTCTCCGCGTCGGACCGCCTTCGACTCGGACACCGCGAGCGCCATCGCCTCTTCGTCGCCGAGACTGCCTGCCGCACTTGCAGGCGAGACGGATGCAGCGGGAGATGACCGTACGAAACGATTGCGGGCTTGCGCTCCCGTCAGGCGGACGGCGTCGCCGATCAGATCCCAGGAAGCTCCGGACAATCGGGCAGCGCGCATCAGTTCCCGGCATGACTCCGGTAACGGAGCCTCACATCGCCCCGCCTTGCAGAGCGCATCAAGCACGGCTACCGGGTGCCCGAATTCGACGCTAGCGTCCATGCCGGTCAGCGTAAGCGCCACCTGGATCGCGAGCCAACGGTTTTGTGCTGGGCCTTGGTACAGGGCAGCGTCGTTTCGACCGACGACGTCGGTCCTGGTCGCAAGATCGACGCCGGGCCCGATGAGCATTGGGACGCGCACATCTGGAATTCGCGCTGGCACGATCGCCGGACGCAGCAGCGTTTCGACGACTTGTATGACCGATGGTCGAAGGTGATCAAGCTGTCCAACCGTGTTGACATCGACTGGTTCCGGCAGGTCAGCCCTATTGGCTGGGTACTCGACGACGAGATCGCAGTCAGCGGTATCGGCACCGTGGCAGCAGCTCGAGTGAGACCGCGCAGTGGGCTGCCGTTCGTAGTGATCTCCATGTATGCCTGCTGGATTTCGCCCCATCCATCAACGCATAGCAAGTGGGGTGTGGGCTACTCAGACGGCTCCGCTCACCGGATCATCTCGGACCTGTCGGCATTCATCGGCAGTACCAATCCCTCCACGCATCGCATACTCGTAGCGGGTGACCTCAACACGTTCTTCGGTGCCACAGATGACAACCGATTGGTGCTGGCCGCTCGGGATCGGACCGTATTCGCGCGAATGGACGCACTGGGTATGGAATTCCTGGGTCCGCATGCTCCTGATGGCGGTCTTCAGGCCGACCCGACACCACCGGGTCTGCCGTCTGATACACGCAATGTTCCGACGTTTCGTTCCAATTCGAAGAAGCCGGAGACGGCCCTAAACCAGCTCGACTATGTCTTCGCTTCGCGGGGCTTCCACGACCAGATCACAGTGCGCGCGATGAATTCACCCGAGGAGTGGGGCTCGAGCAACCACTGCCGCGTGCTGATCGAGGTCGCCGACCACTAGTGCTCGGCACCGCCCGGCTTCGCGCAATGCGACAATCGCTGCCCTACCGGTGCTTGAGCACGACCACGAGGGGACTGCGATGGACGAGACGGCCCAGCCTCCATCCGAACGGCTGCCTTCGGGCCATTGCCTGTGCGGCGGCGTGAGCTACGAGGTGCACGGACCGATCCGTCAGGTGTGGAACTGTCACTGCTGGCGCTGCCGTCGCTGGACGGGTCACCACATGGCCGCGACGGGATGCAGGCGCTCTGATTTTCGGCTCTTGTCTGACACCACCCTGGCTTGGCACCATCCTGCCGACGACCCCAACGTGGCCTACGGCTTCTGCCGGGAATGCGGCGGATCGCTCTTCTGGAAGGTGGTGGACGGCCCGCCTGAGCAGGTCGACACCATCGCTATCTGCGCGGGCACGCTCGACCTTCCCACGGGCTTGCACACCGAGCGGGCCATTTTCGTCGACGATGCCGCCGACTATCACCACCTCGACCCCGCGGTTCCCGCCTGAGACCGCGAGTGAGCCGCTCCCCGCTGCGCTGGGATCAAGGCACGACGTGGACGAAGCCGGCGGCGGCGAAGTCGCCGTCGAACACCAGAGCTTCTCGGAGACGGCGCTGGCGCATGACTTCAAAGCTCGTGGCATCCACTCAGCTCGGATTTCGAGATGCCGCGCCGCTTCGCTTCGAGCTTCGCAGCATCGTCGAGATGCTCGTCAATAGTGATCGAGATCGTCTTCACGCGTCCAACGCGTATATAGCCAGCGTCATACACGCCATATAGGAACGCCATGGCTACGAATCCCTCGGGCCGGTAGCTCCCGACAATGCTCGACAGCCAGACCCGAGGCCACCGGGCCTGCCATCCGGCACCCGCAACGCGCCGACGACTACCGCCGCGTACGAGTGTTTGCAATCGGTAGCGAACATATGTATGTTCTGTTCATGTTCATCAACCTGCCAGCGCATCGCATCCGCGACGATGCTACGAACTCGGCCGGCGACGCTGTCCAGGTTTCCGGTGGGGTCGACACGGGGCGCGATGGCGTCGCCGGTGTCGATCTGGCGGGGTTGAGCAACAGTGCTCTGGAGGACCGGGTCGTGGGCCTGGTGGCTTTGCGGGCCCGTGTCGAGGGCGAGCACTTGGCTGCGTTGGGCGAGCTGACGTCGCGTTGCGTCGCTCAGTCCGCGGCGTGGCAGCTGCGCGAGTTCACCCGCATGAACTCTTCCCAGGCACGCACCGAGTCCCGGCTCGCAGAAAGCCTCGTCGAGCACGACCTGACCGCGACGCTCGACGCGCTCACCGCCGGGGAGATCCAGACGTCTCACGCCAAGGTGATCGCAAACGAGGCGCCCAAGCAGCACCGCCGCAGCGAAGAAGACTTCTTGGAGCTGTGCCGCACGTATCCCTCCGACACCGTTGCGCGCAATCCGCTGGCGTATGAGAGCCTGGCGGTGTACGTCGATCTCGAAGCCGAGGCCGCCGCGGCGGGGCTCAGCCCGATCGACGCGGAGCTGGCGTTGCAGCGTTTTGAGCGCTCGGGGTCGATGTGCATGGGCGACGACGGCATGTGGCACCTGCACGCCAAGCTGGACTTCATCGCCGGGCGAGAGGTCAGCGCCGCGATCCAAGCCGCCGTGCGATCACAACGCCACCGCAACAACGACAACAACTTCCGCGCCGGCTTCGGCAACGACAACGACAACGACAACGACAGCGGCAGCGGCAGCGACGACGACGGCGATGAGCCGACGCGGGCCCAGCTCACCGCCGACGCGATCAGCGACCTCATCGCGGGCACCGCCAACACGCGGCGAGCAGCCACCAACCTGTTGATCATCGCGGACTACGACATCGCCAACGACCGGCTCGCCAACCCCCGCCTCGACGACGGCACACCCCTGTCAGCACAGATGCTCGCCGACTACGCCGTCGACGCCAACGTGCTGCCAGCAGTGTTCAGCGCCGACTGGTCACAGCTCGCGCTGGGACGCACACGCAACGCCAGCGACGCACAACGCCTCATCCTCGCTGTCCGCGACGGCGGCTGCATCGGCTGCGAGCTCACCAGCGAGCACACCCAAGCCCACCACATCCAATACTTCGAAAACAACGGCCTCACCGAAGTGCCGAACCTCGCGTCGCTGTGCACGCCCTGCCACAAAGACCTCCACCAGCACGACACCAAGATCCACACCCCACCCGACGGCCGCCCCCGCCTCGTGCCGCCAGAACACCACCACACCCAGTCACCCGCTGCAGCACCAGCCACCGCCCGCAGCCCATAACCACACCCGTGGAATAGCCCCGCTCGTGTGGCTGCCACGGGGTATGCGGTTGTCACCGGGTACTGGCACCAGCCACAGCCCGCAGCCCATAACCACACCCGTGGAACGGCCCTGCCTGCGCGGTTGCCACGGGGTATGCGGTTGTCACCGGGTACTGGCACCAGCCACCGCCCGCAGCCCATAACCACACCCGGACACCCAGCCCGCCGCCTCGCCGCAGCCCACCGCCGCACCCGGCCGCCCAGCCCGCCGCCGCCAGGCCCGCCGCCTCGCCACCTCAAACGTTGCCTGACACGGCACTAGTGCGTCACCAGGGGCGGTGGATGTCGACGATGTCGCTGGTGACTTCGTCAGACGCTGTGAACAGCGGTACTCGAAGGTGCTCGGCCAAGGTGAGGGCCGACCATGAGTCCAGGGCGTCGACGGCCTGAAGGCCGGCACGCGAGACGGTTGAAGCAACGAGAGACCGCACCGGGAACCATTCGTCGACCACGGACAGCGTCACTCCGATCTCTGCTTCGAAAGCGGCGGAGCGGCCGTAGTGGCGGGCTGCGAGAAAGCGGCCGACCGTGACCGAGGTCCAGTCGAGCGCCAAGACCTCGGAATTCTCCGGTACGTCGCCTTCGAGCATTCCCGCTGCGGCGAGAACGCCGCCAGCGTCGCAGACCACGCTACGCAGCATCGATGTCGCGCAGCTTGCGGCGGATGGCCTCAAATTCCGAACGGCTCATCGTGTGCGGTCCAGGTGCCAATTCTGCTGGGGACAGCCGCGACGCGATGCGCGTCAATTGGTTGCGGAGGTACTGCTGCATTGACAGTCCCGCTGCGGCCGCTTGCTGCCGGAGCCGAGCACCGACGTCGTCATCGAGATCCTTGATGTTGAGGTCCACGGACATGATTCTACCAAAATGGTATAAACGAGCTGCGCGCCAGAGAGGCTCCGCTGGAATTCAGGCCCTCAGACGGAGCGGCGGGTGTCGGGGGTGCGGTTGGCGACGCTGGCGACATCGGTGGGGGTGGGGATGCCTTCGGTGAGGTCGTCAGCGGGGGTGGGCAGCTCGAAGCGGGTCGTCAGCGGCACCACGCCGGACCACCAGTTGCCGGCCATGTCCTCGGCGTCGTCGACGGGGTCGCCCGTACGGACCTTGGCCGATGCCTCGGCCAGCGGCAGTTCCAGTACAAGCGTCGCCCGCAGGTCCGCATCGCTTGGCGGTCGGGAAGTGTCCCAGATGGCGACGATGTGATCGGTCACGAGCTTCAGGGCACGTTCCTTGGCTGCCACGTCGTCGATGCGCCGGGCGAGGCCTCGCACCACGACGCAGCGGTAGTTCATCGAGTTGTGGAACGGCGTGCGCGCCATCACCAAGCCGTCGAGGTGCGTCACCGTCACGCAGATCTCGGCACCCCCGCCCGAATTCAGCAAGTGGTTCGCGAGCGCTCCGTGCAGATACAGATTCTCGTCATCGCGCCCGTAGGCCATCGGCAGCACCAACGGCCCGTCAGGCGTGTTGACGCCGACGTGGGCAATCAGCCCAGCGTCGAGAATCTCCACTACGTCGTCATGGCCGTAGCGACCGCGCTCGGCCATCCGCCGCAACTTGGTTCGCGCCGAGGGCACCTGCGCGCCGTCGACGGCTAATTTGGTCGAGACCTCAGTCGATTCGCTCACACCCGCACGGTACGCGGCGCGCAAACACCCGGCACGTCGATACCCCACGATGCGATGCCGTTGGAGCCGGCGACCGAGCGAGTTGCGAG
The DNA here is from genome assembly GCA_965226645.1 of Candidatus Poriferisodalis sp. Taxonomy (GTDB): domain Bacteria; phylum Actinomycetota; class Acidimicrobiia; order Acidimicrobiales; family Poriferisodalaceae; genus Poriferisodalis. The sequence goes on from CBDDDL010000003.1 coordinate 118,406, forward strand.
CAACGTCGATCAGTTCGGTGGCGTCCACCGCTGTGACGCTCATGTCAGGCCTCCCAGTGCGGCACCCAGTCACCGTCGAGACGCAACGACAGGTCGGCATCGTCCTCGATGCGGCGAGCCACGCTCAGCTCGGGTGCGTCAAGGCCGTAGCGCTCCGCAGCGTGCTCGAAGGCGTCGCGGGCTGCAGCGGTCATCGGCAGGTCCGCACCTACCGATTCCTCCAGCTCCGCCAGCAAGCCCAGGTCCTTCACGCACAGGGCAAGCGGAAATGAAGGGTCATAGTGTCCAGCAAAGATGCTCGGCGCGTCGTGGCGGACCACGAAGCCGTCGGCGACGCTGTGTTTGATCGCCTCCCAAAGGTCGCCGAGCTGCACGCCGTTCGCGACGCCGACTGCGAGTGCTTCACCCAGCGCGGCTGCGCCCACAAACCACAGCTGGTTGGTGACCAGCTTCAACACGCAGCCCGCGCCCAGAGCGCCGCATTCGACCACGCTGCCCAAGTGCTCCAGCACGGGACGCACACGCGAGATGGTTGACGGATCGCCACCCGCGAACAGCGTCAGCGCGCCATTGCGGGCACCGTCGACCGCGCCCGTGACCGGCGCGTCCACGACGTCGACGCCATCAGGTGCTTCGCCCGCCAAGCGTCGGATCAGATCCGGACGGCTCGTAGTCAGATCCACCCAGATCGAGCCAGACGCCAGAGCGCCTAACGCGCCGTCACCGTCGCCGGGGGCCATCACCGTCTCGACGTGGGCGGGCGCGGGGAGCGATGTGAGCAGCACCTCGGCGCCGGTGGCAGCGTCAACGGCCGAGGTCGCGGCATCGGCGCCCGCGGCCACAGCGGCGTCGAGCGCCTCGGCGCTGAGGTCGAACGCACGCACCGAATGGCTGGCCGCTGCCAAGCGCGCGCACATCGGCCCGCCCATCGTGCCCACGCCGATGAACCCGATCTCTGTCACCGATCGTGATTATTCCACAACCAAAGAACGAGTCCGGACACAAGTGTATGGAAACGGTACGCGTAGGATTCCCGGCGCTGGTCATCGAGGGGGCACGTCATGAAATTCGGAATCTTCTACGAACTGCAGTTGCCGAGGCCGTGGAACGAGGACTCCGAGTACGTGCTGTTCCAGCAGGCGCTCGACCAGATCGAGCTCGCCGACAAGCTCGGCTACGACTACGCCTGGGAAGTCGAGCACCACTTCCTCGAGGAATACAGCCACAGCTCGGCCCCCGAGGTGTTCCTGGCCGCTGCCAGCCAGCGCACCAAGAACATCCGCCTGGGCCACGGCATCATCCAGCTCACCACCAATCACCCCGCCCGAGTGGCCGAGCGTGTCTCGACGCTCGATCTCGTCAGCGGAGGCCGGGTCGAGCTAGGACTCGGCGAGGGTTCGTCCGTCACCGAGCTGCACCCCTTCGACCGGCGCTTTCGTGACAAGCGCGAAGTGTGGGAAGACGCAGTGCGCTGCCTCATGCCCATGTTCAGCACGGTCAACCACACCTACGACGGCGACCTCTTCAAGTTCCCCGCCCGCAACGTGGTGCCCAAGCCGTACCAGAAGCCCCACCCGCCGCTGTGGGTGGCATGCAGCCAGCTCGACACCATCGTCATGGCGGCACAGCGCGGCATGGGAGCGCTGGGTTTCTCGTTCGTGTCGGCCGATGCCGCCCGGGCCTGGGTGAACGCCTACTACCTCAACTACCTCAACCACCTCGACTTGCTCTGCGACTACCAGACCAATCCGGGCGTGGCCATCGTCAGCCCGTTCATGTGCGCGCCGTCCGACGAGGAAGCTCAAGCCAAGGCCGAAGGCTGGACCTTCTTCCAGTTCTCGCTGGTCTTCTACAACACCCACGGCCCCGTCGAGCCTGGCTCGGTGAACTTGTGGGACGAGTACTTGGAGTGGAAGAAATCCCCCAAGGGGCAAAAGGCCAGCAACAACGTCGGACTCGTGGGCTCACCCGACACGATTCGCCAGAAGCTGAAGATGTACGAGGAGGCTCACGTCGACCAGATCATCCTGCTGAACCAAGCCGGCAAGAACACCCACGCCGACATCTGCTCCAGCCTGGAGCTGTTTGCCGACGAGGTGATGGGCGAATTCCACGAGCGCGACGCCGAGCATCAGGACTGGAAGTCAGCCGTGCTGGCCGGCGATGTGCTCCTCGAAGACATCGACACCGACATCTACCAGCTGATCACCAACCAGACGCCGGTGGAGAAGCGCGAACAGATCGAGCGCAAGCAGCGCGAGGCCCGAGCCCGCCAGGCAGTGGGCCTGAGCTCGTGAGCTAGCGCCGTACCTGACCGAACCGCCGAATCAGCGAGTGTTCTGCTCGAACCGCTGGATCAGCGGCTGTGCTGATTGAGCCGCGGGATTGGCGTCGGTTGTCATTGGGCCGCTGGCTAGCGGGATTGCAGCCAGTCTGCGATGGCTTGGCCGATCTCGTCGGGGCTGTCCTCTTGGCAGAAGTGGTTGCCCACCACGGTCACCTCGGTCTGGTTCGGCCATGCGCGGCAGAACTCCAGCTGCGGGCCGTTCAGGATCGCACCGGGGTCGGCATTTATCAACAGTTTCGGCACATCTGAGTTCGACAGCCAATTGCCGTAGTCGGTCACGATCTCGACCACATCGGCGGGCTCGCCCTCGATCGGGATCTGCCGGGGCCAGGTCAGCGTCGGGCGCCGATGTTCGGGCTCGACGAATGGGCGGCGGTATTCGTTCATCTCATCATCGGTCAGCTTGCGCTGGATCGAGCCGGGCAGCACAGCCTCGACGAAGAGGTTCTTGGTGATGACCATCTCCTCGCCGGCGGGGGAGCGGAAGCCCTGAAATATTCGCGCAGCGGCGTCGGGCCATTCGTCCCAGGTCATGGGGCACACGATGGCCTCCATGTAGACAAGGCCAGCCACGCGGTTGCGGTGGCGGTTCGCCCAGTCGAAGCCCAGCGCCGAGCCCCAGTCGTGGATCACGAACGTGATGCTGTCGTCCAGATCGAGCTGGTCGAGCAGCCCGTCGAGGTACTCACGGTGCTCGACAAAGCGGTACGAGCCGGGGCCGGTGTCGTCGAGCTTGTCCGAGTCGCCCTGGCCGATCAGGTCCGGGACGACGACGCGGGCCAGCGGGCTCACATGGGGAACGATGTTGCGCCACAGGTACGACGACGTCGGGTTGCCGTGCAGGAACACCACTGCGTCACCGCTGCCGGAATCGTGATACGCCATCCGCTTGCCATTGACGGTCGCGTAGGACTTGGAAAGTGGTTCAGCTGAGAGGGTCGCCATGGGTGCTCCTTCGTTTGGCCGGATCGGCGCCACATCATGCCTGACCCGCCAAAACGACGCACCCGTCGTCCCTCGGAGGCTTGTCTGACGCTCCCTTGTCAAAGCGGCAAGTGGGCGGGCGGTCAGGGGCGTGGGAGGGTTCGGCGTGCGACCGCGGCGGCGGTGTGGCTGCGTGTGGCACCGGTGTAACGCCGCACGAGTGCGGCAGGCACTGTTTGTCTGATGGAGGTCTCGGTGGCGGGTGTGATGGCTGCGCTGCCTCCGACGAGCACGACGCGGTCGGGATTGACAGCGCGCAGCAGCGCAGCAGTGGCTGTGGGCAGCCCGGATGCTGACATGAACGCGACAGCGGAGTTCGGGGTGCGCGCGGACAGCGCCGCGGCGGCGCCGATGTCGGGAGGACTCCAACCGTTCGCGAGCACCAGCACCGGGGCGGTGCCGTCTGGGGACAGCGCCGCGAACACGACTGTCGCGACACCCGCCGCGGTCACGCTGCGGTCCGCGCCGCTCATGCGCGTCACCGATGCCGCCGGCACAGCCACACGGATCGCGTCCTCGACGTCGGAGGAGACCGCGGCGGTTCCCCCCACGATGATGACGCGGCCGGGCGGGTGGTCTTCGAGCACCGCGAGCGATGCCGCTGGCAGTGTGCTCGCTGCGGTGTACAGCACCGCCGAGCCTGCTGTTCGCGCGGACAGCGCCGCAGCGACGCCGATGTCGGCGGGACTCCACCCGTTCGCCACCACCAGCGTCACCCCGCCCGCCGCGTCCGCTGCCTCGCCGGCCAGGATGCGCCGCGCCGCGATAGCTGCGGTGTCGACGCGGGTCGCCCCCACGATCCGCTCGACCGAGCCGTTGGAGGACGCCCGGCCGATTTCGGCCTCGGATCGGGCCGACACCGCTGCCTCCCCGCCGACGATCACCACGCTCGCAGGCAGATACTCCGTCAACAGCGCAGCGGTCGCGACCGACAGATGATCTCCCGTGGTGTAGGCCACCGCCGAGTCCGGCGTCCGAGCCGACAACGCAGCCGCCACACCGATATCAGCCGGACTCCACCCATTCGCCACAAACACCACTGCAGTGCTCTCCACAACTCCGCCGCCGCCGCCGCCGCCGCCGCCCCCACCGCCGCCGCCACCACCGCCACCGCCGGTGACGACCTGCGCGATTTTGTCGATGATGGTGATGTCCGCGGTGCCGATTGTGATGGATTCGTGGTCGACCGACAATTCGACGGTCTCGTCGGGGTCGGTTTCGCGGTCGGCCAACGCCGACAGCTTGAGGCGCGCCGAGCGGGCGCCGGCCGGGAGGATCGTGCTGAGCGTTGATGTCAGGTTCCGGCTGTTGTTGTGGGTGATCGTGAAGTCCACTGCGGGGGTGGCTGTTCCGTCTATGGCCAGTGTGAGGGTCTGGGGCTCGGCGAACGTGACGCCGCCGGTATCGACGATGACGTTGACCGCGCCGCCCTCGTTGACCACGGTGGCGGTTGCGGAGACGCCGAAGGCAGCGGTGTCGTTGTCGAGCACAGTCACGGTCACCGCGTTGGCGGTGCCGCCGAGCACCAGCGCAGTCACCTCGGCGTCGCTCTCGACGACGGTGTCGTTGATCGTTGCCACGTCGAGGTCCGCGGTGTAGCTGCCCCCGGCGAAGGTGACGGTGGTGGGCGCGGGGCCGTTCAGCGTCGACCCAGTCGCGGTGACCTGGACCCGCACGGTCAGCGCGCTGGAGAGCGGACTGTTGCTGGAATTGGTTCGTGTCAACGTGAACTTGGCGTTGTCGCCCTCGGCGATCGCCGCGCCCGGCGCGATGGTGATCCGTGGCGTGTCCGGCACCTCTCGGAGCGGCCCGAACGGGGCAACACTGTTGGGAGTGTGCGCGAAATCCTGCAATGCAGTGCCGCTATAGCTCACCGTCACTTCGTCGTCCGCTGCCGACGTCAGAGTGAGCTGCACTTCGACTCCCGATACCTGCGGTGTACCGGTGAGCTGGGACTCCGCGCTGCCCGCCATCACCGTGAAATCCGACGCCACCAGAGGCACCGCCGTGTCCACTGGCTCGTCGAACTCGATCACCAGGTTGATGCCGTCCAGCTTCATCGCGATAGGTGTCGGCGGCGTCTCATCGGACGTATTGAAGGTCACCGCGCTCGCAGGCACAGGGTGGATCCACTCGTTCTGCCTGACCCCATCGCCGCTGATGCGCACCGACAGCAACTCCGTATTGGTGGCTGGGTCTACCTCTGTGATATTGGCGTTTTGCTCATAGCCGCGGTTCGGATCCGCCTCGAGTCGACCGATTCCCCAGGTGATGAACCAATTGCCGCCGTCAAGCTTGTCGACCCAGCCGCGCGCACGGTTCACCGTGTCGAACGCGTTGCCGTATGAGTGGTGGCGCTGGAACGTGGCGGTCTTGGCGGTGGTATCAATCGTGTACTCGACTGCTCGAGTCACCCGTTCGTCAAGCCGATCAGAAACGCCCGTCGCAGCATCCTCCCAGCACGGGGAACCGTTGTCCAACATGAAGAGGGTGCCGTCGTCGAACAGCGTCGCGCCATGCTGGCCGCAGAATTCTCCGTACGGGTCGTCCACGATCGAGAGCGAATCAGCCAGATATGCGCTGTCACCTGAACTTGACTTGCCAATCCTCCACACAGTGTCGCCTGTTTCGAGATCTATCCGGAACACTTGGGAGCAATGCCTCAATGACACCAAGATGTCGTCGGAAGGAAGCGCCTGAACTCGATTGATGTGCGCGTACTCCCAGGCACGATCGGTCAACGGCGCGACTCGCAGGCAGTCCTGGATGTGCAGATTGTTCTCCGTTGACCATTGATGCACCAAGGTGCCTTCGGGAGTGATCTCAGTAACCACGCTGTCTCGGACCGGTTCGTTGTCTGTGAGGCGCCGAGGGACGCGGTCGAGGCGGGCGCCGGTCACCCCGCTGAGGTCGCGAGTTGCCAACGAGTACGAGATAAGCATGTAGTTGCCGTTGGGTTTGATTACCACGTCGTGAACGGTGATGTGATTGGCAATGTCCGGAATCGTGTTGATCCGATCGACCACATCAAAATTCGCGTCAAGCACGACAAGCTCAAACGTGCCTTCGCGGTGGCCAAACCGATCGGCGGGCAATAACTCGTGCAGTTGGAAGTAGCTGTACGGATATATCCGGCTCTTCTCATCGAAGCTGGGACTTGGGTGATGTGAGGGTCCACCGTTGAGGGAGGGGCCTCGCCGATTCTTGTGACTCGTTGAACAGTCCAAGACTCGGGAGGCCCCTGGTGGTTGAAGTTAGTTCTGTGGTGTTGCTGGGCGCGGATCGCGTGGAGATCACGCGGGTTCGCGTCGAGGGCGGCGAGATCGTGGTGTGGGTGCAGACGCCCGACGCGCAGGCGGTGTTGTGCGGTGCGTGCGGTGCGCGGGCGCGGTCCAAGGGCCGCCGGGAGGTGCGGCTGCGCGACGCTCCGGGCGCGGGCGGCGCCGGGTGCGAGGTGCGGTGGCGCAAGCGCATCTGGTGGTGCCCGAGGGTCGAGTGCGAGGTGCGGACACGGACCGAGGAGTGCGAGCTGGCGGGTCCTCGGCGGGTGCCGGCCCGCCGGGCCGCGCAGTGGGCTGTGGGCCGTCTCGCGGCGGTGGAGGGCACCGTTGCGTCGGCGGCGCGTCGGCTGGGGGTCGCGTGGGCCACGGTGTGGTCCTCGGTCGGTGACGCTGCCCAGCAGGTCGCCGACGACCCGGAACGGGTGGGTCCGGCGGCGCGGCTGGGGCTCGACGAGACCGTGACGGGCTCCGCTGGGCGGGGCCGCCGCCGCCGCTGTGTGTCCGCCGCTGTCGATGCCGCGACCGGGCAGGTGCTCGACGTCTTCGACGGCCGCGATGCCGCTGAGGTGGGCAGATGGCTCGCGTCGCGGCCCCCGGAATGGCTCGCAGGCATCGAGGTCGTGTGCTGTGACCCCCACGAGGGCTACCGCAGCGGCATCGCACGCGCACGCCGCGACACGCACCTGAGCGACAGCGTGAACATCGCAGCCGACGCGTTCGGGATCGTGCGCCTCGCGAACCAGGCGCTCGACGGCGCCCGCCGACGCGTCCACAACGAGACCACCGGGCACCGAGGCCGCAAAGGCGACCCGCTCTACCACGCTCGCAAGCTGCTGCTGATGGGCGCCGAACGGCTCGACGCCGCCGGGTGGGACAAGATGCTCGCCGCGCTCGACGCAGCCGACCCCGCAGACGAGATCCGCGAGTGCTGGGTCGCCAAAGAACACGTCCGCGACATCTTCCGCGCCGACGATCCCCTCGACGCGCAACAGCATCTCAACGAAGCGATCGCCTGGTGCGCACACCCCAACGCCCCGCCCGAGCTCGCCACCCTGGCCCGCACGCTGCGCCGCTGGCACACCGAAATCGGAACCGCCGTGCGAACCCGCACCAGCAACGCCCGCACCGAAGCAGCCAACGCACGAATCAAAGACGTCAAACGATCAGCACGAGGCTTCCGCAACCTCCGCAACTACCGACTGCGCATCCTGCTCGCCGCCGGCCGCAGGGCATGCCAAACTCAAGCCGTCACACCAATCAGAACCCGACGTCCCAGCTTGGTTGCGTAGAGCCATATATCCCTTCCGGATGATACTGGAACTGTCTGACGTCAGTGTTCGCGATGCGGCGGTAGAACAGCGGAACCATGTCCTTATTGATAATCATCAGGTAATGGTGGGCGGCACCTCGCCTGCGAGAGGCAACTAAAGACATCAATTCGGTAGTAGCCGCTGGATTCGAATCGAGCACTGTCATCACCATTGGGAAGTCCTCGTGGATGCAGTGCAGCACATAGACAGCGATCTCGTTGGCGTCTCCGAGCGATATTATGATGTTGTCTCCGGGGCTGACATCGGTCACGGTGTGGCGCAGGTGACTCCCGGGCGCGATGGCTTGGCCCTCGACGACCAGGCACGCCACAACCGACCGCCACAGGCCGCCACCTCTGGCGCGCTGAACCAGGTTGAGTCGCCCCGAAGCCGGCCGCGAAGAACGCCCGCCGCTAGCTTCGATTTCTCCAGCTGACGACCTTCGAGGACCCCCCCCCCCGAGGTTGGGGTGTCTCGTTGGCAGACAGGATTGCTTCCGCGCTTGTTCACTGCGCTCACGGCTGCTCGCCCCAAGGCTCCGGTCGGCGCGTCTTCAGGGTCCTCATGATCTGCTGCCTATCCGACCGAGGTCTCATCTGAGGCAGCGGACCGGTTGACCACCTCTGCCGTCGGCTTCGCCCACGGACTCGCGTCGCCCACGCTGGTCGCAACCCCCGCACCCAAGCGCGGCGATTGCGACTACCTCACTCCATCTCGAAAGCCTAATGACGGTTCTACCAGGAAGTATCAGCCAGCCCTCCGGAACAGGAGCCGGAACTCCATGGTTCCGTGGTCCTCGGCGGAGAGGACGATGGGGACCTGCGGGATGGAGACGTCGAAGTCAGCGAACACAATCTCGACGGAGCCCACGACCACGATGAGATCCCCCACGAGTTGCGCCTCGATGTCGATGACCACCGGCAAAGTGATGCCGTTCACAGTCAGATCGCCCGGTGCGCTCGTCGCAACGGCGACGCCGCCCGCGGCTGCACCTTCGATGTCCAGTTCATCGGTGAGAGCGAAGGTCGCCGTCGGGTTCTGGGGGGTGCGCAGAGCTCGTTGCACCGCTTGGTCACGACGCGAATCGTCGGTCTTCAGCGTGGTGAGGTCGACCACGATCTCGGTTGCCGTCACGCGTTGGCCGACGATCTCCATCGTCCCGCTGACAGCGCCCGTACGGCCCACAGCGGTGAACTCGCCGATGCGCGCCAGCTCTTCGTTGACCCGAAAACCGACGAACGAGCCAGTGGCATCTTCGAGGGTGAACGTTCCCGTTTCGGCATCGACTTCCCAGCTGCCGTCGACGCCCGCGACCGCGACCGCGGGAGCATCGGTCGCGGGAGCATCGGGGCTCGACTCACTGTCGCTGCTCTGCGCCTCATCCGATGCCGGTGCCGATGCCGATGCCGTCTCAGCATCCGCCGCCGGCTCGTCTGCTTGTGCCTGCTGGGCGACCTCGACAGCCTCGTCGAGGCTCACTTCTTCGGGCGCGGAGCCAAGGACTCGCCAGACGCCGACCGCCACGGCCGCAGCGACGATCAACAGCAGAATTGCGACCGTCAGAAACGTTTTGCGCCGGGCGGTCATGGCGGGTCACGGTAGCGTCTGAGTGTCGCGAAGAGCCGTTGCGGCTCGCCGCAACGGCTCGCGCCCACAGCGCCGCCAAGCCGCGAAGACACTGTCCACAAGCCGCTGCTGAGAAGTCCTGCCGAGAAGTCATTCATGAAGCTGCACAACCTGAGCACCGGACTCACCTTCGACGACGTGCTGATCGTTCCTCAGCGATCGTCGATTCGCTCACGCAGCGATGTCTCGGTGCGCACCCGTCTGTCTCGTAACATCGAACTCGACCTGCCGGTCATCGCGGCGAACATGGACACCGTCTGCGAGCACGAGATGGCGATCACGATGGCGCGTCTCGGCGGTGCGGGCATCGTGCACCGCTTCATGCCGATCCGCTCGCAGGCCGCCCAGATTGCCGCGGTGAAGGAAGTCGACGACGGGACGCTGACCGTCGGTGCTGCTGTTGGCACCGACCACGACATGCTCGACCGGGCCAAGGCGCTCGTTGCCGCATCGGTCGATGTGCTGGTACTCGACATCGCCCACGGTCACGCCGACCACGCAATCGACGGGGTTCGCCGCCTGAAGGACCACTTCGGCGACACCGACGTCATCGCTGGCAACGTCGCCACTTCCTACGGCGCCATTGACATGGCCGAAGCCGGCGCAGATGCGATCAAGGTCGGCGTCGGCCCTGGCGGAGTGTGCACCACTCGCCTCGTGGCCGGGGTGGGCGTCCCGCAGCTGAGCGCCACCGACAGCGTCGTGGCGGGCCTGGCCGAAGCCGGACTCGACCTGCCCGTCATCGCAGACGGCGGTATCCGCACGTCGGGCGACATCGCAAAGGCACTCGCCGTCGGCGCTGCCACGGTCATGATCGGCAGCATGCTGGCAGGCACCAAGGAAAGCCCCGGCGAGGTCGAGCAGGGTCCGCACGGTCTGCGCAAGCGCATTCGAGGCATGGCGAGCTTCGAAGCGATCGAGGCGCGCGCCGTTCGGCACGGCGAAGAAATCGACGACGAATACTTCGAGCAGCGTGCACCCGAAGGCGTCGAGGGCACGGTCCCGTACCGGGGCGCGGCCGGCAAGCTGATCGGCGAACTCATGGCCGGGCTACGCAGCGCCATGAGTTACACCAACGCCCGCAACCTGACCGAATTCTTCGAACGCACCGTGTTCGTGGCCGTCACGCCGCTGGGCCTCGCCGAAAACAGGCCTCACGCCACACTGTCCATGTGAGCGGTGCGCCGGCGCATGCCCGGCCGACCGGCACCAGCATTGCCGCGACCGGCTGAACGGCAACAAGCTCCAGGAGAACAGCCATGCCGAGCGAACCATCCAAAGACCTCATCGCCCTCGACGATCCGTATCCCGAGCGCGACTACGAGGTGCGCGCCACGACGCCGGAGCTGACCTGCGTGTGCCCCGTTACGGGCCAGCCCGACTTCGCCACCGTCGAGATCGCGTATATCCCGGATCGACAGATCGTCGAACTGAAGTCGCTCAAGATGTACCTGTGGAGCTACCGCGACGAGCCTGTCCACCACGAGGCCGTGACCAACCGGATTCTTGACGACCTTGTCAACTCGATCGCACCGAAACAGGCCACGGTGGAGACCCGCTGGCTTGTGCGTGGCGGCATCACCACGGTCGTCACGGCGCGCCATCCCGCACAGGCGACGCTTGGTTGACGTTCCATCCCTGACCGAACGCTGAGCACCGGCATCAATACAATCGCTTGAATGCCGTTGTTGGCGCCTGCCGACAGGCGAATTCTGCGGGAGCTGCTGATCCGCGGGGGATCGGCTGAGATCGGTGAGATCGGCGCGGCCGTAGCGCTGAACAGCCAGGCCGTGCAGGCCTCGCTGGGCACGTTGCAGCATTCCGGCATCGCGACCCCTGCAGGATCGGTGCCGGGACTGCGAGGTGCTCGATGGGCGCTGACGCCGCACGGGCTCGAGGTCGGACCGTCGCTCGTGGGCAACGACCTTGCTGCTCTGCCTGAGGGCTTCGAGGCGCCACCGGTCACGGATCCTGCAGAAGGCTGGGGCTTTCCGTGGCGGCCACCCAAGACCGAGGCGCCGCTGTACGCCGATGGCCTGAGTCGACGTGCGCGCCGAGTGGCTGATCGCGCCGTCATCAGTGCCGTGGGGCATCCTCGTCAGCGTCGGCGCGGTGGCCGAGCGATCGCGGTGATCGTCCTGCTGGCGGCGACGATCGGCGTCGGGTTGGTGGCCGTGGGAGCACTTCGTGTGACCGAGATTTCCGTCTCGGGCATCACCGCCGGTTCCTTCCTGCAACCAGGCGAGCTCCAAGGCTCGGCGCTGGAGTTCGCGGTGAGCGGCGGTGATCTCGCCACCGCCCAGATGCTGCTCGACGGGCTGCCGGTCAGTGGTGTGCAGAGGTACGAGAACCGCATTGTGTGGCAGGTACCGGGACTGACCGAGGGTTTCCACGAGGTCACGCTGGATGTCAACCGGCGATTCTTCGGCACTGAGCGCGCAGCGATCTCATTCACCGTGGACGGCACGCCGCCTGTGGTCGATCTGCCCGAGGTTCACGATCCGGTGGCGCTCGACGAGCCGCTGGTGCTCGCGGCGCCCATCGAGGCGGGAGTGTCGCTGCAGATCGGCAACCAGGTGCTCGACACCTCCACGGGTTCATTCAGTCTCACGCTGCCTGGCCCGCCCGGCGGGCCTCTGCCGGTGCGAGCCGTCGACGCCGCTGGCAACGCCACTGAATTCGACATCATCGTGCCGATCGGCTACCCGCACACCACCGGCGTGCATGTCAGCGCCGCAGCGTGGGATCACGACGGCTTGCGCTCGGGCATCGTGGACCTCATCGAGCAGGGACGGATCAACACCGTTCAGCTCGACCTCAAGGACGAGAGCGGTCACATCGGCCACACGACGTCCATTCCGCTGGCCCGCCAGGTGGGTTCCTCAAAGGAGCTGTTCGACCTCCGCACTGCTATCGACGAATTGCACGACATGGGCGTGCGAGTGATCGGCCGCATCGTGGCGTTCAACGACCCGGCGCTCACCCGCTACGCGGTCAGCACCGGCAACCTCGATTGGGTGCTGCAAACCCCTGATGGTCGGCCGCTGCTGTCGACCTACAACGGCTTCACCAACTTCAATCACCCGGTCGTGCGGCGGTACAACCTCGACATCGCTGCCGAAGCAGCAGCTGCGGGCATCGACGACATCCTGTGGGACTACATGCGCCGCCCCGAGGGCGATCTTGCCGGCATGCGGATCCCAGGATGGGACGGCGGCGATCCGTCGCCCATCATCGTCAGTTTCCTGGCCGAGTCCGGGAAGATGCTGCGCGAGGCGCAGGTGTTCCACGGAGTGTCAGTGTTCGGCATCGCGGCTCGACGGGGCCAGTTCATCGCACAGGACATCGGGGCGATGTCCGACCACGTCGACTACGTGGCGCCGATGGTGTACCCGTCGCACTGGGGGCGCGGCGAGTACGGCGTATCGCACCCTGAAGCGCAGCCCTACGACATCACCTACGCCTCGTTGGCCGACTTCCAGGACGTGCTTGCAGGCACCAACACCGCCGTCGTGCCGTGGCTGCAAGATTTCTCGATGCGTGTCGCCTATGGCCCCACCGAAGTCCGCGCCCAGATCGACGCCGCAGCAGATCTCGGCATCAGCGATTGGCTGCTGTGGGATCCAAAGGTGACGTACACCACTGACGGACTGCCCGCCCCGTAGCGCCAGCTGGCCATTGGGCCAGCCGGCCCTTACGCCTCGTCGAATCTCTCGCGCAGGCGGTACTTCTGGATCTTTCCGCTGGGCGTCATCGGGAACTCGTCGACGATGACGAGGTCTTCGGGCCAGAACTGTCGTGTGACCTGTTGTTCGTCCAAGAATGCTGTGAGATCAGCCAGCGTCGGCGCTTCGCCGACGGCTTGCACGAACGCGCAGCCGATCTCACCGAGCCGCTCATGGGGCTTGGCGACGATGGCCGCCACACCCACCGCCCGGTGGCGCATCAGCACATCCTCAATCTCCTTGACGGGAACGTTCTCGCCGCCACGGATCACGAGGTCTTTGCTGCGCCCGGCGATGCTGATGTAGCCGTCGGCGTCCATGATCGCCCGGTCGCCCGTGTCGAACCAGCCGTCGGTCCAGTGCTGCGCGGTGAACTCCCGGCCCGCCATGTAACCGGCGAACAATGACGTGCCGTGGCACTGCAAGTCGCCTTCGGCACCCAGGACAGGCGCCCCGGCCTCGTCGACGACGCGCACTTCGTTGTCGCGCACTGCTCGCCCGTCGGTCAGGCGGCGCTCCAGCGGATCGTCAGGCATGCCCACCGTCAGCAGGCCGCATTCGGTCATGCCCCAGCCCGGCATGACGGTGCAGTCCGGCAGCAGATCGGCGGCACGCTCGAGCACCGGGCGCGGGATCGCGGCGCCCGCGCACAGGAATCGCTTGAAAGAGGTCAGGTCCCGTTCGGCCAGCCCGTCGACGGCCAGCACGTCGGCCAGGAATGGCGTCGCACCCATCGATAGCTGGATGCGGTGTTTCTCGATCAGGCCGACGAACTCGATCGGGTCCCACACGTCTTGCATCACGACGTGCCCGCCGGTGTGCAGCGGCAGCCGCATCCCGTACAGGTAGCCGGTTTGATGGCCCAGCGTGGAGGCCATGTGGCCGACAAAGGCCTGCGGTGCGCCGGCGCCGGGATGGGGTTCGAGGCCCGCGCACACCCTGTCCAAAAACACGTCCACCGGCACCCCGAGGATGTTGTGGGTGTGCATCACGCCCTTGGGCATCCCCGTGGTGCCCGAGGTGAACATCACCTCGCACACGTCGTTCGGCCCCGGCCGCAGCAGATCCACAGCCGCCCGGTCGTACGACGAGAACTGGCCTTCCTCGACGAGGTCCTGCCACGACATCGCGTCGGCGGGCAGGTCGGGCTCGGCGTTGGCACTTGCATCGGGCGCCGGGCTGGGCACGATCACCAGCTCGGTCACCCAGTGGCACCGCTCACGCAGCTCGGCGTGCATCTTGCCGAGCTCGAAGCCCCGATAGCTGTCGGCTGTTATGACGAGCACGGGGCGCCCGAGCTCGCTCATCACGGAGACCTCGTTGTGCCGGAAGATCGGCGCTACGGGGTTCACCACGGCGCCGATGCGCTCGCACGCTTGGGCTGCGACGACGAAGTGGCGCCAATTCGGCAGCTGCAGCTGCACGACCATGCCCCCTCGCACGCCGAGCTCGAGCAGGCCCCGGCTCACGGCATCCACCTCCTCGCCGAACTCGCCCCAGGTCATGGTGCCGAAGCGGTCGGTGATGACGGGACTGTCGGGGAGCTCGGCAGACCACCGCAAGATGCGTTCGTCGAGCAGTTGGTTCGACCACGCGCCAGACGCCGTCCACTCGTCGATGTGCCTGGCCTCCAGCATCGTCTCGAAGAAGCGTTTTGCCGTCATGCGATCTTCACTCCTGCCTCTTGGGGAGGCCTGCTACTGGCCGCGGATCCGCGGAAGCACTTCAGCGGCCATGAAGCGCTCGCTCTCCTCTATGTAGTGCATCGGGGAGGCGGCGCTGAGCACGACGGTGCGCGCCCCGGCATCGATGTACTCGCGCAGTCGAGCGACGCAGCGGTCCGGGTCGCCGGCAATGGCGAACTTGTGCACGAGCTGGGAGAAGTCCTGGGCGTACTGCTTGGACAGGCGTTCGGCGGCGTACTCGACGGCGGTGTCGTTGTCCTCGTGGCAGCAGAAGAATACGAACATGCCAGATTTCACCGGTGTGGGGTTGCCCTCGTCCTCGCGGTATCCCGCAATTGCCTCGATCGACTGGGCCAAACGCTCGGGCGTGTACATGTACGGAAGCCAGCCGTCGCCGTAACGAGCCGTCCGTTTCCACGCCGCGTCTTGGCGGCCCGACACCCAGATCGGCGGCGGCGAGGCCGGTTTGGGCGCCAGCGTCACGCCCGACAGCGTGTTGAAGCGGCCCTCGAAGGTCACATTGTCCTCGGTCCACAGCCGCTGGATGATCTCAAGCGCCTCGTTCGTGCGGGCACCTCGTTCGCGCACCGGCACGCCGCAGGCTTCGAATTCCGACGGCATCTCGCCGCCGACTCCCACGCCGAGATGGAATCGCCCTCCCGAGGCCACATCCAGCGCCGCGCTCAGCTTGGCGCACAGCGCCGCCGGGTACAGCGGGATGAGCGTGATCGACGACATCAGCTTGAGCGTCGTGGTGGCACCCGCCGCGACCGCCAGCGAGATGAAGGCGTTGGAGGTGGGCACATGGAAGAACACGTGCTCGCCGGTGGTGGCGTAGTCGTAGCCGAGTGCCTCGATCTCTCGGGCCTGATCTGCGATGTCGTCGCTGCGCCGAATCGCCAGCCCGAACTCGATCGTTTCGTTGTTTGTCGTGTCGTCGCTCATTGGGTTCCCCTCGTGCTCTAGCGATCCCCGAATCGCGCGAGACGGTAGCCGCGGGTGCTAGGCCAAGGCCGTGAGCACTTCGACATCGTCCAACGGAACCATCCAGCAATCGCGCATTGACGCGCTGTTCGAGCGCTGCCAACGCGAGATCGAATCGGGCCTGCTGCCGAGCTGCGGTGTCGCTGTCGGCTTCGAAGGCGAGATCGTGGCGCAGGCCACCTACGGCGACGCCACCGATGACACCCGATACTGCATCTTCTCGGCCACCAAGCCGTTCGTGGCCTCCACGATGTGGCAGCTCATCAGCGAAGGCGCCGTCGAGCTGGACGCCACGGCTGCGAGCTACGTGCCGCCGTTCGGCGAGAACGGCAAGGATCGCATCACCGTCGAACAGGTGATGCTTCACATGTCAGGCTTCCCGCATGCTCCGCTGAAGCCCCCGCGCTGGGATACCTCGCAGTCGCGGCTTGAAGCCATGGCGAATTGGCGGCTGAATTGGGAGCCCGGCACCAGGTACGAGTACCACCCCACCTCGGCGCACTGGGTCCTTGCTGAGATCATCAACGCGGTCACCGGCAACGACTTCCGTGACGAGGTGCACAGCCGGGTCACTGGGCCGTTGGGTTTGCCCCGCCTGCTGGGCTTGGCCCTCGACGATCAGGACGGCATCGCCGAGCTGATCCTCGTGGGCGAGCCAGCCACCCCTGACGAGCTCGAAGCGACCTTCGGCGTGCGCGAGCTGCCGATGACCGAGGTCACCAACGAGGCGATCCTGCGTTTCAACGAGCCGTCGGTGCGCGAAGTCGGCGTGCCTGGTGGCGGGGGATTCGGCACCGCGGCCGACCTTGCGCTCTTCTACCAAGGCCTGCTGCACAACCCCGATGAATTGTGGGACCCCGAGATGCTGGCGATCGGCACCGGTGAGGTGCGCAACACGCTGCCCGACCCGATGGGCATGCCCGCCAACCGCTCGATCGGGCTCTTCTTGGCGGGAGACGACGGGATGTCGAACATGCGCGGGCTGGGCCGCACGGTGTCGCCGATGGCCTTCGGCCACAACGGCGCCGGCGGGCAGCTGGCCTGGGCCGATCCGGCTACCGAGCTGTCGTTCGGCTACACCACCAACGGCTACGACGAGCACGAGGTTCGCCAGCCGCGCCGCGACACCGCGATCGGCAGCCTCGCCGGGCTCTGCACCACGCCCTGAGTCGCTCGCAGACCCATCGCCGCCGCGGGTGTTCGCGGCGGCAGCGAGGCGTGATAGCAACAGGGACGATGCGACTTCTCGTACTCCAGCACATCGACTGCGAGCATCCGGGCCGCCTGCGTGACTTCCTGCGGGCCGACGGCGTCGAGTGGACTGCGGTGGAGCTCGACGAGGGCGAATCCATCCCACCGTTGGAGGACTTCGACGCCATGTGGGTGATGGGCGGCCCGATGGACGTTTGGGACGTGGAGGAGCACCCGTGGCTGGTGCCCGAGAAGCAGGCCATACGTCGCTGGGTGCGCGAGCTGGAGCGTCCCTTCCTGGGGCTGTGCCTGGGGCACCAACTGCTGGCCGACGCCCTCGGAGGAACCTGCGGCCCTCAGCGCCCGCCTGAGATCGGCGTGCTGGCCGTGGATCTCACCCCGGAAGGCCGCGACGACCCGATCTTTCACCAGATGGGCGATCGCCAGTACGCCCTGCAGTGGCATTCGGTGCAGGTAGCCCAGCCTCCCGACGACGCGGTGGTGCTGGCCGGTTCCCCGGAGTGCCGGGTGCAGGCCATGCGGGTGGGATCCCGGGCATGGTCGATGCAGTATCACGTCGAGGTGGAGGACGACACGGTGCGTAACTGGGGCGAGATCGAGGCCTACCGCAACGCCTTGGAGTCAACCCTCGGCCCTGGCTCGCTCGATGCCCTCGCTGCTGACGCCGACGGCGCCATGAACGGCTTCGCCACCGACGCCGAGCAGCTTTACCGAAATTTCATGGCCGCCGCCGCCGGCTAGCTGCGGGCAAGCTTCGGCGCCGCACCCCTCAGACGAGTCCCGCACGCCAACGTCTGGCGCATCGGTGGGGGCTAGCTTCGGGCCGTCATGAGCCAGCCCGCCCCGCATCAAAGTCAGGAGCCATCGGCGGCTCAGGGGGCGCTTTCGGGCCTGCGCGTCGTCGACCTGACGGACGACTCGGGGCGGTTCGCGACGAAGCTGCTCGTGGAGATGGGCGCCGATGTGGTGCGTGTAGCCACGAAGGCGGCGCCCGGCCTGGCGCTGACGAACCCGACCGCTGCAGCACTCGGGGGCGTGGCTGACTGGTGGTACGACGGCGGCAAGCGGCGGCTCCGCCTTGATTTGGGAACCGAAGACGGACGTGCGGGGTACCGGGAGCTGGCGTCGGCTGCCGATCTGGTGATCGAGACCGAGCGGCCGGGGCGACTGGCCGAACTCGGGATTGACCACGCCGACCTGTTGACGACGAATCCGGCGCTAGCACAGGTGTCGATCACGCCGTTCGGGCGCACGGGGCCGCGGGCGCATTGGCTCGGCTCCGATCTGGTCGCCGCGGCCATGGGCGGGATGATGGCGCTCACGGGGCTGGCAGACCGACCGCTCAACGTGTGGGGACGTCAGGCGTACAACTACGCAGGCTTCGTCGCAGCAATTGCGGGGATGTCTGCGTCTCTCGCCGCGCGCAGCACAGGCCGCGGTGCGCACGTGGACCTGTCGATTCACGAGACGGTCACCGGGTCGATCGAGAACCTGTTCATGCAGTACTTCTTTGACGATTTGCTGCCGCTGCCAAAGGTCGCGCCTCGCCAAGGCGCTTTGCACTGGCTCGGCGCGTACGACCTCGCTGCATGTGACGGCGGCGACGGCGGGCACGTCATGATCACGCCGACGCCGATGCCCGATCTGCTGTTCGAGTGGATGATTGAAACCGGATCCGACGACGCCGCTCGCTGGCTCGGCACCGACCCCGCCGAAGTGCTGATGGACGTGGTCGAGGTCATGAATGCCGTCCGCCGCTGGATCGCGCCACGTGACGCCCGTGAGGTGTGGTGGGAAGCACAGGAGCGCCACGTCGCGTTCGGCGGCGTGCTGAACATTGCCGAGGTGTGCGCGAATCCCCAGTTCGCCCACCGCGGCTTCTTCGCCGACGTCGAGCCGGCCGGTCTGCCCGAAACAGGGCCATCGACGAATGGCGCCGCCGTTGTCACCTCAGAACCGGCCAACGTCACGATGCCGGCGCGCTTCGTCCGATGGAGTGACACCGGCCGCGCCGGGACGGTGCCGCCGCGCCCGCCGGCGGCGGAAGACACGCCGCTGGAGGAGATCTTGGTGGGATGGGCCGCTTCGAGCAATGGCGCCAGCAGCCGTCCGGATGACGAATCGGACGATGGGACGCGGGACCGCCGACCGCTCGACGGCATCAGGGTTGCCGACTTCACCTGGGTGCTGGCAGGGCCGTCGGCCACCCGACTGCTCGGCGATCTGGGCGCGGACGTCATCCGGGTTCAGAGCGAGGAGCGCTCCACGCTCGTCAACTCGCCCGACTTCCCCTACTACTTCGTATGGAACCGTTCCAAGCGCAGCGCCACGCTTGACATGAAGCACCCCGATGCGCTGGCCGCTGCCCGGCGGCTCATCGAGAACAGCGATGTTCTTGTCGAGAACTTCAGCGCCGGCGTGCTCGACTCGTGGGGCCTCGACTGGGAGACCGTGCACGAGTGGAACCCGCGCCTGGTGTACGTGTCGATGTCGGGATGCGGCCACGACGGCCCTTGGCGGCATGTCATTTCGTACGCGCCGACCGTGCATGCGGTGTGCGGCATCACGCACCTCACCAACTTCGCCGACCGCGGCGACGTGGGGTCCGGCTTCTCGCTCAATGACCATTTGGCCGGCTTCGCTGCGGCCACGGCGACGGTGGGGGCGCTGTATGCCCGTGGGCGCACCGGATTGGGCCAGCGCATCGACATGGCCCAGCTCGAGGTGGGCACGTACTCGATCGGCGCAGCGATCATTCGCCAGAGCGCCGCCGTCGAGCCGCGTCCCGAAGGCAATCGCGACGGCATCGCCGATCACGTGCCCAACGAGGTGTACGCGTGCAGCGACGGCTTCGTTGCAGTGACCGTGACCGAGCCGGCGCAATGGCTGGCGCTGTCGGGCCTGCTCGCCGACCCGCGCCTCGACGACCCGACACTTGTCACCGAGCAGGGGCGCCGTGACCGCCGCAGCGTCATCGACGAGGTGCTGGGCGAATGGACGGCTGGCCGCACCGCAGGCGAGGCTGCGCACGCACTGCAGGGTGCTGGCGTTCCCGCGGGTCCAGTGCAGGATTCCCACCAGCTGTACGCCGACGACCCCCAGCACGCCGCACGCGCCTACTGGCAGCCCGTCGACCACGCAGTGTTCGGCGAGCGGACCGTCGATGCTTTCGCCGCTCTGTGGGATGGGCAACGCTGGACCCCGCGTCATCTCAGCCCCGCCTACCTCGGCGAGCACAACTTCGAGGTGTGGACCGAAGTCGGCTACGAATTCGACGAGGTCGCCGAAGGCATCGGCACCGGCCTGTTCAGCTGAGCAGCGCCGGGTGCCAGTCGCCGGGTGCCAGTCGCCGGGTGCCAGTCGCTGCCGCCAGTCGCCGTAGTCCGGACCTCAGTCGCAGTCGCCAGTCGCGGATCAGCCGGCGGCGACTTCTGCGGTCAGTTCCAGGAGGGCGTCGGCCGTCTGGCGATCTTGGGCGATGCGGTCGTCGGTGTCGAAGGTGATCTTGCGGGCAATCCGAACGCCTGAGTCGGTGACTGCGGCGATGTGAGACCGGTCTTCGCCTCGGCGCGGGGGATCGGTTGCGAGCGCAGAGGTGCACGAGATGCCGGCGAGCGGCCACGGCTCGGCGCCTGGCTTCGGAGTCGAGACGAGGTACTGCGCCCGGGCCAGGCAGCCGTCGGCCATTGCCAGCGCAGCAGGGTCCGAGACGTGCGGCTCCAGCTCGGAGCCCATCATCTCGTAGAGCGACCGCACCGAGTACGGGACGCTGGCTTCGAGGATCGTGCGCGAGCCCCCGGGCACCGTCAGCAGGTCGCTGATGGCCAGGATCCCGCCGCCGGTGACGCCGAGCACGATCCGCAGCGGCGAGTCGTGGATCGACCGGATGGCGTGCAGCCGTTCGTCATCGTTCATGTGCGAGGTCCCTCTGCAAGTGTGGTCTGGGTAAGCGTGGTCTGGGCAAGTGTGGTCTGGCAGCTGGTGCTCAACCGATGGCGCCGGCGATGGCCAGCTCGACGATGCGGTCGTCGTCGTAGCCGAGGATTTCCCGCAGGACGATGTCGTTGTGCTCGCCCAGGCTGGGGCCCGATCGGGTCACCACGTGGGGTGATGCGCTGAGCTGCAGGCGGGGCGCTTCGACGATCATGCGATCGTGCACCGGGTGCTCAACGTCCATCCAGTGGCCGCGATGGATGAGCTGCGGATCTGCGAAGCAGCCCAGACCGTTGTGGTTGGCATGCGCCGGGACGCCGAGGGCCTGCAACGCAGCTTCGGTCTGTTCCGGGGTGCGTCCGGCGGCCCAGGCTGCGATGGCGGCGTCGACTTCGGCGCTGCGGGCGAGGCGCCCCGCTGCGTCAAGACCGGCGAGGTCGGGCGGCACGGGTTGGCCGTCGTCGGCGAGCACGCGGCACAGCGATTCCCACTGGTGCTCTGTCTCGCACACCACGGCAATCCATGGGTCCGGTGCTTCGAGCGGGTTGTCAGGGTCTGCGTCTCCGGGATCGCACGGGTACATCGCATGGGGGCACATGAACGCATCGGCGTTGCCCGTGCGCGTTGCCGCAGCACCGTTGACGGTGTCTTCGAGAACTTCAGTCGCCAGGAAGTGGACCGCAGCTTCGGCCTGAGCGAAGTCGAGGTGCTGGCCGCGGCCTTCGGGATCGGCATCACGGGCGTCGAGCGCTGCCATAAGCAACGGCACCATGTACTGCGGGGTGACGTAGTCGGTGTAGGCGAGGAACGGTCCTGCCGGCGCTCGGTCGGGCCACCCGGTCATCTCGTAGAAGCCGGTGATGGCGCCAGCGAGGTTGCCGAAACCGGCGAACGTGGCAAGCGGTCCGGTCTGGCCCATGAGGCTGGTGCTCAGCAGGATGAGGCTCGGGTTGCGCTCCGACAGCGTCTCCCAACCGATTCCCCAGTCGTCCAGCGTTCCGGGTGTATAGGAATCCACGTAGATGTCCGCCCACTCCACGAGATCGCAGAAGGCGTCGCGGCCTTCCGGGACATTCAAATCCAGGGTGACGCCGAGCTTGCCGGCGTTCAGCGTTCCGTATTGGATCGACGCGTCAGGCCCCATGTCGCCCCGCAGCCCGCCGCCGCTGCCGCGGGCGGCATCGAAACGAGCCGGCCCTTCCACTTTGATGACCGTCGCGCCGAAATCGGCGAGCACCCGGGTGGTGAACGGTCCGGCGTACACCCAGCTGGTGTCGAGCACCTTGATGCCGTCGAGCGGTCGTGGCACCGCGGGGTCGCTGTTCGCATCACGCAGGGCCTGCGCGGCGTCCAGCAGCGCGGAGCGAGGCATCGTCTTCACCGCTTCGGTGTGGGCGCCGAGTTCGGGCGGTCCGCCCAGCGAGCGCAGCGGCGTGCGGCTGGGCTTGCACCACGCACCGGGGGTGACGACGCTGCCCCAGGCCGGATCGTCGACCGTGTCCCAATAGCCGCGTGCGTTGAAGTGCTCGACACCGGTCAGCTCCGAAGGGGCGTACACGGGAGCGAGCAGCAGTTCACGCTTCTGCGCTTGCGCGAACAGCTCGGCTCGCGTCCGCGTGCTGGTCAGACGGGTGATAGCAGCCTTGGTCTGCTCGAGCTGCGCCGGCGCGCTGTCGGGCTCGGTGAACAGGCGCATGCCGAAGTCGACCCAGTCAAGGTTGGCCAACTCGTCGTCGCAGCAGCCGGCCTCGTGTACCCAGTCCATCAACCGGGCGGTGAATCGGCCGATGGTGTCGCCGAACAGCAGCGTGATGGAGACATAGCCGTCAGACGCCGGGTAGACGAACTGCAGGTGGAAGTTGAGCAGCAGGATGCCGCCCGACGTCCGCCTCGGCGACGGGTACCCGTTCGGAGCGTGGACGTGTCCAGGAAACGCGATCTGCATCAGCGCCTGCTGCGCGGAGATGTCGACGTGCTGTCCATAACCGCTGCGGTCCCGCTGGCGCAGCGCGAGTGCTGTGCCGACGGCGGCATGCGATCCGGCGTGAAGCCAGCTCTGCGGCGCCGTGATGCGCAGCGGTGCCCGGTCGGAGTCGCCGGTGATGGCAAGGCTGCACGCCGATGCGGCAATGGTGAGATCTGACGCTGCCCACCCGGCCTTCGGGCCAGTGCTGCCGAACGCGGTGACGGTGGTGTGCACGAGGCCCGGATTGACGGCGCGCAGCTCGTCATAGTCGAGGCCGAGGCCTGGATCGGGGGATTCGATGAGCGCATCGGCGCCTGCTGTGAGCTCCAGCAGCTCGTTGCGGTCGTTGATGACACAGCTCTGCGCGCCGCGTCGCAGGTTCCACCAGCTCAGCGATGTGCCGTCAGGCCCTTGCTGGCGGTGGTCTCGTCCCCGGCCGTCGGGGCCTTCGACGAGGATCACCTCCGCGCCCAGCGAGCCGAGGATCGAGGTGCACATTGCGCCCCGGTGATCGGTCAGGTCCAGCACTCGATATGGCTTCAGCATCGCCGTGAAGCTAACGCTCACTCTCGGTCGCGTCCGACGTTCCCGCAGACGTCCACGGCGGGCATCGCGTCACAGGGGGCGGCTAGCGTGCCGCCGGTGACCATTCGAGGGAAGGCTTTCATCGCCGGGGTGTACGAGCATCCCGGACGCGAATTGCCCGATCGGACGCTGCCGCAGATCCACGCCGAGGTGGCCGCGGGGGCGCTGGCCGACGCCGGGCTCTCGCTGGCAGACGTCGACGCGTACTACTCCGCAGGCGATGCTCCCGGCTTCGGTGCGTTGTCAATGGTGGAGTACCTGGGGCTCAATTGCATCTACGTCGACAACACCGAAACGGGCGGCTCGGCGTACTTGGTGCACGCGCAGCACGCCGCCGCCGCTATTGCTGCCGGGCACGTCAACGTGGCGCTCATCACGCTGGCGGGCAAGCCGCGCACGGGCGGTGCTGGTCCGGGCGGCAGTGCCCACTTCAGCTCGGCACCGGAGGCATCGTTCGAGAACCAGTTCGGCATGTCGGTGCCAGGCGGGTACGCGCTGGCGGCTGCCAGGCACATGCACGAGTTCGGCACGACGTCGGAACAGCTCGCCGAGATCAAGGTGGCGGCGTCCACGCACGCCCAGCACAACCCGAATGCCTTCCTGCGCGACGTGGTGACGGTTGACGAAGTGGTGGCGTCGCCGATGATCTCCGACCCGCTTCACCGGCTGGACTGCTGCGTCATCACCGACGGCGGGGGAGCGCTCGTGATGGTCTCCGAAGCGGTGGCGGCATCGCTCGACCGCCATTGCGTCCCGGTGCTGGGCACTGGCACCGCCATCAAGCACACCTCTGGGGGTCGCATCGATCTCACGCACACTGGGGCGTCGCGCTCGGGCCCGTTGGCGTTCTCCGAGGCCGGCGTCACCCCGGCCGACATCGACTACGTGTCCATCTACGACAGTTTCACGATCACGGTCCTCATCACGCTCGAAGACCTGGGCTTTTGCGAAAAGGGCGACGGGGGCCGCTTCGTGTCCGACGGCGCTCTGCAGTCACCAGGCGGCGTGCTGCCGTTCAACACCGACGGCGGCGGCCTGTGCAACAACCATCCGGCCAACCGCGGCGGCATGACCAAGGTGATCGAAGCCGTGCGGCAGCTGCGCGGCGAGGCCCACGCTGCGGTGCAAGTGCCCGACTGCGAACTGGCCTTGGCGCACGGCACCGGCGGCAGCCTCGCGACTCGCATGGGAAGCGCCACGCTCGTGATGGGCCGATCGCTGTGAGCGAATTCGGGCCGTCGGGCCTGCCAGTGCCGCCCCCGCACGCGAACCTCGAAACGCAGCGCTTCTGGGACGCGACGGCGCAGGGCCGCTTGGAACTGCCCCGCTGTGACGCCTGCGACCACGTCGTGTGGTACCCGCGCGACCACTGCGACCAATGCGGTTCGACATCAGTGACCTGGTTCGACGCTTCAGGGCGCGGCACCGTCTACAGCTGCACCGTCACCCGGCGGATTCCCGGCTCGTGGCGCAAGGCGGCCCCGTTCGTGCTGGCCTACGTCGAACTCGAAGAAGGCCCCCGCGTGGTCACCAACATCGTCGGCTGCGACCCCGACACGGTCTACATCGGCCAAGCGGTGCAGGCACTCTTCGACCCCACTCCAGACGGCCCCGGCCTGCTCCGTTTCACCCCCGCCTGAGGTCATCGTCGGGTTCGGTCGCCGAGGGTGCCGACATATCGTGCCGCAGCCACCTGTGCCCGCAAAGTTGAACTGTTCGATTAGTTTGGCGCGAACTCAACAAATTCGCGGCCAGCGCGGATGGGATGCGAGGATTCGCCGATGCCGAAGTTGTTCGGTGTGTTCTGCCGAATGCAGGTGGAGCAAGTGAACAATTGCACGATGCGCGACGATGCCGCGCGCAGATGCGCTGACGTCGTAGGCATGGCATGACCGACAGTTCCTCCGTTGCCCGACGTTCGGGCCCTGGTCGTCCGACGCACCGGGAGGTGTACGAACGGCTTCAGGTCCAGGTTGAAGAGCTGCGGGAGAATATGGGCGGGCTCCCGCTCCCAGAGGAGGCAGCCGACATCTGGCGCGGCCTTTGGTACGAGGAAGCGCACCACTCGACTGCGCTGGAAGGCAACACCCTCGTGCTCAAGCAGGTGGAGCGACTGCTCGCCGAGGGGCGAGCGGTTGGGAACAAGGACCTCAACGACTACTTGGAAGTCAAGGGCTACGGCGACGCTGCCGAGTGGGTCTATTCCCAAGCGCTTCGTCCACTGGGACTCGGTCAGCATCAGCAAATCGTGACACTCACGGAAGTTCGCGAGATCCATCGCGTTGCGCTGGCACCTGTGTGGGAAGTCTCACCTCACCGGAATGCGACACAAGCGGAGCCTCCGGGCAGCTACCGCCAGCATGACATCCATCCATTTCCCGAGGGCATGACCCCAATCTCCTGGCCCTTGGTCAATGCGGAGATGACCGAATGGGCAAGAGATGTCAACTCGCTCGACCCGGCTGTGCTGACATTTCCGGAGGCATTGGCTTCAGCCCATTGTCGCTTCGAGCAGATCCACCCATTTCTTGACGGCAACGGACGAACAGGACGGCTTGTACTCAATCTGGTGCTCGTCCGGCTCGGCTTTCCTCCGGCAATCATCTACAAGCGAGATCGCGACCGGTACCTCCGCGCTCTCCGCAGAGCCGACGACGGTGTACCGGCGCCGCTTGGTGCGATGATCGCTCGAGCCGTACTGGACAGTCTGTACAGATTCGTGCTGCCGGCGGTAGCGGGACCAGCGCGCCTTGTACCGCTCGAAGCGCTGGCCTCGACCGAGGCAAGCGAGGTAGCACTTCGCGGTGCGGCGAGTCGCGGAAGGCTTCAAGCGACGCGCGGCAGCGACGGACGATGGAGAAGCAGTCGGCGATGGGTCGACGAGTACCTAGCGTCACGCTACCGACGTACCTGACGTCGAGCAGCAGCCGGTGCCCAGAGAAGGTCGGCTGCCGGCAAGCGCCACGCTCGTCTTTGTTGAACTGTTCGATTAATTCGGTGCGAACTCAACAAATTCGCGGTCCGCGGCTCGTGCTGTCCGGCGCCTCAGCGCTTCGGCTCAGACTTCGAGCATCAGCGTCACTGGACCGTCGTTCGTCAACTCGACTGCCATGTGTGCCCCGAACGAGCCGGTTGCAACCGTGGCGCCCAGGCGTCGCAATTCGGCGACCAACTCGTCGATGAGCTCAGCAGCAAGGTCGGGAGCGGCCGCTGCAACAAACGACGGCCGCCGGCCTTTGCGGGTGTCGCCATAGAGCGTGAACTGGCTGACCACCAGCACTTCGCCGCTGGTGTCGGCCACTGACCGGTTCATCTGGCCGTTCTCGTCGGCGATGATGCGCAGGTTCCAGATCTTGGCTGCCAGCTTCAGCGCTGAATCCCGGGTGTCGTCGTGCGTTGCGCCCACCAGGCAGCACAGCCCGACGCCGATCTCGCCGATGATCTCACCGTCAACTCGCACGCGGGCTTCGGAGGCCCGTTGAACCAGAGCACGCACCCGCTCAGCGTAGGTTTCGGCTGCGACGAGCTGAGGTTGCCGTTCTCAGCGACGACTCAGGAAATGATTGCGTCGACTTCGATCTCGATGACCAAGTCGGGATGGACCAGCGCCGACACCTCGACGAGCGTTGACGCAGGGCGGATATCGCCGAAGACTTCGCCGTGCGCCCGGATGAAGTCGTCGAGCATTCCAATGTCAGTGATGAACGAGCGGGTCCGCACGACGTCAGTCATCTGCGCGCCCGCCTCACTCAATGCACGCTCGATGACCCCCAGCGTGTAGATCGCCTGTCCGTAGCAGTCGCCCGGGTGCGCCACTCCGTCAGGGCCCAGCGACGTGCTGCCGGACGCAGCCACCCAATTCCCGACTCGGACCGCTCGCGAATAACCCGCGACGGCTTCGAGCGGCCCGCCGCTCGAGATGTTCTGCCTGTCGGCGCCTGAAGCATTGCTGTCGTTGTTCATGACGACATTGTGGTGCGCGGCGGGCACGTCGTGCTGCGCTTTCAGGTGATGGCGCCGGCGATGACGAGTTCGGCGATCTTGTCGGGGTTGTAGCCGAGGATTTCCTCGAGCACTTCCATGTTGTGTTGCCCGAACATCGGACCGCCCCACAGCGGCCGTCCGGGCGTGCGCGATAGCTCGAAATTGCTGTCCTCCACCCAGGTATGGCCGTGCTTGGCGTGCGGCACCGATAGAAAATGCTCGCGGGCGATGATCTGCGGGTCGGCCATGAGGTCGGCAGCGTCGTTGATGCGGTGAGCTGGCACGCCGCACTGCTGCAGCGTCGCCTCGATAGCGGCTGCTTCCTGGGGCTCGGTCCAAGCTGCGATTGCGGCGTCGATGGCGTCGTTGCGGGATTGACGATCTGCAACGTCCAGGGCCGCAAGGTCAGCGTCTGGGCCGATCGCCGACAGAGCGTGTCCCAGATCACTGTTCTCGCTGGCGGCCCCCGCAAGCAGTCCCGCGAGCGTGCCCCACTGCGCGTCGGTCTCGCAGGCAATCGCGACCCAGCGGTCGTCGCCAGCAGCGGGATAGACGCTGTGGGGGCACATGTGGCGGTCAGCGTTGCCGTCGCGACCTGCAGTGCGTCCATTGATCTCCTCGTCGGCGAACTCGGTCGCCAAGAAGTGCAACGCTCCTTCCATCTGGGAGAAATCGATGTGCTGGCCTTTGCCGGTGCGGTCTCGCTCGGCCAGCGCTGACAGGATCAGCACCACACCCAGCTTCGGCGATATGTAATCGGTGTAGGCCGTGAACGGTCCAGCCGGGATGCGATCGGGCCATCCGGTCACCGGGTAGAAGCCGGCGATTGCGGCGGCCATCGTGCCGAAGCCTGCGTACAGGCGCATCGGCCCGGTCTGGCCCATCAGGCAGCTCGAGAACATCACGAGGTTTGGGTTGATCTCGCGCAGCACGTCGTAGGTGAGGCCCCAGTTCTCCATCGCCTTCGGCGAGAACGACTCGGTGAGCACGTCGCACCACGCCACGAGGTCCAAGATCACGTCGCGGGCTTCGGGCAGCGACAGGTCGAGTGTCAGGTCCAGCTTCCCGGCGTTGATCGAATGGAACTGCAGGGCGTTCTCCTGCCCGCCTTCCTCGCCGATGAATGGATGGACGCCGCGCAGCACGTCGGGATGCAGCTCGCTTTCGACTTTGACGACGGTCGCGCCGTAGTCAGCCAGGGTTCGGGTTGCGCCGGGGCCTGCCAGGGCCCACATGAAGTCGAGGATCTTGACGTCTTCGAGGGGGCGGTCCATCGATCGCCCGGTGGGGGTTTGCTCTGCTCGGGGCCGGGACGTGATCGCTGGCCCGGCCGTTCCATCGGCCGTCAGGTACTGCCCGGTGTGCTCGCCGAGACGCGGCGCGGCCGCAAGGTCTGCGAGCGGGCCGCTGGTCGTCTTGGCCAACGCGCCGCACAGCCGCACTGGTTGAGAGCCGCTGACGCGAGGCACTTCGGTGAGCTGCCAGTAGTCGCGCACACCCAGGTGATCGAGCGCGAGCACATCGGCAGTCGTTGTGACGGGCGCGATGAGCAGGTTGTCCGACAGGGCTCGCTCGAGCAACTCCGCCTTCGTCTTTGAGGCCGCAAACGCGGTCAGGCACTTGATGGCATGGTCGAAGGTGTCCATTGACTCACGGCCCTCGAAGATGGCCATGCCGAAGTCGACCCAGTCCTTGTCCCGCAGCTCGGCGTCGCAGTATCCCTCCTCGCAGACCCACGTCAGGAGCCGGCTGGTGAAGGGTGCGATCATCGGGCCGAACAGGAACGTGACGGTCACGTAGCCGTCGGCGCACTCGTATACCCACGGGATGATGAAGCCGCCCAGGTTGACGGCGCCCGGGAGCCGTACCGGAACATCGCCGCCGGTGAGCACGGCCATCATCTGGAATTGCGTGCAGTCGACGAAGGACTGCTGGGCCGAGGTGTCCACGTGCTGGCCGAGCCCTGAGGTCTGCCGCTCGTGCAGTGCCATGAGGATCGCGCCGGCGGTGTCCACCGCTGCGTTGTGCCAGGTCTGTGGCGAGCCGATGCGGAGCGGTGCACGATCCCGATCGCCTGTCAGCGACATCGTGCCGCTGGAGGCGGCGATCGTGAGGTCGGTTGCGGCCCAGCCGGTCTTTGGTCCCGTTTCGCCGAACGGCGTGATCGAGGCGGTCACCAGTGTCGGATCGGCGGCACGCAGCGCATCGAAGTCGACGTCGAAGGCGCCGCACGAAATGACGACATCGCAGTGAGCCGCAAGCTCGGCGAGATGCGTCCCGTCGTCGATGACCACCGAGCGCTTGCCGCGGTTGTAGACGAGGAACTCGATCGAGCGTTCCGGGTCCACGATGTCGTCGACATACGGGCCGCGATGGCGGGTGCGGTGCCCGTTGGGCGGCTCGGCGAGCACTACTTCGGCGCCCAGTTGCGCCAGCAGCATCCCGGCCAAGTGCCCCCGGTCGTCGGTCAGATCCAGAATGCGCAGCCCGTCCAGCACTTCGGTATGTCTCCGTCCCGTCACGGCGCCGATGCGTCCGGCGCAATCTCAGAAACTCTGCCAGACAAGTCCAGTAGGTGCCTACCTCTGCGGCTACAGGTAGCTAACGAGCGCAGCGGCGAATACGGCGAGCGTGCCGCCGCTCGAAGCCCGTGACGTGTCACACACCGCCACTAGCTTGCGGTCATGACATCCATTCACGGTGGTGTCAGTGACATCACGTCGTCAGCCAGGTCGGTGGTTGGCTCTCGTGCGGCGAACTGCTGGCGTTGGTGCGCCGTTGTGGCGGCAATGGCTCTTGGGCTTGCCGCGTGCAGCAGCACTCCGACTGCCGACGAGGAGTTGCCGACAACCTCACAGGACGCGGTGTCGCCAGATGATGGCGCCACTGGCGGCGGCACGCTCGTGCTGGCTGTCGAGTAGTGGCCCCAGTGTCTGAACCCGGTCACCTCATGCAGGAACGCGACATGGACGCTGTGGTCGACGCTGGTGCACGTTCTGCCGCGGCTCATGGAATTGGACACGCGGAACACCTACGGGGCGTCATCTCTGATCGTCGAAGCGCCAAGCATCGACAACGGCGGCCTCATTACCTCCGACGACGGGACGTTCACGCTCACGTACCAGCTGAACCCAGAGGCGACGTGGAGTGACGGCACGCCCATCACCAGCACCGACGTGTGGTTCACCTGGCGGGCCGCACTCGACACCACGGGCACGCTGAGCGACCCGGGTTACCACGTCATCACCGACATTGATCACTCTGATCCCCACACCGCAGTGATCGCGTTCAGCGAGCCCTACGCGCCGTGGCAGACGCTGTTCGACTTGGTAGTGCCAGCACACGAACTGGGGCCTGACACGGATATCGCGGACAAGTGGAATGATGAGATCACGATCTCTGGCGGGCCGTGGATTCAGCAGTCATGGTCGTCCGAGCAGCAGATCCTGGTGCCGAATCGCAGTTACTGGGACGCCAGCCGCATCCCACTCATCGACGAGGTCGTGATGGTGCCGCGTGAGGACACCGATTCGGAAATCCTTGCGCTGCAGACCGGTGAGGCAATGGCTGCTTTTCCCCAGCCGTTCCCGGGCGCTCGTGAGCGCATCACCGGAGACTTGACGTTCGCAGTCGGCGCAGGGACATTCATCGAAGGGCTCTGGATCAACCAGGACGCTCCTGATCGACGCTTCGATGTCACTCGCAACGTGCGCCGAGCGCTCGCGTACGCACTCGATCGCGGGCGCATCGCGGAGGTCGCGCTCGGCTCGATCATCCCGGACCCCAAAGTGCTGCAATGCACCGGCTGGAACCCCGGTTTCGGAGACTGGTGCAACGACGACTTCGCCCACTACCGCCAGGACGCCGCCAAGGTTGCCGAGTTGCTCGAGGCCGAGGGCTGGTCCCGCCCAGACCCCGACGGCCTGTGGGTGAACCCTGAAGGCGAAGAACTCGTGCTCGCGTGGAACACCGTGGCCGGCAACAAGCGACGCGAGGACGTACAGGCGCTCGTGGTCGAGATGACGGCACCCTTCGGTATCGGCTGGGAGATCATCAGCTATGACGCGGGCGAGCTGTTCCAGAACCGGCTTCCGGTCATGAACTTCGGCCCGGTGGCGCTGTTCGCAAACAGCACCGATCCGGATCCGTCGGTCACGGCGTATTACGACATCGACGGCGTGCCAACCGAAGAGAACGGCTACTCGGGTCAGAACTTCACCGCGTATCGCAGCCAGGCTGCAAGCGACCTGGCTTTCGCTATCGACGCGGAGGTGGATCCGGCCGCTCGGCTGGTCATGGTCCATGAACTCGGGGTTCTGCTCGCGGAAGACGTGCCGTGGGTCCCGTTGTACGTGCTGCCGAACCTGTTGGCGTGGAACGAGACGGTGGTGTCTGGCCTGGGGGCGTACGTGTCGAGTCCCTACGGTGGTTTCTTCGACATGTACGACTGGGCCATCAGCGGCGAATGACTTCCTGATGACTCGCTGATGGATTCGGTCTCGGGCTGATACAGCGTCATGGTGCGATACGCGCTCAGACGGCTCGCAGTCACGCTTCCGATCTTGGGGCTGATCTCACTCGGCGCGTTCTGGGCGGCAGACCAGATCACGACGCCGACGGCGCTCATCGCTGTCAACCCGCGAATCTCCGCGGCCGACCGCGCCGCATACGTCGAGGCGCTGGGACTCGACTTGCCGTTCTGGACCCGTTACTTCCATTGGTTCGGCAACTTCGTTACCGGGGATCTCGGCACGTCTCTGGTGCAAAACGGAGCTGGGGTTTGGCCGCTCGTGCGGACGGCGTTGGTGAACACGTTGGTGCTCGTCGCTGTGGCAGTGACCCTGTCGCTGGCGGTGGGCATCGCCGTGGGAACGCTCGGGGCTGCGCGACGCGGATCGCTCCTCGACTATGCCGCGACCACCACGTCGTTCTTCGGCCTCTCGATCCCGGTGTTCTGGCTGGGCTTGATGCTGCAGCTGTTCTTCGGCATCTACCTCGCGCAATGGCTCGGTGTCACGCCACCGCTGTTGCCGACGGCTGGCCTGTACTCCCCAGGTCAGCAAGGGTTTGATCTCATCGACCGGACTCGTCACCTGGCCCTGCCGACCATCGCCTTGTCACTGCAACTTGTCGCGGTCTACAGCCGCTATATGCGTGCAGGCTTGCTCGACGCGCTCGGCGCTGAGTACGTGCGGACCGCATACGCGAAGGGTCTCTCCGAGCGAATGGTCGTGATCCGTCACGGAGTACGCAACGCCTTGATTCCGGTGACGACTCAGGCCGCTCTCGACATCGGGCTGCTGATCGGTGGACTGATCGTAACCGAGCAGGTGTTCCAGTACCCCGGCATGGGCCTGCTGTTCCTTGACGCCTTGCACGCCGGTGACTACGCAGTGCTGCTACCCGCGGTGATGATCGTGGCCGCCGCCGTGTTCGCCCTGAACTTCGTCGCCGACTTGCTGTACGGCGTGCTTGATCCGAGGATCCGGCGTGATGCTCACTGACAGCGCACGTGCTCATGGGCCCCTGGCACAGGCGTGTCAACGATTCGTCCGGCATCGGCTCTCGGTCGCGGCGCTGGTGGCGCTTGTGCTTGTCGCACTCGTCGTGGCCGGTGCCGACCTGATCGCGCCATATCCCGCAAACGAACAGCACCTCGACGATCTGCTCGCTGGCCCCAGCAGCGAATATCTGCTGGGCACCGACACTCTCGGTCGCGACACGCTCAGCCGCGTTCTGCACGGCGGGCGCATCTCCCTGCTGGTCGGTTTGTCGGTGGCGATGCTGGCATCCGTGATGGGCACGCTCGTCGGCCTTGTCGCTGGTTACCGAGGCGGGTTCGTCGATGCCGCGCTCATGCGCGTCACCGACACGCTGCTCGCGCTGCCCAGCCTGATGGTGGTGATCCTGCTGGCTCGGATCCTTGGCGGGAGCGTGTTCGACGTGGTTCTGGTGCTGTCGCTGCTCGCATGGATGCCACTGGCGCGCATCATTCGCGCCAAGGTGCTGGCGTTGCGTGAACACGACTTCATCGCCGCTGCCAAAGCCATGGGATCAGGGACTCCGCGCATCTTGTTTCGGCACTTGTTGCCGAACTTGGTGGGGGAAATCACCGTGGCTGTCTCGCTCGCAGTCGCCGCGGCAATCCTGGCTGAATCAGTTCTGAGCTTTCTCGGCCTCGGCGTCAGCCCGGTGCACGGCGCGACATGGGGGAACATGCTCGGCGGAAACGAGGGGCTCATGACGGTCGCGCCATGGCTCGTGTGGGCCCCCGGTTTGGCAATTGTCATCACCGTCCTGTCGGCCAACTATGTGGGTGACGGCCTACGCGACGCCTTCGACGTCAAGGCGGATCTACGAGACCATCGAGCCGCGTGAGCGGTGCTGAGGGTGCGTCTGGGCGCTCACGCCGCTAGACATCCGGCCGATATCCACCATTTCCGCGCATCTGTGTGCTGAGGTGAGACTTCGATTCCCATAGAAGAGGTACAAGACCGTGGCGAACAAGGCAGAGACCATCAAGGCGGTGGCCGCGAAGGCTGGTGTAACGGCGGGCGACGCAGAGAAGGCGCTGACGGCGTTCTTCGATCTCGTTGCAGAAAAAGTGAAGGCTGGCGAGAAGGTCACTTGGCCGGGCTTCGGCGCGTTCTCGATGTCCGAGCGCGGTGCGCGCATGGGCCGCAACCCCCAGACCGGCGAGTCCATCGAGATCGGACCGAGCCGCTCGCTGAAGCTCTCGACCGCTGCTGCCATGAAGAAGCAGTTGATGGAGTCCTGAGCCAGCGCTCAGCCAGCGGGCGCTTGCTGCGGCGCCGCACTCCGAGATCGGCGCATCGTCGCCATACAGATGCACGACGTCAGGGCCATCGCTGCGATGGCCCAGTAGGTCGCGTCGAAGTTGCCGGTGCTGTCGGCGAGCCAGCCGCTCGCTGACGGACCGGCGACCGACGCCGGGCCATAGAACATTGTCATCGTGCCGAGCACTGCCGGAAAGGTGCGGTCCGAGACGCGGTCGCGTACGAATGTGGCGGTGAGCGACGGGTAGGAAAATGACGCGCCGCCAAAGACGACCACGGCGGCAACGATGATCGCCGCGCTCGGGACACGCGCCGCGAGCACGACCCCGGCGCTGGCGCTGATCGCCATGACGGTTGCCATGGTGGCGGGCCGGCCGATGCGATCGCTGAGACGGCCGAACGTCAGCGCGCCCACGACGGATCCAGCGCCCATTGCCGAGAACACGAGCGTGGCGGCCCACCGCTCGAAGCCATGGTCGCGCTCGAGCGCCAGACCCAGGAAATTCGCGAACGACGACGTCGTATATGCGAAGGCCATGTACGCCACCACGATCCGCTTCCAGCCGTGAAACTGTCGCAACGCTGCGAGTCCACCAACCGCAGCGACCCGTTCGGTACGGCCCGTACGAACAAAGAGTGACAGCGCAACGAGCAGCAGCACTGAGATTGCCGCTTCTCCCAACCAGATGGGGCGCCAGATCGCGTCGCTGCCCGCCACGTTGCGTACCGCCGCAGTTGCCACGGGAACGCCGATGAGTGCCGCACCCATGGTGGCGGTGAGCGCACCCAGCGCAGCACCTCTGCGAGCGGCGGGCACTCCCTCGCTGGCGATGACTGGGGCTGTGAGCCAGATGCCGCCGCCGCCGAGGCCTGCCAGTGCAGTCCCGATCACTACGGCGAAGGGAGACGACGCCGTGCCGACCAGAGCGAGGCCAACCGTCGACGTGACGATGCCGGCCCGCAGCAGCGTGAACGGTTCGATTCGGCCCGCTGTGAACGTGACGATCACGACACTCGCGAAGTAAGCGCCCATGTTCGTTGAGCCGAGCGCGCCGACCAGCGTGTCACTCAGTCCAAGATCCTCGGCCATCGCGGGCAGCAGTACCCCGATGGTGGCCCGACCGAAAACGTGGGACACCACCCCAGAGATGGCCACGAGCACGATGCGGCCCCAGCGCACGCGTTCGAAGCCGAGTCCGTCGTCTGTCGCAGCGTCGGATGCCGCCGGGCCCAGGCTCGCCGCAGCATCGCCGAGTCCCGCGGCGACGGATGTGACCCCGAAAGCGTCGGGCAAGCGGCCCATCTGGCGAGTGGCTGGGGTCAGTGCCCCGGCGTGAACCTGACCCGCAGAACCGCCGGACCCCAGATCCCGTTCGAGAGCGGCTTCCACTCGACGTTGCCGTCGAGGCGAAGGTTCGGCATTCGACGGGCGATGGCCTTGAACGCCTCCTGCAGCTCTGCCCGGGCCAGGAAGGCTCCCAGGCAGTGATGGATGCCGCTGCCGAAGGTCATGTGGGGGGTGCCTGAACGGCGCGTGATGTCGAAGTCAGTCGGTTCGACGAACTTCTCGCTGTCGTGGTTGGCGCCCACAAGGCTCGGGAAGATGAAGGTGTTGGCCGGGAACTCGATGTCCCGGTAGGTGATCGGCTCGCTGGCGTAACGAGCGGTGCCACGTATCGCACCCAGATACCGCATGACTTCTTCGACGGCGCCAGGTGCCTGCGATGGATCGTCCGCCAGGACTCGGAACTGTTCAGGGCGCTGCGCGAACAGCGCCACCGCGCACGCGAGCTGGTTGCGAGTCGTGTCAGTGCCCGCGAGCAGCAACGAGTTCGCGAGCGACAGCAACTCCTCAGTCGACAGCCGATCGCCTGCTTCGGACACGGCGATGAGGTCGGACAGCAGGTCGTCACGCGGCGCCGCCCGGCGCTCGGCGATGAGCGCCGTCATGTAGGCCTCCATCTCGTTCTGCGCAGCGACGATGGCCGGACCGTCCCGAAGCAGGTTGCCGTTGAAGATGCGGAAGATGTCGGTCGCCAAGCGTCCGAACAGCTTCCAGTCCTCACGAGGAGCACCCAGCATCTCGCAGATGATCGGAATCGGATACGGCTCGCATACCTCGCTGACGAACTCGGCTTCTCCCCGTTCGCAGATCGAATCGAGCAACTCGTCGATGACCTCGGCCATGAACGGTCGCAGTCGCTCTGCTGATTTCGGTGTGAAAGCGGGTCCGACGAGGCGTCGGAGTCGGTGGTGTTCGTCGCCCTCCATGGCCAAGATGTTTCGGCCGGAACGCCGCCTGAAGTCTGGGTTGTCGTAGCCCTGCATCTCCGCGATCAGCCCAATGGCCGAGTGCCAGCGACCGTCGCGAAGCATGGCGGTCGCGTCGTCGTAGCGAGTGATGACGTAGCCGAGCGGGGTCCGTGCAATCCAGTTGCCGTTCTCGAGCAGACCGAGCGCCAACTGCCGCTGTTCCTCCCAGGTCACCGGATCGAGCTCCAAATCAGGCATGTCCACTTCGGCAACCGGCACGGCCATGGGCGCACCCTAGCCATCCCGACCCCGGCCCGACCCGGCACGGTGGGGGACGCAGCCATAGCATTCGGACAATGAATGGACCCACAACATCAGGCAATGGCACCGTTTCATCTGAGCGACACGGCAACGTGCTGCTGGTCCGGGTGGACGACGGCAAGGCGAACGCCTTCTCGGTACCAATGCTCGCGGCGCTGGACACACAAATCGGCGCAGCCGAGGCCGATGACGGCATCGGTGCGTTGGTCATCGCCGGTAACCAACGGGCTTTCTTTGCAGGGTTCGACCTCAACGTGATCCGCGGCGGCGACCGTGCTGCGATGACGGAGCTGGTGTCAGCGGGTGGTGCAATGGTGCGGCGGGCCTACGGCTCATCGGTGCCCGTGGTGGCAGCGTGCACCGGACATGCCGTCGCAGCGGGAGCGTTGCTGCTGCTGGGCTGCGACCATCGCGTCGGTCCCGATGCGCCAGTCAAGATCGGGCTGAACGAAGTGGCAATAGCGCTGACGCTGCCGGACTGGGCCATGACGATTTCCACCGAGCGCCTGTCGCGGCGTCACCTGCAGCGCTGCGTGGCGAACGCTCGGCTCCTGGATGGCGTGGGTGCGACGCAAGCCGGTTTCCTCGACGAAGCGGTGGCTCGAGATTCTGTCGTCGATCGGGCGCTCGAAGTTGCAACTGAGCTGGCCGACACGCTGGACCCCCGTGCCTACGCCGGCACGGTACGGGCACTTCGAGGCGACGTACTTGCCGAGATGGACGCATCGGTCGAACGAGACCGCGCCTCGGGGATGTGAGAGACCGATGACGGTCGGCGAATAGGGGCTCTGTGATGAAAGCAATCGTCTTTGACGAGCACGGCGATATCGATGTGCTGTCGTATCGCGACATCGACACGCCCGAGTTGCAACCCGGCGAAGTACGGATCGCGGTGCGCGCCTGCTCGCTCAACTATCACGACGTGTTCACACGCCGCGGCATGCCGGGAATCAAGGTGCCGCTGCCGGGCATCCCGGGCTGTGATGCAGCAGGGCAAGTTGCCGAGCTCGGTCCCGGTGTCGAGGGATGGTCGGTGGGCGACCGTGTGCTCGCAGACCCGGTTCATTGGGACCGCGGGAGCGGCACGTTCTCCATGATCGGCGACACCCTGTGGGGTGCCTATGCCGAGTACGTCACCGTCAGCGACAGCCAGCTGATCCCGTTGCCCGATGACGTCACGTACGAGGATGCTTCGTGCTTGCCGGTCGCGTACGGCACCGCCCACCGGATGATGATCACCCGCGGCAATGTCGGCCCCGACGACACGGTGCTGATCCTGGGCGCCAGTGGGGGAGTGGGCACCAGCGCGTTGCTCATCTCCAAGTTGCGGGGTGCGAAAGTGATCGCCGCGGCGGGCAACGACGAGAAGTGCCAGCGCCTTGCCAACCTGGGCGCCGACGAGACGATCAATTACGCCGAGGTCGACATCGCCCGTTACTGCCGCGAACGCACCGGCGGTCTGTTCGGTGGGGGCGGCTACGACGTGGTGGTCAATTTCACCGGTGGCGACACCTGGGCCCGTTCGCTGCGTTGTGTGCGCCAAGGCGGGCGTGTGCTCACCTGCGGCGCTACCGCCGGTTACGACCCGCCGACTGACCTCCGCTTCATCTGGACTGCCGAGATGGACATCCGTGGTTCCAACGGCTGGAAGCGCGAGGACCTTGACGAGCTGCTGCGGATGGTGCAGTCGCGCGAGCTGGTGCCGGTGATCGATTCCCTAGTGCCGCTGCCCGACGGCGTGGAGGCGCACCAGGCCATGGAGGAGCGACGCTTCTTCGGCAAGATCGTCATCACCGCCGACGCGCCGGTCTGAACGTCGCCGCAATGACCCCTGATGGGACGGCGGTGTCTGCCGACGGGGATGAGAACGAGTCCTACGGCGTCATCGACTTCCGCTTCCGGCCCATCGGCGCTCGCAGCTGGACGCCGTCCACGACGTATCACTACTTGGACCGGATGGGTCTCGAACCCTGTCCCAGCTTCGTGGAGCAATCCCGTGAGCTGATGTTCACCGAGATGGACGAAGCCGGGATCTCATTGGGGGTCATCGGCGTTCCGGGACCGACGGGTATCCGCGGACTCGATCCCACCGGCACGGCCGAGATCAAACAGATCGTCGACGAACACCCAGACTATTTCGTGGGATTCGGCTCGGTGGAGCCGAGCGACGTCGGCGAAGCCGTCACAGCGGCCGGAGAACTCGCTGCACTGGGCATGCGCGGTGTCACCGTTGATCCGTCCACAGCACAGGTAAGCCGCAGGTTCAACGACCGGGAGCTCTACCCGATCTTCGAAGAGGCGCGGCGGCTGGGGCTCATCGTGTCCACCACCATGAGCTGCCTGCTGGGCCCGTACCAGGACGACTGCCGACCCGAGTACGTGGACCACGTCGCCACCGACTTCGCGGATCTCACGATTTCGATCCAGCACGGCGGCTGGCCGTACGTGCGTGAGGCGCTGGGCGTGGCCTACAAGCAGCCCAACGTCGTCATCGTGCCCGGCCAGTACATCCACTACGGCTTTCCCGGCTCAGACGACTACGTGACGGCGCTGGCGCGCCAGTTGCCCGACCAGATCCTGTTCGGGAGCGTCTATCCCAACTGCGGCCCGCTCACCGACCTGCGCCGCATCGTGGCCAGCTGGGACCTGCCGCCCCGCATCGAGCGCAAGTACCTGCACGACAACGCCGCCCGAGTGCTCGGCTTATGAGTGCACCGCCTCCGTCCGGCGCCACGTCGAACGCAGCTGCGTACCGAACGCTGTTCGTCACGTCGCTCGTCGGCTTCATGGTGGCGTTGGAGATCACCGTCATCGCGCTGGCTCGAGATGAGATCGCTCAGGCATTCCCAGATGCCTCGGCGGCCATGCTCTCGTGGGTCATCACCGCCTACAACATTGGCGTCGCATCGGTGCTGCTGCCTGCTGGTTGGATGGCTGATCGCTTCGGCCGCCGAAAGATGTTCTTGTGGGGGCTGGCGATCTTCGCCGTCGGCTCGCTGCTTTCAGGGCTCGCCGTATCGGCCGAGCTGCTGATAGCGGCGCGTGTGCTGCAGTCCCTCGGCGGCGCACTGCAATTCCCGTCTGGCCTGGCTCTGCTGCTGACGGCGTTTCCGATCGAGCGACGACAGATGGCCATCGGCGTCTGGGGCGCCATGGGCGGACTTGCCGCGGCGTTGGGCCCTTCAGTGGGCGCGCTTCTCGTCGACGCCCTGGGCTGGCGGTCGGTGTTCCTCATCAACGTGCCGGTGGCGCTGATGGCAATGCTGCTCGCACCCACCTGGCTGGTTGAGAGCAGAGGCGAAGGGGTAGCGCGGCGCGTCGATCTTGTGGGCGTGCCCTTGGCGTCCATCGGCGTCGGCGCATTCGTGCTGGCCATCGTCCAGGTATCTGACTGGGGCTGGACCGCTTTCGGAACGCTCGCCTCGTTGACGGTGGGTGCCGTATTGCTGGGCTTATTCATTGCGCGCTCGCATCGCCACCCAGCGCCGCTGTTCGACCTGGGCTTGTTTCGGCTCCGCAGTTATCTCGTCGGCAATCTCGGCACCGCCGCCTTCGCGACAGCCTTCTTCGCCTGGCTGATCGTGCTTCCGGAGTTCCTTCAGCGCAGCTGGGGCTGGTCGGTGCTGAAGTCGGGATTCGCCATGGCGCCCGGGCCGATGG
This sequence comes from Candidatus Poriferisodalis sp., assembly GCA_965226645.1. Taxonomy (GTDB): domain Bacteria; phylum Actinomycetota; class Acidimicrobiia; order Acidimicrobiales; family Poriferisodalaceae; genus Poriferisodalis. The sequence continues at coordinate 159,059 of CBDDDL010000003.1, forward strand.
TGTCCTCAATGCTTGCCCCGATCGCTGGCCGGTTCGCCGATCGGTTCGGGTCGCGTCCGCTCTTGATCGCAGGCGGGTTGTTGGGCGTGACGGCGGCCGCGATGCACTTGGCGTGGACCGGCACAGAACCCAGCTACGTCACGGGCATGCTGATTCCCGGAGTGGTCGTGGGCCTGTGCGCCGCATGCGGCTTTGCGCCGCTGGTCGGAGCGGCGATGCGCGACGTGCCCCCTCCTCGATATGCGATGGCTGGCGCAGGCCGCACCACGATCTTCCAACTCTCGGTGGCTCTGGGCGTCGCCGCTGCGATTGGCATTGTCGGCCGACCTGCATCTCCCGCCGAGTTTCTCGGCGGGATGCGCTGGGTGTGGCTGTTGGCGCTTGTTCTGTTCGCCACCCAAGCGCTGCTGTTCGCGACCGCCTACCCCCGGCGCGATGGCGTCCCGGTGGCCCGAGCGCGTTCTAGCTGAGCGAGCGCGACAGCTAGAGCGAGTAGGCGAAGTCGCGCAGCGCAGCCGCAGTGGAGGCGTACACCTCGGGCATGGCACCGCGGAAGATGACGTCGCCCGCGTGGCACGTGCCGTTGATGGTCCGAGCCATTGCCGCGTTCCCCGCAGCAGTCAGCTTGCGGTAGTACGTCAGGCCCTCATCGCGCAGCGGATCGAGCTCGTTCACCGAGATGACATGCGGAGGCATGCCCTCTAGCTCTTCGACGCTGACGTGCATCGGCCACGCCAGCGGATTGGTCGCATTCTCACCAGCGGGGTCGTACGCCTTGACGAGTGCGCCCATGTTCTCGCAGCCCAGGAAGTACTGGTCGTTCTCGTGCAGCGACGGCAGGTCGCCGGGCGGGTTCGCATACATGCCCGAGATGTACGGGCACTGAGCGAACACGCCGTCGATGGCGTCGAGATAGCCGTCGCGCTTGGCTTTGAGCGTGGTCGCCAGCGTCAGGTTCCCGCCGCCGGACTCGCCCGACACAGTGATCGTGGAAATACCCAAGTCGGCCTTGTTGGCCGCGACCCACTCCAGCGCAGTGCCACAGTCGTTGAGGCCGGCGGGGAAGGGGTGGTTGCCAAGCGATCCGCCGCCGTTGCGGTACTCCACGCCCACGGCGATGAGACCGAGAGCGGCCAGCTCGTCCCTCCAGCGGCAGAAGTTGGCGTCGGCTGCTGTGAGGATCACCATGCCGCCGCCGTGAATGTGGAAAACGGCCGGCAGCGGTCCGTCCACGCCGACGGGACGGTGGATGTACAGGCTGATCTCGTTGCCGTCGGGCCCCGTGATCGTGACGTCGTTTCGCTCGACACCCTCGATCGGCGCCAAGCCCTGGTACAGCACGTCGAACATCATCTGGAAGCCCGGCTCGCCCACGTTGCAGTAGTCGTAGATGCTCTCGATGGGCGAGTCAGCGTTGACCGGCGTGGGCTCGCCGTGGCCGTCGAGGCCGAGTTCGGCCATCACGGCGACCATCCGGCGATCGGCTCGCGGGTCGGTGCCCAGCGACATGTCCGGGTCGCCGAGTCGTCCCGGTCGATGTACCTGCGTCGCGCCCATGAGTGGTCCCCTCTCCACCAGGTGGCACGTCGCCCCCCGGGTCGCGCCGACAGTAGCGCCGGGCCCTGTTGCCGTGCGTCGTGGCTAGGCGAGCAACTGCCTGGCCGCCTCTCGGGCTTCCTCAAGGGTTGCGACAATGTGTTCGTCAGGGACTTTGCGCAGAACGTTGAGCGATTCGAGCGTCACTGCGGGGGCGCCGTCCAGGGCCATGACGATGCAGGTCGTGTCTCCTTCAGCCGCAGCGTCAATCAGCTGCTCGATAACCAGCGCCGCGCTGTCGTCGATGTAGTCGGTCTCGGAGAAATCCAAGATGACGACGTCGTGGCCGACGATGTCGTCGCCGATGGTGCGGATGAGCTTGCTCGACGAGGCGACGGTGAAGCTGCCACGCAGCTTCACAATGCCTACACGTGCCGAGTAGGGGCCGATGCCGTGGATGTCAGGCGTCTGGTCGTGGAGGAAGATCTGGTCGAGCAGCGGCACCGAGACGACGCTGTCAAGCTGCAGCCGTTCGAGTTGGCGGGCGCCGATCATGCCGGCCACGATCAGCCCGACCGCCACCGCTGTGACCAGGTCGACTAGGACAGTGATGCTCAGCGTCGTGAGCATGATCAGCAGGTGCTCTCGCTGGACGCGCCCGACACGCGCCAGGAACCGCCAGTCGATGATCTGCCAGCCGAGGACGGCCAGCATGCCCGCCAAGGCGGCATGGGGAACGAACTCGAGGTAGCGCGCAAGTCCGAGCACGATTGCCAGCAGCGCCAGAGCGCGCACGACTATCGAGACGCGTGTCGTTGCTCCGAGCCGGATGTTCAGAACGGTCGTGACGAACGTCATGTGCCCCGGGAGCCCACCGATGAGCCCGGCCGCGACATTGCCGACTCCGAGGCTCACCAGGCCACGGTTGGCGTCCTGCTGGGTGCGGGTCTGAGCGTCGACGGCGAGCGAGGACAGCAGGCCGCGCACGGTGCTGAGCAAGGCAATAGTCAGTGCCGGTACCAACGAACTTGCCAGGAATTCGAGCGACAAGACCGGCTGCTGGAGTTCGGGCAGGCCTGTGGGGACATCAACGATGGTGGGCACGTCGCCCAGCCAGATGACGCTGAGCAACGTGCCGCAGATGAGGCCTGCAACCGTCGAGGGAACAGCGCGCCGCAGTCTGCGCGGCCACGCAATCGCGATGACGAGCGTGACGACAGCGATCGCCAACGCACTGGCGTTCAGGTCGCCCAGCGCGTCGGGCCACTCCCTGATCGCAGTGAGGGGCTTGGTGATCTTCACCGTTGCGCCCGCGAACGTCTGCACCATCGAGACGACGATCATCACGCCTCGGTGATTGCGGGGTTCACTTCTGGCGTCGGCGTGACGCCAGAAGTGAACCCCGCAATCACCGAGTAGGGCGTGTAGGAGACATAGCTGCCGATGCGAAGAGCACCCATCAGCACCTGGATCAAGCCAGCCAGTATCACGACAGTGAACGCCTCGGCTGCGCTGTCGGCGTGTGTGGCGATGACTGCTGCCATCGCCAACGCCATCACGCTGCTGACGCTGGCGATCTGCGGTCGGGCGCGTTCGAAGATGCCTACGAACAGTCCGACGGCGATCGCTCCATAGATGCCGCTGGCTGGCCCAAGTCCTGACACGACACCGAACGTCGCCGCGGGTGTGATCGAGACAGCCGCGGTTGCCAGACCACCGCTGACGTCACCTCGAAGAGACTGCAGGTCGTAGCGCATATCGGAGCTGTCCGACCCCCCTCGAACGCCGACCTGATCGACGCTATTCGACGGGGTGCCTCCGCTATTCGTCTGCCGTGATGACGACGAGCAGTTCGCCGTTGTCGACCTGATCGCCGACAGCAGCGCGCACCTCGCTCACGTGTCCATCCGCGGGCGCAGTGATCTGGTGCTCCATCTTCATTGCCTCCATCACCACCAGCACCTGGCCCGCGCTCACCCGGTCTCCTTCGGACACGTTGACCATCAGCACCTTGCCGGGCATCGGCGCGACCAGTCCGCCCTCGACAGCCTCGGCGTCAGGGTCGGGGAATCGAGAGCGCTCCCGCAGCGTTGCCGAACCGGTGAGCGGCCCGGTGACGTACCAGTCGTGACCGCGACGGCTGATCTGCCAGGTACCTCGCATCCCGCCGCCAAAGGAATTGAGCACAGTGACGTCGAGTTCGGCGTCGAATTGCTCGGCGGGGGGTGCGTCGGTCACTCCGCCGGCCAAATCGTCCACGATGGGGTGGATCTGGATCGAATGGGGCCGCACGATGAACTCGCTGGAGTCCGGCAGGCCCCCCTTGCCGTCGCCGTCGCTACTCCCGTCGGCCTCGCCGTCGCCGCTCGAATGGGTTTCGCCATCTTCTGGCGGCGCAAACGGCGCGTCGGTCCGCAGCGGTGCCACGCGCAGCCGGTAGCTGCCGTCTCGCTGACGCCGGTAGGCAACGCTCACATCGACATCGCCTGCGGATGGATCGAGTGCAGTGAGCGGCAGCACTTCGTCGGGCATGACGCTGTTGCGGTACCCCGATGTCATGAAGGCCAGCGCGGTCGCCCGCTCACGATTGCGGGCCTGCGACACCAGCGCCACGGCTGACGCCGCCGCATGCAGGAACAGGGGCCGGTAGGGCGGCGAGTCGGTCGCAAGCCCTGTCCGGTCAATGAAATCAGTGGTGGTGTCGCCGGCGAGAAACTCGTCGCTGCGCAGCACCGCAGAAAGGAAATCGCGATTGGTGACAACGCCCCCCAACCGGGTGCGGTCGAGCGCCGAAGCCAGGCCGAGCGCGGCCTCGGTACGCGTCGGCGCCGCCATGACCACCTTGGCGAGCATCGGATCGAACTCTGTGCCCACCACCGAGCCCATCTCGATGCCGGAATCGAAGCGTGCCGGTGGCTCGCTTGCTGGCGCCCACAGCTCGACAGTGCCAGTTGCGGGCAGGAATCCGTTAGCGGGATCCTCCGCGTACAGGCGAGCCTCGACGGCGTGGCCGTTGATCGCCAGGTCCGCCTGCGCGTAGCCCAGCGGCTCGCCGGCTGCGACGCGGATCTGCTCACGCACCAGGTCGAGACCGGTGATTTCTTCGGTGACGGGATGCTCGACTTGCAGACGGGTGTTGACCTCGAGGAACCAGAACTCGGCGTTGTCGCCGCTGCCGTCCAGCAGGAACTCCACGGTCCCAGCCGAGTGGTAGCCGATGGTGCTGACCGCGGCGACCGCAGCAGCACCCATGCGCTCACGCAGCGCCGGTGTCACGGCCGGCGACGGTGCCTCTTCGATGACCTTCTGGTGGCGTCGCTGGATCGAACATTCCCGTTCGAAGCAGTGCACGACGTTTCCGTGCGTGTCACCCAGCACCTGGATTTCGACGTGGCGAGGCGCTGGCAGGTAGCGCTCCAGGAACACCGTGTCGTCGCCGAAGGCTCCGGCGGCTTCGCGTCGGGCCGCCGCCACCGCATCCGCGAGTGAGCTCGCCGAGTCCACGATGCGCATGCCCTTGCCGCCGCCGCCAGCCGAAGCCTTGACCAGCAGGGGATAGCCGACGTCAGACGCCGCAGCGGCCAGATCGTCTTCGGACATGGTGTCGGTCACCGGGACCGACGGCAGCGTCGGGACGCCCGCAGCCATCATGGTCTCCTTGGCAGCCAGCTTGTCGCCCATTGCTGCAATGGCCGACGGGGGAGGTCCCACCCAGATCAACCCCGCGTCGATCACAGCCGTGGCGAAGCTTGCGTTCTCCGACAGGAAGCCGTAGCCGGGATGCACGGCATCGGCGCCGCTGCGCACAGCGGCAGCGACCACCTTGTCGATGGACAGGTACGACTCTGCTGCGGTCCGCCCGCCGAGCGGTACCGACAGGTCCGCGTCAGTGACGAACGGCGCTTCGGCGTCGCCGTCGGAATACACGGCGACCGTCGAGATGCCCATGGCGCTCGCGGTGCGGAAGACGCGGCGGGCGATCTCGCCGCGGTTGGCAACGAGCAGCCGCCGCAGCGGGCGTTGCTGTGTTCGAGTGTTCTCGCTCATCGCGCGCCGCCGTTGCATCCGGAAGACCCGTGTTGGAGCGGCGTCTTCTTGTGGTGTCGTTGCTTGCTCATCCCAGCCGCCCCTACATTCGGAAGACGCCGAAGCCGTCGGCGCCTTTCACTTCGTTGTTGTGGCACGCCGACAGCGACATCGCCACGATGTCGCGTGTGTCGCGCGGGTCGATGACGCCGTCGTCGGTGACTCGCCCGCTGGCGTAGGCGGAGAGGGATTTCAGCTCGTGGAAGTGCTCGACCTGCTCGGTGATCTTGCGGTCGGCGTCCTCGTCGAACTCGATGCCGCGCCGCATGGCTTGGCCGCGCCGCACGATCGACATGACACCTGCGATCTGCTTCGGGCCCATGATGGCGATCTTGGCGGTCGGCCACAGGTACGTGAAGCGAGTGTTGAATGCCCGGCCCGACATGCCGTAGTTCCCTGCTCCGTAGCTGTTGCCCAGGATTACCGTGATGTGCGGCACCATCGAGTTGGACACCGCATTGATCATCTTCGAACCGTTCTTGACGATGCCCCCTTGCTCGAAATCTTTGCCCACCATGTAGCCGGTGATGTTCTGCAGGAACAGCAGCGGGATGTCCTGCTGGTTGCAGAGCTGGATGAACTGGGTGGCCTTCTCGGAGCTGTCGCTGAACAACGGTCCGTTGTTGCCGATGATGCCGACGGGGAAGCCGTGTACGGAGGCCCAACCGCAGATGAGCGTGGTGCCGTAGCGGGCCTTGAACTCCTCGAATCGGGAGCCGTCGGTGATGCGGGCGATGACCTCGCGGCAGTCGATCAGCGCCTGCAAGTCCCGAGGCATCAACCCAAGCAGTTCCCCAGGGTCGTGAACCGGGGGGTCCGCGGGCATCGTCGGGCCGGGACCGCGCTTGCGCCAGTTGAGGTGAGCGACGACTTCCCGACAGATGCGCAAGGCGTCCGCTTCGTCCTCGGCGAGGTAATCGGCCAGGCCCGAGATCTCGGCGTGCATCTGCGCCCCGCCCAGCGTCTCGTCGTCGGAGTCCTCGCCGGTCGCCATCTTCACCAGCGGCGGCCCGCCCAGGAAGACCTTGGACTGGTTGCGAATGAAGATGTTGTAGTCGCTCATCCCGGGCTGGTAGGCGCCGCCGGCCGTCGAGCTGCCGAACACCACCGAGATAGACGGAATCTTCAGCTTCGACAGCTCGGTCACGTCGTAGAACAGCCGACCTGACTCAGCGAAGTGATTCTCTTGCTCGCGCATCTGGCGTTCGGGGTCGTCGTCGCCTCGCAGGTCGCCGCCCGCCGATTCGACGAACTGGACGTACGGCATCCGGTTGTCGCGAGAGATCTCGATGGCTCGCATGATCTTGCGGCCGGCAAACACCGTGATAGCGCCGCCCAGCACTGTCGGGTCGTTGCCTTCGATCATGCACTCGACGCCGTTGACGACACCGATGCCCATCACCAGGCCGCCGCCGACGGCGTAGTTGGAGCAGTAGCCGGCTAGCGAGCTGATCTCGTAGAACGGCGAGTCGCGGTCGACCAGCATCGAGATGCGTTCGCGGACCGGCATCTTGTCCCGGCTGCGCATGCGGGCCATCGCCCGCGGTCCTCCACCCGCCGCTGCCTGCTGCTGCAGTTCGTCGAGTTCGGCGAGCTGTTCGCGCATGTCTTTGCAGTTCTTGGCGAACCAATCAGCAGACGTGTCGATGTGTGATCGCAGTACCGGCATGTGACTCCCGCTTGGTGGTTTCGCGCTCGCCGTGCGTCCCGTCCCCGACGCAAGCGCAGACGCGAACGCCCGAATTCTGCTTGACGTGCCCGACGATTGCTAGGCCAGGGCCGCTCGCGGAACGTCGGTGCGGGTGAAGTCCTCGCCGATCCACAGCAACGGCAGCCCGGTGCGGCGGGCTAGGGCGTAGGCGAAAGTGTCTCCGAAATTCAGTGCTGCAGGATGCTGCCCACGGCCGAACCGGCGCCAGCCGGCGATGGCTTCGGTCGCCAGGTGCTCATCTACCGGCACGACGCTGAGATCGATTCGAGCGAGGAGCTCCTCCAGCATCACCGTGCCTGCTGGACCCAGCCGAGACTCGACGACGATGCCTAGTTCGACCCGTGTCGCTGCGCTCATCACACACGGCCACCTGAGCAGCTCGGGCTCGATGTGCTCGGCCTCTGGCTCGCCCAACAAGGCGGCAATGATCGCTGAGGTATCTACGACTCGCGCGGCCGGCGTCACGTCGGCAAGCCGCACTCGTCGTAGCCCAATATCTCATCGGGCGGGCGCTGGTCGAGGACTGGCAGCGCTCGCACACGCGTTTGGATGTCGGCGAAGCCGCGCGGTCGTTGGCGTCGTTGCTCGAGTTCGAGGCTGGTCCGGAGCGACGTAACCACTGCCTCGGTGATGGATGAGCCGGTCAGTTGTGCCAACTCACGCGCCAACTGGTCAGCTTCGGGGTTCTTGATGCTCAAGACCACGACGACATCGTAGCGCCAGCAGAAGATCTGTTGCTACCTAGCTACCGAAACGGGTAGCAATATGTCCCACGCGTCGCTAACGGCCGGTGTACGGCGAAGGCCCGACGGCAATGTGCCACATCGGCGGGCACGTGGGGTGGGGCAGAGTAAGGAAGTCATCCCCCACAATGTTGATGTGCCCATCGGCGCTGCCGCCGAACTCAATCTGGTCTCCGTCACGCATCACGTGCTCGCCGTTCACAACGGCGGGGATTGAGGCATCGAAGCTGAGCTGCTCGGAGTGGTTGAACACAAGCGTCCGCTGTGTCGGCCCATCGCCGTACTCGGCCCAGATGCACTCATCGCCGATGCGCAGAGTGCCGCGATTCGAGTTGTCGCTCGACATCTGCACGAATGCGACAACGAAACGGTCCACCGCCGGCGGCGGGGTTTCGTCGGGATCGAGCAGCCATTCGATCTCGTAGGTGATGCCTGGCCGTCTGGGCAAGGCCGCTTCGACGGCCTCGCGGTCAATGGGCACTCCGCCGACGAACGCCTGGCCGATCCGGGCATGAACCGTCCGGGTCATGACGTTGTCCCAGTAGTCGACATGGCGTATGCCGAACTCTCGCAGGGTCGCCCAGATCTCCTCGCTAGCGCGTTGGATCTCTGCAGCAGTGACGGTGGACGATTGCTCGAATCGGAACGGAAGACCACTGGCGCGTGCCTCGGCCAGCACTTCGGGCGGCACGGCACCGTTCCAACGCACGGTCAGGTTGATCGCCACGTCGAGTTCGTCGGGGTACTCCGCCCGCCAGCGCGAGGTGAAGGCAACGGCTCGGTCTTGCTGGTCCAACTGGATCAGTGCCTGCCATGGCGGAATGTCGAAACCCGCAGCCATGTAGCAGGCATCATGCACGAATGCTTCGGCACGGGTGACCACTCGTTCACCATTGCTAGGTGTGCTAGGCGGCGGCTCGGGATCGCATGCTTCGTGTGTCAACGGCGCATCGGGGTCGAACAACAGCCACGGCAAGTCGGGGTCGGAGCCGAGCACTCGCTGGACCAATTCTCGCAGCGGCATCGATGCGGCGCCCTCGATCGGCGTTTCTTCGAGAATGATGATGTCCGACTCATCCGAGCGATCGTCTGCAGATGGAACGTCGACGTCAGGCGTCGAGCCGGTGGCGTCAGGGCCCGGGCCGCCGGCGACGATCTCGGTCTGACCGCTCGAGCAGGCAACCCCGAGCGCGACCATTGCAGTGAGGCCAGCGATTGCATGGCAGCGCTTCATTCATGCACCGTAACCTCGCCGGGGTGTCCCGCCAGAGCGCCTTCATCGAAGATCGAGTTGCGTCATACGCAGCCGCGCACTCGCTGCAGCCGACGGCGATCCAGCGGGCGCTGATTGCCGAAACGGCAGCGCTCGGGCGGGTTGCAGGCATGCAGATCAGCCCGCTGCAGGGGGCGTTCATGAGCGTGTTGACGACGGCGTTGCGCCCCCGGCTCGCTGTCGAGGTGGGCACGTTCACGGGGTACTCGGCACTCTGTGTTGCGAGCGCGCTCGAACCAGGTGCCGAACTCATTTGCTGCGATGTGTCCGAGGAGTGGACCTCGGTTGCCCGCCGTTACTGGGAGCGAGCAGGCGTGGCTGATCGCATCGACTTGCGCATCGGGCCGGCGCTGGACACGCTGCGTGCGCTGCCGGCTGAACCCCAGATCGACTTGGCGTTCATCGACGCCGACAAGTCCAGCTACATCGACTACTACGAGGAGATCTTCGGGCGGCTGTCGCCGGGCGGCGTGATTCTTGTGGACAACGTGCTGTGGGGCGGAACGGTCGCCGATCCCGCCAGAGACGACGAAGGCACAACTGGGATGCGAGCATTCAACGACCATGTCGCCGCCGCCGACCGGGCACGCAGCGTGATGCTCCCCATCGGCGACGGCCTGACGATGATCACGCGTCGCCAATAACATCCCCGCCGTGCGTGACTCGGCCGCTTGGCCCATCGAGACCCACATCCTCCACCGAGCCGACGCCGACCGGAGCTATCAGCTCTGGGTCGCGCTCCCGATGGGCTACCGGCCGGATGCCTCCAACCCGTACCCGCTGGTCGTGTGCTGCGACGCGCCTTGGACGTTCGGCACTGTGGTGGACACCACCCGCATCCTGTCGATGTCCCGAGAGACGCCCCGCTGCGTGGTCGCTGGCATCGCGCACGACACCACCGACATGCGCGAGATGCTCGACTTGCGAGCTGTCGACTACACGGTGACGCCGGCTGAGGCCCCGCCGATGACCGGCATACGAGTGCCGGCTGCCGAGACGGGCGGGGCAGAGCCGTTTCGACAGTGGCTCGCCAGCGATGTGCTGCCGCTGCTGCGAGACCGGTACCACGTCGGCGAGACCACCTACGTCGGCCATTCGTTCACGGCGCTGTTCGGCCTGCATGTGCTCTTCAACAGCCCGGACATGTTTGCCCGCTACCTGCTTGCGAGCCCGTCGGTGTGGTGGGACTACGAGGTCATGTTCCGCCTGGAGGCCGAGCACGCCGCGGCCGGCGGCGATCCGGACGTCAAGGTGTTCATGTCGATGGGGGAAAACGAGACCGACGAGTACTCCCCTCAAGCCAAGTTTCACGATCAGTTCTCGGCCCGTGGGTACCGCAACATCGACCTGACTTGGCACGTCTTTCCTGGCGAGAATCACAACAGCGTCGTCGGCTCGGCCGTCAGCCGAGGCCTTCGGGAGCTGTACGCCGACTGACTGCTGCTCTGAGTCCCGGCTGCTGCGAGTTTCTCGATCCCCAAGGGCATTCCGAACTGCGGTGACGCGGCGTCGTTCCGCACCGATTGCGGGGGTGGGGCAGAATGGGCCCACTGGGGCAACGGGGAGGCCGTGACATGGCCATGACGGAGACACGCAAGGGACTTGGGCCACTTGCAACGAACGGCAAGGTGCCGGTGTACGACGCGGATGCGCACATCGCAGAGCCGCCGTCGGTGTGGGAGGAATACGCCGATCCGAAGTTCCGCGACCAGATCATGCAGTGCCGGATCATGGACGACGGCACCGACGCCGCGTTCGCCGAAGGCAAGAAGCTGCGCAACGGCATTGCGCCGGCGTGCATCCCGCATGCGTATGGCACCAAGGTCACCTGGGACGACATCGTGCCGGGCAGCTACGACCCGGCCGCACGCCTGTCGGTCATGGACGACGAGGGCCTCAGCGCAGCGCTGATGTTCCCGTCGCTCATGCTGATCTCAGGCGACATCAACGACGCCGAGATCGCTGTCGAGAACGCCCGGGCCTACAACCGATGGATGACCGACTTCGTGTCGGAGGATCCGAACCGTCTATTCGGCGTGGGTGTCTGCCCGCTGCAGTCAGTGGACGGCGCCGTGGCGGTCATTGAAGAGGTCGCGAACGCCGGTCTGACCGGGATCACGTTCCGGCCCGAGCGCTACAGCGGCCTGGAGCTGTTCTCCGCGGACATGGACCGGGTGTGGTCCGCAGCCGAGCATCACGATCTGACAGTCGCTATCCACGGCAGCTTTGGCTCGGGAATGCCCAGCTTCGCCAAGACCCGCTACGAGAACCAGTTCTACGTCCACATGGTGTGCCATCCGTTCGAGCAGATGGCCTCGGTGATGGAGATGGTGGCTTCGGGCGTGCTCGACGATCATCCGATGCTGCGGGTGGGCTTCTTCGAGTCGGGACTGGGCTGGCTGCCGTACTGGCTGGACCGCCTCGACGAGCACAAGGAGGCCATGGGCCACCTGGTGCCACGGCTGAAGCGTGACCCCACCGAGATCTTCTCCGAGCAGTGCTTCGTGACCATGGAAGCCGGCGAGGGCGAGGCATTCGAGCAGGTCGCGTCGATGGGCCTGGCGCACACCGTCGTATGGGGCTCGGACTACCCGCACTACGACTGCACCTTCCCCGGAGCGCTCGCCGAGCTCAACGAGACATTCGAAGGCTTCGACGAAGAGGTGAGCAGCCTGCGCAACGAAGTCGTCTACACCAACGCACGCCGCTTCATGGGGCTCTCGTAGCCGACTCGACGGACAGTCTCTCGACGGGCTGGCCGGTCACCTCTGCGATGAGTTCGAAGTGCTTATCGACGTACAAGATCGTCAAGCCCTCGAACTCCGCCGTCGCGGCGAGCAGCAGATCCGCAACCGACGGCGTTCGGTGGTGACCCCGCTCGGCCAGCAGTAGCTGAACTTCGACGGCGCGGTCCTCCATTGCGGGCCGCAGGTATGCGACGGGCATGTCGGCAATAGGCACCTGCTGGAGACTTCGCCGGTGATCATCGGCGGAGCGTGCGGAGAAGCCCACTTCCAGTCGTGTGACAGTCGAGATGTGGACCAGCCCGCGATGGCACCTAATTACCCACTCGTCGGTGTGTGGACTGCTGTGCAACCGAATGAGCGCGGAGGTGTCAGCGAGCCATCCCGTCACCGCCACGCGCCTGCCATGATGTCTGGGTCGAGAGCGTCGGCGCAGATCTCGGCGAGACGCTCAAAGTCTTCTCGCGTTACCCGCTGGCGTCGATCGCGTTCGCGAGCGAGCATTCGCCGCAAGTATTCAGCGCGCGAAAGCCCTTGGTGCTCGGCGTTGGCCTCGATGGTCGCAACAACGTGGGGAGGCACGTCTCGTATCAGAATGTCAGGCATTGGTTTCCTCCCACATCCTTGGATATCGCACGCTATCGCAAGTTCTCTTGCCCGAAGACACCCGCACCGGACACGCACTGCCCTGTATTGCATCAGCATCGCGCGCGGCCCCAACACGCGAACTATCCGGGCAATCGATCAACAGACTCCCAGGACGCAGTTCGCCATGAATGCATGACTGCATGACTGCTACCATGCAGTCATGCAGTCATGCAGCAGATCACTTGGCGAGCAGACGATGAACTCGTCGCTCGCATCAAGATGAGTGCCCAGGACCAGCGCATCTCGATGAACGAGTACCTCACCCGGATAGCGCAGGCGGCAACTGACCCCTCACTCTCATCGAATGCAATCGAGGAGATCAGATCGCGCCTCAGACTCGCTGGCCTTCTCTCTGACTTTGAAGCTCGCGACATGGTGCCACCCGACGAAGACGCGGTCGCCGCCGCCCGCCAACGAGCCGGTCAGGGAACACCGCTGTCTGAACTGGTTCGCGCCAATCGGTGACGGTATTCCTCGATTCATCCGCTCTCGTCAAGCGCTACGCCGACGAGCCAGAAAGCGACCTGGTGCAAGCCGTCTCGGAGCCGGTGATCGCCAGCGACCTGGCTGCTTTGGAGGTCCCAGCCGCGTTGTGGCGCAAGCATCGCGTCGGGGAAATCTCCGCAACCGACGCTCAGGTCTTGTGCCGCCGATTCCTGACTGACATCTCCGCTTCTACCCGGGACAGCGACACCGTCCTCATCGAGGTAGGCGAAGACATCCTTCGCTCAGCAATCGACCTCGTAGCCCGTCACCCGCTTCGCGCCTACGACGCTGTGCAGCTTGCCTCGGCGCTGGCCGCAGCTCGCCTCATCGGCAGATGTCGATTCGGCTGCTTTGATGAGCAGCTCAGCGATGCCGCCGTGGCCGAAGGTCTCATGCTCCTGTGGTGAGTGCGCCCAAGTTCGCGGACCCCGAGTCAACTGCGTTCGGATCTCCGTTAGCTGCGGATATCGCACGATATTGCGACGTCCCAGGGCGGCGGGATCGATGATCGCGGGGCGGGTCCGCTAGACATTCGTGCCATGGGACAGACGATCGAATTGACAGCTTCTGATGGTGTGACGTTCAGCGCTTACCGGGCCGAGCCTGCGGGCGCGCCGAAGGGCGGCGTCGTGGTGGTGCAGGAAATCTTCGGTGTGAACGACCACATTCGCAGCGTGGCTGACGGGTATGCAGCGGACGGCTACCTCGCCGTGGCCCCGGCGTTGTTCGACCGGGTGCGTTCGGGGGTCGAGCTGGGCTACAACGCCGAGGGCATCGACGTGGGCCGCAAGATCGCCTTCGACGACCTGACGATGGAACAGGTGATGGCTGATGTCTCGGCCGCAGCGGCCTGCGCCTCCGAAGGCGGCAAGGTGGGCGTCGTCGGGTACTGCTGGGGCGGGACGGTCTGCTACGTGGCGGCGGCCCGTCTGTCCGACCAGATCGCGGCGGCCTCCGGCTACTACGGCGGCCAGATCATTCCGCATCTTGAAGAGCGGCCCGCTGCGCCGCTGCTGCTGCACTTCGGCTCGGAAGATCACGGCATCCCGCTGGAGAACGTGAACGCCATCGCCGAACGCTGGCCCCACGTCGCCGTTCACGTCTATGACGGCGCCGATCACGGCTTCAACTGCGATGCCCGCGCCAGCTTCAACCCCGATGCTGCAGGCACCGCCAAACAGCGCACCCTTGCTCACTTCGCTGAGCACCTGAGTTAGCCCGGCCCTGCCGGAGGCATCCGAAGTTTCCGCCAGCGTGCCGGCCCATGGACGAATCGGCGGGCGTGAGCGCTCGTCGCCGAATTCCGCTGCGATGATGGCGCAGATGCGCAGCTTGTCGTCCGCACTCGTCATTGCAGTGGCGGCAACGGCGTGCAGCGCTGGTGGCGTCGAATCCACCGCCGCGACCACCGACGCACCCGTGACGGCAACCGCGCCGGCCGTCGCCAGCATCACGACGGCGCCGACCGTCGCCAGCATCACGACCGCGCCGGCCGTCGCCAGCATCACGACGGCGCCGACCCCGCCGGCACCCACCACTACCGCCTCGCCGCCCCCGACCACGACGACGGCTGTCTCGGCAACAACGCCGGCTGAAACGGAAACCGACGCGGAAACCGACGCGGCCGCCACGCCGGACGTCGAGGCCGCGGCCGAGCCAACACCGCTAATACCGCTGTCTGGCGTCGGCGACAGCTTCTATCCGTGGCTGGGCAACGGCGGGTACGACGTCACGCACTACGACCTCGAATTCGACGTGAACCCGGTGACCAACACCATCGTCGCGGTGGCCTCGCTGCGGGCGATCGCAACCGTGGAGTTGCTGGAGTTCAACTTGGACCTGTCGGGCCTCAAGGTGAGCGCGGTCACCTTGAACGGTGCCGCTGCGGAGTTCTCCCGCTACAAGACCGAGCTCGTCATCCGACCCGCCGAACCGATCCCCGCCGGCACGGAGTTCGTCGCCCAGGTCGCCTACTCGGGCACACCACAGCCGGTTGCGGATCCCGGGGTGCCATCCGGACGGATCGGCTGGTTCTTCTTCGACGAGGTGATCTTCACCGCGAATGAGCCATCGGGTTCCATGTCGTGGTACCCATCGAACAACCACCCCACCGACAAGGCGACGTTCACCATCCGCATCACGGTGCCCGAACGTTTCACAGCGGCATCGAACGGCTTGCTCACACACGAGGCCGTGGTTGACGGTCACCGAACCGTCACGTGGGAGTCCGACGACCCGATGGCGACGTACTTGGCAGCGGTGTACGTCGGCGAATTCGAACGCCACGAATATCGACTGCGGGACGATCTGCTGATTCGCGACTACGTCCCCCGCACGTTGAGCGACGCTGAAGCGGCTGCGACCCGTGAGGCGTTGTCAGTCACGACCGGCGCCGTCGAGTACTTCGAGCGTGTGCTCGGCCCGTATCCGTTCGACGCCTATGGCACGATCGTGATGCCGTTCCCCATCGACTTCGCCATGGAGAACCAGACGCTCTCGCTGCATGGAGCCCGCACGCTCGACCCGCAGATCATCGCCCACGAGCTCGCTCACCAGTGGTTCGGCAATGCCGTGACGGTCGACGACTGGAGCGGCATCTGGCTGCACGAGGGTTTCGCCCACTACATGAGCTTCCTGTACTTGGCTGAGGTGCATGGCAAGGATCTGGACGCTCTCATGGCTCAGCAACTGCGAATCGCAGTCGCCGCCACCGCGGCACCGCCGGACGGCATCGCGGTGGCGCAGCTGTTCGACTTCAACTCGGTCTATCGGCGGGCGGCGCTGACGCTGCATGCCCTGCACCGCCGCGTCGGCGACGCCGTGTTCTTCGACATCTTGCGGCGCCACTACCAATCATCAGCCGGGGGCACGACCAACACTGCCGAGTTCTTGGCCGTCGTGGAAGTACTGGCCGGTGCGGGCGCCGTGGGACTGGTCGAGGCGTGGCTCTACGACACCGACGTGCCGTCGAGCCTGGGCGACCCCCGGCAAGCTCTACCGGTGGTTGCAAGTGAGTTGAGTGTAGATGTCGTGTGCTGATGTCCAGTGGTGGAGTCGGCGGGGCATGTGGTTGAGGTTGTCCTCGATGACCGCGAGCCGCAGTTGTCCGATGTCGAGGCTGGTGCCTTTGGGGAGCCATCGGCGCAGCAGCGCGTTGGTGTGCTCGTTGGTGGGTCGCTGCCACGGCGAGCGCGGCTCGCAGAAGAACACCTCGATGCCGAGCGCGGCCTCGACGTCGGCCCAGCGGGCCATCTCGCGGCTTTGGTCCCAGGTGAGGCTGCGCACGAGCGCTGCGGGCTGGCGGCCCAGCGCCGCGGTGACCGCGGCGGCGACCTGGGGCGCGCCGTAGCCGTCGGGCAGCCCTGCGGTGACCGTGTAGCGGCTGGTGCGCTCCACGATCGTGACCGCAGCGGTGAGGTTCGCTTTGCCGACGATGAGGTCGCCTTCGCGGTGGCCGGGCTCTACACGGTCCTCGACGTCGTCGGGCCGGTCGGCTATCGGCCGGTATTCCCCCAGCGGGCTGGGCTTTTGGGCCTGCGCGACGCTGCGCGGCCGACGGCGCCGGCAGCGCCGCGGCAGCTTCGCCCAGGTGCCGGCGGGCAGGCCGCTGCGCGCGTCGTTCGCGTAGCACGCCCGATAGATCGTCTCCGCGCACACGCTCATGCCCGCCTCGCGCAGGTCCGCCGCGGTCGCGTGCGGGGACCAGCGCAGCTTCAAGCGCTCATCGACCGCGGCGGCCAGCACCCGATCGGCCGCCAGCTTGGGCGTTCGCTCTCGTCGCGCCCTCGCGCATGCCGACGCGTGCGCCCAGCGAGCGTCATAGCCCGCCCGCCCGGCGCAGCGGGCCAGCTCGCGATGCACCGTGGACCGATCACGGCCCAGCCGCTGCGCTACGTCCGCGACGCTGCGGCCCGTCCCGAGCGACGACTCGATGAACACCCGCTCATCCAAACTCAGTCTCGCTGCCATACTGGACACCTCCATCGGTCGGTTGCATGTGTTCGCAACGGTCATCATGACCGTTCACTTGCAACCACCGATGGAGTTCGCCCCCCGTCCGTCAGCGAGATAACAGAATGACGCCGCGGTCTACTGCGGGTCCGTCTTCCTGGTTCAGCACGTCGAAGCGCACGGCTTCGGTGAACAGGTATGACATACATCTTGTTCGCAATTAGATTCACAACATTTATGTCATAAATCGCTAAAGCATCGAACCTGGAAGCGTGTAGTACGTACCTCGCTTCTGACCGTGCCGTTCGAGTTGATCTGCATCGGTGAGCCCGCTCAGGAGTCTGAGTGCGGCAAGCCGGTCTACGCCGAGCCGTTCGCGGACTGTCGCGTTTGAGATCGGCCCTTCGTGCGCGAGTTCGAGGATGATCGCGTCGATTTGCACGTCGGAGAGCCGCAGGCCAGTTGGCGCACCGAGTTCGTCGCTCGCAACGTAGATGGCACCACTTCGCTCACCGTGCTGAGTGAGCAATCGCGCGTCCCGGAGGCGTTGCAGTGACTGGCGCGCTTGGACGCTGTCCACACCGAGGATGTCGCGCACCGCCGAATTGTTGAGTTCGGTGCCGCGGGCTGCGTGCACCAAGACCAACCGATCGGCGGCCGACAACGATCCGCGCAACTCCAATTCGTCGACCCATGCCCGTTCATGTGGGGTCACCGAACCGGACGTGCGAAGTGTGACCGTCACCGAAGTGCCTGTGTCGACGAATTCCGGTGGGTCCAGCAGCTCGTTGGCCATTTCATCCTGCATCACGTCCACACCCCGCCCGGCGTCTTCTGCGAGCCCGAAGCGTCGCAGCGTGTCGATGACTGCCAGGTTCCGGGCGGCGTACTGCTCTCGGATGTTGGAGACGGTGACTGGTTCAGGCAGCCCACCGGGTGAGATCACGACGACGCGATCATCGTGAAGCTCGATGCGTACGGCAGCGCCGTTCGCCTCATAGGAACGGTGAGCGACTGCGTTCGCTATGGCTTCCCTGAGCACGACTTCAGGCAGACGAGGCAGATCATGACGCTGCGTTCCGATCACGACGAAGTCAATGCCAATCTCGTCCATGACCGACGAGGTCGCGACTTCGATCTGGCGCGCGAGCGGCCCTGCGATCTCAATGCGCCGGTCGGGCTCGGTCGCTCCGCCCCGATACCGGAAAATCTCCACGAAGGCCGGCGAACTCCATCGGTGGTTGCAAGTGAACGGTCATGATGGCCGTTGCCAACACATGCAGCCGACCGATGGAGGTGTCCAGTATGGCAGCGAGGCTGAGTTTGGATGAGCGGGTGTTCATCGAGTCGTCGCTCGGGGCGGGCCGCAGCGTCGCGGAGGCAGCGCGGCGGCTGGGCCGTGATCGGTCCACGGTGCATCGCGAGCTGGCCCGCTGGGGCGGCAGGGCGGGCTATGACGCCCGCTGGGCGCACGCGTCGGCGTGCGCGAGGGCGCGACGAGAGCGAACGCCCAAGCTGGCGGTCGATCGGGTGCTGGCCGCCGCGGTCACGATCGTGGAGCGCACCAGCCGCTACACGGTCACCGCAGCGCTGTCCGACGGCTACGGCGCGCCCCAGGTCGCCGCCGCGGTCACCGCGGCGCTGGGCCGCCAGCCCGCCGCGCTCGCTACGGCGCGCCCCAGGTCGCCGCCGCGGTCACCGCGGCGCTGGGCCGCCAGCCCGCCGCGCTCGTGCGCAGCCTCACCTGGGACCAAGGCCGCGAAATGGCCCGCTGGGCCGACGTCGAAGCCGCGCTCGGCATCGAGGTGTTCTTCTGCGAGCCGCGCTCGCCGTGGCAGCGACCCACCAACGAGCACACCAACGCTCTGCTGCGCCGATGGCTCCCCAAAGGCACCAGCCTCGACATCGGGCAGCTGCGCCTTGCGGTCATCGAGGACAACCTCAACCACATGCCCCGCCGACTCCACCACTGGGCATCAGCACACGACATCTACACTCAACTCACTTGCAACCACCGATAGAGCTTGCCGACGTTCGCCCGGGCGAATGCCTTTGTCATTCCGTAGGTGTGCATGTAGGCCTGTAACACTGAGTCGATCGTGTGTTCCCGTGATTCGACCTGCGTCAGCAGCCACCGCAATGTGACCAGTTGTTGCTCATTTCCGCCAGCGAGACGGGGCAAGCTCTTGCGGCGGTCCGCCCAAGGCTTGACCGGTGGCAATTCGGCGAAGGCCACGACTCAGCCGCTCAGCAGAATGACGCCGCGGTCTACCGCTGGGCCGCCTTCGGCGTTCAGCACGTCAAAACGAACTGCTTCGGTGGCGTCTCCGAAGCCGGTCACTGGCGTCACGTCGTGAATCCGGACCGTGATCGTCGATGGCATGAGCACCATGGCGCGGAAGCGGCAGATGATGCGGCGAACTCGGTTCGGGTCGCCTCCGGCAATTGCGTCGACGACGGCCGACACGCCGAGAGCCAGGGTGGCGGTGCCGTGCAGGATGATCGCGGGCAACCCCGCTTTCTCCGCAACTGCCGCGTCGGTGTGGATCGGGTTCCAGATGCGGGCGCACTCGGTGTAGGTGTGCGCTGCACCGTGAGCCACGGGCACGGCGATCTCTGCCATCGGCTCGGCGGGCAGGTCGCCGAACTCGGGTTCGGCCGGCGCTTCGGCATCTGGGCAATCCGGGCCCTCGGTCTGCACCCCGAGATACATCCCGCCCTGGTATGTCGTGGCGACCAGCTCACCGTCGGTGTCGACGGTGTCGATCCGCAACGTCTGGAAGGAGCCTGGCTTGCGTTGCTCGACTCCGGTGTAGGTGAGGTTGGTGGTCAGCCGGTCGCCGGGGCGCACTAGCCGGTGGACAGTCAGATCGTGGGTCGCATGCACCGAGCGTCGGATCTCGTCGGGCCTGATGCCCCAGCGGTCTGAGACGTCACGCCCCGCCACGATGACCGGCCACTCGGGACACACCACGAACATCGGGTGGGCCACGACGCCGTCATCAGCGAGTGTGTCGTAGTAGCAGTCGTGCGTGTCGCCCAGCGACGCTGCGTAGGCCATCGTCCAGCGGGCGTCCACATCATGGGTGATCGGCCCAATCGTTTCTCCCACCATGTCTGTCGGTACCGGCATGGAGCCGAGCGTAGTAACTGAGCGTCAGCCGCTCCGCAGGGCGCGGGGGAGTTGCTTTTCCTTGTCGACGAACGGCAGCGTGTCGACGATCGCATCGTGCAGTTGGCCGTCGTGGTCAACCAAGGAAACCGTCTTGCCGTACCAGTCATCGTCCGGCAACGGCCGATCGAAGCGCGCATAGCCGACGCCCGTGTCCAGCGTGGGCGACCAGGTGCCGATCGTGATGTGTCCAACCGGGCCGTTGCCGTCGTGAACCTCCATGCCGGCGTCCGGGGCGGCGGTTGCGCACACCAGGCCAAAGAGGAGCTGGCGGCGACTGGCCATCTCGAGTACGGACTTGCCGATGAAATCGTCCTTGTCGAGTCGGACAAACTGCCCAAGTCCTGCACCGAACGGCGTCAGGTCCGGCTCGATGTCGCTGCCGTTGTCGAGGATGCCTGACTCGATTCGCCGTATCCCCATCGATGACGACGAGCTGAACTCCAGTCCGAAGGGTTCGCCGCAGGCGAGCAAGTCGTCCCAGAGGGCCTCATGATCGGTCGGCTCTGGGCCGCTATTGCAGTAGATCTCGATTCCCACCTCGCCAGTCCACCCGGTGCGCGACACCCACAGTTCTTGGCCGCACACGTCAAAGAACCCGGCGCGGAAGTACTTGAACTCGTCCGAGAGGCCACCGCCGATCGCCGCATCAAGGACCTGAAGCGACTTCGGCCCCTGAATCTGCAGGACTCGTGATTTGGGGTCCGAGACTTCGACGTCGAGGCCAATGGCGTTTGCGGTGAGCCAACTCGTGAACTCGCCGTTTGCCGTGACATACCAATAGCGATCCGGCGCGAGGCGCATGAGCACGCCATCCATCACGACGGTGCCGTCGTCATTGCACGCGATGCCGTAACGCGCACGGCCATCTGCGAGCGTCTCCACCCGGCAGGTGAGGACCTGCTCGAGCAGCCTCACAGCGTCGGGGCCGCTGACCTCAAGCGGCTTCTCCGGAACGTCGTACAGCAGGACGCCCTCCCGCAACTTCCAATACTGCGCAATGGGGTCTTCGTCACGGTGTGTCTTGAGGGGATACAGCCGATTGCAGTAGATGCCAAAGATTGTCTGATCAGTGATGTACCGGCTCGCAAAGGGCGATTGCTCGACCCGGTAGGAACTCAACTGCACCGTGTCGAACGACTCAACGTAGAAGTGTCGGCCCCTTGCCATCGATGCCCCCAGGTGCTGAACGGGCGTAGCGCTCTCAACACGACGCAATTCCGAGCATGGCACACTCGGCGGCTGGGGCTGAGACCGTAGTGTCCAGGGTTCTCAGGTGGTGATGCCGCGAGGTCCCGCCGACTGGCAGTTGACGGGATTGTCGGACTCAGTAACCGCAGGGCGGGCGCCGGACGGCGGTGAGCACCTTCAGCGCTTGCCGGTACAGCTCACTTGGCTGCGGCGGGCGAGTGCAGATGGTCTGGCCGTCAATCCGACGCCGACGCGCGATCCGCTGCCGACGGATCTCGGCGTGATCGGGGATCATCAGTCGGGTCATGACTTCACTGTAAGTCTGTTCCTCTCCGAAGTGTCGGCGGAATTCGCTATTTCTTGCACACTTTTCTTGCGCGGTTCCCAAGTCGTCGCAAGGTGCGTTCGAGACGCCAGAATCACCGTGTGGCGAGACGGGTGAGCAGATGGAAGTTGCGAGGTCCTGGGGGTCTGCTGGACGCCGACGGTCTCGCCGGAATACAGACGTGGCGGGCGACACGTGGGTTCGTGCGCATTGTGCTGTACCGCATGTTCCGCATACGGGCCCAGGGCCAGGAGGCAATGCGGCGCGAGGGGGCGGTCATTTACGCGCCAGTGCACCGGAGCCACCTCGATGGGCCGCTCGTCGGCAGTCTCACGCACCGTCGAGTGCGCTACTTGGGCAAGGAAGAGCTGTTTCGCCGTCAGCCGCTGGGTTGGTTCATTCGCTCGCTGGGCACTTTCCCGGTGCGCCGCGGCGAGGCTGATCTTGATGCCATGCGTGCAGCTAAGGGTCTGCTCGACAGCGGCGAGGCGATGCTGATCTTCCCGGAGGGAACCCGTCAGGCGTCCGACGACATCGGCGAGATATTCGATGGCACCGCATGGCTGTCGGCGAAATCCCAGACGCCGGTGCTGCCTGTCGGCGTGGCAGGGACCCGCGAGGCGATGCCCAGTGGTGCCAAGTTCCCCAAGCGGGTCCAGGTGGCGATCGTGGTCGGCGACGTGCTGGCGCCGCCAGTGGGGCCCGATGGAGGTCGTGCGCGGCGAGCCGACATGACCGCCTGGACGCAGACCTTGCGAGCGGCGATCGAAGACTGCCAGCAGCGTGCGCTGGCAATGACACGCCAACCCGGTCGATGGCGCACGCCGATGCGGGACCTGGTGCCGTGATCGCGCACGACCATTGCCCGCCGATCTGGCCGAAGTCCGAACCCGGTGCGCTGGCGGGCATTCGCATCTGCGACTTCACCGGCCAGCTCGCCGGCGCAGGTGCCAC
The DNA here is from genome assembly GCA_965226645.1 of Candidatus Poriferisodalis sp. Taxonomy (GTDB): domain Bacteria; phylum Actinomycetota; class Acidimicrobiia; order Acidimicrobiales; family Poriferisodalaceae; genus Poriferisodalis. The sequence goes on from CBDDDL010000003.1 coordinate 181,879, forward strand.
CAAGATCCTGGCCGCGCTCGGCGCGGAGGTGATTCGCATCGAAGACCCGGTGCGCCAAGGCCGCTGGGACATTCTGCGAGGCACCCAGCCGTTCGTCGGCGAGCACCGCGGTATCGAAGCCGGCGGCTCGTACAACAACCACAACGCGGGCAAGCTCGGCATCACGCTCAACCTGCGAGAGGCGCGGGCGAAAGAATTGCTCGCCGACCTTGTCGCAGTCAGCGACGCGGTCACCGAGAACTTTGCCGCCGGGGTGCTGGACCGTTTGGGCTTCGGCTACGAGGCGCTGCGGGCCATCAGGCCCGACATCGTCTACGTCTCGAACAACGGATTCGGTGCCCACGGCCCGTACACCAGTTTCCGGTCGTGGGGACCGATCGCGCAGGCGGTGTCGGGCCTCACGTTCCAGTCGGGCCTGCCGGATATGCCACCCGCCGGCTGGGGCTACTCGTTCATGGACCACACCGGCGCCTACTACATGGCCATCGCGATCGGTATGGCGCTGTATCACCGGCGGCGCACCGGCGAGGGCCAGTGGGTCGACCTGGCGTGCATCGAGGCTGCAGGCACGCTGCACGGCGCGGCCACGCTGGACTACACGGTCAACGGTCGGCCCGCACGGCGCGATCAGATGCCCAACAGCAACCGATCACAGTCGCCGGCCATGGCGCCGCATGGCATCTGGGCGTGCAGCGGCGACGACGAATGGGTGGCCATTGCCGTTCGCGACGACGATGACTGGCGGCGCTTCGCTGAAGCCATCGATGAACCCTGGGCGCACGACGAGCGCTGGGGACGGCTGGCCGGTCGGTTGGCATACGAGGACGAACTGGAGCGTTTGGTGGGGACGTGGGCCGTGCGACGCGACAAGCACGACGCGACGCAGCTCTTGCGCGCCGCGGGTGTACCGGCCGCACCAGTGCTGCGACCCAGTGAGCGCATTGACGGCGATCCCCGCACCTCCGACTGGGGAATGTGGGTCACGGTGCCGCACCGTGATGTGGGCGATACCCGCGTCGAGGGCTTGCCGGTTCGACTGTCAGAAACCGACTGGGCGATCGGACGTGGCGCGCCGTGCCTCGGCGAGGACAACCGCTACGTGTTCGGCGAGGTACTGGGCCGCAGCCCCGACGAGATCGCAGTGCTGGCTGCCGACGGGGTGATCTGATGTCTTCGCCCGGCACGACTGCGCCGTCGATCCCTCGCGCCTTGGACGGACTCCGCGTTATCGAGCTGACGTCGGAGCGATGCGCGCTGGCAGGGAAGCTCCTTGCCGACATGGGCGCCGATGTCATTGTCGTGGAGCCTCCGGAAGGTTCCCCGATGCGGGCCTATGAGCCGTTCGCCGACGACGTCCCCGACCCGGAGGCCGCGCTGTGGTGGTGGCACTACAACACCTCCAAGCGCTCCGTGGTGCTCGATCTCGACGGCGCGGATGGAGCGACCGACTTTCGGCATCTGGTCTCCACTGCCGACGTGGTGATCGAAGCCGAGCCGAGGGGGCGTCTCGACGATCTCGGTCTCGACTGGAAACAGCTGGACGGCGGCGCCGAGACCGAGCCCAACGAGCGGCTGATCTGGGTCTCCATCACCCACAACGGGCGCGAGCGGCCGGACCCGCCCGCCACCGACCTCACTGTGCTTGCCGAGGGCGGCCCCGTGTGGTCGTGCGGCTACGACGACCACGCCATACCGCCGATCCGAGGCGGCGGCAACCAGGGCTTCCAGATGGCGTGCCACTACGCCGTCGCGACGCTGACGGCGGCGCTGCTGTGGCGGGAGAATTCCGGACGCGGGCAGCTCGTCGACGTGTCGATGCTGGCCGCTGCGAACGCGACCTGTGAATTCGCGACCTACTGGTGGCTGAATCAGCAGGTGAACGTCCAGCGCCAGACGGGGCGTCACGCCCTTCCGCAGATCTCCGAGCCCACACAGGTGCGCTGCGTCGACGGGCGCTGGCTGAACACCGGCGTGCCGCCGCGCCGCGGCCCGGAATTCGCTGCGCTGTCCGGCTGGGTGGCCGAACTGGGTCTCACCGACGAGTGCCCACATACCGAACTGCTGACGCTGGGCGAGGACTACGAGCTGATCGACATTCTCCACCTCGACGCCGACCCGCTCGCCGCCGAAGTGTTCGGCGCCGGTCGCGACACGATCAACTTCTTGGCGGAGCGGCTGGGAGCGTACGAGCTGTTCATCGGCCTGCAGACGCTCGGACTTGCGTGCGGCATCGTCTACTCACCCGAGGAGATGCTCGCCGACGAGCATTTCGTGGCCCGCGGCTTCCCGGTGACCGTCGATCACGACGGCACGGCCGTGACGTATCCGGGAGCGCCGTACAAGTTCTCGGCAACACCGTGGCAAGTGGCGCGAGCCCCCCGCCTCGGAGAGCACCAAGACCTGCTCGCCGACTGAGCTTTGCGCACGACGGTCGATTTGAGGACTGTAGGTACCCTGATGCGTCCACCCAGTGATCGGGCGAGGAGGAGGTGGTCCAGTGTTGCGACGACTGTCAATAGACAATTACAACTGCCTCGTTGGATTCGACCTGCCGCTCGACGAGTTCAATCTTCTCATCGGGGATAATGGGGTCGGAAAATCGGCGGTACTCAGCGTGCTTCGGGCAATCAGAGGCCTCCTGCGCGGTACCAGCAAGGTCACAGATGACGAGGTGTTTCCGGCAGGCACCCTCACCCGCTGGCAAGAGTCGCCAATTCAAACCGTCGAGATCGAAACCGAGCTGTGTGGCGACATCTGCACGTACACACTTGAGGTTGAACACGACGTGGTACAAGGCCTCGCCCGCATCCGGAGGGAGGCGCTGTTCGATGGGGTGTGGCCGTTGTTCGAATTCGCCGATGGAGATGTCCAGCTCTATCGGAACGACCACAGTCCTGGACCCGTGTACTCGGCCGACTGGGCGGAATCGGCGTTGGCTCGGGTTCAGCATCGCCACGACAACCAAAGGCTTTCACGCTTCGTCGAGTTTCTTCGCGGAGCCACGATCCTCACGATTCGCCCGGAATCAATGCGTGCGCACTCGGACCGTGAGGACCCTTGGCTCGAAACGGACGGTTCGAACTTCGTCAGCTGGTACCGGCATGTGGTCCAAGAGACGCCAAGGCTCGTATCGTCGTACGAATCAGCATTGGCTTCCTCGGTTCGCGATTTCCGAGGAATGCGTCTGGAGAAGGTTGGAATCTCGACCCGTGCTTGCATGGTCGACTTTCTGGTCGCTGAGCGCCAATACGCCGTTGCACTCGATGAGCTCTCGGATGGCCAGCGTGCGCTGGTTGTTCTCTACGGGCTCGTACACCTCGGAAGCGCGCATCTTGGATTGTTGGTTATCGACGAACCAGAGAACTTTCTGAATCTGCGGGAGATACAACCCTGGCTCACTGAGATTGAAGATGCCGGCGGGCGAGGGCCGACACAGGTCTTGCTCTGTTCGCACCATCCAGAGCTGATCGATCTGGTCAGCAGCTACGCCGGACTCGTGCTTCGACGTGACGCTGAGGGTCGGACTACGGCGGCTCGCCCGTCGTCTGAGATGTACGAGTCAGGTCTGAGCTTCTCGGAACTCATAGCCCGTGGCTGGGACGAATGAGCGACCGTGCGGAAATCATCCTGCTCTGCGAGGATAAGCAGCAGCAGACCTTCGCCCGCCTGTTTCTTGAGCGCATGGGCTGGCCCGGACGCAAGATCCGGCGTCTGGAGGTGACCCAGGGCGAGGGATCAGGAGCAGGAGACGTAGTTCAGCGTTTCCCAACCGAGTTGGCGGCGCAACGTCGGCGGCATGTTCACGCGTGCCTTGTCGTGATGATCGACGGCGACACCGACGGCGTCGTGCAGCGCGAAAGATTGCTTCATCGTTCATGCACCGATGCTGGAGTTCGACCGCCTGGCGCAACTGACAACGTGGTTCTCTGCGTACCGACGCGCAACATCGAGACGTGGATGAAGTACCTCGGGGGAGACGAGGTCGATGAGTCGAGTGACTACAAAGGCGAATTCCGCGGGCAGCGTCCTCGGGAATGTGCGCCTCAGGTGCGACAACTGGCGCAAATGTGCAACCAGCACCGACTTTGCGAGCCTGCACCCGCTTCGCTCCTCGAGGCCTGCAAGCAGTACCGAACTGCGGCTCTGCAGCCTCCGCGGCGCTAGCGAGATTGGCTCACGTCCAAACTCCACCCATCTCTCGAATCGTCCTGCTCACTGTCTGAGCGTCAAGGGGCGACGCCCAATTCAATCGCCCGCAGCTACTCGTCGGGGTTGTGGAAGCGGGCCGCCTTGGCGAGTTCACGCACTTCGGCGCGCTCGTCGGGCGTCAGGCACTCGAAGTCAGGAGCGTGGAGCTTGTCGGTCAGACCCTCGATCTCTTCGCGTGCGTCGGCGAGGTGGCTGACGTCGGGATAGGGCCGCTCCCAGCCGAAGAACTCGGCATTCCACTCGCCCGCCGGACCCGACAGGATTGCCTCGAGCGGTCCCATGCCGAGCGCCTGAACCGCTACAGCGTGACGGCCGAAGCGCAGCTCCCGCATGATCTGAGCCATGAAGAACCCGTGGGCCGCCCCGCCGGCCTCCGGGCGAGGCAGGTCGCGCCAGCCGACAAAGGTGGGAGCTCCCTGGGGAACAGCCGAATCCACCACGCGCTCGAGCAGTTCGCCGAGCCGCCCGACGCCGTCCATGCCGGCAAGCCGCTTGCTGCCGTATTCGGCGCAGATGTCGGCCCAGATCAGCGCTCCCTCGGACGGCTTCATGACCGCACGTCCTTCTTCGACCATCGAACGCATCTTCTCCGGCGCCCAGAAGAACGCTGCGCCGATGACATTGTCGACGGGGCATTCGCCCAACACGCCCAGCCGGCCGGTTGCATATGCCCCCATGCCTTCTGCCATGCCCCGTTGCGCTGCCTTTTCCAGCGAGGAGGGGTCCAAGAGCCAGTCCATGGCCAGCATTCCCACTGAACCGCGCATGCTGCGCGCAACTGCCGTCGTCTCCATGACCAAGTTCTCCTGGTTCGACTCGGTCTGACGCTAACCGCGCGGCCCTCGATCGTGCATTGATCGCCCGCTGCTTCATTTGCGCAGCTGCGAGGCGACGCGGCTGCGGCGGGTCAAGAATCTGCGTAACATTCGATTTTGGCCGCAACGCACGCGGCTATGAGCAGGGGGCACGCCATGCACGTCGGATACTCAGCCGTCTTTCAGAACCCGGAGAATGCACTTTCGGACCGCGAGGTCTGGGAGCAGGAGATCCGCATGGTCGAGGAAGCCGAGGATCTCGGCTTCGACTCGATCTGGACGGTGGAGCACCACTTCACCGACTACACGATGTGCCCCGATCCGGTGCAGTTCCTGACCTGGGTCGCCGGACGCACCAACCTGCAACTCGGCACTGCGGTCATCGTGCTGCCCTGGCACGACCCGATGCGCGTCGCCGAGCAGGTCACGATGCTCGACAACCTTTCGGGCGGACGCATGATCCTCGGCATCGGCCGTGGCTTGGCCCGCGTCGAGTACGAGGGCTTCCGGGTGGACATGAATACCAGCCGTGAGCGCTTCTTGGAGTACGCCAAGATGCTCATCGACGGCCTCGACCAGGGCTATGTGGAGCACGACGGCGAATTCGTGACCCAGCCCCGCCGTGACATCCGTCCCACTCCCGAGCATTCGTTCAAGGGCCGCACCTACGCCGCGGCCGTCTCGCCCGAAGGCATGCCGCTGATGGCGCAGCTGGGCATCGGCCTGCTGGTGATCCCGCAGAAGCCGTGGGAGATCGTCGAGTCCGACTTCGCCGCCTACCACGGCGAGTGGGTCAAGCACCACACGGCACCGCCGCCGCCCCCGCTGTCGGGCGGATTCTGCTGGGTGGACACCAAAGCGGATCGTGCCGAAGAGAAGGCGATGGAGCACATCGGCAACTACTACGGCACCGTCATGAAGCACTACGAGTTCGGTCCCAAGCGCCCGCACGAAGGTGTCAAGGGCTACGAGTTCTACGAGGGCATCTCGAAGTACATCGACCGCCACGGCGCTCGCGGCGCAGCCGAGGACTTCACCCGCCTCATGCCGTACGGGACGCCAGATCAGGTGCTCGAGAAGCTCCAGGTCATCAAGGACAAGATCGGCATGGCCGCCTTCTTCCCGAACCTGGCCTTCGCAGGCATGTCGTGGACCGAGGCACGCCGCAACCGCGACCTGTTCGCCACTGAGGTGCTTCCCGTGGTCAAGGAATGGGCCGCCCCGCCGGTCGGCCTCGCCGCCACCGAGTTGGCCTCCGCTGCCGCCTGACCACATCGCGGCAACCAGAGCGCCCCGCATCCCAGATTCTCGCCGAGGAAACTTCCGCTTCCGGTAAGCGGTCGCGGCTGGAGCGCTTGTTCGATACCCGCGTTGTGCAGGACGGCGCTGGAGCACGTAGCCGGGTGGGACACACGGCCACGAGTACTTGACTGGGCTCGGGCGCGTCGGGCTGATCAGAGGGCTGGGGCGGGCTCCGGGCTCGGTGTCCACTGTTCGAGCGGGGCGGCTTCGCTGATCATGTGCAGGCCCACAGCGGCGAGCGCTCGTTCGATCTCGCCGGGCTTGGCGGGGCGGAAGATGTCGGTGAGACGACGAGCACGTGAGGGGCGCATGCCGATGCGGCGCGCCAGTTCGGTGGCAGTGACGCCCTCAGCGCGCATGGCCTCATGGAGTGCGAACTGTGCCGCGACTGGCGGTGACACTGCCACGAGCACCTGACCGGGCTCGGGCTCGCTCGGCTCTGGCAGGGATTCGTTGCTGTCGATGCACAAACTCAGCGCCGTCTCGAGGCAGTCCCGCAGGTGGCTGTTCACTTCCTGCACCGACCAGCCGCCGGTGATAGCGGGTGGCACGTCAGGAAAAGTTGCGACGTAGGCCTCGCGACCCGTGGTCTCGGCCTCCTCGTCGTCTAGCACTACCTCGCATGGGTAGGAGTACCTCATTGATCAGAACTCCACCTTGTCGATGCCGAGCTGCCGGAGCATGGCCCGCAGCTTGCCGGGCTGCAGTTCACCCTTGGACAACGTTGTTGCCCTGTCGCCGAGCCAGACCCTGGCGTGGCTGCCCTTGCCGCGGTCTGGCTGGACCACGACCAGTACGCCACGCTTGCGAGCGTAGCGGCGGAGTCGGCTCAGGAACTCCCGGTCGGTCATGCGCGGTAAGGCCATCGCCGCAACTGCCGCGCGTCAATTTCTTTTCTGAGTGGGCACCTTGAACGCTGATCGGCCATGATGTTCGCCGCTGCGCCGTCCGAGCGTGGCGGACAGGGGCTTTCAGATGAAATTCGGCCTGATCTCCGCGAACTTGATGGGCAATGTCGAGGGCGCTGCCGCGCTGGAGACCGCTCAGACCGCCGAGGAAGTCGGCTTCGACTCGTTGTGGGCGATCGAGCATGCGGTCGTGCCCAAGTCGTACTCGTCGACGTATCCATACGACGAGGGCGGCAAGCTGTTCAAGGGAGCAAGCCAGCTCGACCATGCCGACCCGTTGATCTGGCTGGCATTCGCCGCAGCCGTCACCACACGGATCCGCTTGGCGACCGGCATTCTCATCCTGCCTCAGCGCAACCCGCTGATCCTGGCCAAGGAGATCGCCTCGCTCGACCGGCTCTGCGGCGGCCGTTTCGACTTCGGCATCGGCGTGGGCTGGCTGCGCGAGGAATTCGAGGCGCTGGGAGTGCCTTTCGATCGCCGGGGTGCCCGCACCGACGAGTACCTAGCAGCGCTGCGGGTGCTCTGGACCGAAGAAGAAGCCGAGTTCCACGGCGAATTCGTGGATTTTGACCCCGTGTACTGTCAGCCCAAACCGGTCCAGCAGCCGGTCCCGATACTGGTCGGCGGTCACAGCGATCGCGCCGCTCGGCGGGCCGGTGAGCTTGGAGACGTGTTCTTTCCCGCCGAACGGCCTGCCGAAGTGCTCGCCGAGCTGTTCGAGTCGGTCCGCCGGTACGCGGAGGCCGCTGGACGAGACCCCGGCGATGTAGAGATGTGGACGACCGGCGGAACTGACCGAGCGCATCTCGACCAACTGGTCGGGCTCGGCGTCAGCCAGGTGATGGTGCCAGGACGCCGCCCAGCTCAGCTCGGCGATACCTACGGTCAGATCTTGGCTGACTATGCGGATGCGTGAGATCCCGCCAGCGAGCATCACGGGATCGAGCTCAAAGGAGACAAGCAATGCCTGAGTACGGCGACGGTGACGCGATCAGTCACGCGGAGCGAGTAGCCGACCTGGACGCACGCGCTGACGTGATCCGGCGTGACATGGGCGGGGCGTCCAAGGTTCGAGCGATGGCCGCAGAAGGGGACCGCACGGTCCGCCAGCACATCGACGATTTCTGCGACGAAGGCACATTTCGCGAGCTCGGCACGTTCAGCCGATCGATCCGTCCCGAGATGCGCGATATCACTCCTGGTGACGGCAAGATCGGTGGGCACGGCAACGTCGACGGGCGCCCGGTCGCGGTGTTCGGCGATGACATCACCGTGCTGCGTGGTTCCAGTTCGATCATCGGCACCCGCAAGGAGGAGCGCCTCTACGAGCGGGCGCTCGCGATGGGCATTCCCATTGTTCATTTCGGAGAGACCGGCGGCGGGCGCATTCCCGACCTCATGGGCTCTGAGGGCATCTCGGAGCCGGGCGGGATGTTCGACATGGCGCGTCGACGCCACCGGGTGCCGATGGCCACGATGATCTGTGGCCAGTCGTTCGGCGGCTCGTCGTTCGTTTCGGCCCTGAGCGACTACGTCGTCATGGTGCGGGGCTCGTGCCTGGCAGTGACCTCGCCGAAGGTCTTCGAGATCGCGACCGGCGAGGTGATCTCATTTGAGGATGTGGGCGGGGTGGACGTCCACGCTCGCATCACCGGCCAGATCGACCTGGGCGTCGACACCGACGAGGAGGCGTACGCGGCGATTCGTCGCTGGCTGTCGTTCATGCCGTCGAACGCGTGGGAGCCAGCGCCGCGCGCCGAGCCGCGTGGCATCGACGGCGCCGACCCTGAGCTCGCGCAGATGGTGCCCGCGCGCCGCACGCGCGGCTACGACATGCGGCGCGTCGTCGCCCGCATCTGCGATCCCGAATCGGTTTTCGAACTGCAGCCGGGGTACGCCCGAAACGTCGTGTGCGCGCTCGCGCGGCTCGACGGGTACGCGGTCGGCGTCATCGCCAACAATCCGATGTTCCAGGCCGGAACGATGGACCCGCAGGCGTGTCACAAGATCATCCGCATGGCCACGGTGTGCGACTCGTACAACATCCCGATGGTGTTTCTTGTCGACGTCCCCGGCTTCATGGTCGGCAAACGCGTCGAGCACGACCTGATGCTCCATTGGGGCATGCGCATGATGCACGCCCTGCAGAACGCATCCACGCCGACGCTGACCGTGTGCATCCGCAAGGCGTTCGGCTTGGCGTGGCAGGCCATGAACGGTTCCCGGATGCCGAGCCACGGCGTGTATTGCTGGCCGGGCGCGGAGATCGGCTTCATGGATCCGGAGGTAGGTGTCAATGTGGCGTTCGGCTCGAAGCTGAGCCGCATCTCCGACCCCGACGAGCGTGAGACCGAACGTCTGCGGCTCGTGGCAGAGGTTGCCGAGGCCACGAGTCCTTTCGAGGCGGCGGGCACTATGCGCATCGACGAGATGATCGATCCCGCCGACACCCGCCGCGTGCTCATCTCGGACCTTCGGATGCTGGCCAACCGACCGGTCCCCCCGCCCGAGCAGCGGGCGCTCAGTTACTGGCCGAGCTGCTGAGACGTCCCAGAGAATTCGCACTACACCGAGGACACGGCGCATGGGAATTGGATACCAACTGTCGGATCTGCTCACCGTCCGTGGTGAGGTGACATATATCGGCAGTCGGCGAAAGTAAGTTGGCGATGTGACCGTCTTGAGCCTGCACGCAGAACTGTGCCTGTTGATGCTCGACGACGCAACTGGCGATTTCTGCGCGCTCGAGGGGCGGGCGCAAGAATTCGGCTTGGCAGCTGCTGCGTTGCTGGAGCTGTCCCGTCATGGCCGAATCACAGTCGAATCCGACCGCTTGGAGCTAGTGGATGCTTCGACGTTCGGCGATCCCGCATTGGATCATGTTCTCGCACAGATCGCGTCCAGCGACACTCACAACGGTCCCGAGGATTGGGTACGACAACTTGGGCGTGAGTCGGGCTCGCAGATATCTCGTGCGTGCCTGGATCAGCTGGTCGAGCACGGCATTTTGGAGCGAGGTTCCGGCGGCCTGCATTTTCGCGCCGCCGATGTAGACCGGTCGCAGTCCTACCGAGCCACTTCGGGTTCAGTCGTCGACGAGGTGCGCTTGCGGGTGATGCGGGCGCTCTTTCGCGACGGAGCGCCCGAGCCGTCCGACATCATCCTGATTCAACTTGCCGATGCTTGTGGTGTCTTCCGGTGCGTTCTGACGGCGTCAGAATTCGATGAGGCACGACGCGTAATCGAGGGCCTGGGCGAATCGCACACGCTCTGCCAAGCCGCCGGACGCGCGGCTGCTGACGCTCGGGCAATGCGGATTCGCGAGCGTGGGGGCTACAAGCCGATCCCCGATGTTCCGGGTTTGCCGGTTTTCGGTAATGCCTTCAGCTTGCTCGGCGAAGTGCAGCCATACCTCATTGACCTCTACCAACGACACGGGCCGATTTGCCGTGTCCGCGTACCCGGCAAGCGCATCGTGATTATGAGCGGCAAAGAAGCAGTCGAGTTTGCGAGGAAGCACTCGCAGACACACCTGCGAAACGATGAGGCGTTCGCTCCCATGCGCCAGGGCGTACGGTCCGACCGGCTGCTGATCGCCTCGGGAGGACACGACCACATCAAGCTCCGCCGAAGCGCGCACGAGATTTACGCGTCGTCGAGCGTTGAAGCCAATCTGCCGAAGATCATCGAGATCGCGCGCAGCGTGCTGCGCAAGTGGCATGCGACAAAATCCGTCTCGGTGTATTCGGCAATGCAGCAACTGTCCATCATGCAAGTCGGAGCCTTGACCTTCGGCCAGCCGCTGGACGAGTATGTCGACACCTTTCGGTACTGGAACGATTCTCTCATCATTGCCATGCGCGGCGACCGCCCGAAGTTCTTGGTGGAACGCCGGATGCGCAAGGTGCGTTCTGAAGTCCAGCGACTCTTTGCCGAAGGCTTAGAAGAGCACGATCCACTCGAGCGCGCAGGGTGCCCACGCGACGTGATCGATGACCTGGTGGATATGCAACGTCGCCAACCAGAGTTCATCTCCGCGCCAGATCTGCTGTCGGCCGTGATCACCCCGTATTTCCAGTCATCGGATCAGATCGCGTGCACATTGGGGTTCGCACTGTTGTACATGCTCGCAGATCAACGTTACGCCGAAAGGTGCCAAACCGAAGCCGATGCGTTTGCGGTAGGAACGCTTGGCACCGAGGGACTTCAGGGACTCGAGATGACTCGGGCATTGATGACTGAGGTGTTGCGCATACACGCGCAAGCGCCGGTCATGCAGCGAACGGCACGCATTTCATTCGAATTCGAGGGTCACTGGGTGCCTGCCGGGACTGAACTGTTGCTGGCCACGGCCGTCGTTCACGGCGACCCTGATGTCTACCGTGACCCTGAGAAGTTTGAGCCCGAGCGGCATCTGCCCCCCCGGTTGGAGTCCCAGCAGGAGGGGGCGTACGCGGCTTTCGGCACTGGAGCGCATTCCTGCTTGGGCAAAGAGTTTGCCTCAGACCTCATGGCTGTGGACTTAGCGACGATTTTGCGATATGCCGAAATTGATCGTTATCCATCTAGAGATCACCGGGTTCGGATTACGTCGTACCCTCTCATTCGGCCGCGTGCTAGGTGTCGAATCCAAGTCAAGCGAATGCGGGACATCGAGGGAACGTCGTGAATGCGAGTCCTGCCGTGACCGACCAGTGATGCACGACGGCCCACTCGGGCCGGGGGTTCGTCATATGCTGCTTGCGACGCCGTTCTGAGGTGGGCCTGTTCCGTCGGCGCAGTCGGCGGCGACCCCTCTTGCCAGACAGGGAGCTCTGCGCCGTGATTGATCTCCAAGGTGTCACCAAGCACTACGAAGTCGGCCCCGTATTAGTCACTGCGCTCGATGGCATCGACCTGCATGTCGAGGCCGGCGAGTTTGTTGTGGTGCTCGGTCCATCGGGGAGCGGAAAGACCACCACGCTGAACATCATCGGCGCATTGGACACCGCATCGTCGGGAAAGGTGAGTGTCGGCGACCGTGACCTCACAGCGTCTAGCCGGAGCGAGCTCTTTGCGCTGCGACGCGAGACGGTGAGCTTCATCTTCCAGAGCTTCAACCTGTTTCCCGGCTTGACTGCGATCGAGAACGTCGAGTTCGGCATGGATGTCTCGGGCAAGAGTGGTTCGATAGACCCGGCCGAGATGCTCGAGTCGGTCGGGCTCGGCCACCGCATCGGTCATTTCCCCCACGAGTTATCGGGCGGTGAGCAGCAGCGTGTTGCCATCGCTCGAGCATTGGCAACCGGCAACCCGGTACTGCTCGCGGACGAGCCGACGGGCGAGTTGGATTTCAAGACCGGCGCCCAGATTCTCGAGTTGCTCACCGACCAAGCAAGTAGGGACAGAGCAGTCCTCGTGGTGACGCACAACCGCGAGATCTCCCGGATGGCCGACCGGGTCGTCGAGATGAGCAGCGGGAAGATCATTAGCGATGGCCCACCGGAGGGCGGCAAGACCCCGCTGTCCGAGCTGCACTGGTAGGTCTCGAACGTGTGGCTTCTTCGGCTGCGCTGGTCCCTGCGGGACGCGCGCGCACGCTGGATCCAGATCGTCGGCATCGCCTTCACGATCGCCATCGGGATCGGCACCTACGCCGGATTCACCAGCGTCACCCAATGGCGGCTTGCGTCCATCGACGAGAGCCTCGAACTCACCAACATGTACGACCTGCGGGCGACGGTCAGCGCAGGCGCCGACGTGCCCGTGGGAACACTCGCGCAGCTTGCGAGCGAGATCGACGGCATCGACGAGTACAGCGAACGCCTCGTCACCGACACCCAGATGGAGACAGTCTTAGACGGCGACGAGCTGCTGGTGCATGGGCGCGTCGTCGGCATCGACATGACGGCCGGCGGGCCGAGCGTCAATGGCGTCGAGGTCATCGAAGGCCGTGGACTGCCGCCGCCAGGAGCCGCCACACCGCAGGTGCTGCTCGAGCGAAACTTCGCTGCGTTCTACGATCTGCCAACGAGCGGCCATGTGACGGTTGGCGGTGACGTTGGCGTCGATTACGTCGGCCACGCTGTATCGCCGGAGTACTTCCTCATCGTCGAAGGGAACGGCTCGCTCGGCAAGTCCAACTTCGCCGTGATGTTCGCCCCGTTGTCGGTTGCACAGGACATCGCGGGCAGGCCGGGCGCCGTCAACGACCTCGTGCTGACGCTGGAGCCAGGCGCCGACGCAGCTGCAGTGTCCCAGCAGTTAACCGATGCTGCAGCGTCGCTGGACGGGACCCTGCTGGATGTGATCACCCGAGACGAGACGCCGTCGTATACCGGCTTAGTCGGCGCACCGGAGATCGATCAGAACATCTACAACGTCATTGCGCTCTTGCTCTTCGTCGGCGCAGCCTTTGCGGCACTGAACTTCTCGGCACGAATGGTAGAAGCACAACGGCGTGAGATCGGCGCGTCGATGGCGCTCGGCGAAACTCCCCGGTCCATCGCCATCCGACCCCTGTTGATCGGTTTGCAGATCGGCATCCTCGGCGTCATCATCGGCATCGGCGTGGGCTTCGTAGTCGCAAATCAGACAGCGAGCGTCGTTCAGCAGATCTTTGTGCTGCCGGTGTTCGAGAAACCGTTCCAGGGAGCGATCTACGCGAAAGCGGCGACGATCGGCTTCCTCGTGCCGATGCTGTCTGTCTTCTGGCCCGTCCTGCGCGCCATCCGAGTCCGACCTGTCGAGGCAATCCGCTCCGGGCACTTGGCATCGCGCGGCGGAGGACTCTCACCCATCATCAGCCGCTTGCCGCTGCCTGGCCGCAGCCTCGAGCGGATGCCATTCCGCAACCTGATGAGGGCCCCCCGGCGCACCTTCCTGACACTGCTGACATTCACAATAAGCCTCGCGATCCTCTTCAGCATGGTGGGCTTGAGCAGCACCTTCACGGCTACCTTCGACGGCGGCGACCAAGAATTGCTCGGGAGTGAGCCTGAGCGCTTCATAGTGCGATTCGACTCCCTCCACCCGAGCGATTCACCTCAAGTGCAGGGTGTGCTTACGGACCCGACGGTGCAGCTCGGCGAGGCAGCCTTGATTCTGGGGGCCAGTGTCACCGCTGAGCCGTCCGCCGGTAACGATGGCGCCGGAGAGGACGACGCGGGTGAGTTCGCTCAGCTCGACCTTGCCGTCCGCTTCGTCGACTTCGGAAGTGATGTCTGGACGCCGACGGCATCGCAGGGCGAGCTGTTGCGCGGTCAGCCGGGAATCGTGCTCGCCGACAAGGCCGCGCGGGACTTCGGCGTCGGTGTCGGCGACCATGTCGTAGTTACACATCCCGAGCTCGCCGACGGGGCGTTTAGCTTCAGCACCGATTTACTGCCCGTGACTGCCATTCACCCGCATCCGCTTCGGCTTAATGCCTACATGGATCTCTCTGCGGCATCCGATTGGGGCTTCGGCGACCTTGCGAACGTGGTGACCGGTGTACCAGCGGACGGCAGCAGCCTGAACGACGTAAAGCGGGCACTCTTTGGCACCGGTTCGGGCGTGGCCCTTGTGCAGGGTCTAGACGAGTCGTTCCAGTCGGTGCGGGATTCTCTGGATCAGTCGGCTGGTGTCTACATCCTCACGCGGATATTCGTGATCATTCTGGTGCTGCTGATTGCGTTCAACACCGCCAACATCAACGTGGACGAACGCGCTCGGGACCATGCGACGATGTTCGCCTTCGGCGTGCCGGTGCGCAGGGTGGTCGCCAATCTTTCAGCGGAAGGGCTGCTGCTCGGCATGGCCGCCGTAGTGCTGGGCGGCCTGTTCGGTTATGTGCTGCTGCTGTGGATGGCGTTGTTCCTGATGCCGACCGCTATTCCTGAGGTGGGAATGATCGTGTCGGTCCGCCCAATGGAAATGGCGGTGTACTTCGCCTTGGCGCTCACTGCCATTGTGGTGGCACCGATCTTCCCCGGCCGCAAGCTCAAGAAGATGTTCATACCGGGCAAGTTGCGGGTGATGGAGTAAGGCCGAGCTGCTGCCCCTCATCGAGCGGGTGCGTCGCATCACTTTTGTGGCGCCGATGGCGTGTACACCCACGGCTCGCTCGGCAACGCCGCGGGATCGAAGCGTGCGGCGATTGCAGTCAGGTCTCCAGCGGACGTGACGGGTTCCAGCTCGAGGCTTGCCAGGAGGAGACTTGTGACATCGAGCGGGGTCTCGCCGAGCGCTAGCCGGTCCGCCAAGGTCACGGCACCGTCCCGCTTCGCGAGGCGCCGACCCTGCGGACCCAGCACCAATGGCACATGCGCATACGAAGGGGGTTCGACGGCCAGCAGTTCTGCGAGGTGCACCTGACGCGGGGTGGAAGCCAGCAGGTCATCGCCCCGGACGACCTGGTTGACGCCCTGGGCTGCGTCGTCCACGACGACCGCCAGGTTGTACGCCGGGGTGCCATCGCCGCGCTGGAGCACGAAATCGTCGACGATGCCGGTGTATGAGCCAAGTTGCAGGTCGGTAACCGTGAATCCGGCATGATCACGCTGTGGGATCGCACCATCGTCGTGGCCAGCACCAGTGGCGTCGACGCGTAACCGCAGAGCTGGGGGCCGGCCGTCTGAGCGGCGCAGTTCACGTTCGCCGCGCGTGAGTTGCCGACAGGTGCCGGGGTATGCACCCTCAGGCGACGGTCCGTGCGGCGCCGCTGCAGCCTCGGCAATCTCGCGTCGCGTGCAGAAGCACTCGTAGGTGAGTCCTCGTCTGCGCAGATCCGAAATGGCATCGCGGTAAAGCTCCATCCGGTCGCTCTGACGGACAGGATCGCCGTCCCAGTCGAGGCCCAGCGCAGCAACGTCGCGCAGCTGCGTTTCGTAGTACTGCGACCGCGCGGCGCTGTCGAGATCTTCGAAGCGCCATAGAAAATCGCCGCCGGCGGAGCGGGCGAACAGCCACGCCAGCAGCGCCGTTCGCAGGTTTCCCAGGTGGAGATCGCCGGTCGGGCTCGGGGCCCACCGGCCAGTTGTCGAGCGCTCGCTCAAGCGCTGCCCTCGGCGAGCGACTTGATGCCCTCGACGCACCGCTTCATGTTCGCCAAATGCTCGCTCTGGCGCCGCGAGATGATTCGAGGCTCCTTGTCGGGCATCGCTTCAACGGCGGCGGTGAGGCCCGATGGGCCAGGTCCGAGCCGGACCGTGTGGCGCAGCCGCGAGCGCTGGCCATGAAGGTGGTCGATCTCATATCGCCAGCGAGCGCCAGCGACGCCTTCGGTTGCGCCAGTGGCCCATCCGAACAGCACGTTGGGTTCGCACTCAGTGACGGTCAGCTCCATGTCCCATTCGCCGATTGCCGGATGCCGGTTGTGGCCGATGAACTTCGCACCGACTGCGGGTGTGTCGTAGCCAGGTGCCCATTCGGCCCCAACGCATTCCTCGGAGAAATTGGCGCCCACACTGATGTCGCTGACGATTTCCCAGAGACGCTCGGGCGATGCGTCGATGTCCAATTCGAACGTGGCACCAGGTCCCTCGCCCAAGGATCGAGCCGTCGCGTCGTCTCCCCGGTGCTCCCAGGTGCGGCCCCAGCCGTCGAGGTAGGCGATCTCGTTGGCGCGGCGGCGCGGGACGGCTCCGAATTCGGTGCCCTTCGCATAGGCCAGCGGCAGCAGCGCGACCGGGGTGACGCCGTCGGGAATGCCCAGCAGTTCGCGCAGCTCGTCTTCTTTGTTGAGGATCGCCGTGGTCCACGCCGTGGCCATGCCGCGTGCGCGCGCCGCGAGGCAGAAGCTCCACGCCGACTGCAGCACCGAGTCGAACAGGCCGGGCTTGCCGCTGTCGTCGTGCACACCCCACACGCAGGGAATGACGATGACTGGAACCTCGGCGAGGTGTTCCGCGAGATGGGAGGCGGACTTCATCACCTGTTCCATCGGATGGCCGGTGCCCGCTGTGGCATCGCGGCCGCGCGCCATGAAGGTGCCCACGATCGACTGGTACATCTCGCCGATCGCCTGCCGCTGGGCAGGGTCGCGGATCAGCAGCCAGCGTCGGCTGGCCTGGTTGCCGCCGCCGGGACCCTGCTCGGCGATGTCGATGCAGTCCAGCACGACGTCGTGGGGGACGTCGCGTTCGAGATCGAGACGCAACCGCACGGAGCGGGTGCTCGACAGCACGCCGTCTACCGACGCGAGGTCAACACCGGCGGTGTCGTAGCGGGCGGGCACATGGGGGTTCAGTTCTGGTGTCGGCATGGCCGCCATTATTACCTGCCTATCGTCGTGATACCGAGTGGTTCCGCCACCAGCGCTCAAGAGTCGATGAACCTGGATCGCTCGAAGTGGTCCAATGCACGATCGAGCAACTGGTGATGCTTCTCGCTGCAGAGGACGTAGAGCGCATCGCGAGCCCGAGTCATGGCCACGAACAGCTTGGTCGCAGCAAGCACCTCGGCATCGGCCCGCTCGCTCGCGCTCAGCCGTCCACTCGCTGTAAAGGGCCACGCTCGGTGAGAGATGCCGAGCAGGAACACCACCTTGAACTCGAGGCCCTTCGCACGGTCGAATGTGCCGACTTTGACGGCATTGGCGAGTTGGCCTCGGTAGTCCTTCAGGTTCATGCTGTTGAGGCCGGCTTCCCGGAGGGCTTGCATCGCGGCGTCGACATCGTTGTTGGTCGCCGCAAATGCGCCGAAATCGCCAAGGCTCAGGGCTCGGTCGGTGCAGAGGGCTTGGATCTCCGAGACCATCGCCCGAAGCTGTGCCGCACTGTCCGATGCGACGATGAGGCGAGGCGGCACGCCATCGCGATCAGTTTCTCGCTGCGCTGCCATGCGGGTGTAGGACTCACCGAAGTCGTCGACAACTTGTTCACCCGTGCACGCCATCGCCGTCTCGATGATCTGGCGCGTGTTGCGGTAGTTGTGCTGCAAAGCGATGCTGCTGCCCCGAATATCAACTCCGGCAGCCGCCAGCACGAAACCGCCTGGATACACCTTCTGCGCGCCGTCGCCGACCACGAGCAAGGAATCGGGACCGATCTTCAGCCTGGTTCCCGCGTCCTCAGGGTCGCGTACCCGCTGTGCGACGAGCGCGACGAGCAGTTCCAGTCCGGTCTGGGTCAGGTCCTGTGCTTCGTCGACGATGATCGAGCGGTATCGCGCTGAGTCGAGTGAGCGGGCGTAATCGCGTGCGCGCCGCACGGCGTCTTCATGGTGTTCGATGCCGGCTGCTTTGGTCAGCTCGCGCCAGCGCAGGTGTAGCTCCCACATCTGCTCACGTACCGGCCGTTGGAACGCGACCTCGCGCCCCAGTCGCTGCAAGCTGCAGTAGCTCTCAAGATCATCGACGCCTCGGCCTTTGATCACACGCGCAACCTCTTCTTGCAGATAACCATCCGACAGATCGAGGCGGTGCAGTGGCGTTCCTGGCTTCAGGACGTCCTTGCGCGCAACGGCGAACGTGCTCCTGAGCGCGCGACGGTCGGTCCTGAACGGAACTCCCGATTCCTGACACAGCCTCACAGCAAGCTGGTCGATGTTGACGAACTTGACTGCGTCCCTTGCCCCGGTCGGCAATCTCAGGTAGAGGTTCTCGAGCACGTGGACGAGACTTTTGATGTAGGTGGTGAACAGGATCGGTAACTCCTGTTCCGCATCGCCCGCAAAGAGATCGCGTTCTGGGGGGTGCTTGGCAAGCCAAGCTGCGCGATGTAGGGCGACCACCGTCTTGCCGGTGCCGGCCGAGCCGCGAATTCGTGCGGAGCTTCGGAATCGGCGTTCGACGGCGTCGCGCTGCGTGGGATGAAGAAAGATCATCCAGTCTTCGATGGGGGCTTCGGCGAGGCGTTCGATGTCGCTGCTCGACAGGTCGATCGACAGTGCGGCGACAGCTCCGAGTTCGGTGATGTCACGTGCGTACTTGGCGGCCGCGGCACGCTCCGCGTCCGTCAGTTGTTGACTCCGCCACTCGTCGGGGTGCAGTTCAGCGAGCTCCAGCAACCGGTCGAGAAGCTCGGCTCGCTGCGATGCTGCGTCATCACCGGGCCAGCCTGCCAACAGCACGTCTTCGGCGTTCGACTCAGTGGCCCGGCGCAGTTTATCCGCCTCAGTTCGGTCGAAACCGGTCTCAATGAGATCGTCCGTTGTCCACATCCGCAACAACGGCCGTTCCGATTGGGGTCCGTCTGGCTTCGTGGGCACCGGCCGCGATGGTTCAAAGGCCGGGCTTGCCGAGTGCCGGTCGGACGACTCGCGCGCGTCATTGGGAGTCGCGGTGCGCTCGGAGCGCATTTCAGGTTGCGCCGGCCCCGACATTCCTGAAGGTGCCTGCGGCGTCTTGCGCCGGTCTGCGCCTTCGTAGGCAGCGTCGTGATGGCCTGCGCCCACGAACACCGTGGCAGAACGCTCACGTGACAGCACCACCCGCAGTTCCCCGGATGCCCGAATCGACCACAGTTGTCCGTCGCTGAGTGTGCCGTTCAGGCGATGAAAACGCAGCCCCGGATGCGCGGGATCTTCGGAATAGCGAATAACCGCATCCCAAACAAGGCGTCGCTCCCGCGGTTCGAGCTTGTCGACATCTTGGCGAAAGCCCCTCGCGAGGTGGAGGCCTGTGCGCCTGTGAGTCTCGGGTGCCGTAGTTGTCACGAACCGCAACGCTAGAGCCGTGCTGTCACACACATATTGCATACTCAGGCTGATCTGAGCATCTTGCATGCCGAGACAGCTCACGTTCGAGCTGGCGACCGTTGTCACTTCGAGCGATTCCCAGTAGTGCCACCGACCTACGATCTCGGGCGTGACACGGCTGCGATACCTGAACTCTCGCTTGCAGGGCTACGAGTCGACGATCTTCGCTGAGATGTCGGCGCTGGCGGTGCGCACTGGCGCCATCAATCTGGGGCAGGGCTTTCCCGACACCGACGGTCCGACGGAGGTGCTCGAAGCCGCGGTGACTGCGATCCGCAGCGGCACCGCGAACCAATACCCGCCCGGCATCGGCGTGCCCGAGCTGCGCCACGCCGTTGCACGGCACCAGAAGCGGTTTTGGGGCATGGACGTCGATCCCGACGCCGAAGTGCTCATCACCGCCGGGGCGAGCGAAGCGCTGGCTGCGAGCATTCTGTCGCTGTGCGAGGTGGGCGACGAGGTGGTCACGTTCGAGCCGTGGTACGACCTGTACGGCGCAGTCATCTCGATGGCGGGCGCGGTGCGAAAGGTGGTGACGCTGCGTCCGCCCGACTATGGGTTCGACCCCGATGAGCTGGCAGCCGCCGTCACGCCGCGCACGCGGCTGCTGGTGCTCAACAGCCCGCACAACCCGACCGGCAAGGTGTTCAGCCGCGCCGAGCTGGAGGCGATCGCCGAGGTGGCCATCGAGCGTGACCTGATTGTGGTGACCGACGAGGTGTACGAGCACTTGGTGTTCGACGGCGAGCACATCCCGATCGCGACGCTGCCCGGCATGGCCAACCGAACGGTGACGATCTCAAGCGGCGGCAAAACGTTTGCGGTGACGGGCTGGAAGATCGGCTGGGTCTGCGCCCGACCCGAGCTGGTGGCTGCTGTTCGCACCGCCAAGCAGTGGCTGACCTATGTGAGCGGCGGCCCGTTCCAGCGGGCGATTGCCGCTGGCCTGGCGCTCGGGGACGACTACTTCACCGCACAGGCCGACGACCTGCGTGCAAAGCGCGACCGCCTCTCAGCGGGCCTGCGTTCGACGGGTCTCGAGGTGTTCGAACCGTCAGGCACGTATTTCATCACCGCCGACATCCGCTCGATCGGGCACGACGACGGCATCGCGTTCTGCTGGGACCTCCCTGAGCGGATCGGTGTGGCCGCTGTGCCCAACGTCGTGATGTACGACAACGTCGACGAAGGCCGCCACCTCGTCCGCTTCGCCTTCTGCAAGCAGCACGACGTCCTCAAAGCAGCAATAGAACGCCTCAGCAACCTGTGACAGCAGCGGTAGCGAAGCCGCGGATCGGCGGGAGCCAGCCTGCGCCCATCTACTCTCAACAATTTAGAGTAGCTGCGAGTAGGTCGGAATACCCAGAGTTTATGCAGGTTTCCGAGACGCGAACCGTTAAGAGCGGTTAAGAGCAACAGGCTGTCAGCGAATTTGCTCCCTGACACGCCAATACGCCCATGGGTCGTTGAGCGACTGCCCCATCCACTCGACGAGACCATGGTCGCGAAGCCGTCCGAGGTCCTTGAGGACCACTGGGCGGGACCAGCCGCTGGCGTCGACGACATCACCGGTGGACAGCCCGTCGTGTGCACGCAGCAAACCCAGCAGCTGCCGCTGCCGCGGCATGAGCTGCTGTTCAAGTTCCGCGTTCACGGTGTGGCTCGACAGAGTGAGTCGCACTGAGTTGGATGTCTGCTGATATGCCGGGTCGGCAAGTCCGGCAGCGCGCATCTCGTCAAACATGCGCCGGATGCCCTCACCGAGCTCCTGCCCATAGCGAAGCTCGGCGCAAGCTCGTGCAATGCGGGGGTTTCGAGCGAAGCGCATGACTTCCTGCGGGTCGACGAGGTCGGACAGACCGGGAAAGCGCCCCGGGCTGCTTACTTCGATCCGGTCGTCGAATATCTCGATTCGGATGTGGTCGCCGGCATAGCCGTACGAGCGATGCACAACAGCGTTGACCACGCTTTCGAGCCACGCATCCGCAGGAATGATCGGCATGCGTTCGAAACGTCCGCCGGTCCCCAGAGCGCGTCGACTGGGGATCAGGTTTGCGATGGCCTCGCGCGCGGCGCTGAGCTGACGCGGCAGCGGGCCGTCGATACGCATGTCGGACTCCAGCTGCTGGCGGCTCCCCGAACCTCGCTCATGTCCGCGGTAGCGCAAGACGCGGACATCGGCTTGAGGGAGCCACGTCTGCGGCATTGGGGCGAAGAGCAACGCAGCTGCGACGGTGACTCCGCCGTCGGCAGTCACCAGCCCTCGAGCCACGAGCAAGCGCCGAGAGTCCGTCGATCCCGTCGCCTGCATGTACTCGTCCAGCAGCGCGGCATCCAGATCGGCCACATCGAGATCCGGCAACACGGTTACCTCGTAAACGGCCTGCCCCTTGTCGGCAAGCAGTTCGCGGCGCTGATCGAAGCGCAGCTTGCGCGTCTCATCGCCGACTCGCAGGAATGCCGTGTCATCGGTCGTGGAATGCACGACACCTGACGCCTCGATGCGTACGACGAGCAGGTGATCCGCATTGCCGCGGTGATTGACACATTCCACGAGGCGGGTCTCGCACGGGACCATTGGCATCGTGAAGTCCATGGCAGCCTGTTGCCAGCCGGACAACCGCTCTGGGCCGGCGTCGTTGATGCCCTCCACTTGTCCGTCGCGGAGTCCGATGACGATGGTGCCGCCGTCGGAGTTTGCGAACCCCACGAGCGCTTCGCCCAGTTGCCGCGGCCCGAGCTTTGGCCCTTTCCGGTCGAACCACTGATCTTCGGGCAGCTCAAGTAGGAGCATCCCGCGTTCGCGAACTTCAGCGGCAAGAGCTAGATCCACGTTGTTCGCCGCCATCGGCAAGCTCCCATCATGGCGATCTAGCCAGGCACCGTACTCTAAAATATTTAGAGTAGTTGAGAGCTGCTGGCACGAAACTCGAGAATGCCGTGCAACGCTGCGGGATTGTGCAGACCGTTCGGGTTTCAAACAGTTGCAAGTAATTGAGACTTGTTGAGAGCTTTTCCCGGCGGGTGCCGGGTGAGCCGGATCAGCGCCTGGCGGAAGTGAACAGCCGCACGGCGGCGGCTGAGCCGATCATTCCGCCGGTTACAGACAGCACCAGGTCGCCGACCGTGTCGGCGTAGGTGAGATCCAGGCCGCCGCCGGCGCCGGTCTCCGCGACAATCCATTCGGCCGCTTCCCAGGCGACGATCGCCAGCGCACCAAGCCCGGCACCCAGCAGCCAGGCGTCAACACGAGACATGCGAGCGCCGCCGCGCGCGTAGCGCCAGGCGTGAAACGCGCCCACCAGCAGGATCCAGTTCAGCGTGTGCAGCACGTCGTCGGTGGCGTCGAACGTGTCGTAGACGTAGGCCAGATTTCCGAGGGTGTCGATGAGGAACGGCGCCACGATCAGCACGTCGGCGGTTGCGGGATACGGGCGGAACCTGCCCCGCCACGCCAGCGGCACGACGACGGCCGAGAGCATGAACAGGGGAAACCTGAATCCCATCCCCTTGCCGTCGAGGTGATCGAGGGGGAGCGTCAAGGCCGCCACGAAACACAACGCCAAGGCGACCTTGAACGCGATCGCGACGGCCACTGCTCGGCGCGTCCCGTCGAACGCGACCCCGCCGACTTCGGGCGTCTCAGGCGTCATGGTGCATCCCGTTGGACTATGAGCCTGCACGCATCGGGGCGATGACGCCTTCGGCGAACTCGTTGAGCATTGCGAGTTCCTGGTCCTGTTCGAAGTAGCCGACGTGGTGCCACAGGAAGAACTCGGTGGCGCCGAATTCTTCGTGGAGCGAGCTGACGTGGTCGAGTTCTTGTTCCCGACTGCCGCCGAACACTCGACCCATCGGCACGACATACGGCGGTGCGTTGTAAGCCCAGTTGAACAGCTCCTCGAAGCCGGCATACAGGTCGGCAGCTTCGGCAGGTGTGCGACCCATTGTGAGGTGACCGCCGATCGCCAGCGCATCGGCCGGTGTGGTGTCACGCCCCGAGCTGTGGGCCTCTTCGAGATAGATGTCGAGCGCCGTGCCGATGAAGCTCTGCCGCTCGGGGGCGACGAAGCTGACCATCTTCCCGCCCTCGCGCGCCCAGAACTTCGATGTCTCCATGCTGTAGCTGAACGGTGCGTACACGGGCGGGTGCGGCTGCTGCAGCGGTCGGGGCACGATGCCGATCTCGCGCAATGTCTTGTTCTCATCGACCGCCGTCGGGTCGAAGTCGTCGGTGGGCGGGAAATGCCACTCCATCTCGGGCGGGGCCTGCCAGAACTCGCCTTGGATGGACACCTTCTCCTGGGTCCACAGCGACTTGACGAGGTGCCAGTTCTCATAGAGCGCTCGGCGATTGCGCTGGTCCGACTCGGACTTGTCCGATTCGGTGGACGTGATGCCCAGGTGCTGGCCGAAGGTTCCTGTCCAGCGGGGAGTGTTGCCCCGCGAGAACCCCACGAAGGTGCGCCCGCCGGTGAAGTGGTCGAGCATGGCGATGTTCTCGGCGAGCTGGATCGGGTTGACGGCCGTGAGGTTCATGCCGAGCTGGCCGACCCGCATCCGCTCGGTGTGCTGTGCCACGAAGTAGTCCCAGAACAGCGGGTTGGTGGTGGTCTCGATGCCTTCCACCTGCAGGTGCTGCTCGGTCATGGCGAAGCCGTCGTAGCCCACTGACTCGGCGAACTGCATCTGGGTCTTGATCTGATCCATCAAGACCTGCCAGCGCTCCGGGATCGATCCGGCGAGGCCGATCTGCTCGCCGCGGCGGCGCATGTACGGCACCACCAGGATCGTGAAGCGGAAGTCGGTCATCGGAATCCGGGGATCCTTTCAGCGTGCCGCGTCTTGCAGCAGCGGCCGCACAGACTGCAACACTAGGAAGCCGACCCCTCAACTCGCCCACCAGGCATCATCCGACAGCGGAAGGAACCGCCACATGCCCAAGTTCGAACCCGTTGCAGGGCGGGGCCTGCACACCATCGAGAATGCCCCGATCCCCGAGATTCGCGCCCTGCAGCTCGAGCGGATGAAGTGGAGCCTGGCGCACGCGTACGCCCACGTACCGGTCTATCGGCAGCTGTTCGACCAAGCAGGCGTTCACCCATCCGATCTGTGCAGCCTCGATGACTTGCAGCGGTTCCCGTTCACGTCCAAGGCCGAGCTGCGAGACAACTACCCCTTCGGGATGTTCGCCGTGCCCCGAGAGCAGGTGGTGCGGGTCCATGCATCGTCGGGCACGACCGGCAAGCCGACCGTTGTGGGCTACACACAGTCCGATCTGGACATGTGGTCCCACGTGTTCCAGCGCTCGTTGGTGGCGGCTGGCGTGCGGCCGGGCGATGTCGTGCACGTTGCCTACGGCTACGGCCTGTTCACCGGCGGGCTGGGCGCCCACTACGGCGCTGAGCAGTTCGGCTGCACGGTGGTGCCGGCATCGGTCGGTCAGACGGCTCGTCAGGTGCAGCTGCTCGTGGACTTCGACGCCGATGTGTTGTGTGCGACGCCGTCGTATGCGCTGGTGGTGGCCGACGAGTTCCGGAACCAGGGCATCGACCCCGCGTCGACGTCGCTGAGGGTCGGCATCTTCGGCGCGGAGCCGTGGTCGGAGGCGATGCGGGCCGAGCTCGAGGACGCATTCGGCATTGACGCCGTGGACATCTATGGCCTCTCGGAGGTCATCGGCGGCGGCGTGGCGAACGAGTGCGTCGAGACGAAGGACGGCCCGACGATCTGGGAGGACCACTTCTATCCCGAGATCGTCGACCCCGATTCCGGCGAGGTGCTGCCCGAAGGAGAAACCGGCGAGCTGGTGTTCACATCGCTGACCAAGGTCGCGATGCCGGTGATTCGATACCGCACCCGCGACATCTGCTCATTGCAGCCCGGGACGGCTCGTTCAATGCGTCGCATGGGACGGGTTGCTGCCCGCACCGACGACATGCTCATTATCCGCGGCGTCAACGTGTTTCCCAGCCAATTTGAGGAGCTGGTGTCGTTGGATGCGAGGCTGACGCCGCATTTCGTGCTCGAGGTGCACCAGCGCGGCCGTCTCGAAGGCATCACCGCCGTCGTTGAGCCGAAGCCCGATGCCGGCGATCACGAAGCGATCGCCACCGAATTCGCCAGCACCGTGCGCCAGCGCATCGGTATAGCCGTGGATGTGCGTTGCGTCGCGCCCGACACCATCGAGCGCTCCGCGGGCAAGGCGATGCGCGTGCGCGATCTTCGAGGCTGACCGGTGCGGCGCTAGTGCGGTGACGGCTTCACAACGGCTCGGTCCCCTCGTTGAGCACGTCCAGGTAGTCGGAGTAGGCGAACAGCCGGTTTCGCCGCTGTCCGGTGACTTCTGACGCAATGTCGAGATCGCACAACAGCCCCAAGGCGCCGTTCACCGCAGGGCGCGACAAAGCGGTCCTGCGGGCTCCCTCGGCGACATTGAGCATTGGCATCTCCATGAGAGCCGAGTGCATTCGCAGCGCTGATCCGGCGGTTCGCTTACCGCTTCGACGGATGAGGTCGCGATCGTCGTCGGCCATTGCCTCAAGACGCAGCGTGGTGCTGAGCGCTGATTCCGCTGTGGACCGGATTCCCTCGAGAAAGAAGAGCAGCCATGCGTTCCAGTCGCCGGCGGTCCTCACTCGGTGCAGCAAGTCGTAGTACTGGGAGCGGTGCTGCTTGAGGTACAGGCTCAGGTAGAGCGCGGGCGTCGCCAGCACATCGCGGTCGAGCAGCAGCAGCGTGATGAGCATGCGGCCGATGCGACCGTTGCCGTCGAGGAAGGGGTGGATGGTTTCGAACTGCACATGCGCGAGACCGGCCCGCAGCAACGGGGGAAAACCGTCGTCTTCAGCGTGCAGGAACATCTCCAACGCCGAGATGGCTTGGTGTGCCTGTTCCACAGGTGGCGGCACAAACACCGCATTTCCTGGGCGGCTTCCGCCGATCCAATTCTGAGAGGCGCGGAACTCGCCGGGGCGTTTGTCCGCGCCGCGTCCACTCGACAGCAACACGCCGTGCGCCTCGCGCAAGAGCCGGTTGCACAGTGGCAGGCCCGCAGGATCGGCCATCCGGGCGACGGCGTGATTCAGTGCAACGACGTAGTTGGACACCTCGGTCACATCATCGAGCGGCACACCGGGCACCGCTCCGAGCTCGTGGCGCATCAGGTCGGACAGTGACGACTGCGTGCCTTCGATCTGGGACGACAGCACAGCTTCCTTGCGCACGTAGGAATAGATGAGCAGTGTCTGATCGGGCAAGTGGCGGACTGCCCCGTCGAACCGACCGAGCGCACGGCTGGCTGCGTCGAGGGCCATCAGCAGCGGTCCTTCGATCCGCAGCGGCGGATCAGGCGGCAGCGGCGAGGGGACAAACGCCCGCACCTCCTCGCCGCCGAAGTCGGTGACGACGTACTCACCGGTCGGGCCGTCTCGCTGTGCTGTGGGCATTCTGTGTCGCTCCGAATCGGCGCTGCCGCCTGAGGCACACGGCAGATTGCGCTTTCGATGTCGCCGGTGTCGACGGCTAGCGCCGCCACCGTAGCGTGTTATGAAATGTTGCCATCTAAGTATTTTTAAAATGAGCATTCTGGACGCGTTATGAAACTCTCTTGCATAGCGCCGAGTTTTATGAAGGTTTCGGCCATAATATTTTGTAAGACTCTCATGAGACGCATGTTCTGAGAGGCGATGCCGCAAGGAGGACGTGGCCTTCCCGAAGGCTCGGCCTCGGGTGACATGCTCAGCCGACGTCAGCGCACCAGTGGTGCGTGGGCGCTACCGTGCGAGCCGCGGAGGGGCCGTGCGTCAAACGGCACAGCTTCGGGGAGCGAGTCATGAGCTTTGTGGAAATGCGGCGGTACCGGCTCAAGGTTGGGGCTGCAGATCGCTGGGTGAAGGCGTACAAGGCGAAGGGCTACGAGGCGCAGCGCAAGTACCTCGGCGAGCCAGTCGGCTACTACACGATCGGCGTCGGCGACCTCAACGACATCATCCACATGTGGCGCTACGACACGCTCTCCGAGCGGGCCGAGAAGCGCAAGGCGCTATTCGAGGATCCCCAGTGGCTGGAGTTCGTGGCCGAGATCGCGCCGCTGGTAGTTACGCAGGAGAATTCGATCCTGCACAGCATCCTCGACGACTGACGCCAAGATCCTTGGGGCCTGGCCCCGGCAGACTTGGCCGACCGCCGACCGCCGACAACCGGTTGACGGCCCTTTCATTCATGACCCGACGCGGGAGCGAGCACTCATGCCGAACAAGATGATGGGTATCTGGTCCTCTGGAGCCGAGACGCTGGGCACATGGCTCTCGATGGCTTCGAGCCATTCGGCCGAGATCGCTGGGCGTGCGGGCTTCGATTACGTCTGCGTGGACATGCAGCACGGCGTCGCCGACTACCAGGTTGCGGTGACGATGATGCAGGCCATCGAGATAGGCGGCGGAACGCCCATCGTGCGCGTGCCGTGGAATGAGCCCGGCATCATCGGGCGGGTCCTGGACGCAGGCGCTCGCGGAGTGGTCATTCCGATGGTCAACTCCGTCGCCGAGGCTCAAGCTGCCGTGACGGCCTGCAAGTACCCGCCGATGGGTGCCCGTAGCTTCGGCCCGATCCTCGTTGCGGCGCGAGCCGAGGCGGGCGAGAACTACTTCGAAGTGGCCAACGCCACCACCGCCTGCATTCCCATGATCGAGACCCGCCAGGCCGTCGAGGCGCTCGACGACATCCTGGCGATCGACGGCGTGGACGCGATTTACGTCGGCCCCGCCGATCTGTCCATCAGCTACGGCTATGGCCCCGGCTACACCGATGACCACGCCGACTACAAGGCAGCGCTGGAGCACATCGCCGAGCGGTGCGCCGCGCACGGCGTGGTGGCCGGCATTCACTCGACGGCAGCGCTGTCGGCTGATCGCCGCGGCAAGGGTTTCCGCATGCAGACGATCGCTGGTGATGCTGCAGCGCTGGGCCGCGGCATGGTCCGAGACCTGCGCACAGCCCGCGAGTCCGGCGTCGCCGAGGCCGCCAGCGGAGCCGACTCCAAGATCTACTGATGTAGGTCCGGACTGAGGCGAAGGCCGAAGACCTGCTTCAGCGTCTCGAAACCGTCTCGACTTCGGTGTGCGTGAAGTCGTCGCCGACAGCTACGTCGGCAAACCGTGTTCGTCGTAGCCGAGAATCTCCTCGGCCGTTCGATTGTCAAGCGCCGGAAGGTGTCGGGCTTGCTCAGGTGCGTCGTCAAGACCTCGCTCGCGTTGTCCGTCCGAGTCTTCCTGCTGCGAAGACGAAGCAAGGGCGCGGACTGTCGCGATCACTGAGCTCGATCCTTCCTGCGCAACGCGACCTGCAGCCGCCGCTGCCCCGGCAGTTGCGCTTCCGGCCGCGACCGTTCCTTCGCCGATTACACGTCTCGTTCGCGCTGTCTGTTTGCCGACGGCGCCGGCGGCTGCGGTCGCCCCTTGAGCGGCTGCGCTCCCTGCCCTCGTAGCGAGGTTGGCGGTCGAGTCGCCGATTGCTGCAGCTTGGGCGGCGACCTGACCCATCACCGTGCGCGCTTCGTCCTTGACGAACGAGCAGACCGCATCGAGTTGCACATCCTTCGTGGCAGCGTGGGCGAGCACCCCCGCCGTGATTCCCACCAGCATCGCGACGCCGGCGGGGCCGCCTGCGACGCCGACGAGCGCTACGGCACCCAAACTGGATCCCGTCGTAAGTGCGCCCTTGAGCCCACCCTCGGCAAGTTCGGTGTACTCGTTAGAGGAATTCGCCTTGTGAAATGCGCGCGCCAAGGCAACGACCGACACCGACATCAGTAGCGGGTTCACACTGACGGCGGCCGACATGCCAATGCCTGCCGCGAGCCTCGCGAATGTCTCGGTGTCGGCTCGATTCCAGCCGAAGATCACCGAAACCACGCCGACGGTTCCTCCCAGAAGGTCGCCGGCGTCGTAGGTGTTCAGGTCGTAGAACCACTTCTTGGGTATGCCGAAGCTTGAGTCCAGCGAAGCTGCAACGGCGTCAAAGGTCTCCTTGTCCCAAGTGGCGAGCGGCAGTCCCCGCGGCGTCGACACGTCTCGCAGTAGGCCCTGGATTGCGCCTAGCGCTTCTTGGATGAGGGTGTCGTCTGGGGATGCGTTGTGGGACGCCTTGAATGCCCCGAAGATCGTGTGTCCGCCATCGAAGAGCCGGTGGTAGCTGCCGCCGACGCCGGTCTCGATGAACGCAGTGTCCATCGCCTTGTCGAAGATGGTCGGAGCGCCCTTGACGGCGGCAGCGACGATTTCGTTGACGGTCGTCGACAGGTCACTGGCCAAGAGCGCTTGTGCAGATGAGAACGTCTGCGCGGTGGCTGCACTCGTCGAATTGAACAACCGCCGAGCGCTCTTCCCGACGGCTTGTCCACCGGCAACTCCCGCTTTGGCGGTTCCGCTGCCGATGGCCTGCGCCGCTGATGCACCGGTTGTCACTGCTGTCTTGGCGCTATTGCCAATGGCCTGAGCTGTCGACACTCCGGCCGAGCCGACAACCTCGGCCGCCTTTTGGCTTCCGGAGACTGTCGCGTCGACCGCCTGCTTGCCGGTGGCAAGTGCGGTGTCAGCAAGACGCTTGAGACGTCCGGCTTCGTCATTCTCGAACTCTGGTTCGGCCGGAGAAGCAGGGTCCGGCGCGATCGGGTCGGGACTTTCCAATGATGGTCCTTCCCCTTCCGCACGGTGAGCAGCGGCCTCGTTCGTGTCTGGCAGCTCCTCGTCCACCTCGTGGAGGTTAGGGCCGACGAGGTTCCTCCGGTCGATTCGCAGGTGACGGGCGCCTATCGCTGTAACACCCCCTCTCTACCTTGGAAATCGAGAGAGGCGGCGGCCGAAGTACGGCGCCGCAACCAGCAAATCCGGCCGCTGTGGTGGGGGTGCTGGGCTCTGGATGAAGGGAAGAGACATGGGATCAACAACAGCCGACGGTTCAACGAACGGGCAGCTCGAGCGGAGCGTCACGGCACCTTGGGAGCGCGGCGACGACCGCGGAACTTCGGCGGATGACGCACGGCAAGCGAAGAGCACAAAGAGCGGCAAGAGGAGCGGCAATGGGTCGTCGTCGGACCGGTCGAAGGTATGGATGCTGCTGGATCGATCGGGCTCAATGTCGGGTCGGGAGGCTGCCGTCGTCAAGGGTGTGGGTCGCTTCATCGCCGAGCAGGCGGCTGAGCCGGGCACATGCCGGCTCACGGTGGCCCAATTCGATTCGGAAGCGCCGTTTGAGGTACTCGTCGACGACGTCTCGGTGCACAAGGCCGATCCGCACGCCCTCGAGCGGTACGAGCCGCGGGGGCTGACGCCGCTGTTTGACGCTGTCGCGAGACTGATCGGTGGTGCCGACCAGCGGATCTCCCAGCGCGTCAAGGCGGGCAAGAAGCCCGAGGATCAGACCTTGGTCATCGTCACCGATGGTCTCGAGAATGCCAGCACCGATTACTCAGCAGCCGACATCCACAACCTCATCACCAAGCGGCGGGAGCAAGGCTGGGCGTTTGTGTACATGGGCGCCAACCAGGACTCGTACTCCGAATCGGCGCGCCTGGGGTTCGACGCCCGGAGCGTGCAGAACTACGAGGCGTCCGACAAAGGCATCGACGAGGCCTTCGCATCGGTGAGCCGTGCACAGCGAGATCGGCGCACAATGTCGTCTGTCGGGCTTGCGGCAAGTCAGGACGACTTCTTCGGCGGCGTGCGCGAGGCCGAGGAGGGGATGCGTCGGCGTGGCAGCGGGGACTAGCTCCGGTCGTTGCGCTTGGCCAGCCCGGTCGCGGCGTACGGCGGCAAAGTACGCTCCGCTACAGGGCTGGACAGAAAGAGGGATCGTGGACGTCGACTATCCGATTATCTCCGCTGACTCGCACATTGCGGAGGCGCGCACTTGCTACACGGACTACATCGATCCGAAGTGGCGTGACGTCGCTCCGCACGTCGAGTGGACCGAAGAGCGCGGCGACGTGTACGTCATCGACGGTATGAAGCGCACCATCGACATGGGGCTCATCGCCGCGGCTGGTCAGAAGCCAGAAGACCTGAAGCGGAACGCGACCTACGAGGAGCTGCCGCGCAGCAGCTACGACTCCACGACCCGCACCGCCGACCAAGATCGAGACGGTGTCTCCGCCGAGGTGATCTACCCGTCAGTCGGCATGGTGCTGTGCAACCACAAAGACCCTGACTACAAAAAGGCGGCAATGG
The DNA here is from genome assembly GCA_965226645.1 of Candidatus Poriferisodalis sp. Taxonomy (GTDB): domain Bacteria; phylum Actinomycetota; class Acidimicrobiia; order Acidimicrobiales; family Poriferisodalaceae; genus Poriferisodalis. The sequence goes on from CBDDDL010000003.1 coordinate 214,000, forward strand.
ACGCCTACAACCGGTGGATCACCGACTACTGCTCGGTGGACACCGACCGGCTGCTGGCGGTGGGCCAGACAGCTTTGCGCTCGGTGCAAGAAGCCATTGACGACATCACCGCGATGGCTGAATCGGGCATGCGCGGCGTGATGATGTCGGGCAACCCGCACACCGAGTTCGACTTCGACGATCCCCGCTGGGACCCGTTCTGGCAGGCCGCCGTCGACCTGGGCCTGCCGGTGTCGTGGCACATCCTCACCAGTCGCGGCCAAGGCCGGCCACGCGGCCCGAAGGCCAACGCCTTCATGACCATCATCCGAGCCAACCAGGACATCATGGGCACGCTGGTGTTCGGCGGCGTGTTCGAACGCAACCCCGGCCTGAAGGTCGTCTGCGTCGAGGCCGACGCCGGCTGGGTGCCGCACTACATGTATCGAATGGATCACGCGTACAAGCGCCACCGCTTCTGGCTGCCGCCCGGCCAGGAGCTGTCCAAGCTGCCCAGCGAGTACTTCAGCGAGCACATCTACACGACGTTTCAGGACGACTGGGTGGCGTTCAAGATGGTCAACGACGTCAACCACAAGCGCTTGCTGTGGGCGAACGACTTCCCGCACTCCGACAGCACCTGGCCCTGGAGCCAGGAACTGCTCGACGAGCACTCGGCGCATCTCACGCCTGCCCAGGCCGTGGACATCCTCTGCAACAACAGCGCCGAGCTGTACGGCATCGACTTGTCGAAGCTGCCTGTCGGCGGCGATCGCCTCGCGGCTACAGCGGCCTGAACCGCCCGCGGCTTGGGCCGCGGCCATGTGACTCGCCACGTCCAGTGCAGCGTTGAGTGCCCTCGCGCGACTCGTCGAACAGCCGCGGCGTCGAGCCCAGCGGCGACGCCATCGCGCCCCGGACTGGAACAGGTCGACCGGTACCGTGGGCAGCTGATGCGGCCTGCGGTTCGCAGGCACCCGAGCGAGGAGTCCGCGAAGCCATGCAAAGCCACGAAGTCGACTACGAAGTCTTCGGCGACGACATGCAGTACGTCGAGGTCGAGTTGGACCCCGGCGAGACAGTCGTGGGCGAGGCCGGCGCGATGATGTTCATCGAGGACGGCATCACGTTCGAATCCGTCATGGGAGACGGAAGCGCACCCGATTCGGGCATGTGGGGCAAGCTGAAGGGCGCCGGCAAGCGAGTCATCTCGGGCGAGTCGCTGTTCCTCACACACTTCACCAACACGGGCACCCGGGGCAAAGCCAGGGTGGGCTTTGCCGCCGGCTATCCAGGAAAGATCATTCCCGTCGACTTGGCGCGAATGGGAGGCGAGCTCATCGCCCAACGCGACGCCTTCCTGTGCGCGGCCCTCGGTACCAAGCTCGACATCGCTTGGCAGCGTGGCATCGGCACAGGGCTGTTCGGTGGTGAGGGCTTCATTCTTCAGCGTCTCTCCGGCGATGGCATGGCCTTCTTGCACGCAGGCGGCTCGATCAAGGCCATTCAGCTGAACAATCAGACCATCCGGCTCGACACCGGCTGCCTCGTGGCGCTTCAGCCCCAGCTCAATTACACGATCGAACGGGCAGGCAATCTGAAGTCGATGTTCTTCGGCGGCGAAGGCCTGTTCCTCGCGACTGTGTCGGGCACCGGATGGGTGTGGCTGCAGTCGCTGCCGTTCGAACGTCTCTCGTCACGGATTCTTGCCAACGCGCAAGGAACGATGTCGGACGACTCCCGCGGATTGCTGTCCGGGTTGATGGAGCGCAACTAACGCCGCGCACCGTTCTGGCCCGCTGCGGTGTTCGTGTCGTCCCCATAGGGTCGCGGCGATGCAGCTGACCTCGGGGCGCGTCGCGGTCGACGATTTCGCGACCGCGCAGGAGGAATACCACTCACGCGGCTGGACGGACGGACTGCCCGTCGTCCCGCCGACGGCCGACGCGGTCACAGCCTGCTTGGACTGGGCGATGCTGCCGCCGGAGCATCTCGTGGGCATCGAACCCGTGCGGGAGCGGGCGTTGACTGCCGAGAAGATCGCCGTGAACGCCGTCATGGCAGGGTGCCTGCCGCCGCACTTCCCGGTCGTGGTCACCGCCCTGACGGCGATGCTGCAACCCGAGTTTGGCTTGCATGGCCCTACTGCGTCGACGGGCGGCTGTGCGGTGTTGCTGATCGTGAACGGACCCATCCGACGCGAACTCGCCATGGACGGCGGCTTCAGCGTGCTCGGGGGAACCGACCGGTCGCGTGGCGTCATCGGGCGGGCCGTGCGGCTCGTGCTGGCCAATGTGCTCGACGTGCGACCGGGCGAGATCGACCGCTCCACGCTCGGGCATCCCGGAAAGCTCAGCTACTGCATCTCTGAGGACGAAGAAGGCACCGATTGGGTGTCGCTTGGCGACCAGCGACTCGGCACGACGCCTGCTGAGCAGGGCCACGTGTCGTCGGTGACGGCGGTGGCCTCGATGGCACCGCGCCAGATCATGAACGAGTGGACGACCGAGCCGGCCGAGCTGTGCGAGACCATCGCCGCCGAGATCAGGGCCAACCAGCTCAACTACTCCATCTGGCCCGGCAACTACGTCGTCGTGATGCCGCCGCAACTGCGGACCCACTTCGACAACGCGGGCTGGACAAAGGCCGACATCGCACAGTGCGTGTTCGAACGCGCTCGGGTGCGCCGCGGCGACTGGGCTGGCGTCGGCAAGGGTGCGGTCGTCAAAGACCGGGCCGATCGTGAGTACCCAGCGCTTGAAGCACCGCAGGACTTGCTCGTCGCCGCCGCCGGCGGTCCTGCGGGCGGTTTTGCAGCGGTGATCCCGCCGTGGCTGGGTACCCGCAGCCGTGCCGCCACGGTCGCAGTCGGGGCATGTGTGGACTGCGAGATCCGCTAGAGGCCGAGCGATCATGCCGATCGACGAGCAGAAGCTCATCGGGGTGTTCGGTACTCAAGCGACTGCGACGGGGCGCGCCCGGCTGGGCCGCGTTCCGCGTCAGACTGGCGTCGTGAGCTCTATGGGCGACCCGGGTGCCGAACTTCGACCATTCGAGGGCTTGTTCACGGAGTTGCCGACGAACTACCTAGCGTCGCTCGAGGACTACCACCGGTTGGCGTTTGCGGTACTCGGCGAAGCCCGACGCGTCGCGACGGATCGATTCGGTCTTCGCAGCCTGGCCGAAGGATTCGGAACACCGCTGTTCGAGGTGCAGATGGCGCGAGCGGGGGAGATGGAGTGCCGTGTGTGGATAGCCGGCGATCAGCTCTTCGCGGACGAGGCCGGCATCGAGCGCGACACGCACATCACGACGCTGCGATCGGCGGCGTCATTCGTCGGGATTGAGCCGGGCACGCAAGCGCGCGAGCACGACAGTCCGGAGTTGGGCGACGTGGATCGATGGCTGTCGGTGAGCCCTGCGATGGGCCACCATCTGTCGGCTTGGTTCCGGCTCGGCAAGGCGGTGCTGGAGGAGCTGAGCACAGCCCCTGGTGCAGTCAATGCCGACGAGGTGCAGCTGTGGCCCGGACACTTCGACATCGCCACGTCCATCGGCGATGCCGATGCCGGCACCCGCGCCACGTACGGCCTGTCGCCAGGAGATGCCACTCACCCGCATCCCTACGTGTACGTCGGACCGTGGGCAGATGTGGACCGCTCGGATCCGTACTGGGGCGACCCAGCTTTCGGGGGCGCCTCGCTGCAGTACAGCCAGATCATCGCCGCAGCGGATCCTGCCGCTGCGGTCTGCGACTTCCTGATTGCCGGGTTCGAGCGCGTCAGCACGTGAACTGGCCGCTCACTGCCGGACCCGTCGCGGGACCCGCTGGCCGAACCGTTGTCCGCGCCACTGCCCGCACCGCCGCCCGCTCGGCTGCGAACCCGTGGCAGCATGTGTGCAATCAAGCGCTTGCGTCGTGCCAGGTCGCGCCGCTGTCGCCACACCCAAACAGCGCGGGGAGGTTGTCGTGGAACTGCTGAATCCGACCCACGAACAGAGCGCTGCCGGCTTCGCCGCACCGGCCCGGCTGGCCACCTTGAAGGGCGCGACCGTCGGCGTGATCTCCAACGGCAAGGAGAACACCCGGCCGTTCTTCGATCACGTCGAACGGCTGCTGCGCGACCGCCACGGAGTGGCGAAGGTCATCCGCCGTACCAAGACCAACTACAGCGCGCCTGCGCAGCACGAGCTGCTGGCCGAGGCGATGGGCTGGGACGCCGTGCTGGCCGGGGTCGGCGACTGAGGCAGCTGCTCGTCGTGCAGTCTGCACGACGCCGTTGCCGCCGAGCGGGCCGGGGTGCCCGCAGTCAGCGTGATGACAAGTGCCTTTGTCGACGCGGCAGAGCTGATGGCGCGAGTACAAGGCGTGCCGAAGCACCCTTTCACGGTGATCGAGCATCCCATCGCGAGCGCCGACGAAGCGGGGCTGGCAGCGCGTGCCGAGACGGCAGTTGCGCAAGCCGTGAGGGTTCTCCTCGCCCAGTAGCCTCACGCCGCCATTCCGCTCGCCCCCAATCTGCGAAGCGCACGAGACACTGGAGTAACTCGCCATGGTGCAACCTATTCCCGACGACTACCCCCGCGTCTCGGTTGGGCTGAGCGTGGACGGCGCTGCAGACGCAATCGCCTTCTACACGAGCATTCTCGGCATGACCGAGCGCATGCGAATTCCTATGGGGGACAAGATCGGCCACTCCGAGCTGACTCTTGGCGACTCGCTCATCATGGTTGCTGACGAGTTCCCCGAGATGGGGTTCGGCTCGCCAAAGCGCTTGGGCGGGACGCCGGTCAACATGAGCGTGTACGTCGAAGACGTCGATGCAACGTTCGCGGCCGCGGTGGCCGCCGGGGCGACCGAATTGCGACCCGTCGTCGACCAGTTCTACGGCGACCGCTCCGGCACGATCGAGGATCCGTGGGGCCATCACTGGCACATCGCAACGCATATAGAAGATCTCGACCCTGATGAGATGGCTCGACGATCTGACGCCGCGATGGCCGAGATGGCGGAAGGCTGATAGCTCGTAGCCAGCGCCGTTCCTCGGTTCTGCCTGACGCCCCAAACTACTTCACGGCACCTTCCGCACGGTGTCCTCTGCGCGTCGTCCGACAAGCGCCACCGGTACGGCCGAGACGGCGAACAGCAACGCAGCGATTGCCAGTGCCACCGGCACCGACACAATTTGGGCCACAGTCCCCAGCGCCAATCCGACCGATACCTCTCCCACCGCCTGAGATTGGCCGACGAACGAGACGACGGTGGCGCGCACTGACGACTCGGCATGACGATTCGCCATCGCTTCTGTCAGCGAGTACGCCGTCTCACCGGCGACGTCGAGGACCGCCCAGCCGACGAGAGCAACGGCGAACCACGGACTCAGCGCCAATACCAGGGCGCCTGCAGCGGCAATGACCAAGAATCGTGCCAGCAGCATCGCATCACGCCGAACGCGTCGCTGGTCGGCATGCGAGCACTCAAGGTGCCGGTGCAGCCACGTCATCATCGGGATCGCCAGCGCAGACATCACGAACCAGGCTGCGCCGAAGAACAACACCGCCTCTCGACCATCAAGCCCAGTGAGGCCGAGATCGAACAGCCGCAGGGCGGAAAGTCGGTCGTTGGCCTCCCATGCCCCGGCGGCGATGGCTGCGGAGCAGGTCACTGCAAGCAGCGATGGATTGCGGCGGACGAGGCGTGCGCCCCGCTTCCACAATGTGACCGCGTCCACCCAAGCGCTGGTGCGCTGAATCCTGGAGGCGCCGCTCCCATGAATGCGGCGGCGAGGCGATTCGAAGCCAGCTTCGGGCATCGCGATGGCCAGATAAACAGCCGCTGCGACTGTCAGCATGCCCATCGCAGCCATCGAGCCCCGAACCGACCAAGCGCCCATTGCTGTGGCCGCGGCCAATCCGGCCATGACGCCCACTGAGCGCCAGATGGCATGGCGCACGATGAGCTGGTCAGTTGCCCGGTCTGGCCAGTCGCCGCCGTCGTCGACTGTGTCACCGCTGCCAACTGCCCGCAGATCTTGCTGGGCCCTTCGAGCAGGAACGGACGGTAGCGCCCCGGTGCAGTGAGTGCGGGCCGCGAGCGCCAGCTCATCAGTCATCCAGGCCGTGGCGGCACCGCTCTGCAGCGTCCAGCCGATACCCCACAGCACCTGCCAGACCATGAGGACGCCGAACAGGTCCGTCACCGGGCCCAGCGTCATCGCCGTGCCCATCACGACATAGGCGGCCACGACTGAGTACTTGCGGCTGTAGAGGTCGGCGATCACGCCGGTCGGTGTCTCGGCCACGAGAATCGACAGCACAAGCGCGGTACCCAGCACGGCGAGCCGGAATGGGGACAGCCGAAGATCGACAACCCACCACACCATCGCCGGCAGGCCCCACGCGAAGGCCAAGCCTTGCACGCCACCCGTCAGCAGGAACAGCCGATCCGGCCGATGCCGCACGAAGCTGCAGCCTACGAAAGGACCCACTGGACGAGATGCCGATCACCCCCCTGAGACTGAGGCCACCGGACGCGGCAGCTGCTGAGTTACCGGTCTTGTTTGCGGCCCAGATGCGGCACAGAAATCCCGAGTCCGGGTCTCGTGCCGACATGGAGTCACTGGCCGCACGTTGCATGCATCAGTCGCATGCACTTTGATCAAGGACTTCAATATGCAGATGCAGAGCGATGCTGCAACAGCAGCGTCACCGCCGCTCTTCGGCCAATTTCTTGAACGATGGTCAGAGGAGTTCTATTTCCTCTTCCGGCTCTTCTTCGCATTCTTCGCATTCCTGCACGGGATCCAGAAGGCGTTCCTGCTCTGGGGCTTTCCCGCCGACCATCCGCTGGGTGTGAAGGTCGACATCGCCGGCTGAGTCGAATTCATTGCCGCGATCTTGATCGCGACGGGGATCTTGACCCGACTCGCAGCAGGCGCGCTCGTCGTGCAGATGATCTGGGCCTATTTCGACGTGCACGCCCCGAACGGCATCTGGCCCCACATCTTCCCGGCAGGGGCAGGCTTCGGCGGCCACGGAGGCGAGGTACCGCTGCTGTGGTTCGCCATCGCCGGAATCATCGGTGTCCTGAGCGCCCGCAAGTACAGCCTCGAGCGCAAGCTCCTCGGACGCGAGCTCTTGTAGACCCGGAGCGCTCGCTGTTGCCCAGCACCCTCCCGGCGACGGGAGGCCGTTGCTCTTGCGTCGTCGTCTACGTTGCTGCGGGGTAGTCAGCAAGCGAGCGGTGGGCGATGCGCGAGTTCGTGGTGTTCGATCTGGAGGCGAACGCGGACCGTTCGGATCCGCCGGCTCACGAAATCATCGACATCGGAGCCGTATTGATCGCGGACGGCGCCGAGGCTGGTCAGTTCGAGACGCTGGTGCGGCCGACCCGGCCGCTTCGCCTGCACACACGGAAACTCACCGGTCTCACAGACGACGAACTGGCGCAAGCTCCGACACTTGGCGAGGCATTGCGGACATTCGCTGCATTTGTTGGCGATCGACCGCTTATGGCGCACAACGGCTTCGGCTACGACTACCCGTTGTTGGACGCGGCAGCAGAACAGACCGGCCTGCCTGCGATCGGCGGCCGGCGTCTTGACACATTGGAACTGGCACATGTGGTCTTTCCCCGAGCAGGACAGGAAATTGTCCGCAACGTCGACGGCAGCTCCCCACCGAAGGGCCGCAACCTCGATGACCTCGTGCAGTGCTTGGTGGGCCAAACGCCCCGAGATATCCATCGGGCGCTCGGCGATGCCCGTCTGCTGGCGGCGGTTGTACCGCATCTGTTGACGATGCTCGATGAGGACGATGCAGCGCGTCGTCTCCAACGCTGGGTCTTGGGAACGGCAGGTCATCCGTGGACTGAGTTCTTGACGTCAATTGGCCAGCTGGCCGACCTGTCAAATGTTGTGCCTGACGCTCGCTTGCCTGAACCCGAACCTGGACCCCATCCCGTCGAGCCCGAGCGCGCTGCGGCCATGCTGGACGAGGGCGGGGTGCTCATGTCCCGCGGCCGACGACCTCGGCCCCAGCAAGTGCAGATGGCTCGGCGGGTCTCCGAAGCCCTGTGCTCCGGCACGCGCCAACTCATCGAGGCCCCCACCGGCACGGGCAAGACGCTGGCCTACTTGGTGCCTGCCATCGAGCACGCTCGCGCTACCGGCAGCACAGTTGCCATAGCACCCCATTCGAAGGTGCTCCAGGACCAGATCATGCTGACCCTGGAGGGTTTGTCGGAGGAGCTGTCGCCATTCAACGCAGCGCTTGTCAAGGGGCGAAGCAACTACCTGAGTCTCGACGCCCTAGCGGGCGAGCTCGACGCGCTGGCTGAGCAGGACTCATCGAATACCGACACTGACCGTGCGTTGGCGCTGTCAGTGGTTTGCGGCTGGGTGTCGCAGACGCCAACGGGAGACTGGGACGACCTGCGGACTTGGACGCTCAAGAACCCACATAAGGCCATGCCAGGCCTGCGGTTGGTGCTATCCGCAGAGGACGGCGTAGGCCCCGCGCGAACTGTAATCGAGAGTCGTGAATTCCATCGCCGAGCCCGTGAAGGGCTGCGTCGCTGCCATATCGCTGTGCTGAACCACGCACTCGTGGTGAGCGACGAGGAATGGCTCGACTACGCGAAGCTGCTGGTGCTCGACGAGGCACACAACTTGGAGGACGCGGCCACCGACGCGCTGTCCCAGGAAGTCAGCGCGTGGGACTTGGTTCGTCTGTGCGACGCACTCGATGACCCCGTCCGACGACATGGAACCGTGTACCGGCTTGCTCGCGCAACTGGCTGGCCGCTTGCGCATGAGCACTTGGACGCGTTGCGACGCGCCGTCAAGGCGGTGCGCGGTCAGGTCGCAGAATTCGGCGCGCAGGCAGTGCATTACCTGCGCGTTCGGACGGCTGCGAGCACCGACGACACCTACCCGGTCGCCCATCGCCTGCGCGTCGGTGCTGACACGGCGCATCCGGACTACTACCCGGTGCTGCAGGCAGGCCGCGAGCTAGCCAGCGCTTTGCGTGACGTCTCTGGCGCGCTGAACGGCATCAATCTCCCCGAACAGCTGCGCGGCCGCTACCGCCGCGAGCGCCTCGAACGAGAGATGAACAGGCTCGGACGGCTCGCCCGATCCTGCGCCAAGACTGTCCGCCGGGTGGTGCACGCAGACGAGTCAGACCAGGCGGCTCCTGGCGGCACGGCCGAGGCAGCCGGCGCCTCTCGCGGCACCGCCATCGGCAGCCCCGAGTCCGAGCAGTGGATCGCCATTGCAGAGATCGCCTTCGCGGATGACGCTTGGACGTGGACGCTGCGTCGGTCGCCGGTTTCGGTGGCGGGCGCACTTCGCACCCGCTGGGCTTCGCTCGACGCAGCCGTGCTCACGTCCGCCACGCTCGCTGTGGGGGGCAGCTTCGATCACATCATCGGTTCGCTCGGACTCGGGGCGGTACAAACGTTGGTGCTCCCCAGCCCCTTTGAACGACTGCCTCAGAACCACCTGCTGGTGCTGACCGATTATTTGCCAGCGCCGCGGGCTCGGTTGATCCACGAGTTCACCAACGCTGCCGTGCAGGAAATCGGCCGCCTGCTGCTGTTGAGCGACGGCCGAGGCCTCGTACTGTCGACCGCCCGCGCTCGCATGGAGCGCACACGGGACCACCTTCGCCCGGTGCTCGAGTCGTACGGCATGCCCTTGCTGGCCCAAGGCGATGCTCCGGCACCCGCACTCGTCGAGAAGATGCGGTCCGAGACGGCAACGAGCCTGCTGGCACTGCGGTCGTTCTGGGAAGGCGTGGATATTCCGGGCGAGGCGCTCAGCCTGCTCATCCTGGAGAAGGTGCCGTTCGACTCGCCAGCGGACCCGGTCGTCGGCGCGCGCATGGCGGCTCTGGAGGATCGCGGCAAGGACCCGTTCGCCGACTACGCGGTGCCGCGTGCAGCGCTGAGGTTCGCACAGGGTGCCGGCCGCCTGATCCGGACTGCCGATGACCGGGGCGTCACGGTGGTGCTCGACAATCGACTGTGCCGGGCCACGGCCTACCGAGATCAACTCTTGGGCACACTGCCTGGCCCGCCGACGACGAAGCAGGCCCGCCATTCGGAAGAGGCCTACCGATTGATCGCCAAACACCTCGGTGATGTGGCATTCGACGAGGACAAGCGCGCCAAGCTGATGGCAGTGCCAAGCATCGACCCTTGGGAACATCTCGATGCGCTGCGCCTGACGCCCGAAGAGGCACACGATCCACGGGTGGTCACCGCCCGCTTGGATCAGGTGCGGGAGGAGTTCGGCTTCGAGTCTTGGCGGCCAGGCCAGCTCGAGACCATGTCCCGCTTCATCGCTGGTGAGGATGTGCTTGCAGTGCTCCCGACTGGATCGGGCAAGAGCATCACGTTCCAGATACCCGCACTGCTGCTCGAAGGGATCACGCTGGTGATCTCACCGCTGGTGGCCCTCATGAACGACCAGGTGGGCAACTTGCGTGACCGCGGCATCACGCGCGCCGCAGCGATTCACAGCGGCATCGGCCAGAGCGAATGGCGCGACGTGCTGAGAGGCGCGCAGCGGGGCGACTACAAGCTGCTCTATGTCAGCCCGGAACGACTGTGGTTGCAGGAGTTCGTCGAAGCGCTGTCGGCCATCGGTGTGGCACGCATCGCGGTCGACGAGGCCCATTGCATCTCCCAATGGGGCCATTCATTCCGCCCGCCGTATGCGCGGATCCCGACCGCGCTGAACCGGATCATCGAGGCGGCACGAGGCCGAAGCGGCAAACGGCGTCCGCCGGTCTTGGCGGTCACTGCCACGGCGAACAAGCGAGTGAGAGACGACATCATGAGCTTGCTTGAGTCCGCCGGCGACCAGCCGATTGTGGAGTCGCCAGACCGCCCCGAGCTCCGGTACTACACCGAGCGGTGCACAGATCGACGGGACCGCGACGTTCGAGCGGCGCAGATTGTCGACGCCCACCGGTCACAGGCGGCAATCGTCTACGTGCCGACTCAGCGCGACGCCGTGCGCGTGGCAGGACTCCTACAAGCCACCGGCCACCTCGCGCGGCACTACCACGGTGCCATGGAAACAGCTGCCCGCCAGCATGTCGAGGACGCGTTCCGGCACGACGAAATCGACGTCGTCGTCGCCACCAAGGCGTTTGGCATGGGCATCGACAAGCCCGACATCGCGCTCATCGTCCATCTGGAGATGCCAGCGACCATCGAGGAATTCGTGCAGGAGACTGGCCGCGCCGCACGCGGTGCGGGCCAGCCCGGCATGCCCCAGACCGGCACCGCCGTGCTGCTCACCATGCCGCGTGATTGCTCGATCCACCGCCGGTTCGTTCGCAGTGCCGCGCCGCAGATCGTTCAGATCCGCCGGGTGTGGGGCCAGCTCCGTTCGGGTCTTGCGGCCTACGACCCCAAGGACATGGTCTCGGATGACGAAGGCACCGACAGCGCCGATGTCGAGGCTGCATTGGCAATGCACTATCTAGAGGAGGCTGGCGCATTGCGTCGCCACCCAGACACCGCTTGGCGCGGACGCGTCACGCTGCTCGAGGACTCGTTGCAACGACTCACCGAGCTGGCGGTCGGGACGGACGGCGAAGCGTGGGCCGAATTGGTGGCCCGCAGCGAGCAACTGATGGAGCAGGCCGAAGCCTGCGGCGGCCATTACGAGGCCGAGGCCTGGGCACGGGCGCTGGGCCGGAGCGCATCCGACAATGCGACCGACCTCTTGGAACTGCAACGCAAAGACATCGCCGGCTTCAGCGTGTGGCGTTACGCATGGGTGCTCGAACGCTTCGATGTTGAACCCGACTGGGCCTCAATCGAGGAACGCGCTGATCGCCGTCGCAACGAGGTCAAAGCGAAGTCTGATCGGGCGCGGCGTTTCGCTCACCCGAACAACAATTGTCGGGTTGCCGCCATGCTCGACTATCTCGACGCTGCCAATGCCAGCGGACGTTCCGTCCCAAGTGGCCAGGCCCAAACCGGTTGCGGTCGTTGCGACCATTGCGTCGATCTGCCACGGCCCTGGGCGGGTAGTCATCTCACCGAAACTGGGCTCCAGCGGGCGCTGCCCGTGCGGCGCATAGCGCTCAGCCTGCTACACGATGTCGACGGGCATGGCTTCTCGCGCCGCAACATCGAACGGACGCTTGCCGGGGATGTGATCGGCAGCGTCCCGCAGCCACACCAGGGCCACATTCGGCAAGATTCGCCCGTTCAAAGTTCCGGCAATGAGCATGGGCGAAGACCCGTCCCAAAGGGCCTCGCTCAGCATCCAACCGCTGGCCGCTTGGCGTTCGTCGGTCGAACCGGCGTCAGCAAGATCATCGACCAGCTTGTGGAGGAGGGCCTCGTTGAGCTCGTGTCAAGCGAGCTCGAGGGCACCGCGTACGACCAGCTCACGATCACTGAAGCGGGCCGAGGGTTCCTGTAGGTCGATAACAGGCGAGACCATTAGCGTGATCAGCCGCCATGGCTTTCATGCAGCCCGAGAACATTGCCAGCCGCAACGATGTCCCTCAACGACTGCAAACGGTCGCCGGCTTCCTGCGCGATCTCGTTTCGGACGATGTCACTGTCTGGCTCGAAAGAACGGGTGACGGCGAGTCGGCTGCGTTGCGGCGCGAATTCGAAAATGCTCCACGCTCGGACGACGATGGCGGCTGCTACCTCGTGGTGCTCGACCCCTCCTGCGGTATCGCTGTCATTGAGTCACCGACGCTTGGCCAGGTGCGGTCATGGGGCCGACGCCGTACTGCGCTGAATCAAGACCTCGTGCGCACAGAGATTGCGCAGCGCGTCACGTCACTGCGCGACGAAGCCCAGCGACTCTCGCTCGAGGTGTTGCCCGTACGCCATGTCCTCGGTCTGCCCGACGTCCCGCGCGTGCACGCCTCGAAACTCGAAACGCGATTGTCGCTGTTGAGCGAGGAGGACTTCGCGCAAGGCAAGCTCAGTGATGCGCTGAGAGATGCCATCGGCGGCGCCGTGCTGCCACTCGCGTCGCCGTCCTCGGCGAACCATCACATCGAGGGATCCAATGCGCAGTTGCACACTGCAGCCGCATCCCACACGCGCTCGCTCGACACAGCGGAAGTGGCCGCCGCGAGGGCTGCCGTGAATCCCGATGTGGTGATCAGGACGCGCCCACACAAGCTGTTCAAGCCCGTCGACCCCTCAAGCGAGGACGTCATACGCACGCTCGACCGCGAACAGGAGCGCCTGGCCCGGAGTCTCGGAACCGGCTATCGCCAGATCCGAGGGGTGGCGGGCAGCGGCAAGACGCTTGTGCTCACCTACCGAGCGCGCCACATCGGTGAGCTCTTTCCAGATTGGCGCATCCTGCTGTTGTGCTTCAACCGCCCGCTTGCGTCCGCATTGAGAGCTGAAATGCGTGACGTGATCAACGTCACTGTCTCGACCGTCGACCGGCTTGCGTACCGGTTGCTCAAGGACGCGGACCGGCTCGAAGAGACCGCTGCGGGACCCGATTTCGACGCTCGCCGACAGATTGCTGCCGAGACAGTTACTGGCCTGCCGCCTTCCGCGCGTTACGACTTGGTGTTGGTCGACGAGGCGCAGGATCTGGGAAGCGAGGGCTTGGATCTGGCGTGGGCCATGCTGAAGCCTGAGCGTGACCACTTCGTAGTAGCGCTTGACGGAGCTCAGCGCATCTATCGAGGCAAGCGTCGCTGGAATCCTCCGGGCACGACGGCGCAGGGCCGCACGAAGGTGCTCAAGCGCAACTACCGCAACACACGTGAAATCCTCGACGCAGCGCTCATGCAGCTCGGCGATGCGGTTCGGCGTGTCCGCGACGATGAGGAGTCCGACGAATTCGACGTGCTGGTGCTACCGGAGCGGGCGGTCCGGCGCGGCAAGTTGCCCACTGTGCTCGTGTGCGACAGCCTGCGCTCAGAGGTGACGACCGTCGTCGAAGCAGTTGCAGCGCTGCGGGCACAGGGCGTGCCGCCCGACGACATAGCCGTCCTGTCGGGCTGGAAAGATCTGCGCCAGGACGCGATTCGGCGTATCCCTGATTCCTTCGACACACAAGCACACCGAGACGAAGCGGCGTCGGCCGAGGGCGTCGTTCGGGTCGCGACGCTCCAGTTGCTGAAGGGTCTTGAGTACCGGCACGTCATCATCGGCGGTGCCAATCACATCTGGGTAGGCGATGACGACGCCGAGGAGCAGGACCGCCAGCGGCGACGGCTGCTCTACGTCGCCATGACACGTGCCAGCGAGACGTTGACGGTCACATATTCGGGCGACGGCATCATGAGCGCCATGAACGCGTTCCCGCAACTCAACTGACTGCCGGCCGGGCCCGACCGCTGACACCATCATCATGGCTGTCGCGCCATTCCACCGCACAGCTAAGCCAGCTGTTCCTCGCCACCGCTCCACCGCAATTCGTCCCGCTGCGGCAAGATGGTCAAGTTGGTACGAACCACTACGAAGGGGACGTGGCCCATGTCATCACCGGCAGGCAGTCCGCAATCAGCTCACCGCATCGACGGCGCCACCACCTCCAGCACTCCGGGCGGGTGCGCCGACGAGGCCGCCCAGTTCGAAGAGATGGGTCTGTCTGCGGCCTGGTCGTTCGAGTCGTCGCACGACCCGTTCCTGCCGCTGGCGCTGGCGTCGGAGCGGACCGAGAGCATCGAGCTGGGAACGGCCATTGCTGTGGCGTTCGCCCGCAACCCGATGACTTGCGCGGTCACAGCGTGGGATCTGCACCGCATGAGCGGCGGACGTTTCATCCTGGGGCTCGGCACACAGATCAAGCCCCACATCACCAAGCGCTACAGCGAGCCGTGGTCACGACCTGCCGAGCGCATGCGCGAGTACATCGAAGCAGTGCGGGCCATCTGGCACACCTTCGAGACCGGCGAGCGGCTCAACCATCGCGGTGAGTTCTACACCCACACCCTCATGACGCCGTTCTTCAGTCCCGGCCCGATCGGGATGGCACCACCAGCCATCTACGTGGCCGGGGTCGGTCCCCGCATGGTCGAGGTGATCGGCGCCGCTGCCGACGGCTTCTTCGTCCATCCGTTCCACACCGCCCAGTTCATGACCGATGTCACGCTGCCGGCGATGGCCGCAGGCGCGGAATCAGCAGGACGCGATGTCGGCGAGGTGACGGTCGCGTGCCTGTCCATCGTCGCGATGGGGGAGAACGACGAGCAGATCGACAATGCGCGTCGCTCGGCCGCCGGTCAGCTGGCGTTCTACGGCTCGACGCCGGCCTATGCGGGTGCGCTCGACCACCACGGCTACGACGGGCTGCAGCCCCAGCTCAACACGCTGTCCAAGCAGGGCAATTGGCGAGAGATGACCGATCTCATCGACGATGATCTACTCGACCTCGTCGTCGTGTCCGGCACACCCGGCGAAGTCGGTGCCCAGATAGCGCAGCGCAACACCTTCGCCGACCGCACGACGATGATGTTCTACGGCCCGACGCCGTCCCACGAAGCCATTGCCGAGGCGGTCAGCGCAGCCCGGGGCGCATGAACCGCACTCGCTCAGGCGTGGGATTCATGAGCGACGACGGAATCGGAGCATGTTGAAGGCGCAACGATCCGCTTCGAGGCGCAATTGACACCGTGTCTGCGGCCGTCCTCGTCATACTGATCGGCAGTCATGTCAGCGCGCACCCTTGAGCCGGTCAAGCACCTCCACAACCGTTATGACATCACGTTCGAGCTGTTGGCAGAGCCATCGAGCTGGAAAGAGCGTGTCATCGAGAAGGTGGCTATCGAAGACGCTGACCACACCAGAGTGACGTCTTCGTACCAGATCCGCTTGCCTCTTGATCTTGTGCAATTCGCATGGCCGAGTTGTAGTTCCGGCGATCTCGTACGGGTCTTGGTGCCTCTGACGAAGCGACCCAAGGGCGTGCTGCTCGATGTGGATTTGAAGGGTCTCGACGGCTACCACTGCGCGCTGCTGCTGAAACATCAGTTGGCACGCCTGCAAGCCGACTACATCCGGTGGAATTCCGCAGGTGCTACCGGGAGCGACGAGTTCTTGGATGACCAGCCGTTGATGTACGCCATCAGTGCATACAGCCCGTCAATCTGGAAGGCGCACGCTGTGCTCGGAAACCGTTGGGGAGAACGGCGTATGGCCGCCTACCTGTCGGACGGACTCGGGTTGGATGTGACCGAAGACGTCGTTCGGCTCCTACGTGCTGCAGCGCAGCCTGTTGAAGAGAGGCTTTCGGCTGCATCTTTGGTTCGACGGCCATCAAGCTCGGCGGCAGAGAACCTGTTGAGGTGCCTCCCATTCGCTGAGTCGAGTCCTCGGGAAATTGACGAGGTGACCGAGTGGATCGAACGATTCAAGAAGATGGTCGAATCCGTCGACGACGAAACGAGATCCGAGATCGCGGGATACGGCAACCACTGGGATGTCATTGTCGACACGGTTGTGCCGGTCGATGTGCCTGCGAAAATTCAGCTCTCGACCAAGCGACCTTGGCACGACCCGGTCGCGCAGCGGTTCCAATGGTGGCGAGCCCAGAACACCGCGGCCCAGCGTGTGATGCTTGGCGACGCGCAGTCGGGCCACGCCGAGGTTCACCTCAACGACCACGGTGTCCGTTTGGCGGCGCAACCACGTCTTGTAGCTCCGGATGGCCGAAAAGCGAAGATTCCCACCATCGATGAGGTCCGCTGGACCGATGACACGTTTTCGGTATATGCGGCCGGTGATGACGCGCCCGCCTTCGTGGACATACGCGTGAGAATGGCGCTCCGGAGTCCAATGCGGATCTTCCTGTGGCTGCTTGTAGGTCTCGGAATCTTCTCGTCCGTACTTGCCTTGATGGTGGACGTTGAGGACTTGCCTGCGGAAGCTCCGGCGCTTCTCGTCGTGCCCATTGCCGGTGCCATTTTGTTGTCGCGACCTGCGACGGGCGTGGCAGAGCGCCTTCAACGCAAGCTGAGGGGGACAATGGTCGTCGTCGTGGCTGTCGTCTGCATCGCCTTGGTGGCACGATGGGCAGTGCGAACTTCCGTGCCGACCGAGGAACCGACTCATACAGCGGTTGTCGAGGCCGCAAACTAGGAGGCCCCCACTCGTGACACCCCTTTCGTATGATCGGACTCGTGACACAAGGGATTTCGCGGTCCAACAGAGCGATGTGAGCAAGGACGCGGAGGCCCTGTCACGGGGCCGCATCAAGGAGAAGGCAATCATGGCGAAGAACGGCAAGCCTGGAGCAGGACGGGTTGGCGCTGTGCGGAATCGATCCCAGGTGCAAAACCCCCGCACAAACCTGTGGGTAAAGCGTGACTTGTCGAGTGGCCGCTTCCTTGAGGCGAAGGCGAAGGGTGGCTCCTTCAAAGGAGTGCGTCGCGAACGCTGAGCGACCACTTGCGCATGGTGCGCTCGGGCCTCTGCGGCCAGAGGATTGCTGTTCATCCTTCTGCGCCTGCGAGCACCCACATCCATGATTACTGACGCATTGGGGTTGCCAGCAGGGCTGCGGCAGCGAGACGACGGGACGCTGGCGTGCTGGTGGGGCGAAGGGCACGACGACTACGAGGCGTACCACGACACCGAGTGGGGCGTGCCGGTGACGGACGACGTGGGGCTCTACGAGAAGATGTGCCTCGAGGGATTCCAGTCCGGGCTCTCGTGGCTGACGATCCTGCGCAAGCGTGAGAACTTCCGAGCGGCGTTCTGCGGGTTCGACATCGAGGCAGTGGCTGGCTTCGGCGATGCCGACATCGAGCGGCTGATGGGCGACGCAGGCATCGTGAGGCACCGCGGCAAGATCGAAGCGACGATCAACAATGCCCGCGCTGCACTCGAATCGATCGAGGCGCACGGCAGCCTGTCCGCTCTCTTCTGGTCGTTCGAACCGGTCCCCGATGATCGGCCAGCCGTCATCGACCACGCAGCGCTGGCCTCGATGGCAACGACGCCCGAATCCACCGCGCTGAGCAAGGCACTACGCAAGCTGGGCTGGCGCTTTGTCGGCCCCACCACCTGTTACGCCCTGATGCAGGCCTCGGGCATCGTCAACGACCACATCGAAGGCTGCCACCGGCGACCCGTGATTGAGACTGCCCGCGCTGCGCAAGCGCGGGAGACACACCGAGGTCGGTCAGGCTCGCAGTCAGTTTGAACCGGGGGCGATGACGGTGTCCACCATGGACACGTTCATGCCCGTGACTCGTTCAGGCTGGCCTGCGAAGACGGCCGCCCGCTCAGGCGACGCTGCGAAATCCTCGTACGCGGCTTCGTAGTCACCGGGGTGGCTGACTGCCCAGACGAGCTGATTGTTCTCACGATCGGCATACATGAACTCGACCTTGAAACCAAACTTCGCCCGCACGGCGATGATGTTGGGGAACCACTCGAGCAACGAATCCATCTCGCCCTCGACCACGTCGTAACGGCGCAGTTGTGTCGCCATGTCGGCTCCTTTCGCACGCGGAATGCCGCGATCTTGGCCTGGGCGGTTCGGGCCCGTTCGGCTGCGGCGCCGCCCACCGTACTGTCGCCATAGCTAGCACGGCTGACTGCGAATAGACCAACGCCGACCCATTGGCCGTGCACGATACGGGGCAACCAGCTACTGACCGCCGTTGGGTTCGACGGCGACGACACCATCCTCGGTGGCGAGGTGAGTCATAGGCACATCGTGGGCCTCGGCAGGCAGCCGGTCGAAGATCAGCTCACATCGTGCGATCCCGATCCGGGGGCTCTCAGCAGGCAGTCTGGCCAGCAACTCGTCGAAGTATCCAGCGCCGTGGCCGAGGCGCGTCCCGTCTCGGTCGAAGGCCATGCCTGGTACCAGCGCCAGCGTTATGTGATGGGGCTGCAACTCGAATGCGTCAGCGATCGGCTGTGGGAAGCCGAATCGATGCTGTTCCATGGCGCCGATTGCCGGGTGCAGCGTGAGCGGGCCGTTCAGGGGAGTCCGCGTCACGGCGAAGCGTTGCCAGCCCAGCGCATCGGCGAGTCCATCAAGCGAGAGCTCCTGCGGCATCGCCCGGTAGAAGAGAATCAGCCGGTTCCCGAGAGACGGAGCGCCGCCGACCCGGTGGTTCCAGGTGACATCGACAGACTCGATGAAGCGGTGCAAACTCGCCACCAACGTTGCGGGGGTGCCGGGATCGACCTGGGTCTGCCGATCGCGCAGCCAGCGTCGCCACGTGTCCTTGGATGCTCCCGGAGTGGGAGGCTCGCGCACCTCGCACACGCTAGATGCAGCAGATGCGACCGATTGGACTGGGGCGGCCAGCGCCGGCGCATCCGCGAGCGCATCGAGCGACTGAACGCGGTGGGGTTCGATGTCGAAGAGTTCTCCGTGGTGCATTCGTCCGACGGCTCTCGGCACGGTACGAGCCGGTGATTGTTGCTATTCCAGACCGGTATCGGGACCGTCTCGACGACGCTCAGCCGATCTACGAGTTCATCGAGCATCGGTTCGAGCGCTCGAAAGCGGCCGGCCGTCAGGTCGAGAACGACGAGGCGTAGACTGTGCGCAGTGGGGATCGGGGAAGTCGCACTTCCGCCGCTGTACGAGCGTCCGCCTCGGCCGCTGGCTATGACGCGCTGGCTGGTCACCAGGTTCTTCTGGTGGCAGAACGCTCTCTGGATTGTTGTCGGCGCTGTGACGTGGTTGTGGCTGACGCCATCGCTCGACCGCTTCGCTGCGCCCGCCCCGTGGGCGGTCGCGCTGGTGTATGCGCGCAACGTCGGGCTCATGATCGTCATCGTCGGCGGTTTGCACTGGTGGCTGTACATGCGGCGTTCCCAAGGGACGCAGCACAAGTACGACGAGCGATGGCTGTCAGTCGGGCGGCGGCCGTTCCTGTTCCGGCATCAGACACGCGACAACGTGTTCTGGTCGCTGATGAGCGCGTGTTCGATCGCAGCGCTGTATGAGTCGCTGATGCTGTGGCTGTATGCCAACGACTTGATCTGGATGATCCCGGCCCGCAGCAACCTTGCGTATGCAGTTGCGCTGACGTTCGCCGTGTTCCCGCTGGCGTCTGTGCACTTTTACGCCAACCACCGACTGCTGCACACTCCGCGCCTGTACCGAATGGCGCATTCGCTGCATCACCACAACGTGAATATCGGCCCGTGGACGGGGGTTGCGATGCACCCCGTTGAGCATGTGCTGTATTTCTCGGCTCCGCTCATGTTCCTGCTGATTCCGGGCAACCCGTACCTCGTGACGCTGACTGCCACCTACCTGCTGCTGTCACCGGCGCCGTCACACTCGGGCTTCGACCGCTACGTGATCGCCGGCGAGCGAACCGTCGCAGGCGGGGATCGCTTCCACACGCTCCATCACCGGTACTTCGACTGCAACTACGGCACGTCACTGGTACCGCTCGACAAGTGGTTCGGCACCTGGCACGACGGCAGCGACGAAGCGACCGAGCAGGTCAAGCAGCGCCGCGCACAGAAGGCCAGCTCGCGTTCGGCCCGCTGAGTCGACCCAGCCGGGCCGACGAGGCGCGCTCGCTAGGCGATCGTCTCGGGCTCGGTGGTGACGAGCAGCTCGGCCACCGACGCTGTGTTCGGCAGTCGCAGGATGGTCGCGACCGTGTGAGCGAGGTCGTCTGCCTGGATCATGATCGAAGGGTCGACGCCGAAGTCCGAGGTCATGTCGGTCTGCACGTAGCCAGGGCACACGGCGGTGCAACGGATCCCGTCGGGAAACGTCGCGTGACGGACCGAATGGTGCAGCGCCATCGCGGCGTGCTTGCTCATCGCGTAACCAGGGGCGAATGTGCCTCGCACCCGTTTGCCTGACATGGAGATCACGTTCACGATCCGCCCTTCGCCGCTGCGGCGCAGGTGCGGCAACGCAGCCCGGATCATGCGGAACGGGCCCTTGGCATTCACCTCCCACAACAGATCGAGAGTGTCCTCGGTCAGCTCATCGAGCGTGTCGGTCGAGGCGACGCCCGCATTGTTGACGAGGCAGTCGATGCGGCCGTGAGCGTCCAGCGTCTTGGCTGTCCAGCGCTCGGCGCCGTTTGGGTCCGTCACCTCGTAGTGATGCAGGCTCACCGCAGGCCCCTCGTCGGTATCGGTGCGATATGCGGCAGCTGACGCCTTGAGTGACGACAGGTCGCGTGCCCCCAGCGACAGCGCCCAGCCGTCAGCGTGCAGCGCTGCAGCAAGGGCGGCGCCGATGCCCCGGTTCGCCCCGCTGATCATCGCCACGCAACCGGTGATGTCTCGCATGTCGCACCCCTTTCGAGGGTCATTCCGGCACGCCGCAACGGCCGGCTGTAGCGTTCCCAAGCGGTCCCGGAGGGGATCTCTCACGCCGACGGGGAGGCTAGGTCGATGGTGCACAGCTTGTCGGCGGGCGAAGAGGGGAACGCGTACCTCCCCGGCACGCCCGAGCGAGACGAACTGGCTCGCCGCACCATCCGCGTCTTGCAGCTCGGCGTCATCCCTGGCGGGCTCGCCATGACGGCATCGTTCTCTGCGTCGACCCTGCTGGCCGACCAGATGACCGGCAGCGAGACGAAAGCCTCGCTGGCGGCGGTGTGCCTGAGTATTGGCGGCACGCTTGCCGGCATCCCGCTCGCTGCATTGATGGCGCGCCATGGCCGCCGTGTGGGACTGGCCGCCGGCTACATGACCGGTGCGGTCGGTGCCACGTTCGCCCTGCTCTCTGCGATCACCGGGCGGTACTCAGTACTCGTTTTCGGCATGGTGCTGATCGGCACTGGCCAAGCCGCCAATCTTGCGTCCCGCTATGCCGGTGCCGACCTCGCAAGCGACGAGAACCGGGCTCGTTCGATCAGCTTGGTGCTGTGGGCCAGCACGATCGGATCGGTGCTGGGGCCCACGGTGGCCCTGGGCGTCAAGAGCATCTTCGCCGACACTGAGGGGCTGAGCGGCTTCGCGCTGCCCTACGCGTTGGCACTCGGACTCTTCTTGCTCGCAGCCGTCAACATCTCACGCCGGCTGCGCCCCGACCCGCTTCACGTCGTGGCAGCCGATACGGGAATGACCAGCGTCCAACTGCCGAGCCTTGCCGAGGCCGGGCGCATCCTCGCGCACCCGGTGGCATCGATCGCCCTCATCGCGATGATGCTGTCCCAAGCGGTGATGGTCGGCGTCATGACCGTATCGCCGATTCACATGTCCCAAGGCGACCAGAACCCGCTGATCATCGGCATCATGCTGTCGCTGCACATCTCTGGCATGTTCGCCTTGTCACCGTACGTGGGATGGCTGGTTGACCGGATTGGCGCCCAGATGGTCATCCTGATGGGTGCCGGCTCGCTGATGCTGGGGGCTGAGATTGCCGCCAACACCGATGCCGCCCACGCCAGCGGCCACCTATGGGGGTTGTTCTTTGTAGGCGTCGGCTGGAGTTGCTGCGTAGTGGCCGCGAGCTCCCTGCTGACGGCGTCGTTTCCCGTCGAGCGGCGTGTCAGTGTGCAGGCCACCGCAGATGTGCTGATGACCGCCCTGGGTGCCGCGGCCGGCGTGAGTTCGGGCTTGGCAGTCGAGCACCGCGACTACTCAGATCTCGCGCACTGGGGAACGCTGGTGGGCCTGGTGCTCGGCGTTCTGGCGACGATGGCGCTCGTGCGTCACCTGCGTGCGACGCGACGCGTCAGTTTCTGAACGCTGGTCCCGCAGGTTTCGTCGGCTCGACTTCGCCAGAAGTCGCCGTCGTCAGAACAACCCATCGAGGCAGGCCGCCAGCTTCGAGTCGGGCGTCGTCGGCCGGGCGCTGATGCGCGACAGGAAGGTCACCGAGACGAGGTCACCCATGACGGCGCCAGTGTCGACGTCGACGGGCATGTCGACCGCGTCGCCCCAGTGCATGGCGACCCGGAACGCCTCAGAGTTGTCGGGATGCGGCTCGAGACTCACCGAGGTGATCGAACGCAGTGGCAGGGTGCCAACCTCGGTGAAGCGCCAGCCCTTCATGTCTGCCACATCAAGGTTCGGCACGTTCAGGTTCACTGCCCACGCAGTGTCATGGCTGTCGGCCAGCAGACCGCTGAGCACGACGCTGGCAACTTCGGCCGCCGAGTGCCATTTCTGGTCGGCGATGGCGTCCTCCCAGCCTTGGCCCTCGACGCCGAATCCCTCGACGGCCTGGCTGACTGCCAGGCCCGGAATGTTGCCATTGCGGCCGGTCAGGACCGCTCCGACGGTGCCGGAGTGATACACCGAACGACCTACGTTCGCCCCTGGATTGATACCCGATACAACCAAGTCGACGGGCCCAAAGGCGCCGAGCCGGGCGAACATCACGCACAAGGCCGGCGCTCCCGACACTGCCCAGGCGTCTTCGATGCCTTCGAATCGCACCTTGTGAACCTCCGGATCCATCAGGTGCAGGGGACCGATCGCAGCGCCCGCGCCCGAATACTCGGAATCGGGTGCGACGACCACGACGTCGCCGTGTGCAGTCATGGCGCTCGCAAGAACGTGCAGGCCCTCGGATTCGATGCCGTCATCATTCGTGACCAAGATGCGCACCATGTCGAAGGTAGCGCTCGAAGGTGACACGTGTACGAATGGCCTGCAAACGAGTGACTACCCGGGGGCGGCGCGCATCAGTCATGCCCTGCACGGTGAGGCCTCGCGTGTTCCCCTCAGGTTTCTGGTGCGGCACCGTGGCAAGCTGTTCCGCTGTGAACGCGATGCCCTCGCTAGGGCGCCCGCTACGAGTGCTGCACACCTCCGATGTTCACATTGGGCATGTCCAGGGACCGCACGGCACGCACCGCGATGTGTGCCAGTGCCCCATACACGCCTTGGTCGAGACCGCGGTGGCCCATAGAGCCGATGTGCTGCTGATTGCCGGCGACCTCTTTGACCACGCCCGGCTGAAACGGTCCGATGTTGCACACACGATGGAGCTGCTCGGTGGCGTCGACGCTTCGGTCGTCATCATCCCCGGCAACCACGACGTCCACGACGAGCGGACCTTGTGGGGCACGCACGCCAACCACGAGCATCGGCTCGAGGTCACCGGCGCCGGCGTGATCTTCCTCGACGATCCCGAGGGTGCCACGCTGCACTTCGGCGAGCACGAGCTGACCCTGTGGGGCCGTGCAATGGACTCACATGACCCCGACTACCGCCCCCTCGTTGGCGTCCCGCCCCGTCCCGATGACGGTTGGTTCATCGCTGCGGGACATGGACACTTCCAGCGCAGCGCAGACGATGCCCACCGATCGTCGCCGATCGCCGCCTCCGAAATCGAGGCGACCGGAGCTGATTACGTCGCACTTGGTCACTGGCACGTGCCCACCGATGTCTCGGTAGGCGATGTAGTCGCGTGGTATCCGGGCGCTCCGATGGGCATTCCCAGCAACGGCACGGCATGCCTGGTGACGTTCGAGATCGGCGGACCCGATGGCGGCCGCAACGTCTCGGTCGAACACGTTGCGGTGTCTCCGCCGAGCGCCGGCTGCACTGGCTAGTGCTGCTCGGCTAGAGCCCCGCAGTGATGCGGTCGATGCGCCGCTGGAGCGCTTCGCACTCCGCCATGTGGCGAGACGCAGCGGACTTGGCCGAGCCATAGTCATCTGCGATCTGACGCGCCAGGTCGGGGTGTTCGTAGGTCGCCGCGTCGCCGAGGCGCGCTTGCATGTCGGCGACGCGATTCTCGGCTGCCTCCCACAGACGCTCCGCTGCAGCCAATTCTCGGCGCAGGTCTGCAGTCGCTTCGTGCGCCCGCTGGCGTTGACGGGCTTCGTTCCGCCGTCGATCGGTGGCCGATGACCGACTCGACGTTGGGCGCGACGGTGCGGCGCTGACGGCGGAGCGACTGGTCCGTTCGCGAGGTGCCGTCGTCCCGCCGGCCGTCCGCTTCGGGCCGAGGCCTGGCGGCCGGAGCAGGTCTTCGTCAACGCCCGGATGCCATTTCGCGGTGCCGTCGCGCACCACCACCAGCGAGTCTGCGACGTTGCGGATCAGATGCCGGTCGTGGGTGACGAGCAGGACCGTTCCGGGATAGACCGACAGCGCATCCTCAAGCAAGTCGCAGCTGGGCAGGTCGAGGTGATTGGTCGGCTCGTCGAGCACCAGCAGGTTGACCGGATTGGCCATGGTGATGGCCAATGCCAGCCGGGTGCGCTCGCCGCCCGACAGTTCGGCAACCTTACGGTCGGCGGCGTCGCCGCCGAAACCGAAGCCGCCGAGCATCGTGCGCACATTGCGGCCCGGCTGGTCGCCGACAGACGCCGTGAATTCCTCCACCACCGTCCGTCGAGGGTCCATCACCTCGGCGAGGTGCTGGACGAACGTGGCCATGTCCACGTTGCGTCCGCGGTGCATCTCGCCGCCCAGCACGTCCAACTCGCCTTGCAGCACCCGCAGCAGCGTGGTCTTGCCCGCGCCGTTCGGTCCGACAACGCCGATCTTGGTGCCGCGCTCGATCACCAGACTCACGTCGGTCAGCACCGGTTCGTCACCGTCTGGGTAGCCGATCGCAGCTCCGATCAGTTCCATTACGACCCGCGATGAGCGGCGCGGCGTGCCGAACCCGAACCGAGCCGCGAGCTCCTTGCGGTCGGGGACTTCGA
Source organism: Candidatus Poriferisodalis sp. (assembly GCA_965226645.1). Lineage (GTDB taxonomy): Bacteria > Actinomycetota > Acidimicrobiia > Acidimicrobiales > Poriferisodalaceae > Poriferisodalis. The sequence continues at coordinate 239,551 of CBDDDL010000003.1, forward strand.
TCTCTGCGAGCTTTTCGAGCGCCTTGATGCGGCTTTGCACCTGACGTGCCTTGGTGGCCTTGTAGCGGAAGCGTTCGACGAACCGCTCGGTTTGCGCCCGGCGACGCGACTGCGCGGCGGCCGCCGCCTCCGCAGCTGCGATCCGTTCCTCTCGTGCCGCAACGAATTCGGCGAATCCGCCGACGTGCTCGTACGCGCTGACGCCGTCCATCTCGATGACCCGATTCGCGACCGCGTCGATGAAGTCGCGGTCGTGGCTGACGAAGAGCAGTGCGCCCGCCCATGCGGCGAGCTGATCCTCGAGCCAGGCCACGGAGTCCACATCGAGGTGGTTGGTTGGCTCGTCGAGCAGCAGGACGTCGGGCGCTGACAACAGCAGGCGCGCGAGCGCAACGCGCATCCTCCATCCGCCGGAGAGCTGGCGAACCGGTCGCCCCGCGTCGTCTGCGGCGAAGCCGAGGCCGGCGAGCACACGGTGGGCCTCGGCTTCGAAGCCGTAGCCGCCGAGTTGTCGAAAGCGAGCTTCGAGCTCGCCGTAGCGCGACACCACCTCGTCGTGGTCGTCGGCGTCAATCTCGGCCATCTGCTCGGAGAGCCGCTCCAACTCGCCGGACATCTCGTTGAAATCGCCGGCTCCCGCGAGGGCTGTCTCCAGCACGGTGCCATCGCCCGCCTCTTCGAGCTCTTGGCGCAGGTAGCCGATCCGGGTGCTGCCACGGACGTGCACCTGTCCCTCATCGGGCTGGGAAACCCCTGCGAGGATTTCGAGCAGCGTCGTCTTGCCGATGCCGTTACCGCCCACCAGCGCAACGCGGCGTCCCGCTTCGAGTTGCACGTCGACACCGCTGAACAGCCGACGGGGCGGATACGACTTGACAAGCGAGGAAGCCGACAGCACGACCCAAGAGTGTGCCGCCCCGCCAGCCTGCCGGCGCATGAGGCTGTGCCAGCCTGCCGGCGCATGAGGCTGTGCCAGCCTGCCGGCGCATGAGGCTGTGCCAGCCTGCCGGCGCATGAGGCTGTGCCAGCCTGCCGGCGCATGAGGCTGTGCCAGCCTGCCGGCGCATGAGGCTGTGCCAGCCGGATCTGCTTGCGGGGAGTGGCACTACGGTGCGCTCATGCCCGAGGCTCCCTACTACGACCCCGACGTCCGCGCCGCCATCGAGGCCGGGCCCGCACTGGGCACGGTCAACGCTCGCACGCTGGCCGCGGTCCGAAAGAACCGCATGCTGGCAAACGAGGCGGTGGCGCTGTCGGACGCGGTGACCCGTAGCGATGTCGTCGTGCCCGGACCCGCCGGCGCGTCGGATGTGCGCCTGCGAGTCCATCGGCAGGTCGGGGCCGACGGCGGTTTGCCATGCGTGTACTGGATCCACGGCGGCGGCTACGTCCTCGGCTCGCCCGAGCAAGACGATCTCCGTTTCGACCGATGGTGCCAGCGATTCGACATGGTGGGCGTGGCGGTGCAATACCGGCTGGCGCCCGAACACCCCTATCCCGCCGCCATAGATGACTGTTACGCAGGGTTGTCGTGGCTGAAACGCCATGGCGACGAACTAGGACTCGACACCTCCCGCATCGGCATCGGGGGGCCGAGCGGCGGCGGCGGATTGGCCGCGGCGCTGGGCTTGGTGGTCCGCGACAGGGCTGAGTTCGAGATCGACTTCCAGCTGCTCATCTATCCGATGATCGACGACACGCAGACCACTGCCTCGTCGCAGTGGGATGTCCCGGTGTGGGCGCCGGAGTCCAACGAGTTCGGATGGACCTCTTACCTCGGCGATCTATACGGCGCCGACGTCGTCCCGGCGCACGCTGCACCCTCGAGGGCCACAGACCTGTCCGGCCTGCCCTCCACGTTCGTCATGGCGGGCACCCTCGACGGCTTCGTGGACGAGGACATCGACTATGCGACTCGCCTCAACCACGCCGGTGTGCCTGTCGAGCTGCACTTGTATCCCGGTGCCCCCCACGGCTTCGAGGGTTTCGCCCCCGACGCAGCCGTGTCGCGCCAAGCGAGGCGGGACATCAACAACTGGCTCGGCGCTCAGCTCGAGCTCTCTGCAAACCTCGGCTGACCTCAGCCCGTCTGCGTCGGACAGCTACACCGGCTTCGGCGGCGGTCGCACGGGTTCGGCCAAGCGTCAGTCGAAGTGCGGGGCGACGTCGGACATGAATGCGCGCAGAGCGTCGAGACGGCCCGCGACGCCGCCTCGAGCGACCGGGTCGAGCACCAGGTGTGTTACGCCAGTCTCGGCCACTTGGGCGACGCTTTCGATCATCTGCTCGGCGCTGCCTGCGACTGACACGGCTGGCTTCATGACTGCAGCCGGGTCCAGGTAGTAACGCAGCGAGAGGGTGATTTCGCTCTGGTCGCGGCCAGCGGCTTCGCATTCCTCGCCGACGGCCGCCCACCCGGATGCGACGTCGTCCAGGGTCTCGAAGGCCGCATGAAAGCCATGCCCGAACTGCGCCACTCGCCGGTAGGCCGCCGCCGAATTGCCGCCCACCCACACTGGTACTGGGTTCTGCACCGGTTTCGGTTCAAAGCCGACGGCGGGGAACGAATAGAACTCTCCGTCGTAGCTGGGGTCGTCCTCGCTGAACAGCGTCCGGAACACTTCGAGCTGCTCGTCGGACCGCTTCCCACGCCGGTCCCAGGGCATCCCCAGCACCTCGGCCTCCTCGCGCATCCAGCCGACGCCGACGCCGAGGATCAGCCGGCCGCCCGACAGCACGTCGATGGTGGCCAGCCGCTTGGCGGTTTCCACCGGCGGCCTGTACGGCAGAATCAGCACGCTGAACCCCAGGCGCAGGTTCTGGGTCACCGCAGCAACGAATTGCAGGGTTCCGATCGGGTCGAGCCATCCCGTCTTGGGCGGCGCGGGGAACGAGCCGTCGTCGCTGTACGGATACTGCGAAACGAGCTCGGCGGGCCAGCAGACGTGGTCTGAAGCCCAGCCCGAGTTGAACCCGAGGTCGTCGACGGCGGTCGAGAATTCGATGAGCGCATCACGCGTGGCGATGTGGCCCAAGTGCGGCAGTGTGACTCCCCATTCCATGGACGTCACGCTAGGCGGGCCGGAACGTCAGTGCTGTGGGGACGGCGTTACCGCCGTCGCGTGAGCCCCGCGCGTCGAGCCAATTGTCGCCGTGGGCCGCGATCCAAAGACGCGCCACGAAAATGTCACGGGATCGTCGTGACTCACGTAGGTTCGCTCGGCGCATCGCGATTACTCTCGCGGCACTGACGCGATGGGCTTCCTCCGGGGGACGAGGACGAATCGAGGCTTCCGGGGCGCTGTCGTGGCATGCAATCCACCGAGGAGGGATGGACTGATGCAACTTTCCAAGAACCGACTGCTTCGCCTATTGGCGCTGCTCTTCGCGTTCTCACTTGTAGCGGCTGCTTGCGGCGGAGGTGACGACGACGACGATGCCGCCGTCGAGACCGACGCCGACGAGGACATGGTCGAAGAGGACATGGCCGAAGAGGACATGGCCGAAGAGGACGACATGGCCGGCGACGAGCCGGAGGAAGAGGCCGGCGGCCTCAGCCAGGAAGTCATCGAGCAGGCGTCGGAAGACGAAGAAGACGACATGGAGGAGATGGAGGAGATGGTCGACGTCGACCGGTCCTCCATCGACGGCATCTTCGCCGAGGCCGCGCACCGCCGGGAGGCGGCTGTGGCCGCGCTCACCGAGAAGATCAACTCGGGCGATTACGGCGTCGACGACGACAACATCTTGCATGGTCCGGCGGGCTTCACCATTGATCTGAATGACTGCCCCGCCGACTGGTCCAACACCAAAGGCATCACCGACACCGAAATCCGGATCGGCCAGACCGGGCCGCAGTCGGGCACGCTGGCGGCATACGGAAACGCACGCCTGGGTTGGAGCACGTATCTGGACTATGTCAACGAGAACGGCGGCATTGCTGGCCGCGATGTCGCCTTCAAGTCCTACGACGACGCATACGTGGCGGCACAGACCATCGAGTTCGTGGACGAGCTGATCGAGAACGACAACGTGTTCTCGATTCACACGCTCGGATCGCCGAACACGCTGGCGGTGTACGACAAGCTGAACGCAGAATGCATTCCGCAGCCGTTCGTGTGGACCGGCCACCCCGCATGGGGCGACCCCCAGAATCACCCGTGGACGACCGGCATCATCATGTCGTACTCGACTGAGGCAGTCCTGTGGGGCAACTGGATCAAGGAGAACCTTGCTGACGAGCTTCCCGTGGTCGTTGCGGGCATGATCATGGACAACGACTTCGGCCTCGCATACGAGTTGGGCTTTGAGGACTACGCCGCCAACAACCCTGATGTCGTGTCGGAGTTCGTGGCGGTGCGTCATGACCCCGCTGCGCCCACGATCACCAACGAGGTGACGACGATCGCAGCGTCCGATCCCGACGTGTTCATCTCGATGACCGCTGGCAACGCATGCTTGCTGGCAGTGCAGGAAGTAGCGGCATCGGGTCTCAAGGACGACCTGCTGGCGGCGTTCACCCCGTCGGTGTGCAAGCCCGTGGCTTCGTTCATCGGTCCGGCCGGCGACGACGGCGACGGCTGGTGGGTAGTCGGCGGTGGCCTGAAGGACATCACTGACCCCGGATCAATCGACGAGCCGTTCATCCAGTTCGTCATCGACAGCCTCGTTGCCAACGACTACGACCCAAATATCTCGCTGTTTGGCAACGGCTACATGCTGGGGTACCCCTATGTGGAGGCGCTGCGCGTCGCCGCTGAGCTGCCCGGCGGGCTGACGAGGACCAACTTCATCTTGGCGGTGCGGACGATTGACATCTACCACCCGATGTTCTTGGACGGCATCACCTTCGCCATGGACGGCATGGACGACGCATACGCCGTCGAGGGCTCGGACTTCAGCCAGTTCGACGCCGGGGCTCAGACGTGGCACATCATCGGCGACATCGTCGACGTGAACGGCGCCTCGGCCAACTGCGCTTGGGACAAAGACAACGGCGGCTGCCGCTAGGCAGGCGCTGCTCATCAGCTGAGCGGTCCCCGCGAGGGACCGCACGGCAAGCATCCGCTGGCTGCGTGGGGCCGGTGCCAAACGGCACCGGCCCCCCAGCGAGGGAGTCCACAAGAATCAGCCATTGAGAGGGCCGATGGGCGCGTGGCGCCTGTCGGCCCTCTTGCCGTTCCGGGCAGGCCGACGACGACGGCCGCTTTAACGCGTTCTACGGGTCGATGAGGACGCCGGGGTTCAGGATGCCGTTGGGGTCGAGGCGCTTCTTTGCGGCTCGGATGGCTTCGGCGAACAGCTCGGGCCGCTGGCGGTCGTAAGCGTTCGGCCGGTGCATGCGGCCCACCGCATGGTGGTGGGTTGCGGTTCCGCCCGCGGACACGAGCGCTTCGTTGGCGGCGTCCTTCACGGTCTGCCACTGCTCGAGCTCGCCGCCTTGAGTGCCCATGCCTGACCACGTGTAGTACGGCGCCGGGCCGTCGGTGTAGACGTGGGTGAACCGGCACGACAGCGAGTGGTGCTTGCCGAACACCTCAGCGAGCACCGCGCCCACCTTCTCACGCACGACGGCATCGAATTCGGGCCACTGGTCCCAGGTGATCGCCGTTTCGAAGGTGTCGTTGATCAGGCCGAGCGACGTCTCGACGCCGTTGCCGACGCCGATGAATGCGTCGCGCCACGCCCCGACGGCGCCGCCGCGGCCCGTCGGCGTCCCCGTGCCGTCGTCGACCTGGATCTCGTCGTCGGGGAGATGCCCGCCGCAGCTGCGAGCGATCTCGGCGGCTTGGGCAATGTTGTGGCGCTGAGTCAGCTCGGCCGACTCGAACGACACGATGACCAGCGCATGCTGGCCGTCCATGCCAGCGGCACGGCCTGCTTCCGCAGGGTCCAGTATCCGCAGATTGGCAGGCCACAGCTTCGCCTGGACGAGGTGCCGCACGGCGTCGTAGCCGGCTTCCCATGACGGGAAGGTGATGCCCGCTGTGGCACGGAATGTCGGGCGCTTCTGGATACGCATCCACGCCTCGGTGATGATCCCGTAAATGCCTTCGGATCCGATCACCATCCTGTCGGGGCTGGGGCCTGCGCCTGAGCCCGGGAGGCGGCGCGATTCCCACCAGCCCGACGGCGTGATCATCCGCGTCGATTCAACGAACTCGTCGATGTGGGTGTGATTCGTGGCGTAATGACCGCCTGAGCGAGTGGCAATCCAACCGCCGAGCGTCGAGAAACGGAACGACTGCGGGAAGTGCCGCAGCGTGTGCCCGCTGGGCCGCAGCTGGTCTTCGAGATGCGGGCCGAACACGCCGGCCTGGATGCGAGCCGCCCGTGACACATCGTCGATCTCGAGCACCTGGTCGAGTTGGTCCAGGGAGATCACCACGGTGGGACCTTGGTCTTGCGGCGGCGTGAGGCCCCACACCACCGACGACCCGCCTCCGTAGGGCACGGCGATGTAACCGTTGGCGTCGCACCAGTCCAGCGTGGCCTCGACCTCGTGCTCGTCACGGGGGTGCGCCACCACATCAGGCGGGTTCGGAAAGTCCAGGTTGAAGGCCCGCACACGCTCGGTGAAGTGGGCGCCGTAGGCATAACGGGCCCGGTCGTAAGTGGTTGTTGAGCACCAGTCGGCAACCGAGTCCGGAATCGGGATGCGCGGGGGGCGCAGATCGGCGTCGTCCACTGACGGCACCGGCTTGGCAGTGATCTCTGTGCCGTACTCGGCGGACAGCTTCGCTGCCAACGCCGCCCGCTGCGCGTCGGTCGGTTCTTCGGACTCCAGGCACCACGCCCAGAACGACTTGCGGTCTGCCATTTCTCATGCCTCCATGTACGTGCCCGTCAACCTAGGCGCGCAGCATCTCAATCGTCGGCGAGCAGAATCCGGCTGATGACGAGCTTCTGGATCTCGCTCGTGCCCTCGCCGATGATCATGAGAGGCGCATCGCGGTAGTAGCGCTCCACCGGGTACTCGGTGGAATAACCGTTGCCGCCGTGGATGCGCATGGCATCGAGCGCCAACTCCGCGGCCGTCTCCGAGGCGAATAGCTTGGCCATGCCCGCGGCGAGATCGACCCGCTCGCCGGAGTCGGCCTTGCGGGCGGCGTCGTAGGTCATGAGTCGAGCGGCGTGCAGCTTGGTGGCCATCTCGGCGATCTTGAATGCGATGGCTTGGTGCTTGGCGATGGGCTTGCCGAATGCCTCACGCTGCTTCGCGTAGGCCACGGCAGCGTCGTAGGCGGCCTGGGCCACGCCCACGCCCCGGGCGGCCACATTGATGCGGCCCAACTCCAGCGCGGCGAGCGCCCAGCGCAGACCATTGCCGATGCCCCCTGCTCCATTGAGACCGTCGCCGTCCAGACCATCGCCGCCTAGAACTCGGTTGGCGGGCACGCGGTGATCCACGTAGGACATCTCGACGGTCTCGAGGCCGCGGTAGCCGATCTTGTCGATTTTGCGGCTGACGGTGATCCCGCCCGAGATCTTCCCCGGGGTCTTGTCCACCAGGAAGCAGGTGATGCCCGAGCTTCCGGACGCGTCGCCTTCAGGCACGCGCGCCAGCAGCGCCACGATGCCCGCACGTTCGCCGTTGGTCACCCACATCTTCGTGCCGTTGATGACGAACTCGTCACCGTCTCGGACTGCTCGGCAGCGCAGCGCACCGGCGTCGGATCCGCTGTCGGGCTCGGACAACGAGAAGCAGCCGCGCAGCTTGCCGGTGGCCATCTGCGGCAGAGACCGGTCCTGCTGCTCTGCGGTGCCGAACCGCGAGATGAGCTTGGCGCAGATCAGATGGCTGTTGACGATGCCTGCGAGCGACATCCACCCCCGCGAGAGTTCCTCGATGACTCGTGCATAGGTGAGGTGGTTCAGGTCGAGTCCGCCGTGCGATTCGGGGATCGTCGCGCCAAAAAGTCCGAACGCCTCCATCTGTTCGGCCATCTCGGTGGGGTATTCGTCGGCCAGCTCCAGCGGCGACGATCCCGGCACGACAACGTCGTCCACCCAGCGACGCAACGTGTCGATGATCTCGTCGGCGGTGTCGTCGACTGAGGGGTCATTCGGGACTTTGCTGGTACCCGTGTGCGTGGCATCGCTCATGCGTTGGCCTGACGTCGGTGTGGTGTTGCTTCTAACATGCGCGCCGACCCTCTAGCGGATGGAGTACATCGATGAAGATATCCATGGCGATTGGAGCCGGTGCGAGCTTGGATCCCAAGCGGCTGAGCCAGCATGTGGCCGATCTCGAAGCTGCTGGCGTTGACATGCTGTGGGGCGGCGAGATCTACGGATTCGACCTGGTCTCCACCCTCGCATACGTCGCGGCCAAGACCGAGCGCGTGCAGCTGATGACCGGCATCCTGCCGATCTACTCGCGCAGCCCAACCATCATCGCCCAGACGGCAATGACGATCGACACGCTCTCCGAAGGCCGCTTCATCCTGGGGCTCGGCACCTCGGGACCGCAGGTGATCGAAGGCTGGCACGGCGTGCCGTTCGACAAGCCGCTCGGGCGCACCCGTGACGTGATCGAGATCTGCCGCAAGGTGTGGTCAGGCGACAGGGTTGTCCACGACGGTCGTGCCATCAGCCTGCCCCTGCCCGAGGGCGAGGGCAGCGGGCTGGGCAAGCCGCTCAAGCGCATGGGCAAGCCGTATCGCCAGGACATCCCGATTGCGGTGGCTTCGATCGGGCCGCGCAACGTCGAGCTGACTGCAGAGCTGGCCAACGTCTGGCAGCCGATCCATTTCCTGCCCGAGAAGTTCAACGAGGTGTGGGGCGAGGCTTTGGAGACCGGCGGTTCCCGCCGTGCCGATGACCTCGGCGACCTGCAGATCGTGGCCGGCGGCACCGTGGCGCTCGGCAACGGCCCGATGGTCGATTCGGTGCGCAAGGGTGTGCGGGACGGCGTCGGCTTCTACGTGGGCGGCATGGGCGCACGCGACAAGAACTTCTATAACGACCTGTTCAAGCGCTACGGCTATGTGGACGAGGCGGAGAAGATCCAGGATCTGTTCCTGACCGGCAAACGTGACGAGGCGTTCGCCGCAGTGCCTGACGACTACGTGGACCGTGCGAGCCTCACCGGCGATCCGGAGCGGGTAAAGGAGCGTGTCGAGGTGTACCGCTCGGTCGGTGTGAGCTACCTGGACATCCACATCCCACCCGAGACCGAGAACCCCCTCGAGGTCATCTCCCAGATCAAGGCGTGGGCTGAATAGCCGGGGACCTTGGCCACACGGGAAGGATCCCGGCTATGGCACGGACTAGCTGACGGTCGCCTCTGATTGCCTGAGGTGCCATGTAGCTTCGCCGACGTGCGCGCGAACGGGAGTGCGGAAACAATGATCGACCTCACCGGCAGCCCGTACAGCCTTGAATCCACCGCTGGGTGGGTGTTTGATCGCGCAGCACGACTTCACGAACGGGTAGAACTGCTGCGCTCTCAGGGGCATCTGACCCAGCAGACTCTTCGCGCGTACTTCGGCGACAAGCGTTTTGAACAGATCGCAGAATCAAATGCGATTGAGGGCAGCACCCTCGGGGTCGGAGAAACCCAGATGGCGGTGCTTCGCGGCATCACCATCACCGGTCACGACCCGGCCTACTCGGCTGACGCTATGAATCTGTCCCGGGCTCTAGAGCGACTCGTCGAATTGGCCCAAGATCCGTCGCCTACGTCCACCGAACAGGTGAAGGGATTGCATTCCCTGATACTGGGGGGAGGCGCTGGGCTCTTCCGGTCCACGCCTGTCATGATCGCTGGCTCACCACACGAGCCCCCGTCCACGTGGGACGAAGTGATGTCTGGGATCGAAGACTGGGAACGCTGGTCCCTTGCCAACGCAGATGCGTCGGCACTCCTGCGTGCGATCGTCTTGCACGCATGGCTCACCCACATTCATCCCTTCACGGACGGTAACGGGCGCACGTCTCGGGCTGTCATGAATCTTGAACTCGTACGGGGAGGCTTTCCGAGCGTCATCATCCGCCGCAAAGACCGACTCCGCTACTACGAGGCACTTGCAGAATCTGACCTTGGTGGCAACCTTGAGCTCATCGCCGAATTGATCTTGCTTCGTGCCGAGGACGCCTTGCGCGACCTGGAGCGCGCGGCTACGGCCCAGCAGGGCTACGACAAAGTGCATACGGAGCTGCTGAAGGCCCAGGAGCGTCAGGCGGCGATTTGGAACGATGCAGTTCGGCTGCTGTTCTCTCTGGTTGAAGACGCACTTAATTCCTCGGTTGGGGATCGCGGATCCGTGTCCACTCGCTGGTACGACGCGGAACTCTCAGTTGATGACTACGCCGCATTGTCACAAAGCGATCCAGGAGCCAATTCCTGGCTCTTCCGCATTGATGCAGATGTTCCTGGTTTGCCCAGGAGACGTTTCCTCGCATGGACTGGGTTCCGCAGCTATGAGGTCAGGAACGCTCGAGGAATCGAGGGCGGTCCTTCGATCTTCTGGTCTATGCCGGACCCAGCCGGTAACCGCATGTGGTTTCGAGACGATACGCACTCACCTGGCGTCGCCGAGCTGACATTGGAGCTGCCCAATGTTGATCGATGGATAGCACGGCTGCCCGATGGTCGAATCGAGGCGTTGTGGCCGAGCGCCGCCGCTCAGCGCATCGCCACGGCCGTTGTCGAGTCCATCACCCGCGGCTAAGTGTTGCCGCGCTTGAGTGATGGCGAGCGACGCTTGAACGCTCGCGAGCGATTCCTAACCGGAGCACAAGAGGTGGGGATGGCGCCGGAGATCCTGCGCTTTCCTGAAGGCACGCGCACGGCCGTGCAAGCGGCTGCAGCAGTGGGTTGCGAGCTGGGCCAGATCGTGAAATCGCTCGTGTTCCTGTGCGACGGCGAGGCCGTGCTGGCGCTGACATCGGGTTCCAACCGTGTGGACACAGCGCGGCTCGGAGCGGTGCTCGGCGGCACGATCATGCGAGCCGACGCCGATGGGGTGCGGGAGGCCACGGGCTATGCGATCGGCGGCACGCCACCGTTCGGCCATGCCCGTCCGCTGCGGGCTGTGGCGGACCGAGATCTGCTGGTCTACGACACCGTGTGGGCGGCGGCCGGAACGCCCGACACGGTGTTCGAGCTCACGCCTAGCGCGCTGATGCGCGCCAGTGGGGCGGAGGTCGCCGATTTCGTTGCCGATTGACTTTCGCGGGCGCAGCGGCTGTGCCGCCCTCGCTCAGCCAGGTTGCTCGGACGGTTCCGGAAGTTCGCCTTCGATGCGGAGGTTCGGGATGATCCGGTCGAGCCAGCGTGGCAGCCACCAGTTGCGAGCGCCGAGCAATTCCATGGTGGAGGGCACGATGAGCATGCGCACGATCGTCGCGTCGATGGCGATGGCCGTGGCCAGCCCCATGCCGAACAGCTTGATGATCCGGTTGTCCTCCAGCACGAAGCTGCCGAACACCACCACCATGATTGCCGCCGCGGCGGTGATGACCCGAGCGGTGGCGGCAAGGCCGTCGGCGACGGAGTTGACGGGGTCGCCGGTGCGCTCGTATTCCTCTTTCATGCGCGACAACAGGAAGACTTCGTAGTCCATCGACAGTCCGAATAGGACTGCGAACAGCATCATCGGGATGAACGGCTCGATTGGCGCCCCCTCGATCCCGAGCACGCCGCCGAACCAGCCCCACTGGAACACGGCCACCAGCACGCCGTAGGACGCACCGATCGACAGCATGTTCATGACGACGGCCTTGAGCGGCACAATCAGCGAGCGGAATACCGCCATCAGCAACAGGAACGACGCTCCGAGCACCGCAGCGAAGAAGATCAGCATCCGCCCGGACAGATAGTCGCTGAAGTCGATCTGGAACGCCACCGCGCCGCCGACCAAGGCGTCGACGCCGGTGCCGTCAAGGGTGGCGGGAATCACGTCGTCACGCAGTTCGTTCACCAGCGACTCGGTCGCGGCGTCCTGGGGGCCGGTGGCGGGCTGAACCCGGATCAACGCCGCACCACCGTCGGGGCTGGGCATCGCCGGGGATGCAAAGGCGACGCCGTCGGTCCCCTGGAGCGCACTCGACAGCCCGTTGAGCGTCCCGAGATCGGCAGGGTCAGATGTTTCGGCCACGATGAACAGCGGGCCGTTCGCACCTGGGCCGAAACCCTGCGCCAGCAGGTCATAGGCCTTGCGTGTGGTGGTGTCGGGCGAGAAGTTGCCCTCGTCGGAGAAGCCGAGCCGCAGGCTGAGCACTGGCACCGCCAGCAGAAGGAGCACTGCGGTGCCACCCAGCGCGAACAGCCAGGGGCGTGCCTGGACCACCCGGCTGAGGCGGTACCACGCGGTGTCCCTCAGCGCCTTCGGCGGGCGGTGTCGCAGTATGCGCCGCAGCGGGTTGCGGGTGCCGCCGAACGCTCCGGCGATCAGCACCGCAGCGGCCGCGGGGAGCGCGGCGACCAGGGGGCGGATGCCAGCTCCGAGGCCCAGAAGGGCGACCGCCACCAGCGCTGCGGCGGCGATGCCGCGGACCCTCGTGGTGGTCATGCGGTCGCCGGCAAGGCTCAGCACGGCGGGAAGCACGGTGATCGAGCCGACCATCACGATCGCGACCGTGACGGCCGCTGAGAGCCCGATGCCGGCCACGAAGGGCAGGCCCATGAGCAGCAGGCCCAGCAGCGACACCACCACCGTTGCGCCGGCAAACACCACCGAGCGGCCCGCGGAGTCGAGGGCCGCACCCACGGCTTCGGAGGGCTCGAGCCCCCGGCCGACCCACTCCCGGAAACGGTTCAGGATGATCAGCGCGTAGTCGATGCCGACACCGAGGCCGATCATCACCCCCAGGGTGGGCGCGAATTCGGGCATGGTCACCGCGTTGCTGAGCGCAGTGACAACCAGCACGCCGATGCCGACCCCGACCAGGGCAGTGCCGACCGTCACGCCCATGGCAACGACCGAACCGACGGCCGCGATCAGCACGAAGACGGCGAACGCGAGCCCAATGGCTTCGGTTTCGGGTGGTTCCTGTCGGACGAGCCAGGAACCGCCCATCTCGACGTCGACGCCGTCCATGGAGCGCAGCCCGCTGGCATCGATGAGCTCGATGATCTCAAGGCCCAGAGTTCCGGCTTCGTCGACGTTGAAGTCTGGACTGAGCTCGACGTCGGCGTAGGCGTACTTGCCGACACCCGGTCCTTGGGCGGCGATGCGCAGGCCGCCGTTACGGTCGTAGGGCGAGCTGACCGTCACCTCGTCGATGGCATCGACTGCGACGAGCAGTTCGGTCATGGCCGAACGCACTGCTGGGTCGTTCACGCCGGACTCGGCCTTGAGCACGATGGTGCCGCTGATGTTGGAGCCGACGCTGCCGAAGTGGTCTTCGAGCACCTCAGCGCCTCGGCTGCTCTCGGAGTCGGGTGTCGAGAGCGACGCGCCGTAGGAGGCGCCGAGGGTGCCGGCGAGCACGGCGGCAATCACTGCGAAGATCAGCCATGCACCGAGGACGCGCCACGCATGCCGGAAGCACCATTGACCGAGGGCTGAGTACACAGTCGTTGTCCTTCTGCGAATGTGAGCGCCGTTGTCCTCTGGCGTGAAGGCTGGCTGCCGGTGCCCGATGGTCAACGTCCGGAGCGGATCAAGTGGCGAAGCTACCGGCCCTCATCGGCGGGCAGTGCGCGACAGCCGTGAGTTTCTCGTGAGAATTTCGATGGCCCCAGGGCTGGCGGCTGGCGACCCGTTGGTCAACGTCGCTGACTCGGCCAGCGCGACGGCCGCACGTTCACTGATCCCGACCTGATCGGGGTCGGTTGGACGCTGCGATTGCCCTACCGGACGCCGGGGTACTCGTATTCCTGCGGTTGCTGAGCAAGCTCCCCGGCCGCCGTCGCGGCACCGCTGCGCATCCCGTTGGTGGGGTGAACGGCTCTGCCCGTCTCGGCGACCTCGGGCTGGATCACCACTTTGCATCCCGTCATCGTTGCGAGCAGAGCGCTGCGGGCCTGGGCGGTGAACAGCTCCACCGAGGTGTCCGCTCCAGGTGAGACCCGTGCGATCAGCCTGAGTTCATGCTCGGGCGCGTCCGCTACCCGCACGCGCGTCACCACCTGACGATTGGAACGGTCCAAGCCGATTGCCACACGCAGCATCGCCGCCATCCAGCGCACTCGGTTCTGGTCGGCAGAGCTCAGAGATGCGAAGTCCGAGTGCTTCGACTTGGGAGCGCTCTTGCGGTGGTAGCGGGCGACTTGGGCGATGATCTCGATCTCGCGTTCGGTGAAGCCGGTGAGATGCTCGCTGTTTCGGATGACGTAGTAGCTGTGGCGGTGATGAGCGCTGTGGGAGATGAAGATGCCCACGTTGTGCAGCAGTGACGCCGCTTCGAACAGCTCGCGGTCCTGGTCGTCGAGTTGATGCAGTCGACCCAGCTCGTCAAACAGCTCGAGCGCCAGATCGGTGATGTGCTCGGCGTGCCCGAGGTCTTCGTGGTAGCTGTTCGCCACGTACATGACGCCTGAGCGCCGAATATCCCCGAGGCGATGGAACGGATCCAGTTCTGGTGATACGGCTCGTCGTAGCTGTTCGAACAAGATTCCTTCGCGCAAGGCGTAGTCGGAGACCTCCATGCGCTCGACGCCCAGCAACCTGCATGTCTCGGACAGCAGCAGCGCACCGCCCACGATGATGTCGGCGCGACGCTCCTCCAGACCATCGATCGACATGCGCTGCTGCGGAGTGTTTGCCGCAACGAGATCGGCTGTGAGCGAACGCAACTCGGTCTCATTGAACGAGAGGCGTCCGGTGCGGTTGTCGCGGTCGCCGCGCCGGATCGCGCACATGCGGGCCAACGCGGTGATCGTCCCCGAGGAGCCGACCACCGTGGTGAATCCCAGCTCCGCGATCTCCGAGGGCAGGTGCCCGAGGAAGGACTCGATGTAGTGGCGGCACTCTCGAACCGTGCGCTTGCATGTTCGGCCCTCAGGGAAGAAGCGATCCGTCAACCTGATTGCGCCGAGCTTGAGGCTGCGCAGCAGCTGCGGCTCGGCACCTTCGCCCACAATGAACTCCGTCGAGCCGCCACCAATGTCGATGACGAGGTGACGCTCGTCGAAGACCGGCACCGCCCCCAGCACGCCCTGGTGAATCAGCCGCGCTTCCTCAATGCCGGACACAACTTCGATGTGAATGCCGGCTTCGTCGCGCGCTCGTGTGACGAACTCGTGCCGGTTGGCGGCCTCTCGCACGGCGCTCGTCGCGACTGCGTTGATCGTGGTAGCCCCGGCGTGCGTGGCGATCCGGCGCATCCGGTCCAGTGCGGCGATGCCGCGGTCGATAGCGGCAGGTTCAAGCCGCTTCATGTCCTCGCCGCCCGAGCCCAGCCGGACTGGCTCCCGCTCGCGCGTGAGCACCTCGAGGTGACCGTCGGGGTCAACAGAAGCGACCACGAGATGGAACGAATTGGTTCCGACGTCGATCGCCGCGATGACGCTCACGACCCCGAACGCTACGAGGAGTTCGGCGTCTCCGTGGGCCAACGCGTCGGGCCAACGGCCGGTCATCTCGGTGTGCCCTCGCCGTAGCGTTGCGGGCATGGCGACGCATTCGACCCAGATCGTGCCTCGATTCGGTGAGCTGGACCCCTACAACCACGTCAATCACGCGGTCTACGTGTCGTACTTCGAAGCCGCTCGTTGCGTGGCGCTCGAGGACGTCGGCATGGCGCTTCCGGACCTGTCCGACGAGAACGTTCAGATCGTGGTGACCAACCTCGAGGTGCGCTTTCGCGAACCGGCGACAGCGCGTGACACGCTGCGAATCGAAACCGAAGTTGCCGAGCTGCGCCGAGCCAGTACGAAATGGAACCAGCGCATCATTCGCGAGGCCGACGACACCGTGCTCGTGCAGGCACAACTGACTGCGGCGGTCTGCGACAACGCCGGCAAGCCTCGTCGCCCGCCGCCCGACTTCATGTCACGTCTGGAGGCGCTGATCCCCGACCAGACGACGGGGGAGAGCCTGCCGCAGTATTGATTGCGTCGGCGGGTTGGGGTGTGGTTTCGCTCAGACGACGGGGGAGAGCCCGCCGTCGATGTTGATTGCGGTGCCGGTGACGTAGCTGGCGGCGTCGCTGGCGAGGAACAGTGCGAGGTTGGCGAATTCCTGGGCGTCACCCATACGGCCGGCGGGAATGCGGGCGCCGACCGCTGCAGTGAATTCTTCGAACGTGGTGCCGGCCCCTTCCCGCTCCCAGCGCGTTTGCCACTGGTGTGTGACGAGCAAGCCGGTGATGAGCGCATTCACGAGGACGCCGTCGGCCGCGAACTCCGATGCGAGCGCTTTGGTCATCGCCAAGCCGGCCGCCCGGGTCGCGGCGGTCGGGCAGGTTTGCGCGCTTGCGGCCTTCGCTCCGATGTTCAGCGAGTTGATGATGCGACCCCAGCGGTGGCTGCGCATGTGGGGGAGGCACAAGCGGCACAGCCGAATCGCGGAGAACAGCTTGAGGTCGAAGTCGTCCTGCCAATCCTCATCGGTTATGTCGAGGAATGGCTTCGCACTCGATGTCCCGCAGTTGTTGACGAGAATGTCGATCGGCCCGCAGGTTTTCACGGCCTCGGCATGGGCCCGAGCAACCTCTGAGGCCTGACGGACGTCAGCGGAGATCGCCGCATGGGCTGCGTGGGGGTTCGCAGCCTGCAGTGCCGACAGCGTCTCGTCGAGCACGTCGCGGTCGCGTGCCACCACCGCAACTGATGCACCCGCTGCAGCGAATGTCTCGGCCATGGCGCGGCCAAGACCCCGGCTGCCGCCGGTAATAAGGGCTGTGCGGCCGTCGAGTCTCAATTCCATGCGCGCACCATATGACGGGGCGCTGCCTCGCGCTATGTCCGGGCGCTGCATGGTGCTGTCTTCGGACGCAGCATTGCGCTGTGTTCGGGCGCTGCCTCGCGCTGTGGCCGGGTGCTGTCCGGTGCGATCTCGCAGGCCGTGCGCGACGATGTGGGCATGCGCACGGGACTGGTGACCGGTAAGGGAAATTTCGAATTGCGGGAGGTCGACGAACCGACGCCTGGACCGGGCGACGCGCTTGTCGAGGTCTCGCTCTGCGGGATCTGCGGGAGCGACGTGCACGCGTATGTCGAGGGCTGGCCCTACGCGCCGGGTATCTGCGGCCACGAGTGGGTCGGCACGATTGTCGCCGTGGGCTCCGACGTTCGTGTCGTCGGCACGGGCGATCGAGTGACGGGCGGGGTGGCGCCCGGCTGCGGTCGCTGCGCCGAATGCCGGGCCGATCTCGGCGCGTACTGCTCGACGGCGCGGTCGTACTACAGCGGCGCGAATGCGCCGGTTTCAGGGGGCTTCGCGCCGTTCATGGCAGCAAATGCCGATCGTCTGGTGCGGGTTCCCGACGAGCTCACCGACGACGACGCTGCAGTGATCGAGCCCGTCTCGGTGGCGCTGCACGCTGTGCGCCGCAGCCGCATGCGCGCCGGCGATGTGGTGTGCGTCGTCGGCTGTGGTCCGATCGGCCTGCTGGTCGCTCAGTGCGCCCGCCTGGCAGGCGCCGGCAAGGTGATCGCGGTGGAGCCCGACGCCGACCGACGCCGGTTGGCGCTCGACACCGGTGCTGATGTCGCGGTCGAGCCCGGCGCACAGATGCGGGAAGCGGTGAACGAGGCCACGGCTGGCTTGCGGGCCGACATTGCCTTCGACTGCGCCGGCATCCCCCAAACCATCCAGCAGTCGGTCGACATGGTGCGCCACGGGGGCTCGGTCTGCATCGTCGGTGTGACCGGCAGCGACGCCACTATCCGCCCGAACCGCTGGCTGTTCAAGGAGATCTCGGTGGACACCTCGCTGGCGTTCACCCTCGACGAGATGCGTGCTGCGGCGGGCTTCATCGCCGACGGCCGCATCAGCGTCACTCCGCTCGTGAACGGTACGGTCACCCTCGACGAGCTGCCGCAGACGATCGACGATCTCGCCACGAAGCGCAACCCCGCCGTCAAACTGCTGGTTGACCCCACCGCCGGCTGAACGACCCGACGAGTCCTTTCGGCTTCACCGGCACGTGCCGGGACCATCGCCGTACGCTCTGAGCGGATCTTCACGAGCCAGATCGGGGGCCCAATGAGCTGGGAGCGCGAGATTGCCGAGCTTCGGCGCCGAGAGGCGTTTGCGGAGGCGCTGGGCGGACCTGACAAGGTCGAGCGTCAGCACTTCTTTGGCAAGCAGACCATCCGCGAGCGGATCGATGCCGTGGCCGACAAGGGCTCGTTCCACGAATTCGGCAAGACCGCCGGCGTCGCCGAATACGACGACCACGGCAACCTCGTCCACCTGACGCCCTCGAATTTCCTGTTCGGTGTAGCCCGCATCGACGACCGTCCCGTGATCCTGTCGGGAGACGACTTCACGGTGCGGGGCGGCTCCTCGGACGCCACCATTCCGGAGAAGCGCAACGCAGCCGAGACCATGGCGTACGAATTGAGGCTGCCGCACATCCGGCTGGTGGACGGCATGGGCGGCGGTGGATCGGTGAAGTCCATCGAGATGGCCGGTCGCACGTACATCCCCGAGCTGCGTGGCTGGGACACCATCGTGAACCACCTCTCAGTGGCGCCGTCGGTGTCGCTGGCATTGGGCTCGGTTGCGGGCATCGGCGCCGCCCGGGTGGCCACGGCGCACTACTCGGTGATCGTGCGCGACACCGCGCAGATGATGATCGCCGGTCCGGCCTTGGTGGAGCAGGCGTCATTGGGCAACCACGGCAAAGAAGAGCTCGGCCACGCCGACATTCACACCGCGAACGGGGCCATCGACGACGTGGTCGGCAGCGAGGCGGAGGCGTTTGAGAGCGCACGGCAATTCCTGTCGTATCTGCCCTCGAACGTCGACGAGCTGCCTGAGCGCGTGCGCAGCAGCGACAGCCCGCAGCGCCGTGACGAGGAACTGATCTCGATCGTGCCCCGCGAGCCACGGCGGGTCTACAAGATGCGATCCATCATCGAGTCGGTGTTCGATCAGGGCAGCTTCTTCGAGATCGGGCAGCGCTGGGGACGTTCGATCATTACTGGGCTGGCGCGCCTCGACGGCTGGCCGGTGGCGGTGTTCGCCGAGGATCCCTACGTGTACGGCGGCGGCTGGACCGCCGATGGCTGCCGCAAGCTGATCCGGCTGCTGGACACGGCTTCGACGTTCCATTTGCCCGTCGTGCATCTCGAAGACTGTCCCGGGTTCCTCATCGGCAAGGAATCCGAGGAGAGCGGAACGATTCGTTTCGGGTCGGCCGCGCTCGCGGCGTTGGGCCAGCTGACGACCCCGTTCGCCTGCGTCGTGATCCGCAAGGCCTTCGGCGTCGCTGGTGCGGCCAACAACAAGCCCGGCGCGCGCAGCTTCCGCTTCGGGTGGCCGTCGGGCGACTGGGGCTCGCTGCCCATCGAGGGCGGTATCGAGGTTGCCTACAAGCAGGACCTCGCTGACAGCGACACGCCCGACGAACTCCTGACCGACATCCGCGCTCGACTGAATCAACTGCGCTCGCCGCACCGGGCAGCCGAGTTTTTCGAGATCGAGGAGATCATCGATCCACGTGACACGCGCCCGCTGCTGTGCGAGTGGGTGGACTTGGCCCGACGCTCCCTGCGTGCGGGGCCGAGCACCTTCGGCTACCGGCCGTAGCCGAAGCATTGGGCACTGCGGCTGCCGGTCGTCGCCGGGGCCGTGCGGTCTTGCGCTGCTGCGTGGCAGACTCGACGGCTGAACTGGGTTACCGGGGAGAACGACAATGGATCCCACCTACACCGAAGAGGCTGAGGACTACCGGGAGAAGATCCAGGCGTTCCTGGCCGAGCACTTGCCCCCCAATTGGGGCGGCATGGGCGATCTCTCCGAGGAGGCCCGGGAGCAGTTCGTCGAGGAGTGGCGTGCGCTTTTGGCTGAGAACCAGTTGCTGGCTGTGTCGTGGCCGATCGAATATGGCGGCGCCGGACTCAGCGAGGTAGAGCGTGTCGTGCTCGCCGAGGAGTTCTTGAAAGCAGGCGTGCCCACTGGTGGCGACAACGACGGTTTCAGCATCACGATGGTGGGCAACGCCATCATCGAGTGCGGCACCGAAGAGCAAAAGCGCCACTTCCTGCCCAAGATCATCTCTGGCGAGCATCGTTGGTGTCAGGGCTACAGCGAGCCCGACAGCGGCTCCGACCTCGCCAACCTGGGCACCCGCGCCGTGCTCGACGGCGACGAGTGGGTCATCAACGGCCAGAAGATCTGGACCTCCAGCGGCCACACCGCCAACTGGATCTTCGTGCTGTGCCGGACGAACCCCACCGAGGCCAAGCACCGTGGCATCTCGTTCCTGCTGGTCCCGGTGGATCAGCCCGGAGTGGAAATGCGGCCGATCATCAACATCAACAACCGGCACGACTTCAACGAGGTGTTCTTCACCGACGCCAAGACGGCGAAGGAGAGCGTGGTCGGCGACGTGAACGACGGATGGCGGGTGGCGAACGTGCTCCTCGGCTTCGAACGCGGCCACGGAGCCACCACCGATGCGCTGCGGTTCCGCAACGAGCTGGACCGGGTGACTGCAGTAGCTGTCGAGAGGGGCGCAACCGACAATCCGCTGGTGCGTCAGAAGCTCGCTCAGGCACACGCCAAGGTCGAGATCATGAAGTGGATGGGCCAGCGCAACGTCACCAACGTGCTCGCCGGCAATCCGCCGGGGCCCGAGTCGTCGCTGCACAAGCTGCTGTGGAGCGAGTACCACCACTGGCTCACCGAGTTCTCGCTGGAGATTCTGGGCATGGAAGCCACAGCCCCGAGCGGCCATCCGGCCGTGAACGGCATCAACACCGACGCGGTCGGCGCGGAGTTCTCGTCCCTCTCGTGGGTGCAAACCTTCATGGGCGCGAGGCCGGGGACGATCTATGCGGGCACCTCGGAAGTGCAGCGCAACATCGTCGGCGACCGCGTGCTCGGGCTGCCACGCGAACCGCGGGCCGACGGCGGCCCGTGGAACGAGATCGGCAAGAAGTAACCGGGCCAGAACTCGAAACCCAATAGCAAGGCGCGAATGCGCCGGGGTGCATCACTGAAAGGGACCAGGCATGGAACTGCGACTGGATGGCAAGACGGCGCTGGTGACCGGCGGCTCCGCTGGCATCGGCAAGGGCATCGCGAAGGCATTCGCCGACGCCGGCGCCAACGTCATGATCACAAGCCGCAAGGCCGACAAGTGCGAGGCTGCCGTCGCTGACATCGGCGGTGAGAGCGATTTCATTGCGTCGCACATCGGTCATCTCGACCAGGCCGAGCGCGTTATCGGCGGAACCATCGAGCGGTTCGGCTCGCTGGACATCCTGGTGAACAACGCAGCGACGAACCCCTGGGCCGGGCCCATGATCGATTGCGATGTGCCGCGGCTCGACAAGACCTACGAGGTGAACCTGCGAGCGCCGCTGCAATGGACGCAGACGGCTTGGCAGATGTGGATGTCCGAACATGGCGGCTCAGTCATCAGTATCGCCTCGGTGGGCGGCCACCATACGTCCCAAGCGCTGGGCGTCTACTGCATGTTCAAGGACGCACTCATGCACATGACCCGGCAGTTGGCTGCCGAGATCGGCCCCAAAGTCCGGGTGAACTGCATCGCTCCCGGATTGATCCGGACGGATTTTGCGCGGGTGCTCTGGGATGGGCCGCGCGGGAAGATGATCGCCGACCAGCTTCCGATGAGGCGTCTCGGTGAGCCTTCCGATATCGGAGAGGCGGCACTGTTCTTGTCCGCTGGCGCGAGCTGGATCACCGGTCACGTCATGGACATCGACGGCGGCGAGTGCGTCAAGATCGCCGGCGAACTCCCGCTCGAAGAAGGCTGACGACGGTCCGGATGCAGGTTCGGGTGGCGGGATCCACGCTGTGACACAACCCATGTCGAAGGTGCCGCTGCGTCCAAACGGAGCGCGGTTTCCGCTGCTGATTCTGGCGGTGTGGACCGTCGCGATCTGGTTGACCCGTATCGTCAACGTCGCTCAAGCCGGTGACCTCGGCTTCTGGGGAACGCTGTGGCGCGTGCTTGTTGCGCTCGCGTTTGTCAATCTCGGGCTTGCAACGCTGGTCTGGGCTGTCTCGGGAAGGTTCGGCCCGAGGTGGTTTGTGATACTGGCGGTGCTGTCGGTGCTCTATTGGCCCATCCGCACCGCGCAGCTCTGGGCCGACAGCACGCAGACCACCGGTTTCAAGCTGATGCACACCGCGCTGATGCTCGTCACCATCGCGGCTGTCGCGTTCGCGGTCTGGGCGGTTCGCCGCGCTCGCCGGTTAGCGACGGAGCCAGTTCAGGAACTTGGTTGAGCGATCGCTCGTGTCCGATTCAGGCGAATGGATCGGTGGTCTCCATTGGGTCGCGCGCAGCAATGATTTCCTCGCGTATGGCGCGCAATTGTGGTGCAGCGCGATAGAAGCGGCCGCGTTTCTCTCCCTGGGGTACGAGCATTTCGACATCGACGAGGCGACGCAGATCTCGACCGGCTGCCTCGTCGCTTAGCTCCTCAGAAGCTGCTCGATAGGTCGCATTGCGGACACGCAGGCCATTGGCTGCCATTGCGAGTGCATTGAGCGAGCGTTCTGGCAGGGAGAATTCAGCCGAGATTCGTTCCAGTTCGTCCCACAAACGTTCGGCTTCACGCACGCGCCGCAATTCGATCCGTCCCTGGCGCAAGTGAGCGGTGAGCACGAAGCGAATCCACGCACGAGCATCGCGATGTGGCTGCCACGAGCCGCCACCAACCGAACCAAGCACGTCGTAGTAGTCCTGCGTGTGAGCACCGAGATATTCCTCAAGCGAGCCGGATACTCGATCCCCGACACCCTCTTGGCCCAGTACGAGCGTCTGCAAGCAGCGCGCCATGCGGCCATTGCCATCGCGGAACGGGTGGATCATCACGAGGTTGAGGTGAGCCATCGCGGCCCGAACGAGGACAGGTTCTTGCGCGACTGGATTGTTCAGTTTCAGAAGCATTTCGCGGATCAGTGATGGAACCTCGTCGACGTCGGGACCTTGGTAGACGACCGTCTCCTGAGTGTCGTCACGGACGAAGATGTCGCCAATACGCCATTGGCCTGGCCGCGTCGCGAGGTCGTAGCTGAGCATCATGAAGTGCAAACCGCGCAACAAGTGCTCGCAGTAGGTCGGATCGGGATCGTCAGCGATTTGCAGGACGTAGGTCATGGCGTCTCGGTATCCGCGAAGTGCCTGCCGCGTTTCCTCGGCGGCGTCAAGAGGCTCCGCATCGTCGCTGATCGCGAGGACGTCATCCAGCGACGCGTAGTAGCCCTCGATGCTGTTCGACCCTTGCACGGCACGAGCGCGAGCCATTCGCCGGAGCAGGCCATGCCAGCGCCGGGGCTGTCGCAGGCGATAACTCAGGCGGCGCCGCAGATCTTCGATATCGGAGATCGCGCGGTATTCCTTCTCGTCTAGTTCAGGTGTGGTGAACAGCATGCTGGATACTCGGATAGATTCCTCGGTTGGCGCAGATAGTATCCGCTCTAGCGCGGTTTGTAACCGGTTATCGAGCAGTGCCAAGCTGCACGCCGCCGTGTCGACCTCGGTTTGATGCGAACCCGGCGTGATGCGAATTCGGCGTGATCTGTCTGCGTCAGAGATCTGTCTGCGTCAGATGAGTGAGAGCGATCCGAGCCAGCGCGCCACCGCAGCGGGGTCCTCCACCATGGCGTTGTGGCCGAGGCCGTTGAACTCATGAGGCGCGGTGACGCCGGCTGCATGAGCGTTGGAGGCGGCGGCCGCGGCCAAGTCGTCGTGATGCTCAGGCGCTACCAGCGGATCGAGCTCGCCCAGCGCCATCGCCAGCGGGCACTTCGCGGCGCGTAGCAAGCCCGTCATGTCCGGCGGGCCAACGCCGACGGTGGCGGGATCCTGGGTGGTTCTCCAGGGCGTACCGGCGCCCTCTGTTCCTCGGGTCTGATCGGCAACCACGCCGGCGTCGAGGGTTGCCGCGATTCGCGGATCATCAGCTGCGAACACGCCAAACAGCCCCGACAGCTTCATGAACCACTCCACGGCGCCGTCCCGGTTGTCGAACATGCGCGGCGGCCGCGCCGCCAGGCCGTCAATGCGAGACAGCTCCTCGTCGGACCAGCGAAGCTTCACCCCGATGGTGGCCACATGCGTCGGCGGCGGTCCGAACCAACCTGACGCCAGCGCAAGCCCGACTGCCCCGCCCATGGAGTGACCCACGACGGCGTACGGGCGCCCGCCGTAGTCACGTTGCAGCACTTCGGCCACATCGGCTGCCATGGCCCCGAACGAGTAGTAACCGCTCCACGGTGCGGCACCATGCCCCCGGAAGTCGTGTGCAACCACAGCCGTGCCGCCGGCGCCCAACAGCTCGGCCACACCGTCCCACACGTGGCGGTTGGCCCCTAGCCCGTGCAGCAAGACCAGTGTCCGGCCGTCCCCTGCCTGCCCGCTCATCGTGGGCGCTCGCCGTAGTCGCCGTGGGGAGCGTCCCGCTCAGCGATGACCTGGCGAAAGCCCTTCGTCTCGAAGTCCTCCACCCAGCGGTAGGCCTCCTCGGTGTGGCGAGTGACGCCGTCGAAGAACGTGCCGAGAAGCTGGCTGGTGCGAAGGCCCATGTTCTCGAAGGCCTGGTTGATGAGCAGCTTGTTGAGCGCGAGCTGGTTCGCCGGGATGTGTGCGAGCCGCCGGGCGAAGGCCTCAACCTGCTCGCCGAGCTCGTCGGGCGGGTACACGTAAGCGACCAGCCCGATGCGGTGGGCGGTCTCGGCGTCGATGGCGTCGCCCGACAGCAGAAATTGCTTGGCGTGCTCGAGGCCGAGCCGGTACACCCACATCATCGTGGTAGGCGTGCCGTAGATGCGCGAGGGGGCATAGCCGATGTGCGCGTCCGCGGCCATGAACAGCAGGTCGCAGCACAGGATCATGTCGGTGGCTCCGCCGATCGCCCAGCCGTGGATCTGCCCCAGCACCGGTTTGGGACACTCCCAGATCTTCATGAACCGCTTGACGTTGTGGCCCATGAACTGCCAGTCCCGCACCGGGTCCCAGGCGCCCTCGCGAGGCTTCGGACCGGGTGCGCTGTAAGGACTGCCCCACGAGTCGTACAGCTCCCCTGAACTCGATTCTCCGGAACTGGCACCGCTTCCCCCGCCTGGGTTGAGGTCATATCCCGCCGTCAGCGTGGGGCCGTTGCCCCGCAGCACGATCGAGCGGACGCTTCTCGATGCCGTTGCCCGATCGATCCCGTCCGCCACCCCCGCAATGACGCCCTCGGTCAGCGTGTTCATGCGCTCGGGCCGATTCAGCGTGATGAAGGCAACTGTGTCGACCTCGGTGTACAGAACCACCGGCTCCGCGCCGCTGCGCCCCGGTTCGCCGCCCGCCGTTCCTGACTCTGCGTCCATGCCACGACGCTAGGCCAGCGCGCCGATTTGGACCATCTCCGCTGGCGAGCGGCACCATAGGATCGAGCCGCGTTCGGCCACCCGCAAGTTTGGGCTGACGCTGGACTGAGCGTTGTCGGCGAGAGATTGAACTCCTGATGGACTGCGAACTTCCGGCCGAGGGTCACGAGCCGACCGAATCCGCCTCGTCCGGAGGCTCGGTGACGTTGGACTCAGTTTCGATTCGCGGGTTCCGGTCGCTCGCTGATGTGAGCCTGGAAGGGCTGGGTGGCGTCACGGTTCTCATCGGAGCGAATGGTTCGGGCAAGTCCAACTTCATTCGATTCTTTGAGATGTTGAGCTGGATGCTGCGAGGTCGGCGTCTCGAGCAGTTCGTCGCTCAATACGGCGGCGCTGACGATCAATTGTTCATGGGGAACAAGGTGACGCCACGCATGGAGGCTGAAGTCCGCCTCGCAACAGCGAGTGGTGTCAACGAGTACTCGTTCTCGCTGTCTTACGGTGCTCCCGATCGGTTCATCTTCAGCGATGAATGCTGGCGCTTCAGCGACCACGGCATCGTCGGAATGGCTCAGTGGATTTCGGCCGGCAGCGGTCACACCGAAGCACGGATCGTCGACGCTGCTCGGGGTCTGATTCCAGATGTCAACCGGACAACCGCGCAAGTGATCTCCGGCCTGCTGATGGACTGCGGCACGTTCCAGTTCCATGACACCTCAGCGAGTTCCAACATGAAGCAGCGCTGGGACGTGAGCGACAGCCGCGGGCTTCGCGCTGACGGCGGCAACTTGGCGGCAGTGCTTCTCCGACTCCGGGACGAGTACCCGGTTCACTACGCGTGGGTCAGCAGCAACATTCGGCGAATCCTGCCGAACTTCGACCAGTTCGTCATCGAGGAAGAGCACGGCAAAGTGATGTTGCGGTGGAGCGCGACAGACTCTGACAAGACGTTTGGTGCTCATCTGACATCGGACGGATCCCTCAGGTTCTTCGCCCTCGTCACCCTGCTCAATCTGCCGCCCGCCATGCTGTCCAAGGTCGTCATTCTTGATGAGCCGGAACTCGGCTTGCACCCGGCGGCTGTCTCGCTGATCGGTTCGATGATCGAATCGCTGGCAACTCAGCGCCAAGTGATCGTGGCGACCCAGTCACCTCAACTCGTCGATGTCTTCGATCTCGGCGAGATCGTCGTGATGGAACTGGAGAACTCCAAGACCGCAGTACGCCGCTTGGATCGAATCGACTACGAGCGGTGGCTTGAAGAGAACTACTCGACGGGAGAACTCTGGCAGATGAATCTGCTCGGCGGTCGCCCGTGACGCGGGTGGCCATCTCTGTCGAGGGCGAGACCGAGGAAGAGTTCGTCAAGCAACTCCTGCTGCCGCATCTCGTTGAGCACGACATCCTCGTCACGCCGATCAAGCCTGGGGGTCGAGGCGGCGACATTCACGTCGGCCGGATTGCTCCGCACATGGCGAAGTTGTCGTGGGGTTTCGACGCGGTCACGTCGCTGGAGGATTTCTATGGCTTCCGTCACCTCTTGCCAGGCGAGACCGTCCAGAACCTTGAGAAACGAATCGACACGGCCATCGGGGGTCACAATCCGCAAGCACCTCACTTGGTGCCTCAGTTCGCCTACGTCCAGCAGTACGAATTCGAGGCACTGCTCTTCTCGGCACCGAGTTCATTCGGCTTCCTGCCGGGCCTGCCGGGCCTGCCGCCAACGGCGCTCGCTGCGCTTGGAGCGATCGCGGGACAATTCTCGACACCTGAAGACATCAACGGCGGCTTCGGTACCCATCCGAGCAAGAGAATTGAGCAGTGCTTCGCCCGTTACAGAAAGACGCTCCATGGCCCCTTGATCGCGAAGAACATCGGTCTCGCAAAGATCCGTTCGGCGTGCCCGCGATTCGATGGCTGGGTCTCCCGACTTGAAGCGCTGTAGGTGGCCAATATCACCGGTCAGCGCGAACTCATTTCGTGAGCTGATGCTTGTTACGGCTGGCGGAGCGGATCGTCGTAGGTCAGCAGTTCGACGGCGCTGACGGCAGTGATGCGTTCGTCAAGGGCGAAGCGGTGGGTGCCTGCGTGGACGACGAACAGATGGTCGAGGTCCAGGTCGGCTAGGGCGCTGTGCATCGAACGAGTCACTGCAGGTCGCTCGGTTCGCTCTTGGCGCCTGCGATCGCCTCCCGGCCCATGACCGGGGTGATTCACCACCATTCACGTGAACAATCAGGGCGCCCAGAGCGAATCGATGGGCACCATGAACAGGCGATCGCCGACCTTGACGTTCTGATGACCGGTGTGCAGGAGTACGCCGGCGCGGAACGCGCCTTGCGAAACTGCGTCGAGGCGGTCACGCAGCCATGCCACGTGTGCAAGCCCGGCTGTCGTCGGCGACTGGGTGGCCTTCACTTCTGCGGCCACGATCGAGCCGTCTCGCCATTCGACGATCAGGTCGATCTCTCGACCGTCGCGGTCTCGATAGTGACGCAGCGCCGGCCGTCCCGGCACCGACGAGAGCTGCCGTGCGATCTCGTTGACCACGAACGTCTCCAGCAGCCGGCCGGCATCGAGCGAGGCCGGTTCTGCCAATGCCTGCGCAGAGGTCCCCGCCAGCGCGGCGGCGATTCCGGAATCGCCGAGATGGAGCTTGGGTCGCCGAATTGCCCGCCCGAGGGCGTTGCGCGACCAGGCGGGTATCTGGTCGATGAGGAACACCGCCCGCAGCCATTCCAGGTAGCGAGACAGCGTCGGTCTGCTGATGCCCAACCGGCGTGCTGTTGCGGCCACGTTGATTTCTGCAGCTGTGCTCGCAGCGGCCCATGCCAGCAAGCGTCCCATGGATGCTTCATCTCGAATCGCTGCGAGCAGACCGAGATCGCGGCCCACCACCGTGGCCGCATAGTCCTCGAACCATGCCGCACGCGCATCGAGTCGCCGGCCGAGCGCGATCGCACCGGGAAAACCGCCCTGGCACACCATTTCGAGATAGTCGGAGCGCCCGATCGTGCCGCCTGAAGCCAAGTCGGGAGTGCCAGCGTGCCAAGCTTCAAGAGTCGACGGTTGGCGGCCCGACAATTCGGCCCGCGACAGAGGCCGGAGATGCAACAAGCGCACGCGCCCGGCCAGTGACTCGCTGATGGTCGGCACGGTCAGAAAGTTGGTCGAACCGGTCAGCAGGAAGCGGCCGGGCCTCGGGTCTTCATCGACCATGAGCTTGACGGCGCGTATCAGTCTGTCGCCGCCGCGCTGCACCTCGTCGATGACCCGCGGCGACGTGCCGGCCGACAGGAACGTGACAGGGTCGTCGATGGCGGCGGAAAGCAGCGCATCGTCGTCCAGCGATGCGTACGAACCGCGGCGCTCAGCGGCTGCCTGCTTGGCCAGCGTCGTCTTGCCGGATTGGCGCGCACCGTGGAGCACGACCACTCGTGACGTTTCGAGCGCTTCGTCGATTTGGTGACGCACATGGCGTTCGACAAACCCGAACTCGTCTGCCATCTCGGTCTCCCTCGCCTGCGCGGTCAGAGTGAGTTTACATTTTGCCGAGTATGAATATTACAAATTGCCGTATAAGGGATAAACAGCATGACAACATGACGGTTGACGAATTGCCGCCCCTTCAGTTCCCTGGTTCAGACCCCTCCAAATCCCCAGTTCGGCGAACTCCATCGGTGGTTGCAAGTGAACGGTCATGATGACCGTTGCCAACACATGCAGCCGACCGATGGAGGTGTCCAGTATGGCAGCGAGGCTGAGTTTGGATGAGCGGGTGTTCATCGAGTCGTCGCTCGGGGCGGGCCGCGGCGTCGCGGACGTAGCGCGGCGGCTGGGCCGTGATCCGTCGACGGTGCATCGCGAGGTGGCCCGCTGCGCCGGGCGGGCGGGCTATGACGCCCGCTCGGCGCACGCGTGGGCTTGCGAGAGGGCGCGCGACGCGTTCGGGTCTCCAAGCTGGCGGATGATCCGGTGCTGGCTGCTGCGGTCACTGAGCGCTTGAGGCTGCGTTGGTCCCCGCACGCAGCGGCGGCGGACCTGCGCGAGGCGGGCATGAGCTTGTGCGCGGAGACCATCTACCGGGCGTGCTACGCGAACGACGCGCGCAGCGGCCTGCCCGCCGGCTCCTGGGACAAGCTGCCGCGGCGCTGCCGGCGCCGTCGGCCGCGCAGCGTCGCGCAGGCCCAAAAGCCCAGCCCGCTGGGGGAATACCGGCGGTTGGCCGACCGGCCGGCCGCAGCCGAGGACCGCACAGAACCCGGCCACTGGGAAGGCGACCTCATCGTCGGCAAAGCGAACCGTACCGCCGCGGTCACGCTCGCCGAGCGCACCAGCCGCTACTGCTTGACTGCCGCGCTGCCCGACGGCTACAGCGCGCCGCAGGTCGCCGCCGCGGTCACCGCGGCGCTCGCTCGCCAGCCCCGCGCTCTCGTGCGCACCCTCACCTGGGACCAAGGCCGCGAGATGGCCCGCTGGGCCGACGTCGAGGCAGCGCTCGGCATCGAGGTGTTCTTCTGCGAGCCGCGCTCTCCGTGGCAGCGGCCCACCAACGAGCACACCAACGGGCTGCTGCGCCGATGGCTTCCCAAAGGCACCAGCCTCGACATCGGACAACTGCGCCTCGCGGTCATCGAGGACAACCTCAACATGATGCCCCGCCGACTCCACAACTGGGCATCAGCACACGACATCTACACTCAACTCACTTGCAACCACCGATAGAGCTTGCCGACCATCGGCGACGGATCATCGGTGTTGCCCGACAGCTTGAAGGGGGAGTATTCCCCCTTCCTTTGTTGAGCGTCCCCGGCGGGGCGCAGCGGGCCGAGTCGGCTGCCTCTTGAAGGGGTAACAGGGCGCTTCCCCCGTGGGCCGGGCTGTCGGTTAGGGCGGGCTGGCCGCCCGCGCTGTGACGGCACTGGTGTTCGTGCTCGTCTGGTGTTCGTGCGATGGCCCAGGCTTGTGAGGCGCCGGGCGGTGTCGTGACGGGCGAACCATTCGAAGATTGACCGCCGGGCTGTGGCCCCGTCGGGGTAGCGGGATCTGCGTGAGCTGGGACCCTGCCGGCGGCAGTGCACTTGCGGCGGCCACCGCGCCGACGAATCATCAGCTATGCTCGCGCCGGTGAGGTTCGCCTCACTCACACAACCCAAAACTGACAGACCAGGCAGCGCCCTCGAACGTGAAACCGTTCGGGGGCGCTGTTGTGTCCTGAGCGGTGGCCGGACGCTGATTCGGCCTTGCCGAGGTCTGCAGCCTCGACCGAGCCTCAGCCGGGCGGTTCAAGAAGCGATCGCACGCGCGACGGCGTTGACGATGCGTTCGGCTACATCGGCTGCTGCGCGGACGTGCTTCGCGTTGAGCTTCCTGGAAGCGAAGTCCCCGTGCTGTGCGAGCGCCCGATCCTGGCGGATCTCGTTCGCATCTACGAGATCGCTCGCGGAAATGGCCCCTGCCAATTCGCGCCTGGCGTAGTCAATCGTCAAGCGGCGGGCACCTTCGCCACTGCGCACTCGGAGCCCGTGTGCCGACATGTGCCCAACCACGGCCTTGCGGATGGCGTCGTGGCATGCGGACATGGCGAGGGTTGTGTCGCTCTCAGCGATCCTGCGCGCCGACGCGACGTGTCGTCTGGCGTCGTTGACGCGTTCGCCAGCCGCTCCCATGTTGGCCTTGACTCGTTCAATCCGGCGGGTCGCGATCGCTTTAGCGAGCCAGTCAGACGTCACGCTCGACTTCTAGCATGATCGGCGCCAAGGGCTGCTCTCGAATATGAGCGACGAACGCTTCCGGCGAAGGGGAATCCCAGCTGTCACGGTCGATCACGATGGGGTTGACTTCTACCCGCAGATCCTCTTCGACGTCGCGGCATGCCGCGCGAACCACCCGCAGCGGCGCTATGTCGATCACAGCGACATCGATGTCGTTGGGAAACCAGCTATTCCAGCGGGAACGGGAGTTGGAGCCACCAAGGGCGGTCGACGGGGTCGATGCGGGTCACCCACTTGACCCACCAGAAGCCCCGCCTTCCAGGCGCCACCAGCCGTACCGGGGCGCCGTGGCCGCGGCGCAGCGGCTCCCCGCCGTAGCCGACGGCCAGGTACAGGTTGGCTGCGTCGCGAGCGGGGAACAGCCGGCTGTAACCGGTCACCGATGTGACCTCCAGCGTGGGCGCATCCACCGACGGCAATAGCTCTGACAGCGGCACCGCATCCCACGACTGGCGGCTCCACCACCCACCCGTGCAGTCGAGGACGGCCGGCACCGGCGTGGCCCGGGCGTGCAAGGTCTCGAGCGTCACCGGCTCGCCTGCAACAGTGAGGTCCCAGTCCGAAGCGGCCACTCGGGGCGACTGGTCGTTGAGCCACATGGTCGTTGGCATCTCTGCAGGCTTGAACGAGGCGATTTCGTGTGAGCCGGTGAATCGCCGGTTGTCGCCCACCACCAGCTGCTGAATCCAATACACCACGCCCGCGGCTGCCAGTGCGATGCCCCCGCCGATCAGCGCCCTGCGGTCGAGGTCGACCACGCTCGGGCGACCCGGTCGGCTGACGACATGCCACACCAACAAAGGAACCACCAGCGCGACCAGCAGAACATGGGTCCACAGCGCCGACCAGTAGCCCACCCCGTGCCACAGCCCGGTGGCGTGGAGGACGCCGAGCACGACCGTGGCTGTTACCAACGCTCCCAGCAGCATCGACAGCCATCGGGTGGCGCGGCGGCGCTTCAGCCCCGTGCGCACCGAGCCCCGGAGCTTGGTCGGGGCCAGCGCCAGCAGGCTCAGGCCGGCGAGGGCGTGCACGACCGTTATCCAGCGGGCCCAGCCGGTGCCCACCGCCCAGGACGCCAGCCCCGTCCCGGCCGCCACTGTCGCCGCGACCGCCAGGAGCAGATCCACCCGCCGAGCAGTGAGCCATTTTCCAGGTCTCATCTCATGTCGATCTATGTCGGCCACCTTATTGGCGATGGCCCTTCCTAATGGCCGTCAGCATCATCTGCATCAATAGATGCAAATGATGCTGACGACTGCTAACCTCAGCGCATGAGGCGCGTCACGGTGACCATTCCTGACGAACTTGAGGCCGAACTGGATCGGTTCATCGCCGAGCAGCCGGCACTCCCGTCGGTGACTGCCGTGCTGCAAGCGAGCTTGGAGCAGTTTCTCGCCCGAGGCAGTGGATCTGGCCACTCGACCCAGCTTGGCCGAGTGTTTCGAAGCCGCCGGCACATCTGCGCGACCGCCCGAAAGTACGGAATCAGCGACATACGCATATTCGGCTCGGTCGCTCGTGGCGAAGCGCGCCCCGACAGCGACATCGACATCCTCGTCTCAACGGGTCGTGGGACTGGGCTGTTCGATCTGGCTCGGCTGAGGATGGAGCTGGAGCAACTCCTTGAGGCTCCCGTGCATCTTGCGACCGACGGCGGCATGACAGATGCGCAACGTGAAGCGGTCCTCGCTGAGGCCATCACACTGTGACCGACGCAGACCGGCATCGCTGGCAGCACATTCTGGAAGCGGCCGAGGCAGTTGCGCTCTATGCAGCAGTCGGCCACGATGAATTCAGACGCGATGCGATTCGCCAAGACGCATGCGTCTACCGGCTGCTCGTTATCGGTGAGGCCGCCACGCGGCTCGCCTCAATTCCCGGTTCAGCGTCCGATCTTGACGAACTCCGAGCAGCGGCCGACATGCGGAACTTTCTGATCCATGAGTATTGGAAGACCGATATCGACGTGCTTTGGCAAGCGGTCACCGAGGACATCCCGCGATTCGCCGTGAAGATCCGGCGCATCGTTGACGAGACCTGACCAGAGCCTGACCCGAGCGTCCCAAATACTCCCCGCAAAGCGGTCTCTGGCCGACAGGGGCGACGGCGATTGACTCGCCGCCGCCCCAAGTCGGTCTGGTGAGCGTGCGAGTGGCTACTCGCCGCCGGGAAGCAACTCGACGGTGACTCGCTGCCAGCCGTCACCCACGACGTCGATGCCGGCCTCCCGCAGATTGGCCACCGCCTCTTCAGCGATGTCGGTGCGGTAGGCGCCGTCGGTTGGAGCCGAAGCCAGAATGCCCTCGCTGGTCGCCACCTCGACGGTCTGAGCCCACAGATCAGGATCCATGATGCCTGCGCCCAGTGGCGATGGCCAGATCAATGCGCTGATCTCGTTCATCTGCCATGTCTGGTGTGACTCGCCCAGCGTCGAGACATTGTCGAGCACGATTTGCACGCACTCGGCGGGGTTGTCCCGGCAGTGGATCCAGCCTCGAAGCGACGCCTCAACGAACCGAACAGCCGCATCGCGGTAGGCCGGATCGTCATCGAGGCGATCGGCGTCTGCCCACAGAGCGTCCTGCAGCATCGCCGTGCCCACGTCATTCCAGTTGATGACGTTGAGGTCCTCAGGCTGGAAGACCTCGCCGGTGTCAGGGTTGACCGTCTCGAGCACTTGGGCGTACTCGTTGTAGATCATGGCCTGCGCTGCGTCGATCTGTCCGTCGATCAGGGCCAGCATGTCGAAGTTCTGCTGCACCAACTGGACGTCGGAATCCGGGTCCAGCCCGCTTTGGCGAAGTCCCGCCAGCAGCTCGAATTCGTTGCCGAATCCCCAGTTGCCCACCGTGCGGCCCTCGAGGTCACTCACCTCCGAGATGCCGGAGCCGACGAAGGACACCTGCAAAGTGGCGCTTCGTTGGAACACTTGGGCAATGTTGGTGATGTTGGCACCCTCTTCTCGCGGCACCAAGCCTCTCGGCACCCACGAGACCGCGAATTCAGCAGCACCTGAGTCCAGAACCGAGGCCGGCACGATGTCAACGCCGCCCTCGAGGATCTCCACGTCGAGTCCGACATCTTCGTAGAACCCGAGCGACTGAGCCGCGTAGTAGCCGGCGAACTGTGCCTGCGTGAACCACTGCAGCTGCAGCGACACTTCGCTGATGGGCTCGAATTCGGGCTCATCGGCTGCGTCATCGCTGCCGGTGCAGGCCGCGGCTAGTAGGCCGAGCGCCAGCAGCGGCACCAGCAGCCGTATCAAATTTTTCTTAGCCTTCATATTTCTCCCCCTTTTAGGTTCCCAAATGGGATCTCACGCACAACAATCGGTTCATGCTGCCTTCCGCGCTGCGAAGTACCACGGCATGATCAGACGTTCGAGCACCGCAGCAATCGCGTACAGGCCGATGCCCACCAGCGAGCCCGCCAGCACCGCGGCCCACGCGTCGTCGTAGCGGGTCAACCCAGCCGAGTTGGTGATGACGTTGCCAAGCGCGTCCTGTCGGCCGCCGAAGTACTCGGCCACGATGGCGGCGATCACCGCCAGCGACGTGGCGAGTTTGAGTGCAGTGAAGAAGTACGGCATCGCGTTCGGGATGCGCACTTCGCGCATGATCCTCCACTTGCCGGCGCCGTAGGACTCCATGAGCTCGACCTGGCTGGCCTCGGGCTGTCCGAGCCCCCGGGTCGTGTTGATGAACACCGGAAAGAAGACCAGCACGACCACGACGGCCTGGTTGGAGCGGGGCGACAGAATCCCGAACCAGGCGTTGAAGATGGGTGCCAGCGCGATGATCGGCACCGCGTTGACGGCGACAGCCAGCGGTGTGATCGTCTCGTTGGCCGAGCGAAAGGCTGTGACGAGCACGGCAGCCGTCGCTCCCGCCACGACCCCAGCGAGGAGTCCGGTGACGATGATGAAACCGGTGATGCTGGTGGCTGTCGCGATGGTTTCGAAGTTCTCGGCCACCGCACTGCCGATGCGCGAGGGCGGCGGGAGCACGAAGCCGTCAGGGCTCAGCACTGCCAGGAGGGCCTCCCAGCCGCCGAACATGATCAGCGCGGCCACCATCGGCGGCAGCCACGAGCGAAGCAGCGTCTTTGCCGCGGTCACGATTCGTGACCTCCTCGCAGTGCGTTTCGCACTGCGGTCACGTTGGCGAAGTAGGCCGGGTTGTCGCGGGTTGCCTCGCTGCGCTCCCCGAGGTCGGTGCCGATGACAGCGGAGATCCTCCCCGGACGGGGCGACATGACCACAACCCTCGTGGACAGGAAAACCGCCTCGCTGATGGAGTGGGTCACGAAGATCACCGTGGTCTGTGTCTCGGTCCAGATCCGCAGCAGCTCGGTTTGCATGTGTTCGCGCGTCATCTCGTCGAGCGCGCCGAACGGTTCGTCCATCAACAGCAGCTTCGGATCGAACGACATCGCCCGAGCGATGGCGACTCGTTGCTGCATGCCGCCGGACAGCTCCGCGGGATGGTGCCTGGCGAAGTCGCCCAGCTTCACCAATTCGAGCATTTCGGCTGAGCGCTGCCGACGGTCGGCCGCCTTCCATCCCATCAGCTCGAGCGGCAGCTCGATGTTGCGCGACACGTTGCGCCAGTCGAACAGACCTGCCCTCTGGAACACCATCGAGTAGTCGCGGTCGAGGCGGGCACGGTCGGCCGGCTTGCCGTTGACCTTGACCGACCCGTCGCTCACGTCGATCAGCGCAGCGATCAGCCGCAGCAGGGTGCTCTTGCCACAGCCGGATGGGCCGATCAGCGTGACGAACTCGCCCGAGCCGATCCGGAGATCGATGTCAGTGAGTGCGACGATCTCGTTGGGGCGCCCCGGGTTGAACACCTTGGAGACGTTCTCCACCTCGACGACGGCTGTGGCGTCGCTCGCAGCGCCGTCGAGGTCGTTGCTCTCGCCCGCATCGCTCATGTGCCCGTCGCTCATGTGCCCGTCGTTCATGTGACAGCTTCCCGGCCCTTGCGTCCCACCAGCGCGTACTCCACGGACGAGATCACCGAGAAGACGAAGATCCCCAGAACCGCCGCACCTAGCACGGCCACATAGAGGCGCTCAGGCCCCGTCGTGTAGCGCTGGGCTTCCAGCAACACCCGGCGGCCCAAGCCGCCCTTCACCCCGGCAGAGATCTCGCCCACGATGGCGCCCACGACGCTCGCTGTGGCTGCGATCTTGAACGCAGCGAACAAGTAGGGCAGCGACGCCGGCAAGCGCAGCCGCCACAGCGTCTGGCCCCATCGCGCCGCGTAGGAGTCCATCAGCTCGAGGTTCTCGGGCCGGGGGGACTGCAGGCCTCGCAGGCCGTTGATGGTCACCGGGAAGAAGGTCAGGTAGGTGGCGATGATCGATACCGACATCCAGTCCTGCCAATCGAAGGGCAGGAAGTCCAAGCTCTTGCGGCCCCAGATCACGATGATGGGCGCGATGGCGATCAGCGGGATGGTTTGGCTGGCGATGACGTGGGGCACGAACGCACGCTCCAAGCGCCCCGACGTGGTGAGCACGATGGCGATGCCCAAGCCGACCAATACCCCGATGGTGAACCCCACCGCTGCCTCTCGCAGCGTGAAGGCAGCCTCGGTGGCGATGATCGTCCAGAAGGCTTGGCCGGTGCCCCTGGGCTCAGCGAAGATCCCCGCGACGATGTCCAGTATTGGGGGCATTTTCAGGTCGTTGGTCTCGGGCAGGAACGACCCGATCACCGGCCAGCTGGACTGACCGTCGTCGATGGCTGTTCCCACCTTCTTGTAGGCGGTATAGGCAAGGCCCAGCAGGCACACGAACAGCGCCAGCACGACCACCTGCCGCAAGGTTTGGCGGGCTCGGGCGCGGCGGCGCTCGCGGGCCGCCTGCTGTCGAAGGAACTGGTCTCGGACGATCGGGTCGATCGTCGCCGGGGCAGCGGTGTCTGCTTGCACGATGCGCCGGTCAGGTTCCCAGCGCCGGAATGATCTGCTGGCCGTAGGCGCTCAGCGTCTCGTCCTTGTTGTCGTGCATCAGGTAGATGGCGAACTGGTCAACGCCCAGATCACGCAGCTCGGCGAGCCGGGCAATATGGCTGCTGGCGTCGCCGAGAATGCAGAACCGGTCGATCACGTCGTCGGGGACGAAGTCGGTGTGGATGTTGCCGGCCTTGCCGTGCTCGGCATAGTCGTAGCCCTCGCGCTCTGAGATGTAGTCGGTGAGTGCTTGCGGCACCCCGCCGCCAGCGTCGCCGTAACGCTCCACGAGGTCGGCCACGTGGTTGCCGACCATGCCCCCGAACCACCGGCACTGGTCGCGCTGATGGGCGAGGTCGTCGCCGACATAGGCAGGCGCGGCGACGCATATGTAGAGGTCGTGGGGATCGCGACCAGCCTCTGCGGCTGCCCGGCGGACGGCGGCAACCGTCCACTCGGTGATCTGTGGGTCAGCCAGCTGCAGGATGAAGCCATCGGCCTGCTCGCCGCAGAGCTGCAGCGCCCGCGGACCGTAGGCGGCCATCCAGATGTCGAGCTCGCTGCCCGCCGACCACGGGAATTGCTGTCGGGTGCCGTTGTATTCGACTTCTCGGCCTTCGGCCAAGCCCTTGATGACCTTCATCGATTCGGCCAGCGTGGCGAGGCTGGTTGGGGTGTGCCCGAGCACTCGCATGGCTGAGTCGCCCCGGCCGATGCCGCACACCGTGCGGTTGCCGAACATGTCGTTGAGCGTGGCGAACATCGAAGCGGTCACCGTCGGGTTCCGGGTGCCCGGGTTGGTGACCATCGGGCCGACGACCATGCGATTCGTGGCCGACAGCATCTGGCTGAAGATCACATAGGGCTCTTGCCACAGCACGTGGCTGTCGAAGGTCCACCCGTAGGAGAAGCCGAAGGTTTCAGCCCGCCGGGCCAGATCGACCACTCGCCACGCGGGAGGGTCCGTTTGCAGAACAACGCCAAAATCCATGTTCTTGGTCCTCCGATTCGGTCAGTCGGTCTGAGACGTGGTCGAGCTGGGCCTGAGTGTCGTCCCCTACTGCAGGTATTGGCAGAGGCCTCGGGGCAGGTACTTCCCGTCGCTGGCACGGCCCAGGTACCGACCGTCGTCGATGATCCTGCGGCCCCGCGAGAACACAGTGTCGACATGGCCGGTCACCTCGACGCCCTCGTACGCCGAGTGGTCGATGTTCATGTGATGGTTGTCCACGCTGATGGTCCAGCGCCTGTCGGGGTCATAGATCACGACATCGGCATCGGCACCCGCCGCGATGATCCCCTTGCGGGGGTACAGGCCCATCATGCGGGCCGGGGTGGTGGCGCACAGCTCGACCCAGCGAGCCAGGCCGATCTCGCCGGTGACCACGCCTTGGTAGATCATGTCCATGCGGTGCTCGACGCCGCCGATTCCGTTGGGGATCGCCCGGAAATCGTCGAGGCCCAGTTCTTTCTGCTCCTTCATGCAGAACGGGCAGTGGTCGGTGGACACGACAGCTAGGTCGTTGGTTCGCAGACCTTTCCAGAGTGTGTCCTGGTGGCCTTCGGCACGGGAGCGAATCGGCGTCGAGCACACGTAGGCCGCCCCCTCGAAGCCGGGCCGGTCGAGGTGTTCTTCCAAGCTGAAGTGCAGGTACTGCGGGCAGGTCTCGGCGAACACGTTCATGCCGGCGTCGCGCGCCAGCGCTACCTGCTCGAGGGCCTCGGCCGCCGACAGGTGCACGATGTACAGCGGCGACGCTCCCACCTTGGCGAGCTGGATGGCCCGGTGGGTGGCCTCGGACTCCAGCTCGGGGCGTCGCACGTAGCCGTGGTTGACAGGAGCGGTTTCGCCGCGCTCGAACGCTTGGGCGGCCAGCACGTCGATGGCCAGGCCGTTCTCGGCGTGCATCATGATCAGCCCGCCGTTGCCGGCCGCCTGCTGCATGGCCCGCAGGATCTGGCCGTCGTCGGAGAGCATCACGCCTGGGTAAGCCATGAACAGCTTGAAGCTGGTGATGCCCTCGTTGACCAACAGGTCCATCTCTTTGAGCGAGTCGTTGTCGACGCCGCCGATGATCATGTGGAAGCCGAAGTCGACGGCGCAGTTGCCTTCGGCCTTGGCCATCCAAGCGTCAAGGCACTCACGCACGTTCTCGCCGGCTTTTTGCACCGCGAAGTCGACGATGGTGGTGGTGCCGCCCCAGGCCGCGGCCCGGGTGCCGGTTTCGAACGTGTCGGAGGCGAGGGTGCCGCCGAAGGGCAGCTCCATGTGGGTGTGCACGTCCACCCCGCCGGGTACCACCAGGCGTCCGGTGGCGTCGACGACCTCGGCGCCCTGCTCGGCTGCGACCGCGATGTCGCTGCCTGGCTGTAAGACGGCCACGATCTGCTCGCCGTCTATGAGCACCTCAGCCGGATCCGCACCGGTCGAGCTGACAACGGTGCCTCCGGTGATCAGCGTTGCCATATTCGTGTCTCCCTGTGCGGCTAGCCCAGCGTTGTGGCGGAGTGGCAGGTGATCCGAGTCCGGATCGCCCGGATCAGGGCGCCGTCAGCGGCCCGTAGGAGTCGGGGCGGCGGTCCCGGTAGAAGGCCCACTGGTTGCGGACCTCGTCGATCAGCTCGAGGTCGAGCTCGCGCACCACGAGCTCGTCGTCCCGGTCCGACGCGGCCGTTTGCACAATCTGGCCCCGCGGGTTGGCGAAGTACGACGTCCCGTAGAAATCGTTGTCGCCCAGCGGCTCGACGCCGACCCGGTTGATGGCCGCTACGTAGTACATGTTGGCCGCCGCGGCGGAGGTCTGTTCAAGCTGCCACAGGTAGGCGGACAGTCCCCGGCTGGTGGCGGAGGGGTTGAACACAATCTCAGCTCCGGCGAGTCCGAGTGCCCGCCAGCCCTCGGGGAAATGCCGGTCGTAGCAGATGTACACGCCGATGGTGCCGACGGCGGTCTGGAATACCGGATAACCGAGGTTGCCGGGTCGGAAATAGAACTTCTCCCAGAACCCCTTGACCTGCGGGATGTGGTTCTTGCGGTACTTGCCGAGGTAGGTCCCGTCGGCGTCGATCACCGCGGCGGTGTTGTAGAGGAATCCGGCCTTCTCTCGCTCGTACATGGGCACAACGAGCACCATCTCGTGCTTGGCGGCCAGCTCACAAAAACGCTTGGTGGTCGGCCCATCGGGAATGGCTTCCGCGTAGGAGTAGTACTCGGCGTCTTGCACCTGGCAGAAGTAGGGCCCGTAGAACAGCTCTTGAAAGCACATCACCCTGGTGCCTGCGGCGGCCGCTTCGGCGACGTGCTTTTCGTGCAGCTCGATCATGGAGTCTTTGTCGCCGGTCCAGGCGACCTGGACGATTGCGGCGGTCACTGTTCGTGCCATGTGGTGCCTCCCTCGCTCGATCGGTGGACGTGTATCCGTGGTGAATGGAAAGAAGCGAGCCTAGATCAGGGCGCAGAGGGCCTTTGCCCCCGACGCGCACCGGGCCGGATCGGGCAGGATGTACCGATGTCCAAACGGCGCACCGCCTTCCGCGGTTGGAAGGTGGTGACCGCCGGAGGAATCACGCAAGGCCTTCAGGCCGCCCTGGTGATGCACGCGATGGGCTCGTACCTCGTCGAGCTCGAGAAGGAATTCGGCTGGAGCAAGACTGCCCTGTCAGGTGCGTTCGCCATGAATCGTGCCGAGACGGCGCTGCTCGGGCCTGCCCAAGGCTGGCTGCTCGATCGCTTCGGGCCTCGGGCCATTGCTCGAACCGGGGCCGTGTTCATGGCGATCGGCTTCGTCGCGTTCAGCCAGCTCCACTCGCTGTGGCAGTTCTACGGCGCATTCCTGTTGCTGGCCATCGGAACCGGCTTCTGCGGTTTCTTGACTGTCACGGTCTCGATCGTGCGCTGGTTCGAGCGGCTGCGGGCCCGAGCGCTGGCAATCGGCGGCATGGGCCTCGCCCTCGGCGGCATGGGCGTGCCGCTTGTGGTGCTGTCGTTCTCGCGCTTCGGATGGCGCACGACCGCGGCGGTGTCCGGCGTCGGGGGCGCCATTGTGGCTTGGTGGCTTGCGAAGTACCTCGAAGGACGGCCCGAGGACTACGGCCAAGAGGTGGACGGCGGTGCCGCCGCTGTCTCCAATAGCCGCACGGTACGCGCCGAGGGACTCTCGGACATCCACTTCACCGCTGCCGAGGCGGTGCGCACGCGTGCGTTCTGGATGATCTCGCTCGGGCACATGAGCGCGTTGCTGGTGGTCGGTGCCGTCATGGCCCACCTCCAGCTCTACCTGACGGCTGAACGGGGGTACTCGCTGCAGCGCGCCAGCTTCGTCGCTGCTGCACTGCCGCTGATGCAATTGGCCGGCATGGCCGTCGGAGGCTGGCTGGGCGACCGCGTCAACAAGCGACTCATCGCGTCGATCGCCATGCTCGGACACTCTGCTGGCTTGCTGCTTCTGGCATGGGCGCCGAACCTGACGGTCCTTGTGGCGTTCCTGCTGCTGCACGGATTGGCGTGGGGGGCGCGAGGCCCGCTCATGCAGGCGTTGCGTGCCGACTACTTCGGCTCGTCCTCGTTCGCCGCGATCATGGGCATCAGCTCGGTCATCGTGATGATGGGACCGGTCGTGGGCCCGCTGGCGGCTGGCTGGCTCGCTGACACGACCGGCAGCTACGCCTTCGGCTTCGTGGCACTCGCAATCTTGACGGGCTTGGGAATGCTGTTCTTCGTGTTTGCCAAGCCGCCCGCCCCTCCGGTGCGCTCGACGCGCGGCGCCCCAAGCATCAAATCGCCCCAGCGCCAGGTGGCAGGCTGAGCGGGATGTCCGCAGCCATCGACTCGTCAGGTGGCACTGAGGTGGCCCCGGACCCGACGCCGCTGTTCGACCCGCGCACGTATCTCGACGGCGTGCCCCACGGCCTGATCGCCGAGCTGCGAGCACAGGCGCCAGTCCAGTGGATCGGTGAGCCCGAGCTGATGGGCTGGGAACCGGGGCCGGGATTCTGGGCGGTGCTCACCCACGAGCTGATGAACCGGGTGCTCCGCGATCCGGCGACGTTCTCGTCGCATCTCGGTGGGACGCAGATCCGCGACCCCCAAACCGCCGAGATGCTCGCGTTCGTCCAGCGGATGATGCTGAACCAAGACCCGCCCCAGCACACGCGTCTGCGCCGGCTGCTCATGCGCTCGTTTACGCCGAGTGCCGTCGCCGAACTCGAGGCCACCATCTCGGATCGGGCCAAGACGCTGGTCGACAACGTGGTGCATCTGGGCCGCGCCGACTTTGCAAAAGACGTCGCTGCCGAGCTGCCGCTGCTGACGCTCGCGGACATCATGGGTGTCCCGACTGAAGATCGGATGCTGCTGTTCGACTGGTCGAATCGGGTCATCGGCTACCAGGACTCCGAGTACGCGGTCTCCGACGCATTCGACCCGGCGGCAGGCACTGAGATGGCGAAGCGTTCGCGGCAGGTGCGTGCCCGCATCCAGCCCGGCCCTGACGGCCGTATGCCCGATCCTCGGTCGCGAGAGGGTCTGGCGGACATGTATTCGTATGCGCACGATTTGGCGGAG
Organism: Candidatus Poriferisodalis sp.; assembly: GCA_965226645.1. Classification (GTDB taxonomy): domain Bacteria; phylum Actinomycetota; class Acidimicrobiia; order Acidimicrobiales; family Poriferisodalaceae; genus Poriferisodalis. The sequence goes on from CBDDDL010000003.1 coordinate 282,269, forward strand.
CACAAGCGCGCGAATCCCGGTTCGGATGTGGTGTCGATACTGCTGGCCGCTCCTGACGACGAAGGCGGCATCACCAACGACGAGTTCGAGACGATGTTCTTTCTTTTCGCCGTTGCGGGCAACGAGACGCTTCGCAACGGCATTCCCGGCGGAATGTGGTCGTTGCTGCGCCATCGGGACCAGATGGCAAGGCTCGTCGCGGACCCCTCGCTGCTTCCGGGCGCGATCGAGGAGATGCTGCGCTTCATGCCGCCGGTCGTGCACTTCCGGCGCACAGCTACTTGCGACACCGAACTCGGCGGGCGCGAGCTGCGAACCGGCGACAAGGTGGTCGTGTTCCATGTCGCAGCGAATCGAGATCCTGCGGTCTTCACGGATCCAGATCGATTCGACATCGAACGCAGCCCCAACGATCACTTGACCTTCGGTGCCGGCCCTCACTTCTGTTTGGGCGCGCATATTGCGAGGCGGCAGATGACCGCCATGTTCTCCGAGGCCCTGTGGCGGTTGCCGAACCTGCGGCTGGACCCCGACCCAACACGGCCGCCAGAGCGCCTGCTGTCGAACTTCCAGCACGGCTTCAAGCACTTGCCGGTGATCTGGGACACACCGAGTACCGAGGAGGTCCTGTGAGCGCCAGCAACCGCCGCAACGGGGTGCCTGCGACCGCATCGGCGCACGGCGAAGTCCCGCCGATCCGTGTCGGTGTGACTCCTGACATCAAGTTGTGGTCGCGCCCCTGGTCGGAACGTCGCGAGATGGTCGAACTGGTCGCCGACGCCGGCATCGACAACATGTTCTTCGCAGATCACGTCAGTTTCCGGATCGGCCATGGCAACGACGGCATGGTCACCGCTGCCGCGCTCGCGAACCTTCATCCGGACTTGGGCGTCTACCTCGGCGTGTACCTGCTGCCGTTGCGGCATCCGGTCCCCGTGGCACGACAGCTTGCAAACCTGGCCGAAATGGCTCCAGGACGCATCCGCTTTGGTGTTGGCATCGGCGGAGACGACCGGCACGAGGTGGAGGTATGCGGGGTCGATCCTCGTACCCGGGGCCGTCGCACTGACGAATCACTCGACATCGTCCTGCGGCTGCTGCGGGGGGAGACCGTGAGCCACGACGGCGAGTTCTTCTCGATTGACGCTGCACGGATCGTGCCGATACCCGATCCGCCCATCCCGACCTACGTCGGCGGCAGATCCGACGCAGCCATTCGGCGAGCGGGTCGATTCGCGGATGGCTGGCTGGGCATCTGGTGCACCGTCGAGCACTACCAAGCTGCGCTGCGCCTCTACGCCGAGACGGCTGAGACCGAGCGGGCCCCCGGGCGAGCGGTCTCCGACGTGCCCGACCACGGCATCCAGTTGTGGGTCGGCATCGCCGATGACCGGGCGACGGCGGCGAGCTGCGTTGGCCTTGAGCTGGAACGGTTCTATCGCGTGCCCTTCAAGGCCTTCGAGAAGTACACGCCGTGTGGCACTATCGACGATGTCGTCGAGTTCTTTCTGCCGTACCTGGCCGCAGGGTGCCGACACTTCAACATGACACCGTGCGGCCCGGACCCTGTCGAGGCGATACTGGCAACCGGGGAAATCGCCCGTCGCTTGCGGCGAGCGGATCCGCTGGCGCGCACGGCGTCGTCGGGAGCGGCCCGCGGCGAGCCGTCCGGGAACGAGTAACCATGAGCATCACAGCCCCAGATCTGGCACATCCGACTTCGGATCTTGTCGAAGCGCGGCCGCTTGCGGGCGCGCTCGGTGCCGAGTTGTGGGCCGCGGACGGCAGTCCGCTCAACGTTGTCGAGCTCGACCCGGATTCTGATGGAGGCCGGCTGATTGCCGCAATCCGCGAGGCCCTGTGCACGTATCACGTAGTGGTCATTCGGGGCCAGCACATGACCGCTCCCGACGTCGCGCGGTTCGGACGGTGGTTCGGCGAATTGGAGCGACATCCATACCTGGGTGGCACTGACGAGGCGCCTGACGTCGTGCCCGTCGTCAAGGAGGCCCACGAGACCGTCAACTTCGGTGGCGGATGGCATTCGGAGATGTCGTTCCTCGAGTGCCCGCCGATGGCCACCGTGCTGTACGCGGTGGAGGTGCCGCGTTACGGCGGGGACACGTTGTTCGCGAACCAGCAGGCCGCTTACCGGGGTCTGTCGGACACCATGAAGGGCATAGCGGGGGGCCTGACCGCAGTGCATTCCGCAGCGAGCCAGTACGGACGGGGCGGAGAATCGGATCGCAATGCTGACCGCCGCAATTCGATGGCGGTCGCAGTGTCCCGCGACGCGCATTCCACCGTGACCCATCCGGTCGTGCGCACCCATCCCGAGACTGCGGCGAAGGCGCTGTATGTCAATCGGCCTTTTACCGAAGCTCTGTCTGGCATGCGCCGACACGAGTCCAAGGCGCTGCTCGGGCTTCTGTTCGACCACTCCACGCACGAGCACTACACCTGCCGAGTGCGCTGGGAGCCCGGCACGCTCACCATGTGGGACAACCGCAGCGTTCAGCACTATGCGCTGAACGACTACCACGGCCAGCGCCGCCACATGCTGCGTGTGACGATCGCCGGGGACCGCCCGCGCTGACGAGCATCGGGAGCAGATGCCGATGAGACCATTGCAGGGCGTTCGTGTGCTGGACATGAGCCGGGTGCTCGCGGGACCGTTCGCTGGTCGGATCCTCAGCGACTTGGGTGCCGACGTCGTCAAACTGGAGCCTCCCGAGGGCGACGTCACGCGGGTGTGGGGCAAGATGCGGGCCGGACTGGCGGGCTTCTACACCCAGCAAAATGTGGGCAAGCGCAACGTCTGCATTGACCTGCGAGCCGAGGGCGGCCCAGAGCTGGTCAAGCGACTTGCCGAGCATGCTCACGTGCTGATCGAGAACTTCCGTCCCGGGGTGATGGAACGTCACGGGCTGTCGTTCGCTGAGCTCTCGAAGGCGAATCCTGCGCTGGTGATGCTGTCGATCAGCGGCTTCGGGCACGGAGGCCCGGAATCGCATCGTGCGGCCTACGCGCCGATCCTTCATGCTGAGTCCGGTTGGCTCGCCCGTTCAGCGGCGGCCAACTCCGCACCGGTCGAGGACTTGAATCTTGCGGTCGCGGACACCAACGCGTCGCTGCACGGCGCGATCGGCATTCTCGCGGCTCTGCGAGTGGCCGAAGAGACCGGCAGCGGCCAGCACATCGACATCGCCATGTTGGACACCTTCTTGGCGACCGATGAAGGCAGCCATCTCGCGCTCGACGGGATGAGCTACAAGCCGAACGGCGGGTTGGTGTGGCAGGGCACCGGTGGCCCCATCCTCACAGCAGGTGATTTTCGTTGGATCTGGAAGCAGCTCAGCGAGGTCCACGGCGTCATTGACACATCGCCGCCCGATGCGGACATCCCGACGAAACGGGCGCATCGCACCGACGCGATCAATGCGTTCTTGAGTTCGTTCGAGACGCGCGACGAAATGGTGGCCGCGCTCGACACGGCGAACCTGGCGTGGGGAGACGTCAAGACCACCGCTGATGCCTACGACTCGCCGACTGCGGTGCACCGCAGTTCATCGGTCGAGATCGACGCCCGCGACGGAGGCACCCGTCGCGTTCCCCAGACGCCGTATCGCTTCCGCGGAACCACAGCCGAAACATCGGCTGAGTCCGGGGTCGCACCCGGCGCCGTCGCGCCCCACCTGGGCGAGCACAATGCCAACGTTCTCGCCGAGTGGATCGGTTCGGCACAAGCCGAAGTCGACGCGCTCAGCGGGGCGGGCGTGCTCCTTGCGGATGCCCACGCAGCCGAGGCGCGCCGTCGTTGACCGGAACAGCGCTTGTGGGGCGGCGTTTCGCAGCGATGGAACCGATTGGTGGTCCCGAGCGTCTCGATTGGCAGGCAGTCTTAGAGGGGACCTCTGATGTCTGGCGTGCTTATCGCTTCAACTCCTATGCCATTGATGCCCATCGCACCGTTGCCCATCGCACTAGGGCGCACGGCATCAATGGAGTTGCAAACGCTGTACAGACCTGCGCTGACTGGCACCGGGCCGATGTCGAGTTCATCTGACGAGGCATTGCCGCCCGACCCTGGCGTGGCCGAGGCAATGGTGGCTGCGGGGTTCGACGACTTCTACGTTGCGCACCGAGACGACATGGCGCGTGCGCTCGGACTAGCGCTGCGCGACGCGGCGCTGGGAGCAGAGGCTGCTGACGAGGCGTTCGCGCGGGCGTGCCAGCGCTGGGGAACTGTCAGCGCTTACTCCAATCCGCAGGGGTGGGTCTACCGGGTCGGGCTCAACTGGGCGCGGTCCTGGTTGCGACGCGTTCGTCGCGAGCGCGAGCGGCGACCGCTGCTGGCCCAGCAGTACGCCGTCGAGGATCGGCCACGAGATCTGGACCTCGAGCAGGCGCTGGAAAGCCTCAATGATGCGCACCGCGCAGTGATCGTGGCGCGTTTCTACCTCGACTGGTCTGTCGCTGAGACCGCGACGGCACTCGGCATCGCTTCCGGCACGGTCAAGAGCCGGCTCAGCCGCGGATTGGAGCAGTTGCGGGCGGTGCTGGAGGATGCGACGCCAGAGGGAGGTGGAGCTCAATGACCGCGGAGGACCGCCTTCGGGGCCACCTGCAGCAGTCCGCTGCATCCCTCCCGACAGGGTCGGGCTCGCTCGGCGCGGTGCACGTACGCGCCGCGCAGATGCAGCGACGACGCAACGCCGTACGCGGCGGAGCCGGTGTGTTCGCACTCATCGCAGTAGCGGCGATCGGCGTCGTCTCGCTCCAAGACCGCGGGGTGTCGGACTTCGAGGCGCAGACCGATGTCGACATCGCGGGCGAAGATTTCGTCGGCGAGGAGTTGGCGCCGCTTGGCGATCTTGCCGACGACGGCGACGATTCGCTGGCGGCCGCGGACGATATGTCGGACGATATGTCGGAATCGGTCGAGGACTTCGAGATGGCCGAAGAGGCCGAAGAAGCTGAAATCGCGATGGCGGCCGAAGTCGAGACATCGCCGCAGGACACCGAAGCTGACGCCGCGCAGTCCCCCGACGAGAGCCCCGGCTCAGATTTCGATGGAGGGGGTGTCGTGTTTTCGTCGGCGGTGTCGGTGGTGACGCCTCCGGCCGAAGCCGAAGGTGCTGTCATGCGCTACTCGTTCAGCGGCGAGCATGCGGTCGCCCAGGCTGCGGACGACTGGTACTCCTACGACGGCTCGCAGTGGCAGTCCGTGGGATTGCCCGAGAACATCGAGGTGGTGGCGGTCGACCTGTCGGGGTCCGAGCGGATCGCGATCTTGGGCGTCGTGCGGCCGCTCGAGTGCGCCGTCGAGCACGTCATTGGCGTGAAGACTGCGGATGGCTGGACCTTCGCGCGCATCGACGATGGCACCCCGCCGATGGTGAACTCGGAGCTGCTCGGGGCGAGCGTACGTGTCACAGACACTGCGGTCGAAGTAGAACGCACTGAGCTGCTGACGCTGTTCGACGAGTGCGCCGATGCCGATCCACAGGAGTACGCCGATGCATCCGGCGACGTTGCGAAGCTGCTAGCCGACCTGGAGCAGATCGGTGAGGTCCAGCGGCAAAGTTGGTTGGTGGCAGAGCTCGAACCGGACTTCGCCCAGCACTGGCCGCAGGTGGCGAGCGACGACGCGCCAGCCGCGGCGCTGCAGGGTTCTGAGTTGCAGTGGGCGCGCACGGAAACACCCCTGTACACAGTCGAAGCGCGAGAACTCACCTCGGCGCTCCCTTCGACGGACGATGCGATCGCAGGTGCGCTGCACGAGACCACAATGCTGGAGGTCGCCACGAGCGTCGAGGTGTCCAACGGCGTGGCAGTGCTGCGACGGGGCGATCAGGCCTGGGACGTCTGCCCGATCCCCGACGTGGACGAGGCGCACGGCGAGATCGGCTGGGCCGGTGAGCACCTCGCGGTCGTGGTCGGCAAGCCCGAGCAAACATTGTTCGTTATCCAGCGCACTGAGTAGAGGCAGTCGACGAGCCTGGACCAAAGTGCTGGAATGGGCCCATGGCAAATGATCTAGGACTGTGGACGGCAAGCGAGCAAGCGGCGGCGATCGCCAAGGGATCACTGTCGAGCCGTGAGCTCGTCAGCCATGTCATCGAGCGCATCGAACGACTCGACGGCGAGATCAATGCGGTGGTGACACGCGACTTCGAGGCTGCGCTGCAGCGGGCCGCCGCCGCGGATACCGCAAAGGTCAGCGGTGAGCGACTCGGACCGTTGCACGGGGTTCCGTTCACCGCGAAGGATGCGCTGATGACCGCAGGGATCCGCTCGACAGGCGGGGCGCGGGAGTTGACCGACAATGTTCCCGATTCCGATGCCGCCGTCGTGGCCGCGGCCCGCGCTGCCGGTGCGATCGTGATCGGCAAGACGAACCTGCCGCGCTGGTCGGCTGACAATCAGTCGTTCAACGACCTGTTCGGCACCACCGGCAATCCTTGGGATCTGTCGAAGGTTCCCGGTGGCTCGTCGGGAGGCGCCGCGGCCGCGACGGCGATGGGATTCACCGGCTTCGAGATCGGCACCGACATCGGGGGCTCGATACGGTTCCCGGCCTCGTACAACGGCATCTGGGGTCACAAGCCGAGCTTCGGGCTGATCCCGACGACCGGCTATCTGGATCATGTACGCGGTGGAACCACCGAGTCAGACATCAACGTGTTCGGCCCGCTGACGCGCAGTTGCGACGATCTGGAGCTGCTGTTCGATGTGCTCCTGCGCCGTGAGGCGCCGTGGGTGCCGCAGCTGCCGCCCGCACCGGACGACGTGGGGTCGCTCCGCGTGGCTGCGTGGCTTGACGACCCGTACTGCGCTGTCGACGGCGATGTGCTGGCAGTGATGCACGCGGCGGTAGCGGCGCTTGAGGCAAGCGGTGTGAGTGTTGACCATGAGGCGCGGCCCGACATCGATCCGTTGCCGGCGTGGGAGACCGGCTTGTGGCTGGTGCGAGCCGCCATGACGCTCGCCGGCCGGGGCGAGGGGCCGAACCATCGTGATTGGCTTGAACACCACATCACCCGCGAGGAGTGCCGCCGAAAGTGGGCGGAGTTCTTCACCCGCTACGACGCGATCCTCATGCCGGTGAGCTTCCACCCGCCCTTCGACCACATGCAGGACCGCACCTTCGCCGAGCGTCGTATCCCTGCCAACGGCGTCGAGCGCCCCTATATCGAGATGACCCGCTGGACGATCCTGACCGGCATGTCGTACCTGCCAGCAACGGTGCCGCCGCTGGGCCTCACACCGCAGAGCCTGCCGATCGGCTTTCAGGTGGTCGGCCCCTACGGCGGCGATCACACCACGATGGCGCTTGCCCGCCGCATCGGCGAGCTCACGGGCGGCTACCAGCCGCCTCCCCGCGCGCTCTGAGCAATCGGTATCGCCTGGCTCCGCTTCCAGAACTGGGCTGTTCAGAGCCCACCGCTGGCGGCCGGCGGCCGGCGGCAGCCGACGCCCTACCCACGCGCTGTCGGGACAGCCGTGCGCCGTGACTCTCAGACAGGACGCGTCGACGCCGGCCCCACGCGCTGTTGGGACCCTCAGGCTGGTGATCCCGACAGTGCGGCTGCGACGCCGGCCACGGCATCGACAGCGGCACGAAGGGCATCGCCGACGAGCGAGTCAGCGGTGGCAGGCGAACCATCTCCCCGCAGGTACAGGAGCACCACCCGGCTGACCGGTTCGCCCGTGGCCTGGGCGAGGCACCAGGCATAGGCGGCGCACTGCTGGCGGTACTGCTGGGCACGTTCGCTGTCTGCGTCGGGCATCGCTCCGAGCGCATCCGTTTTGTAGTCGACGACGACGAGCCCGCCTGTTGCCGGGTCCATGTACATCAGGTCGACGAAGCCCTCGACGACGGTCGGGGGCGATCCCGGTGCGTCGGTCTCGTTGACCGGCGCGGCGACGTACACCTCTTTCCAGTGACGGGCGCGCGCGGCGTCTCGCACTTCGTCGCTCGCGAGTGCCGACCGAACAAAGGCCTCGATGACGTCTTGGCGGCCGGCGATGCCTTCGGCAACTGCCTGCGCCGCTGCGAGCGACTGAAGTCCGGCGCCGCTGAGAAGGTCGATCGACTGCAACACGCCGTGTACGGCCTTACCGGTCGCGGTTGCGCCTCGACCGCGCCGAGCCGGGGCGCGGCCACCGCCGAGGTGGTCGTCGGGTGCGTCCTTGCCGGGCACTTCAGGCTGCGCGACGAGCGACTCAATCGCGGCGGGTTCATTCCGGTCGGCCGCGTCGCGGGTTTGCGACACGTCAGCCTGTGAGACCGACAACCCCCGTGCGGCGCCCTCGGTCGCTGCGTGCGCCATGCCGGTTGCGCTCAGGGCGGACCGCTGTCTCGATGACTCCGCGGCCTTGTCGCGTCGATGCAGCCATTCGGTTCGATCGGGACGTTCGGCGTCGCGGAGTGGGGCGCTCGCCGTTCGCAGCCTGACGGTCTCGGCATCGGGGTCGCGGCTGTGCCGAAAGTCCCATTGGTCCACCGCTGCCGCGTCGCCTTCGGCACCTTCGAGGCCCGGCATGGCGTCGGCGATGACTTGTGCGTGACTTCGATTGAATAGCTCTCCCGTCTTCGACGGCGTCTCGCGATGCAACGAGACCACCAGATGGTCACGTGCCCGTGTGCAGGCCACATACAGCAATCGGATTCGCTCGTGGTGCTCTGCGAGCCGCTCGGCATCGGACCGGGCCGCATACGTCGACGTCTCTGCGCCCTTGCGCAGGCGCACTGCTGCTGCTCCGCCGTACCGGTTTATGGAGGCGTCGCCTGAGCGATCATCGACGAACATCGCCCGCGTGGTGGCGGGGCTTGCACCATTTCCTTGCAGGCCAGCGACGATCACGATGGGGAACTGCAAGCCCTTCGACGCATGCACCGTCATGACCCGCACCGAGTCGTCGTCGGACTCGGGCAGGATCGCCTCGGTGACCTTGGCGCGCTCGGCGCCCTGCATCTCGACCCAGCGCAGAAACTTGCGGAGACCACCGTGCTGGCTCTCCGACCAAGCGCGCGCCTGGTCGATCACATAGCGCACGTGGCGCCAGACATCACGCGTCCGGACCCCGGCGGCGGCTTGCTCGAAGACGCGGCGCTCGCGCACGAGGCGCTCGAGCAGCACCGAAGGCGCGACCAGGGTGTGATCGTTGTACAGCGCTCGGAGGTGCTCCAGAGCCGACGCGACCCGATGGTGCTCGCCCTGCTGGGAAGACTCGACTTCGGGGGCGAAGTAGCTCCACGACCCGACGGCTCGGTAGTAGGCGTACAGGTCGTCGTCGCCGCAGCCGTACATCGGAGTCCGCAGCGCGCTGACCACCGTCAGGGCGTTGTCGGGATCTGCCGCGGCCCGAAGGCACATCATCAGGTCCCGCACTGTGCGGCTGCGCCACACGAACTCGGACGCTTCGAGCCGGTAGGGCACCGATGCTGCCGACAGGCCCGCTTCGAGTTGTGGGAGGCACGTGCGGGTCGGCACCAAGATTGCGATGTCGCTGAGGCGCGCCGGCCTGGTGTCGTCGAGATGGCGATCATGCACCTCCCAGCCGTCGTGCATGATCTCGGTGATGCCATCGGCGACATCTGCGGCCTCGACGGCTCGGATTCCCTCGGCATTGAGGCCCGATTGCTTCTTGTCGTGCGCGTCAAGACCGAGCGCGGTGACCGCTGGCCCCTTGCCGATGTCGGCTCGATCTGCCGTCAAGGCCGAGTAGGGGGCCTGCAAGCGGCCCGCCGCGCCGTCGGCATCGTTGTCGGACTCGTCGGATTCGTCGGCAGCGCTGTCGGATTCGTCGGTCATGAGGGAACCGAACACCGCGTTGACCCACGCCATGATCGACGCCGTTGACCTGAAGTTGACTCGCAGGCTGGCCTGTTCGCCGATCTCGTGGCCGAATCGCCGCTGCGCGGCGCCGTACAGCTCGATGTCTGCTCGCCGAAAGCGATAAATGGACTGTTTCGGATCGCCGACGAAGAACAATTGACCGGGCGTGGCGTCGATCTGGTCCCAGTTCGGCACGGGCTCCCGTTGCGCGGGGGTGCCAGAGCCGTCGTCGCTAGCGTCGTCGCCGGCCGCGCCTGGTGCAATGGCCGCAAGGCGCTGCTTTCCGGCGGCGATGAGCACGGCGATCTCGATCTGGATCGGGTCGGTGTCCTGGAACTCGTCGAGCAGCAGGTTGCGATACCGGCGGTGAAGTGATGCACGCGCCTCGGGTGAGGCGCGCAGCAGGTCACGCGTCCGGACGAGCAGGTCGTGGAACTCGAGGCGGCCCGCAGCCCGTCGCTGCTCGGCTGCGTCCAGGGTGAAGCGCGCGATCCGGTCGCACAACGCCGCGATCGCGTTGTCAATGACTTCGGTCGCTGCGGCAGCGCACTGCTCTCGCAACTCGGCGAGCCCCTCTCGCATCGGCGCCCAGTCGTCGCTGCGGAAGACCCCGCCGCCCTTGGGCACGCCGCTGCCGTCGAGATTGCACTCGTTGAGCACAGCGAATCGCTCGACGTCGGTCGTCGCTGCACGAAGCCGTGCCAGGTAGTCGCTGAGGCGACCCAGCAGATTCGTGGCCGCAGCAGTGAAGCTCTTGGTCGGATGCCGCCACTCCAGCAGTGACATTCCCTGTCCGATGATGCGGTTCGCATCAACAGGCGTCGCTTGCGTCACCGCATCGGCTGCGAGCACTCGGTCCCAGTTCGCATTGAACGCCGTACCGATGTCACGAAGCGCACTGGGTTCGACTCCTGCGGCATCGACGAGCCCGACCGCCCAGAGCATGTCGGGATCTGACAGCAGTTCGTCGATGAAAAGATGCCATCGTTCGTCGAATTCGACATCGCTCGCGATCTGGTCGAGTGCTTCGAAACGCGGCGGCAGCCCGGCTTCGATGGGGTGCTCGGAGAGAATGCGTCGAGCGAATCCGTGCAGGGTGGAGATGGCGGCGCTGTCGAGTCCGTCGAGCGCGCCTTTCAGCGTCGTCTCGGCGTGCTTGGCGGACGGCGACGCGAGCAGTTCGTTGAGCTTGGCTCGGATGCGGTTGCGCAGTTCGGCGGCTGCCTTGTCGGTGAACGTGATGGCGGCAATGGAGCCGATCGGTACGGCATTCGGCCCGGTCACGAGTTCGAGCACCCGGTTGACGAGCGCGGTGGTCTTGCCGGTGCCGGCACCGGCTTCGACGAACATGGTGGTGCCGGTCTGCTGATAGACGCGGTCTCGGTCCGCCTGGTCAGCTCGCAGCGACGCCGCGACTGCCTGCGGCGCGCTCACGACTGCACCTCGGCGGGCTCGACGAGTTCCGCGAACGCCGCCAGCGCTGGATCGTCTCGTTTGAGACGCCACGAATGCTGGACGTCCGCGGTGCCGAGCCCGTCAGGGTTGCAATAGGGGCACACGAGGAAATGGCGCCGGTCGTCGGGTGGTCTGGCGAATCCAACGAACACGCCGCTGCGGATCCCGGCCACGATGGTGCCGACCACCTCGGCGAAGCGAGCCATGACTGCGTCGTCGACGGGCAGCGTCAGCCATGTCCAGCCCCCTCGTTCCGACGAGATGAACCAGTACGCGCTCAGCACCGCTTCGGCGTTCGTTGCGTCTCGTCCGAAGTGTGTTGCAGAGGCCAGCGCGTACACCGGCAGCTGCAGCTTGGTGCCTCCGACGGTGGGATCGGCCCCCTCACCCTTGATGATGCCCTTGTAGCTGTCGGTGGCGCCGGTCTTGTAGTCGATGACGACGAGGCCGCCGTCGCCGGTGCGCTCAACCCGATCGATGATGCCCCGGAATCGGATCACGCTGCCGTCGTCGAGGCGATATGAGACAGCCGGCGCGGAGTCGTCGAAGCCGAAGCGGAACTCCGAGCTCTCTATGTCGCCGCGCAAGTGCGCCTCGCGCTGGTCGTCGTGGTCGAGCAGCTCTCCGAGATCGGCGAGCAGAGTCTCGCGATCTCGTTGCCACAGCAGCGGCAGGCCCGTCAGCCCGCGCTGTTCGGCATCGTCGGCAAGCTCGCGGCCCAATCGGATGAGCTCGCTGCGGTCCTCGTCGGTCGGGGAGCGGCTCGGGCCCGGCGGTGCCCGTCCCGGCCCGTGGCCCGGCATCGGCTCGCCCGACTCCCACGCCTTGCGGTTGGCGATGAGCGGTCGGTAGAAGCGATCGATCGCCTCGTGCACCAGATGGCCCCGATCGCGAGCGCTCAGCCGGAGGATCTGTTCGGGCTCGGTGACGACGCTCACCTCGAGGAGCTGCTCGAACAGGTACTTGCGTGGACACGTCGCCCACGTTTCGAGGCGCGTTGCCGACACGATGTCGGCCACGGCGCTGTCGCTGTCGATGATCCCCGAGAGATTCCCGTCGAAGCGCGTGAACGCCGCGCCGCGCCGGGCCGCTGAGAGTTCGACGCCGTGGCGGAACGCAGGATCGGCGAACATCGGGTGCTGTCGCCGACCCAACTCTGCGGGGCTCGATGCGAGCAGGCTCGCCGCGTCGTACTCCCACGGCGCGGCGGGAAAGCTGCGTGAGCGAATTGCACTCAGAAACGATGGCTGTTCGACAATTCCGGACACCCCGTGATCGAGCGCAGCGTCCCTCAGGTTCTCTGCGTCGAGGTAGCCGTCGGCGAAGTAGCGATCGGTGGTGTCGAGCCGGCGCGCAGTGTCGAGCAGCCAGCGGGAAGGCACGTAGTCCGCGTTCTGACGCAGGTTGCCGCGCGGCACCAGCAGCGTGCAGTGCTCCTGAGTACCGGCAATCGCGGCGAGCAAGGTCCGGTGACTCTCGGCTGCGGCGTCGGCATGCAGCTTCAGCGCGCCATCCAATGACCGCCGCTCGTCGTCGTTGACGAGGCTGTCGGGCTGGGGTCGTGGGGGAACGATGCCTTCGGCCAGCCCGACGATGTAGCTCCGGTCGGGGGCGACATCGAGAGCGCCGGCGAGCGGGCCGACGTAGACGCCCATGCCCTCGGTACCGCTGCGGCCGTGCGGCTGTGCGAGTTCGGCTTCCAGCGCTTGGTACACGGTGTCGAAACTGACGCGCGGTTCTATCGCGCCGAGGTCGGAAAGCCGTTCGAGCACGCCCTCGACGCGTTCTGCGGCGGTGATCTCCCACTCGGGCCAGTCCTGAATCCAGCGCGCCCGGCCCACCGCACCCAAGTATCGATGCAGCGAGGACTGCATCCAGTCGCACAGACCCCGCCAGGTGTGCCGCCTGCGTCCGTCGATGAGACGCTCGCGCATCTCTGCCATGAACGCCGAGGCCGCATCGCACTCGTCAGCTTCGTGTTCGAGCCACCGGCATCGGGCGGGGCTGGGATCGTCGCTGGACTTCTCTTGCACAGCGCGCCCGCGCTGCTCCCCGGCATAGCGCTCCAACCTCCTCGACCAGTCGTCGCCGACCACGTGCGCAGCCCGAGCGAGGCGCTCCCATGCTGAGTCAGGCACAAAGAAATGCTCGTCGCCCATCCGATCGGTGTCGGGTTCGCCGTGACGGTGGCGGGGCACCTGCGCACCGGCGAGCAAATCGAACACGTCTCGGCGCTCAAGGCGAGGCTCTTCGAGATGGGCGTCGGCCAGTGCGGCGAGGCCCAGCGCGAATCGCCCGTAGATCGACTCTGCAAGCGTTCGGGCGGTATTGCCGTACGTGGCGACGCCGACGGCAGCGAATTGATCCTCGAGTGTCCGGCCGTACGGCTCGGCCGCACCGAAGAACACAGCGATCCTGCCCGGCGGGACGCCTTCGTCGAGGTCAGCGAGCACGTCGCGCACCACGGTGCGGGCTTCGGTGTCGGCATCGGTGACGCTCACGATCCGGTCGGCGCAGGACACGACGCGTAGGTCGTCGGTGCGCCGATCGTCGAGGGCCGGCGATTCGATGTCGAGCCGTGCGCAGACGCCTTTCGCCACCGCATTTGCGTTGTCGCTGCCCGTCAGCCCGACGAGCACCTCGACACGCGCGTTAGCCGGGGCACTGCCGAGCGCACGAAGCAGGCGAGTCTCGTGCTGGTTGAGTCTGCGAGGCAGGTACACGCAGATGCTGCCCAGTTCGGGCGGGAGCGCATCGAGCGAGCCGAGTTGATCCGCAGCAGCGGACATGAGGTCGAATTCGTCGTACCAGCCCGGCCGCAGTGACGCTCGAACTCGCCGGCAGATGTTCACCACGCCGCCGGCTCTCGGCGACTTGCTGGCAACGACCTCGAGCTGAGACGCCGACAGATCACGCAGCTCCAGGTAGGTGCGACCCAGCGCGCGAGCGGTCTGGTGGTGGCCGGCGACAGAACCGAACGGACCGGGATCTTCACCGAGTGCGATGCGCATGGCCGCTGCTACCGCCATGTCGCTCACCGGTCGCCGCCCGTAGCGCTGCAGCAACGAGCCTCCCAGGCGGTCGGCCAGCTCTGCGATGGTGAGCGTTTCGAGCACGGCGACCCCGCCGCTGGTGCCGCCGAGTTCCCGTCGCAATGACAGACCCGTGTAGTTCGACGGCACCACCACCGTGACCGCAGCAAGCGGATCGGCGGCCTTGGCCCGTGCCACGAATTGGGCAAGCGCCTCGCGGGCTTCCGCCCCAAATCCGACTGGCACCAGTCGGAAGCCATGGCCCTGCCGCACGCCGTCACCGGAGGGTTGCTCGTTCGCCGTCTCGGAGGTGACCACGAGATGCAAGCTAGGTCAGGGGTGTCACAGCAATACGGTCTGCCCTCTTGGAACTCTCAAGGGTAATATATTTCAATAGTTTTCAATATATCTCCATGCTCATGACAACCGACACGTTAAGGTGCCGTGCTAATTTCGGAGACGTGGGGAGCGCAAGCGTCATGGACATCGTGCAACTCGTCACATTGGCTGTGGGCATCCTGGGACTGGTTTGGTACCAGCAGCGTTCCATAGCATCGCTGCGGGCCGAGCTGAAGCAGGAATTCGCGGAGCTGCGAGCTGAGATTGCTGCCTTGCGCGCCGTTGTGGCCGACAACAGCCAGCGGCTGTCGCGCATCGAGGGCTTCTTGGGTATTGGCATGCTGCCGGAGGCCGCAGCGATTGCACCAGGTGCCGGATTGGCTGCTGCCTCGACCGGCGTTACGTCCGGCCCGCCGGCAGCGGCATCGTCAAGCTGAACCCAAGTCCCGGCCGGCCGCTGCCGGCCGCCCATGTGTTTGCGGCGCTCAGCTCAGGTGCCCGCCAGGCGGGCTACCACCGGTGCCATGGCGTCGACTTCGGGATCGTGGATGACGATGTAGCTGGCGCCGTAGGCCTCACGGTGATGGTGCAGCTGCTCGCAGATGTCGTCCACCGTGCCTGCCAGCACCAAGGGCGCATCACGCGCCTCCTCCAGTGTCAGACCAAAGCCGGGTGCGAACTGCTCCAGAATGCTGTCGGCATCTTCGGTCACGAGCGCGATGAACGTGTTGAGCTGGATCTCGATATCGGCGAATCGCTCACCCGCGGCATCAGCGATCCATTGGCGTCGCTCGGCGAACTTCTCGGCCACCGAGCTGCGCGCTGCGTCCACTCCCACGGTGCCTTCCCGCAGATTCGGGTTCAAACTGATGATGTCGGCCAAGCGGGCCGCCTCAGACAGCACCCGTTTGCCGCCGCCTCCGATGATGACCGGTGGCCCGCCTGGCGTGTGCGGCAGCGGCCGGCCGACCATCCCCGAGATCTGGTAGTGCTCTCCGTCGTAATCGAATGGTTCGCCGCTCCACAGTCCCTTGATGACCTCGAGGGCCTCGATCATCCGGTCGATGCGTACGCCGGGCCGGTCCAGCCCGATGCCCGACTGCTCGTAGTCCTCAGTCAGCCAGCCGGCACCAATCCCGAACTCAGTTCGACCTTCGGCAAGCAAGTCGAGCGTGGCGAAATCCTTCGCTAGCACCGCAGGGTGGCGATAGTCGGCAGCAAACACCAGCGTGCCGACCCGCAGTGTTGTCGTGATCTCCGCTGCGACGGCGGGATGCACGATCGGCGACCAGCTGTCCCAGAAGTGGTCGTGGCAGTACAAGGTGGAGTAGCCAAGATCCTCAACCTTGCGCGCCATCTCGCGGAACGCGGCCGGGCTCTCGGGCTTGCCGTATTGGACCGCGAATCTGAACGGATGCACGACGGCACCCTACGCGCCAGGCGCTCTCAGGCCCGCTGACACTCGTGCTTCGCAGAAGCGGCCAAGCAGCTTGCGCTAGCCCGAATTATCAGGAGCTAGATCTGCGACTGCTGGGTCAGGTATGAGCGCTCGGCCAGGCTGTGCCACTCGGAGATGCCATCGCGGAAGGCCCGCCACGGCTCCAAGATGGCGGCAAACCGAGCATCCTCGGCCGCGACATCGTCGAGCACGTTCTCGGTCTCTTCCTTGAAAGCGGCCATGAGTTCTGCGGGGAACTCGCGAATGCTCGCGAACTCCTTTACCCGCTGCAGATCGGCCTGGTTGCGCACGTCGTAGTCGGCGATCGTGTTGATGTTGGCCGATGCCGCAGAGATTTCGATGGCCGCCTGGTACTCGGCGGGCAGATCGTTCCACAGCGACAGCGGGAACTGGACCTCGACTGCGGTGCCCGGCTCCCACCAGCCCGGGTGGTAGTAGAACAGATCGCCGTCGAACTGGTCCAAGCCCAGGATCAGGTCGTCGGTAGGACCGACGAACTCGGCTCCGTCGATGGCGCCCTGCTGGATCGCTGGCAGGATCTCGCCGCCTGGCAGGGTCACCTGCTCGCCGCCAAGGTTCTGCAGCACGCGGCCTGCGAGCCCTGGAATGCGCATCTTCAGGCCCTGCAGGTCGGCAACGGTGTTGAGTTCCTTGGTGAACCAGCCGCCCATCTGGCAGCCCGTGCCTCCGGCGGGAAAGGCGATGATGCCGTGCTCCTCCGCGTAGAACTCGTTGAGCATCTCCAAGCCGCCGCCCTTGTAGAGCCATGCGTTCTGCTGGCGCTGCGTGAGGCCGAACGGAACCGCCGTGCCGAACTGCTGCACGGGGCTGAGACCCACGTAGTAGTAGGACGCCGTGTGGCCTGATTGGACACCGACATCGCGCACGGTGGGCAGCACTTCGAGTCCGCCCACGATCTCGCCCGCTGGTCGAGGATTGATCTGGAACTTGCCGCCGGTGAGCCGGCTCACCTCGTTCGCAAAGAATTGCGCTGAGCCGAACAGCGTCACGAGGGCGACCGGCCAGCTCGTGGCCATCTCCCACACGAGCTCGGGTGCGTCCTGCGTGAGCGCTACAGATGTCGCCGGGGCATCAGATTCGCCCACACCCTGAGTTGTGGGTGCGGCTGCGTCGCCGCTGTCGTCCGACGAGCACGCTCCAAGCACCGCTGTGGCGGCTGCGAAGCCTGCGACGCCCAGTCCGGCCTTGAGAAACGATC
The DNA here is from genome assembly GCA_965226645.1 of Candidatus Poriferisodalis sp. GTDB lineage: Bacteria > Actinomycetota > Acidimicrobiia > Acidimicrobiales > Poriferisodalaceae > Poriferisodalis. Next base: position 299,618 of record CBDDDL010000003.1, read on the forward strand.
GTCGGTCGAAACTGTCGTCGCCATCTGGCATCGTTGCAGTCTCGAGGTGGTCGTCCTGCTGAATGGTCACTTCTCGGTCCTCCCCCTCAGCGAGGGCATGCGCCGGGGCGCGCCTGTCGCTCGGCACGAAATTAGCACGCGCGCAGTCCTCCCCTCTACGGCAAGGCGAGCGTCAGCCAAATAGCTCGAGGGAGGTGTACGTGATGCCGGGGAAGAGTCCGAGGATGACGAGCGCGATGGCTTGCAGTCCCATGAACGGGAACGCGCCTTTGTGGATGTCGGCGGTCTTGACCTCGGGCGGTGCCACGCTCTGGAGATAGAAGAGCGAGAAGCCCACGGGCGGCGAGATAAACGCCATGTTCAGGTTCACTGCCATCAGCACGGCGAACCAGACCTTCTCGTCCTGGGTGAAGCCCAGCAATTCCATTGCGGGCACGAAGATCGGCACGACGATGAAGGTGATCTCGAGGAATTCGAGATTGATGCCCAACAAGAACACGGCGACCATCGCAACGAGGACGAAGCCCCATTTGCCGCCGCCGATCGAGGTCAGCCATTGCGACATCTGATCGGAGCCGCCCAGCTGGAAGAACATGGCGCTGAAGAACGTCGAGCTGAACAGCAGCGTCATCACCAAGATCACGACGTTTGCAGTGGAGTTGCCGGCTTCGATCGCAGCGGCGCGGCTCAGTGGCCACTTCGGCGTGATGTGCGTTGCGCCCTCGGCCAGGAGCAAGCGGTCGAAGAGCCAGTTCAGACCGGTCAGCGCCAGCGCGCCGAACACACCCACCGCCCCTGATTCCGACGGTGTGGCGATGCCTTGGAAGATGGACACCAGCACGCCCAGGATGAGCACCACGATGGGCACGATGGCGATGAGCACTTCGGCCGCCAGCATCCGTGTGAACGACAGGATCGCCAAGCAGACGACGAACGTGAACGACGCAGCGATGGCCGCCACACGCATGTTGGCCAGCAGCATGACGCAGCCGACCATGAAGCCCAGCAGCGCTGCGATCTGGATCTTGGTCTTCAACGAGGGATTGCCGGGCAGCGTCCGCTCTTCGGGCGGCATCGCGGGCCCCATATTGGGCTTCCACCACGACACGCCGAGCACGTACACCACGTACAGCCCGCTCAGCAGCAAACCCGGCAGCAATGCTCCTGCGAACAGGCCCAGGACGCCGACGCCGATCTGCTGCGCCAGCAGGATCAGCACGATGCTCGGAGGAAGCAGCTGCGCGAGAGTGCCCGACGCGATGATGGCACCTGTGGACAGCTTGTTGTCGTAGCCGAGCCGCACCATTGCGGGCAGCGACAGCAGGCCCATCACGATCACCGTGGCCGCCACGACGCCGGTGGCAGCTGCCAGCAGCGTTCCCACCAGCACCACCGCGGCGGCGACGCCGCCTCGCAACGCGCCCATCAGCATCCCGACGGCGTTGAGCAGCCGTTCGGCCATGCCCGATCTCTCGAGGATCGCTCCCATCAGCACGAACAGCGGCACCGCGAGCAACGTCGAGTCGCTGATCGCACCGAACCAGCGCGCCGGCAGCGTGTTGAGCGTGGCGGGGTCGAACGTGCCCGTCATGTCGCCGAGAAATGCGAAGGCCAGCGCCGTCGAGGCGAAGGAGAACGCGACGTTGTAGCCCGTCAGGATCATGGCCATGAAGATGATGAACATCGTCAACGCCAAGAAGACGCCCATGTCTGAGCTGATGACCCCCAAAAGCTGACTCATGTGGCCGCTACTCGACTCGCAGGGGGGTTTCCAGCTCGACGATCTTGCCGCGCTTGTCGTCGCCGAGCATCACGAAGCCGGTCTTGATGACCTCGGCCAGAATCTGCATGCCAAAGAGCACGAACGCGACGAGGAGCATCACCTTGATCGGCCGACCGGCAGGCCTCCCGCGTCCACGGCGTCCTCCCACGTCTCCCAGACACGCCAGCCGCTCGGCCAATCGCCGTTGAATCGGCGGCCCAGCGACGTGGCTGCGTAGCCCTTGAGGATGCGGAACGCCATCACGACGAACGGCAGCAGCAGCGCTGAGTGGATCACGAAATCCAGCGTCGCCTTGCGCTTGTTGCTGAAGTTCGCCCACCAGAAGTCGATGCGCGGGTTCACTCCTTCGCGGACGCCGTAGTTCATGCCGAGCAGGAACATCAGGCCGAATGACTGCCACGCCAGGCTCGTTGTCTCGCCGAAGAGGATGTCGGTGGCCACGAGGTCATTGCCGTAGCGAGTGATGACATTGAACAGCTGCAGGAAGAAGACCAGCCACGCGAGGATCCACGCCGCTGTCTTGGTGCCGGTGGCTACCGCTTCGATGCCGCGGCGCAAACGGTCGAGGCCGTTGTGCCACAGGCTTGCGGCGGCGGCTCCGATGAGCACCAGCCAGTTCCACCAGGCCAAGTTGCCGATCCAGTACCCGGTGTCCCAGAAGAGTCGCGCTCCGACGGCGAGCAGAATGGTGGCAGCGGCGACCCAACCAAGCGGGTGCACGCGGATGAGAAGCGACCTCCGTGCAGGCGGTGCGGACACAGCGGTGTCGGTCACTGCACCCCCTCCCGAACGTGCACGGCCAGCTTCTCGAACCGGCGAGCCACCATCCTGCCACCTAGCTTGTCGCCGTGGTGAACAGTGCATCCGGATCGGGGCGCCCGTCGAACGGCAGCTCCGGTGCTTCAGGCGAATCTCTCCGACCAGCGGCGATGCCGCCGGCGCTGTTCGTTCCGGTGCCCGGCGGAGTACGCGCGACCGAGTTGACGCGCGGTCCGTGGACCAATCACGTGATGCACGGTGGAGCTATCTGCGGGCTGCTGGGCTGGGCGGTCGAGACTGAGATGCGGCGGCTCGGCAATACGAACCAGATCTGCAGCCGTCTCACCGTCGAGATTCTCTCGGGCATGCCGATGGCGCAGTACGCGGTGGCGGCGCGCGCAGTGAAACCGGGCCGGCGCACCTCGGTGATCGAGGCCGAGCTGCGCGCTGTCGAGGCTCCCTGGCGAGCGGCCGACCCTCTCGCTGGTTGCCGTCTGGTCGCGCGCGCCTCGTCGCAGTGGCTCGCGCCCACGATTCCCGTCGCCGCTGCGGGCGCTCACCAGACTCCGAGCGGCGGCGAAGAGTTGCCGCCGATCCCGCTCGAACGAGCCGATCCGGGAGCGCACTCCGAGATCGAGTACCCGAGACCAGGCTTCAACGCAGACGGCGTCGACATTCGGTTCGTCGATGGGTCAACCGAAGAGCCCGGGCGCGGTCTGACGTGGATCCGGCTCGACCATGAGCTCATGGCAGGCGAGATGACCACGCCGTTCGGCCGTGTCGCGACCCTGTGCGATCTCGGTGCAGCGGTCGGCTGGGACTACTCGCCGAGCGGCGGCGCGTACATCAACACCGATGTCACGTTGCAGCTGCTGCGTGAACCGGTCGGGGAGTGGATCCTGTTCGACTCGGCAACCGATTCCACCCCCCAAGGCCTCGCCTGTTGCCATTCGGAGATTGCGGACCAGCAGGGCAGGCTGGGCTGGGTGCTGCAGAGCCAAGTCGAGGCGCCGCCCGAGATGGGCTTCCCGGGCGGGATGAACGTCGCAGTCGCGGCCCGCGATGCTGCGGCGACCTCCGACTAGCCGGCCTGTGCTTGCCTGTCGCCGGTTAGCCAGCGACCTCGGCCAGCAGGTCGTCGATGACGTGGGCCATCTGGCTGCAGTCGGGGCGCTTCATCACGAACGCATCGGCGCCGAGGTCGTAGGCACGGGCGCGATCGTCGGCAGCTTCGTCGGTGGTGAGCGCCACCATCATCACCTTGTCGAACTCAGCGCTGGCGCGGATTTCCGCTAGCAGGTCGAAGCCGCTCACCACCGGCAGCTTCAGGTCGAACAGCACCAGATCGATCTCGGACGATCCGACCGTGCGCATGAATGCCAGCGCATTGGCGCCGTCGTGGGCAACCCGCACCTGGTTGCGCGTGCCGGCCTCGGCGAACGCGAGCGTCAGCACGTCGACATCGTGTGCGTTCTCTTCTGCCAGCAGCACGTGAACGGTGTCATCGGGAGTGTGCAGCGCGGACGGTTCGAATGATCCGGCTCTGTCGACGGTTTGAGTCTCGGCCTGGATGAGCTCGACGGGCACGCCGAAGCGGCGGTGCAACCGACGCGGTAAATCCAAGTGCAGCCATCGGCTCGCTCCGGCAGGCAGCGTGCTCAAAATGATGAGGTCGGGACTCAACCGGTCGATAGCGAGGTTGACGGCGACAACAGGGTGCGAGGGTCCGACTTCACCCGTCACCCTGACGCCGATGTCGTCGAGCGCCTCGAAGGCTTGGCTGAGCCGGCGGCGGGCGCCCGCAAGTGCACGCCCCGGGTCGGGGCCGTTCGCACCGGTCGCGGGCACGACGATGTGGAAGCGGGTGTCAGGATCCAGCGCCAAGATGTGCTCGACCCGTTCGTGCAGGTGACTGCCGATCAGCGTCTGATTCGCCACGATGAGCACATGTCGCATCTTGGACACCTCCTGGGGTGAACCTCTGCGAACGAACTTAGTGAGCGTTCGGCAGGACCGGCAAGCGGTCGTATTCCCCGGAGCGCTCTAGTTGACCGAATTGTCCCGGACCGCACCCTCGGCCAAGAGACTGTCGATCTCGCTGTTGGACATTCCGGCGTTCGCCAGCACCTCGCGGGTGTGATCGCCGAGCTTGGGCGCTGGCCCTCGCGGACCGACGTCGGCATTTGCGAACCGCATCGGGATCCCGACGCTGCGGTAGTCGCCGATGTCCGGGCTCCGCAGTGTCGGGAACAGGCCGAGCGCTTCAGCTTGCGGGTCGTCGGCTACCTCATGCAGTGCGAGAACTGGGCCCCAGATGATGCCCTCGGCATCGAAGATCTCGCCCCACTCGTCGCGGGTGCGGTGGGCCAGTGCCTCGTCGATGCCAGCGACGATCTCGGGCATGTGCGCGAAACGGCCGCGGATTTCGGCAAACCGTTCGTCTTCGAGCCAGTCGAGTCGTTCGATGACCCGGCACAGCAGCGGCCAGGCGCTGTCCTGGGGCATGTTGAACACCACCCACTTGCCGTCTCCACACGGGTAGCGATTGGCGGTCGGGATGATCATGTTCTCTCGGGCGCGCTGGCGCAGCGGCGCCTTGTCCATCGCGGTGATGGCGTAATCGGAGGCTTGTGTCCACACGGCGGTTTCGTATAGCGAGGTTTCCACCACTTGGGCCTCGCCGGTTCGTTCCGCCATCCGGAGTGCCGCCAGCACGGCGCCGACCAGTGCGAGACCCGTCGTGTGGTCGCCTTGGGCGGGACGGGCCATCGGAACCGCGCCGTCGGGTCCCTCGCGCATGGCGTCGTAGATTCCCGACCGTCCAAAGAACGCAGTGACGTCGTAGCCGGGCCGCCACGCCTCGGGGCCGGTCGTGCCGTAGCCGGTCAGCGTCGCGTGAACGATGCGCGGGTTCACCGCGGTGACCGTTGCAGCGTCGAGGCCAAAACGCTCCTGACGGTGAATGAGCAGGTTGCACATGAATACGTCTGCACCGGTGATCAGGCGATGGACCACGTCACGCCCGACAGGCGAACCCAAATCCACCGCGATGGAGCGTTTGCCCCGGTTGTCCACGTCGAACTGGAAGTCGTAATCCTTGATCTCGGGCGGCAGCTTGGCCGGACGGCTGAATCCCCGAGCGGGATCGCCGTCGAGCGGCTCGACCTTGATGACGTCCGCGCCGAGGTCCGCCAGGATGGCCCCCGCCGACGGCGTGGCCATCCAGCTGTCCACCTCGATCACCTTTACATCGTCCAGCGGTGCTGCCACGTTTCCCTCCTCTACCCGCGCTCGGGCCGCAACAGCCTGACACCGCGAGGCGGTTCACGCACCGGGCCTGCGGGCCCCACGAATTGGGTTCGTCGACTCGGGGCGGCTCTGGCACCGGGGGTTACGCTGCGGGGCCATGGAACTTGCAGGCAAGGTTGCCGTCGTCACTGGTGGAGCGAGCGGGATCGGCGAGGCATTGGTCGAGCGATTTCATGCCGAGGGGGCGCGAGCGCTCGTCGTGGTCGACCGCGACCAAGCGGGCGCGGCGGCCGTGGCTGATCGCGTCGGTGGCACCGCCGTCGGTCTCGACGTCACCGACGAGGAAGCCATCAAGGCGGTCGTCGCGGACACCGTGACCGCGCATGGCGCGCTCGACGTGTTCGTTTCGAACGCCGGCTACGTGACCCAGGGCGGGCTCGAAGTTTCCAACGACGAGATCCAGCGCATGTGGGAGGTGCACGTGATGTCTCACGTGTACGCCGCCCGTGCGGCCGTGCCCGTGATGGTGCAGGGCGGCGGCGGTTACTTGCTGAACACGGCCTCGGCGGCGGGGCTGCTCACGCAGCTCGGCTCGCTGCAGTACGCCGTTACCAAGGCCGCTGCAGTGTCGCTGGGCGAGTTCCTGTCGATCACCTATGGCGACAAGGGCATCGTGGTGTCGATGCTGTGCCCGCAGGCCGTCGAGACGAACATCTTGGCCAACAGTCCTGATCGAACCGGCAACGGGGACGGCGAACGGGGGACGCCAGGCGCTGCGGCTGGCGACGGCGTCCTGCAGCCCTCAGAGCTGGCCCAGACCGTCATCGACGCAATGGCCGAAGAACGCTTCTTGGTGCTGCCGCATCCCGAGGTGCAGACCTACCGCGAGCGCAAAGCGTCGGACATCGACCGGTGGCTGTCGGGCATGCGGCGCTTCCAGTCACGCCTGTTCGCCGACTCCGCCGCGACGCCCGCAGACTGGCTGCTCAGCTGAGCCCATTCAGCCAGGCCGGCGCGCCACGAGGCGCGCTTCGTGGCGGCCGCCGAACCAATCCTCGGCGAAACTGATCGGCTCCAGCCCCTCGCACAGGCCCGGAAGCTCGCCCCGCTCGACGAGGTATCGACGGCCTGGGCGAGGATTTCGCTGCAGATTGTCGACGGTTGCAACAACCACGAAGGCGATGCCGCCGGGCACCAGATAGCTCGCCAGCGCCACGAGCAACGGCTGATGGAAGAAATCCGAGCACACCAGCGCGTGCCACCCGTGTTTTGAACGTGACGTTGAGGCGCCCACGGCCAATTCGGTCCGAGTCGGCGGGGGATCGGATTCGAGATCTGTACGAACCGTGTGGAGCGCGATGTTGCTCTCGGCGGCGGCGCTGCGGGCGATCTCGAGTGCACGGCCCGAAACGTCGACGAGCGTCGTGGAGATGCTGCGTGCTGCCAGCCACAGCGCCGTGCCCCCGGTGCCTCCTGCCAAGTCGAGTGCCGTCGGGCAGTCCACCAGCAGTTCGGCATGCCTGGTCACGAATTCCGAGGGTCGACCGGGTTCATGGACGTCCGCGTACGCAGCATCCCAGCGCTGGGCAGCTGCGACGTCGTTCATCCCCGAACTCAGACGCCTGCTCGCAGTCCTCGTGTTCGATAGCTGCGCACATAGGCGGCCACCAGCAACAGCGCCGCATAGAAGAAGTACTCAGATTTGACGAGACCACTCCAGCCGGCTTCGGTCACCCAGCCTTCGCGATCAACGAGCCATACAGGCAGCAGCACCAGGACTGCCGACGCTGGGACGGTTCGCAGCAGACCACTGCCGCCGATGGCGGTGCTTGCGAACGCGATGGTCAGTGCGAACAACTTGATCGACAGCTCTTCAGGGTATTGGGCCTGGTCGGTGAAGTTGACGGGGACCACGAGCAGTCCGCCGGCTATCCCGGCGAGGCCGCTGCTGAGGGCTACCCCGGTGAGCCGCAGCCGATACACCGACACGCCGAAGGCTGCGGCAGCGGTTGGGTCGTCCCGCGTCGCGATGATGGCGCGGCCCACGGGGCCCGAAAGCAGGCGATGCAGCAGCCACATGACGACAACGACCCAGATGACGACGTACCAGAACTCCCAGATGTGCTCGTCACGAGCGTCGACACCAGTCCATGCGGGAGGCAAGAACTCCGCGTCCAGCGTCACGGGCAGCGGACCGTCGATCTGGCGGAGCACGATCGGGAATACGACGGCCGCAGAGAGTGTCAGCAGCGCCAGGTAGGCCTTCGGCAGGCGCAGCGCGGGGATGGCCAAGAGTGCCCCGACAGCGAAGCCCGCCACGAATCCGACGATCGGCATGAGTGACGGCGGGAAACCGAAATCGTTCACCGAGTGGAGTGCTGCTACCGCGCCGCAGCCAGTCAGGGCGCCGTGGCCGACCGACAGCAGCCCCAAGCGATGGGTCAGCAGCCACAAGCCGGCAAATGTCAGCGTCAATGCGGCGAGCTGTGTCACGTCGGTGACGAAGATGGGCGACGCCATTATCGGCGTGGCGATGGCGAGCGCGGCGAACACCGCGAGAGCGACGCCCGTAAGAGCTCGTCGCGCCGACTGCGGACGGCCGCCGCCGACGGCTTCCTGGGCAGTTGTTGGCTCATCGTCGTGAGCGTCGGTCGGCGGGGGGGTGGCGGCCAGAGAGGCTTCGTGTTCGTCCAGTGCCAAGTCGGGGGATCTCGTACCGGGCGGCGGTGCCTCAAACGTGATCAGGGGATCTTGCGGGGTCGCTTCGGGCTGCGGATCGGCTAGGCCGGGAATCGAGTGGCTCGAGGGCTCGACATCGGGATCGCTGACGTCGCCCGTGTCGGGGACTGCGTCGTCGGCGGATTCGTCCACTGCTGTGTCGATGGCCGACTCGTCCGCTGCTGCGTCTTCGGCCGGCTCGTCCGCTGCTGCCGCGATGGGCTCGGCTGCTGTCTCGGCGGCGACCTCACCCGGCAATATGGGCAGCGCAATCTCGGCCTCGGTCGCTGCGGGTTCGGCGAACCTCTCGATGCGAAACACGAGCGGCTCGGTCGCTTGCTGTTCGCCGTTGTCGAGGTCGTCGTCTGTGCCGTCGTCGGCGTTGTCGAACTCGCTCATGTCTTCAGCCCGATCCGGGGCGATCGTCGGCGCACCAGCCCGTTGGGACGAACGGCGAGCACGACAATCAGCACGGCCAGTGCCCACACGAGGGTCACCTGGCTGTCGATGAACCCGACGTAGCCGGCCATCATGGTCTCGGCAAATGCGAACAGGTAGCCGCCGACGAGTGCCAGGCCGGGACTGCGCAGGCCGCCCAGCGTGGCGGCGGCCAATCCGAAGATCAGCAGCCGATCCATCATGGGCGGCCGGACGTTGATCTGTCCGGCTATAAGGCCCCCAGCGACGGCTCCCAGAGCCGCGGCGATGGCCCAGCCCCCCATGACGATGCTCTCGACACGGATGCCAACGAGGGTCGCGCTGTCACGGTTTGAGGTGATCGCCCGGAATGCCATGCCGATCTTCGTGGAGCGCTGGATGAGCGCGAGAAGCCCCAGCACAGCGAGCAGCGTCACCGTCACGCCCAAGGTGTCGAACCACAGCCGCGCGCCGGCGATGTCGAAGCGGTCGGTGTGCTCCTGAGGGAACGGCGACCCCAAGAACCTCGTCCGGCCGCCGAAGTGCTTGCTGACGAATACAGCGACGAGCAGGTACAGCCCCAATGTTGCCCCGATGGTCGGCACCGGATCGCCGCGCATCGGCCGGATCACGGTGACCTCGAGCAGAGCGCCGAGGGCCGCGGACACCACTACTGCTCCGGCGACGGCCGCCCAGATAGGCCACGGCGTAGCGAACGGTGCGAGCCAGCCGGAGAAGGCGACCGTCGGGTCAGGCCCCGAGGCGAATACCACGGCGATATAAGCCGACAGCATGGCCAGCTTGCCCTGCGCGAGGTTCAGCACGCCGGTCGATCGGAACACCATCGAGATAGCGACTGCCAGCGCCGCATAAGCGGAGCCGTTGGCGAACGAGTCGAACACCCGCTGTGCGAACAGGGTCACGGCCGCCGATTCTGGCATGGAGCTGTGCGATGCCGGGTTATCAGCTGCGGCTGCGATGATGAGGACGTGCAGCTTCAATCCGATGGCGCCAGGTACGTCGCCGATGTCTTACTGACCTGCGACGGGGACTTCTCGATGATCGAACGCGGAGCGGTCGACGTGGGACCCGAAGGCCGCATCGCCTGGGTGGGTGCCGCGGCTGATGCGCCGGCAACCGATGCGCCGGTGATCAACTTGGGCGGGCTGTTGATGCCAGGCCTGGTCAACACTCACGCGCACACGCCGATGACGCTGGTGCGCGGCGCCGGTGACGGGCTGCCGCTGATGGCGTGGCTCACCGAGGTGATGTGGCCGCGCGAAGGCCGGCTGCGGGCCGATGACGTGTGGTGGGGGATGGCGCTGGGCTCGGTCGAGATGCTGCGTTCAGGCGTGACCACGACGTGCGAGATGTACTCCTACGAGGAGGCTGTCACCGATGCGGCCCGCGGGGCCGGCATTCGACTGGTGATGTGTCCGGGCGTGCTGTCGGTGTTTCATGCCGACACCGACGGCAGTGTCGCCCGCCGCGTCGATGACATTGCCCGCTTTCACGCTGCCGAACATGATTCGGATGGCCTTGTCACGATCGGCTTCGCTCCGCACTCGGCCTATGACCTTGGTATCGGGGCCTGCGCCGAAGTCGCTGCTGCAGCTCGCGACAGGGACACCCTGCTGCACCTCCATTTGGCCGAGACGCGCACCGAGGGCGACGAGCTGTCCGCTGCGCACGGCGGCGCGAGCGTTCCGCAGCTTCTTGCCGTGGCCGGCGTGCTGGAGGGCCGGGTGCTGGCTGCTCACAGCGTCTGGCTCGACGATGCCGACCTCGACATCTACGAATCGACTGGTGTCGCTGTGGCGCACTGTCCGGTCAGCAACATGAAGCTGGGCTCGGGTGTAGCGCGGGTGCCCGAAATGCTTGAGCGCGGCATCACCGTGGCGCTTGCGACTGACGGACCGGCGTCCAACGACGACCTCGACCTGTGGGAAGAGATAAAGATCGCATCGCTGCTGGCCCGGGTCACCGCACTCGATCCCACGGTGATGAGCGCACAGCAGGTCATCACGATGGCGACCCGTAGCGGCGCCGAGGCGCTGGGACTGCATACCGGAGTGCTGGAGCCCGGCCGCTGGGCCGACATGATCCGGCTCGACATTGACGACGTTGCGTTCGTCCCGGTCACCTCGCCCCAGGAATTGATCGCCCACGTGGCCTGGTCTGGCGGCAGCCGCCACGTCACCGATGTCTGGGTGAGCGGCGAGCGCGTGGTTGCCGGGCGGGTCTGCTTGACCGTCGACGAGGCACGGGCCCGGTTCGAAGTGCAGCATCGAGCGCAACGGCTGGCAAGGGAGTCGGGAACGTGACTGACAACATCGACGTCGATTCCCCCGATTCCCTCGGGCCCGTCGGCATCATTGCCGGGACTGGCTTCTACGAGTTGCCCGGATTTCAAGATGCAGAGCACCTGGTGGTGCCTACCGCGTGGGGCGACGCCTCTGCGATGACAGGACGGTGGCACGGGCGCAAGATCGTGTTTGTGCCACGCCACGGCGGCGATCATTCAATCCCGCCATCGGCCATCAATTACCGAGCCAACATCGCTGCCCTGCGCGACCTCGGCGCAGTCTGCATTCTGGCCGTCAGCGTCGTCGGGTCAATGGTGCCCGAGTGGGGCACCGGCTCGTTCATGCTGCTCGACGACTACTTGGAGTTCACCACGGGCCGCGATGCGACGTTCCACGACCAGCCCGGAGACGTCGTCCACACCGACATGTCGGCTCCGTATGACCCCGCGTCGCGTGCGGTGCTCATCGATGCCGCAGCCGCCGAGGGCATCGACATGGCGCCGACCGCCACCTACGTTTGCACCAACGGCCCGCGTTTCGAGACGCCCGCGGAGATCCGCATGTACGCCCAGCTCGGCGGCAGTGTCGTGGGCATGACCGGCTACCCCGAAGTTGCACTGGCCCGAGAGGTCGGCATCCCCTACGCCGGCGTGGCGGTCGTGGCAAACATGGCCGCAGGCATGTTCGACGGCGAGATCTCCCACGAAGAGGTGTCAGCTGCGCTCGAAGCCACCAAGGACCCGCTGTTCGCCTTGCTGGGCCGCGCCGTCTCCATGATCTGACAGCGGCCTGAATCCGCGCGGCTGGCAGCGTGCAACCGCGGCGGCGGCGGCGGACGCAGTCAATAGTCGTGCGGGCTGGTCAGGAGCGAGGTGCGATGATGCCATCCCCGACCCGCAAACTGGCGAGAAATAGAGTCCGGCGTGATGCCTGTATTGACGCATTTTGTATCGCTCAACGGGCTGCGCCGACGATTTTGGAGCGGCTCTCGCGCACATGTGGGGCGGCTGATGCACACCCGACCCGCACTGCACCGAGGGCTGCGCGGCGGCACGGTGATTCTGGCTGTTCTCGCGCTGATCGCAGCCGTGCTGGCACCCGCGGCGTCGGCGCAGGCTCGGACCATCGGCACCGTGGTCCTAGCGAACGGCTGGAGTTCTGCTGACTCGGCCGTCGCGTCGGCGCTCGCAGCCCTCGAGAGCGACAGCCTCTCCGATGCGGTGGTGCTGTACGCGAGTTCGAGAGAGCTGACCACGCGCACAGCGAACTTCATCGAAGATCACCAACCGTCGAAGGTGATTCTGATTGGCGGCACCGCTGCGCTGTCGAACGGGGTTGAAGCTGACGTGGTCGAACTGATTGGCCGCAGTTCGGTCAGACGGGTCGAGGGAACGGATCGCTTCGACACGGCTGCGAAGGCGGTTCCCTCCACCGCGACAACGTTCATTGTGGCGAACGGTTACAGCGCCGCCGACGCGGGCGTGGCAGCAATATTGGCGGCGACGAGGTCCGATGCCGCGGTGCTGCTGGCGACCGCTGACAGCCTGACCGAGCCGACAGAACGCATCATCCGCGAACAGCAGCCCTCGCAGGTCGAATTCGTCGGAGGCACAGCGGTGCTCGCAGCGCCGCTCATCGATCGAGTCCACGAACTCGTTCCTTCGCTTCCCAGCATTGCGCGCCACAGCGGCGCGTCTCGCACCGATACCGCGGCAGCAGCTGCGCCGAACCGCTCGACGACGGTGGTGATCGCCAACGGGTGGAGTCCAGCGGACACCGGAGTCGCTGCCGCATATGCGGCCATCACCAGCGGCGCCGCGGTGCTGTACTCGCGGACGAACTCTTTGACGACGCCCACAGAACGCCGCATCGAGGCGCTGCAGCCGAGCGCCATCGTGCTCGTGGGCGGGAGCGCGGTGCTCGACACCAGTCTGCACGCCCGCCTGCGCACCCTTGCCCCTTCGGCGACGATCCAACGAGTGAGCGGGTCTGACCGAATCGACACCGCGGTGCGCGCTGCGGACGGCAGGCTGACGGACATCGCAACGGACCCGCCCGCTGCACCCACGTCGGTCACCGTGACTTCCAGGAACACTGGATTGGCAGTGTCGTGGACCGCTCCCACGAGGACCTCGGATGTCTCAAGCGACGACGACCCCGAAGTCACCGGCTACGCCATCCAGTACCGCGCCTGCACGGCCGCTGACAAGACCTGCACGGCCAGCCCGACGTGGGGCACCTGGAGGTCGTACAGCCATTCGGGCACTCGCACCACCGCGACCATCTCCGAGCTGACCAACGGCACGACATATCAAGTGCAGGTCAGGGCCCGCAACAGCGCCGGGCTCGGCGCGTGGTCGCGGACTCAATCCGGCACGCCGTTGGCGCAGACGGCGAGGCCCTCGGTGCCGTTTGGCCTGACCGTGGAGCCGGCGAACCGGCTGTTGAAGGTGTCGTGGGTTGCGTCGGTTCCGCCGAGGGACGGGACGGTCGACGGCTACGAAGTGGAGTACCGGGTCTGTCCCACGAGTCCAACCTGTGGGAGCTGGACTGAGCACAGCCATTCCGGAACTGACACCACCACCACGATCACGGGGCTGCCCAACGGCACCGAGCACGAGGTGCGAGTTCAGGCCACGAGCAGCAAGGGCGTCAGCGGCTGGTCACAAAGCAAGTCAGCGAGACCCGCGCAGCTGCCCAGTTTCGAGCGTGCCCCGACGCTGACGGCGAGCAACCGGCAGATCGTCGTGCAGTGGAACGAGCCCGCGGACTCCGGGTCGGCCATCCGCGACTACGACGTGCAGTACCGGGCGTGTACGGCGACCGACTCCGACAATTCGGTCTTGACCTGCGTCCCTGACACTGACGCGACGTGGGGCAGTTGGAGAGCGCGCAGTCACTCGGGTACCGGCCAGGTTGCGACAATCACTGGGCTGACCAATGGCACCGCGTACGAAGTGGAGGTACGGGCCAGCAACTCCAACGGTGCGGGGCCGTGGTCGGAAGCCGCAAAGGCCACGCCGGTCTCGGTGCCAGCGAAGCCGAGCACCCCGACCGTGGAGGCCGGCCACGAGAAGTTGGTGGTGACGTGGACGGCGCCGTCGGACAACGGGTCACGTATCACCAACTATGACGTTGAGTACTGCACCTGCGCCAACGACTCCGATTGGAGTGACGCCGGTGGCTCGGGCACAGATACCAGGCACGAGATCACCAGTTTGATCAACGGCACGGCCTACAAGGTGCGCGTCCGGGCCGTAAGTGACCTCGGCGACGGCCCGTGGTCTTCGAGCAGGTCGGGCACGCCGACGGCCTTGCCCGACGCCCCCAGCCCGCCGGTACTGACACCCGGTGATCGCCAGATCGCCATGTCGTGGAGTGAACCCAGCGGCAATGGTTCGAACGTGTCCGGCTACGGCGTGCAGTACCGGGCGTGCACCGCAACGTCGGACGACGATCCCCCCGAATGCCAGACGTGGGCCAGCTGGAGGACGCGCACCCATTCGGGTACGGGCACCACGACGGACATCACCAGCTTGGCCAACGGAACTGAGTACGAGGTCCGGGTGCGGGCACGCAACACCAACGGCTTTGGGCCGTGGTCCACAGCCGATAGCGAAACGCCGCTCGGCAAGCCGGCGAAGCCTTCGACGCCGAAGCTGACCGCCGGCGACGAAGTGCTCATGGTGACATGGACCCCTCCGGCAGCCAATGGCTCTGCCATCACCGGCTACACGGTTGAGCACTGCCAGAGCACGGCCGATTGCACGAACGATGCCAACTGGGATCCCGACAACCCGCCAGGCCTCCCGACCCCGGACGAGACCACCGGCGCGATCACGCACACGCTGGACGGGTTGACCAATGGCACGGCCTACAAGGTGCGCGTCCTGGCCGCCAACAACCAGGGCGACGGCCCATGGTCCTCGACGGTGTCCGGTACGCCGACGGTGCGGCCCGACGCTCCCACCGGTTTGACCATGAGTTTGGCCAACCGGCAAGTCGGCCTTTCGTGGAGCGCCCCGAGCGGCCAAGGGGTGACGATCAGGGGATACGACGTCGAGTATCGGGCCTGCAATGCCGCTACCTCCGACGCGGCTGTTCTTTTCTGCGACGCCGACGAAGAGTTCGTATGGGGTGATTGGAAGTCGCGCAGCCATTCGGGCAACGGAATCACCACGACGATTACCGGGTTGACCAATGGCATCGAGTACGAGGCGCGGGTGCGGGCCCGCAACGCCAACGGTCCGGGACCGTGGTCTGCTTCCGCATCTGGCATCCCACTGGCGGCGCCGTCGACACCGACTGGTCTCACCGTGGAAGCTGCACACGAGCAGCTCAGTGTGTCCTGGACTGCGTCAGCTGCGAACGGTTCGACCATCACCGGCTACGTCATGCAGCACAGGGCGTGTACGGCGACGCCGACGGACTGCACGTCTAGTCCAAAGTGGGGGGACTGGATTCCGACGGATACCGACACCAGCACCGACACCAGTACCACCAGGACCATTCCCAGCCTGGCCAACGGCACCAAGTACCAAGTGCGGGTGAAGGCAACGAGTGGCAGCGGCCCCAGTGGCTGGTCGCTGATCAAGTCAGCGACGCCGGCTGCGGTACCTGACGCTCCCAGCACGCCGATATTGACGCCGGACGATCGCCAGATCGGCATCAGCTGGGATGAACCAGACGATCATGATGCGGCGATCAGTGACTACGACGTCGAGTATCGGGCGTGCGCCGCGACCGACTCCGATGCGACGGATCTGACCTGCGCCTCCGATCCGACGTGGGGCAGCTGGTTGCCGCACGGCCATTCGAGCGCTAGCCGATCCACGGTCATCATTGGGCTGACCGACGGCACGAAGTACCAAGTGCGAGTACGCGCCCGCAACGCCAACGGCGTGGGGCCCTGGTCGGTGCCGCAAGCCAATGATGGGACAACGCCAATAGGCGCGCCGGCGGCGCCCACGACACCGAGGGTGACTCTGGGCGACGAGCAGCTGACAGTGAATTGGATCGTTCCGCGATCCAACGGTTCGGCCATCACCGGCTATGACGTGTGGTACCGGCCCTGCGACGCGACCCCCTCCGAGATGATGGTTCGGTCCTGCGCCACAAATCCGACGTGGGGCGCATGGGTGAAGCAGTTGGTTACCGGCACCTCCCTGGACATCACCACCGGGCTGACCAATGGCACTGCGTACCAAGTGCAGGTACGCGCCAGAGCCGGCAACCGCGAAGGTCCGTGGTCGTCGCCTGTCACGGCAATGCCGATGGGCGCGCCCAGCGCGCCGGCCATGGTCGAAGTCGCATCAGCCAACCGACAGTTGATCGTGTTGTGGTCAGCGCCGAGCTCGAACGGGTCAACTGTTACGGGCTTCAAGTTGCGCTACTGCGATGCCAGCGGGAGCTGTAACCCGAATACGGACACCGACTGGATAACGAGAAGCTTGAGCGGCGCCAGCCGGAGGACCTACACGATTTCCAGCCTCACGAACGACACCCAGTACAGGGTCCAGCTGTTGACGACCAGCAGGAGCAAGGGTGACAGCGACTGGAGCACCGACCAATCCGCGAGAGCAGGCGGGCCGAGTGCACCCTCGACGCCTCGACTGACGGTTGGCAACATGGAGATCACCGTGACGTGGTCGGCGCCCGCCAAGAATCACTCGGACATCACTCGGTATGAAGTGGCTTACTGCAACGACACCGACGATGACTGCACTGATGGCATCAACTGGCGATCTGTGTTCCACACGGACCTCACTGACCTGAGTGAGACGCTTACATCCCTGACGGATGGCAACAACTACAAGGTTCGAGTCAGGGCCGAGAACACCCAAGGGTCGGGCGCCTGGTCGTCGTCGGCCACCGCCAGGCCAACGACCTGACCTAGCGAGTCGCGCCGAGATTGCCGCTCCTTGTCGGTGAGCGCAGCGCTGCGCGTTCGCCTGTCCGTCCCAGCGCCGCCGCGTCGGCTCGCGGCAGCAATATGGCACTATGTGTGAACAGATGTTGACAAACCGATATGGGAGCGCACATGACCGATCCCATCAGCGATGCCACGTTTTCTGCCTTGGCGGACCAGACGCGCCGGGCCATTCTCGGCGTGATCGGTGAACATGGCGAACTTTCCGTGGGGGAGATTGCCTCGCGTTTCGATGGGGTCGGCCGGACCGCCGTCTCCTCCCATCTGCGCATCCTGCGTCTCGCAGGCCTGATCACGGAACGCCGCGACGGCCGGTACCGGCACTACTCGCTGACATCGACTCCCGCCGACACGGTCGTGGCATTTCTCGCCTCCGTGTACCAGAACTCGTTGGAACAACTCTCCGCAGCGATCACAGAGGCGGTGGCGGCCGCGGGCACCACGGTCCAGCGAGACGACGAGCAGAGCGCCTAGTTGCACTGCCGTGGCTGAACTCGTCTTGAGCAGCGAAGCACGCCTGGAGGCGTGCCCTAGCGAATTGTTCGCCCTGTTCGGTTCGGGCGACCCGTCTCTGGGTTGGCTGTTCGGCTCGGAGGCAGACACGCTCCGACCCGGCGCGCTAGTGCGTCTCACCCTTCCCTTCGGCGACCTGACACGGGCACCCGGAACGGCGAGGATCCAGCGCTGCAAGCCCGGGCGCCGGATCGATCTCGTGCACGAATCGCCTTGGGCGGGCCGCGTGGTGTGCCACCTCGATCCGCTCAGTGGCGGCGGCACCCGCCTGCGCATCCGCGTCACGATCGACGATCGCGAGTTTCTGCGCCTGGGGGCCGATTTCGGACTCCTTGCCGGCGCCGACGTCGACGCCTGGGAGGTTCCCCTCGGATTGCTGACGTCGTTGTCCGGGAGCGCCGGGATCCTCGGGCGTTCAACCGTGAACTGTGCACAGCTCGCAACCGATGAGATCAATGCCGATGGCGGAGTGATGGGCCGGGACGTTCGGCTCGTCGTGGCAGACGATGCCACCGATCCCGGCGTCGGCGCGCTAGCAATGCGTCGCCTCTGCCGGGTGTCTGACATGGCCGCTGTCATCGGCATGCACTCTTCGGCGACCTATGCGGTCACTTCGCCCATGGCTATCGCAACCGGAATTCCCTATCTCTACACCCCGACCAGCGAGGCGGCGCCAGCGCATCCGCTCCTGATCCATTTCGGTGAACGGCCTCTGGACCAGCTGCATCGTGCTCTACCGCTGATGGCCAAGGCGACAGGTGGAACCCGGTGGTTCCTGACCGGAAACGACTATTCGTGGCCGCGGGCGATCGGCGCCGCAGCACGGGAAGTCATCGACGGCATGAGCGGCACGGTCACCGGCGAGGGCTATGTGCCGCTGGGCACGCAGGACTTTGCACCGGTGATTTCTGCCATTCATGAATGCGGCACCGACCACGTCGTCTCGAGCTTCGTCGGGCAGGACCACGTTCGCTTCGAGTGCGAATTCTCCGCAGCCGGGCTGCGAGGCACGACCCGCACGTTTGCCCCGCTGATGGATGATGCCGTCGTCGAGCACCTGGGTCCTTCAGGGGTGGGCATCTGGAACGCCCTCGGCTACTTCGTTGCCATGGACACCGCGGAGAACCATGAGTTCCTGCGACGCTACGAGGACCGCTTCGGCGAGTGCGCCCCGCCCGTATCCGCTGCAGCGGAAGGGGTGTACGAAGCCATCCATACGTGGGCCAGCGCGTGCAGATCCGGTGGCGGCACTGAACCGAGCGCCCTGCTCGGAGGGCTTCGCACGGCCGGTTTCCGTGGCCCGAGGCGCTGCGGCCGCGGTGGATCTCTGGAGTCGCTGTTGCTGGGGGAGGCGACGCCGTCGGGCGTCAAGGTGCTGGACGAACTTCCCGTCGCGACTCACTCGCTCTAACGCCGTACGCCGTACGCCGTAGGGCCCCAACATTGCGCGCTTGCCTTGCGTGTCGACAGCCGCCACTTGACCGCGCCGCCCCGACAAGACAATATGTCAACATCTACTCACATATAGGGGGAGGTCTAAGTCGTGGGAACGCCACAGAACCCATCGAAGCGGTCCTTTGGGCACACAGCAGTTGTCTTGATCGCACTGTTCTCGATGATCGCGGCCGCTTGCGCAACGAGCGACGATGAGCCGACTGCCACCGAACCGGCAGCGTCCGATGTCGTTGCCGCGCCAACGCCCGCCGATGACGCCGCCGAAACTGCGCCAGCGGACGAGCCGGCGCCGGAGACGACCTCCGAAGCTGCGTCACCAGAGCCCGATGAGCCACAGGCACCATCCGGGGAGCCGGTGCGCATCGGGATCCTGTTTTCCAATAGCGGACCGGCAGGCATCTTCGGTCCCCCGACGGCCAACATCGCGGAGCTCATCGAAGAGGACATCAATGCCGCTGGCGGCATCAATGGACGCCCTGTCGAGACGTTCCTCGCAGATGACGCCACCGATCCCGCGATCGGCCGCCAGGCAATGGAGCAGCTCATCGAGTCGGACGAGGTCGACGTCGTGCTCGGCACACATTCCAGCGCGACCCGTGAGGCGGCCAAGCCGCTCGCAGAGGACGCCGGTGTGCTGTACATCTACGCAGCGCTGTACGAGGGCGGTGAGTGCTCACCGGTGATGTTCAACACCGGCGAGGTCCCGAGCCAGCAGCTCGCGCCGGTCATCCCCTGGATGATGTCCGAGACCGGCGGCCGGACCTGGTTCCTGCTGGGCAACGATTATGTGTGGCCTCGCCGCAGCTTCGAGATGGCTCGCGAATACATTGAGGCCTCGGGTGGCGAGGTCGTGGGCGAGGAATACGTCCCGCTCGGAACCCAGGACTTCTCCTCGGTCGCGCAGCAGATTGCAGGGTCCGGCGCCGACCTGATCTTCCCCGCGCTCGTCGGCGGCGATGCGATCGCGTTCGAGACCCAGGCGGTGGACTTCGGCATCGGCCAAGACGCGATTCCGCGGCTGGCAAACATCTATGAGGAAAACGTCCTCGGTGCGATGGGGCCGTCGGTCACCGCTGGTATGCGCGTCACCATGGGCTACTTCAAAGAGGTGGACAATGCCGCAAATGCGGACTTTGTTCGCCGCTACTACGAGCGCTTCGGAGCCGCAGCGCCGCCGCATGCAACGTTCAGCTCCCACATCTACGACGCTGCCCTGCTCTATGCGGCAGCGGCGAATGCGGCAGGCTCGACTGACACCGCAGCGGTCGCCGCTGCACTCGAGGGTTTGACGCTCTCGACTCCGACTGGGGACATCAGCATCACTGACAGCCGTCACTTGGCACAGCCGATCTACGTGGCGGAGATCCAGTTCGACGGTTCCCAGCTGATAGTCAAATCGTTCCCGTCAGTTGAGCCGGTCGAGACCTGCAACCCCTCCTAGCCGAGGGCCGAGACCTCCCGGGTGAAGATTCCCCGCAGCCGGTGCGAGCGGCGAACCCCACCCGCACCGGCTGCAGGGATCTCAACACGCGCTAGACGCCGGAGCACTGTCCGTTGGACGCGCTGACACTTGAGCTGCTCAACGGTCTCAGCCTGTTCGCAACGCTCGCGATCGTTGCGCTGGGACTCGGCATCGTCTTCGGGCTGATGGGCATCATCAATCTCGCACACGGCGAGTTCGTGATGATCGGTGCATACGTCTCATATGTCGTACACGCCAACGGGCTCAATCACTGGGTGTCGGTACCGCTGGCCGCGGCCGTCCTGTTCGTGCTGGGCGCGTTGATCGAACTCGTGCTGATCCGTCGAATCCACCGTCAGCCAGAGATCACGATCCTGGCCACCTTCGGACTGTCGGTGTGCCTTCGACAGCTGGCCGAACTGGTGTTCTCCAAGGACTTCCGAGGAGTACCCAACCCGGTGCCCGGCGCGACACGAGCCTTCGGCGTTCTGTTTCCCACCTATCGCTACCTTCTGATGGGAATCGCCGTCGTAGTCGTGGTCGCGACGCTGGTTGCGTTCACCAAGTCACGCTTCGGTTTGACCGTCCGAGCCATCGTCGCCGATCGAGATCTTGCCGAGGCATCCGGTATTCGGACTGGCATCGCCAACTTCTGCGCGTTCGGCATCGGCGCAGCGACCGCAGGAATCGCTGGCGCTCTGGTTGCCCCCCTCGGTGCGATCGAGCCTCAGGCGGGGCTTGCGTATCTGCCCGGGGCCTTTCTCGTTGTCATCGTCGGCGGGTTCAACAAGCTGTGGGGTGTTGTCGTCGGCGCATTGACCGTCGCCGCCGTACAGACCGGCGTCATCCATTTCTATGACGCGGTGTGGGCCCAGATCGCGTCGCTGGTTCTCGCCGTCGGGGTGCTCGGGTTCCGGCAACCCTCCGCGGAGAAAGCTCCCACATGAGCCGCGCACTCACGGCCGGCGCAATTTCTGCCGTTGCGGCAGTAGCGATGAGCGCGGCGCTTGGCGGTTTTCGGGCTGGGCAGCTCTCGCTGTTCCTGGTCTTCGCTGCGCTCGCGGTGAGCCTCGACTTCGTGTGGGGGTACTCGGGCATTCTCTCGCTGGGTCAGCTGCTGCCCTTCGGCATCGCCGCCTATACGGCGGGGAAGATCGCCACCGCTGCGCCGTCACTGAGCGCGCCTGCGCTCATTGTGGCCGCCGTCGTCGGTGCCGCCGTCGCCGCAGGAGTCGGCGTGGCGATGCTCCGGCGACGCCCGACGCAAGTCGTCGTGGGGCTGCTGACGCTGGTGCTTTCCCTGACCCTTGAGCAGATCGCCGAACAGTGGCGAGAAGTCACCGGCGGATTCAACGGCCTGACGGGCGTCGGACGCATCGGCGCGTTCGGCACCGAGCTCCCGGATGCCGCGCAGGACATCCTCATCTCAGTGCTCGCACTGGGGGCCATCACCGTTGTCGGCGTCCTGGTCAGCCGCCCGCTCGGTGCGGTGCTCATCGGCATTCGTTCCAACGAACGCCGCATGGAGGCGCTGGGCTACGACACGGTCCGGATCAAGATCTGGGCGTTTACCGTCGGCGGGGCGGTCGCCGGTTTTGCCGGCGCGTTGTATGTGCATCGCACGAGCTTCGTCTCGCCTCAGATCTTCGGGTTCGCTCTTGCGACCAATGTGGTGCTGTGGACCCTCGTCGGGGGACGGGGCACCATCGTGGGACCGGTCATCGGCGCATTGGCGATCAACTTCGCCTCAGCGACGCTGGCCAACGTCTGGCTGCAGTACTGGACGCTCGCCACCGGTGTGATCTTCGTTGGCGTCGTCGTGGTGATGCCGGGTGGACTGATTCCGAGCCTGCAACGATTGCTCGGTTTGCCAGGTGGTCGCCGCCGACAACCCACGCTGATCCGATCCGACCCCCATGACGCCGCCCCGGATCCGCCACCGGAAGGGACAGCAATCTTCGAGGCCGTCGATGTCGAGAAGAGCTTCGGGTTCTTCCGGTTGCTCGACGGCGTCACGCTCACAATGGATGAGCCTGAGCTTCGATGCCTCATCGGTCCCAATGGCGCCGGCAAGTCCACGCTGCTGGACATCCTCTGCGGCCAGCAAGGCAGTCAGGCGGGAACTGTTCGTGTGTTCGGGCAGGAATGCACGGGCCGCCGCTCTTGGGAGTTCGCGAGGCAGGGTGTGAGCCGCAAGTTCCAGTCACCGCAGCTCATCAACGACCTCTCCGTGGCCGCCAATCTCGCCATCGCAGCGTGGGGGACTCGTTCATCGCCATGGAATCTCGTCCGGAGATCCTGGATTGTGCAAGTACCGCTGGCCGCGCTGGAGATCCTCGAACGAACCGGACTCAACGAGCGGCTCGAAACACCAGCTGGAGACCTTCCCCATGGAGACAAGCAGTGGCTCGAGATCGCGATGGCGGTTGCGGGCGAGTGCCGGCTCTTGCTGCTCGACGAACCCACAGCAGGCATGACCGTTGCCGAAAGCCTCGAAGCCGCGGCGCTGCTGCGAGAACTGCACAGCGAACATCGACTGCCGATCGTGATCGTTGAACACGACATGGCCTTCATCCGAGCCGTCGCAGACCGCGTCACCGTGCTTGCGCGCGGTGCGGTGCTGGCGGACGGCACCGTCGCCGAAGTCGAAACCAACCCCGACGTGCACGCCATCTATTCCGGGGTCGACAGCTGATGCGCCTTGAAGCAGACGGACTGCGTTCGGGGCACGGAAGTGTGCCGGTCCTGCACGGCGTCAGCTTCGGTGTCTCGGGCGGTGAGATCGTGGCGCTCGTCGGTCGGAACGGAGCTGGCAAGACCACTCTGGTCAAGACGATTGTGGGCTTGCTGCGGGCAACCGGCGGGCGGCTGACACTCGACGGCACGGAGATCACTCGGTTGCCGCCGTCGGGTCGCGTCCGGGCGGGCTTGAGAGCAGCGTTTCAGGAACGACCGCTATTCAGCCAGCTCTCTGTGGGCGACAACTTGCGACTGAACGGATACCCGCCCACCAGTCACGACGAGGTACTCGCCATGTTCGGTGCGTCACTGGCTGGGCGTGCCGCTCAGCGAGCCGGGACCCTGTCCGGCGGCGAACAGAAGATGCTCGCATCGGCCTCAGTGCTCGCATCGACAGCGTCCCTTCTGGTGATGGACGAGCCGACTGAAGGCTTGCAGCCGTCCAACGTGGCGTTGCTCGGCGACCGTCTTGACGCGGCTCGGAACTCAGGCCGGGGAATACTGCTCGTCGAGCAGCACCTGGCGCTTGCAGCCCGCATAGCTGACCGCTTCATCGTGCTTGAGAAGGGCGAGATCGTCGATCGCGGCTCAGCCCGAGATCCCACGTTGACCGGCCGACTCGCCCAGCATCTCGCCATCTGACAGCAAAGGACGACAGCCATGACGGAACTGACTCAGATGAGCCTCGCCGAGGCGGCGGGTGCCGTGAGATCCCGCGACGTGACCGCGGTCGAGTTGCTCGACGCGTGCCTCGCCAGGATCGAGCGAACCGAGCCTGCGGTCAGTGCATTCGCTTCGGTCCAGGCCGACGCGGCACGCACAGCAGCCGAGCAACTCGACCGCGGCGAGATTCGAGGGCCGCTGCACGGCGTGCCTATCGCGCTCAAGGACCTCTTCGGCACTGCAGGGGTGCCGACTGAAGCAAACTGCGAGGCCTTGCGGGGCTTCGTGCCCGATCACGACGCGACCGTCGTCGGTCGTCTTCGTGCGGCCGGCGCCGTGATCGTCGGCAAGACGAACACCCACGAACTGGCCTTCGGCGTTTCCTGCCCGGCGTCGCACAACCCGTGGAACACGCAGCGTTCCACGGGCGGTTCCTCCGGCGGCAGCGCAGCGAGCTTGGCGGCCCGCCAGGTGTTCGGCGCGCTCGGCTCCGACACCGGCGGATCAGTCCGGATTCCGTCCAACTGCTGCGGCACGACAGGTATCAAGACCACAAGCGGAGCGGTTCCGCGAGACGGTGTCCACCTGATCTCTTGGACCTACGACACCGTCGGGCCAATGGCGCGCACCGCCGAAGACTGCCGAATATTGCTCGAGGTCATCGCTGGCCACTCAACGGGAGATCCGTTCTCGTCAAAGACGCCGCTGAGCGGCGAACGTGACCCGCGCGAGCTCAAACTCGGTGTGCCCGACGACAGCTTCTTCAAAGGAATCGACACCGACGAGCACGTGCGCGCGGTCATGGACGAAGCGGTCGAAGTGCTGCGCGCGATTGTGGCGTCGGTGCATCCGGCGCACGTGCCGAACAACGCTGAGCACGCCGAGGCGGGTATCGCCATCGTCTTCGCTGAATCGGCGGCGTTGCTTGAAAGCTTGCGATCGGAACACAACGACCTGATCGGCCCTGAGATTCAGGGAATTCTCGCAGCCGGTGCCGCAATCGAGGGAACGGCGCTTGCTGCCGCCCAGGCTCAACGGACCTCATTCGAGCGGGCATACCTCGACGTGTTCGACGACCAGGGAGTCGATCTGATCGTTGCCCCGGTCAACCCCAACCAAGTGCTCGAACACGGCGCTATCGAGCTCAACGGGGTGCCGCTCATCCCGGCGACGACACAATTCACGTTCCCGGTCAACGGAGCTGGACTCCCCGCAATCGCTCTGCCAGGTGGCTTCGCCCCCGATGGAATGCCCATCGGCTTCCAGCTCATCGGCCGGCCGTTTGCCGAGAGGACCCTCGCCGCGATCGGCGAAGCGTTTCAGCGCGTGACCGACCATCACCTGCGCGCTCCCCGGCTGTGACGACGCGCTATCTGCGTGCCGCGATCAACCCCGCTCTGCTCAGGCGTAGCATTCGGTTCGCGGCGGTGCGGCAGGGGAGGCGCTGATGCGCAGCTGGGACTCGATGGCGGACTTTGAAGCCTTCCTCGACGCGGGCGGCTTGGTCGAGCCCAACGATGACATGCCTGACGCGTACCGCGAAGCGGTGTTCCGTTTCATCGAGCTGCATGCCAACAGCGAGTACATGGGCGGGCTCACCGAGCGTGACTGGATTGCGAAGGCTCCTGGCCTCACCAACAAGCTGACTGCGCTCGCGAAGACCCAGGACGAAATCGGCCACGCGCACCTGCTGTACATGGTCGCAGCGGACATGGGCCCCAAGACCCGCGACGAGATGACGACGGACCTGCTGGCGGGTCGCACGACGTTCCACAATGTGTTCCACTACCGGGCCTATTCGTGGGGAGATCAGATCGCAATTGCGTATCTGGTGGACGCCGCAGCGCTGGCGAGCCAGCAGGCGGTGTTCAAGAACTGCAGCTACGGCCCCTACAAGCGGATCCTGCGGCGCATCATCGCCGAGGAGGGCTTCCACATGCGCAACGGCGAGGAGCTGTTGCTGAAGATGGCCAAAGGCACCCCCCAGCAGCACGACATGATGCAAGAAGGAATCGACCGGTGGTGGTGGCCGTCGGTGCAGTTGTTCGGTCCCGACACCCGGCCCGGCGACGTGTTGTTGCGCTGGCACATCAAGTCTGAGCGCAATGAAGTGTTGCGGGATCGGTTCGTGCAGAAGATGGTGCCGCAGCTGACCGCCGCGGGTTTCACAATTCCCGATCCAGATCTGCGTCAGGATCCCGAGACCGGTCGCTGGTTCAGCGGCGAGATCGACTGGGCTGCGCTGAAGGCGGCGATCGCCGGTCGTGGACCCGACAGCGCCCGCCGTCTCGCCGACGCTCGCCGTGCCTGGGACGGTGCGGCGTGGGTGCGTTCAGCACTCGACGAAGCCGCTGAGGCGGCTGCATGAATGGTCCCCGGACCGGCGATGCTGGTGTGGTCGTTGAGGCGGCGGTTTGGGACACGGCCGCCATTGAGGCGGCGGTGCGGAACGCGGCATCGTTGGTGTGCGACCCCGAATACCCAGAGGTGACCATCGCCGAACTAGGCATTCTCGAACGGGTTGCACTGAGCGACGACGGCTCGACGGTCCGTATCGAATTGGTGCCGACCATGCTCGGCTGCCCCGCGCTCGACGTCATCGCTCGTGATGTGACTGCCGCGGCGCGCACGGCGTGCGCCGGCGTCGACGTGGCGGTCGAGGCGGTGTTCGTTGCCGATCCCCCTTGGACGCCGGATCGGATCGCGACCTCAGCCGTGAGGTTCTTGGCCCGTGAGTACTCGGTGGCGGTTCGAAGCTCACGTGCCGAAGCAACGTGCCCGATCTGCGGGAACAAGGCGCTGGAACATCGCTCGGACTTCGGGCCCACGCCGTGCCGCAGTGTTGATTGGTGCCCGGAGTGCCGCAATCCAGTCGAAGTCGTCGGGCGTGCGGACCTCCCGCTGCGCAAGGTGCCGGCGTGAAGACCTACGAGGTATTTCTCAAGCGCCCGGGCAAGGATCCGTTCGCGCACGTTGGGTCGCTGGATGCGCCCGATGACGAGCTGGCGCTGAGCTTCGCCCGCGATTGCTACGCGCGGCGGTCCGAAGGCACCCAGATGTGGGTTGTCGACCGTGAAGACCTGCTGGTTGCCGATCCCATCGAGCTGGCGATGGCTGATCGTGACCATCGCCACAACGACGGAATCCTGCTGCGGAACTTGCGACAGACGGGCGGCGCCGACGCGTGATGGCCGGGCGATCGTGACGCACGCGGATCCCTCGCAGATGCCTGGCGCACGAGAGCTGGTGCTGGCGCTCGCTGACGACGAGTTGTGTATCGGGCAGAACCTGGCTTGGTGGATCGCGGTAGGCCCGTTTCTCGAGGAGGACTTGGCGCTCACGTCGATCAGCCAGGACGAGCTGGGCCACGCCCGGGCGCTGTATGGGCTGCTGGACGATGACATCGACGCGTTGGCGTACGGGAGGAAGCCGGACGAGTACCGCAGTGCTCACATCACTGAGCTTCCGTGTCATGAATGGGCGCAGACCCTGGTTCGGCACTTCCTCTACGACACCGCCGAATCGGTGCGCTGGGGCGCGCTGGTGGATTCTTCGTGGGCAGCCCTCGGTGCGGTCGCTCGCCGAGCGCTGGCCGAGGAACGCTCGCATCTGCGCCATGCCACCGCGCTGCTCGGGCGCTTGCTGCGCACTGAATCGGGGATGGCCAATCTGCTGCCGCTGTTCGATCAGCTCGCGCCGATGGCGTGCGAGCTGTTCGATGCAGCCGACGGCGACAAAGATCGCGAACCCGAGCTGATCGCGGCGGGTGTCATGGCTCGAAGTCGAGACGCCCAGCGCGTCGAGTGGCAAGGCACTGTTGACGATGCACTCACCGATGCACTCACCGATGCCGGCTTCCGGCTGAGGTGGCCCGCCGTCGACGGATCCGGCTCTGAGCCGTCGGGCCGTAGCGGACGGCGTTCGCCGCACTTCGCTGGGCTGCACGCCGAGATGATCGAAGTGCTCTCGATCGACCCATCGGCGACCTGGTAGCACCCGCGGATCGACCGCAGCAGTCTCAGGCACCGCGCGTCGTCGATCATCGCGATCAGGGGAGTTCAGCGCGAGCTGACGCCGGGCCTGTAACAATCGCCCAGGCTTGGCGCCGAGGCTTGGCGCCGGAGCATGGCGCCGGAGTTTGGGCCCAGGGACAGGTAACGGAGTCGATTTATGGCACTACGAGGAACATCGGTCGTTCGACGTGAGGACGAGCCGCTGCTGCGCGGCCGGGGACAGTTTGTCGCCAACCTCGACTGGGACGACATGGCACACGCCTGCTACGTGACCTCGACGGTGCCCCACGCTGTGATATCTGGGCTTGACGTCAGTGAGGCCTGCAGTGCACCCGGCGTCGTCGATGTCGTCATGGCGGCTGATGTCGATCTCGAGCCGTACCCGTCGCCAAACCCTGCGTTCGACACCGCCATCGTGCGACCGATGCTGGCTACCGACCGGGTGCGGTTCGTGGGCGAGGCCATCGCCGTCGTGGTGGCCAACACACCGGCTGAGGCGATCGATGCGGCTGAGCTGGTCGTGGTCGACTACGAGCCGCTGCCCGCACTCGTCGATCCCGAGGCAGCGCTGGACTCACCGGCGCTGTTCGACGGCATGGCTGAGCCGAACGTGGTCGTGCGGATGTCCCTTGAAACCGAGGAGGCCGATTTCGACTCGTGCGAGGCAGTGGCCGAGGTCCGCACGGTCAACAACCGCATCGCGCCGTGCCCGCTCGAAACTCGTGTGGCAGCGAGCCGCTGGGCAGACGATGGGCGTCTGCACCACGTCAACGCGGGTCAGGGCCCCCACCCGGTTCGTGCGGGTCTCGCCAAGATCCTGGGACTGGACCGGAAGCAGATGCGAGTGATCTCGCGTGATGTGGGCGGCAGCTTCGGTGCGAAGGCTCGACCGCATCCCGAGGAGGCCTTGTTGGGCTGGCTGGCAGCGCGTGTTGGCAGGCCGGTGATGTGGGTGCCCTCACGCAGCGACGACATGGTGGGCCTCGTCCACGGACGGGGGCAGATCCAGTACTGCCGCATCGGCGGCAACCGGGACGGACGCATCACTGCGTACGAGCTGTACGTGGTGCAGCAAGCCGGCGCCTACGGGAATATGGGCGCAGGCCTGCCGGGCAACGCCAAGGCAATGCTTGCTGGCTGCTATGACATCGACACGCTCGGCTTCTCCTCAGTCTCGGTGCTCACCAACACGACACCGACGGGCCCATACCGCGGTGCGGGGCGGCCCGAAGCGGCGGCAGCAATCGAGCGTGCCGTCGACGTGTTCGCTGCAGAGATCGGCATGGATCCCGCAGAGGTTCGGCGCAAGAACTTCCGCCCGCCCGAGGCGTTTCCGCTCGAGACCCGCACCGGCATGCCCTATGACACGGGTGCCTACGAGGCCAGCCTGGACGCTGCGCTCGAAGCGGCCGACTACAGCTCGCTGCGTGCCGAGCAGGCCCGCCGGCGTGCCGACGGCGACGACAAACTGCTCGGCATCGGTCTGGCGACCTATGTCGAGCGCACCGCGGGCATCGGACGTTCCGAGTACGGCGCCGTGGAGTTGGTATCGGGCGGCCGCATCGTGGCCCGCACCGGATCATCGCCTTATGGGCAAGGCCACCACACGTCGTGGGCGATGCTCATATCGGACCGCACGGGCGTGCCGATGGATCGCATCGACGTCATCCACGGCGACACTGACGAGGTGCCTCGCGGCGAGGTGACCGGCGGCTCGCGCTCGGTGCAGTTGGCCGGCGCGGCCATCTGGGAGGCGTCCGGCACGTTGGTGGATCAAGCTCGCTCGGTGGCGGCCACGCTGCTGGAGGCCGATCCCGCCGACATCACGCTCGACACCGAGTCTGGGGCGTTCCACGTCGTGGGCACACCTGCGGTCTCGGTGGACTGGACAGCGGTCGCGCAGCACCTCGCTTCGACCAACGGCGAGGCGGGGCCGCGCCTGCTGCACGCAGAAGATGTGTTCGACTCCGAAGCGCCCACGTTCCCCTTCGGCACGCACGTAGCCGTAGTGGAGGTCGACCGCCACACCGGTGAAGTCGAGCTGCGACAACTCGTCGCCTGCGACGATGCCGGCACCATCCTGAATCCTTTGCTGGCTGCCGGTCAGGTGCATGGCGGCCTGGCGCAGGGAGCGGCGCAGGCGCTGTACGAAGAGTTCGTCTACGACGACGAGGGCAACCCGCTGACTTCGAATTTCGCCGACTACGCAATCATCTCTGCCGCGGAGCTGCCGTTCTTCGACCGGGTAGTGCTCGAAACCCCGACGCACATCAACCCGCTGGGCGCGAAGGGCATCGGCGAGTCCGGCACTGTCGGTGCCACGCCAGCGGTCCAAAACGCCGTGATCGACGCCGTCGCGCACCTCGGCATCCGTCACATCGACATGCCGCTCACGCCCCAGCGCGTCTGGCAAGCCATCAGCGAAGCATCTGCCGGTTGAGTCAGGCCCCACGATCTGGGACACCTTGGCCGTGTCGGTGGTTCGGGCCGTGTCGGCCATGTTGACGTAATCCTGCATCTCGCGTAGGCGCTCGCGCACCGGCTCGACGAGCTCGTTGAACGTCTTGCCCCGGAAGCGGTTTGCTCGGAGGTGAGGTCGCGGAATTCCTTGATGAACGCGCTGCTCCACCGAGTCGCGCACCACTAGCGTCAACATCGGTGAAGTGCACGACGGGCGTCCAGATCAGCCGGATTCCACACGGCGAAAGATCCGGCTTCTGAAGCTTCGACGCGTCGCTGCGACGGCGCTTGTCGTGGCGCTGTCAGCGGGCGCGTGCAGCCTCGGTACCGACGTGGTTCCCGAGTCCACCACCGCACCGCCGACCACCGTTTCTGCGGCAGAGCCCGACGCGCCGGCCCCCACGACTGAGGTGCCGCCAACCGACGGCTCAGTCACGACGGCAGTCACGGCTGACACCGCGCCGCGCCGGGGCGGCACGCTCAAGGTCCTGCTGCCCGCGGATCCGACAGCCTTCACCGGCTGGACGCCATGGGACCACGTGTGCGCATGGTCGTGCCGCAACGTGGCAGATCATGTGCTCGAGACGTTGACGGTGATCCTGCCGGATGGCTCGATCGCGCCGTGGCTGGCCGAGTCAGTCACGCCGGACGCTTCTCTGCAGCGATGGACGGTGAAGCTCCGCCCGAACATAGTGTTCAGCGATGGCGAGCCCCTCGAGGCGCTCACGATCAAGACCGGCATCGACGACTACATACGATCCGGTCGCGCCAGCGGCGGTCATCTGCGCGATGCGCGCATCGCCTCGGTCGTCGTGGAGGACGAATCGACACTCGTGTTCGAGGTGAGCGAACCGAACGCAGGACTGCCAGCCGCACTCGCGGGCCCCGTCGGGCGGGTGTTCTCGGTGACTGCGGCCGAAGCTGACCCCGAGCTGTTCGCACGCGCCCCTGTGGGCACTGGCCCGTTCGTGTTCCGGCGCTGGTCTGCGGGCGAGCCGGTGGTGCTGGAAGCGAATGAGAACTACTGGCGCCGGGCTTCCGACGGCGGCGTTCTGCCACTCGTGGACGAGATCCAATTCATCGAGGTCGCAGGAGAGCAGGAGCGCCTGAGAACGTTGCTGGCGGGCCGCGGCGACATCCTCATGTCGAGATCCGCCGAGCTGGCAACTGCAGTGACCGCTGCGGTTGACGCTTCGGGCCGTTCGCTGCATGTCGTGCGAAGATTCGACGACAACGCCGGCGCAGTGCTGTTCAACGTGCTGCGTTCACCGCTCGATGATGCGAGGGTGCGACGAGCGCTTGTGCTCGCCGCCGATCAGGAACGGCTCTTGAGATCGCTCGGTCCCGACGTGGACTGGCTGGCGGCGACGCAATGGTGGGCGCCGGGCAGCATCTGGCATTCCGCTGAGGTCGAGCAGGCGTGGCCGAGCCACGACCCAGTGCGAGCTGCGGAGTTGCTCGCCGAGTACATCGCAGATCCAGAGCGTTCCGACGACGGCGACCCGGGTGCGGCGGTACGGATCCGGGTTGTGTGCACAGACGATCGCGCGCTCGGGCAGATGACAGCGGAGCTCAAGCGGCAATGGGAAGCCACCGGCCTGGTCAACGTCGAGATCGAGACGGTGGCGCGCACTGGGCTCATCAGCCGCGTGATGGGATCTGTGGCCGACAGCCCTTCGTTCAAGGGCGACTTCGCCGCGACGTGCTGGCGGGTCGGCGGCGAATCGGATCCGTCGGTGCTCCTGTCGGCCGCTGTCGGACCGGTGAGGACGACACCGCTGAACGTGTCGAATCTGGTCGGCGAGCATCTGAGCGAGCTGGTGAGCCTGTCGAAGGCGACTGCAGACGAAGGCGAACGCCGACAGGCTGTCTCACAGCTCATGCTCGAGTTCACGAACGAGCTTCCCCACATGTATCTGGGCTATTCGGCGAGTGTCCTCGCAGCGACATCCGAGGTCTCCGACCTCGGCCGCCGAACGCTGCCCGACGGTCGCATCGTCGAGGGCCAGCGACTCGGTGTCGGCCGCTTCGACGAGGTGTGGCTGACGCGTGAATGAGAGCGAGGCTCCGGCGGGATCGGCATTGTCGATCGGACCCTCGCAGCTCGGCTGGCACCGGCGCCTCGGCCCACTGCCCGATATCGCAGTGGGACACACAGTGAGCCGCGTCGCCGTCGAGCATCGCGGTGCCTATGAGCTCGTCGGCGACGCGGGCGAAGCAACCGGTGCGCTCGATGGCGCAGCTCGCAACGCGGCGCAATCTTCGTTGGACTACCCGACCGTCGGCGATTGGGTGGTCCGCTCGCTCGAACCGCAGCACAACCGCCGGGTGGTCATCACCGAGGTGCTGGAGCGCCAATCGCTTTTGTGCCGCCGCGCCGCGGGGCCGAGAGCCCGTCCGCAGCTCGTGGCCGCGAATGCCGACGTGCTGGCGGTCGTCACGACACCGACACCTCGCAGCGATGCCCTCCCGGCTGAGGTGGCCGGCGTTGGGCACCGCATCGAGTGGTACCTGGTTGCGGCGTTCGGAGGGGGGGCCCGGCCGGTGATCGTTGTCAACAAGATCGACGCGGTGTCGAGCGCGGAGTGCGAGGCGACGGTCGACGCCTTGCGTCATCGACTCGGTGCCGCAGCGGCGGACGTACCGATCCTGACGACGAGCGCGCTCGATGGCCGCGGCCTCGACCGGTTGGGGGCCTTGGCCAACAGCGGCGCGACCGTGGCGCTCAGCGGGCCATCGGGGGTGGGCAAGTCATCGCTGGTGAACCGGCTTGCGGGAGCTGAGGTTGTATCGGTGGCGCCGCTGAGTCCTGACGGCCGCGGCCGGCACACCACCGTGCGGCGCCAGCTCGTTCCCGTCGGCGGGCCGGGCGGTGGGACGCTGGTGGACACCCCGGGCTTGCAGGATCTGATCCCCTGGGGCGGAAATCTGGGACTGCGGGGCTCGGCAGGCTCAGTCGACGGGCTTGCAGCTGTATTCGGCGAGATCGCTGCGCTCGCACAGAGCTGCCGCTTCGCGAACTGCGCGCACACCGTCGAACCGGACTGCGCCGTCACCGCTGCAGTGGCAGCGGGCGAGTTGGCAGCCGAACGTCTGAACTCTTACTTCGATCTTGTGGCCGACATGGACGTTTCCGAAGTGTTCGGAGGCGAACGCGCTGCTCGCTGACGAGTTGCTGCAGCGTCGAGCTCAGCAACCCTTGAATTCGGGCGGGCGCTTGCTCATGAACGCTTCCACGCCTTCTTGGTAGTCCTCGCTGTCGAAGCAAGTCCGAATCATCGCCTCCGCCTCGGTGAAGTCGCGCTGTGACTCTGGCTTCTGCCATTGCGTCAGCGCTGCCTTCGCAGCAGCAATGGTGAGCGGAGCGTTCTGGCCGATCAGGTCGGTCCATTCGTCGACGGAAGCCTCAAGATGCGCCTTGGGCACTACCCGATTCACGAGGCCCATCTGCAGGGCCTCCTGCGCTCCGAATCGATCAGCCAGAAAGAAGATGCGCTTGGCCGCTGAAGGTCCGACCAGACGCATCAGCGTGCCGATGCCTGCAGCGCCATAACCGAGTCCCAGTCGGGCGGCGGGGATCGTGAACTGGGCGTCCTCGGCTGCGACGCGCAGGTCGGCCGTCAGCGCCACCGCCAGCCCACCGCCGATGCAGTAGCCGTGAATGGCCGCAATCAGCGGCTTGGACAAGCCAAGCAGCGCTGCGTGCGCACGTGACGTCGTGTCGTCGTAACTGCGGTTGCCGCTCGCGTCGGAACGATGCGCGCCGAACTGGCTGATGTCGGCACCCGCAGCGAAAGCGCGCTCGCCGGCCCCTCGGATCACCGCCGCCCGGATGTCGTGGTCGTTCTCGAGCTCGGTAGCGGCAGCGGTGATGCCGTCCCACATCTGCGCGCTAATGGCGTTGTGCCGCTCCGGATGATCCAGGATGATGCGGCCCACGTGGCCGTCGCGTTCGAGATGTACCTGTCCGCTCACGGCGGCCGACGCTACCGCTCGCACCGTGGCCATGACGGGAGCGACAGGCATAGCTGCGCTACGGCGCCCCGAGTCTCTGCTGCGTTGCAGGCAATTGAAGAGAACGAATTCAGTTCTCAGGCGGGACCCAGCTGGCGTCGCGGCGCTCCCGGAAGGCGGCAATGCCCTCGGAGGCCTCGTCGCTTTGAAAGAGCCGCTGGCTGAGTTCGGCCGTCCACTCCCAGGCCTCGGCGCGGGGCATCTGCGGTACTCTCGCGACCAACTGCTTCGTGTGTGCCAGCGCGTTGGGGCCGCCCCGCACCAACCGCCGCAGCGTCGACGCCACCTCGTCGTCGAGCTGCTCTCGGGGTACCGCACGGTTGATCAGCCCGGCTGCTGCCGCTCGGGGAGCGGGCACCCGCTCGCCTTCCAGGAACAGCTCGCTGGCATCGGCACGGCGCAGCTTCGGCAGGCAGACCACCGAGATCACCGCAGGCGCAACGCCGATGCGGACCTCGGTGAACCCGATGATGGCGTCGTCGGCCGCGATGGAGATGTCCATCGCCGCAGCCAGTCCCACGCCGCCGGCGGTGACGTGACCGGCCAGCCGGCCCACCACGGGCTTGTCGCAGGTCATGATCTTCTCGAGGATCTCCACGAAGTTGTAGCGAAGCGTCGGCTGAGGCACCCCGGGCTGGACGGCCCGCAAGTCGGCGCCGGCGCAGAACGTGTTGCCGACATGGGTGAACAGCACGACACGCACTTCGGGATCGCCAAGCGCGGCCTCGAAGTGGTCGCCGATGGCGTTCACGATTTCCACGCTGAGCGCGTTGCGGTAGTCGGGCCGGTTCAGGGTGATCGTCCCCACCCCGCCTGCCACCGAGTACAGAGCCGCAGCATCGGGGTCGTCGGAAGCGGTTGGGGCGTGAGCGTGTTCGCCAGCGTTGTCCTCAGTCACCGCAGCGATGCTAGGCACCGAACCCCTGACCGTTCACCGAGCCGGCTGAAGGCTCGGGTGTGATCTGGGCGATTGTCAGCGTTGCGGGCTGCTGGGTTGCAGTGGGTGTTGCCACCGAAGCCCCTGAAATCGCGCAAAATCGGAGTCGGTGGACACCATGGTGCAGCCGTGCTCGATCGCGATCGCAGCGTGCGCGGCGTCGGCCACGAGCTTGCCCGCCGCACCGGACTCCCGGCACAGTCGTTCCACAATCGCCAGATGATCGGGTCCGGGGCCCACGACCCGGGCATTGGGACGTTCCACCAGAGACGCGACGAATGCGAACGAGAGGTCAAGGGTGGATGGGGGGCTGAGCACTCGCGGGTTCGTCGCGATGCGCACAAAACCTGTCAGCACGAGAACCGACAGGGCGAACGGCTCGGGTCCTGTCGCCAAGCGGGTGAGCCAGCGCGCATAGTCCGCGTGGTCTGGGACGGAGTCGGGGAAGTGCGCATAGATGAGCACGTTCACATCGGGTAGCAGCATCGCCCCTCAGCTCTGCTTACGCCCGTAGAAGGCTGCGTCCTCGTCGGTCTCAATCGCCCGAGGCCGGTCGAGATCGACTGTCGGAAGCGGGCGGACGCCGCGCGCCGTCAACAATTCGAAGGGACGTTGTTCGGCCGGTTCGCGTCGCTTCAGCGCGTCGCTCAACGTTGCTGCGATGAAGGCGCTGACGCTCATGCCTCGCGCCGCTGCTTCGCGGCGAACTTGTGATGCAAGCTGGTCCTCGAGCGAGATGGTCGTCCTCATGATGCAAAGCATAACCGAGCTGCATACATTCATAACATCTTTGGCGCGATCTGTCATTGCGGCCGCCCCCACGAGGTGCTCCCGCATCGCGGGCTTTCGCTGTCGCCGTGCGATTGCGCCCTCACGTCCGGTCGGGCAACCGAGACACGCTGACCGCATGCCTCCGCTACCCAATGCTGTGTCAGGGGTCGCGTAGCGTCCCGCGGATGGCAGATTGCTTTGTGCACGCCTCGGATCTCCATCTGGACGCACCGCTCGGCAGCCTCGGGCTGCTCGATGCCGAGCGCCGGGGCGACCTGGCCGAACGCGCTGCCACGGCGTGGGATCGCCTCGTGAAATTGTGCATCGACGAAGACGCATCGTTCCTGGTGCTCGCTGGCGATATTTTCGACAGCGCCATTGCCGGAGTCGGCGTGCAGGTGCGATTCCAAAGCGGGCTTCGACGTCTGGATGAGGCCGGTGTGAGGTCGTTCATCTGCCACGGCAACCACGATCCGCTCAGCGAGGGATTCCGCACGGTCGGTGAACTGCCGGCGAGCGCCGTCAGGTTCGCTCCGGGCGAGCCCCAATCGCACCGCGCACGAATGCGCAATGACGGCGGCGACATGCTGGTGAGCGGTGTCAGTTTCGGCCAGCGGCACGAAACCGAGAACTTGGCCCGTCGCTTCAGGGACATCGAGCATGCACGGGATGCGGGACCGCACGTTGCTGTGCTGCACGCCAACGTGGGCGCGAATCCAGGCCATGACCCATACGCGCCATGCAGCGACGACGACCTTGATGCCGCACCGGTGAACTACTGGGCTCTCGGCCATATCCACAAGCGTGAGATCCGTCGGTTGCACTCCGGTGCGCGGGCGGCCTACTGCGGCAACCTGCAAGGTCGCAGCTTCAAGCCCTCGGAGTGCGAGCCCAAGGGTGCGCTGGTGGTGCCTATCGCCGACGGTCGCATCGGCGAACCGCGTTTCGAATCGTGCGATGCAGTGCGGTTTGTTCGAAGCGACCTTGCGGTGACGCCTGAGGACACGATTGACGAGATCGCCGTCAGGCTGACTGAGCAGGCGACGGAGCTGGGACGCCAACATGCCCCGCTGCCGGTTGTGTGGGAGTCCCGGCTTGTCGGCACGAGCCACGACGCGAGACGTATTCGTGCCGCAGCAGCGGCGGGCGAGTTTGCTGCGGCGCTGTCCGCCGAGTTGACAGAGCGACTGGGCGGCGGCGGGCTGTGCCGACTGGAGACGACAGTGCGCACCGCCGTGGATCGCGAGCAAATCCTGTCAGGCAACGATCTGCGAGCAGATGTGCTGCGGGACCTGGCCTCCTATCAGCAGGCCCTAGCGTCACCCGATGCCGATACAGCCCCGTTGCACGAGCTGTTGCGCGAAGGTCTTCCGTCTGTCGTCGAGGACTTCTGGGCAGAGTTGATTGCCGAGCAACCGCAGCGGCTCGACGATGTGCTCGTTCTGGCTGAAGAGCTGCTGCTCGATGTGTATTCCGATGAACCAGCGGATACGCCATGAGCGAGATCTTGAGCGTCGAGCGACTCGAGACTCCGAGCTGGGGTCGTGCAAGCGGCTTCGACCTTGCCTTGCCGGATCGTCGTTTCGTGGTGTTGTACGGCCCGAACGAATCCGGCAAGACCAGCTTGGCATCGGCACTCTCGTGGCTGATCGCCGGACCCGGCTCGGCATCGCTGCTGCAGCGTTTCGGACGCCCCGGCGACAAAATCGCTGCACGGCTCAGAGGTCGGTTGGGTGCTGACGCCGTCACGATCGAATCCCGAGTGACGGTGCCGCAGGCGGCCTCGAAACGCATCGTCAGCGGGAGATTCTCGGCCAGCATCGCCGACGTGGCGTTGGGGCGCAGCGAGCTGACCGCCCGATTGGGAGGCGGCGATTTCGACAGCTATCAGCGCCTCTACTGGGTGGAGGCGCTCGACATCGCAGACGGAAGCGACCTTCAAGAGAGCGTCTCGGTGCAAGCCATGTTCGGCGGCGTCAACCCATTCGACCAGTCTTCTGCGCTCAGCAGCGCTGCCAGAGAGCTTCTCGGAGCGAGCAGGGGCAGGGCGGCCGAGGGATCATCACGTGACCTGCTCGGCCAGATTGACAGCATCGACGCTGAGCTGCGTGGGCTCGCTGGTGGCCGCGATGAATGGGCTCGCATCGAGGCAGACCTCGAAGACGAGAAAGGCGAGCGCCGCGCAATCGAGCAGCGCCTCGGTGAGCTTGGCAGCGATCTGCGTTCGGCGAGACGCGCCGCGAGGGCATTCTCGGAGGGCGTCGTCGAGCGCAGGAATCGCCTTCGGGCCGATTTGGCCAACACCACCGTGCCGACCGACGACGAGCGAGATCTCCACGGTCGCACCACACAGGTGCAAGCAGACATCGGCCGTCTGGCGGCGGCGCAGTCAGGCGTCTCTCAAGCCCAAGCCGGCTACGACACTGCGCTTGGCGCGGTACACGGCGATTGGCGCTCCATGGTGCCCAGCGCGCCGTTGGGCAATACGGCCGTCGAAGCAGCGAGGCTCGCCGCTGCGCAACTGGTGGAGGCCATGCGTGAGCAACGCAATTCGGAGGCTGCGCTTCAAGGCGCCATTGCTGGTTACCAGCAGTGGCGCGTCGAAGCCGAGCAATTGCGTTCGGAATGGGAGCAGAAGTATCCGCACGGCGGCGCTCCTGACCGCGTGATCAAGGCAGCCTCGAGACAATCTGGTTCAGGCAGTTCTCGCGCCGCGGTCATCGGTGACTCAGGCAGGAGCAGATGGAGTCGCTTGGCAGGCGCGGTCGGAAGCCTGGTCGGCACCGCGTGCACCGTGGCGGTGGCGGTGATGCTGGGCTTGCAGGGCGACTGGCGCGCAGCAGCGGTCGGTGCGGTCGGTGCCGTTGTGCTGGTTCTCACCATGCTGCTCGCTTGGCGGTCACTGCGCCCGCCCGACGACGACATGGTGAGGCTCGCAGAGCGCCGAGTCGGGACCGAGAAACAACGTGACGCTGCCCAAGAGCAGCGCGGAGTCCTGGAGGCGGACTCGAAGACCAAGAGGAGTCTCACCAATGGCCGCCGTCAGGAGCTCACGGCGAAACTGGTCGCGCTGGGCGTGCTCCCCGATCTGATCTCTCGCTTCGAATCGGACGCGGTGGCACACCTGGAGGCCGTGCGTTCCGCGCAGGCGGCGGGTGAATCGCTTGATCAGTGCCGCAGAGCCGAAGCGGCGCAGCTCTCGACGCTGCGGTCGCACTTCGCCGAATCAGCGTCGGCCAGCCCACCCGCGGTGTCGATGCCCACAGGCATTGCCGGTCCTTCACCTGTTGGCGACAAGGCCAGCGGGCATCAGTCGGCGCAGCGCGAATTGTTCGAGGACACGGCGGGTGCCGAGGCACTGCTTCGAGCGGTGTGTGTCCGAGTCGACGACTATGACAGTGCCGTGAGCGAAGCGCAGCAAGCCCAGGACGATCTTGGTCGGGCGGTCGAATTTGACGACACCGCTCTGGAGCACACCAGCGACAGCAACCTCGCTGCGCTGACGATGCTCATCGCGGGACTCGAACGCGACATTGGGGTTCTCGAGGCGGAGTTCGAGCAGCGGGGACAGCACATAGCGAGCCTCACCGCGGATGCCAGGGCGCTCGAGTCACCGCAGCACTCCAGTGCGCTGATGTCATTGCGTCGCAACGAGCTGATGTCGCAGGTCGAGAGCCGCGTTGTACGCGGTCTCGGACATCACGTTGCTGCGCGGCTGCTGACCGACGTGGCAGAACGGCACCGCAAGACTCGCCAGCCAGCGCTGCTTGAACGCACCAAGCAGATCGTGGTCGAGGTCGCCGACTGGACCAACGTCACTGTGAACCCTCACGCCCCAACCGACCGAACGGACAATCTGCTGGTGGACAGCCCACGGGGTGAGCATTCGGCTCATCGACTGTCGTTCGGGGCACAGTCGCTGCTGTACTTGGCGCTTCGCATCGCAACTGTGGAAGATCAATCTGCAGCGCGCGGCGTCCGCCTGCCGCTGATCTTCGACGATGTGCTGGTCGGACTCGATGACGCCCGAGCACAACGGTGCGTCGGAGTCCTCACCGAGTGCGCCGTACATCACCAACTGATCCTGCTCACGTGTCACCGCGGCACCGCCGGACGCGCCGAAGCAGCGGGAGCAGCCGTCGTGGAGGTACCACCCGAGGCGTAGGCGCAGCGAGACCGTCGCGCAGGCCGGGGCCGAACTCCCGCGAACCAAGTGAACAGGCGCCCAGCGGTGCACTTCTAGGCTGCCCGAGATGACCTCACTCCTCGCACAGGCCCCCTCCGCCACCGATGCGGTGGATGCACTTCTGGAAGCCAGCCGCAGCACGGAGGTGTGCGGTACCGAGCCCAGCTGGATCTGCGAACGCTTGCTGGATTGGACGGGCAGCGAGGGGCTGGCTTCGGCGTCGATTTGGATCGTGGACAAGCCCCTCACGGTGCTGGTGATCCTGCTGCTCACCGTTGTCGCTCGCCGACTCATGCGGCGCGCCATCGACCTCATGGTGGTGCGGATCGCCAGCGACAAGAAGAGCGCAGAGCAGAATGAGGCCGCCCGCACTGCCGAAGCGGGCCGAACGTGGGATCCCGACCGGCTCGCGGCCAAGATGAGTCAGCTGCGGGAGCGAACCGAGCGCGCCAGCCAACGGGCGCAGACCCTCGGGACGCTGTTCAAGAGCGTCGCCACCGCGATCATCTGGGCCATCGCACTGATGATGCTGCTCGGCGAGTTCGACGTGAATCTCGGCCCGCTCATCGCAGGCGCCGGCATCATTGGCGTCGCTGTCGGCTTTGGCGCCCAATCCCTCGTCCGAGACCTGCTGACGGGCGTCTTCATGCTGATCGAGGACCAGTACGGCGTTGGCGACGTGGTCGATCTCGGCGATGCGGTGGGCACCGTCGAGTCCGTGGGGTTGCGCACCACCCGGTTACGTGACATCTCCGGCACGGTCTGGCACGTGCCCAATGGAGCGATCGCCCGGGTCGGAAACATGTCGCAGCTGTGGGCTCGCGTGCCGCTCGACCTCGACGTGGCCTATGACACCGACCTCGACTTGGCAATGGCGATCATCAAGCGGGTTGCGGACCAGGTGTGGCACGAGCAGGGTGACAGCACCACAGTGCTCGAAGAGCCCACAGTGGCCGGCGTGCAAGCCTTCGGTGCCGACGCGGTCACCATCCGGGTCATGGTGAAGACCGAGCCTGCTGAACAGTGGGCCACGGCACGCCTGCTGCGCAAGCGCGTCAAGGACGCCTTTGATGAGGCCGGCATCGAGATTCCCTTCCCACAGCGAACGGTGTGGGTGCGCAGCGGCGAGCCAGGCGAGACCGCGCCCGCAGCACAGGCTGCATTCGCTCCGCCCCGGGCGTCAGCTTCAAGCGAGGCCGAGAGCTCCGAATCCGACAGCGACGGCGGCGACACGAGCGGCGACGCAAGTTTGTAGGCGCCAGCGAGCAGCGCCTTCCGAAGCGGTGCTGGGGTCCAGTTGATCGGGACTGTCCAGAATCAGTCTGCGTCGCCGAGCACGACGGCGACTTCGGGTCGGGCCGCCGACCCGTCGGCACTGAGTGAGAGCTCGCCGATGCGACCAGCGTCCGCGAGATCGTTGCGAGTGAGCTCCAGCAGCGCGATGTCGGCGGCCGAAGCGGTGACAGTGACGCGGTCGGCAGGCACCCGAAGACTCCGCTTCGCCTCGGTCTTGGCGCGGCGCACCTCGCTCAGCACCGAAGCAGTGACCCACAACGCGTCTGAGTGATCGCCTGACGCGAGCGCTGTGAGGTCTTCGGGGCACGGCCAACTCGCTGCGTGGACCGAGCCGTCGCGCCACCACGACCAGATCTCTTCGGTGACGAAGGGCAGGAACGGCGCGAACAGGCGCAGAAGTGTGTCGAGCGTCGCGGTGAGCGTGCGATGCGCGTCTTTGGCGGCCGCGACTCCCTGACCGCCGTGGGCACGTCCCTTCACAAGTTCGATGTAGTTGTCGGTGAACTGCCAGAAGAACTGCTCGGTGCGTTCGAGCGCCCGCGCGTAGTCGAATGCTTCGAATGCATCGGTGGCGGTGCGCACCAGATCAGCGAGCCCGGCGAGCAACGCTGCGTCGAGCGCATTGCTGACTGGTTCGTCAACGCGGCTGTCGTCGTCGTCGTCGTCGACGGCATCGCCCGCCAGCGTCAGCGCGAACTTCGCGGCGTTGAGCAGCTTGATTGCCAAGCGCCGGCCGATCTTCATCTGGCCTTCGTCGAAGGCCGTGTCGGTGCCGGGCCGTCCGTTGGCCGCCCAGTAGCGCACGGCGTCGGCGCCGTAGGTCTCGAGCAGATCCGTCGGCGTGACGACGTTGCCCTTGGACTTCGACATCTTCTTGCGGTCCGGGTCAAGGATCCAGCCCGACAGTGCGCAGTGACGCCACGGAGCAGTGTCGTGGGCAAGGTGGCTGCGCACCGCGGTGGAGAACAGCCACGTCCGGATGATGTCGTGGCCCTGCGGGCGCATGTCCATGGGGTACGTGCGCTCCCAGAGGTCGGCGTCCTCGCTCCAGCCGCACGCGATCTGCGGCGTGAGCGACGACGTTGCCCAGGTGTCCATCACGTCGAGATCGCCGATGAAGCCCTCCGGTGCGCCCCGAGCTGACTGGTCGTAGCCGGGTGGCGCGTCACTGCCGGGGTCCACCGGCAGCGCCGCGTCATCGGGCACGAGCGGATGGTCCCAGACTGGTTCGCCGGCATCGTCGAGCGGGTACCACAGCGGGATCGGCACGCCGAAGTAGCGCTGCCGGCTGACCAGCCAGTCGCCGCTGAGCCCGTCGATCCAATTGGTGTAGCGGCCTTGCATGTACGCGGGATGCCACGTGATCTGAGAGCCGCGTTCTATGAGCGCGTCACGGAGCTCTGCGTCGCGCCCACCATTGCGGATGTACCACTGGCGGCTCGTCACGATCTCGAGTGGCCGGTCGCCCTTTTCAAAGAACTTGACGGCGTGGGTGATCTGGCTCGGCTCGCCGATGAGTTCGCCGGTCGCTCTCAGCATCTCGACGCTCTCGGCTCTCGCGCTGAACATCGTCTTCCCGGCGATGCGCTCATAGGCAGCGCGTCCAGCCGGCGTCGTGATCGCAGAAGGCGGTTCGGCGACGGTGCGGCCCTGGCGGTCCACGATCGCCCGTACGGGCAGCTCCAGCTCGCGCCACCACGTCACGTCGGTGGTGTCGCCGAACGTGCAGATCATCGCGATGCCCGTGCCCTTGTCGGGCTCGGCCAGTTTGTGTGCCATCACCGGCACTTCGACGCCGAACAGCGGCGTGGTGACGGTGGTGCCGAACAACGGTTGGTAACGCCCGTCGTCAGGATGGGCCACGAGCGCGACGCAGGCGGCAAGCAGCTCTGGCCGGGTGGTCTCGATCTCGACTGAGTCCGCGTGCGCAGCCTCGGTGGTGCGGCTGTGCTGGCTTCCCGCACCGGTGGTGCGGTGGAAGGCGATGCGGTGGTACGCCCCGGGACGCTCTCGGTCCTCGAGCTCAGCTTGGGCGACGGCCGTGCCGAAGGTCACGTCCCACAACGACGGTGCTTCGATCTGGTACGCCTCGTCGCGTTCGAGATTCTCCAGGAACGCTCGCTGGGCGATGCGCTGGCATCGCTCGTCGATGGTGGCGTAGGTCATCGACCAGTCCACGCTCAGGCCGAGCTGACGCCACAGCGCCTCGAACGCATGCTCGTCTTCGGCAGTCAGCACATGGCACAGCTCGATGAAGTTGCGTCGGGAGATCGCCACCTCGCCGCGCGCTTCGACTGTCTTGGCATCACCGCCGTCGGGTGGGGGCACGAAGGTGTCGT
The DNA here is from genome assembly GCA_965226645.1 of Candidatus Poriferisodalis sp. Taxonomy (GTDB): domain Bacteria; phylum Actinomycetota; class Acidimicrobiia; order Acidimicrobiales; family Poriferisodalaceae; genus Poriferisodalis. Next base: position 343,627 of record CBDDDL010000003.1, read on the forward strand.
CATACGGCAGCGTCGGGTCGCAGCGGACGCCGAAGTAGTTCTGCACGCGCCGCTCGGTGGGCAGGCCGTTGTCGTCCCACCCCATCGGGTAGAAGACCTTGTCTCCGGCCATGCGGCGGTACCGGGCGATGGTGTCGGTGTGGGTGTAGCTGAACACGTGGCCCATGTGCAGCGATCCGCTGACCGTCGGGGGAGGGGTGTCGATGCTGAATACCTGGTCCCGGGTGGCCCTACGGTCGAATCGGTAGACGCCATCGGTCTCCCAGCGCTGCGACCACTTCGCCTCGAGGCCGTCCACGGTGGGCTTATGCGGCACCTGCGTCATGTGCGGCAAAGCTACCGGCGCACTCCATGGCGAAGTCGGGGCCGGAGTTTGCTCGTCGGGTGATCGAGGCGGTCGGCGCGCGTATAGCGCCTGAAGATGCTCGCTTCCACGCCCGCCAGTGCGGCTGTAACGGAATTGTCACAGTAACGCAACGAGGTTGACTAGTGTTGCATCGTGGTCGTCAGCCGCGGGGGCGGCGGGCAGCCACAGCTGATAATGCCGACCAAAGGGGGTCGATTGGCATGATGGCAGCAATCCTGACGCTGATAGTTCTGGGCATGGTGTTCCAGGGCGCAATGGCGGTAGTGGACAGTGTCCTGGACACGGTCAAGGTGAATGAAACGCTGAAGTCGATTCCGGTCGTCGGCAGCAATCTCAACTTGATATGGGCGTACGTATTTGTCGTTGTGACTCAGCTCAACGGCAGCGGCGGCTTTCTGGACTATGGGGTCAGTACTGAACTCCTGTCACTCGGCCGTTTCGGAATGGACGTGGCAACAGCCATCGTCCTCGTTGCGTTTATCCCGGTTCGAGACGCTGCAATCAGCGCCTTGAAGAAGGGCATCGGCGGACGAGGCGACTGAGAAGTGCCGCAGGCAGCGCCCCTGCGGGCGCTGCGCAATCGGTAACTAGCTGACGTGAGGGCATCCCGGCTACGGGGTGCCCTTCGCGTTGGCCGAGTGAGCTTTGCAGCGGCCGTTAGCCCGGCACCACGATGACGCCCTCATCGCGCAGCGAGTTGATCTCGTCAGCGCCGTAACCCAACTCGCTGAGAACCTCGACAGCGTGCTCGCCGAGACGCGGTGCGTGCCGGCGCAGACTTGTCGGCGTCTCGGAGTACTTCACCGGGTCTGACACGTAGCGGTAGGACCCTTCGGTCGGGTGCTCGGCGAAACTCACGAGACCTACCGCCGCCAGATGCGGGTCGTCATCGAGTTCGGCCAGGTCCATCACCACCGCAGCCGGTATCGAATGCTTGTCGCAATAGGCGACCCACTCGGCCGTGGTCCGTCGCTTCGAGAGCTCACCCAGAATCGCGTACAGCGCATTGATGTGCGTGATCCGAGTGTTGTGGTCGGCAAAGCGCGGATCGTGCGCGAGCTCGGGCTGGCCTGCGAACTCGAAAAACGCCCGGTACTGCGCGTCGGTGTAGGGCAGCAGGCACACCCAGCCGTCCGCCGTCGGATACGGGCGCCGATGCGGTGTCAGCAGTCGTTCATATCCGAACGGCCCTTCGGGCGGCTCGAATACGGCGCCGCGGTAGTGCTCGACGAGGTTGAACGCCACCATCGTTTCGAACATGGGCACTTCTATGGCTTGGGCCACGCCGGTGCGTTCGCGGTGAAACAGCGCCGCGAGAACCGCTTCGACGATGTGCAGCCCGGTCACCTTGTCGGCAATGACGGCAGGCACGAATCCAGGCTCGCCGCCGATGCGCGCTATCAGATTCGACAACCCTGAGGCGGCCTGAATGGCGTCGTCGTATGCCGGCTTGTCGCCGTAGGGGCCGTCGCTGCCGAAGCCGTTGGCACGGCAGACGATGAGTTGCGGATGCTCTGCGCGCAGCGCGGCGGCATCGAGGCCGAGGCGTGCGAGGGCAGCGGCGCGCATGTTTGAGATGACGACGTCTGCCGTTCCCAGCAGGCGCCGCATTGCATCGCGGCCCGCCGGCGACTTGAGGTCCAGTGCGAGCGATCGCTTGTTGCGCTGGATGTTGAGGCTGAAGCCCGACATGCCGGTGGAGCGGGCGGGCAGGCCATTTCGGGTGGAGTCGCCTTCCAACGACTCCACCCTGATCACGTCGGCACCGTGATCGCCCAGCATCCGGCACGCCAGAGGGCCCATCAGCACCGTCGTGAGATCCACGACGCGCACACCGTTGAGGGCGCCTGAGGGGGCATCGGTTCCAGAAGCGCCTGTCAGCGGCGAAGTGGATTGAGGTTCTGTCACCTGGCGCTCACACTCCTGGTTCCGCGTCGGTGGCTCGAACGCCGCCCCCAGCCAATGCAGCGGCCTGGCGCTCCTCGCGCTCTGCGGCCTTGATGCCGTAGCTCATGACGATCGTCGGCGCGAGCAGCATCGAGCCCACGATGAGGGCCACAGCGATGAGCGTGCTGAGCGCCGGCGTGTACGAGGTGCGCACGCCGATGGCACCCAGCACGAGGGCGCCGACGTAGAGGCCGTATCCCGTCCGCTGCCCGAGACTCGAGATCCGTCGCAGTCGGGCACGCCGAATCGTGACGTCGGCGGCCTCGCGTCCAGCTCGATCGAGTCCTGTTTGGTGGGCCACGGTCTCATTATCGTGGCGAGAGCCCCTCACTGCCTCACGACGGGCCACCGAGTCGTCGCCACACGACGGGTTCACACAGCGGGATTGGATCGGGCTCAGGCGGTGAAGAGTTGCTGCTCGTCGGCGCCATCTGACTCCTGCGACGCATCGGACAGCTCGGCTGAGGCGTGCTGCGCCTCAGCGGGCCACGGTGCTGGGGCTGGCCAGGGCGCCGGTTCGACGCGTGTCGCCCACGATGGCTGTGATCGTCCCGATGGGTCGACAACTCTGACGAGCGCCGGGTTCTCCAGCGTGTTCTGGTGCACTGCGTGCGGCGGCGCTCCTGCGGTATCGGAGTACTCGGAAGGGATCGCCTCGATGACGCGGGCAGCGGCATCAGCGGGCCACATGAGACGGAACGTGACGTTGGCGAGCCCGACAGCCGTCACGAGATCGCCAAGAGTGATGACGTCTCGCAGGGGAGCCAGCGGGATCGTTCCGCCCAGGAACGCCGCAATGGTGGCGTCGCCGCTCCACCGGCGGGCTGCGCCGAGCAGCACCCGGTCGAGGCCGTCCGCATCAACGATCCCGGCGGCGATCACGGCGCCCTCACTGACGGGGACATAGCCATTCAGCAGCAAGACGATCAGGTTGGCGGCAAGGCCGACTGCCACGATTCGCATGCCGACGATATGCCGGTTCAGCAAGCAGCCTGCAAGCAGCAGTGCCAGCGAGATGCCCAACGCGAAGCGGGCGGCGAGCATGTTGGTGTCCAAGCCGACGGCGACGGACAGGACCGCACCGAGCGCGAGGACAGGCCAGTGCGCGATCCGCTGGCTTCGCAGACGGGCGACGATGTCTCGAGGAGTGCTGCCTGCAACGAGCACCGCGGCCAAGCCGAGACCGAGTCCTGCAGCAGCAATGAGAACGATGAAGAACATCGCGCACCGACAGTACAGATTGGGTCGGGCAGATTTGCGGATCTTCGGCGGGCGATGTTTCTGGTGCGCGAGATGAGCGGACGTCAAGACGAGGTGGCTAGTTTTGCGTCGGCAATTCGGCGCACAACCTGCGCAATTGGGAGAGGCACGACTCGATGGACGTCCGAGCTGAACTGACCGCGACAGTGTGGAAAGTTGTCGCCGAGGTCGGCGCCGCGGTGTCCGCCGGCGAGGAACTGCTCATCCTCGAGTCGATGAAGATGGAGATTCCCGTCGCCGCGCCCGAAGCCGGCACATTGGCAGCGCTCAACGTGAACGAGGGCGACTCCATCTCAGAAGGCGACGTACTCGCCGTCATCGAGACGTCCTGAACCTGGGTCGACCGGCGGCGCCGGCTGGGTGCCGGCACTCGCTGAGACCGGCACTTGCTCAAAAGACCGGCACTCGCTCAAAAGAGCGGTGCAGATGGCTCCGAGGCGGCGTCCGCCTCGAACTGAGCCGTAGCCTTGGCGCGCCGTGGGTGCTGCTGTTGCCTTTGAGGGTGTCGTGGCCCTGGTGGACCGTTTCCCAGCACTGGCGGGCGTCGACCTCAGCGTCTCTCCCGGCGAGGTCGTCGGGATCCGCGGACCCAACGGCGCTGGCAAGACGACGCTGCTTCGAGCCTGCGCCGGGCTGGTGCCGTTGCGAGCCGAACGGGCCGAAGTTCTCGGCTTCGACCTCATGGCAGATCGACGTGCCGTGCGGCGCCACGTCGGAATGCTCGGGCACCGGGCGCCGTTGTACGCCGATCTGCGAGTTGCCGATCAGCTGCGTCACTGCGCAGCGCTCCTCGGTGCTGACGCGAGCGAGATTTCGAGTGCGGCAGAACGATTCGGCTTGGGAGGACGGTTGGAGTCGGTGGCAATCCGGCGGCTGTCGGAAGGCCAGCAGCGGCGTGTTGCGCTGGCGTGCCTGACCATTGCCCGACCTCGCCTGTGGCTGCTGGATGAGCCGCACGCCGGCCTGGACTCGACAAGCCGGGCCGCGCTGGACGAGCTACTCGCAGGAGCTGCAGCGGCGGGCGCGACGGTGATGCTGGCAACCCACGAGACCGGTCGTGCCGCCGTGGCGACCTCGCGCCAAGTGACCCTGGTCGGAGGCCGCGTCGCGGCAAGCGGCGGGGCCCACGATGAGACTGATTCGTCCGATGTGGCGTGACGCCTGGTTGATCTGTCGCAAAGACCTCATGATCGAGCGGCGGGCGCGCATCACGCTGGCACAGATCGTGCCGACGGTGCTGCTCTTACTTGTGGTGTTCGCCTTCGCCTTTGACGCGAACGCGTCACTGCTGGGCGCGGGCGCGGGGGGTCTGTACTGGGTGGCGTTGCTCTTCGGCGGCGTGCTCGGTGCCAAGCGCAGCTTCGACATCGAGGCCGAAGGCGGGAACTTGGATGCCTTGCGCATGGGTGGCCTCGAGCCTGCAGCGGTCCTGTTGGGGAAGGCTGCGGCGCTCGCAGCCCAACTCGCTGTCATCGGGGCGGCGACCCTCGCAGGGCTTCTGATTCTGTATTCGGTGACCGTTGACGATTGGTTGCTGCTCGTGGTCGCTGCGGTGACGGGAACAGTGGCGTTCGCGGTGGTAGCGACCGTGTACGGCGCTATGACGGTAGGGCTGCGGTCCGCCGATACCCTGCTCCCGCTGCTGCTGATCCCGGTAGCGGCACCGGTGCTCTTGGCCGGAACCCGAGCGTTCGACGTGGCGCTCGGAAACAGCGCCGACCAAGGCTGGAGTTGGACGGCACTGCTCGCAGTGGTGCTCGTCACCTACATCGCAGTTGGCTGGGCCGCCGCGGGTCCGCTGCTGGAGGACGCCTGAGCCATGCCTGCCACGGCTGCTGAGCCCGACCTTCGCCCGTCGAATCCCAGCCCGTTGCCGATTGCGGGTGCGGCGATGACGGGCACGATCGCAACGCGCGTACTCGGCGTCGTGGCGCTTGCTGCGGCCGTTGTGATGGCGCTGCTGGCATTGTGGATCTCACCGCCTGATGTCGTCCAGGGCGATGCCGTCCGGCTGATGTATCTGCACGTGCCCTCGATTTGGGTGGCATACGGCTCGTTCGTGGTAACCGCCGCGGCCAGCGCACGTTTGCTGTGGCGAAGTCGAGCAGCTTCGCCGTCGAGCGGCTCGGCGACGTCGATGCGCCGCTTAGACCGCATCGCTGGTGCCGCCGCAGAGCTCGGTGTGCTGTTCACCGCCCTGACGCTGCTGACGGGCTCGCTGTGGGGGAACGTGACGTGGGGCACCTATTGGCAGTGGGATGCACGTCTCACCACCACGGTCTTGCTCTTCGTGACCTATCTCGGCTACCTCGCCTTGCGTCGGTTGCCTTCCGAACCCCGTATGCGTGCGCGCAGAGCCGCTGTGATGGCGCTGGTCGCCACTGTGAATCTGCCGATCGTGCACTTCTCGGTGGACTGGTGGCGCACCCTGCACCAACAGGCCAGCCTGAGCGTCGGCCGTCGCCCCGAAATCACCGGGGAAATGTTCTGGACGCTCATGTACTCCTGGGCGGCCGTCACCGTGATCGCTCTCTGGCTCGGTGTGCACCGCTTCCGAGTCCTCCGCCTCGACGAACTGGCCGAAGAGCAAGCGATCGCCCACCTGCTCGAAGAACGACGCGTCGAGCAGTCAGTTACACCTCACGACGATCAGCCAGGCGCGCGATGACTGATGTCGGGACCGTCGTCGTCGCTTACGGCCTGACACTCGGCGCAATCGCGGGTTACGCCACATGGATACTCCGCCGCGGCCGCAGCCTGGGCCGCAGCCTGGGGATCGGCGAGGTGGCCGAGACAGCACCCGCCCCAGACTCTCGCACCGACTCAGACACCGAATCCGCGCAGCCATGACCGACCTGGCGCCGCGCCACCCGTTCGGTGATGACGAACGCGCTGTTGCGCGTCAAGCCCTCGGACGCCGCCGCAAGCGGATCGTCGCGATGGCCGTGGCGGCACTGCTCATCGTCGGTGGACTGGTCGCGATTGCTGGCCTGCGCAACGCCACGCTGTTCTTCCGCAACGCCGATGAGGCGATCGCTCAGCGAATGGAACTGGCGGAGCGACGCTTCCGGCTGCAAGGCCGGGTAGTGCCGTCGTCTGTGGCATCGGACGCAGGCGTCACCGTCTTCGATGTGGTGCACAACTGTGCAGCGGTGTCGGTTCGCCACACGGTCGACCCGCCTGCGCTGTTCGAGTCGCCGTGGATTCCGGTCGTGCTCGAGGGCCGTTGGGTCGCAGGTGAGACGGTCACGGTCGCGGGACGCGACACGCACTACTTCGCCAGCGACAACATGCTGATCAAGCACACCAACGAGTACACGGACGCCAACGCGGAGCGCATCCCAGATCCCAGTGAGCCGCCCGCAGGCTTTCTCGATGACTGCCCATTCGAGGTGCCCCGCCTGTGACCGTCCTGGCGGGCACGTTCGGCGTCGCCATCGGCCTCGTCAGCGCGCTCGGCGGAGTCACAACATTGGCCGTCGCTGCGGCGCGCCGTCAGCCTGAGCGTTGTCGCACAGCGCTGGCGTGGATCGCCGCGATGAGCGCTGGTTGCGTGTTGGCGGTCGTCGCAATGGAGACCGCCCTCCTGACCGACGACTTCTCTGTGGCGTACGTCGCGCGCAACTCCACCATCGCCACGCCGCTCATCTACAAGATCGCGACGCTATGGGGGGCGCTGGAAGGGTCCATCCTGCTGTGGGCACTCGTGCTGTGCGGCTACGTCGGCGCCGCGGCGTGGCGATTCCGCCACCGGACTGCCGAACCGACAGTGGCGTGGGCACTGCTGGTCATGTTGGCCGTGTGCGTGTTCTTCTTCGCGTTGCTGGCGGGACCGGCGAATCCGTTCGCCACGCTCGCAGACCCTCCGGCTGACGGCGGCGGCCTCAACCCGCTGCTGCGCAATCACCCGTTGATGGCGATCCATCCGGTCATGCTCTATCTGGGTTACGTCGGTTTCACGGTGCCCTTCGGATTCGCGGTGGCAGCGCTGGTGACCGGACGCCTCGACAGTCGATGGCTCGCCGACATGCGCCGCTGGGTCCTGGTGGCTTGGGGATGTCTCGGCGTCGGGATCCTGCTGGGGGCGTGGTGGTCCTATGAGGTTCTGGGCTGGGGCGGTTATTGGGCGTGGGACCCAGTGGAAAACGCGTCGCTTCTGCCGTGGCTCGTCGCCACCGCATTTGTCCACTCGCTCATCACCCAGCAGCGTCGTTCGATGCTGCGGGTGTGGAACCTGTCGCTGTTGATCGCGACGTTCGCCCTGACCATCTTCGGCACCTTCCTGACCCGGTCCGGCGTGCTCGAATCGGTCCACGAGTTCAGTGAGTCGACGCTCGGTCCGCTGTTGTTGGGCTTCTTCGCAGTGATCGTCGCGACTGGCGTGGTGCTCATCGCGTGGAGAGGCGAAGCGCTGCGCAAACCGGCCAGCCTGGGCTCGGTCTGGTCACGAGAAGGTGCGTTCTTGGGGAACAACCTGATCTTCGCAGTCGCCGCATTCGTGGTGCTGCTTGGCACCGTGTTCCCGCTGCTCGCCGAGGCTGTGTGGAACGACCGGCTCGCGGTGGGGCGGCCGTACTTCGATCGCATGCTCGCGCCCGTCGGACTTGCGCTGCTCGCGCTGATGGGACTGTCTCCGGCGCTCAATTGGCGGAATACCACAGCCGAATTGCGGTCACGGCGCCTGCTCGTGCCCGCGGGCGTGGGCGCAGCGACCATGGCGATCTCGGTGTGGGCTGGCGCGCATGGCTTCTGGGCGGTGCTTGCGCTGGGTCTGGGCGGGTTCACCATCGGCAGTGCAGGTCGCCTGCTGTGGCTCGGTGTGCGCCGCAACGGCTGGCGGGGACTTCTGGGGCGCACCGGCGGCGGCATGATCGCGCACATCGGCGTGGGCATCATCGCCTTTGGCTTCATTGCCTCGGGCGCCTTCGACTCCGAAGGCGAGTTCACCCTGTCCCCAGGCGAATCGGGCGAGGTGGCGGGGCACGCAGTCACCTACATCGGCATGACCGATGGGATTGAAGAGGGCAATCGCGTCGTTCGCGTGCGTGTCGATGTGGAAGGTCGGGGCACTTTCGAGCCGGCAGTGACGCGCTTCGCCGAGTTCGGCCAGCCGATCTCGACGCCGTCCGTGGCGACGAGCCTCGTCGACGACGTGTACCTGTCGCTGTCCGCGATCCCCGACGTCGGCAGCGACGAGGTGGCATTGCGCGTGCTGATCAAACCGCTCGTGGCATGGATGTGGCTTGGCGGCGCAGTGCTGGCACTCGGCATCGCAGCAGCCCTGCTGCCGACCCGACTCGGGGCCAGAGATCGCGTTCGACGCAGCGGCGGCCACCGAGCCGACGTCTCGAGCGCACGTGCCAATGCCGCCGTGGGCGCAATTGCACCCGACGGCGCGGACTTGACTCGCACGGCGGTTCAGGACTCGCCGCCGTGAGCCGAGACGCCGACGACAGCTCCACGCACGAGTCCGCGTCTGGCAACGACGCAGACCGCGGCATCGTCGGCCGGCGTCCGAATGCGGCACGCGTTGCCGCGGTGCTGGTGGGCTTGGCCGCAGCGGCACTCATCGCCGTGCTCGCAACCCGCGACTCCGACGACGGCAGCATCCGCGCAGCCAGCCCCCTCATCGGAGAACTGGTGCCGCAGCTGCGCGGCGAGTTGATCTGGCCGCCAGCCGCGACCGGAGCTGTCGACGGCGACCGCCCGCTGTCGGGTGTGCAGATCGGCGCTGACGGCGTCGCACGTTTCGACATCGATGCCACGCCGCGGCGCTGGGTCCTCGTCAACTTCTTCGCGTCGTGGTGCGTGCCGTGTGAGCGAGAGCATCCCGCGCTGGCGAAGTGGCTTGAGCGACACCCCCACGATGGCGCGCTGGTCGCAGTGCCCTTCGGTGACCGCACCGCGGACGCCCTCACCTTCTATGAACGTCTCGGTGGCGACTGGCCCGTTGTTGACGACCCTGATGCCCGATGGGCGGTGGCGTTCGGCGTGCTGCGACCTCCGGAGTCGTTTCTCGTGACGCCTGACGGGATTGTGGCTGCCCGGTGGCAGGGGCAGATCACTGCCGACGATCCGGACGCTGTCATTGCGGCGCTCGTCGCTCGATGGAGCGCCGCCGACGCAGCCCCGGCGGGGTCGACGCGGTGACTGAAACTGGCCAAGCTGCGTCCGCATCGACGGCAGCTCCCACGCGCCAATCACCCACAGCGCGCCGCATCGGATGGCTTTTCGTGGCGGCGGTCGCTGTTGTTGCGGCAGTGGTCGCGACGACGGCATCGCAACCCCCGGCGACTTCTGCGCAACGGGCCTACGAGCTGAAAGAAGCCACGTTGTGCCCGGTGTGCGATGGGCAGAGCGTGCTGGAGTCGAACGCTCCCGCCGCCGCAGCAATGCGCAGGCAGATCGACGTGTGGGTTGATGCGGGTCGCACCGACACTGAGATTCGAGCAGAGCTCGCGGCCGCATACGGCAACGACGTGAATGCCCTCCCGCCCGGCGACGGAGTGGGGACGTTGGTTTGGGCGTTGCCGGTCGTGGTGTTCGCAGCAGCCGCAGCCGGTCTGTGGTCGGCGACGCGCCGCTGGAGACGCCGAGCGTCTGCCGTCGATGGCGTCACTTCCGGTGAGGCTGAGATCGAGACCGATGCTGGCGGTGCTTCCGAAAGTGCCGCCGCCGAAACCGGTCGGCTTCGACGGGCCTCGGTCATCACCGTCAGCGCGCTCATCGTGATTGGCGCTGCGGCGGGTCTTCTGGTCGCTCGCTCGACGGGCCTTCGGTTGCCCGGCGAGACGATCTCCGGTGAGATCGACCGCTCTGCTCGCTCGCTGCTTGTCGATGCGCAACGTCAATTCGCGGCGAATCAGGTCACCCAAGCGCGCGCCACGCTCAACGAGATCTTCCGCATCGACCGAGATTTGCGCGGCGCGCTGCTGCTTTCGTCTCGTCTTCACTCTGCTGAGGGCGACGTGTTGTCGGCGCTGACCGATCTTGACCGGATCCTCGCTGCGGATCCACTGGATACCGAAGCGCTGTCACTTCGCGGCTGGCTACTGGTTCGAGTGCCCGACCCGGAGCTCATCGCTATCGGCATCGCCACTCTCGACGCTGCGGTGGCACTTGACCCCGCCGAGTTCGATCCATGGGTCTTCCGCGGTTATGCCGCCCGGTACATCGAGAACGATCTCGCGGCCGCAATCAGGCACTACCTGGTCGCGCTTGACCGCAATCCGCCGCCTGCGATGGTCGCCCAGCTCGAGAGCGCAATCTCTGAGATGGAAGCCGAATTGGAGACAGGGCTGCGCACGACAGACGCAGAGGGGTAGCGAACGAGCCCTAGCGGATTGGCCGATCTCGCCTGCGGCGGTGGCGCCAGTAGCGTGCGACTCGGGCCCCGCGAACAGATGAACCATCGCCGCGCTGCCCAGTCACCACCATTGAGGGAACTCTGTGAACAAGGCCGAAAAGCAGCTCGCCGCAGTCGTGGCCGAGGTCATCGACCCAGAGCTGCGTCGGCCCTTGGGGCAGATGGGCATGCTGCGAGCGGCTGCCGTGGCCAAGCGCGCAGCGCAGGTGCTGGTCGCCTTGCCGTCGAGAGACTGGCCCGCCGCCGGCCACATCGAGCACGCCGTCGCCACCGCAGCGTGTGGCATCGCGGGCATCGAGAACGCTGTCGTGGAATTCACTGTGATGAACGAGGCCGAGCAAGCGACTCTGCGTGCTCAGCTGATCGGGGATCCGGCGGCGACTGCCGGCACCAACGAAGGACACGGCCATGCCGAAGGACGTGCCGTTCCGTTCGCGCAGGCCGGGAACAAGACCCGGGTGCTGTTGGTCGCTAGCGGCAAGGGTGGGGTCGGCAAGTCCAGCGTGACGGTGAATCTTGCAGTTGCGCTGGCCCAGCGCGGCACCCGAACAGCGGTGATCGACGCTGATGTGTGGGGCTTCTCGATCCCGCGGATGCTCGGCGTGGCTCGCCCGCCCACGGTGATCGACCAGATGGTGGTGCCCACCGAAGCTCATGGCGTGCGCTGCATGTCCATGGGCTTTTTCGCTCGTGAGGACCAGCCCGTCATCTGGCGCGGCCCGATGCTGCACAAGGCGCTGGAGCAGTTCCTCACTGATGTCTTCTGGGACGATCCCGACTGCCTGCTCATCGACCTGCCGCCGGGGACCGGTGACATCTCGCTCTCGCTGGCGCAGTTCTTGCCCCGCTCGGAGCTGCTGGTGGTGACCACCCCCCAGCCCGCTGCGCAGAAGGTCGCCCAGCGAGCGGCGCACATGGCGGCACGCGTCAACCTGCAGGTGCGAGCGGTCATCGAGAACATGAGCTGGTTCTGCGGCGACGACGGCAAGCGATACGAGCTGTTCGGCGCCGGCGGCGGGCAGGCGTTGGCCGACGAACTCGACGTGCCGTTGCTCGGACAGGTCCCACTGGTGACAGAGCTGCGCGCGGGAGGCGATGTGGGCAAGCCCATCACCGCCGAGAACCCTGACAGCGAAGCCGCCGGCATCTTCCGCGAAATGGCCCGTCTTCTGTGCGAGGAGCACCTCCCCACCCGGCGCTACAACGAGGGACTGAAGCTGCTGTGAGCGCCAGCGTTGACACCGTGACGGCCCCGGCCGCGGATGGCGTTCGCAAAGAGCCCCCGCTGGCCCCGAACCCCTCATCCCGAATCCCGCCGACCTCGGTCGACGAGATCCGCTTCGACAATCGGTTCACGGCGTCGTTGCCCGCAGATCCCGACACTTCCAACACCCGACGGCAGGTGGCAGGCGCCTGCTTCTCGCGGGTGCTGCCGGCATCGGCGCCCGAACCGGTCTTGCTCGGCTACAGCACCGAGGTGGCTGACCTCTTGGGTTTCGCACCCGAACTGGTAGCTGGTCCCCGCTTCGCGGCCGTGTTCGCTGGCAGCACCGTGCTCGACGGCATGGACCCGCACGCGCACTGCTACGGCGGTCACCAGTTCGGCTCGTGGGCCGGCCAGCTCGGAGACGGCCGCGCCATCGCACTCGGTGAGATCCTCGACGTCGCGGGGCAGCACCAAACGCTGCAGCTCAAGGGCGCGGGCCCTACGCCGTATTCCCGTACCGCTGACGGGCTTGCCGTGCTGCGGAGTTCGGTGCGCGAATTCCTGTGCAGCGAGGCAATGGCGCATCTCGGCGTCCCGACGACGCGTGCCCTCAGCCTTGTCGGCACCGGCGGCATGGTCATGCGAGACATGCTCTACGACGGTCATCCAGAGCTCGAGCCCGGCGCCGTGGTGTGCCGCGTTGCCCCCTCGTTCGTCAGGTTCGGAAATTTCGAGATCTTCGCCTCTCGGGGCGATGTGGAGACGCTGCGCACGCTGGCAGATTTCGTCATCGAATCCGATTTCGCCCATCTGGCTGGCGAGCCCGCACCTGGTCGATACGTGCAGTTCTTCGACGATGTCGTGCGGAGCACCGCGGAGATGGTCTGCGAGTGGCTGCGAGTCGGCTTCGTCCATGGCGTGATGAACACCGACAACATGTCGATCCTGGGCCTCACCATCGACTACGGCCCCTACGGCTGGATTGACAACTACGACCCCGACTGGACACCCAACACCACCGACGCGGCCCACCGGCGCTACCGGTTCGGTACCCAGCCGCAGGTAGCGCAGTGGAATCTGATGCAGCTCGCGAATGCGCTGCACCCGTTGGCGGGCGAGGCGGATGGTCTGCAGGCGGCGCTCGACGGCTACGTGCCGTACTTCGAGCAGAAGTGGTCGGCGATGATGGCCGCCAAGCTCGGCCTGCCGGGCCTCGACGCTGACGTCGACCGTGAGCTGGCATCGGGCGTGCTGGCGGTCCTCCGGCTGGTCGAGACCGACATGACGGTGTTCTGGCGTCGCCTCGCCACGTTGGATACAGCCGAGGGCATCGACCCGGATGAGCGCATCGCCCCGCTGGCCGATGCCTACTACCGATCTGAAGAGGTAACCGACGAGCATCGATCAGCCACGAGCGACTTCATCGAGGGCTACGCAGCGCGGCTGCGGGCGCTGGGCATCGTCGACGTCTCCCGTGCGGAGACGATGAACCAGGTCAACCCCAAGTACGTACTGCGCAACTACTTGGCGCAGCTGGCGATCGACAGCGCAACCGCCGGCCGACCCGAAGCCATCGGCGAATTGCTCGACGTGATGCGGCGCCCCTACGACGATCAGCCTGGGCGAGAGTCCTACGCAGCGCTGCGCCCCGATTGGGCCCGCGCCCGCGTCGGCTGCAGCCAGCTCTCCTGCAGTTCCTGAGCGGCCCAGGGGTCGTCGCGAAACCGGCCGGTAACCTGCCGCCATGGACATCCGCATCGGCATCACTCACGGTGGCCGCGAACTCAATGTTGAAGTCGATGACGATGCCGCCGAGAGCGCAGTCGCAGCCCTCGAGGGCGCTGTGAGCGGAGGCGCTTCGGTGCTGTGGCTGACCGATCGCAGCGGACGGCGCGTCGGCGTGCCCGTTGACAAGCTGGCGTTTCTTGAGCTGGGTCCCGGCGGCGACCGGCAAATTGGCTTTGCCGCAGACTGACCCACGACCGGGGCTTCAGCCGTGATCCCCGACGACACACCGCGGGAGCACTTGCGACGGCTGATGTCGTGGTGGTCGCTGCTCGCCGATCTGTCGTTCTCAGACCTGCTGCTGTTCGTCCCCGGGCGGGTCCCGTCGCCCGGGGAACTTCCCGATGTGCTTGGGGACTACCCATCGCTTGCTGCCGCAGATGACGTGGCGGGGTACCGGGGCTCCGACTCGGAACTGTCGGTGATCGGCCAGATTCGGCCTACGACGGGCCGCACTCTGTTCCGCGACGACCACGTCGGCCTTTGTGTGGCTGCCAGCGAGCGGCCCCTCGTCGCGGAAGCCTTCAGCCGCGGCGTCATCGTGACCGGCGAGGGCCTGAGGGTGCCGGGGGACCGGCGTGCTCGCATCACCGCGGTGCCGGTCACCTTCGACGGTGTGACCATCGCTGTAATGAGCAGCGAGGTGACGCCCCGCTTCATTGACATTCGTGACCCAGGTGAGCTCGAGAGGACCTACATCGCAACATTCGTTCGTCTCGTCAACATGGTCGCCGCAGGGGCCTTCCCCTATCGCGGAGCCGACATCGAGAACGAGGAGGCGCCGCGCGTTGGAGACGGCTTGTTCCTGACCGACGAGACGACGCGCATCGGCTTCGCCTCGCCGAACGCAGTCAGCGCCCTGCACCGGATCGGTGTCGGAGGCAACGTGCAAGGGCGGCGCGTGCGTGACCTGGACCTCGGACCCGACATCGTGGGGCGCGCGATGAGCGGGGGGATTGCCGTCGTCGCCGAATTCGAGCATCAGGCGGTGACGGTGCAGATCCAGGCCCTGCCGTTGACCGACACGCCCGTTCGGAACGCTCTCGTGCTGTTGCGCGACGTCACCGAGCTGCGCCGACGCGACCGGCTGCTGATCTCCAAGGACGCAACCATCCGGGAGATCCATCACCGGGTGACGAACAATCTTCAGACGGTCTCGTCGCTGTTGCGCATCCAAGCCCGACGGCTTGAGTCACGGGAGGCGAATCGAGCTCTGGAAGAGGCGGTCAGGCGCATCCGCGCGATTGCCTTGGTGCACCAGACGCTGTCGAGCGAGACGACCGACGATGTCGACTTCTGCGATGTCGCCGAGACGCTGACTGAGACCATGCGCCAGAGCATCACGTTCCCTGAGCGCCCGATCGAGTTCAGAGTGACGTGTGAGGCAGGCATGCTGCCGTCCCAGACAGCGACGACGCTGGCTGTGATCCTCAATGAGCTGCTGCAGAACGCCGTGGACCATGCATTCCCGCGGCTGTGGGAATTGGATGACCGAGAGTTTGCTGCAGCGCCGAATCTGGATGACAATCCCATCGGAAGCGTCGAGGTCGAGATCACGAGATCGACGCCGGGCATGGTTTCGATGGCTGTGCGAGACGACGGTGTGGGAATCAGGGCCGGCTACGACGTTGGGCGCGCCGGCGGGCTCGGGACCTCGATCGTGCGGGCCTTGTGCGGCACTGATCTCGGCGGCGCCTATGACGTGAAGCGGCGCGACCCGGGGCCGGGCTCTGAGGCGCTCGTGCAGATTCCGCTGCGCACGATGGCGTGAGCCGGATTGCTGTGCGCTAGGAGGCAGAGGCAGCGGCCCCCCGGACGCTGGGTTGAGCGCGCTCACGGCGAAGCTGACGCCGTTCCTCTTCGGAGTGACCGCCCCACACTCCCGAGTTCTGATTCGTCGTCAGGGCGAAGTCCAAACATGGTTCAGTCACCTCGCATCGACCACAGACGGCCTTCGCCGCCTCGACACGGCCAATAGCGGCGCTGCTGGCTCCGACAGGGAAGAACAACCGGGGGTCCAGGTCGCGACATTCCGCCTCTTGTCGCCATCGGCCAGTGTCTCGCAGCAGTCCTCCGTGTGCGATCACCGGGCCTCCCTTTCGCCTGGCGGATGCGGTGCTGCCACGCCACCCGGGGTGCCGGGGAAGACTAGTGATGGCCCCGAGGTGGGCCAACCGGGGTGACGAGTCGCAACGCGTCCGGCTCCCAGTCGATTCGAAGCTCGTCCACGGCACCGAGGTGATCGCCGTCGAGTTGGTGTTCGAACGGCTGGCTGCCCGACACCGTCACGGTGCGCACGTCGTCAGCGCGATGGACCACTGAAGGGTCGATGCTGTCGAGGCTGCCGCTCGATCGAAATACGGCACTGAGCACTTCCAACGCATCCGGGCCGCGAAGCGACCGCAGCGCGATCACCGACAGGCCCGTCTGCAAGGTGGCTGCTGGAGCGATGCGTATGGGTCTGCTGCCGAGAAAGGTGTACGGATCGGTGTTCAACACCACCACGAAGAAACAGCCCTTTGTGGGCGCTGCAGCCGGCGTTCCTTCGTGCAGCGTCATCTTCGGTTTGGCCCGGTCATAGCGCCGCAGCCAGGTGTGTGCTCCGGCGAGCAGGAACAGCGGGTGTCCTAGGTAGCGCTTGAGGGTCGGATGACGCTCGACCTGCTTGACGATGGCGGCGTCGAGGCCCATGCCGCAGTGGAACAGGAAATAGCGGCCATTCGTGCGGCCAAGTCCGACCTGGCTGACGTTGCCGACGTCGAGGGCCTCGAGCACGGACTGGGTCGCGTCGAGCGGATCGTCGGGAGTGCCGATGGTGCGCGCGAACACGTTCGTCGAGCCGCCGGGCAGCGCGGCCAGCGCGCAGTCGGTGCCGGCGATCCCGTTGGCTGCCTCGTTGAGCGTTCCGTCGCCACCGAGCACGACGACGACCTCCGTGCCGGTCATCGCTGCCCCCCGCGCCAGGCGCGCTGCATGGCCTCGACGATTCGTGAACGCGACCTCGGTGTCATGCCGTTCCGACAGAGCCGTGTGGATTTGCACCCGCGTGCGTGCCGTCGTCGACGACGCGGAGTCGTTGACCAGCAGCAAGATGCGCACGCCGCCAGTCTCACCGGTCAATGGTCACTCGCGGTGTGGCAACGACAACGTGAGTCGGCAGACTCTCATTTCATGAAGGTCGTTGTGTGCGTCAAGCAGATCCCTGATCCGGCGGTTCCGGGCCAACTGAATCCCGAGACCGGGAGGCTTCGGCGGGACGACAAGCTGATTCTGGACGAATCTGATTCGTACGGCGTCGAGATGGCGCTGCAGCTCGTCGAGGCCGCAGGCGGCGGCGAGGTCTCGCTCGTCTCGATGGCACCTCGTGCGGAGACGAGCGGGCTGCGTACCGCCCTTGCGATGGGCGCCGACGGCGCTGTGCTCATCAGCGACGATGCGCTCGCGGGCAGCGACGCGCTCGGAACGGCTAGGGCGCTCGGCGCTGCTATCGGCGGCATGGATGCCGACTTGGTGCTGGCCGGCACTGAGTCGAGCGATGGCTACACCGGCACGGTGCCCGAGATGGTTGCCGGCGTGCTCATGCTGCCGTCGGTGACGTTCGCGAAGCACATTGAGATCGCTGACGGCATCGCCAAGGTGCAGCGACAGACTGAAGCCGGATACGACCAGGTCGAGTGCGCGCTTCCGGCGGTGGTCTCGGTCACCGCCGGTGTCGTCGAGCCCCGCTACCCGTCGTTCAAGGGAATCATGGCGGCCAAGAAGAAGCCGGTCGACCAGAAAGACCTCGCGGCGCTGGGCCTCGAAGCATCCGCCGTCGGTACGCAGGGTTCGCGTCAAGAAACGGTCTCCGTGACCGATGCACCAGAGCGTGAAGCCGGCGAGATCATCACCGACGAAGGCGATGCGCACAACAACATTGTCGAGTTCCTCACCGAGCTCAAGGTCATTTGAGCGCGGCAGACCGAGTCAAACGCCCGAGCCCCGCGAGCACGCTCGCCACGATCACAACAGGAACGACACGCAATGACGCTTGCAACAGTTCTGCTCTTCGCCGAAGGTGACGCTGACGGTCCGTCCGGTCTCACGCTGGAGCTGGCCGCAAAGGCTCGGACCTTGGCCGACACTGTGAACGCGTTCGTGCCGGTGTACGGCGAGGCGATGGCAGCCGAGCTCGGCGCGCATGGCGTTTCCACGGTGTACGCGCTTGAAGGGTTCGGCGAACGCCTGGTCGGCGTCCACGCTGCCGCCGCACTCGCCGCACATGTCGAGGCCACCGCCCCCGACGCCGTGTTCTTCGGACAGACGGCCGACGGCCGCGATACCGCCGGCCGACTCGCGGTGCTGCTGGACCGCCCCGTGGTCACCAACAACGTGGGCGCTGAGGTCTCCGACGGCGTCCTCGTCGTGGAGGAACCGATCTTCGGCGGCACGCAGAATATGTTCACTGCCTACCGAGCACCTGCTCCGGCGCTGGCGCTGTTCCGCCCCAAGAGCTTCGAGGTGCA
This sequence comes from Candidatus Poriferisodalis sp., assembly GCA_965226645.1. Classification (GTDB taxonomy): domain Bacteria; phylum Actinomycetota; class Acidimicrobiia; order Acidimicrobiales; family Poriferisodalaceae; genus Poriferisodalis. The sequence continues at coordinate 362,064 of CBDDDL010000003.1, forward strand.
GGCCTGCGGCGGCGATGCCGCCTCCGTCGAGACCGTGTCGGCCGTGGATCCGGGAGCTGCCGGGCGAGCCGTGATCACTGGTCGCCACGCCGAGCAGCGATCGGGCCCGCAACTCGACGACGCCGCTGTGGTGGTGTCGGGCGGACGCGGGCTGGGACAGCCGGAGGCCTACTCGATGGTCGACGAGCTGGCCGGCTTGCTGGGCGCCGCTTCTGGTGCCTCACGCGCGATAGTCGATGCCGGCTGGGTGCCCTACGCCAAGCAGGTCGGGCAGACGGGCAAGGTCGTGAAGCCGAACGTCTACATCGCCTGCGGCATCTCAGGTGCCACGCAGCATCTCGTGGGCATGAAGGGCTCCAAGAACATCGTGGCCATCAACAAAGACCCTGAGGCACCGATCTTCGGCGTGGCCGACCTGGGCATCGTGGGCGACGTGCACAAAGTCATGCCTGCCTTGATCGAGACGCTCAAGTCCCGCTGACCCGGCCGCCGTCTCGACTCACGGGACAGCACATCTAGACGAGGGGCCAGGGCCAGTGGCGGCTGCCGTCGTCGGATGGGAACTGTCCGAACTCGCTGAGCCATTCAGCTCGTCGGACGAGCGCATCCATCTCCTTGGGGCGCAGCCATTCGGTCAGCTCTGCCGGCGGCGATACGGCGGCGGTGACTGCTGCTGCGAGCTCGTCGCCGAACGCTTGGCCTCCGAAGTCCCAGATGACGGTGCGCAGCTTGAAGTCCTCAGCGAAGCAGAGGCCTTGGTCGATGCCGTAGATCGGCCCCCATTTTGAGGCAAGGCAGTGTCCTGACTTGCGGTCGGTGTTGTTTGCGAGCAAGTCGAAGGCGCAGATTCGCTGCAGGTCCGAGTGGTGTTCGTCCTCTTTGACCAGGGTGAAGTAGTGCTGTTCGAAGTACGCATCGACGAAGAGTTGAACTGAGCCCACGCCGAAGGGTCCGTCGCGCTCGACGGTTGCCGGAATGATGTTCCAGCCGAGTGCCCGGGACAGCTCGAAGGCTGCAATCTCGCGGCGGTACAGCCCAGACGGGAAATCCCACAACGGGCGCTCGCCACGTTCTGGCTTGTAGATGGCCGCGGTGGGTGTCGTCGGATGATCAATGCGAATGAGAAACGTCGCGTTGCTGCTGTAGGGCATGCGACCGAGGACTTCGATCTCGCCGCCGCGCAGCACGCTCAGTGCTTCTGCGTCCGATGCGTCCCAGACAACCGGCAGCTCGAGATTCGAGCCGTCGTCATCGGTGGGAAGCAGATGATGAGGAGCCATGTTGTGCCGGGCCGAGTCGCTCAGGAATCGGGCGGTCGATGTCCGTTGCGCATGCCGAAGTCGCGGCCGTCTTCGACGAGCAGCATCGCCTGCGTCGCAAACCCCAATGCCATGCCGAAGTCGAGATGAAACCGGGCTCGGCCCCCTGAGCTCTCGGTGCCGTCGGGTTCGGTCGTTGGTTCTGAGTCGTCATCGTCGTCGCTGTCGCCAATCTCCTCGGCGATGACGACGATCACCTTGCTGTCGGGGTCCAGTCCGGTCGCGAGGCGCCCGACCGTCCAGGCGGCCGCCACCGGTTCGTGCAGGCTGCCGACGTTCGCGGCAGGGCCGTCGAATCCCTCGCGCTCGAGCAACTCCGACAGCAGATTCGCCAGCGCCCAAACCTGGCCCTTCTCGAGCTTGAGCGACACCACATGGCCCGAATCGCTGGCCTGCAGGAAGAAGATTCGCTGCCCGGCCAACCCGACAGTCCCGGCCACGAACGTGTCGGGATTGCGCAGGTCGAAGTCATCAGCCATGTCTGTGGTTCCTCCCGAGGTCGCTGCGGGCACTGATTCTGGGACGACCGTGCTGTTGGACACTGCACCCGTTCATGAGGGCACGAGTGCGGAGAGATCGTCGGTGCTGTTGGTGGCCAGAACCACCGGGCCGTCGTTGGTGTACAGGATCGCAGTCACCGAGCAGGGGGAAACCACGATCCGCTGGAACAAGTCCAGATGAGTTCCCATCGCGTCGGCCACCAAAGCGCGGATCGGATCGGCATGACTGACCGCCACGACAGTGCCGCCGCGATGTCGCGCTGCCAACTCGGCAGCAGCGCTGCAGATACGTGTTTGCATCTGGCGGAACGACTCACCGTCGGGAAAGCGAAAGCCGCTGGGGTAACGCTGCACGCTCGACCACGCAGCGAGTTTGCGGAGTTGTGCGAGCTTGCGTCCGGTCCAGCGGCCCATGTCGAGTTCGTTCAAGCCTTCGTGGGTCGCGAGCGTGCGGCCCACCGCTTTCGCAATCGGCGCGGCGGTCTCCTGCGCGCGTTCGAGCGGGCTTGCATACACAGCTGCCGGGCGCCGTGGAGCCGCGGTGATGCGTTCGGCGACTCGTTGCGCTTGCTTCACTCCGGCCTCCGAGAGGTGCACTCCTGATCGGCGGCCATAGAGCTCGACGCCGGTCGTCGGTGTCAGGCCGTGCCGCACAAGCAGCAGCAGCGTCGGTCGGGTTCGGGCAGCCATCGGATGGACGGTAGCCGTCGGCGTCACCCGACCGGCTGAACCAGCGTCGGTCGCCGATGGCTGCGCTCGTGCGCTAGTGCTGTGTCCGCAAACGTTCGTCGGGTTGGTGTCCGCGTGTCGGGGTGTGGTTTGTGGTTTGGTCGGGGGTATGAGTGAGCGTGTTCGGGTTCGTCGGTTGACCCATGAGGAAGGCCAGGCGTTGCAGCGGATCGTGCGTCGCGGCGCCGGCAAGTCGCCGGGGTCTCATGTGCGATGGCGGCGTGCGGTGGTGGTCCTTGCGTCGGCGGGCGGGAGCTTGGTGCCGGCGATCGCGCAGCTGGCGGCGACGTCGCCTGATCGGGTGCGCGAGATGATCCACAGGTTCAACGAGTCGCCGATGGCGTCGTCGGGTCCCTCAGTGGGCGGGTGGCCGTGGCCGCCGGATCACGACTGACGATGATGCGTTCATCGTCGAGACGGCCCGCATCCGCCCGCGCAAGCTGGACCAGCCGTTGGCGCGGTGGAGCGTCCGCAAGCTCGCGGCGTATCTGGGCGACAACCCGACCCGGGTTGTGCAGGTCGGCCGGCAGCGGCTGCACGAGATCCTCACCGAGTCAGGGATCACGTTCGGGCGCACCGAGACCTGGGCCGAGTCCAACGACGCGGACCGTGACGCGAAGCTGGACCGCGTCGAGCATGTGGCGGACAAGCACCCGGACCGGGTGTTCGCGTTCGACGAGTTCGGGCCGCTGGCCATTCGCCCGACCGGCGGGGCGTGCTGGGCGCCGCGGTCGCGTCCCCAGCGGCTGCGCGCGAACTACAACAAGCTCCACGGCGTGCGCCAGTTCTGTGGCTGCTACAGCGTCGGCGACGACGAGATGTGGGGCGTCGTGCGGCATCGCAAGTCCGCAGCCAACACCCTCGCAGCGCTCAAGACCATCCGCGCCCGCCGCCCCGACGGCGAGCCGGTCTATGTGATCTTGGACAACCTGTCCGCCCACAACCGCACCGACATTCGCAAATGGGCCAAGCGCAACAAAGTCGAGCTGTGCTTCACCCCCACCTACAGCTCATGGGCGAACCCCATCGAAGCGCACTTCGGGCCGCTGCGCGAGTTCGTGCCCGACAACTCCGACCACCCCAACCACACCGTGCTCACCCGCGCTCTGCACGCCCACCTGCGCTGGCGCAACGCCAACAAACGCTCACCCGAACTGCTCGCAGCCCAACGACGCGAACGAGCCAGAACCCGAGCCGAAAAACAACACCGCTGGGGCAGACCCACCAAAGCAGCCGCATGACCAAAGCGCGCAAACGTTTGCGGACACAGCACTAGTGGCACAATCGCAACGATGTCTGCAGCTCCGCTCGACGACGGTGACGACCGAGCCGGCAGGTCTCGCCGGGCAGCGCTCCACTTGTTGAACAACGAGGTCGCCGAGTGCCGACTCTGCCCCCGGCTCGTTGCTTGGCGTGAGGAAACGGCGACTGTCAAACGCGCGGCACACGCGGACGAGGACTATTGGGGACGCGGAGTGCCGGGTTTCGGAGATCCGGCGGCCGCGATTGTGCTGGTCGGTCTTGCACCGGCGGCACACGGCGCGAATCGAACCGGACGGATGTTCACGGGAGACCGATCCGGCGACTTCCTGTACTCCGCGCTCCACCGTTGCGGTTTTGCAAACCAGCCAACCTCGGTTCGCTCCGGTGACGGACTGTCGCTGAGCGGTGCCTACATCACTGCCGCGGTGCGATGCGCGCCGCCGGCCAATAAGCCCACGCCGGTCGAACGAGACGCCTGTCGGCCCTTCCTCGAACGCGAGTTCGCATTGCTGAACAACGCTCGGGTTGCAGTTGCGTTGGGCGCCTTCGCCTATGGAGTGCTCTGCGGGCTCGCCAGTGTGCGCCCCCGGCCTCGCTTCGGCCACGGCGTCACCGTGGAGGTGCCGTCACTTGGCTCCATCTCTCACATCGTGTGCTCGTTCCATCCCAGCCAGCAGAACACGTTCACCGGTCGGCTCACACACGAGATGGCCGATACGGTGCTTCTTCATGCTCGCCGGCTGGCGAATCTGCCGCCCGCTTGAGGGCGTCCGGCGCATCGGCGCCCGTGCTTCGGGCGCAGGCGCTCGATTGGCCGCGGTGCTGCTGCTGGCCACCGGAAGCTTGGCGTGCTCGCCGAACGTCGCCGAAGTGCGACCTGAGCTCACCGGCGATGCCACCGTGGACGCCGACGTGCCGCTTGGCAATCCGGGCACGCTCGTGCCACCCACCGTGTCTGGCGTCTACGGGCCCGAAGTGCTCGCGATCGAGCCGCTCGTTGCCTTTATGGACGCTTGCGTAGCCAACGCTGGCCTGATCGGCCCGTGTCACTGCGCGGGAGGGCGTATCGAGCGGGGTTTCGACCTCGTTGACCTGGAGATCTTCGAGGACCGTATGTTGGGAGCCCTCGAGTTCTCTCCTGAGATTGCAACGTCGCTGGTCGACTGCCGTGAGGCGGACCCGCCGCCTCCGTGGCCTCAGCAGCCTCGGGACGCGTACCTGGCCGAATGCACGGTCAATTCGGATCGTCTCCGAGATCTGTGCGCTTGCTCATTGGCTCGGGCGCAGGATGTCGTGCCGGCTCATCGGCTCGGGGACTTCTTGGCGAGCAACGAGGTACGCCCCGACTTGGTCGACTTCATCAACCTGTGCTTGTAGGCAATAGCTGCCTGCCGGCGACCAGTTCGGCTTGCCGGCGAGTGGCGTTGCCCGTCCGTGAACGGACATGGCACAGATCAAGCCGAGACCCGCAGCCGGTCCGCCTCGCTCTAACGGGGCTACTTCTTGGTCGGCTCGGGCAGCAGCGCCGGAGGATTCCAGGCGAATTCCGGCCAGCGTGCCCGCGACTTCTCGCTGAGCTTGTGCATGAGCGCGATGGCGCCCGGGTCGTCGTCACCGGGGCGCCCGATCAGCGAGCCGTCGGCGAGCATCTTCATGATGATCTCGCGACCGATGTCGGTGCGGACGATGGTGAGGGTCCAGTCGCTGTACTTGCCGATGCCGCCGGTGGAGATGTCGGCGTGCTCGGCGGCGAAGTCGGGGCAGTGGTTGCAGCCCTCGCGGGTCCAGGCGTGGCATTCCTTGAGGTTGATCTCGTAGTAGCCGCCGTCTTGGGTCCAGATCTGGAAGACGCCCTTGATGTTCGTCTTGCGGATGAGATGGCGGTCGAGCCCGTACTTCTGCTCGAACAGCTCCTCGAAGATGGCCTCGTCGAACGACTTCGAGCACAGCAGCCCGATGTTCAGAGCGAACCGGTTGCCCACCTTGCCCACCTTGCGGGATTTGGCGACCGGCACGATCGAGCTCTGGCAGCTCATGCCGACCAGGGCGATTTTCTGAGCGCCGCGTTCGATTGCCTCGCCGTAGGCGAGCGTGTTGGCCGAATACGTGTAGCGGCTTCCGGCACCTCGCAGCACGTCATCTCGGTTGAAGGCCACGCCGGGGGAGGCGGTCCACTGGTTGCCCTCGCCATCGCCCACGTAGGACGTCAACGCGGCGTCGATGTAACCGTGATCTAGGGCCCAAATGAGAATGGCCGAGACCAGGCCGCCGTCCTGTCCGATCTCGTGGACGTAATCGTCAGATGCCCGGGTGAGGATGATGTCCTTGAAGACGCCCGATGGCTCGTCGGCCGAGCGATGACGGCCGAACATGAAGTCGTCGGCCTCGTGCTCCCAGGTGCGAAACCGGGGGCAGGCCCGGGTGCAGCTGGTGCAGCCCTTCTGGCCGTGCCCGCAGTCGCTGAGGCCGAGCTCCTCTTCAAGGTGATAGGGCGTGAAACCGCCCTGGATGTGCTCGTAGCCGATGACGTCGTGAGGGCACGCGATCACGCAGCCCGCACAGCCGGTGCAAAGACCGGTGGTGATGACTTCGTCGAACAGCTCCTTCCACTGAAACGTCCAACGCGCGGGTGCAGCGCTGTCAGCCGGCGGAGCTTCGGTCATTGCCATGAGCACAGACTATGACAGCGATCACCCTCAGCGATCAGCGCACCACCCCGAAGCGGTGGGACCCCGCGGGCCCGGCTTCGCGAACTCGCTGCGGAACCGAACGGCGAGGGACGCTGTGGTCCTGCCGAATGGCAGCCCTAGGGTTCGGCCCCATGAATGAGGGCGAACTGCTGTCGCTACTGGCGCAGGGACGGGTGGCATCGCTGGCGACAATTCGCTCGGATGGCCGCGTGGACTTGGTGCCGTGCACCTACGCGTTCGAAGACGACATCGTAGTTACTGCCGTGGATCACAAGCCCAAGACCACGATGGATCTCAAGCGGCTCGACAACGTTCGACGATTCCCCGAGGTCACGCTGTTGGTCGAGCACTACGACGACGCCGACTGGGAGCGTCTGTGGTGGGTCCGCATTCGTGGTCGGGCAGTCGTGCACACCGAGGGAGCGCAGCACCGTCGCGCGATCGAACTGCTGTGCGCGCGGTACCCGCAGTACGCCGCTCAACGTCCGAAGGGTGCCGCCATCGTCATCCAGCGAACCGAGCTCACGGGCTGGTCAGCACTCAGCTGACGTCGTTTGGCTGACACTGCCGGCCGGCGATTCTGCGGCGACATCGTTCAGCGCAATCCGCGGGCGAAGCGCCCCGGCCGGCATGAGATGTCTCGCGACATCACAGAGCGCCCTCGGCAGGATTCGAACCTGCGCACATGGCTCCGGAGGCCAATGCTCTATCCCCTGAGCTACGAGGGCTGAAGGTCCGGGTTCAGCTCGAATGTCCGGACTCAATGTCCGGCAAAGCTACCGACCGCTGCGGCATCGGCGACATTTGGCATCTCGGTGAGAGAACGAGCGCGTTCAGCACGCCTCCCCAGAGATCTAGGGCTTCAGCGACGACGACTTGGCGGCGCTGAGATTCAGCCGCCTGTTACCGCACGCCCCCCTCGACCACGCTGTGCAGCGGTCGGGCGAGTCGCTGGTCGGAAGTGACCGAGCGGCGGGCTGTCCCTACTACGACGAAGGCGACAGTGATGGCGACAGCGCCCAGCAGAAGGAACATCACGATCATCTGCGCAGCGACCGCATCAAGCGGATCGGCACCGGCGAGGATCATCCCCGTCATCGCACCCGGCAGTGCCACGAGACCGACCACGCTCGTACGTTCGATCTGGGGAATGAGTGCGGTGCGAATCGCAGTGCGCACCTGAGGACGGAGAGCGGCAGGTCCTTCGAAACCCAATGCCAGCATGGCCTCGATCTGTCCGCGCTCGTCGGACAGCAACTCCTCCATGCGGGAGGCCGCAGCGATCGTGGCAGGCAGGGAATTGCCGAGCAAGATGCCCGACACCGGCACCAGCGCAGCGGGCGTGAGGTCGAACACTCCCATGCCGAACGTGACGGCGAGGCACACCGCGAGCGGCACCAAGATTGCTGCGGCCACGAGCGGGATCGAGGGTTGGAACGGAGCCAGCCTCCTTGCACGTCGCCGAACCACGCTGGTTGCGAGTACGACCATGGCCCCAACCCACAGCCACGACCACACGAGCGGCGCTGTGGGACGGAGCACCACGATGAGCACACTTCCGACTGCCAGCAACTGCACTGCTGCTCGTGAGGCGGCGATCACCACGCTGAGTGACAGCCCAAGTCGAAGCCACATGGACAGCGCGATGACAGCGGCCACCAGCGTCAGACTTGCGGCGACGTTGATCCACGTCAGGTCGAGATCCATAGCGCGAGATTGTCACGCCGCCGAGTATGCGGGGACACCCCGTGCGGCGAATTGCGCCGTGCCGAGAGCCGGGTGTGATGCAGACTCATACATCGTCGGTGCCGGCGAGAACACAGCGCCGCAATGCGGTTGTTCGCCCGCAATTGACCCCGGGACCAGCGTCGGGCAGGGGTAGCTTCGCAACGGTGATGAAGCAGGCGCTGACCGGCGCGATCGCAGGTGCCCTTGCGGGTCTTGGCATCGATGCCGACGCGTCGCGTCTCCGTCTGGAACGCCCGTCGCGAGCCGATCACGGCGACTGGTCGTCAAACGCAGCCATGGTGAACGCCAAGGCGGCCAAGATGGCGCCGCGCGAGCTGGCGGAACGCGTTGTGGCCGAGCTCGAGCTAGCGGGCCTGCCGCACCTCGAACGCGCCGAGGTCGCCGGCCCAGGGTTCATCAATGTGCACCTGTCGCCGTCGTGGTTGCACGAGGTGCTGGCAACCGTGCTGCGTGCGGGGGCCAAGCGATACGCGTGCCCCGACATCGGCAACGGGCAGACCGTGAACCTCGAGTTCGTGTCGGCCAATCCGACGGGACCGTTGCATGCTGGCGGCGGTCGCTGGGGAGCCTTCGGCGACAGCCTCGCTCGCCTCTTCCGTCGCTGCGGCTACGAGACCGTCACCGAGTACTACGTGAACGACCTTGGCGTGCAAGTGCAGTTGTTTGGCCAGTCGCTGGTGGCACGCATGACCGGCGAACCCGTCCCGAACGATGGCTATCACGGCCAATATGTCGTTGATTTCGGCGACGACTTCCATCAGGGCAGGTACCTCGAAGAGTGGGCTGATGAGTTGGCGGCAGTGCTGCGAAAGGCAGGTGACATTGAGCCTGCTGAAGCGTTGGAGGCCATCGCCCGTTCCCAAGGGAGTTGGTCCATGCCCGGACTACTGCCGCCAGGGGTCCGGCTCGCTGCTCAGTGGGGCATGAGGCGTGCGCTGCGCGATGTTCGTGAATCGCTTGAGGCGATGAACGTCAGCTTCGACCACTGGCAGTACGAAACCAAGGTCGTCGAGCCCGATCCCGGCGACTTAGCGATCCCCATGGCAGGCGTCCTTGAGATGCTGAAAGATCGTGGAGCGACATACGAGCAGGACGGGGCTGTCTGGCTGCGCACCAGTGAATTCGGCGACGACAAGGACCGAGTGCTGATCCGGAGCAACGGCGAACCCACCTACTTCCTGCCCGATATCGCGTATCACCACGCAAAGTTCAGCCGTGGCGGCGGCGACATCGAACGGGTCATCGATGTCCTGGGTGCAGATCACCACGGCTACGTGCCGCGCATCGCCGCAGCCATGGCGATGCTGGGCCACCCGCCTGACTCCTACGAAGCCATCGTCGGCCAGAACGTGACGCTGATGCGCGACGGCCAGGTCATCGAATTGTCCAAGCGCACCGGCACGATGGTCGAGGTGCGAGAGCTCATCGACGCCGTCGGTCCTGACGTGGCGCGCTTCGCCTTCCTGCTGCAGTCCATCGATACGCGCCAGACCATCGATATCGACCTGCTCTCCGCCCAGGCCACCGAGAACCCCGTGTTCTACGTGCAGTACGCGCACGCCCGGATCGCATCGGTGCAGCGCAAGGCAAGCGCCGAGGGCGTCGGGAGCGCGCCGGCCGACAACATCGATCTCTCGCCGCTGGCGAGCGAGCGCGAGATCGCCCTGATGCGGGCGCTGGAGGTACTGCCATCCGTGGTCGAGCTGGCGCTGCGCGAACGGGCGCCCCACAAGGTCTCGACGTGGGTCCGGGACCTCGCGGCAGCGTTCCACGGCTTCTACCACGACTGCCCGATCTTGCGAAGCGACGTGCCGCCGCAGCTGCGCGACGCTCGGCTGTGCCTGACCGAGGGCACGCGCATCGGTTTGGCCATCGGCTTGGATCTGCTGGGCGTCGACGCGCCCGAGCAGATGTGAGCCCGCCGTGAGGTGGCTGCTGTGAGCTCTGCAACGCCGGGGACGCCCGAGGCGGGCGGCGGCGTGCCCGTGGACGATCCGAGCGGCCCGATCCCGTTCCGGCTGCTGCCTGACACCGCCGACGCATCGTCCGAGGGGCACCTCACTATCGGCGGATGCGACACCGTCGAGCTGGCGGCGGAGTTCGGCACGCCGCTGTTCGTGTACGACGAGGCGCACCTGCGCGCCCGCTGCGCGCAAGCAGTGGCGGCGTTCGATGGGGGAGTGGCCTACGCCGTCAAGGCGTTCCTGTGCGCGGCCATGGCCCGTCTGGTGGTCTCTGAAGGGATGCACCTTGATGTGGCCAGCATCGGAGAGCTCGAGACCGTGTTGCGGGCCTTCGGAGGCGACAGTGTTGCGGGGCGCGTCGTCATGCACGGCAACAACAAGTCCGCGGCCGAGATCGACCGTGCGCGCCAAGCGAGGGTCGGACGGATCGTGGTGGATTCGTTCGACGAGCTCGATCTGCTCGACGAATTGCATCGTGCCGACGGCCGGGTGCCCAGGGTGCTCTTGCGAGTGACGCCGGACGTCCGGGCCGAGACTCACGAGTACATCTCGACCGGGCAGGCCGACTCCAAGTTTGGCTTCGGCATCGCGGCAGGTGACGCCGAAGCGGCAGTCGAGCGAGCCTCTTTGGCGACGTCGGTCGAGCTCGCTGGCATCCACTGCCACATCGGCAGCCAAGTCTTTCGGGTCGAAAGCCTCGCTCAGGCTCTGGGCGTCGTCGCTCAATTTGCCGCCGACGCATTCGACGGCCGCCTCGAGAACCTGCGTGAGCTGTCGATCGGCGGCGGTCTCGGCGTGGCGTACGTCGAATCGGAGACCGCGCCCAACATCAGCGAGTGGGGGAATGCACTCACCGAGCATTGGCAAGCGCTCTGTGTCCAGTACGGCATGACGGCCCGTTTGACGGCCGAGCCGGGCCGGGCCATCGCTGCGGGCGCAGCGGTGACGCTCTACACGGTGGGCGCTCGGAAGGATGTGCGCGGTGTGCGCACCTATGCGGCCGTCGACGGCGGCTACGGGGACAACCCGCGGCCGATGCTCTACGGCAGCGACTACACCGCGTTCATGCCCGCCCGAGTCGCTGACCCACGGCCTGATCGGGTGCGGCTCGTGGGCAAGCACTGCGAATCGGGCGATGTGATCGTGCGGTCGGCGCCGGTGCCCGCCGGGCTTGCAACGGGCGACCTGGTGGCGACGCCCGTGACGGGTGCGTACGGCTATTCGATGGGCGCCCCGTACAACCGCATCGGCCGGCCGGCGGTCGTCTTCGTCGCCGACGGCGCAGCTCGGCTAGTGATTCGGCGCGAAACCGTCGACGACATGCTCGCGCTCGACATCGGCTGACCGGCCAGATCTGCCGGTCGCGGCCTTCGCTTCGAAACCGCTGCTGGGCCGTTGCCGCAGTGCCGGTACCGTTTCGGCCGTGTCCCAGCCCGATTCCACCTCAGCCGACAAACCAGCCGCGGACACCCACGCGACCCGGCTCGTGCGCGTCGGCATCCTGGGCTGCGGCAACGTCGGGGGATCACTCGTCGCGCTGCTCCAGCGCGAAGCAGACCACCTGGCGGAACGCACGTCGTTGCGGTTCGAGGTCACGCGGGTTGCGGTGCGCAATCTCAGCGCGGAACGCATCGTCGAATTGGGTGACGGTGTGCTCACCCGCGACAGCGAGTCGCTGGTGACCGCCGATGACGTGGACGTGGTGGTGGAAGCAATGGGCGGCATCGAGCCGGCGCGCCACCTCGTGACTGCGGCTCTCGATGCGGGCAAGCCCGTCGTGACGGCCAACAAGGAGCTCATCGCCAATGTCGGCGAGGAGCTGTTCGCTGCCGCGAGCCGAAGCGGCGTGGACTTGGCCTTCGAAGCGGCGGTCGCGGGCGGCATTCCGCTCATTGGCGTGCTGCGTAACTCGCTTATCGGCGAGCGCATCACTTCTGTCATGGGGATCGTCAACGGGACGACCAACTTCATCCTCACGAAGATGACCGAGGACGGCGCCGATTACGCCGACGTTCTGCGCGAAGCGCAGCAACTGGGCTACGCCGAGGCCGATCCGACCGCTGATGTCGAGGGATTCGATGCCGGAGCCAAGGCGGCGATCCTGGCAATGACCGCGTTCGGCGCCAAGGTCGTGGCGGGCGACGTCTACGCCGAGGGCATCAGCGGGATCTCACGCGGCGACATCGACGCAGCCGCTCGCATGGGCCATGTGATCAAGCTGCTCGCGGTGGCCGAACGGCAGGACGGCGAGATTGCGGTGCGAGTGCACCCCGCAATGGTCCCCGCCGGGCATCCGCTCGCATCGGTGCGTGACGCGTTCAATGCCGTGTTCCTCCAGGGCGAAGCCGTCGACGACTTGATGCTCTACGGGCGGGGTGCGGGCGGATTTCCGACAGCGAGCGCCATGCTCGGCGACGTCATTGCGGTGTCACAGAATCTGCGCCGCGGCGTGTGCGACGGCTTCGGACCGCTGGCACCGGCTCGGATCCGGCCCATCGACGAGACCCACACTGCCTTCCATCTGCAACTCGACGTGGCCGATGCTCCGGGTGTGCTGGCCGCGGTCGCCGGCGTGTTCGGCGAGCACGGCGTTTCGATTCGCTCGGTCGAGCAGACCGCGAGCGGTACCGACGGTCGATCCGACAGCACCGCGCACCTTGAGTTCATCACTCACCGGGCACGGGAGGCTGACGTGGCCTCCACACTGCGTGATCTGCGCAATCTTGATGTTGTGCGAGGCGTTGGCACGTCGATCCGCGTGATCGGCGAGTAGCGGCAATCGGGCAGCGGCGCCCCGACCCGAGATGCCCAAGAGGAGACGATCGTGCGGTATGTGAGCACTCGGGGCGACGCTCCGGTCCTCGGCTTCGGCGATGTGCTGCTGGAGGGCTTGGCCGTCGACGGCGGGCTGTACGTGCCCCACGAGCTGCCTTCACTCAGCAAGGCCGACCTGGCGGACTTCGCGGGCCTCGAGTACCACGAAGTAGCGACGAGGGTGCTTGCCCCGTTCGTGGCGCCGTCAATGTCGGCTGACGAACTCGCAACGCTCGCCGAGGACGCATACGCCACGTTCTCGCACCCCGACGTCGTGCCGACCAACCGGCTTCGGGGCGGGGAGCACTTGGTCGAGCTGTTCTGGGGACCGACGTTGTCGTTCAAGGACGTTGCGCTGCAGCTACTGGGCCGGCTGTTCGAACACGAGCTGGCACGCCGCGGCACGACGATGACGATTGTGGGCGCCACGTCGGGCGACACCGGCTCGGCGGCCATCGAGGCATGCCGCGACCGTGCGGGCATCGAGTTGGTGATGCTGCATCCGGCGGGTCGTGTCACCGACGTCCAACGGCGCCAGATGACCACGGTGGACAGCCCCAACATTCACAACGTGGCCATCGACGGCACTTTCGACGACTGCCAGGACTTGGTGAAGGCCCTGTTCGCGGACCGGCCGTTCCGCGCGCGGATGCGCCTGGGCGCGGTCAACAGCATCAACTGGGCCCGAGTTGCGGCCCAGACCGTCTACTACGTGACCACCGCGGTGAGGCTGGGCGCTCCCAGCCAGCAAGTCTCCTTCTGTGTGCCGACGGGCAACTTCGGCAATGTGCTGGCCGGGGACTTCGCTCGCCGCATGGGCGTGCCGATCGACCGGCTCGTGGTTGCCACGAACCACAACGACATCCTGACTCGCACACACCGCACTGGCGAGATGGCCATCACCGAGGTGCGTCCGTCGACGAGCCGCGCCATGGACATTCAGGTGTCGAGCAACTTCGAGCGCCTGCTGTTCGAGCTGGGCGGTCGCCGCGGCGCTGCGCTGGCCGCCGACATGGCGCGCTTCCGAGCCGAGGATTCCTTGGAGCTGGCGCCAGACGTACTCGCTGACCTGCGGGTGGGCTTCGATGCCGGCTCGGCGAGCGAAGACGAGGTGGCCGCCATGATCGCTGCCGTCGACGACGCCGACGGCAGGCTCATCGACCCGCACACGGCGGTCGCGCTGACGGTGGCGCGCCGCGACGCTCCGTCCGGCGGATGGACCTCGCCCGTCGCCGTCATGTCCACGGCCCATCCCGCGAAGTTCGGTGAGGCCGTAGTCGACGCCACCGGCCGCCAACCCGAGCTGCCGCCGGAGCTGGCTGCTCTCGCCGACCGCAACGAGCATCTCACAGCGCTTCCCAACGACCTCGACACCCTGCGCGACTTCGTCACTGTCCGCTGCACTCGCTGAGACAAGCTCTCGAACAGGCAGCGTTGGGTTGATTACCCGTGCCGAAATGTGTTCATGATTGACGGAGACCGACTGAGGCGTATTTCGGGCGAGGTGTGGATGCGCTAGAGAAGGTGTGCAATGCGACGGTTCGGAATTGGTTGCGGGGCACTTCTGGTGGTGCTGGGTGTGCTGATGCCCGTGGCATCGAGCGCCCAATCTGTCAACGGACCTGCGCCGGAAGCTCCGGGCTCGCCGACGAACTCAGCTCCTTCGTGGCGCGTGTGGGGACGATCAGCACGAGCACGCCTATACGGGCAGCCCGTGGTGCCACAACGATCACACGGCCGAGAACGGTGATTGCCGCATTCATCGGCCTGACGGCACCCATGCGGACGGCCGCCATACGCACATCTACACGGGCAGCGCGTGGTGCCATAACGATCACACAGTTGACAACGACGATTGCCGTACTCATCGATCTGACGGCACGCACGAGCGCCGCCTGTGCAGACCCGATCCGGCGACCTCGCCGGTGTCGGCGCCGCGAAGTACATCATGCTTGCGCCTGGCGGTTCGCATGCCTGCGGCCTGCAGGTCGAGGGGACGATCGGTTGCTGGGGTTCGAGCGGTGTCGGCCAGACCGATGCTCCGACGGGTACCTTCCGGTCGCTCGAGTCCGGTGGCAGTCACACGTGCGCCGTGCGCACCAATGGCACCCTCGAGTGCTGGGGTTGGAACGAGCAGGGTCAATCGGAACCTCCCGACGGTGCGTTTGCCGCAGTGTCCTCAGGCCCTGCGCACTCCTGCGGCCAGCGAGTCGATGGCACGGTCGCATGCTGGGGCGACAACGACAGAGGCGAGTCGGACGCGCCGGCCGGACGATTCACAGCCGTTGAGGCTGTCTGGGACGCAACGTGCGGCCTGACCATCCGCGGTGAGGGTTGAGTGTTCCGCGGTGAGGTTGAGTGTTGGGGGGGCAACTTCATCGGGCGGAGAGGTGCACCCGCCGGGCCGTTCTCAGTCATGTCGGTCAGTGATGACGGCGGCGTGGTTTGCGGATTACGCGACGACGGCACGGCAGAGTGCTGGGGTCGCGACTATGCGCCTGTCTCCGAGCCGCCGTCTGGGGAGTTCACCACGATTGAGGCGAGCGGGTTCCACGCGTGCGGGCTGCGAGTTGACGGCACGGTCGACTGCTGGGGCAAGGATGATCTGGGCCAATCGTCAGCACTGGCAGGACGGTTCAAGGCGATCACGGTGGGCAACGATCATTCGTGTGCTGTGCGCGTGGACGGAGCCGTCTCCTGCTGGGGGAATATGAAGGAATCCCAGGCCCAGTCTCCGGCCGGGCAATTCACCGACGTAGTTACCCGGTGGGACCAGAACTGCGGCTTGCGCATCGACGGTGCCGTCGTGTGCTGGGGCGCGGGCTACGACCGCCGCGATATCGCACCTGGGGGCAGGTTCAAGTCGATCGGCACCGGCGACTGGCACGCTTGCGGAGTACGTGACGGCGGCGCAATCGAGTGCTGGGGTCGAAATTTTGAGAATCAGCTCAATGCACCCGAAGGCCGCTTCACCTCGATCGGCGGTGGCACGTACCACTCGTGCGCGCTGTCTGTTGAGGGCAGCGCCACCTGCTGGGGCGAGTTCGGCACTCCCGAAGCCCCCGGCTTCTACAGCCCAGAGGAATCGTTCAGCTCTCTCGACTCTGGAGGCGGACGCTCGTGCGGCCTCCGCGCCAACGGGACTGTCCTGTGTTGGAGGGACAAGGGCCCGGTGGACGCGCCCTCGAAGCAGTTCTCGTCGATTTCCGTCGGTGTGGGGCATTCGTGCGGCGTCCTGACCAGTGGAGAGATCGAGTGCTGGGACTCCAACGGCCGCGGCCAAGCCGAGCCGCCATCGGGGCAGTTCCGGTCAGTTTCAGCGGGCGAAGGGCTGTCGTGCGGATTGCGCACCGATCGCACCGCGACGTGCTGGGGCTGGAACCTATGGGGACAAGCAGAGGCACCCGCGGGTCTGTTCACCCAGGTGGTTGCAGGAGCTTGGCACGCCTGCGCCCTCCGCCCCGACGGCGGAATCGTGTGCTGGGGCGACAACAACGAGGGAGAACTCGAGGCGCCAGACGGCAGATTTGCTCATCTCGTCATCGGCCGCAATTTCGCATGTGCATTGCGAGCGGAGGGAACCGCGGAGTGCTGGGGCAACGGCGGTCGCGGCAGGTTTGCGCCCGCCCAGGAGGCTGCAGCGCCGGCGACGACACTGGCCGATGCACGCGCGCTGATAGATGTCAGTCTCACCCATGCCTGCAGGCTGGACGGTGACGGAACGATGACGTGCTGGGGAAACGTCCATGCTCAGCCGCCGTCATCGCAGTTCTCGACGCTGGCGGTAGGCGACGGGTTCTCCTGTGGCCTGCGCGCCAATGGCGCCATGACGTGCACGGGAGCGCTCGGCGAGATCGCCTTCGACGGCGGAGGTCGTCGTTACAAGTCGATCTCGGCCGGGACGTCCATGCTGTGTGCGCTTGGCGTCGACAGCGGGGTCGCCTGCTGGACACGTGAGGATTGGGGATCCCATATTGCCGCGCCCGACGGCTCCTTCGTCTTTGTGGCGGTCGGTCACCAATCTGGCTGTGGGATTCGCGACGACGGTTCGGTGGATTGCTGGGATTACTTGTCGACGGAGAATGGCCTCAATCAGGTCAACCCACCGGCCGGGACCGTTCACGACAGTCTCGGTCGCACCGGACGGAGTTCTGGCGTGCGGCATCCGCGAGAATCAGACCGCTGCCTGTTGGGGTGATGACCATTTCAGCCGGACCAGGGTTCCTCATGGCCGCTACACGCAGCTTGCCATCGGCCGGAATCACGTCTGCGCGCTGCGTGCAACGGGCGACGCCGAGTGCTGGGGCAACGGGGCGTTTCCAGGAGGGCAACCGCCGGACGACCGCTTTATCGCGATTGCTGCTGGGCACGATCACACCTGCGGTCTGAGGCCGAATCGAACGCTGGTGTGCTGGGGCGATAACGACCAAGGACAGACCAAGGCGCCCAGCGGCAATTTCATTGCGCTGGTGTCCACGGGTGACCGCACGTGCGCACTGCAAGCCAACCGATCCGCCGTGTGCTGGGGCAAAGGGTTCTCATAGCCCCCGCGCCGCTTCCGCACGAAACGGAAATCTGAACGGCTGCATTGCCTCCGACAGCGACCAGTAGCCGTCGGGAATCGCCGCCGATAACGTCGGCGTTGATCAACGGTTTCCCAGTGCAGGGCTCGCTCGGGCGTCACGGGACCGGATCGCTGGGTCGAGCGCCGCAGCTCGGCACAGGCAACGCAGAATCACGTCGCGGACCGAGCGGCGTCGCGAGAGCAGACGAGAGCTTCTGAGGTAGCCATGTCGGACATGCCGGATCGTGCCTTGCTGGAGGCCAAGGAGCGCGATGAGCTGCTCCAGATCGCCGCTGCGCTCGGGATCGAGGTGGTGCCGCGTGCCCGCAAGAGCACGATCATCAGCGCCATCCTCGTGCCGGACGGTGCAAGCAGTACCGGGGGCGGTGAGACGGAGGGTTCGACCGAAGTCGTGGCCGACACTTCTGCGGTCACCACACGAACCCGCACACCGGCGCCGCCGACCGACGCTCGCCCGTCAACCCGCGTTGACTCCGCAGCGGCAGAGCCACCCGCCGAAGAAGCGCAGAGCCCGTCGGACGCATCTGACAACGATGTGGAACCGGCCGGCGAGGGATCCGGGCCGGATGCGCTCGTGGCTGAGGAAGGCAACCGTCGAAGCCGCCGCCGCGGACGGCCTCGTGACGACGGACCGATCCTCGGCGAGACCGTCCACTGCGATGGCCTGCTGGATCTGCGCGACGAGGGCTACGGCTTTCTGCGCACCAATGGCCCGCTGCCTTCGGCCGATGATGTCTACATCGCGGCCCGGCAGGTGCGCCAGTACGACCTTCGTCGCGGCGACCGCATCACCGGCGTCAGCCGGCCCGCTGCCCGCAGCGAGCGCAATCCGGCACTGCTGCGGCTTGACACGCTCAATGGCGAACTGCCGACCGACGAGCCGGATCGCCCGCTCTTTGAGAGTCTGACACCGGTGTTACCGGCCGACGCGTTGGCTCTAGCGGAGTCTCGATCTGATGAGCCTCTCGCGAGCGTCGATGAGCGCGCACTCATCGGACTCGGCAGCCGAGGTGTGCTCGTCGCGACGGGAACGCGGTCGGCTTCGCCTTTGATCGGCGCACTCGCGGGTGCCATCGGGGATCGCCATCCCGACGTGCACCTGATCGTCCTGCTGATCGAAGAACGACCCGAAGACGCCACCGAGCTGACGCGCCGCCTCGAGACCTCGGGAGAGGTCCTGGCCTCCACCTTCGACCGGCCGCCTGAAGAGCACATCGCCGTGGCAGAGCTCACCCTCGAGCGAACCAAGCGCATGGCCGAGGCTGGCGCAGATGTTGTGGTCCTCTTCGACGGTCTGACACGGCTGGCTCGTGCGTACGCAGCGAGCAGCAACGGACGCAATCAACCCGCTGACGGACTGGGTGCGGCCATTGCCTCGACGCTGAGGTTCTTCGGCGGAGCACGGAACCTGGAGGAGGCCGGTTCGATCACGATGATCGCGACGGTACGTACTTCGACCGGAAACCCGACGGACGACTTGGTGGCGGCCCGTCTTCGCGAAGCTGCGAATTCCGAGATCGCGCTCGCGGACGGCTTCCCGGACGCAGAAGCAGTCCGTTCCGCGGGGATCGCACTCGACATCGAGCAGAGCTACAGCCTGGGCGATCATCGCTGATTCGCGTCCTGACCCGTGTGTGCCGACCGCCGCCGGGGTCACGATCGCCGGTGTGTGGTTGTAATCGTCATGCCGCTGCCGCCACACTGGTTGCTCCTCACAGCCCCAGCACAGCGGCGAGGCACCCCATCGACCGGCCTGATGCCGCGGAGAACACCATGAAGAGCGACATTCACCCCGTCTACCGGCCCGTGGTGTTCCGTGACGCCGGCGCCGACTTTGCCTTCCTCACCCAGTCCACGATCGAGACGAATGACACGGTCGAGTGGACCGACGGAAACACCTACCCGCTGGCCAACGTCGAGCTGTCCAGCGCGAGTCACCCGTTCTTCACCGGGCAGATGAAGATCGTCGACACCGCCGGCCGCGTCGAGCGCTTCGAGCGTCGCTACGGCCGTCGCGGCAAGCGCAGCTAGCCAGCGTTGCCCGACTTCGACGGAGCGGGCTCATGACGTTCCGCGACGCTGCTGACATCTGGGTTCCGCTGTTGGCGGCGACGCTCGGATTGCTGCCGTACCTGATGGAAAGGCGTCGCCGACGTCAGCTCGAAGACAATCAGCGGAGGCGGGTCTGGGCCGATGTGTCGAAAGTTCGCGGTTTGATGGCGGATGTCGAAAAGGATGAACAGCCGGGGCCAGGCACCCTGCAAGCCGCCGGCAAACTGTCGAACACGCTCCGTGATCTGCTGTTTGAGGCGTGCGCTTCAGAGCCCAAGCTCGATATCAGCGTCGTGCGAAAGTGGCGAGCTTCGGGTCGTCTAGCATCCAATTGGCAAGAACAATTGGTGCTGCAATTGCTCCATGCCGATGAGATTCCCGACAAAGAGGTTCAGGTGCTGATGCCGGTGCATGGCAGAGGTGACGAACTGCCGCCGGAGCACCCGATGAGCGCTCGGTGATAGGGGGACTGATGAGTCCAGTTCAGATCACGGTGAGTTGCGGATCAGCGGCGGAGGCCACTGCCATCGTGCGCGAAGTCGTGCAGCGTCGCCTTGCCGCGGCCGGCCAGTGCTGGCCGATTCAGAGCACCTATTGGTGGGAGGACGAACTCGTCAACCGCGAGGAAATCGTCGTCCTGTTCAAGACGCTCGAAGCCCGAGTCGACGAGATCATCGAGGTCATCGGCTCTCTGCACAGCTACGAGGTCCCGTCTATTTTCGTCGTCCCCGTGCAACGGCTCGGTCCGGGCACCGCAGACTGGCTCCGTCGGGCGACGTCGTCGGATGCGGGAAGAGTCGAGGACGCTCTCATCCCCGAATTCGTCTGACGCGTTCGCTGGCACCAGGATCCCGCAGCGAAATCGACCGAACCACTGGTGGCACTTGATCCAGACCGCATTCGTGCGCTGCACGCAGCCAAGCTGCGGGCGCTCACGCGGGCGGTGCTCGATGTCGAGCTTGCTGAAGTATCCGGCACTGACGACGGGGCGTTGGCCGTCGCCGAGGAGCCGAATCCGAGTGTGGTGTGCCTCGCCCAGCAGCGTCCCGAGCGCGCATTGGGCGGAGCGCTCGCATTGGCCTTGCGGACGAAGTGCGACGCGGTGCATGTCTTCGCTGACGACCGCAGCGATGTGCTGGCACGACGTGCGGCGTGCTTCTCGACGCCACCGATCATCTGGCAGATCGACGGGGCGTCGGCGACAATCGCCGAGCCTGCGCCACGGCCCGTCGAGCCCGCTCCGCCGCGTGTGCCCGAACTGGTGGCCATGCTGCGTGCTGTCGGTGTCGATGTCGCGGTCGAGCACGGCGTGATCACCGGTGAGGTGGAAGGTCTCGAAGTGGCCCGCATCGTTGCCGACGTCGACACTGACGCAGCGCTGGTGGCCGCGCTCATCGCCGAGTCGCGGGAACCAGCCGATGACGGTGACGGAAGCGACGAGTCGCCAGATGCATCCTCCGAGCAGGGATCGGCGTGGAAAATCGAAGTGGGCGTAGGCGCGCACGACCGAGAGGCCTTCTCGCTGATGCACGCTCACGAACCCACGCCTGACGCCATCGCACGTGTCGCCGGGGTCGTTCGTGCTCATCGCTCGCCGGGCGCGTCGCCGCATCCGCTGAATCGGCTCGCGTCGGCTCGTTGGCTGCGTGCTCTCCTGCTTCGTCGGCCCGAGCTCGTCGGCGCACGGCACCTGGGTCCTGCGTCGCCGCCGGTGCCGCGCAGCGGCCCTAAGGATCTGTCCCCCGCGGTCGCCTACGGCGTGCGTGCCGATGGCAGCCGCATGGTCGTCGTCGCGTCCGTGGGTATCGACTTGAATCTTGTGCCGTTCGGTGCCGACGCCTGCGCATTTCTCGATCCGGATGCCGATCTTGTCCTGGCGCTTCCCGAACGTGACGCGCACGACGTCATTACTGCAATGGCCGCGTTGCTCGAGCGTCCGGCCGGGATCGCCCCGATCGATGACGGATGGCGCGGCGACGCCGACGGCAGCCCTCAGGGCGAGCACAGTTAGCCTGAGCGCGTGGCGGCCTCCCTTGACTTCCTGGGGCTGGAATCGCTGCAGGCCGAGCGGGCAGAGCTTGAGCGGCGCCTTGGCGACGGCGCCGTCGTCGGGGATCGTGCGCTGTTCGCCGATCTCGGGCGACGACTTGCGCGCCTCGGCGAGATCATCGATGTCGCGCACGCTGCCCAGAGCGCGTACGGCGATGCAGAAGCGGCGCGCGAGCTCCTCGACGCCAGCGACGGCGATGAAGCCGCGGAAGTCGCAACGATGTTGGCGACTGCGTCGCAGCTGGCAGCCGAGCTCGAAGAGCGACTGAAAGTGCTCCTGCTGCCGACCGATCCCAATGACGGACGCGACGTCATCGTCGAGATCCAGGGCGCGGAAGGCGGCGAGGAGGCGAACATCTGGGCCCGCAACCTCTTCGAGATGTACCGGGCGTATGTGACCGCGCAATCCGGTTGGTCCTTCGAGCTTCTCGGCAGCCAGGACAGCGATATGGGCGGATTCACCAATGTGACGTTCGCAGTGCGCGGCCCGGGCGTATGGAGAGCTCTCAAGTTTGAGGGCGGTCCGCATCGGGTCCAGCGGGTGCCGGTCACCGAGTCGCAAGGACGGATTCATACGTCGTCTGCCACGGTCAGCGTGCTGCCCGAAGCCGAGGAGGTGGACGTCGAAATCGATCTATCGGATCTGGTGATCGACACGTTCCGCTCGTCGGGCCCTGGAGGTCAGTCGGTCAACACCACGGACTCGGCGGTGCGCATCACCCACACTCCCACCGGCCTTGTGGTTTCGATGCAGGACGAGAAGAGCCAGATCCAGAACCGCGCGAAGGCGATGCGGGTGCTGCGGTCTCGCCTGCTGCGACTGCAGCAAGAGGCTCAGGCCGCGGATCAGGCGGCGCACAAGCGTGACCAGGTCAAGGGCGGTGGCCGCTCGGAGAAGATCCGCACCTACAACTACAAGGACAGCCGGGTCACCGATCATCGCATCGGCCTGACGTTGTACAAGCTCGACCGTGTGCTGGCCGGCGAGCTGGACGAACTCGTCGAAGCTCTCCAGCTCTTCGAGCGCGAGGAACTCTTGGCCGCGACGGCGGGAGGCGCCGGGGCCTGACGCCGCGGCCGCGAATCGGAGCACCCCTCGATGCCGGACACCGAAGAGGCGCTGACGCTGGGGCAGCTGTACGCGAGCGTGCGTTCCCATCTGGCGGACGCCGGGGTGCCCGAGCCGGACTCGAGCGCCCGTCACATCGCCGCGACCGCTGCGGGAACCGGAACTGCGGACGTCGTTGCGACGCCGCGGATTCCGATGACGGTGCGCATGGTCGCGCACGCCGACGCGATGACCGCTCGTCGCGCCCAGGGCGAGCCGTTGCAGTACGTGCTCGGCAGCTGGGGCTTCCGCAAGCTCGACCTGGCCACGGACCGCCGGGCGCTGATTCCGCGTCCCGAAACCGAAGCAGTCGCGGGCATCGCCGTCGAGTGGCTGGCAGCACAGGTGCGCAGCGGGCGACTGCGAGCGCCGAACGTCGCCGACTTGGGAACCGGCTGCGGCGCCATTGCCCTGTCGATCGTGTACGAGGTTCCCAGTGCCCGCGTGTTCGCGACGGACAGCTCGACCGATGCGCTCGCTCTGACGTCAGAGAACATGTCCGGCGTGGGCCGGGCTGCTGCACGGGTCTCGCTACATCACGGCGACTGGTTCGACGCGCTGGTTGACGTTCCGGTTCCCGCTCCGGAACCCCGAAACCTCAGCGGAGCGCTCACGGGCCATGCCGACGGCGCCGAAGCCCGGAGTCCGGTGGGCAGTCACGAACTACGCGGGCGGCTCGATGTGATCGTTGCCAATCCGCCGTACGTCGCCGCCGCCGACGAATTGCCCGACGAGGTCGCCGACTGGGAGCCGCACGCCGCTCTGTACGCGGGCGTCGACGGGCTGGCGGACTTGCGCACGATCCTTCATGAGGCGAGGGGATGGCTCGCGCCAGGCGGGCTCTTGGTGCTCGAGTGCGCTTCGCATCAAGCAGCCGATCTCGCGGCGGCCGCGGAGGCCCGCGGCTACGAATCCGTGCGCATCGAACGCGATCTCGCAGGACGTGACCGAGCGCTTGTTGCACAGCGTGCTCTCGACGAACCGTTGACAGCGGTTATCGACGCGGCGGCTGCGTCATTGCGAGAAGGCGGGTTCATCGTGGCGCCCACCGACACCCTCTGCGGGGTCATGGCCCGCTACGCCGACAGCGACGCCGTGGCTGCGGTGTGTGCCGCCAAGCAGCGACCACCAACCGAACCGATGCCGATCCTGGTGTCGGGCCTCGCCCAAGCCCAAGATCTCGTGGAGCTGTCCCGGGGCGCGAGCCACCTGGCCAGCCGGCACTGGCCCGGCGGCCTCACCTTGGTGGCACAGCGCCGCGACGGCCCCGACCCGCTCCACGGCCTCCCGACCTTGGGCGTGCGTGCGCCAGCACTCGGCTGGCTTCGCTGGCTCATCGACGAGGTCGGCCCGCTCACTGGCACCAGCGCCAACCGCCACGGTGCAGCCACGCCTGCTGACGCCCGACAAGCAGCAGAGAGCCTCGCCACGCCGGCCGCGGCCGTCATCGACGGACGAGCCGAAGGAGCCACCGCGTCGACGGTCGTGGATGTCACCGGATCTGAGCCGGCCGTCCTGCGTGAAGGTGCGGTTCCCGCGGAGCTTCTGACGCTCGCCGCCAATGAAGATCACTGAGTCGGGGGACTTCATCCTCAGTGCCGGTGAGCGCTGGATAGAACCGAGAAACCTGACGTCTGTCCGGGCGTGGACGATGCGAGACTGACGGGGTGACAATTGACGCGCCCAAGGTCATCGCCGTCGCAGCTGACCACGCCGGCTGGGAATTGAAGGACTGCCTCGCCGAACACCTCCGCTCGGGCGGCTACGAGGTGCTCGATCTGGGCACCAACAGCCCAGAGTCGGTCGACTATCCCGACTTCGGGCAAGCCGTTGGCGAAGCGGTCGCCGCCGGCAACGCATCAGTGGGCTTGGCCGTGTGCGGCAGCGGCATCGGGATTGCGATGGCTGCTGGCAAGGTCGCTGGCATCCGTGCCGCCACGGTGCACGACGAGACCTCGGCGCGGCTGGCGCGCGAGCACAACGACGCAAATGTGATCTGCATCGGAGCACGCCTCGTCGAGCCCGAACGCGCCAGTGCTGCGGTCGATGCGTACTTGGGGGCGTCCTTCGAAGGCGGGCGCCATGCGCCACGAGTTCACAAGATCGACGCGATCGACTCGACAGGCAACGGCACCGCTGGCCCCAAGGGCCCGACGCATCCACGCTCGGTGACCTGGGCTCCCGTCAGCGACCCGCAGATCGACGGCGTCCTGAGCGCCGAACTCGAGCGTCAGATGACCACGCTGCAGCTCATTGCGTCGGAGAACTTCGCTTCGCCCGCGGTGATGGCTGCCACCGGCAGCGTGCTCACCAACAAGTACAGCGAGGGCTACCCACGCCGCCGCTACTACGGCGGCAACGTAAACGCCGACACCGCCGAGCAGCTGGCCATCGACCGGGTGAAAGCGCTCTTCGGCGCCGAGCACGCGAACGTGCAGCCGCACTCCGGCTCGCAGGCCAACGCGGCCGTGTACCTGGCGCTCCTTGACGTCGGCGACACGGTCATGGGCATGAGCCTCGACCACGGCGGTCACCTCACTCATGGCTCTCCGGTGAATGCCAGCGGTCGTCTGTACAACTTCGTCAGCTACGGCCTCACCCGCAGCGACGAACGGATCGACTACGAGGCCATGGCCGCGCTGGCCCGCGAGCACCGTCCCAAGCTGATCGTGGCCGGTGCCACGGCCTATCCACGCCGCATCGATCCAGCACCATTTCGCGCCGTGTGCGACGAGATCGGTGCGGTGTTCATGTTCGACGCCGCGCACATTGCCGGGCTGATCGTGGGCGGCGTGCACATCAATCCGGTGCCGTACGCGGACATCGTGACGTTCACCACGCACAAGACCATGCGGGGGCCACGCGGTGGGACGATCCTGTCCACTCAGGAATACGCCAAGCGCATCGACTCGGCTGTGTTCCCCGGCAGCCAGGGCGGTCCGCTTGATCACGCAGTTGCCGCCAAGGCGGTCGGTTTCGCCGAGGCCGCACGCCCAGAGTTCGCCCAGTATCAAGCCCGAATCATTGAGAACGCAGCGGCGCTGGCTGACGCCCTCGGTCAGCACGGCTTCCGGTTGGTCTCGGGCGGCACCGACAACCACCTGCTGCTGATCGACCTGCGCACGTTTGACGCCGACCTGACCGGCAAGGTGGCCCAGGAAGCACTCGATGCGGCTGGCGTGACGCTGAACCGCAACTCGATTCCCGACGACCCTCGCTCGCCGTTTGTCACCAGCGGCATGCGCATGGGCACAGCATCGGTGACCACCCAGGGCATGGGACCGGCCGAGATGGCAAAGATCGCCGAGTTCACCGCACGGGTGCTGCGCGCCCCCGACATCGAGGACGTCATCGCTCAGGTACGCGCCGAAGTCGCCGAGCTTTGCGCTATCTTCCCGCCCTATAGCCGCTAGCTGCGGCAACGGCATTTGCCTCCCCAGACATCTTGGGAGCCGACGAAATCCGCTCCGACGCCTCGGTGCTGGTTGGCGGCGATCGCGTACATCTGCCGGCCAGCAGAACCTCCGACGAATGTGCACGGCAGCGAAGCGGGTGTCAGAGCTACTGCGGGCATGAGCAATCGTTCCCAGCGGCGACATACTGAGCACCGGTGTCGCCGCTCTTGAACTGGATGTGGGCTTTGCAACGACGTTCGATCATGAGGGTTTGGTGGCCAACGCGGGCCTGATCCTGGCGGGAACGCTGATGGACCGTCTGGGTCTTTCGGCCGAACTGGCTTCGAATTGCTGCCATTGGCACGGTGCTCGCGGTTGCGGGCTGCGCCAGTGACGGCCCTGACGCAGATGGCATCTCGGATCCTGGCGGAAGTTTCGGCGAAGTCGAGATGGAGCGTCCTCACGATTCGGGAGAGTCTGCTGGTACGCCTGCCACGGTTCCCGGCGGTGTCGAAGCTGAGAGTGACGATTCACAAGCTGAGCTCGGGGGGTCCGAAGACGCTGACCCGTGTGTTGATGACTTCGGCGTGCTCAGTGCGGGGCAATACATCGCGCGCGGCACCGTTACGGTCGACGTGAACTGCGTTGACACACATCTCGGTCCTGGTGCCGAGGGTGACACGGTCGCCGCACGGTGGCACACGTTCACGTTGCATCGAGTCGCTTGGGTAAACGTCGGACTCGAGACTGCCCCCGATGCCCCCGGGCCCGGGCCTGCCGACTGCCCAGATCTCGTTGCTCGAAGGGCACGGAGGCAGCGGCGAGGTCGTCCGCGCTCGAGGTGACGATGACGGCACCGAGGGCACCGCGGGCACCGCAAGGATCGGCGATGTCTATCTGGCGCCAGGTGACTACACCGTTGAAGTCCGCACGGTCAGCACCCTTGAGCAGGACGAGTATGCGCTGACGGTGACGGTGCCGTTGAGTGGTCTCGGCAGCAGCATCGTGACAACGATTGACGCCGACAACATCATCAAATTCGACTACTGGCCACCCCATGCCCAGATCTGGCTCAGTTCGACGGAGTCCAACATGCAGGACCTCACCAGCTTCCTGCGACTCGGTCTGGGTGCCGCTGACGGTGAGGCGACGATCGCGCTCAGCCCCGGTCTCGCTGGCGCGTACCTCTTCACGTTGCACCTCACCACGGGCTACGAGACCACAAGCACTCGCGACTCCTTCTCGGTCTCATACGACGTCGCAGGAAACTACGGCTTTGGCATCAACAACTCGGATTGCGGCCCGGGTATGACGCCAAGTCCGCATTCCGGCCTCTGTATCGCCGATAGCACCGAACCGCCGCCGCCAGCCTCGTCAGTCGAGACGGTACCCGGCATATCACCCGAGGACGGTTCAGTGGAAGTCGTCGAGCCCGGCCCCCGCACTCGCATGCGCAGCGCCCTCGATGCAGCCCCATTCAGCTGGTCGGAACATCTCGCAAGCATGCGAGTCCGTGACATTCTCGATGTCTCCGATCTTCGAGTCATGCCAGCCGCGGGAGACCTCGCCGGGCCGCTGTTCTCGGCTCCCGACGTAGATCGGCACATGGCCGCAGCAATCGGCCGCGTGTTCGACCTGTGTGACGACGAGGAAGCCCAGATCGCGAGCCGCGTCGATCCATACGGAACGGGACGCTGGCTTCCCCCCGGAATGCTGCCGGTTGACGAATTCATGGACTTGCAGCGCGATCGCCTCTTTATGAGCTGTGACGGTTCTGAGCCCGATGCGTACATCGGTTACCGGTATGTGCTCTTCGATGCGTGGGGCCAGTGGGGCGGCTACCGAACTGCGGAGGACGCGCTTGAGCGCTACCAAGCATCGCGGGTTGCGGTCGATGGACGGTACGTAAACACGCTGCCGGATGGAAGAAGCGCTTGGGGCTCATTGACGGCAGGCCACGGCATCGAATTCGCCGAGAGGGACGCACCCGTCGACGAGGTGCGCGTGCTGCTCGAGACAGTCGCAGTGCGGGACGGGGTGCTGCGCGGACTTGTGCGCAATTGGTCGCGGCGGTACTTCGCCTATGGGGCAAGGGTGTCGGCGGGTGACGGGGTTTGGCACTGGCCGCTGTCAATCCAGCCTGGCGAGGTCGCACCGTTCGAGATAGAGGATTGGACCGGCACGCAGGAACCCGGCGAGATCGAGTTCGTCATCGACACGGAGATGTCACTCGAGGTGGACATCTCCCGGGCCTGGCATATCAATGAGCACCCGCGCTCGCAGTCGGTCGAGGCGGCCGGCGTGGACGGTAGGGGCTACCCGCCCGATCTGTCCGCGCTGCTGCCTCAGCATGGTGCGTTCTTGCTTCCCAGCGTTTGGGCTGAGCCGGTATACGACCGAAGCTGGTACGCGTTCGGGGGTTCGTCGTATCCCAGCCTCTCTCGTATGACGGACCTGGTGAGAATCGAGGACCTGCGTGGCTACGTCGCATTGCTCGACGACTACGGCGGCCGGGTCATGGAGGTTCAGAAAGCATGGCCGCTGGTCGCCGGCTGGCTCCGCGACAGCGAAACGGGCGAAGAGATGTGGCGTCACTTGGAGGCCAACCGGTATCCATTCGTGCTCCCTGCCGACGACTTTCGTAAGGAATCCGTTTCCCTTGACCTCTTGTGGTATTCGCCGGATCCGTGGGCGGCATTCGTCTGGCTCGGAGGCGCCCATCCACAGACGGCTCGTTAGCCGCCTCGGCATCGTTGCCGTCGTGTCCTGCGACGTAAGGGATGCCGGTCGGCACTCAGACGAGATCCGCTACGACGCCTCGGTGCTCGTTGGCGTGATCGGGCATCGTCAGGTCACCGACTCGTATCTCGCTGCGCTCGCTCGCCATTTCGACGGGACCCTGGCAACCCTCGACCGGGGCCTAGCGGCGCTTCACCCGCAGACCACAGAGCTTGTCTCAGCATGACGAAAGGGCCGGAGAGGCGCACTGAGCCACGAGGGATCCTTGGAAGTTCAACCGACCGGATCGGCGCGGACGTAGTTGGACCATCGGCTGAGGCCGGCGGCGTTGGTCGCCTTGACCCGGTATACGCGGCGCGTGCCCGCTGTTGTGTTGGTGTCGGTGTAGATGGTTGACGTGCTGGCGGTGTCGTTCACGTACACCTCGCGGCGGCGTCTGCGCTGCCAATGGATCTGCCAGCGGATCTGCCAATGGATTCTGCACGGCACCGGTCTGATCGTGCCTCTTGGTAAGTGCATCATTGCATCATGATGCTAAAATGTGTTGATGAGAACGACGATCGATCTCCCGACCGATCTCCATACGGTGGCCCGCGAGATGGCGCATCAGCAACGCACCACGCTGAGCCAAGTGATCACAGACCTGATTCGGCTCGGGCTTAGGCCCATCGCAGCGGACGACGCTCGCGCGTCGAGTCACGGGCTGCCGGCGATCCGGATCGGTCGTCCCATCACAGCTGAGGACGTCCGGTCGCTGGAGGATGAGTGACCGACGCGCTAGCTGACGGCAATGTTCTGATCGCGTTGACCGTCGAGGACCATGTCCACCATCGCCGGGCGCGAGAGTGGTTCGAGAACCGCTCGGGTCGATTGGCAACTTGCCCCATCACTGAGGGAACGCTGCTTCGATTCCTCCTGCGAGAAGGTGTCGGCATTCGTTCTGCAATCGCGGCGCTGCAGCAGATCCAGATGCTGCCCCAGCACGTCTTCTGGGCCGACGAGATCCGCTACGACGCCTCGGTGCTCGTCGGCGTGATCGGGCATCGCCAGGTCACCGACTCGTATCTCGCTGCGCTCGCTCGTCACTTCGGCGGGACTTTGGCAACCCTTGACCGCGGCCTCGCGGCGCTTCACCCGCAGACCGCAGAGCTCATTCCAACGTGACGCCACGGCAGCATCGCCTACGTGCGCGCCGATGTCGCCAAGTTCTGTGCAGCTTGCCCCCTAATACCAGCTGAGCGCAATCGCGGACCGCGAGCCCGGCGCGACGGGGGTTTGATTGTCGCTCGGGCCTTCAGGCCGTAGATTTCTGGCGGCTTCGCCAGCGCCCGGTGGTTGGTCTCTCTCTTTGACCAAGTACGGGCCGGCGTGCTGACACCCCCGCAGACATCGGAGGCGATGAGCACTCATGCGATCGCGAGCGGCGCGCGAACGGACGCGAGCAACCCGAAGCGGCAACGGCAGCGAAGACGGCCTCGCGAAGGCCTTTGAGATCGTTCTGACGCCAGTGATCTTCGCGGCGGCAGGCTTCGGCCTCGATCGTTGGCTCGATACTGGTCCGTGGCTGGCGTTGAGCTTCGGCATAGTCGCCTTCGTGCTCAAGCTGATGATCGAGTGGTACCGGTACTCCGAGCGGATGTCCAAACTTGAATCTGATCTGGCCGAACAGCGCCCGACACAGCGGCGCGGCATTGATCGAGCCGAGCCAGCCGCGGTCAGCCTGCCGGCTGGTGTTGTGCTCGAGGACGAGCCATCAAAGCAGCGCTCGTGAACGCACCCGGCCCGGCGGCGGGCGGAACGGCCGCACACTCAACCAGCGAGGACGCGCCTGAGCGCGCCATCGCCGCCGACATCGCGCGTCGCAGCTTGTACGTCAGCCCCGTGTGGGTAGCCGCGTGCGGCCTCGTGTGGGGCGTGGGCGGCGCAGCCTCTGCGGCGTACGGGATCGTGCTCGTCGTGGTCAACCTTGTTGCCGCAGCAGCGATCATGACCTGGGCGGTACGCATCTCGCCCGTGGCCTTGATGGCGGCGAGCCTCGGGGGCTTCGTCGGCCGCCTCGCCGTGCTCTTCGGGGCGGTCGTCGCGGTCAGCGGACTGAGCCTGTTCGAGCCGGTTCCGCTCGGCATCACCATCGGAGTCAGCCATCTCGGTCTGCTCGTGTGGGAGATGCGGTATGTTTCCCTGCGGCTTGCAGCCCCAGGCCTCGATCTGCAACGTCCCGGCAAGGAGAAGAAGTGAACCTGCTAGCGCTTACTTTCCCGGACATTGGGCACCTTTTGGAGTGGCCCAACATCCTGCCGGGTCTCGATGACTCCGTGTTCGCGTTGAACAAGGTCGGCATCATCTACATCTTTGCGCTCGTGGCTCCGGTCATGATTTTCGTCATGGCCAAGCGCCGCTACGCACAGGCAGAGGTCATCAGCGCCCCCCGCGGGATCCAGACAGTGGCGGAGACCTCGGTGGAGTTCATCCGCGAGAACATCATCATGCAGACCATCGGGCCCGACGGCATGCGGTACCTGCCGTTCCTGGCGACGCTGTTCTTCTTCATCCTCTTCTCGAACATCACCGAGGTGTTCCCGTTCATCCACTTCCCGGCCAACGCCCGCATGGCGATGCCCGTCGTGCTCGCGGTGCTCGTCTGGGTGGTGTTCAACGCCGTCGGCATCAAGAACCACGGCTTCTTCGGCTATCTGAAGAACGTTGTCGTGCCGCCCGGTGTGCCGAAGGCGCTGCTGCCGCTCGTGGCGCTCATCGAGTTCGTCTCGACGTTCTTCGTCCGTCCGTTCTCGCTGGCTGTGCGGCTCTTCGCAAACATGCTTGCCGGGCACTTGCTGCTCGTCACGTTCGGCGTGCTCACCGCTGCGCTGTGGGACACGAGTCCGCTGTTCGCCATCGTGTGGGCACCGTTCGTGGTGCTCATCGGCCTGACCGGCTTCGAGATTCTCGTCGCTTTCCTGCAGGCGTTCATCTTCACGATTCTCACTGCCGTCTACATAGGCGGCGCTCTGCACCCAGAGCATTAGGCCCGACCACCCGTTCCTTCACCGACCACCGACCACCGGCCGCACAGCGTCTCGGCGCTGCGGCCCCTGCCCCAAGACCCCATTCAACACAGGAGATGACGAGTAATGGAAATGCTCGCGCAAGCGGACAACGCACTCGATGGATTGAAGGCGCTCGGCGCTGGTCTCGGCTACGGCCTCGCGGCCATCGGCCCCGGCGTCGGCATCGGCCTGGTCGTCGGCAATGCCATCACCGCGATGGCGCGCCAGCCCGAATCAGCGGGCATGGTCCGTACGACCATGTTCTTGGGCATCGCGTTCACTGAGGCCTTGGCCCTCATCGGTTTCGTGGTGTTCATCCTCCTCAACTTCGCGTAGGAGGAACCCATGAACGCCACTCTGAGCAATATGGCAACGGGTCTGCTAGCGGCGACCGAGGAAGGCGAGGCTGCCTCCAACCCGATCATCCCCGAATGGAATGAGGTGATCTGGGGTTCGGCGGCGTTCGTCATCCTGTTCATCGTCATGTGGAAGCTGGCATTGCCGCCGATCCGCCGTGCGATGGAGGCTCGTACAGAGCGCATCCAGGGCGACCTCGACGGCGCTGCAAGCGCACGCTCCGAGGCCGAGGAACTGCGCGCGCAGTACGACGCCCGGCTGGTCGAGGCCAACACCGAAGCCGCCCGGATCATCGAAGAGGCCCGAGCGGCTGCCGAAACAGTGCGACAGGAGCGTCTGGCGGCCATCGAGCCTGAGATCGCCGAACGTCGTGCGCAGGCCGAGGCCGATATCGAGGCTGCCAGGGCACGGGCGATGGCCGAGGTGCGCGCCGACATCACGTCGATTGCCGTCGGCGCCGCCGAGCAGGTGGTGCTGGCCAGCATTGACGAGGCTGCTCACGCCCGGCTGATCGACGACTACATCACACGGGTGGGGAACTGATCGTCCCGTGCATCGCCCACACGGCGCCGCCCGCCACCGTCGGAGCCACTCCGGCGCAGCGGGCACAGCATCGAACGGTGCAGTGTCGGGTGCGGGCAGGGACAGGAGATGAACAGATGATCAGGATCAACCAATGAGCCAGCGAGTCGAGGGTTACGCAAGCGCAGTGGTGGCCATCGCGCAGGCCGAGGACGTGCTTGAGCGCGTGCCCAACGAATTGTCTGCAGTCGGCCGCGCTGTCGCTGCCAACGAGGAACTGCGCAGCGTGCTGTCCGATGCCTCCGTCCCGGCATCACGTCGCATCGGCATCATCGAGGACTTGCTGGCGACCCAAGCATCGCCGGTCACGCTCAACGTGGTGGCGATGCTGGTCGGCGCTGGCCGTGGCGGACAGCTCGACGTCATCGCCGAAGAGGTGCTCGAACTCGCCGCCGCAACGCGGGGTGAGGCCGTGGCCGAGGTCCGTTCGGCCGTCGCGCTCACCGATTCTCAGATCGAGCGGCTGGCCGCTGCTCTGCGCCGGGCCAGCGGCCGCAACGTGACCGTCCATGTCGTAGTGGATCCCGGCATCGTCGGAGGACTGTCTGCCCAGATCGGCGACACCGTCTTCGACGGCTCGGTCCGCACTCGGCTTGACAACATGAAGGAGCGCCTGTCGTGACCGACTTGAGCTTTGATTCCGCTGGCATCGCCTTGGCGATTCGCCAGAACCTCGAGGGCTTCGATCCGTCGATCGAATCCGCCACTGTCGGCCGGATCCTCGAGGTCGGCGACGGCATTGCCCGCGTCTCGGGGCTGCCGGGCTGCTCGGTCAACGAGATCTTGGAGTTCGCCAGCGGAGACGTCGGTCTCGCACTGAACCTCGACGAGGATTCCATCGGCGCCGTAGTGCTCGGCAACGTCGAGTCGATCGAGGAGGGCCAGGCCGTCAAGGCCACCGGCCGCATTCTGTCGATCCCTGTCGGCGACGCGGTCTTGGGCCGTGTCGTGAATGCACTCGGCGAGCCGATCGACGGCCGGGGCGAGATCGTCGGCGCCGTCGAACGGCGCATGGAGATCCAGGCGCCGGGAGTAATGGGCCGCAAGCCGGTGCATGAACCGCTGCAGACTGGCATCAAGGCCATCGACTCGATGACTCCGGTCGGTCGAGGACAGCGGGAGCTGATCATCGGCGACCGCAAGACCGGCAAGACGTCGATCGCGGTCGACACGATCCTCAACCAGGCCGGCCTCGGCGTGAAGTGCATCTACGTGGCCATCGGGCAGAAGGGCTCGACGGTTGCACAAGTGGTCAACACACTGCGCGAGCGCGGCGCCATGGAATACACCGTGGTGGTCTCCGCGCCCGCCGCCGACGCCGCGCCGTTCAAGTACCTGGCTCCATACGCGGGCTGCGCCATGGGCCAGCACTGGATGGAGAACGGTGACCACGCGCTCATCGTTTACGACGACCTCTCCAAGCAGGCCGAGGCCTACCGCCAGATGTCGCTGCTGCTGCGCCGGCCTCCCGGACGTGAGGCCTACCCGGGCGACGTGTTCTACCTGCACAGCCGTCTGCTCGAGCGCGCCGCCAAGCTGTCCGACGCCAACGGTGCCGGATCGCTGACCGCGCTGCCGATCATCGAGACAAAGGCCGGCGACGTGTCGGCGTACATCCCGACGAACGTGATCTCGATCACCGACGGCCAGATCTACCTCCAGGACGACTTGTTCAAGTCGGGCGTCCGGCCCGCCGTGGATGTGGGCATCTCGGTGTCGCGTGTGGGTTCTGCTGCACAGACCAAGGCCATGAAGAGTGTGGCCGGCACCCTCAAGATCGACCTGGCGCAGTTCCGTGATCTTGAGGCGTTCGCCACCTTCGGCTCCGAGCTCGATGCGGTGTCCGCCGCTCAGCTCGGTCGGGGCTACCGGCTCGTGGAGCTGCTCAAGCAGGGGCTCAACTCGCCCATGCCCGTCGAGCAGCAGGTGGTGGTCATCTTCGCGGGCACCAACGGCTATGTCGACGGCATCCCGGTGGAGGACGTCAACCGTTACGAAAACGAGCTCTTGGCGTACATGAGCACTCGTCACAGTGCCCTGCTCGAGGACATCCGCTTGACAGGAGCCCTCGACGAAGGGGCGCTGCGGGCTGCGATCGAGGCATTCGGCGCACAATTCGTGACGTCTGGCGCCATGAGCGCTGACGACACCGCGGACAGCTGATTCGCGATGGCAAGCGGTCAGGAGCGCATTCTTCGGCGTCGCATCAAGTCGATCGAGGCCACGAAGAAGATCACGCGCGCGATGGAGCTGATTGCGGGATCACGCATCGTGCGGGCGCAGACCCGTGTGCGCGCCGCAAGGCCGTACAGCGAGAAAGTGACCGCGGTCGTCGCCAACCTGGCGTCTGCCGGCGGCGAGGCCGATCACCCGCTGCTTCGCGAGCCGGCCGATGTCGCCAAGGTGGCCTACGTCGTCATCGCTGCGGATCGTGGTCTGTGCGGCGGCTACAACAACAACGTGCTGCGTGCCACCGAGCGTGCGATCGCCGCCGACGCGGCAGCGGGCCGTGACTACGAGCTGGTGCTGTCGGGCCGCAAGGCCCAGGGCTACTTCCGTTTCCGTGACTTCCGCATCGCCGCTGGCTTCGACGGCTTCAGTGACCAGCCGAGCTATGCCGATGCCCAGCGGATCGCGCAGGCAGCCACCGCGCTGTTCGAGAGCGGCGAGTGCGGCCAAGTGAAGCTGGCGTACACCAAGTTCCACTCCATCGGCGTCCAGGAAGTGGCGATCGTCCCATTCATGCCGCTGGATTCCGGCGACTTCGGGGGCGCCGACGGGGCCGATGTTCCCCAAAGCTCCGGTGCAGCCGGTGGCTATGAGTTCGAGCCCGAGCCAGCGGTGATTCTCGAGCGTCTCCTGCCGCGCTACGCCGAGGCCCGGCTGTTCTCAGCGCTGCTTGAGGCCTCTGCCTCCGAGCACGCCGCCCGTCAGCGTGCCATGAAGGCCGCAACCGACAACGCCGAAGACTTGAAGACCAACCTGACACGCGTCATGAACCGCGCCCGTCAGGACGCCATCACCACCGAGATCATGGAGATCGTCAGCGGTGCTGAGGCGCTCTCTCAAACCGGCGGCGAAGTCGACCTTCTGTCCGACACCATCGAAGCCCGCACTGCGAACCTGTTCCGCTCACGCGGATAGCCCAATCGAGCCCCTCGGCGGGTTGAGGAGACACATCAATGACTTTGACGCAATCAAGCACAGCCGACCAGAGAACCGTTCACGCCGACGGCCGCGTTGTGGCCATCGCCGGGCCGGTTGTCGATGCGGAGTTCCCCGCGGGGGCGCTCCCTGAGATCAACACCGCTGTCGAGATGCACGTCGATCTGGAAGGCACGCCGGTCCTCATCACGGGCGAGGTGGCCCAGCAGATTGGCGACAATCGCGTGCGCATCGTCTCGATGAAGGCAACCGACGGATTGACCCGAGGCATGAAGGTGACGAACACCGGTCGGGGCATCGCCGTACCGGTGGGCGACGGAGTGCTTGGCCACATTTTCAACGTCTTGGGCGAGCCCCTCGATGGTGCCGATCTGACCGAAGGCATCGCGGATCGGTGGGAGATCCACCGCCCCGCACCTGCGTTCGACACGCTTGAGCCGAGAGCGACGATGTTCGAGTCGGGCATCAAGGTCATCGACCTGCTCGAGCCATACGTGGAGGGCGGCAAGATCGGTCTGTTCGGTGGCGCCGGCGTGGGCAAGACGGTGCTCATCACCGAGATGATCAATCGCGTCGCATCCCAGCACGGCGGTGTGTCTGTCTTCGCCGGGGTGGGGGAGCGCACCCGTGAGGGCACCGACCTCTATCTGGAGATGCAAGAGTCCGGCGTGCTCGAAAAGACCGCGCTGGTGTTCGGGCAGATGGACGAGCCGCCTGGCGTGCGGCTGCGCGTCGCTCTGTCGGCGTTGACGATGGCGGAGTACTTCCGCGACGTGCAAGGCCAGGAAGTGCTGCTGTTCGTCGACAACATCTTCCGCTTCGTGCAGGCCGGCTCGGAGGTGTCCACGCTGCTGGGCCGCATGCCGTCAGCAGTGGGCTACCAGCCCAACCTGGCCGACGAGATGGGCGAGCTGCAAGAGCGTATCACCTCGACGTCGGGTCACTCGATCACGTCGCTGCAGGCCGTGTACGTGCCGGCGGACGATTACACCGACCCGGCGCCGTTCACCACGTTCACCCACCTCGACGCCACTACCGAGCTGAGCCGCCAGATCGCCTCGCTGGGCATCTACCCCGCGGTGGATCCGCTGGCCTCGACATCGACCATCCTCAGCCCCGAGGTGGTCGGCGACCGGCACTATGGCGTGGCACGGCGTACCCAGGAGATCCTCCAGCGCTACAAGGAGCTGCAGGACATCATCGCCATCCTGGGTCTCGACGAGCTGTCCGAGGAGGACCGCATCACGGTCAACCGGGCGCGCAAGATCCAGCGCTTCTTGAGCCAGCCGTTCTTCGTGGCCGAGGTCTTCACTGGCCTCCCGGGCGTCTTCGTGCCGATTGCGGAGACCATCGAGTCGTTCGAGATGCTGTGCAACGGCGAGCTGGACGACTTCCCCGAGCAGGCGTTCCTCAACGTCGGCAATGCCGAGGCCGCCATGGCCAAGGCCCGCGAGTTCGAGCAGTCCTAGCTGACACGGCCGCGGTTCGGAAGGACACGGAGGCACACGAGATGCAAGTTGAGCTGGTCTCACCCGAAGCGGTGCTGTTCAGCGGCGAGTGCACTCAGGTAGTCACGCGCACCGTCGACGGCGACATCGCCTTCTTGGACCATCACGCTGCGTTCATCGGCGCGCTCGACATCGGCCAGACCCAGCTATGGGCGTCTGACGGCATCGTGACGCTGGCGATCAACCGCGGCTTCGTCGAGGTCAGCGACAACGTCGTGACGATCCTCAGCGATGCTGCCTATGCGGCCGACGAGATCGACGTCGCCGCGGCCACCGCAGATCTCGAAGCGGCACAAGCAGCCGTCAGCGCCGATTCCGACGACGACGACACCAAGGCTGCGCTGGCCTGGGCGCAGACACGCATCGCCGTCGCCGGAGCTGCCTGAGCACAGCGCAGCTGCCTGAGCACTGGGCGGCTGCGTGAGCACAGCTAGGTGAGCACGATGTGGCGCGGCGCTCGCCGCGTCTGCAAACATGACAGTCCCGCACATACAGCCAGGAGGGCTCGTCATGGTCGAGCTTCCTGAACACGTTCATGTTCCTCGTATGGGGATCGCTGATCATGTGGATGGCGGCCGGCTTCACGATGCTGGAAGCCGGCGCAGTCCGCACCAAGAACGCGTCGATGATCTGCCTGAAGAACGTCGGCATCTATTCGATTGCGGGGCTGGCGTTCTACTTCATCGGGTACAACCTGATGTACGTCGACGTGGGCGACATCATTGGAAAGTTCACGTTGCTCTACGGGCCCAGTGCCGAAGAACTTGCGCTCTTGGACGGCGACGCAAGCGCAGCCGCTGCGGTGGCCGACAACGGCTACGCCGTCATGTCGGTCTGGTTTTTCCAGATGGTGTTTGTCGCGACGGCGGCGTCGGTGGTCTCTGGCGCGATCGCCGAGCGCATCAAGATGTGGTCGTTCTTCGCGTTCACCGTGGTGCTGACAGCGTTCATCTACCCGGTCGTGGGCGCGTGGACCTGGGGAGGCGGCTGGCTCGCCCAGCAGGGCTTCCAGGACTTCGCCGGTTCGACCATCGTGCACAGCACCGGCGGCTGGGCGGCCTTGGCCGGCGTAATGGTGGTGGGCCCTCGGCTGGGTAAGTACGGCAAGGACGGCACGGTGAGGCCCACGCCGCCGTCGAACGTCCTCATCGTGACGCTCGGCGTGTTCATCCTGTGGTTCGGCCGGTTCGGCTTCAACGGCGGATCACAGCTGGCCCTGGGCAGCGTGTTCGACGCCGTCGCCATGAGCAACGTGCTGGTTAACACCAACCTGGCCGCCGCTGCAGGCGTGGTCGCAGCACTGGGGATTTCACGGTCGGTGCTGGGTCGCATCGACCTGTTCGCTGGCCTCAACGGCGCGATCGCCGGTCTCGTTTCGATCACCGCGGGCCCGACATCACCGAGCAGTGGTGGGCGGACATCATCGGCGCAATCGGCGGCGTTCTGTGCACCCTGGCCATCAAGGCGCTGGAGCTGCTGAAAATCGACGATGTGGTGGGTGCGATTCCCGCTCACCTCGTCTGCGGCATCTGGGGAACTCTGGCAGCGTCGATCGCAGCGGGCGCTCAGATCCACATCCAGTTGCTGGGTGTGGTGTCGGTGGGAGTCTTTGTGTTCATCGCGTCGTTCATCGTCTGGCAGGCGATGGATCTCACGATCGGTCTGCGAGTTTCGAAGATCGTCGAGCAGCTCGGCCAGGATTCGGGCGAGCTCGGCATCGAGGCATACCCCGAGTTCGTGCTCATGCCGGAGAACTTCGATGAGTAGGCGCCAGCTTCAGCCGTAGAGCAGACGGAACTCGGTCAGGCTCTCGACGCCTCGGTAATAGCAACCCGGGCGTGCTGCGCCGTCGGCGTCTCGGGTGTGGCAGGCGCCGCCGGCGTCGCGACGCACCCGGTAGAGCAGCGAGTTCTGCTCGCAGTTCACACGCACCTCCACAAGCGACAGCGTGTCGCCCGAGGTGGCGCCCTTGTGCCAGATTTCGTTGCGGGAGGTCGAGTACAGCACGGCGCTGCGCCGTTCGAAGGTCAGCCGCAGTGCTTCTTCGTTGGCGTAGCCGATGAAGAGGACGTCGTCGGTGTCGGCGTCCTGAAGGACGACGGGCACCACCTGGTGGCCGTCACGGCCGATCTGGCTGACCTTGCCGAAGTCGATCTTGGCGATAGTGCCTTCTTCGAGGTCGTCGAGTGCTGGGTCGGACCGGGCAGGTATCGACATAGGTCAGGTGAAATCTACGGCTGCGTAGGCGCTGAGCTTGTCGATGTCGTGGGTGGCTTCGATGCGGCGCACGGTGCCGCTGCGCGAGCGCATCACGAGCGAGTCGGTGGTGGCGCGGTGCGCAGTGAACTTGACGCCGTGCAACAGCTCGCCGTCGGTGATGCCGGTGGCGGCGAAGAAGACATCGTCGGACTGCACCAGATCGTCGATGTGCAGTACTCGGTCGAGGTCGAATCCTGCTGCTACGGCCGCCTGGCGCTCGTGGTCATTGCGGGGCCACAGACGGCCCTGCAACTCGCCGCCGAGGCACTTGAGCGCCGCTGCGGAGATAATTCCCTCGGGCGTGCCGCCGATGCCGAAGAGCACATCAGTGGTGTCGCTGGCGGCCGCCGAGATCGCGCCGGCAACGTCGCCGTCAGGAATGAGTCGGATGCGGGCGCCGGTGTCGCGGATCTCGGAGATGAGCTCGGAGTGACGGTCGCGGTCCAGGACCACTGCGGTGAGGTCTCGCAAGCCCTGGCCAGTCGCCTCTGCGATGGCGCGCAGGTTTTCCGACGGCGACCGGTTGAGGTCCACTACGCCCTTGGCCTCGCGCCCTACCGCGATCTTTTCCATGTACACGCACGGGCCCGGATCGAGCATCGTTCCACGCGGCGAAACGGCGATGACCGAGATGGCGTTCCCGCGTCCCAGCGACGTCAGCGTGGTGCCGTCGATCGGATCTACCGCTACATCTGTCAGCGCCCCCGTTCCGTCGCCGATGAGCTCGCCGTTAAAGAGCATCGGCGCTTCGTCCTTCTCGCCCTCGCCGATGACCACGATGCCGTTCATTGGCACCGAGCTCAGCACCACTCGCATCGCGTCGACTGCAGCTCCGTCGGCGCCGTCCTTGTCGCCGCGGCCCATCCAGCGAGATGCCGACATGGCAGCGGCTTCGGTCGTGCGCACCAGTTCGAGCGCAAGGTTGCGGTCGGGACCGTGTCTCGTGGGATCGGCGAAATCGGGGTTGCCTCGGCCGGCGTGACCCCGATCGGTGTGCAGTCTGCGATTCTGGCTCATCGCAGCCGACCCTAGATGACCAACTCGACAGACGGGGTTGGCGGGGCAGGATTGCGGGGTCGCCCAGTAGCTTCGATCGGGTGAATGGCGGTGGAACGGACTCGATGCAGGCCGATCTGGCCGTCGTCGGTGCGGGAATCATCGGATTGGCGACTGCGCACCGCTACATCGGCCAGCACCCCGGGCGCCGCGTGGTGGTGCTCGAAGCAGAGGCCCGGCCCGCAATGCACCAGACCGGTCGCAACTCCGGCGTGCTGCACTCGGGGATCTACTACCGGCCGGGATCATCGAAGGCCGAGCTGGCCCTTGCGGGCCGTAGCTCGATGGTCGAGTTCTGCCGTGAGCGAGGCATCGCCCACGAGGAGTGCGGCAAGGTCATCGTGGCCGTCGACAGATCCGAACAAGAACGATTGGCTGTTCTGGCGGAGCGGGCGGTTCGCAACGGCGTCAAGGCCGAGCTCATCGACGCCCGGCGGCTGGCCCAGCTGGAACCGCACTGTGCGGGCGTGGAGGCACTGCACATCCCGGAAACCGGCATCGCGGACTACGGCGCAGTTTGCGATGCACTCATCGCCGAAATCGAGTCCGGGGGCGGCGAGGTGCGGACCACCGCAGCGGTTGTCGGGCTGAGCGAGCAGTCGGGCGGCATGCGGATTACCACGACGGCTGGTGACGTGGAAGCTGCGTGGCTAGTCAACTGCGCCGGGCTGCGCTGCGACCAGGTGGCAGAGCTGGCGGGCGCGGCCGACGGCTGCCGCATCGTGCCGTTCCGTGGCGAGTACTACGAGTTGGTGGCCGACCGCGCGCATCTGGTGAACAACCTCATCTATCCCGTGCCGGATCCGAGCTTCCCGTTCTTGGGTGTGCATCTCACGCGAATGATCGACGGCACCATTCACGCTGGTCCGAACGCGGTCTTGGCGCTGGCCCGCGAGGGCTACAGCTGGAGCGATGTCAGCCGCGCACAGCTGCGCGAGCACCTCACCAACCGTGGACTGTGGCGCCTCGCCCGGCGCCACTGGCGAACCGGAGCAGGCGAGGTGTGGCGTTCGCTCAACCCCGCGGCGTTCACGCGCGCGCTCCAGCGGCTGGTGCCCGCCATCGAGCGCGAGGACTTGGTGCGCTCGCAGGCGGGTGTGCGTGCGCAGGCAATGGACGCCGACGGTGAGCTGGCCGACGACTTCGGGATCACCACGGCAGGCCGCAGCACGCACGTGCTGAATGCGCCGAGTCCGGCGGCCACCTCCAGTCTCGAGATAGCCAAGATGATCGTTTCACGCAT
The DNA here is from genome assembly GCA_965226645.1 of Candidatus Poriferisodalis sp. GTDB lineage: Bacteria > Actinomycetota > Acidimicrobiia > Acidimicrobiales > Poriferisodalaceae > Poriferisodalis. The sequence goes on from CBDDDL010000003.1 coordinate 404,237, forward strand.
CGACGCCTGAATCCTCCCTCGAACCAAGGGCGGTCCTTCATTGCTTGCCGTCCGGGAACTATCCGCCGAGGCCTTCGAGCCATTCTCGGAGCGTTTCGACGATGAAGCGACGCGCTGCGACGGTGTTGGGATCGTGCCGGGCACCCTCGACGAAGCGCATCGTGACCGGTGCGGGAATCCGCTCGGCGTGGAGTGCCAGCTCGGTGGGCGTAGCGAACGGGTCCCGGGTGCCTGAGATGAACAGGCAGGGCACCTTGATCTCGCCGAAGTGCGCGGTCCTGAGGCTCTCGGGCCGCTCGGGCGGGTGCAGCGGGTAGCTGAGCAACACCAGCCCGGCCGCTGCCGCTCCCTGTGCCACCGCCATCGAGCAGACGCGCCCGCCGAAGGAACGTCCGCCGATCACCATCTGTTGCTGGGGCACGTTGAGTTCCGCCGCGATGAGCGGCATCTCAGCAGCGAGCTCGGCGGCGACGGTGTCCGCACGGGGTGGTCCACGGCGGCCGGCGCGCCGGTATGCGAAATCGTGGCGTCTCACCGCCACAGTTCCGCTGAGTGCGTCGGTGATTTCGACCAGCGTCCGATGCTCCGCGCCGCCTCCTGCGCCAGGAGTCAGCAGCAGGCCCAGCGACGCTGTCATGGCGTTGCGCCGCGTTGGCGTTGAAGCAGGACCATGTGCGTCAATCGTGCGCGCCGGGCTCGGAGGCGCCGGAGCCGAGCGGATGAGGGGTCGGGGCGTCCTCGGGGTTGAGATCTTCGAGTTCGCGCCGACCGCCCTCGGTGAAGAACAGCACCACCACGGCCGTCGCAAACAGCGGTGCGACCCACAGAAGCCCGATGATGGAGCCGAAGCTGCTGCCCTCGCTGCGCATCCAGCCGGCCAGCAGTATGCCGACTGCGCTGCCTACCACTCCCATCGCGCCGGTGATCGTGGCCGCTCGGGCCCGGATCGCGGTCGGGAACATCTCACCGCGGTAGACGCCCATGATCGGCAGCAACCCCGCAGAGAAGACCGCTCCGCCCAAGGCCACGAACCACAGCAGCGGGCCGACAACGTTGAACATGACGACGATGGTGCCGAGACCGATCACCGTGGTCACGGCGACCATGATTCGCCGACCCTTCGACTCAGCCAGCCGGCCCGCTGCGTACAGCCCGATCCCGCCCGGAGTCGCCGTGGTCAACAGGAACAACGACACCTGTGTCGCCGTGAAGCCGTGCTCGTCGCGCAAGTAGTCGTTGCGAAACCAGTCGATAGGGCCCAGGAACATGGCGAGCATCATGTAGACGCTGCCCAGCAGCGCGATCCGCGGCCAGTACGCCGACAGCCCGATGCCCAGCGTGCGCCGTTCGAATCGCCTGCTCTCGGGCAAGCGCGACATGATCGGCCTCAAGAGCGGCAGCGCCACCAACGGCACGGTGAACACCAGCCGCCATCCCCACGGCGCGATGTCCGCGAGCGGCTGGAACCAGATGACGACGCCGGCCCCTAGCGCTGCTGACAGAGCGAGCACCGACAGGGCCCAAGCGCGGCAGCCCGCAGGCATTTCCTCTAGTGCAACCACCAAGATGGTGGCCGCCAGCGCGGCGTTGGCGGTGCGAGTGACGAGCAGCACACCCATCAGCACAGCGATGTTCGGGGCGAGCGCCGCGAACCCCGCGCTCACGACGCCGACGAGCATCGCCGTGCCGATTACGCGCCTGCGGCCGTGACGGTCCGCCAGTACCGCGACCCCGATGGCGAGCAGCGTCCCGATGCGCACAACGGCACCCAGCACGCCCTGAGAGCCCGGGCCCGAGCCGTACTCGTCGGCTGCGTAGGTGTGCAGCTCGGAGGGTGCATTCGACAAGAAGCCGGCCATCATCGCCGCCGCGGCCAAAGACGCGATGATGGTCGCGGCGCGTGCATCGATCCGCTGCGGCGGGGCCCAGACGGGCTGTGTGCCGTCGCCGCTGCGCGAGTGCCGCATCGCGTGACGGACAAACAAGTTCACGAGTGGGCCGAACCACGGAACGGCCAGCCGCCATTCCACGGATTCGGTGACGAGGTACTGCGGGGCGTCGGGAGAACGGCCGCCGGCCTCGACGCGCACTTCGCGCCGGTAATGGGTGAACGGCCCATCTTCGAATTCGAACACGTGCACACGTTCGGTTTCGGGGCACGAGCGCTCGATCACGATGTCGTCGCGTGGCGCGAGCAACGCAGCGAGTCCCGCAGCGTCGAGCTCGCACGTCCGTACTTGACGTGTCACAGTGGCGGGCCTACCACACAGATCGAGTTCAACAATGAACTCGGCGTCGATGTGGTGATGTCCCGAGAGCGGCTCGGGGTGGTATCGCTGTTGCAATGAACGAACCGGACACGATCGTGGCGCGGCGCAGCAGCGCCCTGGACGGAGAAATCCGCATCGGCGGGGCCAAGAACAGCGTGCTCAAGCTGATGGCCGCCTGCTTAGGAGCCGAAGGCCGTCACGTGCTGGCAAACGTGCCCGACATTTCTGACGTCTCGCTCATGTGCGAGCTGCTCGAAGCAATGGGCGTAACCGTCAGCCGCGACGATCATCGCCTCATCGTCGACGTGCCAGCTGAGCTCCACACCGAAGCTCCGTACCACCTCGTTGAGCGGATTCGTGCTTCGATCGTGGTGCTCGGACCGCTGCTGGCTCGCTTCGGAACTGCGCGTGTCGCGCTGCCCGGCGGGGACGACTTCGGCCCGCGTCCGATCGACATGCACTTGCGCGCCCTCGAGAGTCTCGGCGCGGTGTTCAGCACCGAACATGGCGACATCTCTGCGCGCGCCGACACGCTGACTGGCGCCGAGGTCGTGCTCGAGTACCCCTCTGTCGGCGCGACAGAAAACGTCCTGATGGCGGCGGTGCGCGCCAAGGGGCGCACCCATATCCACAACGCTGCGAGAGAGCCTGAGATCGGCGACCTGGTGGCCTTTCTCAATGCGATGGGGGCGCAGGTCGGCCGGGCGGGAGACCGGCTGCGCATAGACGGTGTCGAGCGCCTGCACCCCATCCGTTCCGAATCGGGCTATCGGGTCATTTCCGACCGCGTTGAGGCGTCGACATACCTTGCGGCGGTGGGCATGTGCGGCGGGTCGGTGTTCTTGCGCGGCGCCGTCGCGGACCACATGACGATGCTGACACGCAAGCTCACCGAAATGGGAATGCACATTGCTCCCGACTCAGCGGGAATCCAGGCGACGTCAACGGGTCGGCTCGCTGCCGCTGACATCTCGACATTGCCGTACCCGGGCCTCGCGACGGACTACAAGCCGTTCCTGGTTGCGATGCTCACGACGGCTTCCGGTGTCGCCATTGTGACCGAGAACATCTTCACCGGCCGGTTCCGGTACATCGACGAATTGCGTCGCATGGGCGCTGACATCCGCACGGAGGGCCACCACGCGGTGATCCGAGGCGTCGAGCACCTGTCGGGCGCGCCAGTTCGTTCCCATGACATTCGTGCCGGAGCCGCGCTTGTCGTGGCCGGGCTGGCAGCTGACGGCCAGACCGAGGTTGCGGGCGCGTCGCACATCGACCGGGGTTACGAGGATCTGGTCGGCAAACTGGCCGGCGTCGGCGCTGCGGTCACCCGCGGCTGAGAGTGCCGACGTCTGCGCGTTTCGCTACCGTCAGCGCGCCGATGTCCCTGCCAGACGAAATTGACGGTCTGTTCGAGGCCGCACGTGGCGGGCATCGTCGCGCGCTCGCCCGGGTGATGTCCTACGTCGAACGCGGAGGCGTCAACGCACGAGAGCTGGGCGCGTTGACGTTCGCCCGATCTGGCCAGGCACACACCGTCGGAGTTACTGGCGCTCCCGGGGCGGGAAAGTCCACACTCAACTCCGTGGTGGTCGGAGTGGCTCGCGAGCGCGGGGAGCGACTGGCGGTGCTGGCCATAGATCCGTCGTCGCCGTTCAGCGGCGGCGCGATCCTCGGCGATCGGGTGCGCATGGCCGATCACACCTTCGACGAGGGCGTCTACATCCGCTCGATGGCGACCCGTGGACACCGGGGCGGTCTGACCCTTGCGACGCCGCTGGCGGTACGCGTGCTCGATGCGCTGGGGTGGCCCTGGGTCGTGATCGAAACGGTCGGTGTGGGCCAGGTCGAGACCGAGATCGTGGGCGCGGCTGACACGACCGTGGTGGTGGTGAACCCGGGCTGGGGCGATTCGGTCCAGGCGAACAAAGCGGGTCTCATGGAGATCGCCGACATCTTCGTGGTGAACAAGGCCGATCGACCCGGCACGTCGGAAACTTGCAGGGACATCCGCCAGATGCTCGACCTGTCTGCGCCCGGCGAGTGGGACCCGCCGATCCTCACAGCCGTCGGCACTACCGGCGAAGGCGCCGCAGAGCTATGGGACGCTGTGTGCGCGCACCGAGATCACTGCACTGCCACGGGCGAGCTCGCTGCCCGTCGGGCTGCGCGTGTCGAAAGCGAGTTTGCCGAGGTGCTGCGGGCCAACATTTCGGCCCTCGTCGCTGAACTCACCAACAGCGACACGGCCGCAAACGTGCGTGATCGCCTTGCTCGCCGCGAGATCGACCCCTACGCCGCAGCGGAACTGCTGCTCGACGACATTCGTTAGCGAATAGGCGGCGTCTGCGCTCCCCGAGGAGAATCCGAGGCTCAGTCGAGTTCGCCGCGGGCGAGAGCGAAGACGGCCTCGCGTTCACTGGGTTTGAGATTGCGGTCGAGGAGTCGCAGATCCGCCGCCGCTCGCACGCGGGACATGATCTCGTCCCGTCCAAATTCCTTCAGGAATGTCCGGGCGAAACGCGTTCGGAACGCATTGATCACTGCCCGGGCGGCTGCATGGTTGTCCGGCGCGCCAGTGCGCAGCCGGACGTAGGTCGAGGCGGCGTCGAAGGCACAGTCGCCTGCGGCTGCGTTGGACCAGTCGATGACCACCGGTCCGTTGTCGGTGAGCTTGACGTTGTCGGGCTGGAGGTCCAGATGCACGACCGAGTTGCCGTCACTGACTTTCACCCAGTCCGCCGGAGCCGGTATCTCGCCAAGCGCACGGTGCAGCCGGGCAAGACGCTTGGCATGGCGAATCATCAGCCATGGTTTGGCGGCGAGCTCCTCGAGCATCGTCGGACCCGACAGACGCGCCATCACCACGGAGTGTTCGTCGGGTTGGTCGATGACCTCAGGGGCGGGAAAGCCGTACGCACGCACGTGCTGCATCGCTTCTGCCTCATGGCTCATGTCGCGCCCGCGCAGGCTGACGCGGATCACATGCGGCCCGTAGGAACGCACTTCGGAGTCGCGCCCCATCCCGAGCAGGAGACCAGGCTCGTGGCCGGTCGGGCCCTGCTGGCGTTCGAGGATTCGTGCCCGCAACGTGCGCAGGTTTCGGCGCCAGACGCGCTCAAGCACCATCGCGGCGGGCTGCTGCCCGACGCGTGCGCCGAAGTACCAGGGCATTGTCAGATCCTCGCTCCAGGTGAAGCGTGTGCCTTCGACGATGGGCGCGAGGGTGAACCGTCCGGTTCCGCGTACGACGCCTCTATGCGCGACGCTGAGCGCGTGTGGCGGATCCCATTCGACGATCTCCATGCGATCTGTCGTCCGCAATGGTCCGACCTTGGTCACGCAGTCGTAGGTGGTGCCGACACCTTGCGTCGCGGAGGAGACGAAAGAGATCGCGCTGGCGTCGGCCATCCACTCGACGTTGCTGGCAACGTCGGCGACGTAGTCCCAGACCTCCTGGGGCGGAGCCGGGATGTCGATGGAGACCTCAATGCCCATGGTGTCGGCTGCCCTGTCGGTACTGGTCGAGACTGCTGGCGCGGCCTGGTTGGACGAGGTCCACCCGCAGGTCCGCGCAGTGCGGCGACATCGCCGCAACGCTCGGCAAGTGTGGCACCAGTCGGCGGGACTGTCACATCGACCCGCGCGCCTGGCAGTCAATCAGCGCCCGTGCTGCGCACCCCGAGGCGGCTCGGCCAGCCGATCGGCCATCAACTCCGCAAGTTCGCGGTAGAGAGGCGCGGCGGGCGAGTTTCGTCGCCAGATCAGCACCAAGCGTCGACAGGGGTTGACGTCACTGAACGGACGAACAGCGATGCCTGCCCCTTCACGCGCCTCGATCGGCGCTGCACTGGAGGGCAGCAGGGTCACACCCATCGACGCTGCCACCATCTGGCAGATCGTCGCGAGGCTTGTGCCGCCGGTGTCGCCATCGGATCTCGCGCCCGCTGCACGGCAGACCTCGAGAGCCTGACCGCGAAGACAGTGTCCGTCGTCGAGGAGCAGCATCGTCTCGCCTGCGAGATCGTCCATCGTCACCGTCGCCTTCTGCGCCAGACGGTGATCGGTCGCCATCGCCAACAGGAACGGGTCCTCCAGCACAATCCGGTGCTCGAGCGCGTTGTCGGGGACGGGGAGAGCCAGCAAGCCCAGATCGACGTTGGCTGACAACAGCGCTGCGATCAGCTCGTTTGTCCGGATTTCGTCCAAAAGGGTCTGGACCTCTGGGTGGCGATCGCGCACTGCGGGCAGCACTCGCGCAAGCAGGTAGGGAGCGACCGTCGGGATCGCCGCGAATCGCAACGGGCCGATGAGGTCGGTAGCCGTACTGCGTCCCCATTCCATCAACTCGTCTGTGCTGTGCAGAATCGTCCGGGCCCGAGCGGCGAGTTCGCGTCCCGCGGCGGTCATGACGACACCGCGCCCCACACGCTCGGTCACGGCAACGCCGAGGTGGCGTTCGAGCTGGCGGATCTGGGTGCTCAGGGTGGGTTGGGAGACGTAGCACGCTGTGGCTGCCCGTCCGATGTGCCCATGGGCATCGAGCGCCGCGAGGTACTCAAGCTGGCGAATCGTCGGCCGATTGGCGGCGGGAATCGCTGAGCGAACGCCCGACGTCGGACTCATCGACGCCGACTAGCCAGAGAGCGACCGAAACTGCCGGCACCCGGCTGCTCGATCATCGCTCGGATTCGGCGTTGTGACAGCTCGGATTGTCGGTGACGGGGGCCCCCGACTCGGTGGTGGGCTGATGTCTCATGGAACTGCTTCTCGCTGACTGTCGTCGGTGTCGGTCCCCGATGTCATTGTCCCGCGGCGAAAGGCCACCGTGACCGCGCAACGGGCAGGAAACAATCTGTTTGTTGCGGTGTTGTCCATAGGCCGGGACTATGAAATGAATGCGAGCCGCTCGGTTGATCGGTCGGCGGGAGCGGCGATGTCGTGGCCGTAACCTCGCGGCGTGTCTTCTCCCAGCACAGCTGCGCAGCAGCGCCTGGCGTATCTGGACTGCGCCGCGTCGACACCGATGCGACCGTGCGCGGTTGATGCCATGACGCCCTATCTCGAAATGCAGTTCGCGAACCCGTCGGGCGCTCACCGCATGGCTCGAGCGTCACGTACGGCGATTGACGATGCACGTGAGATCGCTGCGAGCGCGGTCGGGTTCGATCCTCACGGCATCGTGTTCACGAGCGGTGGCACTGAAGCCGACAATCTGGCAGTCCGGGGCGTTGCCGAAGCGACCGGCACCACGGCGCTCTGCCCAGCAACTGAGCACCACGCAGTCCTTCATCCCGTCGAGGCTGTGGGAGGGCGCACCGTTCGCGTCCACACCGACGGCCAGGTGGATCTGGACCATCTGAGAGCCCAGCTTGGGCCTGCCGCAGGGCCAACGGTCGGGCTCGTCTCGGTGATGCTGGTCAACAACGAATCGGGCGTTATCGCGGACCTTGACGCCGTGGCCGAAGTAGTGCACGCCACCGCGCCCGGTGCGCTGCTGCACACCGATGCTGTGCAAGGAGTCAACTGGACCGATGTGCCCGAAGCAGTCCGGTCCGCGGACCTGCTGTCGCTGAGCGCGCACAAGTTCGGAGGCCCCAAGGGAGTCGGGCTGCTGGCCCTGCGGCCTGGCGTGTCCGTTGCCGCGCAAGTCCTCGGTGGGGGTCAGGAGGCGGAGCGACGAAGCGGCACACACAACACAGCGGGCATCGTCGCGCTGGGTGCCGCCCTGGCCGAGCTGTCGGCGAATCGGACGGCGGACATCAAGCGGATCAGAGCACTCCGAGACCGCCTCGCGGATGGGCTCACCACAGTGATCGACCGATGCGTCGAGACGGTGCCCAGCACGCAACGTGCTGCTGGCATCTGCCAGCTGCTCATCAGCGGCATCGAGACCGAGGCGCTGCTGGTGCTGCTCGACCGGTGCGACGTCATGGCGTCCGCGGCCGCCTCGTGTGCATCAGGCGCCATGGAACCCAGTCATGTGCTGGCGGCAATGGGCGTTGAACGCACTGCCGCCGCGGGCTCGTTGCGACTGTCGCTGGGCTGGTGCACGCAGGCGTGGGAGATCGACCGGGCCATCGAGGCGATTCCGCCCTGCGTGGAGCAACTGCGGTGAGCCGAGTCCTTGTCGCGATGTCCGGGGGTGTGGACAGCTCGGTCGCAGCCGCACTGTGCCAGCGTGAAGGCCACGAGGTGGTGGGCGTCACCCTCAAGCTGTGGGGCGGGCCGCAGGATCAGGGCTGCTGCGCCGTTTCCGATGTCGACGACGCGCGTCGCGTGTGCCAGCAGCTGGGCATCGACCACTTCGTGTTCAATTACGCCGCCGAATTTGAACGCGATGTCGTCGAGCCCTACGTGGACGCTCACCGGCGCGGCGTAACGCCCAACCCGTGCATTGCCTGCAATCGGCATGTGAAGTTCGATGTCCTGCTGGATCGCACCCGGCGTCTGGGATTCGAGTGTCTCGTCACCGGTCACCACGTCCGCGTCGTCGAGCGGGATGGCAGCCGACGGCTGCGGCGAGGTGCCGATGACGCCAAGGACCAGTCCTACGTGCTGTACATGCTGTCGAGCGCTGATCTGGCTGACCTGTGGTTCCCGGTCGGTGACTACCGCAAGGATGAGCTGCGAGTGCTCGCAGCCCAGCTGGGCTTGCGGACCGCAAACAAGCCCGACAGCCAGGACGTGTGCTTCATCACTGCGGCGTCGGGACGATCCAGGTTCCTGGCCGAACGCATGGAACTGCACCCCGCAGATCTGGTCGACACCGCGGGGCAGCGTGTCGGCACCGCACCCGCCGTCGAACTCGTGACGGTGGGGCAGCGCAAGGGTCTGGATCTCGGCGGTGCAGCGGGTCGGCGATATGCCATCGACGTGGACGTAGCGGACCGTCGTGTCACAGTCGGCACAGCGGATGAGCTCACGGTGGCGGGGGTAACGCTTGTCGACCATCGTTGGGTGACGGCTCCCCATACCGGTGCCGTTGAGGCGCAAACCAGCGCGCACGGGCAGGCGCTGCCCGCCCGCCTCGATGCTGCGGGCCAGCTTCACTGGGCGACGCCTCAACGTCGCGTGGCCGCTGGCCAGGCTGTCGTCTTCTACGCAGACGATGAGGTCGTGGGCGGCGCGACTGCTGCCCGTCAGCCCGCATGAGCCAACCCGCATGAGCCAACCCGGAGACGAAGCGCCCATCCCGTGGGCGCTGCGCAAGGGCGTCTCCACAGCAATCACACTTGGCGTCCTCGCCGCCGTAGCCGGTGTCGTGCTCGCGGTGTGGCTGAGTCGTGGCGGCGAGGCCTCGCCGTCCTATCCCAGCGGCCTGCAGGAAGTGGTCCCTGTGCCAGGCGCCCGAGTACCGCGCCAAAGCCCCATCGGCGCCCGGCTCGACGCCGGTTGGAAGCCGACACTCGTCATCGGCGGGACCACGATTCCCGTCAACCAGCTCGATGCTGGCACGACGCAGCTTGGCGAGTACTTCTTCGCCCCAGGACCGGGCAAGGCGATCGAGGAGCTGCGCAGCGGTTTGACGTGTGCCCGCGTCACCGCAACGCCGATCGTCGATGTCGAAGCAGCTGACTTCAGCTTCGAGTGGTGCTTCAACACGTTCTGACCGGTTGACGGGCGGAACGCCAGAGCGCACGTCTCGTAGTTCCCCACAGGCAGCGCCTCGCACAAGCGCTGCCTTCCGTGGACTGCGTCCGCGACAGTCTCGCTTGGAATTGCGATGCCTGGCTCGGCATTCTGCGCTGGCTCGACTTTCAGCACACGATCGCCCGCAATGGGCGGTATCGGTCGACGGAACGTTGCGCAGAAACTCGCCTACATCAGCCCAGAGTCGAGAGGCCTTGATCGCAGCTAAAGTCGATCGATCTGAAGAGTCATCAAGGGAATGTGAACACAATGAGTCATCCAACTTGGTCTGCCCAGTTTGACAGATCTTTCGTATCGATCGACTTCGAGACGGCAACGAGTGCGCCGTATTCAGCATGTGCCGTCGCAGCAGTCGTGTTCGAGAACGGCGCGATCGTTGAACGGCATCGTTCGTTGATTCAGCCACCTCGCAACGAATATGACCCCTTCAATATCTCCATCCACGGAATTACGCCGAGCGATACGAAGTCAGCCGCAACCTTTCCCGAAGTTTGGCGAGACTTGGAGGCTCTGACGCAGGGCTCGCTCGTCCTTGCGCATAATACTTCCTTCGATATGTCCGTCCTGCGACGGAGTTCCGAGTTCTACGATTATTCGCCAGACGCTTTCGCATTCGCGTGCACCTATCGCCTCTTCAAGTCACACAGGCCAGATCTGGGCGAATGGAAACTGAATGTGTTGGCAAGCCAGTTCGACATTGCGCTAGAACATCACGATCCAGTGTCAGACGCTGAAGCAGCGGGCAAGTTGTGGCTTTTGTTGTCGCAGGTTTCACGCATGGGTCACAAGGAGATGTTGGAGCGGCACGGCTACCGATTGGGGTTCTTCCACATCCTCGAGTATCTACCGTTCTCAAATGCGAAGTCATCACGGTCAAGGCCGTCTGAGCATCATCGGCACGTCGCAGCCTCTGGGGTCGATCCAGACAGCCGGTTATCCGGCAAGAGAATTGCGGTGACGGGAACTCTCGCATCCATGCCTCGACAAGAGGTGGCAAGCTCTACCGGTGGTTGCAAGTGAGTTGAGTGTAGATGTCGTGTGCTGATGTCCAGTGGTGGAGTCGGCGGGGCATGTGGTTGAGGTTGTCCTCGATGACCGAGAGCCGCAGCTGCCCGATGTCGAGGCTGGTGCCTTTGGGAAGCCATCGGCGCAGCAGCGCGTTGGTGTGCTCGTTGGTGGGTCGCTGCCACGGCGAGCGCGGCTCGCAGAAGAACACCTCGATGCCGAGCGCGGCTTCGACGTCGGCCCAGCGGGCCATTTCGCGGCCTTGGTCCCAGGTGAGGGTGCGCACGAGCGCTGCGGGCTGGCGGCCCAGCGCCGCGGTGACCGCGGCGGCGACGGCCGGCGCGCCGTAGCCGTCGGGCAGCGCTGCGGTGACCGTGTAGCGGCTGGTGCGCTCGGCGAGGGTGACCGCGGCGGTGAGGTTCGCTTTGCCGACGATGAGGTCGCGGTCCCAGTGGCCGGGCTCCATGCGGTCCTCGACGTCGTCGGGCCGGTCGGCTATCGGCCGGTATTCCCCCAGCGGGCTGGGCTTTTGGGCCTGCGCGACGCTGCGCGGCCGACGGCGCCGGCAGCGCCGCGGCAGCTTCGCCCAGGTGCCGGCGGGCAGGCCGCTGCGCGCGTCGTTCGCGTAGCACGCCCGATAGATCGTCTCCGCGCACACGCTCATGCCCGCCTCGCGCAGGTCCGCCGCGGTCGCGTGCGGGGACCACCTCAGCTTCAGACGCTCATCGACCGCGGCGGCCAGCACCCGATCGGCCGCCAGCTTGGGCGTTCGCTCTCGTCGCGCCCTCGCGCACGCCGACGCGTGCGCCCAGCGAGCGTCATAGCCCGCCCGCCCGGCGCAGCGGGCCAGCTCGCGATGCACCGTGGACCGATCACGGCCCAGCCGCTGCGCTGCCTCCGCGACGCTGCGGCCCGCCCCGAGCGACGACTCGATGAACACCCGCTCATCCAAACTCAGCCTCGCTGCCATACTGGACACCTCCATCGGTCGGCTGCATGTGTTGGCAACGGTCATCATGACCGTTCACTTGCAACCACCGATGGAGTTCGCCGGTGTTTGACGCGATTCTCGATGCCGGTGGCACACCGACGACAAGTGTCAGCGGCAAGACCGATTACTTGGTCGTTGGTTCAATCAATCTGGCGATCGTTGGCCCGTCCCGCATGAGCACGAAACACAGGAAGGCTCACGAACTACAGCAAGGTGGGTATCCGATTCAAATCATCGATGAAGATGGGTTGCATTGTCTTCTCGCCAATGAACCCGTGTAGCCAGGGTGGTTCCAAGTAATCAGGCGCTTCGTGTTCGAGGGTAGAGGTGCTCGCTGTGGTCGGGTCGCTCTTGCAGTGTTGGGTGCTAGTTGCTGCCGTTGTGCTCGCTCGTAGCTCACACGTGGGCGTATTGCTGGCCTGAGCGCTGGTGAACCTGTCACGTACGGGGCTTGCGGCGGCGATCGCCGGATATTCCCGGAAATTGGTGCGTACGAATGTTTGCAATCGGCAGCGTACGAATGTATGCACTGTCCATGTTCATCGACTTGGCTGCGCATCGCAACTGCGGCGACGGACCGGCTGCGAACGCGGCCGGCGACGCTGTCCAGGTGTCCGGTGGGGTCGACACGGGGCGCAATGGTGTTGCCGGTGTCGATCTAGGGGCGTTGAGCAACAGCGCTCTGGAGGACCGCGTCGTGGGCCTGGTGGCTGAGCGGGCCCGTGTCGAAGGCGAGTACCTGGCTGCGTTGGGCGAGCTGACGTCGCGTTGCGGCGCTCAGTCCGCGGCGTGGCAGCTGCGCGAGTTCACCCGCATGAACTCTTCCCAGGCACGCACCGAGTCCCGGCTCGCAGAAAGCCTCGTCGAGCACGACCTGTCCGCCACGCTCGACGCGCTCAAGGCCGGGGAGATCCAGACGTCTCACGCCAAGGTGATCGCAAACGAGGCGCCCAAGCAGCACCGCCGCAGCGAAGAAGACTTCTTGGAGCTGTGCCGCACCTATCCCTCCGACACCGTCGCCCGCAACCCGCTGGCCTACGAGAGCCTGGCGGTGTACGCCGATCTCGCAGCCGAGGCCGCCGCGGCAGGGCTCAGCCCCATCGACGCGGAGCTCGCGTTGCAGCGCTTCGAGCGCTCGGGGTCGATGCGCATGGGCGACGACGGCATGTGGCACCTGCACGCCAAGCTGGACTCCATCGCCGGACGAGAGGTCAGCGCCGCGATCCAAGCTGCCGTGCGATCACAACGCCACCGCAACAACGACAACAACCTCCGCGCCGGCTTCGGCAACGCCAACGCCAACGACGACGGCGACGGCGACGGCGGCGACGAGCCGACGCGTGCCCAGCTCACCGCCGACGCGACCAACGACCTCATCGCGGGCACCGCCAACACGCGGCGAGCAGCCACGAACCTGTTGATCATCGCGGACTACGACATCGCCAACGACCGGCTCGCCAACCCCCGCCTCGACGACGGCACACCCCTGTCAGCACAGATGCTCGCCGACTACGCCGTCGACGCCAACGTGCTGCCAGCAGTGTTCAGCTCCGACTGGTCACAGCTCGCGCTGGGACGCACACGCAACGCCAGCGACGCCCAACGCCTCGTCCTCGCTGCCCGCGACGGCGGCTGCATCGGCTGCGAGCTCACCAGCGAGCACACCCAAGCCCACCACATCCAACACTTCGAACACAACGGCCTCACCGAAGTGCCGAACCTCGCGTCGCTGTGCACGCCCTGCCACAAAGACCTCCACCAGCACGACACCAAGATCGAAACCCCACCCGACGGCCGCCCCCGCCTCGTGCCTCCCGAACACCACAACGCTGCCGCGCCGGTCCTCGCGGTGGCCACCGCCCGCAGCCCATAACCGCACCATCCGACGTCCAGCCCGGTGCCGTTGGCGCCCATCTGGCCGTAGCTACCACCCGCAGCCCACCCTGATTCGCGAAGCGCCAGCAATCCTGGCGGACGACTATGGCGCGAGTTCACCCGTCGTGAGGAGGTTTCGCAGGCCGTCCTCTCCAAGAATCGGGACACTCAGTTCGATCGCGCGGTTCAGCTTGGCTTGGCCTACCCGGTCACCGGCGACTAGCGCGTAGGTGTTCTTGTTCACAGACGAGGTGGCCTTGCCGCCTCGTTCGATGATGGCCCGCTTTGCGTCGTCGCGTGCCATGAACCAGCCGTCGAGGTTGCCGCTCACCACAACCGAGCGGCCGGCGAGGACCTGAGGTGCGTCTGCGATGTCGTCGACGACATCGAAGCGAACGCCGACCGAGCGCAGTTTGCGCACAAGTTCCCGGTTCGCCTCGTCCGCGAAAAAGTCGACGACGCTGGCAGCGATGGCCGGTCCGATGCCGTTGATCTCAGCGAGATCCTCGGCACTGGCCTCCATGACTGCGTCGAGCGAGCCGAACCGGCGGGCAAGCAATTCGGACGCAGTCGGGCCGAGATGTTCGACGCCTAGACCGATGAGCAGTCGTGACAGCGGGGTCTCGCGCGCCATGCCGATCTCAGCGACCAGACTCGTGGCGGACTTGTCCGCGAAACCGTCGAGTCCAATGACGGTAAGCGGGCAGAGGGCCGCCAAGGCGAAGCTCTCGGCGGCACCAGCGAGCCTGAGGCCCTTGTTGCCAGCGAGGTCCGCTGCATCGCTGACAGAAACACGAAACGAATCGTTGGCTCGGCGCTGCAGGCCATCGTCGCCGGCGAGGTCGGCGGGGGTGAGCGCGAACAGGTCCGCAGCGTCGCCCGCAAGACCCGTGTTGTACAGCTGGATCACCGTGCGTTCGCCGAGGCCCTCGATGTCGAGTGCGCCTCGGCTCACGAAGTGCCCGATGCCCTGAGTCACCCGTGCGCGGCACGAGCGGTTGGTGCAGTAGGTGTTGGCGTCGCCTTCGATACGCGTCAGCGCTTCGGAGCACTCGGGACAGGTCGCCGGGAACTTCCATTCGGCCCGCCCCTCGGGACGTTCCGGGAGCACCGGCTCGACGACTTCTGGAATCACATCACCGGCTTTGCGGACGATCACCGTGTCGCCGGGGCGGACATCCTTGGCGGCGACTTGGTCCTCGTTGTGCAGTGTTGCCAACGACACCGTCGATCCGCCCACGAACACCGGCTTGAGCACGGCGTACGGCGTAGCACGGCCTGTGCGTCCGATGGACACCATGATCTTGCGCAGCTCGGTAGTTCGTTCCTCGGGCGGAAACTTGTATGCCACCGCCCACCGCGGTGCCCGGCTGGTGGTGCCGAGCTGTGGTCTCAGCGCCAGGTCGGCGACCTTCACCACCACGCCATCGATCTCGTAGTCGGGGTTGTGGCGATCACGCTGCCACCTGGCGCAGAAATCCTCGACCTCGGCAAGAGAGCCATAAGTTCTGATCTCGGGATTGACCGGCAACCCGAGCTGATCTAGGAACTCGAACATCTCAGCAGCGGTCAGCAATTGCGGGCCGCGGACAACCTCGCCGAGGTCGTAGCTCCAGAACGACAGCCCGCGGGTCGCCACGATGGACGGGTCTTTCTGACGCAAGCTGCCCGCGGCTGTGTTGCGGGCGTTGACGTAGTCGGGATAGCGGCGCAGGGCATCGGCCGGGGTCATCCTCGCGGCCGCTTCGAGCTGCCTGCGCTGCCGGGGTGTCAGGTCTTGCGGCGAGACTGCGAGGCATTGGCGGGCATCCGAAGCGGCAGCTAAGAGCGCGACGCGGGCGGCGGCCTGCGCCTCGTTCAGCTCGCGAAATTTTGCGAGCGGCAGGTACACCTCGCCCCGAACCTCGATCACCTGAGGGACGCCACCGGCGACCGGCGCGTTCAGCTCTCGAGGAATTGAACTGATGGTCATGACGTTCGCAGTGACGTCCTCGCCCACACTCCCGTTACCGCGTGTCGCAGCCTGTACGAGGCGTCCCCCTTCGTAGCGCAGCGAGATGGCCAACCCGTCGAACTTGAGCTCGCAAATGAACTCGGGCTCTGGCAGTCGTTTGGCCACCGCGCTGTCATTGGCGGCAGATTCTTCAGACTGAAACAGCATCGGCTGCACGACGGCGAGGCCACGCTGAACCCGGCCATGCCATGCTCGCAGCTCGTCGCCGTCCATGGCGTTGTCCAGCGACATCATGGGCAATGCGTGGATGACCTCGGCGAATAGCGCTGAGATCTCGGCGCCGACGCGTGCCGTCGGAGATGTTGGATCGGCTAGTTCAGGATGCCGCGTTTCGAGGTCGACTAGCTCACGCTTCAATGTGTCGTACTCGAAGTCGGGCACCGTCGACGCGTCTTGGGTGTGGTACTCGCTGTCGTAGCGCACGATCAGTTCTCGGAGGAACGCGATGCGCTGGCGCTCGGGCGCTAGCTGGGTGTCATCGGTGGGGCCAGTGGAGCCGCTGTCTTGGTCTGCCATTGCACCGCCGACATTACTGAGGGGCTGGCACACGAATGAAGGCGTTCGCGGTGCGGAACGGCGAGACTCACGCCGTGGGAGCAACCCTTCGCGCGCACCCGACGTTGTGGCTGTTCCGGCTGCTTTGGCTCATTGCTCCATGGAGTGTGGGCGCAGCTGCGTCAACGGCGCTGTCGGCATGTGGGTCCACGTCCGCGCGTCTGGTGAGCATTGAGCTGTGGGTCGCATGGGCACTGGTGCTCACGGCGTCGCTCGTGAGGCGACCCTGGGCGCTGACGGTCGTGCGCGTGTGTGCGCCCGCGGCCATCGCCATCGCCGTCGGCTCGGTCTGGGCCGCGGCGGCATGGGGAGTCGCGCAGTCCGCGTCCGCTGCGGCGGTCGCGGTCGCAGGCGCTGTCGTTGCGGCGGCGGTCGCGCTCATGCCTGAAACGGGCAACGCCTACGTGGACGGTCTCAGCTACGGCAACGAGCGACGGATGCTTCTGCGGCCGCCGTTCTTCGTTGTCGTGGCAGCGGTTCCGCCCGTGTGGGCGGCAGTCGTCGCAGGCACCGGCGGGCCGTTGGTGCTGTGGGCGATCGGCGCGTGGGGGTGGGCAGTCGCGACGACGCCAATCGGTCTTGCTGCGGCCGTGTTCGGGACTCGGGCGCTGCATCAGCTTGCGCGCCGGTGGGTCGTGTTCGTGCCGAATGGCTTCGTGCTGCATGACAGCATGACTGCCCATCAGCCTTTTTTGCTGCGACGTGCCGATATCGCGCGGCTCGGCCCCGCGCCTGCAGACATCGATCTCGATGCCCCCGACCTCGCAGATCTCAGCGGCAACGCGCTCGGTCCGGTGTTGGTGGTCGAGCTGAACGGCGACATCGAAGTGGTGCCGCGCATCAGGGGCGTGGCCGAGGTCGTACTGGTCTCTCGCGTGCTGTTTTGCCCCACCCGTCCCGGCCAAATGCTGGCCGAGGCCGCGCGCAGACGCATCGTCCGCTGAGCACATTCTCCGCGGACGGGCGCAGCGTTACCCTGCCGCATGCATGAGCGAGTCGACCTCGGGCGAGCCCGCAGAGACGCCGATTGAAGCGCCGGTCGGGACACCGGCTGAAGCGATCGGCACAGAACAGGTCTCGTACGTCGCGCGGCTCGCCCGTATCGAGCTGACGCAACCCGAGATCGAGCGCTTCACGAGCCACTTGGCGCAGGTGCTCTCTCACGCCCGCGAACTCGAGGACCTTGATCTCAGCGACGTGCCTCCGCTCGCACATCCGTATCCGTTGCACAACGTCTTCCGTGATGATGTCGTGGGTGGCGTCGCGGATCGGGACGAAGTGCTGGCCCAGGCTCCGGGCGCGGAAGGGGGCCAATTCGCTGTGCCTCCCGTGCTGGGCGGAACGTCATGACGCCGCCAGTGGGGATTTCTGTGCGGCCCGTGGGCGAAAAGGGGCCTGAATTGCCCGGTACGGCGGGTTCCCCATGACCACAGCCGCTGCCATCGCGAATGACGTCCGATCCGGTACCCGGCGTGCTGCAGACGTCGTCGAGGAGTACCTGAGCCGGATCGAAGCCCACGACAGTGACGTGGCGGCGTTCAATGCCGTCACCTCTGACGAGGCGCGGTCTGCAGCCGCGACGGTCGACGCCGTGGTCGCAGACGGTCGCGATCCCGGCCCGCTAGCAGGCGTGCCGGTCGCCTACAAGGACAACCTGTGCACCCGCGGGATTGCAACCACCTGCTCGTCGCGCATGCTCGAGGGCTGGCTGCCGCCCTACGACGCCACCGTCGTGACCGCCATGGCATCGGCGGGCGCCGTCATGGTCGGCAAGACCAATCTGGACGAGTTCGCCATGGGCAGCTCGACCGAAAACTCAGCGTTCGGGCCGACACGCAATCCCTTCGACCTCGGCCGAGTGCCCGGCGGTTCCAGCGGCGGCTCTGCAGCAGCGGTTGCTGCTGGGTTTGCGCCGCTGGCGTTGGGTTCGGACACCGGCGGTTCCATCCGTCAGCCCGCTGCGCTGTGCGGCGCCGTGGGTATCAAGCCCACCTACGGGCGCGTCAGCCGGTACGGCCTGGTGGCGTTTGCGAGCTCGTTCGACCAGATCGGCCCAATCGCCGGCAATGTGGCTGACGCGGCGCTGGCTCTGGAAGTGATCAGCGGCTACGACCCTTCCGACAGCACATCTATTCCGGCGGAGGTGCCCGACTTTGGTGCAGCGCTGCGCGAAGGTGTCGAGGGCTTGCGCGTCGGCATCATCACTGAGTTAGCTGGCGGAGGGCCAGCCGACGGAGGGCCAGCCGGGACGCTCGGCGGTTCCGATCCTGAGGTCATCGAGCGGTTGTACGAAGCGGCCGATGCACTCGCGGACGCGGGCGCTCGGGTCGGGCGTGCCTCGGTTCCTGCGGTCACCTATGGGCTGACGGCCTACTACCTCATCGCGCCTGCGGAAGCGTCGAGCAATCTGGCGCGTTACGACGGCACGCGCTACGGCCTGCGCGTCGCCGGTGCCGACGCCGAGGAAATGAACCGTCTGACTCGACGGGCCGGGTTCGGAGCCGAGGTCAAGGCGCGCATCATGCTCGGCACGTTCGCGCTCAGCGCCGGCTACTACGACGCCTACTACGGAAAGGCGCAACGAGTCCGCATGCTGACGCGGCGCGATTTCGACGCTGCGTACGCCGACTTTGACGTGCTGCTCTCACCCACCTCGCCGTGTGTGGCATTCCCGTTCGGCGAGCGCTCGGATCCGATGACCATGTACCGGTGCGACACGTGCACCATCCCGTCCAATCTGAGCGGGGATCCGGCGATGTCGGTGCCATTCGGCACCGGCGCTGCGAATTTGCCCGTCGGCGTGCAAGTCCTGGCCCCGGCAATGTGCGAGGCCAGAATGCTCACTGTCGCCGCAGCACTCGAGCGCGCGGCCCCCCCGCTGCGGTCACCTCGTCTCGGCGCGGGGGAGGAATCGTGACGGCGAGCGGCGGCTGGGAGACAGTCATCGGGCTTGAGGTCCATGTCGAGCTTGCGACGGCAACCAAGCTGTTCTCGGCAGCGCCGAGCCGGTTCGGCGACGAGCCCAACACCAACGTCACTCCGGTCTGTCTGGGGCTGCCCGGCTCACTGCCGGTCCTGAATCGCCATGCCGTCGAGCTGGCCATCTCGGTAGGGCTCGCACTCAACTGCGAGATCCGTCCGTCGGTCTTCCACCGCAAGAACTACTTCTATCCCGACATGCCGAAGGACTACCAGATCAGCCAGTACGACCAGCCGATCTGCGCCGACGGCTGGCTCGATGTGCCTGGCGAACGCAGGGTGGGGATCGAACGAGCGCATCTCGAAGAAGACGCGGGCAAGACGACGCACATCGGCGGTGCCGACGGACGCATTCATGGCGCGGTCGGTGCACTCGTGGACTACAACCGCGCCGGCACGCCGTTGCTCGAGATCGTGTCACGACCAGACATCCGCTCGGCAGCGCAGGCCAGCGCCTATGTCGAGGAGCTTCGTGCGATCCTGCTGGTGCTCGGAGCGTCCGATGCTCGCCTCGAAGAGGGTTCGATGCGCGTCGATGCGAATATCAGCGTGCGCCCAGCCGGAGCGCAGGAGCTGCGAACCCGCTGCGAAGTCAAGAATCTCAACTCGCTGCGGTCGCTGCGCAACGCCATCGACTTCGAAGCGCGGCGACACATCGGGCTGTACGAAGCGGGCGATGCTCCGGTTCAACAGACGCGTCACTGGGCCGAGGACGGTCGCACGCACTCGCTGCGGTCGAAAGAAGAAGCCGACGACTACCGCTATTTCCCTGAACCGGATCTGGTTCCGCTGGTGCCCGACGAAGCGTGGATCGAGCGAGTGCGCGCCTGCTTGCCTGAGCTGCCCGCTGCTTTGCGGTCACGCTTGGATGCTCTGGGCGCCGATCCCGCTGATGCCCACGTCGTCGTGGGCCGGGCCCTGGCGTCGCTCGTGCTGGGCGCAGTCGAACTCGGCGCCGATGCTGGGCGCACCGTCACCCATGCCGTCCAGAACCTTGCACTCGACGGTGCCGAGCTGCTTGAGCCGCAGCAGCTCGCGTCGCTCGTCGCCATGGAAACCTCCGGCGCGCTGACGGCCACGCAGGCCAAGACGGTTCTCGCGCAGATGTGCTCGCGGGCCGCCAACGAAGCGGCCGACCCGGCAACCATCGCAGCCGAATTGGGCTTCGAGGCAATGGAATCCGGCGAGCTTGAAGCCCTCGTGGATCAAGCCATCGCCGAGAATCCGCAGGCGTGGCGGAAGTACTGCGCAGGTGAGGCCAAGGTGGCGGGCGTATTCGTAGGCGCCGTAATGAAGGCCACTCGCGGCCAAGCCGACGGCAAGGCTGTCAACCGGATCCTGGGCCAGCGCCGCAACACCGCCGGACCGTGAGGACCGCCGACCATCCAGTTTGGCCGTGTGGTCACGACCGAGGCCGTCCGGTCACTGGGGGGCGAATGAGCGCTACGTTCATCGCAGAGATCGGCCGCCGCCGACTCGTGCCTCGAGCCGCTGGTCGAGACCGATGAACCGCACCGAACTCGCCGAGGTGCTCGCCAATGGCGAGAACTCGCTGGTCGAGTTCAAGCGCGACGATGTGCGTCCTGCTGTATTCGCCGCTGAGATCGCCGCGCTGATCAATCACGAAGGAGGCCGCGTTCTGCTCGGCGTGGAAGACGATGGGTCGGTGACAGGGCTGCGCCGTGAGCCATCGCTGGCCGAAGAGTGGGTGATGCAGACGGCGAGAGATCACCTGCAGCCGCCAGTGATCCCAACGTGGGAAGTCGTGGAGTGGGCGCCCGGTGCTCAGGTCGGGGTCGTGAGCGTGCCGCCCAACGCACCTGACAAGCCATACAAGGTGAAGCGCGGCAGCTCGTGGGTGACGAAAATAAGGGTCGGCTCCACAACCCGTGATGCGAGCCGCGAGGAAGAGCAGCGTCTGTACCAGCGGTCTGGCGGCCTTCGCTACGGGATCAAGCCGGTGCTCGGCACGTCGGTCGCAGACCTTGATGCGCGACGACTGCTGGATTACTTCGGCCGCGTGCGGGGCGACAGCGAAGTACCGGCACCAGACACTCCCGAGTGGTGCACCCTGCTGCGCAACCTGGAACTTGCCGTGGAGATCGACGACGTCACGTACGCAACGATCGACGGTGTGCTGCTATTTGGTTTGCAAGCAGGACGCTTTGTGCCGCAGTCCGGCGTTCGGGCTGTGTGCTATCCGGGATCGGTCCCGGACTACGCGGCGCGAGCCGACGAGAATATTCGCGGGCCGCTACTGCCGCTTGGCGGAGCAAACGACGTCATCTATGAGACCGGTTTGGTCGACCGCGCTTGGGACTTTGTCCGCCGCAACACGGTCGTCACGGCACATCTGGACGGACCTCGACGAGTCGATCGCTGGGACTATCCCGAGATCGCAGTGCGGGAGATCGTCGTGAACGCGTTCGTTCACCGGGATTACAGCATTGCCGGTACCGACGTTCAGCTCAACATCTTCGAAGATCGGATCGAAGTACGCAGCCCCGGTCGTCTGCCGAATTCAGTCACTCCTGAAGCGATCAGGTCGGGCGTTCGCTATGCCCGCAATCAGACACTCGTCAACTTCATGCGCGACTACCGCTATGTCGATGCTCGAGGCATGGGAATCATGCACAAGGTGCTGCCTGCGATGGCCGCCCACAACAGCACCGAGCCGGAGCTCGTCGCAGATGAACACAGTCTCACCGTCCGCCTCTGGAAGTAAGCGACACGGCACTACTGCATGGCAGGCGAGCACTGCCGGCGCTCACGTCTCGCCGGTTCGCAGCCAGGCGTCGCTACGGAATCGGATCCACTGCGGCGCGACACGCAGGCACATGAACACGATCAGCGCAGCCCACAGCCAGCCGATCCCCAGATCGGCCCAGCGGATAGCGCCACCGATGAAAGCGAACACCACGGCGGCAGCGGCCATCGCTCGTGCCAGGAATGCAAGGTCGCCTGCGCCGATGAAGATGCCGTCGAAAGCGAACGCGGCTGCGTTGACCGGCTGCATGACGGCGACGAACAGCAGCACGAACGCGCCGAGGGACACCACTTCAGGATCCGCGCTGAAGATTGATGCCAGGGGAGTGCGCAACAGCACCAGCAGTGCGCCGAACACCACGCTGAGCTGGACGCTCATGCCGATCATTCGAACACTGGCTGCTCGTGCAATAGCGGGCCGTCCCGCACCCAGCTCCTTGGCAACCATTGCCTGGCCGGCGATCGCAACGGCATCAAGCGCGAGGGCGAGCAGTGCCCAGATCTCGGCTCCGATCTGGTGCGAGGCGACTTCAGTCGTGCCGATCCGCGCAGCAAACACCGCAGCCAGCACGAACGCACCCCGCAAGGCGCTTGTGCGCACGAACATTTGCAAGCCGACCCGCGCATAGCGCCGCGCGGCGACTGCCACGAGGCGCAGCGAGACGCCGGTGGAACGTGCTCGCTTGCGTACGGCTGACGCGAAGACCGCGGCCGCGCCCCACTGGGCGATCACCGTCGACCAGGCAGACCCGGCGACGCCCATGTCGAGTTCGAACACGAGCACGAGCTCGATCACGAGATTTCCCCCAGCGGACGCGACTGCGACAAGCAGCGGCGTGACGGTGTCCTGGGTGCCGCGTAGATAGCCCGTGGCGGCCATGGCCAGCAGCAGGGGAGTGAAGCCGATGAGGCTGATGCGCAGGTATGTGAGCGCGAACGCTGCCACATCGGGGGTTGGGTTGAACAATCCGACGAGCCAGTTCGAACCCGCCCACAACCCGAGACTCACGACCACACCGAAGCCCGCCGCGAGCCACATGCCGGCGATGCCCTGCTCTGCGGCCCGTTGGGGCGAGCCGGCGCCGACGAGCCGGCCGACGAGGCCGGTCGTGCCGTATGCCAGGAAAATGAGCGCAGCGTGAGCGCTGAGCAGGATCGCGGTCGCTATCGCAAGACCGGCGAGCTGGGGAGTGCCGAGTCTCCCGACGATCGCCGTGTCGGTGACGACATAGAGCGGTTCGGCGATCAACGCCCCGAAAGCCGGAACCGCCAGCAGCATGATCTCGCGGTCATAGACCGTCCGCCGGAACACTGCTATGCCCCGATTTCGTTTGATTGTCCGGGCGTCATCCGGTGAGACGCCACACGCCGGTCTCCATGTCGATCACATACATCTCGCCGGCTGCGTCGACTGCAAAGCCGACCGGCCGTGGCGTGCTCACGCCGAGGTGGGTGACCTCGTCGGTCTGTGCGCCGGGCGCAACCGCTGCTGCATAGACGTCGCCTCCGCAGAGGTCGGCGAACACGTAGCGGCCTGACAGCCAGCCGAGTTCACCGCCCCGGTAGATGTGGCCGCCGATCACGGCGCACAGCCCGCGCCCATGCCGGTACTCGAAATCGGGTGGCCGGTGGTCGCTGAGATCAGGGCCGACGAAGCGGCGGCTGCCTTCGAACGAGTTCCAGCCCAAATTGGCACCGCCCTCATCGAGGCCGAGCGCAGTGATCTCTTCAATGCACTGCTGGCCCACGTCGGCGATCCACAACGTGCCGGTCTTGTCGTCGATGGACATTCGGAATGGATTGCGCGCGCCGTAGGCCCAAATGCTCGCGTCGCTGCCCGGTCCGAGATCCGGGTTGCCTGCCGCTGGCACCAATTGCCAATCGGCGGTGACGTCGCTACCGCGGGTGTCGAGTGCGAATCGCAGCACCGCACCGAGCGGCGTGGCGAGATTCTGGCCGTGATTGCGGGGGTCGCCGAGACCACCTCCGTCGCCGAAGGAGACATACAGCAGTCCGTCAGGATCGAACACCAAGTCGCCGCCGTTGTGCTGCGCGTTGGTCTGCTTCACCGTCAGCACGTCGGTGTAGTCGCCCTGGAGCGCAGTGCGGTCATCGGTCGGCGTCAGCACCGTGAGCACGCTGGCCCCTCGGCGGTCGGTGCGATTGATCCACACACGACCGTCCGGGCCCAAGGTCATTCCCACCAGGCCCTGGTCGTGCTCGGCCGCGGTGTCCGACGAGAAATCCGCCACCGGCTGGTCGCTCAGGGTTGCCACGTCCCCCGCACTCCCGTCAACGGAATCGCTCAGCGTGAAACGCCAAATTCGGCCCCGGCGGTCGCCCACGAAACCTCGGTCCGAGCGGTCCGGGTCGAACACCATCACGGTCGCCTCGGCCAAGTCGATGAACGGCATCAGGAAGATGGACTCGCCGGGAGCCGCTTCGCCGAGCGGGATTGCTCCGAGTTCGGGCAAGCCCGCTGGGCACGGCGTATTCGATGCCACGTACTCGGGTGTCTGCGTCAGCGCCAGCGTGGTCGCCGGCGGCTCTGGCGGGGCTGACCCGGCAGTGCTTGCCGCAGTGCTGCCGTCAGATCGGGAGACGTCGATGTCGATCGCACTGCACCCTGCGGCTACGATGAGACATGCACAGCTGATGACATGAGTCAGCAGTCGCCCGCGCACTCGGCCAATCTACGTGCGGGCTGTGTCCCGTCGATCCGGCATTCTGGACGCGCTCTGACGCGGGTGCGGGCATAACAGGTTGCCGCTGGAGGATGCGCCCGACAGAATGAATGCATGAGCACGCGAGCACGCCGATCTGCCGGTCGCATCAGTTGCGCCGTTCTCGTACCGTTCTAGGCGAGCTCGCCTGTCCGCGCTCGCCTCGCCTCCCACCTGGGAGGCATTTTTTGTGTCCGAATACCGTTCACAAATCCGCACAGTGACGAACTGAACCCCGAACCGCACCGCAGGCCCCTCACGGCGAGTTGGCGGCCGCCCCAAAGACCCCTCCCGATCGACACCCGAATCACTTCACAGGAGAACCGCCATGGAGCTCACCGGCGCTCAAGCACTCATGCGGAGCTTGGAGATGAGCGGTGTAGAGGTGATGTTCGGTCTGCCCGGCGGCGCAATCCTGCCCGTCTACGACCCGGTGCTGGATTCTTCGATTCGCCACGTCCTGGTTCGCCATGAGCAGGGCGCGGGCCACATGGCGCAGGGCTACGCGCAGGTGACCGGCAAGCCGGGCGTGGCGATGGTGACGAGCGGACCCGCGGCGACCAACATCGTGACGCCGCTGTGCGACGCCTTCATGGATTCGGTTCCGCTGGTGGTGGTGACCGGCCAGGTGGCGATGTCTGCGATCGGTTCGGACGCCTTCCAGGAATGCGACACCACCGGCATCACCATGGCAGTCACCAAGCACAACTACCTCGTGACTGACCCGGCCGACATTCCCCGCATCGTCAAGGAGGCATTCCACATCGCGACCACGGGGCGACCGGGACCGGTGCTCATCGACCTGCCGAAGGACGTCAGCAACCTGCCGATGAACTGGTACTGGCCCGACAGTGTGGACCTGCCCGGTTACCGACCGCGCAGCGCGGTCGATCCTGACGCCATCGCTCGTGCGGCGGCATTGATTCGCAAGTCCGAGCGGCCGGTCATCTACGCGGGCGGGGGATTGCTGAAGGCGCGGGCCGCCGAAGCACTTCGCACCTTCGCAGAGATGTGTGACATTCACGTCGTCACGACGCTCATGGCACGGGGAGTGTTCCCCGACCGCCATCCGCTCTGCTTGGGGATGCCGGGCATGCACGGCAACTACACCGCGGTCACGGCGCTGCAGCGAGCCGACCTTCTCATCAATCTGGGCGCCCGCTTCGACGACCGTGTGACCGGAAACCCTGCGTCCTTCGCCCCCGAGGCCAAGGTGATCCACGTCGACATCGACCCGGCTGAGCACGGCAAGGTCCGGGTGCCCGAGGTGGCGATCGCCGGCGACGCCAAGGTTGCGGTCGAGGCGCTGATCGAGGCCTTGCGGTCACCTGACGGCGGCGACGAAGCCGAAGGGCTGGCGGATAGCTCGGCGTGGAAGTCAACGATCTCGGGTTGGCAGGAGCAGCATCCCCTGCAATACGACCAGCCGTCGAGCGGTTTTCCGCTCAAACCGCAGTATGTGGTGGAGCAGCTGCGCGACAACACGCCCGACGACACGATCGTGGTGGCCGGCGTCGGCCAGCACCAGATGTGGGCGAGCCAGTTCTGGAAGTTCGACTACCCCTATACATGGGTGAACTCAGGCGGGCTGGGCACGATGGGCTTCGCAGTGCCTGCGGCGATCGGCGCCAAGGTGGGCCAGCCTGATCGCACCGTGTGGGCCATCGACGGTGACGGATGCTTCCAGATGACCGCCCAGGAGTTGATCTCCGCGAGCGCCGAGGACATCCCCGTCAAGGTGGCAATCCTGAACAACGCCTACCTGGGCATGGTGCGTCAGTGGCAGGAGTTGTTCTATGCCGGGCGCTACAGCCAGGTGTACCTCAGCGCCGACCATCCCGACTACGTCGGCTGGGCCGAAGCCATGGGCTGCACCGGCATCCGGGTGGAGTCAGCCGAGGAAGTCGCTCCGGCGATCGCCAAGGCGAACTCGATCAACGATCGTCCCGTTGTGGTCGACTTCCGTGTGCACCCCGAGGAGAAGGTGTACCCGATGGTGCCCGCCGGAGGATCCAACGACGACATCATCCTGGGGCCCGAAGGTGACGCCGACGCTGTTCTCAAGGGTTCGGCGCCGTCATGAGCGGCGCGCCAGAACCGGATCTGCACATCTTTGCGGCCATTGTCGAGAACAAATTCGGCGTGCTGGCACGCATTGCCGGCCTGTTCAGCCGCCGTGGTTTCAATATCTTCTCCCTCGCCGTCGCGCCCACGGTCGATCCGGGCTACAGCCGCGTCACGATCGTGGTGGACGTTCACAACACCGATGTCGACCAGATCGCCAAGCAGCTTGACAAGCTCATCAACGTCATTCACATCAGCGAATTGCAGCCGGCCCATTCGATCGAGCGCGAGCTGATGCTCGCTCGCGTCGGTGCGGGCGATCGTGCAGCGGTGCAGCGTGTGATCGAGCCATGGGGCGGCGAGGTGCTCGACGAGAGCGCCGACGAGATAATCGTCAGCGTCGATGCCCACCCTGACGACATCGACCGCTGTGAGGCCGAGCTGGCGCAGTTCGGCATCCGCGTTCTGCAGCGCACCGGGCGCATCGCATTGCGCGAGCTGAGCGAGCTGGCACCCGAGATCGCGCTCGCCGACTGAGCAGTTCCTGCAGGGGCCCGCCGAGACGCCGCCGTGGGCATACTCCAACTCTCACAAATCACAGACCCACAGGAGCACAACGATGCCCGCCACCATCTACTACGAGGACGATGCCGATCTGGGCCAGCTGGCCGGACGCACCGTGGCCGTCATGGGTTACGGGTCTCAGGGACACGCTCATGCCCTGAACCTGCGCGACAGCGGCGTTGATGTCGTGGTGGGGTTGCGCGCGGGCTCGTCGTCGCGTCCCAAGGCCACCGCTGAGGGCTTGCGGGTCGCTGATGTGGCGGACGCCGCCGCCGAGGCCGACATCGTCATGATGGCGCTGCCCGACACCGACCAGGCGGCGATCTACGAAGACTCAATCGCGCCGAACCTGACCGCGGGAAACGCGATCGCGTTTTCCCACGGATTCAACATCCACTTTGGCCAGATCAGCCCACCCAGTGAAGTCGATGTGTGGATGATCGCCCCGAAGGGACCTGGCCACAACGTGCGTCGCACCTACGTCGAGGGCGGCGGCGTGCCGGCGTTGGTCGCGGTGCACCAGGACGCCAGCGGCAACGCACTCGCCGACGCGCTCGCGTACGCCAAGGGCATCGGGGGCACCCGCGGCGGCGTGCTCACCACGACGTTTGCCGAGGAGACCGAGACCGATCTGTTCGGCGAGCAGGTGGTGCTGTGCGGCGGACTCACCGAGTTGATCCGTGCGGGCTACGAGACATTGGTCGAGGCTGGTTACCAGCCCGAGTCGGCGTACTTCGAGACACTGCACGAGGTGAAGCTGATCGTGGACTTCATCTACGAAGCCGGCATCTCGGGCATGCGTTATTCGATCTCGACTACTGCCGAGTACGGCGACATGACGCGTGGTTCACGCATCATCACCGACGAGACCCGCGCCGAGATGAAGCGCATCCTCGCGGAGATCCAGGACGGCAGCTTCGCTCAGGAATGGATCGACGAGAATCGCAATGGACTGCCGAACTATCGCCGCATGGTGGAAGAGGGCAAACAGCACCCCATCGAGCAGGTCGGCGCGGAGTTGCGGGCGATGATGCCGTGGATCACCGCCGGCCGCCAGGACGTCACCACCGCCTCCGGTGGCGAGGTGTCCTGAACGGTCTGATTGGCGACGCCGCGGCGGCTGGCATCTGAGCCAGCGCTGCTCCGAGCATGAAGGCGTCGCTCACTCATGGGTCTGCGGCCGGATCGGCTCCGGCGGTGGTGTGGAGCAGTGGCAGAATCGGAGCGTGGTTGAAGTCGTCGTGACGCCAGTGAGGGCGCCGTTTCCGGGTGACCTCTTGGTGGCGACGCCGCGCCTGGTCGACCCCAACTTCGACCGGACCGTGGTGTATGTGATTGAGCACCAGGAGGCTGGCACGCTCGGCGTCGTCATCAATCGCATCTCCAACATCGCCTGTGCGGAGGCGGTGCCCCGGTGGGCCTCACGATTCGACGATGACGCAGCCGTCGGTCTCGGCGGGCCGGTGGAGCCGCAGGGCCTGTTGGCGCTCGGCACGACCACCGATGCTGATGCCCCCAACCCGTCAACGGCCTCGGCCTCGGATCTGCATCCGTCGGAAATCGCAGGTGCCTTCCGGGCGGTGGCACGGGGCGTCGGTCTGGTGGACTTGACCGCAGATCCCGACGAACTCGACGCAGACGTAGGAGCCGTGCGCATCTACGGCGGCCACGCCGGGTGGGGTCCAGGCCAGCTGCAGGGTGAGCTGACTCAGGGCTGCTGGTGGGTCTTCGGTTCTGCGCCGAGCGATCTCATAGCGGACGCGACCAATCTGTGGCACGACGTGCTGGCCCGTCAGCCACCGCCCGCCCGTCTGCTGGCCGGCTATCCCGACGATCCGCAGCTGAACTAGCGCATCGGCATGGGTACGACACGCGATTCTGACGTCGGCACCATCCGCTGAGTGTCTCGCTGTGCCACTGCTAGTTTCGCGATCGAGCCTGCGCATCACGGCGAGCACTTTGGAGGCTGATGATGAGTGACATGGGCGAATCGCCGATGCCTTATGACAATCGGCGCACGGGGTGGGCTGAATTGGGTCTCGGCGGCACCGTGAAGCTGGCCACGCCAGGCATCCGCCTTGGTGCGCGAATACTCGACGGGGTCTTTGAAATTCTTCTCGGAATCATCGTGTTCTTCGTGGTTGGAGCGGTCGGCGTTGACAGCACCAGTGACGGCTCGGACTTCTCGGCGGGCACCACGGTCGTGGCGCTGCTCTTCGGATTGCTCGTCGCGATCGCGTACGAGGTCTGGCCGACGGCATTGTGGGGCCAGACGCTCGGCAAGCGAATTGTGGGCATCAAGGTTGTCCACGCGATGACGGGCGAGGCCCCAGGCTGGGGCAAGTCACTCGGTCGCTGGGCCGTGCCGACGCTGCCGTCTGCGATTCCGTTCGTCCAGTTCATCGGCTGGATTTTCACTCTGCTGTGCTACGTGAGCTTGACGTGGGATCGCGTCTACCAAGGCTGGCACGACAAGGCCGCGGGCACGCTGGTCACTCGGCTCCGGTGAAGTTCTCCGACCACATTGGTGCAGCCCAAGACCAAGCCATCTGATCACGGCGCAGTCTCTTGGGTGTATGTGCGTGGCGCAGCCACGTACTCGTGGCCATCGGGAGCCGCTGCGCTGGTGGCCTTACAGGCGCTCGGCGATGTAGTCGATGCAGGCCGTGAGGGCCTCGGCGTCGGCGGGCTCGATCGCGGGAAACGCAGCGATGCGCAGCTGATTGCGGCCGAGCTTGCGGTAGCCCTCGGTGTCGACGATGTCGTTGGCCCGCAGGGCGGCCGCAATGTCGTCAGCGCTGACGCCGTCGAAATCGATCGTGCAGACCACCGGGGAGCGCATGGCCTCGTCGACAACGAATGGTGAGGCGAAGTCGCGGCGCGCAGCCCAGCCGTACACCGCCCCGCTTGAGGCTGCGGAGCGACTGGCTGCCCAGGGGAGCCCTCCACCATCGAGCATCCACTCGGCGGTCTCGAGCGTCAGCAGGATCGTTGCGAGCGCTGGCGTGTTGTAGGTCTGGTCTTGGCGCGAGTTGCGCGCTGCGATCGCCAGGTCGAGCGTCGCGGGCTTGTACCGGCCGGAGTCATCGATGCGCTCGATGCGCTCGATGGCTGCCGGCGAGCACAGCGCGATGAACAAGCCGCCGTCCGCCGCAAAGGCTTTCTGGGGAGCGAAGTAATAGCAGTCGACGTCGTGGGGAGTCCACGTCATGGCGCCGGCCGCTGACGTCGCATCAACCACCACCAGCGCCGGGTTCGTGCCAGCCCGCGCGTCGGCGAGCTGTGGTTGGGCGAGCGGCATGCACACGCCCGTCGAGGTTTCGTTGTGCGTGAGCGCGTAGACGTCGACATTGGCGGGTTCTGGCACCGGATGGCGGCCGTACGGCGCTTCGAGGACGATCGGATCGTCGAGATGTGGCGCTGCAGCTGTCACGGCCGCGAATTTCTCGGAGAACTCGCCGAACGCGAGATGCTGAGCGCGTCGCTCGATCATCGAGAACGCCGCAGCGTCCCAGAAGCCTGTGCTGCCGCCGTTTCCGAGCACGACCTCCCAGCCGTCGCCGAGGCCGAACAACTCGGTCATAGCTGAGCGCAGCCGTCCGACCACTGAGCGGACGCCGGTACGCCGGTGCGACGTGCCCATGTAGTCGCTTGCCCGGGCAGCGAGCGCCTTCACCGCTTCCGGCCGGACCTTGGACGGACCCGAGCCGAAGCGTCCGTCGGACGGACGCAGTTCGGCGGGTATGGAAATTGACGAGGGAGACACAGCCATCGGCTGCCACTATTGCGCCCGGCGCTACTGCCGACAACCACATTCTCCCGACAATGTGCCGACGCGCCGGTCTTCGAGGCTCACGGCTCGGTGTGGGCGCGCCGCATTGCGCGCCGTGACGGCGAGACTGTCGGGCGCTCGCGGCCGCGCAATCCACTCGAACCCGCACGACAGGAGTCACCCCATGCCCACCTCATCAGGGTCCAACCGAGCATCGGGCGGCAACCGGGTTTCCAAGGCGCTGGCGGGCATCGCCCCATCGGCGACTCTGGCGGTGGACGCCAAGGCCAAGGCGCTGCAGGCTGCAGGCGAGAACGTGATCGGTTTCGGCGCTGGCGAACCTGACTTCCCGACGCCCGAGCACATCGTGGACGCGGCGGTCGCTGCGTGCCGTGACTCGGCCAACCACCGCTATTCGCCGGCTGGCGGTCAGCCCGCGCTGAAGGCTGCCCTTGCCGCCAAGACGAAGCGCGACAGCGGTCTCGGCTGGGACGCGAGCCAATTCCTGGTCACCAATGGCGGCAAGCAAGCCGTCTACAACACCATGGCTGCGCTTGTGGATCCGGGTGACGAGATACTGCTGCCGGCGCCCTACTGGACGACGTATCCCGAAGCGATTCGCGTATTCGGCGGCGTGCCGGTTGAGGTGTTCGCGGGCATCGAGTCAGGTTTCCGGGTCAGCGTCGACCAGCTTGAGGCGGCGCGGACCGACCGCACCAAGGCGCTGCTGTTCGTGTCGCCGTCGAACCCGACCGGTGCCGTGTACCCCCGTGACGACATCGTTGCGATCGGTGAGTGGGCGATCGAGCACGGCTTGTGGGTGATCACCGACGAGATCTACGAGCACCTCACCTACGGCGATGCCGAGCATCACTCGCTGCCGGTGCTGGTCCCTGATGTTGCCGACCGGTGCGTCGTGCTCAACGGCGTGGCCAAGACCTACGCCATGACGGGCTGGCGGGTCGGATGGATGGCCGGGCCGCCTGACGTGATCGCAGCGGCCACCAACCTGCAGAGCCACGCCACCTCCAACGTCTGCAACGTGGCACAGGCAGCTGCGCTCGCTGCAGTCTCGGGAGACCTTGAGGCGGTCGCGATGATGCGTGATGCATTCGACGTGCGGCGCCAGCGCATCACCGAAGCGCTCAACGCCATCGAGGGCGTGGAGTGTCCTGAACCCGAAGGGGCGTTCTACGCATTCCCGAACATGGAAGGGCTGTTGGGACGCCGATACGGCGGCACGGAAGCCACGACGACGATGGATTTGGCCGCAGCCGTTCTTGAGCATGCCAAGGTGGCATTCGTGCCCGGCGAAGCGTTCGGTGCGCCCGGCTACGCGCGGTTCTCCTTCGCCTTGGGGCTCGACGATCTGGCCGAAGGCATCAGCCGCATCGCAGATCTGGTTGCGTGACATGGCACGAGTCCTGGTCGCCGAGAATCTGGCTGATGCTGGCCTGGACATGCTGCGTGGAGCCGGCCACGACGTCGATGTTCGCACCGGGCTCAGCACCGACGAACTGCGCGCCGCCATTGCCGGGGCGCAGGCGCTGGTCGTTCGCTCGGCAACGCAGGTAGATGCTGACCTCCTCGCGGCAGGTGATGCACTCGTCGTCGTGGGGCGTGCCGGAGTAGGCCTCGACAACGTCGACGTCGCTGCCGCTACCGAGAGCGGTGTGCTCGTCTGCAATGCGCCGTCGAGCAATGTCGTGTCGGCTGCGGAGATGACCGTTGCACTCATGCTGGCGCTGGCTCGGAACATCCCGCAGGCTCACCAAGCGCTCTCGAATGGCCGGTGGGAACGCAGCCGCTGGGGCGGCATGGAGATCTATCGCAAGACGATCGGGATCCTGGGTCTCGGTCGCGTCGGCCGCTTGGTGGCGCAGCGGATCGCCCCATTCGATGTCGCGCTCATCGCATTCGATCCCTATGTGAGCCCGGAATCCGCTCGAGCGGCAGGGGTCGACTTGGTGACTCTCGAAGAGCTGTTTAAGCGCTCGGACATCATCACGTTGCACATGCCGCGAACGCCCGAGACGGCGGGGCTGCTGGGTGCGGAGAACCTCGCCAAGTGCCGCCCGCACGCCTTGATCGTGAACACCGCCCGGGGCGGCATTCTCGATGAGGCAGCGGCAGCGACTGCGCTGGAGGAAGGACGGCTCGGCGGCGTGGCAGTGGACGTCTACGCAACCGAGCCCGCCACCGCCTCGCCGCTGTTCGGCCGCCCCGACGTGGTGGCAACCCCGCATCTCGGCGCCAGCACGAGCGAAGCTCAAGTCCGAGCTGGTATCCAGATCGCCGAGCAGATCAACCTGGCACTGGCCGGCGATCCCGTGCCCTACGCCGTCAACGCCTAGCGAACCTTCAATCCGGCAGGTTGCCCAGTGCACGATCCCGCAACTGCGGGCAGCTGAGTTCTATCGCTGTTGCTTGTGGCCGTCCGAGAGGACTTTGCCGTAGATCTTCTCGCTGGTGCCGGAGGTGCTGAATCCCGTGTTGCCCCGCGTGGCGTGCATAGCGTCACGCACGCGCCGGGCGGCCGCCTTGCGGGGGTCCCGGAGCCGGCGGGTTCTTCTTCGAGTGTGAGAGCGCAGCAAGAAAGCCACCGACGTTCTTGACGAACTTGGCGAGCCCCTTGCGGACCATCTCGACTCCTCAATGGGTCAGATGCGGTTGAGTTCACCCTACATCGCGCCGGAAGTCGGCCATCTGCAAGAAACGGGGTCTGGCTGGTTTCAGCGTTGGGCGGCGGCGGCGGCAGCAGCTGCGTCGGGGTGATGCAGGTAACGCTCGGGGATCTTGAATCCGAAAATGCGGGCAGCGTTGAGGCCAAGGATCTTGGCCCGCTCGCCATCATCGAGATGGCTCATCGTGCGCTCGATCGCTTGGGCGGAATACGGCCAGGAGCCCTCGTGGTGCGGGAAGTCGTTCGCCCACAGGAAGTTGTCGACCAGACCGTGCTCGCGGGCAAGATCAAGGCCGGCGGCGTCCTCCTGGAAGCTCGCGAAGCCCTGGCGCTTGAAGTACTCGCTGGGCAGCAGCTCCAGCTTTGGCCGGACCCACATGTGGTGCTTGAGATACGCCTCGTCCATGGCACCCAGCATCCATGGCGCCCAGCCGATGCCAGCCTCGATGGCACCGAAGCGCAGGTTCGGGTGTCGCTCCGCGACGCCTGAAGCACAGATATTGACCAGCGGTTCCATAGTCGGCGCCAGCGAATGCACGGCGTAGTTGATGACGGCCCCACCCTGACTGCGAGCGGTGCGCGGATCGCGACCTGTGGAGACGTGGAACGTGACTGGCAGATCGACCTCGTCGATGCAGTCCCACAGGGACTCAAACTCACGCAAGTTGTAGTTGGGGTCGTCGACATCGGGCGGGCCGAAGACCGGCTTGCACGGCAGGCTCAGACCCTTGAATCCGAGTGCCGCGCATCGCTGTATCTCGGCAATTGCTTTGTCCAGTGCTGCGGGAGCAATGCACGCCATCGGGGCGAGCCGATCGTTGAAATCGGCGAACTCCTCCCAGGCCCACTCGTTGTAGGCCTGGCACATCGCATGGCTGAAGTCGGCGTCGGGCGTGGCCCAGATGGTCAGGCCCTTGTTCGGGAACAGGACCTCTGCGTCGCAGCCGTCCAGTGCCAGGTCACGCACGCGTGCCTCGGGGACGCGACCCGACTGGTTGCGAAGCTTCTCGTGGCCCTCAAATGGCTTCGTCCAGTTCAGCTTGGCCGGCCGGAAGCCTTCTGCGGTCTGGAAGAACTGCGGGTCCTGCTTCCCATCGCCGGTCGACTTGGTGCCGGTCGAACTGGCGCCGGTCGACTCGGAGCTGTCCGAACCAGAGCTGGTTGCCTCTGCACCGGTGCGTCCGTGGGGCTTTGTGATCTTGTTGACCGCAACCGTGGGTAGACGGTGGTGGTACTTGGGGTCGATTCGGTCGCGCAGGAAGGTCACCGGCTCCTGCACGTGGCCATCCGCCGAGCACATGAAGAACTTGTCGTCGGCGTCCGGACGAGCAGAACGCACCCAACCGTCATTGCCGGGCGTCTCCAGCCGCCACACGTTGTTGACGTCGGGTTCGGGGATGGTGATTGCCATATCAGGACTCCAAGATGAGGACTCGAACCGACGGCCGCGGCACAGTCGATTGCCTGCCCGACGAGTCTGGCACGCAACCGCCCCGGCTCACCCAGTAGCGAGTCTCAGTTGCGCTTTGCCAGTCGCTCACCGAGCCAGTCGGGCGGCAGGGAGCCCTTACGGGCGATGAGGCTGATCACCCAGCGGCGGAGCGGCTCACCCGAATCCAGTGAGTAGGGGGTCATCGAGGTACGGGTGCCGACGGCTTCGATCACCCAGTCGGCGACAGAACTCGGAGCGTCGTGAGGGCCACCGCCTTCAGCAATCCGCACGAGCCCCTTGAGGCGGGCGACGCCGTCAGGCAAGTGGTCCAGCAGGTCGCGAATACGTGCACTTGGCACGGGTTCGTCCAGCGTGACCGTTTGTGACTCGAAGAGATCTTCTGCGTGTTCATGCGCGTGGTCGGCGGCCGCACCCCCGGAAGCTCGCAGCCTCTCCGGCATGGAAATCTCGGGATCCGTCCCGTCGAGCGCTTCCGCTGATGCGTCGAACAACACTGCAGTCGGCACCGCTGCATGTCGTGCCCGCACCAAGGCTGCTCCCGGGGCGACAGCTCGCAGCCAGTTGCACACGTCGTCCGTATCGTCGGAGCTCGCCAGCAGGTCGACCTTGTTGAGCACCAGCAAGTCAGCCGCAGCGAGCTGCAGCCGCACGGTGTCGGCCACCCAGCGGTCATCGGCCTGCCGCCGCACCTGCTCAGCGTCTGCCATCACCACTACGGCGTCCAATCGCAGCCCGGGTGTGTGTCCGTACGCGGCGATCTGGGCGGGGTCGGCGACACCGCTCGCCTCGATGAGCAATCGCTCGGGCGGCGTTTCCGCTGACCGGACTGTCTGCAGCGCCGTGGCAAACCCGTCGGCGAGGCTGCAGCAGATGCAGCCGTTGGCCAGCGTCAGCTTGTCGCCCTCGGCCGCGATGATGAGGTCCTCGTCGATGGAGATCTCGCCGAAGTCGTTGACGATCACCGCGATGCGTTCGTCGGAGGACCGCAGCACATGATTCACCAGCGTTGTCTTGCCGGCGCCGAGGTAGCCGCCGATGACGGTCACGGGGATCCGAGGATCTGGGACCGTGAGCTCAGCCATTGGATCGGATCAGGCCTCGCTGATCTCGGCCGGCTGAGGCACGCCGCCGAGCACGGTGCCCCAGACCCCGATGTCACGCAGGGCCATGGGGTCGACGCTCAGCGGGTCGTCCTCCAGCACGGCGAAGTCGGCCAGCTTGCCGGCTTCGATGCTGCCAATCTCGGAGTCCAGCTTGAGCTGTCGGGCCGCATCGATGGTGATCGCTCGCAGCGCGTCCGGCACGCCGATGCGCTCGTGAGGTCCCAGAACCTCTCCCGATGCCGTCACCCGGTTGACCGCGCACCATGCGGTGTGCAGGTGCCCGAGCGGCGTGATGGGCGAGTCGGAGTGGATCGAGAAGCTGACGCCCTCAGCCAGTGCGGTGCCACAGGCATCCATGCGCGCCGCTCGCTCGGGCCCCACGGTCGCATCTCGGTGCTGGTCACCCCAGTAGTAGATGTGGTTCGGGAAGATGTTGGCGCACATGCCCAGAGCCGCCATGCGACGGTACTGGGCAGGCGTCGTGAGCTGGCAGTGCTGCACCGTGTGACGGTGATCCCAGCGGGGGTAGCGCTCGAGCACCTGCTCGACTGCGTCGATGAACACCTCGGACGCCTCGTCGCCGTTGCAGTGGCAGTGCACGGTCAGGCCTGCCCGGTGGTACGCCTCGAGCAGATCGGCCATCTGGTCGGGCGCAGTCAGCCACTGCCCGTTTCCGACGTGGCCCGGAGGCGGCTTGTAGTAGTGAGGCCAGCTGATCCGGGCTGTGAAACCTTGTATCGAGCCGTCGAGGATCAGCTTGACGATGCCGAAGCGCAGCTTCGACGTCTGTTCTTGCTTCAGACGTGCTCCCAGCTCAGCCAACTCATCCGTGCCGGCGGGCGCCCCGAATAAATTGGACAGTGCCACCATCACCCGCGCCGGGTACTCGGGATCGCTCGTCACCTTCCGCCAGTTGTCGAGCTGGTCGGCATCCCACAACTGCGTAGTGCCCAAGTCAGTCAGCAGCGTGTGCCCGGCGTTGCGAGCCTCGTTGGCGTAGCGCCAGCAGGCTTGTTCGGTCCGGTTTGCGTTCATCATCTCGACGAACGCCTCGCCGGCCAGCATCATGCCGGCGGGCTCATGCAGCTCGCCGTTGGGCAACCCGTCGCCGCCGCGGGCAACACCGGGACTGGTCGCCGTTTCGTCGATGCCGCAGCGAGTCATGAGCGCCGAATTAATCGTTGCCAGGTGGCCGCTGGCGTGCAACACGAGCGCCGGACGGTCACCGGTCACGGTGTCGAGATGGCGCGCCACGAGCCGCTCGCCCGCGAAGTAGATCGGGTCGAGTCCCCATGCGAGCAGCGTCTGGGACTCGTCTGGCAGCTCGGCGGCGGCCTTGCCCAGCCGTTCGAGCACATCGTCGATCGAGGTGCAGCCAGGCCACAGCCGCCCCTGAGGATCGCGACGGTCGAAGTAGCCGACGTAGGTGGAGTTCCACAGGCCGCCGGACATGACGTGGCAATGGGCCTCGACGAAGCCAGGCATCAGCACGTGCTCTGCGAAGCGATTGTCGACTCGGTGAGAGCCCCACGACGCCAGCTGCTCGGTGCTGCCGACGCCCAGGATGCGATCGCCCGACACCGCCACGGCCTCGCCGAACGGGAAGGCGGGATTGATGGTGATAACCCGGCGCGCCGGGTAGATCACGAATGGCTCGGGTGTGCCGGGTGCTCCTGCCACAGCTGCGTTCATAAATCTTGTTCCTCTCGGGTCACGCTGTTCTTGATCTACGTGGCTTCCGCCACGTAGTGACCAGGTTCGATCTCGGTGAGCACGACTGGCTCGGGCGCTGTGCCGGGCTCAAACACCGGGCTCGGGATCTCGTCGGTGCGCACGGATCGATTCATGTGACGCTGCCGCGGATCGGCAATCGGCACGGCGTCCAGCAGTCGCTGGGTGTAGGGGTGGGTCGGGTTTCGAAGATGGCCTGCCGGGGCCCCAGCTCAACGATCTGCCCGAGATACATGACGCCGACCCGATGTGCGATGCGCTCGACAACGGCGAGGTCGTGGCTGATGAACAGGTAGGACAGGCCCAGTTCTTCCTGCAGGCCCATCATCAGGTTGATGACTTGCGCCTGGATGGAGACATCGAGTGCCGAGACGGCTTCGTCAGCGATCACGAGTTCAGGTCGCAGCGCCAGCGCACGGGCGATGCAGATCCGTTGGCGCTGGCCACCCGAGAACTGGTGCGGGTACTGGGACATGTCGTCGGGGGACATCCCCACGCGCCGAAGCAGCGATGCCACGACTTCTTCGATGTCGCGGCGCGGCACTGCCCGATGGATCTCGAGTGGCTCGCCGATGGCCTTGCCGATGTTCGACGCGGGTCCAGGCTGGCGAACGGGTCTTGGAAGACGATCTGCACTTTGCGCCGGTGCGGGCGCAGCTCGCGCGACCCCAGACCGGTGATATCGGTGCCGTCGAGGCGAATTGTGCCGCTCGTGGGATCGAGCAGCCGGATGATGAGGTACGCAAGCGTGGACTTTCCGCAGCCGCTCTCACCCACAATTGCCAAGGTCTCGCCGCGGCCCACCTAAAGACTGACCTGCTCGACAGCATGAACACGCGCTTTGCCAAGAGCCGGGAAGTGCTTGGTCAGCGCCTCAACCTCGACGATGGGTGTTGCGGGAACCGGCGCGCTCATGGGTCCACAATCGGATCAGATGTTGTCGAAGCGACAGGTTCAGGCTCGCCGAATTCGTCCGCGTCGAGCAATTCGAAACGACGGGGCTCGCTCTCGCCGGTCATCGAGCCGAGCCGCGGCACCGCCGCGAGGAGGGAGCGTGTGTAGGTCTCCTGCGGCCGCTCGAAGACATCGTGGACTTCGCCGCTTTCGACTACCCGCGACGCTTGCATGACGACCACTTCATCGGCAATCTCGGCTACGACGCCCATGTCGTGGGTGATGATGAGCACGGCGGCACCTGTCTCGCGCTGCATCTCTGCCATCAGCGCCAGGATCTGCGCCTGAATCGTCACATCGAGCGCTGTTGTCGGCTCATCGGCGATGAGAATTGCCGGATCGCATGCGAGCGCCATCGCGATCATCACCCGCTGGCGCATTCCACCTGACATCTCATGGGGGTATTGGTCGATCCGGCGTGCGGCGTCGGGAATCCGAACTCGGTCGAGCATTTCGAGGGTTCGCTGGCGGGCTTGGGCTCGATTCATGCCGCGGTGCAGGCGCAACGCCTCGGCGATCTGGCTGCCGACGGTGTACACGGGGTTGAGGCTCGTCAGCGGTTCCTGGAAGATCATCGAGATCCGGTCTCCACGGATGGAACGCATCTGCGGCTCTGCGAGCTTCAGCAGATCGAGGACCTGTCCATCGTCGTGCCTGAACAGCACCTCCCCGCTGTCGATGGTGGCTCTCGTCCCGATCTCGATGAGCCGCATGATCGACAGAGCAGTCACCGATTTGCCCGAACCCGATTCGCCGGCCACCGCGAGCGTCCCGCCGTCGCGGAGATCGAACCCGACATCGTTCACTGCGGTGAACGCGTCGAAGCGGACGGTGAGTCACCGAACCGAGAGCCGTGGCACGCCGAAGTCGGGAACCATCGCTCAGCGTTCCCGCAGCTTGGGGTCGTAGGCGTCCTGAAGACTGTCGCCGATGAGACTGAAGCTCAGCACTGTGACGAAGATTGCCAGGCGCGAGAACGTGACCGACCACCAAGCCGTCAGGAAGTTGCCGCGATTCAGCCCGTTCATGAGTTCCCAGCTGGTGCTGTTCGCATCACCGAGATCAGCCCTAGCGCCTGGGTGATCTCGGCGCGTCCGAATGACGCCGGGTGCAATTGTCGGCAAGGCCCCTTGGGACCCCGCGGTACCGTAACCGATGTCGTCTCCGCAGCAATGGGGTGACGCTCAATATTCCTCGGTGTGCGGCACTGCGGTGCCAGCGAGGTGGTCGGCCGATGAAGGTCCACTGGTTCTTGCCAACCGGCGGCGACTCGCGTGACGTGCTCCCCGATGAGCCGGGCGCGCATTGGCGGGCGCCATCGATGGACTACCTCGCCCAGATAGCGACGGCGTGCGATCAGCTCGGCTACGAGGGGATGCTCACGCCATGCGGGACGATGTGCGAGGACGCCTGGCTCTCCACCATCGCCCTGGCGCCGCTGACGCGCCGCATCAAGTTCCTGGTGGCGTTCAGGCCCGGATTCCTCTCACCCACGCTCGCCGCACAGATGGCCTCCACGTACCAGCGGCTCACTGGCGGCCGATTGCTGCTCAACATCGTGACCGGAGCAGAGCCGCGCGAGCTGAATCGCTTCGGCGACTGGCTCGACAAGGACACTCGCTATGCCCGTACGGGCGAGTTCCTGCAGATCGTGCGCGAGGCGTGGAGCGGCGAGCCATTTGACTTTGAGGGCGACTTCTACAAGGTCGCCGGGGCAACGACCCGTGATGTCCCCGATCCCGTGCCGCCGGTGTACTTCGGGGGAGCTTCGCCCGCCGCTGAGCGCATCGCTGCGTCCCACGTCGACGTGTACCTCGCTTGGGGCGAACCGCCGGACATGGTGACCGAACGCCTGGGTCGCATGCGGGCGCTAGCCACCGAGCAGGGACGCACTTTGCGGTTCGGCATCCGGTTTCACGTCATCACCCGACCCGATGCAGCTGATGCGTGGGCCGTAGCCGACGACATGCTCGCCCACATGAGCCCCGAGGCGATCGCTTCGGCCCAAGCCGACTTCGCCACCACCATGTCCGAAGGCCAGCGCCGGATGGCGCAACTGCACTCAGAACAGGGCGGCCGACTCGAGATCCATCCCAATGTCTGGTCGGGCATCGGGCTTGTTCGGGGAGGCGCTGGCACCGCACTCGTGGGCAGCTACGCCGAGATCGCCGACCGCATCGCCGAGTATCACGCACTTGGCTTTGACGAGTTCATCCTGTCGGGCTATCCGCACCTTGAAGAGGCCTATTGGTTCGGCGAAGGCGTCATGCCGATCCTACGCGAGCAGGGCCTGCTGGAGCCGCTGGAGACCGGCACTGGCCAGGCACTCGTCTCCTCGTTCCGCTGAGCTGACCGTGCCGCCCTCCTCAGACGTGACTCGGCCGTTGCGCTTGGGCCTGTTGCGCTGCGACGATCCCGTAGGTGAGCTCAGGTCGATCTGCGGCACCTACTCGGACATGTTCGCCGAGGTGATTGCGAAGGTCGATCCGAGCGTCGAGATGGACACTTTCAGCCTTCCTGACGGCGAGTGGCCCGACGACCTCGATGCCTACGACGGCTGGATGACCACGGGCACGCGAGCATCGGTTTACGACGACGTGCCCTGGATCACCCAATTCGCCGACTTCGTGCGGCAGCTGCACGCTGAGCGGCGCAAGATGTTCGGCGTCTGCTTCGGGCACCAGATGATCGCTCACGTGCTCGGCGGCACGGTGCAACGGGCGCCGCATGGCTGGACCGTCGGCGCGAACGTCTGGAAGATTCTCGAGAACCGCGAGTGGATGGATCCGCCGGCCGACGAGATCCGCCTCATTCACAGCCATCAAGACCAGGTCGTTTCACTGCCCCCTGGTGGCGTCGTGCTGGCCGGAGCTGACCGGTGCCCGATCGCGATGCTCGCAATTGGAGACCACATGATCGGCCTGCAGGGCCACCCTGAATTCCAGCCCGAATTCGTCGG
The DNA here is from genome assembly GCA_965226645.1 of Candidatus Poriferisodalis sp. Lineage (GTDB taxonomy): Bacteria > Actinomycetota > Acidimicrobiia > Acidimicrobiales > Poriferisodalaceae > Poriferisodalis. Next base: position 446,351 of record CBDDDL010000003.1, read on the forward strand.
GCCGCTGTACGAAAGCCGTACGGAGTTGTTGGGCGCGGAAGTCGTCGCCGAGGCCAAGAGCAGCCTCGCCTCGCCGTGCAACCAAGAACTCGCCGCAACCTGGATGCTGCATTTCTTCGCCGACGCTGGCGACGAGAACTGAAGGCGGTGTACCGCACGGGGCCTACTCAGGGTCGGCGAACCAGTTGAAGCCCCAATCGAACTGGATGCCCAGTACCTGGACGATGACTTCAGATCCTCGGTGCTTGATGTGCAACACGATGCGTGCGGGCGGAAACATCCCGGCCGGTCGGCAGGTGAGTTCCCTTACGTCGGAATAGTCGGCCCTCAGAGGCGTGGCCTCGTGCCACGAGAACGCCAATTCAGCAGCCAGCATTGGCCAGTAGAAGTTCTCAAAGTCGTCGCGGGACGGTCGCGTACCGCTGGCGGAACGCTCGCGCCCATGGCTGATGGAGACATCCCGGTCGAAGCTTTCGGCGCGTACGACCGACGCACCGATTGGATCGCGTGTCACTCCGGCAGGAGGCCTGCGGCGACCGCGACCGAGATTCCCCAAGCACGAGCCTCTTCGGTAAGCGGACGCGGGTCGATGATGGACGTCTCGTACGGGATGACCTGCTCGAAGTCGACAGCGCGCCAGCCGACGCTGGCCCAATGGCTGAATTCGCTGCACTCACGTCCGGTCATGCCGTGGAATTTGTCAAGCGCCATGTCGAGATAGCGGAGGTCGTCAGCATCGAATAGGTGCTCAGGCTTGCGCAAGGGGCGCAGCACGTTCTCTGGGTTGGGCGCTCCGAGGTGACGTGCTTCTAACTCGGCGGCTCCGCTGTCGATCAAGGCTTCACGGGCCGGCAGCAAACGCACCGGCGCCGGCCCTTCAGGGAGCTTCTGGTACATGGCTCCCGTGACCGACTGAAGCCGTTCCCGAAAGCTCTCGAAATCGGCCCACCAGAGCACCTTGTTCAACTTGACGGCACCACGGCCGCCCGGGTCGTGCTCAAGCTGGTGCGCGACGTACAAGATCGCTTCTTGAAGACGCTCATCACCTGGCGGCGGGTCCATGCCGTAGCGGGACACGTCGGTGAGCTTTACTGCTGCCACAGCAGCCCTCCCGTCTCTCTTCATCCTGCCAGACACCCTGGCAACGGGGTGTGATGTATTGCTCATGTTGGACGTGCCTGGTCGCCTCAAGACGCGGCGACCCGCAGCCCCAGCGAGCATCTGTCGACGGTGACGCCGTTAGGTCGTTGGCATCCAAGCTGGGCGGCCGGTCTCGTAGCCGTCGATGGCGTCTGCGCTGCGCATGGTGATGCCGATGTCGTCGAGACCTTCGAGGAAGCGCTCTCGTGTGGCGTCGTCCATCGGGAACGGCTCTTCGATGCCCACGGCGGGAACACTCAGCATCCGGCGTTCGACGTCGACGGTCACGGACAGGTCGGGATCCTCGGCCAGGGCTGAGCGCAGCTTCGCGGCCGTTTCCTCGGGTACCTGGACAGGTACCAGGCCGTTCTTCGTGGAGTTGTTGCGGAAGATGTCGCCGAATCGCGGCGACACCACCGCCACGAATCCGTAGTCCATGAGCGCCCACACCGCGTGCTCGCGCGACGAGCCCGTGCCGAAGTTGGAACCCGCCACGAGGACCGACGCACCGGCGTATCGCTCGTCATTGAGCACGAAGTCGCGCTGGTCTCGCCATTCGCTGAACAGCCCCTTGCCGAAGCCGGTGCGCTCGACGCGCTTCAGCCAATCGCTGGGAATGATCTGGTCGGTGTCCACGTCCGAGCGATCGAGCGGGACTGCCCGGCCTTCGTGCACTCGTACTGGCTCCATGTCTTTGCCTTCTTTGGTGTGGGTGCGGCCGTAACGGCCGATGCAGTTGTGCTCAGCCGAGATCTTCGGGCGTGGCGAATGAACCGGCAATCGCGGTCGCTGCAGCGACTTCGGGCGAGCACAGATGCGTCCGTCCGCCTCGCCCTTGGCGCCCCTCGAAGTTCCGGTTCGACGTCGAGGCCGATCGCTCGCCGGGTGAGAGCTTGTCGGGGTTCATCGCCAGGCACATCGAGCAGCCTGGCTCCCGCCAGTCGAAGCCGGCCTCGACAAATACAGCATCGAGGCCTTCGGCTTCGGCTTGGGCCTTCACGGCGAACGAGCCCGGGACGACCAGCGTTCGCACACCGTCGGCCACCTTGCGTCCGCGCGCCACTGCGGCGGCAGCGCGAAGGTCCTCGATACGCGAGTTCGTGCAGCTCCCGATGAACACCGTGTCCACCTTCACGTCGGACAGCCGCATGCCCGCTTCGAGACCCATGTAGTCCAGAGCGCGCTGCGCAGTCGCGGCCTCGACGGGGTCGTCGAAGTCACTCGGTCCGGGCACCGTCGCGTCGATGGGAATGACGTGAGCGGGGTTCGTGCCCCAAGTGACGTGGGGCCGAAGCTCGGACGCGTCAATCACAACCGACTTGTCGAAGCTCGCACCTTCATCGGTCGCCAGCGAGCGCCAGTCCGCGACGGCGGCGTCCCAATCGGCGCCCGAAGGCGCTCCGGGTCGGCCCCGCAGGTATCCGAATGTGGTGTCGTCGGGAGCGATCAAGCCAGCTTTGGCACCGGCTTCGATGGACATGTTGCACACCGTCATCCGGCCCTCCATCGAGAGCGCGCGGATGGCCTCGCCGCGGTATTCGATGATGTACCCGATGCCGCCGCCGGTGCCGATCCGCCCGATGATGGCGAGCACGATGTCTTTGCCGGTCACGCCGGCCGGCGCGGCACCCTCGACTTGCACCTCCATGGTGGCGGGACGTGTCTGGGGCAGCGTCTGACTGGCCAGCACATGCTCGACCTCGGATGTCCCGATGCCGAAGGCCAGCGCACCGAAGGCCCCGTGCGTAGAAGTGTGGCTGTCCCCGCACACCACGGTCATGCCCGGCAGCGTCAGGCCGCGCTCAGGCCCGATGACATGGACAATGCCTTGACCGGGATCGCCCATGGGGTACAGCGTGATGCCGAACTCGTCGCAGTTGGTCCGCAGCACCTCCACTTGCTTGGCAGAGACCGGATCGGCGATCGGCAGGTGGAGATTTTCGGTCGGGACGTTGTGATCCTCGGTCGCCACGGTGAGGTCGGGCCGCCGCACGTTGCGCCCGGAAATGCGCAGGCCGTCGAAAGCTTGCGGAGAGGTCACCTCGTGCACGAGGTGAAGGTCGATATAGAGCAGGTCGGGCAGACCCTCCCCCGAGCGCACGATATGGCGGTCCCAGACCTTCTGGCTGAGCGTGCGCGGCCGGGCCGCAGCGCTCTGCGGCGTACTGGTGTCAGTCACACCATCACTATGGACCCTGCGCATTGCTTCTGCCAACGGCAACGCTCGCCCCGTTGACATGGTGGACGTTGAGGCTGCCCAGATTCGGGCCGCGATCAGGACTCGACGGCGACGATCTCGATGCTGAGCGTGTTGCCGTTGGCTTCGTAGCTGACGGTCTGACCGGCTTGCCCGCCTTCGAGGGCTCGACCCATCGGCGAGCCGGGCGAGACGACGTCCATGCCGGGCCGGCGCTCTTCGATGGAACCGAACAGGTACTGCTCGACGATGTCGTCGCCCTCGAAGCGGATCGACACCACGTTTCCGGGAGTGACCACTCCCTTGCGGGGCCGCTCGATGATCTCGCAGTTCTCCAAGATGGAGGTCAAGTGCATGATGCGGCCCGCCATCTTTCCCTGTTCTTCCTTGGCGGCGTGGTAGTCGCCGTTTTCCGACAGGTCGCCCAGAAGCCGAGCGGTTTCTATCTGTGCAGCAATGTCGATGCGGCCTCGACCGGTCAAATCGATGAGCTCGGCGCTGAGGCGATCATGGGCCTCGCGTGAGATGCGATGGGTCTGCGACACCTGCGCGAGGTTACCGAGGGCTTCTCGGGGCACACTCACGCGACAGAAATGGCCCCCCTAGGGCCTCGGCGGGCGTCGAACTGCAGCGAAGCAGTCGATGTCCGGGAAAGGGAATGAGACCGTGACCCATCGCATCGCAGTCATCGGGGGCGACGGCATTGGGCCTGAGGTCATTGCCGTTGCGCTGGATGTCATCACTGCCGCCGGCGCCGATATCTCGACGACTGACTTCGATCTGGGCGGTCAGCGCTACCTCCGTGACGGCACAGTGCTCGACGACGCAACGCTCGACGAGCTGCGCGCTTATGACGCGATCCTGCTGGGCGCAGTCGGCACGCCTGAGGTACCACCCGGCGTCATCGAGCGCGGCCTGCTGCTCAAGGCCCGATTTGCGCTGGACCTCTATGTGAACCTTCGCCCATTCACCCTGCCCGACGGTCACAGCTTCACTGTTATCCGTGAGAACACTGAGGGCGCCTACGCGGGCGAAGGCGGATTCCTGCGCAAGGGCACGCCGCATGAGATCGCGACGCAGGGCTCGGTCAACACTCGCATGGGCGCAGAACGCGTCATCCGCTATGGATTTGAGCTGGCGCGTCAACGAGAGCGGCGCCATCTCACGCTCGTCCACAAGACGAACGTGCTGACGTTTTCGGGTGACTTGTGGGAACGCACGTTCAACGAGGTTGCCGCCGAGTATCCAGACGTTGATACCGCGTACAACCACGTCGATGCCGCATGCATCCACTTCGTGCAGGATCCGCATCGCTACGAGGTGATCGTTACCGACAACTTGTTCGGCGACATTCTCACGGACTTGGGCGGCGCGATTTCCGGTGGCATCGGATTGGCGGCCTCGGCCAATCTCAACCCGGACCGCACGTCGCCTTCGCTGTTCGAGCCGATCCACGGCTCGGCTCCTGACATCGCCGGAAAAGGTCTGGCGAACCCCACTGCAGCAGTTCTGTCGGCCGTGCTCATGCTCGAGTTCTTGGGCGAGGTCGAGTGTGCTGCACGAGTTCGAGCAGCCTGTGAGGCCGCCATCTCCGACAACGAGGTGCCCGATATCGGCACCGACGAGATCAAAAAGGCCATTCACGCCGGCCTGACGGACGGCTGAGCGCGATGGCTGCACACGACAACTCTTCCGAACTCGGTGACGCGCCGCCCCTCGACCGCGAAGGCGTGCGGGATCCGGCGTGGCCCGAACGGGTGGAGATCTTCGACACGACGCTGCGCGACGGGGTGCAGTTCGAGGGCATTTCTGTTTCGCCCGACGACAAGCTGAAGATCGCCCGCCAGCTGGACTCGATGGGAATTCACTGGATCGAGGGCGGCTGGCCCGGATCGAACCCCAAGGACGAGGCTTTCTTTTCGCGTGCGGCCTCCGAGCTCGAGCTCCGCAACGCCACGCTGGTGGCGTTCGGCTCGACGCGGCGGCCCCGCGGCCGAGTTGACGACGACCAGACGCTCAGCTCGCTGCTTGCCGCCGGCACTTCCACGGTGTGCATTGTCGGCAAGTCGTGGGACTACCACGTCACCCAAGCGCTCCGGCAGCCGCTGTCGGAAGGCATTGCGATGGTGGGGGACTCCGTTGAGTTCCTCAAAGGCGAGGGACTGCGCGTCTTCTTCGACGCGGAGCACTTCTTCGACGGGTACAAGCGGAATCCCGAATTCGCCCTGCAGGTGCTCGAAGCCGCCGCGGTCAACGGGGCCGACTGCTTGGTGCTGTGCGATACCAACGGTGGCTCGCTGCCGCACGAGGTGGAAGCGATCGTCAGGAACGTGGTACGGCACTTCGACGGTGTGCAAATTGGCATGCACACTCAGAACGACACGGGCTGCGCAGTCGCCAACGCGGTTGCGGGCGTCGTGGCGGGAGCGACCCATGTTCAGGGCACCGTCAACGGTTACGGCGAACGAACGGGCAACTGCGACAACACAGTGCTGGTACCCAACCTCACGCTCAAGATGGGCATCGAGACCGTGCCCCGGGACTGCTTGGCGCTGTTCACCTCAGTTGCGCACCACGTGGCCGAACTCGTGAACATGCCGCCACAGAATCAGCAGCCGTACGTCGGCACCTCGGCATTCGCGCACAAAGCAGGCCTGCACACCAGTGCCATCGCCCGACGTCCCGACAGCTATGAGCACGTGGACCCTGCGGCTGTCGGCAACAGCACCCGGTTCCTGCTCGGAGACCTGTCGGGTCGCGCGTCGGTCGAGCTGAAAGCGACCGAGCTCGGCATCGAAATCGACCGCGCCGACATGGCCGGGGTGGTCGATGAGCTCAAGCGGCTTGAGCACGCCGGCTACCACTTCGAAGTCGCCGACGCGTCGTTGGAGATGCTGCTGCGACGTGCTGCGGGCCAGACCTTCGACTTCTTCACCGTCGAGTCATTCCGAGTGCTGGTCGAGCGGGGACGCGAAGCCGAGTTCGACACCGAGGCAACGCTGCGGATCGTGGTTGCGGGTGAGCGTCGGGTCACGGTCGGCGAGGGCTACGGTCCGGTGAACGCCCTCGACAACGCCTTCCGGCGAGCGGTCTCCGACGTCTATCCCGAACTTGCGAGCGTGCGGCTCACTGACTACAAGGTGCGAGTGCTGGATGCGGATCGGGGCACCGAAGCCGTGACCCGGGTGCTCATCGACTCCACTGACGGCGAATCGACGTGGACCACCATCGGCGTCTCCGAGAACGTCATCGAGGCATCGTGGCTGGCACTGCGCGATTCCCTCATCTATGCCCTGGCGCGCAAGCGCCTGTCGTGAGTGCAGTGCGCAAGCGCCTGTGACAGGCGCCCGAGTCGGCGGCGTTTCCTAGACTGCGCTGCGATGGCTGCGCCGCGCCACGTTCGTGTCGATCCGCTGAACGAAGTTCGCATCTACGCCTCTCCGGAGGTCACGCCGCGTCGTTGGGTGGCTGCGCGGCCGGGCGATCTTGATGCAGGGCAGCCGATCGGGGCACTCCGTGGGCACCCGGGACCAGATCAGGGCTACGCCTATGGGCTCGTGCGCCTGTTCGATGATCGAGTGCTGCTTGTCGAAGGCGAAGAACGGCGCGACGTCGACGCAGGCTGCGTTGCCGTCGCCCTCAAACGAGCGTCGATCTTCGGTCGAGCGCCTGTCGTGCACGATTTGGGAGCGGCGTACACGGCCTTTGGCTACTTCGACGATCAACCGCCCGCTGAGCTGGTGGCACGGCGCGAGATCCTGTTCGAACGGGTCGCTGAAGCGCACCACTACAACCACGTGCGACGGCTGGTCGCCTGCGTGCCGTCGGAGATTCTCGCGCTCACGCCAGCCGAGATCGCGCTGCGCTACCGGTCTGATCCGCTCTCGTTGACTCGGGACCCAGATGCCTGAGTTCCGAGTGCGCCCACCTGGCGCCTCGGAGATCCGGCATCCAGTGGCCAACCGCTTGTACGTGAAATCGGACGCGGCGATCTGGATCGGCGCGAGGAGACACTGATGGTGATGAGCAGCACGACTTCCAGTACCCAGACCGATCGGGAGCTCCTGCGCCTGCATCGCCGAGCCTGCACCGACTTCGCCGCGCGGATGCGTCTGCCGGCGTGGGAACACCTGACCATGCCACTGGCTCACCCCTTGGACGACCTCACCGTCACCGACCTGCTCGAACGCGTCACCAACAGCAATATGGCCGCCGCATCCGAGATGAGCGGCCAGCCTGCTCCGCCGCCTGTCGAGCTGGCAAGGCCCGCCGCCGGGGTCGGTTTGGGTCTCGGCAGCACGTCCGCGAAGCGGCCCGACCCGACGCAGCCTGTCGTCGAGAGCATTCGAACGGTGCTCGCTGTCGCTGCGGGCCTCGATGCGGGAGCAGGCTTCAGTCCGCGTCTGCGTGAGCTGCTGTGGATACGAGTCGTCGAGCTGACTGTTCTGGGCTACGACCTGCAGCAGGCGATCAGCGCTGGCGCCGGACTTGACGAATTGCTGGTGGATCGAGTGCTCGCAGCCGCGCCGGCTGTGCGGACGTGGCCGGGCCTGGATCCGCTCGAAGTGGACCTGTCGACGCCGCCGTTGCAACGCTTGCTCGCCCTCGCGGGCCGGCCCGTCGGCCGCTGGGTCGATCCGTCAGACCCGAACTGCAGCACCGGCCAGTGCTAGGGGGCCGTCCGCGGCTGCGCTTCGCTCCGGCTCCAACCGGTTTCCCGCATCTGGGCACCGCGCGTACTGCTCTGTACAACTGGCTGTATGCCCGACACTGCGGCGGCGAGATGCTCCTTCGCGTCGAGGACACCAACGCCGATCTTGCAACAGCGGAGCATGTGTCGGAGATCTTCGAGATGCTCGACTGGCTGGGACTCGACTTCGACGGCGAGCCGATCTACCAGAGCCATCGCGCCGACATGTACAACGCGGCCGTCGAGCGCTGGCTGGACGAGGGACTCGCCTACCACGACGAAGGTGCCGTGCGTTTCTCGGTGCCCGATGAAGGCGTCACAGCTTTCGATGACGTCGTTCGTGGGCGCGTCGAGTTCCCGAACGCCGCCATCGAGGACTTCGTGGTGCGGCGCAGCGATGGCAGCGCGACCTTCTTTGTGGCCAATGCAGTCGACGACCTCGACCTGGGCATCACGCACGTGGTGCGCGGCGAGGATCTGCTCAACACGACGCCGAAGGTGGTGCTGCTGCGCGCTGCGCTGGGATCGGCCGACGTGCCGACATTCGCACACTTGCCGCTCATCGTGAACAGCCAGCGACGCAAGCTCTCCAAACGGCGCGACGACGTTTCATTGACGAGCTACCGCGACCGGGGCATTCTGCCCGCTGCCATGGCGAACTATCTCGCCCTGCTGGGGTGGGGGCCGCCGGACGGAATCGAGGTGCGACCCCTCGCCGAGATTGTCGGGCTGTTCGATCTCGCCAATGTGAACGCCGCCCCAGCCATGTTCGACATCGACAAGCTGACTGCCTTGAACGGCGAGTATGTGCGGGCGCTCGACGATGCTGGATTCGCCGCAGCGATCGAGCCGTGGGTGCGTGCGCAATCGTGGGGAGCTGACGTTGACCAGAAGTCTTTGACGACCCTTGCACCCCTGATTCGAGAGCGAACTCGCGTGTTGTCAGATGCTCCGGATCGCATCGCGTTCCTTTTCTGCGAGCCGGAGATCGATCCTGACGATTGGCGCAAGGCCATGGCACTGCCTGCGGCACAGATTCTCGCTGCAGCTGAGGCTGCGTTTGCTGAAGTGCCGTGGAATGCGGACGCATTGCACGCGCGGTTGCGCGAGATCGGCGAGACGCTCGGCCTGAAGCTGGGCAAGACGCAGGCTCCAGTGCGCGTTGCTGTCACCGGACGCGCTGTGGGGCCGCCGCTGTTCGAGTCGCTCGTGCTGCTCGGACGCGACGCGACGTTGGCTCGACTGCGCGCAGCGCGGAATCGGCGGGACGATTGAAGCGCGAAATCCAGCATCCCGGCTGGCAAGCCCACCGGTAGCCTTCTTGGCGCCCTCGGGGATGGTGTAATTGGCAACACAACTGGTTCTGGTCCAGTCATTGGGGGTTCGAGTCCTCCTCCCCGAACCCTCCCGGACACTCTTCTGCGGCAACCGTCGCGCGGCCGGCGCGCTCTGATTCCCTTGAGTTCTCCACGTTGCTCACCGGAATTGCACTCGCCGTCTGTTTGTGACCTACCATCACCCGCTGACGTTGGCGAGGAAGGTCTGCGCCGGAAACTCGCCTGGAGGAACTGACCTGATAACTTGCCTGCGCCGGTCAGTTGGCCGGCGCCGACCGTGAGGGGGTCCAACGCGTGGCGTTGCTCGAAGTCTCAGACATCTCCGTGCAGTTCGGCGGCATCCGTGCGCTCGACGACTTGTCCTTCTCGCTCGAAGAGGGACAGATCCTCGGACTTATCGGGCCGAACGGTGCGGGTAAGACCACGCTGTTCAACGTGGTCAGCCGTATCTACGACCCGACGACTGGCTCGATCACCTTCGACGGGCACGATCTGCTCGCGATGGCGGCGCACAAAATCAGTCGCGTCGGTCTGTACCGGACATTCCAGAACCTGGCGCTGTGGCCGGGGATGACCGTCATCGAGAACGTGATGGTGGGTGATCACACGAACACCAAGGCCAATTTCTTTACTGCTGCGTTCAGGCTGAACACCCGTAATGAGGAAAAGGCGCTGCGCCGGCGAGCTTGGGACGTTCTCGAGGAGCTCGGCCTCCAAAAATACGCCTACCTCCCCGCCGCCGGCCTGCCATTCGGCACGCTCAAGCGCATCGAGTTGGCCCGCGCCCTCATCTCGAACCCCCGCCTGATCATGCTGGATGAGCCTGCGTCAGGCCTCACTCACCAAGAGGTCGACTCGCTCGCCCAAGACATCAAGGACATTCGCGACCGGCACAACCTGTCGGTCCTTCTGGTTGAGCACCACATGCGCATGGTGCTCAACATCAGCGAGCACCTCGTGGTGCTCAACTTTGGCCGCAAGATCGCTGACGGAAACCCCGATGTCGTGCGCAACGACCCGGAGGTCATCGAGGCGTACCTGGGGAGTTCTTCATGACAGAGATGATGCTCAAGGCCGAGAATCTCCACGCGCGATACGGCGCCGTGGAGGTCTTGCGTGGCCTCAACTTCGAGGTGCCCGACGGAAACGTCGTCGTGATCCTCGGCGCCAACGGCGCCGGCAAGACCACGACGCTGCGGGCGCTGTGCAACATGTGCACAACCTCGGGCACGATCACGATGGAGGGAACCGACATCACCCGTGCCAAGACGGCCGACATCGTGCGGCGCGGCGTGGCGCACGTGCCCCAGGGACGCGGCACCTTCCCTGAGCTGTCGGTCATGGACAACCTCAAGATCGGCGCCTACACCCGCAGGGACAACGAGGTCTCGGCCGACGTTGACCGGTGGTTCGAGATCTTCCCCCGGCTCGAGGAACGCCGAGACCAGATGGCGGGCTCGCTCTCGGGCGGCGAGCAGCAGATGCTGGCGGTTGCCCGGGCACTGATGTGCCGACCACGGCTGCTGCTGCTCGACGAGCCATCGCTTGGCTTGGCGCCTCTCATCATTGAAGACCTCTTCGAGCGATTCACGCAGCTCAACAAAGAGACCGGGCTGACGATGCTCGTCGTCGAGCAGAACGCCAACCTGGCATTGGACATGGCCGACTACGGCTACGTGATTGAGAGCGGCGAAATCGCTCTCCATGGACCGGCTGAACAGCTCAAGAACCATCCTGCTGTGCAGGAAGCGTACTTGGGCGCGTGATCCGAAGGGACTGGGGCAGAAAGTGAACTGGAACTTCGATATCCTCCCGGATTTCATCTTCAACGGGTTGCGCGACGGCGCCGTGTACGCGGCGGTGGCGCTGGCGTTGGTGCTGATTTTCAAGGCGACGACGCTGATCAACTTCGCCACGGGCGAGTTGGCGATGCTGGGCGCATTCTTCGTCTACGTACTCAACGTTGAGCAGGGCTTGTGGCTCTGGCTGTCGATCCTCATTGCGATGGCAGTGAGCGCAGTCATCGGCGCCGCAGTCGAGCGAGCGCTCGTTCGTCCGTTCGATCCTGACGACCACTTACCCGTGGTGCTCATCACCCTCGGCTTGTTCTTGCTCATCAACGCTGTTGCCGGAGACATCTGGAACTACCAGGTGCGCCGTGTGAACGATCCGTTCGGCGCGTTCCCGGGCTGGGTGCCGAACGGCAGCGAGCTGAAGACGAGCAGTGACGGCATGCTCTCTTGTGTCGAGGTCGACGGGTCGCTGCAGGAGGTCGCAGCCGGAACCGTCGATGCAGAGACCTGTGACCTGGTCGGACGCACATTCTGGGAAGTCCTCGGTGCCCGCCTTCACTATCGAACCATCGGCATCTGGGTTTCGCTGGCGATTGCGCTGGTGGCGCTCGCCCTGATCCTGGGCAAGACCAAGGCAGGCCTCGCATTCCGGGCGGTGTCGTCGAACGCAGAGTCCGCAAGGCTGGTCGGCGTCAACACCGGGCGCACACTCGGCTTCGGCTGGGCGCTGGCGTCGGTGTTCGGCACCTTGGGCGCCGCGCTGGTTTCGCCTGCACTCGGCGGTGTCAACCCGAACATGATGCTGGCCATCCTGATCTACGCGTTGGCCGGAGCGGCTCTCGGCGGCCTCGACAGCCTCGGGGGAGCCATCGTCGGTGGCCTCGCAGTCGGCTTAGTCAAGTCGGTATTGGTTTCTTGGTTCGGCGTGGTCGTGCTCGGTCAGGCCTATTTCTCGATCTTGCAGTTGGCCATGGCGTTCTTGCTGATCTTGATCGTGTTGTTGTTCCGTCCCGCGGGTCTCTTCGGAACCCGCCGTATCGAGCGCGTCTAGCTCAACGACCCGAGGGGGAGTTGCATACTCATGAGTTCACCATTGCTCATCGTTGAGAAGGGCGGCAAGCAGCACCGTCAGTGGCGGTTCCTGAGCTGGGGCTATGCCGTAGCCCTCGCCGTGATGGTTCCGCTGGTGCTCCAACCGTTCGAGATCGGCAAGATGAATCGCGCCCTCGTGTTGATGGTCGCTGTGCTGGCCGTCAACCTTGTCGTGGGCTTCAACGGCATGCTCGCGCTGGGCCACTCGGCCTTCATGGGCATCGGTGCCTTCGTCAGCGCATCCATGGTCCAAGACGAGCTCTGGGACTACTGGATGGTCATCCCGGTCGCCGTCATCGTGGGATTCGCTATCGGCATCGTCGTCGGCTTGCCGGCCTTGCGGGTCAAGGGCTTGTACTTGGCCTTGGTCACGATCGCCCAAGCGGCCGTGTTCCCCACGTTGGTGAACATCGACGAACTCGGCATTGCCCGCCGCACTGGCGGTCCGAACGGACGAGATGTCATCGAGGAGGTCGACCGGCCGGGCTTCATGGAATGGCTGCCCGGTGTTGACGGCGCGCGCGGCGCCAACGCCTACCGATACTGGATCTTGCTGCTGATGGTGGTCGTCGTCCTGGTGTTAGTGCGCAACATCATGAGCAGCCGCCCCGGACGCGCAGTGCTCGCGATCCGTGACAACGCGGCTGGCGCCGCCGTGTATGGCGTGAACCTGCCGATGTACAAGACGGTCAATTTCGCTCTGAGTGCGTCCTTGGGCTCGCTGGCCGGTCTCATGTGGTGCCTCGACAAGGGCTTCGTGGCCGGCCAGGACTTCACATTCCTGCTCGCTATTGACCTGATCATCGGATTGGTCATCGGCGGCGTCGGCACGCTGCAGGGTTCCGTGTTCGGCGGCCTGTTCGTCGTGTGGGTCCGCGACCTCACCAAGCGCATCTCCATCCCGTTGGGCTTCTACAGCCTCGACGGTGACGGCCCGCTGTCCGCAGCCATCTTCGGCTTGATTCTCATCCTGTTCACATTCTTCGCTCCAGGCGGCATCGCCTCGATGATCACATCGATCCAGAAGAAAATCATCCAGGTCGTTCCCCTGACACCCGATGACGAGCCCGTCTCGCCGATGGCGGACTTCGATCCCGGCCCGGAATCGAACCGCTCGATGTGGGCGATGCGCTTGGCCGTGGCGGGCCCTGTGCTCCTGATCGTCGGCTGGGTGCTGATGAACATGGACAACCTGATCGTCGGCACGGTGGCGTTCGGGATGCGGTCCGCAATCGTTGTGCTCGCGCCAGTCGTCGTACTTGTCTCGATGAACGAGCTGCGTGCAACCAAGGCCGGTTTGCGTGGCGACAATGCGGACAAGGTGGCGTCACAGTCCAAGATCGCCGGAGTGCTTGGCGTGCTGGGATTCGCGTATTTCACGACGTTCGCCATGAACATCGCGCTGCGCGCACACCACGTCAGGCACCTGGCTCGCGAAGCAGTGACGCTCAACCGCGACGGCGAAATGGTTCAGGCCATTCCCGCAGTCTCCGAGGCGCTCAAGTCCCAGGACTTCGTTGGCTCTTCTGGTGATTTCTGCGCGACGTCACCAGTAGGCGAAATCGCCCACTTGGATGTGGCGACGCTGTGCGACGTTTCTCGACCGGCTATTGACGCCTCTGAGACATCTGTCGGCTTCTGGCTCGTCGGCTGGCCCACTCAAAGTGTGCTCGCGATGGTGCTGAGTGTCATCGCCATCGCGGCGACCGTTGTCATCGGGTTGAAGTTCTTCGTGTTCTCCGACCCGCCCGCAGACACCGAAGCTCCGAGCGAAGCTGCGAGCGTCGGCGCGTCGTCAGACTAGCTGCGCCGCGACGATCAGCTGCTACGGCATTCCCGAAGCTGGCGTCCAGCATCGAAATGAGTCGATCGAGCGCACGTCTGTGTGCTCCGTTGGCTCGTAATTGGTGCAGGGAACGGCAGATGCAGCTTTGCGGGCGCTGCGTTCACCGAGAGCAGCGTCCTGCGGTTACAGGCGAAGAGAAGGGCTGAGCGGCTGAAATGGATCTGGTCCTGCTGCTCCAGCGAATTTTCGATGCTCTGTTCAACAGCGCCATCTACTCATCGCTCGCACTGGCACTGGTCATCATCTTCCGCTCGACCGGGCTGCTCAACTTCGCACAGGGCGAGATGGCCACCTTCTCGGCGTACGTCGCTTTCGTTCTCCTCAGCGGTGCTGCACCAGGGGTCACCGGGGGCGGACTCGCATCCTGGATCGGGGCGCCGCTGGTAACACCGCTCGCGATCGCCGGCTCCATCATCTTCGGCGTCGCCGCGGGCGCAGCTACCGAGCGGGTGCTCATCCGCCCACTGCGAAGCGCTCCCGAGTTAGCCCTGGTCAACGTCACGATCGGCATATTGCTGGCGCTGAATTCGCTGATGGGGCAGTGGTGGGGTACGGGACCGAGGGTCTTCCCCCCGATCTTCCCTTCCGGCGCCGACGACCACTTTGCGATAGGCGGCGCGCGACTCCGCTTCTCGACGGTGGGCGCATGGATGATCTTGATCGTTCTGCTCGTGCTGCTGGCGCTGCTTCTGCAGCGGACGCGGGCGGGTTTGGCCTTTCGTGCAGTTTCGATCGACCCCGTCTCTGCGGAACTCAACGGGATTCGAGTGGGCCCCACATTGATGTACGGCTGGGCGCTTGCAGCAGGGCTGGGGGCGATCGCCGCGAACATCAGCGCGAACTCGGTGCTGCTCGAGCCCACGATGATGGTGCGAGTACTCGTGTATGCCTTCGCCGCCGCAACCCTCGGTGGACTGGACTCTCCGAAGGGCGCACTGATCGGTGGCTTGATCATCGGCTTGAGTCAGACGCTGATCCCCGCATATGTCCCGTTCATCGGGTTCGAGCTGAGCGTGCTTCCGGCAATGCTGGCGATGGTTGCGGTGCTCATCGTGAGGCCTGCAGGCCTGTTTGGTACACAGCGAATCGAGCGGGTGTGAGCGACGACGACTGGCCGTCGCCGCTGCCGCGGCCCGATGACGACGAGGTCTCGGGCGCCGATGCCAGCGTCTTCTCGGTGTTCGCACCAAAAGCCGAGACATCCGCAGAGCCCACCGAAGAAGCTGTCGAGGCGAGTTCGGAGCACATCGGCGCTCCGCCGCCCACGGGATCGGCATCTGCGTCTGCGCTCGCTGCGACAGCGGAGCCTCTGGTCGGGGCAACATTGCCTTCTGGCACTGCGCGCCATCGTCGTGCCGGTCCACTGACGTGGATCGGAGCCATCCTGCTCCTCGCTTGGCTCGTCGCGGTGCCGTTCATGAGCACCGTGACCGAACTGCGGCAGAACACGCAGCTCGTGGTCATGGTGCTTGCTGTGCTCGGCGTGAACATCGCGACGGGATACGGCGGCATGATCAGCCTGGGCCACGGTGTGTTCGTCGCGCTCGGTGCATTCGGCGCCGCGTACGCAGTGGACGACCTCTCGTTGCCGTGGATCGTCTCCATCGCGGCGGGCGCGGCGGTGGCAGGAGTTGCAGGCGGTGTGATCGGCTTGCCGGCACTGCGCATCAAAGGCATTCACCTCGCGCTCGTCACCCTGGGTCTCGCCATCGTGTTTCAGCCGCTCTCCAAGCGCTTTCCGGCTTTCACCGGCGGTGTCAGCGGTCGAGCCGTTGGTGCAGAGCTCACGCCGCCTGACTGGTTCGGCACGACTCGTTGGGCCGAGGGGTTGTATCGCTACCTCGTGTGCCTGGCAATTGTGGCGTTGGCGATGTGGCTGACGTACAACATCATCAACAGCCGGCCCGGGAGGGCCATGCGTGCTCTGCGCGACAACGACACAGCGGCGGCCGTGCACGGCGTCAATCTGGTAGCGACAAGAGTCACGACATTCGCCGTCAGCGCCTCGCTGGCTGGCCTCGCCGGCGCTCTCGGCATCATCCTCGTGCCGTTCACGTCACAGGAGTCGTTTCCGTTCCAGGAGTCTCTCGTGCTCTACGCGATGGCTGTGCTGGGTGGCTTGGGCTCGCTGTGGGGATCGGTGCTCGGTGTGGCCACACGGGAGGTGTTCTCGTCGCTGGGCGAATTGACGGGCGGGGTGAGCGGCCTCGGTCCGGTCAGCGAGTTGCTGAGCCTGTTCGACGAGGAGCAGTTTGTCTTCGGCGTCATTCTGGTCGCGCTGACGTTCGTGTTTCCGCGGGGGCTGATCGGGCTCTTCGGGCCCCGTCGGCGGCGACAGAACTGAGCTCGAGCCGCAATTCTCAGATCGTTTTGAAAATGACACACCCCAGCCGGCGCGCCCGCGTTGTGCGGGGATAGCTTCGGCGTTGCGCCAGTTCGGGCGGGAAACCGCATGAACTGGCGTTTCCCGATTGTCGAACAATGGAGAAATAAATGCTCAAACGTGGAATCTGGCGCCTGCTGGCGTTGCTGTTCGCGTTCTCGCTCGTTGCTGCTGCATGCGGCGGGAGCGATGACGACGGCGGCAGCGGCGGGGCTGCTGAAACCGAGACTGAGACCACCGCGGCGTCGAGCGACGACGGCGACGACGACATGGCCGACGAAGAGATGGAAGAGGAGGAGCAGTCCTCACTTGGTGGTGCTGCCTCCGAGCAAGACATCGAAGATGCGGTCGCCGGCGAGACCGAAGAAGACGCCGCCGATGACGACATGATGGACGACGAGATGATGGAGTTTGACCGCTCCACCCTCCAGGGCATCTTCGATGAATCCGCCTACAACCGTCAGGTCTCCATCGACGAACTCACCGAGAAGCTGGAATCCGGCGAATATGGCGTCGGCGACGACGGCATTCTCCGCGGTCCGGCCGGTTTCGAGATCGACATGAACAACTGCCCGGCCGACTGGTCGAACACCACCGGCATCACCGACACCCAGATTCGTATCGGTCACACGACTGCGCAGTCCGGCAACCTCGCGGCCTACGGCAACATCGCCCTCGGCTGGGACAACTACATGCAGTGGATCGACGACAACGATCCGATCATGGTCGGCGGCACCCCGCGCGACCTGACGCTGCTGATCAAGGACGACGCCTACGTCGCGGCGCAGACGATCGAGTTCGTGGACGAGCTGATCGAGGCCGAGAACGTGTTCTCGATCCTGACGCTGGGTTCGCCCAACACCTTGGCGGTGTACGACAAGATCAACGAAGAGTGCATCCCGCAGCCGTTCGTGATGACCGGTCACCCCGCTTGGGGCGACCCGGTGTTCCACCCGTGGACCACCGGCATGCAGATGTCGTACTCGACTGAGTCGATTCTGTGGGGCGCGTGGATCAAGGAGAACCTGGCTGACATCTTGCCGGTGAAGGTTGCCGGTCTGGTGATGGACAACGACTTCGGTCTGGCCTATGAGCTGGGCTTCCACGAGTGGGCTGCGGCCAACCCTGACATTGTGTCGGAGTACAAGCCTGTGCGTCACGACCCGGCTGCGCCGACGCTGACGAATGAGATGACGACGATTTCGGCGTTCGCGCCTGACGTGTTCATTTCGATGACTGCGGGCAACCCGTGTCTGCTGGCGATCCAGGAGGCCGGCGCGTCTGGTCTGCTCGACGACATTCGTGCCAAGGGCGGCGCGCTGTTCACGCCTTCGGTGTGCAAGGGCATCGAGGCCTACATGGCGCCTGCGGGCGATGCTGCCAACGATTGGTGGATTGTCGGCGGCGGTTCGAAGGACTCGACCGACCCCAAGCACATCGATGAGCCGTTCATCGCATTCGTGAACCAGAACCTTGAAGACGGCGGCCTGGACCCGAAGGTGTCGCTGTACGCCATCGGTTACACGTTCGGCTACCCGTACGTAGAGGCGCTGCGCGTCGCTGCTGAACTGCCGGGCGGTCTGACTCGGACCAACTTCATCCTGGCTGTTCGCAGCATCAACATCTACAGCCCGCTGCACCTCGACGGCATCAACCCCCAGCTGAACGGCGCGGCGGATGCGTACTTCATCGAGGGTTCGGACTTCAGCAAGTTCGACGCCGACGCTCAGACGTGGAACATCATCGGCGAAATCGTGGACGTCAACGGCAAGTCCTCGAACTGCGCCTGGGACAAGGACAACGGCGGCTGCCGCTAGTCAGACGCCCAGCCAAGAGCAGCGGTTGCCGCTGATCTTGGCTGAATCCTGCTGATCCCACCGGGGTCAGTGCTCACAGGGCCGGCGGGCAGATGCCCGCCGGCCCTTGCGCGCTTGTTTGAATCGTTGCGGAACTGACATCCGGCACGCTGGATCGGCGCCCGTGCCGGGGACTACGTTCTTGACTTGTTGGCTGAGTTGTTCTTTTCATAGGGCCACCAGCTGGCTTCGTGCCATTCAAAGGGGAAACACCATGGCAAAACGTCGAATGTGGCGCCTGTTGGCGTTGTTGTTTGCGTTCTCGCTGGTTGCTGCTGCATGCGGCGGGGGCGATGACGACAGCGACGGCGGGACCGCTGAAACTGAGACTGAGACCACCGCGGCGCCGAGCGGCGACGAGATGGCCGAGGAGGAGATGGCCGAGGAGGAAGAGCAGTCGTCGCTTGGCGGTGCTGCCTCCGAGGAAGACATCGAGGCTGCAGTTGCGGGCGAGACCGAGGAAGAGGACGCTGCCGATGACGAGATGATGGACGACGAGGAGATGATGGAGTTTGATCGCTCCACCCTCCAGGGCATCTTCGATGAAGCCGCCCACAACCGTCAGGTCACCATCGACGAGCTCACCGAGAAGCTGGAGTCAGGCGAGTACGGCGTCGGCGACGACGGCATCCTGCGCGGCCCGGCCGGCTTCGAGATCGATATGAACGATTGCCCGGCGGACTGGTCGAATACGACGGGTATCACCGACAGCCAGGTCCGGATCGGTCACACCACGGCGCAGTCCGGCAACCTCGCGGCTTACGGCAACATTGCCTACGGCTGGCAGAACTATTTCAACTGGATCAACGCCAACGACCCGATCACGGTCGGCGACTCACCGCGCGAGCTCACACTGGTCATCAAGGACGACGCCTATGTGGCGGCTCAGACGATCGAGTTCGTGGACGAGCTGATCGAGGCCGAGAACGTGTTCTCGATCCTCACCTTGGGCTCGCCGAACACGCTTGCGGTGTACGACAAGATCAACTCGGAGTGCATCCCCCATCCGTTCGTGATGACCGGTCACCCCGCTTGGGGCGACCCGGTGTTCCACCCGTGGACCACCGGCATGCAGCTGTCGTACTCGACTGAGTCGATCCTGTGGGGCGCGTGGATCAAGGAGAACCTGGCCGACATCTTGCCGGTGAAGGTCGCTGGTCTGGTGATGGACAACGACTTCGGTCTGGCCTATGAGCTGGGCTTCCACGAGTGGGCCGCGGCCAACCCCGATGTCGTGTCGGAGTACAAGCCTGTGCGTCACGACCCGGCTGCGCCGACGCTGACGAATGAGATGACGACGATTTCGGCGTTCGCGCCTGACGTGTTCATTTCGATGACTGCGGGCAACCCGTGTCTGCTGGCGATCCAGGAGGCCGGCGCGTCTGGTCTGCTCGACGACATTCGTGCCAAGGGCGGCGCGTTGTTCACGCCGTCGGTCTGCAAGGGCATCGAGGCCTACATGAAGCCAGCCGGCGACGCTGCCAACGCGTGGTGGATTGTCGGCGGCGGAGGGAAGGACTCCACCGACCCGAAGTACGTCGATGAGCCGTTCATCTCCTTCGTGAACGAGAATCTCGAAGCCGGCGACCTGGACCCGAAGGTGTCGTTGTACGCAGTCGGCTACACCTACGGCTATCCCTACGGCGAGTCCATACGGATTGCGGCTGAGCTGCCGGGTGGCCTGACGCGGACCAACTTCATCCTGGCGGCACGGTCGATCGACATCTACCACCCGCTGCTGCTTGATGGCATGAGTTCCGAGATGGACGGCAACGCAGACTCGTACTTCGTCGAGGGTTCGGACTTCAGCCAGTTCGACTCCGATCAGCAGACGTGGAACATCGTCGGTGCGATCGTGGACGTCAACGGAAAGTCGACGAACTGCGCTTGGGACAAGGACAACGGCGGCTGCCGCTGATCTTGGCTGAATCCTGCTGATCTCACTGAATCAGCGCTCGAAGGGCCGGCGGGCAAGAGCCCGTCGGCCCTTGCGCGTCTATCTCGACCGTCGCGCAACTGACATATCTGACCGGGGCGCGCGCAGGTCCTTGCGAACTAGTGCTGTGTCCGCAAACGTTTGCGCGCTTTGGTCATGCGGCTGCTTTGGCGGGTCTGCCCCAGCGGTGTTGTTTTTCGGCTCGGGTTCTGGCTCGTTCGCGTCGTTGGGCCGCGAGCAGTTCGGGGGAGCGTCTGTTGGCGTTGCGCCAGCGCAGGTAGGCGTGCAGGCGGCGGGTGAGCACGGTGTGGTTGGGGTGGTCGGAGTTGTCGGGCACGAACTCGCGCAGCGGCCCGAAGTGCGCTTCGATGGGGTTCGCCCATGAGCTGTAGGTGGGGGTGAAGCACAGCTCGACTTTGTTGCGCTTGGCCCATTTGCGAATGTCGGTGCGGTTGTGGGCGGACAGGTTGTCCAAGATCACATAGACCGGCTCGCCGTCGGGGCGGCGGGCGCGGATGGTCTTGAGCGCTGCGAGGGTGTTGGCCGCGGACTTGCGGCGCCGCACGACGCCCCACAGCTCGTCGGCGCCGACTGAGTAGCAGCCGTGGAACTGGCGCACCCCGTGGAGCTTGTTGTAGTTCGCGCGCAGCCGCTGGGGACGCGACCGCGGCGCCCAGCACGCCCCGCCGGTCGGGCGAATGGCCAGCGGCCCGAACTCGTCGAACGCGAACACCCGGTCCGGGTGCTTGTCCGCCACATGCTCGACGCGGTCCAGCTTCGCGTCACGGTCCGCGTCGTTGGACTCGGCCCAGGTCCTGGTGCGCCCGAACGTGATCCCTGACTCGGTGAGGATCTCGTGCAGCCGCTGCCGGCCGACCTGCACAACCCGGGTCGGGTTGTCGCCCAGATACGCCGCGAGCTTGCGGACGCTCCACCGCGCCAACGGCTGGTCCAGCTTGCGCGGGCGGATGCGGGCCGTCTCGACGATGAACGCATCATCGTCAGTCGTGATCCGGCGGCCACGGCCACCCGCCCACTGAGGGACCCGACGACGCCATCGGCGACTCGTTGAACCTGTGGATCATCTCGCGCACCCGATCAGGCGACGTCGCCGCCAGCTGCGCGATCGCCGGCACCAAGTTCCCGCCCGCCGACGCATGAATCACCACAGCACGCCGCCATCGCACATGAGACCCCGGCGACCTGCCGGCGCCGCGACGCACGATCCGCTGCAACGCCTGGCCTTCCTCATGGGTCAACCGACGAACCCGAACACGCTCACTCATACCCCCGACCAAACCACAAACCACACCCCGACACGCGGACACCAACCCGACGAACGTTTGCGGACACAGCACTAGCGTCGTTTCCTGCCGACGGGGCCACCGTCTGAGCCTGAATCCACCGTTGTGGTGGGTGTGTGGGGGTTGCCGCGTCCGCGAAAAAGGCCTCCTGATCTGCGACGATTGTGATGTTCATAGCCACATTCGTCTCAAAAACAGGAGGCACTTTTTGTGTCTGCATCATCGCGCAGTCCGGACCGGTTCGCAACGACGTTCGATCATGAGGGTTTGGTGGCCAACGCGGGCCTGATCCTGGCAGGCACGCTGATGGACCGTCTGGGTCTGTTCGGCGCTGATCGAGCGGTGGGTGCGCACCGGTTCCGCGAACCCGGGCCCCAAGATCTGCACCGTGGTCGCCGCGATGCTCGCAGGGGCCACTCATATCGATCATGTCGGGATGCTGCGCGCCGGGCGCACCGGGCGGGTGCTGGGGTTCCGCCCGATGGCGCCGTCGACGGTGGGGTCGTTCCTGCGGACGTTCACGTTCGGTCACGTCCGCCAGCTCGAAGCGGTGCTGTCGCGCACGCTGGCGCGCGCCTGGGCGCTGGGCGCGGGCCCCGGCGACGAGCCGCTGGTGGTCGATGTGGACTCCACGATCTGCGAGGTCCACGGCAAACAAAAACAAGGCGCCGCGTACGGCTACACCAGCGTGCTCGGCTATCACCCGCTGCTCGCTGCACGCGCCGACACCGGCGAGGTTCTCGGCGCCCGCATGCGCAAAGGGTCCGCGGGGTCGTCGCGAGGCGTGGTGCGCTTCGTCGACGAGCTCGTCGCGAACCTGCGGCGCGCCGGGGCTGCGGGGCCGACCACGGTGCGCGGCGACTCGGGGTTCTGGTCATGGAAGCTGATCGACCGTCTCGACGCCCACGACTTCAAGTGGTCGATCACCGTCGCCCTCATACCCGCTGTTCGCGCAGCGATCCAAGCGATCCCCGGCACCGCATGGACCGACATCGCTTACACCAAAGACGGCCACGCCCAAGTCGCCGAAACCCAATACGCCACCGGCCGCGGCAAACAGAAACGCACCGTCCGCCTCGTCGTGCGCCGCACCCGCCTCACCGACACCGCACAACAACGACTGTGGCCCGACTTGAACCGCTCTGGCTTTGTTGGAGACTCATTGGTTTGGTTTTCCAGCCCCGGTTGGGGTGGTCTTGTGGGCAGCGTAGAACGCTGCTTCGAATTCTGCTGGCGGGGTGTCGTTGCAGTGGCCGTGGAGCCGTTGCTGGTTGAACCAGTGCACCCAGCCCAGGGTGGCGAGTTCGAGCTGGTCGGTGTCGTGCCAGCCGTGTGTGTCGGGTCCGTAGGCGCATTCGGCCTTGTAGAGACCGTTGGTCGTCTCGGCCAAGGCGTTGTCATAGGAATCGGCGACGGTGCCGATGCTGGGGCGGGCGCCGATCTCGTCGAGGCGTTCGGTGAATCGCAGCGACGTGAATTGCGACCCGGCGTCGGAGTGTGCCACGAGCCCGACCAGGCGACGGCCGCCGCGTGAGCGGCGGGCCATCTCCAATGCGTCGAGGACCATCTCGGTGCGCATGTGCGAAGCGACGCGCCAGCCCACGATGCGGCGGGAGAACGCGTCCACGATGAAGCACACATAGGCCATCCCTGCCCGGGTCGCGACATAGGTCAGATCGGTCACCCACAACGCGTCGGGCCGATCCGCGGTGAAGTCCCGGTTGACCAGGTCAGGCGCCCGAACCGCGTCAGGATTCTGACGCGTGGTGAACATCTTGCGCCGCCGGCTGACGCCGCGTACGCCCAGCTCACGCATCAGCCGGGCGACCTGGTCCCGGCCGATCTCGTGACCGGCGCGTCGGGCGGCCTTCCACAGCTTGCGTGCCCCGTAGACCTTGCGGTTCGCGATCCACAACGCCAACAAGACCGGCATCCACACCGCGTCGCGCACCGCCCGCGCCGAGGGCTCGCGCTCGCGGTGCTTGGCCGCGTAGTACGTGCTCGGGGCCACCTGCAGCGCAGTGCAGATGGGCTCGACCCCGAGCTCGCCACGATGGGCGTCGACGAACGACACCGTCACCTCTGTGGGCGGTCGAGCTCCGCCGCGAAGAAAGCCGACGCCTTGCGCAAGATCTCGTTCGCCCGACGCAGCTCCCGGTTCTCGGCCTCCAGCGCCTTGATCCGCTCAGCCTGCTCGCTGTTCACACCAGGGCGCACCCCAGCATCGACCTCGGCCTGGCGCACCCACGACCGCAGCGACTCCACCCCGATCCCCAACTGGGCCGCGACCCGCTTCACCGTCCCGTGATCGGTGCCCAGCTCCTTACGCAGCTGACGCACCGCACGCACAGCACGCTCCTTCTCCGCCTCGCTGTACCGACGCGTCGTCGGCTTCCCAGGCGACATCTCATGTGGCATGACTCCATCCTCGTATCCAAGATCAGGAGCCTCCAACAAAGCCAGTGCGATTCAACTGGCGACACCACGCATTCATCACCAACACCGAACTCGACACCGCCGCCGCGGACGAGTTCCACCGCGGCCACGCCGTCGTCGAGCTCGCCATCCGCGACCTCAAAGAAGGCACCGGGCTCGAGCACGTCCCCTCAGGCCACTACGGCGCGAACTGCGCATGGCTCGCCTGCGCCGTGCTCGCCCACAACATCGGCCACTGGACCACCACGCTCGCCGGCGCGTCGCCGGCCACGAACCGCTCCCGCCGCACCCGACTCGTCGCCCTCGCAGCCGTAGCAGTCAACCGATCCGGCACACCCACCCTGCGATACCCCGCCCGCTGGCCCTGGGAAACACAATTCCGAGCCACACTCAGCGCCCTGCGAGCCCTGCCCGGACCCTCCGGCTAAACAGCACAGCCCGGAACTGACGCCCCCACACAAACCCAGCGTCGACAACCCCAAACCACACCCGCACCCCTAGCCCAACACGCCCAAACACACCAAACCACACCCCCAACAACCCGGCGCGACCCCAACCCGCCACCGACCCGCGAAACCCGCGCTCGCCAAAGGCCAATCGGTGGATTCAGGCTAAAACCTTGGAACTAATCATCTAGGGCTCTCGCGGCTCGGCGTGTCGATGGTGCCAATCGACGGGCCGAACCCCACCACGATCACATCGCAGCCTGAACTTTGGCCGCTCAGCTATGGTCGCCGCATGACCGCTAGCGCTCGCCGCTGGCTGCGCCGCGAAGACCTGAGTTTTTCTGCCCGCACGCGTGGCTGTCACAGATGAGCTACCCCGACGCCGATCGAATCGGTGCCGCTGAGGCCACTGCCACCGAGGCCGCCAGGCTGCACGCCGAAGCGGATCGGCTGCTTGACGGCGGCGGCGATCTGCTGCATGCCGTACGGCTGCTCACCTCTGCGGAGCGACTGGTTGCTGATACCAGACGTCTCGCCGCCGCCGAACTGCTCGCCGCCGCCGCCGACTCTGCCTACGGCCACGTCGGCCTCTTCGATTGGTTTCACGCCGATACCCGCGATGGACGCGAACTCCGCGCTGCGGCCACCAAGCTGCTCGACCTTGATGACTCTGAGGCGGGTGGCACCTGGCGAGCCTTTGCCGAGCTGCGCACCTCCGATGCTGAGCGACGTGTCCAATCGTCCGCTGAACTCAATCGGATCGCAAACTCTGCTGGGCGCATCACTCGGCCCGCTGCCGCCAGTGCCGAACGACTCGCCGAGGCCGCAAAGCAGCTCAACGAAGCGCTCGCCAACGCCAAGCAGTACGCCGAAGCCATTCAGTTGCGCAACACCGCACCCCCCGTTACCTCGTTGGAACTGAGCGCTGAACGGCTTTGCAACGTGACTCGGCTAGGCCCCGCCGCCCGGGTTCTCGACGCAGCCCAAGTGCTCGACGCCGTCGAACGCGGCGACACTTACACCTGCCTGCTCCACGTCGGTTGGCACGCCGAGGCCCGAGCAGTCGCCGCCAATGCGGCCGAAGCAGTTGAGCTGTTCGCGGGAGCTGAGCGGCGCGCCGAAGCCGCTGTCGGCGCAGCCCAGCGGCGCACTGCCTTTGCCAAGTTATACGACGACGCTGCCGCTGCCGAAGCTGCTGCTGCCGAAGCGGACGCCAAGCTGCGCGACGCCAGCGCCGCGTGGAGTGCCGCTAGAGCCGAATTGGCCAAGGCCGTTGAACGCCGTGCCGAAGCCGCTGACGCTTGCCTCGCCGCATTCGAACGGTGGCACACCGACGAGCAATTAGCCGAAGCCGAAGCCCTTGTGCAATCGTCTGAGAAACGGTACGAAGCCATCCAGCAGCTCGCCGCTGGCGACATCCGCGAGCAGCGCAACCTCGCCAAGCACCACTTCGTCGCTGAGCGACGCGCCGAACTGCTAGCCGATCCAGAGGGGCTGCGCGCCTGGGTCGACCGGCTGCTCGACGACGCCTCAGAGATGTACACCGCAGCCATAATTCAGTGCAACGATGCCCGAGACGAGCTGCTCGGTGACAGCGACCAGCAACTCATCGCTGCCGATGCCGAGCTGGTCGCAGCGGCCGAGCGATGCGACGAAGCCGTCAGGTCGTATGACGAGTTTGCCGCCGAAGCCACAGCGGCCCACGGCGAAGCCCGGGCTGCCCGGGGTCTGCTCGGAGGTGCCGGAGGCACGCTCGGGGATGCCGAGAGCCACGCGGACGCTCAGGCTGCGGCGGCCCGCAGCGACCAATACGCCGACGTTGCTAAGAGGCATGCCGAGTGGAAGGCCGCCGAAGTCAAGGTCGCCAAGTTACAGGCCGAGCGGTGCGCCGCTGCCGCCAAGCTGCAGGCTGAATGGATCGCCGCCGAGCATGACGCCCACTTGGCTTCGCGCGCCAAGCACATCGACGTCGCCCGAACTCGCACGCACGCCGAGTCCCGGTACCCGAACGCCGACACGCTCGAAGCTGAGGCTTCAGGCGCAGCGCGTTTCGCCATGTTGATTGCTGATGCAGCATCCGAGACCGCCGAGCTGCGTGATGCCCACGAATCTGTCCAAGCCGCGCGACTTGCCTACGAAGCCACCGGGTTGGCCGACCGACACCGAACCGCTGAGGCTCAGCGGGTGAAAGCCGAAGCCCAGATACGCGCCAAGTTAGAGGCCGAGTGGGCCTCCGAGGACGCTGACGCCGAGGGCATTGGCGTCATCACGTCGTGACCGTAAACGCGTGACACCGGTGCCCACCGACAACATTGGGTTCCGAACTCGCCTGCTCGGATTGTCCGGAAGCGTCGAAGCCCCGATGCTGCCGATCTCAACGGCGACGGAGACCTTGACCCCCTGCCCGAACGCCGTGAGGCAGACATCATGACGATTGCTGACGACGGCGAATGGAGTCTGCTACTGGCAAGCAATCCGCCTTCGGGTGATCGCGGAGCGTCCCGACGGCGCCCCGTTGACTCGATGCAGCGTGAACTGATGTGGGGAAAGACGCAGGGATCGTCGATCAGCCTCTTCGACGCCACTCTCACCAACACCGTCACTGACTACAAGACGTACTCGCACGAGGTGTGGCGTGGACCGTGGCATGTCGACTCGCCGAGCACTTGGTTCGATAAGTCGGACCCCGTGCAGAGCATCCATATCGAGTTCACGGCTGCACTTCCTTGGAGCGACCTGCCGCCAGGCAAGGGTCGTAAGCACAACTTGGATCAGCATTGGGACCGCGAAGACCGCGTGTTCACGCGCCCTGAGCCGGTAGTCCATAAGGCGAGCGTGAACGGTGCAGCCGTGGAACTGCACATAGGAGTCAGGACTGATCAATCCGACAACCGAGTTGAAGTCGAACTGGAGTCGCACTTCATCGTGACCGGCG
The DNA here is from genome assembly GCA_965226645.1 of Candidatus Poriferisodalis sp. Lineage (GTDB taxonomy): Bacteria > Actinomycetota > Acidimicrobiia > Acidimicrobiales > Poriferisodalaceae > Poriferisodalis. The sequence goes on from CBDDDL010000003.1 coordinate 473,742, forward strand.
AAGTCGAGATCGGCGAAGTGTTGAAGAAGTGGGTCGCGCCGCTGCACGATCTCGTAGGGCTGTTTTGGCTGGGTAACCCTGGAATCGTGTCTGTCGAAGCGGAGCACCCAGATGGCCTCGGACTGTCGAGAATCTGCTACTCGGGAAGATTCGCGCCCGCCGACCCGAGCGAAGCCCTCGGCTCATCACACAAGTTCGCGCCGTTCACGACCGTCGAAGGATTGGCTGCACACGGCTACAGCTTCGACGATTTTCTGACGAGCTACTGGGACTGTCGTGACAGAGGATTCGGCCGAGCAATCCAACGCCTGCACGAGTCCCAGGACTCTCATCTCGACACGAGCATCGATGCCCGCATGCTGAGCGCAATCAAGTCCCTCGAATCTTCGAAAAGGCACGGACAGGGCAGTCAGGGACGATCAACATCGCGAGCGCCACCCAGAACCTGTTGGACGCGACGGGCGTGATCGGCAACGAAGTGCGAGACATTTGGGGCTCTTCTCATCGAAGCTGGGACCTGGGTGATGTGAGGGTCCACCGTTGAGGGAGGGGCCTCGCCGATTCTTGTGACTTGTTGAACAGTCCAAGACTCGGGAGGCCCCTGGTGGTTGAAGTTAGTTCTGTGGTGTTGGGGGGCGCGGATCGCGTGGAGATCACGGGGGTTCGCGTCGAGGGCGGCGAGATCGTGGTGTGGGTGCAGACGCCCGACGCGCAGACGGTGTGGTGCGGTGCGTGCGGTGCGCGGGCGCGGTCCAAGGGCCGCCGGGAGGTGCGGCTGCGCGACGCGCCGGGTCCGGGCGGCGCCGGGTGCGAGGTGCGGTGGCGCAAGCGCATCTGGTGGTGCCCGAGGGTCGAGTGCGAGGTGCGGACGCAGAGATTGCACCCCAGGAGTCGCGCAGCAGTACAGGGACCTACGAGAGTCAGTCGTCGCTCGCGCAGCGTCGCTACGAACCTGCCTAGATCGCTCGATTGCGAACGGCAGCGGATTCGGGCAAACTCAACAGATCGCCGAGTCGTGAGGCCGATACTCGCTCTCGACGCTGTGGCGCCAGTCCATTCCCAATTGCCGTCGCCTTATCGTGCTGAACCCAGATTGTTCTTCTTCGCGAAGTCAACGCTTCAGGACACCGTGCAGCTCGTCATCGGCGGGCTTCGCCGGATTGCCGACCCCCGGCTGCACCGTTCGAGCGGGCTCAGCCGAGTCGTTCGTGGCCGGCGAGGTGCTCGTCGCCCCACAGAGCCATGCCGAGAGCCCGTTCGAGCCGTGCGATCGTGACGACGTCCCCCCAGGTCGAGCCGTTCAGCACCTTGTACAGGACTCCTTCGGAGATGCCGGCGGTTCGGGCCAGATCCGAGAGCACCCACGAAGCAGCAGCCTCACGCAGCCGAAGACACATCGCACGAGCCAGATGTGCTTCCGGGGGCGCGTTGTGTCGCAACGGGCCGCCCGGCCAGCTGCCAGCAGCTACATAAATGTTCGGATGCGCGGCGATATTGCGGCGTCTAGGCAATGAACACGAACATACCGAACTCGACACGGAACAGTCGGACAAGCGGGGCAAGCGCCGTTGCAGGCATGGCGTCGGCGCTGGCTAGCGTCCAGCGCCGTGGCTGCGGACCTGATCCATCGACGAGTTCGGCTCGAAGTCCGGGAACTGAGCGTCGGGTGGGGGATTCTGCGAACGATCGCAGATGCGTTCGAGGCCGAGGGCTTCACAGCAGGACCCGAACCGGATGAGTCAGGCGCGCGGCGGCAGCTGTTCGACGCATACGCCGAGGCCATCGACTGGACCGATCCCCAACAGGTGGACCGAGGGCTGCGGGTCTTCGAGGAAGTCGTCTCGTGGATCGAGCCACACGACCCGACGAATCGACAGCAGGCGCTCACAAGACTGCGACGCCTTCTCCAACGTGACGGCTACGAACTCGATGACGAAGGACTGATCCATCCGACCGAGGCATCGAAAGGCCCAGATCTGCCGCTGGAGCACCTTCGCGACCCGGTGTCCATCGAAGAGCACCTCGGTCGGCTCGACCCTTCCGATCCGCCATTGGCGATCGGCGCTGCGAAGTCGCTCATCGAGGCAACCAGCAAGCATGTCCTCGAAGAACTCGGAGTCGAGTACAACGACCGCTCCGACATGCCCGCGCTCGTCAGGGCCGTCCAGAAAGCCCTCAAAGCCCACCCTGACGAGATCGCCCCGACCGCCAAAGGGCGCAACACCATCGTGCGAATCCTGTCGAACCTGTCGCAGGTCACCGACGGCATTGCCGAACTCCGGAACGAATACGCACCCGACCACGGCCGCACACGGCCCAGCACCGGTCTCGGACCACGGCACGCTCAGCTTGCAATCGGCACAGCGCAGACCTACTGCAGATTTCTGCTCGAAACGCTTCAGTACCGGCGACGCCGGGAGATGAACGTTTCCTGACGCCGCCGTAGGCGAAAGAGCGGCATCGACTCGGCGCTGCGGCCGATGCAGATCTTGTCCCGAAGCAGAGCGCGCCGATTGGTCGGATCACGTCGCAGAGAGTCGGCAGGCGCGTGCCGCTCGCCTCGCCTCAGGCTCCGCGCGTGATCGCGGCTTTGTGTTCTTCTGACATGGTGCGGTTGGCCATATGGCCTGTCTAGCAGCGTCCCGACACAGCTACACGGGATCGGCCATAAGGAAGTATCGAAGACGGCGGGACGCAGCCTTCAGCGTTGAATTCAGTCGCCTCATGACAACCGATGCCCCGAGGGCCGCTGAGGGCACCGCACTCTCAGACAACGACGCTGGCTCTGTCAGTCTGCTGCTGCGATCTTCGACGTGTCTGGTGCCATTATCGATGCCTGTCGATCGCTGTCTACGGCGTGCTCGCCGTCAGCGGGTTCAGTGTTGCTGTGCTCGATCTGGCGGATTCGTTCGACGGTCTCTTGGAGCTTGTCTCGGCGAGTGCCCGACAGTGAGCCCCATGACTTGCTGAATGTTCCGAATTGCCTGTCGGCTGTCTCTAGTTGGGTCGCGAATCGGCTCCATTCCTGGTGGAACTCGTCAAGGCGCTTGAGCACCTCGCCGGTCCTCTTTTCGAGCTGGAAGTTCTTGACGGACTGACGCACGACAGCGAGCACAGCGAACAGCGTCGAGGTCGAGCAGAGCACCACGCCGCGCTTGAGTGCCTTGTCGATGATGAGGGGATCGGCCTCGTGCATGAACGCGTAGATGCTCTCGTTGGGCACGCACATGACGACCAGGCTGATGGAGTCATCGTGCGCGGAGTACTTGCGCCCTGCGAGGTCCTTCACCATCTTGTCGACATCGCGCATGAAAGCCTTCTTGGCGTCCTCCCGCTCTGTCGCGTCCGAGGCATCCGCGTAGCGTTGGAAGTTCTCTTGGGGCACTTTGACGTCCACATGGAGCTTGAGGCCCCTGGGCAAGTAGACGGTGAAATCAGGCTTCCCGCCGTTGGGCAGCGCCCGTTGGGTGTCGTAGTCGACGCCCTCAAGGAAACCTGCCGCCCGCAAAGCGCCTTCCACATGGCCTTCGCCCCAGCCTCCGCGCGATGTGGGTTTGTCGAGCACCTGGCTCAGCCGGCGCGTCGTGTCCGCGACGCCTTCAAGTTGGTTCTTGATGGTGCCGCGGTCAGTGGCAGCCTCAGACTGAAGGGCTCTGACCGCCTGATCGACGCCTTGCAGCCGAGCATCGATAGACACAGCCCGTTCAGCAATCGGCGCCGATGCCTCCTGCATTCTCTGGCTCGACGCCTCGACAGCGCGATCGACGATGTGGCCCACCTCCGCGTCGCGGCGGCGGCGCACCGGTCCCCGGCCCACAGCGACTCCGGCGAGGAACATGACGACGCCGACAGCCAGAACGACGGCAACAGAACTTAGGTCAAGCATGCGCAGATTCTGCCAAACGATCACAACGCATCCACCAGACCTCCTGCTCGCAACGGCAATGCGATTCAGGACTCGCCATAGCCGATACGACACGCGGCACCGACGACGTCAGTGACGAAGCAACCCACTCACCGCTGTCGAAGGCATCGAGGCAGCCAGCGCCGCGCTCCGCACAGCGGTCCCCACTGGGGGACAGCACAGCCCGAAGGTGGTGGATTCTTGTTCGATTTCCTTCGGATCGGTTGTGTCAGCGTTGGCGACGGATGTCGACGGCCTACCGGAGACGCCCGATCCAATCAAGTCGACCGGCGCCGAGCTGTGTCGCACGCCGTGCCCAACAGACTTGTGAAGGCCAATGCGATCGCACCGTGTCGCCGTGTTCTCCAGGCGCGAAGCATCTCGCGTCCGGCGAATTCCTTGCCTCGACTGCGCCAGCGACGCCAGGCTGCATCGCCATGAGCACAGCGACAAGAAGCGCTATCAGTGTGACCATCGAGGGGCGGCACCTCTCCGCCGGAGCAGTGAGCGCGGCGTGGCTCAGCGAACTGGGGCCGCGAGAGGAGAACCAGGACCACGCTCTCTCCTGGCTTGATGGCGACGGCTCGTCGCGGTGGCCGACGGACTCGGCGGCCACCCTCGGGGCCGCGACGCAGCACGAGCAGCCATCAAGTCGCTGCCTCGGCGCATCGACACGGCCGGCGAGATGTTCGAGGCGTTCAAGACGGCCAACGGAACAGTTGCCGAACTGGCCCCGAGACGCCTCCAATGCTCCCGGAGGGAAGCGCATCGATGCCCGGCATCGACGCTGTGCGTTGCTGCGTGGACCCCATCCGGTGGGCTGCTTGTCGGGATAGCGGGCGATGGTCGGCGACCAGACCCGCCCAGGCCACCACCAAAGCGTTGACCAGCTTCCAGCCCACCTTGTGACGCTTCGCCGCCGCGTTGACCGTCATCTGACGCGCGTCGGCCACCAGCCGACGGGCCAGACGCGCCGTGACACGGCCCTCGAACGCCGGGTGGTCCTCCATGAACCGCCGGCCGCCGCAGACGCCGCAGACCATGCGCCGCTGCTCGAACACCAGCGTCGCCGGCCGGCCCGACACCTCCAAGTCGCGGATCTCGCGGTCCCGGCGATCATGAGCCTTCCCGCTCGGGGTCCCGCAATCAGGACAACACGGGCGGCGCACCGTCGAGCGCACCCGCACCACCAGCCGCTCAGGCGCGTCGACCACCACCCCCAGCACTTCGACACGCGGCAGCCACAGCCGCACCGACATAACATCACGCTTCATCGAGGCCCTCCAGGGTTCGGCGTCTGTAAACACCGATCCCAGCAGGGCCTCGACCCCTACAAACGGACCCTCAACCCACCCTCATCCCAACAAAAGGCGAAGGGCCCACATATCACGTTCGGTGGATGACCGGTCGCACCGAGATCAGAGTCGTTAACGGACCGAATGGCAAGTACCTGAGGACCGATCGTGACGACACAGAACGCAACAACCTCAGAGACCTCCCCAATTGCTAGCGGCCGATGCGGGAACCCGGGCGAGCGACAGATCGTTGACAGATGTGCCAACAAGGCTCGGTTGTCGTTTGGCGCTCGGTGATTCTCGCAACGGGTCCGCGATCTGCATTCTGGTCTGCACATCGCCCGGCGCGCCTGCCTGCGGAAATGCTTTCTGACCTGCGGTTTTGGATCCCGCGAGAACATCCCACGTGGCGGTCTGACCAGCGAAAATTACTGTGGTGCGTTCAGAATTTGGGACCGACGCGTTCAAAACTACGAGACTTCGCGTTCTGACGGACTCTGGACCGGGCTCCAAAACCCGCGTGGGTGCTAGGAAATTGGCAATTCACACATGCGCCGGTTCCAAGCAGGGCTGGTCGCCGTGCGACGCGACGTCCAGCGACGCCCCGAGGGCTCGGTGCCCGCCTTCGACCGCGACGTGTCCCGATCCAGGTTCCTGCTCATGCGCCGACCCGACAAGCTCAGCGAAGCCGAGCAGGCCCGCCTCGGCGAGCTGTTCGCCGCCCACCCCCGGCTCAAGGCAGCCTGGGACGCGCTCGCCGAGCTGCACGGCCTCTACCTTGCCGACGACCACAAAGGCGCGATGGCCGCGCTCGACCGGTTCGCCGACATCTACAGCACCGGGCTGATCCCCGAGTTCAGCGACACCGTCGACACCTTCCTCGCCTGGCACAACCAGATCCTCGGCTGGCACCACGCCGGGCGGCCCAGCAACGGCCGCATCGACCGCACAAACAACCTGCTCCAAGTCCTGCGCCGCAGCGCCCATGGCTTCACCAACTACGCCAACTTCGAAGCCCGCGGCATCCTCCTGACATAATCAACCCCGCCGAGCCCAGCAGCCCTCATCCCAACATTTTGTGAAGGCTCCAATTGTCTTGCTTGGCCCGCGCACAGGGACCGAGCAGGAGAAACAGCAAACCGATGAAACTCCGAATCAGACACCGCGTTGCCCTGCTCGTCGCAGTTGCGGTGATTGCCGCGTCTAGGTGTAATGCCCATGGACCTTGTTGACAGTTCTGCTGCTGTGACGGACGCAGCCGAAGCCGAGACGATCGTGACATCGACTGTCGCGGCCGCGCTGAGCCAGACGATGATGTCGGCTGGGATGCCCGTAGGCGGTCTGTTGGTAGGGGGACAATACTCATGTTTGTATAATCTTAGGATGGCAGTAATATATGGGCATCTTGAAAAACAAGGGAATAGAATGATATTATGAGAGAAATCACGGCATATAAAACGGTCTTTGGCATGGTGGCGTTAATCTGTATCCTGGCATTGGCGCTGCCAACGGCGCACCCCGCCCAAGCCCAGACACCTGACGAAGATGACGAAATACTGACCTGGGGCAACTTAGAGGAAGAGACTCACGAGAACCTACCCGAGGGGACTGATGCGGCTCCTGAGCATGAAGCCGCAAGCCTCGTAAATAGAGTTCAAAGATTTCTTTGCCTGGATCTAAATACCCTTATCTCGGGTGAATGCCATCCGGCAGATGATCCCATATCGCGCGAAATACTGGATACCATCCTCTATAACTGGATAGCTACAGCAACTGTAAGCCATTTGGGTTGCGGCATCAGTTCGGATGCGCTCACTGTGACGGTCGGCCAGTATAGATGTAGCCTCGATCACTACACCGATTTTCTTGTAACACTCTTCGTCTCTCCCGACGGAAACGTCCACTATTCCCGCTATTACAGAGCGGGAAGTAATAGCTGGCGGCTCAGCGAAGCAGAAATAAGACGGCATTATTATAAAGACGGCCAGCCGAGGCCGGATGCCCCGGACGACCTGTCCAACCCTAACAACGTCCAGCGGTCGCCGGAAGAACCGCCCGAAGCACCCAGTCCGGAAGTCTGGGAAGAGGAAGACGACGAGGGCGAGCTGGTCATAGAAAACACTGTCGAAGCCCACAATGAGGCCACCGGCAGCAACAACCAAGGTTCCGACCAGTATTACCCCATTGAGGGCGGTTATATCCGCAAGAAAAACGGCAAATGCTTCTTCAACGGCCACGATGGCTCATACGCTGTCTTGAACAGCTGCGGTACATAAGATCCCAGCACCGTATGCGTGCCTGTCCGAGAAGCCTGCATCGATCCGTCGCAGGTGCCCGTGGCACCCACACGTAGCCGCAGGTCAGCGAAGTGCCTGTTGCGCCACAACCGGGACCTCGCCGAGCCGCTACCAACAACACCTCACCCAACTCACCACTTGACACACATAGGAGCATCGACCTCCGTCAGTTTTAGATCTAGTTCGGTGCTGCGATCTCGATAGTTCTGTGGAGGACTTCAAGCGATGGCATTGCGCCGAGATCGCCAAGGTCGAGAATTCGGTCAAAGTGCCGAAATGCTTCTTGAGCGTCCAATTGATCGAGCCTTCGTCTTTTGTTGGGATTCGGGCTGCTGGGCTCGGCGGGGTTCATGTTAGTAGGAGGCCGCGGGCTTCGAAGTTGGCGTAGTTGGTGAAGCCGTGGGCTCGGCGTCGCAGGACTTGGAGCAGGTTGTTGGTTCCTTCGATGCGGCCGTTGCTGGGCCGCCCGGCGTGGTGCCAGTCGAGGATCTGGTTGTGCCACGCGAGGAAGGTGTCGACGGTGTCGCTGAACTCGGGTATGTGCCCGGTGCCATAGATGTCGGCGAACCGGTCGAGCGCTTCGAGGGCGCCTTCGCGGTCGTCGGCAAGGTAGAGGCCGTGCAGCTCGGCGAGCGCGTCCCAGGCTGCTTTGAGCCGCGGATGGGCGGCGAACAGGGCGTCGAGCCGTTTCTGCTCGGCGGCGTCGAGCTTGTCGGGCCGGCGCATCAGCAAGAACCGCGCTCGGAACACCTCGGGATCGAACGCCGGCACCGAGCCTTCGGGGCGGCGCTGGATGTCGCGGCGCACCGCGGTCAGGCCGGCTTGGAACCATCTGACGACGTGGAACCGGTCCAGGACGTGGCGGGTGTGGCCGAGCCGCTTATCGATCGCGGCTTTGTACGCCTTGGAGCCGTCGGAGACGACGACCTTCACGGCTTTGCACCATCGGGGCCCTTGGGCGGCCAGGAAGGCGCTGAGCGCCTGGGTGTCGCGGTGGGGCACCATGGCGAGCACCTCGCCGGTGTCGCCGTTGACGATCACCGTCACGTAGCGGTGCCGTTTGCGGATCGAGGTCTCGTCCACCAGCAGCACCCGGCATCTTTGCCGGCGGCGGTGCTCGCCGACCAGCCCCGCCCATGCGACCACCAGCGAGTTCACCAGCTTCCAGCTCACCTGGTGGCGTTTGGCTGCCGCGTTGACCGTCATCGCACGGGCGTCTTTGACCAGCCGGCGGGCCAGACGCGCCGTGACGCGACCCTCGAACCCCTGATGGCCCTCGACGAAACGGCTGCCGCACGGCTCGCACACCAGCCGCCGCCGCTCCCAGATCAGCGTCACCGGCCGCCCCGACACCTCCAAGTCCCGCACCTTGTTGTCCCGGCGGTCGTGGACCTTGCCGCTCGGGGTCCCGCAATCGGGACACCACGGGCGGCGAACCGTCGAGGCCACCCGCACCACCAACTCCCCGGGCGCGTCGACGATCACCCCCAGCACCTCGATCCGCGGCAGCCACAGCCGCACCGACATAACATCACGCTTCATCGAGGCCCTCCAGGGTTCGGCATCTCACAACACCGATCCCAGCAGGGCCTCGACCCCTACAAGCGGACCCTCAACCCACCCTCATCCCAACAAAAGACGAAGAGCCAATTGATCGCCATCGGTCCTTCTCAAGTAGAGGTCGACGAACTCGTCCTCGACATAGGGCATCCTGCACTCGCCCGGCAGCGAGAGCACGACGGCATCCATGAGCGCTCGACGACTCACGGCGTCGTCGCGCAGCAGGTGCTTGCGGAAAACCTGGAGCACTTCCCATTCGTCTGTCGCTCCGGTGACGAACCGTTCGTAGCAGCCTCGGTCCACGTATCTGAGCGTCAGCAAACAGATCACCCACCGGGGCCATAGCTGCCTGTAGTTCGGCAGCGGCAGGAGCATATTGACGTGCCGCGCTACCTGTTCCACATCGCGTAGGCGTCCGCCGCAGTTGTCCGCGAGCAGCGTCAGCAGCTTCCGAGTGACGAGTTCGCCGTCGCTCAACGTCGGGCTGCAGTCCGACAATCCTTCACAGATGCCAGTCAGGCAGGTGACCCACTCTTCGGTTGTCGGCTGGCGCAGTTGTATCGAGAGGTCCACGAAGCGGCGCAGGTAGCCGTCCACGTCGCAATCCGGTCCGTACTGAGTCTCGACGGCGTGCCCGAGTTCGGCACGGTTGATCCCAAAGACGATCACGACCCCGGGCACGTCGAACAGGTGCCGTGCCTTGTTGAGCAGGTCCAGTGCGTAGATCGGCTCGCATCGGTCAAGCTCGTCCACGAAGATCACGAGCTTGCCACCGCACTCTTGCACCTGGGCGTGCAGTGATTCCTTGAATTCGGACATGTTGGTCTCGATGTCGATCCAGTCATCGAACATCGAGGAATCATCAGGCTCGTTCGGAGCAACGATGCCTCTGGTCAGATAGCCCGCCGTGCGCCATCCGACCTGCTTTGCGGTCGTCTTCACCTTTTCCCAGGAACCCTTGCCGTGCAGATTCGCGGCCAGCGCGGCAACCATGTCGATCAGCGGGGGTCCCGTGTGGCCCTGCTGCCACGCGTTGAACTCGACCGTCCGCGCCCCAAGCTGCCTCAAGTGGGCTGCGCACATGCGCAGATACGACGACTTGCCAGTGCCGTACGCACCCTCGACCGCACCATCATCTGGAACCAACACCAGCTCCAGCGGCTCGCGATCGACTACATCGACCACTACAACGCTCACCGACCCCACCGCTCGCTCGATCAACGGCCCCCAGCGCCGACGCAACCGCCGAACGCCAACGGACAGCAGCTTCGAATTGGCCGAGTAACACGCTGCGGCGGACTAGCCAACGAATATCGAAAAGCCGACTGACCAGCCACGACAGGGTTTCGGGCACCCACGTGTGTCCTGAAGGGAAGTGATGATGATGTAGAAGATCGTCGGCACGATCCGTGCTGTGCCAGTGATGGAGGTAGGTCCTCCGGGGTCGCCGTGCAGGCGGAGATCCCAAACCACCGCAGGCTGCGTCGGTCAAGAGCCGGGGTGGTGAGCGCTGCGGTTGACGTCTCGCTGTGAGCGGGGCGGGTGTGCGATGAGAAGACGAACATGTGTGAACCACTGCTGACGCATCGAAACGAAACAACGATGGCATCGAAACTGGGATCTGTGGGTGGTCCCGGGACAAAGGCTCGCCATGGTGGGCCCTCAGTCGGGGAGCTGCCTGTATGTGGCCCCGGCGGTGCCCGGTGTATAGGTGGCGTGAGCTCATCGCAGGCGCTGGCATGGAACAGGAGAACCTGTCGCCCCGATAGAGACGGCCAGGGTTTTTGGCCGCGAGAGGGAGAACCACAAGCAGCGGACACTGCGAGTGGGAGAGTACCGATGCGGGGCACAGGGGCGGACCGGCTCGTAGTAGCGGTGAGGGCCCTGTAATGGGGCCGGAGCGAAGGGGCCGGGCAGTTCAAGGTCGTTTGGAGGTCAACCCTTCGGGGGAGGAACCGACAGATGGACCGAAGCAGAAGAAGTTGAAGTCGTTTGAAATTCGGAAGCGTCTCGTGTTCGAGGCGTGGGAGAAGGTCCGAGCGAACAGTGGAGCGCCGGGCGTGGACGCTGTGAGCATCGACGATTTCGCGGCCGACGAGGTGGACAACCTCTACAAGCTGTGGAATCGGATGTCCTCGGGGAGCTATTTCCCGGGGCCGGTGCGAGCGGTTGAGATACCGAAGGATCATGGGGCCGGGGTCAGGGTTCTCGGTGTGCCGAATGTGGCAGACCGGGTGGCTCAGACTGCAGCCGCGATGCTGCTGGAAGAGAAGCTTGAGCCGATCTTCCACCCCGACAGCTACGGATACCGGCCTGGGCGAAGTGCCCACGACGCGTTGGCCGTGGCTCGCAAGCGTTGTCGGAACAAGGACTGGGTGCTCGATCTCGATGTCCGGGCCTTCTTCGACAGCGTTGGCCATGATCTGCTCATGAAGGCGGTCGCTCACCACACCGACGAGCGTTGGGTGCTGCTCTACATCGAACGGTGGCTCAAAGCCCCCATGACGATGGCAGACGGAACCCACGCGCCGCGAGAGAGGGGAACCCCACAAGGATCTCCGATCTCGCCGCTGCTCGCGAACCTCTTCATGCACTATGCGTTCGACCGATGGATGGACCGGGAACACTCCCGCTGTCCGTTCGAGCGTTACGCGGATGATGTGGTCATCCACTGCGACACCGAGCAACAGGCCCGACAACTGTGGGCCGGCCTCGTCGAGCGGCTCGGGTCCCTGGGCCTTGAGCTGCATCCCGACAAGACGAAGATCGTGTACTGCAAAGACACGAAGCGCCGTGACGAGGCGGAGCACACCAGCTTCGACTTTCTCGGCTACACCTTCCGGGGCCGCCTGGCCCGTGGCCGACGGGGCTTCTTCGTGAGCTTCTCACCAGCCATGAGCCCCAAGGCGAAGCAGGCGATCGGCAAACAGATCAGGGACTGGCACCTCAACCGTCGCAGCGCAACGGACCTCGCCGGACTCGCCGGGGCCATCAACGCCCAGGTCCGAGGCTGGTTCAACTACTACGGGGCCTTCTACCGCTCCGAGTTGTATTCCATCGCAGCGCGCATCGACGAACATATTGTCCGATGGGCAATGCAGAAGTTCAAACGATTGCGAGGCCAACCCACCAAAGCATGGAGATGGCTCGACGCTGCCCGTCAGCGCGAGCCACAACTCTTTGCTCACTGGCACCTCCTCGCTTCAACCCCACGCCGGACTGTGGGAGCCGTATGACGGGAGACTGTCACGTACGGTTCTAAGAGAGCGGGAGGGGGAGGTTCCCTCCCGCCACTCACCAGGCGCCGATGACTCGCCCGCCTCCCGCAGAAGTCCGTACGCTTCGCGCATGAAGCGACTCGTATGCGCCCTGCTGAGTCTCGGCTTGCTTGCAACCGCGTGCAGCAGTTCCGACGACGCGTCGACTGCTGGGACAGCGGTGGCACCGCCAGTCACGTCTGCCGCGCCCACGACGACCGGTGCGCCGATCCCGGCGACGGACCCGCCGGCTCCGACGACCGTCGCTGCACCAGCGACAACGACAGCGACGACGGCTGCATCAGCGACGACGGCTGCACCTGCGAGCGAACCCGAAGTCGCCGCTGAGCCGGACGACGAGTCTGTCGACCCGCTCAGTGCTGCCGTCTTGGGATGGATGGACGAGACCGGGGCTCCCGGCGTCGTGCTGGCCGTCAGCTCTCGAGGCGCCGAGCCCGTCGCCTTCGCCTGGGGCGTGAGCGATATCGCCACCGGCGCGCCAATGACCCCCGATCACCACGTCCGCATCGGGTCGGTGACCAAGTCCGTCACCGCTGCGGTCATCTTGCAGCTCGTCGCCGAAGGACTGGTCGACCTCGACGTGCCCGTCGCGCGCTACCTGGGCGACGACTGGGCGCCGGGGTACGAGCACGCCGCGGCGGTCACCGTGCGGGACCTGCTCGGGCATACCTCAGGCTTCGTGGAGTTCGCCGTCGACCCGAGGTTCTACCAACTTGCGGTGTCACGGCTGGATGTACCGATTACGCCCGAGGAGATCCTGAAGTTCGCTGCGGCTTATGGACCAGTGGCCGAGTTGGGCACTGAGCGCCACTACAACACCACCGGCTACGTCGCTGCGGGCTTGCTCATAGAAGCCGTCACCGGCAACACAGCCGCAGATGAGATCCGGACTCGGGTGTTTGATCGGCTTGGCCTGTCGCACACCTACCTGACGCCCAGCGAGTTCCCGCCCGAACCGACCGCAAACGGGTACGTCGGTGGCACGTTCGCCTCCGTGCTCGGATCGATCCTAGGGCTCACCGGCGACAACCGGATCTCCCTCCAAGGCGCTATCTATGTCGACATCGGCACGATGCCCCAAGAGCTCGCCCGCTCCGTCGGGTGGACCGGCGGCGGCATCGAAGCGCGCATCGGCGACGTGGCGCTGCTGATCCGAGGCCTTTTTGCAGGCGACGTCCTCGATGCGAGCCAGATCGCCCTCATGACGACTGGGCATCCGGATCCCGCCGACAACAACGGCTTGGGCATCAACACCGACGACGTCATGGGTCTGACGGTCTACTCTCACGGCGGCGGCGTGCCGGGCTTCCGCACTATCGCTACATATGTGCCCGCGCTCGACCTCGGCATCGCCATCACTGCCAATCTGCTCGGCATCGACGGCGACAATGACGTGGACGAGCTGCTCGTCGCGCTGGCCCCGATCCTGGCAACGATGGGCTAACGGGCCGCCGGGCTGACCGGCCGCCGGGCTAGAGAATCTGGGTCATCGGCCATACTTGCCGCGTCGGGACTGGCCTTCGGGGCCGGACAAGGGGGCATCAGTGAGCCAGTTGTTGGCCGGCATTCGAGTGCTGGAACTGGCGACGGGAATCTCGGGTCCGTACCTGGGCAAACTCTTCGCCGACCACGGCGCTGACGTCACCAAGGTGGAGCCGCCGGGTGGTGATCCGGCGCGTCGCCACGGTCCGTGGGGCCCTTCGGGAACGCCATCAGGGGCCGGCAACCTGGAGCGCTCGCCGCTCTTCCTGCACCTGAACACCAACAAGCGGAGCGTGATCGCCGACCTCGGCGTGCCGTCGCCGAGCACTGACGACGTCGATTTCGTCCGGTCGCTCGTGGCGGATTCCGACATCGTGATCGAGTCATTCGCTCCTGGACACCTCGATGCCATCGGGCTCGGCTACGAGACGATGTGCAGTCTGCGCCCTGGCATCGTCCTGTCCTCGATCACGCCGTTCGGCCGGACGGGCCCCTATGCGGAGGCCGGCTATCAGGGCAGCGACATCGTCACCTACGCGATGGGCGGGCCGATGTGGGGCACCGGCATCGACGAGCGCGAGCCGGTGAAGCTGAGCGGTGATGTCACCTCGTATCAGGTCGGCAATCTGGCAGCAGTGCCAACGCTGGCTGCGTACCTCATCAGCCAGCGCAGCGGACGGCCTGCACATGTGGACGTGTCAGCCTTCGAGGCACAAGCGGGCACGATCGACCGGCGCAGCTCGTACCTCATCTACCAGGCGTACACCGGTACCGATGTGGCACGCGAGCCCCGTCAGCCTCAGCGGGCATCGCCCGTCGGCTTCTACCCCGTGACGGATGGCTGGGCGCTCGTGTTCACCCTCCCCACGTGGGTGCCCCGGATGGTGCAGACGCTGGCTGCGGCCGGGCTGGGGCTGGGCGATGGCGAAGAAGGCAGTTCGCTGGCCGAACGATTCGCGAGTCCCCGGTGGGTGTTCGATCCCGACCTGCCCGACATGGTCGAGACTGCCTTGTACACGTGGCTGTTCAGCCATTCCAAGGCGAGCGTGGCGGCAGCGGCGCAGGTCCACAAGTGGGCGGTGACGCCTCTGAACGCACCGGTCGATGTGCTCGACGACGAGCATTTCGTCTCCCGCGGTGTCTTCGTCGACGTCACCCATCCGGTCGCTGGGACCGTGACCCAGCTCACAGCGCCATTCCGATTGCACGCTGGCTCGGATTCGCCATCGGATGCTGGGCCCGAGGTGCCGGCGCCGGCTCCGTTGCTCGGCGAGCACGACGCTGCGACGCGTGCCCACGCCGCTGAACGCTCCCGCCGGGACGCTTCGGTCAGCGAGGCTGCAGCGAGCGATGCGTCAGCCAGCTCAGCCGACTCGCATGAGCGGGCCGATCGTGAGCCTCCGCGGCTGCCGCTCGACGGCATCCGTGTCCTGGACCTCACGGTGGTGTGGGCAGGCCCCGGCTGCACGATGTACCTGTCGGATCTCGGCGCGGAGGTAATCCGGGTCGACAACCCGTTCGTCTTCCCGACCGCCACGCGGGGCCTGATGGCACGTCCGCCTTCGGAGATTGTGCGGGAGCTGGGGCCGCTGTCCGGCTACCCCGACAACGATCCGGGACCGCGGCCGTGGAACCGTCAGAACATGTTCAGCTCGCACGGCCGGGGCAAGCTGAGCTGCACGCTGGACCCGCGCACCGAGCTGGGCCGCGAGACGCTGCAGCGGCTGTTAGGTCACGTCGACGTGATCGTGGAGAACAACTCCATCGGCGTGTTAGCGAAGCTGGGCATGGACTGGGAGACGGTCCACGCAGCGAACCCTCGCGTGATCATGCTGCGGATGCCGCCCATGGGCCTCGACGGCCCGTCGGCCGATTGGCTGGGATTCGGCGCCAATTTCGAGGCGATGTGCGGGCTGACCGGGCTGCGCGGCTACGCCGACGACGACCCCACAAGCCTGACGTCGGTCTTCCACATGGATCCCGCCAGCGCTGCGACGGCTGCGTTCGCCGTGCTGGCAGTACTGGCCCGTCGCGACGGCGCCGGGGACGGCGGGGACGGCGGGGACGGCGGAACAGGCGTCGGCGAGCTCATCGAGTTCTCCCAGTCAGAAAACGTGATGCAGCACATCGGCGAGTACTTCATCGACGCTGCGGCCAACGGAACCCGTCATCAGCCGCTCGGCAATCGGTCCATTGCGCGTGCGCCCCAAGGTTGCTATCGCTGCGCTGTGGATCCGGCTCGGCCGGACCAGGACGACGAGTGGGCAGTCATCGCATGCGAGAACGACGCCGACTGGCGGTCGCTCGCAGCGCTGTTGGATCGGACGGCCGGCGACGGCGCGCCGCCCCTCGCATCAGATGAACGGCTGGCCACGCTTGAAGGCCGCATGGTTCACCATGACGAGATCGACGCCCGCATCAGCGCCTGGACCCAGCAGCTCACCTCAGCCGAGGTCTTCCATCAATGCCAAGCGGGCGGCGTACCGGCTGGTCAAGTGCTGCGCGAGTCACAACTTCGGACGGATCCGCACATTGCGGACCGCTGCTGGTTTCGCCAGAACGGCTCGGTCGAGCAGGGCTGGCACAGCTTTCCGGGGCGCCAGTGGCGTTGGGACGGCCCCGAGATGCCGTGGCGTCCAATCGGCATCCTGGGCGACGCCAACGAGTACGTGTTCCGGGGACTCCTCGACATGGACGACGACCAGTGGCAGGCGCTCTGCGACGAAGGCCACATCAGCCGCGACTACAAGCACCTCGACGGCACATCGATGTAGCGAGGCGGGCGTCTTGGAATGCCCGCTTCGTGCTGCTGCGCCTGCTGCTCACAGATACGCGTCACACGCCACAGGTAGATTGCCCGCATGGCAACTGACACGGGCACTGAGCCTGAATCCACCGATTGGCCTTTGGTGAGCGTGGGGTTCGCGGGTCGGTGGCGGTTGGGGGTCGTGTCGGGTTGTTGGGGGTGTGGTTTGGTGTGTTTGGGCGTGTTGGGCTAGGAGTGTGCTGAGCAAGCCGTTTGTGGGCGTGTCAGATGGTGTTTGTGTCGGGCGTGGTTTGGCGGTCCGGTGGGCGGTTGTGTGCGGTGCGGGGTGGTTGGCGGTGTGGGGGTGGCTGTTCGGGGCTGTGTGTGTGGGGTTCGGGTTGGGTTTGGGTGTCGCGGTGGGTTGTTGGGGGTGTTTTGTGGTGGTGGTGGTCAGTTGATGGCCCAGTGGCGGCCGTTGTGTGTGATTCCGAGGTTGGTGAGTCGTTTGAGGTTGACTGCTGCGGCGCGGGTGGTGAGCCATTGCCGGTTTTTGTGGATGCCTCGGTAGGGGCATCTTCGGTTGTTGCGCACGAGCCAGGCGATGGAGCGTTCGGCCATTGGCCGCCATCGGCGGTAGTCGTGGTCGAAGCTGTCGGTGCGGGCCTGTTTGCGGGCTGTTTTGAGGAGCTGGTGGTGGGGGTGGATTTTGATGGTGCGCCCGTGGTTGGCGGTGGTGCAGCGTGCTCGCGCCGGGCATGTGCGGCAGTGGCGGCCGAAGCGTGCTGTGGCTTTGGGGCTGATCGTCACGGTGATGCCTTCGGGGCAGGTCACGGTGCCGGCGTCGAGGTCGATGTCGAAGTCGTCGATGCTGTAGCCGCCTTCGACTGCGGTCTGGATCGGCGGCGGCTTGATCACCGCGGTCATCTCGCGTTCGGCGAGATGGGAGCGCAGGTCCCCGGTGCCGTAGGCGCTGTCGCCGTACACCTCGGTGCCGGCGGGCTCGTCGGCGACCAGCGCCGGCGCGGCCTGCGCGTCGCCGACATCGCCCGCGGTGAGGTCCACTGCGGTGATCAGACCCGTGTCGGGCTCGGCCGCGATGTGGGCCTTGTAGCCGTCGCGGTAGGACGCTGCGCGACTTATGCACATGACGCGACTCGGGATCCACCACCGAGATCACTCGCCCCGGCGCGGTGCGGCGCGCGATGCGCCACCGTCCCGGGGCGTCGCCGGGCTCCACGTCTTGGCCCGCGACCAGCGCCAGCAACGCCACCGCGTCGCCCTGAGCGTCGTCCAGGTCGAGATCTTCTGCTGTGCCGATCAGTTCGAGGGCGTCGTCGACGAGCTCGCTCACGAGCCGTTCCACGTCGCCGGGATCGCCCCAGTCCACCACCGCCCCGCCGGTGTCGAGATTGCGTTCGCGCACCCACACATCGGCGAGCCCGCCGTGGAGCTTGCGGACCCTACGGATCTGGTTCACCAGCATCGTGACGGTGTCCTGACGCGCCACCGCGTCATCGAGCACAGTCGAGTCCAGCACCCGCCGGTGGCTCTTCGCGACCGCGCCGCACTCAGCGATCAACTCGCTCACCACCCGGAACACCCGATCAGGATCACCGCTCGCACGCAGCCGGTTGCGCCACAGCGTCAGCACCGTGTGATGGAACGCCTCATCAGTCAACGCCAGGCCCGCAGCGGCCTTCCACGCGATATCGGTCGCCAGCCGCCGGCACGCCTGCCGATCCGACAAGCCTTCGAGCGCCTGGAGCACCATCACGGTCGCGACCACCTCGCCAGGCACCGACGGACGCCCCCGACGCGACCCGAACAAATCAGCGAACAACCCGTCCGGGAACAACCTGCTGCGATGTTCAGCCAAGAACGCGTGCACCGAGCCCACGCCCACCAGATGCCCGCACAACGCCCGCGCATCCAACAACTCACGATCCAAACGGCACGAACCCTGCATGCACACATCCTCCCGCGCGCACACCCCCAACACGCGGAAATCCGCCCCAATAAATCAGCACGCTCCTAGGGGTGGGGGTGTGGTTTGGGTTGTGTTGGCGTTGGGTTTGTGTGGGGGCGCCGGTTCCGGGGGGTTCGGGGTCAGCCTGAGGGTCCGGGCAGGGCTCGCAGGGCTGCGAGTGTGGTTGTGAATTGTGTGGCCCAGGGCCAGCGGGCGGGGTATCGCAGGGTGGGTGTGCCGGAGCGGTTGACTGCTACGGCGGCGAGGGCGACGAGTCGGGTGCGGCGGGAGCGGTTCGTGGCCGGCGACGCGCCCGCGAGTGCTGTGGTCCAGTGGCCGATGTTGTGGGCGAGCGCTGCGCATGCGAGCCATGCGCAGTTCGCGCTGTAGTGGCCTGAGGGGACGTGTTCGAGGCCGGAGCCTTCTTTGAGGTCGCGGATGGCGAGCTCGACGACGGCGTGGGCGCGGTGGAACCGGTCAGCTTCGGCGGTGTCGTGTTCGGTGTTGGTGATGAATGCGTGGTGTCGCCAGTCGGGCCACAGCTGTTGCTGTGCGCCCTCGGTGAGGCGGGTGCGGCGCACGACGAGGCGAACGGTGCGTTTCTGTTTGCCGCGGCCGGTGGCATAGGTCGTCTCGGCGACTTGGGCGTGGCCGCCTTTGGTGTAGGCGATGTCGGTCCAGGCGGTGCTGGGGATTGCTTGGATCGCTGCGCGAACAGCGGGTATGAGGGCGACGGTGATCGACCATTTGATGTTGTGGGCGTCGAGGCGGTCGATCAGTTTCCATGACCAGAATCCCGAGTCGGCGCGCACCGTGGTCGGCCCGACAGCCCCGGCGCGTCGCAGGTTCGCGACGAGCTCGTCGACGAAGCGCACCACGCCTCGCGAGGACCCCGCGGACCCTTTGCGCATGCGGGCGCCGAGCACCTCGCCGGTGTCGGCGCGTGCAGCGAGCAGCGGGTGATAGCCGAGCACGCTGGTGTAGCCGTACGCGGCTCCTTGCTTTTGCTTGCCGTGGACCTCGCAGATCGTGGAGTCCAGATCGACCACCAGCGGCGCCTTGCCGGGGCCGGCGCCCAGCCCCCATGCACGCGCCAGCGTGCGCGACAGCACCGCTTCGAGCTGGCGGACGTGGCCGAACGTGAACGTCCGCAGGAACGACCCCACCGTGGACGGCGCCATCGGGCGGAACCCCAGCACCCTCCCGGTGCGTCCGGCGCGCAGCATCTCGACGTGATCGATGTGGGTGGCGCCCGCGACCATCGCGGCGACCACTGTGAGAATCTTCGGGCCCGGGTTCGCCGAACCGGTGCGCACCCACCGCTCGATCAGCGCCGACAGACCCAAACGGGCCATCAGCGTTCCCGCCAGGATCAGGCCCGCGTTGGCCACCAAACCCTCATGGTCGAAGGTCGTTGCGAACCGGTCCAGCTTGCGCGATGATGCAGACACAAAAAGTGCCTCCTGTTTTTGAGACGAATGTGGGTATTGACATCACAATCGTCGCAGATCAGGAGGCCTTTTTCGCGGACGCGGCAACCCCCACACACCCGACACACCGGTGGATTCAGGCTGAGGCGCAGGCCGCGGCCAACGACGTCGAGTTCTGGGTAGACCCCATCTGACCTTGGTGCTGGGTGACGGCCAGGTGGGTCGTCGACGAAGTCGCCTCCGAGCGCAACCTGAACGTGAAATGGCAGCCGATCAGCCTGCTCTTCAAGAACAATCCTCCGACCGACAGTCCCTACTACGACGCGGTCGTGGGCACCCACGGGCATCTGCGGGTGATGGAGTCGATCCGCGCCGCGGAGGGCGACGATGCCGTGTTCGGCGTCTACTGGGATTTTGCGAGCCGCATCCACCACGACGGTGACCGCGATTTCGACATCGCGAAGGCGCTCGAAGAGCTGGGGATCGATCCGAAGCACGCGAAGGCCGCGACGGACGAGTCGTGGGACGCCGAGATCCGCTCACGCATGGACGAAGGGTTGGCGCTCGTCGGCACCGATGTCGGCACGCCGATCATCGCTCTGGACCGCAGCGACGGCGAGCGCGTCGGCATCTTCGGTCCAGTGATCACGCGGGCGCCCAAGGGCGAAGACGCCCTGAAGCTCTGGGACGGCATGGTCGCCATGATGGACGTGGACGGCTTCTGGGAGCTGAAGAAGACGCGCACCGAGCGCCCCGAATTCGGCGACCGTCCGGTCACCGTCCCGCCGGTCGGCTGAGCGCGCGGCGGCGCACCCGCGCACCGCGGAAACACAGCAACATCCAACGGAGCAGCGCGATGGCGGGCACCATTCTCGACGACCTCAAGATCATCGACACCGACAGCCACTGGTCCGAGCCCTACGACCTGTGGACGTCGCGCGCGCCTGCGAAGTACCGAGACCGAGTGCCGCGGATGACCACCAAAGACGGCAAGCGCCGCTGGTGGTTCGACGACTCGATCCCGATCGGCCTGCCGATCGCTTCGTCGGTCGTCGGTCCCGACGGCGAGAAGGTCACCGGAACGGTGTTCTTCGATTTCGACAACGACATGGTTCACCGCGCCAGCTACGACGCCGAGGCCCGGGTTGCGATGCTCGACGAACTCGGCATCGAAGCGCAGATCATGTATCCCAACGTTGCCGGCTTCGGGAACCAGAACTTCCTGAAGTCGCCGGATGATGCGCTGCGCATCATCTCGGTCGAGATCTACAACGACGCATTGGCCGAGTTCCAGGAGGCCAGCGGCCAGCGAGTGTTCGGCATGGCGCTGCTGCCTTGGTGGGATCTTGACGCTTCGGTGCGCGAGATCGAGCGCTGTCACGCAAACGGCTTGCGGGGCATCGTGACGTGCTCCAACCCCGAAGAGGCAGGCCTGCCCGACATGGCGATGCCGCACTGGGATCCCGTGTGGCAGGTGTGCTCGGACTTGGCGATGCCGGTGAACTTCCACATCGGGTCGTCGAAGGGCAACCTTGACTACTACGGCAAGGCGCCGTGGCCGTCATTCGGGCCCGAACGCCGTCTCGCGGTCGGCTCGGCGAACCTGTTCATGGGCAACGCCCGCGTCGTGGGCAACATGATCTACTCCGGCGTGCCAGAGCGGTTCCCCAACGTGAAGTTTGTTTCGGTCGAGAGCGGCGTGGGCTGGCTGCCGTTTTTCCTCGAAGTGCTCGATCACCAGATGCACGAGACGGCGCCCAACGAGCTTGCCGAGCTGTCGATGCTGCCCTCGGACTACTTCCGACGCCAGTTCTACGGCTGCTTCTGGTTCGAACGGTCCACGGTGCGACCGACGGTTGAGTACCTGGGCGCGCAGTCGCTGATGTTCGAGACCGATTTTCCGCACCCGACATGTCTGTACCCGCGCGACGATCACGATCTCGTGAAGGCGCTCGAGGGCATTCCGCTCCACGACGTCGAGCGGATCATGTCGCTCAACGCCGCCGAGCTCTACCGCATCGACATCTGAGCCCACGGGGCGCCGACGACGCTCACCGGGAGACGTCAGCGGCGTTGGGCTAGAACTGCGCGATGAAATTCGGGATCTTCTACGAGCTGTCGGTGCCGAGGCCCTTCAGCCGAGCCAACGAGTGGTTGACGTACCACAACGCCCTCGAGCAGTGCAGGCTGGCCGACGAGTTGGGCTTCGACCACGTCTGGGCGGTGGAGCACCACTTCCTCGAGGAGTACTCGCACTGCCCCGCACCCGAGGTGTTCCTGACGGCGGTCGCCGCGCAGACCCAGCGCATCCGGGTGGGCCACGGCGCCGTGGTCTGCGTACCGGAGATGAACAATCCGATCCGAGTCGCTGAGCGAGCCGCGGCGCTCGACATCATCTCGAACGGCCGTCTGGAACTGGGCACAGCACGTTCGAGCACCTGGACCGAGCTAGGCGGATTCTGCGCCGACCCTGACGACACCAAGAAGACGTGGGACGAATTCGTCCGGGTGATCCCGAAGATGTGGACCGAAGACGACTTCGGCTGGGAAGGCGCCCGCTTCGAGATGCCGGCCCGCAACGTGATCCCCAAGCCCTTCCAGGAGCCGCATCCGCCGATGTGGGTGACGGTCACGACGCCCGGCACCGAGCTGGACGCAGCGGCGCGAGGCCTGGGCTGTCTCGGCGTGAGCGCCGCACCGTTCGCAGAGCAGGAACGCCGCACCGCCGAGTACTACCGGCGGGTTGCCGACTGTGACCCGGTCGGCAGCTTCGTGAACGACCAAGTGCACACGCTCAACTTCCTGTACTGCCACGAGGACTATCGACAGGCCGCCGCGCTGGGTCTCCCGATGGTGGGCGCATTCGCCATGTCCAACGCTCACCTGTACTTCACCCGCGAGGCGTACCCGACGCGGGCCTACCAGACGCTCGGCAACGCGGGCGCTGCGCTGCGCAACCGCGCCGGACCGGACGGGGCCGCTGCGGCTGACGACCCGAGTGCAGCCAAGGGTCTTCCCGAAGGCGTCGGCATCGGCGATCCCGACCACCTCATACGGACCATCCGCAAATGGGACGACGTCGGCGTCACCGGCATCAACTTCCTGCTCAACGCCATGGAGATGATCCCCCAAGAGCAAGTGCTCGACAGCCTGCGATTGTTCGCGACCGAGGTCATCCCGCAGTTCCAAACGCCAGCCGAACGGGCGCGACCGGTGGCGACGCCCACCACCATTCCCGACGTCAGCCAGTCGAACACGGCCACCTCGTCAACGACACCAACCGGGTCGATCCGATGATCTCGGGAACTGCGTCGATCGACGAGTTGGCGCGGAACGCGGCAGAGATCGAAGCGTTCGGCAGCGAACCCATCACGCTGAGCGGCGTCACCGGACTCTCGCTGATCGCCGAGCTGCGGCGCAGCGCCCGCGAAGAAGTCCTGCCGCCCGGCTTGCACCCGATCGTGCCGCCCGCAATGTCGCTCGTTGCCTGGGATGTCGGCGACTCTCCCTGGGGGGCGTTCAGCGCCGTGATCGTTCGGGTCGTGTGCCGCAGCGGCGCCCGCGCCCGAACGTTCTGTGTCGGTACAGCAGCTTCCACGCAAGACGCTGTCGCAGGCCTGCGGTCTCAACTCGGATTCCCCGCTCAACGCGCCGAAGTGGCGTTGCGGCGCCACTACGACGGCGTCGACCTGACGGTCGCTTCCAGAGGCGAAGCGGGTGACAGCACGGCAAGTCGCAATGGCGCGGGGCCGATGCTCGCAGTGAGTGCCCTCGACCCCGATCCGCTGTCAGTTGGCGACCTCCAACAGGTCGGCTCGATGAACCTGGCGCACACCCCGTTGGGACTGCGGCTCGTCCAGGTCGAGACCCATCACATTCCGTCCCGCGTCGAGCGACTCGCCGCCCGTATCGACGCATTCGATGCCGAGGCCTGGGGTCAACGGCTACTCGATCCGTACTGGGTCGTGAGCTGTTCGGTGTCGCTCGAGGACATCGAGCTTCCCGCGATTCGATTCGTGTGCGATCCCGCCAAACCCGCCGCTGAGGGCACCGAACGCGTCCAGTAGCGTCCGCTGCCATGAGCGATTCGGCACCCGATACCACCGACAGCGCCTCACAGACCGGCTCGCAGCTGCGGGCCGTAGGCGTGACGATTGACTGCGCAGATCCCGAGGCGATCGCGGATTTCTGGCAGGTAGCCCTCGGTTTCGAGCAGCGCGTCGGCAACGGCCGTCCCTACATCACCTTGTCCGGGGGCAGCGGGAGCAGTCGCATGCTCAACCATCTGACGATCCAGCGGGTGCCCGAAGCCAAGACGGCGAAACTGCGGGCGCATCTCGACCTGTTCACCGGCGACATGGACACCGAGGTCGCCCGCCTCGTGACACTCGGTGCGACGGTGCTGGTTCCGGCCAGCATCGACGCAGACGGCCACCTCGGCTTCCGTGCCACCGTCATGGCCGATCCCGAAGGCTCCGAATTCTGCGTCGTCTCCCGCGGGACGTAACGCCCGCCGCGACGCGGCCTGTGTCAACCGCCTGAGCCAGCGGCGACGAGCCGGGCCCACCGGCGTTCTGCGACAAGACCTTGGTGCAATGGGAAATCGTTGGCGGCGCGCAGGCAGCGACGAAGCGCCCGCGCCATGGGTCGATCAATCCGGGCGAGCTGGCTCGCCAGTTCAGCGGTCCGGCCACCGAGGTCGTCGGGCGGCACGACCTCGCAGACGATGCCCAGACGGTGAGCCTCGACAGCGTCGATGTTTCGGCCGCTGAGCACCAATGGCAGTGCGGCTGCCGGCCCGATTGCGGCGGTCAGGCTCTGGGTGCCCCCAGCGGCGGGAAGCATGCCGAGCTTCACCTCGGGAAAGCCCAAGACCGAGTCGGTGCTGGCGATGCGAAGGTCACACAGCAGCGACATCTCCAAGCCCGAGCCGAGGGCGTAGCCGTGCAGCGAGCACAACGTCGGCGCCGGCAGATTAACCAGAGGAAGCCACGGATCGCGGTCCCAGCGGATTCGTCTTGCGTCGAAGATGGACGCAGCCGTGCCGAACTCGGACAAGTCGGCGCCGGCGCTGAAGTGCTTGCCTTCGGCAGCGAGCACCACGCAGCGCACATCGGGCACGTCGCGGACTGCCATGATCGCCTCAATCAGCCCGTCGCGCATCTCAAGGTCGTAGATGTTCAGCGGCGGATGGCACAGCGTGATCGTGGCAACGCCGTCGTGACCGAAGATCAGCCGAACTCGCTCAGCCATGCGCGTTCGGTTCGGTCCGGGCGCCTGCGGCCAGGGTGCAAGCTGCCCGGGCGGCGAGCGTGGCAATGGCACCTGCGAGTGAAACCCCCTCATGCTGGGGCGCGGCGCCGGCCAGCTGATCCAGCGCAACGGCCGCAGCCTGTAGTCCGGCCAGCGGATCGGGATAGGAGTACGCCGGCGCTTGCGGCTCGTCGCCTAGGCAGCCCAAGCCGGAGGCCGCATGTGCGCCAGCGCCGTATGCGACCCAGTCGCGCTCGGGTGTGTCTGGAGCGAACGCTGTGATTGCCAAGGTGCGCAGACCCCAGTGCTTGGCCTGGAGTTGCTGCGGCACGAGATCGTGGTTGGCGAGCGCTCGCGGTGAGAGTGAGGTGACCAGCAGGTCGGCGGAGGCCAACATCTGGTCGAGGGAGCGTCGGTCCGCTTCGAGCCGCAGATCCAGGTCAACCACTGTTTTGTGAGCGTTGAGCTCTGCATACATCGGTGAGCCCGCCAAACCGTCGGGCCGGGCTGCGGACGTAATCTTGTGAACCTCGGCGCCTGCACGGCCCAGCAATTCCGTACACAGCGGACCCGCCCACATCGAAGTCAGATCCACCACGATTGCGCCGTCGATGCTCATGGTGCCTGCCGGAGTGGCACCAGGCGGGGCTGCGACTTGGCGGACAATTGCATTGGGCAATCGTCGATACGGCGTGACCGGCAGGCGCCATTCCTGCGCGGCAGCGGCGACGGCTTCCGGTTCAGGCTCGTTTCGCTGCACCTCGGCGAAGCGTTCCCACGTCTCGATGTCGTCGGGCCCCAGGTCAACGCAGAGTGCGCCATTGCCCCACGGCACGGGGTCGCTCGGCATGTCAGCGGTTCCGAGCCGGCGAGGCATGTCAATCCACGCCGCCTCGTCTCCCACCAACGCCCGGCCCAAACGGCCGTCAACGGCCGCAGCCAACTCGGATCCGTAGGCAAACAGACCCGGTGGCAGCCAGTCGTTCATCGCCCTGCGCTGAGTCTGATGCTCCGCACGGCTAACGCCCTGCGAAGTCCGGTGGGCGTTTGTCGAAGAATGCGGCGAGGCCCTCGGCGCGATCGTCGGTGGCGGCCAGCTGGTGATTCAGGTCGCCTTCGAGACGCAAGCCATCGGCGAGGGGCAGTTCCGAGCCTCGATGGATTGCTTCCTTCGCGAATTCAAGTGCTAGCGGACCGGCACCGGAAAGCTCGTCCAGCCAATGTTCGACGGCATCGTCGAGGTTGTCTTCCACTGCGTGGATCAGGCCCCATTCCAGCGCAGTCGGTGCGTCAATCTCAGTACCCAACAGCAGCATCGTGCTCGCGCGGGACGCTCCGATGGCACGAGGCAGGCGCTGCGTGCCTCCCCACGCCGGCAGCCGGCCATCAAGCGGATCACGCATGGCAAAGCTCGCCTCACGAGCGCACAGGCGGACGTCGCAGGCCAGCGCGATCTCAAGGCCCGGGCCGGAACAGTCGCCGCTGATGGCACAGATCACCGGACTCCTTACTGCGGCCAGTGCTGATGCTGGATCGGGTTGGAGTTCGAGCGGATCGAAGCTGATGCCCGAGCAGAAATCAGTGCCGGGCTCATTGCGCAGGACCAGAACTGCCGGCTCGCGCGCCTCGCGCACCGACGCGCAGAGATCAGCCAGCGACCGCGCCCCAGCGTGATCGAGTTCGCCGCCGCTCAGCGTGTGGTCGATGCGTCTCAGGGTGCCACCACGCTCCCGGGTGGCCGGCGAGAGTTGCCTGCCGTGTGCCGAAACCGGACTGACTCAGTCGGCCCCGCGTTCAACTGTCGGCCTCAGTCGGCCCCGCGTTCAACTGTCGGCCTCAGTCGGCCGACTTGGTCTTCTTCGGCTCCTGCAGCGCCATGTCCTTGCCGTTGCACTGCAAGGTCACCGCGCCCGGCTTGGTGACGAGCACCTCAATGCCGGAATCCTCATCCTGGTAGCGCTTGCCGACCTTCAGGCTGTCGCCACCAGAGGACGAGGAAATTTCAGCCTCGCCGCCCTTGGTCACGATGACCTGTACGCCACCGTCGAATTCCAGACGCTCTCCAGCCTTGGTCGCCACAGCATCCCCCTGGTTCTCGTTTTGGAAACTGATACGGCATTTGACGCTACACGACGCATCTCGTCAAGACATCACCACAGCACACCGTGGCCGGCGGCGTGCTTCGCTGTGGCCATCGGCGTGGTTCGCCGTGCCCACGGGGCAATGACAGGGCCAACGGCGACAATGTCTCGATGAGAGCAGCGGCAAAGACAGCACTGGTCATCGGCGGCACCGGGCCGACAGGGCCGCTCGTCGTTGACGGTTTGGCCGAACGCGGCTTCGAAGTGACCATCGCGCACACGGGACGGCATGAGACCGAGCTGATCGGCTCTGATGTGCGCCACATTCATACGGACCCGTTTGACGGCGAGGCCACCAACGAAGCGCTCGGCAGCGAGGAATTCGATCTCGCAGTGGTCATGTACGGGCGGCTGCGGGTACTCGCAGCGCTGCTGGCAGGCCGTTGCGGACACTTCGTCTCGATCGGCGGTGTCGGCGTGTACCGGGGCTTCGGCAGTCCGGACGATCTGTTCCCGATCGGAATGCCGGTGCCGCTTGCTCATGGCGCGCCGCTGGTGGGCGACGGTGAGGAGTTCCGCAAGCTGCGGATGATCCGCGTCACTGAAGAGGCTGTGTTCGAGCATCACCCCGAAGCCATCCACCTGCGATATCCGCAGCTCTACGGGCCTCGTCAGCCGCTGCCTCGCGAATGGCCGCTTGTGCGCCGGGCTCTGGACCGGCGGCCCCACGTAGTGGTGCCCGATGGCGGCTTGACTGTCAAGAGTCAGGGATGGATCGGTAACGCCGCGCACGCCACGCTGCTGGCGTGCGATCGACCCGCGGCTGCCGTTGGCGGCATCTACAACGTGGCTGACTCGGCTGCTTTGTCGATCGCTCAGATCGCCGAGATCGTCGTCGACGAGCTCGGCCACCGCTGGGAGCTGGTGTCAATGCCGTACGACCTTGCGGCTCCCTCCCGCCCGATGGTCGGCAGCTGGTCCACGACGCACCGAGTGCTCGACATCGGTCCGACCGTGCGGGATCTCGGCTATGCCGATGTCCTCGAACCGACGCAGGCATGGCGCGCAGCTGCACGGTGGCTGGCCGAGAACCCGCCGGAGCGCGGCGGCGCGCTCGAACAACGTCTCGGCGATCCATTCGACTACGAAGCCGAGGATCGGCTGGTGGCGGCCTGGTCTCAGGCTCGCCGCGACCTTGATGCCGCAGTCAACGAGATCGCGTGGAGCTTCGAGCCCAACTACGGCAGTGCCTACACCGGCAATCGTCCGAACCCCGGCATGGGCTGAACGCGCGCATCGGGGCGCGGCGTCCAGTGCTGGCGGTGGATGGCCCGAGTTCGGGCTGCTCAGCGAGCGAGCGGGCCGCGCAGCAGTCGGCCCGGCACGGCACCCGTCACCTTGCCGTGCTCGGTGATGACCTCACCGTTGACGATGGTGGCAGCGAAACCGGTGGCGGTCTGGCGCAGGCGGGGTTCACCGGCCGGCAGATCGTGCACCAGTTCGGGCAGGTCCGGTGTGACGGTCTCGGGATCGAACACGTTCACGTCGGCTGCCTTGCCGACGGCCAGCACGCCGCGATCGTCAAAGCCCCATGCCGTCGCGGGCAGCTGCGTGATGCGTCGCACAGCATCAGCCAGCGTGAACTCCTGACGGTCGCGAACCCAGTGACCCAGCAAGTGGGTCTGCAGCGACGAGTCCATGATCTGGGTGACATGCGCCCCGCTGTCGGAGAACGTCGGGATGGCGCGGGGGTGCTTGAGCAAGCGCAGCACCAGGTCTTGGTCCTGGTTGGCAATGGCTTGAACAAAGAACAGCTCCAAGTTGGCGTCCAAGGCAAGATCGACGAATGCGTCCATCGGCGCAATGCCCCGCTCGGCTGCGATCTCTTCGATGGAGCGGAAGGGCGGCAGCGGCTGCGTCAGCGGGTAGATGTGCGCCCAGACCGGCTTGCGGGCTTCCGGCCCGAGGGCCCGGCCGTAGTCGCCGCTCGTGGCCTCTTCGACCAGGCGGGCACGAATGCCGGGGTCGGACAGCGCAGCCTTCTGCTCGGCCATCGAGCCGGCGCGCATGTCGCTCCACAACGGCAGAGCGTCAAAGGGGAGCGCGGTGCGGAACGACAGCAAGGTGCCGAGGTGGCGGGTGTGGGCCTGGCCCCACGAGATGCCGCCCGCAGCGTTGATGCCGTCGAGCAGCTTGATCACCGGCTTCCAGTGGTGGTCTGCGCTGGAGGGAGCCAGCATTCCGTAGGTGATCGGGACACGGGTGCGTGCGCCCAGCTCGACGAGCTTGGCGACGTATGCGTCGTTTCGCTCGGCATCGCGTGAGCGCAGGTCTCCGTGGTTGGCCAGCTCGAAGATGCCAGCGCCCATGACGCCCATCTCGCTGACCAGCGCATCGATCTCGGACCATTCCGCCATCCGCGAGGCAACCGGGCGGTCATCGGCTGTATCGTGGTTGTACGAGATCGAGGTGGTGAAGCCGACGGCGCCAGCGCGCAGCGAGTCACGCAACTGCCCCAGCATGAGTGCCAGTTCGTCATCGTTGGAACCACGCTCGAATGCCGCCTCGCCCATCGCCCAGGTTCGCAGCGCCGAGTGGCCCAGGTAGCCGGCGTAGTTGATGCCCTTGGGCGTGGCCTCGACGAAGTCCAGGTACTCGGGGAAGGTCTCCCAGGTCCAGTCGATGCCTGCGGCCATGGCCTCGGCGGAGATGTCCTCAGCACGCTCCAAATTGCGCACCACCAGGTGGCGAGCGTCGGAACGGGCCGGGGCCAGCGTGAAGCCGCAGTTTCCCATCACGACCGTGGTCACGCCATGAAAGCACGAGCTCTCGCCCATGGGATCCCAGGCGATTTGCGCATCCATGTGCGTGTGGACATCAATAAATCCGGGCGTGACGGCATGGCCCTCGGCGTCAATGGTGCGGTCCACACGGCGGCCGGCCAGCTCGCCAGGCGTCTCGGCGATCTCGGCCACGACGCCGTCAGAGATGAGGACATCGGCTCGGCGCGGCTCGGCGCCCGTGCCGTCCACCAAAGTCCCGCCTCGAATCAGCAGATCCCCCATGGCTGTCTCCCTTCGTCGCGCTATTACATACCGACCGCTCGTGCTGTGATCGCTGACACTCATGCGGTTCGGCCTGGCGGCTTGAACAGGACTAGCGCGATCCGCTCACCTGGACAGTAACGACATCGAGGCCGAGATACTTCTGGTGCTGCACCGACGAGGTGTAGTGCCGGAGCAGGCGCAGAGTCATGGCGCTTGCTTCCACCGAGCTCGGGGCGGCCCCAGCCTCCTCCCCCAGATACGCCAGCCGATCCTCGAGATTCTCGTCGTCGAAGACGGCCATGAACTCCAGCTCCACCACGTGATCGACTGGACGCGCGATGACGATCAAGCGAGGCACTGCGCCGTCCGTATCGGGTTCATCCAAGTCGAGGAGACTCATCAGCGTCTCCTCGCCCGCTGAGCGCAGCCGTTGGGTCGACGCGTCATTCCAGTGGAGCCGAGCGGCGAGATCCGACAGGAACGCATCGAGCTCCGGCAGGCAGACCCTGCTCAACGTGGCATCGAGACGAGCGAGGTCGCGAGAGCCGAAGAAGTTGGACAACATGACCATCACCACAGCGGAGAAAGCTCCGACCATGACGCCGTTGTTGGCCAGCGAGCCCCACACGCCGCCGAGCAAGTCCGCGATGATCGTGTCCTGCTCGATGCCTGCGCCGAGGGCGAATGCCACGCCCAAGATGACAGCGTCGCGGGCGCTGAGCCCTCCTTGAAGCGCCGTTCGGATGCCGCCCACGAAGAGCAGCCCCACGATGCTCAACAGGTAGGACCCAACAACCGGTCCGGGCACGGCGAGCAGCACCGCGCTCAGCTTCGGAAGCAGCGCCACTGCCACGAGACCGGCCCCGATGTACACGCCGACCCGTCGCGCCGCGACCTGCGTGAAACCGGTGAGCGCCGCGCTGTGGGGCCCGTAGCTGCACAGCGGCGGCGACCCGACCGCGCCCGCCAGCACAAGGCCGGCCCCGGTCACGTTGATCGAGCCCTGCACACGACGGAAGTCCGTCACCCGCGGTGTGCGCCATGACTGCTGCTGCACGAGAACGTTGTCCCCGATGTTCTTGATGCCGTCTACAAGGGCGACTAGCGCGAATACGGGCAGCAACGACCAGAAGCTCGCACCGAAGTTCGGCTCAAAATCTGGGAATCCCGCAACGGGAAGGCCGATCCATGGCGCTTCGACGATCACACGAGCGTCGTACATACCGAACAACAGCGCGACTCCGCAACCCGCTCCGATCGTGATGAGCGGCGCCCAGATCCTCAACGCTCCTCGAGAACGCAGGGCGAGCGCCGTGGCGGCGATCAGCGTCACCAGACCGACGATCGGACCTCCGACCGCGGGCGTTGCCTCAGGCACGTTGCGGATCCCGTTGAACGCCACCGGCAACAGCGTGACAGCGATGAGCATGAGCACGGTGCCCGAGACCAGCGGCGTGATTATCTTGCGCAGCTTGGGTAGCCAGAACGACAACAAGACATAGGAGATCGCAGCAGCCGCGGTCAGGCTCGACAGCATGGTCGGCCCGCCTCGTGAGAGCGCCAATATCGAGATCGCCACATACGAAGGCGACACACCCACCATGAACACGAGCCCAGAGCCGAACCTGCCGACACGGCTGGCCTGCTGCGCAGTAATGACCCCACTGACCAGCAACGCCGCAAAAACTACCCACGAGACATAACCGGCGTCCTGGCCGCTCGCTTGGGCCACGAAAGAGGCCAACAGCACGGTCGGTGCCACCACCAACAGGACACCCTGCAGGGCAACACTGATGCTCACACGATCCGGGCACCGATCATCGGGCTGGTAGCGGACTGCACCGTCTGCCTCGTCAAAAAACATATCCGAAACCCTAGTCGTGGGCCCTTGCCACCATCGCTGGAGAAGCCGGCAGCGGCTCGCATCCGGTTGCCGACTACCGTTCGGACGCGATCTCAGCCGAAACTGAGGGCTGACAGGGGTCGCGACCAAGGGAGCAGCGATGTTCGAGACGCATGTGGCGTTGGACACCGGCGACGGCGAGATGAGCACCTTCATCGTTCATCCCGAGATCACCGTGGGCCGGCCGGGGCCTTTTCCCACGGTGCTCTTCCTGATGGACGCACCGGGAAAACGCGACGAGCTGCTCGACATGGCACGTCGCATCGCCACAGTCGGGTACTACGTGATGCTGCCGAACCTGCACTACCGCGAAACCCCGGGCTTCACCGTGCTACGGGATGATCCCGCCAGCGTCGAGTTCATGTTCGCGATGATGTCCAGGCTGACCAACGCCATGGTCGCCAGTGACGCCCAGGCAATGTTGGATCACGCCGAGACTGAAAGCGCTGCCAGCACCGAACGGGTCGGCACGACCGGCTACTGCATGACCGGCCCCATGGCCATCTGGCTCGCAGCCGAGTTCCCCGAGACCATCGCAGCAGCCATCTCCGTTCACGGCGTGCGGCTGGCAGTCGACGCCGACGACTCGCCGCACCGCCGCGCCGCGGACATCAAGGGCGAAGTGCTGATCTTGGCCGCAGAGTTCGACGACTACGTCGACCGCGCCCACTACGACCGGCTCTGCGCAGCCTTCGACGAGGCCGGCACGAACGCGCGGACGCATTGGCTCGTCGGAACCCATCACGGATTCGTGTTCCCGCAGCGATTCGCGTACGACAAGCACGCTGCCGAACGCCACTGGGAACTCCTGCACGACTTGTTCGACCGTCAGCTCAGCTGACGTCGACGGCGCGCGTTGCACAAGGATCCCGGTGCCTTGATCCATCTGACGGGAACCGACGGGGAACACGCAGTGCTCCACGACTTGGGTGGCAGCGGACCGCCTCTGCTGCTGACCCACGGCAACAGCCTCAACACCGGAATGTGGGCCACTGTGGTACCGCAGCTGCAGGATGGCTTTCACTGCTGGGGGCTCGATTTTCGCGGCCACGGCTCAGCGCGGCCCCAGCACGACGACATGTCTGTCGAACGCAGCCGCTTCGTCGACGAGGTCATGGCCCAACGGACGCACTCGGCGGCGGTCCGCTGCTGGCTGCCGGTCACTCGTTGGGCGCGTCGAGCCTGGTGCTCGCCGAATTGGCGCAGCCCGGCTCATTCCAAGGGCTGTGGCTCTACGAACCCCTGCTGGCTCTCCCCGGCCCGACATCGACCACGCTCTCGTACAGGCATCACGACGGCGGCGCATCGACTTCTCGACTGTTGACGAGGCGTACGAGCGGTTCGTGTCCAAGCTTCCTTTCTCGGCCTGCGAGCCCGCGGCGGTGCGCGCGTATGTCGAATTGGGCACGTACTCGTTGGGTGACGGTGCCGTTCGACTCTCGTGCTCGGGAGACACAGAAGCACGCATCTACGTGACCGGTCGACCGATCGAATACACCAAGCTCAGCACCGTCAGATGCCCTGCTGTGGTGGCGCGCGGTGGCTCCCTCGCCGCCAAGAGGAACGACATACCGCCCAAACTCGCACAGCCCATCGCCGAGGCCCTCGGCAACGGTCGACTCAAGACCTTCTCGGAATTGGGACACTTCGGCCCGATGCAAAACGGCGAAGCAATTGCGCAGGACATCCGAGTCCACCTTGAACCGCTGATCGCCGCTTGACCATTTATGAGACGCGCAAGCCCCGTCGTTCAGGGCGGGGTTAGCGGCTTGGTGTTTGTTGGTTCTGTATGTAGGTCTTGATGATTTCGAGTGGGGCGCCTCCGCAGGAGGCTGCGAAGTAGCTGGGGGACCAGAGGTGGTTGCGGTGTGTGCGTATGTGCGGGAATTCTTTGCGGAGCAGTCTTGATGAGACGCGGCAAGCTCTACCGGTGGTTGCAAGTGAGTTGAGTGTAGATGTCGTGTGCTGATGTCCAGTGGTGGAGTCGGCGGGGCATGTGGTTGAGGTTGTCCTCGATGACCGAGAGCCGCAGTTGTCCGATGTCGAGGCTGGTGCCTTTGGGGAGCCATCGGCGCAGCAGTCCGTTGGTGTGCTCGTTGGTGGGTCGCTGCCACGGCGAGCGCGGCTCGCAGAAGAACACCTCGATGCCGAGCGCGGCCTCGATGTCGGCCCAGCGGGCCATCTCGCGGCCTTGGTCCCAGGTGAGGCTGCGCACGAGCCGGGCGGGCTGGCGGCCCAGCGCCGCGGTGACCGCGGCGGCGACCTGGGGCGCGCTGTAGCCGTCGGGCAGCGCTGCGGTGACCGTGTAGCGGCTGGTGCGCTCGGCGAGCGTGACCGCGGCGGTGAGGTTCGCTTTGCCGACGATGAGGTCGCGGTCCCAGTGGCCGGGCTCTGTACGGTCCTCGACGTCGTCGGGCCGATAGTCACCAACGGCTGGTATCCCGACCCCGACGACTCGCTGGGCGGTCTCCAATTGCTCGCGAGAGTCTTCAACGAGGAAGCCGACCGCGAGGACGACGGGCCGGTCGGGGCGGCTTCCGATTCAGGCGACGTGACGCGAACCGCCGACGATCTGATGAGCGAGAAGACTCGGGACAAGCTCGAAGACATCGAGGCGGACCTCTGTGCAGCGTTCCCTTTGAGGTCCCCGATTCTGCGTGAGGCGTTCGAAGCGCACCGGCAGGCAAGGTTCAACCTGTCCGTGCCGGTCCTGATCGCGCAAGCCGACGGCATCTGGCACGACCGTTGCAAGAAGTCGCCCTTCACTTCGCATCGCAAGAGCGCGGTGCATGAGATGCTCATGAGGCCAGATGCGCACACGGCCGCACCGCTGGCAAGGGCACTCCTCGGCGGCAAATGGCCTTTGGCGCGCAGCCAAGGCAAGCGCAAACCTGAATTCTCTCAGCTGAACCGGCATCAAGTCCTCCACGGCGAAGCCACTGACTACGGAACCGAGGTGAACAGCCTCAAGGCGATCTCGTTCATCAGGTTCTGCGGCTTCGTGCTGTCCGACATGACAGAAAATACAGAAATCAGCACGAGTCTGCGTGCGGCTTGACGGCTGATCCTCCAGTAGCGCTCACTGATGCCAGTGCGCTCCGAGGCGGCACGCCCGAATTGTTGATCTCGGCTGGGCGCTCTCGCCCACGGCCCGCGAACCCGCTGGGTTGAGACGGGCACCCGCAGACACCACATTGGGCACCGCGACGCTGTGACCAGCAGGTATGGGGACTTACCGATTTGGGTGCGAGAGTGCCGACCGTTCCCAGTGCATCGGCGGGCAAAAGCCTGTGACCTGCGGTTTCGCGATCTGACGATCATGTCGTCACTTACCGATTCCGCCAAAATCACTTACCAACCGCGAACGCGCGATGCTCTGACCTGCGGGTTTAGGTTTCGCGCTACCTCCGGCTCGGGGCCGAGGCCTACAGAGGCGAGGTCATCGCTAGCCTCCTCGCCAGCAGGTCTCAGTGAGAGACATGGGCTGAGAACCGCAGTCAGCGAAGGCTGAGCGGAGCGCTTCGAGTTCAAGGAAGGCTTCGATGTCGAACGGCGGCGCAGCAGCGTCGAGGGCTGCCTCCATCTGGCCTGTCTCGGTGAGCAGTCCGAGACAGTCGTCTAGGTACTTGCTTGCGCGTGCTTCGAGGTCGCGCATATCCGGCACTAGGACTATTGCCGCGGCTGTCGTATCGTTGATCGCCGCCGCCGCGTCCGTGCCGACGCGGATGCGTTCAAGGTCGTATTGGCTCGACAGTCCTCTGAGCACTTCCCGAACCGTCGATGCGATTTCGGCGATACGCGCTTGCTCTCCATTGATCGCTGCGGTCTCCAGGGCGCAGTACTCGGCTCTAGCCGTCTCATCCTCAGTCGTTGTCGTAACTGGAGCAGCCGTAGGGGCGACGAGCGAATCGGTTGACGAGTCCGTCGCGTTCCCGCTGGAACTACAGGCCGCTGCCGACAACGCCACAGCAGCCACGAACGCCGCCATCGCAGTCCATCTCGTTCCATTCGAATGCGTCATCGAGAAGGCTCCAAGAGTGCGCCGAAGGGCGAGTGTATGCATCGAGCGACAGCGGCCATGCGCTTCAAGCACGCCCACATTCCGGCCTGGAGTCTGCGGCGCGGCGCGTTGAGCGACGTGCCGATGCTGTCGTGGGCGAACCCGGGTCCGGTGAGAAGCTGTGCCCTCGGGCACCGGTGTATGCGCCGCTGCGAGACAGGCGCCTCTCATCATGGCGATACGCTGAGAATTGTGCCGCTGACCTGCATAAACGTCTGTATCAGCGCCCTATCGCGCCTCTCCGACGCTCCGAAAATGTGTAGCTATTCGCAAGAAAATGTGGAGCTATTCGGGATGGCACCACGTAGCCGCAGGTCAGCGAAGTGCCTGTTGCGCCACCAGTGGCAACACGGTCATTCAGAGATTGACAAGCGATTTCGACTGGCCAGCGGCGGAGCTTGCCGGGTGTGAGGTGACCAATGACGGTGGACATGGGTGGCGCTTGTAGCTGCCATCAACTTCCGATGAACACCTATTGGGTCGATCATGGCCGCTTCCTGGCGGGCGAGTATCCGGGGGCGCCGAACCGGAAGGAAGCCGCCTACAAGTTGAGGATTCTGTTGAAGGCCGGAATCAGCCACTTCATCGACCTGACCGAGCCGTATGAAGGATTGGCGCCCTACGCCCCGATTGCTGCGGAAGAAGCCAGCCGACTCGGCACGCCATTCCAGCATTCCCGGCATTCCATCGTTGATCTAGATGTGCCGCGCAGCCCCCAAGACGCTGCCGAGATTCTCGACGTGATTGACGAGGCCATAAGTGCGGGCAAGACGGTCTACGTGCATTGTTGGGGTGGCGTTGGCAGAACCGGCACAGTGGTCGGCTGCTGGCTGGTGCGCCATGACCGGACAGGCGAGCAGGCTCTTGACCAAATCGCGACGTGGTGGACGGGCATGGAGAAGGCGTACCGCACGCCTCGCTCGCCGGAAATGCCGCAGCAACGCGAGTACGTGCGCAACTGGAGCGAACCAGTCTCGGGCGGGCCGCGTGAGTGATCCCACACCCCGGGATCGATTCCGGGGATGTCTGCTCGGACTCGCCGTAGGTGATGCGCTGGGCACCACGCTGGAGTTCAAGGATCCCGGCTCGTTCGAACCGATCGATGACATAGTCGGCGGCGGTCCGTTTGGACTGATGCCAGGCCAGTGGACCGACGACACCTCGATGGCGTTGTGTTTGGCCACCAGCCTGGTCGAGTGTGGCGGGTTCGACGCCACCGATCAGATGCAGCGTTACGTGCGCTGGTGGCGCGAGGGTTACCTGTCCTGTACGGGGGACTGCTTCGACATCGGGATCACCGTCAGCGGAGCGCTGTCGCGCTTTGTCCAGCACGGCGAACCGTACGCAGGATCCACCGACCCCATGAGTGCCGGGAACGGTTCGCTCATGCGGCTTGCGCCGGTGCCGATGTACTACGCAGGCGACGCTGCGGAGGCCATCTCCATGGCCGCCGACAGTTCACGGGTCACGCATCAAGCACGGGAAGCGGTCGATGCCTGCCGCTACTTCGCTGGCTTGCTGGTCGGCGCTTTGCAGGGCGTCAACAAGCAGACGCTGCTCACCCCGGGCTATTGCCCCGTTGAGCGATTCTGGGAGCGGGCCCCCCTCGCTGAGAAGATCGCGTTCGTCGCCGACGGCTCGTTCAAGGATCGTGAACCTCCGCACATCAAGGGAACGGGCTACGTCGTCGATGCTCTTGAAGCGGCGTTGTGGGCCTTCCGCCGCTCCGACGGCTTCCGCGAGGGTGCCTTGCTTGCCGTGAACCTCGGTGGCGACGCCGACACGACCGGTGCCATCTACGGCCAGATCGCCGGCGCCCACTATGGAGCGGAGGCGATCCCAGCGACGTGGCGGGCCAAGCTCGCCATGGCAGACGAAATCACCTCGCTCTCCGATCGCCTCTACGACGGCGTAGCGGATGCCTTCGGGGCCGTGCTGGCGCCCCTCTGCGCAGCGCCTTCGGACTCGCTTGAACGCAGGAGCAGGGGCGGCGACACAGGCTGATAGCCACGGCTTGCGGGCATTGTGGTTCACAGTTGCTGTGATGCACAGGAGGGTCATGGACATGCGAAACATCACGGTGGCAATTGACGATGACACGCACCGGTTGGCGCGCATTCGCGCTGCTGAGCTGGACACCTCGGTGTCTGCGCTGGTTCGCGGCTACCTCAGGCGTCTCGCAAGTGGCGATGGTGGCGTGCTGCATGACGACGAGAATCCGTCCGAGACGGCACAGCAGCGGCGGAGCAGGCATCTTGACGACGTGCTGAGCGTCATAGCTGCATCTGCTGGCGGCTTCCGGACGGCTGACAATCTGTCGCGCGAAGAACTGTACGAGCGCAGTGCGTCTCGTTGACACGAACGTCCTGCTCTATGCGGCAAGTCCCGCGCCCGACGATGCCGCTGAGCACGGACTCGCCGTGGCGCTGCTCAAGCAGCCCGACTTGGCGCTCTAGGTGCAGGTGCTGGCCGAGTTCTTCGTTCAGGCCACTCGACGCAGCCGCCCCCATGCCCTCAGTGCCGAACTGGCGCTGCGTTTTCTTAGCGTCTTCGACGACTTCCCGGTCCAGCCGATCACGGTTGAGGTCTTTCGTGCCGGCGTGTCGCTCAGCCAACGCTTCGGTCTGTCCTACTGGGATGGCGCGATCCTTGCTGCTGCGCAGGCATTGGGCTGCGATGTCGTGTACTCCGAGGACATAAGCGCACAGCCGGACTACGACGGCTTGCGGGTCATCAACCCGTTCGTCGAGCAGTGACGGCCATCGAAGCGTCCGGGTGCCGCAGATCGCCCGACGGGATCACCAACCCGCGCGGTCAAGCAGCTCCTTGAGCCGGCGCTTCGCCCGGTGCTCAGTCCGGACGCGTTGCAGCAGCGAATCGAACAATTCCGGCTCGCCCGCATCGGATGCCAGTCGTTGAATTCGAGACATCAGATCGACGGCGGACTTGTATTGGTCGGCCTTCTTGCGGTCGATGATCGCCAGCGCCGCCGAGGCATAGACCGTGATCGAGTCACGGGGTGAGCGTTGCTCACGTTGCCTCGCGAGCGTCATCCACATCTGGCTGCTTGTGCCCAACTGCACAGCCGTGTCCCATGCTTGCTGAGCGTGACCTTCGAAGAGCAGGATCTCCGTCAAGATGGCTGCTGCTTCGGGCGCGGCGGAAGCGGCGTCAGACATGACGTCCTCGGGCACCGCACCATCAGCCGGCGCCCTGCAAGCCAGCAATGTGTTGTCACCGCTTGGATCGAGCCGTCTGAGCAGATGCTTGCGGCCTCGGCTCAGCCAGTCGACACCGGTGTCCTCCTGCTTCAGGCGGCGGTAGTTGCTCAGCGACGGACTCGCCTCAAACGTCTTCCAGTACAGATCGACGGCGGCTTCGGTCTCGCCCCGCTCGCGCAGCTTGCGAGCCAGGAAATCGCGGGTATTGCTGGCATGCCATGAGCCGTGCCCCATGCCTGACAGACCCCGACGGGCCCACTCGACAGCTTCGTCGTCACGGCCGGCCCGTTCGAACGCAGCGGCGATCTCGACCATGTCGGTGGGGCGAATTCGCTCGCGCCGGTGCGCCTCGACGAGCGCGTCGGGGTCGTCCATGGCAAGCGCCCAACCGATCATCGCTTCACGTAGGCGGAACACGTCCGACGACCAGCCGTCGTCTTTGGGGTCGATCTGCCGCCATTTGGGTTCGATTGCACGGCGGAACGCGGTCAGCCCTGAAGGGCCGAGTACTTCCGCATATCTCGCTGCCGACCGGTGGAATCCGTCCAGTTCTGACGTCATTTCGAGCTTCGCGAGGCGCTTCGCCAGCTCGACCGGGTCTGATGTGCTCTGCTCGCACGCCTGAAGATGCAGATCGGCCAGTCGGTCGGATATTTCCGTCAGCCATTCGGCAGCGTCGTCCACAAGGCTCAGGGCCGTGTCCGCCCGTCTGTGCGCATATTCAGCGAGCTGCGCTGTTGCGGGGCCATGACCGGCATCGCACAGATCCACCATCGCGTCGATCATGTCGTTGACAATTTCTGCCCATTCGTGAGCTTCGTGATAGCTCACATGACGCCCGGCGTCGAAAACGCCCTTGATCCGCTGACGCCATTCATCGATGTCCGGTCCGATGCCTTGCTCGGACCTTGCTTCGAGCAGCAGGCGTTCGCGTAAGCGCCAATCGTCGGCAGTCTTCTGCAGAACGATCTCCGCCAGCCGTTCGACATCGAGCCGGTGCACGAACCCCTCGAGCAGGAGGACATCAGGGTCGGCGCTTCGGCTGCGCTGCGACGGCCGCGTTGGCCCGCTCGCGCCTTCGGGACGCTCGCCGGTTCGTATCAGCGATAACG
Organism: Candidatus Poriferisodalis sp.; assembly: GCA_965226645.1. Classification (GTDB taxonomy): domain Bacteria; phylum Actinomycetota; class Acidimicrobiia; order Acidimicrobiales; family Poriferisodalaceae; genus Poriferisodalis. The sequence continues at coordinate 514,377 of CBDDDL010000003.1, forward strand.
CCACAGCGACGCAATGCTTGCAGAACGAGCCGTCTTCGGCCGCAGGGCATGAGCACGACCAGTTCAGCGTGTCGGCGTCGAGCCACAACTCGACGCCGTACGGCATTGTTCCGCGCACCGTCGCGCGCACCCCTTTGTCGCTCGCTGTCGCCGATTCCACCCGGCGGTCATTCAGGTATCCGACCCCTCGCTGAAAGGAGCGCAGACCGGCGAGTTCCCCGATCATGTGTTCGTCGAGCACTTCGTCCAGCTCGCCTGAACGACTCGATCCGCCCAGTTCCCCTATATCGGTCACGACCTGATTTCCTAGCCGATAGCACCGAAGTCGCGATGTTCTTGCAATGACGCGCTTGCGTGTTGTGGTAGCAGCACACCGATAGCTACTACTGCGGCACCAGCATCCACTTGTTGCCGCGGGTACGGGGCTCGGCGTGTGTGGGTGCCACGATGCCATCGGCTCGGAGGCGACGCAGCCAATTCAGCACCGTCTGTTTCGAGGTGCCAAGCGCCGCTGCCAGATCGACGCTGCTGCGCGGGCCAGCCTCGAGCAGACGGATCATCTGTTCCGGTGTGCCCTTGTACAGCTGGTGCGACCGAGTCTGCCGGCTCACATTCGGTCCCGACATGGGTGTCCATGGATTGTGGCCGGAGGTGCCTGGAATGCGGTCGGCGCCGCCGATTGCCGAGACACCGATGCGGAAGTACTGATCGCGAACAGTGACTATCAGCTCGCGCACCTGGTCATCCAGTTCGGGCGGTCCCATTCCCGTCCGGTCGAGAGCCTGAACCGCTGCGCGCAATCCCGAGCCCCGGTTTTCGCAGACGGGCCTGCCGGTTCCCGGAATGACGACATCTTCGAGCAATCGTGCGAGCAGCGCATTGCGGGTGCTGCTGATGCTCGCGTCGATGAGCTGCGCTACGTCGGTGTGCCCTGCGTGGATGCCGTGCAACCCGCCGGGACTGGCAACCTCGAATCGATCGGGGTACAGAGAGATGCGCACCTGAGTGCCGTGCGCGGTCGGGTGGTAGTCGCGGTGCATGAGTGCATTTGCCACGATTTCGCGGATGGCCTCGGCTGGGTAGTCCCAGATATCTTGCCGGCCGGCGCCTTCAACGACTGATCGCCGTCGCATGTTGCGTTGCATCGCCGAGACGGCTTGAGCCACGATGGCCGGTATCGGCCCGTCGAGCGGCTGGTTGTCGATAAAGCGCGTTCCATCGGCCAGAGGCGACCCGTCAGCTGTCGGCAACACGACGAATGAAGCAGCCAGTTGGGGCACGAACTGCTGCGGGTAGCGGCCGAGCGCCAGCAAGCCCGCGAGAGTGGCTGGTGAGTCGGGCCGCGGTTCGATCAGCACGCCGAGCATGTGCAGCACTTCGTGATCAGCGGCTTCGGTGAAGATCGCACCGCGCCGCCGGCGGAGCCGTCTCAGCAGGTCGCTCACCATCGCAGCGTCCAGATGCTCCAAACGGGCACCGTCGACCGGCGCGGCATCATTGTTCGGCTGTCCGCGACCCGAGACCATCACATGTATCTCGTAGTCCGTCAGGCGCCGGTTGCCATCGTGAACTCGGGTGTACGAACCTTGGTTCATGCCCTCGCCCCGGACATAGCAGGGTCGGTGTTGGTGTCCCAGCGGCGGAACACGAGCCGCAACTACCGGGCTGCTGTTGACATCGCAGATGCCGATATTCGGCCGAATCTTGGGTTCGAGGTCGTCTGAGCACGCTGAAGCAAGGTCGGCTGCGAGCTTGGAAGCCTCGATGGGCTCTGGCACGAAGTCGGTATCGCTCAGCCCAAGGATGAGCAGGCCACCTCGGCCGTTAGAAAACGCAGAAATGGACTTCAGCACGCTCTTGGGGAAGCCACCCGCCGCGGACTTGACTTCGACCGTTTCGTGATCGGTAGCGGCAGTCCGAAGCAGCGGCACGGCGGCGTTCAGTTGCGCCTGAAGCTCTGCCGGTGCAGAAATGTGTCCGGCACTCTCGGTGTTCACGCCCTCAACCTAGCAGTGATGCGCACATTGTGGAAATGTTGTGCACAATTGAAGTCATTGTGGACATTTATGTGGAAAGTACTGCGCGCGTGATTCGCAAGTGGGCACTGAACGTACAGTCGGCAATCCCAAGTCGATGCGGCGGGTCGCCGTATCGTTCGTCGGGGCCGGTGTCGGCCACAATGCTGGACTGCCTGCGTGCCGGGACGAAGGGGACTGCGTGAACGCTCAAACGCACGGTGAATTGGCGAACTTCATCTGGAGCATCTGCAACCTGCCGCGCGGCCCCTACAAGCGCAACGAGTACCGCAAGGTGATCCTGCCGCTCACGGTGCTGCGCCGCTTCGACTGTGTGCTCGCAGACACGAAGGAAGACGTGCTGGCCGCCGCGAAGCAGCACGCCAAGCAGTCCGAGAACGTGCGCCATCAACTGCTCGCAGCCACAGCACAGCGGCCGTTCTACAACACGTCCCCGTTCGATTTAGCTCGGCTGCTGGACGACCCGAACCACATCGCGGCAACCTCAACGCCTACATCGCTGCCTACTCGCCGAACGTGCGCGACATCATGGAGCGCTTCGATTTCGAGGTCCAGATCAGCCGCATGGACGAGAAGGACCTGCTGTTCCAAGTAGTGCAGCGCTTCGCTGGCTTGGACCTGTCCCCGCAGCGTGTGGACAACATGCAGATGGGGTACGTGTTCGAGGAGTTGATCCGCATCGGTGCCGAGCAGTCGAACGAGGAAGCGGGGGAGCACTTCACTCCTCGTGAGGTGATCCGCCTCATGGTGAGCCTGCTGCTGTCCCCCGAAGCAGACCTCGGCAAGCCTCACGTCGTCAAGACCATCTACGACCCCGCCTGTGGTACAGGCGGCATGCTGACGGTCGCGGAGAAGTTCCTGCTGGACCACAACGCCGATGCCAGGCCGCATCTGTTCGGCCAGGACATCAACGACGAGTCGTGGGCGGTGTGCCGTTCGGACATGCTCATCAAGGGCGACGACGCAGACCGCATCGTGCTGGGCGACTCGTTCACAGCGGACGGCTACCAGCGCCGCGCTGATGACACTCGGTGGACGTTCGACTACATGCTGGCGAACCCGCCGTTCGGGGTCGAGTGGAAGCAGCAGAAGCAGGCGATCGAGAAAGAACGCGACACCGAGTCCGTGCCTCTCGGCGAAGGCATCGACGCTTACATGGAACGCGAGGTCCTGCCCCACGTCCCCGACGCCCGGGTCGACCACGACAAGACGAAGATCGGTTACGAGATTCCCCTCAACCGCCACTTCTACGTCTACGAGCCGCTTCGGCCCCTCGAAGCCATCGAAGCCGACCTGCGAACGCTCGAAACCGAGATCGCCCAGCTCCTCGCCGACGTCACGGCTTGAGCGCCAATTCGACGTCACCGCCTGAGCGCAGAGCTGCCCCGAAGAGGCCGAGATGGAACTGACGTACACGTAGCACGCTCGACAGCAAATGGAACGTCGAGAAATCTCTTGGTCGTGGGTGGAGCTGGTCGTGGCATCGCCGACACATCGGACGCGGGACCCCGGTGACAGCACGGTCGAGCGCTTCTATGCGCCAGTTCCCGAGCGCGATGACCGAGTGCTGCGCGCGGCTGTGAACACATCGTCGGACCCATGGCGAGTCGTTACGGTGTTCTTTGACCGCAGCATGCGAGGTGAAGCATGAAGCTCCGAATCGACAAGGAAGACGATGCGCTGTATTTCCACCTCGACGACTCTGCGATAGTCGACTCGCTCGAGGTGGCGCCCGGGGTCGTGTTGGACTTCAACGCCGCCGAGCAGGTCGTCGGCATCGAAATGCTGAATGTGTCAGCCAGATCGCCCGATCTCAACCTGAACGCGCTCCAGTTTGAGACTGCGTAGCAGCGAGCCCGACGGCCCACGGCGACATTCTCTTCGCAGGATCGGGTGAGACGCTGGAAAAAATCGGCAAGTCCGCTGTGAATCTCTTGCAGGAACCAACCTTCTGCGGTGGCGATGTCATCATTTAGCGTCCTGACGTCGACATCGACGCCACATTTCTGGGCTACGCCGCGGACCGCGCCCCGTCTCGCCATGAGAAGGCATGCATGGGCCGCGGCGTCACCGTGATGCACATCTACAGCAGCGAACTCAAGAAGCTCTCGATCCCCTTGCCGCCCTTGGACGAGCAAGTTCACATCAGCGCTTAGAGGCCGCGCCGATGGGCGACCATCCCACCGGGGCTTCCCGCCGGGACCGCCGTGCCGTCCGAGTGTGCACACCACTCTCGGACTCGTTCGTAAGTGGGCGGAGCGACGGCGATCCAGGCTGACGACTGTGGTTCACAGATAATATGATTCACAGATGCTGTGACAACCAGGCGGTTGATGGGCATGCGAAACATCACGGTGGCAATTGACGATGACACGCACCGGTTGGCGCGCATTCGCGCTGCTGAGCTGGACACCTCGGTGTCTGCGCTGGTTCGCGGCTACCTCAGGCGTCTCGCAAGTGGCGATGGTGGCGTGCTGCATGACGACGAGAATCCGTCCGAGACGGCACAGCAGCGGCGGAGCAGGCATCTTGACGACGTGCTGAGCGTCATAGCTGCATCTGCTGGCGGCTTCCGGACGGCTGACAATCTGTCGCGCGAAGAACTGTACGAGCGCAGTGCGTCTCGTTGACACGAACGTCCTGCTCTATGCGGCAAGTCCCGCGCCCGACGATGCCGCTGAGCACGGACTCGCCGTGGCGCTGCTCAAGCAGCCCGACTTGGCGCTCTAGGTGCAGGTGCTGGCCGAGTTCTTCGTTCAGGCCACTCGACGCAGCCGCCCCCATGCCCTCAGTGCCGAACTGGCGCTGCGTTTTCTTAGCGTCTTCGACGACTTCCCGGTCCAGCCGATCACGGTTGAGGTCTTTCGTGCCGGCGTGTCGCTCAGCCAACGCTTCGGTCTGTCCTACTGGGATGGCGCGATCCTTGCTGCTGCGCAGGCATTGGGCTGCGATGTCGTGTACTCCGAGGACATAAGCGCACAGCCGGACTACGACGGCTTGCGGGTCATCAACCCGTTCGTCGAGCAGTGACGGCCATCGAAGCGTCCGGGTGCCGCAGATCGCCCGACGGGATCACCAACCCGCGCGGTCAAGCAGCTCCTTGAGCCGGCGCTTCGCCCGGTGCTCAGTCCGGACGCGTTGCAGCAGCGATAACGCCACGGCGACGCAATGCTTGCAGAACGAGCCGTCTTCGGCCGCAGGGCATGAGCACGACCAGTTCAGCGTGTCGGCGTCGAGCCACAACTCGACGTCGTACGGCATTGTTCCGCGCACCGTCGCGCGCACCCCTTTGTCGCTCGCTGTCGCCGATTCCACCCGGCGGTCATTCAGGTATCCGACCCCTCGCTGAAAGGAGCGCAGACCGGCGAGTTCCCCGATCATGTGTTCGTCGAGCACTTCGTCCAGCTCGCCTGAACGACTCGATCCGCCCAGTTCCCCTATATCGGTCACGACCTGATTTCCTAGCCGATAGCACCGAAGTCGCGATGTTCAGCAAATCCAGCCGGGTGGCCGCAAGCTCAGGGGCCGAGCGTGGTGATGGGAATCACAGCGATGCCATCGCTGCGCTGGTAGCTATAGCCCGAGGCCACGATGATGCCGAGCGCTCGCGGCGGGCCCACGGCGTCGGACTGGACTACGTCGGCGAGCTTGCGCAGCGAGGTTGCAGCGTGTTCGATCGCCGTTTGCCCGCCGAGCTTGACTTCGAAGGCCATCCAGTCTCCGTTGCGCAGTTCGACGACCGCGTCCACTTCGAGACCGTTGCTGTCGCGGTAGTGGGACACGGAGCCGCCCAGCGGGTCCGCATACGCGCGTAGGTCACGCACCACCAACGACTCGAACAGCAGGCCGCAGAATTCGAGATCGCTGCGAACTCGGTGCCCGTCGATTCCCAGTGCTGCGACTGCGAGCGAGGGGCACGCGAAGTGGCGCTTGGGCGCCTTGCGCAGCCGGGCGCGAGACCGCAGTCCGATCGACCACGCCGGCTGATCTTCGACGATGTAGAGCCGTCCGAGCGTTCGCAGGTACGCACTCACGGTTTCGGGACTCAGAGGAGCATCTCCGCGCGTGTGGGTGCACAGGGTCGCCACGCTGGCGTCAGTGGCCACGTTGCGGCCGAGCGAGGTGAGCAGCCGGCGAACGCGGATCGGGTCGTGCTGGCGTTCATCGTCGCCGGGCACGCTTGTGCGGCTCGTCTCTTCCACGTAGTCCCGGCTGAACCGTTGCGCTTCGGCTGTTGAAGCGTCGAGAATGCCCGGCCAGCCTCCACGGCACATCATTTCGATGACATCAACAAGTTCCTCATGCGCCCCGACGGTCGCCACCGACTGTGCATCGGCAAGCGCAGCCAGTGAGGTGACACCGCTGGACTTTCCGCTCTCGAAGAGTGACATCGGGCGCATTCGGATGCGCGAGACGCGCCCGATGCCGCTGTGACGGGTGGTGTCGTCGGATGGGACTGCCGAGCCGGTCAGAATGAACCGACCCGGTCGGCGGCCGTCATCGGACGCTCGACGTGCGTGATTCCAGATGGCCGGCGCGACTTGCCACTCGTCAAGAAGTCGTGGCTCGGGCCCGTCGAGCACCCCGGCGGGGTCGATTTCGGCTGCGGCCAGCGCATTTGCATCGATGTCGAACAGGACTTCGCTTCGGGCGTGCTGGCGTGCGGTCTCGGTCTTGCCGACAGCCCGGGGACCTTCCACGACAACCATGGGCACCGCAGACAAGCGCTCTCGCAGCATCTGATCGGCAATTCGGGGCCGGTATTGCATGCTGGCACCCCCTCGCCCGCTTCCGGCGCGCACGCGCTGCTACGTACGGCCACGCACGAAGATATCGGGTTTTACAGGCTTTCTATGCCATGATTTGCAGGAACTCCGTACCGCAAATTGCAGGCTCACTGCACTTGGTGCGCCAACGGGTGCTCAGCCTCGATGGCACCGAAGTCACGATGTTCGTGCAATCCGGCCGAGTGACACGAGACATCACGACACGGACCGTCTCTGCTTGGATGCGCAGCCCTGCAAAACGGCGTCGGGCGTCAGATAGGGAAGCGGCGGCGGAGCCAGTCGGCAAAGAGCGGGTCGATGACTTCGAGACGTTTTGGGGCGCGGCGCACGATGCCGTTGCCGATCAGTTTCTCGGCGGCGTCTTTGGCGCTGCCGGGGGGAAGCTCAAGTGCCGACGCAGCGGCGCCGTAGATACTGCCGCCCGCAGCGATGGCTCGCAGCGTCTTTTGCTGGCCGGTTGGCAGCAGGCTGAAGATACGTTCGGAGGCTGCGTCGACGTTGGTGCGCACCTCGGCGAGTGCCGCCTCCCATGCCCCCATATCGGCCGTCTCGCCCGGCTCGACACGTCTCCAGAGGGCATCTGCGAGTTGCATGGCACGTTGGGGGTGTCCGGCGGCGAACGCAACGATCCGGCTGGTGATTCCTCCGGTGTGCCGCTGCGTGGTCTCGAAGCCGTCTTCGACGATGTGACCGACGGCGGCGTCGCTGAGCGGTCCGATTTCCACCAGGTCGGCTTGAGCGAAGAAGGGCTGGGTCTGCTCGCTGAACAGCGCTCGCATCGTTGAGGGTTCCGAGCCAGCGAAGACGATGCCGAGCGACTGGAAGTGATGCTGCAGCTCGGTCCGCAGCACCCCCGCGCCTCCTTGGATGTTGGCGACGCCTGAGAACTCGTCGAATACGACGAACAGGTCGTGACGCTGCGCTGCTGAGGTGAGCACTCCGAGCAGGTTGCGCAACGACAACACCGGGTCGGGACGATACTTGGGGCTGCGAGTGAGCTCGACGCCCAGCACCCCGATGCGCAGCGCCACCGTGGCAGCGATGGAGTCGAGCGCTCGGCGTACGGGACCGACGACGGACGCGAGACCGCGGTCGACCGCCGCGGCGAAGTCGGCCATCGATGTGAGCTGGTAGAGGTCGATCCACACAGGTTGTGGGCCGACGGCAGCCAAGTCGGCCGCCACGCGCTTGAGCAGGCTTGTCTTGCCGAAACGTCGCGGCCCCACCAACGCGGTCAACCGCCGATCCGCGATTCGCTGGGCGAGATCGACAGCGAGGCTCTCGCGGCCTGTCACCTGCTCGGGTCGCAACGGTCCGTGATGCGGAAACGGACTCCGGTCCATGCCGCGAGCATACTCGGAAAGTTTGAGTAAAAATACTCTGCAAAATAGAGTAATATGGCCGCGATCTGGCTATGGGCGATAGCGGGTGCTGCTCCCTCAGCGAGCGGTGGGAAAGCCCAGGTCGACGCCGCGGTCGGCGGGGTCGGGCCAGTGCTCGGTGACTGCCTTGAGCCTTGTGTAGAAGCGGATGCCTTCGGGTCCGTGCATGTGGTGGTCGCCGAACAGCGAGTCCTTCCAGCCGCCGAAGGAGTGGTAGGCCATCGGCACCGGAATGGCGACGTTGACACCGATCATCCCCACGGGCGCTTCCCGCCGGAACCTCCGTGCCGCCCCGCCGTCACGCGTGAACAGCGCCACACCGTTGCCGTAATTGTTGTTCTCGATTAGCTCCATCGCCTCTTCGAACGACTCCACCCGCACCAGGCACAGCACCGGTCCGAAGATCTCGTCCTCGTACACCTTCATCTCGGTGGTGACCTCGTCGAGCAAGGTGGGCCCGACCCAGTAGCCGTTCGGGTGGCCGTCCACCACAAGGCCACGGCCGTCACGCAGCAGAACTGCGCCTTCGGATTCGCCCAAGTCGATGTAGCTGAGCACTCGATCACGGTGCTCTGCGGTGACCAGCGGGCCCATGTCCACGGCCTCAGCGCCGAGTCCGGGGCCGATGCTCAGCGCGTCAATCCGCTCGCAAATCGCGTCTGCCAGCTCGTCGGCGATCGCCCCCACCGCCACGACCACCGAGATGGCCATGCAGCGCTCGCCCGCAGAGCCGTAACCGGCCGATACGGCGGCGTCAGCGGCTTGGCCGATGACCGCATCGGGCAACACGATCATGTGGTTCTTGGCACCACCGAGCGCCTGCACTCGTTTGCCGGACATCGACGCGGTGCGGTGCACATGACGGGCGATCGGCGTCGAGCCCACGAAGCTCACCGCGTCGACCCCAGGGTGCTCGCACAACCCGTTCACCGCATCGGCGTCGCCGTGCAGCACGTTGAACACGCCGTCGGGAAGCCCGGCTTCGGTGAACAGCTCGCCGATGCGCACGCCCACCGAGGGATCCTTCTCAGAGGGCTTCAGGATGAACGCGTTGCCGCAGGCGATGGCCACTGGGAACATCCACATCGGCACCATCGCGGGGAAGTTGAACGGCGTGATGCCCGCCACCACACCGACCGGCTGGCGGACGGTGTAGGCGTCATGCTCGGTGCTGATGTCATCGGTGCGCTCGCCCTTGAGCAGCTGGCCGGCGCCGCAGGCGAACTCCACCACCTCAATCCCTCGCCGAATCTCGCCGAGTGCGTCCGCTCGCACCTTGCCGTGCTCGGCCGAAACCATCTCGGCCAACTCCAAGCGGTGCTCCTCGAGCAGCTCGCGGAACGCAAACATGATCGCCGAACGCGATGAGATCGAAGCTTCTCGCCAGATGTCCGACGCTGCGCGAGCCGCTCCCACGGCTGCGTCCACGTCACCTGCTGATGCCATTGGCACCTCCGCGATGACGTTTCCCGCGACCGGGTCGGTCACCTCGAACATGGTCTTCGGTGAACCCTGGGTACGTTGCCCGCCGATCCAGTGGTCGATCTGTCTCATCGAAGATCCTCCTTGCATGCCGGCTTTGCCGCACCGGTGCTGAACATTGCCACGGTGCGCCGGCCCCCGAGCCATTGAGTATTCCTCCCTCAGTCTGCCTCGCCATGCCGTCGATAAAGTCCGCTGCCATGAGCGATGTGCAACCGATTCCCGCCGACCGGCCCTTTGTCGTGCCCTACATGACGATCGGTGCCCGCACCGATGGATCGCCCGGCGGTGCTGCCGATGCCATCGAGTGGTACACGGCCGCGTTCGGCGCCCGCGAGGCGCACCGGCAGGCCACACCCGACGGCAGCAAGCTGATTCACGCCGAGCTGGTCCTAGGCGACGGACTGATCTTCCTGGCCGACGACTTTCCAGAGTTCTCCGGGTCGGAATCAGCCCCAGCCGCACTTGGCGGCTCCTCGGTCACCTTGCACCGCTACGTCGTCGACTGCGACGCCACAATCGAAGCGGCTGTGGCGCAGGGTGCTGAGTTGACCATGCCGCCGACGGACATGTTCTGGGGCGACCGCTTCGGCGGCATCCGCGATCCATTCGGTCACAACTGGTCGATCGCCACACATGTGCGAGACGCGAGCCCTGAGGAAATGGAAGCCGCAGCCGCCGAGATGTTCGCGGGCGGTCCGCCGGACGGCTGATCGGCCACCTGGCAGGCCATCTGGGCGCGCGACCGCCGTCGCGCTGCCAGACTGCGGCCTCGCACGAGGAGTAGGGCGGCAGCGGTCGTCCCAAATCAGCACAGGGGGAGCGGCTCATGGCGGTCACTGAACTCGCGGGATGCATTGCCGTGGTCACCGGCGGTGGCACCGGTATGGGACGCGAGCTGGTGTGCCAGCTCGCAGCGGCAGGTGCGCACGTCGCGGCGTGTGATCTCAATACCGAGACGCTGCAGCAGGCAGCGGACCGGGCAGGGTCGCAGGCAGCGAGCGGCGTGCGGATCACGACACACCGGTGCGATGTCACCGACGCAGATGCCGTCGCGGCGTTCGCCGCGGAGGTGGCAGCTGCGCACGACACCGACCACATCAACTTGCTGTTCAACAACGCCGGCATCGGCGGCGGCGGCAGCTTCGTAATTGACGACCAGCGTGAAGCGTGGGACAAGACCTTCGAGGTGTGCTGGCACGGCGTACTGAACTGCGCACGCGCGTTCATGGACCTGCTCGTGCGCTCAGACGCGGGAGCAATGATTAACACCAGCAGCATCAATGGTTTCTGGGCAACCGTCGGGCCGGGCTTTCCCCATACCTCCTACTGCGCGGCGAAGTTCGCGGTGAAGGGTTTCACTGAGGCGCTGATGGTCGATCTCGCCGTGCATGCTCCGCACGTCAGCGCGCACGTCGTCATGCCCGGTCACATCGGCACCTCCATCGCACTGAACAGCACCGAGGCCCACGGCATGGACGTGCCGCTGCTGCGCAAGACGATGGCCGCCCGGGGTGTCCCGCTGGATGCACTCAGCGATGAGCAGATCACAACGCTGGTTGTCGACCGCAACACTCGATTCCGCGACGATGCCCCGACGACGGCTGCTCAGGCGGCCCAGATCATCCTGGCGGGGGTGCTGGCCGGCCAGTGGCGCATACTCGTCGGCGACGACGCGCATGTCATTGACGAGAACGTACGTGCCGACCCCGAGTCCGCCTACACGCCGGAATTCTTCGAAGCACTCCGCAACGCGGGCCACCTGCAGGCGTTCGGTCGCTAGCTGGGAAACGGTCGTTGGCTCGAATCGCCGGGCTGGGGTTCGGGGTGGAGCTGATCATCGGTTCCCGAACGAATACGACGCCAACATCTGCCTCGCGCTGCTGGACCCGCCCTGGTTCGCGCTTGGCACCGAGTTGCGGCTAGAACTCGACGGCGTTGATCGCAGGGCCACGACAACGCAACTGCCCTTCAACCTCGACAAGTAACCCCATATGCCGGTCCGGCGCGCGCCGCTACCCTCGGCGCTCCTAGCGGACGTAGTTCAACGGCCAGAACCTCAGCCTTCCAAGCTGATGATGCGGGTTCGATTCCCGTCGTCCGCTCGCCGGAGCTACAGCGTCTCAAGCTGATGATGCTGGCAGCACGTGGTGTGCTGCGGGGATTCAGTGATTCCCGTCGTCCGCTCGCCAGAATCGCAGCGCCGGGCTTGCGGCCTACGCGGCGCGGATTGGGCCGTCTTCGAGGACGGCCCGGCTGGCGATCACCTCGTCGATGATGCCGTACTCCTTGGCGGCCTCGGCATCCATGATGAAGTCGCGGTCGGTGTCGTTGTGGATACGTTCGAGATCTTGCCCGGTGTGGTGGGCGATGACGCGCTCGAGGCGCTCCCGCATGCGGTCGATCTCTCGTGCGGCGAGCTCGATGTCGGTGGCCTGACCAATCGCCTGGCCATAGGGCTGATGCAGCAGCACTCGGGCGTTGGGCAACGCCATGCGTTTGCCCGGCGTGCCAGCGGCGAGCAGCACGGCGGCAGCGGAGGCTGCCTGACCCAGACAGATCGTTGTGATGTCGTTGCGGATGTATTGGCTCGTGTCGTAGATCGCGAACAGCGAGCTGATGTCTCCGCCCGGGGAATTGATGTAGATGTTGATGTCCTTGTCGGGATTCTCCGACTCAAGGTGGATCATCTGGGCGCACACGAGGTTGGCGATGATGTCATCGATTGGCGTGCCCAAGAAGATGATGTTCTCCTTCAGCAGCCGCGAATACAGGTCGTAGGCCCGTTCGCCTCGATTGGTCTGCTCCACAACGGTGGGCACGAGATAGTTACTGGCGCGGTGCCGTCCTGCATCGACGCCAGATTGACCCGCAGTGGCGGGAAACTCGGTGTTCACGATTCGTCCTCTGTCGCTGAGTTTCTTGCGTCCTGGCCACTCTCGGGGTCTTGGTCGCCTGAATCTGGATCTTCTCTACCAGCGTCCGCTGCGGGTGCGTCGTCCGCGTCGCTGTCTACGTCGTCTACATCCGGCTCTGCGTCGAGCCCGGGCATCACGAGCGCGGAGCGCTCGAAGATCGTTCCGTCGGGATCTACGAGCGTTGCGGTATCGATCGCCCATTGCAGGGCCTTGCCCTTGCGAAGGGCGGAGCGAAGCTGCGCCAACCCGTCAGCGTCTTCCATCGTGACCCGCAGCTGCGCAGCACTGCGGCTGTCGTTCGCTGCCATTCGCTCCAGCTCGGCATCGATGTCGGTTTCGTCGGTCTCGATGCTCTCTGCTTCTGCGACAGCGCGCAGCGCGAGGTCCAGCCGGACGCCCCGCTCGGCGTCATCGCGCAGCTCGGTAATGAACTCGCCTGGTTCCTGGCCGGTCGACTCGAGCCAGCTCTCGATTGACATGTTGCGCTGCTGAAGCCCGCGGCCCAGCTCGGACATGCGGTCGGCGATTGCTCCGCTGATCATGGCGTCGGGCACCGGTCCTTCGACGAGCGCTGCGAGCTGCATCTGGGCCTCGTCGCGCAGCACCATGTTCGCCTGCATGATGCGTCCGAAGCTCAGCTGTAGCACCGTTGCTGCTCGCAGATCGTCCACCGTGTCGTGCTCTGTGTTCTCGTCGACCCAATCGTCTGTCAATTCGGGCAAGACGAGTTCTGAGACGGCATTCACTGTGATCTCGAAGTCGATCTGCACTTCGGGCTGCACCGGATGCGGCGCGCTGAACGAGAGCTCATCCCCGGCTTCAGCGCCGAGCAGCTCGTCGTCGACGGCTTCGACGATGCCGCCGCTGCCGAGCTCGTAGAGGTAGTCCTGCGCGGAGAGCCCTGGCAGGGTTTCGCCGTCGACGGCGCCCTCGATGTCGACGCTCATGCGGTCGCCCGCCGCCGCGGGGCGGTCCACGGCTGAGATGTTGGCGAATTGGCGGCGTGTCTCGTCGATCCGAGCGTTGACGTCATCGTCCGGGGGCTCGGGCGACGGGATCTCGATCTGCAGTGCCTGGTATCCCGTGACAGCGACGGTCGGTCGGACCTCCACGGTTGCGGTGAAGGCCACCGTTCCCTCGCTGCCGTCATGGGTCAGGTCGAGTTCGGGCTGGTTGACGACATCCACGCCGTTGTCGCGGACCGCTTGTGCGTAGTAGCGCGGGACAGCATCCTCAAGCGCCTGGGCGCGTCCGATGTCTGTGCCGAAGTGCGACTCGAGCACGCGGCGTGGTGCACGTCCTGGCCGAAAGCCTGGAATGCGAACCTCGCGCGCCAGTTTGCGAAACGCAGCTTCGATGTCGGCATCGAAGGTCTCGGCGTCCACTTCTACGGTCAGCTTGACCCGAGGCCCGATGACGCGTTCGGTCGCGCCGTCGGAATCGGTGGCATTGGTGTCGTCGCCGCCGTCTGTGTCCTCGCCGCCGTTGGCGTCCGGGGGACCGCTCGCCTCGCCGACAGTCGAGGACATCGACGGTTCGTCGAGGCCGTCGGGGTCGTCGAGACCGGGAAGTTCTTCAGAAATCGGCGCGGGACCGATGAAATCCGCTGGATCCAGCGGCGTCAACGTCGTCTCCACGAAGCGCAGAGCCTACCGGCGCGTCCCATTGGCTCCCCGCTCACAGATCACATAACCGGACCGCACTCCACAGAGTGCTCTGTGCCATTCTTGGCGAGACGCGCGTGTGCGCGGTCGGGCGGGTCATGTGCGACCCTGTAGGCCCGTCGTGACGAAGTGACCGGCAACAGCAGAACGGAGGCGCAGCGTGGCGAAGTTCGGCGAAGGCGGCGAACTCCTCAAGTGCTCCTTCTGCGGCAAGTCCCAGAAGCAGGTGCGCAAGCTGATTGCGGGCCCCGGCGTGTACATCTGCGACGAGTGCATCGACCTGTGCAACGAGATCATCGACGACGAAGTCGAGACCTCCACAGCAACGCCGTTCGAAGCTGTCCCCAAGCCGCGCGAGATATTTGCGTTCCTCGATGACTACATCATCGATCAGGACCGAACCAAAACGATCCTGTCGGTCGCCGTCTACAACCATTACAAGCGGATGCGGCTCGAGCCCGCTGGACCCGGCGCGGAAGACGACGTCGAGATCGCCAAGTCGAACATTTTGCTGATCGGCCCGACCGGCTGCGGCAAGACGATGATGGCGCAGACGCTCGCACGGCTGCTCAAAGTGCCGTTTGCTATCGCGGACGCCACAGCGCTCACCGAAGCGGGTTATGTGGGAGAGGATGTCGAGAACATCCTCCTCAAGCTCCTGCAGTCAGCTGATTTCGACGTCAAGCGGGCCGAGACGGGGATCGTCTACATCGACGAGATCGACAAGATTGCCCGCAAGGCAGAGAACGCGTCGATCACTCGCGACGTCTCCGGCGAGGGCGTGCAGCAGGCGCTGTTGAAGATCCTGGAAGGCACGGTGGCGTCAGTGCCGCCCCAAGGAGGACGCAAGCATCCGCATCAGGAATTCCTGCAAATCGACACGACCAACGTGCTGTTCATCTGTGGCGGGGCATTCGACGGACTCGAGCGAATCATTGCTGACCGAGTCGGGGAGCGAGGCGTGGGCTTCGGTGCGACGTTGCGAAGCGCGGCGAGCAAGCCGCCGCTTGACGTCCTGCCCGAGGTGCTGCCTGAGGATCTGCGCCACTTCGGGCTGATCCCCGAGTTCATCGGCCGGCTGCCGGTCGTCGGCGTGGTCGACCCGCTGGGTCCCCACGCATTGCGACGCATTCTCACCGAGCCCAAGAACGCCTTGGTGCGCCAATACCGTCGAATGTTCGAGCTGGACGATGTCGAATTGGAGTTCACCGAGGACGCACTCGATGCCATCGTCGATCAAGCCATGCTCCGCAATACCGGAGCAAGAGGGCTTCGTGCAATCCTCGAGGAAGTCCTGCTGGGGTTGATGTATGACCTGCCGAGCCGCGACGACGTGGCCCGCTGCATCGTGGACCGTGGTGTCGTGCTGGACAAGGTGAACCCCACCTTGGTGCCGCGCACGGCATCGTCCCCGTCGCGCCGCGCCTCCTGAGCACCCGCGGTGTCTTTGCCGCTCGCTGACTACGAAGCAGCCCTCGATTGGCTGGACTCCCACATCGATCTCGAGCGTCTGCTCGGCTCGCCCGGCGTGGACGCGCCCACGCTGGATCGCATGTGGACGCTCATGGGCGTGCTGGGCGACCCCCAGGACAGCGTTCCGGCGATTCACATCACGGGCACGAATGGCAAGGGGAGCACGGCTCGCATCGTCGTGGCGCTGCTCGGCGCCTGCGGCCTCACAGCGGGCAGCTACACATCGCCTCACATCGAGCGCGTCAACGATCGGATCATGCTGGCGAACGTGCCGCTGCGGGATGAAGACTTCACGGCGGCGATCAGCGAGATCGCGGTCTTCGAGCCGCTGGTGGTCGAGCGACTCGGCGAGCGGCCCAACTACTTCGAGGTGATGGCTGCCGCCGCGTACAACTGGTTTGCCTCCGCGGCGCACGTCAATGTGATCGAAGTTGGCATGGGCGGCCGATGGGATGCCACGAACGTCGTGGATGCCGTAGTGTCGGTGATCACCAACGTCGGGGAAGATCACCTCGAGATCATCGGTCCGACGCTTGCGGATGTCGCTGCGGAGAAGTCCGCAATCATCTCCGCCGGAGCAGTGGCGATCTGCGGCGAGACCGCACCTGCGCTGGCCGACATCGTCGTCGATGCCGCCGAAGAGGCCGGCGCCGAGCTCTGGCGCCGCGGCGACGAGTGGGATGTGGTCGATCGTCGCGTCGCCGTCGGTGGGCAGGTCGTCAGCACTCGAACGCCGTTCGGCGAACATCGAGACGTCTTCGTTCCGTTGCACGGGGCACACCAGGCCATCAACGTGGCGACCGCGATTGCCGCCGTCGAGGCTTTCTTTGGCCGATGCCTTGACGATGATCTGGTCTCGGCTGCCCTGGGCGACGTGTCGCTGCCGGCCCGTTTTGAGATTGTCAGCACTCGGCCCACGGTCGTCATTGACGGAGCACACAACCCAGCGGGCGCTGCCGCGTTGCGTGACACGCTGTCCGAGGCACTTTCGTTAGGGAGCGGAGGCGGCTTGGCGTCAGACGTGCTGCTTCGTGGCGTCGGCGAGGCCGTGCTCGTGGTCGGGGCGAATCGACCTCATGATCCGGGAGCGTTCTGCGAGGCCCTGGACTTGGGGCCCTTCAGCGCGGTGGTGACCGCAGCTGCGACGTGGCCGCGCGCGATGCCGGCAACGGAGGTGGCTGACGCCGTGGCGGCGGCAATTGCGGCTGCAGGCCTCGGACCATTGCGGCCCGAAATCATCCCCGCCGCCGATGTGTCGGCGGCGGTGGAAGTCGCGCAGGATCGGGCGGGTCCGGAGGGGATCGTTGTCGTGACAGGCTCGCTCTACATTGCCGCTGAGGCGCGACGACTTCTGGTGGCGCGGTCGCACTAGCCTCGGACCGCGCGCTCGGCGCACCACGCATCGGTTGTCCCGACAACCATCCCGCCGGTTCGGTGACAATGCCGCGCCGACGCAGTGTCGACACGCCGAGACGCCCAGCTACCGACGAACTCCGCCCAAAGCCGAAGACACACCAACTCCAACCGCCTGGTCCCTTGGCCCGGCACAACCGCAGCCACGACGATCCGGGAGACAGCGATGCGGCAGACGCTCGTGATTTGCAAACCCGACGCTGTGGAGCGCGGTCTCGTCGGCGAGATTATCGGCCGCTTCGAGCGTAAGGGTCTGACAATCGCCGCAATGCAGCATCGCACAATCGATCATGCGACCGCGTCAAATCACTACGTGGAACACGTCGGCAAGCCGTTCTACGAGCCCTTGCTTGAGTTCATAACGAGGTCGCCATCGGTCATAATGGTCATCGAAGGGCCCGAAAGCGCCGGTGACGACACCTTCGCTATCGTGCGGACGCTGATGGGCGCTACCAATCCGGCGCAGGCTTTACCGGGAACGATCCGAGGCGACCTCGCGATGTCGCCCACCGAGAACCTGGTGCATGGCTCCGATGGCGACGCCTCGGCCCAACGCGAGATCGCCCTCTTCTTCGGCAATGCAGCGTGCGCGGGATCCGTTCAGGGGCCGCAATGATGGTTGACGTGACAATGGATGGAGTCAGCGGCTGATGCCGGCCTCGACGGCTTCCCGCCGCCGCCGCCGCCGGCGCAGCAGCATCTTCGGCGGCAGAGACATTGCTGTCGATCTGGGCACGGCCAACACGACCGTGTTCGTGCGCGGTCGGGGCATCGTGCTCAATGAGCCGTCCGTCGTCGCGGTCGATGCCGCGACGGGCAATTCACTTGCCGTCGGCCACGAGGCCAAGCGCATGATCGGGAGGACTCCGGGAAATATCTCCGCGATCAGTCCTCTCAAGGACGGCGTGATCGCAGACTTTGACATCTGCGAGAAGATGCTCCGCCACTTCATCACCCAAGTCACGCAAACTCGCTGGCCCAAGCCGCGCATGGTGATCTGCGTGCCATCGGGGATTACGGGTGTCGAGCAGCGTGCTGTCCAGGAAGCGGCGGAATACGCGGGTGCCCGCCGTGCCTACATCATCGAAGAGCCGATGGCCGCAGCGATCGGCGCCGGGCTGCCGGTCCAGTCGGCGCGCGGCAGCATGATCGTGGACATCGGCGGCGGTACCACCGAAGTCGCGGTGATCTCGCTGGGCGGAATCGTCACCGCGCGTTCGGCTCGCGTCGGCGGCAACGTGATCGACGCCTCAATCGTGGCGCACATCAAGAAGGAGCACGGTCTTATCGTGGGGGAGCGCACAGCCGAGGAGCTCAAGCTGGCCTTGGGCTCTGCGTGGCCCTTGCACGAGGAGATTCACGCCGAGGTCCGAGGCCGCGACATGGTGAGCGGACTTCCCGAATCGGTCAGCGTGGACAGTGTCGAGATTCGGGAAGCGATTGCGGGGCCGGTCAGCGCGATCGTGGACTCTGTCAAGGCGACCCTCGATGACACGGCGCCAGAGTTGGCGGCTGACGTGATGGACTTCGGCATCACGCTCGCGGGCGGCGGCGCGTTGCTGCGTGGCTTGACCGATCGGCTGCGTTCCGAAACCGGCGTCGAGGTGCATGTCGCGCAAGACCCACTGTTTGCGGTGGTTCGCGGTTCGGGCCAGACGCTCGAGGAGTTCGACGTCCTGCACGGAGTGCTGTTCTCCTCCAGCGAGGGGCGCTGACGCCCCGCACCGTGGCCCGCCGCGCCGGAATTCGGAGACGCACGTGGCTCCGATTGGCGTTGCTCGTGGTGACGGCTATCGCGTTGTTGACGCTTGACGCCCGAGGCTCGGGCGGCGCTCTGGAAACCGCCCGGGGCGCCGCGCTGGACTTGCTCGGGCCAGTGCGCAGCGTTGGCGACTGGGTCATCTCGCCGGTCCGCAATGCGTGGCGCGGAATCGTCGGCTTCAGTGACCTCGAGGCCGAGAACGCGCAATTGCGCAGCGAGCTCGCCACAGCGGAGGCGTCGGTGCTGCGGGTCGGGGAACTCGAACGGGACCGTCAGGATCTGCTGGCGCTGGTCGGGGCGCGCGATAACGCCGAGACGATCCCGCGGGTGACTGCTCGGGTCATCGATGCGCCGGTATCGAATTTCGAGCGAACAATCGAGTTGGCGAAGGGCCGCCGGGACGGCATCCGCGAGGGCATGCCCGTCGAGAGCGGCCACGGAATAGTGGGACGGGTCACTTGGGTCAGCGTGACGCGGTCGCGGGTGGAATTGTTGACCGATCCGAACTTCGACGCGGGCGTGCGCATGGTGCGCTCCGGCGACGACGGGCTCGCATCTGGCCGCGGCTCCGGACGCGATCTCGAAGTCAGCTACATCGAGCTCGAAACCGTGGTCATTCCCGGAGAGACCGTTGTGACGAGCGGCTTCGTAGGCAGCACGTTCCCCGCTGGACTGCTGGTCGGGACGGTCACCGACGTCGAACCCGACGCAGTCCGCGGCGCCCAGCGCGTCACCGTGCACCCCGCGGCAGACCTCACGCGACTTCGATGGGTTCAGGTGCTGCTGTACGAGCCAGACGTTCCAGAGCCTGTCGTTGTCGATCGCACCCCGCCGACGACAGCGCCGACAGAGCCAGAGGAGTCGACGGGCTTGCAAGCCCCGTCGCCCCAATCATGAGGCTGCTGGACATGAGGCGAGCGGTGATGCGGCGAGTCGTGATGGAGCTGGGCGCATGATGGCGAGCGCGGGGCCGGTCCCGCGTTCAGCGCTCCTCATCGCTCTCGCCGTCATGATGCACGTGGCTTTCGGAGCCCACATCACGCCGGCTGGTGTCATCGTCGACCCTCTCGTGCTGATCGCGGTCGCTGGCGGGACCGTCGGCGGCCGCAGTTCAGGGGCCTCGCTCGGCGGAGGATGCGGTCTGGCCTCTGACCTGATCGTGCACACACCGTTCGGCCTGTCGATGCTGGTCCTGATACTGGTGGGATACGTGTCCGGCGCCGTCGCAGATCAGCTGCCTTCGGCGGGGCGGCTGGCGCGGGCTCCGATCGCAGCAGTTCTCGCCGCCGGAGCGATCGGATTCTTCGGTTGTGCCGGATGGCTGATGGATCTGGTCTATGTGACCGAAGCGCCGTTGGCGCGCATCGCGATCGTGACCGGAATCGTGGCGCTGGCAGCAAACCCGCTGCTCGAGCGGGTAGTGCGCTGGGCGCTCGTCGTTCGACCTTCGATTTCCGTCGAGCGCACTCCGCGCCGGGGGTCTCGCAGTGGATGAACAGGTCCGCCGCCGGATGGCCTTTTTGGGCATCGTCATGGTCGGGCTCTTCGGCGCGCTGTTCACGCGCCTGTGGTACCTGCAGGTCCTCGAGACCGATCAGTACACCGTGGCCGCCGAATCGAATCAGGTGCGGATCATCATCACGCCCCCGACGCGCGGACGCATCCTCGACCGGCACGGCGTGGTGCTCGCGGACAACGTGCGCACCGGCGTCGTCACGATCGACCAGTCGAGCTTGACCGACGACCAGATCGAGAACCGGCTCATCGAGCTGGCTGACCTGCTGGACGTGGAGGTGGTGCAGCTCCAACGAGGCCTTGCTGACCAGCGGAGCCATCCTCTCGCGCCCAAGATCGTGGCGACCGGTCTCGACGAGGAAGGCCTGCTGCGCGTCGCCGAACGCTCGATTCCCGGCGTCGAGGCCAAGTGGGACTGGGTGCGCGTCTATCCCCAGAACGAGGTTGGCGCGCACATCGTGGGCTACGTCGGCGCGATGTCCGAGCGCCAGCACCGGGAACTCATCGACGACGGTTACCTACCGTACGAGCGCGTCGGCCGTGCCGGCATCGAGGGTCTCTTTGAAACCGAATTGCACGGTGAGCCCGGCCGCACCAAGCTCGAAGTCGACCGCCGAAACCGGGTGCAGCAGATCCTCGCCGATGTCCCGCCGAGTCCGGGCCACGACATCGTCCTGTCGATTGACGTCGAATTGCAGGCCGCGGCCGAGTCATATTTGCGGCAGGGTCTCATCGGGGCTCGCAAGACGGTCAGCGATGATTCAGGCTTCTTTTTCCCGGCACTGACCGGCGCTGCGGTGGTGTTGGACGTTCGCAATGGCGACGTCCTGGCGATGGTGTCGCATCCGACGTACGACCCCAATTGGATGGTCGAGGGCCTGAGCATTGCCGAGTACCAATCCGTTTTCGAGAATCCCTACGCCCCCGGCGCGTTGAACAACCGTGCTGTGCAGGGCACGTACTCGCCCGGCTCGGTCTTCAAGACGGTGACTGCGCTGGCCGGACTCGAAGCCGGGTTGATCGCTCCGCGCGCAGCGTTTCACGACATCGGCTACTACAGCATTCCCGAATCGCGAGGATGCACCGGCCGGTGTACGTTCTTCAACTCGGACCGAGCGGCGTTGGGCACCGTTGACCTTTCGGCAGCGCTGACTCGATCCAGCGACGCGTATTTCTACAAAGTCGCAGACGACCTGTACTGGATCGACGGTCCCGAACAGTGGGCGATCCAAGACATGGCTCGCGAGCTCGGATTCGGTTCGCCCACCGGCGTGCAGCTGCCGTTCGAAAAGTCAGGCCGTGTGCCCGATGGGGACGTCAAGAAGTTCCTCTTCGAGGCGAACCCCGACGCGTACAACCCGTACAACGAGCCGGTCCGCTGGTTTCCAGGCGACAACATCAACACCGGCATCGGGCAGGGATTCGTCGGCGTCACGCCGCTGCAGCTAGCGAATGCCTACGCGACGGTCGCCAACGGAGGCACGCGCTTCTCGCCCAACATCGTGGAGGCGGTGGTCTCGCGCGACTCCGAGACCTTCGGTGAGGCTCTGCTGACATTCGAGCCGCGCGTGCTCGACGTCGTCGATTTTCCCGATGGGACGGCGGTTGTGCGCGAAGGTCTCAGCAATGTCACGAGCCTTCGACTGCGCGGCACCGCAGGCAAGGCATTTGACGGTTACGACCATGAGGGTTATCGCGTGTCGGGCAAGACCGGCACGGCCCAGGCGCAGGGCCTCAACGCGATACTGCGCCGCAAGAAGGAAGACACAGCGGTGTTCGTGGCCTGGGCTCCGACGCACGACCCGAGGTACGCAGTTGTAGTGATCATGGAGGAGGCGGGCTTCGGGGGCGAGGCAGCGGCTCCGGTGGCACGCCGCATCTTGGAGGCGGTGCGCGCGTACGAGCAGCGTTGGCCCGAGCCGCAGATCGCATTCGCGCCTCCACAACCAGAATGCCCTGAGGTGCCTGAGGCGCTGCGCGGGGATCCGGCATTCACGGGATACGTGCCGGAGGGATGTCCGTGGGGCGTCCAGATCCCCCGGGCCAACACTCCCGGCGATGCCGATGGCGACGGTATCCCCGACGTTGATCAACTCGACGACCGGTTCGACAACGCGCTAGGTGCCGCAACCTTGCCCAGACGCCGCGTGGGGGTGAACTGATGGTGCTGGGCCGACTGCTCGCCAAGACTCCGACGCGGCGCGAGCTGCGTTCTCCGGCGTGGTTCGCCGACTACTCGCTGGCCGCAGCGACAATCACTGTGGCCTGTATGGGCATCGCCATGAACTATTCAGCGACGTGGCGCAGCCTGAGCTTTGAAGGCGCGGATCCGCTGACGGTGGCGCGACGCCAAGCGATCTTCGTGCTCATCGGCATCGCCGTGATGGTGGCAGCGGCCGTCGTGGACTATCGAGTCCTGCGGCACTACGCCACGCCGGCGTATCTGGCAGTGCTGTTGGCACTCGCAGCGCTGCTCCGTTGGGGCCCCGAGATCCGCAACACCCGCTCATGGTTTGAATTGCCCTTCGTCGGGTTCCAAGTGCAGCCTTCCGAATTCGCCAAACTCGCGGTGATTGTGTCGCTAGCGGCGTTCGTGGCGCACCACGAGGGATATCTGCGCTTCGACACTCTGTTCAATGCCGGCCTATTGCTGGCCGTGCCGATGTTCCTGATCTACAGCCAGCCTGATCTGGGCACAATGCTGGTGTTTGTGGCGATCGCCATGGGAATGCTGCTTGTGGCGGGCGCACAATTGCGTCACATTGTCATTGTCACGTTGGCGGGAGTGCTGGCGCTGGTGCTCGTCTTCAGCATCGACGCGTTGCAGGGTCCGAGGCTCTTGAACGAGACTCAACGCGGTCGCTTGACAGCGTTCTTGGATCAGGACTACGAACCTCAGAAGGCTTCCTACAACCTCAGGCAGAGCCAGATCGCGATCGGCGCGGGTGGCGTGTGGGGCCAAGGATGGAAACAGGGCACGCAGACCAATTTGGACCTGGTGCCCGAGCAGCACAACGACTTCATCTTCACGGCGCTCGGAGAAGAATTCGGCCTCGTCGGCGCGGCGCTGCTCTTGGCGCTCTACGCGTACATCGTGGTGCGAATCTGGCTCATCGCACGAGCAGCCAGCGATCCTTTCGGACGATTACTCGGGGTCGGCATCCTGTCGATGCTGCTGTTCCAGGTATTCCAGAACATTGGCATGACCATTGGCATCATGCCGATTACCGGCATCCCGCTGCCGCTCATGAGCCATGGTGGTTCAGGCACCCTGACAACATTTGCCGCAATCGGCATCGTCATCAGCATCGGGTCGCGCCGCTGATTAGTTCCAACGCCATCGGGGTGTAGGGCGTCGCGGGTCCTGTGTGGACAGCCTGTGTGGACAGAATGATGGGGGGCGGCTGTCATCGGCCCCATGTGCGAGGCGGTCCGATAGCGTTGGACGGGCAATGACAACCCTGTGGCCACGGCTTGAGCCCCTGCTGCCACGTGTCTCCAAGCCGGCTCGATATATCGGCTGCGAGGACGGGATGCAGCGACCATCCGGTGGTCCGCACCTCACTTCGTGGCTGCTGACGTATCCGGACACCTACGAAATCGGCCTGCCGAATCAGGGCTTGCAGATTTTGTACGAGTTGCTCAATGAGCGGTCGGACTCCTGGGCCGAGCGTTCATATGCGCCGTGGATCGACCTCGAAGCCGAGCTCCGGGCCGCCGGACTGCCGCTGTTCTCGGTCGACACGCATCGAGCAGCGGGCGAGTTCGACATCATCGCCTTCAATCTCTCTGCCGAGCTGGTGTTCACCAACGTCCTCAATTGCATCGACCTCGCAGGCGTCGAGGTGCGCTCAGCGAAGCGCTCTGATGCTGATCCGCTCATCGGGGCAGGGGGCCACTGCGCCTTCAATCCCGAGCCCATGGCCGACTTCGTCGACTTCTTCGTGATCGGGGACGGCGAGGAAGTCGTGGGCGAGATCACCGAGACCGTCGGTGGCTGGAAGCGATCGGGCAAGCGGTCCGGAACGCGAGCGGGGCTGTTGCGGGATCTGTCGAAAATCGAGGGCGTTTATGTGCCTGCGATGTACGACGTCTCCTATGACGGCCCGGCCCTGGTGGGTGTGACGCCCAAGCATGCCGATGTGCCGCCGCTCGTCGGCAAGCGCACGGTTGCAGATCTTGCCGAGTGGCCGTACCCGAAGCGTCAGCTTGTACCGGTTACAGAGGTCGTGCACGACCGCTTGTCGGTTGAGGTGTTCCGGGGTTGCACGAGAGGCTGCCGTTTCTGTCAGGCGGGCATGATCACGCGACCGGTCCGGGAACGGCCCGCCGCGCAGGTCAGCGAGATGATCAGCCGCGGTCTCGAGCGCAGCGGTTACGACGAGGTCAGCCTGATGTCGCTTTCCACGGCGGACTACAGCGGCATTGAGAACCTGGTGCGTGACACGATTGCACTCGGTGGCGGCGCTGTCGACGGCTGCGGTGACACGCTGTCGAGTGCAGGACGTGTGAGCGTTTCGCTGCCAAGTCTGCGAGTAGACGCGTTCACCGTCGATGTCGCCGCACAGGTCTCCAAGGCGCGCCGCACCGGTCTGACGTTCGCGCCGGAAGCTGGATCGTGGCGGCTCCGGCAGATCATCAACAAGCTGATCACCGAAGAAGATCTGTACGCAGCTGTTCGATCGGCGTACAGCCAGGGCTGGCACCGGATGAAGCTGTACTTCCTCACGGGATTGCCCTCGGAGATGGACCCTGACACCCAGGCCATTGCCGAGCTGGCCGACGCGTGCGCACGGATTGGTCAGGAGTACTCCAAGCGGGCTTCGGTGACGGTGTCGTTGGGGGGCTTCGTGCCAAAGCCCCACACCCCATTCCAATGGTTCGGGCAGAACTCCGCGGAAGAACTGGCCCGCAAGGTGCGGCTGGTGCGCTCAGCTCTCGGCCGGAACCGCCGGGTACAGCTCAAGTGGCACGACCCGGCAGCCTCGACTGCGGAGGGGATTGCCAGCCGGGGCGATCGGCGTGTGGGCCGCGCCATCGAGTACGTGTGGCGCAAAGGCGGGACGTTTCAGGAATGGAGCGAGCGTTTCGACCTGGACATGTGGACGGAAGCGATGGCGGCGTGCGGTCTCGATTTGGACTGGTACGTCCATCGCCATCGAAAAGCCGACGAAGTGCTGCCGTGGGATCACATCGGTGCCGGTTTGCACCGAGACTTCCTGTGGCAGGACTGGCAGGACTCTTTGGCCGGTTACGGCGTGGAGGATTGCCGCTGGACCCCGTGTTATGACTGCGGGGCCTGTACCGAATATGGGATCGAGCACATGGTTGCGTCCTCTGTCGCGCCGAACGGCGGCAGTCAGGGGACGGGACAAGACCTCGCGACCGGCCATATGGTGCCGGTCGAGCTGCGGCCTCGCATGCTGGCGGGCGCAGCTGGATCAGCGGGACGCGGCGCATGAACTGCCTCGTTCGCATGACGATGCCGGGTCAGTGTGCCGCTCCCACCCCGCTGGGTGGGAGATGCCGTTGAAGCTGCGCGTCCGTTTCCAAAAAGTCGGCAAGATCCGCTTCATCGGACACCGCGATGTGGCGCGGGTGACCGAACGCGCTGTGCGCAAGGTCGGCCTCCCCGTGGCATACAGCGAGGGATTCTCGCCGCGCATGCGCCTCAGTTTCGGCTTGGCATTGCCGACCGGCTACGAGTCCGACAGCGAGTACGTGGACCTGCCGCTGGTACCAGGTGCGCTGAGCGGCACGATCGACGACAGCCCGGAGATTGCATGCGGATCGGCGCTGCACGGACCGTGTGCCGTCGAATCGACCGCAACAGGAGCAAGCTTTTGCAGCGTTGCCGAGGCGCTGAGCGACGCGTTGCCGGATGGCATGTGCGTGTCGGCAGTCCTGCTGCAGGAAAGCGGCGGACCGTCGCTGCAGTCAGCGGTGCACACGTGCGGGTGGCGATTCGAGATACCGGGCCTGAGCACCGCGGACGCTGCCGATGCAACGAAGGCGTTGCTCGAAGCGGATCACGTTGTGGCCTCACGCGTCCACAAGGGCCGCACCATGACCGAGGACGTGCGGGGCGGCATCGGAGCGCTCTCCGTCGTGGACGAAACGTCACGGGGAGCGGTGCTGGCGGCCGAGCTGGCGGCCACGCCGCGACTCGTACGACCAAGCGAACTGGTGGCGGTGCTGGCCGCCGGCCACGAGATGGGCATTGCCCGTAGAACACATCAATGGACATGCACAGCAGGAGTGCGCGCCGAACCGGCGACTCCCGCACAGTGCTGCCTCAATCGACGAGAGGAACTCGTCAGTGAATGACATGACAACAAGCGCGAATGCGCCGACCACAGACCGCAAAGCGGTCGCGAACGAAACAGACCGCAATGCGGTCGCGAAACAGACCGCAATGCGGTCGCGAATGAAACAGAGTCGGGCGAAGACCAATCGAGCACAGTTCGCAAGCGTCGCCTGGTCGCACCCGGCGGTCGCGAGGCGACGACGCAGGCCCGGGCGCCGACTGAGAAACCCCTCGAACCCGACACCGGGGACATCGGCGAGGCAGCCGAAGTTCGCCAAGCGGAGGAGGCTTCTGTGCCTCTTCCGCCCGTGCCTCCGCCTGCCCGAAAGCCTCAGATCGGCGACACCCGTCCCCCACGAGGGGCCGGATCCCCAGCACCGGAAGCCGACGCTTCGGGTGGCGGTCGTCGTCGCCGCCGGCGCGGTGGCAGGGGGCGTGGACGCGGCGGTCGATCCGAGTCGGCGAGCACGGCCGCGAGCGCCTCGGGTCGCAATGGCTCAAACAAGCGACCGGCATCGGGTCGGGACCTGAATGCACCCGTCGAGGCGATCCTTGCGGACCACCAGCCCGTGCAACTCGATGACGAGCAGCTTTCGGAACGGCGGGGGAAGCACCGCAATGGAAAGGCGATCGGCCGATACCGGATGTGCGTTCATGTCGCGGACGCGGCGACACACATAGCGGTGCTCGAAGGCCGTTCGCTGATCGAGTACTACGTCAGCCGACCATCCGACGACGTGTCGGAGATCTACGGAAACCTCTATCTCGGGCGTGTGCGGCGAGTGCTGCCTGGCATGGAGGCTGCCTTCGTGGACATCGGCACCCCCAAGCAGGCGGTGTTGTACCGCGGTGACCTGACGATCGCCACCGAGACTGCCGGCGTCGCCGATGGCGATGAGGAAGCGCCAAGCGGCGGTGATCGAAAACGCGCTGGCGGTCGGCGAGGTCGTCGAACGAACGGACCAGCGATCAGTGCACTGCTGCGTAACGGCCAGTCGATCATGTGCCAGGTCATCAAGAACCCGATCGGCCACAAGGGCGCGCGCCTCACCACAGAGGTATCGCTGCCGGGACGCTTCGTCGTGCTCATCCCCAACAGCAGCGCTGTGGGCATCTCGCGCAGGCTCCCCACCCGCGAGCGTCGCCGTTTGCGGAGTCTGCTCTCGAAGGAAATGCCCGAGGGATTCGGCGTGATCTTGCGGACCGCGGCAGAAAACGTGACGACCACCGAGATTCGACGCGACATCGAACGGTTGACTCGCCAATGGGCACAGATCAGCGAACTCGCGCAACGTTCGGATGCTCCTGCGCTGCTCTTTCGCGAGCCGGAACTCGCCGTCAGGGTCATCCGCGAGCAGTTCACCTCTGACTTCCGCGAGGTCGTGATCGACGATCCGGTGCTGTTCGAGCAGGTCAAGGGCTACATGGAGGCCATCGCGGCACCTCTGGCGGACCGCATCCGTCTCTACGACCCGGTCAAGGAACAGCTTCCGCTGTTCGAGCGTGTCCACGTTGCCGAGCAGGTGCGCAAAGCCACCGATCGCAAGGTCTGGCTGCCATCGGGCGGTTCGCTCATCATCGAGCACACCGAGGCGCTCACTGTGGTCGATGTGAATACGGGCCGCAACGTCGGCAAGTCCAGCCTCAATGAAACCCTGTTTCAGAACAATCTTGAGGCAGCGACCGAATTAGCGAAGCAGCTTCGTCTGCGCGACATCGGTGGGATCATCGTCGTGGACTTCGTTGACATGGACGACAAGCGGCAGCGTGATCAGCTGATGGAGACGCTGAACGAAGCCCTCGCGCGCGACAAGACCCGCACGGCGACGGAGCCAATCTCAGACATGGGCATCGTGCAGATGACGCGAATGCGAACAGGCGAGGGTCTGATCGAGTCGGTGTCTGACCGCTGCGACGCCTGCGACGGGCGTGGCGTGCAATTGCACAAATCATTGTTCGCCTAGTGTCCTGTTTGGGGAATTCGGTGGATATATGAGGCGAGGTTGTCGAGTATCTCGTCTGCGGTTTTGCGCCATATGAAGGGTTTGGGGTCCTGGTTCCAGTTTTCGACCCAGGTGTTGATGGAGTCTTTGAGGTCTTTGACGCTGGTGTGGGTGCCGCGTCGGAGCCATTTGGTGGTGAGTTCTGAGAACCAGCGCTCGACGAGGTTCATCCAGGAGCTGTAGGTGGGGGTGAAGCGGGGGCTTGAAGCGGGGGTGTGCGACGAGCCAGCGTTTGACGGCGGGGGTCTTGTGGGTGGAGACGTTGTCTGCCACGACGTGGACGTCGAGGTGGGAGGGGACTTCTTTGTCGATGAGGTTCAAGAACTTTGGGAATTCTTCTGAGCGGTGCCGCGCCGTCATCGACGTGATGACGTTGCCCGAGGCGGTGTCGAGCGCCGCGAACAGGTTGGTGGTGCCGTGGCGGCGGTAGTCGTGGGTGCGCCGCTGGGGCGTGCCGGGCATCAGCGGCAGGATCGGGGCGGTGCGGTCCAGGGCCTGGATCTGTGTCTTTTCGTCCACGCACAGCACGACCGCGGCCTCTGGGGGGTTGAGGTACAGCCCCACGACGTCGCGGACCTTGTCGATGAACTGCGGGTCCGGGGACAGCTTGAACTCCTCGGCGAGGTGGGGCTTGAGCCCGAACGCCTGCCAGATGGCGTGCACCGACGACGGCGAGATGCCCACTGCTTTGGCCATCGACCGCGTCGACCAGTGCGTCGCGTCGGCGGGCGCGGACTCCAAGGTGAGCACGATCACCTCCTCGACGGTGGCGTCGTCGATGGTGCGCGGCGGACCCGGCCGCGGGTCGTCGCAGAGCCCGTCGAGGCGGCGCTCGGCGAACCGCGAGCGCCACTTGGCCGCCGTCGCGGGATGGCACCCCAGCTCGGCGGCGATGTCTTTGTTGTAGCGGCCCTCGGCCGCCCCCAGCACGATCCGGCACCGCAGCGCCAGAGCCTGGGACGACTTCGGGCGGCGAGCCCACCGCTCCAGCGTGGCGCGTTCCTCGTCGTCCAGCACGATCACAGCCGTCGGCCGTCCCCGCCTTGCACCCATATCGGTCCCCGTTCATCGCCTGCCGCAGCCACGCTGCCGCCCCACCATGTTACCGCGACCAACTAAACAAACAGGACACTAGGGCCGCAGTCCAGTATCCTCAAACTCGTATGTATGCAGTCATCGCCACCGGCGGCAAGCAGCGCCGCGTCGAGGCCGGTCAGCGGCTTCAGGTTGAGTTGCTCGAGGCCCCTCAAGGCGAAGAAGTCACTTTCACGCCTGTCCTGCTGGTCGATGACGGCACGGTGCTGGCGACGCCGGCAGAGCTGTCCACAGTGTCAGTGCGAGGCCGCGTAGTGGGCGAGACCAAAGGTCCGAAGATCGACGGTTTCACCTACAAGAATGCCACGAACAATCGCCGCCGGTGGGGTCACCGGCAGCGTTACAGCACCGTCGAGATCACGGCGATCGCGAAGGACTGAACGATGTCCAAGACGAAGGGCGGGGGTTCGACCCGCAACGGCCGCGACTCCGTCGCCAAGCGCCTCGGCGTGAAGGTGTACTCGGGTCAGACCATCGACGCCGGCGGCATCATCGTTCGCCAGCGCGGCACAAAGTTCCATCCGGGTCGAAACGTCGGACGGGGCAAGGACGACACGCTGTATGCGACGGCCCCCGGAGTCGTGCGTTTCGGCTTCCGCCGCGGTCGGCGGCTGGTTGACGTCATCGACACTTAGGCGAGCGTCGTCGCCGCGGGGTCCGCGCGTCGGGCGGCGTCCGGTGCCCCGAAACCCATTGGGGCTGCGACATTCGAACAGCGGCATCGCCGCGGGTTGACGGGTCACGATCGATGAGCAGCTTTGTCGACGAGTGTCAGCTGCACGCCAAGGGCGGCGATGGCGGAGCAGGTTGCGTGTCGTTCCGGCGCGAGGCGCATGTGCCGCGCGGCGGACCTGATGGCGGCGACGGCGGTCGCGGCGGTGACGTCTGGCTGGTCGCCGATCGCAACGTCGCATCGCTGCTCGCATTTCGCGACTTCCCATTCCGACGAGCGACTGACGGCACACATGGACAGGGCCGCAAGCGACACGGCCGAAATGGCGTTGACGAGATCGTTCATGTCCCAGAGGGCACCGTGGTGCGAGATCGCGATGGTGCCGTGCTCGCAGATTTGGTGAACGCCGGGGACCGCTGGCTCGCGGCGCATGGCGGCGGCGGAGGGCGCGGCAACACGCGGTTCGCATCGAATCGTCTTCGAGCACCGCATTTCGCCGAGCAGTCCGAGCCCGGTGAGGAACGTTGGCTGTCCCTCGAACTCAAGCTGATGGCCGATGTCGCGCTCGTCGGCTTTCCGAACGCCGGCAAGAGCACGTTCATCAGCGCTGTCTCGGCAGCCCGACCGAAGATCGCGTCGTACCCCTTCACCACGCTCACCCCCAATCTGGGCGTCGTGCGCCTCGATGACGGTGCCGGCGGTGCGCCCGATCCCGGACCCGGATCGGGCAGTTTCGAAATGGTGATCGCAGACGTGCCTGGCCTCATCGAAGGTGCGGCCCAGGGGAAGGGCCTCGGGCACCAATTCTTGCGCCACGTCGAGAGAGCGCGAGTGCTGCTGGTGATGGCTGATCTCGCCGAGGTCACCAACCGTGACCCTTGCGAACAGGTGGACGTCCTGGCCGCTGAGCTGGAGAGATACGACCCAGAGCTGGCCCGCCGTCGCAAGCTGGTCGTGGGCACGAAGGCGGATGTCGCTCATCTGGACTGGAATGGCGTGCGCGTCAGCGCCGTGACGGGAGAAGGAGTTGCGCCAGTGCTCCGGGAGCTGCGGCTGCTTGTCGAAGAGGCTCGCGCGACCGATGATGCGCCCGGACAGTACGTCGTTCACCGGCCCGAACCCACTGGAGTGACGGTCCTGCGCCTCGCAGACGGCGTCTTTGAGATCGAGGGCAGGCAGGCACTTCGCGCTGTCGCGCTGTCGGACCTCACCGACCCTGACGCGCTTGCGTGGGCGCAACGACGACTAGAGGATCTCGGCGTCTCGCGTGCGCTGGCGCGAAGGGGAGCGGCCGAAGGCGACCTCGTGCGCATTGGAGACTTCGAATTCACCTACGAACCGAACTGATGGCCTCCGCCGTGCGAGGCCCCGAGCAGGGCAGGATTGGGCGATGACGAACGAGCGGTCGACGGCGCATCCGTCTGCATCTTTAGCGTCGCCGCAGCGGCTCGTCGTCAAGATCGGCACCTCTTCAATCACGACGCCTGACGGGTACGTCGACCTCGGCGCCGTCACCAAGCTGGCCGCGGAGATCGCAGAGGTGCGTGCCGTGGGCCATGAGGTCATTGCTGTGACTTCGGGTGCGATCACCGCAGGGGTTCAGCGACTCGGCGTCGAACGGCCCACAGAGCCTGAATTGCTCCAAGCGATGTCAGCGGTCGGGCAAATCGACCTCATGGCCTCGTACCGCGAATTGTTCGGCGCAGCAGGCATGGTGGTGGGTCAGGTGCTGCTTGCACCGCACGACTTCCGAGATCGCGACCAGTATCTGCATGCCCGAGCGACCTTCAGCCACCTGCTGAATCTGGGCGTCGTGCCGGTCGTGAACGAAAACGATGCTGTTGCTGACGATGCCATCCGCTACGGCGACAACGATCGCATCGCCGCTCTGGTTGCGAACCTCGTCCGCGCTGACGTGCTCATCCTGCTCACGGACATGCCGGGCGTTCTGACGGCGGATCCCAACCGTGATCCTCATGCGTCGCTCATCTCCGAGATCTTGGAGGTGGGCCCGTCGCTTCAGGCGGCGGCAGGATCGGCAGGCGCCGTGGGAAGCGGAGGTATGGCATCCAAGCTTGCTGCAGCGAAGATGGCCTCGTGGAGCGGCATCCGCACCGTGATCGCCTCGGCTCGCAGACCCCATGTCGTCATTGATGCAGCGGCAGCGCGAGATGGCGTGGGCACGACCGTTCCCGCACGCGACACGCGAGTGTCTGCCCGCAAGCTGTGGATCGGGTTCGCCGTTGCGTCGCGGGGATCCGTCACGGTGGACAACGGCGCGCGCAAAGCCCTTTCCATTGGCGGGAAGTCGCTTCTCACTGCCGGTGTGGTGCATGTCGACGGGAAATTCGCGGCCGGCGATGCCATCGACATCGCCGATCCTGAAGGCGACACCTTCGCCAAGGGCCTGGTCGCTCTCGACGCAGAAGTCCTGCGGGCGGCAGCGGGGCGACGCAGCGGCGAACTCCCCGAGGGCGTTCTCCCGCTTGTCGTTCACCGGGACGACCTCGTGGTTCTGGGTTGAGAGCAGCCTCCGCGAGGCCAAGGTTCCCAGTCATGCGCAGCAAGTCGACGGCTAGTCTGCTTGGGTGCCCGCCACAGCCTTTGACGCGCCCGCGTCCATTCACGCAGCAGACATCGAAATGTCTGCGCTGGGCGAGCGGGCGAAGCGGGCGGCGACGCTCCTAGCTGGCACATCGGGTGCCGAGCGCAATGAAGCGCTGCTGGCCGCGGCCGAATTGCTCGAGGCCGCAACGGATGAGGTTCTTGCCGCCAACGACATCGACGTCGCCGCCGCACAGGCCGCCGGAACATCGGCGACACTCGTCGATCGTCTGCGTCTGGATTCCGGACGCATCGCCGCAATGGCAGCGGGTCTTCGCAACGTCGAAGCGCTCGCGGATCCCGTCGGGCAAGTTGTCGACGGCTGGACCCGGCCGAACGGCCTGGAGATCGAGCGAGTCCGGGTTCCGCTTGGTGTCGTGGCGATCATCTACGAGAGCCGGCCCAACGTCACCTCTGACGCCTTCGGGCTCTGCCTGAAGTCCGGTAATGCGGCGTTCCTGCGGGGATCGTCTGCCGCGCTCGCCTCGAACAAGGCCATCGTTACGGCCCTGCGCCAAGGGGTCGCGAAGGTCGGTCTTCCCGCGGACGCGCTCGTGCTGGTGGAAGACACCAGACACGAAGCTGCTGCAGAGTTCATGCGGCTACGCGAGCACATCGATTGCCTGATCCCCCGGGGCGGTCCGGCCTTGATCGCATCCGTGCTCGCGAATGCAACCGTGCCCTATGTGATCGACGGTGTTGGCAATTGTCACGTCTACGTCGACGCAGACGCCGATCTGGACATGGCGGTGGACATCGTGGCGAATGCGAAGTTGAGCCGACCGTCAGTGTGCAACGCGGCGGAATCCCTGCTGGTGCACTGTGACGTCGCGGCAGAATTTCTGCCCCGGGTCGTGCGCGAGCTGGCCGAGGTCGAGCTCGTCGGCGATGCAGCGTCGCGGTCGCTCGCCCCCCAGATCGCTCCAGCGACTCCCGCAGACTTCTCGACCGAGTTCCTCGCACTCAAGATGAGCGTGGCTGTCGTGGATGACCTCGATTCGGCGATCGAGCACATTGACCGGCACGGTTCTGGCCATAGCGAGGCGATCGTGACCCGCAGCCTGATCGCGGCGCGGGAGTTCACACGGCGTGTGGATGCCGCAGCGGTCCTCGTCAACGCGTCGACGCGTTTCGTCGATGGAGAGGAATTCGGTTTCGGCGCAGAGATCGGCATTAGCACCCAGAAGCTGCACGCCCGCGGCCCCATGGGCCTTGAACAGCTCACAACTACCAAATTCGTAGTGACCGGCAAAGGCCACACCCGCGGCTGAGCCCGCGGCCATCGGCTCGTAGCCGCCACAATAATCGTTCTGATGAAGGAGATTCCCACCATGGGCGAGACCACAATTTTCGGAGACCTCTCGGGTGTCCGCGAAGGCTTGGCGAGGGTCGAATACCTGGCCGACGACGGCATTGCCAGTGTCGTGTACCTCGCCGAGCGGCTCGGCAAGCCGGTGCTGGTGGAGGGACCCGCAGGCACGGGCAAGACAGAACTCGCCAAGTCGGTTGCCGCCATGACTGGGGCTCGCCTCATTCGCCTGCAGTGTTACGAGGGTCTCGACGAGGCCAAGGCGCTGTACGAATGGAACTACAAGAAGCAGCTCCTGCGCATCCAGGCGGACCGAGGTGTTGACGCCCAGCACGAGGACTGGGTCGAGCTGCAGGACGACATCTTCCAAGATGAATTCCTGCTGACGCGCCCGCTGCTGGAAGCCATCAGCGCGAACGACAAGGTTGTCCTTCTGATTGACGAAGTGGACCAAGTCGAGGTCGAGACCGAGGCCCTGCTGTTGGAGATTCTTTCGGAGTACCAGGTGTCGATTCCCGAGCTCGGCACCATCGTGGCAACCCAGATTCCCCTCGTGTTCCTGACGTCGAACAACACGCGTGAACTGTCTGAGGCCCTCAAGCGTCGCTGTTTGTTCCTGCACATCGACTACCCAGACCTTGAGCGCGAGAAGCAGATCGTCGTCACCAAGGTCGAAGGCATCACCGAGAATCTGGCCGAACAGATCGCCCGAGTGGTCCGATCGATCCGCCAGCTTGACCTCAAGAAGGCGCCGTCGGTCTCCGAGACCCTCGACTGGGCCCGGACGCTGGTGCTGCTCGGCATCGAGCACATCGATGTGGAGCAGGCCAAAGCCACGCTGCACATATTGCTCAAGTACCAGTCGGACATCGAGAAGACCGCCAAGGAACTGACGGTCGAGGCATAGGACAATGCTGGATCTGCTCAGCGGCTTCGTCGGGGAGCTGCGCAACGCCGGGTTGCCGGTTTCGCTGACCGAGAACCTCGACGCGATGGAGGCGGTCAAGCACATCCCGATTGAGGACCGCGACGCCTTCAAGTACGCGTTGGCCGCCACCATGGTCAAGAACGAGCAGCACTGGCGCGCGTTCGAGACGGTCTTCGAGGTCTACTTCTCGCTGCGCGGACCCGAGTACAACGTCGGCGACGAGAACGGCGACGGCGAGTTCGATCCGGACAACCTCGAAGAGTGGATGTCCCAGCAGATGCAAGGCATGGGAGGTCGCGGCGGCGGCCAGGACATGTCCCCCGAAGAGATCGCCGAGATGCTCTTCCGGGCGCTGCTCAACGCGGACGAGGCGATGATGGCCGCGATGGCCCGTGCAGCAGTGACGCAGTTCGCCGGCATGGAACCTGGACGACCCGTCGGCGGCACCTACTACCTGTACCGGACGCTGCGGAATCTGGATCTCGACGGAATGCTCGAGCGTCTGGTCGATGAGTCGTCTCAGCGCTACGAGGGCGAGTTGAGCCCGCTCGCGGAGCGACTCGAGCGAGAGGAGTTCGAGAACCGGATCGAGCAGCTCAAGCGCGAGATCGAAGCCGAGATCCGGCGCCGCCTCGTAGCTGACCGAGGGGTCGAGGCCATGGCCAAGACACTGCGCAAGCCGCTGCCTGAGGATGTCGACTTCATGCACGCCAGCCGTGAGGAGATGGCCAACATCCGCAAAGCAATCGGGCCGCTGACGCGCAAGCTGGCGGCTCGCCTGGCGCGCAAGCGCAAGCACAAGCGCCGTGGCCCGCTCGATTTCCGTGCGACGATGCGCCAATCGCTCAGCTACGGCGGTGTTCCCGCGGATCCGCGGTTCCGCCATCCGCGCCCCAACAAGCCCGAACTCATCGTCGTAGCCGACATCTCAGGTTCGGTCGCGGCCTTCGCACGCTTCACGCTGCATCTCGTGTATGCGTTGCAGAACCAGTTCTCCAAGGTGCGCTCATTCGTCTTCATCGACGGCATCGATGAAGTCACTCACATGTTCCGGAACGAAGAGGACATCACGAACGCCGTGCATCGTGTCAACACCGAAGCCGATGTCGTGTGGGTTGATGGTCATTCCGATTATGGCCACGCGTTCGGCGTGTTTTGGGAGAGCTTCGGCTCCGATGTCAACGCCAAGTCGACAATGATGTTCCTGGGTGACGCCCGCAACAACTACCACTCCACCAATGCATGGGTGCTCAAGGAGTGCCAGAAGCGCGCCCGCTCGGTGTTCTGGCTGAACCCCGAGCCCAAGTCCTACTGGGACACCGGTGACTCGGTCATCACCGAATACGCCACCTACACCGACGGCGTCTTCGAATGCCGCAACCTGCGCCAGCTCGAAGGCTTCGTCGACAACCTGGCCTGATTCGCGTTGTTATGCAGCGCTGAGCAGCTCGGCAGCCATGAACGCGAGGTCGAGCGACTGACGTGCGTTGAGACGCGGATCGCACATTGTCTCGTAGCGGTCGCCCAGCTGGTGCGCAGCGAGGTCGTCGCCGCCGCCGATGCACTCGGTCACGGCGTCGCCGGTGATTTCAAGGTGAATGCCGCCGGGCCATGTGCCCGTCTCGGCGTGCACCGCAAAGTACTCCCGCATCTCTGCCAGAATCGCGTCGAAGTGGCGTGTTTTCGTGCCATCGTCGGTGGCATAGGTGTTGCCGTGCATCGGGTCGCATTGCCAGACGACAGGATGTGCCGAAGCGTTCACGGCCCGCAGAATCGGGCCGAACGAAGATGACACGTTGCCGGCGCCCATGCGGCTGATGAGCGTCAGGCGACCTGGCACACGTCCGGGATTGAGTGCCTCGCACAGGTCGAGTGCGTCCTGCGGAGTGGCGGTCGGACCGAGCTTGGCGCCGATGGGGTTGTGAACCCCACGGAGGAACTCGACATGAGCGCCATCGAGCTCGCGCGTGCGCTCACCGATCCACAGCATGTGCGCCGAGCAGTCGTACCAGTCGCCGGTGATGCTGTCTGTGCGAGTGAGGGCCTCTTCGTAACCCAGCAGCAGCGCCTCATGGCTGGTGTAGAGCTCGACCTGGCGCATCGCGCTGTCGTCGGTGTCGAGTCCGCAAGCGTTCATGAATCGCAGTGCTGCCTCGATGCCGTTCGCGAGCGTGTCGTAACGCTGACCGACAGGGCTCGACGCGACGAACGCCTGGTTCCAGTTGTGCACCTGGCGCAGGTCGGCATACCCGCCGCGGGTAAAGGCCCGCAGCAGGTTCAGCGTCGCCGCTGAGGTGTTGTACGCCTGCAAGAGACGAGCAGGATCGGGTGTGCGGGCCTGCTCGTCGAAGGCGATGTCGTTGACAATGTGGCCCCGGAAGACAGGCAGTGTCACGCCGTCGCGGGTCTCGGTTGCCGAACTGCGGGGCTTGGCGAACTGACCCGCGATGCGCCCGATCTTCACGATCGGCAGACCGGCTGAGTACTGCATCACGACGGCCATTTGCAGGATGACCTTCAGCCGATCCCGGATCTGGTCCGCCGTCGACAGCTCGAAAGACTCGGCACAATCGCCGGCCTGCAGCACGAAGGCCTCACCGGTGTAGACGCGACCGAGGTGCTCGGTCAGCCGCCGTGCCTCACCAGCAAACACCAGCGGCGGGCGCTGCCCTAATTGGGCCAGCGACTCTGCCAGCGCATGCGCGTCGGGCCATTGCGGCTGCTGGCCAGCGGGCCGTCTTGCCCACGAGTCTCGTTGCCACCCAGGCGCGTGCTGGGGCAGTTCGTTGGAATCGGTGGAGCCTGTGAGAGGCGGGTTCGCTTCAGACAGCGTCGGCGTCGGCATCAATGTCTACGAACTCGCCGTCAGCGGCCAAGCTCTGCAGCTCGTCGACAGCGCGCTTGACCAGACGGCGTGCCGCCTCGGCAGTTACACCCAGCTCTTCGCCAATCTCGCGGTAGCTGCGCTGTTCGCCGTCGATGATTCCGTTGCGACGCGCCACTGCGTACCGAGCGCGCTTGTCCAGCCGGCCCAGCATCGACATGACCATCCCGCGACGGTCAGCCTCGATGGCGAAGTGCTCCGGCCCCGGGGCGTCATCTCCGATGAGGTCGATCAGCGCGCTGTCGCCGTCATCGCCGACGGTCTTGTCGAGCGACGTGGGCGTGCTGATCCGCTGCAGCCAGGCGTTCTCGTCGTCGAGCGAGTCGCTGTCGCCGCCGTTGTGACGAAGCGCGGCGCGCAACGTCGCCGAACGGTCCGAAGGCAGACGGATGAGGCTTCCCTTCTGATCCAGCGCGCGTCCGATGGACTGGCGGATCCAGAAGGTCGCATACGTGGAGAACTTGAAGCCGCGCCGCCAGTCGAATTTCTCGACTGCGTGCTCAAGGCCCAGGTTGCCCTCCTGGATCAGGTCCAGAAGCTCGAGAGTCGGCGGCAGCGGATAGCGCCGGGCGATCGAGACAACCAGGCGAAGATTCGCCCGAATGAAGCGGTCACGCGCAGTAGCGGCGGTTTGAACCGCCTTGCGCAGTTCGCGTCGCTCGGCCACGGTCTGCGCATCGTCGCTGTCGAGGCGTTCACGGGCATCGCGGCCCGCCTCGATTTGCTGGGAGAGCGTGCGCTCGTCCTCAGCTGTCAGCAGCGCCACCGCGCCGATTTCGTTCAGGTACTGGCCAACAGAATCCATCACACACGCTCCAACCGGCAGGGGGAGCCGGTTCATTTGCTTGCTTTCGTATGCCACACCAGTGGGGGTCACCGGTTATGTCGTGCCCTCGTCAGGCCAAATAAGCCTGGACTCAGGCGCTCTTGCTCTGGTGCCATCGGCCTGACGGCACCGCGCTTGCTCGTCCGCCAGCATTGTCGAACCACGAGAAAACCCCGAAGCCCGGCATCGCACCGCAATCAGAGGTTGCACCGACGGTCCGTTGATACGGGACCATGCAGACCACTGCTGTGGGCGGACACGCAAACTTAGCACAACGCGGGCGACGCGCGCAAGCCCCAGCACTGTTGTGCATTTGCGAACGGTGATTCGACTGATGTGGGGCGCAACTCTACACTGCGACGGTGTCGCCGCGACAAGGGATCTTCGGGGGCACCTTCGATCCGCCGCATGTCGGACATGTCGCGGCAGCGGTGAGCGCGAGGGACGAACTCGACATAGCGAAGCTTCATGTGGTCGTCGCGAATGACCCCTGGCAGAAGTCGGCTCGTCGAAGCGTGACGCCGGCTCATCACCGATTCGAGATGACGCGCCTCGCGTTCGAGGCGGTCGACGGTATCGAGGTCTCTGATATCGAGCTCCGTCGGGGCGGACTCTCGTTCACCATCGAGACCGTCATTGCGCTGGAGGGTTCTGGCACTGACACGGTCTTGGTTGTGGGACCTGAAGCTGCCGCAGGCCTGGGGACATGGCACCGCGCCGACGAACTCGCTCGC
Organism: Candidatus Poriferisodalis sp.; assembly: GCA_965226645.1. Taxonomy (GTDB): domain Bacteria; phylum Actinomycetota; class Acidimicrobiia; order Acidimicrobiales; family Poriferisodalaceae; genus Poriferisodalis. Next base: position 554,172 of record CBDDDL010000003.1, read on the forward strand.
CGTGTGACAATCGGCGTACTCCAATCACCGGGCCACGAGACGCGCCGTCTTGACGGCTGGCAGATGACACCGATCGAGATGGAACCGGTGGAGGCGTCCGCTACACGCGTACGAGATCTTCTTGCCGCCGCTGCTCGCGACGAAACGAGCGGGTCTCACGACGCTGCCACCAATGCCATGCGCGAGGCTGCCCGAATGCTGCCTGAAGCGGTGATGAGCTACATCGTGGACCGTGGGCTCTATTCTGCATGATCGTGGCATCGGCTTCGCAGGCATCTCCGGTTGGGACGCCTGTCGCCGCATGGGAGCCGAGCAGCGACGAAGAGGGTGGCGTGCCCGAAGTCGTGCTCGCAGCGGTGCGCGGCGCCTCAGAAATGTCAGCGGAGCGCATCGTCGTGCTGGAGGTGGGCGACGTGCTTGCTATCACCGACTGGTTCATTATCGCCAGCGCGCCGAACTCGCGGCGCGTGCGGCGCATCGCCGAGTTGATCACTGAGCACGTGAAAGCTGTCGGCGGCGGCGGGCCCCTGCGCACCGAGGGCCTCGATGATCCTCAATGGGTCCTGCTCGACTTCGGATTGTTCGTCGCGCACGTCTTCCTGGAGCAAACCCGCGCGTACTACGACCTCGAACGCCTGTGGTCCCACGTACCGCGCTACGAATTCGACTGAGCTCGTCGACGCCAAACTGACCGAGGTCACTGAACGAGGGTCGCAGAATTCGCTCGTGCGAGAGCGATCCACGTGCGGCCCGGGGTCAGCCCGACAACGGATCCGTTTGAGGAGCGGAACACGGTGAGATCGCGTTCGGACAGGCGCTCCCACGATCCCTGGACGATGAGCCCGTTTGTGAAGATCCACGCTTCGCCATTGCCCGTCAGTTTGGGTTCAGGGGTGGCCCGGTTCGCGGGGCTCTGCCCATACCTGACGAATTGGACGATCACATTTTCCGGCGCGATGCGCACGCCATCGAAGTCGGTGTGATCTCTGCCGTTCTGCGTGCGGGCCCATCCGCCGAGCACCGGGTCCCATCGGTACGACGCCTCGATCTGGCCGAAATCGATGTCGACGCCGCTGACTGATTGGCCACCCGGCACCGCTTCTCCTACGTCGCGGAATCTGAGGTAGTTCGGGGGACTGAGGCCGCCGTCGGCCCCTGCGGCGTAGATGCGGGCAGTGTCAGTGACCAGATTGTGCGGAGCGGACTTGGCCGACGATCGCTCGAAGACTCCCCTCGCGAGCGTGCTGCCATCGGTGATATTGATGGCGTCGACGCTGCGCAGCGCTCGAGACGTGTGCGCGTTGGCGCCCGAGTTCACGAAGATCGGCCGGTTGAGGTTCGACAGGAGCGCAAAATCGCCTGTGCGTGCGGATCGGACGGGACCGACGATGTCGGCGTTCTGCGAGTGGAAGATCGCAGCGAACCTGGTGAGGCGGGCTTCGACGAGTTCCTCGTAGACGACGTCGGCGCGGTTGATGCCCCACTGGGGCAGAGCTCGTGGGTGGTTGTCGATCTTGACGACGGCTGCTGGTCGGGTCAGTTCAGCGGGGACCGCGAGGCCCGTGAATTGCGCGGTGTGCAGCGGCGCTGCCGTATTGGTGGTCACCGGTGCACCCGCGGCGGCCGACGTCTCGGTAGCGGGCGCGCTCGCGGAGGCGGCCGAATTTTCCGCGGGGATCGCCGAGTCCGGCGTCGTCGCCGAAACGGGGTCGGCTGATGTCGCCGATGAGGCCTCAGGAAGGGTGGTCGGCGGGGCCTTGATGCTGGAACACGACGTGGCGGCCAACACGATCACGAACCAACCGACGGCAAGGCGGCGCAGCAGCACCGCGAGACACCGACGGCCAGCGAATGATTGGCGCTCACACTCCAAGGGTCAGCTCCTTTTGGTGTGCAGCTGGGAACTCCGCAGCCATCCGGGCAACTGCTGAGGGTAGCGCTTGACCCTGTCGGCCTCACGGCATTCTGACACCCCCAACTCGCGTATTCAGATTCCGCAACGGTGACCATTCACCGGCATGGCAGGCGCGCTGCGGCTGCGTAAGCTTTGCGGCGTTTGGCGGTGAGGCGTCGGATTCGATGCGACCGAAGGAGGCCGGCCAGATGGACCCCACCGGTGCCGTGCCGTGGTCTGGTGCACTGAATCGGCCTGCTTCGACCAAGCTCTTGGCGGTGAAACGCCGGTGACAACCTTGATCACCGGCGGCATCGGTTATGTCGGGAGCCACACGGTTGTGTCGTTGCATGAGTCCGGACGCCGAGTCGTTGTACTCGACGATTTCTCGAACGCGCGTAGAAGCGCTATTGGGGCATTGCAGTCACTGACGGATCAGAATCTCGAGGTCGTCAAGGGTGACGCTGCGGATCGGGAGACGGTGGAGGCGGTCTTCGACGCATACGGCGTCGACTCTGTCATCCACTTCGCGGCCCACAAGAGCGTTGCGGAGTCGATGTCGCAACCGTTGCGCTACTTCACCAACAATCTTCTTTCGACTCTGACGCTCGCATCGGTCTCGGTCGAGCGCAACGTTTCGAGATTCGTCTTCAGTTCATCCGCCACTGTGTATGGCACGCCGTCTGTTCTTCCGATCACCGAAGACATGCCCCTCGACCCGCAGAGTCCGTACGGCGCCACCAAGAGCATGTGCGAGCGGATCCTGTCAGACACGGCATCAGCGACGGACATGCGGACCGTCATGCTGCGCTATTTCAACCCGGTTGGAGCTCACCCGTCGGCGAGAATTGGCGAAGATCCGCTGGGTGTTCCGCAAAATCTCGTACCGATCGTCATGCAGGTCGCCTCGGGAAGGCTGCCCAAGCTTCCCATCTACGGTGGCGACTACGACACGCGAGACGGCACCACCGTTCGCGACTACATCCACGTCATGGATCTGGCAGAAGGGCATCTGGCAGCTCTGGACACTGATCTCGGCCAGCACTCCAGTCGGGTCTACAATCTCGGCACTGGCGTCGAGACAACCGTGCTTGAGATCGTCGCAGCAGCGTCGGAAGCGACGCAACGCGAGATTCCGTATGAGATCGTCGGTCGCAGGATTGGCGATATCGGCGCGAGTTGGGCAGATTGCGGCCGGGCCGCTGCCGAACTCGGATGGCGCGCTCATCGCGGGCTATCCGAAATGCTCGCTGACCACTGGAACTTTGTGCGCCAGCATCCCCACGGGTTGAGTTGAGAGTGGTCCGGCAGCGCAGATCCGCGCGTTAGTCGGACGGTGTCTGAGTGTTGATCTCCGTGTCGAAAATCCCGGCGAACGCCAGGTCGCATCCATCTCGTACCTCTTGGGCTTGGTCCATGAAATAACCATCATCGACAGCCCAGGTGTGGGTGTCGCCGTGGCGTACGAGGATGTAACCCTTGCCATGGGTTCGATACAGGCGACGTCCGCTTCCGGTCACGTCCTTGATGAGCGCCTGGTCGACTCCCGACGGAATGTCTTGCCAGCCGAGAATGGCGTCGAGGTCGTTGCGAGAGATCATCATCGCGCCTCCGGCGAGACTGAGCTCGGTCCCCAACCGCTCGCCGCCCCCGCGGAAACGATGAATAGTGCGATCACTGTGCTGCAAGTACACGTACTCAGCGGCTTTGCCCACCAGGCATGCCCGCGAGTACTCGTGTGCGAGAACGAGATCCCAAATGTGTTCGGGACCATAGAAGTCGTCATCGTCGAACTTCGTGAGCAGTGTGCCCGTCGACTCGGCAACCGCCGCATTCAGCACCGCGCCGAGCGGAGCTTCACGCGGGACGTAGACAACTCGGTTCGGATGCTCGATGCCGGCTCGAAGGCGTTCCACGTCTCTCTTGTCGAACCCGTCGCCATGCAACGCGAGCACGAGTTCGATTCTCGGGTAGGCCTGTCGAGTGACCGCGCCAATTGCATCCTGCAACTGAGCAGGTCGTCGCGTCGCAAGCAGGATCGAGACCAGAGGGAGCGGCGGTCCCTCGAATCCGGTCGGTTCCAGGATCTGCCGGGCTCGAGCGCGCAACGAGTGAGTCCGCAGAGCTTCGCGACGCATCGCAACGCTTATCGCCTCCCGGTGATGCTCGCTCGCGGACGTGGAGGCCGGATCAGCCATCAAGTCGTACAGCGTTGACCCCAGCATCGATCGCAGCTCGGGATCGCCGTCCACGATGTGCACGACCGCGCCAGCAGCGGCGTGTGCAGTCAACGTAGCGGCGCGTCGTGTGGTGCTCTCGTGGAATTCGGCGGTGTCCACGACGTGGTGAAAGCGCCGAGCGGCGATGATCTTGCCGGGTTTGATGGTCTTGCGAATTTGGGTGTCAGCGGGCAGCGCTTCAATCGGTCCTAACGACACCGTGGCCTTGCGGCACTCAAACGTCGAGTTCATTGGATTGACCTGTTCGGCGTCGAACGCCGGCACCGACGCAGAGGGGTCGAGTTCGGTCAACGTGACACTGCGAATCTCGGCGCCAGAGATGAGCGCCGGCCCTTCGACGGTGCCTGAGGTGAGCACCACTTGGGTCGACGGTCCGACCTCAAGATCGATGCGGTTTGAGGCTTCGAGGACTGCCTCTGCTTCGGGATCGAGTGTGGCGATACGCGGGCCCAGCCGATACGCGGCCGGACCGACGTTCAGCCTGGATTGTCCCAGGGTCCGCAACGCAGACCGCGAGCGACGGGCCCCCCAGATGGTTTTTCGGGTCGTTCGGCGGGTCCAGCTGCGGGCGCGGAGGGCCTTCCACATGGTTTTTCGGGTTGCTCGGCGGGTCCAGCTGCGGGCGCGGAGGGCCTTCCACATGGTTTTTCGGGTCGTTCGGCGGGTCCAGCTGTGGGCGCGGAGTGTTTTCCACATGGTTTTTCGGGTTGCTCGGCGGGTCCAGCTGTGCGCCCGACGCGTCCTCCACATCACCCATCTCGCACCTTGGCGGTGCTTCCATGCGACCCATCGGAGCCGCCACGCAATGGCAGCTCCGAACCATTCGGCGAAAGCGCGCACAAGTTTCGTCGCATCCTCGAGGCTGCGGACTCGAAGCGCCTGACGGGACATGAGCCGAAACATGTCGCCGATTTTGCGGATTCGTTCGTCTGCAGACGGCCGCGCTGCGCGCGGGATCGATGCGGCTCGCGGACGGGCTGTCACCGCCGGGGCGGGTGTGGGCGTTGTGTCGCGTGCGACGCGGGTCGGCCGGAGTGTGCGCTCACGTCTCGAGCGGACGGGGCCCGAAGGACTCTCCACAGTGGAGCTCAGTGTGGGATCGGTGAGTTGGAATGCGCCGGCCTGCTCGAGCGGCCGTCCGGTGCGGGCTGCCCGATGCACGAATCGAGCACGAGTCAGCGTGATCTCACTACCGTCTGCGAGATTCATGCGGGTTGCGGGCGCCGTTCCCAACGAGCGCGTGAGTCGGGCGAGGTCGTCATCGCGCAGTTTGGACGAAGCGGACATCGTGACGTGAAACTGGGCAGCCGGCAGAGCATCTGCAGCGCCGCCAACAGGACCGATTCGGACGCGGGGATCACCGGCAACCAATCGTCGGAATTTCTCATATACGGGATCTGAGTCGCTTCTCCGCTCGGCTGTCTCGTTGATCCACACGACGAGATCGTGGATCTTGCTAGCCAGGACGTGTTCGACGGTTGCGAGCAGAGCCTCAGGATCGGCCTCGCCCGGCTCGACGGTGACGACGTACTGGGGGACAGTGAAGCTCCGACCAGGCACGGCACGTCGAAATCCATAGTGCGCGATGAGCTGTGAGATCTTGGCCCGCTGCATTTCGAGACTGGCCGTCTCGGCACTGCTCGGCGCAGCACCCGGGCCCTGATGCCAGCACATGGCATCCCGAGCGGGAACCAGCACGGCACCACGTGTGAATGCTCGATAGCCGAATTCGGTGTCTTCGCATCCCCACTGCGTGAAAGTTTCGTCGTATCCGCCGACGAGTTCGAAGAAGGAGCGAGAAACGCCGAGATTTCCGCCCGTCACCACACGAAACAAATCGTCGGCATCCGAGGTCAGCTCGCCGGTACGGACCATGTGGAACTCGATCCACTCCGGTCGGTCTACAGCTCGGCCAGCGAACAGGTCGGCGAGCGAGCCGGGGCGGTCCCTGACAGAGGCGGCGTCGATGCCCGTCACATCCACATGGGCTCGAAAGCCCAACGTGAGCACATCGCTCGCTGCGTGATGCCATCGAGCGTGCTCGGCCAGCCAACCCGACTCGGGCACCATGTCGCAGTCCAAGAAGACGATGATGTCGTTCGATGCTGCCCTCACGCCCGTATTGCGTGCGCGCGCCAGTCCGAAGCCGAGGTCTTCTTGATGTACCACGCGGACGTCGAGCGGAGAGTGTTCTGGCTCCGTGAGCGGTAACCGCGAGCCGTCGTCGACGATGACGACTTCGAACAGTTCTCGCGGGTAGGTCTGAATTTCCAGCGCTGCGAGCGTCAACTCCAATGCGTCGGGTGCCTCGTAGTAGGTGATGACGACGGTGACCCGCCGTTGGGGTTCGAACTGATCTGGAGGCGACACTGGCAACGAACGCCAGTCGTTTCCCCGTACGTCGGCTGCTGGAACGTGTGCTGTCATTCGACCAATTCGCTTGCTGAGATGAGCGTGTACCGCGCTCCTGCAGCCAGGGGATCGTCGAGCGCGGACTCGGGGACGAAGTCCGGGATCCGGTCGTTCCGCAAGAGGATCAGGTCGGTTGCGACGACATCGCCGATTTTGCTCTCATCCAAGGTCCACACCGGCAGATCAAGATAGTAGGAGACCCACCGTGCAGTCGAAATTCCGGCTGTGATCCATACCAGTTCGGCCTCGGCGGCCTCGGGATCTGTCTGCAATGCGTCCTCCAGCACTGCTCCCGCATCAGCAGGTCCCGTCAGGTAGAAGTCGCGCGTCGATCCCGTTGCGACGAAAATGAGCGTCGTCACTGAGATAGCAGCCACCAGCAGTCCCGCAGGCAGGCGGAGCTTGGTTGCCCATCCTCGCATGCTGCGCCGGACAGCATCGGCGAGAGCGGCGATGCCGATAGTCGTCGGCGCCAGCCAGGGGAAGTTCCACAACCGATGGATCCAGGCTCCCTGCAGAAAGCCAAACGTGAGCGTGGCAGCTACAGCCAGGGTGACCAGGGCCGGTCCCCGGGAACGACGGTCGACAAATGCGGCAATGAACGCAGGCACCAGCAGCAACCGCAGCCACAGCGAGGTCATGAGTTCGTGGCTTGCGAATGTCCACTGGCGCTTCAGGAATTCGCTAAAGGTGAAGTGCCGCTGCTCGATTGCGGTCGATACGTCATTGCCCGTCCGAAAGGCGATTCGGTCGGTGATTTCGGATAGATCGGTCGCATTCAGCAGCCAGACCGCTGTCAACAAACCGCCGATCGCTGCGCCAATCACGATAGAGCTGAGTGCCGGGGACCAACCGGCTCGGACGAGATCGCCCAAGTTCCATTTCTTCCGAGGCGCTTCTGGGCTCAACGCACGGCGTCGTTGCACCGTCCCGAAGAACAACCATGGAGCCAACAAACCGAGTGAGGCGATGGCGATCCACGAATGCAGCGCCGTCAACCCGGCGAGCGCCGCTGCGCCGCCGAGCGCCCATCGCGGCGGATTCTCGACCTGTCGCAGCCATGCGACTGTCGCGGTGAGGGCGATGAGCAGCGAAAAGCTAATGCCGACGCGTCCGTACACGTAGAAAAAGCCAGTGCTGACCATCACGACGACTGCAACCAAGGTTGGCCCCCACCCAAAGCCGACGACTCTCAACAATGCGGCCATCAGCGCGGCGGTTCCCGCCCCGATCAGGAAATCTGTGATCCGCAGCGCCGGCAGATTGTCGCCCAGGACTCCGATCGATGCGATAGTGATGAACAATCGCAGCGGCGGATGATGCGCATAGGTGACGGCCGCCTGCGGGGGCTCCGTCCGCGGAGGCACGTCGAACTCTGACCGCACGTACGGCTCCATGACGGCACCGAAGCGGGATTCGAGCGGACCCAGTTCCCAGAAATTCTGAGCCTGCAGACCCGCCCGACCGAAGATTCGACCATCGTCGCTATTGCCGAGTGGGAGGTCCAGGTCTGGCGCCCACATGGCGAGAACACCGAAGCAGATAACAGCTACGACGGTCCAACCTGAACACAGTCGAGCGATGCGCTCTCGACATCTCAGCATCGGAGATCTCTCCAGTCCGAGCCGTCAGGTTCGTGTGACGCGATGTGGTCCCGGCGCGCCACTGCACCGAACCGCAGAAGTGCCGCAGCGTAGTGCCCGCCCGCAGTGGGCCCTCCGGCCAGAGCCTGAGTCTGCAGCGGACGCTGAGCATCGCGGCTGCGCTGCGGCCGAGGGTAGGCTTCCCTGAATCGCCTGCGCCGACCGGCACGGCTGTCGGCGGCGGCTGGAGCAACGAAGTCCTCCGCGTTCGGCGTCACCGATCCGCTACGTGTCCCTTTCACTCATGCACATCTCGTGACATCAGCCGCGCCGGAGACACGGAGCACCGACAGTCTTCCGAGGCTGGGGTTCCGGTACCTCTACATCGTCGACGCCTTGACGCTCTTTGGCCTGATGGTGGCAATTACCGTCGTCCGCTTCGGGTTCGGCTGGCCGACGTATCCGCGAACCCACTACTTCGTTGGATTCACCGTCGCCACGGTCTTGCACCTGATCGTCTATTACTTCGGCGGTCTCTACGAGCATGAACAACGCCTCGGCCGCCGACCGTGGTTGCCGCGGGTGATGCTGCTCACATTCGTCGCCGTGGCCGGAGTTGCAACCGTGACGCTGCTGGTGGGCCGATACCTCATGCCTCGGGCGAACCTGATGGTGCTGGCGGTCGCCGCCAGCATGCTGATCTCGGTCAATCGTCTTGTCGCGCGACGGGTGCGCACGCGTCGAATCGGCCATTCACGCATGCTGCTGGTCGGCGGCTGCGATGACATCGAGTCCGCCCGGGCGCACCTGCACGACACGGAGCCCGACGCACTGATAGCTGGGTGCCTGACGACGCCAGAATCCATCCTCGCCGAGGTTGACCGTGTCGGTGCGACCGATCTTCTCCTGCTGTCGGGACAGTCCTTGGACCTGATATATCCGGAACCGCTGGGTGAGCTGGAGGTACGTCGTATCGGCGTCTACCGGAGTATCACCGCAGCAGACACGCTCTTGGGGCTGCAGCGAAGCCGCCAGATCGGCGGTATGCCTTTCGTGGCGCTACGGGCCCACGCGCTGCCCTTGTGCCGGCTCCGATTCAAGCGTTTGCTTGACCTTGCATACCTGCTGCTGCTGGCACCGTTCGCATTTCCCTTGACTGCGCTCGTTGCGGTGTATGTGAGGGTTCGAATCGGCCGTGGCGTCCTGTATCGACAGGAGCGGGTGGGGCGTGGAGGAGCGCCGTTTGTGTTGCTGAAGTTCCGCACGATGACGCGGGATGCCGAGCGGAACGGGCCCGTGCTGGCGACATCCAATGACCCTCGTGTGATCGCTGGAATGGGGTGGTTGCGACGATCCCGCCTCGACGAGTTGCCCCAGCTCTGGAATGTCTTGAGAGGGGAGATGTCGATCGTCGGCCCGCGGCCGGAGCGGCCGCAGTTTGTGGCACGTCTGGAAGGACAGATCGCGGGCTACGGCCGCAGGCACGATGTGCCGCCCGGCATTACGGGTCTCGCCCAAACGCAGGGCCACTACCAAACGGACCCCGGGTACAAGCTCGGGCACGACCTCCAGTACGTCGTCAACTGGTCACCCGTGCTCGACTGGGAGATCATGGCGAAGAGCCTTGTCGTGATGGCACGATCCGCGGCCCGGTGAGCGCCTGCGTTGGCTGCCCGCAATGGGCGCAGTCGTGAGTGCCGCGAAGCCACGCGCAGTCGACGACCTTCCGCACGTGTCGGTTGTGATTCCGGCGCGCAATTGCGCGACAGAGCTGCAGGGGTGCCTCGATGCAGTGAACGCCCAGACGTATCGGGGGCGGCTTGAGGTGATCGTGGCAGTGGCGCCGAGTTCTGACGACACCGAGCAGGTGGCGTCACGCGGACTTTCCGACTGGCGGTTGCGAGTCGTGGCCAATCCTGCGGGAACGACATCGTCAGGCCTCAATCGGGCTTCCGCGGTCGCCGAGGGCGAGATCATCGTGCGCGTCGACGCACAGGCGAGGCTGCCGGCCGACTACGTCGAGAAGGCGGTCGCAACGATCGCCCGCACCGGCGCAGCGAACGTCGGAGGAGTGCAGCGACCGGTCGGCGACGCCGGCCTGCGGCGAGTGATCGCAGCTGCGCTTGCTGCGCCGTTCGGGGGAGGGCCTGCGGCATTTCGGCGCGGCGAACGAGAAGGCCCCGCCGACACGGTCTATCTCGGTGTCTTCGACGCCGGAGCGCTTGCTTTGGTCGGGGGATTTGACGAGACGCTCAAGCGCAATCAGGACTATGAGCTCAACTGGCGCTTGCGCGAACGTGGCTATGTCGTGTGGCTCGATCCTGGCCTGGTGGTCGACTATCGGCCGAGGTCAAGCTATTCAAGGCTGGCCCGCCAGTATTTCGACTACGGCGCTTGGAAGCGCGTGGTGGTGACGCGCCATCCTCGGTCGGTGCGACCGCGGCAGCTCGCTGCACCGGCACTCGTCGGCGCCCTGGCGATCGCGGCGATCGACATTGTGCGCGGTCGATTGCGGGGCGTCGTCGTCCCGCTGGTGTACGCCGGCGCGTGCGTAGTTGCGGCGGCCCGTCTCGGCAAGGACCTGCCCCGAGTCTCGGATCGGAACCGTGCCGCCGCGGCGTTTGCGGTCATGCACATCTCGTGGGGCGCTGGCTTTCTCTTCGGCGCGCACGCGCGCTCGGCGACCGACGACCGGCCGGGTTCTTGAACGCGGCGGCTACGCCGGTGCGGAAGCCCGAAGCGCCGCTGGACGGGCCGCAGACGCTGCGCGGTAGGCCCCGACGACCTCAGAAGGATCGCCGACCGCGTTGAGCACACCGTCGTCCAGCCAGGCGACTCGATCGCAGAGACGCTCGAGTTCTGCTGTGTTGTGCGTGACGAGCACGACGGAGCCTGTTGCGGCTCTGATCTCGTTGATCCGCTCAGCGCTGCGCCCGCGAAATTCTTCGTCGCCGACTGCGAGGGCCTCGTCGATCAGCAGGATCTCCGGGATACGAGCAGTAGCGATGGCAAAGTGCAGCCGGGCGCGCATTCCTGAGGAATAGGTGCCCATCGGTCGATCGATGGCGGGTCGAAGCCCGGCGAAGTCGATGATGTCGTCGGAGCGCGCCTCGACCTCGGAGCGGCTCAAGCCCAGCGCGAGTCCGCCGATGAGGATGTTGCGCCGGCCCGATAATGCCGGTCGCAGCACCGATGACACACCGAGCAAGGCAGGGCGAGCGCGGCCGTGGATCGTGCCCGACGCGAGGGGAAGCAGGCCCGTCATCGCCAGCAGCAGGGTTGTCTTGCCTGAACCGTTCGCGCCGACAAGCCCGAGTGTTTCGCTTTCGTGGACGTCCAGACTCACGCCTCGGACTGCCTGAATCGTCTGGTATCGCCGCCGCATCCTGCCGCGGGAGAACCTGCTCTTCAAGCCCGCCATCTGCTCTTCGTAGACGCGATAGACGACGTGGAGATTCTCGACTCGGATCGCGACGGACCGTTCGGCGTTCATCACGCCCCAAGCCGCCGCTCGGAACGGCGGAAGATAGCAAAGCCCGCGATCACGATGACAATGCTCCAAACCAATAAACCCCAGACAATCCAGATGTCGATCTCACCTCCGAGCAAGCACCAACGGGCGCAGGTGACGATGTCATAGATGGGATTGAATGCAAATGCCCGTCTCCAGGCTTCGCTGTGTACGAACGCCTCAACGCTGAAGATGATTCCTGACGCATAGAAGAGAAGGCGAAAGAGGTGCGGAAGCAGTTGGCGAAGATCGCGAACAGTGGCACCGACGCGCGCAACAATCAACGCTGCTCCAAAGTTGAACAAGAACTGTGCTACCAGGACGCCGGGGAATACAAGCCATCGAAGCGACGGCAATTCACCAGTTGCAACCACCGAGGCCAGCAGCAATGCCAAAGCGGGCACAGATGCAGCGGACTGCCCGTTCACTGCCGCAGCGGGCAACAGTATGCGAGGGAATTGGATGGAGCGGATGAGGCCGAGATTCTGGGAGATCGAGACTGCGGCCTCCTGAACGACGCGCTGCGTCATGTGAAACAAGATGACGCCGATAATCAGGAATCCCAAGAAGTTGTCGACGCCACGATCCGTTTCGAGCAGGACGCCAAAGATGAGGAAATACACAGCAACAAGCAGCGCGGGGTTGAGCAAGTGCCACACTTGCCCGAGCACGGTGTCCATGTTTTGGGCGCGTAAATCTTGCATCGGCACCACGGTCGCGAACTCTCGTCGGCGCCAGGCATCGCGCATGTATGTGGCCGTCGTCGGGGCAGCGGTGATGTCGAACAGATGTTCCGTCACGGCCGAGGCCGATTTCGCATCATCCACGGCGAGCATTCTACGAACGAGGCTCTAGCACTCGGCTCGACACATGGGAGCGCCCTCGTCTCCGCCAAGTCCGTGTCGCCACTCTGTCCTGATGGCCGATCTGAGGATTCGGGGCATGGGGTGGCTGCCACGCATATCTTGACGTGTGCACGCTGGCTGCGGCGCGGCTGCGCCCCGGCCTTCCGGCGCTCAATGATCGCCTTCAAGCGGCCCTGGTGTTCGCCGTGATGCACCTGTCGTGGGGAGTTGGCCTTGTTCTCGGCGCCCATCGCGGGCATCGATCCGCGAAAGAGGGCCCTGCCAATCGAGGATCTGCTGATCCGCAGTGACCAGCGTGTGCCCTCCGATCAGCGCCGTGGCCACGATGAACCGGTCGGCAGGATCGCGGTGGAATCCTTCGCTGCCGAGTTGCACGGCCCGAACGGCCTCCTCGCCGTAAAGGGGGAGCTCGACGAGACCCTCGGCGATGCGTTCGCGGCGCCACACATCGGGCGAAGTGGGCAGCGTGAGCCGTCGCCGGTCCACGAGCAGGGCGATTTCCCAGAATGTGACGACCGAGATGGTGACGGCTTCGGCCGCCCAAGCCTCCTCAATGATTCCGCGCGTCGTGCTGCCGAGTCGATGATCGTCGTTGAGTACCCACAAGAACGCGTTCGTGTCGAGCAGGAGCATCAGCTCTCGATCACCACGCCGAGCGAGTCGTCGAGATTCGCCTCCCAGGCATCCATCTCGGCGATCGTGGACCCCTCGAAAGTCTCATCGACGTCATAGGCGATCAACCCCTTGCACGCCCCGATGATCGACGCTCTCCGCCCGACCGACCCGACAGGCACAAGCTTCGCCACTGGATGACCGTGCTTGGTGATGGTGACGTGCTGTCGCGAGTCGCGAACGTCGTCAAGGATTTTCAGGCACTTGGCCTTGAAGTCCGTAGCGGCGATGGTTCGCAGGGGATTGACGGTGCCCGGGTTGTGTCCCTCCGAAACCGAAGGCGCTGGATCTGATGCCACGAATTTGCTCCTCGTCCGGCTCGCATTGCGTCTGGACGCATGCTAGCGCCGTGACTAGTCAGTTACTGGTTAGTATACCTGGCAACATGTGGTTGCATCAACCTGGCGGTCGATCGCGTCCATCAAAGCTTGGACCTCATCGATCCAACTGCTGACCTCTGACAGGACCGGCTGCAACACGTATGCGTGGTCATGGCAGAACATCGACAGCGCATGCCATGTGTGCGTGGCCCGGGCCGCAGCTTCAGCGTCGATGTATGAAGACAAGCAAGTCAACTGCGAACGCTTGGATGCGCGCTCGACACCGGGAGCCGCCACGTCCCACAACTCGACGAGTGCGTCTTCGAGCGCTTGGCGCGCCAGGAAAGTACAAGCACGAGGCCAGATGCCAGCGGCCTCCTTCGCCGCCGAGCCCACGGCTTCACCAACTACACCAACTTCGAAGCCCGCGGCCTCCTCCTAACATGAACCCCGCCGAGCCCAGCAGCCCGAATCCCAAAAAAAGACGAAGGCTCAACTTGTGCTTTGCCTTGCCCACGTACTCGAGCTAACACTATTTCCTCAAGCATGACATTCGAGCGCTCGGCGATTCTGTTCCATATCGACTTGACTTCTTCGCCAATAACCTTGAAGCGCCTATCTCGAATTGTCTCTTCGCACTCCTTTAGCCATTGCTCGGCCTTTCGGATCTTGGGAAGTGACTCGATTGCCTGCTGCGCCTTTCGAATGAGGGGTAGTGACTCCGATGACTTGAGAACGATTGGGCGCCATGCACTTTCACGCAGGATTCGGATTTCCTGTACGTTCGCACGAATTCGTGAAGTTGAGCTTTCTACGATCTCATAGCCTGACAGCAAATGAGCCGAGATGTCAGCCACGCGATCCGGCAACTCGCTCCAAGAGGCCCACGCGAGTTCGACTTCCGAGAAATCGATTTCAGGCAACTCTTCGCTGGCCCGATTGAGGACATCGGGGCGCGATCGCGTAATTCCATCCACCTCTCGACGTGAGTCGCGTAGTGCCTTCTTGGCTTCTTGGACTTCAGCTGCTTCGAGGCGAAGTCGCTCGACCTCGCCTTCCATCTCACTGATCCGTTCGCTCCGAAGTCCAGCCTCTTGGCCACAGACCGGGCAGTCGATATCTCCATGGGCCTTGTGCAGCGAAATCGCAGATGCGAGCAGATCCGCTAGGTTCTGCGTCTTCGCGGCGTCGCTACCTTCCAGTTCTGCAACACGTGCAACGGCTGTCTCGATGGCTTCCGATGCCTCGATGACGCGCGTCGCGTCGGGTAGGCCGAGTTGCTCGAGTTCTTGAAACAACGCGTCATGCTGTGACGTGGCCTCATCCATCACGGTGACGATGTCCTCAACCGCCTCGATGTCCCATTCGCCCGGAAGGGCTTCCCGCGTGCGTTGGGCGCGTTCGTCGGTTGAGCGCTCGAATTCGTTTTCAAGGTCTTTGACTACCCTCTTGCCGTTCTTACTGAGTTTGTCCGCCGAGAGCCTGAGATCCTTAAGTTGTTCCAGTGGCGATTGAAGTGACTGCATGCCGAGGATGGGAGCGATTGCCTCGTAGCGCTCTGCGGGGCCACGTTCGACGATCTGTGCCGATTCTGCGTACGAGAGAATTGGCCGGTAGGTCTTGACTGCGTCCTGCCAGCCGAGGGTCCCGATCCCGCGAGGTGGCCCATTGTGTGTCGAGACTCTGATGGCCACTCTCTCGAGGTCGTCCTCCTCCCATGTTGCCGAGATAACGTGAAATTCGGTCTGACCGGTAAGGCTGATTTCGGCGTGGATCTCCGGCAGCACTGGCTCGTGTATATTGCGCCAGCCCGTCTTCCACTCGACTGAGCGGTCGTGCCAGCGCTTGGAGTCTTGTGTCAGGGCGAACTCGAAACCCTCGACAATCGACGACTTGCCTGAACCATTGCGTCCAGCCACGATCGTGAGGCCTGGATTGGGCTGCATGGAAAGCTCGCACTCGGGTCCGATCCCGCGAAAGCCCCGGACTCGGATGCTCTTTAGGAAGCAGAGACGGTGATTGTCTCGTCGCCTGGTCGGTATACTCGTTTGTTGACTCGGATTGGTGTTGTCTGAAGCGCTCGATTCGGGAAGCAGCGCTCTTGATACGAGGTTTATTTGATCATGCGTAAGCTCGGTATCTGCGAGCCTTTCGAGAACTTCTTCGATTACGGGATCGCTCATCATCTAACCCTTTGCTAACTCGACCTCTCACCGCGGCCTCGACAGGCCATACCACCGACTCAGAGGCCAATCGGTTAGTTCTCAGCCGCTGCCTGATGCCACGGTCGGGATCAGACCAGCGTGGACCATGTGAGTCTGGCAGCTGGGCAGGCGCGCTTAAGCGGCAGGCCGGCGGGCAGCTTCAGTGCCGAACGCGCGTTACTCAGTACGATCACTGCCATGGTTGAGGTTGTCATTCGCAACGGAACCGTGGTGGACGGGAGCGGCGGCCTGCCGCGAACCGCGGACGTGGCCATCGATGGGGGCACGATCGTCGAGGTGGGCGAGGTGGCCACCCGGGCTCGCCGCGAGATCGATGCAGCAGGACATCTGGTGCTCCCTGGCTGGGTTGACGTTCACACCCACTACGACGGACAGGCCACCTGGGATCCGGACATGACCCCGTCGTCATGGCACGGCGTCACCACCGTGGTGTTCGGCAATTGCGGCGTCGGGTTCGCCCCAGTGCAGCCCGGCACCGAGGACTACCTGATCAATCTGATGGAAGGCGTCGAGGACATTCCGGGCACCGTTCTGGCAGAGGGCATGGATTTCTGCTGGACCAGCTATCCGGAGTATCTCGACGCCCTTGAGCGCACGCCACGGGTCATGGACATCGGCAGCCAACTGCCGCACGGAGCGCTCCGCTTTTTCGTCATGGGCGACCGCGGCGCCGACCACGCTGAGGTGCCGAGCCCCGACGAGTTGGAACGCATCGAATTACTGGTGACAGAGGCGCTCAACGCGGGAGCGCTCGGGTTCACCACCAGCCGCACGTCCAAGCACAAGGCAGCGGATGGTCGATTGACGCCGTCGCTGTCAGCGGGCGATCCCGAGCTTGCGGCCGTGGCCCGCGGAATGCGCGCCGCCGGCGCTGGGGTGCTGCAGGTGAATTCCGATTTTGGTCCCGGCGAATTCGCGCACCTGCGTGCGGCAGCGGAGCTTGCCGGGAGGCCGCTGTCGGTGCTGCTCCTGCAAGTGGATCGCGCGCCCGAATTGTGGCGGGAGACGCTGGCGGACATTCGGCATGCGAACGCGGCGGGGATTGCGGCAAATGGCCAGGTCGGCTGCCGGCCGATCAGCGTGCTGCTCGGGCTCGACGTGTCGGTCAATCCGTTTGGCAACCATCCTGCATACCAAGAGATCGCGCACCTGCCGACGCCTGAGCGCGCCCGGAGGCTGCGCAACGACGAGGCCTTGCGATCCGCGCTCGTCAACGACCGGCCGGCCGACGGGTTCAGCACGTGGATGGACTACGCGCTGACCCGCGCCTGCGAGCTGGGCGAGGTGCCGGACTACGAGCCGCACCCGCGTGACACGGTTGCCGCACGGGCCGCCGAACTCGGCGTCAGCGCTTGGCAGCTGGCACTGGACTTGCTGTCGGACGGCGATGGCGAGGGGCTGCTGCTGTACCCGTTCGAGAACTACACCGATGGCAGTCTCGATGTGATCCGGGAAATGCTGGCCTCTCCGCACACGATCTGCGGGATCGGCGATGCGGGTGCCCATGTCGGCACGATCTGCGACGCGTCGTATCCGACGTACCTGCTGACACATTGGGCGCGCGACCGCAATCGTGGGGACGGGCTCCCGCTGGAGTTCCTCGTTCACAAGCAGACGCGTGGCAATGCGCTGGCTTACGGCTTGGCAGATCGGGGCTTGCTTGCTCCGGGATACCGCGCAGACATCAACGTCGTCGACTTCGATGCGCTCGGCGTGGATCGACCCAAGCTCGTCTACGACCTGCCGACTGGCGGCAAGCGACTGGTGCAACGCTCGAGTGGCTACCGGCACACCTTGGTGGCCGGTGTCGAGGTGTCTGCTGACGGCGAGTTCACCGGCGAGCGTCCCGGCCGTTTGGTTCGGGGGGCACAGCCGGATCCCGTGAGCGGCTGAATGACCCGGATCGTGCTGGGGGATAGCCACCGCGTTCGACAGGGACGCCCGTGACGTCCGGGACTGCATCCGCAGAAACCTCACAGCAGCCAGCACAGTCCCTGCCGCTTGCTGACATCGTCGTGCTCGACCTCACGATTGCGCGTGCAGGCCCCACTGCTGTGCGCCAGCTCGCCGACTGGGGAGCGGACGTGATCCGGGTGGACGCGCCTGACGATGGGTTCGAGGAGGACCGTCAGGCGTCGCCCGATTACCTCAACATCCATCGCAACAAGCGCTCGTTGGTCATCGACTTGAAGCACCCGCAGGGCCGGGATCTCCTACACACGCTGGCCCGCCGAGCCGACGTGCTGGTCGAGAACCTGCGTCCGACGGTCAAGTACCGTCTCGGCTTCGATTGGGACACACTGCGCGCTGTCAACCCTGCACTCGTGATGGCGTCGATCTCCGGTTTCGGCCAGGACGGCCCCTATGCCATCCGCGGCGGCGTTGACCAGATCGCTCAGGGGCTCGGCGGCATGATGGCAGTCACCGGCCTGCCCGGACAGGGACCGGTGCGAGCGGGAGTTGCGATCAGCGACGTGACTGCGGGCCTGCAGCTAGCCATCGGGATCCTCGTGGCGCTTCACGAGAGATCTCGCACGGGGCAGGGTCGGTGGGTGCACACCTCGCTGCTCGAGTCGATGATCGGAATGCTCGATTTCCAAGCAGCACGCTGGACAGTCGCGGGCGAGGATCCGCCGCAGGCCGGCAACGACCATCCGACGATGGTTCCGATGGGCACGTATGCGGCGGCTGACGGCTACATCAACATCGCTGCGCCGGGCGGCCGCCTGCTGCGCGCCTTTTGTGCCGAGATTGGCATACCCCGTCTGACTGACGACGAACGCTTCTCGTCCTCAAGCAAGCGCTCAGCCAACCGAGCGGCGATGAACGAGATCATCGGTGAACGGCTCGCGACGGCGTCGTGTGACGAGTGGGTGGAGCGGCTCAACGCCCTCGGCATTCCGTGCGGACGCGTCAACACAGTCGCCGAGGCGTTCGCCGACGTGCAGGTGCAGCACCTGGGCTTGGCCGCGCCGGTGCATCACCCAACCGCAGGCGACATTCGCATCATCCGCAATGCCACCCAGATCGACGGTGTGCCGAACGACATTCGCCGCCCGAGTCCCACCAAAGGCGAGCACACAGACGAAATCCTCGCCCAATTCGGACTCGACGCCGACAACGTCGCCGCCTTGCGCGACAGCGGAGCTGTTCGCTAGTTCGCCCGAGTGCAGCACCCACGGGCGGCGGCCCCGAAGGACCACCGCCCGCAAGCTTTCAAGATTGCGTTGTCGAGGTCTGTCTCAGATTGGGAGATCCGAGATTTCAGATCGACGCTGCGGCTTCGAAGCCGGTGTCGAGGTCGGCGATGATGTCGTCGATGGTCTCGATGCCCACGGACAGCCGGACAAGGTTCGGCTCGACGCCAGTGTCGGACTGCTCGGCTGGGGTCAGCTGGCTGTGTGTCGTGCTGGCCGGATGGATCGCCAAGCTGCGCACGTCGCCGATGTTGGCGACGTGGCTGTGCAGCTGCAAGCTCTCCACGAACTTCTGACCGGCCTTTACGCCACCTTCGATGCCGAACCCCAGAACCGATCCCGCACCCTTGGGCAGGTACTTGCGTGCCCGCTCGTTGTACGGGTTCGACTCCAGGCCTGCGTAGAGCACCCATTCGACCCGCGGATGAGCTTCGAGGTAGTTCGCGACCTGCACCGCGTTCGTGACGTGACGCTCCATGCGAAGCGACAGCGTCTCGATGCCTTGCAGGAACAGGAATGCATTCATCGGAGAGACCGCAGCGCCGATGTCGCGCAGCAGCTGCACACGGGCCTTCAGAATGTATGCGCCAGCACCCAGAGCGGGCCAGTAGGCCAGTCCGTGGTAGCTCGGATCGGGATCAGTGAACATCGCATGGCGACCGGAGGCGCCGAAGTCGAACGTGCCGCCGTCGACGATCAAGCCGCCGATGGAGGTGCCGTGACCGCCGATGAACTTGGTGGCCGAGTGCACGACGATGTCCGCGCCGTGTGCCAGGGGCTGGCACAGGTACGGCGAAGGAACCGTGTTGTCCACGATAAGCGGCACGCCGACGTCGTGGGCGACTGCCGACACGCCTTCGAAGTCCAAGACGTCGTTCTTGGGGTTGCCGATGGTCTCGCCGTAGAAGGCCCGCGTGTTGTCCCGCGTCAGTGAGCGCCACTCGTCGAGGTCGTCGGGGTCGTCCACGAAGGTGACCTCGATGCCCATCTTCGGCAGCGTGTAGTGGAACAGGTTGTACGTGCCTCCGTACAGCGACGGGCTGGCCACGATGTGGTCGCCGGATTCGGCCAGGTTCAGAATCGCCAACGTCTCCGCGGCTTGCCCTGACGACACCGCCAGCGCTCCCGGCAGTCCGACCGCGGTGCGCACGCCTCCTTCGAGAGCGCTGATGCGCTCCTCAAGCACGTGCTGGGTCGGATTCATGATCCGCGTGTAGATGTTCCCGATCTCCGCCAGACCGAACAGTTTCTGAGCATGCTCGGAGCTGTCGAACGTGAATGACGTTGTCTGGTAGATCGGGACGGCGCGGGCGTTGGTGGCGCTGTCAGGCGACTGGCCCGCGTGGATCATTCGAGTTTCGAAGCCCCATTCCGCGTTTGAGTCGGTTTGCGAATCGCTCATGGCGATCTCCATTTCTGTCGCCCAATGAGGCGGGCTGTGCCTTTCCCAGCGGTATTGCGGAGTGGCGAGCACTGTACCGGTAAAAGCCGACCAAATAGGTCGGATTTTCTGTGACAGCTCGGTGTCGGAACCTCGGAGCGGTCGATTCGGGGTCGAAACGCCGCGTCGCCGCTGGTCAGAAGCCGGTCTGCTTGTCGACGACGCCTTCGAGCTCGCGACCCTCCCGCAGCGCCACAAGGTTGCGGCAGAAGCGTTCGAGATTTCGGCGAGCCCGATGCTGGCTGGCCCCAGCGGTGTGCGGTGTCATGACGCAGTTCTCGAATCCCCACAGCGGACTGTCTGCGGGCAACGGCTCGATGGGCGCCACGTCCAGCGCCGCGCCGCCGATCGTGCCGTTCGCCAGCGCGCGCTCCAGCGACGGTCCGTCGATGATCTCGCCGCGGGTGACGTTCAGCAAGATTGCCCCGTCGGGCATCGAGGCGAACATCTCGTCGTTGAACATCGCCTTGGTCGCATCGGTGAGCGGCAATCCCACCGCCAGCACGTCGCTGGTTGCCACGATGTCGGCAAGCGCTTCGGGGCCACCGACGCTGTCCACGCCGTCGCTGGGTGACACCGGGTACAGGTCCATCGCCTGCACCTTCATGCCGAACGCGACGGCCCGGCGGGCGAGGTGCCGGCCTGTGCCGCCGAAGCCCAGAATGCCCATCGTCAGGCCTTCGAGTTCCAGCTCGCTGAAGCGCATCCGCTCTCGGTGCTCGTTGTCCCATCCCTCGGGTCCGAGCTTGACAGCGGTCGCGATGCGGCGAACCAGCGCCAGCAACAGACCGAAGGCGTGGTCGGCGAGGTGGCTGCCGACGAGACCCTTCTCGCCGGTCAGCACAACGTCGCTGTCGAGGAACGCCGGGTACATGAACATGTCGACACCCGAAGCCGTTGCATGGATCCACCGAAGCTTCGGCGCAGCTTCGAACAGCCACTTCGGCACGATGCCGAGGATCACGTCTGCGTCGGCAGCCAGCGGCACGCCGTCGCGTGGCCGGTCCACGATGTTTACGGTCGCGTCCGGCCCTGCCGCTTCGCGGATCATGGCCTCCTGGGCGGGGCTCACGTCGGGCAGCGTGAGCGTCTTGGTGACGAGAACGTTGAGCGGCTCGGCGGGAATGTCCAAGATGGTCGGACCCGGTGTGGATTGGTTCATGAGATCACTGCCTCCACGGCTCCGATGCCGCTGTAGATCGTGGTCCAACGTTGCCCTGGTTCGACGCGGAAGCGGGAGTATGCGCCCGTGATGACGCACTGCCCAGGTTCGAGGGCCAGGCCATGTCGGTGCAGCGTGGCCGCCAAGCGCGCGATCGACAGATACGGGTTGTCGACCTCATCGGCGGCGGTGCAGCTGAAACGCTCTTCGCCGTCGCAGGACACCGTGACGGTGCAGCGATCCAGCGCTTCCGGGGCGGGCGGAGCGATGCTCTCGCCGCGCACCACGGCCCAGTTGGTCAGGCTGTCGGCCACCAGCATCGCCAGATTCCCGCCCACGGCGACCCGTACCTCGTTGACCTCGTAGCCGGCGCACACCTCGGAGATGCGCTCGGGCACGGACGCCGGATCGACATCGTCGCCTGCGATGCGCTCGCCGATCACGAAGCACATCTCAGGCTCGATGCTGACCTTGGAGATCTCGGCTGAGGGGATCTGCGCCGGCGAGGCCAGCACCCGGTTGACGTGCCCGAAGGGCCGGTCGTCGATGCCGACCGCCGTGCGTGTCCGATCCGAAGTCAGTCCCACCTTCCAGCCGACATGGACTGCGCCTTTGGCGATGGCTCGGCGCTGCATCTCGCATTGGACCGAAAGGCCGTCCTCGAAGTCGAGGTCCGCGAACGCCCCGGCGGGCGCGTCGCCGCCGTTCGCGTAGTAGCTCGAGAGCGCGTCGGCTGCGGTGAGCTGTGAGGGGTTGAGCGGTCTGAGCGGAGTCACAGCGGGGCACCTTACGCCTGCCAGATCGCCCTGTGCAGCTCACCGCAACCGCCGTAGTGTGGATTCATGAGGTTGCAGCTGGCACTGAATGTGGACGACATCGACGAGGCAGTCGGCTTCTATACGCGGCTGTTCGGCGTCGAACCGGCCAAGCGGCGCGAGGGCTATGCAAACTTCGCCGTCGACGAACCGCCGTTGAAGCTGGTGTTGTTCGAAACGCCGGGCGAGGGCGGCACGATCAACCATCTCGGCGTCGAGACCTCCACGGACGATGAGGTGTTCGCGGCGCAGCGACGCCTGGCCGCTGCGGGCCTGCAGACGACCGGCGTCGACGAGACCATGTGCTGCTACGCCGACAAGGTCGAAACGTGGGTCACAGATCCCGCCGGCGTCGAATGGGAGTGGTACGTCAAGTCCGGCGACAACGAGGTCCGCGACAACGTGGTGGTCGCCAGTCCGGTCGCAACCAACTCTGGCGCTGCCTGCTGCGCTGTCGCCAGCTGAACGCTGCGCCCCTAGCGCCGACTACGCCTGCGGGCGGCGCTCTCGCAGCAGCACTTCCTGGGCGATGGTGGCGATGTGGCGGCCATCGGGGGAGAACAGGTTGCCGACGGTCATGCCGCGGGCACCCGTGAGGCCGTGACAGTCGAACTGATACAGGTGCCATTCGTCGGCGCGCATCGGGCGGTGAAACCACATCGCGTGATCCAGCGACGCGCTCATGAAGGTCTCCTGGTACCGCTCGCGCGAGACCTGCAGCGGATGCAGCGACCGGGCAGCGTTGAACTGGATGGCGTCGGATGTGAAGGCCAGACCGCAGGTGTGCAGGCGGGGGTCGTCGTCGATCGGGTCGACGATCCGCACCCAGCCCATTGACTGTCCCGCCCCCGGATAGCTCTGGAGCGGTCGCCGCTCCATGATCCAGGGCCATCGATCCTCGTCGATGTTGCGGCAGTCCTCCGGGTCGGGTGCCAGCGGGATGCGCGCTGTCTGCACCTCGGCGTCCGGTTCGGCGACGTGGAACGAACACGAGAGGTTGAGGATGGCGCCGCCGCTCTGTCTGGCGACGACGGCGCGAGTGCAAAACGAACGGCCGTTGCGAAGCCGGTCGACCTCGTAGCGGACGGGCTCGTCGAGCGTTCCTCCACGGATGAAGTAGGCGTGGACCGAGTGCGGAACGAACGTCTCGTCCACCGTCTGGAATGCCGCCCACAGGCCTTGAGCGATGACCTGGCCGCCATAGATGCGGCCCCACGTGTACTCGGGGCTGACCCCGACGTAGGTGTCCGGTCCGTGTTCCTCGAGGAACATCACCTCGCTGTAGGTGGTGGGGACTTTGCTCATGCAAGCGTCTGTCTACACCAGTCCCCAGCGACGGCAGACCTTGGCAGGCGTTGCGCTGCGTCTACAGCATTCCCTTGCGGGAATCGCGCTGCGTCTACAGCATTCCCTTGCGGGAATCGCGCCAGGGCACATCGCGGTCGAGGCGGGGCTCGCCGGGGAGGCCGAGGACTCGCTCTCCCAGGATGTTGCGCTGGATCTCGTCGGTGCCGCCGCGGATTGACATCGACGGTGCGGTGACGGTCTCGATGTAGCCGTGGCCGTCTTCGAGCATGCCGCGAGCGCCTGCGGCTCGGTTGGCGGTGTACGCCCGTCCCTTGTACGACGCCACTGTCCGCAGCTTGGCCCCGCTGCCCGCTGGGCCGGGACTGCCCCCGGCGCGAGCCTCGTCGGCTGCACGCTGGCCGGTCCAGCGCGACGCCATGTCGGCGGCATGAATATGCATCGCCTCGTCGCGCAGAGTCGGAGCACCCAGCGCATCGAGTTGCACTAGGTCAGCGAGCCACGTCGGAAGCCGTGCTCCGCGCCGAGCGCCGTCTCCTCCGCCACGGCTGCCGGCGCCGGCACGCTCGTGCGAGAGCACCGTCATGGCGACCCGCCAACCCTCGCCGATGTCGCCGATGCGCCACGTGTCGGGCACCACGGCGTGATCGACGAACACCTCGCTGAAGTGAGCATCGTTGTTCATCTGCCGCAGCGACCGCACATCCACCCCGGGCGCGTCCATCGCAATGGCGAACATTGTGAGGCCCTTGTGCTTGGGCTGCGACGGGTCGGTGCGCGCCAAGCAAATCGCCCATTGCGCCCACATGGCTCGGCTCGTCCAGGTCTTCTGTCCGCCCAGGTGCCATTCCTCGCCGTCCGGTTCCGCGCGGAGCGCCACGTTGGCAAGGTCGGAACCCGCTTCGGGCTCGGAGAACATCTGACACCAAACTTCTGTCCCGGCCGCAATCGGCCGCAACCAGCGCTCCTGCTGGGAGGCTGTTCCGTGCGCCAGGAGAGCGGGACCAACCATTCCGAGTCCGATTGCGAACGGGTACAGGTCGGGCACCACGTACTCACGCAGCACCGAACCGATGAGGCCGTTCTCGGCGGGCGATGCGTCGCGGCCGCCGTGGGCCACAGGCCAAGTGGGCACATGCCAGCCCCCGTCCACCGTTGCGGCCAGATACGCCCTGCCGTCGTCAAGATCGTCGCTGCCGGCGCCCATCGACGTCAGGCGGGTCTCGTCGGTCCTGCGTTCGAGGAGTGCGTCGAGAGCCTCGCGCACGTCGTTCGCCTCGAGCACGGCGTCGCCCATCAGCTGCGCGTGAAGTTCGGCGTGCGGCGCTGGTTCATCGCGTTCACACCCTCGCGCCAGTCGTTCGTGGTGCGCAGCCGATCCTGCTCGGCTTTCTCGTTGTCGGTCGCCGCCTTGATTGCGTCGGGCAGGTGACCGCGCATCGTGTTCCGGATCGACTCGACGGCCAGCGGCGCCGACCCAGCGATCTCGCACGCCAGGTCATAGGCAGCAGTGCGCAGCTCTTCGAGCGGTACCAGCTTGTCGGCCAATCCGATCTCGACGGCCTCGTCGCCCTTGACGCGGCGGCCGGTGTAGAACAGCTCGAGTGCGCGCTGGGGGCCCACCAGCATGGGCAGGGTCACGGTCAATCCGAAGCCGTGGTGGAAGCCCAGCCGAGCGAAGTTGGCGGTGAATCGGGCCTCAGGCGCGGCGACTCGGAAGTCCGGGAAGCACGCCACGCCGAGGCCGCCGCCGACCGCTGCACCTTGAATCGCCGCCACCACCGGCTTGCGCTTCGAGAACAGTTCGAAGGCTGCGTCGTACAGGTGGCGTGGGCTGCCGTCGTCATTGGTCGCCGTGATCTCGCCGCCTCGCCGGCCATCGGAGCCGAATTGCGCCCCGGCGCAGAAGTTCTTCCCCTCCGCGCAGAGCAAGCTGGCCCTGCAGCCGTCCTCGGCATCCAGATCGCCGAACGCGGCCACCAGCCCGTCGATCAGTTCCAGATCGAAGAAGTTGTTCGGCGGCCGGTGGATCTCCACGACTGCCACGTGGTCGTCGCTCAGCTTGACTGAGATGTCCCCGTACTGGCCAAATTCGTCGAATGCGCTGTCGTCCATGCGGCGAGCGTAGATGCACCCGCCCAAAGGCGCTCAGCTTGCGTCGGGGTTGCCGGTATTGGTCGCTGTCCAAGGATTGATGACGTCCAGCCCGCTGAAGCGGTTGAAATCCCCGGTGTTGCGGGTGACGACGCTCAGGGCGCCAGCTAGCGCTGTCGCTGCAATGTACGCATCGTTCACTGGGGCTGGATCGGGGACGTGGAGGCCGGCGGCAATGCTTGCGACCTCGACGTCGACTGGGAGGACGCGGCCCTCAAACGCAGCCCGGACATCTTCTTCGAGCCACACTCGCAGTACGGCACCCGATCGAGGGTCTCGGTGCTCTGCCAGCATGACGCCGATTTCGAGCTCCATGACAGTCGCCACGGAGATGTACGCGAGTGTCGGTTCGATTCGTGACACCCAAAGGCTGAGTCCCTCGTCGGCCCTGCCCGAGGCGACTTTGCGAATTTCAGACACCACATTGGTGTCGAACAGGTACATCAGCTGAGTTCGGCCGGCTTGGGGAGGTCGATCCGGTTGGGCAGCGGAAGATCAACCTCCCCGGCGCCGGGAGTGGCACAGAGCAGGTCGACAAGCGATGGGCTCTCACTCACGAGTGCCTGGTAGGTCTCGTAGGTGAGCAGCACATGGGTCGGGCGGCCACGATTCGTCACGAAGACCGGCCCGCGGCGAGCAGCGGATTTGGCGACGCCGGTTGTCTGGTTGAACTCCCGGCTCGTCATGCGCGTGCCGGCTGTGCTCGCTTGCTTCATGCGTAGTAACGTTACTATGATAGATGCGCCGCTCCCAAACCGCTGCGCTTAGCCGATGCCCGGCTTCGCCCTCAGCGGCGACGAAGAACGACGATCAGGACTGATCAGAGGTCGAGAATCTCCAACAGCTCATCGACCATGAGGTCGTGATGAGCAGCGACGCTCTTGAGAATGCTCGAGAGGGTCTTGACCTTGATGGGATCGTGGTCTGGGATCACTTCGTGATGCTCGCCGTTGACCTGTGTCGTGATCCGCACATGAGAGCAGCGTCGACGCGTGACTTGGTAGCCGAGCGTGGTGAGCGCCCGTTGTAGATCGCGTCCGCGCACATCGCGCGGCAGCCTCACAGTGCCAGAACTTCGTCTCTGACGAAGTGCAGCCGAATCACCCTCGGACGGCTTGGTGCGTCTTCGAAGTAGCACTCAACCGCTTCGCGGATGTTGTCGCGTATTTGCTCGATCGTCTCCGCCTGGGTGTGAATGCCGTAGCCAAGTGCGTTGGCGGAGTATCCGCCATCGACTTCGTCATCACCGATCTCGAAGATGATCTCGGAATTCGTCGGCGACACAGCCACCTCCCTGCCGGTGCCTGTCACCACTTCACTGTAGGGCGGCGGTGCCGTCGGTGATGAGGGGGTAGAGGCCGTCGGCGCCCGCGCCGGTCGCCATGTTGCCGAGCACCGCCGACCAGTGGGCGTCTGAGCCGTATTCCTTGCGCCAACTCCACAGACGCCGGCTGAAGTGGTGCAGCGGGTACTCCTGGGTCATGCCCATGGCGCCGTGTGCCTGGTGGCAGGCCTTCGTGGCCCGTGCGGCGGCTTGATTGGCGATGAGCTTCGCCGAGGCGATCTCAAAATCGGCACAGCCGCGGGTGGCTTCGCGGGCGGCGCACTCGGCTGCCATGCGCACCAGCGCTGCATCCTGGGCCGCCCACACCAGGTGCTGCTGGACGGCTTGAAAGCGGGCCACGGGACGGCCAAACTGGACACGGTCGTTGGTGTAGGTCACCGTGAGCTGGCACATCTTCTCGATGGCGCCAGCCATGAGGGCGACCCGCGACAATGCGCCCCGCTGGTTGAGCGAATCGGCATTGACACCGTCACCAGCAGGGGCTGCGCGTCCAGTTGCGCCGTTGAACCGGACGGTGTCGCGCGGCTCGCCCGCCATGTTGACGAGGGGTGTGATCTGGCATTGCGAGGTTGGCACAGCCACCACAATCGATTGCCCGTCGTGCTCGCAGACGCAGACGATCTCGTCGGCGATGCGGGCCCACGGAACCCGCAGTGCCTCGCCCGTGACGGTCGCGCTGCCGTCGTCCGCGAGAGCGATCGAACAGCCCGCGCTGCGGTCCTGTGCGCTCGGGGGAACGACCGTGACCAGCCCGTCGGGCCGGTCCATCCCTGCTGAGGCCAGCAGCCAGCCACCGAGGATGCCGTTCTCGGCGGCAGGGATCGGCGCAGAGTGGTAGCCGACCATGCGCAACACCTCGACGGCGTCGGCCAGCGTGCCGCCCGACCCGCCCGCTGCCTCGTCGATGGCGATCAGATCGAACCCGGTCTCGCAGAATGCGTCCCATATCTCGGGCGCGGCGCCGTTGTCCTCGGCTGCCTGCACCGCCTCATGCGTGCACAGCTCGTTGAAGAGCCGGTGTGCGGTCTCGGTGACCAGTTCGTCGACGACGACGGGCTCACGTGCTGTCCGCGCGGTCATACCGGCAGCCCTTGCAGGCCCTTGGCGGCCACTGAGCGCAGGATCTCGATGGTTCCGCCGCGGATCGTGTTGCCCGGAAAGGTCACAATGCACTGGGCTAAGAGCCGTTCGAACAGCGATTCCGACTCGGGGGAGTACTCCTGGTCGATGAGCTGTACGAGCTTCTCGACGACTTCCTGCTCGTAGCGGGTGCCCATCTCCTTCACGAGCGCCGACTCCACCGACGGGGCTTCGCCCTCGTCGATGAGCCGCGCCACTGACAGCGACAGGTTCCGGATGCCCCACCAGCGGGCGGCGAGCTCTCCGAACAGGTCAGACACGGTGTCTTCCATCGGCGTGTCTGCTGTCTCGCGCAGCAGCTGCTCCACCGTCGAGAACGGCGAGAGCCAGCGGTCGGGGCCGCCGCGTTCGTAGGCCATCTCGGTGGTGTTCTGGTGCCAGCCCATTCCGGGATCGCCGACCACGTTGGTGTCGGGCACGTACACGTCGTGGAAGGTGACCTCGTTGAAGTGGTGGCTGCCGTCGAGGAACGGGATCGGGTTGATCTCAAGGCCCGGCGAGCTCAGGTCGATGAGGAACTGCGACAGGCCGGCGTGCTTGTTGCCGTCCTCCATTGGCGAGGTCCGCAGCAGGCAGATGAACCAGTCGTTCACGTGGGCGTTGGATGTCCAGATCTTCGTGCCGTTCACGATCCAGCCGTCGTCGGCGCGCTCGGCCCGGGTGGACACCGATGCCAGGTCCGAGCCGCTGTCGGGCTCGCTCATGCCGATGGAGAAGCCCAGCTCGCCCCGGCAGATCGGCGGCAGGAACCGTTCGCGCTGCTCATCGGTGCCGAACTTCATAATGACATTGCCGGTCTGGCGGTCGCCTACCCAGTGGTGCCCCACCGGCGCTCCCCACCGCAGCATCTCCTCCACCACGATGAAGCGCTGCACGGCAGTGCGGTCCGAGCCGCCCCAGCGTGACGGCAGTGCCATTCCCACCCAGCCCCGGGCGGCCATCTTGGCCGAGAATTCGCGGTCGTGGTCTGCGGCCATGCCGAGACCGGGCTCGTGGGTGCCAGGCGGCAGCTCGGCGGCCAGGAACTCGCGAACCTCCGCTTGGAGGTCGAGTTCGGGGCCAGTCAGTTCGGTGGGTGTGAATCTCATCGGCGGCCTTTGCGGGATAGGCGATGATCAGGCGAGGGCGAAGCCGCGGTAGTTGTCGGACGCCGCGGCATCGCAGATCTCAACGTAGGGCGGGAAGCCGACGAGCGGCATGAACACCCGTGTCTTGCCGGGGATATTCGACCCTAGGTACCACGAGTTGCATGTGGGGTACAGCGTCATATCAGCGACAGCGTTGACGTGGTCGACCCACTGCGCCTCGGCTTCCGGCTGCGCCTCAATGGTCTCGATGCGGTGCTCGCGCAAGTGGACGAGGCACTCCGCAATCCAGTCCACATGTTGTTCGATCGACGCGATCATGTTCGTCAGCACCGAGGGGCTGCCCGGACCCGACACGGTGAACAGGTTCGGGAAGCCGGCCACGCCGAGCCCGAGGTAGGTGCGAGGGCCAGCATCCCAATGGTCAGCCAGCCGGATGCCGCCACGTCCCGTGACGTTCATGCGCAGCAGGGTCCCGGTCATGGCGTCGAAGCCGGTCGCGAACACGATCACATCGACGGCGTATTCCTGTCCGTCGACGACGACACCGGCGGGGGAGATGCGCTCGACCGGCGACTCCGACACGTCCACGAGATGTACGTGAGGCAGGTTGTAGGTCTCGAAGTAATTCGTGTCCAGGCACGGTCGCTTGCAGGCGATGGTGTTGTGCGGAGTGAGCTTCGCCGCGACGTCTGGATCGTGCACGGCGTTGGCGATCTTCGAGCGCACGAACTCAGCGACACGCTGATTCGAATCGGGATCGAGTGCGATGTCGCCGTAGGCCGCATAGAACGTGAAGCCGCCGACTTCCCAGCGGTGTTCGAGCCGTTCGACGAACTCGTCAGGTCGGGCCTCCTTGGCGAGATCCTCCGAGCGGGGCAGGCGGGTGAGGAAGGCCGGCATCTGCTTGAGCGCCTGAGCGCGAAGATCGGAGTAGTTCGCCTTCCACTGGTCTTGCTCGCGGGGGTCGAGCGGCTCATTGCGAGCGGGAATGGAGTAGTTCGGCGTTCGCTGGAACACCGTCAGCTCCTCGCACTCCTGAGCGATCACCGGGATCGCCTGGACTGCGGACGAGCCCGTGCCGATCACCGCAACCGACTTGCCTGCGAAGTCCACGCCCTCATGCGGCCAGCGACCCGTGTGATAGGTGGCACCCTCGAACGAATCGGCTCCCTCGAATTGAGGTGTATTCGCCGTCGAGAGACAGCCGGTCGCCATCACCACGAAGCGCGCCCGGTACTCGCCGCGGTCGGTCTGCAGCCTCCAGTGGCGGGCCTCGTCGTCCCAGTCGACGCGCTCGACGGTGGTCTCGAAGCGGATGTTGCGGCGCAGGTCGTAGCGGTCTGCGACATGGTTGGCGTAGCGCAGAATCTCCGGTTGGGACGAGTAGCGCTCGGTCCACTCCCATTCTTGTTCAAGCTCGGGATCGAATGAATACGAGTACTGCAGTGACTCGACGTCGCAGCGTGCTCCTGGGTAGCGATTCCAATACCAGGTGCCGCCGACGTCGTCGGCCCGTTCGAGCACCACGACGTCGAAGCCCTCGCCGCGAAGCTCGTGGAGCGTGTACATCCCCGCGAAGCCTGCGCCCACGACGACAACTTCGAATTCGCCTGCCCCGTCCCCGCTCGTCATGGCCGGTCAGGTTACTGACGACCGGTTCGGCGCCGCTGAGCGTGCGGGCGGCGGGTTGTGATGGTGCCGCTGGAGGTGCCGGCGGCGGGATGCGGTGGTGCCGCTGGGCGTGCCGGCGGTGGGATGCGGTGGTGCGGCTGGGCGTGCGGGCGGCGGGAAGTGCCAACGCTGATGTGCCACGCTCAACGCTGTGAGCGAACCGTGCGATTTGACCGCGACGCAGGCCCGGGCGTTGATGGCCGCGGGCGAGCTGTCTGCCTCCGAGCTGTTGGATTCGTGCCTTGGGAGGGTCGACGCGACCAACGGTGCCGTGAACGCGCTTGTCGTTCGCGACGACGCGGCGGCTCGCCGAGCGGCGCAGGCGGCCGATGATGCACGCGCCCGTGGCCGCGAGATGGGGCCGCTGGGCGGACTGCCTGTTGCGATCAAGGACATCCAAGCGACGGCGGGGCTGACCACGACGTACGGTGCGATGCCGTTCGCTGACAACGTGCCGACGGCTGACGACGGCATCGTGGCCCGCCTCCGGGCGGCGGGCGCGGTCATCATCGGCAAGACGAACACACCCGAGTTGAGCATCGGCGCCAACACCGTCAATCGCCTGTTCGGGGCAACCGGCAACCCGTTCGATCCCGACCTGACGTGCGGCGGAAGCTCGGGCGGTTCAGCAGTCGCTCTGGCCTGCGGGATGGTGCCTCTCGCTACCGGATCGGACCATGGCGGCAGCCTGCGCATCCCGGCGTCGTATTGCGGTGTCGTTGCTCATCGCTCGACTCCGGGCACTGTTGCGCACGACGAGCGCACGATCACGCGGACCAACTACAGCGTGCAGGGTCCGATGGCTCGCACCGTCGAAGATGCGGCGTTGTTGCTCTCGGTGGTGGCGGGTCGCGATCGTTCCTCGCGTCGGGATCCGATGGCGTTCCCGCTGGATGCAGCCGCATTCGCCGACGTTCCGCCGGTCAACCCGGGGTCGCTTCGGATTGGTGTCAGCGCCGATCTGGGTGGGCTGTTGGTCTCCGACGCTGTCAAGACGGTGTTCGCCGATCGTGTCGAGCGGCTGAGCGGCATCGTCGGGTCGGTGGACGCGGCCAGCGTCGATCTCAGCGACGCGCTGGATGTCGACTGGCAGCTTCGCTCGGACATCTTCGCGACGCAGTACCACCGCAGCATTCACAAATTCGAACCCGACGCCGCCGGGCCTGATGGCGGGTTCAACCCGAACATCCGCGCCACGTACGACGAGGCGCTGCGCACGACGGTGCTGGACATAGCGAAAGCCCGGCGCCGGCAGGTTGAGCTGTTCCGGGCGACCGACAGCGTCTTCGATGAATTCGATGTGCTGGTCTGCCCGGGGGTGAGCGTGCCCCCATTCGACTGGCGCCAGCTCTATCCCGCCGAGATCGACGGCCGCCCGGTGCAGAACTACATGGCGTGGCTGGGGCTGAGCGCTGCGCTCACGGTGGTCGGCCATCCCGTGACAGCATTGCCGTGCGGTCTCGATGGCCAGGGAACGCCGTTCGGCTTGCAGCTCGTCGGGCCGAGCTACAGCGACCGGCAACTTCTCGGTGTCGCTGCTGCGCTCGAGACTGCCTTCGCTGACGATCCGGTCACGGCCCGACCCGAGCCGGACATCGCGTGGCTCCGCACGGTCGAGACCGCCTGCCGCACTGAAGGCCGCATGGTGCACGCGTCTGCGCCGTGATAGTTCCCAGAGCAATAGTCACCCGGACGTCTCAGCCTCAATGGCGCGTCAGCGCCCGCTGGGTCGGCCGGTGGCAGTCACGCGAAGGGTTGCTTCGACGAACAGTTCGCGATCTCCCGACGGTGCGGTGCGCGTTTCCCAGTTGACGCTGATCTCGGCGTCTTGGGCGCCCGCAGCGGCGGCCTCGGCTTGGGCGGCTTCGGTAGCCTGGGCCGTCGCCCACACGCGGGCGTCGTCGAGGCTGTGCCACGTCGGCGGATCGTCGCCCCAATGGGCCCGGTAGCTGCCGCGGCGCGGAGCAGTCACGGTGATTTCCTTCGTGATGCGGACACGTGCCGTGGCCGCACCGACGGCGTTCGCGACCTCGGCGTGCGGCGGCACGATCGCCGTCGTGCCGAGCAGAGCGGCAAGTGCGGGTGCGTACGTGACTGCCGGAGCGCCGATGGCGACCACTGGGGCGGCAACACCGATATCGATGCGCGCCAGCGGAGCGCTCTGCGTCCGGGGGAGCGAGGCATCGTCGGCGACCGAGACGGCTGGCGCCTCGTTCGGATCGAGCAGGCCCCACAGCGGGTTTGCGAAGGTCTTGCGGGCGGCCGTCGGTGACATCGGATCAGCGGGGCGCGCCTCGACGGCCGCTCGAACGCGGCGATTGAGTGCGGCCTGCGCGACCGGTCGGCGCGTCTCGGCTGGGGAGATGCCGTCTGCACCTAGTGCGGCGCCGAGGATGGATTCGGCAGCGCTGCGCAACAGCGTCTGGACGAGGTGGGCCGCGAGGTGCTTCCCGTCGGCGCCGACCTCGACGCCATAGCGGTCGCGTTGGCGGCTGAACAGATCAGCTCCGAGACGCGCTCCGCGGGGATCTCCCCGAGCGACGTCGTCGAGGAGCCCAAGAACGACGCAGGCATCGGTTGGCGTCAATGCCGCGCGCCGCACGAGGCCGCGACGTTCGAGACGCCCGATGGCGCCGCGCCAGCGAGCGGAACGTTGCAGTTCGTCGAGAGCGAGCACTCCGGAGGCCTCGCCGATCAGCTCCAGCACTTGCACATCGACTGCGTCGAGCTCTGTCGACGGGGCTGCGTCGGCAATGAGCATCAGAAGCTGACCGTGTTCTGCGATGACACGGTCGCTTTCGAGCTGGCGAGTGAGCATTGGCACCACGGCATCGGGATGTTCACGGGCGGCGATGCACAGCGGCACGACCCGTCGCGGACCGATCGCGATCTCGCCGCGATCGCCGTCAGCTGGAATCCAGATCTCGCTGTCCCCGCCGAGTCCCACCGTTGTCATCGGCAGCGCCGTCACCATCGTTGCGTGACCCCCGACGACGGCGCCGTCGCGCTCAGGAGAGCTGCCGGCGGTTGCGCCCACGACGACACCGTTGCGGATCGACGCGATATCGGTGGTCGTCCCGCCGATGTCGGCGATCACGCAACTTGTCTCGCGGCCCGAACCGTCACCGAGTTCGGGGGCCGCGAGGTGGCGAGCACCGATGACGCTGGCGGCAGGACCCGACAGGATCGTTTCGATCGGACGCAGCGAGACGAAATCCGCCGAGACCAGGGAGCCGTCGCCGCGCACCACCATGAGCGGGGCATCGAGATCCAGAGCTGACATCGCATCGGTGATCGCGTTGACGAACCGGGACGTGACGGAGATGAGCTGAGCGTTCAGCAGCGTCGTCACAGCGCGTCGCGGACCACCGAGGCGCGGCGACAGCTCGTGGCTGCAGGTGACGGGCTTGCCGGTGCGTTCGCGGATCGCTTGCCGCGCGGTGAGTTCGTGCGCAGCGTTTCGAACGCTGAACTGGGCCGCAACGGCATAGGCATCGACTTCGTCGTTGACGCGGTCAATCCCCGCGAGGAGCGCGGGAATGTCCAAGGGGGAGATCTCGTCACCGTGCGCGCCGTGGCCGCCTGCCAGAATCACTACGGGTGCCGCCGCCAAGCTCTTCGTGAGCGCACCCGCTGCGTTGGCGTCGTCGTTCGCCGACTCATGATCGGCAGCGCCGGCGGTGCGCAAGCCGGCCCGGGCGAGATGCTCAGCATCGAATCCGATCGATACCAGCGCCGCAGGCCGTCCAGCACCTTCCACGAGAGCGTTTGTGGCCAGAGTGGTCGACACGCACACGAGGCCGATGTCGGATCCGCTGACGCCGTCGACGACGTCGAGCACCTGGGTCATTGCTTCGACGACGCAGCCGAAGAGGTCTCCATGCCGTGTCGGCGTCTTGGCGGTGGCGACGACGGCGCCACTGTCATGGCTGCAGATGACGGCGTCGGTGAAAGTGCCGCCGGTGTCGATACCCAATGAGAAGCGGCCTGACGGCAACCCGAGCGGCTCTGACACTGGCCTAAGTGTGCCAGCGACGACCGCCCGCTGGGGCCGATGCGCCGCCGGGGTGCGGTGCAGTGGACGGCGGAGGCGTGATCGGTGAGACTGCGGGGGCCGGCGTCGTCCAGACGCCGTCGTGCGAACCCCCAGGAGGATCCGATGGGCGTCAAGTCAGTGAACGAGATGGTCGCGGAGGCGAAGAGCCGGATCGACAACATCTCGCCGGCGGAGGCGCATCGCCGTGTCACCGAGGACGGCGCGTTGATCGTGGACATCCGCGATGTGCGGGAGCTGCAACGTGACGGGGCAATTCCCGGATCCATGCATACGCCGCGGGGCATGCTCGAGTTCTGGGCCTCGCCCGACTCGCCGTACACCAAGCAGGAATTTCTCGAAGACCGCGAGTTCATCCTGTGCTGCGCGGGCGGGGCGCGCTCTGCGTTGTCAGCGGACACCTTGCAAGACATGGGGATCGAAAAGGTGAGCCACGTGGTGAGCGGATTCGGCGGTTGGCGCGCCGACGGCATGCCGGTGACCGACTACGACAGCTTCCGGGCGAAGGGCTGAGCCTGCTCGGGATCCCTGGTGGCAGACCCCATGACAGCAAGCAGCGCTGAGCTTGGCGCGGGCGACGCCGGCCCAACCAAGCAGATTGTCGGCTACTGCGAACCGTGGACGCTGCGCGCAGGCGAGAGCGTGCGACTCATGGCGTCGAGCCACGAGCCAGGCTCTGCTGTGGTCGATGTCACCAAGATCGTCTGTGGTGATCCGACCCGCTACGGCCCAGGTTTCGACGAACGTCCCGTCGATGTGATCGACAACTGGCCGGTTGAGCTCGACGAGCAGCCGCTCACCCCTGGCTCGTACGCAGTTGCAGATTTGCGAGGAATGCCGGCGGGCGGGCCGTATATCGGTTTCCGGCTCTGGGTGATGCCCACGAACGTTCGCGGCTGGCAGCGGATTGCCACCCTGACGGCTCCGGTCCCTGAGTCCCTAGAGCGTCGTCGTCTGACTGAACCGGATCCCGATGACGATTTGAAGTTGCCGCTTCCGGCAGATCTGCAAATCGAGGACTCCCAGGACAGCCGTGCGGACCCGTCGAGAGTCGATCTTGCGCTCGACCTCGTCGATGGGCAGCTCATGGCGCGGTATCCCGGTCGCGGGATCTTTCTCGGACAACCGCATATGGGCATGACGCCGCTGACCGCAAATCGTTGGTACCTCGTCGAGACGATGATCGACACCCAAGCTGACAAGATCTACCTGTTCGTCACGACATCTCCCTCAGCGTCACCGGGTCGCGATGCCGAAGAGGTCTCGCTCGGGCGCAAGGGCGTGGCCGAATTGGAGTGCTGGACCTTCTTTGAGGCGTGCGGACCCCATGACGTCGAAGACTCTGCGGACGACCAGCCTTTCGAATTATACGCGGATGTTCGCCGAGAAATGCCCTCGTGGACCGATCACGGCAGGGCCTTGCAGGGGTGGGGCGTCGATCCCTGGCCGGGGACGATGTTTCGCTACCCGCCCAACCCGCTGTTCCTTCCTGAACGCAGTTGGCCGCAGGACTTGGACCCGGCTGAGCTCTGGCTAGGTGCTGGCCCCGACAGCGAGCGCTTTGACGGGCGGATAGCGCGGCCTGTCGTCGTCAGCGGTGGATCGTCTCGCACCTGGGATCTCCAGAGCGACATGGCGGCACGAAGCGCCGCGATGAAGCCCCCATTGGTTGACGATCCCAGTGCAGGTCGGCTCGAACTGCACCAGCTGCCGACGCGGGCCATCACGGGGCCGGCATGGGACGGCTCGGCACACCGGTGGACGGACAACCCGGCTCACTTCGACGCAGTCCATTTCCACCACGACGACCTGTACGACGCCGGTTGGGAGACCACGGTCGAGGCGACGCTGCCCGATGATCTGCAAAGCGGCATCTATGCATTTCGAGTCCGTGGCGCAGCCGGGGAGGACCGCGTTCCGTTCTTTGTGCGCCCTGCGGCTGGTGCGCCGACGGCCGACGTCGCGCTGCTGATGCCCACGGCCACCTACATGGCCTACGCCAACCACCGGATGCTGTTCGAGGGAGCGGACTTCATCCCCACGAAGACGCGCCTGCGGCCTGAGCATGCCTACATTCGTGATCATCCCGAGCTGGGCCGCAGCCACTACGAGAAGCATCCCGACGGCAGCGGCGTCATGTTCAGCTCGCGACGCCGGCCGGTGCTGAACCTGCGTCCCGGCGCCGACGGCTGGAACTTCACTCCGGACACCGACATCAACGCATTTCTGGAGCACCTTGAGGTCGGCCATGACATCGTGACTGACGAGGACTTGCACGTAGAGGGCTTGGGCGCGATCTCGCCGTACCGCGTCCTGGTGACCGGCAGCCATCCCGAGTACTGGTCGACCGACATGCTGGAAGCGCTTGCGCATTGGCAGCGAGAGGGCGGCCGGCTCATGTACCTGGGCGGGAACGGCTTCTACTGGCGGGTGGCCTCGAGCGACGCTTGGCCGGGTGCCGTCGAATTGCGACGAGCCGAAGACGGCGTGCGCAATTGGCAGACAGGACCCGGCGAGAGCTATCACGCATGGGGCGGCGAATACGGTGGCCTCTGGCGACGGCAGGGCCGCGCGCCGAACGAGATCTGCGGCATTGGATTTGCGGCGCAGGGGTTCGAACGTGCGACGTACTTCGTGCGCGACCCCGACGTCGACGAGTCGCGTGCGGCATGGATCCTTGACGGCGTCCCGGACGAGCGCATCGGCACGTCTGGCTTGGGCGGGGGAGCCGCCGGCCAGGAAGTCGACCGTTACGACGTGCGTCTGGGCTCGCCGGCACACGCCGTTGTCGTGGCCTCGGCGACGGATTTCGGGTCCGACATGCTGCGAACCAAGGAAGAGTTCGAAGGTTCGGTCTGGTTCCCGACGCCGGATCCGATGGTGCGAGCCGACATCGTGTTCTATGAGACGCCGAGTGGCGGGGCGGTGTTCAGCGTCGGCTCGATCTCGTGGTTCGGCGCGCTGGCCCGCGATGGATTCGACAATGACATCGCGCGCATCACCGCCAACGTGGTGCGACGCTTCGCCGACTCAGAACCGTTCGGGCCGCCGCCGCTGGGCTAGTGGACCGCAGCGTGGCGTTGCTGTCGCGCGCGGCGCTCAGTCAGCCTTGCGCACCTGATCGAGCAATTCGCTGACGCGGTTGCTGGCCGGTGCGTAGTCCGGATCGACCTCGGGCCCGGGCACGAATTCCGGGATGTCTACGCGGGGCAGCGCGGCGGGAGCCTCGGCGCGAGATGGCGCTGTTTCGACGGCGGGTGCGGCAGCGGGAGCCGGTTCGGGCTTGGTCTTTGCGGCAGCGTCGCTCGCCGGTGCGGGGACACCGGTCTCTTTGCGCGCTGCTGCGGAGCGGGCCATGATTGCCGCAAGCCGAGGATCGCCGCCACCGGATTCCTCGGGAGCGGCAGTTGCCGGCGTGGCCTCGGCGGGCGCCGGGCTCAGCTCAGCCATTGCCGGCGCGCTATCACCGCTCGGGGCAGGAAGCCCACGTGCCTCGGCAGCCGCAGCGCGGGCTTCCGCAATGCGGGCTTTCTCCTGGGCTGCCTCGATCGCCTCGCGTGCACGTCGTGCGAGGAACTGGGGCCATTCGTTCTCGGGTACGAGCTTGCTGTGGGCGACCGACATGGCCTCGACGTCGTTGTCGAAGCGCACGCGGTAACGCGTGAGGGCGAAGCCGAGGCCTCGACCGCACTTGCCTGGTGTTCCTTCGGGGACGCCGGGGATGTCCTCGGTGAGGATCACTCGGGTGCCCCGCCTGTATTCACTCACGATTCTGAATCGCTCACGATCGCGCTCATCGTTGCGGCAGGTTATCGGCGTGCGCTGCGCGCGTGACGGGTTACATGCCCGCGAATTGCCACGGCGGCTGCGCTACGCGATGTCGGGTCGTAATGTCGCCACGTTCGAACGCTGCGGTCGTGCAATCACCGTGGGTGTCAACAGTGCCGAACACGGCGGGGCGAGTGAGCGCGAGGAGCAGACGTGAGCATGCGAACGCCAGGCACTCCTGAAGGCATGGGAACGCCAAGTTCGTCCGTTAGCGGGCGGTCTGCGTTGGTGGTCGGCGGCACGGGCCCGACTGGGCCACATGTCGTGCTGGGTCTGCTGGAGCGCGGTTACCGCGTCACGATCTTGCATACCGGTCGCCACGAGGCAGCCGAGATCACTGACCTCGTCGAGCACATCCACACAGACCCATTCGATGCCGAACAGTTCGCCGGCGCACTAGGTGCCGCTGAGTACGACTTGGCCGTGGTCATGTACGGGAGATTGCGGGAGATCGCCAAGGTGCTGGCGGGGCGCGTGAGCAAGTTCGTCAGCGTCGGCGGGTTCCCCGTGTACTCGGGCTGGGGTGATGCCGATGCACTTTGGCCTGCGGGAATGCGCGCCCCTACCCGTGAGCACGATCGGCTGGTCTCCGACGAGCCGCCTGAGTTCCGTGTGAATCGCAAGGTGCGACAGATCGGCGTCACCGAGCAGGTGGTGTTCGCGCAGCATCCCACCGCCTCGCATCTGCGGTACCCCTGGATCTACGGGCCCGGACAGATCAGCCCGCGCGAGTGGAAGATCGTGCGGCGCGTCCTCGACGGGCGTCAGCGCATCGTGCTGCCCGACGGCGGAACGACTTTGCAAGGTCAAGCCCACTCGCGCAATGCCGCAGCAATGTTGCTGGCCACCGTCGATGGCGGAGCGCGTTCCGCTGGCGAGGCGTACAACGTTGCCGACGAGTGGACGCCCACGCTCATCCAGTGGGCGGAGATTCTCGCTGCCGCGCTGGATCACACGTTCGAGATCGTGTCGATCCCATGGGATTACGCGGCCGTCGGCCATCATCTGACGTTGCGCAGCACCCCGCATCACCGGATGATCGGGTGCGACAAGGCGATGTATCAGCTCGGCTACCGCGACGTCATCGACCCGGTCGAAGGTCTCGCTGAAACTGCGCGCTGGTTGTCCGACGAGGCCAACCACCCTGCGCCCGGCAGTGCGATGGAGCGTTCGATCGGCGATCGATTCGACTACGAGGCCGAAGACCGACTCATTGAGACATGGCAGGCAGCGATGACCGATGCCGACATGGTGACCGTCGCCGCCGCTGCTGACCCCGGGTTCGTCGACCGCTATAGCGCTGCCTTCGATGACCGCCCAGGCGCTCGTACGGGTTGGACTTCCGTCAGCCGGAACGGCTGACTAGTCGCGGCTGTCGGGTGCTAGTTCGACCTCGGTGGCCTTGACTGACACCCATAGGGCAGTGCCAGGCCGGATCAGCAGTTCGTGGGCGGCGCCGGGCGTGATGTCCGCGGTGAGCGGCAGCGGCGCCCCGAGCAACACGCGGGTGATGTCTCCCAGCGGCTCGACAGCCTCCGCCGTTGTGCGCCACACGTTGCGCGGGCTGCCGCTGGGTCGCTCGCGATGCAGTGCGATCGCCCGCGGGTGAATGGTGGCCAGGACCGGCCCGTTCGCCGTTGTGTCGGCGGCGTGGAGCACAAACGCTGGCCGCCGGCTCTGGCCTGCCGCCGAAGCGTCGTCGTTGGGCATCACTGCGATCTCGCCGCCTTGGGCAGCGCCTCGCACCAGGTTGATGCCCGACAGCTCGGCGGCGTAATCCGTTGCCGGTGAGCGTCGCAGCTCGTCGGGCGTGCCTGACTGGGTGAGTCGACCGTTCTCGAGGATGTGCACCCGATCGGCCAGCACGAAGGCATCGGTGGGGTCGTGGGTGATGAGCAGGCGCGGCACGTTCCCCGCGCCGCGCAGCGGAACTGCGGGTGCGTTGCCGCCGCCATTGCGCCCGCTGCTGAGGTGCGCTGCGAGATTGCGCCGGAGACGGTTTCGTGCAGTGACGTCGAGCGACCCGAGCGGCTCGTCGGCGAGAAGCAGATCTGGCTCGCTCGCCAGTGCCCTAGCCAGGGCGACCCGCTGGCGCTGGCCGCCCGACAGCGCCTTGGGACGACGGTGGGCGAGGTCGCCGAGATCCATCGCGTCGAGCCACGCTTGTGCGCGTTCGCGGGCTTCGGCGCGGCGTATGCCCCGGGCGGTCAGGCCGAAGGCAACGTTGTCGAGGGCGTTGAGATGCTCGAACAGGACCTGGTCTTGGAACACGACGCCGATTCGGCGTTGCTCGGGCGGGACGAAGACGCCGGCAGCCGGATCGTCGAGAACCCTGCCGGCGAGGCGCACGAAGCCGTCGTCCAGCGGCAGCAGCCCGGCGAGTGCCGCGACGACGGTTGACTTGCCCGCGCCGTTCGGTCCGAGAAGCGCCGCTGTTTCTCCGACCTCGACGCGCAGTGACACGTTCAGCTCGAATTCATCGCGCCGCAAACGGATGTCGGCGTGGAGCCCGCTGGCGGCGGTGTCCTGCGTGGCGGCGTTCTCTGCGGCGGTGTTCTCTGCGGCGGGAGTCATCGGCTGGGCCACCAGCGGTCTCGCAGGGCAATGAGCAAGCCCAGCGAGAGCGCAACCAAGACCAGGCTGATCGCAACCGCGGCATCCCGGTCTGTCTCGAGCGCCACGAAGACTGCGAGCGGCAAGGTCTGGGTCCGCCCGCCGAGATTTCCTGCGAACGTCACGGTCGCGCCGAACTCGCCGAGGGCGCGTGCCCACGCCACCACGACGGCAACGCCCAGCGCAGGTCCGATCATGGGCAGCGTTACCCGCAGCAGCACGCGCAGCCGCGACGCACCGAGCGTGGCAGCGGCGGCTTCGTAGCGTCGGTCGAGATTCCGCAGAGCGCCCTCGACGGTGAGGATGACGAGCGGTGTCGCCACGAATGCGTTGGCCAGGATCACGCCCCAGATCGAGTACGGCAGCAACAGGCCGGTGGCGTCGTGCAGCGGCCCGCCGACGACGCCCCGGCGTCCGAGTGCGAACAGCAGCGCTGCGCCGCCCACCACCGGCGGCAGCACCATCGGCAGGGTCACGAGCGCTCGAACCACTGTGCGTCCCCGGAACGGCACCCTCGCCAAGACCCATGCCAGGGGAACGCCGACCGCCGCTGCGACGATCGCAGCGGCAACAGACGACACCACCGAGAGCACGGCGGCATCCACTACGAAGCGGCTCGACAGGTGCGTCCAGAGCCCAGTCCACGGTGTGCGCGCGGCCAAGCCCACCACGGGCAGGGCGAACAGCACCACGCCGATGGCTGCGAGAACCGCCACGGGCCACGGCGGCAGGTCCCGTGGCGCTCGGCGCGTCGAACGGCCGGGGGCGTCGGTGCCGTTCGAGGGGGTAATGGTGTTGATCATGGTGCCGCGAAACCGTGGTCTGCGAACGCAGTGCGAGCCGTTTCGGTCAGCAGGAACTCCACAAATGCCTGAGCTGCGACGAGGTTGGGCGCGTCGGCGAGCACTGCTGCGACGTATGACGTGCGGGGCGCCGTCCCGGCAGTCCAGCCCAAGCTGATGATGGCCGTGCCGTCATCGCTCGCGCCAAAACGAGCGGAGGCATCGCTGGCGTACACCACAGCGGCGTCGAGCTCGCCCGCAGCCAGCTTGGAGACCAGAGCACGGACGTTTGGCTCGTCGGTGTCGGGAGCCGGCTCGATCCCGGCTTCGGCCAAGCCCGATCGTGCATGGGCACCGCACGGCACGTCTGCTGCGCAGAGACCGATCAGCAGTTCGGGCCGTGACAGGTCGGCCAGCGAGGTGACTCCGGCCTCGTTCCCGGTGGGCACTGCGAGCACCAGCGAGTTGCGGGCGACAACCACGGGTGCACCCA
This sequence comes from Candidatus Poriferisodalis sp., assembly GCA_965226645.1. GTDB lineage: Bacteria > Actinomycetota > Acidimicrobiia > Acidimicrobiales > Poriferisodalaceae > Poriferisodalis. The sequence goes on from CBDDDL010000003.1 coordinate 596,983, forward strand.
CCAGACCGACTTCGTCGCTGATGACATCGAGATGAACCGGATCGGCAGGAATGAACACGTCAGCCGGGGCGCCGGCGAGGACTTGCTCGCGTAACGCTGAACTTCCCGCTCCCGAGATCAGGACGTCCACATTGGAATGGGTGCGTTCGAAGTCGTCCGCGAGCGCCTCGGCGACCGGCAGCAACGAGGCCGCGACGAGCACGTGCAGGCTGCCCGCGAGTGCGGCGCCGCCGGAACGAGTCGTGTCGCTGCCCCCTGCGCACGCCGACAGGAACGGCAGCGTGGTCACGCACAGCAGCACCAACGCAAGCCCGACGCGGGCTTCTGCCCGGCGTTTCCGGTTGCGAAAGCGGCCCATAGCAGCGCCAGTGTGCCCGGCTCACTGGGTCCACGGCGGGGTGCGCGCATATGGTTCCCGCCATGGCTACGACGCTGGATTGGTATGGGTGCGCGACGTTCCGGCTGCGCACGGGCGGTCTCACGATCTTCCTTGACGCTTACATCGACCGTGCTGCGAACGCAGCAGGTCCGGGCCTGGTGGCGGACGATGTCACCGAGGCCGACTGGATCCTGGTCGGTCACTCGCATTTTGATCACCTCTACGGCGCCGAGCGCATCGTGGCCAACACCGGCGCCACGATGGTGGGCAGCTACGAGTCGGTGCGGGTGATGGAGCAGGCGGGCGTTCCCCTCGACCGGATGATCTGTGTCGCTGGTGGCGAGACGGTTGACCTCGGGTCTGGCGTGAAGGTGTCGGTGTTTCCCAGCCAGCACTCCTGTGTCTGGTCGCACACCCAGATGGACCAGCCCGACCACGTCTGCATCGGCGATCTCGGCGTGACGTGGCAGGAGCAGCAGGAGCGCTTCGGCGAGCTGATGGCCTACCTCGCCAACGAGGTCGACCCTGCGACAAGCGAGCACATTGGGGCGTCATCGCTCGGGCACAGCGACCGTGGCGACGGCGGCGCACTGGTGTACTTGATCGAGGGGCCTGACGGTTCGGTGCTGTTCCAGGACACCTCGGGGCACTGGTCGGGGGTCATGAGCGACCTTCGCCCCGATGTGGCGATCCTCGCGGCGGCTGGTCGGGGCAACATCGACGGCGCGCCGATCCAAGGGTCGCTGGCTCAGTTCATCGGCCGCCAAGCCGACTTGCTGCGTCCCCGCAAGCTCATCCTCGGCCACCACGACAACTGGCTGCCGGGATTCTCGATTCCGACTGACACCTCCAGCATCGCGGCCGAGCTGGCCCGAGTCACGCCTGGTGTCGAATTCCTGGAGCCCGGCTACATGGAAGCCACCGAGATCCTTCCCTAAACGTCGACGCTGCCGCGGCAATTCGAATCAGTTTCCAGCAAGCGTCGCCCCCAGAACCGGTCGCGCCCCCGTGTCGAGTGGCGACCAGCGCTGCCTAGCTACCTGATACGTAACGGTTGCCAGCGACGGTAGGTGGCGCAGCGCCACAGCCATTCAAGGGGTCCGAACCCGAATCTCGCTAGCCACGCCTGCGACCACCAGAGCTGAAGCGCCCACACGCACACGACGAAAACGGCGATGGTGCTGCGGGTGAGCGAAACGTCACCGAGCAGCCATCGGAGCACCACCATGCTCAGGGCGGTTTGCGTGAGGTAGTTGGTGAGCGCCATCTGGCCTGCGGCTCGGATGCGCCGGCGCGCCGGCGAATCGCTTCTGCGGTTCCACAGCACGATCAGGCCCAGGTATCCCAGACAGATGGGCACGGTGGCGATGGTGTTCGGGATGGTTCCTGCGATGGCCCAGTCGATGTCGAAGTCGGTTCCTGCCACCAGCGCCAGGCCTGCGCCCGACAGCGGCAGCCCGATGCCCAGGCCCCATGCCGCCATGCGGCGGTAGAACGACGGTGTCCGCTGGCCGCTCATGACGCCGGTGCGGTACAGCGCCACGCCGATGAGCATGGCGCCCAACGCTCGCCCGAAGTAGTCCGCAAGAAACCACGTCTCAACGACGTCGTAGTAGTCGCCGTAGTGCCAGAAGTCGATGAGGACGCTGGAATAGCTGCGCAGCGACGACTGCACGCCCCAGGAGATGACGGCCACTGCTGCATAAAACGCGCCGCCCAACGCGAAGAGCACCTTGGGCGGCAGTCGCCGCAGTGCAAGCACGACCGGGGCGCACAGGGCGTACACCGTGAGCACGTCGCCGTCCCACACGAAAAGATGCGCCACTCCCATGACGAACAGCAAGGCGTTGCGCCACAGGCTCAGCAGCGCGCTGCGGCGACCCTTCGCAGCGGCGCGTTCAGCGAACAGCACGATGCCTGCGCCGAACAGCATGGAGAACAGGCCCATGAACTTCTGGTCGGCGAAGATCTCCCCAGCACCGCCGACGAGCCAGTCCAGCAGCGTCTGCGAGCCGGCTGCGTCGAGATTGGTGTAGGCCGCGGCGGGCAGGCCGAACGACACGGCGTTCATGACCAAGATGCCCAGCACCGCGACGCCGCGCACCGCGTCGAGGGCGGTGTTTCGTTCTGCCCCGACCGGGGCGAAGGTCCCCGAACCTGCGTCCCGGTCCTCGGTCTCGTCGCTCATCGCTGGCTCCCGATTGGCATCCGCCGTCCGAGCATCTGTCGCGAGAGCATCTGTCGGTATTGGAGCTAGGCGAACACGTGGGCCCCGCAGGCCCGCTGCGGGGTCAGTCGAAGGTGATGACGGTGCGCGCGGCGGTGCCGGCTTTCATCCAGCTGTAGCCCTCGTTGATCTGCTCGAGGTCGATGCGCGCTGAGATCATCTCGTCGAGCATGAGGCGGCCGTCCAGGTAGAGCTCGACCATCATCGGGATGTCTTTGCGGAACTGGTTCGAACCCATCATCGAACCCTGCAGCTTCTTCTCCGCCAGGAAGTCGATGCCGCGCAGCTCCACCTTCGTCTTCGACGGCACCATGCCGATCACGGTCGCAGTGCCGCCGATGTCGAGCATGCCGAATGCCTGCTCCACGGTCGCGGACAGGCCGATGGCCTCGAAGCTGTACTCGACACCGCCGCCGGTCATGTCCTTCACCGCGGCCACCACGTCGTCAACTTCTGCTGCGTTGACGGTGTCGGTCGCGCCCAACTGACGCGCGGTCTCCAGCTTCTCCTCGGTCATGTCGACGGCGATGATCCGGCCGGCACCCGCCACCCGGGCGCCCTGCACGGCCGACAGCCCGATGCCGCCGCAGCCGATGACGCACACCACGCTGCCGACACCGACGCCCGCTGTGTTGACAGCCGCGCCGAAGCCGGTTGTCACACCGCAGCCGATGAGGCAGGCGCGATCGAGCGGCATGTCGGGCCGCACCTTCACCACGGCGTTCTGGTGCACCAGCATCAGCTCGGCGAAGCCGCCCAAGCGGGCCATCTGCCCGACCTCGGTGCCATCTTCACGCAGGAGGCGAGCCTCGGCGCCCTTGGCGCGAGACGTGGCCCTGATGTTCGTGCAGCGATGCGGGTTGCCCGACAGGCACCTGTGGCACTGGCCGCAGAAGATCGACAGGCAGGCGATCACGTGATCACCTGGCTTGACGTAGCTGACATCGTCGCCGACGGCCTCGACCACGCCAGCGGATTCGTGTCCCATCACCATCGGGAGCGGGGTGCGGAACAGGCCCTCCATGAAGTGCAGGTCGCTGTGGCACAGCCCCGCGCCCTTCGTCTGGATGAGGACCTCCTGCGGCCCGGGGTTGTCGATCCGCAGATCCTCGATAACCAGGTCTCCGGGCTGCTCGCAGAGAACTGCTGCTTTCATGTCACGCCCCTCGCGTCGTTGGGCCAAATTGTTTGGCTCAGCTGAGACTACGCGCGCGTCGGCATTGCTGTGCCGGACGAGGCTGTTCGCGAAATTCCCACGATTCGAACTGTGTCGTCCGATTGAATGGACAGTTGATGCTGGTTTCGCTCACTTCGACGACGCCTGACGCAACCGATCTGGGTTACTTGCTTCACAAGCACCCGGATCGAGTGCGGTCGGTGGATGTCGGGTTCGGGCGCGCCCACGTGTTCTATCCGCAGGCAACGCCGCAGCGCTGTACGGCGACGTTGTTTGTGGAGGTCGACCCGGTTGCTCTGACGAGGGGACAGCATGGGCGTCGGTCCAGCGGCCTTGGGCCCTACGTGAATGACCGGCCCTATGCGGCGTCGTCGCTGCTGAGCGTTGCCCTCGGTCGTCTCTATCGCACGGCGTTGAGCGGAACCTGTGATGCACGACCTGAGCTGGTCGAACGGCCTCTCGACCTCGAGGTCGATCTGCCGGTTCTGCCGGTGCGCGGTGGGGAGCCGATACTGAGACGCTTGTTTGAGCCCTTGGGCTACGAGGTGGAATTCGAGCCAATCGCCTCCGATGAGCAGTTCCCCGCTTGGGGTGACAGTCGTTACTGCTCGGTCCGGCTGAGAGGCCAGCATCCGGTGCGGCGAACCCTTGAGCATCTCTTCGTGATGCTGCCAGTGCTCGACGACCGCAAGCACTACTGGATCGGCCCCGACGAGATTGACAAGCTGCTGCGGCGCGGCGGCGATTGGCTTGGCTCACATCCGGAGGCTGCCCTGATCTCGCGCCGGTACCTGCGCTTCGGCGGGTTCGCTCGCGAAGCGTTGGCGCAGCTAGCGGAGGCCGGTGAGGACACAGATCTCGCCGACCAGCAGCAGGAATCGGCCGAATTGGCGGCGGAACGCAGCATCAGTTTGGGCGAGCAGCGGATTGATTCGGTGCTGGACGCTGTTCGCGCCGTCGGTGGCGGCCGCGTCGTGGACCTCGGTTGCGGCGAAGGTCGACTGCTGCAGCGACTTGTCACCGAGCCAGCAGTCACTGAAGTGCTCGGCGTCGACGTCTCTGTCGGTGCGCTGGAGCGGGCCGAGCGACGTCTTGGCCTTGACGAGATGTCCGAGCGTCGCCGGGAGCGGATTTCGCTCATACAGGGAGCGTTGACCTACACCGACGAGCGGCTGAGAGGCTTCGACGTCGCCACCGTGGTGGAGGTGATCGAGCACATCGACAGCGAACGCCTCGGAGTATTCGCCGAAGTCGTCTTCGGTGACGCCGCCCCGGCGTCGGTGGTGCTGACGACGCCGAATCGGGAGTACAACGCGAACTTCGAGCGCCTCGGCCCAAGCGGTTTCCGGCACGGCGATCATCGCTTCGAATGGACTCGCGACGAGTTTGCGGAGTGGGCCCGCAGCATCTCCGAGCGGTTCGGCTACGGCTTCGAGATCAGTGCCATCGGCCCTGTCGATCCCGTCTTCGGGCCACCGACGCAGATGGCGGTGTTCCGACGATGAGCTGGCACTCATGAGGCCTTCGCTCACCCGCATCGAGGTGCCCGAGCTCGGACTCGTTGTGCTCTGCGGCGCCTCGGGCTCGGGCAAGTCAACGTTTGCGCGGCGACATTTCACCGATACCGAGATCGTGTCGAGCGACCGGTGCCGTGCCCTCGTCGGCGATGACGAAACCGACCAAACCATCACTGCAACCGCCTTCGACCTCCTCCACACGATCGTTGACAAACGCCTCCAACTCGGCCGCCTGACCGTCGTCGATGCCACGAACGTCAAACCAGAGGACCGCCAGTCGCTGCTCGAAATCGCCCGTAGAACCGACGTCTTGGCGACGGCCATCGTGTTCGACCTGCCGCTTGCTCTGTGCCTGGAACGCAACAGCTCACGGCCGGACCGGCGGACACCAGAGCACGCCATCAAGCGCCAGCACTCCTCGCTTCGCCGGACGTCCAAGCGGCTGCGCAAACAACGCTTCAACAGGGTTTACACGCTCGGTTCGGCACACGAGCCCGACGAGGTCGAGGTGGTGCGCACCAAGCTCTGGACTGATCGTCGAGACGATGTCGGTCCGTTCGACATCATCGGCGACGTCCACGGCTGCCATGTCGAACTGCTGGCGCTGCTGGACCAGCTCGGCTACGACACCTCCGCAGACCCGATCGCTCACCCCAGCGGTCGGCGTGTCATCTTTGTGGGCGACCTTGTCGATCGAGGCCCTGGCGTGGCAGAGGTGCTCGATGTCGCAATGTCCATGGTCGATGCCAGCAACGCGCTGTGCATCCTCGGAAACCACGAGGACAAGCTGAGGCGCGCCCTCGCCGGGCGAGACGTCAAAGTGACTCACGGGCTTGCCGAATCACTCGAACAGCTCGAACGGCGCGGCCCCGAGTTCACTGCGCGAGTCACCGCATTCATCGACGGCCTCCTCAGCCACTACGTGCTCGATGGGGGCGGCCTCGTCGTCGCCCACGCAGGCTTGCCCGAGCGCTATCAGGGGCGCTCGTCGGGCCGCGTTCGAAGCATCGCGTTGTATGGGGACACCGACGGCGAGACCGACGAGTACGGCCTGCCGGTGCGGTACCAGTGGGCGCAGGATTACCGCGGCAAGGCCGCTGTGGTGTACGGACACACACCGGTGCCGGCGCCCGATTGGGTCAACAACACCATCTGCGTGGACACGGGTTCGGTATTCGGCGGCGAGCTGACGGCATTGCGCTGGCCTGAACGCCAGCTCGTGTCGGTGCGGGCAGATCGTGAGTACTACGAGCCGATCAGGCCCATCGAGGCTGAGGGCGATCAGCGGTCGCCGCTCCGCCTGCACATCAACGATGTACTCGGCAAGCACTACATCGACACGACGTTGGCGGGTCGCGTCTCTATCGATGCCGACCGATCCAGCGCAGCCGTCGAGGTCATGAGTCGCTTCGCCGCCGATCCCCGGTGGCTGGTGCACCTCCCGCCGACGATGGCACCTTCGGCCACCAGCAAGCGCCCCGACTATCTGGAGCATCCCGACGAGGCCTTCTCGTATTTCCGCGACGCGGGTATCGACGAAGTCGTCTGCGAGGAAAAGCACATGGGCTCGCGGGCTGTGCTGATCCTTGCCCGTGACGCCGACACAGCCTTGGCGCGTTTTGGAATTACCAATGACGATGCGGGTGTCATCGTGACTCGCACGGGTAGGCCGTTCTTTCGCGAGCCCGGGCTCGCTGGGACATTGCTCGACCGCGTTCGCGCCGCCCTCAGTGCCTCGGGACTCTGGGAACGCCTTGACACCGACTGGCTCATCGTCGATGCAGAGCTGCTTCCGTGGTCGGCGAAATCAGCTGAGTTGCTCCAGGACCTGTACGCCGCAACCGGTGCGGCCGGAACCGCAGCGTTCGACGCGGCACGACGACTGATCGCCGACGCGATGGGGCGTGGGATCGATCTTGACGCTCTTGCGACACGGACGATCAATCGTGCTGAGCACCTCTCGGCGTTCGTCGACGCGTACCGGCGGTACTGCTGGGACACCGACGGCATCGACGGCATGGAGATTGCCCCCTTCCAACTCCTCGCTGCGGAAGGCGAGGTGCTTGCCCGCAGGCCACACAGCTGGCATCTCGAACAGATTGATGCACTCATCGAGCACGACCCTGCGGTGCTTCGCCGAACAGACCGCCGATTCGTCGAGCTGAGCGACGGCGAGTCCATCACCGAGGCGACAAATTGGTGGCTCTCGCTGACCGAGGGCGGAGGCGAGGGCATGGTGGTCAAGCCGGCTGCGTCGATTGTGCGCTCCGAGGGCGGCCTTGTCCTTCCCGGCGTCAAGTGTCGGGGTCGCGAGTACCTCCGAATCATCTACGGGCCCGAATACCTTGAACCGACCCATCTCGAGCGGTTGCGTCAACGAACGCTTGGCCGCAAGTCCGCGCTTGCGCGACGCGAATTCGCGCTCGGCATTGAGGCTCTTGACCGGTTCGTCGCAGGCGACAACCTGCGGGGCGTACACGAGTGCGTGTTCGGCGTGCTGGCACTGGAGAGCGAGCCCGTCGATCCACGGCTCTAGGGCTCGGCGCCCAAGAGGCCGAGCAAGCGGCGGGGTGCCCGTGCTGGCCGTTGTCGAGCGTGCGTTCCGATGGTGCAGTGGCGGGTCTGCGGTAGCGTCATTTGCAGCGGGGCCAGCGCGATTGCGACGGCGGTTGACTGCGCCTCCGAGGGGGAGTCATGGCGAACAAGCACGGATACTTGCCGAAGGTGACCGAGCTGGACGACAAGCAGCAACGACGCTTGGACACCTGGTACGCGAAGGCCTACACCGACGACAACCTGTTTCGGACCCTCGCGGCGGACGAGATGACGATTGACCTGTTTCTCGGCTGGGTCGGCGCCGTGTACGGCGGCAACCCCGACGAGGATCCCGGCGCGCTGGACCGCCACATGATCGAGCTGTGCCGCATCCGGATGGCCAACCGGAACGAGTGCTTCCATTGAAGCCTCGTGCGAAGCGCATCGTTGGTGCGCACTGGGCTCACGGACGAAGTCGTCGCACAGCTGACCGACTACGAGGCCTCGGAACTGCCCGAGTCGTGGAAGGCCGCACTGGCTCTGTGCGACCGGCTGTCGGGCTTCGATCATTCGGGCAAGATCCCGCCCGAGATGTACGAGCGGCTGACCGATCACTTCAGCGAGCAGCAGATTCTGCGCTTGGGGGCGCTGCTTGCTTCTGCGAGCGGCTGGCACCGGATGATCGAGGCGTTCGGCATCCGGCCCGACCACTACAGCGACGGCCAATCCAGCCCCTGGGCCGCAGCAGCCGGCTGACCGGCAGATCACAGCACGGCGTCACTGCAGACGCGACGTTGCGCAGCCCCGCTGCCGCCGGGCGAGCCCGAGACCGACGTTCAGCACGACAGCGTCGTCGGCTCGCCTAGCTTTTGGAACCTGTGACGAACGGAGCCCCGACTAGTGACGCGGCGCCGCAGGACCCGCACCTCGGCGAGATCACTGACTTCTTGGATCTGCAACCCACCGATGACGAATTGCGGTGGCTGATGCCGGTGACGTTCGATGTCGCCGGTGCGACAGGAACCTTGCATGGCGGTTGCGGCCTGGCGGCTACCGTCGCCGCGCTCGAGACCGTGACCCGCCGGCCCATGGCAGCCGCGTCTGCTCAGTATCTGGCGCGCTTGTCCGAGGGAGGTTGTGCGGCCATCACGTTGGACATCGGCGCAAGCGGCAACCGCATGACGCAGGCCTCTGCGGAGATCACTGACGCCGCCGACGGGCGCGTCATCCTGCGAGCGCTTGTTTCGCTGGGCGGCCGGCAGCTCGGCATCGATCAGACGTGGGTTGCTTCGCCTGCAGTGCCGCCTCCGCTGGAGTGCGAGCGGCGCGACAAGACGTCGCTCGTGGGTCACTCGTTCACCGACCACGCTGATGTTCGCCTGGCGGGACAGCAGCCGGGCGATCGCCACGTCCGCTATTGGGCGCGGCTCTCGGGCACGCTGGCATCGACCGGGCCGGGGCTGACCGCGCTGGCGGACCTGCTGCCGAGCGGCATGCGAGTGAGCCTTGACGCGGGCTTCCGGGGATCGAGCCTCGACAACACCGTGCGCATCGCCGGAGAGGCCGAAAGCGAGTGGGTCCTTCTGGACATCGAGTCCGACGCGGTGCACAACGCGGTCGGTCACGGCATCGTGCGTATCTTCGCCGAGTCGGGCGAGTTGCTCGCGACAGGTAACCAGTCATTCGCAATCACGCGCATCACCGGGCCGCTGGGCTCGCTGGTGGAGTAGGCGCCATGGCAGCAAGCGCTGGTCTGCGCATGTGGATCGCGGGAGCGAGACCGCGCACGTGGCCAGCCTCGCTCGTACCGGTGATCGTGGGGACCGCCGCTTCGGATGCCGCTGTCGGCGATGGCGTCGTGTGGTGGCGTGCTGGGTGCGCACTCGTGGTGTCGCTATTCATTCAGATCGCCGTCAACTACGCCAACGACTACAGCGACGGCGTGCGCGGCACCGACGCGGACCGGGTCGGGCCCGTTCGGCTGGTGGCATCGGGCGCGGCGTCGCCGGCGGCTGTGCGGGCGGCAGCGTTCGCCTGCTTCGGCGTCGCTGCTGCGGTCGGGATTGTGGTCGCGGCGGCTGTGTCGTGGTGGCTGGTCGCCGCCGGCGGGGCATCGATGCTCGCTGCCTGGTACTACACCGGCGGCCGTCGGCCGTACGGCTACCGAGGACTCGGCGAGCTGTTCGTGTTCGTGTTCTTCGGTCTGGTGGCAACGGCCGGATCTGCGTTCGTGCAGGACGCACAGCTCACGACGCTGGGCATTGCGGCGTCGGTGCCGGTGGGGTTGGGTTCGGTGGCCTTGCTGATCTCGAACAACCTTCGGGACCTGCCGCGCGACGAGCGCGCCGGCAAGCGGACACTGGCAGTGCGGATGGGGGACGGGCCGACGCGAGTGCTGTACGCCGCCGTCGTGGCAATCGCTGTGTTCTCGCCGCTGTACCTGGCGCTGTTGCGGCCTTGGGCGTTCATCGGACTGCTCGCCGCAGTGGCCGCGGTGCCGCCCGTCCGTACGGTGCTGCGGGGAGCCAGCGGTCAAGCGCTGCTGGGAGTGCTGGCCGGCACCGGCCGGCTTCAGCTCGTTCTGGGCGCGTTGCTCACCATTGGCTTCTGGCTCGGGGGCTTCTCGCTCGGGACCTGAGCATTCGGTCAACTAAGGAGGATTGAGCGTGTCACTCGACGACGAATTGGTGAGTTCCGAAGCGGTGCTGGAGCACCTCGCGGCGCTGGGAGTGGCGTACGAGATCGTGCAGTGCGACCCTGATTTCGCCGACACGGCGCAGTTCTGCGAGCGGTACGGATACTCGATGGACGCCTCGGCAAACGCGATCTGTGTCGTCGGGAAGTCGGCCGAGCGGCCGATGGCGTGCTGCTTGGTGCTGGCTTCGATGCGTCTCGACGTGAACGGTGTTGTGCGGCGGCGACTTGGCACCCGGAAGGCATCGTTTGCCGATGCGACCGAGACGATCGAGCGCACCGGCATGATGATCGGCGGTGTGACGCCCTTCGGGCTGCCCGACGATCTGCCGGTTTGGATCGACAGCCATGTGATGGCTTGCGATCAGGTGATCGTTGGCGGCGGCTCGCGTGATTGCAAGATCCTGTGCCCGCCGTCCTCGCTCGCTGCTATCGCGAGCGCGGAAGTCGTCGAAGACCTCGCCAAGGCTCCGGCGCCGTCCTGAACGGCGCAAAACGGTGCGGTGCCCGGCTCAGCAGGCGCGGGTGGCGGTGATGAGCTGCGAGATGCCGCCGCTCAGCAATTCCCGTTCCACATCGCGAAAGCCAGCGTCGGCGATCTGAGCGAGCAGCACCGGCGTGGGCGGCAAGTACGCCACCGACTTCGGCAAGTAGCGATAGGCGGCTCGACTGGAGAGCAGGCTGCCGACCGCAGGCACGACCTTGCCGAAATACACACTGTGGCCGGCACGCAGCAACGGGTTGGCGGGCTCTGCGACTTCGAGCAGCGCAATGCGGCCTCCGGGACACAGGACGCGAGCCAGCTCGGCGAACATCGCGGGAAGATACGCGAAGTTGCGCAGAGCGAAGCCGCACGTCGCCCCGTCAAACGCCCGGTCGCGTACGCCCAGTTGCAGCGCGTCCGAGCGCAGCAGCGGCGCTTCGGTGGAGGCGGCGGCCAGCATGCCGGCACTGAAGTCGACGCCGACGGCGCGAAGGCGAGATTTTTGCAGCTCGTTGCAGAGGTCGCCGGTCCCGCAGGCCAGATCGATCACGAGTTCTCCCGGCTGCAGGCCGAGTGCCTCCACCGTTCGGCGCCGCCAGCGGGTGTCGAGCCGAAACGTCAACAGGCGGTTCAGCAGGTCATAGCGCGGCGCGATCTCGTCGAACATCGCTTCGACGGCTTGTGCCTTGCGCTCGGGCTCGGGCAGCCCGGCCGCTGGCGGGCTCACTGGAACCAGACGCGCCGATAATTGCGGCTGAGGGGATGGAAGATCAGCACCAGCAACAGCACGTCGAACATCAGGCGCATCAGGATTCCAAGCTCTATCGATGTACGGGCCGTCCACCACAGCGATGCGAGCGTCGAGTAAATGGCCGCAACTGCGCACAGTCGATGTCCCCAGCGACGTTCGTTGGCAGTTCCCAGTCCTCCCGCGACAAATGCGCCGCCCAGAAGCAATGTCACGCCGAACGGCACCAGAGCATCACCGAGATCCGCCGCAGTGCGATCGCTGGCAAACAGCCCAACGATGGGTTCGAAGACATCGAGCACGAGCTGCCAGTCGATCCGAGATCCGAACAGCAGGAACGCGGCCGAGAAGTAGCACAGCAGGACCGAGCTGTAGAGCGTCTGGGGCTGGCTGCGGTTCAGCCAGCGCATCTGATTCACCGCGCAAGTGTGGCACCCCAGATCGCATTTCCCCGGTTGCACTGCGCGAAGCGCGGCGGGGACACAGCGCGCGGGCCCAGCGACGAGCCTGCAGCTCAGCGTTAGCCTCGCTTCGGTGAGTGCCGATCCCGTGATGTCGATCGGTGCCGATCAGCACGGTGCCGTCCTCGAAGCAGACGCGTCGCAATGGGCGCCGGGAGCCTTGAGCCAGGCGCTGCGGCATCAGCTCGGACAGCTCAGCGGTCCGGTATCGGTATGGATCGACCATCCCAGCCACGGCGAGGCCGCAACAAGCGAATCCGCGCCCGCACAGACCGGCCTCGGACGCTCGCTGGCTGCTCTGGAACTTGCGTTCGAACGAGACCTCTACCGGATGGAGCGGTCGCTGCCGATGGACCAAGCGAGCGGCATCGAGACTCGATCGTTCGTGGTGGGCCAAGACGAAGCCGGCTGGGTCGAAGTCAACAATCGCGCCTTTTCGTGGCATCGAGAGCAGGGCGGTTGGACGCTCGCGCAGGTCGCCGAACGACAGGCCGAGCCCTGGTTCGACGCCGACGGCTTTCGTGTCTACGACATCGACGGCGAGATCGCTGCGTACTGCTGGACCAAAGTGCACACCGATGAGGAGCCGCCGGTCGGCGAGGTGTACGTAATCGCTGTGGACCCCAAGTACCACGGCCAAGGTCTCGGTCGGGCGCTCACGTTGGCGGGATACGAGCACCTGACCGCAGTCGGGCTGACCCGCGGGATGCTCTATGTCGATGCTGACAACACGCCTGCCGTCACGCTGTACCGCAACCTCGGACTTGAGGTAGCCGTGATCCGGCGCCTGTTCACCGGAGTCGGCCTGCTTTCTTCTTCGAACACCGGCCGGCAGTGACGCCTCCGGTGGCGCAGCACGCCTCGACGAGCTGTCGATGCCAGGCTCTCGTTTGCCAGGCTGACGTTTGCGAGACTCACGTTCGCCGGACCCAAGTTTGATGGCCTACCAACACTCCGCCGACGATCCGTGCCTCGGGGATCTCAGCCGAGCTGAGCTGGGGGAGTTGCTCGATGGCGAGCCCTCCTATCGCCTCGACCAGGTGTGGGAGGGCCTGTACCGGCAGCGCCGGCCATTGGAGCAGATCAGCAACGTCCCCAAGGCCTTGCGGAGTGCCATCGCAGACTTGTTGCCGCCAGCGCTGGGGCTGGTGCGAACGCAGACCGCGGATCGCGGTGCGACCGTCAAGCAACTGTGGTCGCTGCGCGACAGCCATCTCGTGGAATCAGTGCTGATGCGGTACCGCAACCGCACGACGCTGTGCATCAGCAGCCAAGCGGGCTGTGCCATGGGTTGCAGCTTCTGCGCGACCGGCCAGGTCGGATTCGACCGCAATCTCAGCGTCGGCGAGATCGTCGAGCAGGTGCTGGCAACGCTGCAGCATCCCTCGGCTGGCCACAACGGCGGTATCAGCGGTGCGCTGAACATCGTGTTCATGGGCATGGGCGAGCCGCTGGCGAACTACGACGCAGTGTGGTCCGCTGTCGAGCGCTTCCACGGCGACATGGGCATCGGTGCGCGTCACATCACCATTTCCACGGTTGGCGTCGTGCCGGGTATCGCTCGCATGGCAGCGGCCGACTTGCCGGTGAACCTGGCTGTCTCGCTGCATGCGGCGAACGACCGCTTGCGAGACCGCATCGCGCCCATCAACCGCACCTATCCGCTGCGTGACCTCGCGAAGTGCCTGTCGGAGTACCGCCGCGCGAAGCGACGACGCATCAGCCTGGAGTGGGCCATGATCGGCGGCGTCAACGACAGCGACCGCGACGCGGCTGAGCTGGCCGCATACGCACGACCGCTGGCGGCGCACGTCAACTTGATCCCGCTCAATCCGACGCCCGGCTATCGCCACGAGCCCTCGTCGCCGGCACGGATTGCTGAGTTCGCCGCTGAGCTGGAGGCTGGTGGTGTGAACGTCACCATTCGCGCCAACCGCGGCACCTCGATTGATGCCGCATGCGGTCAGCTCCGCGCAGACAAGCAGGTTGAGATCGGCCGCACTCGGCGCCGCGGATCATCACGCGCGCAGTCTCGCTGAGCGCTAGACACAGGCCATGGCCAAGCCGAGATCGCCAACCGGCCGCGCCCAGCGGACCCATGAGCGGCTCAAGGACGAGTACGAAGCGGTCTGCGAACTGGTGCACCGCAACCCCTTCGAGCTGCTGGTCGCCACGATCCTGTCGGCGCAGTGCACCGATGTCCGTGTCAACGCCACGGTGCCGGCGTTGTTCGCCCGGTTTCGCGATGCCGAGGCCTTGGCTTCTGGGGATCTCGCGGAGATCGAGGAAATCGTGCATCCCACGGGCTTCTTTCGCAGCAAGGCCCGCAACCTGCAGGGGATGGCCCGCCAGCTCCTGGCGGACTTCGGCGGCGAAGTGCCCACGCGGCTCGAAGACTTGGTGAAGCTTCCCGGCGTGGGCCGCAAGACGGCGAACGTCATTCGTTCGGTGGCCTTCGATCTGCCGGGCCTGCCGGTGGACACCCACGTCGGACGGTTGGTGCGGCGGCTGGGCATCACCGAAGAAGAAGACCCGGTGAAGGTGGAGAAGGCCCTGAACCCGATGATCCCGCAGTACGAGCGGGGCGACTTCAGCCTGCGGCTCATCTTGCACGGCCGCCGGGTCTGCGCATCACGCAAGCCGGCCTGCGACGACTGCGTGCTGAACGACTTCTGCCCCAGCGCTTTCGCCGCCTGACCGGACGCCGGGATGTGCGGACAGGACTGCGATGACGTTGCACTACCGAGGAGAGCTGAGGATGCACGACCGAGGAGAGTTGCACCCATGACCGAGCCAGACACGACGGGCACGACGATCCGGCGTTCGTCTCACTTTGTGCCAGGCGCCAACGAGCGCATGCTCGCCAAGTCGCTGGCAACCGCCGCCGACAGCCTGGTGCTGGATCTCGAAGACGCGGTCACTCCCGACAACAAGGACAGTGCCCGCGCCACTGTGGCGGAGTGGCTGGCCGACGTGGACTTCGGCGCCAAAGAGCGAGTGGTTCGGATCAATCCGCTGGACAGTCCGTGGTGCGCCGCCGACGTCGAAGCGACGATGGCCGTCCCGCCCGACGCCTACCTGGTGCCCAAAGTGAACAACGCCGCAGAGGTGGCGCAGCTCGACGGCATGATCGCCCGCTGGGAGCTTGAGCACGGCCACCGACCGGGTGGTGTCGTGCTGTTGGTGCTGGGCACCGAGACCCCGCAAGGACTGCTCAACATCGGCGACCTGGCCCGTCATGACCGGGTGGACGCCTTGACCTGGGGGGCTGAGGACCTGTCAGCTGCGATGGGCTCGAAAGCCAACCGGGATGCCTCGGGCGCCTACTTGCCTGTGTTCGAGTACGCACGGGTGATGTGCCTCGTGGGCGCCACAGCGTGGGGCAAGCAGCCGCTTGACACGGTGTATGTGGATTTCCGCGACGGCGCGGGCCTCGCCGCGGAGTGCGCCACGTCGGCGGCGATGGGCTACACCGGCAAGATCACGATCCATCCCGACCAGATCGACATCGTGAACGCGGCCTTTACCCCCAGTGCCGACGAGCTCGCCGACGCGACAGAGCTGCTCGAGGCGTTCGTCGCAGCCGAAGCCGCCGGGCTCATGGCCTTCGCGCACAAGGGCCAGATGGTGGACGTCCCGCACCTGACTCGCGCCCGCAAGATGGTCGCCACCGCCGAGGCCATCAAAGATCGCAGCTAGAGCCGACGATCTGAGGAGCAGCAGTGCGAGCGTTCCTCGTCAGAAGTCGATTGAACGGCCGCCCGGGCTCGATTCGCCGAGGCCGTATGCCGCACGCGCCTCCCGCTCCCTCAGCCCCAGAATCTCACCGATACGGCTCCATGTGGCACCGTCTGCTCGTGCGTCGCTGACGGCTTTGGTGAGTTCGCGTTCGCATTGTGCCCGGGCGCGGGCGGCGCGCAGCAGCAAGTATTCGGCCCTTGGCATCTCGCTGCCGTCCGATGGGTCGAACGATTGGAACCAATGCCCAAGCTCTTCCGCTTGCTCGTGGATTTCCTCGACGGGACGCCGCACGCTGCTCATCTCAGAAACTGCTCTCGTGCCGGCATGGCGTGAATGATCACGTCGTGCTCTTCGCCCTCTTCAACACCGATCTCAAGCAGACGGCCGCTCCGGTCGCCGCCGACGAGCAGGACGCGGTGGCCCTGGAAGATCGCCCGGCTCGGGTTGCGGTAGGCGTGCATGATGTCCTCTTCGGAGATCCCGTGCTTGAACGCGTTCGTCGCGATAGACAGGATCACCGGTCAATTGTATGGCTGGCCCGTTGGGAGCTTTGACGGAATATCGGCTGCGTGCCCCCACAACCCGCGCTCAGCGCAGGGCGTCGGTGGCCTGCTCGAGTCGCCGACGGGCCATGCGCAACGAACGCTCCACCTCGTAAAGCTCGACACCGACGTCCTCGCGCGGCGTGCCCATCAGCTCGTCGGCTGCCCGCGAAATGCGGTTGCTGAGTTCGCCGACGGCAGTCTCGATGGACGACAGTTCCGCCGCGCTGATCACCCGCGGCACGTTAGCCACCATCTGCTCGGTACGGCCCATAGATACGGGAAAATCACGGCATACCTTGCATATTTCGGCTGTATTTGACGTCGTGCTGTACTAACGGCTGACTCGACTTCCTGAGCGGAGCTTCTTTCTGCTCGGCGTCCTGCTCTCGAGGCCAAGCTGAGGGTCCACGAGCGACGACGGCCGAAGCCGTACTGGGCGGACCCGGGCTTCAATCGCCTTCGTAGAGCCGATCGAGGTCGACGAGTTCTACGTCGGGGCGTGTGTGGGCGGCAGCGGCGAGGTCGGGGGTGAATCCTCGGGCGGAGAACAGGAGGCGCTTGGCTGTCGGGGACTGGGTGACCCCGGTGCGGCCGGCCAGCAGGTCGCCGAGATGGTCGAGGCGTTCCAAGGCGTCGACGTCGAGCTGGTGGGCCTTTGCCTCCCCGATGAGCTGGATGGTCTTGGTCCTGCCTGCCCGTGGCCCGCGCCGGAGTGCGACCACGTCCAGATCGTAGGACTGGCGTCTTCGGCGGTCGTTCACTTGCACTGACGCCGATGGGCCCGCAGGTTCGCCGAGGGTCGACTCTGAGGCGTAGCGGTTTGTCCACAGGCGGCATATCGACTCGAAGTGGGGGCCGACGATCCCCGAGCGGTAGGTGGCTTCGGCGTCGGCCCACACCTCGAGTGCACGGCGGTCTTCCAGCCGGGCTCGGTGGCGCCGGTTGATGAGGTGGTGGAATCGAACGATCGGGTCGGCCACCCGGTAGAGCGGCCGCCGATCGGCCAGGAGATCCTCATGGCGCACAACGAAGCCGGCGGTGGTCATCACCCTCAGATGATGACTGATGTCATTGGACGTCCTCGCGAGCGCTTCGGCGATCTTGGTCGGTGTGGTCCGCCCGTCGGCAACTGCCCCGAGCAAGGAGTAATAGGTGGCCTCGTCGGTGACCCGGGGGTCTTCTCGCAACAAGTAGTCGTCTTCTCGGAACAAGACATGAGACGGGTTCAGCACCGTCGCGGCCAGCCATGCGGGCAGGTCGTCGGGGCGGTCTGGGATCCCGGCGTCAGCGGTGAGGTCCTTGTAGCCGGCGGCCCCGCCCACCACCGCGTCAATCGCGAACGCCGTGGCCGGATCGTCGATATTCCAGTGGCCGCGAGCCTGCCGGTAGTCAAATGGGGCCAGCGCCATGTCCAGCGTCGCGCGGCCTCGCAGAGGCGAGGCACCGCTCAAGACTTGGGTCATCACCGACATGGCCGAACCGCACAGAACGACGCCCACCGGTGCTGTCCACCTCTCAGCCAGGCCCCCGGCTGCGGCTTCATCCATCAGCGCCTGAACTGCGGAGCCCAGATCGGGGTTGTTCTGCTGGAGGCAGGGATACTCATCGATCACCAAGACCTGTGGTTGTGTCCCGCGTGTGCCCAGCACGCCCACGGCCTGCTCCATGGCATCGATCCAGTCCCGGAACGGCTGCGGCGGCGCCCACCGAAGCTGCCGGCTGAGGCTGTTGGCGAACCGGTCCAGAGCGGGTCTGCGCTCCTCTCGCAGCGCCAAGTGATACACCCCGCCCATCGCCTCCACCAGGCGGCGCAGCAAAAAGCTCTTGCCGAAGCGGCGCCGGCCGTACACGATGCCCAATCGAAGGCCCGGCCGTGGCAACGAAGCGAAACGTGACAGGTCTTCCCACTCGGCCTCTCGGCCGTAGAGACTGCTCGGCCTCACCGGCGTGACCATCCGCTGTCCTTGCATTCGCACAAACTAGTTTTCTACAACTTCATTTATCATAAATGCAGTTTGCGTAATGTGCAACAACGGAAGGCCTCCGGGAACGGCTCGTAGGCCACACCGCCTGACGCAGGAGTAACCGCGCCCCAGAAAGTGTCGGCGGCGGGTTTGGCGATGCGAGCTCCGGCCGCCGCCGCCGCCCGCAGGGAGACGCGGCCACGCACTCGCCTGGCAAGGGAGCGTCGGACGGTCCCTTCAGTGCGACTGTGGACATGAGCACAAGAATTCGACAGTTTGATAGTGTTAGTGTCTTACGGGCAAACGTTGAGGGACATCGACGAGCATGGGCCGATATCTCGAACTCGATTACACCCGTTGGGTCGGCACCGGCATGGTGTCGTCTCCCTACAGGGCGTATGTGCCGTGCGTGCTGAACGGCTGGTTCCCATCGGTGCAGCCCCATGTTCGCGAGCTGGTGCGGCTGGCCGAGCGTCGTATTGCCGATGCGAATCGGCTCGACTGCTCCGGCTCGCCGTCGCTGCGCCTTGTGCTCACCCGGGCAGAAGGACTTGCCACGAGCAGCGTTGAGAACATTAGGACGACCATGCGCTCGCTGAGCCTGCTCGAGTCTCTGCGCGGCCGGCGGCGAGCCGAGACTGACCGCACAGACAGATTGACGCTCGGCAGCGTTCACATGAACACGGAGGCCATGACGCTCGCCGCCAGCGCGAACAGCGATGTGACGGTCCACGACATCGAACGGCTCCATCGAATCCTGTTCACGGACAGCGTGGACCGGTTCGACGCAGGGCGGCTTCGCAGCGAACAGGTATGGATCGGCAGCGGGCAGAGAACGCCCACCAACGCTCACTTCGTGCCCCCGCCGCACACAGAATTACCCGCGTTGATGAACGACCTCGCCGAGTACATCTCGGATCGCACTGTCTGGGCACCGGCCGTGGTGAAGGCCGCCATCGTGCATGCGCAGTTCGAGACGATTCACCCGTTCACGGACGGCAACGGAAGAATCGGGAGGGCGCTCACGAACCTCGTCCTTCGGCGAGATGGTCACCTGCAAGTCCCGGTGCCGCTGTCAGCAGCGATCGACGCACGCCGACAAGAATACTACGACAGCCTGCAGGAGAGCCGTCTGTTCATTGGCGACCGGTCAGACGATGAGCGTTCTGATTCCATGATGGCATCGGTCGAGTTCACCGCGGACGCGGTTGTGGTCGCTTGCGACTACGCGACCGCCGTCGCCAGATGTGTCGCCGACTGGGAGCGCAAGTGCAACCAGGTGCCTTCGAGGCAGCGATTCTCAGCGGACGAGATACTGCGCGTCATCCGTACCGCACCGGCTGCGACTCTGCCGTTTCTCGTTGAGCGCTCTGGGCTCAACGAGCGCACAGCGGCGCGTGCGGTGAGTCGGCTCACCGGTCTCGGCCTGCTCGCAGAACACCGTGATCACGAGTCCGGCGTGCGGGTGTTCGAGGCCCGGGAACTGTTGAACGTCGCTGACAACCGCGACACGCTGATCGCGGAAGGCTGGAGGCTTCATCTCGACGGCCAAGCGAACATCCCCGATCGGCTGCACGAACTCGCGGGCAGCCACAAGCAGACTGCGCCGCCGGACGGCACTCGTCCATCGCCTGATCACATCGTCGAGGCTGACAGGCACGCCGCAGACGGACCGTCTGGGCCGAGCCGAGCCCTGCGCTGCGGGCACATGGGCGCCCGCAGCCGCAAGCCGTGCCAGCGACGTGCAGGGCACACTGGCAATCACGCCTACTGACCACACGCCGTTGCTACTCGGCCTCACGGGCTCGATCAGATCGCTGCCGAACTCAACGGTCGACCACGACGGGTTCTCGAATGGATGACACCATTGGAGGCGTTCAACCGAGCAAGTGCAATGACCACATGAGAGCGCCCACAAACTTTCCGAGTGTCACTGTTGGGTTTGCCGGCACCTTCAGCCAGGGGGTTACGGTCCGGTTCCATGCTCGACGGTGACTCCACAAAATACTGGCCTTGTGCCTGTTGTCAGACCTGTCGCGTCGAGTGTGGGGCCGGCAGGAGCGCTCCTGTTTTGAAGGGAGCCTGACTGTCTCGACTCGGTTGTGACGAAGCGCCCCTGCCGTTCCCGGACCCACCGGAACATCACTTCCAGCAGGAGCACAGCATGACACCGCCAGTCGGGGGCATCGACCCCCACCAAGACACATTCACCGTCGGGATCGTCGACCCCCACGGCGTCGAGATTACCCACGAGACGTTCCCCAACACCGCAGCCGACCTGCTCGACGCCATTGACCTGCTCGACCCCCACGGCGTCGAGCAGGTCGGTGTGGAGGGATCAGCCAAGTGGGGAGCGCACGTCGCGATCGCACTGGCCGCAGCCGGGTTCGACGCCCGCGAGGTCCCGCCGTCGCGTTCAGCAGCTCAGCGCCGTTCGCGTCAGCTGGGCAAGACCGACGCCGTCGACGCGGTCGCCTCGGCACGGGCGCTGCAGGCCGAGCCCACGCTCGGACCCGTCCAGGCGCTGGAGGTCTATGACCCGCTGGTGGCCAAGATCGAGGCCGTGCTCGAGCACCGCCGAGCCCTGGTAGCGGCCCGCACACTGAGTTTGCACCATGTCGCCGACCAGATCGCGAAGCTCCCCACCGAGATACGTGACCAGCTCACCAGCCACGGCAAGATCGAGAGCCGGCTGCGCCGCCTCGAACACATCGACCCCGACATCGACACGACGCCCGCCGGCGCGTACCGCCTCGAATGGCTCCAAGCCTTCATCGGCCAGGACCGCACAGCTCGCCGCGAGATCCGCCGCCTCGAACGGCTCATCGACGAGCTGGCAGACGAGCACGGCACCACCCTGCGCGACGAAACCGGCATCGGCCCGATCGCAGCAGCGACCCTGCTGTGCGAGGTCGGCGACCCCCGCCGCTTCGACCGCGAGTCCAAGTTCGCCCGCTGGTGCGGCACCGGCGCCGTCGCCCTCTCATCAGGCGAAGGCGCCGCCAACCCGGTCAAGCACCGGCTCGACTTCAGAGGCAACCGGCGCATCAACAGCGTGCTCTACATCGCGTCGGTCACCCAGCAGCGCAGCCAACCCGAAGCCGCCGCCTACCTCGCCCGCAAAGCCACCGAAGGCAAGACCCGGCGAGAGGCACGACGAGCCCACAAACGACAGCTCGCCAACCGCGTCATCCGCCGCATGTGGCGCGACGAAACCGCCAGAAACTCCACTCTCACACTCGCCGCTTGACAAGGGAGGGCGAACTCCATCGGTGGTTGCAAGTGAACGGTCATGATGACCGTTGCGAACACATGCAGCCGACCGATGGAGGTGTCGAGTATGGCAGCGAGGCTGAGTTTGGATGAGCGGGTGTTCGTCGAGTCGTCGCTCGGGGCGGGCCGCGGCGTCGCGGACGTAGCGCAGCGGCTGGGCCGTGATCGGTCCACGGTGCATCGCGAGCTGGCCCGCTGCGCCGGGCGGGCGGGCTATGACGCCCGCTGGGCGCACGCGTCGCCATGCGCGAGGGCGCGACGAGAGCGAACGCCCAAGCTGGCGGCCGATCGGGTGCTGGCCGCCGCGGTCGATGAGCGCTTGAAGCTGAGGTGGTCCCCGCACGCGACCGCGGCGGACCTGCGCGAGGCGGGCATGAGGGTGTGCGCGGAGACGATCTATCGGGCGTGCTACGCGAACGACGCGCGCAGCGGCCTGTCGGCGGGCACCTGGGCGAAGCTGCCGCGGCGCTGCCGGCGCCGTCGGCCGCGCAGCGTCGCGCAGGCCCAAAAGCCCAGCCCGCTGGGGGAATACCGGCCGGTAGCCGACCGGCCCGACGACGTCGAGGACCGTATAGAGCCCGGCCACTGGGAAGGCGACCTCATCGTCGGCAAAGCGAACCTCACCGCCGCGGTCACCATCGTGGAGCGCACCAGCCGCTACACGGTCACCGCGGCGCTGTCCGACGGCTACGGCGCGCCCCAGGTCGCCGCCGCGGTCACCGCGGCGCTGGGCCGCCAGCCCGCAGCGCTCGTGCGCAGCCTCACCTGGGACCAAGGCCGCGAGATGGCCCGCTGGGCCGACGTCGAGGCCGCGCTCGGCATCGAGGTGTTCTTCTGCGAGCCGCGCTCGCCGTGGCAGCGACCCACCAACGAGCAGACCAACGGACTGCTGCGCCGATGGCTCCCCAAAGGCACCAGCCTCGACATCGGGCAGCTGCGGCTCTCGGTCATCGAGGACAACCTCAACCACATGCCCCGCCGACTCCACCACTGGGCATCAGCACACGACATCTACACTCAACTCACTTGCAACCACCGGTAGAGCTTGCCGAGCGTCTGACAGTCCCGGCGTTGGTTGTACGCGCTGCAGGTCAGGCCGCAGGCACTCGTGCGACGAAGTTGCCGAGCCGAGCGCCGGTGTTGTTGACGCTGGTCTCGAAGAGGATGCTGCGACCGTCGGGTGACCACCGTGGGTTTTGTATGACTGTGTACCCGCTCTGTGGCCCGGTGTAGCTGATCACCGTGGTCACGGCTGAGTCCTCAAGGTTGATCACCTTGATTGCAACCACTCTTCAGCCGTCCTCGAGCGTTTCGCGGGTGACCAAGGCAATCCGGCATCCGTCCGGCGACCCTTCGTAGTCTCCGAATCTGAGGTCCGAAAGGATGACCGGCCAAACAGGCTTCTCCTCGGTTCCGTCGTCGAGCACCGTGTAGAGACCGGGTCCGTCATCGAAGGAGATGCGCTTGCCGTCGGGTGTCCAGCTGGGCGAGGTTGCGGTGCCCTCACCCCGCCTCAGCTCAGCCTCATTGCGGCCATCAGCGTCGATCACCACCACGTAGCGGTCGCGCCACCCGCTATCAGGATCTTCTGGATCGGCATCGAGGTTCTGACGCTCGAAGACAATGCGCTGGCTATCGGGCGACCACGACGGCTTGACGTCAGTCGCAATCGAGTTCGTGAGCTGGACTTCTCCGGTGCCGTCGGCATTGGTGACGAAGAGGTGGGCGACAGGTTCATCATCGTTGATCCACACGCCGGTAAGGCGGCTGAACGCGATGCGGCTGCCGTCGGGCGACCATGACGGTTGAGAACCCCCAGCGAGCCGAACCGCATCCGTGCCATCGACTCGCGCTGTCCAAATGCCATCGCCGCTTATGTATGCAATCCGGCTGCAATCGGGCGACCAGTCGAGCTGCGATGCATCGAGGTCGCCGAGGACAGCTGCCGGCTCTTCGCCGAGTTCAATGTCGCACGTCACCTCGCTGTTTGCACTGTTGAGGTACGTCTCGATTGCAGCGTCAGAGATGGCTGCGTTGCCTCCGAAGACGTGCGCGGTGAGCGTGTCATTGCCGCTTGGTGCGATGTCGGCGCGGAGGTCGTCGAGATAGTCGGCTGTTGCGGCGGGGATTCTGTCGGGGTCGGCGAGCAGCAGCGGTGTGCACAAGCGGGCCAGCAGAGGGGCGGCGCTGAACGAGTCGAATGGGACATGAGCGCGGGCCAAGGCCACGCGTCGAGCGGTGAAACACGTCTGGTCATAACCGTGGGTAACAAGCTCGGCGGCCTTGAGCGCCGTGTCGTATCGACTGGTTCCCGCGAGCCGCGTCACTTCAACCCCGAGCGCGATCAAGGCGTCCTCGACATCTTGATGGAGTGCAGCGGTGCCACCCATGACCACGACATGCTCAGTCCCGACGCTCACGAGATAGCTGGCCACGCCCGGGTGCAGCCGGTCGGGCGGAGTGAGCAGCACTGGATGAGGGCCGCGTGCCGCAAACGCACCAGCCACGAGAGCGTCCGCGAAAACCTCACCGCTGGCCACAATGGCGGTGCGTCCCAGAATGCCCATGTCGCCGGGCTCGCCGAGCCGCTGCGCAGCCGCAACACTCGTGGCGTACTGGTTGGCGCGAGTCACTCGGTCGACGGTCATGCCGAGGGCCTCGAGGGAAGCTGCCACGGTGGGTCCTACACCTGCGATGTCACTGTCGGCGCCCACGATCAACACGTGCCGCACCCCGGTGCGCTGCAGGAACTCAGTGGCGTCGGCTCGCAATGTGCCCGGCGGCGTCGTCAGCACTGGTGCACCCAACGATCCAGCCAGCGGTGCCGCGACGACGGCATCGGTCCAGTTGAGGCCTGAAACCATCACCACCGAGTCGAGCGTGCCGCCCGCATGGGCGGCGACTGCCTCGGCCACCAGCAGGGACGTCGCGTAACGGTCCGCGCCGCCGTAACGCGTCACTTCGACCTCGGCCAAGGTCTGTACGGCACCTGCCGCCGTGGCCGGCGCCAGCACGCTGGCAGATGCGACGAGCATGGAGGTGAGGAGCGTGAAGCATCTGCGCATGTCGGCTTCCCGTGATCAGCTGGGCGCGGCGATTGCCGCGCATTCAGTTCGATTTGACAATGGTGACCGTGTGGCTGTCACCGTCGTCGTCAGTGACCGTGATGGTGTAGCCCCTGACCGTCAGAGACTCGCCGACTGCGAGCAGCGGGTATTGCTCGAGGTTGCCGTTTCCGTCGTCGGTGGCGAACTTGATAGGCCTGCGGCCGCCGCCCAGGGTCGGATCGACCGTGTAGACGAGCACACGTTCGGTGGCCAACTCTGAGTCAACGTCGTGCGGCCAGACAGCGTCGTAGCTGCTCTCGCGTCGGCTCTCCATGACGATGATGGCGTCGTGGCTCGCCGGCAGCGCAGCCATGGCGATTCCGCCCGCCGGACGGGACAGGGGTACGAGCCGAACCGTGGCCTCGGCTGCACTGATGCACTGAACCTGTGGCTCGGACAGCCATCCGAGCTGCCATCGGCTCCAGCCGAGCATTGCGCGGTACGACCTAGCGTCGATCTGCCCCCTTGCGGGGTACCGGGCCGACAATCCCATTAGACCGACGCTTATGCCGTACCAGTCGTGACCAGGAGGCAACTCGGGGGCTGCGACCTGACCGCCGGGACGACCAAAGACGCCGTAGTCGTACAAATCGGGCAGGCCGAGCACGTGGATGAACTCGTGAATCAGGACCCTGGACCAGCTGTGGAGCTCGCTAGAGCCCCCCTTGAGCTGGGTGTAGATCGTCGCACTGCCCATGCTGCTGCCGTCAGCCGACGTGAGGCCCCCTGCATGACCCGCAAAGAAACGACTGCCTGGCAGGACGATCACCACTGCACCGAACTCAGAGAAGTCGACTTCGGGATCGGCGAGAGCGACAGCTTCCTGGTTGATCGTCAGCGATATCCCACCGAGCGTGATGGTGTAATGCTCTGTCGGATTCGGGGCGCGCAGCCACTCGTGGTGCGGTACGAATTCGATGTCGAGCTTCCCGTAGCTCATGGCCTCCAGGTAGGCCTCTGCGCCATCGAAATCGCCCATGGCGGCTTCGGCGCGGGTGCTGTGCTCGGCACGAGCGTCAGGGAAGTCCACGAAGAGAACTGCGACGCGCAATGTGCCTTCCAGTGACGGCACATAGCTCCTGACCGGGAATCCAATGCCTGCACCCCCGCCCAGAGTCGGTCGGCAGTCCTCGGCAACCGCAGCAGGCCTCAACCGGGGCACTCGCGTCACATAGGCGCGCGCGCGATCGCCCTGGTGCGTGTTGCGTTCAAACAGAATGCTGCGACCGTCGGGGGACCACTCCGGAGTGCGAACGATCGTGAAAGTGCCTCGAAACGTCTCCGTCACAACATGACTGGAGAACGTGAAGGCCTGCGCCGACGACCTGCCGTCGAGGTAGGTGATGGCAATGCCCTTGTCGATTCTGGTGCCGTCCTCGTAGGTTTCGTCCTTGACGAACTCAAGCGTCGTCAAAGCGATCGCAGTGCCATCAGGCGACCACGAGTAGCCCGGGCTCTGCGCAACCAGTACCGCCACGGGCCGCGGGTATGTACCGTCGGGGCGCATGATCCACAGATCGCCGTCCGAGCCATAGGCGATCAAGTCGCCGCGTGGCGACCATTAAGGCTCGTGCTCGGCAACTCCGCCGCGTGTCAGCGGGGTTTCGTTACGACCATCGGCATCGATGGAGACGAGATACTCATCGCGCACATTGAAGGAGTACGTCCGTGGCGTTGCCTCAAGGTTGTGGCGCTGGAACACAATCTGTTCGCCGTCGGGTGACCACGACGGCGAATCGTCGTCAGCTACCGCATCAGTCAACTGGACTTGGCCCGTGCCATCGGCGTTGACAACGAAGATGTGGCTCATCGGCTCGCTGTGAACGAATTCCCCGCTGTAGCGAGAGAACGCGAGCCTTGAGCCGTCGGGTGACCACGCGTGCGATCCATCCTCTTCGTCCTGGCTGTAGCCGCCGGTGACGCGGACGGGATCTGAGCCGTCCAGGTCCGCCGTCCAGATCGCCGCTTCTTCATCGAGATACGCGATGCGGGTGCAATCAGGTGACCACACGGGGTTGCTCGCAAAGCCATCACCGAGGAGTTCGCGGGGCTTGTTGCCGAGTTCGAAGTCGCACATCACATCGCTCTGTCCCGTTGAGAACGACGTTGTTGTGGTGCCCGACCGGAGGTAGGCATTGATCGCGGTCTGAGATACAGCGGCGTTTCCGCCAAGTACGCGCACGTCGATTGATGCGTCGCCGCTTGACGCTGCGGTGTTGCGGGCCTGAGTGAGGTATTCGGCCGTAGCAGCAGGTATTGCGCCCGGATCGGCGAGCAACAACGGTGCGCACAGCCGGGCCAGCAGCGGGGCAGCACTGAACGAGTCGAATGGGACCCGGGCGCGGGCCAAGCCGATGCGTCTGCTCGTGAAGCACCCATCGTCGTAGCGGCCGGTGACGAGGTTGGCGGCCTCGACTGCGGTGTCGTATCGGGTGGCGCCGTCGAGTCGTGTCACATTGACGCCGAGGGCCGTGATGGAGTCGCTGACGGCGTCACTCAGAGCGGCGGTGCCGCCCATGATCACGACGTGCTCGATCTCAGCGTTGCTGAGGTAACTGGCGACGCCTTGGTGCAGGCGGGTGCGGGGTGTGAGCAGCACGGGGTGGGGACCGCGGGCGGCAAAGGCGCCTGCTACGAGAGCGTCAGCAAATACTTCGCCGCTGGCCACGATGGCAGTGCGTCCGAGGCCGCCCATGTCGCCGGGCGTGCCGAGCCGGTTCGCTGCCGCGGTGCCGGTGGCGTACTGGTCCACGCGCGTCACCCGCTCCGCCGTGATGCCGAGGGCTTCAAGGCCCGCGACCACAGTGGAGCCGACGCCGTCTGAATCGCTGTCGGCACCCAGGATCAATGCACGTGAGACCCCGGTGCGCCGCAGGAACGCAGCGGCGTCCGCACGCAGCTCGCCCGGCGGAGTCGCCAGCACCGGTGCGCCGAGCGATCCCGCCAGCGGAGCGGCGACGACGGCGTCGGTCCAGTTGCGTCCTGAGACCAACACGACGGAGTCGAGACTTCCGCCAGCATGGGCGGCGACCGCTTCGGCCACGAGCAGCGAGGTCGCGTACCGGTCTGCGCCGCCATAGCGCGACGCATCAAGATCAGCAGGCCGTTGCGATGCTCCCACTGTGACGACCGGCACGAGCACAGCGCTAGCCATCGCAACAGCCAGAACTATGGTCAACATGCATCGGTGCATGAGAGGAATCTACGCACTGTCCGAGATTGCAGACTGCGGGCTCAGCTGTACTCCGGCCGTAATTCGCAGCAGTGGCTCAAACAGGCACGGGTACCCTCGGCGCGGTGCTCAAGCGGCTGGATCTCCGGGGTCGGAGCGATCAATTTGCCGATGTTCTGCCGCGCCCCGGGACGGGTGTTGCGGTGTCATCGGTGGCCGTCCGCGAGCTGATCTCCCACGTCCGTGATGGCGGCGACGCAGCTGTCCGGGAACTCACTGCCCGCTTCGACGGCGCTGACGTGCCCGACACGTTGGTGCCGGCGAGCGAGCTTCAGGCTGCTTGGGCTGGACTGTCGTCTGCGCTGCGTTCGGCGATGGAGACAGCGCACCGGCGCATCCTGGAGTTTCATCGCACTGAGGCCACAGCGGGCCACACCTATGAACGCGACGGTGTCACCGTTCGCTCGATCAGCCAGCCGGTGGACCGAGCTGGCGTGTACGTGCCAGGCGGATTGGCCGCTTACCCGTCCACGGTGCTCATGACCGTGCTGGTCGCTCAAGCGGCCGGCGTGGATGACATCGTGCTCTGCTCCCCTCCAGGTCCCAACGGCAACCTGTCGCCATCGGTGATGGCAGCCGCGCACCTGTGCGGTGTCACCGAAGTCCACCGGGTCGGCGGCGTGCAGGCTGTTGCGGCGCTGGCGTACGGCACCGAGACCATCCGTCCGGCGGATGTCGTGGCTGGGCCTGGCAATGCCTGGGTCGCGACCGCAAAACAGCTTGTGGCCACAGACGTGGGCGTCGCGTCTGCGTTCGCGGGACCCTCGGAGATCGTCGTGATCGCCGACGGGACGTGCCCGCCGGCCGCTGCAGCCACCGATGTCGTGCTGCAGGCCGAGCACGGTCCCGGCGGCCGGGCCTGGCTCGTGACGTGGGATGCCGCCTGCGCTGATGCCGTCTGCGAGGCAATCTCCCAGATTGTCGAATTGTCTCCGCGGCGTGACGAGACCCTGGCCACCTTGGAGGCCGACGGCTTCGTGTGCCTCGTTGACGGCCCCGCCCAGGCTGCCGAAGTCGCCAACTTCGTTGCGCCCGAACATCTCCAGCTCATGTGCGACGGCGCCCACGAACTGCTGGGCAGCATCCGTCACGCCGGCGCTGTGTTTGTCGGGCCGTGGTCACCGGCGTCGGTTGGCGACTATGTGGCCGGGCCGTCGCACGTGCTGCCCACTGCTGGCACTGCCCGATTTGCGGGAGCGCTCACCACCAGCGATTTTGCCAAGCGCATGCATGTAGTGGAGGTCTCCGAGGAAGGCTTCGACCTGCTCGCGCCCGCAGTGGCAGAGCTCGCCGAGGCCGAGGGACTGTGGGCACACGCCGCCTCGGTCTCACGCCGCAAGGAGTGGATCGCGTCCGGAGTGCGGCCGTGAAACCGGCAGTGCGGGACGACCTGCGCTTGCTGGAGGGCTATCACTCGCCGCAGATCGACGTGGAAGTGCGGCTCAACACCAACGAGGCTCCGTTTCCGCCCCCAGCCGAATTCACCGAGGCCCTCGCATCCGAGCTGCGCCGCGTCGAGTGGCACCGCTACCCGGACCGGACCGCCAGTGCGCTGCGGGCCGACCTCGCCAAGCTGCACAGCACCGAACCCGAGCGCATCTTCGTGGCAAACGGTTCCAACGAAGTACTCCAAACCATCTGCCTGACCTATGGCGGGGCCGGTCGCAGCGTTGCCACGTTCGAGCCCACCTATGCGATGTACGGCCAGATCGCTCGCAGCACGCAGAGCTCAGTAGTCGAGGGCGAACGCCACGTCGACGGCAGCGTCAGCGTCTACGAGCTCGAGCGCATCGTCGAGCGGCACCAGCCCTCGATCGTGTTCCTGTGCTCGCCCAACAACCCCACTGGCACACCCGAGCGACTCGAGGTGCTCGAACGGGCGCTGGAGATTTCACCGGGCCTTGTCGTCGTCGACGAGGCCTACGGCCAATTCGCCGACTGGAGCGCCATCGACCTCTGCAACGACGCTGGAGGGCCCGACAACCTCGTCGTCACCCGCACGTATTCCAAGACGTGGGCGATGGCAGGGGCGCGATTGGGCTATTCGGTGACCCCTGCAGGCATGGCCGCCGAGTTCGAAAAAGTCGTGCTGCCCTACCACGTCGACACGTTCAAGCAGATTGCCGGCCGGGTTGCGCTGAGATTCGCGGATCAGATGGAACATCGAGTGGCGGCGATCGTGTCCGAGCGCGAGCGAATCTCCGCTGAATTGGCCCGGATGCGGTTCGACGTCTGGCCCTCGCAGTCGAATTTCGTCCTGTTCCGCACCAGCCCCACCGGGCACAACGGCGACGATGTCTGGCAAGCGCTCGTCGACCGTTCAATCCTCGTGCGGAACTGCTCCGCGTGGCCCCGGCTCGCTGACTGCCTGCGGGTCACGGTGGGCACGCCGCTGGAGAACGATCGCTTCCTTGAGTCCCTGACGGAGATCTTGGCATGACGCAGGCGACAACGGCATTCGAGGTGCGAAACGCCAGCGGAGGCCGCAGGCTGATGCGAACGATGTCGATCGACGCAGAGGTGTCCCGATGACTGCAGAGGCAACGTTGCCCCGCCGGACGGCCAGCGTGCAACGCAACACTGCCGAGACGCAGATCGAACTCTCGATCGACATCGACGGCAGCGGCCGCAATGACATCTCGACCGGTCTGCCGTTCTTCGACCACATGCTGGCCCAGCTCTCCAAGCACGCACGCTTCGACGTCGATCTGCGCACCGAGGGCGATCTCGAGATCGACGCCCACCACACCGTCGAGGACACGGGTATCGCCTTCGGGGAGGCCCTGCGCACAGCGTGGGGCGACAAGGCGGGAGTACGGCGCTTCGCGTCGATCACGGTGCCGCTCGACGAAGCTGCCGTCGAGGTCATCTTGGACCTGTCGGGCCGCCCGTACCTGCACTATGACGTCGACCCCCCAGGCGAGAAGATTCTGGGCGACCCGCCATTCGACCCGCAGCTGTGCGAAGAGTTCTGGCGTGGTCTGGTGATGGCGGCGGGCATCACGCTGCACATCGTGATGATTCGGGGTCGCAACACCCATCACATCATCGAGTCCAGCTTCAAAGGAGTGGCGCGAGCGTTCTATGACGCGGTGTGCATCGCCGACGACGTGCTGCCGTCGACCAAGGGCGTCCTATGAGAGGTCTTCGGTGAGCGGTGCCGCTGCCGCGCAGCCGCTCGTGGCCGTCCTCGACTACGGAATCGGCAACCTGCGCTCAGCACAAAAGGGTCTCGAACGGGTAGGTGCAGATGCCCGTCTCACGTCGGACTCGGGGTTGATCCGAGATGCCGACGCGGTCGTGCTTCCCGGTGTCGGCCATTTCGGCACCTGCATGCGGCAGCTGCGCGCCACCGGCCTCGAAGAGCCAGCCCTCGATGCCGTCGAGAGTGGCCGCCCGTTCTTGGGTATTTGCGTCGGTATGCAGATGCTGTTTGAGGACTCGGCTGAAGCTCCCGGAGTCAGGGGGCTCGCCGTGCTGCCGGGCTCGGTGCGCCTCTTGCCTGAGGGCGTCGTGCGGCCCCAGATGCAATGGAATCGCCTCGACGTGCGCCGGCCTGATTGCCCGTTGCTGGCGGGGCTCACCGACGGCGCGTGGATGTACTTCGTTCACAGCTATGCGGCCCACACGTCCGACGAGCTGGTGGCCGCCACGTGCGACTACCCGACACCGATCACCGCCGCGGTCGAGCGCGGCCGGCTGTGGGCCACCCAATTCCATCCCGAGAAGTCGGGCGACGCGGGCAAGCGCCTTGCGCAGAACTTCGTGGATGCCATCGTCGCCTCGAGCTGCAATCGATGAGCTGCAATCG
This sequence comes from Candidatus Poriferisodalis sp., assembly GCA_965226645.1. Classification (GTDB taxonomy): domain Bacteria; phylum Actinomycetota; class Acidimicrobiia; order Acidimicrobiales; family Poriferisodalaceae; genus Poriferisodalis. Next base: position 628,878 of record CBDDDL010000003.1, read on the forward strand.
ATGAGCTGCATTAGATGAGCTGCACTAGGTGAGGGTGGCGACGTGAGCTTCGAGCTGTATCCAGCTATCGATCTGCGTGGGGGTCGCTGTGTGCGCCTGCTGCAGGGCGACTATGAGCGCGAGGTGCGCTATGACGCCAACCCGGTGGAGGTAGCGCACGAATTTGCTGAGGCGGGCGCCCGCTGGATTCACATTGTCGACCTCGACGCAGCCCGCTCGGGCGTCGCCGACAGCGGCAACCGGAACGTGATCCGATCAGTCGTGGCCGCGGTCGGCGACGCTGGCGTCCGTGTGCAGTGCGGCGGCGGCGTGCGCAGCCGCGCCACCGCCGAGGCGCTGTACGACGCGGGGGTCGCCCGCTGCGTGGTGGGCACCGCAGCGATCGAGAACCCAGACCTCGTGGGGGAGCTGACGACCGCAGGGCGTCGCGTCGCTGTCGGTCTCGATGTGCGAGGTACCGAGGTTGCGACGCGCGGCTGGGAGCATCGCAGCGGGGTGAGCTTGGCCGAGGCGCTGTTGCGGCTCGCTGGCAGCGGAGCCGAGGCGGTTGTCGTGACCCAGATCGCTCGTGACGGCATGGGCGGTGGAAGCGACCTGTCTGGTCTGGCAGATGTGTTGGACTCGCCTCAACGTCCGCCAGTCATGTCAGTGATAGCGAGCGGTGGGGTCGGCTGCCTGGCCGATATTGCCGACCTGCGAGACCTGCGTTCTCCGTACGGTCACACTCTCGCTGGGGCCATTGTGGGCAAGGCGCTCCACGACGGCGCCATCTCGCCTACCGCCGCGCTGGTCGTGGCGCGTGGCAGTGCACTGCATGGCGAGCCGGTTGCTGAGACCGGCCAGCGATGAAGACTGCCTCATGAAGACTGCCTCGTGAAGACTGTCCGAGTCATTCCGTGCCTGGACGTCGACGACGGCCGAGTTGTCAAGGGTGTCAACTTCATCGGGTTGCGCGATGCGGGCGACCCCGTCGAGCTGGCGGCGATGTACGACCGTCAGGGCGCGGACGAGATCATTTTCTTGGACATCACGGCCTCGGCACACGACCGGGACACGATCATCGATCTCGCACGCCACACCGCCGAGGAGGTCTTCATCCCCTTCACCATCGGCGGCGGCATCCGCACGACGGACGACGCCCGGGCTTTGCTGCGCGCCGGTGCGGACAAGGTGTCGGTGAACTCGGCTGCGGTTGCACGCCCTGAACTTGTGCGCGAGATCGCCGACGAGTTCGGCAGCCAATGCGCGGTGGTGGCGGTCGATGCGAAGTCCAACCCCGTCGAACCCGGACGGCAGCGAACGTGGAACGTCTACGTCAAGGGCGGCCGCGAAGACACCGGCATCGACGCCATCGAATGGGTGCACCGGGTTGTCGAGCTCGGCGCAGGCGAGATCCTGCTGACGTCCATGGACGCCGATGGCACGAGGGAAGGCTTCGACATCGAGCTCACCAGAGCGGTCGCCGACACTGTCAACGTGCCGGTGATTGCGAGCGGCGGAGTGGGCACGCTCGAGCACCTCGTGGAGGGGGCCGTCGAAGGGCGCGCCGATGCGGTGCTGGCCGCCTCGATATTTCACTTCGGAGAGCACACCGTCGCCGATGCCAAGCGGGCGATGATGGCTGCCGGCGTTGTAGTCCGCCCGCCGCAGGACTGAGCTCGGCGCCCGCGTTCCCCAGCGGGCAGCGAGATAGCTTCCGGGCCATGAGCTACCCCGGCACGTACGCAACCGACGCCCCTGATCGTGCAGCCGTCATCATGGCCCGCGACGGCACCACCCGGACCTTCCGCGAGCTGAATGACCGCAGTGCGCAGTTTGCACAGCTCATGTGGGCCGCCGGCTTGCGCCCCGGCGGTCATGTCGCGGTCTTCGCCGACAACAACATCGGCTATTTCGATGCCTTCTGGGCAACGGTGCGCAGCGGCCTCTATTTCACGACGGTGAATCGGTACCTGACAGCCGAAGAGGCGGCCTACATCGTGAACGACTGCGGGGCGCGGGTGCTGGTGGCCTCGCCGGCGGTGGCCGACGCTGCGACCGAGATGCTGCCGCTCATCGGCGACTGCGACATCCGGCTGATGTTCGACACTGCCGCTGCGGGCTTCGACTCGTTTGATGATGCGATCGCGGCATATCCGGCCGAGCCGCTCGCAGAACAACCACGCGGGTCAACCATGCTGTACAGCTCAGGCACCACGGGCCGTCCGAAGGGGATCAAGCGCCCGCTGGATGGCACCTCGATCACCGAGCCCGATCTCATCGGTGCGGGCCTCGTCGGCGGCATCTTCGGCATCAGCCCTGGCAGCGTCTATCTCTCCCCGGCGCCGCTGTATCACTCCGCACCGCTGTCGTTCACCACCGGCACCCAGTCGATGGGCGGCACCGCGGTGATCATGGATCGGTTCGACCCCGCCGATGCGCTCGCCTACATCGAGCGGTACCAGGTCACTCACAGCCAATGGGTGCCGACGATGTTCAGCCGGATGCTCAAGCAGCCCGCCGAGGTGCGGGCGCGCCACGATCTGTCCAGTCATCAGGTCGCTGTGCATGCTGCTGCGCCGTGCCCGGTCGAGGTGAAGCGGCAGATGATCGACTGGTGGGGGCCAATCCTGCACGAGTACTACGCCGGCACCGAGCTCAACGGCTTCTGCTACGTCAATTCCGCTGACTGGCTCGACCACCCAGGCACGGTCGGCAAACCGCTCATCGGCGTCATTCATATCTGCGACGACGACGGCAACGAGCTGCCTGTCGGCGAGTCAGGCGCCATCTATTTTGAACGCGATGAGCCGGCGTTCGAGTACCACAACGATCCTGACAAGACCGCCGAGTCGCGCCACTCAAATCACGAGCTGTGGTCGACACTGGGCGACATCGGTCGTGTCGATGACGAGGGCTTCCTGTATCTGACCGACCGCAAGGCGTTCATGATCATCTCGGGCGGCGTGAACATCTACCCCCAGGAGATCGAGGACTGCTTGGTGCTGCATCCGAAGGTGGCCGACGTTGCAGTCTTCGGCGTGCCCAACGAGGACTTCGGCGAAGAGGTGAAGGCGGTGGTGCAGCCGGCCGAAGGACTGATCGGCGACGACGCGCTGGCTGCTGAGCTTCTGGGTTATGCGCGAGAGCACGTCGCTACGTACAAGATGCCGCGCTCTGTCGATTTCCGAGATGAACTGCCCAGACTCCCCACCGGCAAGCTCTACAAGCGAATCCTGCGCGACGAGTATTGGAGCAACAAGGAGTCGCGCATCGTTTAGCTGGTTTCGCTGGTTTCGCCGCTAGATGATCGGTTTCAAGGGATGAGTCGCGGCAGGCGCTCAGTGAACGTGCTGGTCAACAGTGCTCGGACCGGATTGCCGGGCACCGAAACGGTCTGGGCGTGAGCAGTGTCTTGTCCATGCGTAGCCTGAAGGCGTTATTCGCAAGCAGAGCATTCTGAGAGCTTCAGTGAGGCACCCAGAAGATTTTCCGGACATGTTGCGGAGGAATATTGCGGAAGCGGGTCACGCCAACTGTGCTCAAGCTCCTCGCGGTCTTGATCGCAATGGCAGTTGGGTTGACGATCGGCGTCAGCCATGCGGCAGGGCAGACTCTCGCCGGTTGCGATAACGGGATTGCGGTCCCTAGCCCTGCGGACAATGCCGCCCTCGTCAATGACTGCAAGGCCCTGCTGGCTTCGAGGACGGCTCTGGCGGGCAACGTGTGGGTGAACTGGTCTGCACGAACGGCGATCACTGAGTGGGAGGGGATCACTGTGTCCGGAGGCCGGGTTGTCGCTCTGGCGATCTCCGGACAGGAATTTGATGGTTCCCTGCCCCCGTACCTCGGCAGCCTCGATGCGCTCATCGCACTCGACCTCAGCGACAACAAACTCACCGGCGCGTTGCCCGCGCATCTCGGGAACCTCGCGTCGCTGTCGACGCTGGAACTCAGTGGGAATGGTCTCACCGGCGAAATTCCGGTGCAACTCGGTTTGCTGACCTCGCTCACGGCGCTCGATCTCAGCGGCAATCAGCTCTCAGGCACGATCCCGACGCAATTGAGCCTGCTGACCTCGCTCACGACGCTCGATCTCAGCGGCAATCAGCTCTCAGGCACGATCCCCGCTCACATCGGACATATCGCCGGGCTCGAAGCGCTGAACGTCAGTGGAAACAGGCTCACCGGCACGATGCCCGACACCATTGGCCTGCTGAGCGCCTTGCGCACCCTCGACCTGAGCGACAACCGCCTCAGCGGAGACATCACGACGTCGTTTCTTCCATCTGCCCCGCTCTCGACAATCGACATCAGCGGCAACAGGCTCACTGGCAAGATCAAGGCGCAACTGTTCTTCCTCGCGCAGTTGAGGTCGCTGGACCTGAGCGACAACCAGCTCAGCGGCTGGATACCGCCCTTCCAGCAGCCGTACCCGCCGCTTGAGTTCCTCAGCCTGAGCGACAACCGGCTGACCGGCGAGTTCTCCGCGAGCCTCGGGCAGCTCAACGGCTTGGCGACGCTGCGACTGGCGGGAAACCAGTTCACGGGCTGCCTCCCGGAGTCGCTGCAGACCATCGCAGACAACGACATCGTGTCGGGCAGGCTGTGGATCTGCGGCACAGAGCCTCCAGAGCCCCCAAGGAGACCTATTGGCGGCGGTGGCGGCGGTGGCGGTGGCGGCAGTAGTGGCGGCGGTGGCGGTGGCGGCGATGATGACGGTGGTGGCGGTGGCGATGTGACGATCATCGTGGCGAACGGCTGGAGTCCGTCCGACATCGGTGTCGCTGCGGCACTCGCCGCGCGTACGCCTGATTCCGCCGTCCTGTACACACGCGCCGACCACGCGCCGGCCGATGTGCTGAATCTGCTTGCCGATCTCAGTGTCGCACGCGTTGTCGTGGTCGGCGGCGCGGCGGCCGTCGGTGAGCAGACCGTGCAGGCACTGACCGACGCAGCCAAGAACGCGCCCACTGACCGCGTCGCCGGCACCGATCGCGTCAGCACCGCGCTCGATGCCGCGCGGAGCGCGCTGAACTCTGCTGCGCGCAGCACGATCATCGTGGCGAACGGCTGGAGTCCGTCCGACATCGGTGTCGCTGCGGCACTCGCCGCGCGTACGCCTGATTCCGCCGTCCTGTACACACGCGCCGACCACGCGCCGGCCGATGTGCTGAATCTGCTTGCCGATCTCAGTGTCGCACGCGTTGTCGTGGTCGGCGGCGCGGCGGCCGTCGGTGAGCAGACCGTGCAGGCACTGACCGACGCAGCCAAGAACGCGCCCACTGACCGCGTCGCCGGCACCGATCGCGTCAGCACCGCGCTTGATGCCGCGCGGAGCGCGCTGAACTCTGCTGCGCGCAGCACGATCATCGTGGCGAACGGCTGGAGTCCGTCCGACATCGGTGTCGCTGCGGCACTCGCCGCGCGCACGCCCGATTCCGCCGTCCTGTACACACACCGTGGCATGCTCGCCGACGCTGTCGTCGCGCTGCTGCAGTCCGAGGCGCCAGCAGTCGTGCGCATCGTCGGCGGCAACGCGGCCGTGCCGGCACACATCAAGGACGCGATCGAGACGATCCTGCCCGACGGCGCTCGCGTCATCCGCTATTCGGGCTCAACGCGCACCTCCACGGCGATCGCTGTGGCCCGTCTCAGCCTGCGGTCCTGATCTTGCTGCACGGTCGAGACGGCCGAATGCCCGCCATCTCCACGGGGTGACGGTGATCTGATATCGGCAGCGTCGCTATTGGTAGACCGGTTCCATGTCGACGTAGTGATTCCGCGGCTGGAAGACGCGGATGTAGTCAACGGCGAGTCTCACTTCGTTCGTATCGTACTGCGCTATAAAATTCTGATTCCATACACCCAGATCTATGCGGAGCGGAACATGCGCGATACCGACTCGCTCCAGCACAGAGTCCTCGTCGTCGGGCACCAGATGTTCGAAATACTTATGCCGAGTCGAGGAAGGTATTCGGAACCGATTGCCTAAGCTGTCGTATTCAAAGACTCCAATGTTGGATTTTCGGATTGTGTTGAAGCTCGGACCTATCTCATCGACTCTCCACGAATGCCGGTATCCGCGCGGTGTCCATTCCAGTCCAAGCGTAATGTTCACTTCGAAGTCAGGAGGATTCGTGCATAAATCGTGGTTTGACCTGATCAACAGCATGCCGTATATGCCGTAGCAGAAGCTAAGAACAATGTCTGACCTGCGACCTGTAATGCCTCCCAAGTACGCTCGGGGAGTACCGGGGTTGAGATACTGATGAATGATACAAAACCCGTCCGAGTCAACGCACTCGAACACATCGATTTCGTGCGAGAGGTTCGTGGTGGCGCTCTCTTCGTCATGAATGTCTACTCCGTACTCGTTCGAGAGGTTCGTGGTGGCGCTCTCTTCGTCATGAATGTCTACTCCGTACTCGTTCAGCCACCACTTTCGGGATTGTCTGGCGTCGCCGATGAGCATATTGATGTTGGTGTACTTGCGGTATTGATGCATGCGGGTCTTGAATTTCACCTCCACGTAGCCGTACTTGAACGCGAGCAAGCCTGAGCTCTGCATGCCTGACCCGGGGCATATCCAGCTGCTGGTCATGAAGAAAGCCCCATCGATGACTCCTGCGCACGGGGTGCCGTTGGCATCGATTATGCCGCAGGTGTTGAGCTGATAGTTCCATACCGATCGTCGCAGTTCGGCAAGGTTCTGGCAGGGTGTCATGCTTGCGTTGCTGTCGAATTCCTCCCTGAATACAAGCTCATAGTTGTCTTCGTTCTGGATGAGGTTCAGGGTGTCATCGAGCAAATCCGCGGTCGAGTCGACGGTGGGTTTAGGTGGGAGCTTCTCACCGTTGAAGATGCAGTTGTATCGCTCTCGGTTCCTTTCCGGATAGTCGGAGCAGTCCACGACTGGATCCGCAGGTCGTAGGATCACATCCCGGTACACTTTGAGCTGCTCTCCCGTGGCTGCGGCAGCTATTGTCGCCCGCTGTATGGGGTAGTCGGACATGCTGGACCAAGCGCGGTAGCGATTGCCGGTACCGGCTTTGTCGATGCCGCTATACATATGCAGCCAACCGCTCGTGGATTTGGCTTTGATCTCGAGACTGTGGCACGACGGCGCGGTTAACGTCGGGACGATATCGGGATGCCAGCAAAATTGCTGTGACGACTTGTCGGGAAGGTGTTCGACGGAGAATTCGAGTTCGCTATTGTCGATATTGCTCGAGTCGATGCGGATAGCGTCGAAATAATAGGTGGCCTGGGGCGGCGACCTTTCGAGGTCATATGGCAAGTTCACTATTGCCGGGTTGTAGTCCACATCGTTTTGGCCGTAGATGAATGCGAATGGCGAGAGCTCCAGCTCGGTTTGGGTGTGCTCGATGGTTGCGGCTGCTTCGGTGGCGAATGTCGCGGATTGAGTGGCGGCTGTCGGATATGCGGGGTCCAGCGAGCCTTGAATGCTGTATTGCGTGGACGGGCTGAGTCCGAACAGGATGATCTGTGCGGTTCCTTCGGTGACGGCGGCAGAGATGCTGATCCAGTCGCGTGCGCCGGTAGCGCCGGCGAGGCGATAGCGGACGTGTGCGTTGATCGGGTCAAGGCCTTGGCTGGTGACGGTGATGTCGAGGGTCGCGCTGGTCGCGGTCGTCGTTGCTGCGCTGAGAGTGCTCAGGGCGGGCAGCGGGGTTTCGTTGCGGGCTTTGGCGTCTCGGGCGTCAACTTTGGGCTGGCGGGAGGTCTCGCGTGTCGTGGCGGAGCCGTCGAGGGACGTCTCGCGTGTCGTGGTGGAGCTGTCGAGGGTGGGCTGGAGGACGGGTGTGGGGGGTTGGGGCTGGGGCGGCAGGTGGGGAGTGTCGCGTGTGATGGCGGTGAGGTTGACGCTGGTGGAGGGAAAAGGGCCTTGGGGCTGAGTGGCCGGGTCCCGCGCCGGGTGGATGCGGTGAGGACGTGGAGAGTTCGGTTCGGTCTTGAGGTGCCCGACGTACGGTGACGGTCATCTGGGGGGGTCCTCGGCGGTGACGCGTACTTGCAGGGTGTTGTCGCCGGGAACGAGCGCGACTTGGTGTCCGTCCTCGCCGGCGTCGGCGTCTGGGGGATCGAGTATTGCTGCGGTGGCGCGGGGATCGGCGGCTGCGGCGCGCACGGTGGTGAGATCGAGGGTGAATGCTGCGGCGGCTTGGTAGTTGAGGGTGCCGGGGGCGAGAGGACGCTCGAGAGCGAGACCGGTGAGCGCGAGCGCCCGCAGCGTTGTGTCGGTTGCGGGCGGGGTGTTGTTGGCGGTGGGGTGCTGGGTGAGTGCTGCGGCGTTGTTGGCTGAGGTGTCGCGCAGCGGGCCTTGCGCTGGCGCGGAGTAGCTGACGGTGGCGGTGTCGGCGGCGCGGACGGATTCGTGCAGCGTGAGCGTGACGGTGTCGGCGGCGACGGCGACATGTGTGACAGCGGGTGCTCGCGTTGTGCGGGTGCGTGCGTCGGTGACGGCGACGGTGAACGCTCGCCGCGACGGGATCGAGCCGGCGTCGAGCGTCTCGTTGTAGGTGAGGGTGATCTGGTCGCCGTCAGCGGCAGCCGTTGTGAGCCTCGGCGGCGCGGTCTCGTGATGGCGGGTGACTGCCACGGTGTAGTCGTGGGTGATGGCGGCGTGTTCAGCGGTGACGGTGACCGTGATGGTGTTTGGGCCCCCGATGAGATCGACTTGATGTCCTGGCGTCGGGCTGGCGTCGTCTGGCGTGATCGACACGACCGCGCGCTGGTCGACGGGAGTCGCGGTGACGGTGGTGCTTGCGACAAGGCCCGCAACGTCGGCTGTGTAGTCGAACGAGGCCGGCGAGAATGCCGTGTGGGTGTCGACATCGCTCAAGACGAGACTGTCGAGGGACGCTTCGGCGGCGGGTTCGGTCGTGTTCGCTGCTCGGTGCCCGCTCAGGCGTGCTGCTTGGTTGCCGGCGAGGTCTGCGATCGGCCCGGATGCGGGAACCTGATAGGTGACGGTGACGGTGTCGCGGTGGCGGCCGGCACGGGCCAACGAGAGATGCACCGAGTCGCCTTCGATCGAGACGGCGGTCACCGGCACCGGCTGGGCCGCAGAGGTCACGGCGTCAGCGATTCGCACCGAGAACGCCGCAGCGGCGGGCTCTGAGTCGCCGTCGAGCGGCTCGTCGTAGCTCAGCACCAGCACGCCGCCGTCGATCTGGGCCGAGATCAAGGTCGGCGCGACCGTCTCGGGGAGGCGCGTCACGGTGACGACGTAGACGGTCGTGGTCGTCTGGTCCTCCGCGGTGACGGTCACCGTGACGGTGTTCGCTCCCACCGACAACGCCACCACATGGCCGTCGGCGTCCGCGTCGAAAGCCCCCGCCGTCGCGTAGTCGTCGGTCGTCGTCGCTGTCACCGTCACCTCAGACACCGTGTTGGGCACCGTCGCCGCGTACGCCGCCACGTCAGCAGCGAACGCAGGCACCAGCACCGTCCCCGACAACGACAACCCTTCCAACGTCGAGTTCGCGGACCGCGGCGTGGACACGCGCAGCGGCGGGTCGGTCCAGCCGCTGTCGCCGTCAAAGTTGGCGGCGCGTACCGCGATCTCGTACTCGGTGTTGACTTCGAGGCTCCCGACAGTGGCACGGGCGACGACGAGGCCCTGCGGGCCGTCAAGCCACTCAGTGCTGCCTGTCGCGCGGTAGCGGACGTCATAGCTCGACACCGGCGGACCGCCGCCCACCGCGGGCGGCGTCCAAGTGACCGTGATCGAATCCCTCGCAGCGGCGCCGGGCTGCGGGTCAGGCACCTCGGGCACCTCGGCTGCGTTGGTCAGCGTGACCGTCGCCTGCACGGTGGCCGACATCGGCGGGCTGCCGTCATCGGCCGCGACCACGGAGAAGTGGTACTCCGATTTCGTCTCGAAGTCATAGTCGTGACCAGGCACAGTGCTGATCTGCCCACTGGACGCGTCGATCGCGAACGCCGAGCCGTCCGCGCCGTGCAGCGAATAGGACAGCTCCTGGCCTTGGTCGGCATCGGCGGCTGTCACCGGATCGCCCAGCGTCGCGCCGCCCGGCGAATTCTCCGCCAGAGACCGCGACACCTGCTCCGCGGCGAACGTCGGCGCCGTGTTGGCTGCACGCGTCACGGTGACGACGTAGGGGGTCGTGGTCGTCTGGTCCTCCGCGGTGACGGTCACCGTGACGGTGTTGGTTCCCACCGACAACGGCACCACATGGCCGTCGGCGTCCGCGTCGAAAGCCCCAGGCACCGTGGCCGCCGTCGCGTAGCCGTCGGCCGTCGTCGCTGTCACCGTCACCTCAGACACCGTGTTGGGCACCGTCGCCGCGTACGCCGCCACGTCAGCAGCGAACGCAGGCACCAGCACCGTCCCCGACAACGACAACCCTTCCAACGTCGAGTTCGCGGACCGCGGCGTGGACACGCGCAGCGGCGGGTCGGTCCAGCCGCTGTCGCCGTCAAAGTTGGCGGCGCGTACCGCGATCTCGTACTCGGTGTTGACTTCGAGGCTCCCGACAGTGGCACGGGCGACGACGAGGCCCTGCGGGCCGTCAAGCCACTCAGTGCTGCCTGTCGCGCGGTAGCGGACGTCATAGCTCGACACCGGCGGACCGCCGCCCACCGCGGGCGGCGTCCAAGTGACCGTGATCGAATCCCTCGCAGCGGCGCCGGGCTGCGGGTCAGGCACCTCGGGCACCTCGGCTGCGTTGGTCAGCGTGACCGTCGCCTGCACGGTGGCCGACATCGGCGGGCTGCCGTCATCGGCCGCGACCACGGAGAAGTGGTACTCCGATTTCGTCTCGAAGTCATAGTCGTGACCAGGCACAGTGCTGATCTGCCCACTGGACGCGTCGATCGCGAACGCCGAGCCGTCCGCGCCGTGCAGCGAATAGGACAGCTCCTGGCCTTGGTCGGCATCGGTAGCTGCCGCCGCATCGCCCAGCGTCGCGCCGCCCGGCGAATTCTCCGCCAGAGACCGCGACACCTGACTCCGCGGCGAACGTCGGCGCCGTGTTGGCTGCACGCGTCACGGTGACGACGTAGGGGGTCGTGGTCGTCTGGTCCTCCGCGGTGACGGTCACCGTGACGGTGTTGGTTCCCACCGACAACGGCACCACATGGCCGTCGGCGTCCGCGTCGAAAGCCCCAGGCACCGTGGCCGCCGTCGCGTAGCCGTCGGCCGCCGTCGCTGTCACCGTCACCTCAGACACCGTGTTGGGCACCGTCGCCGCGTACGCCGCCACGTCAGCATCGAACGCAGGCACCAGCACCGCCCCCGACAACGACAGACCCCCCAACACCGCGTTCGCGGACCGCGGCGTGGAGTTCACCGCCGACACGTCGGCGAAGCCTGCGGCCTGCCGGCCGCCCGAGGTGCGTATCGGATTCGTGCCGACGGTGTAGCCGATGGTCACCGTGTCGCTCGCGCGTACCGCAGCCGACAGCGTCAGCGTGACCGTGGCGCCCGCGACGACTACTCGTGTCACCCTGAGCGCCCTCGGCGCCGCGGTGGAGGCATTTGTCGCGCTAACCGAGAAATCTCTCTTCGCCGGCGTCGAGGCGATGTCCAGTGCCGATGCGAACGACAACGTCATCGTCGCCCCCGACACCGTCGCCGACGACAGCAGCGACACCGGCGTCGTGATGGTGGCTGCGGTGGTCGCTCCGGACGCGAACCCGGGATCCAACGAGGTCTCGACGCGGTACGCGGTATCGGGCTCCAGCCCGCCCAACTCGAACATGGCGGTGCCGTCCTCGGACCGTGCCGCCGCCGCAACCCATCTGTCGCTGCTGCCGCTGGGCCTCCACCGAAGATGAGCGTCGTATCCCCCTCCCCCCCTGGTTTCGACCGAGGCGCTGAGCGTCCTCGGCGTGAGCGCCGAAGCGGTGACGGACTCCGTTGCCGGCGCAGAGGACGATGACGCCTCGCCTATCAGCACCGGCGCACGCGGCGACAGCAGCCCTGACAGGCTGCCGTCGCCGTCGGCTGCCAAAGTCACGTAGAACTGCTCAGCCGACGGCGTGTCGGAATTCTCAGCGGCGAGCAAGCGGACCCACCGGTGCTCCTCGGCAGCGGCCGTGCCCGCGAGATCGACTCTCTCGTAGCCGTACACCACCCGAGTGCTCGTGATGCTGCCCGGGAACAGATCGCCGTGGCCGTAGCTCCACGAGTCCCCCGCATCGGCGGTCTCCGGCCAGAACCGCACGTCCTTGCTGTACGCGGCATCGTCCGCGTCGATCACCGAGTCGGGCGCTACCAGCGCATGCGTCGTGTCCAACGAGCTGTGCACCACGCCCACCACCGGCCACGCCGCGTTGTCGTTGTTGGTGTTCGAGAGCTTGCAGAACTGCTGAAGCCCCTCCCAGATCTTGTGTGGGCAGCTCAACGCGAAACCGTCGACGGTGACGACAGCCGCGGCACCGTGCGCGTGCGCGGAGCGGGTCACGTTGAGCGTGTACGTCGTTGCCGTGCCGCCGTTCGCAGGCGTCACCACCACCACCAGGGTCGTCACGCCGACCCGCAGGGCCCTCGCCACACCTGAATCTGCGACCTCGGGCCGCTCCAGCACCACCCCGTCCACCGCCACCGAGGCCCCTGAGTCGCTCGCGACCGGCACTGCCACCAACTCGGTCACGTCGTAGGGGACGGTCACGCTGTACGTCGTGACCTCCTCCGACAGCACCAGCGCGATGTCCCCCGCCGCATGCGACAGCCGCAGATCGCTCAATGACGAATCATCGCTCAGTGAATCGCTCGCAGCGATCGTGACCGCTGCCTTGTTGTCGAACATGGCCGTGATGTTCTTGCTGCCCGAAGCGATCATGCCCACATAGAACGTCTCTGCGGGTTCGTAACGCTCGTCGTCGGCAACCACGACCGCGAAGCTCCACGACTGATTCGCGGTTGCCTCGCCGGTTTTGTCGAAGCGCGAAAAACCGATCAGCTCGTCGCCGATCCACCAATTCGTCGACACAATGCTGCTGCTCGCAAGCGGCGCACCCACAGCAACGTCGAGCGGCGAGCCCACCACCAGCGCGCGGTTCGCATCCTCGGAGCTGTGCATGAGGCCCACCGTCGGCCACTCCGCCCCGGCGGCGGCGGTGTTCTCCACGCTGCACTGGTAGCTCTGGCCTTCGGTCATCGTCGCTGGGCAGGACAGCTCAAAGTCATCGAACGTCACCGTCACCATCGGCACCGGCGGCGGTGTGGTCTCTTCGGTTCGCACCTGCCGTTGTGCGGCCGAGTCCAACCGGACAATCGCGCCTCGCGGGTCAGGATCCGGCCGCTGGGCTGCCGCAACAGCAACGCTCTCGCTTTGGACCGGCGCCAATACCCCCAACACGACAACCGACACCACCAGCGCACGCCGAAAACGCCACCTACGACGGTCCCCGCGCTCTCCGCCACCCCGAGCACGCTCTCCTAACGACACGGCGGCCACGACGTTTCTATCGGCACGACATGTCAGCAGGCGCGATCAGCGGGACACCGAACCGAGGCCACCCCAGCCCGCACAACAGGACCAGCAGACTGCGTCCCTACCCACAGGCACCAACACACCCGCCAACGACAACCCCGCCGACACCGAAACCACACGCCTGCCAACAATCATCACAACAACCTCACCCACAGACTTAGCCTGAATCCACCGATTGGTGTTGGTGTGGCGTGGGTTTGCCGCGTCCGCGAAAAAGGCCTCCTGATCTGCGACGATTGTGGTGTTGGGTCACATTCGTCTCAAAAACAGGAGGGGTGTCTGCATCTTCGCGCAGTCTGGACCGGTTCGCAACGACGTTCGATCATGAGGGCCTGGTGGCCAACGCGGGCCTGATCCTGGCGGGAACGCTGATGGCCCGTCTGGGTCTTTCGGCGCTGATCGAGCGGTGGGTGCGCACCGGTTCCGCGAACCCGGGCCCCAAGATCGCTGGGTCGCCGCGATGCTCGCAGGGGCCACTCATATCGATCATGTCGGGATGCTGCGCGCCGGGCGCACCGGGCGGGTGCTGGGGATTCCGCCCGGTGGGCCGTCGACGGTGGGGAACGTTCCTGCGGACGACGTTCGGTCACGTCCGCCAGCTCGAGCGGTGCTGTGCACGCTGGCGCGCGCCTGGGCGCTGGGCGCAGGCCCCGGGACGAGCCGCTGGTGGTCGATGTGGACTCCCGATCTGCGGGTCCAGCGGGCGGCCGCGTATCGCAGGGTGGGTGTGCCGGATCGGTTGACGCCGCACGGCGTGCGAGGCGCGATGCGAGGGTCCGCGGGTGCGGCGTGGAGCGGTTCGTCGCCGAGCGTCGCGCGTCGGCGAGCGTGCCGGGGTCCACGGTGCGCCGATGTTCTGGTCATGGCTGCGACGCGGCTCACGGCCACGCAAATGGTCGACCACCGTCGCCCGGTGCCATACCCGCTGTTCGCGCAGCGATCCTGGCGACCGAACGGCACCGCTGGATGGACCGACATCGCTTACCACCAAAGGGGCCACGCCCAGGTGACCCAATCGCGACCGGCCGCGGCGGAGCCACCGTTCTCGTCGTGAGGCACCCGCGCATCGATGGCGACGCTCGACACTGGCGGCACCGACGCATTCATCACCAACGATGGAACCGCCGTCGCGCGGCGCGCGGTCGTCGTGGTCGGTGCTTCCGTGACCTGAAGGCACCGGTCGAGCACGTGCCGCCAGTCGGGCCGACACTGTCGTGGCTCGTGCGCCCTCGGCATCGGCCACTGGACCAACACGGCCGGGCCGCCGGCGCACGAACGAGGCGAGACGGTCGCGCCCTCGGCCGTAATGCCAACCGCTACGGCACACCGACCCTGCGATACCCCGGCTGGTACTTGGAAACACGATTCCGAGCCGGCGCACTCAGGGCTCTGCCCGGACCCTCCGGTGACCCACAGCCCGGAACCGATGTCGGTCCATGCGAACCACACCCGCACCCCAGCCGAATCGCACCGGACACGCCCCCAACGCGAACGAAGCGGCTCATGAGGGCAGACTTAGCCTGAATCCACCGATTGGCCTTTGGTGAGCGTGGGGTTTGCCGCGTGGCGAAAAGGGGTCGATCTGCGACGATTGTGGTTGTTGGGGGTGTGGTTTGGTGTGTTTGGGCGTCCCGAGTCGCATCATCGCGCACCGGTGTGGTTCGGTTGTCGGCGCTGAGGGCCTGGTGTGGGGGCCAGTTCCGGGCGGGTTCGCATGGGTTGGCCCTGAGAGCGCTGAGTGTGGCTCGGAATTGTGTTTCCCAGGGGCGGCTCGCAGGGTGGGTGTCGACTGCTACGGCGGCGAGGGCACGAGTCGCGTGCCCGGGAGCGGTTCGTGGCCGGCGGCGCCGCGATGCGGGCGGAGCCCTGGCCGATGTTGTCGGCGAGTGCGGCGCAGGCGAGCCATGCGCAGTTCGCGCCGTAGTGCGCCCGAGGGGACGTGTTCGAGGCCGGTGCCTTCTTTGAGGTCGCGGATGGCGAGCTCGACGCGGCGTGCGCGCGGTGGAACCGGTCGGCGGCGGCGTCGTGACCTCGAATGCGTGGTCCACCAGTCGGGCCCACGGTTGCTGTGCGGCGCGTACGGTGAGGCGGGCCTGCTCCCTGCGCGCCACGAGGTGCTCGGCGCCCGCACGCGTGCGTTTCTGTCGCGAGGCGTGGTGCCGCGCGACAGCTCGCCGCGAACCTGGTGTTTCGGCGAGCGTGGCCGTCGCGGCTTGGACGCTGCGCGAACAGCGGGTATGAGGGCGACCGACCATTTGATGTTGTGGGCGTCGAGACGGTCGATCAGCTTCCATGACCAGAATCCCGAGTCGGCCGCACCGTGGTCGGCCCGGCGCCCCGGCGCCGCAGGTTCGGCGAGCTCGTCCGAAGCGCTCCCGCCTCGCGAGGACCCCGCGGACCCTTTGCGCATGCATCGCCGACACCTCGCCGGTGTCGGCGCGCGGCGAGCAGCGGGTGATAGCCGCCTCTGCTGGTGTAGCCGTACGCGGCGACTTGTTTTTGTTTGCCGTGGACCTCGCATTCGTGGACCCACCGATCGACCACCAGCGGCGGACGAGTTCCCCGCGGCCACGCGTCCCAGCCGCCATGCGCGACCTCAAAGAAGCGTGCGCGAACAGTCACCCTTCAGCCACTGGCGGAACTGCGCATGGCTCGCGTGCGCCGTGCTCGCCCACAACATCGGCCACCGTGGACCGGCGCCGCTCGCGGAACGCAGCACCCGGCCCGGTGCGCTCCGGCGCGCAGCATCCCGACTGATCGACTCGCCGCCGTGCTCGTCGACCGATCGCGGCACACCCACCCTGCGATACCCCGCCCGCTGGCCCTGGGAAACGCGGAATTCCGAGCGCACACTCACCGCTCCTGCGAGCGCCGCCCGGACCCAAACGGGCCATCAGCGTTCCCGCCCGGATCAGACGCCGCGTTGGCCACACAAACCCTCATGCGTCGCCGTTGCGACACCGGTCACCCCTAGCGCGAACATGCCCAGACACACCAAAGTGCCTCCTGTTTTTGAGACGATGTGGCTTTGGACCCCACAATCGTCGCAGATCAGGAGGCCTTTTTCGCGGACGCGGCAACCCCCACACACCAAAGGCCAATCGGTGGATTCAGGCTTAGCTGGCCGAACAGCCGACGCCCACTATAAGTGGACACACCGATCCTAATAAGTCCACGCGGACATAACAGGCTCTTCTCATCGAAGCTGGGGTCCTGTAAGAAATCTTGTGTAACGGGCGTGATCCGAGGGTCCGCAGCTGCGCCGTGGGCCGGCGAGGATCACGCCTGCGACTGATCACGATGTGTCGGCGTTGACGGCGACTGAGGCCGCTGGCGAGACGGCGATGAGGGACTGGGCTGAGCTATTGATCGCCCGGGCGCGCACTGGCGGCGTGCAGCTGACCGGCACCTACTGACGGGCTTGGTCCGCCAGGTGGCTGAGCATCTCTTGGAACCAATCGTTAGAGGTCGGCGACGAACTCGCCGATCATCTCTGCGACGGCGCGGGCGTGGCCCATCAAGAAATGGTCGCCGCCCGCAATGGTCCGCATCTGTGTGTTCGTCCACGACGAGAAGATCTCGAAGGCCTCGGCGGGGGACCGGAACTGGTCGTGCTCGGGCACCAGGAGAAGCTTCGGGCGAGCGTCCATCGGAGCGGCCATGGCCGACTCGTCGACGATGCGGATAGGCGCTGCGATGCCCACCCAGGCTGCAAGTTTGTCGTGGTCGGCGCCGAGAGATACGTCGCCGCCGAAGGACCATCCGGCTGAGATCACCGGCGCAACGCCGTCAGCGTCGCCTTCGGAGGCGAGCGCCGCGGCCTCGGCGAATGCGGCGGCGGTGTCGAGCTGTTCGGCGACCCCGTTGTCGTGTTCGCCGCCCGAGCTGCCAACGCCCCGGAAGTTGTAGCGGAGCGCGGCGATCCCGATGGCGGGCAACGCCCGAAAGAGGTGGTCGATGAGCGGGTTCCACATATCGCCGCCATAGAGCGGATGCGGATGCGACAGCACGGCGACGGCCGAGACATCCCCTGCGGGCCACGAGACTTCGGCTTCCAGATCGGTGCCGTCGGAGGCGGTGAGGCCGATCTTGCGGGTGCTTGGAGTCGCCGCATTCATCGGCGTGAACGGTACCGTGCCATTGGTGACTGCCCCTGAGACTGCTGACCCTACGACTACTGCCGTCAAGGCCACCAAGGCACCCGCGCGCACGAAGAAAGCTCCCGTAAAGCGAGCGACCTCAGCGAGCAACCGCAACGGCGCTGCGGACCCGGCCGACGACGAACGCCGCCCGATCAAGATGCTCCATGACCGGCTGCTGGTCCGGCTGCCGAATGACGGCTCGGAGCGACGGAGCAGCGGCGGCATCCTCATTCCCGCGACTGCGCAGCAGCACAAGCGTCTTGTATGGGCCGAAGTGGTCGGTGCCGGGCCGAACGTGCGCAGTGCACAAGAGGGCGACAGGGTCCTGTTCAGCCCCGACGACCGTCACGAGGTCGAGGTGCACGGGGACGATTTCCTCATCTTGCGCGAACGCGATGTCCACGCCATCGCCGCACCACGGATCGAGCCAGGCAGCACCGGCCTGTACTTGTAAGTCATGCCGGCTTCCGAGCACGCTGCCGTTGTCCCCGGGATCGACGCGGTGTCGGTGACCGAGTTCCGAACGGCGGGTGGGATCTCGATCACCCTCACGGCGACCACCGTCGATGGCAACGCCGAAGTGGAAGACCTCGTCGACCGGCTGGACGAGGCTCGGGGCGTCTTGCTGTCGTCGAGCTACGAGTACCCAGGCCGCTACACGCGGTGGGACATGGGTTTCACCGACCCGCCGCTGGCCGTCACCAGCCGAGGCCAAGATGTACAGGTCACCGCCCTGAACGAGCGCGGGAAGGTGCTGCTGGAGCCGGTGCACGATGCACTCGCGCAACTCGGAGCAGTGGCAGGGATTGTCTCGTTGCGGCACGGCCCCGACGAGGTGTCCTGCACGATCGAGCGAGCTGAGCGCCGCTTCGCGGAGGAGGAACGAAGCCGCCAGCCTTCGACTTTCACTGTCGTCCGGGCGCTGGTGGACCTCTTCGCATGTGGCGATCCCCATCTGGGCCTCTACGGCGCATTCGGCTACGACCTGGCGTTCCAGTTCGAACCGATCGAGCTGACGCTGCCGCGTCCGGAGCACCAACGCGACCTCGTGCTCTACCTGCCTGACGATCTGCTGATCGTCGACCACCAGGGCGGCATCGCGCAACGGCTTCACTACGACTTCGAATTCGCAGGGCGCAGCACCCGCGACATCGCGGCTGGGGGAGATCGCGTTCCGTACGAGCCGGATTTCGACCTCGAGGCGAGGCGGGATCACGAGCCAGGCGGCTACGCGGCGGGGGTTCGCGCTGCTCGCGAGTACTTCGCCAGGGGCGATCTGTTCGAGGTCGTCACGAGCCAGGTGTTCGCCGAACGCAGCGTCGAGCCGCCCTCAGAGCTGTTCCGCCGCCTCAAAGAACAGAACCCCTCTCCATACGGATTCCTGATCAATTTGGGGCGGTCGGCGCAAGCCGGTGAATGGCTCGTGGGCGCATCGCCTGAGATGTATGTGCGAGTCGAGGGCGACCGCGTCGAGACCTGCCCGATTTCGGGGACCATCGCCCGGGGGCAGGACCCAATCGACGATGCCTCGCAGATCCTCGCGCTGCTCAACTCGTCCAAAGACGAGTCCGAGCTGACCATGTGCACCGACGTGGACCGCAACGACAAGAGCCGGATCTGCGTGCCCGGCTCGGTAAAGGTGATCGGCCGTCGCCAGATCGAGATGTACTCGCGCCTGATCCACACCGTCGATCACGTGGAAGGGCGCCTGCGACCAGGCTTCGATGCGCTCGATGCGTTCCTGTCCCACACCTGGGCGGTGACGGTGACGGGCGCCCCGAAGACGGCCGCCATGATGTTCTTGGAACGCCACGAGCGCACCCCGCGGGCCTGGTACGGCGGCGCTGTCGGCAAGGTTGGCTTCGACGGCAGCCTGAACACGGGGCTCACCCTGCGCACCATCCGGGTCACCGAGGGGCATGCCGAGGTGCGCGTCGGAGCGACGCTGCTGTGGGAGTCCGATCCGGACGACGAGGAGTCCGAGACCGAGCTGAAGGCGTCGGCATTCCTGGACGCGATCCGGCGTCCCCGGATACCGCCGGCCGCGAGGGCCGTGCCTGCACTGCCGAGCCAGCGGCGAGTACTGCTGGTCGATCATCTGGATTCGTTCGTGCACACGCTGGCGAACTACTTGCGCCAAACAGGTGCGAGCGTGGTGACGCGTCGGGCGGGCTTCCCGCACGACGAGGTCGCGGACTTCGACTTGGTGGTGCTGTCTCCCGGACCGGGTCGGCCAAACGACTTCGAAATCGGACCGTTGGTGCGCGCCACTCTCGATGCTGGCCTTCCGCTCTTCGGGGTGTGCCTGGGGCTGCAGGGAATCGTCGAGTACTTCGGTGGCGAGCTGGGCCAGCTCGCCACGCCGAAGCACGGCAAGCCCTCGGCCATCCGCGTTCTCGGCGGGCGCCTTCTCGACGGTTTGCCCGCAGAGTTCCGCGCAGGCCGGTACCACTCGCTGTTCGCTCGACGCGCCGAAGTGCCCGACGAGCTGGAGGTCACGGCGGTGAGCCTCGATGACGACATCGTGATGGCGGTTGAACATCGGGAGCTGCCCGTCGCAGCGGTTCAGTTCCATCCCGAGTCGATCATGTCGCTCGATGACGCTGTGGGCCTCGCATTGATCCACAATGCCGTAGCTCGCTTGGTGCCTGGTTGGAGGAGCTGATGAGCCTGGAGCCCGTGTTCGATCGCCTTGTCGTGGCGAGCGTTCCGCGTGATGTCGTGGTGATGACCGGACCTGAAGCAGGGTCATATCTGCACGGTCAGATCTCTGCCGACGTGGCGGCGATGGCGCCGGGCGACAGCGCGCTGTCGTTCCTGCTGGAACCGCGAGGACGAGTTGAAGCGCTCTTCGGCATCTGCCGCGCTGGCCCCGACACCTACGTCGCCGACACCGAGCCCGGATTCGGCGAAGCGATGGCGGTTTCTCTGGAGCGGTTCAAGCTGCGCACCCGAGCCGACTTCGAGCTGCAGCAATGGCACATGCACGCAGTGCGGAGTCCTCACTCGACGAAAGGTTCAGCAGCGAGCGCAATGGCCACCGGACCCGCTGACGCGCCAGAGCACGTGATGCGGCCGACGAACTGGCCCCTGGCCAGTGGGTACGACGTGCTGACACACCCCGGAAGCGTCACCGGAGGCAACGGGGATGGTGCCGAACGCCTTTCGGCTGACGAATTTGAAACACTGCGCATGGCCTTCGGCCTGCCGGCTATGGGCTTGGAAATCCGGCCGGGCGACATTCCCAACGAGACCGGGCTCGTTGAACTTGCGGCGTCGTTTACCAAGGGCTGCTACCGCGGCCAGGAACTGGTCGAGCGGATCGATTCACGGTCGGGCGGACGCCGGGTTCTGCGTCGCGTCCGGTCTGAATTTGCGCTCGAGGCTGACGAACAGCTCTTCAATACAGAGGGAATTCCGGTCGCGACACTGCGGAGCACGGCCAGCCTGGGAGAGATCACCGTGGGCTATGCGCTCGCACGTCGAGATGCAGCGGACGAGCTACACACCGTTAGCGGCAATCCAGTGCTGCTGGCAGCCATATAGACCCCGTTCGCACACCGCCCACACGGGTACCCTCCCATCGCAACGACACGACGGCTTCTCATAGACAGCGTCACCGACCCAGGAAGCACCGAGATGGCAAAGACCGCACTGCTGGCCAAGCTGACGGCGAAGGAAGGCAAGCGCGATGAGCTGCTTGCAGTCATCAGCGACATCGGCATGAGCAACGCCGCCGGTGAGCCCGGCACCGAGGTGTATGCCGCACACAAGGATCAGAACGACGCCGACGTCGTGTGGTTCTACGAGCTGTACAGCGACCAAGCTGCGCTTGAAGCCCACGGCGGTTCGGAGCAGATGAAGGTGTTCGGGCGGGCGATGAAAGACCTCATGGGCGGTCGGCCCGAGCTGACGTTCCTCGATCCTGCTGCCGCCAAGGGCCTCGAATTCTGACGCCTGCGCCTGCCACAGTTGGCAGCGCCGGCACAACGACCATCACCTGACCCCAGTGACGTCGGCCACCTACCTCGACCGGATCATCGCCGAGCATCGGGCAGCGGCGTCTCGTGACGAACGACCGCTCGACGCGCTTCGTCGGGCGGCTCGTGCCATGGCTCCGCCGCGCTCGTTCCGGCAGGCGCTCGGAGTTGAGGGCCTGTCCGTGATCGCCGAGATCAAGCGCCGTTCGCCCTCGAGAGGCCCGCTGTTCGCTGATCTTGACGCCGCGAGTCTGGCTCGCTCGTATAGCGATGGTGGTGCCGCCTGCCTCTCGGTGCTGACCGACGGTCCGAACTTCGGCGGCTCGGCGGACGATCTCGCCGCAGCGCGCTCGGCGACCGCGCTGCCGACACTTCGCAAGGACTTCACGGTCTGCGAACGGGACATCCTCGATGCGCGCATCATGGGTGCCGACGCGGTGCTGCTGATCGCTGCAGCGCTCTCGGGCGAGGAGATCTCTTGCTTCATGACATTGGCTCGTGAGCTCGATCTCGACGTTCTGGTCGAGACCCACGATGAGGCCGAGCTCGAGATCGCGCTCGCAGCAGGCGCTGATCTTGTGGGCGTAAACCAACGCGACCTCGCCACGTTCGAGGTGGATCACGAGCGGGCCGCCCGCATGGGCAGGCTGGTGCCGCCTGGGGTGACCTCGGTCGCCGAATCGGGCGTGCGCGGGCCAGATGACGCTGCGGCGCTTGCCGGTATCGGCTATGACGCAGTGCTTGTCGGGGAGAGCTTGGTCACCAGCGGCGACCCTGCGGCGGCTGTTGCCGCCCTGCGAGCGGCTGCGATGCAGAGCCAAAGCCAGAGCGAGGCAAGCCAGCCCGAGGAAAGGCAGGCGGCGTGTTCGTGAAAGTGTGCGGCGTCACAAATGAAGAGGATGCGCTGGTTGCTGTCGGGATGGGTACCGACGCGATCGGGTTCAACTTCGTGCCTGGCTCGCCCCGTCAGATCTCACCCCGTCTGGCTCGAGACATCGTGCGTCGCCTCCCGGGCGGCATCGTTACCGTCGGTGTGTTTCGCAATGAGATGCCCGAGCGGGTCGTCCAGGTGATGGACGGCGCGGGCCTGCGGATGGCGCAGCTCCACGGCAACGAAACGGCCGCGAACAGTCTCTGGGTCGCAGAGCGGGTACCGGCGCTCATCAAGGTATTCGTGGCCGGCGACCCGAACGTCGAGCGTGTCCGGGACTACGGGGCCTCTGTTCTGCTCCTGGACGGTCCCGATCCCGGCAGCGGGCGTATCTTCGATTGGCGGCAACTGGAGGGCCGCGACCGCGGCATTCGGCTGCTGCTCGCCGGCGGACTTCGACCGAGCAATGTGGCTCAAGCCATCGAGATCGTGCGCCCGTGGGGCGTCGACGTCGCCTCCGGCGTCGAATCCGAGCCGGGCCGCAAAGACGTTCTAGCGATGCGAGAGTTCATCTCGGCGGCCAAGGAGGCTGGTGCGTTGTACGAGGACACCGCAGACGAAGATCCGGCACCTGATACGCCGTACGACTGGCGGGACGATTGACATGTATCGAGGCCAAAGACCCGGCGACATGGGGGTGGCGACATGGCGGCAGTGATGGGCGAGCCGACCCCGGATGGTCGCTTCGGCGACTTCGGAGGCCGCTATGTGCCCGAGACGCTGGTTGCAGCGTGCGAAGAGCTTGAGGCGGCCTTTCGGGAGGCGTGGGCCGACCCGGGTTTCATTTCGGATTTCGAAACCACGCTGCGCGACTTCGGCGGGCGACCCTCACCGCTGACCGAGTGCCGGAACTTGTCCAGCCAACTTGGCGTCCGCTTGCTGGCGAAACGCGAAGATCTGAATCACACCGGCTCGCACAAGATCAACAACGTCATCGGACAGGCCCTGCTGGCACAGCGCATGGGAAAGACGCGGCTCGTCGCCGAGACGGGTGCGGGCCAGCACGGGGTGGCGACGGCGACAGCCGCCGCGCTGCTCGGGATGGAATGCAAGGTGTACATGGGCGCGGTGGATGTCAGGCGCCAGGCGCTCAACGTGTTTCGAATGCAACTGCTGGGCTCGGAGGTCGAGGCGGTCAATTCGGGCAGCAGAACCCTCAAGGACGCAGTCAACGAGGCGCTTCGCGACTGGGTTGCGACCGTCGAACACACGCACTATTGCCTCGGCTCGGTGATGGGACCTCATCCGTATCCGTGGATGGTGCGCACGTTCCACCACGTCATCGGCGATGAGGCCGCTGCCCAGTGCCATGAGCTGACCGGCGGCGACCCAGACGTCGTGGTGGCGTGCGTCGGCGGGGGCAGCAACGCCGCTGGCATTTTCTCGGGCTTCGCAGACGGAGACGCCCGATTGGTGGGTGTCGAACCTGCCGGCGGCGCCGCTGTTGGTCGCGGAGTGCCTGGCGTTGTGCACGGCATGGTGAGCTACCTGATGCAGGACGAGGTGGGCCAGGTGCTTGAGGCCGAATCGATCTCAGCTGGCTTGGACTATCCGGGTGTCGGGCCCGAGCACGCCTACCTCGCAGCGATTGGCCGGGCCGAGTACCCCAGCGTGACCGATGACGAGGTCGTCTCGGCGTTCATGCTGATGAGCCGCGCCGAGGGGATCATCCCGGCGCTGGAATGCGCCCACGCGCTGGCATGGATTGTCCGAGAGGCGCCCAACATGGCTGGCCAGACCGTTCTCATGAACCTGTCCGGCCGTGGCGACAAAGACGTCGATCAGATGATGGACATCTTGCGTCCCGGTGATACGGAGGCCGGCACGCACGGGGAGCATCCGTGAGCGCGCCGGATACGGCAAGCGGGCCGCATGGCGCAATGGAATCGCACCTTCGGGCACGGCGCGACGGCGGCGGGAAGCTGCTTATCCCCTATGTCACCGGCGGCTATCCCGGCTGGATGCGTGCGGTCGAAGCGGCTGCTGCTGCGGGAGCCGACGCCATCGAGATCGGAATTCCGTTCTCGGATCCGGTCATTGACGGTCCGGTGATCCAACAAGCCTCCACCGCAGCGCTTGACGCTGGGGTCACGCCGGCGTCGGTGCTGGAGGAGGCGCGAGGTCTCGACACCGGCATTCCCCACGCCGTGATGACCTACTACAACCTGTGCCACCACCAAGGCCACGAGCGTTTCGCTGCGGCATTGGCCGAAGCAGCAGTGTCCGCCGCCATCCTGGCTGACCTTCCCTACGTGGAGGCCGGCGGTTGGCTGGAAGCCGCCGCCGCTGCGGGCATCGAGGCGATCCTGCTTGCGGCGCCGACCACGCCCGAGCACCGCCTCGCAGAGCTGTGCGCGGCGTCTCGCGGTTTCGTCTATGCCGTCGGCCTGCTGGGTGTCACCGGCGAACGGGCGGCGCTGGCTCGAACTGCCATCGAGATCGCCGGACGCTGCAAAGCGGTGACCGACCGCCCCGTGCTGACCGGTGTCGGCATCGGATCGCCTGAACAGGCTGTCGAAGCCTGCGAAGTTTCCGACGGCGTGGCCATCGGGTCCGCAGTAGTGCGTACCCTCATGGCCGACGGCCCCGAGGCAGTAGGCGAACTGGTGGCGACCTACCGATCGGCTCTGGATCGCGGTTGAACCTCGCTCACGGATGAACCGATCACAGATGAGCACAGCGTTGGACCAGGATTGCGAGCTGTGCGAGGCAGCGCGTTTCACACACTGGTACTACGAGGACGAGCTGTGCTGGGTTGCCGACTGCGAGGTCTGCTCGACGCCGATGGTCGTGTGGAAGCAGCACGGCACCGAGCCGCCCGTGGCCGAGTTGGAAGCAATGCTGGTCCGGCTGATCGAGGCGGGTGAACAGAGATTCGGGCCCGGCGGTGGGAACATCGATCAGGTGATGCGCCAGATCCCCGACCACTTCCACGCCCATTACCGCGACCGCAGCTGGGTGACGCGGCGCTGGCAGGAGCCGCCGAGCCGCTACACGGGCGTCGGCACGCCGCGGGCAACGACGTGACGGCAGCTCGATGCGCTCGGTCATTGCTAGCTGCGATCGTGCTCGTGCTATCTGCAAGCGTTGTCGCAAGTTGCGGCGGTGGCGACGCAAGCGAAGCCGACCTCGATGGGCTGCTGAAGGCGCTGGCGGTCGCCGACCCGGTGCTTGGCGGCGAGGTGTTCTCCGACAGCTGCTCGGTCTGCCACGGGAGCGAGGGCGGCGGTGGTGTGGGGGCAGCGCTGGGTGGAGTCAGCGAGCGCCTGAGCGAGCGGCAGCATTTCACGGTGGTGTGGAGCGGCCGAGGCTCGATGCCCCCGTTCGGTGGAATCCTCACTGACGAAGAGATTGCAGCGGTCGTCGCCTATCAGCGAAGCACCTTTGTCGTAGACGGTTGAGCCAGGGCGAACTCCATCGGTGGTTGCAAGTGAACGGTCATGATGACCGTTGCCAACACATGCAGCCGACCGATGGAGGTGTCCAGTATGGCAGCGAGGCTGAGTTTGGATGAGCGGGTGTTCATCGAGTCGTCGCTCGGGGTGGGTTGCGGCGTCGCGGACGTAGCGCAGCGGCTGGGCCGTGATCCGTCGACGGTGCATCGCGAGCTGGCCCGCTGCGTCGACGGGGCGGGCTATGACGCCCGCTCGGCGCACGCGTCGGCGTGTGCGAGGGCGCGACGCGTTCGGGCCTCGAAGCTTGCGGACGATGCGGTGCTGGCCGCTGCGGTCAATGAGCGCTTGAAGCTGCGTTGGTCCCCGCACGCCGCGGCGGCGGACCTGCGCGAGGCGGGCATGAGCGTGTGCGCGGAGACCATCTACCGGGCGTGCTACGCGAACGACGCGCGCAGCGGCCTGCCCGCCGGCTCCTGGGAGAAGCTGCCGCGGCGCGCCCGGCGCCGTCGGCCGCGCAGCGTCGCGCAGGCCCAAAAGCCCAGCCCGCTGGGGGAATACCGGCCGATAGCCGACCGGCCCGACGACGTCGAGGACCGTGCAGAGCCCGGCCACTGGGAAGGCGACCTCATCGTCGGCAAAGCGAACCGCACCGCTGCGGTCACGCTCGCCGAGCGCACCAGCCGCTACACGGTCACCGCGGCGCTGCCCGACGGCTACGGCGCGCCGCAAGTCGCCGCGGCGGTCACCGCGGCTCTGGGTTGCCAGCCTGGCGGGCTGGTGCGCACGCTCACCTGGGACCAAGGCCGCGAGATGGCCCGCTGGGCCGACGTCGAGGCCGCGCTCGGCATCGAAGTGTTCTTCTGCGAGCCGCGCTCGCCGTGGCAGCGGCCCACCAACGAGCAGACCAACGGGCTGCTGCGCCGATGGCTCCCCAAAGGCACCAGCCTCGACATCGGACAACTGCGCCTTGCGGTCATCGAGGACAAACTCAACCACATGCCCCGCCGACTCCACGACTGGCAATCAGCCGCCGACATCTACACTCAACTCACTTGCAACCACCGGTAGAGCTTGCCCAGGATCAGCTTCGCGGACGGCACTAGCTTCGCCTCAGTGAACTCGACGAGTCCCTTACCCCGTCCCGACGAACTGCTGCCGCACCGTGCGCCGTTCTTGCTGGTGGACGAGATCGTCGAGCTGGTGCCGGGTGAGCGCTGCGTCGGTCTGTGGCATCTCGATGACGAAGATTTCTTCGCGGGGCATTTTCCGGGTCGGCCGACGCTGCCCGGAGTGCTCATGGTCGAGGCACTCGCGCAAACTGCGGGCTTGGCTGTGGCTGCCGCCGCATCGCTTACCGGCAAGCTCGCACTTCTCGGCGGCATCGACAGGGCCCGTTTTCGTCGGCAGGTCACGCCCGGCGACACGCTGCGCCTCGAAGTCACGCTCGACCGCCTGACGGCCCGCGCCGGACGCGCATCGGGCACGGCCAGCGTAAATGGCCAAACCGCCTGCGAAGCCTCGATGATGTTCTTGATCGCCGACGCCTCAGCCTGAATCCACCGATTGGTGGGTGTGTGGGGGTGGTCGCGTCCGCGAAAAAGGCCTCCTGATCTGCGACGATTGTGGTGTCAGAAGCCACATTCGTCTCAAAAACAGGAGGCACTTTTGTTTCTGCATCATCGCGCAGTCCGGACCGGTTCGCAACGACGGTTGATCATGAGGGCCTGGTGGCCAACGCGGGCCTGATCCTGGCGGGCACGCTGATGGCCCGTCTGGGCCTTTCGGGGCTGATCGAGCGGTGGGTGCGCACCGGTTCCGCGAACCCGGGCCCCAAGATCTGCACCGTGGTCGCCGCGATGCTCGCAGGCGGCACCCATATCGATCATGTCGGGATGCTGCGCGCCGGACGCACCGGTCGGGTGCTGGGGTTCCGCCCGATGGCGCCCTCGACGGTCGGGACGTTGCGGCGGACGTTCACGTTCGGTCACGTCCGCCAGCTCGAAGCGGTGCTGTCGCGCACGCTCGCTCGCGCATGGCAGTTGGGAGCAGGCCCGGGCCGTGCGCCGCTGGTGGTCGATCTGGACTCCACGATCTGCGAGGTCCACGGCAAACAAAAACAAGGCGCCGCGTACGGCTACACCAAAGAGCTCGGCTATCACCCGCTGCTCGCCGCACGCGCCGACACCGGCGAGGTGCTCGGCGCCCGCATGCGCAAAGGCTCCGCGGGGTCCTCGCGAGGCGTGGAGCGCTTCGTCGACGAGCTCGCCGCGAACCTGCGACGAGCCGGGGCTGCCGGGCCGACCACGGTGCGCGGCGACTCGGGATTCTGGTCACGCAAACTGATCGACCGCCTCGACGCCCACAACATCAAATGGTCGATCACCGTCACCCTCGGATCCGCTGTTCGCGCAGCGATCCAAGCGATCCCCAGCACCGCATGGACCGACATCGCTTACACCAAAGACGGCCACGCCCAGGTCGCCGAAACCCAATACACCACCCGCCTCGCCCGGCCGCGGCAAAGCCAAGCGCACCGTCCGCCTCGTCGTCCGCGCCGCACCCGTCCCCTCACCGACTGCGCACCGCTCGCAGCATCGGCCACGACGCTCGCTGACGCACCGCACGCACAGCCCGTGCCTCGCCCGACGCGTCGTCGGCTGGCGACACCACATGCATTCATCAGGAGCCCAACACCGAACACGACACCGCCGCCGCCGACGAGTTCCACCGCGCCCACGCCGTCGTCGAGCTCGCCATCCGCGACCTCAAAGAAGGCACCGGGCTCGAGCACGTCCCCTCAGGCCACTACTGGGCGAACTGCGCACCGCTCGCATGCGCCGTGCTCGTTGCTGCCGGGGCTGCCGGGTGATCCACAACATCGGCCACCCGACCATCGACAGGCCGCCGCGCGCGCTCGGGCGAAGCGACCGCAGCCGCCGCACGGCATCGTCGAGGCGATCCGCCAGCTCAGCGTCACCCGAAACAGCGCCGTCAAGGCCCGCTCCGCTGCGCCAGATCCGATCTGCTCGTCACTGCTCCCGCCGCGTTGCGCGAGCAGCTCGACACCCGCCGGACCGAAAGGCCGCCGTGTGCGCTCGGTTGCGGCCCGACACCGACCGCCTCGCCGATCGCGCCGCTCGCCCAGCTCGGCCAGGCCGACGAGCTCGGCCGCCGGCTCGACCGGCTGGTCGCCGCCGCAGCACCCACAACCCTGTCACGCCTCGGGTGCGGCACTCACCACACCGCGGCCCTGCTCGTCGCCGCGGGCGAACATCGACCGCCTCCTGAGGCGTCGTTCGCTCATCTGTGCGCAGCCGCGCCGGTCCCCGCATCCAGCGGGCGACCCAGCGTCACCCTCAACTTCGCAGGCAACCGCGCAGCCAACCGAGCCCTGCACATGAATCGTCCGGCTCCGCTACTGCCGAACCCGCAGCTACATGGACCGCCGCCTCGCCGAAGGCAAAACCAAAAAGGAAGCCATCCGCGCCTCAAACGCTTCGTCGCCCGAGAGCTCTAAACCAGGCGACCTCCCAACAACCCGCACTTGCGCGACCCCAACCCGCCACCGACCCGCGAAACCCGCGCCCACCAAAGGCCAATCGGTGGATTCAGGCTAAGAGGGCGAGCGAGACCGCAGCGAACGGCGGCCCCACAACGACATCGGCGGCGAGTCCTCCGCCCGAATCCGCCTACGAGCGCGGCGAACCAAGACGGGAAGCGAGACGCGTTTCAGTGAGGGTCGTGACCCATCCGAGCGGACTGTGAGCGTCCGTCCGCCTTCGACGTTGGCTACCGCAGGTGGGCGGGGCGGGGATCGGCGAGGCGGCCCAGCGGGGACTGTGCTCGCAGACCGCCGTCCACGACAATGGCCTCGCCGGTCACGAACGACGATTCTTCGCTGGCCAGCCATACAGCGACGCTCGCAATTTCGCCGGGATGACCCAGCCGACGCAGCGCATGCGCGTTGATGTTGCGCTCGAGGATGGCCGGATCGCTCATCATCCGCTGCACTGGTGGCGTCTGGATGGTGCCGGGGCAGATGGCGTTGACGCGCACCCCTGCAGGGGCGTGATCGGTCGACAGTGCGCGGGTCAGGTTGATGACGGCCGCTTTTGATGCGGCGTAGACCACCGAGCCGCCATCGCCGTGCAATCCGCTGACTGACGCGGTGTTGATGATCGAGCCACTGCCGCGAGATTCCATCACCGGGACGGCGTACTTGGCTCCCAGGTACACAGAGCGCACGTTGACGTTCATGACGAGGTCCCAGTCCTTGGGCGCGAGCTCTACCGCCGTGCCGGGTCGCAACGTGCCGGCGTTGTTGAACAGCACGTCGAGCCCGCCCCAGCGCTCCACCGCCGCGGCAACCATCGCCTCGACATCGTCCGGTTGGGAGACGTCGGCGCGGAAGCCATGCGCCTCGCCACCGGCCTCGATGATCTCCTCGACGACACCATCGACACGGTCGCGACGGATGTCGACGGCCAGCACGGACGCGCCCTCTGCTGCGAATCGGCGCGCGCTGGCGGCGCCGATGCCAGACGCTGCACCGGTCACGATGGCGATCTTGTTCTCGAGCAGCATGGGGCCTCCTCGCTCGTCGGGCTCGCGCCGCATCGACACGGCGCATCGACACTAGGACGCAGCGCCTGACTACGTTGTGGCAGTCGAACCGGATCGAACCGATTCGTGCCGAAACAGGGGGGCTCGATGGCGAGCGCAGAGTTCTACAGAATCCGCGAGATCATCGCGTCGCAACGCATGCCGGCCGACATCGCGGCCATGCGCGCAGGCATCGAAACCACCGCCCGGCCGCTGCCGGCTGGGGTCAACGGCGAGATGATTGATGCCAATGGAGTCCCGTGCGAGTTGCAGATGCCCGACGGCGGCAGCGCCGACGCGATCGTGCTGTACGTGCACGGTGGCGGGTACGTCGCCGGGTCGATCGGCTCGCACCGAAACCTGACCGGTCACTTGGCCCTGCAGTTGGGTTGTCCGGTGCTCTCTGTCGACTATCGCCTTGCACCCGAGCATCCTCACCCCGCTCCGGTCGAGGACTCGGTCGCTGCGTATCGCTGGTTGCTCGACCAAGGTCATTCAGCCGACCGGATCGCCATCGCAGGCGACTCCGCAGGCGGGGGACTGACGGTGGCGACGCTCATGAAGTTGCGCGACCTGGGTCTGCCATTGCCGGCTGCAGGCGTGTCCATCTCGCCGTGGGTCGACATGGCGGGGACGGGGGAGAGCATGGTCACCCGTTCCGACCGAGACCCGATGGTGAGCGGTCCTGACATTCGGCGTCTTGCAGGTGTTTTCCTCGGCCCTGACGGTGATCTTGCCGATCCATTGGCGTCGCCGCTCGACGGTGACTTGTCCGGGCTGCCGCCGTTGTTGATTCATGTTGGCGACGACGAAGTGCTGCTGTCGGACAGCGAGCGGCTGGCCCACAAGGCCCGCACGTCTGGCGTTGACGTGACCCTTGAGGTCTGGCCCGAAATGATCCACGTCTGGCACTCGATGGCGGGCTTGTTTCCCGAGGCCGACGACGGCGTGGCACGCGTCGCGGAATACCTCAGCGAGCGCCTGGGGGTCTGAACGGCTGAGCAACCCGACGGGGCTCAGGACTCGGACACCTCGTCGAGGAACCAGTCGACCAGGTCAAAGCAGTTACGCCTGTTCGCAGCTTCGTTGCGCGTCACGTCGGCCACGATGCCGTCGCGGGTCACGCCGCACGATGCCAAGTAGCTGTCGCTTGCCTCGCGCATCCAGCCGCTGGCTAGCTCGACGTTGATCTCGGGATGGAACTGGGTTCCCACGCTTCGCCCTATCCGGAACAACTGCGGGCACGTTTCGGTGCTTGCGAGCAGGTCGGCACCCGGTGGCAGTGTGAAGCGATCGTGGTGCCACTCCATCCACGGCCCGGCCGAGATCGGCAGTTCTACGCCGTTGGCCGGTGTGATCCGGTACCAGCCGATCTCGGTCTCTGGTGATCGCTCGACCGAGCCGCCAAGGGCTGCGGCGAGTGCCTGGCCCCCAAAGCAGATTCCCAGCACGGGCGTGCCGTCGTCATGCGAACGCCGTATGAGGTCGAGTTCGTCGCCGATCCACACACTGATGGCGTCCTCGTACACCGACCAGTACGAGCCCATGATCACCAAGAGGTCGAAGCTGTCTAACGGCAGCGGTTCGAACCGATCAGGCAGGGATGTGTCGGGCACCATGACGTGGGAGTGGCATTCCACGCCGCGCTCGACGAGCCGATCACCGACGTAACCGGGTTTCGTACCAGCCTCGTGCGAGACGATGAGCGCCCTCACGCGGCCAGTCCATGCGCATCCAATTCGGCCACCGAGACCGGCAAGTGCTTGATGCCGGAGATGAAGTTGGATCGCAGCCACTCGATCGGGCCGTCTTGTTCGATCCTGACCACCCGTCGCAGCAGTTCCTCGAAGACCACCTTGATTTCCATGCGCGCCAACCACGCACCCAGGCACAGGTGAGGGCCGTTCCGGCCGAAGGCCATGTGCTCGTTGTCTTGACGCGCCAAATCAAATCTGAACGGGTGAGCGAACCGATCCTCATCGTGGTCTGCGCTCACGTAGTAGAGAACCACCTTGTCGCCCGCCCGCACCTTGGTACCGCGGATCTCGGTGTCCACAGTTGCGGTGCGTCGGAAGTGCGTGGTGACCGAGCTGGCTCGCAGCACCTCCTCTGTGGCGGATTCGGTCAGCGACTCGTCGCCGGCCAACACCGCAGCTCGCCAGGTGTCATAGACGTGGGGGTGTGCCAAGAGCACCCACAGCCCGTGCGTCATCGTGTAGCGGGTCGTGTCGTTGCCTGCGGCGATCAGCAGCGTGAAGAAATTCTTGAACTCCAGGTCCGTCAGGGGCGAGCCGTCAGTGGTGGGGGCCAGCAGTTGGCTGATCACGTCCCTTGTCGGGCACTCGCGTCGCTTTTGGGCCTGTTCCGCGGCGTATTCGAAGATCTTCACCGTGGCAGGACTTCGGAACGGCATGAAACGGAATTCGTCGGTGTCGACGAGTCCGACCGGGTAGTCGGTGAAGTCGGGATCGGTGTTGCCGAGCAGCGCATCGCCCCACTCGACGAGCTGGTGGCCGTCGGAGTCGCTGGTGCCCAGCATGCGACCCAGCATTCGCATCGGCAGTTCCTGCGCCACTTCGGTCACGAAATCGAAGCGACCCTTCGGCAGGGCCCGGTCCAGGACTTCGCAGGCCAGTGCACGAATTGCCGCTTCGTACGTGTTGACGACTCGCGGCGTGAAGCCCCGGCTCACCAGGCGGCGGAATCTGGTGTGCTCGGGAGGATCCATCTCCATCATCGTGCAGCGAGCTACCAGTTCGTCGGGCTCCATGTCCTCAAGCCGGATGCCTCGTGACGAAGTGAAGGTCGACACGTCCCTGCTGATGCGGAACGCGTCGTCGTACTTGGTGATAGCCCAATATCCGCGTCCGTCGACCTCGTCGATCCACGTCACCGGTTCGTCGCGCCGCAAGCGTGCAAACGTGGCGTGCGGGACACCCTGGGTCCAGACGTCGTGGTCGGAGATGTTGGCGTTGTCGGGTCCCAAGTCGTTCAGATACGGCTCGGCCCAGGTGCTCATTGCATCACCCTCGCACAGGCGCAGTTGTGCCGTCGACGCCAATGTCGACCGACGCCACGCCGTGAACGAAGTTGGACGGAATCCGCACCAGGTTCGCAGCGCTGGCAGGTCGGACACCTCGATCCAGCATCGCCTCGAGCAGCACGCGCAGCTCCATTCGTGCCAGGAAGGCGCCCAAGCAGAAATGCGGCCCGCCGCCCCCGAATGCGATCTGCGCGTTGTCAACCCTGCCGATATCAAACTCGTCGGGCCGATCGAACGTGGCTCCATCCCGATTGGCCGACGGATACCACATGACGACTTTGTCCCCGGCGGAGATGGCGGTGCCAGCGAGCTCAGTATCGACCGCGGCGGTTCGCCGCATGTGCAGGATCGGCGAAGCCCAGCGGATGACTTCCTCGACAGCGTTCGGCACTAAGCGGTGATCTGCCGCTAGCCGATCCCACTGTTCCGGATGCTCGGCGAACGCGATCGTCCCGTGAGTGATCGCTGTGCGCGTCGTCTCGTTGCCGCCGAACACGAGCACCTGAAAGAAATTCCGGAACTCGGCTGCCGTGAGACGGTCGCCCCCCACCTCGGCGTGCACCAAGTGGCTCACCAGGTCGTCTGTCGGCTGATCGAGGCGTTGGTCGCTGAGCTTTGCCCCGTACGCATACAGGCCCCACGCAGCAGGGCTGCCAAAAGGAAGCAGGCGAAGTGGCGTCGTGTTGCCGTATGCATCTGGTGGAAGCGATTGGGAGTCGGTGGTGCCTTCCACCAGATGATTTGACAGCTCGACCATGTAGTTCGCGTCTTCGGGAGGCACCCCCAAGATGGCGATGATCACGCGGATCGGCAGCGGTGCCGCTACGAGATCGACCCAGTCGCCGCCGCCCCGCTCGATCACGACATCGAGCAGCTCGTCTGCGATCTCGCGAGTGCGTTGTTCGTATTGACGCATCTGGCGCGGTGTGAAGGCTTTGCTCACGACTCTGCGCAGTCGCGTGTGCGCCGGCGGGTCGTGCTCGAGGATCGAGCGACGGGCCTCCAGTGCATCGGCTTCGAGATCCCACAGGTTCACGTGACCGATCGCCGACGAGAAGCGTTCGGGATGGCGGGACACCTCGCACACGTCGTCGTGCCGAGCCACCGCCCAGAAACCGCCGTCCCCGTACGAGTTCCAATGCAGGCCCGGCCGCTGGCGAAGCGTCGCGAAGTCGTCCCACGGGATGCCGGTCGCGTAGCGGTTCGCGTCCGCGATGTCGATGTCGTTCTCGGTGTTGACCGCACGTGGCATGGGCGAATGCTAAGTCTGTGCCCGCCCACAGGCA
Organism: Candidatus Poriferisodalis sp.; assembly: GCA_965226645.1. Taxonomy (GTDB): domain Bacteria; phylum Actinomycetota; class Acidimicrobiia; order Acidimicrobiales; family Poriferisodalaceae; genus Poriferisodalis. Next base: position 663,723 of record CBDDDL010000003.1, read on the forward strand.
GAACATCCTCCCGCCCTGCACCCGAACATGACCGAGGAATCAGCCCATGACCACCCTTGCCGAAACCGAAGCCGACTTGCGGTCTGCCGACGTGCACACCGTCGAGGTCGCGATCGTTGATACCTACGGTCACCTGCGCGGCAAGCGCTTCCCCGTGGGCCACTTTCTGCGCTCCGTCGCCGAGGGCGGCTGTCACATCGCCGACGCCATCTACATCTTCGACCTGCACAACGATCTTGTCGACAGCCCGTACATCAACATGGGCAAGGGATTTCTCGACACGCACCTGGTACCCGAGTTGGGAACATTGCGGCTGTTCGGCCAACGTCCCGGCTATGCGCTTGTGTTCGCGGCCAGTCTCGATCCGTCTCACCGACTGCACTCGATGGCGCCGCGCACGGTGCTGGCGCGCCAGATCCAGCGATGCGAGGCGCTCGGCTACAGCCCGGTCGTCGCCACCGAGATGGAGTTCTACCTGTGCGAGGACGACTGGTCCCACGTGCAGAGCCACATCCAGTACTCGTCGCTGACGGATCGTGCAGATCTCGAAGACGTTCTGCGGGAAATGCGCACGGCAATGATCGATGCCGGTATCCCCGTCGAATCATCGAATCCCGAATACGGGCCTGGCCAGATCGAGATCAACGTGGCCCACGCCGATGCCATGACGACCGCGGACAACACGGCGCTCTACAAGAGCATCGTCAAGGAAGTCGCAGCAGCGTGGGGGCTGAAGGCCACGTTCATGCCCAAGCCGTGGACCGAGCCGTCAGGCAGCGGGATGCACGTGCACACGAGCCTGACCGCTGGCGGGGGCAACGTGTTCGCGTCGTCGCAGGACACACCCGATGCCACGATGTCGCACTGGCTTGCTGGCCAGCTCGACAACGCTGGTGCGCTGTCGCTGCTCGGCAGCCCGGTGCCGAACGGCTACAAGCGTGTGCGGCCGTACACCTTTGCCCCCACACACGTGCATTGGGGGCTCGACAACCGGTCGGTGATGTGCCGCTGCACCGTCGGAGCGGGAAATGCGAACCGCGTCGAGTACCGAGCGCCGGGATCTGACGCCAATCCGTATCTCATGATCGCGGGCTTGCTCGCGGCAGGCGCGGACGGGCTTGAGCGCGAGCTGGATCCGGGACCGCTGAGCGACGGCGACAAGTACGACGATCCAGGCGACGCGACGCCGCTGCCCGCGAACGCCGCGGACGGCATCGCGGCGTACGAGGGCAGCGCGCTTGCGGCTGCGTTGGGCAAGGAGTTCTCGACGAACTTCGTGCTGATGGCCACCGCGGAGCTGGAGAAGTTCGTCGACGCAGGCTGCGACCCCGCCGGCGACGACGTCTCCGACTGGGAGCGCGAGCGCTACCTCGAGTTCACCTGATCCGCGCCGTCTGCTCGGTCTCACCCGATGGCATCAGCCAGTTCAGTGGAACGGCAGATACTCGCTGATCTCCCACTCGCTGATGCTCTCTGACGGCTCGCCCACCGCAGTGACGTAGCGCTCCCACTCGGCCTCCTTGATGGCCAGGAAGTTGTCCACGAGGTCGCTGCTCACCGCGTTGGTGAGGGTCGTATCGGCTCGCAGATCGGCCAGGGCATCCGCGAGGTTCAGCGCCGAGGTGACGTCAGTGTTCCAGGCATCCATGCCGTCATTGGTCTCGGGCTCCGGGCACTCGAGACCGTCGACCACACCGAGGCGCGCTGCCTGCAACACGGCGGCAATCGCTGTGTGGATGTTGCAGGTGCCGTCTGCGAGGCGGGACTCGAGGCGAGTGCGCTCGCCCCGCTCGGGCGGCACCCGGTTGCCGACCACACGGTGGTCGTAGCCCCAGTTGGCCCGCCGACCGCTGAACGTGAACGGTCGCAAGCGCCGGTACGCGTTCACTGTCGGTGCGCACAACGGCGTGAGCCCCTGATGATGGGCACACAGCCCAGCCAGGCACGAACGCGCCAATGCCGACAAACCGTCGTGGGTGCTGGTATCGACGAGCGCGTTCGCCCCGTTGGCGTCGACTAGCGAGAAGTTGACGTGGACGCCGTTGCCCTCGAACTGTTCGTACGGCTTGCCCAAGAACGTGAGCCGCAAGCCGTGCTTCATGGCGCACTCTCGCGCCAGCAGCTTGAACAGGAATGCGTCGTCGGCGGCGCGCAACGCATCGCAGTAACGCAGCGTCAGCTCGAATTGGCCAGAGTCGAACTCGGCGTTCACCGATTCGAGGACGATGTCGCTGCCCGCCGCGAGATCGACGATCTCGTCGATCAGACCCACCGGGTCGACAAGGCGGCCGGTTCCGTAGACATACGACCCGGGCGTGTCCCAGCTCTGCCAGCCGTGTTCGGGGGTCTTCTCCAACACGTACGCCTCGAACTCGATTCCGACCATCGGGCGGTAGCCCAGTGCCTCCCAGTCCGCGATCGCCTTGCGCAGCGCGTACCTGGCCGAGTAGCGGAATGGTTCGCCGCCTTGCGACAGGTCACAAACGGCCACTTGGGTGCGGTCGTCGTCCCAGCCCGGTCGCAGGTCGGATTCATCGAATGTGGCGTGCATGTCGGGAAAACCGTCGAGTACGCCTGAACCAGGCGCTGCGATGAACGAGCGGTCGTACGCGAGGCTGAAGACGGCTGCAGCGTGGCCCGTGCCTTCGTGTGCGAACGCCGCTGGAACGTACTTCCCCCGGGCAAGGCCAAGATGGTCAGGCCACAGCATGCGGACACGTCGATTGGCCATCGTGATTTCCCAATCGCTGTTGCCGGGGACGATCAGCAGAACCTATCGGAGCCGATCTCAGCGGAGGAGTAGCATCGATCTGATTCTGGGAAGAGGTTCACCATGAAACGACGCATCCTGGCTTTGCTGGCCGTAGTTGCGCTGCTCGGTGCTGCATGCGGCGGCGACGACGCGCAAGAGAGCGAGCCGACATCGGCAGCCACCGAAGCACCCGCTGCCACCGAAGCTCCGGCGCCCGCCGTCACGATGACCAGCATCGATATCGACCACATCTTGAGCGCCGATCTCACGAGCTGCGAAGAAGCGCCGACTGGTGACCCGATCCGAGTGGGCATGGCGATGGACTTCAGCGATGTGGTCGGATTCGTCGACATTCCCGGCTCCAAACTGGTGCCGTTCGTCGCGGAACTCGCCAACTGCCGCGGCGGGCTCAACGGCCGGCCCGTGGAAGTACGGGTTGCCGAAGTCGGCGACGACGCTGCGCTCGCCACCGACGACCTGCTGGATTGGGGCGCTCACTTCCTCATCGGCCCGCCGTTCGCCGACTTTGCGCTGCCGATTCTGCAGACAACCGGCGGCAATGTTCCGCTGTTCGTGGCTGCATCAACAGAGCCGACCTTGGCAGACGCTTCGATCAACTCGTACCTGGTCACCTTCGACGACCACCAGATGTCGGGCGCTGCGGCCAAGTGGGCGCTTGGCGAGGGCATCACGAGGGCGATCGTGTTCACCGAAGGCGCCGGCATCCCCTACACCGGCGTGAACCCCGATGCATTCATCGCCGCCTTCGAAGCCGGCGGGGGCGAGGTGGTGAGCGTCCAGACCTACATATGGGCCGGCGACACCGACTTCTCGTCGCAGGTGAATGAGATCGCTCAGATTTCGCAGAACGACGAGGTCGTCTTCTCGGCCGCATTGGGTTTCCAAGTGACGGCTCTGCGTGGCCAGCTCGAAGGCCAAGGACTCGACAGCCTCACCTACATCGGCACCGACGCTTTGGACGCCACCGGCATTCAGGTCGAGGCGAACAACGAGGGCATCGCCCATACCCCGCACACGAGTATCACCGCGGGTGACCGGATCGATTCGATGCTTGCCGCGTACGAGGCTGCCGAGGGCGAGGCACTTGAGAGCCGAGGCTTCATGGCGCTGTACGTCGACTCGATGTTCGTCGGCATCCAGGGAATGCTCGACTGTGGCTGCGATGACACCGCCGAGATCGGCGAGGCCGTCAAGCAGATTTCTGGCTTCCAGGGGTTGTCAGGCGAGATCACCTACAGGGGCACGAACGGCATCCCGCCAAAGGCGGTGCCGATCAATCGAATCGTGAACGGCGAGGACGTACTCGTCGCCACGATCGAATAGATCCGCTTCGGCGCCGCAGGAGCGGGAACAACGCCGGACGCAACGGCCTCGCGATCGAAATGCTTGAAGTCGAAGGCCTCACCGCTCGGTACGGCTCAATCGCAGCATTGCGTGGCGCGACCTTGAGCGTCGGGTCCGGTGAGGTCGTCGGCCTCATCGGACCCAACGGCGCGGGCAAGACCACGTTGCTGTCGGCCATCGCCGGCTTGATTTCTCCAGCCGAAGGCCGCGTCACCTTCGAGGGACAGGACATCACTGGCCACTCGCCAGAGAAGTTGCTGCGTTCGGGAGTGGCGCTCGTGCCTGAGCACCGTCGCATCTTTGCCGACCTCTCCGTGGGCGAGAACCTGAAGATCGGTGGAGTGACCCTGCCGTCGGCGAAGCGTGCAGAACTGCTGGATGAAATGGCAGAGCGCTTTCCGGTGCTGAGGGAGAAGTGGGATATCTCGGCCGGGTATCTGTCTGGGGGCGAGGCACAGCAACTGGCCATCGGGCGAGCACTGATGTCGGCTCCTCGGTTGCTGATGATGGACGAACCCTCGCTGGGCCTGGCTCCTTTGCTCGTCGATCTGGTGTTCGACTTGATCGGCACGCTGCGCGACCAAGGCCGCACGTTGCTGGTTGTGGAGCAGAACGCGGCACGAATGCTGGCTATGTCGGACCATGCATATGTGCTGCGCAGCGGCGAGGTGGTGGCCTCGGGTACGGGCACCGAGCTGAGCCAGCGAGACGACTTGTTCGACACTTTCGTCGGGCACGAATCGCCTGCCGCCGAAGGGCTGCCGCAGGCCGTCGGCGCGAGCGAGTCACACGGCGCGGTGGGTAGCCCGGGATGACCGAACTGGCGCAGAACCTCATCGACGGTCTTGGCCGGGGCAGCATTTACGCACTGCTGGCGCTGGGTGTGGCCGTGGTCTTCGGCGTCATGCACCTGCTGAATTTCGCCCACGGTGAACTCATCACCGTCGGGGGCTACGTGGCGCTGTGGACCCTCGGCGGCAACGGGTCGTGGTACGTGGCGGCACCGATGATTGTGGTGAGCGCGGTGCTGACATCGTTGGTGATCGAGCGGGTCGCCTTCTCGCGGGTGCGAGGAAGCTCGGACTTCACGCTGCTGCTCACCTCCTTCGGCGTGCATTTCGTGGTCTCTGCAATGTTCTTGCTGTACGTGTCGGCGTCGGTCAAGCCGTTCGCGAGGCCCACTTGGGTGACGAACACCTACTCGGTCGGGTCGCTCAATATCGAGGTATTCGACACCGTCGTCATCGTGGTGACGATGCTGACGCTGATCGGCACGACCCTGCTGCTGCAGCGGACCATGTTCGGGCTGTCGCTGCGCGCCGCCGCAGCCGACTTCGATACCGCCCGGCTGATGGGCGTGCGGTCCGACACCGTGATTCGAGGCGCCTTCGCCCTGTCAGGATTGCTCGCTGGCATCGCTGGGGTCTTCTGGCTGATGCGGGCCGGCAGCATCAACCCCACCGCGGGCATCGCTCCCATGCTCAAGGGCGTGCTGGCGGCGCTCATCGGCGGTCTCGGCAGTCTCCGAGGGGCGGTGATCGGCGGTCTGGCGTTGGGCTTGGCGGAAGTGCTGTTGCGGTCGCGCCTGCCTGACAGCGTCGCCAGTCTCACCGAAGGTGTGGTGTTCCTGCTGATCGCCTTGCTGTTCATCTTCAGGCCACAGGGCCTCATCACCGTGGCGCACGCCGAACGGGTCTGATGTTTCCTCGATTCGGACGCGATGTCGGCTTCCCAATTCTGGGATCCGCCGTGCTCTTCGCTGTCTTTCTGGCGGGCGGACTCTTCTACCAGAGCACGCAAGGCAGAGCCGCCGAACGCTTGGTGACGGTCATGCTGATCGACGCCATCATCGTGCTCGGCATCCAGATCTACGTCGGCAATACAGGCGTGCTGTCATTCGGTCACATCGGCTTCGGCGCGATCGCCGGCTACGCCTTTGCGGTTCTGGCCATCAGCCCCGCAGAAAAGCTCAAGCGCATTCCCGATGCCCCTTTCGGATTGGACGAAGTTCTTCTGAATCCGGGGCTGGCGATTGCCGTGGCCATCGGGGTGACGTTGTTGGTAGCGCTTGTGGTGGGTATCGGATTGGCGCGCTCGGGTGCGGAATCGGGTGCTGTCGCGGCAACGGTCATCACCTTGGCACTGCTGTTCGTCGCCCATGAGGTGGCCCGTAACTGGCCTGATCTCACTGGTGGCGATCGAGCGGGTCTTACCTTCAAGGTCGGGGCTGCACTTGACAGCAGGCTGCCGATATATGCCTGCCTGTTGGCGGCGTTGATCGTTGCGCGGCTCTATGCGCAGAGCCGCAGCGGCAAGCTCGCAGTTGCGGCCCGCGAGGACAACTTGGCGGCACGCGCTATGGGCGTGAACCCGCTCGTGCAGCAGACAGCGGCGCTGCTCATCTCGGTAGTTGTTGTCAGCGCCGGGTCCTCGCTGAGGGTGTTCGAGAACGGCTCGATCCTTCCCGACAATTTCTTCTTCAGCTACACGCTGCTCACGTTGACCATGCTGATTGTCGGTGGCCGCAACAGCGTTACCGGAGCGCTCGTCGGAGTTGCGGTGATGACGGTTGGGCGCGAATTGGCCCGACGTCTGGGACAAGACGGCTTTGAGTTGTTCGGACTCAACCTCGATACTGCACCGCTGGATTGGATTTTCCGCGAGAACCTTCAGACGGTCTTCTTGGGTCTGGCGATGCTCGGCTTCATGATCTTCCGTTCGGATGGTCTCATAGGCGATTGGGAGCTTGATGCCTGGCTGTGGCGTCGGTGGCAGCGCCGTAAGCCCGAGGTTCGACCCGAACCGCTGGCCGAAGTCGCGCCGGTGGGCCTGCACGCCAAGGTGGCCCATGAAGGTGCAGCCCTCGAGGTGGGCGACCTCGTTGTCAACTTCGGCGGCTTTCGAGCCCTCGACGGCGCAGGCCTCACCGTGGCGCCCGATGAGGTCGTCGGATTGATCGGCCCCAACGGGGCCGGCAAGACGACGCTGGTCAACGTGATCACCGGGATCGTCGAACCTGCTGAAGGCTGGTTCAGGGTTGGCGAGCGTGAGCTGAATGCCGAGCCGAGCCATGAGATCGCTCGTGCAGGTCTGCTGCGCACGTTCCAGAACCTGCGGCTCTTCGGAGCGCTGACAGTGCGCCAGAACGTGGAGCTGGCCAGCCGTGTGGCAGCCCGGCACCGGCCCGGGACCCATCCGCCGGTGGACGCGCTCATCGCCGAGGCTGGCCTGTGGGAGGTGAGGGCTCGCCGCGCCCGCGAACTTGACTACGGCAGTGCCCGACGGCTGGAATTGGCCCGCGCGGCAGCCATGGCGCCGGCTTTCCTGCTGCTGGACGAGCCCACGAGCGGCATGAGCGATGCCGAGTCCACCGAGATGATCCGGCGGATTCGCCACATGGCTGCGGCAGTCGACGCGGGCGTCTTGGTGATCGATCACGATCTCAACTTCATCACCGGCATCAGCGACCGGATATACGTGCTCGATCAAGGCAAAGTGATCAGCGTCGGCACGCCCGACGAGGTGCAGGCTGATCCGGCCGTGCGTGCTGCGTACCTCGGCACCGAGACCGGCGCGCAGACCTGAGGCTGAGTACTCTCGGATGCTGCAGGGATGCCGCCGGGATGTTGCTGGACATTTGCCACCGAGATCATGGCGACGTGGGAGTGACATGAGCACAGCAACGTTGGAGCGAACGCAAGAGCCGCAGCGAATCTGGGACGAGGGCGATCCCGAGATGCCGGCCGAGTTTTCTGAGTTGCTCGTGCGGATGCTGAGCTACCACGTCGAGAACAGCACCAATCCGCACTACACCGAGTTGCTGACCAAGCTCTGGGATCGCTGCCTCCGGCTTGCACCGGACGAGGCGACCAAGGGACTCTTGGTCAAGCTGATGCAGCAAGAGGTTGAGCACGGGATCATCAACGCCCAGATCCTCGCCGGGCTGGGGGTCGACAAGGTTGACCGACCGATCGAGCAGTACGCGTTCCGACTGCGGATGGACACGTTCTGTGACCTGTCGTACTTCCACGCGCTGATCGACCGGGTCGGTGTGTACATCGGTGAGACCTGGGACGGTGTGCCATACAAGCCGCTGCTCGATATCGCCACGCGGGTGCACAAAGAAGAGCTGTTCCACTGCACGCTCGGACTGCGCAATCTGCGACTCATCTGCCAGACGCCCGAGGGCCTGAACGAGGCCAACGAGCGAATCCACGTCTGGTGGCCTGCAGCGCTTGACATGTTCGGCCGGTCTGACTCCGACTTCGGCGACGCTTACGTGCGGTGGGGCCTGCGGAAGAAGAACAACGCCGACCTCCGCCGACAGTACATCGCTGACACGGTGCCGCTGCTCGAAGAGCTGGAGATCGAGGTGCCGCCGAATCGGCTGAACCGCCGGTTTCTCTAGCCAGCCATGGATCCTGCGAGCGCGGGCGGGCTGGCAGTCAAGGTTTCGAGGCCGGCGTCCAAGGTGGCTTTCATCGAGACCTCCTCGTCGATGCACTGGGAGTGCTTCTGGGTCGCCGAAGGCGAACACACGCTCGTCGTGGGAGCGTTCGACAGCGGCGACAAGTCGTCGCCAGAGCCTCGCGTCCATGTCATCAACAAGCCGTACGGATGGCACATGCGGCCAGCTTCCGATCCGCCATCTGCGGGCGACGACCAGGACCTGTTGGTGAAGGTATGGCAATTGTTGGGTTCGTACTGAGCATGCGGAACGAGGAAGCGGTGTGAATCTCGAGACGCTGGGCCAAGTTCTGGTGGAAACCGAGGTGGTGGTCGAACCCGAGTCGGTCGCACTGCTGGTGGATGCGCTCGGAACGCCCACTGCGGGCGAGGTGGCGCTGCGGCTGCCGTTCTTCGGCCCGACCGTCGGTGGCGGTGACTCGGTGGTGGGACCCATCGGCCTCAGCCTCGAACGGGGTCTCGCTGGCGGCCAGTCGTTTGAGTGGCATCGTTCATTCCGATTGGGCGAGCGAGTGTCCGTGGTGGTGTCGGTAGAAGACATCATCGACAAGGGAGCGCTGCATCTCGCCACGGTGCTATCGGAGTACCGCGGCGCCGACGGGGAGCTGATACAGCGCCAACGGACTGTGTTCGTCGAACGTAAACCGGCTGCCGCCTCGGCGAGCGTTGTAGCGGCAGATGGCGAGGGTTCGGCAGGGGAGACGACAACGTGAGCGAATTCGAATTCGCCCCCACCACCGCGCCGAGGATTACCAGGGAAGCGATGCGCAGCTTCGTCGTCGGTGTGCGCGACGAAAACCCGGTGCACACCGATCCCGAGTTTGCGGCCAGGGCTGGGCTGCCCGACGCGGTGGTTCAGGCTTCGCACACGACCGCCATCGCGCTCGATGCACTCGTCGCGCAGTTCGGCGCCGATGCGATTCTGAATCTCGACGTTCGGCTGCGCGGACCGGTCTTTCCTGGCGATGACCTGACGGTGTCGCCAGTGCGTTTCGGGGAGCACGATCGAGGCGTGGAGGTACGCAACCAGCGCGGTGAAGTCGTCGCCACGGGCATTGTCGTACTGCGCGACGGCCCCGACGAATAGGGAGATCAGATGAGTTACGAGCACCTACTGCTGGAAGACCGCGACGACGTCCGAACCCTGACGCTGAACCGGCCGCAGAAGTTCAACTCCTGGAACGCCGCCATGCGAGCCGAAATGCGCGATGCGGTCGAACAGACAGCGATGGCGACCGGCATCAGAGCGCTGATCATCACCGGCGCCGGCCGAGCGTTCTCGGCTGGCGAGGACGTCTCGGAGATGGGCGATCTGACCGAGATGGGCACCCGCGGCTTCCGGGCGGTTGCCCGCGGCATCCATTCAGTGTTCGACCTGATCGAAGCGCTTGAGGTCCCGGTGATCGCCGCGGTGAACGGTGTGGCCGCCGGTGGCGGGTTTGAGCTGGCCCTGTCGTGCGACTTCCGGGTCATCGCGGCCAACGCCCGTTTCGTCATGCCCGAGGCCAAGGTGGGGCTCATCCCAGGCTCAGGCGGCTGCTCCCGCCTGGTGCACTACGTCGGGCTCGGCCGCGCCAAGGAGCTGGTGATGCTGTCGCGCAACGTCGGCGCCGACGCTGCCAAGGCCATGGGACTTGCTACCGAAGTGGCCCCCGAGGGCGAGGCCGTGGCAGGGGCCCTGCATTTGGCCGAGGAACTCTCCGCCTTCGCCCCGCTCGCACTCGGCATGGCCAAGACCGTGCTCAACACCTGCACCGATGTCGATCACGAGACCGGCCGACGTCTCGAACGGCTAGGACAGAGCGTCCTCAAGACCACAGCCGACCACGCCGAGGGTGCCGCAGCATTCCTCGAACGTCGCACCCCCGACTGGCAAGGCCGCTAGTTGACGGGTTCGCCGAGTCTCCGGCGGAAGCACTCGCTATCTTCTCGGGCCGTGCTTCGGACAACGGGCGGGCTACATCTGATGCGTGACTTGTGAGCGCCCGCGTGGATGCTGGACGTGGACCGCTCGTCCGGCTATTCGCCACGGCGGTTCGACGGTTCGCAACGTTGAGGGATCACGGACGAACTCACGGCGCATCAAAGGCCCCGGGGTACACCGCAGGTCTTCTCGCCGTGTTGCTCGTGATGGTGGGGTTGCCGCGTGTCGCTGGGGCGCAAACGGCACCTCCGCCGAACACCGAGTGCAGCTCTGACGCAGTGATCGCAAAGTTGACCGTTGTCGAAGATCGTGCCGCCGCGAACATGCTCGCGGAAGCCTTGCGTCATTTCAACGGCGAGCGCTGCTTGCTGGACGCCGGCGATCCTGCATCCGGCGCAGACGTGCCGGCCACTCGAGCGGCGGTCAGCGAGGCGAGCCGAGTGTTCGTGGTCGGCGGACCCGCTGCGATTCCGGACGCGTGGCTGCTGGGCACACTTGGCGTGAGTGAATCGATACGGATCGCGGGCGCCACTCGCTGGGACACTCAGGCCGCTGTCGCTCGGGCAATCATCGCGTTGGAGCTCGATGAGCCAGTCGCTACTTATGGCAACGAACAGGCGAGCAGTCCCACGCTGCCACCGAACGATGACTGTTCGGGTGCGGCGGTAGTCGCGAACCTGTCCGTCGTTGAGGATCGTGCTGCGGCGAACATGTTGGCTGAGGCGCTCGATGCGGTCCACCCCGACCGGCTCGGAAGGTGCCTTCTCGACGCCGGCGATCCAAAGGCGAAACGCCCTCCGACTTCTGCGGACGCCATCGCCTCAGCAACGGCATCTCGGCACTACGTCGTCGGCGGCCCCGCAGCGCTGTCTGACGTCTGGCTGGCAACGAGCATGGGAGTCTTCGACCCCATTCGGGTCGCCGGTCACGATCGATGGGATACGCAAGCAAGGGTGGCAGCTTGGATCATCACCTTGGCGCAGTCCCAATCAGAGCAATCCTCGGATTCCACCCCGGGAGAGGCCGGGGACACCTCGAGCCAGGCATCCACTGGCTTCTTGGCATTTGCCGCTGTGAACAGCGAATCCGATTGCGCGTCGCGAGCTCAGATCCTGAGCCCCGGAGACTCAGTGAGACTCCTCTCCGTTGGATTCGCTGCCAGTTCATCCGTCGAATTCGAAGGAGTGGGGGTGTCGTTGCTCTCTCCGGAGGGGGTGCTGCTCGATGCGCCACGTCTTCCGCCTGCGACCGCCGACCCAGCCGGGCAAATCGACGTGCTGTGGGTGATTCCGGATGCGCCGTCGTCCAGCGAGGATGCAGCCCCGAGGATTTTTGCGTTCCGTGCGATGGGACCGAACGACGGAGGCGGGGTTCACACCGCACTGATGCTGAGCCCGATCGTGACCTCTCCCGGCGTGGCGCTGTGCGCACTTGATGACACAGCGTCGACCGATTTCGGTACCGCTGTCGAGATTCCGGTGCTGGCAAACGACATTGCACCCACCGGAGGATCGCTCTTGCGTCACAGCGTGGAGGTCGGACGCGCTGCGGGCGGGGAGTTCACCGTCGACGAGGACACCGGCATCGTCACGTTCAGGCCGGATACAGGTTTCTCGGGCACCGTGAGCACCCACTATTTGGTGGAGGACAGCTGGGGTCTTCGAACCCGTGGTGACGTCACCATCGAGGTCACCCTGCAATGCACCATCACCGGCGTTAAAGACGAGGTCAATATCGTCGGAACCGACGGCGACGATGTGCTGTGCGTGCCGGACCGGGATGATCGCTGGTCGTTTCACATCATGGACGGCCGCGCAGGCGATGACCTGATCGTCGGTGGCGCGGGAGTGGAGTGGATCTACGGTGGCGACGGGAACGACACGATTCACGCCGGAGGCTCTGACGACACGATCGTCGCCGGTTCCGGCATTGATGTCGTCTACGGCGGCACGGGCTTTGACACGGTCCACAGCCTCGACCTCGCCGACACGATTCATGACGAGCCAGGCGGCTGGGAGCTGAACGTTGCTCCCACGATCACGGTGCAGTTCTCTGGTCCCGAACCCGTCGACGACTGGGTGTGGGTGGGCGCCTCCCAGACAGCGAGCATCGATGTGCTCGCCAACGATCACGATCCGAACGAGAACCTCGACCCGAGGCGTCTCACCATCACCCGACAACCGACTGTCGGCACAGCACGCGTCGTCGAGGTCAGCTACGGCCACAGCGTCGTCGAATACGTCGCTTCGGCGTCGGGAGGGCACGCATCGTTCGCCTACCAAGTGTGCGACACGCTCCGGCAGTGCGCCACAGCGCAAGTGACCGTGGTGGCGGGCACGACGGGTTGCACGATCATGGGCACAGCGGGCAATGACACGCTCCGGGGCACTCCGGGCAATGACGTGGTCTGCGGTCTCGGAGGCGACGATGTGATTCACGGCCTGGGCGGCAACGACATCATCATCGGCGGCACTGGCAACGACACGCTCTACGGCGGAGACGCAACCCCCATCGACGGATCCGACGGCGAGGACGTGCTGTGGGGCGGAGTCGGAAACGACACGCTCCATGGCGGCACCGGCAACGACCGGCTCTTCGGTGCGGCGGGTGGCGACATCCTCTACGGCAACGAGGGCGACGATCAGCTTGACGGCGGCGCGGGCGACGACACGCTTGACGGCGGTATCGGCATTGACACGATGTGGGGCGGCTCCGGAAACGACGACCTCGACGGTGGCCTCCGCAACGACACGATGCGAGGCGGCTTCGGCGACGACACGCTTGAAGGCGGTCCCGGCGACGACTCCCTGTGGGGCAACTCAGGCAATGACACGCTCAGAGGCGATGTCGGCGCCGACAGAATGCATGGCGGATCCGGAAACGACCACCTCGACGGCGGCCCCCAAGACGATGCACTGTGGGGTGGCCCCGGCGATGACGCACTGTTCGGCGAGAACGATCACGACCAATTGAGCGGCGGCACCGGTCACGACATGCTCCACGGCGGCCCCGGCGACGACCGGCTCTATGGAGGCTGGGGTGACGACCAACTTCATGGCGACAGCGGCGACGACTACCTCCAAGGCGGCCTCGACGAAGACAACGATCAGCTCGACGGTGGTTCAGACGCTGACACCTGCTCCGGAGGCGACATTGTCACCGGCTGCGAAACCGAGACCGGCCGGCGCTAAGCCGAGACCAGGTTCTCCCGCAGAGCTGCGTACGAGTTGGGCAGCCGTTGAAGAAACGGGGCTGACGTGAAGCTGTTCGGCGGCGTCGGGCCCCGGTTGCCGTTGCTGTGCCCGTCTCTCTGCCACGCACCACACTGTTTGCCATGAATGATGCGATGACATTGGAAGCGAGCGCGAACCAGCCGCCGACATGGAGCTGGAGGTCGAGGCGGCAACGCTGATGATGGCGCACATGTCGGGTGCGTTCGATCGTGTGCCGACGGATCCCGACGGGGCCGCCTTCTCAAGGCTGGCGACCGCCGTGGGCAAGTACTGGCTGACGAAGCGCTCGAGCCCAGTGGTGCGCGAAGCGTTGGAGTGCGTGGGCGGCAACGGCTACGTGGAAGAGTCGATCCTGCCACGCCTGTACCGCGAGGCCCCCCTCAACCCCACGGCCGCCCTGTCCCACATCGCCGCCCGCGCTGTCCCTTCCCGCTGACGCTCGGTTCAATCCTCAAGCTGAGCGGTTTGGACCGCAGCCTCGTCGTTGGCCAAGGCCATGGCCGCGTCGCCGACGACATCTCAGACCACCAGCAGCTCACGGGCGGGCAGGAAGACGCGGCGGACATCAAACGCTGCAGGTTGAGCGTCTTGGCCCGTTCGGGGCAGCTGCTCACGAGCACCGCCGTGCCGCTCTCGTCGAGGCCCATGGTGACCAGCGATGCCTGGGGTAGACCGTCGAGGCGCAGCGTGAGCAGCACCCCGTGGCAAAGCACCCCAGTGTCTCCATCACATCTATGGTGATTCAAGGATTAGCTGAGATTCCGTTGTGCACGCATCTGCGCTTAGGGTGTATCCGTGCCCAGGCCGTCGGGCAAACTGGAGGCAACGGTGCTCAGATCAACGCCCCGTGCCGTGATGACTGTCGTGATCGCAGCAGCGCTGGCGCTCTCGCCGATATCGACGGCGGGGGGCGCTACCGATATCTTCGACAGCGGCGTCAGCGCTGGAGCCGACTTCGACTCGCTGAAAGCGGCGGGCAACACCGACGCTCAGGACCTGTGGTCAGACGGGACCACAATGTACGTGTCGGACTCGGCGGACGGCAAGATTTACGCGTACGCCATGAGCACTCCTCGCGAGCGAGACGCCCCCAAGGATCTCGACCTCCACGGCGACAACGCCAACCCCTACGGCATCTGGTCGGACGACACGACGCTGTGGGTGGTGGATCGGGCAGAGACATATGTCTATGCCTACACGCTCGCCGACGGAACGCACGACGCAGACAAAGGGTTTGACCTCGTCAATTCATCAGCTGATGCCAGGAACGAAGCGCCCGCAGGCTTATGGTCCGACGGAACATTTCTTTGGGTTTTTGACGCAGGCAGCAGACCCGCAGCGCACCTCTACTCGCTTGTCGACGGCCACGTCGTCGATGGAAACACGTACGACTACGGCGATTTCTTCGAGCAACGGTGGCAGTTCTATACGGCGTTCGACGCGTGGTCCGAGCGCAGCACGAGCAACCCGACCGCCAAGAATGCATGGGCCGTGTACGACTTCCATGACGGAGGCACGCCTGGCCAGTACACCGGCATCCTGCACGGTGAGGACTTCGATACCGGACGTAATGACAGTGACTTCGACTTCCGGGTGCCCGGTGCGGCCGGGCTGAACGGCGTGTGGTCTGCTGACGGGAGCACGTTCTGGGCACTCAGCAATCGTGATGACAAGATCTACTCTGTGATGCCTCCGGTGGTGCCAAGCGCTCCGGAGGACCTCACGGCGGCCGAAGCCGGGTCCTCCGGCAGCTTGACGCTCACATGGAGCGCAGTCCCCGACGAGGACAAGGGCAGCAGCGACATCGTCGGTTACGAAGTTCGGTACCGGCAGCTTGATTCCGGCGATTGGACGTCCGTCCGGCGCTCGTCGCCGCTCGCTCTCACCGAGACCGTCACTGGTCTCGTCGACTACATCGACTACGCGGTCGCGGTGCGTGCATTGAACGGACAGCTGCCGTCGGATTGGGTGGAGGCCACTGCGATTCCGACGGAACCCGCCGCGGCCGGCACGCCTCCGGCGCCGCAGGCGCTGACCTCGACTGGCCTGGTCGGCGGTTTCGAGCTCTCGTGGACCGCCCCCACCGTGGAGCAGGGCACCGCCGCAATCACGGGCTACGACGTGCGCTATCGCTTCGCGGAGACGTCGAGTCGGGGTGCGTGGGTGGTTGACGATCCGATTACGGACCCGGCGATTACGACGGCAACGGTGAGCGGCGTGAGGAAGCTCGCGAAGTACGACATCCAGGTACGCGCCGTCAACAGCGTCGGGGGTGGCGCCTGGGCGACGGTGACGCCTGGGGGGATCGTTCGCGACGGCTTCAAGGACTTGCACGAGGTCACCGGCGTGTGGTCGAACGACTCCACGATGTGGGTGGCAGGCAGGAACGAGATTCGGGCGTTCAGTCTGGCTACGGGGGCACGCGACGAGGCCGACGATTTTTCCTCAGGCGAGCTGTTCTCTGCGGAAGCGCTCGTGGTCTCGGGAGATGTCGATGTCGACGACTACTACATCGAGGCGATCTGGTCGGACGGGACCTACTTGTGGGTTGCGTATAGCGTTTTCGCTCCCGACATCTATTCGCAGCGGTTTGTGAATGCGTACAACTTGGAGACTCAGGCGCGTGTGGAATCGCAGGATTTCGGGCGCTTGCTGCCGCCGAGGTACAGCATGGTGATCCGCGACATGTGGTCCGACGGCGAGACAATGTGGGTGCTCGACTCGATTTATTCTTATGCGTTTGCATTCGACCTTGATACCAAGGCGCGAGCGCCCCATCATGAGTTCAGCGTCGGGCCTCGGTCCCTCTACAGGAAACCGAACGGCGGGTGGACCGACGGGGTGACTATCTGGATTCATTGGGAAAAGGACCGCAATGTAGAGGCTTTCGATCTCGTCACCAAGGAGCGGGTGCCGCAGGCCGATTCGAGCTTGGTTGCACGCGGCAGCTCCACGGGCATCAACAACGCCGGGGCGCGTATCTGGGCTGACGAGGGGTCTGCGTGGTTCTCGACTGGGAGTCGGCTTGTGGCTTTCGATTTGTTGCGCCGTCCGGGCCTGCCTGCGGATGCGGCTGTCGTGAACGGCGACAAAAAAGTGACGGTGAGCTGGGAGCAGTCGGACAGCGGAGGGCAACCGACGGGTTATGAGGTGCAGTATCGCGCTGACAGGGAGACTTCGTGGCGCGATGTCAGTCGTGCTGACAGTGCGGCGGTGAGCGAGACGATCTCGGACCTCGTCAATCGCACGCTTTATGACATCCGGGTGCGAGGTGTTCTGGGCGAACGCCACGGCCCGTGGGCGAAGCTGTTAGCAAGTCCGGCGCTCGCGGTCGGCACGCTTGGGGCGCCCGAGGGGCTCACCGTGACCGGGGACACCGAGACCGGGCCTGAAGGCGGCCGGGATCGAGCGTTGGATATTTCGTGGGAGGCGCCTGCGGGGGCTACCAATACTACCTATGACGTCCAGTATCGTCTGGACGGCACTCGCGGCAGGTGGACGTCGGCGGCGAGTGGTGCGACGGACCAGTCAGTCAGGGTGACGGGGCTGGTGGCGGGCGGCCGATATCAGGTGCGCGTCAATGCTGTTGAGAATCATCAGTGGGGTCCGTGGGCGGTCGCGGCGAATCGTGCGGGCCGGGGGTTCTACAACCTCGAGCGCTTGCAGGTCCAGTGGGGATGCAGCGGCTGTCTCGAACGGTTCAACGGCATTTGGAGCGATGGCTCGACGTTGTGGCTCACGGTCGAGGACGTGTACCCGCCGTCGTCGCTGCGGGCGTACGACCTGGGGTCGAAGGAGCGCCTGTACGCCGAGGACGTCGTGGATCTGCCTCTTTCCGCGCCTCACGGATTGTGGGGCGACAACTCCGACTTCTTCATCGTAGACAATCCCGAGTGGTCGGTCAGAGTCCTTTTCGAGCCTCCGCACGGCGTCGCCAAGGCGGGGCAGGTGTCCAAGGAGGCCGACGAGTCCTTCGCCCTGGGAAGGCGTTCCGGAAATGGATTTTCCAACCCGATGCACGTTGCGGGCAACGACGCTCCGCTCGGCGTATGGAGTAACGGTACGACCATCTGGGTGAGCGACGGCGACGACGTCAAGATCTACGCCTATTACGCGAGCACCGGGGAGCGCAATCGGGACGAGGACTTCGACACGCTGAAGATCGCCGACGGCGGACCTACGTCGCCGGTCGCTGTCATTTCGCTTCTACGGGATGATGTCGTCTCTATGCAGCGGCCGTACGGCTTGTGGTCTGACGGTACGACTATGTGGGTCGCAGACCGAGTGATGAGCGTGTGCGCGGAGACGATCTATCGCGTGCTACGCGAACGACCCGCGCACCTGGGGGGATTCGGCAAAGCGAACCTTCACGCTCGTGGAGCGCACCAGCCGCTACGCGGTGCTGCCCGACGGCTACGGCGCGCCGGCCGTCGCCGCCGCGGTCACCGCGGCGCTTCGAGATGGCCCGCTGGGCCGACATCGAGCCGCGCTCGCCGTGGACGCGCTGCTGCGC
The DNA here is from genome assembly GCA_965226645.1 of Candidatus Poriferisodalis sp. GTDB lineage: Bacteria > Actinomycetota > Acidimicrobiia > Acidimicrobiales > Poriferisodalaceae > Poriferisodalis. Next base: position 681,977 of record CBDDDL010000003.1, read on the forward strand.
CGACCTGGACATCAGCACACGACATCTACACTCAACTCAGTCGGAGAGGGATCCTCTGCGGGATCTGGGTCCGTTCGATTCGGATGTGCAGTTGGCCGATATCTGGGGTGACGGCGATGGGCGTTTGTTCGTGCTGGACAGCCGTTCTGACGGCGCCTCGATCTTCACGGTCAATCTTCCTGATCCGCCGGGCGAGCCCGTGGTCGCGGATGCCGAGACGAGCAGTCGGACGGTCACGGTCAGCTGGAGTTTGCCGGACCCGAACAGTTACGGCAGCAGCCCGGTGCGTGGATTCGAGGTTTGGTATCGGCTCGTGCCCGAATCGTTGCAGGGCCGGTCGGTAGGCCGTGGCAGCACCTTGGGGGAGGGCTCGGTCGCCGACGGGCAGGCAAGGGCCGTTGGCCGCGCGACGAACGGCGAGGAGCGATGGGTGCGGCTTCCGTTGACAGAGACCACTGGGCAGGAGATCAGGGGGCTGGTGAACGGCCGGACGTATCAGATAGCGGTCCGCGCGGTGAACTACGAGACCAGCAGCAATTGGGAGACCGTGGAAGTAGTGCCGCGGGGCGCACCCTCCTTGCCCAGCGGCTTGAGCGCCTCGCCCGACGGTTCTGGCGCGCTCAACGTGGCTTGGTCCGCGCCGTTGTTGACTGGCACTCACGAGATCTCGGAATACACTTTGCGTTACGCCGAGGGGTCCACTCCTGTTTGGACATCGTCCGACGTGACGCGGCTTACCGTTACGGGCACCTCTCATCGTCTCACCGGGCTGACCAACGGGACGTTGTACTCCATTATGGTGCGGGCCGATGTGAGCACGAACAACGGCTCTTGGGCTGGTGTGCAGGCGACTCCGCTAGCGCTTTCCGGTCCGCCGAACATCACTTCGGTGACCGAAGACGACGGCGAGCTCGAAGTTGCCTGGACGGCGCCGAGCAATGTCGGAGGCAGCAGCGTCATCGACTATGCGGTGCGTTACCGTGTCAAGAGCGATACGCTCGGCGAGGAGGCCGACTGGACGGTCGACTCGTCAGCGGTTACGTCGTCGCCATGGACCATCGACCGCCTTGCCAACGGCGTCCGCTACGAGGTGGGGGTAAGCGCCCGCAATTCCCAAGGGCGTGGCGAGTGGTCCGTCTCGGGGGAAGGGACGCCCTCGACACTGCCGGATCCGCCGACCAGTGTTACGGCCTTTGGAAGCAACACCGAGATCGATGTCACTTGGGCTGCTCCTGCTGACAACGGCGGTCTCGAAATCCTCGACTACCAGGTGAGCTATCGGACCAACTCACCCCAAGGATCGTGGACCGTCTCCGAAGCGAATATCTCCGGTGACACGTATACGTCGACGATCGCCGTTCTGGCCAACGGGACCGCCTATGACGTGTGCGTGCAGGCCCGCAACCACAATGGGTTCAGTGAATGTGGGCAGGCCTCGGCGACTCCCACAGGTGTACCGTCACGACCCGGCTCCCTCGGTCTAACGCATGGGAACGGTTCGCTGGCATTGACGTGGTCAACGCCCGCCGGCGGCGCGCCGCTGGATCGCTACTTGGTGCGATACCGCGTCCACAGCCCCCAAGGCGCATGGCGGCAAGAAACAGTGAGCGCGAACCCCGGCATGAGTCCAATTCCAACGGAACTGACGCTGGGCGGGCTACGCAACGGTGTCGAGTTCGACGTGGAGGTTCAGGCGCACAACACCACCGGCTACGGACCGCCTGCGACCGGCAGGGGAACGCCGTCAACCACTCCCTCGCCCCCGTCAGTCCAGGTCATTCCGGGCGATGAAACGCTGAGAATTACTTGGTCCGCGCCCGGCGACGGCGGAGCGCCGATCGAGTCCTACACGGTGTATTTGATTGAGCAGCCTGGCTCGATAGCCGTAGGTTCGTTAACCAGCCAACTGCCAGCGGGACCATTGTCAGCGGAGTTCAGCCTACTCACCAACGGCACGACCTATGAGGTGTGCGTAACCGCAATCAACGGGAACGGCGAAGGGTCATGCGGTTCGGGCACTGCGGTGCCGGCGACCCTGTCGGGCGAGCCGACTGAGATCTCCGCACAGCCACGAAACCGTTCCGCCCGAGTGTCATGGGAAACACCCGAGGCAAACGGTGGAGCACCCATAACGTCCTACAAGGTGCACTACAGCGCCGCAGACGGCACCGGTGCAGGCCGCACTCTCACCGTGCCTGTGCCGAAGCCCGTACCTGCCAGGTTTGAAACCTCGATCCCCTCGCTGATCAACAATCGCAAGTACGCGGTCCGGGTGCAAGCAGTGAACTCAGTCGGAGAAGGAGACTCGGCCGAAATATCGGTCACTCCGTTGGGCCGGCCGGGTGCAGTCGACCTGCTGAGCGTGAGCTCCCGGGTCCAGGCGATCGCCGTGTCATGGCAGCCGCCGGTGAACGGCAATGAGACCCAGGTCACGGGCTACGAAGCGCGATACAGGGCCAAGTCCAGCTCGGCGCCATGGATCACGATCCCGTCGACTGTGGGCGATTCAGCCGCCTCCGTGGTCATCGACGAGCTTGTGCCCGCCCAGGTGTACGAGGTGGAGGTACGTGCCGTGAACGCTGCGGATCTGAAGGGGCCTTGGAGCAAGGTAGAGGGCGCATCCGAGGCGCTCAGTGGCTTGGCCGCCGGGCGGGCCTCAGCACACGAAACCGCCCCGATGATCACCTTCACCGTCCGGCTGGACAGCGCCAGTCACAGACCCGTCCGCGTCAACTACTCCACTTCTGACGGCACGGCAACCGCCGATGAGGACTACGTCGCAGTCACGGAGACGGCGACGATCCGACCCGGCGAAACCGAGACCACAATCGACGTGGATCTCATTCCCGACGCCGTCATCGAGGAAGACGAGACCTTTACGCTGACGCTGACCGACCCCGTGGGCGCACAGTTTCCGGGTGGTGAGGCGGTGCGGAGCTTGGCCGTGACCGGCACCATTATCGACGACGTCAGTGCCCTACGCGCGAACGATCTGCCGGTTGGCGGCGGCAGCGGTGGTGGCGGTGGCGGCGGCGGCGGTGGTGGGAGCGGCGGCAGCGGTGGTGGTGGTAGTAGCGGCGGTGGTGGCTCCGAGAGCACCGCCACCATCGTGGTATCCAACGGGTGGAGCCCGGCGGACATGGGGCTCGCGGCTGTGCTCTCGGCCCGCACTCAAGAGTCGGCAGTGCTCTACACGTCAGCGGATCAGTTGTCGGTGTCCGCGAGGAAATTTCTGGAGGACTACCTGCCCGCGTCGGTGCTGGTCATCGGCGGTGAGTCAGCGATCGATGCCAGCACGGTCGCAAACATGGGACGGGCGTCCGAAGTCGACGCAGTCGAGCGGATCGCGGGCGCGACGCGTATCGCGACCGCAGCAGCAGTAGCGCGACGCGTACTCGGCGAGGCCTCCGCCGTCAACGGGGCGGTGTTCATCGTTGCCAACGGATGGAGTCCCGCAGACGTAGGCGCAGCCGCAGTGCTCTCTGCCCGTACTCCGCGCTCGGCCGTTTTGTATACCGCCGGTGACGATCTGTCTGAGGATGCTGCAGCGCTGCTCGGCGAGTACCGGCCTGTGCGCGTGGTGATCGTCGGCGGCGAAGCAGCGGTCTCGACCGAGGTTGAGCAAGCGATCGGCACCTCCGCTGTCGGTGCGCAGGTGGAGCGTGTTGCCGGGGCGACGCGTACATCGACAGCCGCAGCAGTCGCGCGCCGGTTCGTCGGTCCCGCCGAGTCGACGACCATCGATGACCTGAGCGTGATCGTGGTGAATGGCTGGAGCGCGCCCGACATAGGCGTGGCCGCGGCATTGTCGGCGCGTACTGAGGATTCTGTCGTGGTCTATGCCGACGCAGCCGGACTGCCCGAGGACACTGTGGCATTTCTGCGCGACTACCTGCCTGAGCGGGTGATGATCGTGGGCGGCGCTGCAGCGGTGACGCCCAGCGCAGTGGCTGCGATTCGCACAGCGGCACCCGACGCGCGCGTGCCCCGCTACAGCGGCGCAGCGCGCACGCAGACCGCAGCCACGGTCGCGCGCCGCATCCTCGGCAACCCCTGACCGAGCTTGCGTGACATCCGAGGCAAGGAGAGTCTTGGACGCCCTCAATCAGGTCGGCGTACATGTCGGTCGGCTCTAACAGGGTGCTGAAAAAGCCGGTTTCGAGCACATCGCCAACGCTCTGACCAGTGGTCTTACACTGGCGGAAGCGCGTTTTCGGCACTTTTTCAGCATCCTGCTCAAGAAGACCGGGCGGCCATGGCGACGTTTGACGCTGTGCGGCGGCTGGGGATGGTGCAGCCGGAGGTCATCGAGTCGACTCGCCACTCGCCAGAGCTGGCGACCCACGACCGTTTCGGCAACCGGTCCAACGCATCGGGCGAACTGGAGTTCGAGGATGCATTGGCGCAGATGGTGGGCCCCGAAGGGCGTGGCGTGCCCACCATCATCGACACGGTGAACTCCACCCGAGGCGACGTCGCCATCTGGGCCGTGTCGTTGATGCGTCAGTCGGTGGCTCAAGCGGGTTGGCATGTGGCACATCGCAGCGCGTTCGGGGCGAAGCTGATCGACAAGCCCTTGATGGTGAACGTGCTCGCCGACATGGAGCTGGAGGTCGAGGCGGCAACGCTGATGATGGCACGGCGACCCGGCACTGGCTGACGCGTACGTGCAATCCCGCCTCGCAGGCGACTGGGGCAGTGAGCTCGGCACCCTCAACCCCACAGCCGCCCTGCCCCACATCGCCGCCCGAGCCGTCCCGTCCCGCTGGCGCCCGGTTCAACGCTCAAGCTGTGCGGCTTGCACCGCTGCCTCGTCGTAAGCCATGGCCATGGCTGCACCGCCGACGACATCTCAGACAACAAGCAGCTCGCGAGCGGGCAGGAAGACGCGGCGGGTTTCAAACGCTGCAGGAGAGTGGACGATGGCTTCGACGCGAAAGAAATCGAGATCTGGGCCCGGAAACCAGAACTCGTCGAGATAGCGGGCTTCGTCGAACACCCACTCAGGAGCGACGATGCCGTCATACATGCATCGATGCTCGACATAGGCCGCCAGGAATGCGTCCCAGCGCGCATCAATCGGGCCCGGCTCATCGGCCACGAGTCTCAGCCGGGCGACTGGCGGCGTGTCCTCCCACACCAGCCCAAATTCATGGAGCACGATTCGCAATCGCATCTCGTCGTCGCACCCACGCAACTGAACGACGAAGTCCTTCAGCAGCCGGCCGACCGGCACGTCATCGCTGACAAGCGCCATCGTCTCGACGGTACCGCCCGACGGCTACTCCTCGACGAGGCGGGCGGGAAAACCGCCTTTCGAGATCGGCCCCCACGACTCGATATGCAGGCGCAGCAGAACCTTGCCCTGGCGAGTCATCGCAGCCCGGTAGTCGTCCCAATCTGAATGCTCGCCGCTGATCATCCGGAAATACTCGACGAGCCCTTCCATCGCATCGGGCATGTCGACCACCTCGCCACGGCACTCAAGCTGCACCCACTCGCCAGCCCACGCATCCGACATGACAACCACCCAGACCTGGGAGTTGCGACGCACATTGAGCGACTTGGCTCGCTCGGGGTAGCTGCTGACGAGCACGGCATCGCCCTGCTCGTCGAGGCCCATGGTGACCAGCGATGCCTGTGGGCGACCGTCCCGCCGCAGCGTGAGCAGCACTCCGTGATTCCGCTCTCGCACAAACTCCAGCAGTTCGGAGCGCTGCACGATCCGGTCGGTCGCGATCGACGCCATCTGATCCTCCTCGGGTCATCCCAATAGCTCGGGCAGTCTCGCCGCTTGGCTCCCCATTCGGCACAGCAGCGGGCAACTCAGGATGTCGACGGTTCGCATGAACTGCCCGGACAGGGAAGAATCGGCGTCGGGCGGCACTCCGTGCCGACGCAGATGAAGGGTGAACCACGCGATGTTGCAGCACTACCGGGTCTTGGATCTCTGCGAGGGAATCAGCCAGTTCGCGGGCTACCTGCTGGCCAGCCTCGGCGCCGAGGTGATCGCCGTCGAGCCGCCCGGCGGCGTGCGCAGCCGCTACCTGGGTCCCTTCGTCGATGACGAGCCGGACGCAGAACGCTCACTAGGCCACTGGGCCTACAACCAGGGCAAACGCAGCGTCACGGCGGACCTGACCTCCGCCTCAGGCCGCCAGCGACTGCTCGAACTCGTCAAGAGTGCGGACGCCCTCATCGAGGACGCGCCGGTGGGTCAGATGGCATCGCTGGGCCTCGGCTACGACAATCTGGCCGCAGTCAATCCCGCAATCGTCCATGCGTCCGTGACGCCATTCGGCTCGACTGGACCGCGCAGCACTTGGGCAGGTTCGGATCTGACCGCGGTGGCCGGCAGCGGGTTCCTGCACGCCAGCGGCGACAAGGACCGCGCGCCGGTGCGAGTCTCGGGGGTACCGCAGAGCTTTCTTCAGGCTGCGGGCGACGCCGCAGCGGCCACCCTCATCGCATTGCGCGAGGCCCAGCGCAGCGGCCTCGGCCAGCACGTCGACATCTCTGCAATGGAATCCATGACCCACGGCCAGCCGCAGAACCTCTCGCCACGGGTCAACGCCAATCCCATTGATCGCCTCGCCGGCGGCCTCAGCCTCGGCGGCATCGACGTTCCGATGATGTTCCCGTGCGCTGACGGAAACACCATCTGCGTGGCGCTCATGGGTGCGGCATTCGCGCCCTTCACGCAACGTCTCGTCGAGTGGGAGGCGACCGAAGGCTTCGCCGATGAGGAACTTCAAGCGGTGGACTGGGAGACCGTTGCCGTCGAGGTCCTCAGCGGCCAGCGTTCGCCCGAGATCATCGGCAAGGCGTTCGCGACCCATGCCCGCTTCCTCGCGACCAAGACCACCGAGGAATTGTGGGCAGCCGCCTTCGACCGGAACATCCTGATCACCCCCTCGGCATTGGTCAGCGATCTCCTGACCAACGTGCATTTCGCTGCTCGCGACTTCTGGCGAGATACCGAGATCGGTGATGGACGCACGGCTCGCTATTGCGGCCCGCTCGTCCACTTCAGTGAGGACGCTCCGGAACGGACGCCAGTCGTCCCGGCGTTGGGTGCCGACAATGGCACCGTTGACACTGACCGGCAGCCGCATGCGGCGACTGTGGTGGATGCCGTCGGACCCACTTCCGACGGCAGCGAATTGCCGCTCGCGGGCTTGAAGGTCGTGGAATTTTCCTGGGTCATCGCCACGCCCTCGGCGGTGCGCATTTTGGCCGACTACGGCGCCACCGTGGTCAAGATCGAGACCGAGGGCCGGCCGGACACCATGCGCACGGTCAACCCGTTCGTGGACGAGGAAGCCCATCCCGACAACAGCGTCGGCTACGGCGTGTACAACGCGGGCAAGCGCAGCCTCAGCCTGGATCTCAGCAAGCCCGAGTCGCGCCAAGTCGTCGAGGACTTGATTCGATGGGCAGACATCGCCACCGAATCTTGGGCGCCAGGAGCGGCGGCGCGCATGGGCTTTGGCTACGACGACTTCTCGGCGATCAACCCCCAGATCATCATGATGTCGAGCTCGCTGCTGGGCCAGAGCGGTCCCTTCTCGAGCCTCGCCGGCTACGGATTCATGGCGGCCGCCATCGCCGGCTTCTACGAGATCACCGGTTGGCCCGATCGCGGCCCCGCCGGTCCGTACGGCCCCTACACCGACTTCTTGGCGCCGCGCGTCATCGTGGCGTCCCTCATGGCGGCCCTGGAACGGCGTGACCGCACGGGATCCGGCTGCTACCTCGACCTTTCACAGACCGAAGCAGCACTGCACTATCTGGCGCCGGCCATTTTGGATGCCTCGGTCAATGGCCGGGATTCGCAGCGATGCGGCAATGAGGATCCGCACATGAGTCCCCATGGCGTCTACCCGACCGCCGGTGACGATCAGTGGGTGGCGATCGCCTGCAGCGATGACCGTTGGCCGGCATTGGCCGGTGCGGTGGGGCCCGACGCCGGCGGGGCCGCCGGCTGGGATCAGGCAGCCCGCCGCGGGCGCGCTGGGGTGATTGACGAGGCAATCTCGGCGTGGACCTCGGAGCGCACCAACGTCGAGGCAGCCGAGACGCTCCAGGCGCTCGGTATCGACGCCTACCCGGTCAACAATGCGCAGGGCTGCTGCGAGGACGCCCAGCTGCAGGCCCGCGAGCACCACATCAACGTCCCCCAGAGCCATCGCGGCACCATGTGGACGCAGAACTGCCGCACTCGGATGTCACGCACGCCTCCGGCCGTGTGGCGTGGCGGTCCCTGCCTCGGGGAGGACAACTTCGAAGTGCTCAGCGAGTTCTTGGGCTACGACGCCGACCGGATCGCCGATCTTGCCGCAGCCGAGGCGCTCGGCTGAAGCCGCTACTCACCTTCGGCGTCCGCATCCGCCCCAGGTTCGGCCTCTGCCCCGTCCTCTGCTTCGGGCTCGTCTCCAGGCTCGGTTTCTCCCTCAGGCTCTGACTCGTCGGCAGGTTCCGATTCCTCTGCTGACTCCGCCGCGTCTTCAGTGCCGATTGCTGGCCTAGGGGGAGTCGTAGGCGGCGGCTGGTGGCGAGCACAATCGCCCAAGACGATGTCGGTCAGCCGATCAAAACGCGCGCCCTCAGAAGCAGGCACCGGTGCGCCGTTGCCGTCGAGCAGGTGCGGATGGAAGGACCAGCCCACGATCTCGGCACCATCGAAGTCGACCTGCAGCACGCCCGTCTCGCCGGTGATACCGGACCGGTAATGCCAGATGAAATTGCCGAGCGAGTAGGCGACCAGCTTGCCATCGTCGAACACGACGGGCTGCAGAACATGGGGGTGTTGGCCGATCACTGCATTGGCGCCGTTGCGCAGCAGTTCGAAGGCAAAATCGCGCTGGCGCCCATCGGGGCAGGTCATGCGCTCTATGCCCCAGTGCACGACAGCTATCACGACATCGGCCTCTCGGGCGGCCGCCCTGACGTTCGCGAGCACGCGATCGCGCTGGTACGCCGACGCGATGCCGGGCCGCGACTCGCCGGCTGGAAAGCCGAGCGGCACCACCATCGAGGCCCCGACGAACGCGACGCGCACGCCCGGTCGCACCTCAATGATCCGGTGTCGGTAGGCGTCGGGGCTGGTGGCTCCTGCCCCGAGCGCGATCACACCCTCGGCTTCGAGCAGATCGATGGTGTCGATGAGCGCGTCGGCGCCGTAATCCTTGGCGTGGTTGTTGGCGAGATTGGCGACGTCCACACCGGCTGCCGCGATGCGTGCTGCAGCGGCCGGCGGTGCCCGGAACACGTACTGCTTGTCCGCAGCGGGTACACCTCGTTCGCTGATCGCCATCTCCACGTTGACCAGTGCGATGTCCGCCTCTGCAAGCGGCGGGACGATGCCCGCGAACGGATCGATGCCTGCAGTCTCGCTGCGGTCCATCAGGACGTCCCCGCCCGCCAGCAGGGTCCAACTGCGGTCGGGTTCGGTCGTTGGTGCGACCGGGGCAGTCGAAGAGGTCGGTCCCGCATCGGCGACGCGCACCGAAGGCGCCGGCACCGACGTGGCTGCCGACGTGGACTCCGGCTGCTCGAGGTTTGCGCCCGCGGGCGCAGCCGTGGTCACCGCAGGAGCCACGCTGGCGGCAGCGGCACTCGTCGCGGGCGCCACTCGGAGGGTGCTGGTGCTGCATGCTGCGAGCAGCATGGCTGCGCCCGCTGCGAGCGCCCGTGCGAGCCTCGATGCGCCCGCTCGGCGCCGTCCTCGGTCAGCGGTCGTATTCAGCAGCGCCTCAGCCGGCGTTGAACACCCACCGCAAGCCGTGCGCGATCAGTGCGTAAGGCACGGTGAAGTGCGTTTCCTCGGGCCAGATCATCGTCTTGAGCTTGAGGTTCGGGTAGTCACGGCCCGCGAGCAGTTCGCCCAGCCGTTCGGTGTGCTCGGCGGTGCGGGCCTGCTCGAAGATGGCCGTCGCACCGGGGTCAAAGGCGGGGCTGAGCACATCCTCCGCACCGCCCGCAGCCAAGTACACGATCGCGTCGAGGTCATCGTTGGCGTCGGCATACGCCGCTTCGTAGTCGAACACCAGCGGATGGTCCCAGCAGATCCACGGGCTGCCGATGACATAGCGGTTGAAGAATCCGCCGCGGTTGAACAGCGTGTAGCAGCCGAATAGGCCACCCATCGAATCACCGACGTAGGTGCGGTCATCGCTCACGTTGAAGTTCTCTTTGAGCCAAGGCCAGAGCTCTTCGGACATGAACCGGGCGAACAGCGGAGCACCGCCGCCGACGACTTCGCCTTCGACCAGCGGCGAGGCGTTCAGCTGTCCAAGCTGCCATTCGTCCGACGTCGGCGAGAAGTCGTACATGCGCCGGCCGGTCACGTACACGATGTCGCCTCCCACCGGGTAGCCGATCCCCACGGTGAGCACCGGGGGAATCTCCCCGCCCATCAACAGCATCGTGGCCATGTCAGCGGCGAAGCCGATGCCGAAATTGGCATCGGTCTGGTACACGACCGGCAGCGGCTCGGGCCAGTCGATCGGCGGGCCCTGCGTGGTGATCTCGAAGTCGAAGTCCATGAGATCGGAATGGACGATGTGGGTTTGTGTAAGCGGAAGCTGCTGTGGTCCTGCCATGAGACGCCCCTTCGGGCCCGATTGCGTGGGCCCGAGTCTCGCGCAGGGATCCGTGCAGTCGCGTCTCTGGCAGCGGCCAGATCAGGTCACGCCGGTCGGAGCGTCGAAGTAGCGTCGCGCACGCTGGACCGCTGAGCCGCTCAGCCGCTCGGCGCTGGCGGCGCCACGTTTGGCTGCGAACAAGGAGATGCTCATGGCACTTGCAGACACAGTTCAGGGGATTCTCGACCGGGGCGTCGCCGACGGTGATGTTGTCGGGGCGGTGGCAAAGATCATCGGACCAGATGGCGAGATCTGCTCAGGCACAGCCGGCACACGCGGCGCCGACAGCGATGTGGCGATGACCAGCGACACGGTCTGCTGGATCGCCTCGATGACCAAAGCGGTGACTGGCACCGCAGCAATGCAGCTCGTCGAACAGGGCAAGCTCTCGCTCGACGGCCCGGCAGCGGAGACACTGCCGTTGCTGGACGAGCTTCGAGTGCTTACGGGCTTTGACGACAACGGCGCGCCCGTCACCCGGGCCCGCAATGGCGACATCACACTGCGACAGTTGCTGACCCACACCGCTGGCATGGGCTACGACATCTGGAGCCCAGAGCTGGGGCAGTATCAAGAAGCCACGGGCACGCCCGGTATCACCGAGTGCCAGAAGTCGACGCTGCGCAATCCGCTGCTGTTCGATCCGGGCGAACGCTGGATGTACGGAACCGGCATCGACTACGCCGGCCAGATGGTCGAGGCGGTGTCGGGAATGTCGCTCGGGGGGTACTTCGCGGCGAACGTCACCGGGCCGCTGCGCATGTCCGACACTGCGTTCCGCATCAGCGATGACATGCGGTCGCGCCTGTCGGCCATGCACGCACGTGCCGAGGATGGCTCGCTGGTCGAGATGCCATTCGAGATCCCGCAGGAACCTGAAATGGAGATGGGCGGAGGCGGCCTGTACTCCACGATCGACGACTACTGCCGATTCTTGGCGATGATGCTGAACGGTGGCAGCCTCGACGGCCGCCAGATCGTCTCCGCTGACACACACCAGCGGATGGTGACCAATGCCATGGGTGATCTGCGCGTCACCATGCTGCACACCGCGATCCCGCCCTACTCCAACGATGCCGAGTTCTTCCCTGGACTCGAGAAGTCCTGGGGTCTCACATTCCAGATCAACGAGGAGCCTGCGCCGACCGGTCGCCCTGCCGGCGGTCTCATGTGGGCCGGGCTGGCCAACTCATTCTTCTGGATCGACCTGCAGAACCAAATGGCCGGCTGCTACATCAGCCAGGTAGTGCCATTCGCCGATGCGCGCTCGTACCAGCTGTACGAGGACATCGAGACGGCGGTCTACGAGAGCTTGTAGGGGCGTTCGCTGCAGTTCCGCCCGGGGCCGCTAGGCGGGCGGCGGTCCCAGCACCAGGCAGCCGTTGTGACCGCCGAAGCCGAATGAGTTGCTGAGCGAGGGGCCCGGCTCCCAGTCAGCGGCCTGGCCGGTCACCAGCCGGAATTCGGGCAGGTCCGGGTCTGGGGTTGTCCATCCTGCGGTGGGCGGGATCTTGCGATGCCTCATTGACAACAGGACCGCGATGGCCTCCAGCGCCCCAGCGGCGCCCAGTGCATGGCCGGTCACGCCCTTGGTGGAGGTCACCAGCGGTCCGTCGGCGCCAAAGAGCTTGTTCAGGGCCTCGGCCTCCGCGGCATCGTTCAGCGGCGTCGACGTGCCGTGCGCGTTGACGTGCACAATGTCGCGAGGTGTGAGTCCAGCATCGTCGATGGCCAGTTGCATGCAGCGCAGAGCACCTACGCCACCGGGCGCAGGTGCCGTGATGTGGTGGGCATCGGCGTTGGAGCCGACGCCCAGGACTTCGCCGTGAATGGCGGCGCCGCGTGCGACCGCTGACTCCCAGTCCTCGAGCACGAGCGTGGCCGCTCCCTCAGTCATCATGAAGCCGTCGCGGTTTCGGTCGAACGGCATCGAGACGCCGCTGGTGGACAGCGCGGTCATGTTGGCGAATCCCGCCGTGCCAACCGGAGTCATCACCGATTCGCATCCGCCTGACACGGCCACGTCAATGACGTCTGCCCGGATCAGCCGCGTGGCGTAGCCCACGGCGTGGGTCGCGGCGGCGCAGGCAGTCGTCAGCACCTCGCAGGGTCCGGCCAGTCCGTAACGCATCGAGATCGCTGCGCCCGCAGCATTGGGCATCATCATCGGGACCATGAACGGCGAGACGCGCCGTGCTCCCTTGCGGTCCAGCACAAGGACCTGGTCCTCGAAGGTCTGCAAGCCGCCCACGCCGGTGCCGAAGATGACACCCTGCCGGTCGGGGTTGTGCGTCAGCTCGCCGGCGTCTGCCATCGCCTGAGCAGTGGATGCCAACGCCAACTGCTGGGATCGGTCTGCTCGGCGCGCATCTTTGGGATTGCTGTAATACGGGGCAGGGTCGAAGTCGGTGATACGACGCTCGCCTTGCGGGGCCTCAGAAATCAGCCCGGTCCAAAACTCGTCGACGCTGGCCCCAACGGACGAAATGACGCCAAGGCCGACGATCGCGACTCTACGGCTGTCGCTCACGACGGCCATCTCACAGCTTTGATTCGACCAGCTTGACCGCGTGGCCGACTGTCGTGACGCCTTCGAGTTCCTCTTCGTCCACGCTGATGTCGAACTCTTCTTCGAGAGCCATCACCAGTTCGACGAGATCAAGGCTGTCGGCATCAAGGTCGTCCGCGAAGATGGCCTCAAGCGTGACCTGGTCCGCTTCGACGGCGAGCACCTCGACGGCGCAATCGATGAATCGATCCAACGTGTCGCTCATGCTGTTCCCCTCGTGTGTGGGTAGATCTCCCAAGCGGCTGTGCGCGTGCGAAGTGTAGGTGCCCGACGGGTGCAGTTCCGTACGCGTTCACGAGTTCGTCGCACGTCCTAGTGGCCCATCCCGAGGCCGCCGTCCACCGGCAGCAGCGCTCCGGTGATGTAGGCCCCCCGCTCGGAAGCCAAGAATTCGATGGCAGCGGCGATTTCGGCGGGCACGGCGACTCGGCCGAGCGGCACCGCATCGGTGATGGCGGATCGCTGATCGTCGGTCAGCGATCCGAACATTTCGGTGGCGACGGGACCAGGTGCCACGACGTTCGACGTGATGTTGCGCGAGCCGAGTTCGCGTGCGAGCGATCGGGCCATGCCGACGAGGCCGGCCTTGGACGCCGCGTAGTTGACCTGGCCAGCAGACCCCAGCATGCCCACCACTGAGGACACAAAGATCAGTCGGCCCCAGCGCGCTCGCAGCATCGGCCGGGCGGCGCGCTTGGCCATCCGGTACGCGCCGGTCAGGTTGGTGTTCACCACCGCAGCGAAATCTTCGTCGGCCATTCTCAGAACGAGCTGGTCGCGCGTGATCCCCGCGTTCGCTACCAGCACTTCGACGGAGCCCAGATCGGACTCGATGCGGCTGTAGGCGTCATCGACAGCTTCACTGTCGGCCTGGTCGCACGCGACCCAGAGCAGCCGGTCGTCGTCGGGCGGATTGGATCGGCTCGTGACGGCGACTCGGTGCCCCTGCTCTGCGAAGAGTTGCGCTGTCGCGAGGCCGATGCCGCGACTGCCGCCGGTAACGAGCACCGTGCGCACAGGGTCTGAACTCGCCAAGCCAGAGCTCATGGCCGAGGACTCATCGGTGAGGGGATGCTGATCTGGCCCGCGAGCCTCGTTCAAGCACCGTGCAGAGGTCTCGTGGCGAGACCCAATAGTCAGGCACGGCGCCCAGGCTCGCCCGACCAGCGAAGCACGGCCGAGGCTGATGTCATTCCGGCGCCGAACCCGACGAGCAGAACGTTGTCACCCTCTTTGATCCGTCCCTTTCGCACTGCGTCATCCAGCGCGAGCGGGATCGATGCTGACGAGGTGTTGCCGGTGCGGTGAATGACCATCGAGGTCTTCTCGAATGGGATGCCCAGCCGCTTGCACGACGTCTCGACAATGCGGACATTTGCTTGATGGGGGACCACGAGATCGATGTCATCTGGGGTGAGGTTGGCTTGCTTCATCGACTGGCGAGCCGATTCCTCCATCACCAGCACGGCCTTCTTGAACACCTTCTGGCCGGCCATGTGGATGGTTTCGCCGTGCTCGCAGTACAGGTGATCTTCCATCGCGCCGTCGCTCGACACATGCCAGCCCAAGAGGTCCGAGCCTTTCTCGCTGCGCTCGATGACGGCGGCGCCGGCGCCGTTGGCGAACAGGATGCACGTCGCGCGGTCTGTCCAGTCGATGATCCGCTCGAGGACTTCGGCTCCGATGACCAGCACCCGCTCGTGGCCCATGGCAATGAAGCCGTGGCCGGTGACCAGCGAGTACACGAAACCGGAGCACGCGGCGTTGACGTCCATGGCGCCGCAATCCAGCCCGAGCATTTCCTGCACAGTTGACGACGTTGCTGGCACTGCCCGATCAGGCGTCGTCGTGGCCAGCACCAGCATGTCGATGCCCGAGGGGTCGATCCCCGCGTCCATGAGGGCCGCTGCACCGGCTTCGGCTGCCAAACCCGCAGTGGTGCCACCGAGGTGCCGTGACTTGATGCCGGTCCGCTCAGTGATCCACTCATCTGACGTGTCGACCATCTTCGCCAGCTCGGCGTTGGTGAGGATGCGGTCGGGCAGCGCAGTGCCCATGCCCACGATGCGGGCGCCCGATGCGTTGGGTGTCGCATGAGTCATGTCAAGCCTCGGTTCGATCTGTCGTATCCGCCATGCGTGTCCGGCGTGTCGGTAGTGCCGGCGCGGCCGCCCGGCTTCGGTTGCGGTAGGTCTCAGCTAGGTCGCGTCCCCGGTGCGGAGCCACGCGATCGGCTGCCGTGCGGTGACACGTTCGCCCTCGGCGGCCATGATCCCCATGACAGTACCCGCGAACGACGACCGCACTTCCTCTCCGGCGACGTGGCCGATGACGTCACCAACCCTGATCGGCTGACCGTCGCTCACGTCGCTGTCGAGTGCGAAGATCCCAGCGCAGGGGCTGACGATAAGCCGTTCGGTCACATAGAGATTCTCTCCGCCGAGAACGGCGGGCACAGCCGGAGCAGAGTCGGCAAGCGCTTCCATGAACGCGTCGATCTCCGAGGGTGCGCCGACCGACAGCGCCGTCGCAGCCTTGTTGGTTCGCTTGGTCATCCCCGTGAGCACCTTGCCGGGGCCCAATTCGACAAATGTGGTGACGCCGACGTCAGCCAAAACGTGCAGGCTGGCTCGCCACAGAACGGGGCTTGTGAGCTGCTGTGCGAGGAGTGAGCGCCACTCACTGTCGTCTGAGCGCAGGTGAGCGTCGACGTTCGCGACCACCGGCACGCTCGGCGCACGGATCTCCACTTCGGCCAGAGCCTTGCGCAACCGATCCCGAGCCGGCTGCATGAACGGCGTGTGGAAGGCACCGCCGACCGGCAGCTGCATCAGGCGCTTGGCACCGGCCGCTTTCGCTGCTGCTCCGGCTGCGGCCACCGCATCGGGTGCGCCAGCGATGACGACCTGCCCAGGAGCGTTGTAGTTCGCGACCCAGACATCGCCATCAGTGGTGTCGCACGCCTCGGCCACGAGGTTGTCGTCGAGGCCGAGTACCGCCGCCATGGTTCCGTCATGCTCGTCGGCTGCGACCTGCATCGCTTCGCCTCGCTCCGCGACGAGCCTTACGGCGTCGTCGTATGCGAGAGCGCCCGTGGCGGTGAGTGCGCTGTATTCGCCCAGCGAGTGCCCGGCCGCGATTGAGAACGTCGCTCCGGTGCGCTCGACCGCGTCGAGCACCACCATCGACAGGACGAACGTCGACAGCTGCGAGTTGCGAGTGTG
Organism: Candidatus Poriferisodalis sp.; assembly: GCA_965226645.1. GTDB lineage: Bacteria > Actinomycetota > Acidimicrobiia > Acidimicrobiales > Poriferisodalaceae > Poriferisodalis. Next base: position 698,416 of record CBDDDL010000003.1, read on the forward strand.
GCGCAGTTCGTCGGCATCCGCATCGAGCAGCAGGGCTGCCACGTCACGGCCGCATGCATCCGACGCCTCGATGACGAGCTCCCACGACTCATGTGAAGTCCATGGCTCTCCCATGCCGGGCTGCTGCGAGCCCTGCCCTGGAAACATGAATGCCAGCACTCGTCCTCCTCGAGAGCGCCGGTGCGTGAGCAATCTGCTCATACCCCCACAACGGCGCGGTGAACGCGAAATGAAGCGTAGGTGGGCGCACGGCGTATGGGCGACTCGAGGCCCGAGTGGGCATGTCGTGGAGTGAACGAGAGCGGGAGACAAGTGGCCTGGCCGCCGATCGCCTCGGCTCCACGGGGCCAGTTTCACTGTGAGTACGCTGTGACAGCTCCAAGCCCGGGTGGTGAAACGGCAGACACGGGGGACTCAAAATCCTCTGCCCTCGCGGGCGTGCGGGTTCAACTCCCGCCCCGGGCACACAATGCCGCCGGATGTTGGCACTACACCCGCGCCGAAAAAGCCGCGGGCGCATCTCGCGCTCTTCTCTAGGGTGCGCTGCGAGACAGTGCCGGTTCACCCAAACGGTGTCTGCCAACTCCGGCACCGTCTCACCGATGCGCGCCTTTCGATGCTAGCGCGACCCGGATACGCCGCTCCGTCGATTTCAGCGAGGCCCCACAGCCCGACCGGTAGACTGGCCGATCCGCAGCAGCCCGGCAGGTCCCGTCCGCCGGTGCAACCTTGTTCCGCGAGGGGAGCGTGTGTGCCCAAGCGAGTCGTGATCGCAGAGGACGAGGCCATCATTCGGCTCGACTTGCGGGAAATGCTCGAAGACGAGGGCTACGTCGTCGTGGCCGAGACCGGACGGGGCGACGAAGCGGTGGACCTCGTGCGTCGCCATGAGCCCGACGTGTGCATATTCGACATCCAGATGCCCGGCCGCGACGGTCTCGATGCAGCCAGGGAGGTCGTCGCCCACCGAACCTCGGCAGTCCTGATACTCACGGCGTTCAGCAAACGGCATCTCATCGCCGAAGCGCGTGACGCCGGCGTGCTGTCGTACTTGGTGAAGCCCTTCCAGCGCGAAGAACTTGTATCGGCCATCGAAGTGGCATGGGGCCGTTTCACGGAGATGCGCGAGCTGGAGGACACTGTCGAAAGCCTTGAGGAGAAGCTGGAGACCCGCAAGGTGGTTGAGCGGGCGAAGGGCACCCTGATGGATGAGTTTCAGCTCTCCGAGCAAGACGCGTTCGAGTTCATCCGGAGCACTGCGATGGCCAATCGTGCGAAGATGCGAGACATCGCGCAGCAGGTCGTCGACGGTCAGCTGACGCCCTGAGGTCCCCGCTGGGAGGCCCGATGACGAGGCTCCTGTTGCTTGACGGGAATTCCCTGACCTACCGGGCGTTCTTCGCCGTGCCCGAAGAGATGGCAACGCGTGCAGGCCAGCGCACCGGTGCGGTCTATGGATTCACCTCGATGCTCATCAATCTGGTGCGCGACCATCGTCCAGACGCGCTTGGGGTGTGCTTCGACCTTCCCGAACCGACCTTTCGCCACAAGGCGGCGCCGCACTACAAGGCCCAACGCGACGAGACCCCCGCAACCTTGATCGAGCAATTCGGCCTTGTGCGTCAAGTGCTCGAATCTCTGAGCATTCCAGCCATCGACTGTGCGGGATTCGAGGCCGACGATCTGCTCGCGACGCTGGCGCATGAGGCGGATCTTCGAGGTGACGACGTTCTGATTGTCAGCGGCGACAGGGACGTGTACCAACTCGTGCGCGATCCGCGAGTCCGAGTTCTGTACAACCGCCGGGGAGTCACCGACTACGCGCTGTACGACGAGGCTGGCATCCTCGAGCGGACCGGCGTCACGCCCGAGCTGTACGTGCAGTACGCCGCGTTGCGGGGGGATCCCTCCGACAACCTGCCCGGAGTACCCGGAGTCGGGGAGAAGACGGCGGCGAAGCTGCTCAACTCGTACGGAAGCGTGGACGCCTTGCTCGATGCTGCATCCGAGCAGACACCGAAGCTGGCCGAGAATCTCGCAGCACACGCCGATGTCGTTCACCGCAACGTCGAATTGATGGAGCTGCGAACCGATGCACCGATTGACGTACCTGCAGATGAGCTCCTGTGGGACGGTTTCGATACCGAGCTCGTCAATCGCACCTTCGATTTCCTCGAGTTCGGCAGCCTGCGCGCCCGACTGCAAGACGCTCTCGCTGAAACGGCGCTGGACGGATTGCTCACTGTTGGGCCGGGCGAGCGCGACTCGGTTCGATTGCCAGATGTGCGGCTGCTGTCGACCGTCTCAGACGACCACCTAGCGGATCAACTGGCCGAACTCGCGCAGCGCTCCGAGCCCATCGCAGTGGGATGGGCGCTCAGTCGCGACGGCACGCTGGGCGTGCTGGCGATCGCAGTCGACGCTGCCGCCGGAGACGTGCTCGCGCTGGGCCCGGACCAGCTCGCTCGCGAAGAGATCGCAAGTGCGCTCGGGGCTTTGCTTGGGTCTGGCGGTCCGGGCGTGCATGTTCATCAGGCCAAGCCCTTGATGCGAGCCCTCGTGCAACTGCCCGGAATCGATCGCGAGGGCGCGGGCCTGCCGGGGCTGGGAGTGGATACTGCCATCGCTGCCTACCTCATTGACCCGTCCGAGGGCCGCGACGAGCTCGGGGCACTGCTGGCTCGACACTGCGAGGTCCAGTTCGATGACACCGAAAGCGACTCCCAGGGCGAGCTGGGATTCGATGAAATTGATACAGAGCTCGCGGGTCGCAGCGCGGCAGCCGGTCGAGATGCTCTCGCCGTCGCAACGCTCGCCCCAGTACTTGAAGGACTGCTCGATGCAATGGGCATGTCCGATCTCTACCGCGACATTGAGCGCCCGCTTATTTCAGTCTTGGCCCGTATGGAGGCCGTCGGCATCGGGGTCGACCGAGCCGAGCTTGAGGCGTTGCGGGATCATCTCACCGCCGAAGTAAAGGCGCTCGAAGCCGAAGTACGTCTGCTGGCGGGACGCGACGATCTCAACGTCAACTCGCCGAAGCAGCTGGCAGAGGTGCTGTTCACCGATCTGGGCCTGGCGCCTCAGCGCAAGACGAAAACGGGCTATTCCACCAGCGCTTCTGCACTCGAGTCGCTGCGCGGTGAGCACGAGATCGTGGATCGTCTGCTGGCCTACAGGGAAGTGGAAAAGCTCCGCTCTACGTACGGCGTCAGTTTGCTGGAGTACGTGTCCGCCGATGGACGCATTCGCGCCACCTTCAATCAGACCGTCGCACGCACTGGCCGACTCAGCTCGGAGGAACCCAACCTTCACAACATTCCGGTGCGCACCGAGCAGGGCCGGCTGTTCCGGCGAGCCTTCGTGCCCGCAGACGGGTTCGAGCTGCTGATCGCGGACTACAACCAGATTGAGCTGCGCGTCATCGCGCATCTCTCGGGGGACCCCGGCCTCGTCGCTGCATTCGCTGCGGGCCGTGACATCCACAGCGCCACCGCCGCCTCCTTGTTTGGCGTTGCGCCCCGCGATGTCACTGCCCAGCAGCGATCCACGGCGAAGATGGTGAGCTACGGGTTGGCATACGGGATGGAGGCGTACGGTCTCGGGCGGCGTCTCGGCGTGCCGACCGATGAAGCGGCGTCAATCTTGGCTGCGTACTTCGAGGCCTTCCCCAATGTTCGCTCGTTCATGGACGGCGTTGTGGCACAGAGCCGCGAGCGGGGATACACCGAGACGGCGTTCGGCCGACGCCGGCCACTGCCGGAGCTTTCGGCTCACAATTTCCGAGTGCGGCAGGCCGCTGAGCGGCAGGCGATGAACGCCCCGATCCAGGGTCTCGCGGCAGACATCTTCAAGGTGGCGCTGGTTCGGCTGTCTGCTGCTCTGGATGCGCACGGATGGGCCAGCCGACTCGTGCTCCAGGTCCACGATGAGGTCATCGTCGAGGTTCATCCAGATGAAGCACACGAAGTGACCGAACTGACCGTCGAGACGATGCGACATGCCGCAGACCTCGCTGTGCCGCTCGAAGTCCACGTCGCGACGGGTGCCACGTGGGCAGATGCCAAGGCATGAGCCCCCGGTAGCCTTGCCCTGCGCTTTGAGCGGCTCGCTCTGCCGCCTGCGCTCGTATCCCCGACGTGAGCAACTCTGACACCGTGACCGACGCAACCGCCCCCGCCACCGAAACCTTGGATCCAGAACCCGCAGCTCCCCCAGAGCCTGCTGCGGAAGGGACTCCCCCAGAAGCCTCGGTCGGAACCGGCGCAGCAGACGAGAACGGCGCAGCGGACGGCAACGGTGCGACCAGCAGTGGCTTCGGAATATTCACCGAAGCTGGCGAGTACGTGCCGCGAATCGTGGCGATCGACGACTTGGGCGATGTCTCATTTGAAGAGGCCGTCGCAGGGACGATCGTCGAGTTCGACGACGGCGACATTGTGGCTGGCACCGTTGTACGCGTCGACCGCGACGAGGTGCTGCTGGACATCGGTTTCAAGTCCGAGGGCGTCATCCCGTCTCGCGAGCTTTCCATCCGCCACGACGTCGACCCGTCCGAGGTCGTCGCGATTGGCGATCAGATCGAAGCGCTCGTTCTGCAGAAGGAAGACGCTGACGGTCGGCTGGTCCTTTCGAAGAAGCGGGCGCAGTACGAACGGGCGTGGGGCCGTATCGAAGAGATTCGCGAATCCGACGGCGTCGTCAAGGGCCCGGTGATCGAAGTCGTCAAGGGCGGGCTGATCGTCGATATCGGTTTGCGCGGCTTCCTGCCGGCTTCGCTGGTCGAGCTCCGGCGGGTGCGGGATCTCGCTCCGTACGTCGGGCGTGAGCTCGAGGCGAAGATCATCGAACTCGACAAGAACCGCAACAACGTCGTGCTCAGCCGGCGTGCCTGGCTCGAGGAGAGCCTCAAGGAAGAGCGCGAGGGATTCTTGCGAGACCTCCAGCGCGGTGAGCGGCGAACGGGCCGGGTCTCGTCAGTGGTGAGCTTCGGCGCATTCGTCGATCTGGGCGGTATGGACGGACTCATCCATGTCTCCGAGCTCTCCTGGAAGCATGTTGATCACCCCAGCTCGGTGGTCACCATCGGCGACGAGGTCCACGTGGAGGTTCTTGAGATCGACCGTGAGCGCGAACGCATCTCGCTGTCGCTCAAGGCCACGCAACAGGATCCATGGGAGGCGTTCGCTACCAGCCACCGTGTGGAAGAACTGGTCTACGGACGGGTCACAAAGCTTGTGCCGTTCGGCGCATTCGTGCAGGTCGGCGACGGCATCGAAGGCTTGGTGCACATCTCGGAGATGTCTGCTCACCACGTCGAGCTGCCCGAGCAGGTTGTCTCGCCTGGCGAGGAACTGTGGGTGAAGATCATCGATCTCGACCTCCAGCGCCGACGGATCAGCCTGTCCATCAAGCAGGCAGCCGAGGGAGGCGTGGTCGCCGAGGAGTACCGCGAGGCATTCGGCGATCATGCGTACGACGAAGAGGGCAACTTCATCGGAGAGTTCAGCTACGAAACCCCTGCCGAAGGCGAGGAGTCCGAGGCCGAGCGTGCCTGGCGCGAGTACTACGAAGAGCACGGCGAAGAGGCCTACCGCCAAGCGCTGGCTCACTATGAGAACCAGGATCCGGATGACGCACCCGCGGCGGATGCCGCTGAAGGTGACGATGCCGCTGAAGGTGACGACTAGCTCGTCCGCCCTCCGCTGAGCTCGGCTTGATGATTGCGGTCGGGCTGACCGGCGGTATCGGCAGCGGCAAGAGCACCGTTGCGGTGGGGTTTGTCGACCGTGGAGCTGCGCTCATCGACGCCGATGCCATCGTGCGAGAACTGCAGGATCCCGCTGGCGAGGTGTTTGCAGAGATGGTCGCTCGCTTCGGCGACGGCATTGTTGCTGCCGACGGCACGTTGGACCGCGCCGCGGTCGCGTCAATCGTGTTCACCGATGCTGAAGCGCTCGCGGACCTGAACGTGATCACCCATCCGCCGGTCGGGCGCGAGATCCGGCGGCGGCTGGACGAACTGGCGGGCACTGAGCGGCTCGTCGTCCTCGACATACCGCTATTGGCTGAGGGCTTGGTGAAAGGGCGGCCGGCTCGTTATCCGACGAGCGGAATCGTCGTCGTCGACACGCCGACGGAACTGGCAGTCGAGCGCCTCGTGAAGTCGCGCGGGTTCACCGCAGTTGACGCGCGGGCGCGGATCGCCGCGCAGTTGTCCCGCTCCGAGCGGCGTGCACTCGCTGACTGGATCATCGACAATTCAGGCGGAATCGACGAGCTCGAAGCGGCCGTGGACGCCGCGTTCGAATGGGCAAGCGCGCTGCCGAGCAGCGAACCGACGACTCACGGCTGACCGAGCAGCGCATCGGCGGGGCGCAGCCGAGTTCAGATGGCGATCGGCGTTCCGCAGTGTGGGCAGATCGGGTCGAGCGATCGCGCGTCGAATTGTGACGGCTTGACCAGCAAGAAGCAGCCTTCGCAGAGGATCTCGTCCTCCTGCTTCGACGTTGAGCGGGAGCCGGGCACGATGCGGATGTCATCGTCCTCGTCGTCTTCATCGTCGTCCTCGGACGCGAGCCGCTCCTTGAGGATCTCTCCGAGGTCGGCCTCGAGTTCCTCGTCCTCGTCGTCCTCGTCGTCGTCGTCGTCGGGTCGAACGCCAGCGGGGACTTCACGAGGCGCAGGCAGATCGGCGTCGTCGCCGGCAGAGTCGTCGGCGTCGTCGCCGGCGTCGCCGGAATCGTCGAACGGAAGATTGCCGAGATCTACGTCGTCGATTTCGAGGTCTACGAGCCCGCCGACGACAAGCTCTTCGTCCTCGAGCTCCTCATCAGGTGGTTCGAGGCCGACTTTTTCAAGAATCTCGTCGGCGGGAGCGTCTTCGTCGAGCGAGTCGACGGTCGCTTCGGCGTCGGGTTCGTCGTGGCTCATGGGCTGTTGTGGCCTGGTGGTTGGCTCAATGTCCTGAGGGGTTGTTCGGTCGTGGGCTCTGGCTCGGGTAGAGCGCGAGCGCCTCGAAGGTGCGGTCAATGCAATCGGCAGGAGCAGCGGCTCGCTGTCGGGCGTCAGCGCGGCAGGATAACCACACCGACCGGCCGCAGGCGGGCATGCCCCGATGTCGCGGCACAACGCGCACGCGGTTGGCGCGTGTGCTCCCCATTCAACACCACGAACGCCGCAGCGGGCACTGTGAGTCCGAGCGACGCCGGACCGTTCGGCACGGTGATCAAGTCCGCCCTTCGGCATAGCCTCAAGCGCATGTCGGCAGCCTCCACTGCGACGCGGCGATCCCGTCCCTGGCTGCCGAGTCCGACGGCCGCACATCCATTGCGTGTGGTCGCGGGCTTCGAGCCGGCCGGCGATCAACCTCAGGCAGTAGCGGAGCTGTCCGAAGGAATTGCTCGTGGCGACCGATTCCAGACCCTGCTGGGCATCACCGGTTCGGGAAAGAGCGCGACGATCGCGTGGACGATCGAACGCACTCAGCGGCCCACGCTGGTGCTCGCGCCCAACAAGTCGCTGGCGGCGCAGCTTGCGAACGAGTTTCGAGAGTTCTTTCCCGACAACCGCGTGGAGTACTTCGTCTCCTACTACGACTACTACCAACCCGAGGCTTACATGCCCGCCTCGGACACCTATATCGAAAAGGACTCCTCCGTCAACGACGAGATCGACCGGCTGCGGCACTCCGCAACGGCAGCACTGCTGACCCGACGCGATGTCATCGTGGTGGCATCGGTGTCTGCGATCTACGGGTTGGGCTCGCCCGAGGAATACCTCAGCCAGATGCTCTACCTGCGGGTGGGCGAGATCGTCGACCAGCGGACGATCCTGCGGCGCCTCGTTGACATGCAGTACGAGCGGAATGACATGAACCTTGTGCGGGGCAAATTTCGCGTCCGCGGCGACACGCTTGAAATCCACCCGGCATACGAGGAATTTCTGGTGCGAGTCGAGCTCTTCGGCGACGAAATCGACCGCGTCAGCCGCATAGATCCCGTCACGGGCGAACGCCTCGGCGAGCTCTCCGAAATCACGGTGTTCCCGGCCTCGCACTACGTGACGGGTGCCGACAAGCTGCAGCGAGCGATCGGCGGCATCGAGACTGAGCTGGCAGAACGACTGGGGTTCTTCGAGAGCAACAACCAGCTGCTTGAGGCGCAACGACTGCGGATGCGCACCGAATACGACCTCGAGATGCTCGCCGAGCTCGGCTATTGCAACGGCGTCGAGAACTATTCGATGCACCTCGACGGCCGCACGTACGAAGAGCCGCCTTACACGCTGCTCGACTTCTTTCCCGACGACTACTTGCTGGTCATCGACGAGAGCCATGTGGCGGTGCCGCAGCTGCACGGTCAGTTTGCGGGGGATCGGGCACGCAAGGACACGCTCGTCGAGCACGGGTTTCGACTGCCGTCAGCGCGGGACAATCGCCCTTTGCGCTTCGAGGAAGTTATGGAACGCCTCAACCAGGTTGTCTTCCTCTCAGCCACACCGAGCGATTACGAGCTGCGCACGAGCCAGCAGGTCGTCGAGCAGATCGTTCGGCCGACCGGGCTTGTCGATCCCGAGATTGTGATCCGCCCAACCAAGGGCCAAATCGACGATCTGATGTCGGAGATCGAGCGCGTGACCGAGCGGGGGCAGCGCGTCCTCGTCACCACGCTGACTAAGAAGATGTCCGAGGACCTCACGGACTACTTGCTCGAGCTGGGTGTGCGGGTGCGCTACCTCCATTCTGAAATCGACACCATCGAGCGCATCGAGATCCTTCGAGACCTGCGGTTGGGACTCTTCGATGTGCTCGTGGGAATCAACTTGCTGCGCGAGGGCTTGGACCTGCCCGAGGTCAGCCTTGTGGCGATTCTTGACGCGGACAAGGAAGGCTTTCTGCGCAGCCAGACATCGCTCATCCAGACGATCGGACGAGCAGCGCGCAATGTGGACGGCCAAGTGGTGATGTACGCCGATGCGGTGACTAATTCGATGCGGCGGGCGGTGTCAGAGACCAATCGACGGCGCGGTGTGCAACAGGCGTACAACGCCGAGCACGGCATCGATCCGCAAACCATCCGCAAGGCCGTCACCGACATCCTCGAAGTGCTGCGTGGACCGGCTGCGGGAGCGCCAGTGCCCGAGAACCTCGTCGGGAGGCGCGTCACCTCCGAGCGGATGCGCGCCGCGTATGGGGATCTCCCAGCCGACGACCTCACGCGGCTCGTTGCGTCGCTGGAAGAGGAGATGGCGGAGGCCGCTTCGGACCTGCGATTCGAATACGCAGCCCGCCTGCGCGACGAACTGCGGGAACTGCGCCGGGACCTGCGCGACGCGAGCGGCTAGAGAACGACGACTGCTGCAATTCGCCGCTGCCACCGCTGAATACTTGGATTGAGAACTACCGCAGATAGTTCGATCGCAATCGAAGTCCGGTTGGCTGTCGCACGTCGCGAATAGACGGCGCTTCGCGAGTCAGGGCGGGCTGCGGGTGGTAGCTGCCTCGAGTTGGGGCGGGGCAACGGTGCCGGACTGGGCAGCCGGGTGTGGTTGGGGGCTGCGGGCGGTGGCTGGTGCCAGTACCCGGTGACAACCGCATACCCCGTAGCAGCCACACAGGCAGGGCCATTCCACGGGCGTGGTTACGGGCTGCGGGCTGTCGCTACGTCATCGGCGAAGGGCCATGGTGCGGCACCGGGCCGTTCCACGGGTGTGGTTATGGGCTGCGGGCGGTGGCTGGTGCTGCGGCGGGTGGCTGGGTGTGGTGGTGTTCTGGCGGCACGAGGCGGGGTCGGCCGTCGGGTGGGGTACCGATTTGGCGGTCGTGCTGGTGGAGGTCTTTGTGGCAGGGCGTGCACAGCGACGCGAGGTTCGGCATGTCGGTGAGGCCGTTGTTTTCGTAGTAGGTGATGTGGTGGGCTTGGTTGTGTTCGCTGGTGAGTTCGCAGCCGATGCAGCCGCCGTCGCGGGCAGCGAGGATGAGGCGTTGGGCGTCGTTGGCGTTGCGTGTGCGTCCCAGCGCGAGCTGTGACCAGTCGGCGCTGAACACTGCTGGCAGCACGTTGGCGTCGACGGCGTAGTCGGCGAGCATCTGTGCTGACAGGGGTGTGCCGTCGTCGAGGCGGGGGTTGGCGAGCCGGTCGTTGGCGATGTCGTAGTCCGCGATGATCAGCAGGTTGGTGGCTGCTCGCCGCGTGTTGGCGGTGCCGGCGATGAGGTCGCTGATCGCGTCGGCGGTGAGCTGGGCACGCGTCGGCTCGCCGCCACCGTCGTCGCTGCCGCTGCCGCTGCCGCTGCCGTCGCCGCTGCCGTCGCCGTCGGCGTTGGCGTTGCCGAAGCCGGCGCGGAAGTTGTTGTCGTTGTTGCGGTGGCGTTGTGATCGCACGGCGGCTTGGATCGCGGCACTGACGTGTCGTCCGGTGATGGAGTCGAGCTTGGCGTGCAGGTGCCACATGCCGTCGTCGCCCATGCGCATCGACCCCGAGCGCTCAAAACGCTGCAACGCCAGCTCCGCGTCGATCGGGCTGAGCCCCGCCGCGGCGGCCTCGGCTTCGAGATCGGCGTACACCGCCAGGCTCTCATACGCCAGCGGATTGCGCGCAACGCTGTCGGAGGGATACGTGCGGCACAGCTCCAAGAAGTCTTCTTCGCTGCGGCGGTGCTGCTTGGGCGCCTCGTTTGCGATCACCTTGGCGTGAGACGCCTGGATCTCCCCGGCGGTGAGCGCGTCGAGCGTCGCGGTCAGGTCGTGCTCGACGAGGCTTTCTGCGAGCCGGGACTCGGTGCGTGCCTGGGAAGAGTTCATGCGGGTGAACTCGCGCAGCTGCCACGCCGCGGACTGAGCGCCGCAACGCGACGTCAGCTCGCCCAACGCAGCCAGGTACTCGCCCTCGACACGGGCCCGCAAAGCCACAAGGCCCACGACCCGGTCCTCCAGAGCGCTGTTGCTCAACGCCGCCAGATCGACACCGGCGACGCCGCAGCGCGCCGTGTCGAAATCTGCGGGTGTCGGGCGGGATCGCTCGACGCCGACGGGATCGCCATCGGCATTGCGCGCCGTGTCGGCGCCGCCGGACCCATGGACAGCGTCGCCGGCCGGGCCGGCCGCGTTCGCGGCGGCTGCGTCGTCGCGGATGCGATGCCCGGCAAGGTCGGTGAACATGCACCAAGCATACATATGTTCGCACTTGATCGCAAACATTTGCACGCCCAAGATTCTCGAAATCTCCGGCAAGCGCCGCCACAAGCCCAGGACCCGACACGTTCACCGGCGCTCGAGCCAGCGAAACGCCCAAACGCGAGCCACAAGCGAGCACAACAGCAGCGACGAACGCCCAACACCGCAAGAGCAACCCGACCACAGCGAGACCACCCACCCTCAAGCGATGCTCCTATGTGTGTCAAGCCGCGAGTTGGTCGAGGTGTTGCTGGTAGCGCTCGGCGAGGTGGGGGTCGTGGCGCAGGCCTCGTTCGAGGGCTGAGGTTTTGGGGGTGGAGGCGTCGAGGGCTTGGGCTGCGGCTTCGAGGGCGGGTCCGTGGTGGGTGCGCCGCCGTCGCAGGTCCGCGCCTGTGGGGACCTCGGGCGGGTCGGTCAGCAGCCGGTGGGCTTCTCGTGCGATGTGGCGCTTGAGGCAGCGCAGGATCTCGCGGTCGGTGTTGCCCTCGTCGCGCCGTCGGGCGGCGTAGGCCCCGGTGCGGGCGTCGCTGCGGAGCCTGACGGTGGCGATGCGCCACAGGGCGTTGTTGGCCTGGCGGTCGCCGCCGCGGCTGGGCCGGTGGCGCACGGTGCGGCCCGAGGAGGCCTCGATGGGGCTGGCGCCGCAGAGCGCCGCGGAGGATGCTTCGCTGCGCAGCCGGTCGGGGTTGTCGCCGGCGGCGACGAGGAGCGCGCCGGCGACTTCGGGGCCGACGCCGGGTGCGGCCAACAAGGCGGGGGCGGCCTGCGCGCACAGTCGTGTGATCTCGGCGTCGAGCTCTTCGATCTCGGCGCTGAGAGCGCGCCAGCGCGCAGCGAGGACCCGAAGCGACCTCTTGGCCGCGGCGGCGGCCTCGCCGCGGCCGGGATCGGGCCGCAGCCGGGCGCAGGCTTCGACCAGCGCAGCGGTGCGAAGGCCCCGCAGCGGGGCCGCGACCTGTTCGGGGGCTGTCACCAGCAGTCCCTTGAGCCAGTTGACGGCGGCGGTGCGGGCCTTGACCGCGCAGCGGCGCGCGGCGCGCAGCATCCGGATCGCCTCCACTTCGCCGTCGGCTGACTTCGGGCACGCTGTGGCCTCGCCCGACAGCACCGCACGCGCGGCTGCCTCGGCATCGGCGGGATCGGACTTGTGCCCTCGGCGAGCCCGCCGCTTGGGGCGAAGCACCTCGATCACTGTCACATCGTGTGCGGCGAGACGACGCGACAGGCCCGCGCCGTAGCTGCTGGTGCCTTCCACGCCGACGCGCTCCACGCTGCCCAGGCCGTGCAGCCATCCCCACAGCTCCTCATAGCCGGCTCGCGTCGCCGCCAACGTCGCTGTGCCCAACAGCCGTCCCGTCGAATTCACCGCTGCCGCGGTGTGCGTGTCGCGGTGGGTGTCCACCCCGCCGACAACGGCTCGATACTCATCTGGCATAACCGGCCTGCCCTCCCGGGAACACTTCCAATGGATCGGGCACCACCGGCCGCAACGACGCACAGTGCACTCACCGCGCTTGAACCGACGCTCCTATCAGGTCACATTCCTTCCGACCGGCTGGTGCGCGCCCCCGACAGGCCACAGGCCGACAGATCGTTTGCAAGGCACCAAGCCAGCGAAGAGCCGAGTCAGGCCCGCACCCGTCGGGAACGCACTTCCATTATGAGTGCGAAGCGCCGGTTTGGTCGATGAAACAGACGTCGGGCGGCATGACGCTGGCTCTTCTCGCGAGGTTGACGCCCGGCACGACAGCGTGGCCGATGCCGAACTTGGTGAACTGAGTTATCGGGAGCTGAAGGACCGGGTGATGACGTTGGCCGGTGAACGTGCCCGTGTCGAGGGGGAGTATCTGGCTGCTTTGGGCGAGATGACGTCGCGAGTCGGCGTTCAGGCAGCGGCGCATCATCTGCGGGAACTGACTCGCATGAACTCTTCATAGGCACGGTCGGAGTCCCGGCTGGCCGAGAGCCTCGTCTCCCATGAGATGACCGCGACGCTCGATGCGCTCAAGTCCGGTGAGATCCTGGCGTCTCATGCGAAGGTGATCGCCCGCGAGGCACCCAAGAAGCAACGTCGCAGCGAAGAAGATTTCTTGGAGCTGTGCCGGGCGTACCCCTCTGACACGGTGGCGCGTCACACGTTCGCTGTGGGCATCGACGTCGACGGCAGTATGAGCGGTGACGTTGAGCCCACGCAGACGCAGCTCACTGCCGATGCGATCAGCGACCTCATCGCCGGCACATCCACAGCGTGGCTACTCATCTTGGCGGCCCGTGACGGGGGCTGCATCGGCGATGCGAGCTCACCAGCGACCACACCCAAGCCCACCACATCGACTATTTCGAGAACGGCGGACTCACCGAAGTTCCGAATTTGGCATCGATGTGCTGGGACTGCCACACAAACCTCCACCAGCACGACCGAAAGATCCACACCCCACCCGACGGCCACCCCCGCCTGCTGCCGCCCACTCCAAACAGCACCGGTCCGCCCGCCCGAGCACCGGCCACCGCCCGCAGCCCATAACCCCACCCCGGGCACGCACAGCCCCGGCCCGCCCGAGCACCAGCCAGCGCCCGCAGCCCATAGCTGCACCCCGGGCTGGCCACTGCCCGCCTCCGAGCGAACTCAGAGGGCTCCTCCGCCCTCTACAACGGGCGGCAGTCGGACGGGCTACAAGACAACAACGGAGCGCAGTACCTCGCCGCGCTCCATCTTCTCGAAAGCCTCCTCGACTCCCTCGATGCCGATCGTCTCGCTGACGAACTTGTCGAGTGGCAGCCGGTCTTGTAGGTGCAGGTCGATGAGCATCGGGAAGTCCCGGCTCGGCAGGCAGTCGCCGTACCACGAGCTCTTCAGCGTTCCGCCTCTGCCGAACACCTCGATCAGCGGCAGCTCGATCTTCATGGTGGGATTCGGCACGCCGACCAGCACAACGGTCCCCGCCAGGTCGCGGGCATAGAAGGCCTGCTCGTAGGTCTGCGGCAGTCCGATTGCCTCGATGGCAACATCCACGCCGTTGCCCTCGGTCAAATCACGGATTGCTTCGACGACCTCGTCGTTGCTCATGCCCGAAGAGTTGATGGTGTGGGTGGCGCCGAACTCGCTGGCCCATTCCAGCTTGCGGTCGTCGATGTCGATGCCGATGATCGTGTGCGCTCCGGCAAGCCGTGCACCGCAGATAGCTGCGTCGCCGACGCCACCGCATCCGAAGACGGCCACGCTGTCGCCTCGGCCGACGCCACCGGTGTTCATCGCTGCGCCCAAGCCGGCCATCACCCCGCAGCCGATGAGCCCGGCCACCTCGGGCGGAGCGGCTGGATCCACCTTGGTGGCCTGTCCTGCTGCCACCAAGGTTTTCTCGGCGAATGCGCCGATGCCCAGTGCCGGCGACAGTTCGACGCCGTCGAGCGTCATTTTCTGCGATGCGTTGTGCGTTGCGAAGCAGTACCAGGGGCGGCCCCGCTCGCATGACCGGCAGTTGCCGCACACCGCTCGCCAGTTGAGGACCACGAAATCGCCCGCGGCGACATTGGTGACACCGTCGCCCACCTCCGAGACGACGCCCGCCGCCTCGTGCCCGAGCAGGAACGGGAACTCGTCATTGATGGCGCCCTCGCGGTAGTGCAGGTCTGTGTGGCACACGCCGCACGCCTGAACGTCGACGATCACCTCGCCAGGTCCGGGGTCGGGAACCGTGATGGTCTCGACGCTGACCGGCTCGCCAACAGCTTTCGCCACTACTCCTCGTACTTCGTATGGCATGACCGCTCCCAGTTCGTTCTCGGGTGGTTGTCTCGGGTGTTCGGTGCCAGGTTTCCGGCCCCGCATCGTGGGCGCCGGCGCCCTATGCACGTTGGCGATCGCGACCCTAGTTCTGCCGATTGACACAACGTTCAAGGCGTGCACATGGCGCTGGGCGAACTGTTGTTTGCGTCCGGGGAGACAGCCGGGAGCACGGGTAGGATCGCCCCGCATGGGTGAGCAACTGATCGTCCGCGGAGCGCGGGAGCACAACCTGCGCAACGTGGACGTCGAATTGCCCCGCAACCGCATGATCGTGTTCACGGGGCTGTCCGGCAGCGGTAAGTCCTCGCTCGCCTTCGACACCATCTATGCCGAGGGCCAGCGCCGGTACGTCGAGTCCTTGTCGGCCTACGCCCGGCAGTTTCTGGGTCAGATGGACAAGCCCGACGTGGACTTCCTCGAGGGCCTGTCGCCGGCGATCTCCATCGACCAGAAGAGCGCTAGCCGCAACCCACGTTCCACCGTCGGCACGATCACCGAGGTGTACGACTATCTGCGATTGTTGTACGCGCGCGTCGGTGTTCAGCACGATCCGCAGACGGGCGATGTTGTCGAACGTCAGACGGCGCAGCAGATCGTCGATCGGATCATGCAGCTGCCACTCCGCACTCGCTTCGAGTTGCTCTCGCCGGTCGTGCGGGGCCGCAAGGGCGACTATCACACGCAGCTCGGCGATTTTGCTCGGCAGGGCTACGCACGTGTCCGCGTCGACGGCGAGGTGCTCGACCTCGGCGATGTCTCCGAAATCGAGCGTCTCGACCGGTATGTCAACCACGACATCGAGGTCATCGTCGACCGCTTGGTCATGCGCTCCGACATCGAGCAGCGATTGACCGAGTCGGTCGAGGCCGCGCTGGGTTTGGCTGACGGTCACGTGTGGGTCCATCTCGTAGAAGGACCCGGATCGAGGATCGGCGATTCCGAGACGCCCGCGGAAATGCTGACGTTCAGTCAGCACCTGTATTCCCCGGCGACGGGACGCTCCTTCGAGGAATTGGCGCCCCGCAATTTCTCGTTCAACTCTCCGTACGGCGCGTGCGACACCTGCGACGGGCTCGGCACCCGATTCGAGGTCGATCCCGAGCTGATCGTGCCCAACTCCGAGTTGTCGGTGGCAGCCGGGGCACTCGCGCCATGGGCCGGAGCCACCGGCAAGTGGTTCATTCGCCTGCTCGAAGCTGTCGGCGCAGAACACGACATCTCACTGGACGTTCCATGGTCGCAACTCGACGAGGAACAGCGTGAATTGCTCCTGCAGGGGGCTCCGGCCGGCAAGCAGATCACTGTGCGTTACCGGAACCGCTACGGGCGGTCGCGCAGCTACACCACTCGTTACGAAGGTGTCATTCCCTTTCTGCGTCGGCGTCACGCCGATACCGAGAGCGACTGGTCGCGAAATCGCATCGAGGGCTACATGCGCGAGGTTCCCTGCGGCGCTTGCCGTGGCGCGCGCCTCAACGACGTATCGCTCGCGGTTCGCGTCGCTGGTCGGAACATTTTCGAGCTGTGCTCTGCTTCGATCGGCGAAGCAGCCAAGATCATCGACGGCCTCGAACTCACCGCCCGGCAGCGGATCATCGCCGCTCCGATCGTCAAAGAAATTGACGCTCGGCTGAACTTCCTGCTGGACGTGGGTTTGGACTACCTCACGCTGAACCGTTCAGCTGCGACCTTGGCGGGAGGCGAGGCTCAGCGGATCCGGCTCGCCAGCCAGATCGGCAGCGGCCTCGAGGGCGTGCTGTACGTGCTGGACGAGCCCTCCATCGGATTGCACCAGCGTGACAACCGCCGGCTGATCGACACCTTGCTCCACCTGCGCGATCTGGGCAACACCGTCCTCGTTGTCGAGCACGACCTCGAGACGATCTCGGTGGCCGACTGGGTAGTGGACATCGGCCCCGGTGCAGGCGAACACGGCGGGGAGATCGTGTACAGCGGGCCGGTAGATGGCCTTCGGGGCGCACCGGGCTCGGTGACAGGGGAGTACCTCAGCGGCGAGCGGGAGATCCCGCTGCCGTCGCAGCGACGTGTTCCCGGCGAGGATTGGCTGACGGTGCGTGGGGCTCGCGAGCACAATCTGCGCAAGATTGACGTCAGATTCCCGCTCGGCCTTTTCGTGTGCGTCACCGGAGTGTCCGGCTCTGGCAAGAGCACGCTGGTGAACGAAATCATGTACAAGGCGCTGATGCAGCGGATCTACTCCTCCAAACGGGTGCCGGGCCTGCACACCGCTATCGACGGCGCCGAGGCGCTGGACAAGGTCATCGACATCGACCAATCGCCCATCGGGCGGACGCCGCGGTCGAATCCGGCCACGTACACCGGCGTCTTCGATCACATCCGCAAGCTGTACGCCGCCACGAACGAAGCGAAGGTGCGCGGTTACCTGCCGGGTCGCTTCAGCTTCAATGTCAAAGGCGGCCGGTGCGAGGCCTGTTCCGGCGACGGGACCATCAAGATCGAGATGCACTTTCTCCCCGATGTCTACGTGCCGTGCGAGGTGTGCAAAGGGGCCCGATATAACCGCGAGACACTTGAGGTTCGGTTCAAAGGCATGACCATTGCGGACGTGCTGAACATGCCCTGCGAGGAAGCACTCGAATTCTTCGCGGCACAGCCGTCGATCAGCCGTCACATGAGGACGCTCACGGATGTGGGGTTGGGCTACATCCGGTTGGGACAGCCAGCCACGACGTTGTCCGGCGGCGAGGCTCAGCGAGTCAAGCTCGCGAGCGAGCTGTCGAAGCGGTCCACCGGGCACACCATCTACATCCTCGACGAGCCCACCACGGGGCTCCACTTCGAGGACATACGTCGACTCCTCGGCGTCCTCGACCGTTTGGTGGAGGGCGGCAACACGGTGGTCGTCATCGAGCACAATCTCGATGTCATCAAGACCGCCGATTGGCTCATCGACATGGGCCCCGAAGGCGGCATCGGCGGCGGGACGATCGTGGCGGCAGGGACGCCGGAGGCAATCGTTGCGACTCCCGAGTCCCATACCGGCCGATACCTCGCCCAGTTTCTGCTCTGAGGGGCGAGCCGCGTCACCCCGATCGCGACGGTCGGTGGCGCTACGGTGCTTCGACCGGCGCACCCGCTTGATGTGTCGGCGAGCGAATCATCGCGAGGGGAGCGAGCACATGAGGCTGCCAGAGATCACGCCGGACGAGCTGACCGATGAACAGCGCACGGTCTACGACGCATTGCGCAGCGGTCCTCGCAGCAGCGCAACGTCCAACTTGGCTGGACGCGGACTACCAGGACCGTATGGCATCTGGGTACGCGCGCCTGCCATCGGTGCACCGACGCAGGAGTTGGGTGCTGCAGTGCGGTTCAGGTCTGGACTCGCGGAGAACGTGAAAGAAGCCGCAATCTGCACTGTGGGGGCCCACTACAAGGCCAAGTTCGAGTTTGGCGCGCACGAACGCCTGGCTCTTGCTGCCGGTGTCGACCAGCGCAACCTCGACGCTTTGCGCGAGGGCCGCCCGGCGGAATTCGAAGGTTCTGAGGCAATTGCGCACAACGTTGCCGCAGAGTTGCTTGAGTCGCATCGCTTGAGTGACGAGACGTACGCAGCGGCGCTGTCGGAGTTCGGCACTGAAGGCGTCATCGAGCTGGTCACCACGGTGGGCTACTACTGCTTGATCTCGCTGACGCTGAATGCTTTCGAGGTGCCGTTGCCGGCGGAGTGGGACGATCCCTTCGAGGGCACGTCCTGACATCCGACGGGCGCCCAGTCCCCACAGGCCCAGTTCCCATAGACCCAGCCCCCATAGACCCAGCCCCCATAGACCCAGTCCCCACAGGCCCAGTCCGGTTCGACACGGTCCAACTCGGCTAGGGCGAATTCAGTCCTCGTCCACTGAATCTGCATCGTCAGTGCGCGTGGCAGGTGCGAGCGGCAGCTCGATGGTGAACTCGGTGAATCGACCGGGTTCGCTGTCGACTGAGATCGATCCGCCGTGTCCACGCACGATGTCGTTCGACATTGCCAGGCCCAGTCCGGTGCCTTCGTCGGTGGGCTTAGTGGTGAAGAACGGCTCGAATATTCGTTGCGCCACGTCGGGCGGAATGCCCGTGCCATTGTCGCGAACGGAGATCACAGCAGTTTCTTCTGTCCGGCGCGTGCTCAGACGAATCGTGGGGAAGTAGAGCTCCGCATCGTCTCCGTCGCCGATCCTCACGGATGTCCCAGGCTCTCCGCCAAGATCGCGCCATCGCTGGTTCGCCGCATATCCCGCATTGTTGACGAGGTTGAGGAAGACGCGACCCATGTCCTGCGGGATGACCTCAAGCTTGCCGAGGTTCGGATCGAAGTCGCGCTCAAGCGTGACATTGAAGTCAGAATCTTGGGCGCGGGCGCTGTGGTAAGCGAGCATCGCGTGCTCGTCGAGCAAGGCGTTGATGTCCACAGGCCGCTTCTCGCCCCCACCGCGACCCATCATCAGCATGCTCTCGACGATGCGGTTCGCTCGGTCGCCGTGCGATCGGATGCGCTCCAGGTTGTCCCTCAGGTCGCCTGAAATCTCGGCGACGTAATCGTCCAGGTCATCGGGCGGCTCCGGATCGGCCAGAGCTTCCAGCAGCTCATCGAGCAGCTCTGCGGACGACTCAGAGAAGTTCTTGACGAAGTTGAGCGGATTGCGGATCTCGTGAGCAACGCCCGCCGTCACTTCCCCCAAAGCGGCGAGCTTCTCGTTGGCCACGATCTGGTCCTGCGCCCGCGCCAAGTCGGCGAGGGTCAGTGAGAGCTGATCGTTCCGCTCGCCCAACTCCGCTGCCAGCTTCTCGACGAGGTTGAGCCGCTGCACTTCCAGTGCATCCCGCCGAAACACTTCCAAGGCGTCGGCCATCTCGGCCACTTCGTCCCTGCCGCTCGTGTCCACGGCAGATTCCAAGTCACCACCAGCCAGTGCCCGCATGCGATTCGACAGCCGACCGATTCGAGCCAGAACGCGCTTGCCGACGAAGAACCAGCTGATGAGCAACGCGCCGACGACGCCGATGACGCTGATGACCACCAGCAGCAGCCGGCCGGTCCGCACGGCTTGGGTAGAGGCCTCGGTGGCCGAGTCGACATCCTCTTGCACTGCGTTGACGAGGCCCTCGATCTCTTGCGCCAAAGCGACGGCCAGATCCTGGTTGCCTGCGAGGAGTTGTCGTTGAGTCTCTTCGATCTGCAAGCGCCGGTACATCACGTCGAAGACGCTGTCGGGGCCGAGACCGAGTTCGAACAATCGGTCGACGGCGGGCTGCAGTTCTGGGCCGGCGGAGCCGGAGAGGGTTGCGACGCTGATTTCGATGCGGTCCGAAGCAGACTCGAAGCTCTCACGCAGCGGTTCAATGAGCGCCGACTGAGACGAGCTGAATGCGCTCGCGAGCAGCTCCGCGGACCGTGACACGTCACCGCTCAACGCGGACCAATGCCGGTACTGGAGCACCTCGCGGTCGGAGCGATGCACTTCTTGCGCTGTTGGCAGTGACTCCAGATCGCGTCGACCGACAACCAGGTAGAAGAGCTGGTCGTCGAGCGCCGGCACGATGAGGCGGACCAAATCACGTACGGCTACGTCGGATTCGGCGCGCAACTGCTCGGCCTCTTGACCCAGTTTGAAGTACTCCGGCATGTCGGTTTCGATGGCGGTGACGTTCGAGTTGAGCTGTGCGGCGAAGCCGCGCATCTCTCCGAGCCACATCGAACCGGTGCCGCGTGCCCACAGCAGGTCGAGTTGGGTTTCGAACTCTGTACGAGCGGCCGCGATTTCCGCGACCACATTCTCGAAATCCTGCGGCTCTGACGATGCGAGTCGAGGTCCGCCCGCAACGAGCCTGGTGCTGGATTCCGCAACTCCGAATGCGGCGCTCAGCTCTGGGATGGCGCCGTCGGCGACCTCGCTCTCGGCTTCGCCCACGCGGGCGAACGAAATCCAGCCGACGACGCTGGCGGCGAGCGTCAACATCATCGCTGCCGCGATGCCTGCGTACATCTGGGTTGAGATGCGATGGTAAATCGCTGGCTTGGCGCCTCGTGGTTCTTCGGCGGCTTCGGGGACGCCGTTGTGGGCCTGCGACGACATCCCCGGGCTGCCGGCCGCGGTGACGGTCTCGACGCCGACGCCGTTCGCCGACGACTCGGTGCTCACCGAGTCCGTCACCGTCGCATACCTGTGAGAGCTGCGACTGGGCGATAGGTGCCATCGGGACCGATCTCGGTGACGAAGACAGCATCCGAGCCCTGATTGTCTTCGGTGATGCTCTCGCCATCGCCGAACCCCATCACGAATCCGTCGATGTCGATCTCGTCAGCACCGAGCAGCGCGTCGAGGAAGCACTGTCGCGTGACGGCGCTTCCGCAAGCGGAGAGTCCGGCGATCGCCAAACGGCCTGCGATGTATCCCTCCAGCGACACGAAACCGGGCGCTGCGTCCGGATCATGGGCTGCGAGCGCTGCCTGGTACGCAGCGACCACGGGCGTTTCGGCATCGAAGGGGAACGGCACCACTTGTGTGACGTATACGCCGTCACCGTCAGCGCCGAGCTGATCGGCGAGTGCATTGGCGCCGACAAACGACAGGGTGATGAACACGGGGTCGAAGCCGGTGTGTCGCGCCCAGGAGATCAGGGTGCCGACCGGCTCGTACGCGCCGACCATGATCACAGCTTCGGGATTCCCTGCCCGGAGGTCGAGCAGCGCCGACTTGATGGCCGTTGTGTTCCGGGGGTAGAAGCCGATGGCGACCGGTTCCATGTCGCGACGCTCCAGCGCTGCCAGGGCGCCGAAGTAACCGGCGCGCCCGAAGGAGTCATCCTGGAACAGCACGGCGATCCGCGTGATCCCGAGATCCGCGGTGAGCCGTTCCACCATTTCCTCGGCCTCTTGCGCGTAGGAAGCTCGAAGATTGACGATGTTGGTCCAGTCGTCCGCGCGAAGGAATCCCGCACCGGTAAAGGGGGCGATGTAGGGAACGTCGGCCGCAGCAGCGACGGGCGTGGCGGAGCGCGATGTCGGCGTGCCCACGGCGCCGATGAGGGCAAAGACCTGTTCGTCCTCGATGAGGCTCCTGGTGTTGGCCACCGCTGCTTCGGGCTCGTAGGCGTCGTCCATGTCCACGAGTTCAAGCCGGCGACCGCCGACGCCTCCGGCCTGGTTGGCCTCCTCGAACGCGGCCTGGATTCCGAGCCGCATGCCGCGGCCCAACTCAGCGGCCGGTCCGCTCAGGGCAGCCGACTGACCGAAGACAATGCGGTCATCAAAGATGCCGGTCTCGATGCTCATCTGCTCGGGAACTGTCGGCCGAGCGGGAGCAGCCAATGTGCCGTCGGCGCCGCCGACTCCCGATGAACCGTTGTCTGACGATTCGCTGCAGGCGGCGAGCACGGTGGCCATCGCAACCGCAAGTGCCGCTATGACGGTACAGGCGCGAGAGCGCGGGCGCGACAGCGCGCCGTCAAGCACCAGCCCGTGCGACCAGAGTGAGACGGTTCTTGCCGTCGGTGTGCGAGTACTCGAGGTTCTCAGCCATGGTGCGCACGAGATGAAGACCCAAACCGCCGATGGAGCGTTCCTGAAGCGGCAACTCGGTGTCGGGCGGCGGTTTGTCGTTCAACGGATCGAATGCGACGCCGTCGTCCGTAATGGTGATGGTGACCAGCTGGTCGCCGCTCTCGAGCGTGATCTCAATGTCGCTGAGGCCGCTCGTGCGCCCGTGAGTGAGCGTATTGAGGATGAGCTCTTCGAGGATCAGGTTCGAACGCAGGATCAGATCGGGAGCCCAGTCGTCCAGCTCGGCCAACTCCTCGACGAACGCAACAATGCGCGGCAGCGCCTCGGCGGCCGCAGCACCCGGCACGGGATTGATGTTCAGCGAACGTCGCATGGCTGATGCTCCGTGGTGCAGGCTTTCTGGCGCCCAGAGGCGCATGAGAGCATGTCGGCGGGAAACTCGGCGGTGCAGAAAGGGCGTCTCATATTGCTGCGCTCCGGTGCAGCGCCAGGCAGGTGATGTCGTCGGACGCGGGGGCTTCGCCAGCGAACTCGGCGACAGCTTCGAAGATCACAGCTGTGGCTTCGTCGGCGTCGCGAGGCGGCCGCCCGTTGAAGAGCTCGAGAATTCGCTTGATGCCGAATTCCTCTTGGTCGACGTTCATCGCTTCGCTCACACCATCGGTGTACAGCAGGAGGGTTTCGCCGGGCTCAAGCTTCACGGTTTCTTCCGCAAAGCTCAGCCCGGGCACAATCCCGAGAGCGATGCCCCCAGTGGAGGGCAGCTGGGAGGCTGTGCCGTCGGCATGGACCACGACGGGCGGATCGTGACCCCCGCTGGCGTAGGTGCATTGCCCGTTGTGGGGGTCGTAGACCGCGGAAATTACCGTGACGAACATTGCGGTTGGGTTGTCGGCCTGCAGGACGCGGTTCGCCTCGGCAAGAGCCGCGCCCGGCGAGCCGCTGCCGATAGCGGCCCCTTTGAGCGCAGTGCGGCTTGACATCATGAACAGGGCCGCCGGAATGCCCTTGTCGGAGACATCGGCAACAGTCACGAACACACAGTCTTGTGGCAACGAGACGAAGTCGAAAAAGTCGCCGCCGACGTTGCGCGCCGGCACCATGTTGGCGCAGGTCTGGTATTTGTCCGAGGAGGGGAAATCGCCGGGCAGTATCGATTGCTGGACATTCGCTGCAATGTCCAGCTCGTTCTGCAGCGTGACGAGCTTGTCGCGCGAGGCTGTGGCCTCGCGCCATTGCTGGAGGTGCTGAACGGTTCGCTCGATCGTGATCTGCAGGTCGTCAAAGTCGACGGGCTTGGTGACGAAGTCGAATGCACCGCGGTTCATCGCAGTGCGAATGTTCCCCATGTCGCCGTAGGCCGAGATGATGACCGCGCGCAGGTCCTGGTGGATCGACGCGACTTGTGACAGCAGGGTCAACCCATCCATATGCGGCATGTTGATGTCCGACAGCAACAAGTCGATCGAGTCGTCCGTCCGCAGCTTCTCCAGAGCCTCGAGACCATTGCCCGCGAAAACGAATTCGTACTTGCCGCTGTGGATTTGCCGCCTCATCCGCTGGAGGACGAGTGGCTCGAGGTCGGGCTCGTCGTCGACGACGAGGATTCGCCAGGGCGGGGACATGGGCGCTACGACGCCAGCTGAGCCTTCGCCTCATCGAGAGTGCCGAAAACCGTGATGATCTGATTGAAACCGCTGATCCGGAACACTTCGTCGACGGAGGCTGCGAGAGAACAGACGGCAAATGGCGTCGAGCTGCCACTGAGGTGCTGGGCGAGGAGGAGCAGCACGCGCAGGCCGGCGCTGCTGATGTAGTCGATGCCGCCCATGTCGAGGATGACGCGACTGTCATCGTCGGAGAGGGCTGCAAGCAGCGATTCGTGGAAGTCGGCAGAATTCGATCCGTCCACCCTGCCCGAGGGGCTGATCACGTTCGTGTCTGCGTCCCGCTCGTTTGCGAGTTCCATATTTTGCAGCCTCCTGCGCAGCTACGTGGTGCGGAATCACCGCATCGTTCCGATCCCGGCGGGCATGCAGAAGCAGGCAAACCGTGATCAGACCTTCCGTTCGCGCAACTTACTACACGCCCCCGCCATGTCCACCTTCCCTCGAAACGCGATCGGCGGGCCGCGCATCTGCCGACCCGATGGGCAAGCGTTGTGCATTTCAAGTGATTGCACGCACTTAGCCCAGATCCATCGGTGGGGTGGGTGGTGTCGGGTTTGGTGCGGTGGTGGGGTGGCGGCGGTGTGACGGTGTCCGGGTTCGGCGGGTGTTGTTGGTGTGGGGGCGTGGCTGTGGCAGGGTTCGGCGGGTGGCGGCTGGGTTGTGTGCTGTGCCTTGGCGGGTTCGGTGCGCGGCGCTGCGCGGCGCTGGGGGTGCTCAGGCGAGCTGGGGCAGGTTGGGGATCTCGTCGAGCGCGGCTGGAGGTGTGGGCCCAGGGTCATCGGGCGGGCAGCCGCAGGGTGGGTCGGCCGCTGCGGTTGACGAGCCGGCCGGGGACGGTGAGCAGGCGTCGGGTCTCGGTGGCTGCGGCGGTGAGCTTGTGTGGGTGCTGGGCGTGTCCGATGCGGGCGGTCCAGCGTGCGATGTTGTGGGCGAGGGCGGCGCAGGCGAGCCAGGCGGCGTTCGCGTGGGATTTGCCCGACGGGGCAGTGCGCCGAGCCGTTGGCTTTGAGGTCTTTGATGGCTTGCTCGACGCGGGCGTGGGCGCGGTATGCGGCGTGGGCTGTTTCGGCGTCGGTGTCGGTGTCGGTCACGAACGTGTGGTGCCGCCAGTGGGGGAACATCTCGGCTTGGCCGCCGACCAGGCGGGTGCGGCGCGCCGCCAGCCGCGCTGTGCGGGTGGGCTTGCGGGCGGGCCGCCGTGCGCTGGTGAGCTCGGTGGCAGCGACCTGGGCCTCGCCGTCGCTGGTGTAGCCGATCGGCGTCCGGGCCTGCTCGTCGATGGCGCCCACAGCGGCTTTGACGCTGGGGTTGTGGGGGACAGCGACCAAGAACCTCACGCCGAGCGCGTCGAGCTTGTCGATCAGGTCCCAGCTGAAGAACCCCGCATCGGCGCGCAGTGTCAGCGCTGCGCGGGGCGCCAAGCGGCGCACCCGGGCGAGCGTCTCCGCGGCGAACCGCGCATGGCCCCGCTGGGAGGACCCCTTGCGCATCCGGGAGCGAACGATCTCGCCGGTGTCGTCGCGCACCGCCGCCAGCGGGTGATAGCCCAGCGTGGCGCCGTGCCCGTACGCGGCGCCGCCCTTGGCGTCGCTGTGAACCTCGCAGATCGTGGAGTCGACGTCGACCGTGATCCGCCCGGCGGCAGGCGCGGCGCCCCCATCCCACGCACGGCCCAAAGCGAGCTCCTGGGCGCGGTCGAGCCGGCGCACATGACCCCACGTGAACGACCGCAGCCACGTGCCCACCGTGGACGGCGCCGAGGGAACGAACCCAAGCACCGCCCCAGCCGAGCCGGCCCGCAGCCGGTCCGTGTCGTCGATGAACGAGCCGCCCACCAGCATCGAGCACACCGCCGCCAGCATCTTCGCGCCCGACCCGCGGCCCGACCCAGGCGGCCGCACCACCTCGTCGAACAACCGCCCCAGACCCAGCCTGCCAACCAGCGTGCCCGCCGAAAGCAGCCCCGCGTCCCCCACCAGGGACCCCTCGTCGAACACAGCCTCAACCCGGTCCGAACCCCCAACTGCAGTGCTCACAGAAAGTGCCTCCCGGCCTGGCATCACGCCGCGTACCCAACAACGGCAAAATGCCACGTCAGGAGACCTTTCTGGTGGACGCGCCCCACCCAAACCCCCCACCCCACCGGTGGATCAGGGCTTAGGCTGCAGGCGTGGGCCTGCGACCGGATCCGGGTTCGGTGCCGGATGCACCGGGGAGCTATCAGTTTCTCGATGCCGACGGGCGGGTCATCTACGTCGGCAAAGCCAAGAGTCTTCGTTCGCGCTTAAACAGCTATTTCGGGGATCCCGCGGGACTTCACCATCGGACAGCCCAGATGGTGGCCACAGCCAGATCGGTGGAGTGGATCGAGGTATCCACCGAGGTTGAGGCGCTCATGCTGGAGTACAGCCTCATCCAGCGGCATCAACCGAGATTCAACGTGCGATTGCGTGACGACAAGTCGTACCCGTTCCTGGCAGTAACGCTGCTCGACGAATGGCCGCGGGCGATGGTGATGCGCGGCCACCGCAAGCGCGGGAATCGCTACTTCGGCCCGTTCGGACACGCATATGCCATCCGCGAAACGCTGGATCTGTTGCTGCGCACGTTTCCGATCCGCACGTGCAGCGACAGCAAGCTGACCACCCATCAGCGGCTCGGCCGGCCGTGCCTGCTCTACCACATTGAGCAGTGCGCTGGTCCGTGCGTCGGCGAGATTGGACGGGACGACTACGACCGGCTCGTCCGGGAGCTCGTTCGCTTTCTCGAAGGCGACACCGACGCGGTGGTGAACGATCTCGAACAGAGAATGGCCGACGCCTCGGCCGAGCTCGAATTCGAGTTCGCAGCCCGGCTGCGGGATCGCCTGGCCAGCGTCCGGCGGGCGATCGAGAAGCAGCAGATCGCCGGCACGCACAACGAGGACTTCGACGTCATCGGCATCGGCGACGACGAGCTCGAAGCGGCGGTCCAGCTGTTCTTCATCCGCAAGGGCCGCGTGATGGGTCAGCGCGGCTTCGTAGTTGACAAGGTCGAGGAACTGGACGGTCCAGCACTCGTGGCTCGGGTGCTCGAGCAGCTGTACCACGACGAGAACCCGCTGGGATGGCCGAAGGGCGTGATGGTGCCGGCGCTTCCTCCGGGTGTCGGGCTGTACGAGGACTGGCTCAGCAGCCAGCGGGGTTCGCGGGTGACCTTGCGGGTGCCACAGCGCGGCGACAAGCGCGCACTGATGGAGACCGCGCAGCACAACGCCCGCGAATCGCTGGTGCGGCACCGCCTCAAGCGCGGCACCGATCACAACAGTCGCGCCCGTGCGCTGAACGAGCTGGCCGAGCACTTGGAACTGAACCAGCCGCCGCTTCGCATCGAGTGCTACGACATGAGCCACCTGCAAGGCACGCACTACGTAGGTTCGATGGTGGTGCTCGAGGACGGATTGCCGCGCCGCAGCGAGTACCGCCACTTCCGCGTTCGCAATGTCGCGGGCAATGACGACTACGCCGCAATGGACGAGGTACTTCGGCGACGACTGCGGAACTACCTGGCGGAGCGGGATCTCCCGCCCTCGGAGCAAGGCCGCTTTTCGTACCCGCCGCAGCTGCTGGTGGTCGACGGCGGCAAGGGCCAGCTCGGCGTTGCCACCAGCGTGCTCGACGAGCTTGGTCTGAGCGAGCAGATACCGGTTGCCGCGCTCGCAAAGCAGTTCGAAGAAGTCTTCGTGCCCGGCCGGTCAGAGCCAGTTCGCATTCCGCGGCAGTCCGAGGCGCTGTATCTCTTGCAACGGGTTCGCGACGAGAGCCACCGATTCGCCATCTCCTATCACCGCCGGCTTCGAGGCAAGGCAATGAAGACCGGTGTGCTCGACGGGATCGGTGGCTTGGGGGAGAAGCGGCGTTCCCGACTGGTGCGTGAATTCGGATCCGTCGGTGCCGTCAAGGAAGCCACCTCGGAAGAGCTGCGGGCGCTCAGCTGGCTTCCTGACGCCGTAGCGCGAGCGGTCTACAGCGCTACGCATCCGGGCGAGGCCCTGGCCGGCTCCTGAGCGCAGCTTCGGAACGTACGCTCGCACATGTGGCTGGAGGGCCGGAGTTCGTCATCGTGGCCGGCCTCTCGGGCGCGGGCCGCTCCACAGCAGCGAACGCGTTGGAAGACGTGGGCTGGTTCGTCATCGACAACTTGCCGCCGAACTTGATCCCCGATGTGGCGGAGCTTGTGGCTCGGCCCGGCGCTCGGCTTCGCCGGGTCGCGCTGGTGGCAGGAACGCGCGAGTACCGCGAGGACTTGGTCGCGGCGATCGCCCGACTTCGGGAGAGCAATGCGTTCGTGCGCGTGATGTTCTTGGACGCGCCGACCGATGTGCTGGTTCGGCGATACGACGACACTCGTCGCCGCCATCCCCTGCACACCGGCGACGCCGAGCTTCCTGGCAGAGGCGGCATCGAGCGAGCAACTGGTGCCGAGCCCGTTGCGGAATCGGTGATTGATGCCATCGAATTGGAGCGACGTCTGCTCTCTGATGTCCGCGAGACGGCTGACGTCGTCATCGATACGGCAGATCTCAACGTCCATGATCTGAGCGACCGCGTCCGTGAGGAGTTCCGGACCTCTGCCGACGAACCGCAAATGCGAACTGCGGTCATGTCGTTCGGCTACAAGCACGGTGTTCCGCGTGACGCCGATCTTGTCTTCGACTGCCGCTTCCTGCCAAACCCGCACTGGGTCTCTGACCTGCGTCCGTTCACCGGGCTGGACCACCCCGTCCGCGAATGGGTGCTCCGCCAGCCCGCCTCGTCCACATTCCTCGACCGGCTCATGCCATTGCTCGAGAGCCTGCTGCCTGCCTACCGGGCAGAGGGCAAGTCGTACCTGACGATCGCCATGGGCTGCACCGGCGGCCGGCATCGCAGTGTGGTCGTTGCCGAGGAGGTTTCGCGGCTGCTCGCTGAACGCGGGCACGATCTCCAATGCCGCCACCGCGACATCGACCGTTGAACACGATCGCGTAGGCCCAGCGAGCTCGCGCGGGATTCCGCTAGAACCGAGAAGATCGACTACCAACAGATGCGGCGCACAGATGCAACACGGCTTTCGACTGCGCGTCGGCTAGACAACCACTAGCGGTGTTTCGGGCCGGCACGCGGGGCGTTCCGGGCCTGGTGAACGAAGGGAACAGCAGCAGATGAGCGTGCGCGTGGGCGTCAACGGATTCGGCCGGATCGGGCGCAACTTCTACCGGGCGGCCGACCGCCCGGACAGCGATATCGAGATCGTTGCGGTCAACGACCTCGGCAACACCGCGACGATGGCCCATCTGCTCAAGTACGACTCGGTGCTCGGCAATCTGCCGCACGACATCGCCGCCACCGACGGCGGCATCGTGATCGACGGCAAGGTGTTGCCGGTGCTGTCGGAACGCAACCCTGCCGACCTGCCGTGGGCCGATTTCGGCGTCGACGTTGTGGTGGAATCCACCGGCATCTTCACTTCTCGGGACAAGGCGGCCATGCACCTCGTCGGCGGGGCCCCGCTCGTGATCGTTTCGGCTCCTGCCTCGGGCGCCGACGCCACGTTCGTGGTGGGCGTGAATGACGCGGACTTCGATCCCGATGCGCACAAGGTGGTCTCGAACGCCAGCTGCACCACGAACTGCTTCGTGCCGATGGTGCAGGTGCTCGACCAGGCCTTCGGCGTGCAGAAGGGGCTCATGACGACGATTCACGCCTACACGGGCGACCAGTCGCTGGTGGACGGCCCGCACTCGGACCTTCGCCGGGCCCGCGCATCAGCAGTGAACATCATCCCGACCTCGACCGGTGCGGCCCGTGCTACCGGGCTGGTGCTGCAGGCCATGGCGGGCAGGCTCGACGGCACCTCGCTGCGAGTGCCCATTCCTGACGGCTCGATCACCGACTTCACCGCCGTGCTGGACAGCAGCCCCAGTGTCGACGAGGTGAATGAGGCCTTCGCTGCGGCAGCAGACAGTGGTCCTCTCTCAAGCGTGCTCGACTACTCCGAGGATCCGCTGGTGAGCAGCGACATCGTGGGCAACCCTGCGAGTTGTGTGTTCGACTCGGGCCTCACAATGGCGTTGGACAACATGGTGAAGGTCCTGGGCTGGTACGACAACGAGTGGGGATATTCGAACCGGCTCGTGGACTTGGTCGGCATCACCTGCAGCCGGTGAGCGGAGCCTCCGCGCTGCCGACGCTCGAGGACCTCGAGGTACAGCTGGACGGGCTCGACGGTCGTCGCGTCCTGGTGCGCTGTGACTTCAACGTCCCGTTGCGGGAGACCGAGGATGGCCGGCTCGAGATCGCTGACGATCTTCGCATCCGTTCAGCGGGGGAGACGCTGCGATGGCTGACCGATCGCGGTGCCGCGGTCACGGCGTGCTCGCATCTCGGCCGTCCGTACGGAACGCCTGACGAGCGCTATTCGTTGGCTCCCATCGCGGGACGGCTCGCGACGACTGCACCTGGCGTTGCGTTGGCCGAGAACTTGCGCTTCCATCCCGGTGAGACCGCCAACGACTCGGGGTTTGTCGATGGGCTCGTAAGCGGCGCGCTTGGAGCTCCATTTGGCGAGCAGCGCGTAGGAGCCGCATTCGACGGCTTCGTGAACGACGCCTTCGGCGCCAGCCATCGGGCACATGGCTCCATCATCGGGCCGCCGCAACGCATCCCGAGCGCCGCGGGACGCTTGTTGCAACGAGAAGCCGAGGTACTCGGCGGCATGCGAACCGGCGCTCGCAAGCCGTTCGTGGCGGTGCTGGGCGGGGCGAAGATCAGCGACAAGCTCGGCGTCGTCGAAGCGCTGCTGGCGGTGGTCGACCGCCTGGTTGTCGGCGGGGGCATGTGCTTCACGTTCCTGGCGGCACTCGGGCACCGGATCGGCGATTCGCTCTGCGAACCGGACCGGATCGCAGACTGCCGGCGGCTGCTCGACAGCGGGGCAGACATCGTCCTGCCGAGCGACATCACGACACTCGACGCAGGCGGCACCGTGCGACAGATGGGCCGCAACATCCCGGACGGCTGCCGCGGCCTCGACATCGGCCCAGGCACCGCTGCCGAGTTCGACGACGTGATCGCAGAAGCGCGCACCGTGTTCTGGAACGGCCCGATGGGGTTGTTCGAGGACGAGCGGTTCGCTGCCGGCACCCGATCAGTCGCACAGTCCATGGCCGACGCCCGCGCCTTCACCGTGGTGGGCGGCGGTGACAGTGCCGCGGCAGTGGCACAGTTCGGGCTAGCGCCGTACATGGACCACATCTCGACCGGGGGAGGTGCGGGACTCGAGCTCATCGAGCACGGCGACTTACCGGGCCTCGCGGCGCTGCGAGACTCACCGCAGCAGCGAGCCAGCCGGGGAGCCCGACGATGAGCCGAACGCCATTGATCTCAGGCAACTGGAAGATGCACCTCAATCACCTCGAGGCGATCCAGCTGTTCCAGAAGCTGAGCTACGAGCTGGCACGGCATCGCTACGACCAAGTTGAGGTGAGCCTGCACCCGCCGTTCGTCGACCTGCGTTCGTGCCAAACCGTTATCGACGCCGACCGGCTCGAATTCAAGCTCGGCGCTCAGGACTGCCACCCCAAACACAGCGGGGCCTTCACCGGCGAGGTGTCGCCCACCATGCTCGCCAAGCTCGACGTGACCTATGTGATTGTCGGCCACAGCGAGCGACGCGCCCTGTTCGGCGAGACCGACGACATCGTGGCCGCCAAAGCCGCAGCCGTGGCCAAGCACGGCATGACCCCGATCGTCTGCGTCGGCGAGACCCTCGACAACCGCGAAGCTGGGCGGGCCGCCGACGTCGTGAGCACACAGCTGCGCGGCAGCCTGGCCAAGCTCACCCGCGCCCAGTTCGAAACGCTGGTGGTGGCCTACGAACCCGTCTGGGCAATCGGCACAGGACGCAACGCGTCCCCCGAGGACGCGCAAGACATGTGCGCCACAGTGCGGACCGTCGCGAACGACATACGCGCAGGCGCCGGCGACCACGTCCGCATCCAATACGGCGGCTCAGTCAAGCCCGTCAACGCAGCGGAGCTCTTGCGCCAGCCCGACATAGATGGCGCTCTGGTAGGCGGCGCCTCCCTCGATGCCGTCCAGTTCGCCCGCATCGTCCAATCCGCCACCTAGCAAAGCGCCAAAGGGCGACAAGACGTCCGCGCGAGCAAACATCGCGCGAGTTGCAAGTTGCTCCCAGAGTGGGTACTATTTCTAGCAGTCCCGATTCGGCCCAAACCGAAGCGGAACGTCCCCCTCACATTTCGATACTTGGAGCACGCCAATGCCCGTCCTCGATTCCGTCCGCGAGATGCAGGACCGCACCCTCGAGCAGATGAAGACTGCCCAGGAGCAGTTCGTCTCGATGAACGAGCGCGTCGCCGAGGCGTGGCTGTCGGCCATGCCGGCCATCTCGTCGCCGTTCGCGGAGTACCTGCCGAAGCCGACCGAGATGCTCGACGTCTACTACAACTTCCTGGGCCAGCTTCACGAGGCCAACAAGGACTGCGCCGCTCGCATCGCTTCCGCTTGGGAGCGGGCCAGCGAAGACGCCAAGGCCTGATGGCTGCCGACGGCCCGGATGCTGCAGCAGCGGCTAAGGGCGGTCGGCCCGCGTCCGACAGCGACGCCGCAACGGGACGGGGCGACAGGTCCGCGAATCCGTTTCCCGGTTTCGACCAACTGGGCTCGTTCATTCGTGCCCAGCGCGAGTTCATGGAGCTCAGCCAGCGACAGCTCGCCAAGATGGCGCAGCTCTCGAACCCGTACCTGAGCCAGATCGAGCGAGGCCTTCACGAGCCATCTGTCCGGGTGCTCAAGGCCTTGGCCGAGGCACTGAACGTGCGCGCTGCCACGTTGCTGTCGTACGCGGGACTCATGGATCGCGAAGACACCCCCACGGTCGTCGAGGCGGTGCAAGCCGATCCAAACCTCACCGACGAGCAGAAGGCCGCCCTGCTCGGCGTTTACCGCAGCTTCGGCACCGGCAACGACTGACGCCTGATGAGCGACACGACCCGCGAGTCGAGCGAGCGCGTGTCTGCTGATACGACCCGCCGACTGACCCCAACGCTGCCGGCCGAAGAGCTGCTGGGCGCTGGAGCCTGGCCGTCGCTGCCGGTGTTCGGCGCCTCACCGCGACAGCGCATCGACACCGGCGATGACATGTGGAGTGTGGCCTGGCGCATGGGTGCGGCCGATGTCGCTCTCAACTCCGCCCGTTGGTGGGCCTCGGTGCGCTGGGGTCTGGGAACAGCCGCAGCGGTTCATGCTGCTGCGCTGCGCTTCGGCGGTCGCACGGCGATCGTCGACGACACCGGCTCGTTGGACTACCGGTCGCTGGACCGGGCCGCGAACAGCGTGGCGTCCGAGTTGAGATCCGTCGCTACCGGATCCGATGGGACTCTTGGAGCGCTCGGCATCCTTTGTCGCAACCATCGGTGGTTCGTGACGGCTCTGGTCGCCGCAGAACGAGCAGGCTGCGACACGGTGCTGCTGTCGACGGCGTTGCCAGCCTCGAATCTCGCCGAAGTCTGTGAGCGCGACGGCATCGCCGTTATTGTCGCGGACAGAGAATTCGCTGACGTAGTCGCGCAGGCCGATACCGATGCGACGGTGATCATCGCGAACGCACGTGGCCCCGGCTCGTTGGCTCACATCGCCGCAAAGGGGCTGAACTGCACCCCGCCCAAGCGCCGACCCAGGCTCGTGCTGCTCACCTCGGGCACCACTGGAGCACCCAAGAGTGCGATGCGTGCCCGCAAGTCGACCCGAATTGGCGGCGTGGGCATGCTGCGCCGGATTCCGTATCGACTGGGCGATCGCTACTTCATCGCATCGCCAGCGTTCCACGCCTGGGGCCTCAGCCAGCTCGTCGTTGCGCTCGCCACTGCCAGCACCGTTGAGATGCGGCGACGCTTCGACGCGTCAGACATGCTGCAGTTGCTCCGTGAAAGTCAGTTCGACGTGCTCGTCGTGGTGCCCTTGATGCTTCGCCGCATCCTGAACGTGACCACCGATGATGACGCCGTGCTGCTCCCTCGCATGGTGCTGACGAGCGGCAACGTGCTCTCAGGAGACCTGGCCGGTCAGTGGATGGATCGCTTCGGCGACAGTCTCTACAACATCTATGGGTCGACGGAAACAGCCATCGGCACCATCGCTGGCCCGGCCGATCTGCGGGCCGCTCCCGGCACCGTCGGGCGCTCGCCCGATGGCGTCACCCTCGTCATCCTCGACGACGAGGGCATGCCCACCCCGAAGGGCAGTTCCGGCTGGATTCACGTCGCGAGCACGGCCCACTTCGACGGCTACACCGATGGCACCGACCGCGAGCGCACCGGCACGCTGATGGCCACCGGCGACATCGGCCAGCTCGATGCGGACGGCCGGCTGCACATATCTGGTCGCGCTAACGACATGATCGTGACCGGAGGCGAGAACGTCTTTCCCTCCAGCGTGGAAGAGGTTCTCGACCGACACCCTGCAGTTGAGGTCTCGGCTGTCGTCGGCGCCGACGATCCTGAATTCGGCCAACGCGTCACAGCGTTCGTGGTACTGCGGCCGCGCCACAGCGTCGACGCGAACGAATTGAAGGCCTGGGTCGCCGCGGAACTACCCAGCTTCATGGTGCCCCGGGGTGTCGAATTCGTAGATGCCCTCCCGATGACCACAACCGGCAAGGTGGTGAGACACCGTCTCGCCGTGTTGGGGCAACGCGACCGCTACTGATCGGCCGTCGGCCCCACCCTGGCGAGTGCTCAGCGCCGCGGAAGGGGCGGCTGTGGGCCGAAGGTCTCGAGGGCGGCTCGGTCGACGTAGCGACTCACCTCGCGTTCGAACGGGTACGACAAGTGTGAGCCCTGATACCAGAGCATGTCGGGGCGATCCCAGTGCTCCCAGAGCGTCTTGACGTTGCCGGGACGGACCCATCGGTCCAGCAGGCCAGCGAAGATGTAACGCCGTTCGGCGGGGACCAAGCATGGGAGCGACAGCGGTGATACCACCGAGAGGATCTGCTGGTATGGCTCCCACGACAGCCCCCACTGTTCGTAGAACGGCGGCAACAGCGGCTCCACCTGCCGGCGCGTACCGCGCGCGAGGTCGCTCTCGGGAACACCGGCGATGACGGCGGCGAGATCGTCGTCGAGCGCAGCGGTCATCGCGGCCATGTAGCCGCCCAGCGAGATGCCGGAAATAGCGGTCCCGGGTGCCTCGTGCCGGTCGCGCACCCAGCTCAGCACTCGGCGGATGTCCCACGCTCCTTGGGCCACCGTGAACACGGTGTTCATCGCCCCGGCGTGGATGACCCGCGAGCCGCTCATGCCGATGGCGCGCGGACCGTGGAGGGGGAGCACGACAGCGATGACGTTGAGGCCCCAGCGTCGATGGAGGCGGTTAGCGTTGAGCATCCACATGTCCATCTCGGGCTCGCCGGAGCGGTAGCCGTTGACCGCCACCACCCAAGGCCGAGGTTGATCCGAGTGCAGCAGCATCCAAGCATGCGCGGTACGGACCGGCCGGTAGTCCATCCACCGATCGCGACCGGGTTCGTCGGGCCACGGCTCGAATTCGCTCGGGAACCGGACGTGCCAGAAGTCGGTGTCACCCGCTGAGGCAGCCCGGATGGTCACGCCGTCGTCGAGCGGCGGGGGAGTGCGGTGGTATGAAGCAGGATCCGTCAGCCAGTCACGCTCGGCGTAGAGACTGCGAGCGTCGGCCAGTTCGGAGCGCAGACGCTGACGGAACGAACCGTCGGGCACGCGCATGCGCGCTGTGGCCAGTTCGAACTGGATCGACCACTCGTCGAACAGCCATTTCCATGCGGCCTGCGGCGTCTGTCGGACTGGCGGCAGGTCGGTCTCGTTGTGCCCGCGGACCCATGCGGCCGCCGAGCCGGCGGCGCGGTGCCCAGCGCGCAACGACACAGACGCCGGATGGCGGAACTGCCGGCGACGGGGCGCTCCTGAGTCAGTCGCACGTGCTTCGGCGGAGGCCTGGGTCATGACGCGCTGTCCTGTGATCGTGCTGGGGCTGAAAGGGTTCTACAGGGCGCGTGCGTCGAGCCGCGCCAACGCGGCATCGGTCGAGACCAGCATGCGCTCGAGCAAGTCTGCAAGGACGGCACGCTCGCCCGTGTCGAACACCGTGAAGATCTCCTCGTAGATGCGATAAGCGCGATCCACGAAATACTGATGACGCGCAGTTCCAAGCTCGGTGAGCGCCACAAAAACCTCTCGATGGTCTCGCGCCGCACGCCTCTTGAACACCATACCCTCTGCCTCTAGCCGTGTAATGGCTCTCGTGACTGTGCTGGGCTCGACGTCCATGATGTCCGAGAGCGCCCGAATGGTGGCCGGACCGTGTCCGGCAACTGCGTCGAGCGCCCGGAACTGCCCTGGCTCGATTGATTGAGATCCGCCTTGCAGGACGTGACGTCTGAGCCGTTCGACAGTGGGGCCCAAGCGGGCGGCACGCCACAGCGCGGCCACCTTTTGGTCGAGGTCCCAGTCGCTGCCCCAATCGGTTGCGGTCGGTTGCTGCGCGTCGCGGACGCGCGGCAGGCCCAGCGTGCGACGAACGGCTTCGCCGGAGGGCTGCACGGAGCCCTCCGAGACCTGCGGGACCTGCGGGTCCGCATCAGAAATATTCATGGACTGAATCAACACAATAGCTTGAATGCGGCATCCCCGCCGAAGGAGTCATTGCAGCATGTCACACATTTTGCATAGGTGAAACGGGTTTGTCACAAGCCTATAACCCAGATATGATTGCATAGCGTCATGCAATCAGCTCTGCTGGTGGGACCAAGTGCCCAACTGCGAGACGACTGCATCGTCAGGCTGGCTGCCAGCCGCCGGCGCAATGGACACCAACCCCCACACCCCCTGCGGGAGGAATTGAACATGGCCAAGCAATGGCGCGAGACCTACAACCAATGGGAAAAGGCCATAGCGCCTGGCCTCGAGCAGATCACCGCCTCAGACGGATTCCGCGATCTGATGGCTACGAGCGCGAAATTCACCGCAGCGGTGACTTCGGAGTTCGAGCGTGCGAGCCGACGCTGGCTGCACTTCTGGAACCTGCCCGCCGCCACCGATGTGCGCAAGCTGCGCCAGCAGGTTGCGTCCATCGACCGCGAAGTCAAAGGCCTGCGGAACCTCGTCTTCGAAGTTGTCGCCGCCGAACCGGCACATGCGCCAAAGCCTGTCGTGATGGCCGAACCCGTATCGCCTGTTGCCGAGTCCGTCATGGCCAAGCCCGAACTGGCCGTTGTGGCGCCTGCAGCGGTGGCGGCTCAGACCGTCTGAGCGACAGCCCAGCAGCCGCGTCCATCTGCAATACCCCCTGACACCCCCTCAACTTGCCGAAGGAGCAGACATGTCTGTATCTACCTTGATCAAGCCGATCCCCAAAGCCGCCGCGAGCGGCGAAGCGTCGACGACCCAGCCCGCAGCAATCAACCCGTTCGAACCATTCACCGAGATGTGGGAGACCGGCATGCGTCGCTGGTGGAACCTGACCCGCCACGTCATGGGCATCGACCGCGCCGGGGTCGGCCAGACACCTCGTGACGCCGTGTGGAGCAGCGGCAAGGCCGTCTTGTACCGCTACCGCAGCGACAATCGAACGGTCCGCCAGCCGATCCTGCTGGTGATGAGCCTCGTGAGCCGGGCATTCGTCTTGGACCTGCAACCGGGCAATAGCTACGTCGAGCGCCTCCTCGAAGAGGGCTTCGACGTGTTCCTGCTGGACTGGGGCGTCCCCGACGAAGAGGATGCGGGCAACACGC
Source organism: Candidatus Poriferisodalis sp. (assembly GCA_965226645.1). GTDB lineage: Bacteria > Actinomycetota > Acidimicrobiia > Acidimicrobiales > Poriferisodalaceae > Poriferisodalis. The sequence goes on from CBDDDL010000003.1 coordinate 736,383, forward strand.
TCGAGACCTACTGCGACGAGTACCTGCCCCAGGCCGTCGCCAGGACGAACGAGATCGGCGGCGACGAGGGCGTCACCGTGTTCGGCTACTGCTACGGCGGTCTGCTGGCGCTGCTGTACGCCGCAGCTCACCCTGACGATCCGATCCACAACGTGGTCGTGATGGCTACGCCGGTGGACTTCACCAAGATGCCCCCCGCCATGTCCGGCGTCGGCAATGGCGGCATCGACCCGCAGCACTTGCTCGATGAGACAGGAAACGTGCCGGCGGAGTCGGTGCGAGCCTCGTTCGCGCTGCTGACGCCCACGTCAGATCTCAACACGATCATGGACTTCTGGGAGCATCTCGACGACGAGAAGTTCCTCAGCTCATACCAGGCCATGACGTCGTGGACGCGCAACCACATCCCGTTCCCGGGTGCAACGATGCTGCAGACCACGACGATGTTCAGCGAGAGCAACGGCTTCGTCAACGACGACCTGGTACTCGGCGGACGCCAGATCCACCTGTCCGACATCACGGTGCCGTTCCTCAACGTCATCGCCGAGCGCGATCACATCGTGCCTCCCGACTCGACGGTCGGCCTCGACTCGTTGGTCGGCTCCAAAGACGCCACCGAGATGCGGCTGCCTGCTGGGCATGTCGGCCTGGTTGTGGGGAGCGGCGCACGCAAGCGCTCGATCCCGGCGATGGTCGGCTGGATGCTCGAACACAGCGACGTCAAGGCGTAGTCGGCGCCCGTGGCGGACAGCGCGGCTCCGACCGGTGCCCTGCGAGCGAGCTCACCCGACCGGTCTGCCGACCGTTCCGAGAGCGCTGCTCGCCCCTCGGGCCGTGCCGCTCGGCGCGCGCCAGGAGACGGTCGCATAGCACTGGTGATGGGCTCGGGTGGGATCGTCGGCGGCGCTTTTCATGCCGGAGTGCTCAAGGCGCTCGAGGACACCTGGGGCATCGATGCGCGCAGCGTCGATCTGATCGTGGGTACGTCGGCGGGTTCGATCTCTGGAGCGCTGGTCGCAGCCGGCCTGAGCCCCGGTGACTTGTTCCGACGAGAGACTCGCCAGCCGCTGAGTGCCGAAGGCGAGCGACTGCTCGGCGCAGCTCGGGCAAAGCGCGGCCCCAAGCGCGAGGCGGCGGCAAGTTTCGGAGCCCCGATGTCGCCGCAAGTCATGATGTTGGCGCTGACCTGGCCGGGGAGCGTCGCTGCGGGGACAGCGTTGGCATCGATGTTGCCGCGAGGCGCAATGCCCACCTCCCATGTAGCGGACGTCGTGGCTGGACTGTTCGGGGACACGTGGCCGACGGGCGTGGAACTGCGGATCCCAGTAGTCGACCTCGACTCTGGGCAGCGCGTCGTGTTTGACGCCGCGGGTCCGGCAACCCCGTCCCAGGCAGTTGCCGCGTCGTGTGCGGTGCCGGCAGTGTTCGAACCGGTCGAGATCGACGGTGCCTCCTACATCGACGCCGGTGTGCATTCGTCGGACAACCTCGACGTGCTGCGGGGTGAGGCGTACGACCTCGTGGTAGTCAGCTCGCCGATGGGCATTGCCGAACTGCCACGGTTCGGATGGCCGTGGGCGATGCCGCTCACGGCCGCAACCACATGGGGCTGGAGCGCGCTTCGGTCCATGAGCAGTGCGGCCACCCAGTGCGAGCGGTCGAGCCTCACCGAATGCGATCGAGTGGACATCGTCATGCCGGCCGCAGCTGATCTTGACGCTATGGGAAACAACCTGCTCGACCCGCAGCGGCGGCCTGCAGTCGCGCTGCAGGCCTACGCCACAGCAAGTGACCAATTCGCTGCGCATCCGCTGTAGGCCCCACCGAGATCGCCGGGCGGTAGTGATGGCGCCTGCGGGCACCTTCCGCAAGCCGAACCTAGAGTCGCGGCGTGCCTGCTCACAGTTCTCATGCCGCGGCGCCAGCCGGTGCCGATCGACCGCCGCTGACTGACGGCTTGTCCGCGTTCGTCAAGCGCGACTGTCCGACGTGTTGCGATGTCGAGCCGGTGCTCGCGCAGCTTGCCGACCATGCTGCCCGCTCGGGATCGCGTCTGACCGTCTACACCCAGGACGACCCGGCCTTCCCGGCCGGCGTCTCCGGAACGGCTGCGGACGTCATTCACGACGACGATCTGGCCGTTTCGTGGCATCACGACATCGACACGGTGCCCACGCTCGTTGCCGTCGCCGATGGTCGCGAGATGGCCCGCACGGTCGGCTGGGACCGGCGCAGCTGGGAGGCGCTCAGCGGGGCCGATGAACTGGGTCCAGGTCTGACCGAAATGCGGCCCGGGTGTGGTTCTTTGTCGGTCGATCCGCTGTTGGCGGACGAGCTGGCGCTGCGCTTCGGCGCCACGTCGTTCGCGAGCCGTCGCGTCGAGTTCGCGTCTGCTGAGGATCCCGTCGAAGCCGCGTACGACCGCGGGTGGTCCGACGGGCTGCCCGTCGTGCCTCCCACCGAGGCGCGGGTCGCCGCGATGCTGTCAGGAACGACCCGAGCGCCGGACGAGATCGTTGCGATCGTGCCGCCGGCGCTCGAGGAGTGCACGGTCGAGAAGGTGGCGGTGAACGCTGTCATGGCCGGGTGTCGCCCTGAGTATCTGCCGGTGGTGCTGGCGGCTGTCGAGGCGGCGTGCACCGACACGTTCAACATGCACGGGCTGCTGTGCACGCTGTGGTTCTCGGGCCCCATTGTGATCGTGAACGGCCCGATCCGGCGTCGCATCGGCATGAACACCGACAAGAACGCGCTCGGTCAGGGCAACCGCGCCAACTCCACGATCGGACGAGCGCTGCAGCTGGTGATCCGCAACGTTGGCGGCGGCAAACCCGGCATCGGGGGTATCGACCGCTCTGCGCTCGGGTCGCCGTCGAAGGTGGGCTGGTGCTTCGCCGAGGACGAGGAACGACTGCCCGATGGTTGGCCGCCGCTCTCGGTAAGCCGTGGCTTTGAGCCGGGCCAGGACACCGTGACGTTGTTTGCCGGGCACGGCCCAATCGGCTGCATCGACCAGATCTCCCGGACGCCCGGCTCGCTCATCCGCACGATTGCTCAGCAGCTCATGTGCGTCGGCAATCGCAAGCTGCTAAGTGAGGCGATGCTGGTGATGACGCCCGAACACATGGCGACGTTCGGCGACGCGGGCTGGACGCGGCAGCGCTTCTACGAGGAACTCGATCCATTGTTGGCGATGGATCTCGACTTCGCCATTCGAGGTGCCGGCGGCATCGAAGAGGGTCTGCCTGAATCTCTCGTGCAGCGTTTGCAGGGCACCACGCGGGTCCGCCCGGCAGGCCCCGACGAGGCCCGAGGCGCCGACGACGGCGACGATCACGGACTCGTGTTCGGATCTACCGAAGGGTCGGCGGGCGGAAGCTTGCGCAAGCTTCCGCCATGGTCGCCGATGGTCGTGACCGCAGGCGGGGGAGCGGGAGGCTTCAGCGCCATCATCGAGGGATGGGTGCCAGGCGCGAAGGGCAGCACGCCGATCACCCACCCGATCCGCCCGTAGGCGCCCGCCCGCATACGGAGCGGGCGCCGTGCCCCGGTAACCTCGGTGCCCGTGATGACGTGGATTGTGGGTGGGATTCACCTACTGTCGGCCTTCGGCCTGATCGGGCTCGTGCTGTTGCACAGCGGCCGCGGCGGGGGAGTGTCGGACATGTTCGGCGGCGGCGTCGGCGCTACTGCGGCAGCCTCGACGGTCGCAGAGAAGAACCTGAGCCGCGTCACCGTCGGAGTCGCCGTGTCGTTCGGCTTCACCACGCTGATCCTGGGTCTACTGCTCGCCTAACGGCGACGAGCTTGCTGCTCGCCTGATCGCCCGGCCGGGCCGTGCACCGGTACTGGTGCCGTCCCGCCAGACCGCCCTGCCATTGACCACGACGAGTTCGATTCCGTGCGCCGGCTGCTTTGGTTGTTCGAAGGTGGCGGTGTCGATCACGGTTGCCGGGTCAAAGAGCACGAGATCGGCCATCGCACCGGTTTCCAGCACGCCTCGTTCCGCCAGACCGAAACGTTGGGCCGGCAGCCCAGTCATCTTGTGCACTGCTTCTTCCAGAGAGAACAGGCCCTGCTCGCGCGCATAGTGGCCGAGCACTCGCGGGAAGGTGCCCCACAGGCGTGGGTGGGGGAATTCGTCGTGCGGCAGGCCGTCGGAGCCGATCATGGTGCCCGGGTACGCCAGGATGCGGCGCACGTCCGCCTCGTCCATCATGAAGAAGATCCCGCCGGCGGGCAGCAAGGCGTCCACTGCGGCTTCTGGGTCGAGACCCATCTCGGCTGCGATCTCGGCAAGGTTCCGCCCAGCCGCCGCGGGCTGCGCCTTGGACCACGTCACCAGCACCTTGCTGGCGTCCGCCAGCTTGGTTGAGCCCAAGGTGGTCGAGCTGGCGATGTAGGGGTAGGCGTCGAGACCGATTTCTTGGCGCTGGCGTGCCGCTTCGATCAGCGCCAGGGTCTCGGTTGAACGGCCGTGGTTGGCCTGCCCGGAGCACTTGTGATGTGAGATCACCACCGGAACACTTGCTTCGCGGCCGATGGTGAAGGTTTCTTCCAACGACTCGCTGACACGGTCGGCTTCGTCTCGCATGTGGGTCGTGTGGATGCCGCCCGCTGCCTGGACCGCTCTGGCCAGCTCGATGATCTCGGAAGTCGGCGCGGCTGCGGCCGGGGCATAGTAGAGACCCGTCGACAGGCCGATGGCACCGGCCTCCAGTGCTCCTTCCAGCCGGCCGCGCATGGCCTTGATCTCGCCGCCGGTCGCCGGGCGGTCCAGCGTGTCCATGGCCTCGACCCGCAGGGAGGCGTGGCCGACCAGGCAAAGTGAGTTGACAGCCGCCGGGTCACGGTCAAGAGCAGCGAGGTAGTCGCCGAAGTCCGCGAAGAACCCTTCACCGTCTTCGCAGACGAGATCGAGCGGTGCCGGCGGCCGTCCGGTGGTCCGCAGCGGCGCCAAGCTGACCCCGCAGTTGCCGGTGATGACCGTGGTGACGCCCTGGCTGACCTTGGGTGTCATGAGGGGATCGACCAGCAGGGCACGGTCATCGTGGGTGTGCACGTCGATGAAGCCGGGTGACACCGCCTTGCCGCCCGCCTGGATCTCCACAGCGCCCTCGGCGTGGCCGAGATCGCCCAGCCCGACGATCCTGTCATCGGCAACGGCGATGTCGCCATGGGTCGACGGAGCGCCGGTTCCGTCGATCAAGCGGGCGTCGCGGATGATCAAGTCCGCTTTGTCGATCTCTGCCATGAGCCCTTTCCCAACCAAGTCAAGGTCGCGAGTTCACCACGTATCGTTCGGGTCGTCTGCGACAAGGAGCCCTGATGGGACGTCACGCAATCAAGACCCCGCCGCATCACGCCACGTGGCCCGAGTATCTCGCAATCTGGCAGGCCGCCGACGAGATCGAGGTCTTCGAGTCGGCGTGGAGCTGGGACCACTTCTATCCGTTGGCGCCCCCGTACGACGGGCCCAACCTGGAGGGCTGGACGATGCTGGCGGGGCTGGCGCAGGCCACGACGCGGATCCGTCTCGGCGCCATGGTCAACGGCATGCATCACCGCCATCCGGCGGTAACCGCCAACATGGCCGCCACGCTTGATCACATCTCGAATGGTCGCTTCGAGCTGGGGATGGGTGCTGGCTGGAACTTCATGGAGAGCGACGCCTACGGCATCGATCTCGGCCCGCTGAGGGACCGTTCTGACCGGCTCGAAGAGGGCATGGAGGTCATCGTCAAGCTACTGACCGAGACCACGACTACGCACAAGGGGCGCTTCTTCGAGCTCACCGACGCGAGGTGCGAACCGAAGCCGATCCAGGCGCGCATCCCGATCGTCATCGGCGGGCAGGGCAGGGTGCGGACATTGCGCACCGCAGCGAAGTACGCAGACCAGTGGGACATGACCTTCCCGGCCGATGTCGCAGCGTGGCAGGAGCTGGACGAGATTCTGCGGGCGCACTGCGAACGCGTGGGCCGTGACGAGGCCGAGATCGACCGGTCGATTCACCTCGGCTTCGAGACCGACGGCGACGTCGACAAGGCCGTGGCAGGGGCGCAGGACTTCTTCGACGCCGGGGTCGACATCGTCGTGTGGTCGTGGCGAGGCGAGCTCAATCCGGTGAGTCTCGATGCCCTGGCAACGGCCATCGACGAGGTCTGAGCACCATCGAACAATCGAGACAGCAGCGCTATGCTGACGCGCCCCCAAATCCCTGCACATGCAGCGTTTGCGGGCGTCCAGTCGGAGTGGCGGAATTGGCAGACGCGCTAGATTAAGGATCTAGTGCCCGTAAGGGTGTGGGGGTTCAAGTCCCCCCTCCGACACAAACAGGTGCTCGGTGTCGAAGCAGAGCTTGAGCCTCTACGTCTCGCAGTGGCGTTCGATGAGCTCGCCGAGGTGATCTGGTCGTATCCCGACGCCAAACCGCAAGCCACGCCGGTCGGTTGACCATCGCAACGGTGCCGTGCGCCGTCAGTCGAACGTGGCGGAATAGCCGAGTTTGTTGGAGACCTCCTCCGACGCCTGGCGAAGAGCCGCTGCGGGGGAATCTGGGCCGACACCATCCATCGTCCCACTCCGCCCCAGAACTGCGGTCGACGCAACAAGTCGACCTTGATGATCGAACACCGGTGCGGCGACGGCGCTGAGCCCGGGCAAATAGTCGCCGCGAGAGATGGCCAACCTGTCTCGGCGAACCTGATCGATCAGCTCCTGCACCGCGCCAGCATCACGATAGCGATCACCAAGAGGAGAACCCGCCAGCCGTTCGAGCTCTTCGGCGACCCTCTCGTCAATCATTCTCCATGGCTGATAGGCCAAGAAGATCCTGCCGGTTGCCGTTCCGATGAGCGGCAGCACGGAACCGATGTGCAAGTTGCAGTGAACAACCTCGCTGGCATCGCGCCAGCCGATGATCACCGGCCCGTGCTGGCCCCACACCGATAGCGCGGTGGTTACATCGAGGCGTTGGTTGAGCTCAACCAACGCCTCGGTCGCGAAGCGAACCCCGTCAAGCCGCCGCAGACCGGCCAAGCCCAACTGCCACGCGCCGGGGCCGAGATCGTACCGACCGGTGATCGGATCCTGCAGCACGAGGTCGCAGCGGATCAGGCTGACGAGATATCGGTGCGCCTTGCTCGCCATCATGTCAGCCCGCGACGCAAGCTCGCCGAGGGGGAGGGCACCGGGAGCCTCGGCGAGGGCGGCCAGCACCCGGGTACCAACCTCGATGGACTTCACCCCTTGGCTGGCCGAAGCCCCAGTCACCCTCCGGCCTCTCGAATGAGGCCTGACAGCAGCGCGGGTCGAAGTGGCTTGGTGTTGACGTTGACATCGAGATCGAACAGAGCGTCGGCGACTGCGTTGACGAGCGCGGGCACTGCTCCGATCACACCGCCTTCCCCCACGCCCTTGAACCCACCGACGGCATCGATCGACGGAGACTCGATGTGAGCGATCTGGAAGTTGGGAACGTCCACCGAGCTGGGCAGGAGATAGTCGGCCAGAGTCGCCGTGCGGACCTGGCCGTCGGGGTCGTACACAAATTCCTCCATGAGCGCCTCGCCGATGCCTTGTGCCACACCGCCCATCACCTGACCATCGACGATCATCGGGTTGATGATGCGACCGCAGTCGTGTACGACGGTGTAGCCCTCGATGTCGACTGTCCCGTCTCCGGCATCGACAGCCACCTGAGCAATGTGGGTGGCATTGGCCATGGTGACAAGGGGCGGGTCGTAGAAGTCGGTCTCCTCGATGCCAAAGCTCTCGCCTTCGGGGAGGTCGAATGTGTTCATCGCGTAAGCCGTCTCGGCGACCTCTTGGAATGAGAGCGCTCGGCTCGGCACGCCGGCGACGTACATCTGGCCGTCGGAGACCACGATGTCTTCTGGCGTGGACTCGAGCATGAACGCGGCGATCCGCGCCAGCTTCAGCCTGGCCTTCTCCGACGCCCGCACCAGCGCTCCGCCGCCCGTGACTGCGCTGCGGCTGGCGAAGGTGTTCGTGCCGTAGGGCCCGGCGGCGGTGTCGCCCTCGAAGACAGTCACATCCTCCAATCGGGCCCCGAGCTCGTCGGCGACGACCTGCGCGAACGTCGTGAAGTGGCCTTGCCCCGAATGAGCGTGGCTCACGAAGGCCGTCACCTTGCCGGTGGGCTCCACCTTCACCGTCCCGCTGTCGAACCCGGGCAGACGGGTAAGCCCGCGGGCACGCCAGCCTGGGGCTCCCGTCCCGCTCACCTCCGTGAAACTGCAGATACCGATGCCTCGGTACTTGCCGTCGACGAGTCGGCCCTGGGTCGCCTGGCGGGCGCGGAACTCATCGTATTTCGCCATCTCCATCGCTTGGTTGAGCGACTCTATGAAACTGCCTGTGTCGTAGCGGACACCAACGACGTTGGTCCACGGAAGCTCTGAGGTGGGCACCATGTTTCTCAGCCGAACCTCAGCTGGATCGAGCTCGAGCCGGCGGGCAATCCGGTCCATGATGCCCTCGATCGCCATGAAGCAAACCGGTTGGGCCACGCCCCTGTAGGCCAACACAGGCGCGGTGTGGGTTGCGACGGCGGTGGCCGTGTACTCGTATTCCTCGATCCGGTACGGCCCAACGATCATGCGGGCGCCACCAGTGGTCTCCAGGGTGCAGCCGAAGGGCAACGCTGAGTAGGCGCCGCCATTGGTTCGAATCTCGGCCTTGAGCGCGAGGACGATGCCGTGATCATCGACCGCGGCCTCAACCCGGTAGCGGTTGTCACGGGCGTGTACATCGGTGAGCAGGGCTCCGTACCGATCCTGAATCCACTTCACGGGCTGGCGCAAACGCAGGGCGAGCGCGGCGCAGACGAACTCTTCGGGGTAGAGGGCCGCCTTGATGCCGAATCCGCCGCCGACGTCGGGAACCACGACCCGCAGGGTTGACTCTGAAACGTCGAGGAACTCGGCCAGGGCAGTCCGTAGCAGATGGTGTATCTGGGTCGAGGAGTAGAAGACAAGGTTGCCCGCCTGCTCGGGCACAGCAAGACACCCTCGGGGTTCAATCGGAACAGCGGTCACACGGTTCGAGCGGAAGTCTTCGGAGATGACATGGGCCGCCGCGTCGAAACCAGCGGCCACGCCATCGGTTTTGAATCGACCCTCGTAGTAGACGTTGCCCGGCACTGTTGGATTGACCTGCGGGGCGGCGGGATCGGTCGCTTCGTCGATCTTCACGACCACAGGCAGCGGCTCGTAGTCGACTTGGACCAGCTCGATGCCGTCTTCGGCGAGGTAGTGGCTCTCGGCCACGACCACGGCCACCGCCTCGCCTGCAAACCGCACTTCGTCGACAGCCAGCACGTTGCGGCTGTTGAGGTGGTAGCCGGGCAGCTCGATCTGAGCAGCGATCGGCTTCACCAGGGCTGCAAGATCGGGGCCGGTGAGGACGTCGACCACGCCGTCGAGAGCGCGCGCCTCGCTCACGTCGATCGACAAGATTCGGGCGTGGGCGTAAGGGCTGAGCACGAAGGCAAGGTGCAGGGTGTTGATCGGCGCGGGCAGATCGTCGACGAAGCGGCCCTGGCCTCGTAGGAGGTAGTCGTCCTCTCGACGCAAGACACTTTGCCCAACAGCGCCGTGCCCAACAGCGCCTTGCCGGTCGCTGCTCATGCTCGGTGCCCTCGTCGCAGCTCCACCGCGGCCTCAGCTACCGCATCGACGATGTTGGCGTAGCCGGTGCAGCGACAGACGTTGTTCATCAGTGTCTCCCGGATGGTGGCCTCGTCGGGGTCGGCGTTGCGTTCCAGCAGCTCGACCGTCGTGAGGAGGAATCCCGGCGTACAGAAACCGCATTGGAGGGCATGTTTGCGGTGGAACATCTCTTGGATCGGATGGAGTTCATCGAGGTCTGCGAGATCTTCCACGGTGCGGATGTCCGATCCGTCAACCGCCACAGCGAAGTGCAGGCAGCTGCGGGCGGTGCGGCCGTCGAGCAACACCGTGCACGCACCGCACACCCCTTGCTCACAGCCGATGTGGGTGCCCGTCAGGCCGAGATCGTGTCGCAGGTAGTCGGCGAGCAACCGCCGAGCCTCCACTCGGGATTCTCGGATTCGCCCGTTGACGGTGACCTTCACTTGGTATTCGTCTGTCATGGGCCCTCCCCTTCCAGCAGGCCGCGTTCGAGAAGGACGCCGACGAGGTGTCGTCGGTACTCGGCGTCGGCGTGGATGTCGCCGGTTGGATTGACTGCACTGCGGGCCGCCGTGACGGCGGCTGCGATTGCCGCTGGGCCGAGGTCGGAGCCGACCAGCGCGCCCTCGGCGTCGATCAAACGCTGGGCCACCGACCCAACGCCGAACGCCGCGATGCGTGCCATCGTGCAGACGCCGTCCACGCTGGCCCACCGCAGTGCGACCCCGCCCACCGGGAACACGTGGCCCCCGTTCGAGACTTCGTGCAGGGCGCTTCGCTCGCTTGGATCTTGGCGTTTGAAAGTGACCGCCGAAACGACCTCACCTGTCTCGATGCTGGTGGTCATTTCAGTTACGAAGAAGTCGTGGGCCGGAACCCGACGTTCGCCGGCGGCACTCGTGAGCACCAGCTCGGCCTCCAACGCGAGCGCAACGGCCGGCAACTCGGCTAGCGGGTCGCAGTGGGCCAGACTGCCGCAGACGGTGCCACGGTTGCGCGTGGCGGGCAGTCCGACGTGGGGGAGCGCCTTGGCCAACAGCGGGCACTCGGCTTCGACCAGAGCGTCGGTCTCGGCATCGATCTGGCGCACGAGCGCACCTACGACGAGGCGATCGTTCGAGAGCCGGATGTAGTCGAGCTCTTGACAGCGGTTGATCGACACGAGCACCTCGGGTCGGGCCAGCCGGAGATTCATGAGCGGAACCAGGCTCTGGCCGCCTGCGAGGATCCGAGCGTCATCGCCGTACTCGGCCATAACTCGGACCACCGCGTCGAGCGACTCGGGAGCAATGAACGAGAACGGAGCGGGTTTCATGGTGACTCAGCCGACGACCGGTTGCAGCTCGGCCGCGAGAGCCACCAGCGACTCAGGGCCCACGATGGCACCGTCTTCGACGACACGTCGACCATCGATGTCGATCGTGTGCAAGAACAAGACAGCGTCGGGGTGGTTCTCACCGCCGCCGGGGTCCCACCACGGCATGCCCATGCCGATGGCGTTGTTGCCCTGGGCACGGGTGTCCTCGATGAACGAGTCGCCGGTGACTCGGGCCGTGGGATGGATGCCGTGGGTGAAGTGAATGACATATCCGTAGTTGCCGTCCGAACCCGCCCGCCGCAGCGCTCGGTCGGCGACAAAACGCTCATTGCCTCCGCCCGCAATGGCCCGAATGCGGCCATCGATCTCGAGGGTCATGGGCGCAGCGAGCGGTGTGTAGTACTCGTGGAAGATGGCTCCGACCTCGATGCGCCCCTTCACCGTTTCGACATCGGGGAACAACGTGCATTGCCCCGGCACCAAGACCGTCCCTGGTTTGTCGGCTCGCCGCGGCTTGTCGAATCCACGCTGCCCGAGAATGAAGCTCACGTCGGTGCCAGCGTTGTCCGTGATGCGCACGGTCTTGCCGATCGCTTCGTTCACCAGCGCGTCAAAGGCATGGTGTACCGCGAAGTAGCGGTCGAGATCGACCCGCCCGAACAGCCTCAACAGGCCCCCGGCGTTCAGGTCGGCACCCAGCAGATAGCGGATGTGTTCGCCCTCCATCGCCTGATCGTGAAGCTCCGAGCCAGCGAGGTAGGGGAACGTGAGATCAATCCACACATCTGCGGCCAGCGCTGCGGCCGAAACAGCCGGAGTGAGGTACGGGTCGGCAAGGCGGCCTTGAAACGGAAGCGGCGGGATCAACAGGACCGATGCATTGGCACCGGCGAGCAGTGATGCTCGCAGCACCGCCTGCCACACCACTTCGTCGCTGTCGGTGTCGGCGGTGATCAGGACGGTCTCGTTCGGCTCCAGTGCCATGTAGTCGCGCATCAGCACGTCCGCCGCGCCGGCAACAGTGGCTGTCATGGGGTCGCTCCACCGATCACGCGGTCCAGATAGCCGTTGAGGAAGTTGTGAACGCCCTTCTCGAGGGTGCTCATACGCCCGGGCCGGTAGGCGGGTGAACTCATCGCCTGTTGCATCGACTCGATCATGATTCGGTCCTCTTCGAGTACCAGGATCTGATAGTCGTGGTAGATCTTCAGCGTCTCGGCGAAGTCCGGCCTGTCGAAGAACTCCTCGGGAAACAGGTGGTAGACGACCACCCGGGTGCGGCCCTCGTCGATCGGCCACGAGATCATCGGCCGAATGCAGTCGATGCGGCCGAAGAACGTCAGGTTGGGCGAAGTGAACGCAGTACAGGCGAAACTGTGCGGCCTGTCGGTAAGCCACGGCATTTTGCCGAGCAGTGGCTCGGCCCCCGGCGTGGGAGGGCCGGCATCGTAGAAGATCGAGAGACCGCCGTCGGGCTTGACGTTCACGTGGTCGGGCTCGAACTTGAAGTTGGCGCCGAAGCTCCCCGCGTGCAGCACCCCGACGTGGTAGAAGTCCATCAAGTTCTCGTGTATGAACTTCCAGTTGCACGCGAGGTCGATTTCGATCTTGTTGCCCAGGCGGCATTTCTCCCATCCGAGGAAAGAGAACTCCTCGTCGATCCCGGCCATCGCATCAGCCAGCGGTCCGGCATCGTGATCGAAGTTGATGAAGATGTTGCCCCGCCAGACGTCGAGCCGCAGTGGTGTCAGGGCGCAATCGGCGACGTCGAATCCCTTGGTCTCGGCCATGTAGGCGGCCCCCTTCAGCTGGCCGTCGAGGCCGTATACCCAACCGTGGTACGGGCAGCTGAATGCCTTGAGATTGCCCGATCCGTACGCAACCTCGACGCCTCGGTGGACGCACATGTTGTAGCTGGCGTGTAGCTGACCTTCTCGATCGCGCGAGAGCAGTACGGGCTCGCCAACCAGGCGCAGCGCCATGTAGTCACCCGGATCGGCAAGCTCCTCGACCCGTCCTACGTAAAGCCACTCGCGCTTGAAGTATTCGGCCACCTCGCGACGGAAGATCTCCGGGCTGGCATAGATCGCGCCCGGCGCATGGGTCGCCTGGTCCAACGCGACCCTGGTCCCACTCGGATCTACCTCGGACGAATCGGACATCACGTCCCTCCATTCCCCACGGTTCCGCATTGCGAAATTCACTCCGCTATCCAAAACGTAGCAGGGCATCACCTACCGCCATGGCGAACGTCACTCCTACCGTCCGGGCCCTGCGGGCTGTCGGCTGTCGGGCTCCGAAGCGAACGTAAGCCCCTGGCGAGACTGCTCAGGTGACCTGAGGAAGTGCGAGCCAGTTCAAACCGCGACTGGGTAGGAGAGGAATCCTCTGTGGCGAGCGCGCGGTCGGCGCACGGGCTGGGCAGCGGGGCGGAGATCTGGGAAGCGAACAATGCGGTCAAAGGCGACGCGGCCCTCCATGCGAGCCAGTGCTGCCCCCAGGCAGAGGTGCGGTCCGTGTCCGAACGCGAGGTGAGGGTTGGGACTGCGGGTGATGTCGAAGCGATCCGGCTGGTGGCAGGCGGCGGGGTCGCGGTTCGCGGCGCCGTTTGACACCCACACGAAGGTGTTGGCCGGCACTGTCGTATCTCGCAAGGTGGCGTCTTCCAGGGCCAGGCGACCGCCGATCTGGTTGGGGCTGTCGAAGCGGAGCATCTCCTCCACTGCCGAGTCCACCAGTTCCGGGCGCTCGCGCAGCAGCTCGAGTTGATCGGGGTGACGGAACAAGGCGTCCATTCCGCTCCCGATCAGGTTCGAAGTGGTCTCGTGTCCGGCGTTCAGCAGGAACGCGGCATTGTGCAACAGCTCCCGCTCGGTGAGCGTCTGGCCGTTCGCCTCGGCCCTGACGAGGATCGACATCAGATCGTCACCAGGTTCGCGGCGGCGGCGATCGGCGAGATCACCGAGGTAGCCCTTGAAGTCCTCGACTGCGGCATTGGCCCGATCGATGACCTCCTGGGCGGGATTTGGTTCCAGCGACGCCGTCACCGACGCTCCCCAAAACTTGAATCGCTCACGGTCGTCGGTGGGGACGCCGAGCATCTCCCCGACCACAGTGAGGGGGAGGAGATAGGCGAAGTCGCCGATGAGGTCCATCTCACCGTCGACGAGGCCGTCCTCGAGCAACTCTTCGACCACACGCTCGACCTTCGGCTGCCATGTCGACAGCGTTCGCGTCCGGAAGGCGTGGGCGATCAGGCCACGCACCCGCGGATGGTCGGGCGGGTCGAGGAACACCATCACGTTGGCGTGGTGCTCGTAGATAGGCGCGTCGGGTCCGAACACGCCTCGCAGGGGGACCTTCTTGTCCGAGCTCATCGCCCGACCGTTCAACACCGCCGCCACCTCGTCCTAGCAGGTCACGAAGAAGCTGCCGTCGGGGTTGCGGTGGATGGGTGACTCCTCGCGCAGGCGCGCGTAGGTGGGGAACGGGTAGTCGAGGAAGCGGTCGTCGAGGTCGTTCAGATTGAAGCTCGTTGGGTCCGCGGCCCACTGGGGGTACCCGCCCAGGTCGTGACCCGTGCTCACAGCTGCCGCCCCTGGTTCGCGGCGCGTACCTCCGCATGGAGCCAGTCGAGGTCGGGGGCGGTCATGGGGTGTCCTCCTGGTTGCGGGTGAGCCAGAGCTGCCGGGGTCCGCGGAAGGAGATGATGGGCGGGTAGTCGAGCTGTTGGTCGGCGAGCCGGAGGTCGGGTGCTCGACGAGTGACCTCCTCGAACGCGATGCGGGCCTCGAGACGGGCCAGTGGGGCGCCGAGGCAGTAGTGGATTCCCTTGCCGAACGAGAGGTGGCGGCGTGCACGCTCGCGGTGGATGTCGAAGCGGTCCGGGTCGTCGAACTCGGCAGTGTCGCGGTTGGCTGAGCCGAGCAGCACCAGCACTTTGGCCCCCTCGGGGATCACGACCCCTTCGCCGAGGCCGACGTCGGTACGAGCCAGTCGTCGCCACGCGTTGACGCTGGAGTCGAACCGCAGGGTTTCCTCCACCGCGTTGGCGATCAGCGACGGGTCGGCACAGATCTCGGCCCATTGGTCGACATGTTCGAGCAGCCGCCGCATCGCGTTGGCCAGCAGGTTGGTGGTGGTCTCGTGACCGGCGATCCCGAGCCCCATGACCACGCTGGTGATCTCAGTCTCGGTGATCGCATCGTGATCGGCGTCGCGGATGTCGAGCAGGGCGGACGTGAAGTCGTCGGCACGGTCGACCTTGCGGCGCTGCACGTGCTCCGAGCAGTACTGCCAGAGGGAAGCCATGTTCTTTGCGACGCGCAGTTGCTCGGACTCGTCGGGGTGCCCGAACATGATCGTCAACCGGTCCCCGCCCCACCCCTTGACCATGTCGGCGTCCTCGGGGGGAAAGCCCACCAGCTCGAAGATCACGTTGATCGGCAACGGGTACGCCACACCGGCCACCCAATCGAACCGCTCCTCGGACAGCATGTCGTCGAGGAGGCTCGTGGTGATCTCACGAATGACCGGCTCGAGGCCCGCGACCCGTCGGGTCGAGAACGCCGTCATGTTGTGCCGACGAATCCGGGCGTGTTCGGGCGGGTCCAGGTTCGTCATCACCGGCGTGTAGCCGAACCCCTGGGCCAGCACCTCGCCGGCCTCGGGGCAGAACGGCAGCAGCGGATCCTGGGAGTTCAACGCCGAGAACAGCTCGGTGTCCGACATCACCATCGCCGCGTCGCGGTAGCGGGTGACCACCCACATGTCGAGCTCGTCGCTGTAGAAGGCCGGGGACTCCTCACGCACCGCGGCGAACGTCGGATACGGATCGGCGAGGTATTCCGTCGAGAACGGATGGAACGGACACGTCGACATCGCTGGCTCCCCTTCGTGCCCATTGTGCGCGCGAGGGAATCAAGCGCGCCTGCCGGCACGCGTCAGGCCATGGTGAGGCCGGGGTAACCGTTCGCAGCAAGCTCGGTGACCTTGGCGGTGTAGCGGGTGGCCCCGCCGAAGTAGGCCTGATAGCGGACGTTGCCTTCCTCGTGGCCGGCGACATTGGAGTTGTAGCCGGTGAACCAGCCTTTGCTGCGCCGGAACAGCAGCCGTTCGTGGAACCGCACCACCTCGTCCACCCATGCCTGCTCGGCCTCGGGCTGCGCCTCTACCCGGCTGTGTCCGTGCTCGCGCAGGTATTCGAGCAATCCTGTCACCCAGTCGACGCCGCCCTCGATGGCCCGTGGGAAGTTGGTGGAGCCGGACACGCTCTGGGGTCCGGCCACCATCGCCATGTTGGGGAAGCCGTGCGACAGCAGGCCGCAGTATGTGCTGGGTCCGTCACGCCATTTCTCGCCGAGCGTGATGCCGTCGACTCCGCGGATGTCCACCCGGTCGAATGCACCGGTGATGGCGTCGAAGCCGGTGGCGTAGACGATCAGGTCCAGGTCGTAGTGGCGGTCGGCGGTTTGGATGCCGGTTGCGGTCAGGCGCTCGATGGGTGTCTCTGACAGATCCACCAGCTCAACGTTGGGGCGGTTGTAGGCCTCGAAGTAGTGGGTCTCCAGCGGCAGCCGCTGCAGTCCGAAGCCGTGGTCGGTGGGGATGAGCTTCTCCGCCACGGCAGGGTCGTGGACCCGTTGGCGGACCCGGTCGGCGATGTACTCCGACATCTCCCGGTTCGCGGCTTCGTCCACGAAGATCTCAGCGAAGTTGCCCGCCAGGATGGCGAAACCAGACCGGGTGTACAGCTCATCCCACAGCTCGCGGCGCTCGGCGGCGGTCATGTCCCGGAATCCCCAGCGGGGCACATGCTCGAAGCCTTGGGGCGAGGCAGCGCAGTTGGCGAAGATCTCGTCGTAGCGATCGCGGATTTCGTCCATCTCTGCTTCGGAGATGGGGGAGTTGTTCAGCGGCGTGCTCCAGTTGGGCCGGCGCTGGAACACCTTGAGCTCGCTGACCTTGTCTGCGATTTCGCCGATCACCTGAATGCCGGTGGCCCCGGTGCCGATGACGCCGACGCGCTGCCCGGCGAGCTCCACGGGCTCGGGGGGCCAGAAGAACGTGTGAAATGACGGGCCTTCGAACTCGTCCATGCCGGGGTAGGCGGGCAGGGTCGGTGCCGACAGCGGACCGAGGCTGGTGACCACGAAGCGAGCGGTGTGGGTGTCGCCGTCGGCGAGCGAAAGGTGCCAGCGGCGTTCGCTTTCGTCCCACGCCATGCGTTCGACCCGCTTGCCGAAGCGCATGTGGCGGCGCAAGTCGAACTTGTCGGCCACGTAGTTCAGGTAGCGCAGGTTCTCGGGCTGGGAGCTGAAGCGCTCCTTCCAGTGCCATTCGTCCAGCAGTTCTTTGGAGAACGAGTAGCCGTAGGTGTAGCTCTCGGAGTCGAACCGGCAGCCCGGGTAGCGGTTGCGGTACCAGGTGCCGCCGAGGTCGTCCTCGGCTTCGAGGACCACGGCGTCGATGCCGAGGTCCACGAGGCGCTTGATCTGGTAGATGCCCGACACCCCGGCGCCCAGCACCACTACTTCGCTCTGACGGGAATCGCTCACGGCTGTCCCTTCGATCGCCTGCCTCGCAGTATGGCGGCGTCGGCGAGCGGCGGATGTGACCGATCTCGGGCTCGGAAGCCAACCTAAACACTTGCTTTCTGAGTTTAGGTAATCGCTGTTAACCTCACATATATCGAGTCGGTGTAGAGGCGCGGAGGCGGCTCATGTCCAAATGGCCAGCAGCCCAGTTGCACACCGCGACGGTGGAGAACGAGCTGTGGCGATCGTGGGACGACGAGAGCCCGCGCGCCATCACGGTCGCTCAGACCGTGCCCCCGCTCGTTGCGGGTCTTGCGGTCCCGGCGCTCCGGCCGGCTACGAGCGCGGCGTTGGCCGAGGCGACGCGAGCAGTCAGCAAACTCCGTGACCGCGCCGCCAAGACGACCGGCGTGCCCGGCCGCCTCAGCGCCGTGCTGATCCGAGCCGACGCGGTGGCCTCGTCGCAGATCGAGCACATCACGACCTCCAGCGAGGCGCTGGCGGTCGTGCTCGCCGACCTCGGAGACGACGATCCCGACCGGAGCCCTTACCCGGTCGCGACCGATCTGGTGGCTGCGAACGTCACCGTCGCGCTGAGCGCCCAACGTGATGCCGAGGATCTGACTGCGGACTGGTTCCACCGGCGCCACCGCAGCCTGCTCGCGGCGGACCCCGAAATGGAGCAGCGACACCTCGGCGCGTGGCGGGACTGTGCAGTGTGGATCGGCCAGACCCGCCAGAGCGCGGACTTCGAAGGCCCGCCGTGGGACCAAATCCCCGTGCTGATGGACGACCTGGTGCGTTTCGCTGCCCGCAGCGATGTGCACCCGGTCGTGCATGCCGCCATAGCGCACGCCCAGTTCGAGACGATCCACCCGTACGTCGACGGCAACGGCCGCATCGGACGGCTGCTCATCCACCGGCTGCTCGACCCCAGACCGACGGCGGCGACAGCGCCGGTGCCGGTCGCGCACGGCTTGCTGCACAACCCGACCGGATATATCGGCGGCCTGACCGCATACCGCAGCGGCGACCTCGACGACTGGATCGCCGTGTTCGCCCCAGCGGTCACCGACGGGGCACACGCCGCTGTCCGCCTCGTGAACCGCATCGCCGGCATCGCCGACGACTACCGCCAGCGTGTCCGCACCCGGGAGGGATCGGCTGTCTCGCAGATCCTTGACGGTCTGCTGGGAACACCAGCCATCACCGCCGGCGAGATCCAGGCCATCCACAAGCTGACAGCGGGCCGTGCCTCGCAGATCCTTCACCAGCTCGCCGACGCCGGCATCGTGCGGCTCAGCGATCACCGTGCCGGCCGGGCCCGCGTCTGGGTGGCCCACGAAGTCATCGACGCAATCGACACCATCAACGCCACCATCCCCCGACGCCTCATCGACACGAGCGACCCCAGCGGCCGCTGAGAAATAGGGTCGGGTGATGAGTGACGAGAGCGTGATGCACCTGAGTGTGACGGCCGCCGATCTCGGCGGGGCCTCGCTCGCCATCTTGCCGGGCGACCCTGCGCGGGTGGCGAGGATCGCCGAGACGATGGCCGAGCCGACCCACTTGGCCTCGACCCGGGAGTTCACGAGCTATCGAGCGTCGATCGACGGCCAGCCGGTGGTGATCTGCTCGACCGGCGTCGGCGGGCCGTCGACCTCGGTCGCGGTCGAGGAGCTGGCCCAGCTCGGCGTGCGGACGTTCCTGCGGGTCGGCACCACCGGATCGATCCAGCCTGATCTGTTGATCGGTCACCTGGTCATCACCCAGGCCGCGGTCCGCCTCGACGGGGCGAGCCGGCATTTCGCTCCGGTGGAGTACCCGGCCGCCTCCTCGTTCGAGTGCACCCGGGCCCTGGTCGATGCCGCGGTCGCCCTCGACGCTGCCCATCGGGTCGGGATCACGGCGTCGAGCGACACGTTCTACCCCGGCCAGGAGCGCTACGACACCGTGGCCGGCGAGGTCGTCGGGTGGCTGCGGGGCAGCCTGGCCGAGTGGCGTCGCATCGGCGTGCTCAACTACGAGATGGAGTCGGCCACCCTGTTCACGATGTGCGCGGCCAACGGCTGGCGGGCCGGGTGCGTCGCCGGAGTGATCGCTCAGCGGACCGAGTCGGAGGCCGTTGTCGACGAGTCCCGCATCGCTGCCACCGAGGAGCGGGCGGTCGGGGTGGTCGTCGAGGCGGCCCGGCGCCTGCTCCTCTCCTGAACTGAGGCGGGGACCTCAGCCCACAAGGTGGCCGGCCAGCTCGGCTCCCTCGATCCGGCCGTCACCTCGATCAAGGGCCACACCGGCCATACCGGTGCCGACCATCGCCACGTGCGGTGTGATGAGCACGTTGGGCAGCGCCCAGATCCAGCGGTCCGACGGCAGTGATTCGCCCTGGGTCTGTAACCGGGATTAGAAGACGGGGAATACTGCGGTGTCGCTTGAGCGTTCTGCTCGGGTCAGGGCGTAGAGGACGTTCCAGTCGCCGTTGCGGTGTCGGGCGATGTCGATGCAGATCTCGATGACGATGGCTGGGCCGAGCGGGTCGGTGGTCGGGCGGGTCTGGCCGGTGCTGACGGCGAGGTCGTCGAGATGGAGGAGCACTTCGATCAGTCTGGTGCGGCAGAAGTCGTCGAGGGTGAGGAGTCGGCCGCCCAGTGCGGCGACGAGGCGGTCGGCGGGTTCGTCGGCCAGTCTTGTTTCCAGGTCGGCGGCCAGTTGGCGGCATTTCTCCACGGTGGCTTCGTGACCGATGGCCGATTCGGCGGCGGAGACGTCCTTGATCTGGTCGTGGACGGGGGAGTCGAGTGCGGCGTGGAAGTAGGTGACCTGGGTGAGGAGGTCGGCGTCGGGGCGCGTGTCGGGTGGGGTGCGGTCGAGGTAGGCGATCGTGGCGCCGGCGGCGCGTACGAGGTGGGCGCAGAGTGCTCCGACCGTCATGCCTTCGAGGGCCGAGGGTTGCTCCCATTGCTCGGCTGTTGACGGGGCGGCTATGAGTTCGGCTGATTGGGTGACGGCTTCGACGACGAGGGCCCGGACGCGGGCTGAGTCGATCGACGGGTTGGCGGCAGGCGTCATGGGCAGATCTCGTTTCGTTTCGGGCGGGGGTAGGTGGGGTGCAGATGGCGTTGGCCGGCGCCGAAGAAGTTCTCCCGGAAGGTAGTGCCCTCGTAGCTGGTGCGGAATCGACCACGCCGCTGGAGCTCGGGCACCAGCAAGTCGACCACTTGGGTGAACCCCCAGGGGACCGGAGCCGTCGTCACGTTGAACCCGTCGACGCCGGTGGTCTCGATGAACGCCTCCATCTGATCGGCAACGGTGGCCGGTGAACCCACAAACCCCAGCCCGCCGGCGGTCTCGGAGAGCCGTCGGGCGACATCGCCGACGGTCCAGGTCTTGTCGGGATCTTCCAGTTTCCAGCGCTCTACCTGGGTGCGGATCGCGTTCGCTTCGATGTCGTCGATCGGCGTGTCCGGCGGGTGGCCGCCCAAGTCGATGCCCGTCCAGCCACCGTAAAGAGCGAGGTAGCCGTCGACGGAGAACAACCGTGACCACTCGTCGCGCATCGCCCGGGCTTGAGCATCGGTCTCGGCGACCACGACCCGCGCCACTTGCAGGGCCCTGATCTGTTCGGGATCTCGGCCGGCTGCCGCGGCATGTTCGCGCAGCGATGCCACAACAGCGGCACCCCTCTCGTTGCCTGGCACAGACATGAACACGACCTCTCCCGTGTTGGCCGCGAACTCGACACCGCGCGCCGAGTTTCCTGCCTGGTACAGCACGGGTGTGCGCTGGGGGGAGGGCTCGACCATGTGGGGGCCTTCGACCGTGAACCATTTACCGGAGTGGTTGATCTCGTGCACTTTGGCCGGGTCGGTGAACGTGTCGGCCTCGGCATCGAGGACGATCGCGCCGTCTTCCCAGCTTTGTTCCCACAGCTTCAAGCAGACATCGACGTACTCGTCGGCCCGGTCGTAACGAGCGTCGTGGGGCAAGATCTCGCCGAGCCCTTGACGTTCGGCATCGGACAGGTACGAGGTCACGATGTTCCAACCGACACGGCCTGCGGTGAGGTGGTCGAGAGTCGAGAACAGCCGGGCCGTGTGGTAGGGAGCGTGGTGGCTGGTCGACATGGTCACTGCGAAACCGAGGTTCTCGGTGCACGCCGCCAACGCCGGGATCAACAGCGTCGGGTCGATGCCGGGGATCTGGACCGCACCACGCAAGGCAGCCTCGCGGCTCGCCCCGTAGACGTCGTAGGTGCCCAACACGTCTGCGAAGAAGATCCCGTCGAAGCAGCCCCTCTCCAGGGTGCGCACGAGATGCTGCCACCAGCGGAGCGTCCGGTAGCCCCACGATGTCTCGTCCGCAGGGTGTTTCCACATCCCCTTGATCTGATGATTCGGAGACGCCTGGATGAAGGCGCTCAGATGCATCTCGCCACGGCTCATCAGTCCGCCAGTTCGAACAGGGGGATTTCCATGGCCTCGGCCACGGCAACGAGTCGGCGGTCGTAGCTGGCGAGGGCCACCGACTGGCCGAGGCCAACCAAGTACGCGCATGACGCGAGATGCAACGCGTCGAGCGTGCGTACTGGGTCTGGGCCGGGGAAAGGTTCCAACGCGCGTGCGAGAACCGGCGGAGCCAGCTCAAGCATGGCGATCCGGCCGATGAGAGAACGGGCCGCCTCGCCATGGGATTCGGCCAGGCCACGTCGGTGCAGAGGCGTCCACAGTTCGTACTCCAGCAACCGGCTGGAGACCAGGGTCTCTTGCCAGATCTCGGCTCGCGGTCGATGGTCTTCGGCGAGGAGATGTGCGAGCGCGACGGAGGTGTCGAGGTAGATCACCGGTCGCGTCGGTTCTGGTCAAGTTCGGCGAGGAGTTGGTCCAAAGGAGCGACGGGCTTCGGGACTGGTGGCGGTTCAGAGCCGCTCAGTGTTGGCGGGGTCAACACCCCGCTCCGCACAGCGTCGGCGAGGTACGCGTCGGCGAGGATCGGGCTCCGAGACTCCCTGATCGGGCCGAGCTCGGCTACCACCCGATCCCGATCTGTTACCAGGATCGTCTCGCCGGACGCCGCGAGCCGAACGTATTCGCTCAGACGGCTGTTCAGCACCTTGATGCCAACCGACCTCATGCCAACCAAAGTAGCTACCAATAGCTACTTTGCCAAACGAGATTCCAACAGTCGGCTCCTCGACGAAGGCCTTCGGGCTCTTCTCGGCCTCTGAGGATTGACGGCGTTCCGCTGTTGGATCGCTCTCTCCGGACTCCGGCCGGGTCTCGTCACCAGAGACAAGCAACGTATTTCAGTCGAACCAGAAGTCGGTGAGCAGCTGGCGACGGTCGTCGCGGGGACCGCGCTCGACGAAGGCTTGGGTGCCCTCGCCGAAGGGCACCCGCTGCGGGGTCCCCTCGAAGGCCATCACGTTCTGGTAATCGAGATCGGCCCCCCGGTCGATGAAGAACTTCGTCGCGTGCATTGCTTGGGGGTGCTTGCTCAGGATGATCTGGATCAGGCGTTCGAGCTCAGCGTCCATGTCGGAGGGCTCGACGAGGCGGTTCACGAGGTTGTGGCGCTCGGCCTTCGCTGCGCTGAACAGGGTGCCGAGCAGGTTCCACTCCTTGGCCTTGCGACGGCCCACATGCTTTGCCAGCTTGCTGGTGCCTCCCCATCCGGGCGTGATGTCCCAGTTGATCTCAGGCATTCCCCACCGTGAACGCGGGGTTGCCAGCACGAAGTCCGAGGCCAAGGTGAGCTCGAGACCGCCGCCGGTGCAGACTCCGTCGACGACGGCGATGGTGACCGGGATCAGATCCTCGATCAGCGCGACCGTCTCCTGGTAGAGCCGGATCTGCCAGCGAACGTCTTCGGTGGTCCAGTCGTTGAACTCTTTGATGTCGTCACCGGCACAGAACGTGTTGCCCGCTCCGGTGAGGACCATCACCCGGCACTCCCGGTCGACGTTCACTTCCTTGACGGCGTCGTTCAGCTCTTGGGACATCTCCCGGTCGAGGGCGTTGTGCACCTCGGGACGGTTGAGGATCACGGTTGTGATCGGGCCGTCTTTCTTGACGATGAGCGTCCCCGAAGGCGAGATGGTTTCCGACATGGTGATTCCCGTTCTCCAATTGCTCGGATTGTCAAATGACTGGGCTGCTTCAAAAGTAGTGACTGGGTCGCCTCAGGAGTTCGGATGGCGCAAAAGGCGTCGCAGGATCTTGCCCGTCGGCGATTTGGGGATCTCGCCGGTGAACTCCACGATCCGTACCTGCTTGTAGGTCGCGACATTGTCCGCGACGAAATCGGCGATCTCCGTCTCGGTCGCTTCTGCATCGGGTTTCAGCGTCACGAATGCCTTCGGAAGCTCTCCAGCCTCGGCGTCGGGGATTCCGACGACGGCAACGTCCGCGACCGCTGGGTGGGTGAGGATGAGTGCTTCGAGTTCGGCAGGCGCCACCTGGAAGCCCTTGTACTTGATGAGCTCCTTGACCCGATCGACGATGTACAGGTGACCGTGCTCGTCGATGACGGCGATGTCTCCGGTGTGCAGCCAGCCCTCGCTGTCGATCGTCTCTGCGGTGGCTTGGGGGCTATTGAGGTAGCCCATCATGACATTCGGCCCCCGCACCCACAGCTCTCCGGTGCCGCCCTCGCCGAGGTCATTGCCGGTCACCACATCGACGATGCGCATCTCACAGTTCGGCACGGTCACGCCCACCGAGCCCGGCCGGTAGTCATCGAGCGGGGTCAGATGGGTGGCGGGTGACAGCTCGGTCATGCCGTAGCCCTGGATGACCGGGCAGCCCAGCCGTGCGGCTGCTTCTTCTGCCAGTTCAGCGCCTAGGGGCGCAGCGGCGGATAGCACCAACTGGAGCGACGACAGGTCGAACTCGTCGATGACCGGATGTCGGGCCAGGGCCAGGATCATCGGCGGCACCGCATAGAAGTGCGTGATCGCGTGCTGCTCGATGAGGCGCAGTGCGGTTACCAGGTCGAAGCGCGACAGGGACACCACGGTGCAGCCGTCCGCCAAGGCGGCGTTCATGATGATCTGCAAGCCGTAGATGTGAAAGAACGGCAGCACCGCGAGGACCGTCGAATTCGGTGGGAGTCCGAGAATGGCGTCGAACTGCACAAGGTTGGCCACCAGGTTGCGGTGGGTCAGCATCACGCCCTTGGGAAGCCCGGTGGTACCCGACGAATAGGGGAGAGCTACGACGTGGGAGGCCGGGTCGACCGGGACCTGCTCGATGGGATCGGCCGAGAGCAGCTCGGCCATCGGGACAGCGTCGTCGTGTTCGCCGATGACGATGACCTCGGTGACGCCGGTGCCCTCGGCCGCCTCGAGTGCCGTCGGGACGGCATCGGGAACCGTGATCAGCCCCGATGCGCCGGCGTCGTTGAGCTGGCGCCGGATCTCGGGGGCTGTATAGGTCGGGTTCACCGTTGTGCACACGCCGCCTGCGACTGCGATCCCGTGAAAGGCCACGGCGTACTCGGGCAGATTCGGTGCGATCAGCGCCATCGTGTCGCCGGGCTGGAATCCTCGCCTCACGAGGCCGCCGGCGAACCGGTGAATCGAGTCGCTCAACCCGGCGAACGTCACGGTGCGCCCGCTGGCACCTTCCACGAACGCCGCCTTGTCCGGCAGCTCGGTCCCGCGGCGCAATACGAATTCAGTGAGTGCAGCATCGGGGATCGCAACGTCGGGCAATGGGCTTGCGTGGATGATGCTCATCGTTGATCCTCCTGCTCTCGATGGCGACCATGCTGTCGCGTGGTTCAGTGCCTGGGTGACCGCCGGATAGTCGCTCGGCCACTTTGTGCGACGGAGTTCCCACGGGATTCGAGGGCGTCAATGCGCTGGTTCAAGCGTGACCCGGGTGGCGTGCACTGCGCTGCAGCCCTCGATGTCGGAAGATATGGCCTCGTGGAGGACATTGACGTTGCACCCGCTGGGCTCGAGTTTGGGCCAACGTCCCTTGTAGCTGACGAGAACGCCACGAGGTGCGACGTCTTCCACGTTTGCCTCGACCTCGAGTTGGCCTGCACTGTTGCGCATTCGGACCTGGTCGCCGTGGGCGATGCCGAGATCGGCCGCGTCTGCAGGGTGGATCGTGACAGTTGCAGGACCTGCTCGCCGGGCGATGGTGCGGTCGTTGGCGTGAGAGTCGTTGAGCCGCCACTGTGAGGCAGGCGACAGCAGCCGGAAGATCCCGTCGGCTTCACGGGCGTCGGCCGTTGGGACCGGAGCCCGCCGCAAGCCGGCCGCCGTTGCAGCGTCGGATGCGATTTCGATTCGGCCCGACGGGGTGCGGAAGCGTCGGTCGGCGAAGAAATCGACTGGCTCACGGGTCAGGTACACGTGGCCTCGCTCTGACAGCTCGGCAAAGGAGAGGCCGAGGTCGAGTTGGTCGAGGAGTCGCTGGATCAACACGTCGTCCGCCTCGTGGAGCTCTGACTCGTCGAGGCCCATCGCCCCAGCGAGCCGGCGGAATATCTCTTGATTGGGCAGCGCCTCGCCGATCGGCTCTCGGACCTTTTGCTGCGCTCCCACGATCGGCGACATATAGCTGAACGTGAGGTCGTTGAATTCCAGGAAGCTCGCGGCGGGGAGCACGATGTCGGCATAGTCGACAGTGTCAGTTGCAAAGCAGTCCACGACGACGGTGAACAGGTCCTGTCGGCGCAGTGCCGCGCGGAGCCTGTCCTGCTCGGCAGCCGAGGCGACCGGGTTCGTGTTCCAGCTGAACAACGCTCCGAACCGTTCAGAGTTCTCGAGCTTGGCTGCAAGGCCGATGTGGTTGATCTTGGGAGCGCCGTTCGGGGCCAGTGACGTGCCGGACAGCTCGTCGAAGTCCGCGCCGAGCATGGCCGCCGCAACATTGAGGTAGCTGATCCCTGCGCCGGGCTTGCCGATGTTGCCAGTCAGCGCCGGCAGCATGCCGACGGCGCGCATGACATTTGCGCCCGTGGGCTGACGTTGGAGTCCTTGACCGGCCCACAGCAGCGCCGGTCCGGCTGCATAGAGCCTGGCAGCCTGCCTGATGTCACCAGCCGGGACACCCGTTTGTTCCTCACCCCATTCCGGCGTGCACGTCTCGATGACGGGCAGCACTTCGGTGACGCCTTGGACATGGTCAGCGATGAACTCGGTGTCGAAGGCCGCCATGGCGCCGAGTTCGTGCGCTATGGAAAACGCCAGCGCAGCGTCGGCACCGGGGTAAGGCTGGAGATGAAGATCGGCCCGGGCCGCGGTCGCCGTGCGTATCGGATCCACGACGATGACGGACCCGTTGAAGTCTCCCAGCCAGTTCCGGTCCATGTGCGGGGCGCTGTGAGAGGGGTTGGCACCCCACACGAGAATGCACGATGAATCGATCGCGGTACGCGGGTCGAATCCAGCGACGGACGTGCCGAACATGTACGACCACGCGATATGTCCGGCCAGATTGCAGATCGAATCCGGCTCTACTTCGGTCGCGCCCAAGCGGTGAAAGAACCGCAGCGGGAACATGAACGCCAGCATCGACAGCGTTCCCGAGTAGTGGGTGTGGAGCACGGCCGCGGGGCCGCGCTCGTCGACGACCTGCTGCGTGCGTTCCGCGGTCTCGGCCAGAGCGTCTTCCCAGCTGATGGGTGCGAATGCGCCTTCGCCCTTCGGGCCGACGCGGCGGAGCGGAGTGGTGATGCGGGCCTCGGGGTCCTGCCACACGCCGTTGTAGGCCGTTGCACACTTCGTGCACAGCGTTCCTCGGTTGACTGGATGATCGGGATCGCCTTGGACGATGACCCGACCGTCCTTGCCGGCGCGCACCACGATCCCGCAGTTGTCGTAGCAGTCACGTGGGCAGTTCGTCCGCATTGGCGTCACGATCTGGTCTCCTGGCACATCTCGACCCCGGCGGATCTGGTGGTAGGGCTGGCGTCGGAGTTCAGGCCCAGCCGAGCTGCTGCAGGGCGACGCCTGAGTGCCAGATCTTGGTCATGTGAGCGATCTTGTCGCCCTCGAACCGCATGTCGTACACGTAGTCCGAGCTGGCTGTCTTCCCGGTCGGCGGAACCGGTCCGCCGTCGCCCGTGTGGGTGCCGTTGAACACCGCGTAGGCCAGGACGCTGCCCCGCTCCTCGTCGGTCGCGAACGACTTCAGGTCGTACGAGCCGTCTTCGAGGATGGTCAGGATGCCTTTCATCCACTCGGTGTACGACCGAAGGTCGGTGAGGTCGCCGATCGCTTCGGACTGCGCCGAGAACGTCGCGTCGGGGGTGCAGTACTGGGCGCACCCGTCCCAGCCTTGTCCGCTCTCGCACGCGTCGAAGAATGCGGCGGCTGTTTCGTTCATCTGTGACATCTTGTGACCCCCTCAGTTGCAGGCGTTCTCGCCCAAGCGAAGCCTGTCAGACTGCGGCAACCATGTCCACGTCGCACCGCACGGCCCGAGGAGTCGACCCAAAGTGACGCTGTTCCCGAACCGCGGCGGCAGCGCGGGGCGATTGCGCGTGCTGCTGGAAACAGCAGCCCAGACGGGCTCTGTCGTGCAGGCCCCAGGGTGCTACGACGGCCTCTCCGCAAGGGTGCTCGAAGAGGCGGGATTCCAGGTCGGGTTCTTGGGAGGATTTTCGGTAGCGGCGGCTCGGCTAGGCCTGCCCGATCTCGGACTGCTGAGCTATGGCGAGATGATCGACCAGGCCCGCAGCGTGTGCGCTGCGACCTCGCTGCCCATCATCGGCGACGCCGACACCGGCTATGGCAACCCGATCAACGCGGAACGGGCGCTGCTGGGAGGTGCCCAAGCGGGTCTGGCGTGCGTGATGATCGAGGACCAAGTGTGGCCGAAACGCTGCGGCCACACGGTGGGTAAGGAAGTGGTGGACCGCAGCGAGGCGGTGCAGCGCATCCGGGCGTGCGTGCGCACCCGACAGGAACACGGGCTCGACATATTGATCATGGCGCGCACCGACGCCTGCGCGACCGACGGGTTCGACGAGGCACTGTGGCGTGCTACGGCGTTCGCCGATGCGGGTGCTGACATCACATTTGTGGAGGCACTCGAGACCGTTGAGCAGATGGAGCGCTACTGCGCCGAAGTGCCAAGCCACAAGACCGTCAACCTCGTGGAAGACGGCCGAACGCCGTGGCTGGATCCTGCGTCGCTCGCTGATCTCGGGTATTCGCTCGTGATCTACCCGGTGTCGCTGCTGCTCAGCGGGATCGCCGCGATGAGAAGTGCGGCATGTCAGCTGGCGGCAAGCGGCGACGCCGGTGGGCCCCGGGCGATGTTCGACGAAGCACGGGCACTCGTCGGCTGGGCCGACTACGAAGAGCGGATGCGAACGCTGGAGGCCGACGGTGACGGACCATGCTGAGAGGATCGCGGCGGTGCGGTCCGCCATCGACTACACCTGCGGCCGCACCGACCAAGAGCAGGCGGTGCCGGGCCACCTCGCCAATGTGGTTGAGTCAGCAGTTGAGTCGGCCTACCCGGCAATGTGACTGATTCTGAGTACCGTGGGCTCATGACCCGGCGGGTGTGGACCGCAGCTGAGCTGGAGGCGATCGCCCCGTCCGACGTCGACGCCATATTCGAAGACAGCATCATCTGGGACATCGCCGATGCTCCGCGAGACCTGTTGGCTCGGTCCCGTGAGCGGATCATGCGTCGGATCGACGAAACAGAGTCGACTCAGCAAACTTGACTGATCGTCGGGAAGTCAGGGCCACCTACGGCTTCTTTGAGGACCTCGACCGTCAACTGAGCCCGGAGCGAGGTCCCAACGGTGAGCCATCGGCCGCGGACTTCCAAGCCATCGAATTGTTGCGCATCGTCGATAGGTCCGCCGAGCAATTCGATGACCTGCCGGAATTGATTCCCGATCGCCAGGACTACCGGATTCTGATGACCAGTGGCGTTCTCGTGCGGGCGTTGAACGTGGTTGGCCAGCTCCCGGCTGACGGTGCCATCGAGTTGGTATCCATCGACATCGATCTCGACTGGGAATAGCGATGCGCTCCAACACCAGCGGAAGCGGAGAGGGGTCAACAATGCTGGATCATGCAGAGAGGATCGCGGCGGCGCGGTCCGCCATCGACTACATCTGCGGTCGCACCGACCAAGAGCAGGCGGCGCCGGTTCCGAACTGCCCAGGCTGGACGGTCTACAACGCAGCGTCACACATCGGTCGCGTCGGGATCGCGTGGGAAGAGATGATCACGTCGACCCCCGATGACCCCGAGTCCCGAGCACGGGGGTATGAGCGCAGCGGTCGCCAGCCGGCCGGCACCGCGATGGCAGATCTCGCAGCGTGGGCACATTCGGCGATTGACCGACTCGTGGACGATCCCGACCGGCAGTGCTATTTCTCGATGACCGGCGGGGAAGGCACCGCACGGCTGTGGGCATGGCACGCAGCATCCGAGCTCGGCATGCACCGCCTCGACGTCGAGTCGGCGCTGGGTCACGAGCACTCCATGACGCCGGCGCAGGCGCTCGACGCAGCCGACTACACGTGCCAGTTCTTCCTGCAGGCGATGCGTCGCGTCCTCGAACGAGACCCCGGCCAGCTCATTGCTCGGCTCGTCGATGCCGGTGACGCGGTCGGCAGCGTCAACATTGAGCCGATGCCCGAGTCAGCGTCGCCAGCCGATGTGGTCATCGAAGGGCCGCCGATCCAAGTGCTGCTCGGACTGTGGGGCCGCCCCCATGTGGGGACCGAGGTCACCGACGGCGACCCAGACGTCTGGCAGCAGTGGCGAGCCCTGCCAAGCGAAGCCTTCCAGTTCGGCACCTGGGACTAGTTCCGATTTCGTTCCGTGTCCGCTGAGTGCGGATTTATCCTCTGCCGACTCCGTCACCGGTACAAGATCTGGCCGATCGATTAGGTCTGGACGACGACGTGCAGTCCTTCGGCGTGCAGGGCAGCCTCCAGACGAGGCGAGGCCGCGGACAGGTGGACATCAGCACGCAGATCGTGCGCGGCGGCGAGGGCTTCCATGCCCAAGATGTTGAGGTCATGGCGTTGCCGCAACTGCCCGATGACGGGTCCGAGAGTCCGAAGACTCAGCAGTCCGATGGAGTTTGGGAGTTCGAGCAGACGCCGGGTAGCGCGTTCTCGCGCAATGCCCGGCAGCGCCGAAAAGGGACCAGAGAGCACGCCACGGTGTGCAATCGATCCGAGCACTGCCTGGCAGAGACGGACGTACCAAAGGCCTGTGGTGAAGACTTGCGCGTCGGCATCCGGTGGCGGGTCGCCGCGCAGGATGCCGCCGAGGACTTGGTCGTCGACGAGCTGGGTCACTCGTTCGCGAGGTCGGGATCCCCGAAGCCGGCACGTGCTTGGGCCCAGTCGGCAAGCGTCATTGCATCCATGAGCGTTCGGCGCACGCCGCTGAGCCCGCCCGGAACAATAACGATGGCGTCGCCGATGTCGAGATAACCGACTTCGCCGCCGTCTTCGAGACCCCATCTATGCCGAGCAGTTGCGGGGAGGCTCATCTGGCCACGTGCCGATACCCGAAGTCCGCCGCTCCTACTCATGGAATCAGTCTACAAGGCAAAAGGGTTAGTTGCTTTGTAATCGTCAGGATCACCCGATATGGCGGCGATTGGCAGGACTGGCGTCAACGGTGGTAGCCGGGACACCCGCGATGCAGTTTGCGGATGAGGCCTGTCCACTCGGTGGCACCGTCGTAGTTGTAGCGGGGGATGCGTACATCTGCCGGTGGAAGCGTTGTGCCGCGCCGTCTGCAGTGAAGGGTCCTGCGTCGATGATCAACGATCGACGCCTTGACGGTCGAGGATTGCGTCGGCCCAGTCAAGGTGCTCGCGGTCGATGAGGCCTGCATCTGTGTCGGGGAAGGATTTGCGATAGGCGTCCTTGACGGCGATTCGGTCGTCCTCGATGGTCCACAGGCCGATGCCCTCGACGATCGTCGGGGTCCCGTCGGGTGCGGTTGTCGGGTATTGCCAAGTCGAAATGGCTCGGTCATCAGCGACGATGATCTGACCCGGGGGAGGCGGTGGCGAGGTAGGGATGGCGGCTTCGGCTTCGATCACGGCGGAGAAGCCTTCACGGACTGCGTCAGCGCCTACAAAGTCGGTTCCCGGTCCTTCGCCGGTGGACGCCCGGTAGGTCGGGTGGTCCGACATCAGCCTCATCAATCCGTCGACGTCGCCGATGTTCCATGCGTCGTTGAACTGCTTAATCAGTTCCCGGGTGCCCGCAGAGGTGACGGTGAGGGTGTCGGCCAGGTAGGCGTCGTAGTCCGGGCCGTCGGGCGGGTTCAGCACGTGAGCCACAAAGGCATCGCGTTCGTGCGAATGCACCGCAAGCTCCCAGACGCATGCAGTGGGGCCGCCTGCAGGGACGGGTTCGAAGCATGTCGGGTTGTCGAGCGGGGCGAAGAACGTGTGCTGGCAGGCGACATCGCCGTGCCACCGATCTGCCAAGACCCACACCTGCTCAGAACCGTGGTGCATGATGACGAACCCGACGGTCGCTTCCGAACCTGCCTGGGGGAGGGAAGCTGCAAGGCACGACGTTGCAGCGGCGATGATCTCGCTCGAAATCGGCGCCGCGTCGAGTGTGATCTCGTAACTCTTCAACTGCCAGCCGTTGACGGTGAGCACTCCGGTCGGCCTGGTTGGTCGTGGCTCGAATCGTCCGGTCATGTCGCAGGATCTCCTGTGCGGCGCAACCAGAGTCTGCCGGGCTACAGCGCCTGTCCATTGGTGCCGGCCGAGAGGAGCGGGAGGGTGGCGAGGAGTTGGGCGATGCAGTCGTCGAGGGGCTGGGTCGTGTCAATGGTGATCTCGGGCGACGGGGGCGGCTCGTAGGGGGCCGAGATGCCGCTGAAGTCGGGGATCTCGCCGGCTCTGGCCTTTGCGTAGAGGCCCTTGGGGTCGCGGGCTTCGCAGACGTCCAGCGGGGTGTCGACGTAGACCTCGATGAACGTGCCTTCGGGGTGGATTGCACGTACTCGGTCGCGGTCGGCGATGTACGGCGAGATGAAGGCCGTCAGCACGACGATTCCTGCATCCTGGAAGAGACGGCACACCTCGCCGATGCGGCGGATGTTCTCGGTGCGGTCCTCGGGGGAGAAGCCGAGGTCGCGGTTGAGCCCGAAACGGACGTTGTCGCCGTCGAGGACGTACGCGGCGACGCCGCGCTCCAGCAGTGCTTCTTCGAGTGCGAAGGCGAGGGTGGACTTGCCGCTGCCGGACAGCCCGGTGAACCAGACCGTCACCGAGCGGTGGCCGAAGTGCGCTTGTCGGTCGGCACCGCTGACCCGACCTTCGGAGCGGACGATGTTGCGCGAGACGGGTTCGTTCACGGCGTACTCGGTCCTCGCAGGAAGCCGCGATCGGTCAGCACCCGCACGATCGCCGCCACGCACTCCTCCACGTCCTGGGCGGACGTGTCGACGCGTAGGTCGGCATCGGCGGGCCGGTCGTAAGGGGCCGAGACGCCTGGGAACTGGGGGATCTCTCCGTTGTCGGCCATGGCGTACAGGCCATGCGGGTCACGCGCCCGGCACACCTCGATGGGCGTGTCGACGAACACCTCCACGTAGCGTTCGACACCGACGAGGTCGCGGGCGAGTTGGCGAACCTCGCTCTTGGGCGCCACCAGTGCGGCGATCGCGATCAGCCCCTGTCCGTTCACCAGCCGAGCCACCTCCGACACCCGGCGCAGGTTCTCCGAGCGTTCCTGGGCGCTGAAGCCCAGATCCCGGGAGATGCCCATGCGAACGTTCTCGCCGTCGAGACGGATCGACACCTTGCCACGGTCGAAAAGTTCACGTTCGAGCGCGGTCGCGAGGGTGGATTTGCCCGCAGCGGTGAGTCCCGTCAGCAGGATGGTGCAGGGCCGCTGGCCGAACCGGATGGCCCGCTCGGCGTCGCTGATCTCCGAGATCTGCCGTACGAGCGCCGCGTCTGGCGAGTGGTCCCACGCCGACGCCGCGCCGATGAACATGCCAGCGGCCACAGTGGCGTTCGAGAGCCGATCGACCAGCACGAACGACCCTGTCGTGCGATTGCTGCTGTAGGGGTCGAACAGCAACTCCCGGTCCGACGCGACCACGCAGCGTCCGATGTCGTTGAGTCCCAGTGCCAGCGCTTGTTCGTTTCCGAGCGTGTTGATGTCGACGCGGTGGCGCAGGCTGCGGATCGTGCAGTTCGAGATGCCGCTGGCGGACTGGAGCAGGTACGAGCTGCCGGGCTCCATCTCTACCTCGGCCATCCAAACCACCATCGCGTCGAGGTCGTGGGCACGCAACGGCTCATCGCCACGTCTCACCAACATGTCGCCGCGGCTGATGTCGATCTCATCGGCGAGGGTGACGGTGACCGCTCGACCCGGCCCGGCAACGTCGAGGTCGCCATCGAAGGTCACAAGCCGTTCCACCGTCGAGCCGAGCCCCGATGGCAGGGCAACGACCTCATCGCCAGGTCGAATGGCCCCGGAAGCAACGGTGCCGGAGAACCCGCGGAAGTCAGGGTCCGGCCGGCTGACCATCTGCACCGGCATGCGGAAATGCTCGAGATCGACACCGGCATCGACGTCCGCGGTTTCCAGGTGCTCCAACAGCGGCGGCCCGTCGAACCAGTCGAGGTTGTCGCCCCCGTCGACCACGTTGTCGCCCAGCAGGGCGGAGGTCGGCAAGAAGTACGGCTCGCCGAACTCGAGCGTCTTGGAGAACGCTCGAAAGTCCTCACAGATCGCAGCGAAGCGGTCCGAGGACCAATCCACGAGATCCATCTTGTTGACCGCCACCACGACATGGCGGATGCCCAGCAGGCTGGCGATGTAGCTGTGGCGCTTGGTCTGGGGCAGCACCCCGTGGCGGGCGTCAACCAGGATGACCGCCAGCTGGCAGGTCGACGCGCCGGTGGCCATGTTGCGGGTGTACTGCTCGTGGCCCGGGGTGTCGGCGATGATGAACGTACGCCGGGCCGTGGAGAAGCAGCGGTAGGCGACGTCGATGGTGATGCCCTGTTCCCGCTCGGCCCGTAGACCGTCCATGAGCAGCGCCAAGTCGACCCCGTCGCTTACCGAGCCTTGAGTCGCAGAGTCGGCCTCAAGGCTGGCCAGCACGTCCTCGTAGATCATCTTCGAGTCAGCCAGCAGGCGGCCGATCAGTGTCGACTTGCCATCATCGGTGCTGCCGCAGGTGAGGAAGCGCAGAAGGTCCTTCTGCTGATGCTCGGCCAGGTACGCGTCGATACCAGATTTGATGGGCCCAGCGGCGACGGCCCCCGACGCATTGCGCACAGGCTCAGTCGCTCTTGACTGAGGGGCCATCAGAAGTACCCCTCGCGCTTCTTCTCCTCCATCGAGCCCGACTGGTCGTAGTCGATCACCCGACCCTCGCGTTCGGAGCGGGTGGCGAGCAGCATTTCTTGGATGATCTCCGGCAGCGTCGTGGCCGTTGACTCGATCGCTCCCGACAGCGGGTAGCAGCCAAGCGTGCGGAACCGCACTGAACGCAGCTCTGGTGCCTCGCCGTCGTCGAAGACGAATCGGTCGTCATCCACCATGATCAGCACGCCGTCGCGCTCCACTACCGGCCGCATCGCCGAGAAATAGAGCGGAACGATGGGAATGCCCTCGAGATGGATGTACTGCCACACGTCGAGCTCGGTCCAGTTGCTCAGCGGGAACACCCGGATCGATTCGCCCTTGTCGACTCGCCCGTTGTAGAGATTCCACAGCTCGGGTCGCTGATTCTTCGGATCCCAGCGATGATGCGAGTCGCGGAAGCTGAACACCCGCTCCTTCGAGCGTGATTTCTCCTCGTCACGCCGGGCACCGCCGAGAGCCGCGTCGAACCCGCCCGCGTCCAGCGCCTGCTTGAGCGCCTGAGTCTTCATGATGTCGGTGTAGTTCTTCGACCCGTGGTCGAACGGGTTGATCCCCTGCGTCACACCTTCGGCGTTGGTGTGGGTGATCAGCTCGAAGCCGATCTCGTCGGCCATCCGATCCCTGAACGAGATCATCTCGGAGAATTTCCACGTTGTGTCCACATGCAACAGCGGGAACGGGATCCGGGCGGGGAAGAACGCCTTGCGGGCCAGATGCAATAGGACCGACGAGTCCTTGCCGATCGAGTACAGCATCACCGGCCGCTCGCACTGAGCGATCACCTCGCGCATGATGTGTATCGCTTCGGATTCCAGCTGCTGGAGATGGGTCAACCGCAGTTCGACCGGCACTGAGGCGCTCATCCGAAGTTGCTCGACTTCGCCACCAATGCCTCGCTGGCCTCCCACAGCTTGGTCCCATTTTCCGGGTCCGACGCCGGGGGCGATACCTGCTTGCGGTGCATCATGTGCAGATACATCCCAGTGGAACTGCCCGCTTCTTCAGCGCAGCAGAGGTACACGACTGGTCCGATGGCCTTTTCGGGAGACTGAAAGAACCATCGCAGCACCGGGCTGATGATCGGTTTCAGCAGCGTCGGCGATTCCCTGGCGATATTGGTGGCCACGCCTCCCGGGCACAACGCGTGCACCGCGACATCGATGCCCTCGCCTCGGTTCAGGCGGCGGGACAGCTCGGTTGCGAACGTGCAGAGGGCCAACTTGCTTTGGCCGTATTTCTGCAGGCTCTCGGTCATCGCGTGTTCGGTGTAGTCACCGAAGCGATCGAAATCGATGGGGTCGCAGGACCGGTGAGATTCCGATGCGACGAACACGATCCGCGGGGTCTCGGTGGGGTGGCTCGACGGGCGGATGACGCCGTCTCGCAGCCATCGGTCGATCATCACCCGTTTGGACAGGAAATTGACCGCGAACATGACCTCGTATCCCTGCGGGGTCTGCCTCGACCTGCGCGACAAAAGGCCGGCATTCATGAGCGCAATGTCAATGCGGATGCCGCGCTCTCGCAATTGGTCGCAGCAGCGATGCACGGAACGGAGATCGGCGAGGTCCACCTCAATCAATTCCAAGGTCTCGGATCCGGACTGTCGCTTGATCTCGTCGCAGATGCCGGCGTGACCGGGGCGGCAGGCCAGGATCATGTTCCCGCCGCGCCGTGCAAGATCAATCGCAGCAGCTCGGCCGACTCCGCTATTGGCGCCGGTCACGAGGCACGTCTTGCCGTCGATCCGCACGTCTTCGGGCACCGGGCTGAGGTCGGGGTTCTTCGAATCCCGGAGGTCCCGGAGGGCCGCGCTCACGGCGTTGACGATGGCGCTGCCAGGAAACTTTCTCTTCGATTTTTTCATGGCAGAAGGTGCCTCGCCGGTCGATTGTTGAAGGGCGCTCGATGGCTGACTCGGATCCGCTTCGAGCGGGATTGCATGTGCCTCCCGGTAGGCGGAGAAGGTCTCGTCGACGATCTGCTCGCTCAGTCCGAAATCGCTGAGCTTGTATGCATGCTTGCCGAATTGGTTCTGCGGGTTTGCCGTCATGTACTGCCCGGCTTCTCGCTCGGCTTCGGCATCGAATCCGATCCCCGCCAGACCGCAGATCCGCCTGACCTCGGCGATCGGGTCGTTCGTCAGGTCGTAATAGGAGATGTCAACGAATCGACCGGCTGGTGACTCGGCCCGGGTCTGCATCGCCAGCTGAACCATCCTGTGCGTCTTGTAGCACCAGTGCTGCCCGATCTCGGCCGGATCGACCCAATCGCTGAAGATGCCGCGGCCGTGGGCAACCATGCTGCAAAACGACGCGAGCGTCACTCGGGGGTCGCGGTGGGTCTGCACGATGGTCGCGCCATCGAACACCTTCCCGAACACGTCGAGGTACTCCATGTGGTGCGGGGTCTTGAGTACCCAGGCGCTCCCGGGACGCTGCCACGACAGCACCTTGAGCACCCGGCGGAAGTACTCGTAGGTCTGCGTGTGGTCCTGCTCTTCCAGCCAGCGGGAATAGCTCGGCACATACATGATGGCTTCGGCTGACTGGCTCATGAAGTTCAGGTCGAGCAGCAGGACGTCTTCTTCGGCCTGGTCGTGGCCGATCGGATGGATCGCCATGAACTCAGGTGCCAGGTAGGAGGTCGTCTTCTGGGCAAGCACCGCACGCCATCGGCGGGCTCGCTGCGCGCGTTCGGTCTCGTCAGCTGTCGACACCGGCACCAGCGCTTCCGCGCCCGAGATGCCCCGCACCTCCGGATGGGAATTCAGCAGGCGCTGCAGCAACGTGGTGCCGGTGCGCTGCAAGCCCGTGACCAGGATGATTGTGCCGAGGTCGATGTCGTCGATCTCGGGGTGCCGCTTGAGCAGGTCCTCGATTCGCAGCCGGTGAACCAGGGCCCCGACAAGCCGTGACTTCTGAATCTGTCGGCCGGTCGGGGTCAGTCGGGCTTCGTCGTTGATTGATGTGACGAGCACTTCGAGGGCACGCAAGTGCCCGTCGTCGCCGAAGTCCGTCAGTCCGGCCTTGCGTTGCGCCACCTCGCACAACGCACCGACGTCCAGGCGATCTGAGAGCCCCAATTGCAGACCGGCCCTGCCGAACCGATTGAAGATCCTGATGGGGACAGGGCGATAGGGGTTCTCATAATCCGTGGAAGTCACGACACCGTCCGGCTGCAGGAGCGATCTGTCACTGGGCTAGATGATTAGTTCCGAGGGGTCGGGTCCACCTGTGGTGGGGTGAGGGTGTCCAAGCTCGGGGTGTGAAACAACACCTCGATCTTGGAGGACCGGAGCATGAACCCGGACTTGGACACCCTCGCGACCGCACTGTATGTGAGGATCGATGACCTGTCGGCGCAGAACCCTGGTTGGGCTCCCGAACGGCCTGTGGTGGGGTTCGCCCCGAAGCTGTCGGATGCGGAGCTGGTCACCCTGGCGGTGATCTCGGCGCTGCTGGGCTATGACAACGAGTCGCAGTTCGTGCGCTACGCCCACGCGCATCTGCGGCCGTGGTTCCCGTACCTTCCGAACTGTGGCGGCTACAACAAGCGGCTGCGGCGCAGCGCCGAAATGGTCGCTCGTGTCATGGGATGCCGCGCACGCGAGTGCGAGTCGTGGCATGACGACGTGTGGCTTGTGGGCTCCACCCCGGTCGAGTGCGGCACCAGCCGTGAGACCCTAAAGCGCTCCGGCCTCGCCCGATGGGCCCAATACGGCTACTGCGCGTCGCATTCGCGGTACTTCTGGGGTCTGCGGCTGCACCTTGTGGCCACCCCGGCGGGGCTGCCGATCGCGTGCGGTCGCCGGCGCGAAAGCCGACGAACGCGAAGTCTGCGCCGACATGATCGCTGCGGCCGGGATCGGCCGGCCGGGCCAGACCCTCATCGCCGACAACCGCCACCGCTCCAAAGCGTTCGAAGCCGACCTCAACGACATCGGCATCACCCTGCTGCGCCCCGTCACCAAGAACGAGGCTCCACGGCGCGGTGCGACGTTCCTGCGGCCCCTGCGCCAGATCATCGAATCGATCAACCAGACCCTCACAGGCCAACTCAGCCTCGAACGCCACATCCGTCGCACCAAAGCCGGCGTCGCCGCGCGCATCCGCACCCGCCTCCTCGCCCTCACCGCCGCCACTTGGCACAATGAGACCTACCGACACACCCGACCAGCACGCTCACTGACCGCCTACGACCACTAACCCCTCGGAACTAGTCATCTAGGGGTGGCGAGTGCGTCCACATTCGGCGTGTCGATGTCGGTTCGATAGCAGACGAACCGGGCGAAACCGGTGTCGTCGAGCAGCATGAACATAATGTTCGGAGCTGCGGGTGGTGTACAGATCTGCTTCAGAGTCGGGCAACGTGCGCCGGGTGCGGCCTTGGAATGACGGGAGGGCGCTCGGGTGAGGCATGAGCAGCCTGTCGTGGGTGAGCCCTTCGAGACGCACGCCGCTGTCGCCGCAGCTATGGGTGCATGCTGCTGTGGTCGTGCGTGGCGGTTGCGGCGATCGCTCAGACCGAATAGATAAGATGTCTGCATGTGATGGCCTCGCTTGATCGGGCGCAACATGACAGCAGCGATTCCGTATACCGATGCAGCATGTTGCACTGGGAGATGGCGATGACCTCGCATCCGCGCGATATCCGATGGCTCGCGGCGCTAATGGCTGTAGCGGTCGTGGCGGGCGGCGGTGTTGTCGGACAAGTGCCGGCGGCTGCGCAGTCCGCAGTTCCCAGCGGCGGAAGCGTCGTGGTCATTGCGAATGGCGAGTCGGTTCCGGACGCGGCGGTGGCGGTCTCAGTTGCCGCACGGAATCCTTTGGCTTCGGTCTTGCTCGCCGAGGGCTCGTCATCGCTCGGCAAGAGTTCGGAGAAGGCTCTAGCTGCTCGGCGCCCCGTTAGAGCGGTCTTGATTGGCGGCGAAGCAGCGATTGCGCCTGCTGTGGCGCAAGAGCTGCGCGGGATCGTTCCCGGAATCGAGGTGGAGCGGATCGCTGGCGCAAATCGAGTGAAAACGGCTCTGCTCGCCTTGAGTCGTGAGAACTCGGGGCCAGCGCCGTCGTCGGTGGCGATGGTGCATGGCTGGTCGCCGCACGACATTGCTCGTGGTGCTGCGTTGGTCGTTTCTGGCGGCGCCGATGCCTTGTTGCTCACGAGTATCGGCAAGCTGAGCGCTCCTGTCGCCTCGCTGGTCGCTGACAGCGCGCCCGATCGCATCTTGTTGCTGGGCGTGGTGGCTTCGGACGACAGCGAGGCAGCGCGTCAGCTCGAAGCCGTCGCAAACGACACGCTGTCGGTCGAGCGTTTCGAGAATCTGGAGCCTGTCGAGATTCTGGCGCTGCAGACGGGCGGGCGGATCCCTCAAAGCATCCAGCACGCCGTTGTGGCCAATGCTGCGAGCGCGTCCGATGTCCTCGATGCGGCTATGGAGGCGACCGCACAGCCGGGTTCCGTCGTGCTGTTGGCGCACGGAGACCGGCTCGGCAGCGTCACCGCGAAGGTCCTTGAGAACTGGACGCCGAGCAGCATCACGCTTGTCGGAGCCGCATCTGAGCTGCTGGGGACCCTCGACGCAGCGAGTCCCAACACCGGCACTCCCGAGACCGTCGTGGTGGTTGCGTATCGGGAGTCGTTGACGGATGCGGCGGTGGCGGTCGCGGTTGCTGCGTCGGATCCTCAGTATTCAGTGTTGTTGTCTGAGAGCCCGTCGTCGCTGGGCGCGAGCGCGGCGTCGGCGCTGGCTGCTCTGATTCCGGATCGGGCGGTGTTGATCGGCGGCGAAGATGCGGTTTCGCCTGCGATCAACCGGCAGCTCGCCGAGATCGTGCCGGGCATCGAGATCGAGCGGATCGTCGGCGGGAATCGAGTGCAGATGTCTGTGCTCGCCTTTGGTCATGGCGATTCGGGGTCGGTGCCGTCGTCGGTGGCGCTGGTGCATGGCTGGTCGCGTCAGGACATTGCGCGAGGCGCTGCGTTGGTGGCCTCGGGCGGTGCAGACGCGTTGCTGTACACGAGTTTCGGCAAGCTGAGCGCGCCTGTCGCTGAGCTGGTCGCTGACAGTCCGCCCGAACGGATCTTGCTTGTTGGCGCGGTGGCTTCGGACGGCAGCGAGGCAGCGCGTCAGCTCGAAGCCGTCGCAGGCGACACGTTGTCGGTCGAGCGTTTTGAGGGTCTGGAGCCTGTCGAGATTCTGGCGTCGCAGACGGGCGGGCGGATCCCTCAAAGCATCCAGCACGCCGTTGTGGCCAATGCTGCGAGCGCGTCCGATGTCCTCGATGCGGCTGTGGAGGCGACCGCACAGCCGGGTTCCGTCGTGCTGTTGGCGCACGGAGACCGGCTCGGCAGCGTCACCGCGAAGGTCCTTGAGAACTGGACGCCGAGCAGCATCACGCTTGTCGGAGCCGCATCTGAGCTGCTGGGGACCCTCGACGCAGCGAGTCCCATCACCGACACCCCAGGGGTCAGCACTTCGGAACAGGTGTACACGGCGGTGTCAGCAGGGGGGGACTACTCCTGTGGCCTGCTGAAGTCTCGGCAGATCGAGTGCTGGGGCATCGACGGCGACGGAAGAATAA
Source organism: Candidatus Poriferisodalis sp. (assembly GCA_965226645.1). GTDB lineage: Bacteria > Actinomycetota > Acidimicrobiia > Acidimicrobiales > Poriferisodalaceae > Poriferisodalis. Next base: position 777,859 of record CBDDDL010000003.1, read on the forward strand.
GCCCGCCAGAAGGGAAGTACACCGCCGTGTCGGCTGACTTTGGGCACGCATGCGCCTTGGCTGCAGCGGGCAATGTCGTTTGCTGGGGGCGCAACACGTATGGCCGGGCCACCCCACCGAGTGGGGCGTTCAAGGCTGTTGACGGAGGCTGGCAGCACAGCTGCGGCATCAGGTCCAACAAGCGGCTGGCTTGCTGGGGCCGGGCCAAAGACAACGCGACCAGAGCACCCGCGGGACAATTCACGGCGGTCTCGTCAGGCGGCGGCCACAACTGCGCATTGCGAACAGACGGCCGAGTCGTTTGCTGGGGCGCCAACGGCGACGGTGAATCAAATGCTCCGAAGGGCAAATTCATCGCTGTGGAGACCGGGGCTTCGCAGTCGTGCGCGATTCGAACCGATGGCCGTCTCCTGTGCTGGGGCGTCAACGTCAAAGGACAAACCGACGCGCCCGACGGCACTTATGTCGCCTTGTCGCTCGGGCAGAACTTCGGATGCGCGCTTAGTCGAGACGGGACCGTTGCATGCTGGGGGAACAACGAGGACGGCCAGTCCGATCCGCCCGACGGCGAGTTCGCTTCCATTGAAGTGGGGAAGAGGCACTCTTGCGGTCTTCGCACTGACGGCAAGGTGACATGCTGGGGTTTCCGCTCCTTACCGGGGGTCGCAGACGTTGTCCTGCCTTGACCGGAGCCTCAGTAACCGTGTCGTCGGAGCATTCGGCACCTTCTTGGTCGCCGCAGCAGTGCTCGGAGCGTCTGTTCTCGGTGCAACACACGAAGCGATGGCCGCCCCGATCGCTACCGAACTCGGAGAAGTTCCTGCCAACAGCAGCGTTTCGCGAACGACAAACCGCAGCTTCTTGGGGCCAGATGAGTCGTTGGCAGCGGGAGCGTCAATCACGTCGCCCAGCGGGCGCTTCTGGCTGACGCTGGAGCATGGAGGCAACGTCGTGCTGTACGACAACGACGGCACCGCGACTTTGTTGAGCACGCCTGGAGCTGTCGAGTGGGCTGCGGACCTCGGCATCGGATACACCGCTGTGCCCATTGCGCTATGGGACTCACGCACTGTGGGCACCGCAGCCGCATCACTCTCGATGGGCCTCGACGGCGACCTCGCGCTGCGCGGGAGCCCTCTTGCCGCGCCCAGTGAGCCGGTCTGGCACACGCGTACTGCGGGCAGGCCAGGCGCTGTGTTGCGCGTTCGCGATGATGGCACGGTCACCGTCGGCTATCCCGGAGGCCAGGTACTGTGGACCGTTGGGACATCCACTCCTGAGGTGCAACTCGCGGGTGTGAAGCACGTCGTGTACGGGCGCAGCGCACAACGCGTCTGGATGTTCGAAGCGGACGGTTCTCTGTTCGATACTTACCCAGTGAGCGGCAAGTCCACAAGCCCTGCGCCAGGGAACCACAGCGTGTTCTCCAAGTCCAAAAAAGCGTGGTCGCTGGACGGCGGGCTGACCATGGAACACATGGTCAGATTCGCTCACGGAGCACGTGGCATCGCCATCGGGTTTCACGCGATTCCCCGCGACCACGCGGGCACACCGGCCCAATCTGTCGACGAGCTAGGCCAATTCCTCTCCGGCGGATGCGTCCGTCAACAAGACGGCAAAGCACACCAGCTCTACGACTGGGCACCGATCGGTACCCCCATCGTCGTCATCGCATAGCGGTTTGCAGTGCGCCGGATGCGCCCGCGACTTCCGCGCCCGGCCCTGCGGTGAGGTCAGCACGTCAGCCCATCAAAACATGGTTGCTTCGCCCCGAAGAAGCTGCGATTGAATCGAGACCGACATGAAGACCCAGTTTCTCCGTCCGAGCACGTCGCCGGCTGTGGGCATTGCTCGCAGCGCTCGCGCTGGCCGTGGGGATGTTGGTTGCGCCCGCCGGGGCGCAAGCAGCGTCGAGCGCCGATGGTGATGATGACGTGGTACTGACGTTGGCGAATGGCACATCGCTGTCTGATGTCGGCGCCGCCGCTTCGCTGGTGGCCGCCAGCGTCGGTGACGCGGTCGTGTTCGCCGAATCGGCCGAGACGCTGGGCGGCGCTGCTGCGGCATTCGTGACAGAGCAACAGCCCACCCGCGTTGTGCTGGTCGGGGGCACCGCTGCGCTTAGCCAAGACATCGAGGAGGAACTCAAGCGTCATTCCGCTGGGGTTGCTATCGAACGTCTCTCAGGTGAGGACCGCACCGACACTGCTGCATTGGGCGCACGCCGGGCGCTGTCGGGCAGCGGCACAGCGACAGTTGTTCTGGCAAACGGCTGGTCACTTTCCGACGTCGGCACCGCAGCGTCGGCTGTGGCATCGGGCCAAGCGGACGCTGTTCTCTATGCCCAAACCGACGGATTGGGCGACGCGACCCGAGATGTTCTGAGCCAATTCGTACCTCGTGGAATTGTGCTGATCGGCGGCACAGCTGCCCTCAGCGCCGATATCGCATCGCAAGCACAGTCCGCAGCGGGCGGCACGCTGCCCGAACGCCTGGGAGGTGCCACTCGTGTCGAGACCACTGCGCTGTCGGCCATGCGAGCGTTTCAAGCGGGGGCCGATACCGCAGTGATCGCCAACGGGTGGTCCTCGACCGATGTCGGTATCGCCGCGGCACTGGCTGCTGCACTGGACGATGCGGCGGTCCTTTACACCGAACGCAACGCGCTCGGCGCAACGACAGCCGGGCTGCTGTCGGGTAACCAGCCCATGCGGGTCTTTGCAGTCAATACCACCAACCTGAGCGACCGCGCCGACCAAGCCGAAATCGACCAGATCTTGCCGCAGGCACGAGTTGAGCGCGTCACCGAGGCGACCTCGTCAAGATGTTGGGCGTTCGGGACGCCGCCGCCTGCCCGGAATGATGTGGCGCTTGGCGCAAGTGCCCGATTCACAGTCGTCGACGCCGGATCGTCCCACAGTTGTGGAGTGCTCTACGATGAATCCGTCGTCTGCTGGGGTGCCAACCACAGCGGACAAGCCGACGCCCCCGACGGCACCTATACCGCCGTTGAAGCAGGTATTGCGCATTCGTGCGCGCTGCGCACCGACGCAACTGTGGCCTGCTGGGGAGCCGAGGGCTTCGGCATAACAGAAGCACACAGCGGCACCTTCACTTCCATCAGTGCGGGCTCATACCACACATGTGCGATCCGCACCGACAGAAGTCTCGAATTCTGGGGTGCTGACACAATCGCCAACTATGACTTCGAGGCAACTGCGGGGGCATTTGTCGCTGTCGATGTCGGCCAGTCGCACACGTGCGCGTTCCGCACCGCCGGCACCATTGCATGCTGGGGTTACAATGAACAACAGCAGGGCGACGCCCCCGAGGGCGCCTGCACCGACGTTGTAGGCGGACGCGGCTTTAGCTGCGCCATCGGAACGGATGGAACTATTGCGTGCTGGGGCAGCAGCGACGCGGAGATCTGGGAGAACGGTTCCGTCACGAAAGTTCCGACTGATGCGCCTGATGGCACATTTTCCGCCATAGCCGCCGGCGGTGCAGCATGCGCCCTTCGCACTGACAGCACGATTGCCTGCTGGTACTGGCCACAAGACGATTCCCCTCTAGTAGTCGATGTTCCAAGCGGGGAATTCGCGAGCGTCAGCACCAAGGGGGGCGGGTTTTCACACGCATGCGGCTTGCGCACGGACGGAACTGTCAGCTGCTGGGGCTACGGCGAGCCGGCTTCGACAAACGCGCCGACAGGCAGCTTCAACAGCATTGTCGCGAGCACGTCATCGTCATGTGCGCTGCGCACCGCCGGCACAATCGCCTGCTGGGGCGCCAACACATACGGTCAAACGGACGCACCCACCGGGATATTCGAAGCCGTCTCGGTGGGGGCGGTCACAGCTGTGCCTTGCGAGCCGACGGTGCCGTGGTCTGCTGGGGTTTTGACGGCGCCCGTCCATCAGGAATCCCCAGCGACACGTACACGGCTGTCGTTGCCGGCGGAGGCTTCTCGTGCGCATTGCGCACCGACGGCGCGATTGTGTGCTGGGGACCGCTGCCCGTGCCCAGCGGCGTCACCTGGGAGTAGCCCAATGCCGACGACCACATTCGGACACGAACCGATGGCGCCGAACCAACTCCGCCAAGCAGCGTTAGCTGCGATCGGAATTATCACATGCCGGCACACACTTCAGTAGCGAGCACCGCCGCGTCGCACGGGACGGTTCGGGTTCTTCGAACCGTTGCCGTGCTTGCGGTTGGAGTGCTGTTGGGAGTTGCGGCGGGCTCGCATTGGTTTCAGCGTCCCGCGTCGCAACGGATCGAGACAGCCGCGGCGGCAGCCCCTACGCCCACCGAAGCGCCCCTCGACATCACGTCTGACAGGGACGATCCCGAACTTCAGACGCGGCGCGATGGCATGTACCTGGTGGGGACGGACTTGGTGCCCGGCAGATATGTGGCTCGCGGGATCGGCCCGGCGTGCTACTTCGCAGTCATGACTGACCTCGATGGATCACTGCGGTCGGTGGTTGCCAGCCATTTCGGCGATGCATTCGGGCGACGAGTGGAGCTGGTCGACGGCCAATACTTCGAGACCGATGACTGCGGCGACTGGGTGCTCGAGGCAACAGAGTCCGCAGTTGACGGCTGAGCAGTCGCTGCGGCCGTTGGCCGTCAGCGGCCGTTGATGGACCAGTGCCACGGCTCCGAGGGCAGGTTGTACATGCCGTAGCGGTGCGCGTTGGCCTTCAGCCACGCAAAACAGCGGCTCGCCGAGGTGATTGAGGCCCGCTTGGGGCCGCAGTTGAAGTCCACAGCGAGGCCGTACTCGTGGCGCGATGTGGTGGGTTTGGACACCGGAGGTGTGCACTCCGCGGCGTCGAGCAAGGACAACACTCGCCAGTAGTTTGTCGATCCGGGGAATGGCAGCGGGCAATATTGTCGGCGCAGCTGAATCTGTCTCGTGGTGGACCGCCACCCCCAACCTGACATCGTCACCCCGTCCGCGCTCGCCGCAGTGAGCAGTTCCCGCAGCGAGTCTGCGAGGCAGCGGTGGACGCCGATGCCGCGAACATTCACAACAGCGGAGAGCGGCACGACGTGAGAGACCGCATCACAGCCGCGGTAGTTCGTCGACCGGGCAACGCCGGCGGCTGCGGCATCGGGATCGACTGGCTGGGACCCAGGTGCCGGCAGGGCTCCGGCGGTCATGACATCGAGAGTGCCCACGATCCGCGGCCCTGCCAACGCGCTGATCTTCATCACCGAACTCAAATCCCAGAACACGAGCGCTCCAGTAGCCGGCGCGTCGATGGGCCTGCTCGGCGCGGAGGGATCAGTGCGTTCGGCGTACCGCGCTGCCCGACAGCCGCGCTGAGCGGCGGTACGCGCTGCCGCCCGCAGGTCGACCAGACGGTCGTCTGCATGCCACAGGCCGTAATGGACGGCCCTGACGTCGGGGATGTCCGCAGTCAGCGCGGCAGCGACCCACAGTGCAGAAACATCGCACAGGCGTCCAGCATCGCGGCTGCGGATCCGCGTCATCGAGGCGGCATTTCGGGCCGCCTCGGCCACCATGGGGTGAATGCCCGCGGGCCGCCATGCCGCAACCTCGAACGCGGCGCTCAGCAGATCGAACGGCTTGATCGGGGTACCAGCGACGCGCTGGGCTGCGAGCTGTTCCAAGGCACCGTCGGGGCCGGCTTGCATCGAGGGCACCATCAACAAACGGCTCACGTCGCAGGTGTTCGTGTTGGGGGGCTGGAACTGGAGCCCACATGTGCTCGCAGTCTCAAGCGAGGCCCCGAGGTGGCCGCTGAATGCGTCAGCGGCCGACAGTTGACGCCTGCTCGCGGGCCGTACCAGCTTGGACAGCAACGGGTGCGCTAGGGCAACGGCCGGCGCCACACGCTTGACGGTGATGGCATTGAAACGCGGCTCGAAGTTGCGTTCGGTGACGAAATAGGCCTCAGCAACCTCCTGCGCCGCCCGAGCGAACACCACGCGTACGCCGTGGCTGTAGCCCGCGGCGTAGTCCCCCGCCGGGATTGACGAGCCGACAGGGGCGAGCGTGGACACTGAACGCTGACCATCATCGGCCGCATCTGCCACAGTCTGCCATGCCGCAGCGAACACCGCCGTCGCCAACACAACTGCTAGGTGTAATGCCCACCGAGGCTGCTGGCGCGCCTGGCGGGTGTGTCTCCGACGGCGGTGTGGTGCCGGCCAGCCGGCAGTCCACGGCGACCGCCATTTCACAGACCGTTTCATTGGCCAATTCCTGTGCCGCCGCACTTCTGCGGGTTCACTGGATTATCGACTGGTCGCTCAGACGGGGACGACGGCGACGCGCAGACATGCTGCATCCACGGGCACGCCGAGGTCAAGATCTCATCGTGGTGATCGCACGATGCGACGAGCGCCGCATCGTTCACATCAACAAGCCCTGAACGTGCGCGCAGAACTTCTGCTTGCAGTCCACGCTGCTTGTCGAGCGGCGCGGTGTCGACAACCCGCAGCGCGCTCGCGCGTTTGGCATTGCGATCGCCACCGCCGTGCCAAACCTACGCCACCAGACGCGGTCATCTCGCTCTGGAGCGACGAAGGCACCCGCCTTGAGGAGCACCATCATGCGACGGGTGCACGAGCGCGCGGACGGTTGCTGCAGCTTCGCGATCTCCCAGACGCTGCCCTGCCATCTCTTCATCGGTGATCTCGCCGAATCCGCTCCAAAGTCCTCGATGGCGTAGGGCAGCGCCGCGAGGAGACGTCGCTTGTCGCTCTTGGCAGCTATCGCCTCGCTCACCCACTCACTCACCGACGAAGTGTCCCCGGCGTTCACCGCGTCAGTTGCCGCCCCGGTGGGATCCTCATCGACGGTGACAGTAGCTCGGCGCCTCGTCATGCGTTCTTCGTGCCTTTTGCGAGCGCACCGAGTACGACGCCATCATACCGACGCGTTGGGCAGTGCCCTGCTAGCTGCAGAGGCCGTTGTCGCTGACGCCGCGTTCGCTGTAGCACAGGGGCGTGGCGAAGACGTCCTGCAGCGTGAATGTCTGTGCCTCGGTGTCTGCGTCGTCATTCGCCGACGAGCCACCGCTTGAGGTGGCAGTGATGAACAGTCGGTAGCCGCGAATCGAATCGTCAGGCAGGCCCACGACGTCGATGGTGATCCTGGCGACGCCGCCGGACTCGCTGGGTGCCCCGCTGACTTCGACGTTCGAGGGCGGCTCGTCGGATTGGAACACCGCTGCGATCGTGTTGCCGAGCTCGGTCAGCGTTGCCGACGTTGGTGCTGTGCCGAGCTGGCTCGTGACTTCGTCGATCGCGCTGAGGCGTGTGGCGGGGGACAGCGCAGCGAGATACCGGCTGCTGGCCCAGCCGACGATTGGGCCGGTTTGGATCTCGTGCCACGTGGAGGTGCGCAAGTCGCGGCTGCGGCCCGTCGCGGTGAGGCCGTCGACGCTCAACGACGCGAGAACCACCCCTGCGTCGACATCACGGACCTGAAGCACCTGGTCGCCCGGTCCTCCGGTCCGCAGATTCAGCTTGGCGACGATTGTGCCGTTGGGCGTGTCGCGGACGTTGAGAAAGCTGTTGTGCCGGATGCCGACGATGCCCAGCTGCGTGCCGGCTGAGGGTCCGAATTCCGACGGTTTGCCGGGCAGCTCCTCTGTGGTGTCGGGTGCCGCAACGGTCGTGGTGGGCGTCAGCGTGGCCTCTGGTGCGACGGTGACCAGGGGGACGGTCCCGGCGACAGTCTGCGTGTTCTCGGCGACAGTCGTCTGAACGGGCTGGCCGGAGACTGCTGAGGTTGTGGTCGCCTGGGCCGCGGTGACATCGGCTGGGGCCGGTACCTGATTGTCGTTGTCGCGCAACGAGACGAACAGCGCGAGCACCGCAATCACTAACGCTGCACCCGCTACCCCGGCCGCGAAGTTGTTGGACATCGCAGGTGTACCTCCTGTGCATGCGCTGACCGTCTGGCCAGACGCGATAATGCACAGAGAACCACAGAGTTGGTGTCTTGGTCGGGCACTCTTTACCAGACACTTCGACTTCTGCGTATTTGCGACGCGGTCGGGGTGATCCGGGCACGCAGCGGCGTCGTCAAGTTTGATCTCCGAGAACCGTGCGCTGCCTCGCACCGTGTGGCCGTGTGCGCTCCGGTACAGCGCAATCGCCGCGGCGTTGATTGCGGTACCGTCGGACTCAATCGACGCGCCGATCTTTGGCCGTTCCGTTGTGGTTCGCTGGCTCGATTGCGTGATCCTGGCTGTCACTGCGGCGCCGATCGGGCTGATCTTGACAACCCGACCGGTGCCGGGCAGAGCGCCCGAGGCGCATACTGCTAGCCGGAGGCCGTCAGCCGCCGGCCATGGCGAACTCAACCCGTCACACGAATCAGAACCCGACTTCCCTGCCTGGTCGCGTGGTCCGCACGGAAGTACACGGTCGCTGATGTGATTGAGATCGCCGTCAGCGCGAGTGTGTTGTGGTGGTGCTTCAAGTAGCGCGGGTCAAGGGGCACAAAGTCGCTGCGCACCGGAACCGTTGGCAGTGTCCCACCGCGTGGTGGGGATTGAGGTAGTCGCAGGGGTCCACCAGTAGGGGGGCCATCGGCGTGATCCTCGGTGAGAGAAATCACCCGCTCATCGAGGAGGACACACCGATGACCCTTTCTGGGAATGACACAGCACAGCTGTGGGAGACGTTTCGCGTCGGGGGCGGCGCGGAGCTGGTGCGCGGCGCGGTGCGCTTTGTGCTCCAGGAGCTGATCGAGGCTGAGGCCACCGAGGCGGTGGGCGCCGGGCGCTATGAGCGCAGCGACGCTCGTGTGGCCGAGCGCAATGGGCACAGGCCGCGGCTGCTGGGCGCCCAGGCCGGCGATGTCGAGTTGAGGATCCCCAAGCTGCGCAAGGGCTCGTTGTTGGCGTCGATGCTTGAGCCGCGTCGGCGCATCGACCGGGCGCTGGGCGCGGTGGTCATGGAGGCATATGTGGCCGGGGTGTCCACCCGATCGGTGGACGATCTGGTGGCCGCGCTGGGAGCGGAGTCGGCGATATCGAAGTCGGAGGTGTCGCGCATCTGTGCGGGGCTCGACGAGATGGTGGAGTCGTTCAGAAGCCGGCGCCTCGATCACGTCGGTTTCCCCTGCGTCTATGTGGACGCGACCTATCTCAAGGTGCGCAACAGCGTCTGCCAGGTCGTCTCGATGGCGATGGTCGTGGCCACCGGTGTCACCGCCGACGGCAACCGGGAGATCCTGGGATGCGACATCGGCGACAGCGACAGCGAGGGGTTCTGGCAGCACTTGTTGGGCTCGCTGCGGTCCCGAGGGCTCGCCGGGGTGCGCCTGGTGATAGCCGACGCCCACGCCGGGCTCGGCGCCGCCGCGGACCGCACCATCGAGGGCGCCGGGCCCCAGCGATGCCGGGTGCACTTCATCGGCAACCTTCTGGCGCTGGTGCCCCGCACCCACCAGCACACGGCCGCCGCAGTGTTCCGGACCGTGTTCGCGCAGCCCGACGCCGACGCCGTGACCAGCCACGACAGCGACGCCTGGGACGAAGCCTTCGCAGCGATTCGCTGACCTCCACACATCAAGCACGCCGCCCAGCTCGGCGCCCGATTCCCCAAAGTCGCAGCGCTGATGGCCGACGCCAAGCCCGAGGTGGGGGCCTTCGCCGCCGTGTTCCCTCGGGCGCACTGGCAAAAGATCTGGTCCACCAACCCCCTCGAACGCATCAACAAAGAGATCAAACGCCGATCACGCGTCGTGGGGATCTTCCCCAACCAAGCATCCGCCATCCGCCTCGTCGCAGCGATCCTCGCTGACCTCCACGACGAATGCCAAGCCACAGACCGCCGCTACCTCTCAGAGCACTCCATGGCCACCCTCAACCCCGAGCGCGATACCAACGCCACAGCCGAGCTCACACCCGGCAACTAACACCGAGGCCAAACCCCAACCCCGCCACTCCACGGGACACCGCCGAACCGTTTCGACGGAATGCTCGGTACTCGCCACATTGCCCCTGGTCGTGACGCCGCGGTTGCCGGAAGTGTTTGTGTCAGAGATCGAGTCCGTGCGCTCGCTTGGGGCGGTCAAGGCTGGAGGCGTAGGTAGGCCTGCAATGCGTTGGTGCAGCGGTGCAAGCGGTGCTCGAATCGCCGGAAGACGTCGGGATCGATTCCCTGGCGTCGGCATTCGTCGCCTACGAAGGCCGCGATGCGGGTTGTGGCTGCAGCGTGGCGACGCAGATAGCTCTCATCGAAGGCCGCGACGGGCGACGGTGTAGTTGACGCTTGGTGCCAACCGTGCAGCTGGGCGAGGTCCACGTCGCCGGCGGCGAAATCTTCGAATGCCTGTTGGACCCGAGCGGTGCCTGTCAACCTTGGTGAGACAAGTTTGTTGGTGATTTAGCCTGAATCCACCGATTGGCCTTTGGTGGGCGCGGGGTTCCCGGGTCGGTGGCGGGTTGGGGTGGCGTCGGGTTGTTGGGGGTGTGAATCGCCCTGGTTTGGTGTGTTTGGGCGTGTTGGGGTAGGGGTGCGGGTGTGGTTTGGGGTTGTCGACGCTGGGTTTGTGTGGGGGCGTCAGTTCCGGGGGGTTCGGGTCAGCCGGAGGGTCCTGGCAGAGCCCTGAGGGCGCTGAGTGTGGCTCGGAATTGTGTTTCCCAGGGCCAGCGGGCGGGGTATCGCAGGGTGGGTGTGCCGGAGCGGTTGACTGCTACGGCGGCGAGGGCGACGAGTCGGGTGCGGCGGGAGCGGTTCGTGGCCGGCGGCGCGTCGGCGAGGGCGGCGGTCCAGTGGCCGATGTTGTGGGCGAGCACGGCGCAGGCGAGCCATGCGCAGTTCGCGCCGTAGTGGCCTGAGGGGACGTGCTCGAGTCCGGTGCCTTCTTTGAGGTCGCGGATGGCGAGCTCGACAACGGCGTGGGCGCGGTGGAACTCGTCGGCGGCGGCGGTGTCGAGTTTGGTGTTGGTGATGAATGCGTGGTGCCGCCAGTCGGGCCACAGTCGTTGCTGTGCGCCCTCGGCGAGGCGGGTGCGGCGCACCACGAGGCGAACGGTGCGCTTGGCTTTGCCGCGGCCGGTGGCGTATTGGGTCTCGGCGACCTGGGCGTGGCCGCCTTTGGTGTAAGCGATGTCGGTCCATGCGGTGGCAGGGATCGCTTGGATCGCTGCGCGAACAGCGGGTATGAGGGCGACAGTGATCGACCACTTGAAGTCGTGGGCGTCGAGACGGTCGATCAGTTTCCATGACCAGAATCCCGAGTCGCCGCGCACCGTGACCGGCCCCGCAGCCCCGGCGCGCCGCAGGTTCGCGACGAGCTCGTCGACGAAGCGCACCACGCCTCGCGAGGACCCCGCGGACCCTTTGCGCATGCGGGCGCCGAGCACCTCGCCGGTGTCGGCGCGTGCGGCGAGCAGCGGGTGATAGCCGAGCTCTTTGGTGTAGCCGTACGCGGCTCCTTGTTTTTGTTTGCCGTGGACCTCGCAGATCGTGGAGTCCAGATCGACCACCAGCGGCGCCTTGCCGGGGCCTGCGCCCAGCCCCCAGGCGCGCGCCAGCGTGCGCGACAGCACCGCGTCGAGCTGGCGGACATGACCGAACGTGAACGTCCGCCGCAACGTCCCGACCGTCGACGGCGCCATCGGGCGGAACCCCAGCACCCTCCCGGTGCGTCCGGCGCGCAGCATCCCGACATGATCGATATGGGTGGCCCCTGCGAGCATCGCGGCGACCACGGTGCAGATCTTGGGGCCCGGGTTCGCGGAACCGGTGCGCACCCACCGCTCGATCAGCGCCGACAGGCCCAGACGGTCCATCAGCGTGCCCGCCAGGATCAGGCCCGCGTTGGCCACCAGGCCCTCATGATCAACCGTCGTTGCGAACCGGTCCGGACTGCGCGATGATGCAGACACAAAAAGTGCCTCCTGTTTTTGAGACGAATGTGACAACGAACATCACAATCGTCGCAGATCAGGAGGCCTTTTTCGCGGACGCGGCAACCCCCACACACCCACCAATCGGTGGATTCAGGTTTAGTGGGTGCTGGTGGTCTCCTTGGGTGGGTTGATGTAGACGATCTCGGGGAGTTCGGGTGGGGTTGGCCGGCCTGCGACGAATCGTTCGGGGCGGGCGGCGAACGCCCGGTTCAGGATTTGGGTGCGGTGTTGGCGGATCTCGGCGGCGGTGTGGTGGTAGACGCTGGCGGGTGTGTGGTAGCCGATGCCGGAGTGGCGGTGCTGGTAGTTGTGCCATGCGAAGAAGTCGGCGCTGAAGGTTCGGGCGTCGTCGATGCCGGCGAACCTGGCGGGGAACTGTGGCCGGTATTTCATGGTGCGGGACTGCGATTGGGAGTACGGGTTGTCGTTGGGGGTGCGGGGCCGGGTCACCGATCTGGTGATCTCCAGGGTGGCGAGGAGTTGAGCGACTGGTTTCGCGGCGGGGACGCCTCGGTCGGAATGGATCGTCAGCGCCTTGGGGTCGACGTCGTGGCGGGCGAGGGTCTCGTCGATGAGGCGGCGGGCGAGCTGGGCGTTCTCGACGGCGGCGAGCATCCAGCCCGGCACGTAGCGCGAGAACAGGTCCAACAGCACGTAGAGGCACAAGAAGTTCCGTTTGCCGGGGCCGCGCAGCCCGGTGATGTCCCATGTCCAGATGTCGTTGGGGGCATCTGCGGCGAGCTCGGGGCGGGACCTCGGAGGGTGGGCGGCCTGGCGGCGGTGCTCGATCACGGTGCCATGGGCGGCTCGCAGGAGCCGGTACATCGTGGCTGGTGACGCCAGATACGTGCCCTCGTCGAGCAGGGTCGCCCACACCGTGGCCGGGGACTCGTCCACGAACCGGTCCGAGTGCAAGACCTCGAGCACCTCGGCCCGCTCGTCGTCGTCGAGCGCTCGGCGATGGGCTGCCCGGCGCCGCTCGATGACCGCGGCCGAGTCCGGCTCGGGTCGGCGCCGCCGGCACTGCGTCGCCCGGGACCGGCCCCAGCACAGCACACGCCGCCGTTGTCGCCATGTGCGCTTCGAGCTCAGCAACGGCGGGCGCGATCACCGCTTCGACCTCGGATCGGTGTCCGCGCTCTTGGAGAGCTCCCCGGAGAGCGCCGAGACTTTTCCCTGCACCTCGATCACCTTCTCGGCGGTCCCCCAACGCTGCCCGAGACGCTCATTGTCGGCCTCCAACGCGCCAATGCGACGATCCCTGGCGTCGGGACCGCGACCGGCCGCGCTTGTTGCTGAGCCCCTCGACCGCGCCAGCAGCAGCCTGCTTGCGCCACTCCGAGATCAACGACGAATACAAGCCCTCCCGGCGCAACAACGCGCCCCGCTCCCCATCAGGGAGCCGCTCGTACTCAGCCAGGATCCTCGCCTTGCACTCCGCCGCGAACCGGCGGCGTGTCGCCCTCGGCGACACCTCCAAGTCCGGGGTCCCGCAATCATCCATCACGCCAGCGGACTCGATCGAGCCATGCAACGCAACCATCGCAGTCATCTTCCTTCCCCGCCCCCGGGACTCAGCGACTCACAGCCATCCGCTGTCTCACACCACATTGACAGAGGGGGGAGGCGGCTGGCCCTCGAGCAGGGCCGAGATCTGGTGTCCACGCTCAGGAGGAGCACCGACCGTGATGATGACGGTGATCTTTGCGGCGGCCTCGAAGATCATGTGCGTTGCGCCGCAGGCCTGCGCGAAGCGCAGATTCTCCTGGTCGGCGAGCTCGGTCAGATCGCCGGCAGTCGCGGCTTCGCGTTCCTCCTCGGAGGGACGCAGGCGTTGGCCGAGAGTCGAGACCGCAGCTGAGAAGTTGCCGAAGCTCTGCTGCATCTTGGTGGTGAGACTTACTGGCGATCCGATCTCCATTTGTCCCATTCGATCTGCACGTGCTGGCCAGCGTCGGCGAGTTCGACGGCATGGCCAGCGATGCGCGCTTCGAGCGAACATGGCACCTTGACGGTGCGCACTACCCACTCCGAGGCATCTGTGACGAGCACGTGGACTGGGCAGCTAGCAGCAGCTCGTGCACGGGCCTCAAGTGCGCATCGCCGCTTGGTGCGTTGGCTGTAGTCACCGAGGTCGTCGACGGGCTGCGATTGACCCTGCGGGCGATCTCACGCACACCAAGGCCCTGGACCCGGAACAACGCTATGTCCTCACGCTCAGCAAACGACAGAAACCGGCCCGACACCGTCGGGGACAAACATGGGTTCACCCCGCGAGCGTGGCGGAACCACCGGAACCCAACGGGGGATGACACCCCCGCTTCTGCCAAGGGTCATCGGTCGTCATGCCGTCAGCGATCGCCGCCCAGAACCGAACCCGGTCCTGCCGCCACGCGACTGTCGGCCGACCCGGCGAAGGGATCTGACCCCGATACTGCTGGACTTCCCGCTGCCGCTCCCGCATCGTCCCCATCCCGCACCTCCATCATCGAGGTGTTGTGACGACCAGTTGAATCCGGCTTGCGACCCGGCGTCGGAGTGGGCAATGAGCCCGGCCAGGCGGCGGTTGCCGCGTGAGCGGCGGGCCATCTCCAAAGCGTCGAGGACCATCTCGGTGCGCATGTGGGCTGCGACCCGCCATCCCACGATGCGGCGGGAGAACGCGTCGGTGATGAAGCACACATAGGCCATGCCTGCCCGGGTCGGGACATAGGTGAGATCGGTCACCCACAACGCATCGGGCCGATCCGCTGTGAAGTCCCGGTTGACCAGGTCAGGCGCCCGAACCGCGTCAGGATCGGGGCGGGTGGTGAACATCTTGCGCCGCCGGCTGACGCCGCGTATGCCCAGCTGGCGCATCAGCCGGGCGACCTGGTCCCGGCCGATCTCGTGACCGGCGCGCCGGGCGGCCTTCCACAGCTTGCGCGCCCCGTAGACCTTGCGGTTCGCGACCCACAACGCCAACAGAACCTGCATCCACACTGCGTCGCGAACTGCCCGCGCCGATGGCTCGCGCTAGCGGCGCTTGGCCGCGTAGTACGTGCTCGGGGCCACCCCCAGCGCAGTGCAGATGGGCTCGACCCCGAGCTCGCCACGATGGGCGTCGACGAACGACACCGTCACCTCAGTGGGCGGTCGAGCCCCTTACGCGAAAAAAGCCGACGCCTTGCGCAGAATCTCGTTCGCCCGACGCAGCTCCCGGTTCTCGGCCTCCAACGCCTTGATCCGCTCAGCCTGCTCGCTGCTCACACCAGGGCGCAACCCAGCATCGACCTCGGCCTGGCGCACCCACGACCGCAGCGACTCCACCCCGATCCCCAACTGCGCCGCGACCCGCCCCGCCGTCCCGTGATCGGTGCCCAGCTCGGTGCGCAGCTGACGCACCGCACGCACAGCACGCTCGGACTCCGCCTCGCTGTACCGACGCGTCGTCGGCTTCCCAGGCGACATCTCATGTGGCATGACTCCATCCTCGTATCCAAGATCAGGAGCCTCCAACCAACAGTGAAGATGTGCGCGGGGAGCGGGCCGTCGACATCTGACTTGCCAACTAACTGGCCCTGCGCGTTGTGGGTGCCTTGCCTGGGACTCGTCGACGTCGCCGGCCTGCTTCTCGGACTTGTCAGCTGCGGCCGGTCCGGAACGAGCGACGTGACCTCATAGGAACCTGTGCCAACAGATGCCTCATCACTGTTATGTCCGTCCCGTCCCGGCACAGCCGCTCCGAGATGGCCGACAACAGCATGCCAGACCCACAACAGGCGGTGATCGGCGGGATTGACTGCCACACCGACTTCCATGTCGTCGCCGCGCTCGACCCCTTGGGCCGGGTTGTGGGCACCGAATCGTTCCCGGCGACGGGTGCCGGCTACCGCTTGACCCACACATGGCTCGCGTCGTTCGGCCCGATCGCAGCGGTCGGTGTCGAGTCCACCGGATCCTACGGCGCGGCCCTGACCCGATCGCTGGTCGCAAAGGGCTGCCGGGTGATCGAGGTCAACCAGCCGCACCCGCATCTGCGTTCGCGTCGCGCCAAGAACGACACCATCGACGCCGAGGCCGCTGCCCGCAAGGTGCTCTCGGGCGAAGCGACCGTAGCCGCCAAGGACACCACCGGCATCGTCGAGGCGATCCGCCAGATCAGCGTGACCCGAAACAGCGCCGTCAAGGCCCGCGCCGCCGCGTTGTGCCAGATCGGCGGCCTGCTCGTCACCGCTCCCGCCGCGTCGCGCAACCAGCTCCACACCTGCCGGACCCTCGAGGGCACCGCCGCCGTGTGCGCTCGGTTGCGGCCCGCCACGGACCGCCTCGCCGATCCCGCCCAGGCCGCCAACCCAGCACTGCGCAGCCTCGGGCGCCGCATCGCCCAGCTCGGCGCCGAGGCCGACGAGCTCGGTCGCCGGCTCGACCGGCTCGTCGCCACCGCAGCACCCACAACCCTGTCACGCCTCGGGTGCGGCACCCACCACACCGCGACCCTGCTCGTCGCCGCGGGCGAGAACATCGACCGCCTCGGCTCCGAAGCGTCGTTCGCCCACCTGTGCGCGACCGCGCCGGTCCCCGCGTCGAGCGGGCGCACCCAGCGTCACCGACTCAACTTCGCACCGGCAACCGCGACGCCAACCGAGCCCTGCACATGATCGTCATCGTCCGGCTCCGCTACTGCGAACGAACCCGCAGCTACACCGACCGCCGCCTCGCCCAAGGCAAGACCAAAAAAGAAGCCATCCGCTGCCTCAAACGCTTCGTCGCCCGAGAGCTCTACCGCACACTCCGAGCCGACCTCTCCACCCTCACAACCCGCACTTGACATCTATAGGAACGTCCCAGAGCGGTTCAGTGTTGGCCAGTACGGACAGCACTACATTCAAAGCGGGGGAACCACCCCACCTTGACCACCTGTCCGGTCGACGGGGGAAGCGCCGTCGTGCTGTCGGCGCTGCAATGGAGATATATCGACGAGGGTTTGTTGGGCTGCTTGTGCAGCGGTAGCAGCGAGCGTGGAACCTACAATCCGTTGTACGCGAGCGCCCGGCAGCAGGCGTCTCACTTCGCGATGGACCTTGTAGGACAAGGAACTTGGGCGACCAATGAGAATGACGTTGTAGGGCTGCATTAGTCGGAGGACCTTCGGCGTAGCGACGCCCATGGTGTGCTTGTACGAATACAGCACTGCGATGTTGTCGTGTGCCGAGGCGAATGATGCCGCAATGCCAATTTCGCCGGGCGTCCATCCGTTGGCAATCACGAACGCAGATACTTGGGCGGCGCGCAAGCGCCGCGTTGCATTGGCTTGCGTGCTGGTTACGTCGCTGCCCGCTACGCGTCTCACGATTGAGGTGGGCGCGATCTGACGGATTTCGTCTTCGATTGCTGGATGCAACAAAAGAGGACCGCCTACCAGCAGCACAAGTCTTGGTTGGCGTTGCGATACGACCGCAGCGGTGGCATCGCCCAGTTTGTTTGCGCCGGCGTACAGCACCGAATGGGCTTGTCCGGTCGCCACCAGCGACACCGCCGTGCCGATGCTAGACATCGAGCCGCTGTTGGCGATCACCAGCGAGTTCGTCTCGGTGCCGCTTGCGCGTTGTGTCGCGGCGGCTTGCGCGCTGGCACGGTCGCGGCCGGTTATGCGATCGACGGTTGCGGTCGGCGCGATCTGGCCGATCTTGTATTCGATGACCGGGTGCAACGTGCGAGTGTCGCCTACCAGCAGCACATGTTTGGGTTGGCGTTGCGATACGACCGCAGCGGTGGCATCGCCCAGTTTGTTTGCGCCGGCGTACAGCACCGAATGGGCTTGTCCGGTCGCCACCAGCGACACCGCCGTGCCGATGTCAGACGCCGAGCCGCTGTTGGCAATAGCGATCGACGGCCATGCAACCGCACTTTCGCCTTCCAATGTGATCCACCGCCTGACCGCGAGAGTCAACAACGTTACACATTGGCGCTCGAGTGTGTGGTTGGGTCGACTGATCGATCGCTGGCTCGAGACATGCTTCCGCGCTCGGCAGAATCTCGGACTTGCCTTTCACGTTGGCTCTACTCTCGCGAGCAGTTGCTGCGCTTTCGTGGCTCTACGCAACCAAGCTGGGACGTCGGGTTCTGATTGGTGTGACGGGTTGAGTTTGGCATGGTTGGCGGCCGGCGGCGAGCAGGATGCGGAGCCGGTGGATGCTCCTATGTGTGTCGAGTGGGGAGTTGGGCGAGGTGTTGTTGGTAGCGCTTGGCGAGGTCGTTGTTGTGGCGTAGGCCTCTTTGGAGTTCTGGGATGCGGGTGAGTGGCACGTTGAGGGCTTGGCTGGTGTCGCGGTGGGTGAGTCGGGCGCGTTGGCGGGCTCGGCGCAGGTCGGCGCCGTGGGGGGTTTGGGGCGGGTCGGTGAGGAGCCGGTGGATCTCGCGTGCGATGTGGCGTTTGGGGCAGCGGATGATCTCGCGGCGGGTTTTGCGGTGGGCGCGTCGGCGTTGGGCGTAGTCGATGGTGCGCTGGTCGACGCGCAGCCTGGTGATGGCGATGCGCCGCAGGGCGTTGTTGGCCTGGCGGTTGTGGCCGCGGTTGAGGCGGTGGCGCACGGTGGCGCCTGGTGACGCTTCGGTGGGGCTGGCGCCGCACAGCGCGGCGACCGACGCTTCGTTGCGCATGCGGTGGGGGTTGTCGCCGGCTGTGACGAGCAGCGCCGCGGCGACGTCTGGGCCGACGCCGCAGGCGCCCAGCAGAGCGGGGTTGGCGTGCTCGCAGAGCTCGAGCAGCTCGGCGTCGAGCTGGGCGATCTCGCCGGTGAGGGCTTGGTGGCGGCGCGCTAGTGTCCTGTTTGGGGAATTCGGTGGATATATGAGGCGAGGTTGTCGAGTATCTGGTCTGCGGTCTTGCGCCAGACGAAGGGTTTGGGGTCCTGGTTCCAGTTTTCGACCCAGGTGTTGATTGAGTCTTTGAGGTCTTTGACGCTGGTGTGGGTGCCGCGTCGGAGCCATTTGGTGGTGAGCTCTGAGAACCAGCGCTCGACGAGGTTCATCCAGGAGCTGTAGGTGGGGGTGAAGCGGGGGCTTGAAGCGGGGGTGCGCGACGAGCCAGCGTTTGACGGCGGGGGTCTTGTGGGTGGAGACGTTGTCTGCCACGACGTGCACGTCGAGGTGGGAGGGGACTTCTTTGTCGATGAGGTTCAAGAACTTTCTGAACTCTTCTGAGCGGTGCCGTTGTGTCATCGACGTGATGACGTTGCCCGAGGCGGTGTCGAGCGCCGCGAACAGGTTGGTGGTGCCGTGGCGGCGGTAGTCGTGGGTGCGCCGCTGGGGCGTGCCGGGCATCAGCGGCAGGATCGGGGCGGTGCGGTCCAGGGCCTGGATCTGTGTCTTTTCGTCCACGCACAGCACCACCGCGGCCTCTGGGGGGTTGAGGTACAGCCCCACGACGTCGCGGACCTTGTCGATGAACTGCGGGTCCGGGGACAGCTTGAAATCCTCGGCGAGGTGGGGCTTGAGCCCGAACGCCCCCCAGATGGCGTGCACCGACGACGGCGAGATGCCCACTGCTTTGGCCATCGACCGCGTCGACCAGTGCGTCGCGTCCGGTGGGGCGGACTCCAAGGTGAGCACGATCACCTCCTCGACGGCGGCGTCGTCGATGGTGCGCGGCGGACCCGGCCGCGGGTCGTCGCAGAGCCCGTCGAGGCGGCGCTCGGCGAACCGCGAGCGCCACTTGGCCGCCGTCGCGGGATGGCACCCCAGCTCGGCGGCGATGTCTTTGTTGTAGCGGCCCTCGGCCGCCCCCAGCACGATCC
Source organism: Candidatus Poriferisodalis sp. (assembly GCA_965226645.1). Classification (GTDB taxonomy): domain Bacteria; phylum Actinomycetota; class Acidimicrobiia; order Acidimicrobiales; family Poriferisodalaceae; genus Poriferisodalis. The sequence goes on from CBDDDL010000003.1 coordinate 797,549, forward strand.
GGCACCGCAGCGCCAGAGCCTGAGACGACTTCGGGCGCCGAGCCCACCGCTCCAGCGTGGCGCGTTCCTCGCCGTCCAGCACGATCACAGCCGTCGGCCGTCCCCGCCTTGCACCCATATCGGTCCCCGTTCATCGCCTGCAGCAGCCACGCTGCCGCCCCACCATGTTACCGCGACTAACTAAACAAACAGGACACTAGGAGCCTGTTTCACAAGTCGGGTCTGAGTGTTGTTGAGGCGGTCGCTGTGAATCGCACTGGCTTTGTTGGAGGCTCCTGATCTTGGATACGAGGATGGAGTCATGCCACATGAGATGTCGCCTGGGAAGCCGACGACGCGTCGGTACAGCGAGGCGGAGAAGGAACGGGCTGTGCGTGCGGTGCGTCAGCTGCGTAAGGAGCTGGGCACCGATCACGGGACGGCGGGGCGGGTCGCGGCCCAGTTGGGGATCGGGGTGGAGTCGCTGCGGTCGTGGGTGCGCCAGGCCGAGGTTGATGCTGGGGTGCGCCCTGGTGTGAACAGCGAGCAGGCTGAGCGGATCAAGGCGCTGGAGGCCGAGGTCCGGGAGCTGCGGCGGGCGAACGAGATCTTGCGCAAGGCGTCGGCTTTTTTCGCGTAAGGGGCTCGACCGCCCACAGAGGTGACGGTGTCGTTCGTCGACGCTCATCGTGGCGAGCTCGGGGTCGAGCCCATCTGCACTGCGCTGGGGGTGGCCCCGAGCACGTACTACGCGGCCAAGCACCGCGAGCGCGAGCCCTCGGCGCGGGCGGTGCGCGACGCGGTGTGGATGCCGGTCTTGTTGGCGTTGTGGGTCGCGAACCGCAAGGTCTACGGGGCGCGCAAGCTGTGGAAGGCCGCCCGACGCGCGGGTCACGAGATCGGCCGGGACCAGGTCGCCCGGCTGATGCGTGAGCTGGGCGTACGCGGCGTCAGCCGGCGGCGCAAGATGTTCACCACGCGTCAGAATCCTGACGCGGTTCGGGCGCCTGACCTGGTCAACCGGGACTTCACTGCGGATCGGCCCGACGCGTTGTGGGTGACGGATCTGACCTATGTCGCGACCCGGGCAGGGATGGCCTATGTGTGTCGTCGTGGACGCGTTCTCCCGCCGCATCGTGGGGTGGCGCGTCGCTTCGCACATGCGCACCGAGATGGTCCTCGACGCATTGGAGATGGCCCGCCGCTCACGCGGCGGCCGTCGCCTGGTCGGGCTCGTGGCACACTCCGACGCCGGATCGCAAGCTGGATTCAACCGGTCGTCGCAACACCGGGTTGTTGTAGCGAGCGTAGGTGTTCGTCGAGGGCTTCTGCTGGGGTCTTCCATCCGAGGGTCTTGCGTGGCCGGGTGTTGATGGTCGCGGCGACGGCTTCGATCTCTTCGGCGGTCCAGCGGGACAGGTCGGTGCCTTTGGGGAAGTATTGGCGCAGCAGCCCGTTGGTGTTCTCGTTGGTGCCGCGCTGCCAAGGGCTCTTGGGGTCGGCGAAGCAGACCGCGATGTCGGTCTCGACAGTGAACGCGGCGTGGGCGGACAGTTCCTTGCCGCGGTCCCAGGTCACCGACCGGCGCAGCTGCTCGGGCAGTGTGGTCATCGATGCAGCGAGAGCGTTCTTCATGGTGATCGCGCCGTAGCCGGCGAGGGCTGGCCCGTTCTTGGTGCGAGGGACGACGCCGTAGCCGTGTTCGCGTGGCAAGTGAATCAGCATCGTGAAGCGGGTGGTGCGCTCGACAAGGGTGCCAATCGCGGAGCGCTTCAGACCGATCACCAGATCGCGGTCCCAATGTCCGGGCACGGCCCGGTCCTCGACCTCGGCGGGTCGTTCGCTGATCATCACCTCCGCGGTGACATGGGCCCAGGCGGCCTGGCGGGTCCGGGCCCGAGGAACCCGCAGCGCCCTCCCCGAGCGCAGGCACGCGACCAGCTCACGCTTGAGCGCACCCCGGCCTTCGACGCAGAGCGCCTGATAGATGGCCTCGTGGCTGATGCGCATGGACTCATCATCGGGGAAATCGACACGCAGCCGGTTCGAGATCTGCTCGGGACTCCAGCCCTGGGTCCAGCGGCGGTCCCCACGATGGGGCTTGTTGCGGCCCTGCCACTTCGGGCCAACAGGCCCCAAGGCGCTACCGCCGGGCGCCCGAACCGCGCCCGAGAGCCGCTCAGCCACATAGCTGCGAAGCCGATCATTGCCGGCGAGCTTCGCTGGCCTCGCACGACGAGCGCGCCGCTCTGCGTGCCACTGCGCGATCGTCGCTTTGTACTCGAGCCGGAATGTTCTCGTCGACGCGTTGCGGCGAAGCTCCCGCGAGACCGTCGACGGGCTGCGATCGAGCCTGCGGGCGATCTCACCCACACCGAGGCCCTGGACCCGCAACAACGCGATGTCCTCACGCTCGGCAAACGACAGAAACCGGCCCGACACCGTCGGGGACAAACATGGGTTCACCCCGCCAGCGTGACCGAACCACCGGAACCCAACGGGGGATGACACCCCCGCTTGTGCCGCCGCGTCCCCGGTCTTCTCGCCGCCAGCGATCGCCGCCCAGAACCGGACCCGGTCCTGCCGCCATGCCGCCGTCGGCCGGCCCGGCGACGGCACCTGGCCCCGATACTGCTGGACCTCGCGCTGCCGCTCCCGCATCGTCCCCATCTCGCACCTCCATCATCGAGGTGTTGCGACGACCAGTTGAATCCAGCCAATTCACGTCGCTGCGATTCACCGAACGCCTCGACGAGATCGGCGCCCGGCCCAGCATCGGCACCGTCGCCGATTCCTATGACAACGCCTTGGCCGAGACGACCAACGGGCTCTACAAGGCCGAATGCGCCTACGGGCCCGACACACACGGCTGGCACGACACCGACCAGCTCGAACTCGCCACCCTGGGCTGGGTGCACTGGTTCAACGAACAGCGGCTGCATGGCCACTGCGACGACACCCCGCCAGCAGAATTCGAAGCAGCGTTCTACGCTGCCCACAAGACCACCCCAACCGGGGCTGGAAAACCAAACCAATGAGTCTCCAACAAAGCCAGAGCGGTTCAGGGGTCTTCCATCCGAGGGTCTTGCGTGGCCGGGTGTTGATGGTCGCGGCGACGGCTTCGATCTCTTCGGCGGTCCAGCGGGACAGGTCGGTGCGGTTGGGGAAGTATTGGCGCAGCAGTCCGTTGGTGTTCTCGTTGGTGCCGCGCTGCCAGGGGCTCTTGGGGTCGGCGAAGTAGACCGCGATGTCGGTCTCGACGGTGAACGCGGCGTGGGCGGACAGTTCCTTGCCGCGGTCCCAGGTCACCGAGCGGCGCAGCTGTTCGGGCAGGGTGGTCATCGTCGAGGCGAGAGCGTTCTTCATGGTGATGGCGCCGTAGCCGGCGAGGGCTGGCCCGTTCTTGGTGCGGGCGATGACGCCGTAGCCGTGTTCGCGTGGCAGGTGGATCAGCATCGTGAAGCGGGTGGTGCGCTCGACAAGGGTGCCGATCGCGGAGCGCTTCAGACCGATCACCAGATCGCGGTCCCAATGTCCGGGCACGGCCCGGTCCTCGACCTCGGCGGGTCGTTTGCTGATCATCACCTCCGGGGTGAGTTGGGCCCAGGCGGTCTGGCGGGTCCGGGCCCGAGGAACCCGCAGCGCCCTCCCCGAGCGCAGGCACGCGACCAGCTCGCGGCCGAGCGCACCCCGGCGTTCGACGTAGAGCGCCTGATAGATGGCCTCGTGGCTGATGCGCATGGACTCATCATCGGCGAAATCGGCCTTCAGCCGGTTCGAGATCTGCTCGGGACTCCAGCCCTGGGTCCAGCGGCGGTCCCCACGATGAGGCTTGTTGCGGCCCTGCCACTTCGGGCCAACAGGCCCCAAGGCGCTACCGCCGGGCGCCCGAACCGCGCCCGAGAGCCGCTCAGCCACATAGCTGCGAAGCCGATCGTTGCCGGCGAGCTTCGCTGGCCTCGCACGACGAGCGCGCCGCTCTGCGTGCCACTGCGCGATCGTCGCCTTGTACTCGAGCCGGAATGTTCTCGTCGACGCGTTCCGGCGAAGCTCCCGCGAGATCGTCGACGGGCTGCGATTGAGCCTGCGGGCGATCTCACGCACACCGAGGCCCTGGGCCCGGAACAACGCGATGTCCTCACGCTCGGCAAACGACAGATACCGGCCCGACACCGTCGGGGACAAACATGGGTTCACCCCGCCAGCGTGACCGAACCACCGGAACCCAACGGGGGATGACACCCCCGCTTGTGCCGCCGCGTCCCCGGTCTTGTCGCCGTCAGCGATCGCCGCCCAGAACCGAAACCGGTCCTGCCGCCACGCGACCGTCGGCCGACCCGGCGACCGGATCTGCCCCCGATACAACTGGACCTCGCGCTGACGCTCCCGCATCGTCCCCATCTCACACCTCCACAATCGAGGTGTTGCGACCACCGATTGAATCCGCCCTGCGATCCGGCGTCGGAGTGTGCCACGAGCCCGACCAGGCGACGGCCGCCGCGTGAGCGGCGGGCCATCTCCAATGCGTCGAGGACCATCTCGGTGCGCATGTGCGAAGCGACGCGCCACCCCACGATGCGGCGGGAGAAAGCGTCCACGACGACACACATAGGCCATCCCTGCCCGGGTCGCGACATAGGTCAGATCCGTCACCCACAACGCGTCGGGCCGATCCGCGGTGAAGTCCCGGTTGACCAGGTCAGGCGCCCGAACCGCGTCCCGATCGCGGCGGGTGGTGAACATCTTGCGCCGCCGGCTGACGCCGCGTACGCCCAGCTCACGCATCAGCCGGGCGACCTGGTCCCGGCCGATCTCGTGACCCGCGCGCCGGGCGGCCTTGGTCAGCTTGCGCGCCCCGTAGACCTTGCGGTTCGCGACCCACAACGCCAACAAGATCGGCATCCACACCGCGTCCGAGACCGCCCGCGCCGACGGCAGCCGTTGGCGGTGCTTGGCCGCGTAGTACGTGCTCGGGGCCACCTGCAGCGCAGTGCAGATGGGCTCGACCCCGAGCTCGCCACGATGGGCGTCGACGAACGACACCGTCACCTCAGTGGGCGGTCGAGCTCCGCCGCGAAGAAAGCCGACGCCTTGCGCAAGATCTCGTTCGCCCGACGCAGCTCCCGGACCTCGGCCCCCAGCGCCTTGATCCGCTCAGCCTGCTCGCTGTTCACACCAGGGCGCACCCCAGCATCGACCTCGGCCTGGCGCACCCACGACCGCAGCGACTCCACCCCGATCCCCAACTGCGCCGCTACCCGCCCCGCCGTCCCGTGATCGGTGCCCAGCTCCTTACGCAGCTGACGCACCGCACGCACAGCCCGTTCCTTCTCCGCCTCGCTGTACCGACGCGTCGTCGGCTTCCCAGGCGACATCTCATGTGGCATGACTCCATCCTCGTATCCAAGATCAGGAGCCTCCAACAAACAGTGAAGATGTGCGCGGGGAGTGGGCCGTCGACGTCTGACTTGCCAGCTAACTGGCCCTGCGCGTTGTGGGTGGGCAAGCTCTACCGGTGGTTGCAAGTGAGTTGAGTGTAGATGTCGTGTGCTGATGTCCAGTGGTGGAGTCGGCGGGGCATGTGGTTGAGGTTGTCCTCGATGACCGAGAGCCGCAGTTGTCCGATGTCGAGGCTGGTGCCTTTGGGGAGCCATCGGCGCAGCAGTCCGTTGGTCTGCTCGTTGGTGGGTCGCTGCCACGGCGAGCGCGGCTCGCAGAAGAACACCTCGATGCCGAGCGCGGCCTCGATGTCGGCCCAGCGGGCCATCTCGCGGCCTTGGTCCCAGGTGAGGCTGCGCACGAGCGCTGCGGGCTGGCGGCCCAGCGCCGCGGTGACCGCGGCGGCGACGGCCGGCGCGCCGTAGCCGTCGGGCAGCGCTGCGGTGACCGTGTAGCGGCTGGTGCGCTCCACGATCGTGACCGCGGCGGTGAGGTTCGCTTTGCCGACGATGAGGTCGCCTTCCCAGTGGCCGGGCTGCGTGCGGTCCTCGACGTCGTCGGGCCGGTCGGCTATCGGCCGGTATTCCCCCAGCGGGCTGGGCTTTTGGGCCTGCGCGACGCTGCGCGGCCGACGGCGCCGGCAGCGCCGCGGCAGCTTCGCCCAGGTGCCCGCCGCCAGGCCGCTGCGCGCGTCGTTCGCGTAGCACGCCCGATAGATCGTCTCCGCGCACACGCTCATACCCGCCTCGCGCAAGTCCGCCGCGGTCGCGTGCGGGGACCACCTCAGCCTCAAGCACTCATTGACCGCCGCGGCCAGCACCGGATCGCGCGCCAGCTTGGGCGTTCGCGCCCGTCTCGCCCTCGCGCACGCCGACGCGTGCGCCGAGCGGGCGTCATAGTCCGCACGCTCGCCGCAGCGGGCCTGCTCGCGATGCACCGTCGACGGATCACGGCCCAGCCGCTGCGCTACGTCCGCGACGCTGCGGCCCGCCCCGAGCGACGACTCGATGAACACCCGCTCATCCAAACTCAGCCTCGCTGCCATACTGGACACCTCCATCGGTCGGCTGCATGTGTTGGCAACGGTCATCATGACCGTTCACTTGCAACCACCGATGGAGTTCGCCGTGCCTTGCCTGGGACTCGTCGACGTCGCCGGCCCGCTTCTCGGACTTGTCAGCTGCGGCCGGTCCGCAACGAGCGACGTGACCTCATAGGAACCTGCGCCAACAGATGCCTCATCACTGTTATGTCCGTCCCGTCCCGGCACAGCCGCTCCGAGATGGCCGACTTCAGCATGCCAGACCAGCAACAGGCGGTGATCGGCGGGATTGACTGCCACACCGACTTCGGTGTCGCCGCGGCGCTCGACCCGCTCGGGCGAGTACTGGGCACTGAATCGTTCCCTGCGACCCGCGCCGGCTACCGCTTGACCCACACATGGCTCGCGTCGTTCGGCCCTATCACCACGGTCGGTGTCGAGTCCACCGGATCTTTTGGTGCGGCCCTGACCCGGTCGCTGATCGATCAGGGCTGTCGAGTGATCGAGATCAACCAGCCGCACCCGCATCTGCGCTCGCGTCGCGCCAAGAACGACGCCATCGACGCCGAGGCCGCTGCCCGCAAGGTGCTCTCGGGCGAAGCGACCGCAGCCGCCAAGGACACCACCGGCATCGTCGAGGCGATCCGCCAGCTCAGCATCACCCGAAACAGCGCCGTCAAGGCCCGTGCCGCCGCGTTGTGCCAGCTCGGCGACCTGCTCGTCACCGCTCCGGCTGTGTTGCGCGAGCAGCTCGACACCCGCCGGACCCTGGAGGGCAAAGCCTCCGTGTGCGCTCGGTTGCGGCCCGATCCGAACCGTCTCGCCGATCCCGCCCAGGCCGCCAAAGCAGCGCTGCGCAGCCTGGGGCGCCGCGTCGCCCAGCTCGGCGCCGAGGCCGGCGAGCTCGGTCGCCGGCTCGACCGGCTCGTCGCCACCGCAGCACCCACAACCCTGTCGCGCCTCGGGTGCGGCACCCACCACACCGCGACCCTGCTCGTCGCCGCGGGCGAGAACATCGACCGGCTCAGCTCCGAAGCGTCGTTCGCCCACCTGTGCGCAGCCGCGCCGGTCCCCGCATCGAGCGGGCGCACCCAGCGTCACCGACTCAACTTCGCAGGCAACCGCTCAGCCAACCGCGCCCTGCACATGATCGTCATCGTCCGGCTCCGCTACTGCGAACGAACCCGCAGCTACATGGAACGCCGCCTCGCCGAAGGCAAAACCAAAAAAGAAGCCATCCGCTGCCTCAAACGCTTCGTCGCCCGAGAGCTCTACCGCACCCTCCGAGCCGACCTCTCCACCCTCACAACCCGCACTTGACATCTATAGGAACGTCCCAGGGCGATTCATTTGTGGTCACAGCACTAGTTGATGATGGTGCCGTCAATCTTGTGGCCTGCGAGCACGAAATCGCCGTTCAAGGTGTTGACGGCGGCGAGGCCATTGACAGCACCGGTGATGGAGTCGACGTCGCCGACGTCGGCGTCAAGGTCGAGCGGGTCCGCATAGAGGTAGATGCCGTCAGTGTCGGCGTCGGCTGCGAGCACGGTGTAGGAGAACACCAAGGTGTCGGTGCCGCTGCCGCTGCGGTAGTCGGCGTACTCATCGCCGGGTCCGTTGATGCTGAATCGCAGCCGCGGGTCGCCTGCCACGGTGACGGCCTGGTTGAATTTCACCTCGAAAGTGATCCTGTCGTCGGCGCCGTAAGTGTCCGGGCTGCCGTGGGTCGGCACGGAGGTGACCTTCTGGTTCGCCCGCGGGGCCTGGTCGATCCTGTGGCCGTCAAGAACGTTGTCCGCGGTGTGGTCCCGATTCGCGTCGAGGTGGTTGAAGGCGTGCTTGATCGTGTCGTCGGCGTCGAGTGACAGCGAGTTCTCGTGCCACGAGATCCCGTTGGGGTCGTCGTCGCTCGTGCCCACCGTGTAGGCGAACACCAGCTCAGTGGTGCCGCTGCCGCTGAGGTAGTCCGCGAACTCGTCGACGTTTGCCGGGGTATCGACGTTGAATTCCAGCCGCGGGTCGCCGACCACCGCGACGGGCTGGGAGAACTCCAGTGTGAACTCGATCGTGTCGCCTCCCGTGTACCAGACCGGCGTGTATTTGAACGTGCCGGCCGCTGTGTACCAGTCCGGGGTCTTGTGGGTCGATGTCACCCGCCGCGACACCACCTCTGCCGGGTCGTTGTCGCGCAGGAACACCGCGGTAATGGCCCGAGACCCCTTGGCCACCCCCGCCGGCAGCGTGCCGAACCGAAGCTCAAGACGTTCGCCGTCGGAGTCGGCTTCGTTGTCGTCGGTCGCGGCGACTGTGAATGTCGCGGTCGTGTGGCCCGCAGCGAACGTCACTGTCGCTGGTGTGGGCGACAGCGTGTAGTCGTCCGTTGTCGCCCCTCCTTTGGGTGTCGCTGTCACCGGCACCGTCACCTCGTGCGTCAGCGCCGTGGTCAGCTCCACGGTCACCGCCGCCGCCGCGCCCCCCTCGGTCGCGGCGTACTGTGATGCCCCGAAGCGCACCGTCGGCGTCGTCGTTGTGTCGTTGTCGTCCACCGACACCGCCACAGTCGCTGTCTCGCCTGCGTAGTCGCCCCCGGACGCCGACAGGGTCACGGTCACCGACTCGTCGCGGGTGTCGTCGTCGTGCACACCTGACACGGTCACCGACTGGGCGGTTTCCCAGTTGCCGGTCGTGAACGTCAGCGGCTGCGCCGGCACCGACACCGCACTGGAGTCGCCGGAGGTCACGGTCACCGACACCTGCTGGGTCGGCCGGGTGGCGAGCCTCACCGTGAAGGTGCCGTCGCCGTCCTCGCCGACCGTCAGCGACCCGCGGCTCACCACCAGGTCCGCGTCGTCGTCGTCGTCCACCGACACCGCCACAGTCGCTGTCTCGCCTGCGTAGTCGCCCCCGGACGCCGACAGGGTCACGGTCACCGACTCGTCGCGGGTGTCGTCGTCGTGCACACCTGACACGGTCACCGACTGGGCGGTTTCCCAGTTGCCGGTCGTGAACGTCAGCGGCTGCGCCGGCACCGACGCCGCACTGGAGTCGCCGGAGGTCACGGTCACCGACACCTGCTGGGTCGGCCGGGTGGCGAGCCTCACCGTGAAGGTGCCGTCGCCGTCCTCGCCGACCGTCAGCGACCCGCGGCTCACCACCAGGTCCGCCGCGTCGTCGTCGTCCAGATTCACCGTCGTAGTGAACGGAGTCCCCGCGGTCACCCCTGTGGGCAGGTTCCCGAATCCGATCGTGATGCTCTCGCCGTCGTCGTTGTCGTTGTCGTCTGCTGCTGTGACGGTGAAGGCGGCGGTTGTCTGCCCCGCGTTGAACGTCACTTGCGACGGCGTCGTGTAGTCGTCAGGTGTGGCACCACCGTGATGTGTCACGTCCAGCGGCACGGTCACTGTTTGGCTCGACGCCTGCGACAGCAACACGGTGACAGCAGCGGGGGTGCCGCCCTCGGCGGCGGTGTAGGAGGCTCTGCCGAAGCTCACTGTGGGTGTCCCCGGCGGTGTGGTGGTGACAGTGGTGGTGACAGTGGTGGTGACAGTGGTGGTGCCCCCTCCGCCGCCTGTGCCTCCGCCGCCTCTTGTGCCGGTGCCTCCTCCTCCGCTGTTGCTGTTGCCGGTGTTGGTGCAGTTGTGGGGTGGGTCCTTGAGTGCTCGGCGTGCGGTCTGGTGGGGGTCGGCGAGGCGTTGCGCGCTTCGGCCGGCGGGCAGGGCGTCTCGGAGTGCTTCGGCGAGGGTGTCGGTGTCGCCGACCAGGGTGATGCCCTGGGGCGCGATGTCGGCGATGGCCTGACGGGCCGCGTCGCCGAGGTCGGTCGCGGACCGCGCGTAGAGCACCACGCTGTTGCCCCACGCGGCCGCAAGCGCAGCAGCCGCGCCCACATCAGGCTGCGACCATCCGTTCGCGATCACCGCAGCAGCCACACAGTCCCCAGCCGCGACACGCGCCACACGCGCTGCGGTCTCGATCCGCGTCGCGCCCCACAGCCGCCGCGACGACGCCTGAGCACCGGCCGCGGCGACCGCCTCGGCACGAACCTGCTCGGACAGCGCTGCTGGGCCGCCCACCAACTCGATCCGCTGCGGACGGTAATCCCCCAGCAACTGAGCGGTCTCGTCGCCCAGGCCGTCACGGCCCCCATAGAGCACCGCGTCCGCGCCGCCCGCCGCCACCAGCGACGCCGCCGCGCCCACATCAGCCAGCGACCAGCCGCTCGCCAACGCCACCCTCACATCGTCCCCGCCGGCGCCCAGCACCCGACGCGCCGCCACCGCAGCCGTGCCCACCCGCGTCGCACCCCACAGCCGCTCCACCACAACACCAGGCAACAACACGCGCAGCTGCGCAACCACCTCATCGGACACCGCCGCCTGACCGCCCACCACCAGCACCCCCGAAGGCAGCACCGAAGACACCACACCAGCCGCGCCCTCACCCAAACTCGCAGGCGAATCAGCCACCACCAACGCATCGACCACACCAGCCGCCACCAAACCCGCCGCCACACCCACATCAGCCAACGACCCGCCATTGGCCAACACCAGCCTCACACCACCCTCAACCGGCGCCGACTGAGAACCCGCACCCCCAACAGGCACCAACACCGACAACACCGCAACCACGCACAACACCCCAACACGCCAACCCCGGAACTGATATCTCATAACATATCACACTAGAAGGTTTTAGCTGGCGAATAGTTGACAATATGGCTGCGTATGCTGACATTACGATGACATATGCTGGGGACTGTCCGAATTTTTGTGTAACCGGCCGTGATGGTGTTCATCGGATGTGGTCGGCGATGCGGTCGCCGTAGTGGACGGTCAGTGTGTTCAGGATGGTTGTCCAGCTGTTGGTCTTTCCGGTCAGGTTGGTTCGGTTCTTTCGTCTGGCGGTGGCGACAAGGTAGAGGATCTTCATTGCGGCTTGTTCGTTGGGGAAGTGCCCTCGATGGCGCACTGCCCTGCGGAAGCGGGCGTTGAGGCTCTCGACGGCGTTGGTGGTGTAGACGACGCGGCGCAGCTCGGGCGGGAACTCCAGGAACGGGACGAACTCGTCCCAGGCCTGGCGCCAGGAGCCGATCATGGCGGGGTAGGTGTCTTCCCAGTCGCCGGCGAAGGCCTCGAAGCGTGCCTCGGCGGCCTCGACGGTCGCAGACGTGTAGATGTCGCGCATGGCCTTGGTGATGGGCCCCCAGTGCTTGGTGGATGCATAGCGCAGGCTGTTGGCGCCATGTGCACCACGCAGGTCTGCACCGTGGCGTCGGGCCAGGTCGCCCGGATCGAGGAAGGCAGTCCTTTGAGTCCGTCGCAGCACACGATCAGCGCGTCGGCCAGGCCCCGGTTGCGCAGCTCGGTGAGCATCGTCGCCCATTGCTTGGCGCCCTCGCCGCCGGCGGGGCCCAGCCACAGGCCCAGAACGTCGCGTTCGCCTTGAAGATCCACGCCGATGGCGACATACACGGGCCGGTTGGCGACCTGGGAGTCGCGGACCTTGATCACGATCGCGTCGAACCCAGCACCGCGTACACCGCGTCGAGGGGCGATTCTGCCACACCGCCATGTCCGCGACGATCTCGTCGGTGATCTTCGAGATCGTCTCCCGGCTCACCGAGGTGTCATAGATCTCTTCGAGATGCGCCTGGATCTCTCCGGTGGTGAGCCCCTTCGCGTACAGCGAGATCACATTGCCCGACAGCCCGTCGAGGCGGCGCCGATGCTTGGGCACCGTCACCGGGCAGAAGGACCCCGCACGGTCACGAGGCACCCGCAGATCGACCTCGCCGATCTCGGTGGTCACCCGCTTGGGGGTCGACCCATTACGAGAGTTCGGGGTCCCGCGGCCCTCGACAGCATGACGCTCATAGCCCAGATGCTCAGTCATCTCGACCTCGAGACCGATCTGGAGCACCTGGCGCACCAGCCCCGTCAACAAGCCGCCGTCGCCGGTCAGCTCCACGCCCTCGGCGCGTGCCTGGGCCACCAGCCGCTCGGCCCAGTCCTTCATCGCTGCCTCGCCGCCAGCTTCGCTCGCCGGCACAGCCGGCATGTCATGATCAGTCACAGACATGATCCTTCCCAGCCCACAGCCCTCAGCTGCGGACCCTCAGATCACGCCCGATACACAAACTTTCTGACAGGCCCATATGCTGGGATGGCCGGGTCAGAGAGGGCTCTCTATCACGCGGCGAGCGTGTGGGTGCACGGCCGATCGTGGGCTTCCCCTGTGTTGCGGTTGACTTCGTGTCCGCTCTTGGGGGTTTTTTCGGCCAGCATGTTGGGGGTGCTGTGTTGCGGCTGACTTTGTGTCGCTGTTGGCGGTTGGTTTCGGCCAGCATGGGAGGGTTCTGGGCCGAGTCTTGAGGAGTCGTGTCGGGTATCGAGTCTGGTGTGAGGAAGAAGCGGTTTTTGGCGCCGCAGGAGAAGTTCGAGATCTGGATGCAGCTTGTGGGTGGGGAGACCACGGTGGGCGAGGCGGCGGATCGGGCGCGTGTGGACCGGTCGACGGTCGCGAAGCTGCGCGAGGTGGCCCGCCAGGGCGCGCTCGGGGCGTTGGCGCGGTCGCGTCCGGGCCGGCGGGACAAGCAGCGGGACGTGGAGCCCGAGGCGGCCGGGGCCCAGATCGAGCGTGTGGGTACTGCGTTGGCCGAGATGGCGGTGAGGTTGACGCTGGTGGAGGGAAAAGGGCCTTGGGGCGCAGTGGCGGGGTCCCGCGCCGGGTGGATGCGGCCACGAAGTCTGCGCTCGCCGATCTGGTCGTGCGCGCCGAGGCGGCCGGGTGGAGCACCCGGGCGGCGTGCGTGCGCCTGGAGCTGTCCCAGCGCCGGCTGGAGCGGTGGCGTGGCCGCGTCGCTGACGGTGAGGGCCTCGACGACGCAGTGCCGGGCGGGGGCGCGGTGCACGGGCTCACTCCCGGTGAGCAAGACGAGATCGTGGCGGTGTTCGACGAGTGGGGCGACATCGACCGATCGCATCGCAAGCTCGCCCACAGGGGGTCGTGGCTGGGTCGGTTCTGGGCCGACCCAGCCACCGTGCGCCGGGTGCTAGAGCGCCGCGACCTGCGCTTTCGCGGCCCGAAGCGGCACGCGCGCTCGCCTCGCAGGCCGTGGCCTGTGTGGGTCGAGCAAGCCCCGAACCGGATATGGATCTACGACACGACGCATTGGACGCGAGCCGGGGCGGCCACCACGGTGATCTGCGACGTGATCTCTCGCAAGCGGATCGCCGACATCACCTCGGCCGACGAGACCAGCATCGAGGTCCAGGCCGTGTCCGGCCGGGCACTGCGCGCAGAACGCCTCGATGACGTCATCGAGGAGCGCAACCCGCTCAGCACCCAATGGGACCCCGACTCCGACGCGGTGCCGGTGTTGTTGGCGATGTCGGACAACGGCCCCCAGATGCGCTCGGGGGCGACACGGGAGTTCATGGCGCTGTGCTGGCTGGCCACTCACTACGGCCGGCCTGGCACCCCGACCGACCAAGCCTGGATCGAGAGCCCCCTCGGGCACCTCAAGACCGAACAGCCCCACCTCGAACTCATCGACGACATCGACGTGCTCCGCGCCGAACTCGAAATCCGACAACAGCGCTACAACAACATCCGCCCCCACGCCGGCATCGGCTACGTCACCCCCGACCAAGAACACCGCGGCCAACCAGACACCATCCGAGCCGCCCGACGCGACGGCCTCGACCGAGCCCGCCGACAACGCATCGCCTACCATCGCAACAACCAATCCCGAGAACCCGAACATGCGGGCTAAATCCCCCCGCCGAAGCGACATCAAGTCAGACACACGTCAGTGCTGTGTAATCGGCGGGTGTTGTACCAGTCGGTGATCCAGGCGGCGATGTCTCGGCGGGCCTGGCAGCGGGTGGCCCAGGTGTTTTGGTTGACGAGCTCGTGCTGGAGGGTCGAGAAGAACGACTCGGCGGCGGCGTTGTCGAGTGCGCATCCCACGCCGCCGGTGGACTGTGTGACGCCGAGGCGCTCGCAGGCGGTCGCGAAATCTCCCGCGGTGTATTGAGGTGTGTCAGAGTTAGTGTCCGCTTTTTGGCGTTGTTTCAGCTTGCATCTGGTGGCACTGTTTTGGGTTGCGTCTGATGGCAGGCGATCCGTCGGCGTCGTGCGCGTTCGAGTCCTTCGTGTCGTGCTTGTGGGACGGTTTCGCCTTCGCTTCGGTGTTGTTGGCCGGGTGTGAGGTACCCGATGCCGGCGTGGAGCCGGACTTCGTTGTAGTGGTGCGCGACGGTGTCGAGCTCGGCTCGGAGCGCGGCGATGTGGCTGATGCGTTCGAGGTGGGGGTGCTCGTGCTTGACGTGCCCGAACAGGCTCTCGATCCATGCCTGGTCGGTTGGGGTGCCCGGCCGCCCGTAGTGCGCGGCGAGCCATGCGTAGGCCATGAAGTCCCGTGTCGTGTGCGACGTCATCTGAGGTCCGTTGTCCGACAGCACCAGCAGCACCGGGGTGTGGCCGTCGTGTTCGAGGTCTGCTGTGCAGCGGATCCCGTCAGGGTTGCGTTGGGCGATGGCCGCGTCGATGCCCTCTGTGCGCAGCGCCCGGCTGAACACTGCTTCGGTCTCGGTGCTGGTCACCTCAGCGGAGGTGATGTCCGCGATCGGTTTGCGGGACACGACATCGCAGATCACCGTGGTGGCCGCTCCGGCCGCCGGCCAGTGGGTGTAGGGGTCGGACCGCAGCGCCTGGCGGTGTTTCGGTCGGCTGGTTTGTGCGGCTCGCCCTCCGAACCGGACGTGCGACTTTCACCGCATCGGGCTCTGCGTGCGGTCATGCCGCTGGTGCGGGTGATCGGGTTGTCGCGCTTGTCCATGGTGTCGGGATGCGGGTGCCCCGGTAGCGGTAGCGCTCGACGGCGACCTGCTCGGGGCGGAACATCTCGATGCCGCTGTCGTGGATCCTCCAACCTGGGAGGCAGCGGCGAACCAGGGTGTGGGTGTTCAGCCCGACGTGGCGTTTGTTCAGCCAGCCGACGATCCGCCAGAAGGCGAAATGATCGACGTGGCCGAAGGTCCGCGTTGACACGCCGTGCCGAAAATAGTTGCGCCAGCCCCGCAGCGTCGGGTTCAGCCGGCGCAGCAGGTCTGTGAGCGTTCGATGACGTCGACGGCGAGCCGGCAGTCTGATCTTCGCGATGATCGAAGCCGACGACTTCTTCGACGGGCAGGTGTAGATCGCTTTGTTGCCAGCGCGGCCTCTGCGGTTCCGACGCTGGATGCGCCAGCCCAACAAGTCGAACCCTTCGTCGATGCGCCAGACCCTCGTTTTGTGTTCCGATAGGCGCAGCCCCATCGCAGCGAGCACCGCTGCGACCTCGTCGCTGAGCGCTTCGGCGTCGTCGCGGGTGCCGTGGACCATGACCACGAAGTCGTCCGCGTAGCGGACGAGGCGCATGACCGGTTCCCCAGCGCGGCGACGTTTGGCGCGGGTCCATTCCGGGCCGAGCGCCTCGGCATTTCTGGGCGAAGTGCCCCTCGAGGACGGACAGGGCAATGTTGGCCAGCAGCGGCGAGAGGATCCCACCTTGGGGTGTGCCGGTGATCGTTTCTCGTCGGCTGTCGTCCTCTGCGAGGACACCAGCGGTGAGGAACGCCTTCACCAGGCCCACGACACGCTTGTCTCGGACTCGACGTCGCACACGTTCCATGAGGGCGGTGTGGTCGATCTCGTCGAAGCACGCTTTGATATCTGCTTCGAACACCCAGTGGCAGTTCCTGGGGGGTGAGCCGAGGCAGTGAATCTCAGCGATCGCGTCCTGGGCCCGTCGCTTCGGGCGCAAACCGCAGGAACACGGTTTGAAGTCCGCCTCGAAGATCGGTTCGAGCACCAGCTTCAACGAGGCCTGCACGACTCGGTCGGCGACAGTCGGGATCCCCAGCGAGCGGATCTTGCCGCTCGCCTTGGGAATCGTTGTCTCCCGCACCCGCTCGGGCCCGAACCGGCGAGCTTTGAGATCATCTCGCAGCCCGTCCAGCATCGACTCGACACCGAACACGACAGGTCGCGCAGCGACCCCATCGACTCCGGCGGTTCGCGCGCCCTTGTTTGCCCGCACCCGGCTCCACGCCACAACGACAAACGCCGGGTCACAGACGACGTTGAACACGTCACCGAACGAACACCCCAGGATCGGCCTTCGCCCATTGGCGGCGCTTCGACTGCATCGCGAGCACCCGCGGCTCGGCCTCCAACAGGCCAGGCCACGAAACGCCGGTATTCACCAGCGGACTCCCCGTTCGGCATTGAAGCTGCGACCACACTGGGTCCCTTCGCCATGTGCACGGCTTTGCCGTGCTCGCACCACTGCGAACCCTGCGCCCCATCCCGACCGCATCAACCGGCGACAGGTCTTCGCGCCCGCCGCCCTGGCCGGGCAGCGGGGACCGACCAACGAGATGGTTCCCACGTTCATTCCTGAACCCGTCGACGAGGTCGGCGCCCAGCCATGCCCCTGCAACCTCGTCATGGCTGCGCCGCAGGCACCCACCATGACCTCCCGACCGGCGACATCAACCGATCCAGAAGTCCCCCGCCCAAAAGAGATGGCCGGGTGCGCGTTGCAACGCAGCCCTGATCCGTCAGGTTCGAGCTGCTGGATCTCTTGAGGGGCATTCAGCCACTGGTTCCTCACGTACGCCTTCCCGTCTTGCCAGCCGGACCCACACCATCTGACAGTGCTGGCGCGTCCCGTCGTTGTCAGGGCTGCTTCCACCCTCCCCGGTGTCCCCCGGGTCCGGCTGCCCTCAGCTTCAACCAGCTCGCTGCGACGAGCCAGATGCGGTGTCCTCTCACCACCGCCGGGCTCAAGAACGCCTCGCGGCGCTCGATGTCATAGATCCATACCCGGTTCGGGGCGGGCTCGACCCAGTGCGGCCATGGCCGTTTCTCAGTCCGTGTCCGCTTGGGCTGAGCGCGAAACCGCAGGCCGCCGGCGTCGAGGACCCGTTTCGCTGTGCTGGGGTCGCACCAGAACCGGCCCAGCCACGACCCCCGATGAGCGAGCTTGCGATGCGACCGGTCGACGTGGCCCCACTCCTCGAACACCGCCAGGATCTCCGCCTTCTCCGACGGTGTGAGACCGTGCGAGGGGCTCCCCCCAGGACGCGAATCAGCCAGATCCTCGCCTGCGGCAGCACGGCGCGCCCAGCGGCGATGCCGCCGAGGCTCCAGCTGCAGGTACCCGCATGCCCGCTTCGCCGGCCATCCCTGCTCGGTCGCGTGGGCGACCAAGCCGAGCAGGCCCCGCTTCGCGGCACCGCTGATGCGCGCGGGGACCGGGCCGCTCAGCCCCAGCGCTCTTTTCCCTCCAACAGGGTCACCTTCACCGCCATCTCCGCCAGCGCCGCGCGCCAACGCTGCGCCTCAGCGTTCGCCGCGGCCAGCTCGACGTCACGCCCAGCGTTGCGCCGCCCGGGCCTCGACGCCGCCAACGCCTCCAACGCGCCCCGCCGGGCGACCTCGCGCAGCTTGGCGACCGTCGAGCGATCAACCCCCGCCCGGTCGGCTGCCTCCCCTGCAGTGGCCTCGCCGCGCACGAGCTGCAACCAGATCTCGTACTTCTCCGACGGCGCCAGCAAACGCTTCTTCTTCCTCGGTCCCTGAGCCTCCACAACTCCTCCAGCCAATCAATCGGGCACCCCCAACATGCTGGCCGAAAAACCCCCCAAAAGCGGACACGAAGCCAACCGCAACACATAGAGTCAGAAACACCTCACACGCCGTACAGTGGCCTCGCCGCGCACGAGCCGCAACCAGATCTCGTACTTCTCCGACGGCGCCAGCAAACGCTTCTTCTTCCTCGGTCCCTGAGCCCCCACAACTCCTCCATCCAATCAATCGGGCACCCCCAACATGCTGGCCGAAAAACCCCCCAAAAGCGGACACGAAGCCAACCGCAACACAGACCGGTGCGCCCGGCGCGCAGCATCCCGACATGATCGATATGAGCGGCCCCTGCGAGCATCGCGGCGACCACCGTGAGAATCTTGCGGCCCGGGTTCGCGGAACCCGTGCCCACCCACCGATCGATCAGCCCCAACAGACCCAAACGGTCCATCAGCGTGCCCGCCAGGATCAGGCCCGCGTTGGCCACCAAGCCCTCATGGTCAAAGGTCGTTGCGAACCGGTCCAGCCTGCGCGATGACCCGGACACAAAAAGTGCCTCCTGTTTTTGGGACGAACGTGACGAAAGACATCACGATCATCCCAGTTCAGGAGGCCTTTTTCGTGGACGCGGCAACCCCCACACACCCACCACAACGGTGGATTCAGGCTTAGCTCAGTCCCTCATCGCCGCGTCGCCCACACGACGGCCGCTTGACAAGAGAGCACGGGTCAGGACCACGTGTCGGGCCCGCCGGTGGTGATGCGCGAATCACGGTTGGACGTCGGAGTGGTCAGTTGGTGATGGTGCCGTCGATCTTGTGGCCTGCGAGCACGAACTCGCCGTTCAAGGTGTTGACGGCGGCGAGGTTGTTGTCGGTGCCGGTGATGGAGTGGAACCTCATCATCGGCCAACGCCACCTTGGTACTCAACGGAGTCCCCTCGGTCACGCCCGCTGGCAGCATCCCGAACGCGACCGCCGCCGATTCCCCGTCATCGTTGTCGCTGTCATCGAGCGCCGTCACCGTGAAATCAGCCGACGTCTGCGTCGAGCGGCGAGCGCGCGAGCGCGCGCTGCGGGGCGGCCCAGCGCGGTGTATCCGGGAGGCCTGTCCTGACGATGATGGGGTCATCCCGCATGACGTGATGATCACGTAAGCCGCATTAGTCAGGTCGTCATGGCCACGTCATCTTTTTTGTGCTGGTGTACGATGTGGAGTGATCTCGGCTGTCTCCGGTCGGTGTCGGTCCTGCTGCTGTTCGCTTGGAAGTCGGGGGTGTTGCGGTGTTGGTTCGGGGTTGGCGTGTTGGGGTGTTGTGCGTGGTTGCGGTGTTGTCGGTGTTGGTGCCTGTTGGGGGTGCGGGTTCTCAGTCGGCGCCGGTTGAGGGTGGTGTGAGGCTGGTGTTGGCCAATGGCGGGTCGTTGGCTGATGTGGGTGTGGCGGCGGGTTTGGTGGCGGCTGGTGTGGTCGATGCGTTGGTGGTGGCTGATTCGCCTGCGAGTTTGGGTGAGGGCGCGGCTGGTGTGGTGTCTTCGGTGCTGCCTTCGGGGGTGCTGGTGGTGGGCGGTCAGGCGGCGGTGTCCGATGAGGTGGTTGCGCAGCTGCGCGTGTTGTTGCCTGGTGTTGTGGTGGAGCGGCTGTGGGGTGCGACGCGGGTGGGCACGGCTGCGGTGGCGGCGCGTCGGGTGCTGGGCGCCGGCGGGGACGATGTGAGGGTGGCGTTGGCGAGCGGCTGGTCGCTGGCTGATGTGGGCGCGGCGGCGTCGCTGGTGGCGGCGGGCGGCGCGGACGCGGTGCTCTATGGGGGCCGTGACGGCCTGGGCGACGAGACCGCTCAGTTGCTGGGGGATTACCGTCCGCAGCGGATCGAGTTGGTGGGCGGCCCAGCAGCGCTGTCCGAGCAGGTTCGTGCCGAGGCGGTCGCCGCGGCCGGTGCTCAGGCGTCGTCGCTGCGGCTGTGGGGCGCGACGCGGATCGAGACCGCAGCGCGTGTGGCGCGTGTCGCGGCTGGGGACTGTGTGGCTGCTGCGGTGATCGCGAACGGATGGTCGCAGCCTGATGTGGGCGCGGCTGCTGCGCTTGCGGCCGCGTGGGGCAACAGCGTGGTGCTCTACGCGCGGTCCGCTACCGACCTCGGCGACGCGGCCCGTCAGGCCATCGCCGACATCGCGCCCCAGGGCATCACCCTGGTCGGCGACACCGACACCCTCGCCGAAGCACTCCGAGACGCCCTGCCCGCCGGCCGAAGCGCGCAACGCCTCGCCGACCCCCACCAGACCGCACGCCGAGCACTCAAGGACCCACCCCACAACTGCACCAACACCGGCAACAGCAACAGCGGAGGAGGAGGCACCGGCACAAGAGGCGGCGGAGGCACAGGCGGCGGAGGGGGCACCACCACTGTCACCACCACACCGCCGGGGACACCCACAGTGAGCTTCGGCAGAGCCTCCTACACCGCCGCCGAGGGCGGCACCCCCGCTGCTGTCACCGTGTTGCTGTCGCAGGCGTCGAGCCAAACAGTGACCGTGCCGCTGGACGTGACACCTCACGGTGGTGCCACACCTGACGACTACACGACGCCGTCGCAAGTGACGTTCAACGCGGGGCAGACAACCGCCGCCTTCACCGTCACAGCAGCAGACGACAACGACAACGACGACGGCGAGAGCATCACGATCGGATTCGGGAACCTGCCCACAGGGGTGACCGCGGGGACTCCGTTCACTACGACGGTGAATCTGGACGACAACGACGCGGCGGACCTGGTGGTGAGCCGCGGGTCGCTGACGGTCGGCGAGGACGGCGACGGCACCTTCACGGTGAGGCTCGCCACCCGGCCGACCCAGCAGGTGTCGGTGACCGTGACCTCCGGCGACTCCAGTGCGGCGTCGGTGCCGGCGCAGCCGCTGACGTTCACGACCGGCAACTGGGAAACCGCCCAGTCGGTGACCGTGTCAGGTGTGCACGACGACGACACCCGCGACGAGTCGGTGACCGTGACCCTGTCGGCGTCCGGGGGCGACTACGCAGGCGAGACAGCGACTGTGGCGGTGTCGGTGGACGACGACGACGACGCGGCGGACCTGGTGGTGAGCCGCGGGTCGCTGACGGTCGGCGAGGACGGCGACGGCACCTTCACGGTGAGGCTCGCCACCCGGCCGACCCAGCAGGTGTCGGTGACCGTGACCTCCGGCGACTCCAGTGCGGTGTCGGTGCCGGCGCAGCCGCTGACGTTCACGACCGGCAACTGGGAAACCGCCCAGTCGGTGACCGTGTCAGGTGTGCACGACGACGACACCCGCGACGAGTCGGTGACCGTGACCCTGTCGGCGTCCGGGGGCGACTACGCAGGCGAGACAGCGACTGTGGCGGTGTCGGTGGACGACAACGACACAACGACGACGCCGACGGTGCGCTTCGGGGCATCACAGTACGCCGCGACCGAGGGGGGCGCGGAGGCGGCGGTGACCGTGGAGCTGACCACGGCGCTGACGCACGAGGTGACGGTGCCGGTGACAGCGACACCCAAAGGAGGGGCGACAACGGACGACTACACGCTGTCGCCCACACCAGTGACAGTGACGTTCGCTGCGGGCCACACGACCGCGACATTCACAGTCGCCGCGACCGACGACACTGTCTACGACGACAAAGGTGAACGCGTCAAGCTCGGCTTCGGGATACTGCCCGACGGGGTGGCCGCTGCTGCTCCCCGCACCTCGCATGTGTCGCTTGTCGACAACGAAAACCCGCCGCAGGTCACAGTGCGCTTCGGCGAAGCCTCCTACACCGCCACCGAGGGCGGCACCCCTGCCACCGTCATCGTGACACTGTCAGCGGATCCCGAGCGGGCCGTTACCGTTCGCGTCGAGGTCACCGCCCACAGCGGCGCGACCGCTAAGGATTACAGGCTCCCGGCGTCCCGTGCAACGTTCGCCCGCGGGGAAACGACCAAGCAGATCACGGTCACCGCGGTCGCTGACTGTGACGACGACGAGGACGAGAGCATCACGATCGGATTCGGCGATCTGCCCCAAGGAGTGTCCGAGGACACCTCGGCCACCGCCATAGCCACCGCCTTGGTAAGCCTGATCGACGTCAGCGAACCATCGACGGAGCCATTCGCGCGAGTCCCCTGCCTTGATGTTCACCCGCTGACCGACCGCTCTAGTGCGCCGGCGAAAGAGTGGTTTACCGAGCCGCGTGACTTATGGTCGGACGGGGTGACGTTGTGGCTGCTCAGCGACGCCGTCAGCGAGTACGTGTACGCGTATAACTTGGACACCGGCGCGCGGGATCGTGGCAAGGACATTCCCATCGCGTACAACTCGCGCAAAGGACAGCATTGGAATCAGATCCCGTATCCGTGGGGAATGTGGTCTGACGGTGAGATCTTGAGGGTTGTGGATCGGACCCGTGAAAAGATCTTTGCTTTCGATCTCGGCACCGGCGTCTATCGATCGGACTTGAACATCGCCAGTCCGTTTAATGCCGGCAATCGCAATCCCACCGGGATGTGGTCTGATGGTGAGATCGTGTGGGTGACCGACTACATCCTGGACAAGATCTTCGCTTATGAGCTCGATGGGGGCGCGAGGCGCTCGGAGCGTGACATCGACACGCTCGCGTCCAATGGCGTGCAGCACCCGACGAGCCTGTGGTCTGACGGGATCACCATCTGGGTGCTCGACGACAGAGACGACAGGATCTACGCGTTCGACCTCGCGACCAAAGTCAGAAAGTCTGACCTGGACTTCGCGACGATGACGGCTGCGGACAATCACAATCTCCACGGCATGTGGTCCAATGGAGTCACGATGTGGGTGACCGACCACAACGACAACAGGGTGTACGCGTACAACATGCCGGTGACATCAGCGCTGACCTCGCTGTCGGCCGCAGGGGTGGACTTCGGGCTGTTCCAGCCGGGGGTCACGAACTACCAGGCGACGGTGGCGGCGGGCACGACGTCCACGGCGGTGACCGCCGTGGCAGCGTTCACCTCTACGACGGTTGCTGTGTCCTACGTCGGAGGCGACATGAGCACCGGGACCAACACCACGGTGCCGCTGAGCGCAGGCGAGAACATCATCACGATCACCGCCACCAACGGCGACCAGTCCCACACCTACACACTGACCGTCACCGTTCCCGCATCATGAAACCGGCCTATCCCAACTGACCTATCGATCGCCTTGAACACTCGCACCTCTTACAGTGGGCGCATCGGGACCATGTCGCATTGCGTCGGATCAGGGAGGCGTGGAGGCCCACTGGGTCGCCGGCTACTAGTGTCCTGTTTGGGGAATTCGGTGGATATATGAGGCGAGGTTGTCGAGTATCTGGTCTGCGGTCTTGCGCCACATGAAGGGTTTGGGGTCCTGGTTCCAGTTTTCGACCCAGGTGTTGATGGAGTCTTTGAGGTCTTTGACGCTGGTGTGGGTGCCGCGTCGGAGCCATTTGGTGGTGAGCTCTGAGAACCAGCGCTCGACGAGGTTCATCGGGGAGCTGTAGGTGGGGGTGAAGTGGAGCTTGAAGCGGGGGTGTGCGACGAGCCAGCGTTTGACGGCGGGGGTCTTGTGGGTGGAGACGTTGTCTGCCACGACGTGCACGTCGAGGTGGGAGGGGACTTCTTTGTCGATGAGGTTCAAGAACTTTCTGAACTCTTCTGAGCGGTGCCGTTGTGTCATCGACGTGATGACGTTGCCCGAGGCGGTGTCGAGCGCCGCGAACAGGTTGGTGGTGCCGTGGCGGCGGTAGTCGTGGGTGCGCCGCTGGGGCGTGCCGGGCATCAGCGGCAGGATCGGGGCGGTGCGGTCCAGGGCCTGGATCTGTGTCTTTTCGTCCACGCACAGCACGACCGCGGCCTCCGGGGGGTTGAGGTACAGCCCCACGACGTCGCAGGCCTTGTCGACGGACTGCGGGTCCGGGGACAGCTCGAAATCCTCGGCGAGGTGGGGCTTGAGACCGAACGCCCCCCAGATGGCGTGCACCGACGACGGCGAGATGCCCGCTGCTTTGGCCATCGACCGCGTCGACCAGTGCGTCGCGTCGACCGGCGCGGACTCCAAGGTGAGCACGATCACCTCCTCGACGGCGGCGTCGTCGATGGTGCGCGGCGGCCCCGGCCGCGGGTCGTCGCAGAGCCCGTCGAGGCGGCGCTCGGCGAACCGCGAGCGCCACTTGGCCGCCGTCGCGGGATGGCACCCCAGCTCGGCGGCGATGTCTTTGTTGTAGCGGCCCTCGGCCGCCCCCAGCACGATCCGGCACCGCAGCGCCAGCGCCTGAGACGACTTCGGGCGGCGAGCCCACCGCTCCAGCGTGGCGCGTTCCTCGTCGTCCAGCACGATCACAGCCGTCGGCCGTCCCCGCCTTGCACTCATATCGGTCCCCGTTCATCGCCTGCCGCAGCCACGCTGCCGCCCCACCATGTTACCGCGACCAACTAAACAAACATGACACTAGGGACCGCAGGGCGGTGGTGGCGGCGGCGGTGACGTGGTCGGGGCTGGGGTCCGGGCCGCCAGCGGGTGCATGTCTCGACGAGCGAGGCGGTGCTGTGGCCTGCTGGGCGGTCCTTGAGGTGCTCGCCGGCGGTGACGATCAGGCCGGCGATCTGGTTGGCGGCCTGGGTGCGGGACTTGACCGCGGAGCGCCGCGCCACCGAGAGCATCCTGATCGCCTCCACGGGGCCGTCCGCGGATTTCGGCACAGCAGCGGCCTGGCCGTTGAGTGCCGCACGCGCAGCAGCCTCGGCGTCGACAGCGTCGGTGTTGGCGCGGCGGCGGCGCGTGGGGCGGTTCGGGCGGCTCGCCCTCGACCACGTCGACGTCGGCGGTTGCGAGATGGCGGGCGAGGCCGGCGCCGTACGAGCCGGTGCCCTCAACGCCGACGCGCGTGACACGGCCGTGCGAGCTGAGCCAGCCCAACAGATTTGCGTAGCCGTGGGCGTCGGCTGCGAACTCAGCGGTGTCCCCCAGCCGCCCCGCGGCGTTGATCGCTGCGGCGACATGGATGTTCTTGTGGGTGCCGGCCCCCGCCGAATATCTCGGTTCGGTCCTGTGTCATGATGGCAATGCCTCCTTGTGGTCATCCAACTCTCGGGGGCACCACCGGCCGCGACGGCGCACAGAACACTCACGGTGTGGGGTTCAAGGCTCCTATCAGGTCACGTCCGCCCGACCGGTCGGTGCGCGCCCTGCCGTCGGCAACGAGCCGACAGATCTACCGAACCGCATCACCAAGAGCCAGTTGTCAAGCGGGTCAGACCCGTCCCGACGGCAAGGCCCCAACAGTCTGAGTGTTGGCAAGGTTGGGGAAGCCTCGTGCTGATCGTTTGACGTGGTTGATTCGTGCGTTGGCTGCTTCGGTGCGGGCGTTGCTGGTGCGGGTTCGCACGGCGGTTCCGATTTCGGTGTGCCGGCGGCGCAGCGTGCGGGCCAGGGTGGCGAGCTCGGGCGGGGCGCTGGGGTGTGCGCACCAGTCGATCGCTTCGTCGAGGTGCTGTTGCGCGTCGAGGGGATTGTCGGCGCGGAAGATGTCGCGGACGTGTTCTTTGGCGACCCAGCACTCGCGGATCTCGTCTGTGGGGTCGGCTGCGGCGAGGGCTGCGAGCATCTTGGCCCACGCGGCGGCGTCGAGCCGTTCGGCGCCGGTGAGCAGCAGCTTGGGGATCTGATGGAGCGGGTCGTTGTTGGGGCCTCGGTGCCCGGTGGTCTCGTTGGGGACGCGTCGGCGGGCGCCGTCGAGCGCCTGGTTCGCGAGGCGCACGATCCCGAACGCGTCGGCTGCGATGTTCATGCTGTCGCTCAGGTGCGTGTCGCGGCGTGCGCGTGCGATGCCGCTGCGGCAGC
Organism: Candidatus Poriferisodalis sp.; assembly: GCA_965226645.1. Lineage (GTDB taxonomy): Bacteria > Actinomycetota > Acidimicrobiia > Acidimicrobiales > Poriferisodalaceae > Poriferisodalis. Next base: position 823,499 of record CBDDDL010000003.1, read on the forward strand.
CCTCGTGGGGGTCACAGCACACGACCTCGATGCCCGCTAGCCATTCCGGGGGCCCGGGACGCGAGCCATCTGCCCACCTCAGCGCCGTCGCGGCCGTCGAAGACGTCGAGCACCTGCCCGGTCGCGGCATCGACAGCGGCGCTCACACAGCGGCGGCGGCGGCCCCGCCCAGCGGAGCCCGTCACGGTCTCGTCGAGCCCCAGCCGCGCCGCCGGACCCACCCGTTCCGGGTCGTCGGCGACCTGCTGGGCGGCGCCGCCGACCGAGGACCACACCGTGGCCCACGCGACCCCCAGCCGACGCGCCGCCGACGCTACGGTGCCCTCCACCGCCGCGAGACGGCCCACAGCCCACTGCGCGGCCCGGCGGGCCGGCACCCGCCGAGGACCCGCCAGCTCGCACTCCTCGGTCCGTGTCCGCACCTCGCACTCGACCCTCGGGCACCACCAGATGCGCTTGCGCCACCGCACCTCGCACCCGGCGCCGCCCGCGCCCGGCGCGTCGCGCAGCCGCACCTCCCGGCGGCCCTTGGACCGCGCCCGCGCACCGCACGCACCGCACAACACCGTCTGCGCGTCGGGCGTCTGCACCCACACCACGATCTCGCCGCCCTCGACGCGAACCCGCGTGATCTCCACGCGGTCCGCGCCCCCCAACACCACGGAACCGGGACTGTCAGAAATTTTGTGTATCGGTTGTGATCTGAGGGTCCGCGGCTGGGAGCTGCGGACTGGGAAGGATCATGTCTGTGACTGATCAGATTCTGCCGGTTTTGCCGGCGAGCGAGGCTGCCGGCGAGGCGGCGATGAGGGACTGGGCTGAGTTGTTGGTCGCCCGGGCCCGTGACGAGGGCGTGGAGCTGACCGGTGAGGGCGGCCTGTTGACGGGGCTGGTCCGCCAGGTGCTCCAGATCGGTCTCGAGGTCGAGATGACCGAGCATCTGGGCTATGAGCGTCACGCTGTTGAGGGCCGCGGGTCGCCGAACTCGCGTAACGGGACGACGCCCAAGACGGTGACGACCGAGATCGGCCAGGTCGAGCTGGCGGTGCCGCGTGATCGGGCGGGGACGTTCGCCCCGGTGACGGCACCGCAAGCACCGCCGCCGCCTCGAGGGCCTGTCGGGCAACGTGATCTCGTTGTACGCGAAAGGGCTCACGACCGGCGAGATTCAGGCGCACCTCGACGAGATCTACGGCATCGGCGTGAGCCGGGAGACGATCTCGAAGATCACCGACGCGATCGTGGCCGACATGACGGCGTGGCAGAACCGGCCCCTCGACGCGGTCTACCCGGTGCTGGGTTCGACGCGATCGTGGTCAAGGTCCGCGACGCGCAGGTCGCCAACCGGCCCGTGTACGTCGCCATCGGCGTGGATCTCGCCGGCGAACGCGACGTGGGGGGCCTGTGGCTCGGGCCCGCCGGCGGCGAGGGCGCCAAGCAGTGGGCCACGATGCTGACCGAGCTGCGAAACCGCGGCCTGGCCGACGCGTTGATCGTGTGCTGCGACGGGCTGCGGGGGGCCTGCCCGAGTCGATCCGCGCCACCTGGCCCGACGCGACAGTCCAGACCTGCGTCGTGCACATGGTCCGCAACAGCCTCCGGTATGCGTCCAAGAAACACTGGGGCCAGATCACCAAAGCCATGCGAGAGATCTCTGCACCGCACCCACCGTGGGCGCCGCCGAGGCCCGCTTCGCCGAGTTCTCCGCCGACTGGGCCCACACATACCCGGCCATGATCCAGTCCTGGCACAACAGCTGGGACGAGTTCGTGCCGTTCCTGGCGTTCCCCGCCGAGCTGCGCAGAGTCGTCTACACCACAAACGCCATAGAAAGCCTCAACGCCCGCTTCCGAAGAGCAGTCCGACACCGAGGCCACTCACCGCAACGAACAGGCCGCGATGAAAATCCTCTACCTTGTCGCCACCACCAGACGCAAGAACGGCCGCAACCTGGTCGGCAAGACCAACAGCTGGAACACCATCCTCAACACACTCACCGTCCACTACGGCGACCGCATCGCCGACCACATCCGATGAACACCATCACGCGCCGGATACACAAAGAATCTGACAGTCCTACGGAACCAGCTTCAACCACCAGGGGCCTCCCGAGTCTTGGACTGTTCAACGAGTCACAAGAATCGGCGAGGCCCCTCCCTCAACGGCGGACCCTCACATCACCCAAGTCCCAGCTTCGATGAGAAGAGCCGCTTTCGTACCCCTACAGCAGCACAAGGATCGCAGTCGACAACGGTGCAAGAAATGTTCCCGCGAGTCCCAGGCGATTCGTCAGAGCGGCGAACGTTTCTAGACTCCGTCGCCGATCGTCATCGCTAAGACGGCGCTGCCTGCGTAGTGCCGTTTCACCAATCCACAGGCGCACATAGATCGGCGTGCAACGGCCGATGGCCCAACCCAAGCTGAGCAGCATCACTTCTGGCCAACCGGCAAGCAGCAGTACGTAGAGAACCAGCACCACAGGACTGGCACTCGGCAAACGCGTTCGAAATCCCAAGCCCAATTCGAATGCGAAGCACGCCAAACCTGCGATCAGCGAGCCGCTGAATCTCGATTGCGGAATGAGTTGCCGAGCTTGGGGGATCCTCTTGCGAATGACGCGAGCGTCGACGGCGACGGCTGCGGCAACGGCGAGGACCAAGCACGTGCGCGCCGCAGTCGCGTCGAACCAACGTCCAAACCCTGATAGCAGCCAGGCCCCGTATAGCGTCGTACAGCCGCCGCCAGCCGCACTCAGGGTCGATACAACGCCGTAGGTGACGGCACGGGCAGGTCGATGTGCCGCTTTGACTCTCATGCCTCCGACCGGAGGCGCAATGACGACAGCCAGGTTGCGGTTTCAGACCGCACCGGACACGGAGAGACCAGTAGCAACGCCCGCAGCAACCAGCAGCATCGAAACCACTTGCCTATTCCAAACCCCTCACGGCGTCACCCGATGTTCGTGCAGGAGCTCGCTCTCGAATTCCTGCACCTGCGCCCAGGCCTTGCAAACCATCGCCGCGACCAAAGCACATCCGATACCGGCAGCGGCACCCGCCAACAGCGGGCCAAAGGACGTGACGTCTGCACCGGCGCTCGCGCCGGGTCGCTGCAGGTAGATCAGCAGAATGCCCGACAGCGACATCGACACGCTCCGTAGCAACGAGTGCCAGCTGAGAGCTCCACCACCGGGGCCGCATCCGCACTCTCCGCTGTAACCGGTGCCCTTCAGCACGCCGACCCAGATGGCCATCGCCGTACACAGTACGGATGTCAGCACCGCGGCGAGCATGGCTATCGCTCCTACCGCGAGCGAGCAGATCAGCAATGCTGCTGAAAGCATCTCGAAAGGCGCTAGCAGGTTGCCAACCGCCTTTCTGCCCCACCGCCCCGCGAGCCCCTGCGCGCGGAGCACCGCCATAAGCGATTGCCTGTCCAATGCATGCGCAATTCCCGCAACGAGCAGGTTGGTGGAGAGGTAGCAGACCAAGACTACGGAAACTGGAACTGGCGACATCGGTCAGGCGCCGCAGTCGACTTGTTGACACGTCGTGTGATACCAGCTCAGCAGCTGTCCTTCGACGAGGTAACGGGCCCATCCGCCGCTGCATGAAAAACGCGGCTCGTCGGGACAGCCGCATTTCGATCTGTCATCGGTGCCGCGCCAGAGCCATCCGTCGTAGTTGCCGTAGCAGTGGTTCGATCTGACGGCGTGCATGCGTGCTGGTCCCTCGGCAAGGAACTCAGTTTCGTTGTTCCCACGATGTCGTGAGTTGACTTGCGCATCGACGCAATATTGAGTGCTGATGGCTGAGGTGCCGATATAACAACCTTCCGAACACGTCACGCGGTAATTGATCGGAGAACATCTGCCAGCCCCAACCTGCAGGTAGCTGAAATCTTCTGCATGGGCCGCATGTGCCAATATCTGATTGCGGCGCCCGAAGAGATCAACGACAGCGAATCCGATCGCCACGACGCCAGCGACTGCGGCGTTTCGTAAGAACGTCCGACGCGAATGGAATCGCGGTACAGCATCGAAATCGTTCCGCGTCGCATTGTCGAACGGTTCGGGATCCTCGGGCGGTGCCATGAAATCTGTGAACCGCACGTCCAGCGTGGGAAGCTGCTCATAGCCAACATGATCGGTCGCCGATACAGGCGCCGATCCGGGGTCACGTTCTCTTCGCTTCATTACGCGTACTGCCCGATAGGCCGCTCAGTACCATCTGTTGGTACCAGTTCCAAGAACTCCCGCCGAGCGGAGTCCGAACCAATTGCACCACGCGCGGCAACCTTGCCATTCTCGACGAGAACTGCGAACGGCAGAACGCCGACGTTCAAGGACGCTATGACTTCGGCCTGATGAGAATAATCGGCGCCGGGATGCTCCAGCGACGGAACGTCCGATTGCCAGAGGCCTACAGCAGGGATATCGGTGTCACGAACGTACCCACGGATCGCTTCAATCGCCTGACGACATGATCTGCATGACGCCGTTCCGAACAGCAAGACATACGATGATTCGTTGGCCGCATCTGCTATTGCCCTTGGCAGTGTCAGTTGATCGCCGATGCTCAGGCGTCGTGGTATACCCATAGATTCTGTGATTCGTCCGTGCAGCAGACGTATTGAGCGCAAGCAGCCTGCCAAGCCGATACCCAGGCCAAGTAGCAACAGACCATATAGCACGTGTAGAGAAGCCTGAAAGCTCAATTTGATGCTCCAATCCTTGGCGGCACAGTCACCGTCTCGATGTAAGACTCAGCACCTGATTCTGCAGGAAGTTGACAGCGGCATCGAGTTCCTCCTCGATGAGGTGCAATTCTGCATGCGCTGTTCCGGTTCTCAGCGTCAGAAATTGATTGTTGGGGTCGCTTGATCGATACATGTATCCAGATGTTGCGGGATGGCCCTGACTCTTGGCAGTTCTGAGCGACCGAGGCCAGAGGTCCAAAGCACCCCGCCCATAGAGTGTCAGGAGAAGATTATACGCATGGGCATTGTACTGACTCGGTTTGGCACCGCTCAGGACCACGGTGTCATTCTTCTTGATCGGCACCAAGGACTCGAGGCTCTCAAGCAATTGGTCAATACTTGCACTGCCGGATTCGATCCATAGGCCGACATCCTCAAGTTCCCAAAGTACGACATTATGTGTCCCGAGAAGCACATCGCTGCCGGCCATATCGGCGCGGAGTTTGTACGATCCAGTGCTGACTGTTGCGCCTTCAAGGCGGTATTCGCCATCGAACTCGACGCCATAGTCATGCTCGGTGACGAGACGACACGTGTTTCGATCGCTCGTGCGGACAGCAAATGTCCCGTGCTTCAACCGGACCAGTGCTTGACCAAAAAAGCCAACGCTAGGTGCCGTCGCGCGCTCAACCTGAGTTGTAGTCGAAAGGGTATATGTGATACCCGCAGGCGAAGTGCGAACAAGGGTGTACATGTTCAGACAATGCTGCGAATTCGTTGTCTGAAGGACACCCGTCGAATTGACCAAGCACAAGATCGTGCTCGCATCACGGCGGCCTTCACGGCGTTGAGCCAGCGTCTCGCGCTGCACCAACAGCGGCACCGCATTCTTCGCTTGGCGAGGACCGCCACCAGCTCCCTAGCCCTCGTTCCGGCGCTCTCGGGCACAGACGCTGCGGGAACGGCCGGGCGTGAGGGCCAGCAGCGATTACTCCCACGGCGACCCGGACGAGGGCAAGAACTAAGGTAGTCCGCACTCGGGGGACGATAGCGCCGGTTCGCTGTTCTGGTCCAATGCTGCCTCAGCACAGTGCTGGGCCTGTCGGACGATCCCTTGTCAAGCGGCGCGAGCGTGCCTGCAGGGGACCATCTGGCGGCTGTAAGTGGTCCGTCGCCACAGACGCGGCGGGCATCCTCGTGGCGTGGGCCGTTGCGGGCGCGAACCGCAACGACATCATCCTGTTCGACCCCACCGTGGACCAGTTCGCTGAACGCGGGCTGCACCATGACATCGACGCGCTGCACCTCGATCGCGGATACCGGGGCGCACGCATCGAACAAGCAGCGCAGCGCGTCGATGTCACCGACCTGCTGCGGCCCCCCAACGAAAGTCCAACAGCGTCAGCCGCTCGCAGAGCGTCGACGCGCCGCTGGGACTGCGCCGGAGCGTCGAGCGCGCCAACTCGCGGCCGTCGAACTACGGACAGCTGCGACGCAACACCGACCGGCACACCGTGCACCGTCTCGCCCGGCTCGCACTCGACGTCACCGTCAAGCTCATCGACCACCGCGACCGCTGGAACTCTCACTGACCGAGCAATTGGCGCACCCGCTGACTGGATCAACCGGCGGGTTTGGGCATAGCGTCGAACGCCCACCGCCTCAACGCTGCGGAAGTTCAACTCGCGAAATTCGTGCCACAGCACTTGTTGCCGCCAGCTTCCTTGGCCAGACGCTCTGGGTCCAGATCGGCATGGTCGCCGGGTGGGGTTGGTCGGTGCTTGCCCTCTACGGTGAGGTCCTGTGGTCAATCTGCCGAGAGAGTTCCGAGGCCGTCACCCGCTGACAGCGGCCGCGCTCTCCGCAGCATTGCCCGGCTTCGGGCTTCTTGGATACAACAATCGCCGCGCCTATGCGCTGATCATCGGGTCGGTTGGTGCAACAGTGACGGCGTTGGCGTTCGTATCCACGCGCGGCACAACGACCTTGCTCATCTGGAGCGTGAGTCCGTGGCGGCTTTGGCTTGTCATCGTCGGCACCTTGGGAATTCTCGTTCTTCGCATCATGGTTGCGGCGGACGCATACACGACTGTCTCGCGTATGAGGCTGTCGAAGGATCGCGGTGGCCGCCTCATCGGATCAGCGGCCAGACTTGTCGTTCTGGTCGGGATCATCTTCTTGCCCCACCTCTTGGTCATGCGATACGCCGCAGTTCAGCTTCAGCTGCTGTCGAGCGTATTCGCGGCGACCGAAACCCAGGCAGCCACTCCGAGTCCCACTCCGGTCGTAACGGTTCCGCTGGTTGCGGACATCGATCCCGCATCGTCCCAATCGCCAGATTCAGTGCCTCCGCTGACCGCGGCTCCTTTGGCTGCGTTGCCGTCGCGCACCTGGGACGGCGCCGAGCGTCTCACCATTGCCCTGCTAGGCGGTGATAGCGCATTCGACCGCGTAGGTGTGCGAACCGACACGATCATTGTGTTCTCGATCAACGTGGACACCGGTGCGGCCGCCGCATTCAATGTGCCGCGCAACTGGCGGCATCTCTCATTCCCCGCCGGAACGCCAGCCGCAGAGCTATGGCCTGACGGCTATCCGGAGATCGCGAATGCGATCTACGGCCTAGGACAGCAATTCCCAGAGGCGTTCCCCGATGTCGAAGATCCATCTGGCTTTGCGATCAAGTCGGCACTCGCCGAGTTGACCGGCCTGCCGATCCAGTACTACGTACTCATCGACATGGAGGGACTCGTCAAAGTCATCGACTTGTTCGGCGGCATCGATGTTCACGTCACAGAATCGATCAACGACCGCATCAAGCCCGTCACTCCCGGCGGACCGTACATCGACATCGTTGTCGTGCCGGGCGCCTACCGCTTTGACGGCTTGACCGCCCTCGGCTACGTGCGGTCTCGTAGAAGCAGCTCGGACTATCACCGCATGACCCGGCAGCGATGTGTGGTCGAAGCCTTGATCGACCAGAGTTCGCCCCTTGAGATACTCCGCCACTACCTGGCGCTTGCCAACATCGTCTCCGAACATGTGCACACCGACATTCCATCTGACCGCCTTGACGAATTGCTCGTCCTCAGCCGCTACGTCAATACGAGGAGAATCGTTACCGTCAACTTCATTCCGCCGGAGTTCCCGCGCGGAAGTGCTCCGGTCGCCAAGGTACGAGTCGCTGTCACGCAGGCTCTTCAAGGCACTGCGGAGGAAACAAACGTCTCCCTGGCTGACAGCTGTCAATCGCCGGAATGACCATCGCCGCCGGCAATGCCCTCTAGGAGCCTGCTGATTTATTGGGGCGGATTTCCGCGTGTTGGGGGTGTGCGCGCGGGAGGATGTGGGCATGCAGGGTTCGTGCCGTTTGGATCGTGAGTTTTTGGATGCGCGGGCGTTGTGCGGGCATCTGGTGGGCGTGGGCTCGGTGCACGCGTTCTTGGCTGAGCATCGCAGCAGGTTGTTCCCGGACGGGTTGTTCGCTGATTTGTTCGGGTCGCGTCGGGGGCGTCCGTCGGTGCCGGGCGAGGTGGTCGCGACCGTGATGGTGCTCCAGGCGCTCGAGGGCTTGTCGGATCGGCAGGCGTGCCGGCGGCTGGCGACTGATATCGCGTGGAAGGCTGCTGCGGGTCTGGCGTTGACTGATGAGGCGTTCGGTCACACGGTGCTGACGCTGTGGCGCAACCGGCTGCGAGCCAGCGACGACCCGGATCGGGTGTTCCGGGTGGTGAGCGAGTTGATCGCTGAGTGCGGCGCGGTAGCGAAGAGCCATCGGCGGGTGCTCGATTCCGCGGTTCTTGATGACGCGGTGGCGCGTCAGGACACCGTCACGATGCTGGTGAACCAGATCCGGCGGGTCCGCAGGCTGCACGGCGGGCTGGCCGATGTGTGGGTGCGGGACCGCAATCTCGACACCGGCGGGGCGGTGGTGGACTGGGGCGATCCCGCCGATGTGGAACGCCTCGTCAGCGAGCTCGTCGACGACGCCCTCGAGCTGATCGGCGCAGCAGAAGATCTCGAATTGGACGACGCTCAGGGCGACGCGGTGGCGTTGCTGGCGCTGGTGGCGGGCCAAGACGTGGAGCCCGGCGACGCCCCGGGACGGTGGCGCATCGCGCGGCGCACCGCGCCGGGCCGGATCGTGTCGACGGTGGATCCCGAGTCGCGTCATGTCCACAAGTCGCGCAGGGTCTACCGGGACGGCTACAAGGCCCACATCGCCGCCGAGCCCGCCGGCACCGAGGTGTACGGCGACAGTGCCTATGGCACCGGGGACCTGCGCTCCCATCTCGCAGAACGCGAGATGACCGCGGTGATCAAGCCGCCGCCGATCCAGACCGCAGTCGAAGGCGGCTACAGCATCGACGACTTCGACACCGACGCCCGCACAGTGACCTGCCCCGAAGGCATCACCGTGACGATCAGCCCCACCGACACCGCCCGCTTCGGCCGCCACTGCCGCACATGCCCGGCGCGAGGACGCTGCACCACCGCCAAAGACGGGCGCACCATCAAAATCCACCCCCACCACCAGCTCCTCAAAGCAGCCCGCAAACAGGCCCGCACCGACAGCTTCGACCACGACTACCGCCGATGGCGGCCCATGGCAGAGCGCTCCATCGCCTGGCTCGTGCGCAACAACCGAAGATGCCCCTACCGAAGCATCCACAAAAACCGGCAATGGCTCACCACCCGCGCCGCAGCAGTCAACCTCGCACGGCTCACCAACCTCGGAATCACACACAACGGCCGCCACTGGGCCATCAACTGACCCCCACCACCACCAAACACCCCCAACAACCCACCGCGACACTGTGTTGCGGCTGACTTTGTGTCGCTGTTGGCGGTTGGTTTCAGCCAGCATGGGAGGGTTCTCGGCCGAGCTTTGAGGAGTCGTGGGGCCTGTCAGAAATTTTGTGTATCGGGCGTGATCTGAGGGTCCGCGGCTGGGAGCTGCGGGCCGGAAAGGATCATGTCTGTGACTGATCAGATTCTGCCGGCGTTGCCGGCGAGCGAGGCTGCCGGCGAGGCGGCGATGAGGGACTGGGCTGAGTTGTTGGTCGCCCGGGCCCGTGACGAGGGCGTGGAGCTGACAGGCGAGGGCGGCCTGTTGACGGGGCTGGTCCGCCAGGTGCTCCAGATCGGTCTCGAGGTCGAGATGACCGAGCATCTGGGCTATGAGCGTCACGCTGTTGAGGGCCGCGGGTCGCCGAACTCGCGTAACGGGACGACGCCCAAGACGGTGACGACCGAGATCGGCCAGGTCGAGCTGGCGGTGCCGCGTGATCGGGCGGGGACGTTCGCCCCGGTGACGGCACCGCAAGCACCGCCGCCGCCTCGAGGGCCTGTCGGGCAACGTGATCTCGCTGTACGCGAAAGGGCTCACGACCGGCGAGATTCAGGCGCACCTCGACGAGATCTACGGCATCGGCGTGAGCCGGGAGACGATCTCGAAGATCACCGACGCGATCGTGGCCGACATGACGGCGTGGCAGAACCGGCCCCTCGACGCGGTCTACCCGGTGCTGGGTTCGACGCGATCGTGGTCAAGGTCCGCGACGCGCAGGTCGCCAACCGGCCCGTGTACGTCGCCATCGGCGTGGATCTCGCCGGCGAACGCGACGTGGGGGGCCTGTGGCTCGGGCCCGCCGGCGGCGAGGGCGCCAAGCAGTGGGCCACGATGCTGACCGAGCTGCGAAACCGCGGCCTGGCCGACGCGTTGATCGTGTGCTGCGACGGGCTGCGGGGGGCCTGCCCGAGTCGATCCGCGCCACCTGGCCCGACGCGACAGTCCAGACCTGCGTCGTGCACATGGTCCGCAACAGCCTCCGGTATGCGTCCAAGAAACACTGGGGCCAGATCACCAAAGCCATGCGAGAGATCTCTGCACCGCACCCACCGTGGGCGCCGCCGAGGCCCGCCTCGCCGAGTTCTCCGCCGACTGGGCCGACACACACCCGGCCATGATCCAGTCCTGGCAGAACAGCTGGGACGAGTTCGTGCCGTTCCTGGCGTTCCCCGCCGAGCTGCGCAGAGTCGTCTACACCACAAACGCCATAGAAAGCCTCAACGCCCGCTTCCGAAGAGCAGTCCGACACCGAGGCCACTCACCGCAACGAACAGGCCGCGATGAAAATCCTCTACCTTGTCGCCACCACCAGACGCAAGAACGGCGGCAACCTGGTCGGCAAGACCAACAGCTGGAACACCATCCTCAACACACTCACCGTCCACTACGGCGACCGCATCGCCGACCACATCCGATGAACACCATCACGCCCGGATACACAAAGAATCTGACAGTCCCGAGTCGTGTTGAGTATCGAGTCTGGTGTGAGGAAGAAGCGGTTCTTGGCGCCGCAGGAGAAGTACGAGATCTGGATGCAGCTCGTGCGTGGGGAGACCACGGTGGGCGAGGCAGCCGATCGGGCGCGGGTGGATCGGTCGACGGTCGCGAAGCTGCGCGAGGTGGCCCGGCAGGGCGCGCTCGATGCGTTGGCGCGTTCGCGTCCGGGCCGGCGGGACAAGCAGCGAGACGTGGAGCTGGAAGCGGCGGGGGCCGAGGTCGAGCGTCTGCGCACAGCGTTGGCCGAGATGGCGGTGAGGTTGACGCTGGCCGAGGGAAAAGAGCGTTGGGGCTGAGTGGCGGGGTCCCGCGTCGGGTGGATGCGGCCGCCAAGTCTGCGCTGATGGATTTGGTCGTGCGTGCCGAGGCGGCCGGGTGGGGCACCCGGGCGGCGTGCGTGCGCCTGGAGCTGTCCCAGCGCCGCTTGGAGCGGTGGCGTGTTCGCGTCGCTGACGGTGAGGGTCTCGACGACGCAGTGCCGGGCGGGGGCGCGGTGCATGGGCTCACTCCCGGTGAGCAAGACGAGATCGTGGCGGTGTTCGACGAGTGGGGCGACATCGACCGGTCGCATCGCAAGCTCGCTCACCGGGGGTCGTGGCTGGGTCGGTTCTGGGCCGAGGCGTCCACCGTGCGCCGGGTGCTGGAGCGCCGCGACCTGCGTTTTCGCGGTCCGAAGCGGCACGCGCGCTCGGTCCGCAGGCCGTGGCCTGTGTGGGTCGAGCAAGCCCCGAACCGGATATGGATCTACGACACGACGCATTGGACGCGAGCCGGGGCGGCCACCACGGTGATCTGCGACGTGATCTCTCGCAAGCCGATCGCCGACATCACTTCGGCCGATGAGACCAGCATCGAGGTCCAGGCCGTGTCCGGCCGGGCACTGCGCGCAGAACGCCTCGACGACGTCATCGAGGAGCGCAACCCGCTCAGCACCCAATGGGACCCCGACTCCGACGCGGTGCCGGTGTTGTTGGTGATGTCGGACAACGGCCCTCAGATGACCTCGGGGGCGACACGGGAGTTCATGGCGCTGTGCTGGCTCGCCACTCACTACGGCCGGCCCGGCACCCCCACCGACCAAGCCTGGACCCGGAGCCTGTTCGGGCACCTCAAGACCGAACAGCCCCACCTCGAACTCATCGACGACATCGACGTGCTGCGCGCCGAACTCGAAATCCAGCGAGAGCGCTACAACACCATCCGCCTGCACGCCGGCATCGGCTACGTCACCCCCGACCAAGAACACCGCGGCCAAGGACACACCATCCGAGCCGCCAGACGCGACGGCCTCGCCAGAGCCCGACAACAACGCATCGCCTACCATCGCAACCAACCATCCCGGGGACCCGAACATGCGGGCTGAATCCTCCGCCAGAAGCGACATCAAGTCAGACACACGTCAGTGCTCGCTGGCTCACTCCGCGTCGCCAAGAAATGCCCTCTGACCTGCAGTTTTGGATCCCGCGAGAACATCCCACGTGGCGGTCTGACTAGCGGACATCACTGTGGCGCGTCCAAGACATGGATCCGGCGCGTTCAATGATCCGAGAATTCGCGTTCAGACGGACGTCGGGCCGGACGCCACAACCCTCATGGGTGCTAGGAAATCGGCAATTCACACATGCGCCGTTCTGGCAGCACTTGTTGGGCTCGCTGCGATCCCGAGGGCTCGCCGGGGTGCGCCTGGTGACAGCTGACGCCCACGCCGGGCTCGGCGCCGCCGCGGACCGCACCATCGAGGGCGCCGGGCGCCAGCGATGCCGGGTGCACTTCATCGGCAACCTTGTGGCGCTGGTGCCCCGCACCCACCAGCACACGGCCGCCGCAGTGTCCCGGACCGTGTTCGCGCAGCCCGACGCCGACGCCGTGAGCGACGCCTGGGACGAAGTCGCCGCCCAGCTCGGCGCCCGATTCCCCAAAGTCGCAGCGCTGATGGCCCACGCCAAGACCGAGGTGGGGGCCTTCGCCGCGTTCCCTCGGGCGCACTGGCAAAAGATCTGGTCCACCAACCCCCTCGAACGCATCAACAAAGAGATCAAACGCCGATCACGCGTCGTGGGGATCTTCCCCAACCAAGCATCCGCCATCCGCCTCGTCGCAGCGATCCTCGCTGACCTCCACGACGAATGCCAAGCCACAGACCGCCGCTACCTCTCAGAGCACTCCATGGCCGCCCTCAACCCCGAGCGCGATACCAACGCCACAGCCGAGCTCACACCCGGCAACTAACACCGAGGCCAAACCCCAACCCCACCACTCCACGGGACACCGCCCCCAATTTCGAAGCCGGCGCTGCGGCTGCTGAACTTTGGCGGACCGTGGGCATCTAGTGTCGCTAGAGGCCGATCAGCGGCCTAGCTCGACAGGGCGAGGAACTCTTGAGGCTCGGCGCGATCCGGCATTAGGTAGCTGGCTCGCTTCCAGTCCGCGCGGGCCGCATCGTGATGCCCGAGGCTGTGGTGCGCGATGCCGCGGATCAGGTGCGCATTGCCGTTTGCGGGATGTGCGTCTATGAACCCTGAGAGACGTCGGACGCACTCCGCTGCGAACTCGGTCTCGTCGGTGATCCGGTGGGCATGGAGCAGTGTGTTGGACAGTGCCACGACAACGAACTCGTTCCCGGGAAGCCGCTGTGTGCCGTCGCGCAAGGAATCGATGCCGCTGCGCACGAGTTCGGAGTTGTCGCTGCGTGCCAGCAGTTCCCCCATCAGGAGGTAGCTGGTGTCATCGAAGGGGCGGTGCGACGCGGCGCTCTCCAGCGCTTCGTAGGCCGCGGCGGGAGTCCGCGCGCTGAGTGAGCGGCTGTACAAGCGATCGTTGCGGAAGACGGATGCAGCGTTGAGCGCCATCGCCGCGGCGACGGCAATCGCGGCCATCCTCGCTGGGCGAGGCAGCGGCGAAGCGGTGATGTCGGCGTCGGACGCGAGAAACCCGATCAGCAGCCACCACACCACGTCGACTGCGGAATGGACAAAGAACAGCTGCTGCTGGAGGCCGTAGCCGATGACGCCCGCCCCGAGCGCAACCTGGAACCAGTCGCCTCGGCGGATCGCCGTGACCGCAACGACGCAAAAGGTCGCCAACAGCGCGGTGTAGATGAGACCTGCGACGAGGCCGAACGAGGCTGCGAAATCCAAGATGCCGCTGTGGGCGCGGTCCACGACGGCTGCGCTGCCGATCTCGCGTGCAGCCTGATCTCCGACATGCCTGCCGAAGGCGACCATGAACATCTCGGGGCCGACACCGAGCAGCGGGCTGTCGCGGATGACCGACACAGCGACGCGCCAGATTGCCGCCCGCTCGCCGAGGTCTGTGATGACGTCGTGCCATCGGCCCGTCAGGAGAGTGCCCGCCAGCGCCCCAAGCAGCCCAGCTGCCAGCAGCCATCGGCGCCGGCCGAGCCTGAGGAGGCCAACAGCGGCGCTGACAAGCACAGCGGCGAGCCACACGGCGCGGCTCTGGGCTGTCACCACGTTGAGGAGCGCCAAGCCAGCAGCGATTCCGCCGGCCCAGCGCCACATGCCCCGCCAAGCCAGCGCAGTTGCGGCGACCGGGCCGGTGAGCAATAAGAAACCAGCCAGCACGGTGGGGTTTCCCAGTGTCGAACGAACCCGCCCGCGAAATTGGATCAGATCGCTGTCGAGATCGACTCCGGCGAACTCAAACAGTCCCGCAGTCCCCACGAGGACAACCGCAGCGACGCACACCCGCACCAATGACCCAGCAGCAGCTTTCGCATCCCGTCGGCGAAGCGAGAACCCGACGGTGAACGCGGCAGCGAAGACGAGCCAAGTCAGCATGCCTTCCATGCGAAATGGGGTGCCGAGCATTGACCGCCACACGGAACCGCTGAGCAGTGTGCTCACCGCCATCAGTCCGAGCAGTGCAAGCCCAGCCGCGGCCGCGATGCCGCCGGGGACGCGTCGTCGGCTTCCCAGGCGACATCTCAACACCAGGCCAGTGCGATTCAAAACCAGCCGTGACTCTCGTGCACACGCAATTGCGACGAAGCCCAGCCCGACGCTCGCGTACAGCAGCTTGAGCGACAGGTAGCCGCTCCAGCCCCAAGGGTCGGCG
The DNA here is from genome assembly GCA_965226645.1 of Candidatus Poriferisodalis sp. GTDB lineage: Bacteria > Actinomycetota > Acidimicrobiia > Acidimicrobiales > Poriferisodalaceae > Poriferisodalis. The sequence goes on from CBDDDL010000003.1 coordinate 838,623, forward strand.
AACTCCATCGGCGAACTCCACTGGTGGTTGCGACGGTCCGGCGCAACGGGCCAGCTCGCGATGCACCGTGGACCGATCACGGCCCAGCCGCTGCGCTACGTCCGCGACGCCGCGGCCCGCCCCGAGCGACGACTCGATGAACACCCGCTCATCCAAACTCAGCCTCGCTGCCATACTGGACACCTCCATCGGTCGGCTGCATGTGTTGGCAACGGTCATCATGACCGTTCACTTGCAACCACCGATGGAGTTCGCCGTCCATGGGCATTACAACTAGCCATCTGCATTGACGCGACGCGACCGGTCGTGGTAGAGACCGGGATGAGATAGATCCGCGTCTGCGTACCCAATCAGCGAACTGCGCCCGATATGCAGCCCGTTGCTATCGCGGTCATTGCCAGCGATCGTGTAGCGGAATACCCACGATGTCGTAGTGCTCGCATTGGCGACATATTCCATCACCCGCCATTTGTTTCCTACCTGTAGCAGCAACCCTGGTGGCGGGCCCTCAAATTTGACTGCCCCGCTCAAACCTGCTGTCACCTCGACCACCTCACCGGTGACGTAGTTCCCAGGTAGCGCCGGAGACGACGTGTAGCCGATGCTCTCCACGAACGACGACGACACCAGCTTGTTGCCCAAGAGCACAAACCTGCATGAATTGTCTAAGAAGGCGACGGCGTCCGGGTAGGTGTAAGAACGCTCGACGACTTCGAAGAACCCTTCTGTTGTGTTGGTTTCTCTCGCGGCGAGGGCTGTTCGGCAGCCAATCGGCTCACCATTGCTCTCGTCGGCACCTACGGTCAAGACCGCATGGTAGGTGGTATTCGGGCTGAGCTTTGCTCTGGGCAGGACGAACGTCAACGCTGTGCCGCTGATGCCGATAGGACTGTTGACCGACACAATCTGATCGTCAGGCTTGCGCAAGAGCTTGTCGTTGTTCGAAGTAGAGGAATACAGCCGAAACTCGCCGACGTGGTCAGAATCAGGCGGGGGTGAGGTCTCGCGGTGCATGAATACGGTGTCGATCGCGTATCCGAACAAGTGAGTCCCCGTGATGAAACCCGTAGAACGATCCTCGGTCGAGAAATCCGAGCCGCCAAGCCTGTTGATGTTGCCCCCTAAGACCAGCGGCGCGGACACCACACGCGAGGTGGCAGGCCCCGTCAGGGTCTCCTCGTCGCCGGCGTCGTCAATGAAGTGCACGCGCATCTGTATCCGTTTGCCCTCGTCGCTGTCGGTCAAGGTATACGTGTCCGAATTAGCGCCCGAGATGTCAACCGGGTCCCCTTCATCGACAAGCTGCCACTGAAACGAGAACACCGCACCCGCCAACCCGTCAGGATCGATGATGCTGTCAGTATCCGCCGTGAGAGCCTCGCCCACCTCACGACGGCCACGCACCAAAAGAACGCCACGCGCTAGGGAGCTCTCGCTCGGGGGTGTCGTGACGATGGTCCTTTGTCCGCCGCCTGTGCCTCCTTCGCCTCTTGTGCCGGTGCCTCCGCCACCGCCACCGCCGCCTCCTGTGTTGGTGCAGTCGTGGGGTGGGTCTTTGAGTGCGAGGCGTGCGGTTTGGTGCGCGTCGAGGGCGCGTTTTGCGCCGTGGCCGGCGGGCAGGGAGTCGCGCAATGACTCGGCGAGGGCGTCGGTGTCGCCGACCAGGGTGATGCCCTGGGGTGCGATGTCGGCGACGGCCTGGCGGGTGGCGTCGCCGAGCTCGGTTGGGGACTGGGCGTAGAGCACGACGCTGTCGCCCCACGCGGCTGCCAGCGCGGCGGCGGCGCCCACGTCGGGTTCGGACCAGCCGTTCGCGATCACCGCTGCTGCCACGCAGTCGCCAGCGGCGGTGCGCGCCACGCGTGCTGCGGTCTCGACCCGAGTGGCGCCCCACAGTCGCCGAGCAGAAGCCTGCGGGCCGGCCGCGGCGACCGCTTCGGCGCGCACCTGCTCGGACAACGCCGCTGGGCCGCCGACCACCTCGATCCGTTGCGGCCGGTAGTCCTCGAGCAACTGCGCGGTCTCGTCGCCGAGGCTGTCAGGGCTCCCATAGAGCACCGCGTCAGCGCCGCCCGCCGCCACCAGCGACGCCGCCGCGCCCACATCTGCCAGCGACCAGCCGCTCGCCAACGCCACCCTCACCGTGTCCCCGCCGGCGCCCAGCACCCGACGCGCCGCCACCGCAGCCGTGCCCACCCGCGTCGCACCCCACAGCCGCTCCACCACAACACCAGGCGACAGCACGCGCAGATGAGCAACCACGCCATCGGACACCGCCGCCTGACCGCCCACCACCAGCACCCCCGAAGGCAGCACCGAAGACAGCACACCAGCCGCGCCCTCGCCCAGCGCATCAACCGAATCAGCCACCACCAACGCGTCAACCACACCCCCAGCCACCAAACCCACCGCGGCACCCACATCAGAGGGCGACCCGCCGTTGGCCAACGCCAGTCTCACACCACCCTCACTCCGCGTCGGCTGAGAACCCGCACCCCCCACAGGCACCAACACCGACAACACCGCCACCGCACACAACACCGCACCACGCCAACCCCGGACCCGAACATCCATGACAATTCACAATAGACCACCAACAGTGACGTATTTATGACGCAACAGCCATGACAGTTCACGTCATGATGACAATGGCCAATCCAGGCTGAGGTGCCGGGACTGCGGCGCTCGCCCGAACTTTTCAGGCCGCTGCCTGACAGGTCCTCTTTGAGTCGGAGCCGGACGCAATTCAGTTCGCGTGCGTGATGGTGACGGTGTAAGCCTCTGTGTCGGTGCCGTTCGGGGCGGTCACGGTGATGGTGACTTGCGTGTCCTCGCCTGGGGTGAGCGTTGCTTGGTGGCCTTCGGTCTGATCATCGGCGTCGGTACCGCTGAAGCCGATCGATGAGGATCCACCGCCGAATGCGGCTTCGGCTGTGATGGTGGTGGAGGTTGTTCCGGCTGGGACTTCGACGTCGTATTCGAATTTGCCGTTGTGGAATTGGCCGATGCCGCCGTCGCTGACCGAGAGCTTCCAGAGGCGGGCGTTCTCGGGCATCGAGTAGGCCTCGGGGTAGCCGCGGGCACTGTCAATCACCCACATCGTCCGCCCATCCGACCAGATGCCGGTCGGGTAGGGGCTTGTTCCAGGTCTGAAGTCCAGCCCTGGTATGCGGCGACCGGACTCGGCGTCGTACACCCGTATCCACCCGTCGCGGATCGCCATATACAGGGTGGTGCCGTCGGACCATATTGCCCGAGTGTTCCCTTGCGGGACCAACTCACGAAGTTCTGGGTAGTAATCAAAATTGGAGATGCCGCGGACTACTGGAAAATCGTATACATACAGGACGTCCCAATAAGTGGTCTGGTACATCTTTTCACCATCGATCCAGAGCGCGGTGGGGCTGCCCGGTTCGTCAGAAAACTCGATGTCCTTTGCGGGTATACGGTTTTGGTTCTCCAGTGAATACGCGTAGAGCAGATTGTTTTCATGCGGCTCCCAACCATCATTTTCCCGGTACAGAAGCCAGACAGTCTCGCCATCGGACCAAACGCCTCTTGGTCCCTCTGCATTCCAGCGGTCATACATCGGGCGACTCAACGTCAATGTGCTCGTCTGTTGTTTCGTCTCCATGTCGAACACGTGCACTGCATTTGCCGTTTGGCTTGCGGTCATCATCGTCTCGCCGTTGGCCCACAAACCGTATGCAGAATTGACATCGCAGCTCTTACAGATGTCTTTCGACACATCGCGTGCCATGGGCGCTTGGGGAGCAACTCGATACACACGCGTGTTACTATTGTCTTGGGAAGTCACGGTCACCAAAATGACATCGTCCCCGTCGATGGACAATTGATAACCGTCAACATCGTCGTTTGCATCCGAGCGGTTCGCCGTCCAGGTCGCCCCGGTGGCGGGCGTGGCCGTCATTGTCGCTGTTGTGCCATTCAGACGCTCATAGAACCCGAGCGGGTACGTGTATTCAGTTGTGCCTGAGCTGAAGTCGCCGATGTCGATACCGAGAAAGCTCAGACTGGCCAGACTGGCATCATCAGACAAAGGTGCCGTAGTGCCCGCGAGTTGCTTCAGCACAACCCGATACACGATCCCCGCGTCCACGACCATGGGACTATTGGCAGCAACAGTGATTTCAGTGGTGCCGATAGCCGCGATGTTGACTTGGTGGCCGCCGGTCGACGTATCAGCATCGGGAGGCATGACCGCGATCTCCGCATCTTCCAATGTAGCCGTCGGTGTCACCGTCACCGTTTGCACATCACCGGCAACGTTGCGACTGTATCTAGTAGTGCCCGGCGCGAAACTTGCCAGGTTGACATCTGTGATGGACAGCCCGACTAGCTTGTACGGCCCAGTCCGCGCGATTGTCGAGCCCGAATATCGCAGCGTATGTCCGCGTCTAGGATCATTCCAGTGACTCCAGTACGCTGCAACCTCGATCACGTAAGTGCCAGCTTCCAGGGTACGGGTCAGCGTGAGTTGGTAATGCGCAATCGCGCCGGGTTTGTTGTATTGCGCAATGATTCTGCCGCCGGCTGAGCGGATCAGTAGATGACTGGCAGTAGTCGCGTCCACACTCAGCGTTACCGAGCCCGCCTGGCGAACCACCATACGGTAGTAATGAGCGTTGCGATGCGCGTGATTACTGTTGTGGTCCCGATTATAAAGCGAAGGGCACCCGTCGATGTAGCTGGAATACGGCATCTCATTGCCCGCAACCAGCTCACGCAGAGCACAACCGGCTGGAAGCCGGATGGTAACCCGTCCGAGCGGTTCGTCGTTGTCGGCGAGCACCACTTGGGCGGAGCGCGGCTTGGCAACCTTAACCCCTGCGGGCGGCATCCCGAAACCGATCGTGATGCTCTCGCTGTCGTCGTCATCGACATTGTCATCGACTGCGGTCACCGTGAAATCAGCGGAAGTCTGCCCCGGATCGAACGTCAACTCGGTCGCCGACACCTCGTAGTCGGCTGGCATCGCGCCGCCTCCGCCGGTCACCGATATTGGCACCGTCACCTCGCGCTCGGGATCCGCGGACAGCTTCACGGTCACGGTCGCCACCGTGCCGCCCTCCGTGGCGGTGTATGAGTCTTTGTCGAAGCTGACTGTCACCTGCGGGTCGTCATTGTCTTGCAGGGTCACCTCGGTGCTGGTGGGACTCGTGGCGGTCATCCCCACCGGCAGGGTCCCGAACCCGATCGTGACCGACTCGTCGTCGTCGTCGATGCTGTCATCGACCGGGGTCACCGTGAACGTCGCAATTCTCTGGTCGGCTGCGAAGGTCACCTCGACCGGTGACAGCGTGTAGTCGTCCGGTGTCGCGGTGCCCCCGATCTTCCTCAAGGGCACGTCTACCGAACGCCTGGGCTCCGTCGACAGCATCAAGGTCACCGTCACTGCCCCGCCGCCCTCAGCCGCTGTGTACGACCCAGCGGCAAAGCTCACCTCCACCGGCGTCACATCACCGTCGATCAAGCTCACCGTCGTGCGGGCCGGGCTGGCCGCGGCCACCCCTGTCGGCAGCGTCCCGAATTCGATCGTGACCGACTCGTCGTCATCGTCGACGCTGTCATCGACCGCGGTCACCATGAACGTCGCAGTGTCCTGATCCGCAGCGAACGACAGCTCCGTCGCCGACACCATGTAATCGTCCGATGTGGCGGAGTTCTCGATCACATTCAGATCCACGGTCACCGCGCGCTCAGGAACCGCCGACAGCACCACCGACACCGACACCGAACCGCCTTCAGCGGCCTCATAAGTGCTTTGACCGAAGCTCGCCGTCACCCGCGGAAAATCATTATCAGCCAACGCCACCGTCGCACTGCCAGGACTCGCCGCGGTCACCCCCTCAGACAGCCGCCCGAACCCGATCGTCACCGACTCGTCGTCATCGTCGACGCTGTCATCGACCGCGGTCACCGTGAACGTCGCAGTGTCCTGATCCGCAGCGAACGACAGCTCCGTCGCCGACACCATGTAATCGCCCGGCAACGCGCCGCCTCCGCCATCCACCGACAACTGCACAGTCACCGCGCGCTCGGGATCCGCTGACAGCCTCACCTCCACGGTCGCTGCCGTACCGCCTTCGGTGGCTGTGCTGGAAGCTCGACCGAACCGCACTGTCACTGGCTTCGGTGACGTGGGTGTGGTGATGACAGTCTCTGTGTCGCCGGTGCCATTTCCGCCTCTTGTGCTGGTGCCCTCTGCACCGCCGCCTGTGTTGGCGCAGTCGTGGGGCGGGTCCTTGAGCGCGAGGCGTGCAGCCTGGTGCGCGTCGGTGGCACGTTGTGCGCTGCGGCCAGCGGGCAGGGCGTCTCGCAGTGTCTCGGCGAGAGTGTCGGTGTCGCCGACCAGGGTGATGCCCTGGGGTGCGATGTCGGCGATGGCCCGGCGGGTGGCGTCTCCGAGTTCAGTGGGGGACTGGGCGTAGAGCACGACACTGTTGCCCCACGCCGCTGCCAGCGCCGCGGCTGCGCCCACATCAGACTGAGACCAGCCGTTCGCGACCACCGCAGCCGCCACACAGTCACCAGCGGCGGTGCGCGCCACGCGTGCAGCGGTCTCCACACGCGTCGCGCCCCACAGGCGCCGAGTAGAAGTCTGAGGACCGGCCGCGTCGGCCGCTTCGGTGCGGACTTGGTCAGACAATGCTGCTTCGCCGCCGACCAACTCGATCCGCTGCGGGCGGTAATCGCCCAGCAGCAGTTCGGTTTCGTCGCCGAGGCTGTCAGGGTTCCCATAGAGCACCGCGTCCGCGCCGTCCGCTGCCACCAGCGAGGCCGCTGCGCCCACATCGGCCAGCGACCAGCCGCTCGCCAGCGCCACTCTCACACCAGAACTGCCATCAGTGCCCAGCACCCGACGCGCTGCCATAGCAGCGGTCCCGACCCGCGTAGCGCCCCACAGTCGCTCAACCACGACTCCAGGCGACAGCATGCCCAGCTGCGCCAACACGTCATCGGATACCGCCGCTGATCCGCCCACCACCAATACACCAGACGGCAGCACCGAAGACACCAGCCCGGCTGCGTCCTCGCCCAGCACATCAACAGCAGCTGCTACCACCAGCGCATCGACCACGCCGGCGGCCACCAAGCCCACCGCGGCGCCGACATCAGAGGGCGACCCGCCGTTGGCCAACGCCAGTCTCACACCGCCCTCACTCGGTGCCGGCTGAGATCCCGCGCTCCCCACGGGCACCAACACAGACAACGCCACCGCTACCGCACACAGCACCCCACCAACGCCACCCATAAATCTGTGGCGCCTCATAGCTATGCACTATAGGACCAATGATGACGGATCTATGACACATTCGTCGTATTAGTTCACGCCATGATGACAATGGGCCAATTCAGGTCGGGGTGCTGGGACTGCGGCGCTCGTCCGACTTTGTCAGGCCCCTGGAGCCGAGGGCATTTCAGCTCGTCGCGTGCGTGATGGTGACGGTGTAGGCCTCTGTGTCTGTGCCGTTGGGGGCGGTCACGGTGATGGTGACTTGCGTGTCCTCGCCTGGGGTGAGCGTTGCTTGGTGGCCTTCGGTCTGATCATCGGCGTCGGTACCGCTGAAGCCGATCGATGAGGAACCACCGCCGAATGCGGCTTCGGCTGTGATGGTGGTGGAGGTTGTTCCGGCTGGGACTTCGACGTCGTATTCGAATTTGCCGTTGTGGAATTGGCCGATGCCGCCGTCGCTGACCGAGAGCTTCCAGAGGCGGGCGTTCTCGGGCATCGAGTAGGCCTCGGGGTAGCCACGGATACTGTCAATCACCCACATCGTCCGCCCATCCGACCAGATGCCCCTCGGCTCCGGCCGCGGCCAATAGGTATTCGTAGGGTGGGGATTCGTTCTGAAATCCAATCCCGGTATGCGGCGAGCGGACTCGGCGTCGTACGCCCGCACCCACCCGTCGCGGATCGCCATGTAGAGCGTGGTGCCGTCGGACCACATTGCCCGAGTGTTCCCTATCGGGGACGCTTCTGGGCGTTCTGGATCATATTTGATTTTGACGCCCTTGATATCGCGGGTACTTGGAAATTCGTATACGTACAGAACGTCCCAAAAGGTGGTCTGGTACATCTTTTCACCATCGATCCACAGGGCGGTGGGGCTGCCCGACTCGTCGGGAAACTCCATGTCCTTTGCGGGCACACGTTCTTGGGTCTCGCGCGAATACGCATAGAGCAGATTGTTGTCATGCGGCTCCCAATTGTCGTCCTCTCGGTGCAGCACCCAGACGGTTTCTCCATCCGACCAGAACCCTTTTGTGTACCTTGCATACCTATCGCCAGATCTTGGGAGCGCCAACTCCAGTGTGCTTGTCTGCCGTTTCGTTTCCATATCGAATACGTGCAGTGCGTTTTGCGTATAGCTCATGGTCATCATCGACTCGCCGTCTGACCACAGACCGTATGGGAAAGCGACATCGCAACTCGTGCAGATGTCCTTGGACGCATCGTGTGTCATCGGTGTTTCGGGGGCAAATCGATACACGGGTGTGTTCGCATTGTCCTGGGAAGTCACGGTTACCAGGATGACGTCTGTCCCGTCGATGGACATTTGATGACCCGCAATATCTTCGTTCTCGTCCGCGCGGTTCGCCGTCCAAGTCGCCCCGTCGGGGATCGTGGCCGTCACCGTCACGATTGTGCCTTTGAGACGCTCGTAGAACCCGAGCGAGTACGCGTAATCAGTCTTGTCGGCGCTGAAGTCGCCGATGCCGATGCCTTCGAAGCGCAGACTGACGGGATTGGCATCATCAGACAAGGGTGCCGCGGTGCCCGCCAACTGCTTCAGCACAACGCGATAGACGACCAACTCGTCGACGACCATGGGAATGCTCACAGCGACAGTCATCTCGGTGGTGCCGACGGCTGCGATGTCGACTTGGTGGCCAACCGTCGACACTTCCGCGTCGGGCGGCATGACCGTAATCTTCGCACCTTCCAACGGGGCAGACGGGGTCACTGTCACAGTGTGTACATCAGCGGCGACGTTCCGACTGTACTCAGTAGTGCCCGGCGCGAAACCTGCCAGGTTGACATCTGTAATGGACAGCCCGGTCAGCCTGTACGCCTCCGGCCGCGCGATCGTCGAACCTGAATAGCTCAGCGTATGCCCGCGACCATGATCTCTGAAATGACTCCATTGCGCTGCAACCTCGATCACATAGGTGCCAGCCTCCAAGGTGCGGGTCAGCGAAAGCTGATAGAACTGAATCTCGCCAGGTTCGTCGTATAGCGCTATGACTTCACCGCTCGCCGAACGGATCAGCAGATGACTGGCCGTCGTCGATCTCACCTTGAGGGTCACCGCGCCCTCCTGACGAACCACCAAACGGTAGTAGTGAGCGTTACGCCCCGGAATATGGAGCGAGGCGCACCCGCTGTAGTAGCTGGAATACGGCATCTCATCGCCCGCTATCAGATCGCGCAGCACACAACCGGCTGGAAGGGACATGGTCACCTGTCCAAGCGGTTCGTCGTTCACTGGATTCGGTGGTGGGGGTGTGGTGACGACAGTGCCTGTGTCGCCGGTGCCGCCTCCGCCTCTTGTGCCGGCGTCGCCTGCACCGCCTCCGCCGCCGCCGCCTCCGCCGCCTCCGCCTGTGTTGGTGCAGTTGTGGGGTGGGTCTTTGAGTGCGAGGCGTGCAGCTTGGTGCGCGTCGACGGCGCGTGGTGCGCTGCGGCCGGCGGGCAGGGTGTGGCGAAGCGTCTCGGCGAGAGTTTCGGTGTCGCCGACCAGGGTGATGCCCTGGGGTGCGATGTCGGCGATGGCCTGGCGGGTGGCGTCGCCGAGCTCGGTTGGGGACTGGGCGTAGAGCACGACGCTGTTGCCCCACGCGGCTGCCAGCGCCGCGGCGGCGCCGACGTCGGCGTCTGAGCGGCCGTTCGCGATCACCGCTGCTGCCACGCAGTCGCCAGCGGCGGTGCGCGCCACGCGTGCTGCGGTCTCGACCCGAGTGGCGCCCCACAGTCGCCGAGCAGAAGCCTGCGGGCCGGCCGCGGCGACCGCTTCGGCGCGCACCTGCTCGGACAACGCCGCTGGGCCGCCGACCACCTCGATCCGTTGCGGCCGGTAGTCCTCGAGCAACTGCGCGGTCTCGTCGCCGAGGCTGTCAGGGCTCCCATAGAGCACCGCGTCAGCGCCGCCCGCCGCCACCAGCGACGCCGCCGCGCCCACATCAGCCAACGACCAGCCGCTCGCCAACGCCACCCTCACCGTGTCCCCGCCGGCGCCCAGCACCCGACGCGCCGCCACCGCAGCCGTGCCCACCCGCGTCGCACCCCACAGCCGCTCCGCCACAACACCAGGCGACAACACGCGCAGATGAGCAACCACCTCATCGGACACCGCCGCCTGACCGCCCACCACCAGCACCCCCGAAGGCAGCACCGAAGACACCACACCAGCCGCGCCCTCGCCCAGCGCACCAACCGAATCAGCCACCACCAACGCGTCAACCACACCCCCAGCCACCAAGCCCACCGCCACGCCCACGTCAGCCAACGACCCGCGATTGGCCAACGCCAGCCTCACACCACCCTCGACCGGCGCCGACTGAGAACCCGCACCCCCCACAGGCACCAACACCGACAACACCGCCACCACACACAACACCGCACCACGCCAACCCCGGACCCGAACATCCATGACAACTCACAATAGACCACCAACAGTGACGCATTTATGACGCAACAGCCATGACAGGTCACGTATACATGACACTGGACATGCCAGGTCCGGAGGCGCTGCAGTTGTCCGGACTGCGCTCCTTGTGCGAGCGTGGCGACTGTGGTTTTCCACGAGCGCGGGAGGCTCGATGCGCACGCCAACGTCAGGTTGACGCCCGCTGGGAGACCGTTGATGGTCTGAAGCATCGAAGCCGGGATGCCCCAGGTGCAAGCGGCGGCCATGTCGACCCGTCGTCTCCAAAACCATGCGGTCGTCGTAACACCTTCTCGGTACGGTCAGTTGGGCAAGCCTGAACGGATGCGAGTCATGGTCTCGAGCATTCATGTGGACATCGCGACGCGTGCTGAGGTCGGTCCTCGGGATCGGCAGGAGGATCGCGTCCGTGCGGTCGTGAACGCTGACGGTTCGTGGGTGATGGCAGTGGCGGACGGGCTGGGTGGTCATCCGTTCGGGGATGAAGCCGCGCAGGCGGCTGTAGATGCACTGCCTGGCCGGATCGCGGATTCAGTTGAGATGGTTGCGGCTTTCGACGCGGCAAATGCGGCGGCGTGGCAGTTGCATCCTGAAATGCGCAGCTTCAACGAGGGACTGTCGTCGGTGATTGCGTTAACGACGCTGGTCGTCGCGGCGTGGACCCCTCAGGGCGGCTTGTTGGTGTCGTGGGTGGGTGATTCGATGGCGTTCTTGGTGCCAATTGGGGGCGGGCCTGGCTGGCACAGCACACCTCATGGTGGGCCGATGGGTTTCGTCAGTCGAGGCATTGGCATGTTCCGCGCGAATCGCGGCGACAGCTACGAGTTGCCGCCTGGTCACCTTGAAAGTCTCAGCGACGATGTTCCAGCAGCGAACGTCGAAGCCTGGATTCGCGAACAGGGCCTGCTGGTCGTATTGGCGACTGACGGCTTGTTCGACCCGATTTTGGTGGCCCATGATCGGGGTTGGTTCGGTGACGATCCCGATGATCTCAGCCTCGGCTTTGCGCTGCCGCCCGACCGGCGAGGCACTGCTGGGGAAGTGGCGGACACGCTGATGGACACCGCACAACTCGTCGGCTTGATTGACAACACGACAATCGCCGTGGCTCGCATCACCGACGACCGTGCGGCGAGTCCGGCAGCTCGTCACGCCATTGGCGGACCCAGTCACACAGCTGCAGAGGTGTGAGCACAGCGTCAGACGATCGGCTCGCGATCGCGCAGCCAGCGGTCCCAGCGTTCGCGCACATGTGGGGGCGATGCGGCCACTCGATGGGCACGGCACCGAGGCCAATCGGGTGACCCCGACAGTGGCATCGGCCGAGGGTTGGCAAGCTCTACGGGTGGTTGCAAGTGAGTTGAGTGTGGATGTCGTGTGCTGATGTCCAGTGGTGGAGTCGGCGGGGCATGTGGTTGAGTTTGTCCTCGATGACCGCAAGGCGCAGTTGTGCGATGTCGAGGCTGGTGCCTTTGGGGAGCCATCGGCGCGTCAGTGCGTTGGTCTGCTCGTTGGTGGGTCGCTGCCACGGCGAGCGCGGCTCGCAGAAGAACACTTCGATGCCGAGCGCGGCTTCGATGTCGGCCCAGCGGGCCATCTCGCGGCCTTGGTCCCAGGTGAGGCTGCGCACGAGCGCTGCGGGCTGGCGGCCCAGCGCCGCGGCGGCCGCGGCGGCGACCTGGGGCGCGCCGTAGCCGTCGGGCAGCGCTGCGGTGACCGTGTAGCGGCTGGTGCGCTCTGCGAGGGTGACCGCGGCGGTGAGGTTCGCTTTGCCGACGATGAGGTCGCGTTCGCAGTGGCCGGGCTGCGAGCGGTCCTCGACGTCGTCGGGCCGGTCGGCTATCGGCCGGTATTCCCCCAGCGGGCTGGGCTTTTGGGCCTGCGCGACGCTGCGCGGCCGACGGCGCCGGCAGCGCCGCGGCAGCTTCGCCCAGGTGCCGGCGGGCAGGCCGCTGCGCGCGTCGTTCGCGTAGCACGCCCGATAGATCGTCTCCGCGCACACGCTCATGCCCGCCTCGCGCAGGTCCGCCGCGGTCGCGTGCGGGGACCACCTCAGCTTCAAGCGCTCATCGACCGCGGCGGCCAGCACCCGATCGGCCGCCGGCTTGGGCGTTCGCTCTCGTCGCGCCCTCGCGCATGCCGACGCGTGCGCCCAGCGGGCGTCATAGCCCGCCCGCCCGGCGCAGCGGGCCAGCTCGCGATGCACCGTGGACCGATCACGGCCCAGCCGCTGCGCTGCGTCCGCGACGCTGCGGCCCGTCCCGAGCGACGACTCGATGAACACCCGCTCATCCAAACTCAGTCTCGCTGCCATACTGGACACCTCCATCGGTCGGCTGCATGTGTTGGCAACGGTCATCATGACCGTTCACTTGCAACCACCGATGGAGTTCGCCCGGCTACTTCGGCCTGTTCTGCGCGCAATGCGCCTGCCCTCTCGACGACTGGCCTGAAACCTGCCCGAGGTGTGGAACGGACGCCTACGTGTTCGTCGTAGACGCCGACCGGCATGGGTTCCCAAGGATCGTCAGCAAGCCGAGTCCCGAAGAAATGGCGGCATGGAGGCAAGAGCTACGTCACGGGGTACGGACCGGCGCGATGGATCCATCAGCGCCGCTCCGCGACCTTCTGCGTGGCAGCTCCGATCTTGATCAAACCGAAAGCTGAGTAGGCGCCACGCAGATCAGGTGCGCCCCCACCGGCCGCCCACCTCACCGGCGATACGCTGGCGCCATGTCTCGGCGTAGTGAGATCCTCGAGCGTCACCGTGAGGCGATCATCGCAACCGCCCGCAGGCACAAGGCGTCCTCAATTGCCCTGGCCGGCTCCGTGGCGCGCGGCACAGACCACGAAGACAGCGACTGCGACTTCGTGTGCACCTTCGCCCCGGGGACCACTCTGGTCGACGTAGCGGCCCTGAAGCGTGAACTCAAAGAGCTGCTCGGCTGTGAGGTTGACGTGTCGTCCGAGCGCGCGCTGGAGCCTCCGTACACATCAATGCTCCGCGACGCGATTTCGCTGTGACCCGAAGCGACTCGGCACGCATCAGCGACATCGCGCGGGCGGCGGAAATGGCTTCGCGGATTGTCCAGGAGGGCCGGCTTGCATTCCGTGACGATTGGAAGAACCAGCCTGTCGCAGAACGGATGATCACCATCATCGGAGAGGCCGCTTCGCGCCTGACCGCCACTACTACGAGCGCTCATCCCGACATTCCTTGGGACGACATACGCGGCATGCGGAATCTCACCATGCATGAATACCATCGCGTCGAGCCGGAGATCGTATGGGACACGCTCGTGACGAGCATTCCCGACCTCGTACGAGCACTCGGCCAGGACCCAGGACGGCACCGACCGGCTCGCGGCCCCGGTCTTGACCTGCAGCCCGCTACCCGCTTCTTCCGACCCGTGGGGATCCCCGACGATCTCGGGGATGGCCCTGCCGCGGCCGAACTGGGCGTGTGAAGCTGCTGAACCGCATCGCATGGAGCGGCCAAGGCGACCACGACCTAGACAATCCGCAGGACCGGATGCGCGCGTACGAGCTGGTCATGACTGAGGGCACCGAGGACGACGTGCGCACCCACATCGACCTCGACGTCCTGCTCGGGATGTGGAACACCACCTGGCTCGCTGCCCCGCCGCTGCTCCTGTCTGCGGTATGCGCAGCGGTCTTCCTCTAGCAGCCCTATCGGCTGCGTTGCCCGGGCGGGTTCTCCTCGAGAATCGCCGCGACCGACTCGGCGGAGGGATGCACGTACCGGTCCAGAGTGCGCAGCGAGCTGTGTCGGCTGACGGCGCGCAGGATGGTGACGTCGACGCCGGATTCAGCGAGGTGCGTCAGGCGGGAGTGGCGCAGCTGATGGAGGGTGCGGCCGCCGCTTGCGGCTTTGAAGATCTCCGCTGCGCGGTTGTACGACAGCCTCGGCCGGCCGGTCAGCGGGCACACATCACCAGGTGCCGCCCCCCGCAGCCGTCGGTTCGACAGGAACAGCGGACCGGTCTCGCGGCGGCGGTGGTACCAGCGCAGGATCGCCGGCAGCACCCTGGCGGTGTCGGTGGACCACTGGATCGTCTCAGCGTTGCCGCCCTTGCCGATGATCGCGGCGCGTTTCTTGGCGAGGTCGAGGTCCTCGATGTTGAGGCTCAGGACTTCGCTCGCTCTCGCGGCGCTGTCGTACAGCAACCGCCACAGCACCCGGTCCCGCATCAGATAGTCGCGGTCGTCCCACAGCGCCCGCAGCTCCTCGATCGGAATGGGGCGCGCCTGGCGCTCGGCTTGGCTGCTGCGGGTCTGCCGTCGCCGGCGGATGCTTGCTGCGGGCGACGAGTCGATGATGCCGATCTCGGCCGCCCAGGCGAACATCGCCGAGATCGCAGCGAGGTGACGGTTGACGGTCGCCGGTGCCCGCTCGGCGTAGCGTTCGCGTAGGTGCCGCTCGATCGTGGCGCGCCCGATGCTGGCGAGGCTGCGGTGCCCCACGTCCTCGATGAGCTTCTCGAAGGTTCCTCGGTAGGCGCGCTGGGTGTTGGCCGACAGGTCCACGGCGGCCAGGAAATCGTCCGCCAGGCCAGCGATCGACGTCTCAGACGACCGCTGAGGGCCGATCTGGACCACCTCTCCCATCCCGGCCGCCCCTTCCAATCGGAGATAACGCGCAGAGTCACCATAGGGGGCGACCGCGTAGGTGCTGGGGATCAGCGCTGCGTGGCCACGCACAACCGGCGATAATGGGGCATTATCCGGGGCAACGGATGGCCACGCACAAACCCCGAGAACAGCGAGACGGACATCCGCGACCGGCCGGCCGCGTGCTCGACGACACACTGCACACACGAAAGACCCATCCCCGATCGACGATCCCCCTGTCCTCATCGTCACTGCCGACTCGGCAACTCGCTGCCGAGTGCGCCAGGTCCACGGCGAGATCACCTTCGTTGATACTTTGCTTGGCGGCATCAGCGATAGCTGTGCCCTCTTGCCATTTACAGCCGTGGCCTTCTCCGATCTGGCCCAAAGCGCTGACCGCACGAGCCTTGTCGGCGGGTGCCCAACGCTCAACGAAGGAAGGGGGAAGACTCCCCCTTCAAGTGAAACGCCCTCATCATCCGCCATTTCAGCGCAATGAACCGCTCTGGCTTTGTTGGAGGGCGAACTCCATCGGTGGTTGCAAGTGAACGGTCATGATGACCGTTGCGAACACATGCAGCCGACCGATGGAGGTGTCCAGTATGGCAGCGAGGCTGAGTTTGGATGAGCGGGTGTTCGTCGAGTCGTCGCTCGGGACGGGCCGCGGCGTCGCGGACGTAGCGCAGCGGCTGGGCCGTGATCGGTCCACGGTGCATCGCGAGGTGGCCCGCTGCGCCGGGCGGGCGGGCTATGACGCTCGCTGGGCGCACGCGTCGGCGTGCGCGAGGGCGCGACGAGAGCGAACGCCCAAGCTGGCGGCCGATCGGGTGCTGGCCGCCGCGGTCGCTGAGCGTCTGAAGCTGAGGTGGTCCCCGCATGCGACCGCGGCGGACCTGCGCGAGGCGGGCATGAGGGTGTGCGCGGAGACGATCTATCGGGCGTGCTACGCGAACGACGCGCGCAGCGGCCTGGCGGCGGGCACCTGGGCGAAGCTGCCGCGGCGCTGCCGGCGCCGTCGGCCGCGCAGCGTCGCGCAGGCCCAAAAGCCCAGCCCGCTGGGGGAATACCGGCCGATAGCCGACCGGCCCGACGACGTCGAGGACCGCATGGAGCCCGGCCACTGGGACCGCGACCTCATCGTCGGCAAAGCGAACCTCACCGCCGCGGTCACGCTCGCCGAGCGCACCAGCCGCTACACGGTCACCGCAGCGCTGCCCGACGGCTACGGCGCGCCCCAGGTCGCCGCCGCGGCCGCCGCGGCGCTGGGCCGCCAGCCCGCAGCGCTCGTGCGCAGCCGCACCTGGGACCAAGGCCACGAGATGGCCCGCTGGGCCGACGTCGAAGCCGCGCTCGGCATCGAGGTGTTCTTCTGCGAGCCGCGCTCGCCGTGGCAGCGACCCACCAACGAGCACACCAACGGACTGCTGCGCCGATGGCTCCCCAAAGGCACCAGCCTCGACATCGCACAACTGCGGCTCTCGGTCATCGAGGACAACCTCAACCACATGCCCCGCCGACTCCACCACTGGACATCAGCACACGACATCTACGCTCAACTCACTTGCAACCACCGGTAGAGCTTGCCGAGGCTCTGGGGTGCCTTGGAGTTGGTGGAGGCGGATTGTTGGATTCATGCTGCCGTTGGTGGTTGATGTCGAGTCTCGAACTCGATGGGTGTCAGCATGCCTAGCGCGGAGTGGCGGTGCTGACGGTTGTGGAAGATCTCTAGGTATTCGAAGATCGCGTTGGCCAGCTCGATGCGGGTCCGCCAGCGTTTGCGGTCCAGCAGCTCGACCTGCATGCGGCTCCAGAACGACTCGATCATCGCGTTGTCGAAGCAGTCGCCGATCGATCCCATCGACGGCAAGAGCCCTGAGTTGACCGCTCGCTGGGTGAACGCCCACGACGTGAACTGGGTGGATTCAATCGGTCGTCGCAACACCTCGATGATGGGGGTGCGCGATGGGCAGGCCGGCGGGGTGGATGCAGGAGTTGACGGGTCGGTCGGCGATGAGGTCGCCGGGCAAGCCGTTGTTGCGGCGGGAGGTCGAGCGGGGGTTTTGGGGTGAGATCGTCAAGGGGGTGTCGAGCGAGGAGGCGGCTGTGGCTGTGGGGGTGTCCCAGGCGGTGGGGAGCTGCTGGTTCCGGCAGGGTGGCGGGATGGCCACTGTTGAGCTTGCCCCGTTGTCGGGCCGGTATCTGTCGTTCGGCGAGCGAGAGGAGATCGCGGTGCTTCGCGCTGAGGGTCTCGGTGTGCGAGCGATCGCCCGCAGGCTGGGTCGGTGCCCGTCGACGATCTCCCGGGAGTTGCGCCGAAATGCGGCCACCCGCGGCGGAAAGCTGGAGTATCGGGCGTCGGTCGCGCTGTGGAAGGCCGAGCTGGTCGCTCGTCGTCCCAAGACGGCCGAGCTCGTCGAGAACGAGCGTCTGCGGGGCTATGTGGCCGAACGGCTCTCGGGCGAGGTGCGGCGCCCGGACGGAACGCCGGCCGCTGGGCCTGCGGCGGCTGAGTGGAAAGGGCGCAACAAGCCATATCGCGCGGACCGCCGGTGGGTGCGAGGATGGAGCCCGCAGCAGATCTCGAACCGGCTCCGGGTCGAGTTCCCCGATGACGAGTCCATGCGCATCAGCCACGAAGCGATCTACCAGGCCCTCTATGTCCACGGCCGCGGCGCTCTCAAGCGAGAGCTCGTGGCATGCCTGCGCACCGGGCGGGCCTTGCGGGTCCCTCGAGCCCGGACCCGCAACAAGGCCTGGGCCCATGTCACACCCGAGCTGATGCTCAGCGAACGCCCCGCCGAGGCTGGGGACCGGGCAGTGCCAGGGCACTGGGAAGGCGACCTGGTCATCGGCCTGCAACGCTCAGCGATCGGCACCCTCGTCGAGCGGACCACCCGATTCACGATGCTGACCCCGCCTGCCCCGCGCCGACGGCTACGGCGTCATCGCCCGCACCAAGAACGGCCCCGCCCTGGCCGGCTACGGCGCCGCAGCCATGAAAGACGCGCTCGCAGCATCGATGACCACCCTGCCCGCGCAGCTGCGCCGATCATTGACCTGGGACCGAGGCAAAGAACTCTCCGCCCACGCGGCGTTCACCGTCGAGACCGACATACCGGTCTACTTCTGCGACCCCCACAGCCCCTGGCAGCGAGGCACCAACGAGAACACCAACGGGCTGCTGCGCCAATACTTCCCCAAAGGCACCGACCTGTCCCGCTGGACCGAGCAAGACCTCCAAGCCGTCGCCCACACCCTCAACACCCGGCCGCGCAAAACCCTCGGCTGGCGCACACCCGCCGAAGCCCTCAACGAACACCTACGCTCCCTCCAACAACCCGGTGTTGCGACAACCGATTGAATCCACCCAATTCACGTCGTGGGCGTTCACCCAGCGAGCGGTCGACTCAGGGCTCTTGCCGTCGATGGGATCGATCGGCGACTGCTTCGACAACGCGATGATCGAGTCGTTCTGGAGCCGCATGCAGGTCGAGCTGCTGGACCGCAAACGCTGGCGGACCCGCATCGAGCTGGCCAACGCGATCTTCGAATACCTAGAGATCTTCCACAACCGTCAGCACCGCCACTCCGCGCTAGGCATGCTGACACCCATCGAGTTCGAGACTCGACATCAACCACCAACGGCAGCATGAATCCAACAATCCGCCTCCACCAACTCCAAGGCACCCCAGAGCCTCCACGAAACTCGGGGCGATTCACAACACCGGCTTGTTGGAGTGAGAGTAGGTGTTCGTTGAGGGCTTCGGCTGGGGTTTTCCAGTTGAGGGTTTTTCGGGGTCGGGTGTTGAGGGCGTGAGCGACTGCGTCGAGGTCGTGTGGGGTGTGTCGGGCGAGGTCGGTGCGGTTGGGGAAGTACTGGCGCAGCAGGCCGTTGGTGTTCTCGTTGGTGCCGCGCTGCCATGGGGACTGCGGGTCGCAGAACCAGACGTCGAGGCCGGTGGCTATGCGGAGCTGGGCGTGCTGGGCCATCTCGGCGCCTTGGTCCCAGGTCAATGAGCGGCGCAGCTCGCGCGGCAGCGTGGCGATCTGGGCGGCGATCGCGTCGCGGACGGCTTGGGCGCCGTGGCCGGCGAGCGCCGGTCCGTTCTTGGCGCGTGGTCCTTGGCGGTGCCCGTCCATGGGGGGCAGGTGCAGCAGCATCGTGAACCGGGTGCTGCGCTCAACGAGATGATTAGTTCCAAGGGGTTAGTGGTCGTAGGAGGTGAGTGAGCGTGCTGGTCGGCTGTGTCGGTGGGTCTCGTTGTGCCAGATGGCGGCGGTGAGGGCGAGGAGCCGTGTGAGGACGCGCACGGCGACGCCGGAGCGGGTGCGTCCTTTGTGGCGTTCGAGGCTGAGCTGGCCTTTGAGGGTCTGGTTGATCGATTCGATGATCTGGCGCAGGGGCCGCAGGAATCTGGCGCCGGGCCGTGGGGGTTCGGATCGGGTGGCAGGGCGCAGCACGGTGATGCCGGCGTCGTTGAGGTCGGCTTCGAACGCAGCAGAGCGGTAGCCCTTGTCGGCGATGAGGGTCTGGCCGGGCCGGGCGATCCCGGCCGCGGCGATCATGGCCGCGCAGACGTCGCGTTCGTCGGCTTTCGCGCCGGCGAGAGCGAACGCGACCGGCAGCCCCGACGGGGTGGCCACAAGATGCAGCCGCAGACCCCTGAAGTACCGCGAATGCGACGCGCACCAGCCGTATTGGGCCCATCGGCGAGGTCAGAGCGCTTTTGGGTCTCGCGGCTGGTGCCGCACTCGACCGGCGTGGAATCGACCAGCCACACGTCGTCGTGCCACGACTCGCACTCGCGTGCGAGACACTCCCTCACCCGAGCGATCATCTCGCCGCTGCGCCGCAGCCGCTTGTTGTAGCCGTCGCGGTTGGGCAGATAGGGGAACCACGGCCCCAGATGCGCTTTCGCGTAGCGCACGAACTGCGACTCGTTGTCATAGCCCAGCAGCGCCGAGATCACCGCCAGGGTGACCAGCTCCGCGTCCGACAGCTTCGGGGCGAACCCCACCACAGGCCGCTGCGGCGCCCACCCAGGGTTCTGCGCCAACAGGTCATCGATCCTCACATACAGTGCGGTCGCGAGGGTGTCCAAGTCCGGGCCCATGCTGAGAACCTCCAAGATCGAAGCGTGAATACACACCCCGAGCTTGGACACCCTCACCCCACAACCGGTGGACCCGACCCCTTGGAACTAATCATCGAGGGTTCCGATGGCTGAGCTGTCGAGCCCGAGGATCAGATCGCCTTCCCAGTGGCCGGGAACGGCGCGGTCGTCGACCTCGGGGGGCCGTTCGCTGATCATGATCTCATCGCTCACGAATTTCTTGCCGCGTCCCCGGCTGCGCGCTCGGGGGACGCGCAGCGCCCGGCCCGTGCGCAAACAGGCGACGAGCTCGCGCCGCAGAGCGCCTCGGCCTTGGACATAGAGCGCCTGGTAGATCGCTTCGTGGGAGATCCGCATGGACTCATCATCGACGAAATCGACCCGCAGCCGGTTCGAGATCTGCTCCGGGCTCCACGCTTTGGACCAACGCCGATCGGCTCGACGGCCGTGACGCCGCCCGACGAAGCGAACCTCGGGCCCCGCCACCGGCTCCCCGCCGGGTCGACTGATCGTGCCGGCCAAGCGGTCCTGGACATAACCGCGCAGCCGGTCATTGCACACCAGCTTGGCGGTCTCGGGGCGACGCGCCATCAGCTCCGCTTTCCATTGCGCGGTCCCGGCCCGATACTCCAGCTCGCCGCCGCGGGTGGCCGCATTGCGGCGCAGCTCCCGCGAAACCGTGGACGGCGAACGCCCCAGCCGGCGGGCGATCGCACGCACACCATGTCCCTGGACCCTCCACAACGCTATGTCCTCGCGTTCAGCGAACGACAGATACCTGCCCGACAACGCACCGAGCTGAACAGAAGGCATCCCGCCACGCTCGCGGAACCAACGCGACCCCACCGGACCCGACACCCCGCACGCCACAGCCGCATCCTCGCTCGACAGCCCCTCGGCGACCTCGACCCAAAACGCCCGCTCCAGATCGCGTCGACCCGGCGGACGACCCGGCGACCGCATCGCCGGCCGCCCCGTCCGCGTCACCATCCATCCCGGCTGCCGTCCCATCGAACACCTCCATCTCGAAGTGTTGCGACGACCGGTTGAACCTAAGCTGCGACCCGCGGTCGCTGTGATGTGTGAGCCCGGCGAGGTCTTTGCCGGCGCGGCGCCGGGCGAAGACCGCCATCTCGAGCGCGTCGAGGGCCAGGCCCGTTCGCAGCGAGACCGAGGCCTGCCAGCCGATGACCGTCCGGGAGTAGGCGTCGATGACGAACGCTGCGTATACCCAGCCGCTGTGGGTGCGCACGTAGGTGAGGTCCGCGAGCCACAGCCGGTTCGGCGCCGAAGCAGCGAAGTCCCGCTTCACCAGGTCGGCGGGCCGGCAGGCGTCGGCGTCGGCGATGGTGGTGCGCACTGCCTGGCGGCCTCGGCGCACACCTTGAAGGCCCAACTGGCGCATCAGGCGCTCGGTGGTGCAGCGAGCCACCCCGATGCCCTCGACGTTGTTGAGGTGGTCCCAGACCTTGGCCGCCCCGTACGCGGAATAATTCTCTGCGTGCACCCGGGCGATCACCCCACACAACAAAGCGTCGCGCACAGCCCGGGCTGAAGGCTGCCGGGTCCTCGCCGCGTAATAAGCGGACGGGGCGATCCAGAGCGATTCATTGATGCGTAAGTGTATTTGGCCATTATATCATTAGTTCGTCATTGCAAGTTGAGTAGGATTTGGTGTGAGGTAGCCGGGGTTGTGTCGGCGTTGTCGGCTTGGGGTTGGGGGTGTTGTGATGTTGAGCGGGCGTGGTTGTGACCGTGGTGTGCCCAGCGGGCTGGCGGGGCTGGGTGGGCGGCTGCGGGCGCTGGTTGGGTCGCGTGGTGTAGCACGCTGTACCCCCCTCCCCCCCCGAATCCGGCCAAGCCCAGCCACCACTACGGTCCGGCGATCGTGCGAGCGGCCACCCGCCGCCAGGACGCGATTCGACGGCGGCTCACCGCTCACCGCTCACGCTCCTCAGCGACTGACACAAGCAGCCCGCGGGCGGTGGATCCACCCCAACACGCGCTGCCCGCATCGACACCGCCCCGGAGTCCCACCGCTCCGGGGCGGGTCCCCCCTCGAGACGCCGCTGGCGGCGGCGCACTTCGCACAGCGCGTCGCCGCGACTGTCCTCAAGCCGTCACCGTCGTCGATGAGCAATCCGCCTCTGACCTAAGCGACTGCCGCTAGGTGATATCTGGCGTTATTTGCATGAAAATACAGTGATTCTGATGTGTGTACGTTATTTTCGTGCTACTCTCTGCTGTATGAACATTGTGAGCACTGGTAATAGACGTCGAGTCCCCTTTAGAGGCCGGATGAAGATGCTGTTGGTGATGTCGCTGGCAACTTCGACCGCGTTGGTTGGGGGCGGCGGGGTGGGGGCGCAGTCGGCACCTGGTTCCGATGGCACGGTGCTGGCGGTGGCGTTGGCGTCGTCGTTGGTCGATGTCGGTGTCGGCGCGGGCCTGGTGGCTGGCGGTGTGGCTGACGCGTTGGTGGTCGCGGACTCACCTGAGAGCTTGGGCGACGGCGCGGCCGGTGTGGTTCGTGAGGCGTTGCCGGGGCGTGTTGTGCTGGTGGGCGGCACCGCTGTGCTGGGCCCCGAGGTGGAAGCAGAGCTGGGCGTGCTGTTGCCGGGTGTGACGATCGAGCGAGTGTGGGGCGCGACTCGTGTAGACACCGCCGCTGCCGCAGCGCGTCGAACGCTGGCCGGTTCTAGCGAGAGACCGGTAGTGGCGCTGGCGAATGGTTGGTCGCTGGCTGATGTGGGCGCGGCTGTGGGCCTGGTGGCCTCGGGCGGCGCGGACGCGGTGCTGTACGCGGACGTCGACGGTCTGGGCGAACAGACCGCCGCGGTGCTGGGCGAGGTGTCGCCGCGGCGCTTGGTGGTCGTCGGCGGTCCCGCTGCACTGTCTGAGCAGGTGCGCGCCGACGCCAAAGCAGCCGCCGGCGCGGGGACACCGTCGCGGCGGCTGGGCGGAGCGTCGCGCACTCACACTGCTGCGCTGACGGCGCGCGCTGGCGCTGGGGAGTGTGTAGCAGCAGCGCTGGTCGCCAACGGCTGGTCCGACGCCGATGTCGGCACCGCTGTCTCATTGGGTGCCGCATGGGGCCAAAGCATCGTGCTGTACGCCGAAAGCGCCGACGAGCTCGGCGACGCAGCCCGCACCGCGATCGCCGACCTCGGTCCGCAGAGCATCACGCTCGTCGGCGACACCGACGCCCTTTCTCAGGAATTGCGAGACCAATTGCCCGCAGGGCGCAGCGCCCGGCGCGTCACCGACGCTCACCAAGCAGCACGCCTCGCACTGGGCACGCCTCCCCGCGACTGCCAGGGGACCGGCGGCGGTCGCGGCGGTGGCGGCGCCACGAGCCGCGGCGCGTCGGGGACGCGAAGCACACCACAGGGGACCTCGAACGATCCGAACGATGGCAACGACGGCAACGATGGCAACGATCCGAACGACGGCAACGACGGCAACGATGGCAACGATCCGAACGACGGCAACGACGGCAACGATGGCAACGATCCGAACGACGGCAACGATGGCAACGACGGCAACGATGGCAACGACGGCAATACGCTGACGACAGACGACGGCAATACGCTGACGACAGACGACGGCAATACGCTGACGACAGACGACGGCAATACGCTGACGACAGACGACGGCGATCCGCTGACGACAGCGCAGAGCCATACAACAACGCACGTTACGGATGTGGAAGTGCTGTTCACGCGCACGGCATACACTGTCCACGAGTGGCATAAGGAGGTACTGGTCGGCTTGCGGCAGTTTAAAAGGAACAATTCACCGGGTTCGATAACGTTGCCAATCAAGGTGGAGCTTCTGGGCGGGTTGAAGGCCAGCCACCTCGATGCACCGGATTGGATAAAGATTATGGCGGAAAAATCGGTGACGATCAGATCTCATTTGACGGAATTCCCGATATCTTTGCGCGACGGTGATATCCATTATCCGAGAAGGCGAATGGTCCTCACGTTGGACCAAGACTCCAGCGACTGGCCAGACAACGTCGCGAAGCCTCGTGATACGGTTCGCGGTACAATAGGTGAGACTGTTACAGTGAAGTTTGAGGACGACAAGAGTTTCTACTACCAACCGATAACGGTGCAGTTCGCCGAAAGCAGCTATTCTGCCACCGAAGGCGGCACGGACGCGACGGTGACGGTCAAGCTGAGTCACCCGTGGGATGATGCGGCGATGCCTGGACGGAATGTGGAATTACGGATGGAAGTGAGCCGCAATTTGGGCGCTCATAATGATGACTTCTACTTCTTGCATGCTGGTACGGAGTCGGAGTGCGGTACAAAAGCAGCCGGTTACAAATCCGGCATAAGCTGTGCGGTGCAGTTGCCACAAACAGACATATTCGACTCCGACTGCGACGACGACCGCACCGATTTCGTCTTGGTTGGAACGGGCCCGGACTGTGGTAGCGGGTCGCGTCTCTGCCGTGTTGTCGAGGACACCCTTAACAAGGATGAAGCCTGCTTACTTCTCGTTAATACGGTACAGGAGGATTTCTACAAACCAGAAGTGGACGGTGAAACAATGTGGACGTTCAAGGTCCAGGCGTGGGACGACGGCGACGACGACGACAACGAGAGCATTACGCTGAGACTTGACAGCTCCCAGCTGCCGCGCGGGTTCTCTGTGGGTACACGGTCGAGCACGACAATCACGTTCGTCGACAACGACTAGTCCACATCGACCACGCGTCTCAATTTGAGGCGCTGCCGCTCCGAAGCATCGCCAGAGCAGATGCTTCGGGGCGGCATTTGTGGTGTATACAGCAACCAATGCCAGCCGACATGTCGTTGATAGTTTCGGAGCCACCACAAAGCCATTCCGACGAACCTGGCCCGAAGCGATCCAGCAAGAGGGCCTTCGCGATGATCCGCGGCTCACAGGGGCTCGCCGCGAGTCGGGCCGTGGCCGCACTGACCCATAGTGAACAGGAGGCCTCGCCGTGTATGCAAATCGCAGCACCTATGCCCAGATCGCCTCAGCCCGCAGCACCATAGACCGTGACCGTCCGGAACGCGACCTGTCGCATCCAGGACAAGCCGAGCGCCCGCGCAAGACGAGAGATCGTGGTGTGGGCCGTGAGAAACAGACTTCTCGGCGACACCCGACAGGGCCCATGAGGCGACGCAGACTCGTCGCCTCTGTTCTCGTCGCGACGCTCGGCGCTGTCGGGTGCTCATCGGGCTCGCCTGATGTGAATCCGGTCGACGGCGCTCCCTCTGTCACAGCGGCGGCCACCGAGAGCCAGGTACCGGAAGCCGCCAGGGTGTCCGATGGGAGCACGTCTGCCGAGTCGGCTGATGGAGGCCCCGACGACACGGCGGTTGCAGTGTCGGAGCAGACGTCGGGTCGGGCGGATCTGGGCGGCTTCGACGACTACGTGCCCGCCGATCCGGATCCGACGCAGTTGGGGTTCGATCCCGATGCGCTGATGGGAACCCTCGACAACGGCCTGAGGTACTACCTGCGGTCCAACGGCACACCAGCGGAGTCGCTGGAGATGCGATTGGTCGTCGACGCTGGCGCGCTTGTGGACCCGCCCGGATTCGAAGGCGTTGCGCATTTCGTGGAGCACATGCTGTTCAACGGCACCGAGCGGTTCTCGCAAAACGAGCTCGGTCAGGTGCTGCGCAGCATCGGCACCGAGTTCGGCCCCGATGTCAACGCCTACACCAGCGCAGATGAGACCGTGTACTCGCTCGACGTGGCGCTCGACGATCCCGAGGCGCTCGATCTGGCATTCACGGTGCTGTCGCAGTGGGCGGTCGGCTGCCACGATCCGGCCCGCCGACGTGGAAGCCGAACGCGGCATCGTGACTGACGAGCACCGGCTGCGCGACGAGTCCGCGAACGGCCGCAACTCGAACTTCCTCGATGCGATCTACTACCGGGGCACCGTCTATGAGGGAATGCTGATCGGCGGCAGCGAGCAGTCCATAGCGTCGACTACCGCCGAGCAGCTGCGCGAGTTCTACGACACGTGGTACCGGCCCGACAATATGGCCGTGGTCGTCGTCGGGGATCTTCCCGTCGCCGAGTTGCAGCTCAAGGTCGAGGAGCACTTCGGCGTGCTGGCGGCGCGCGCCGACGCCCTTCCGGCCCAGCCCAAGCGGCACACGTTCACAGCGGCGTTCGTCACAGAGCCGGTCGCCGACGTGGTCACGCACCCTGACTACGGCGACATCTCGATGTCGATCGACTGGCAGCTGCCGGCGTGGCCGCCGAGCACCGTCGGAGGCGACCGGCTGCGCCACATGGAGGTGCTGATCGCGAGGATGCTCGACATCCGCCTCGACAGCGCGTTTCGGGCCGGCCTGATGTCCCAGGCCAGCGAGCCCTCCCTGGGCCTGTGGCAGGAGGCGCGAGGGCTGCGCTTGTACGGCACCAATCTGCGCGGCCAGGACCTGGCACAAGCGATCACCGACTATCTGTCGATCGTCGAGGGCGCCGCGCACTACGGGTTCACCGCCGACGAACTCGAACAGGCCACAGCCGCAGAGCGCACTGCGCTCGACGCCCGCCTCGAACGCGCCCCCACGATCAGCAGCTCGGCCTACGCGGACAGCTATGCGGCGCATTTCACGCGAGGAGAGGGCATCGAGAGCATCGCCGATCGGGTTGCCCGGCTCGGCGCGCTGCTCGACACCTACACCGTCGAGGAGACGACTGCGCACCTGCGCTGGCTGCTGGAGGGCGCGGCGCCGCTGGTGGTGTCCCTCGGCGACGACCCCGCAAATGTGCCAACCGCCGCTGAGCTGCGGGATGCGATCGAAGCGGCAGCCCCGGTGACACCGCCCGAGTCCGACGAACCGATCGAGGCGCTGATGGCCGCGCCCGCTCCAATCGTGGCAACCGGCGAGGGAGAGATTTCTGGCTCTTCTCATCGAAGCTGGGACCTGGGTGATGTGAGGGTCCGCTGTTGAGGCGGGGGCCTCGCCGATTCTTGTGACTTGTCGAACGGTCCAAGAGTCGGGAGGCCCCTCGTGGGTGAAGCTGGTTCTGTGGTGTTGGGGGGCGCGGATTGCGTGGAGATCACGCGGGTTCGCGTCGAGGGCAGCGAGATCGTGGTGTGGGTGCAGACCCCTGACGGGCGGCGGGTGCGTTGTGGGGGTTGCGGTGTGCGGGCGCGTTCGAAGGGCCGCCGGGAGGTGCGGCTGCGCGACGCGCCGGATCCAGGCGGCGTTGCGTGCGAGGTGCGGTGGAACAAGCGCGTGTGGCGGTGCGCGAACCCGGGGTGCGAGGCCTGCACGTGGACCGAGGAGTGCGAGCTGGCGGGGCCTCGGCGGGTGCTGACACGCCGCGCTGAGCAGTGGGCCGCCGGCGACTGGAGGCGGTGGAGGGCACCGTGGCGTCGGTGGCGCGTGGGCTGGGGGTCGCGTGGGCCACGGTGTGGTCCGCGGTCGCTGCGGCAGCGCAACGGGTCGCGGGCGATCCCGGCCGGGTCGCGCCGGTAGCGCGGCTGGGCTTCGACGAGACCGTGATGGGTTCCGCGACGCGGCTGGCGCGCCGCCGCTGCGTGTGCGCCGCGGTCGACGCCGCCGCCGGGCAGATCATCGACATCTTCGACGGTCGCGACGCCGCCGGGCTGCGCGGATGGCTCGAACAGCAGCCCGCCGAATGGCTCGCAGGCATCGAGGTCGTGTGCTGTGACCCCCACGAGGGCTACCGCAGCGGCATCACACGCGCCCGCACCGACAAGCACCTGAGCCCAGACACACAGATCGCAGCCGACGCGTTCGCGATCGTGCGTCTCGCGAACCGCGCGCTCGACAGCGCCCGCCGCCGCGTCCAGCACGAGCTCACCGGGCACCGAGGCCGCAAAAGCGACCCGCTCTACCAGGCGCGCAAGCTGCTGCTCACCGGCGCCGAACGGCTCGACGCCGCCGCGTGGGACAAGATGCTCGCCGCCCTCGACGCAGCCGACCCCACAGACGAGATCCGCGAGTGCCGGGTCGCCAAAGAACACGTCCGCGACATCTTCCGCGCCACCGACCCCGCCCAAGCAAAACAGCACCTCGACAACGCGATCGCCTGGTGCGCACACCCAAGCGCACCGCCAGAACTCACCACCCTGGCCCGCACGCTGCGCCGCTGGCACACCGAGATACTCACCGCGGTGCGCACGCGCACCAGCAACGCACGCACCGAAGCCGCCAACGCCCGCATCAAAGACATCAAACGCTCAGCACGAGGCTTCCGCAACCTCCGCAACTACCGGCTGCGCATCCTGCTCGCCGCCAGCCGCCAACCATGCCAAACTCAACCCGTCACACCAATCAGAACCCGACGTCCCAGCTTGGTTGCGTAGAGCCAGATTTCTCCCACGCAGCTCGATGAATACCTCGCCACAACAACCGCCCGGCTCAGCCCCTACATCGGCGAGCACACCGAGGGCTTCTTTGGCACCGCGAGCCCCGACGACCTCGACGACCTGTTCGCCCTAGTGCAGCTGTATGTCACCGAGCCGCGTGTCACACAGGCCGCAGCCGACGAGCAGGTCCAGGAGTTGCGAACCCGCCGGACCCGCGCCGAGAACCTGCCCGCCTCGATCGCCGAGTTCGCGATGTGGGACGCCTACTACCAGAACAGTCCGTGGTACAGGTTCATCGCGACCACCCAACAGATCGACGCCGCCACGCCCGACTCGCTGCTCGACCTGTACCGGGCACGCCTGGGCGACGTCGACGATCTCGTCGTCGTCATCGTCGGCGACACCGACCAAGACGCCGTTGCGGAACTCGCGGCTCGCTACATCGGCACCTTGCCCGCAGGAGAACCCGACTCCTACATCGACCACAACCCCGGATTCCCCCCAGGCATCCAACGCATCACCATCCCGGTCGACGCCGACGCCGGAGCATCCGGCCTCGACGTCCTCTTCGGCGCCAAAGTGCCCGTCACAGCAGAGACCCTCGTCATCGCCGACGTCATACGCGGACTCATCGACGACCTGCTCGTCGACGCCGTGCGAGAACAGCTCGGCGAGACCTTCGCAGTCGACATCTCAGTGACGCCCTACATCGAGGTCGGCACCTGGGAGATCCGGATAAGCGCCACCGGTGCCTCGCACGCGCTCGAACACAGTCACGCCGCGATCATCGAGATCCTCGCTGGGCTGACCGCTGCCGGCCCCACACAAGACGATCTCGCCCAAGCCAAGTCAGTCGCACGCGACAACTACCAGCTCGACAACAACAACGAGATCACCGGCCCGCTGCTGCGCCGCCGCCACCTCCACGACGTCCTCGTCGGCACGCCCTCACAGATGCTCCAAGCACTCTCCGAGGTCACCGCCGACGACGTCGGGCGACACATGCCACTGCTGTTCGACCTCGACAACCGAATCGAGGTCTTCCGCACTGCAGAATAGGGAACTCCTGACACGGCGTCGCGTGTCGTTCAGTTCGCGTGCGTGATGGTGACGGTGTAGGCCTCTGTGTCTGTGCCGTTGGGGGCGGTCACGGTGATGGTGACTTGCGTGTCCTCGCCTGGGGTGAGCGTTATTTGGTGGCCTTCGGTCTGATCATCGGCGTCGGTACCGCTGAAGCCGATCGATGAGGATCCACCGCCGAATGCGGCTTCGGCTGTGATGGTGGTGGAGGTTGTTCCGGCTGGGACTTCGACGTCGTATTCGAATTTGCCGTTGTGGAATTGGCCGATGCCGCCGTCGCTGACCGAGAGCTTCCAGAGGCGGGCGTTCTCGGGCATCGAGTAGGCCTCGGGGTAGCCACGGATACTGTCAATCACCCACATCGTCCGCCCATCCGACCAGATGCCCGTCGGCTCCGGCCGCGGCCAATAGGTATTCGTAGGGTGGGGATTCGTTCTGAAATCCAATCCCGGGATGCGGCGAACGGACTCGGCGTCGTACGCCCGCACCCACCCGTCGCGGATCGCCATGTAGAGCGTGGTGCCGTCGGACCACATTGCCCGAGTGTTCCCTATCGGGGACGCTTCTGGGCGTTCTGGATCATATTTGATTTTGACGCCCTTGATATCGCGGGTACTTGGAAATTCGTATACGTACAGAACGTCCCAAAAGGTGGTCTGGTACATCTTCTCACCATCGATCCACAGGGCTGTGGGGCTGCCCGACTCGTCGGGAAACTCCATGTCCATTGCGGGCACACGTTCTTGGGTCTCCAGCGAATACGCATAGAGCAGATTGTTGTCATTCGGCTCCCAATTGTCGTCCTCTCGGTGCAGGACCCAGACGGTCTCTCCATCCGACCAGAACCCTTTTGCGGCCCTTGCATACCTGCCGCTATAGCTTGGGAGCGCCAACTCCAGTGCGCTCGTCTGCCGTTTCGTTTCCATATCGAATACGTGCAATGTGTTTTGCGTATAGCTCATGGTCATCATCGACTCGCCGTCTGACCACAGACCGTATGGGAAAGCGACATCGCAGCTCGTGCAGATGTCCTTCGACGCATCGGGTGTCATCGGTGCCTCGGGGGCAACTCGATACACGCGCGTGTTGGCATTGTCCTGGGAAGTCACGGTTACCAAGATGACGTCTGTCCCGTCGATGGACATTTGATGACCGGCAATATCTTCGTTCTCGTCGGAGCGATTTGCCGTCCAGGTCGCCCCATCGGCGGGCGTGATCGACATCGTCGCAGTTGTGCCGTTGAGGCGCTCGTAGAACCCGAGCGGGTAGGTGTAGCCAGTCTTGTCCGCGCTGAAGTCGCCGATGTCGATGCCTTCGAAGCTCAGACTGACGGGACTGGCATCATCAGACAAGGGCGCCGCGGTGCCCGCCAACTGCTTCAGCGCTACGCGATAGACGATCAACTCGTCCACGACCATGGGAATGCTCACAGCGACCGTTATCTCGGTGGTGCCGACGGCTGCGATGTCGACTTGGTGGCCATCCGTCGACGTATCCGCGTCGGGCGGCATGACCGTAATCTTCGTATCTTCCAACGGGGCAGGCGGAGTCACTGTCACTGTGTGTACATCAGCGGCGACGTTCCGACTGTACTCAGTAGTGCCGGGCGCGAAACCTGCCAGGTTGACATCTGTAATGGACAGCCCGGTCAGGCTGTACGCCTCCGGCCGCGCGATCGTCGGACCTGAATAGCTCAGCGTATACCCGCGACCATGATCACTGTAATGATGCCATTGCGCTGCAACCTCGATCACATAGGTGCCAGCCCCCAAGGTGCGGGTCAGCGAAAGCTGATAGAACTCAATCTCGCCAGGTTCGTCGTATCGCGCTATGACTTCGCCGCTCGCCGAACGGATCAGCAGATGACTGGCCGTCGTCGCCTTCTTCACCTCGAGGGTCACCGCGCCCTCCTGACGAACCACCAAACGGTAGTAGTGAGCGTTACGCCCCGGAATATGGAGCGAGGCGCACCCGCTGTAGTAGCTGGAATACGGCATCTCATTGCCCGCAACCAGCTCACGCAGAGCACAACCGGCTGGAAGCCGGATGGTAACCCGTCCGAGCGGTTCGTCGTTGTCGGCGAGCACCACTTGGGCGGAGCGCGGCTTGGCAACCTTAACCCCTGCGGGCGGCATCCCGAAACCGATCGTGATGCTCTCGCTGTCGTCGTCATCGACATTGTCATCGACTGCGGTCACCGTGAAATCAGCGGAAGTCTGCCCCGGATCGAACGTCAACTCGGTCGCCGACACCTCGTAGTCGGCTGGCATCGCGCCGCCTCCGCCGGTCACCGATATTGGCACCGTCACCTCGCGCTCGGGATCCGCGGACAGCTTCACGGTCACGGTCGCCACCGTGCCGCCCTCCGTGGCGGTGTATGAGTCTTTGTCGAAGCTGACTGTCACCTGCGGGTCGTCATTGTCTTGCAGGGTCACCTCGGTGCTGGTGGGACTCGTGGCGGTCATCCCCACCGGCAGGGTCCCGAACCCGATCGTGACCGACTCGTCGTCGTCGTCGATGCTGTCATCGACCGGGGTCACCGTGAACGTCGCAATTCTCTGGTCGGCTGCGAAGGTCACCTCGACCGGTGACAGCGTGTAGTCGTCCGGTGTCGCGGTGCCCCCGATCTTCCTCAAGGGCACGTCTACCGAACGCCTGGGCTCCGTCGACAGCATCAAGGTCACCGTCACTGCCCCGCCGCCCTCAGCCGCTGTGTACGACCCAGCGGCAAAGCTCACCTCCACCGGCGTCACATCACCGTCGATCAAGCTCACCGTCGTGCGGGCCGGGCTGGCCGCGGCCACCCCTGTCGGCAGCGTCCCGAATTCGATCGTGACCGACTCGTCGTCATCGTCGACGCTGTCATCGACCGCGGTCACCATGAACGTCGCAGTGTCCTGATCCGCAGCGAACGACAGCTCCGTCGCCGACACCATGTAATCGTCCGATGTGGCGGAGTTCTCGATCACATTCAGATCCACGGTCACCGCGCGCTCAGGAACCGCCGACAGCACCACCGACACCGACACCGAACCGCCTTCAGCGGCCTCATAAGTGCTTTGACCGAAGCTCGCCGTCACCCGCGGAAAATCATTATCAGCCAACGCCACCGTCGCACTGCCAGGACTCGCCGCGGTCACCCCCTCAGACAGCCGCCCGAACCCGATCGTCACCGACTCGTCGTCATCGTCGACGCTGTCATCGACCGCGGTCACCGTGAACGTCGCAGTGTCCTGATCCGCAGCGAACGACAGCTCCGTCGCCGACACCATGTAATCGCCCGGCAACGCGCCGCCTCCGCCATCCACCGACAACTGCACAGTCACCGCGCGCTCGGGATCCGCTGACAGCCTCACCTCCACGGTCGCTGCCGTACCGCCTTCGGTGGCTGTGCTGGAAGCTCGACCGAACCGCACTGTCACTGGCTTCGGTGACGTGGGTGTGGTGATGACAGTCTCTGTGTCGCCGGTGCCATTTCCGCCTCTTGTGCTGGTGCCCTCTGCACCGCCGCCTGTGTTGGCGCAGTCGTGGGGCGGGTCCTTGAGCGCGAGGCGTGCAGCCTGGTGCGCGTCGGTGGCACGTTGTGCGCTGCGGCCAGCGGGCAGGGCGTCTCGCAGTGTCTCGGCGAGAGTGTCGGTGTCGCCGACCAGGGTGATGCCCTGTGGTGCGATGTCGGCGATGGCCCGGCGGGTGGCGTCTCCGAGTTCAGTGGGGGACTGGGCGTAGAGCACGACACTGTTGCCCCACGCCGCTGCCAGCGCCGCGGCTGCGCCCACATCAGACTGAGACCAGCCGTTCGCGACCACCGCAGCCGCCACACAGTCACCAGCGGCGGTGCGCGCCACGCGTGCAGCGGTCTCCACACGCGTCGCGCCCCACAGGCGCCGAGTAGAAGTCTGAGGACCGGCCGCGTCGGCCGCTTCGGTGCGGACTTGGTCAGACAATGCTGCTTCGCCGCCGACCAACTCGATCCGCTGCGGGCGGTAATCGCCCAGCAGCAGTTCGGTTTCGTCGCCGAGGCTGTCAGGGTTCCCATAGAGCACCGCGTCCGCGCCGTCCGCTGCCACCAGCGAGGCCGCTGCGCCCACATCGGCCAGCGACCAGCCGCTCGCCAGCGCCACTCTCACACCAGAACTGCCATCAGTGCCCAGCACCCGACGCGCTGCCATAGCAGCGGTCCCGACCCGCGTAGCGCCCCACAGTCGCTCAACCACGACTCCAGGCGACAGCATGCCCAGCTGCGCCAACACGTCATCGGATACCGCCGCTGATCCGCCCACCACCAATACACCAGACGGCAGCACCGAAGACACCAGCCCGGCTGCGTCCTCGCCCAGCACATCAACAGCAGCTGCTACCACCAGCGCATCGACCACGCCGGCGGCCACCAAGCCCACCGCGGCGCCGACATCAGAGGGCGACCCGCCGTTGGCCAACGCCAGTCTCACACCGCCCTCACTCGGTGCCGGCTGAGATCCCGCGCTCCCCACGGGCACCAACACAGACAACGCCACCGCTACCGCACACAGCACCCCACCAACGCCACCCATAAATCTGTGGCGCCTCATAGCTATGCACTATAGGACCAATGATGACGGATCTATGACACATTCGTCGTATTAGTTCACGCCATGATGACAATGGGCCAATTCAGGTCGGGGTGCTGGGACTGCGGCGCTCGTCCGACTTTGTCAGGCCCCTGGAGCCGAGGGCATTTCAGCTCGTCGCGTGCGTGATGGTGACGGTGTAGGCCTCTGTGTCTGTGCCGTTGGGGGCGGTCACGGTGATGGTGACTTGCGTGTCCTCGCCTGGGGTGAGCGTTGCTTGGTGGCCTTCGGTCTGATCATCGGCGTCGGTACCGCTGAAGCCGATCGATGAGGAACCACCGCCGAATGCGGCTTCGGCTGTGATGGTGGTGGAGGTTGTTCCGGCTGGGACTTCGACGTCGTATTCGAATTTGCCGTTGTGGAATTGGCCGATGCCGCCGTCGCTGACCGAGAGCTTCCAGAGGCGGGCGTTCTCGGGCATCGAGTAGGCCTCGGGGTAGCCACGGGCACTGTCAATCACCCACATCGTCCGCCCATCCGACCAGATGCCCGTCGGTGCCGGCCGCGGCCAATAGGGCTGCCTAGGGTGGGGACTTGTTCTGAAGTCCAGCCCTGGTATGCGGCGACCGGACTCGGCGTCGTACGCCCTTACCCACGCGTTGTCGATCGCCAAATACAGTGTGGTGCCGTCGGACCAGATTGCCAGAGTGTTCCCGCTCGGTGGCCCATCAGGGTGCCCTGAATCGTATCGGATTGTGTCGATGTCACTGGCATCTGCTGAAAACTCATATATGTGCAGAACGTCCCAAAAAGTGGCCATGTACATGCTCTCGCCATCGATCCACAGGGCGGTGGGGCTGCCCCACTCGTCGGGAAACTGAATGTCTTTTCCAGGTATCCGCGCTTTGGTCTCTAGTGAATACGCATAGAGCAAGTTGTTGTCGTTCGGCTCCCAGTCGCCGTCCTCTTTGTGCAGGATCCAGACGGTCTCGCCATCCGTCCAAAACCCCCTTGACTCCTCCGCATTCCAACCGTTATAGCGTGGAGGCGTCAATCTCAAAGTTCTTTGCTGCTGCTTCGTCTCGATGTCGAACACATGCAATGTGTTCCATTGTCGGCCCATGGTTATCATCGACTCGCCGTCTGACCACAGACCGTACGGAAAGCTGACATTGCAGCTCGTGCAGATGTCTTTTGAAGCATCGCGAGTCACTGGTGCCTCGGGGGCAACTCGATACACGCGCGTGTTGGCATTGTCCTGCGATGTCACTGTCACCAAGATGACGTCTGTCCCGTCGATGGACATTTGATGACCGGCAACATCTTCGTTCTCGTCGGAGCGATTCGCCGTCCAGGTCGCCCCATCGGCGGGCGTGATCGACATCGTCGCAGTTGTGCCGTTGAGGCGCTCGTAGAACCCGAGCGGGTAGGTGTAGCCAGTCTTGTCCGCGCTGAAGTCGCCGATGTCGATGCCTTCAAAGCTCAGACTGACCAGACCGGGATCATCAGACAGCGGTGCCGTGGTGTTCGCCAGCTGCGTTAGCACGACGCGATACACGGTCTCCGCGTCCACAATCATGGGACTGTTCACCGCCACAGTGATCTCGGTGACACCGTCAGCCTCGATATCAACTTGGCGGCCATCCAACGATGAATCCGCATCGGGAGGCATCACCGTCACCTCCGCATCGTCCAACGTGGCGGTCGGAGTCACTGTCACCGTGCGCACATTCGCGGCAATGTTCCGACTGTACTCAGTGGTGCCCGGCGCGAAATGTGCCAAGTTGACGTCTGTGATGGACAGCCCGGCCAGCTTGTACGCTCCAGGCCGCGCGATCGTCGGACCTGAATAGCTCAGCGTATGCCCGCGACCATGGTCCCTGTAATGATCCCATTGCGCTGCAACCTCGATCACATAGGTGCCAGCCCCCAAGGTGCGGGTCAGCGAAAGCCGATAGAACTCAATCTCGCCAGGTTCGTCGTATCGCGCTATGACTTCGCCGCTCGCCGAACGGACCAGCAGATGACTGGCCGTCGTCGATCTCACCGCGAGGGTCACAGCGCCCTCCTGACGAACCACCAAACGGTAGTAATGAGCGTTACGCTTCGGAATATGGAGCGAAGCGCACCCGCTGACGTAGCTGGAATACGGCATCTCATCGCCCGCTATCAGATCGCGCAGCACACAACCGGCTGGAAGGGACATGGTCACCTGTCCAAGCGGGTCGTCGTTGTCGGCGAGCATCACTAGGGCGGTGCGCGAAATGGCAGCCGTCACCCCCGCCGGCAGCACGAATGCGATTGCCACCGACTCGCCGTCGTCATCGAAGTTGTCATCGACTGCGGTCACCGTGAATGTCGCCGATGTCTGCCCCGGATCGAACGTCAACTCGGTCGCCGACACCTCGTAGTCGGCTGGCATCGCGCCGCCTCCGCCGGTCACCGATATTGGCACCGTCACCTCGCGCTCGGGATCCGCGGACAGCTTCACGGTCACGGTCGCCACCGTGCCGCCCTCCGTGGCGGTGTATGAGTCTTTGTCGAAGCTGACTGTCACCTGCGGGTCGTCATTGTCTTGCAGGGTCACCTCGGTGCTGGTGGGACTCGTGGCGGTCATCCCCACCGGCAGGGTCCCGAACCCGATCGTGACCGACTCGTCGTCGTCGTCGATGCTGTCATCGACCGGGGTCACCGTGAACGTCGCAATTCTCTGGTCGGCTGCGAAGGTCACCTCGACCGGTGACAGCGTGTAGTCGTCCGGTGTCGCGGTGCCCCCGATCTTCCTCAAGGGCACGTCTACCGAACGCCTGGGCTCCGTCGACAGCATCAAGGTCACCGTCACTGCCCCGCCGCCCTCAGCCGCTGTGTACGACCCAGCGGCAAAGCTCACCTCCACCGGCGTCACATCACCGTCGATCAAGCTCACCGTCGTGCGGGCCGGGCTGGCCGCGGCCACCCCTGTCGGCAGCGTCCCGAATTCGATCGTGACCGACTCGTCGTCATCGTCGACGCTGTCATCGACCGCGGTCACCATGAACGTCGCAGTGTCCTGATCCGCAGCGAACGACAGCTCCGTCTCCGACACCATGTAATCGTCCGATGTGGCGGAGTTCTCGATCACATTCAGATCCACGGTCACCGCGCGCTCAGGAACCGCCGACAGCACCACCGACACCGACACCGAACCGCCTTCAGCGGCCTCATAAGTGCTTTGACCGAAGCTCGCCGTCACCCGCGGAAAATCATTATCAGCCAACGCCACCGTCGCACTGCCAGGACTCGCCGCGGTCACCCCCTCAGACAGCCGCCCGAACCCGATCGTCACCGACTCGTCGTCATCGTCGACGCTGTCATCGACCGCGGTCACCGTGAACGTCGCAGTGTCCTGATCCGCAGCGAACGACAGCTCCGTCGCCGACACCATGTAATCGCCCGGCAACGCGCCGCCTCCGCCATCCACCGACAACTGCACAGTCACCGCGCGCTCGGGATCCGCTGACAGCCTCACCTCCACGGTCGCTGCCGTACCGCCTTCGGTGGCTGTGCTGGAAGCTCGACCGAACCGCACTGTCACTGGCTTCGGTGACGTGGGTGTGGTGATGACAGTGCCTGTGTCGCCGGTGCCGCCTCCGCCTCTTGTGCCGGCGTCGCCTGCACCGCCGCCGCCGCCGCCGCCGCCGCCTCCGCCGCCTCCGCCTGTGTTGGTGCAGTTGTGGGGTGGGTCTTTGAGTGCGAGGCGTGCAGCTTGGTGCGCGTCGACGGCGCGTGGTGCGCTGCGGCCGGCGGGCAGGGTGTCGCGAAGCGTCTCGGCGAGAGTTTCGGTGTCGCCGACCAGGGTGATGCCCTGGGGTGCGATGTCGGCGACGGCTTGGCGGGTGGCGTCGCCGAGCTCGGTTGGGGACTGGGCGTAGAGCACGACGCTGTTGCCCCACGCGGCTGCCAGCGCCGCGGCGGCGCCGACGTCGGCGTCTGAGCGGCCGTTCGCGATCACCGCTGCTGCCACGCAGTCGCCAGCGGCGGTGCGCGCCACGCGTGCTGCGGTCTCGACCCGAGTGGCGCCCCACAGTCGCCGAGCAGAAGCCTGCGGGCCGGCCGCGGCGACCGCTTCGGCGCGCACCTGCTCGGACAACGCCGCTGGGCCGCCGACCACCTCGATCCGTTGCGGCCGGTAGTCCTCGAGCAACTGCGCGGTCTCGTCGCCGAGGCTGTCGCGGCCTCCATAGAGCACCGCGTCCGCGCCGCCCGCTGCGGTCAGCGACGCCGCCGCGCCCACATCTGCCAGCGACCAGCCGCTCGCCAACGCCACCCTCACATCGTCCCCGCCGGCGCCCAGCACCCGACGCGCCGCCACCGCAGCCGTGCCCACCCGCGTCGCACCCCACAAACGCTCCGCCACAACACCAGGCGACAACACGCGCAGATGAGCAACCACCTCATCGGACACCGCCGCCTGACCGCCCACCACCAGCACCCCCGAAGGCAGCACCGAAGACACCACACCAGCCGCGCCCTCGCCCAGCGCACCAACCGAATCAGCCACCACCAACGCGTCAACCACACCCCCAGCCACCAAGCCCACCGCCACGCCCACGTCAGCCAACGACCCGCGATTGGCCAACGCCAGCCTCACACCGCCCTCGACCGGCGCCGACTGAGAACCCGCACCCCCCACAGGCACCAACACCGACAACACCGCCACCACACACATCGCCGCACTGCGCCAGGCTCGAAGCCGACCTCTCATGACGATCCATCTTAGGACACCGTTGAATAGCGAAGTGATGATGTCGCAGCTAAAGAGACTGACAAAGTCATGACGTACCGCCATGAGGTGTGTCAGAGTTAGTATCCGCTTTTTGGCGTTGTTTCAGCTTGCATCTGGTGGCACTGTTTTGGGTTGCGTCTGATGGCAGGCGATCCGTTGGCGTCGTGCGCGTTCGAGTCCTTCGTGTCGTGCTTGTGGGACGGTTTCGCCTTCGCTTCGGTGTTGTTGGCCGGGTGTGAGGTACCCGATGCCGGCGTGGAGCCGGACTTCGTTGTAGTGGTGCGCGACGGTGTCGAGCTCGGCTCGGAGCGCGGCGATGTGGCTGATGCGTTCGAGGTGGGGGTGCTCGTGCTTGACGTGCCCGAACAGGCTCTCGATCCATGCCTGGTCGGTTGGGGTGCCCGGCCGCCCGTAGTGCGCGGCGAGCCATGCGTAGGCCATGAAGTCCCGTGTCGTGTGCGACGTCATCTGAGGTCCGTTGTCCGACAGCACCAGCAGCACCGGGGTGTGGCCGTCGTGTTCGAGGTCTGCTGTGCAGCGGATCCCGTCAGGGTTGCGTTGGGCGATGGCCGCGTCGATGCCCTCTGTGCGCAGCGCCCGGCTGAACACTGCTTCGGTCTCGGTGCTGGTCACCTCAGCGGAGGTGATGTCCGCGATCGGTTTGCGGGACACGACATCGCAGATCACCGTGGTGGCCGCTCCGGCCGCGCTCCGGCCGCCGGCCAGTGGGTGTAGGGGTCGGACCGCAGCGCCTGGCGGTGTTTCGGTCGGCTGGTTTGTGCGGCCCGCCCTCCGAACCGGACGTGCGACTTTCACCGCATCGGGCTCTGCGTGCGGTCATGCCGCTGGTGCGGGTGATCGGGTTGTCGCGCTTGTCCATGGTGTCGGGATGCGGGTGCCCCGGTAGCGGTAGCGCTCGACGGCGACCTGCTCGGGGCGAAACATCTCGATGCCGTCGTCGTGGATCCTCCAACCTGGGAGGCAGCGGCGAACCAGGGTGTGGGTGTTCAGCCCGACGTGGCGTTTGTTCAGCCAGCCGACGATCCGCCAGAAGGCGAAATGATCGACGTGGCCGAAGGTCCGCGTTGACACGCCGTGCCGAAAATAGTTGCGCCAGCCCCGCAGCGTCGGGTTCAGCCGGCGCAGCAGGTCTGTGAGCGTTCGATGACGTCGACGGCGAGCCGGCAGTCTGATCTTCGCGATGATCGAAGCCAACGACTTCTTCGACGGGCAGGTGTAGATCGCTTTGTTGCCAGCGCGGCCTCTGCGGTTCCGACGCTGGATGCGCCAGCCCAACAAGTCGAACCCTTCGTCGATGCGCCAGACCCTCGTTTTGTGTTCCGATAGGCGCAGCCCCATCGCAGCGAGCACCGCTGCGACCTCGTCGCTGAGCGCTTCGGCGTCGTCGCGGGTGCCGTGGACCATGACCACGAAGTCGTCCCCATAGCGGACGAGGCGCATGACCGGTTCCCCAGCGCGGCGACGTTTGGCGCGGGTCCATTCCGGGCCGAGCGCCTCGGCATTTCTGGGCGAAGTGCCCCTCCAGCACGGACAGGGCAATGTTGGCCAGCAGCGGCGAGAGGATCCCACCTTGGGGTGTGCCGGTGATCGTTTCTCGTCGGCTGTCGTCCTCTGCGAGGACACCAGCGGTGAGGAACGCCTTCACCAGGCCCACGACACGCTTGTCTCGGACTCGACGTCGCACACGTTCCATGAGGGCGGTGTGGTCGATCTCGTCGAAGCACGCTTTGATATCTGCTTCGAACACCCAGTGGCAGTTCCTGGGGGGTGAGCCGAGGCAGTGAATCTCAGCGATCGCGTCCTGGGCCCGTCGCTTCGGGCGCAAACCGCAGGAACACGGTTTGAAGTCCGCCTCGAAGATCGGTTCGAGCACCAGCTTCAACGAGGCCTGCACGACTCGGTCGGCGACAGTCGGGATCCCCAGCGAGCGGACCTTGCCGCTCGCCTTGGGAATCGTTGTCTCCCGCACCCGCTCGGGCCCGAACCGGCGAGCTTTGAGATCATCTCGCAGCCCGTCCAGCATCGACTCGACACCGAACACGACAGGTCGCGCAGCGACCCCATCGACGCCGGCGGTTCGCGCGCCCTTGTTTGCCCGCACCCGGCTCCACGCCACAACGACAAACGCCGGGTCACAGACGACGTTGAACACGTCACCGAACGAACACCCCAGGATCGGCCTTCGCCCATTGGCGGCGCTTCGACTGCATCGCGAGCACCCGCGGCTCGGCCTCCAACAGGCCAGGCCACGAAACGCCGGTATTCACCAGCGGACTCCCCGTTCGGCATTGAAGCTGCGACCACACTGGGTCCCTTCGCCATGTGCACGGCTTTGCCGTGCTCGCACCACTGCGAACCCTGCGCCCCATCCCGACGGCATCAACCGGCGACAGGTCTTCGCGCCCGCCGCTCTGGCCGGGCAGCGGGGACCGACCAACGAGATGGTTCCCACGTTCATTCCTGAACCCGTCGACGAGGTCGGCGCCCAGCCATGCCCCTGCAACCTCGTCATGGCTGCGCCGCAGGCACCCACCATGACCTCCCGACCGGCGACATCAACCGATCCAGAAGTCCCCCGCCCAAAAGAGATGGCCGGGTGCGCGTTGCAACGCAGCCCTGATCCGTCAGGTTCGAGCTGCTGGATCTCTTGAGGGGCATTCAGCCACTGGTTCCTCACGTACGCCTTTGCGTCTTGCCAGCCGGACCCACACCATCTGACAGTGCTGGCGCGTCCCGTCGTTGTCAGGGCTGCTTCCACCCTCCCCGGTGTCCCCCGGGTCCGGCTGCCCTCAGCTTCAACCAGCTCGCTGCGACGAGCCGGACGCGGTGTCCTCTCACCACCGCCGGGCTCAAGAACGCCTCGCGGCGCTCGGTGTCATAGATCCATACCCGGTTCGGGGCGGGCTCGACCCAGTGCGGCCATGGCCGTTTCTCAGTCCGTGTCCGCTTGGGCTGAGCGCGAAACCGCAGGCCGCCGGCGTCGAGGACCCGTTTCGCTGTGCTGGGGTCGCACCAGAACCGGCCCAGCCACGACCCCCGATGAGCGAGCTTGCGATGCGACCGGTCGACGTGGCCCCACTCCTCGAACACCGCCAGGATCTCCGCCTTCTCCGACGGTGTGAGACCGTGCGAGGGGCTCCCCCCAGGACGCGAATCAGCCAGATCCTCGCCTGCGGCAGCACGGCGCGCCCAGCGGCGATGCCGCCGAGGCTCCAGCTGCAGGTACCCGCATGCCCGCTTCGCCGGCCATCCCTGCTCGGTCGCGTGGGCGACCAAGCCGAGCAGGCCCCGCTTCGCGGCACCGCTGATGCGCGCGGGGACCGGGCCGCTCAGCCCCAGCGCTCTTTTCCCTCCAACAGGGTCACCTTCACCGCCATCTCCGCCAGCGCCGCGCGCCAACGCTGCGCCTCAGCGTTCGCCGCGGCCAGCTCGACGTCACGCCCAGCGTTGCGCCGCCCGGGCCTCGACGCCGCCAACGCCTCCAACGCGCCCCGCCGGGCGACCTCGCGCAGCTTGGCGACCGTCGAGCGATCAACCCCCGCCCGGTCGGCTGCCTCCCCTGCAGTGGCCTCGCCGCGCACGAGCCGCAACCAGATCTCGTACTTCTCCGACGGCGCCAGCAAACGCTTCTTCTTCCTCGGTCCCTGAGCCTCCACAACTCCTCCAGCCAATCAATCGGGCACCCCCAACATGCTGGCCGAAAAACCCCCCAAAAGCGGACACGAAGCCAACCGCAACACAGACCGGTGCGCCCGGCGCGCAGCATCCCGACATGATCGATATGAGCGGCCCCTGCGAGCATCGCGGCGACCACCGTGAGAATCTTGCGGCCCGGGTTCGCGGAACCCGTGCCCACCCACCGATCGATCAGCCCCAACAGACCCAAACGGTCCATCAGCGTGCCCGCCAGGATCAGGCCCGCGTTGGCCACCAAGCCCTCATGGTCAAAGGTCGTTGCGAACCGGTCCAGCCTGCGCGATGACCCGGACACAAAAAGTGCCTCCTGTTTTTGGGACGAACGTGACGAAAGACATCACGATCATCCCAGTCCAGGAGGCCTTTTTCGTGGACGCGGCAACCCCCACACACCCACCACAACGGTGGATTCAGGCTTAGCTCAGTCCCTCATCGCCGCGTCGCCCACACGACGGCCGCTTGACAAGAGAGCACGGGTCAGGACCACGTGTCGGGCCCGCCGGTGGTGATGCGCGAATCACGGTTGGACGTCGGAGTGGTCAGTTGGTGATGGTGCCGTCGATCTTGTGGCCTGCGAGCACGAACTCGCCGTTCAAGGTGTTGACGGCGGCGAGGTTGTTGTCGGTGCCGGTGATGGAGTGGAACCTCATCATCGGCCAACGCCACCTTGGTACTCAACGGAGTCCCCTCGGTCACGCCCGCTGGCAGCATCCCGAACGCGGCCGCCGCCGATTCCCCGTCATCGTTGTCGCTGTCATCGAGCGCCGTCACCGTGAAATCAGCCGACGTCTGCGTCGAGCGGCGAGCGCGCGAGCGCGCGCTGCGGGGCGGCCCAGCGCGGTGTATCCGGGAGGCCTGTCCTGACGATGATGGGGTCATCCCGCATGACGTGATGATCACGTAAGCCGCATTAGTCAGGTCGTCATGGCCACGTCATCTTTTTTGTGCTGGTGTACGATGTGGAGTGATCTCGGCTGTCTCCGGTCGGTGTCGGTCCTGCTGCTGTTCGCTTGGAAGTCGGGGGTGTTGCGGTGTTGGTTCGGGGTTGGCGTGTTGGGGTGTTGTGCGTGGTTGCGGTGTTGTCGGTGTTGGTGCCTGTTGGGGGTGCGGGTTCTCAGTCGGCGCCGGTTGAGGGTGGTGTGAGGCTGGTGTTGGCCAATGGCGGGTCGTTGGCTGATGTGGGTGTGGCGGCGGGTTTGGTGGCGGCTGGTGTGGTCGATGCGTTGGTGGTGGCTGATTCGCCTGCGAGTTTGGGTGAGGGCGCGGCTGGTGTGGTGTCTTCGGTGCTGCCTTCGGGGGTGCTGGTGGTGGGCGGTCAGGCGGCGGTGTCCGATGAGGTGGTTGCGCAGCTGCGCGTGTTGTTGCCTGGTGTTGTGGTGGAGCGGCTGTGGGGTGCGACGCGGGTGGGCACGGCTGCGGTGGCGGCGCGTCGGGTGC
This sequence comes from Candidatus Poriferisodalis sp., assembly GCA_965226645.1. Lineage (GTDB taxonomy): Bacteria > Actinomycetota > Acidimicrobiia > Acidimicrobiales > Poriferisodalaceae > Poriferisodalis. The sequence continues at coordinate 882,953 of CBDDDL010000003.1, forward strand.
TGGGCGCCGGCGGGGACGATGTGAGGGTGGCGTTGGCGAGCGGCTGGTCGCTGGCTGATGTGGGCGCGGCGGCGTCGCTGGTGGCGGCGGGCGGCGCGGACGCGGTGCTCTATGGGGGCCGTGACGGCCTGGGCGACGAGACCGCTCAGTTGCTGGGGGATTACCGTCCGCAGCGGATCGAGTTGGTGGGCGGCCCAGCAGCGCTGTCCGAGCAGGTTCGTGCCGAGGCGGTCGCCGCGGCCGGTGCTCAGGCGTCGTCGCGGCGGCTGTGGGGCGCGACGCGGATCGAGACCGCAGCGCGTGTGGCGCGTGTCGCGGCTGGGGACTGTGTGGCTGCTGCGGTGATCGCGAACGGATGGTCGCAGCCTGATGTGGGCGCGGCTGCTGCGCTTGCGGCCGCGTGGGGCAACAGCGTGGTGCTCTACGCGCGGTCCGCGACCGACCTCGGCGACGCGGCCCGTCAGGCCATCGCCGACATCGCGCCCCAGGGCATCACCCTGGTCGGCGACACCGACACCCTCGCCGAAGCACTCCGAGACGCCCTGCCCGCCGGCCGAAGCGCGCAACGCCTCGCCGACCCCCACCAGACCGCACGCCGAGCACTCAAGGACCCACCCCACAACTGCACCAACACCGGCAACAGCAACAGCGGAGGAGGAGGCACCGGCACAAGAGGCGGCGGAGGCACAGGCGGCGGAGGGGGCACCACCACTGTCACCACCACACCGCCGGGGACACCCACAGTGAGCTTCGGCAGAGCCTCCTACACCGCCGCCGAGGGCGGCACCCCCGCTGCTGTCACCGTGTTGCTGTCGCAGGCGTCGAGCCAAACAGTGACCGTGCCGCTGGACGTGACACCTCACGGTGGTGCCACACCTGACGACTACACGACGCCGTCGCAAGTGACGTTCAACGCGGGGCAGACAACCGCCGCCTTCACCGTCACAGCAGCAGACGACAACGACAACGACGACGGCGAGAGCATCACGATCGGATTCGGGAACCTGCCCACAGGGGTGACCGCGGGGACTCCGTTCACTACGACGGTGAATCTGGACGACAACGACACAACGACGACGCCGACGGTGCGCTTCGGGGCATCACAGTACGCCGCGACCGAGGGGGGCGCGGAGGCGGCGGTGACCGTGGAGCTGACCACGGCGCTGACGCACGAGGTGACGGTGCCGGTGACAGCGACACCCAAAGGAGGGGCGACAACGGACGACTACACGCTGTCGCCCACACCAGTGACAGTGACGTTCGCTGCGGGCCACACGACCGCGACATTCACAGTCGCCGCGACCGACGACACTGTCTACGACGACAAAGGTGAACGCGTCAAGCTCGGCTTCGGGATACTGCCCGACGGGGTGGCCGCTGCTGCTCCCCGCACCTCGCATGTGTCGCTTGTCGACAACGAAAACCCGCCGCAGGTCACAGTGCGCTTCGGCGAAGCCTCCTACACCGCCACCGAGGGCGGCACCCCTGCCACCGTCATCGTGACACTGTCAGCGGATCCCGAGCGGGCCGTTACCGTTCGCGTCGAGGTCACCGCCCACAGCGGCGCGACCGCTAAGGATTACAGGCTCCCGGCGTCCCGTGCAACGTTCGCCCGCGGGGAAACGACCAAGCAGATCACGGTCACCGCGGTCGCTGACTGTGACGACGACGAGGACGAGAGCATCACGATCGGATTCGGCGATCTGCCCCAAGGAGTGTCCGAGGACACCTCGGCCACCGCCATAGCCACCGCCTTGGTAAGCCTGATCGACGTCAGCGAACCATCGACGGAGCCATTCGCGCGAGTCCCCTGCCTTGATGTTCACCCGCTGACCGACCGCTCTAGTGCGCCGGCGAAAGAGTGGTTTACCGAGCCGCGTGACTTATGGTCGGACGGGGTGACGTTGTGGCTGCTCAGCGACGCCGTCAGCGAGTACGTGTACGCGTATAACTTGGACACCGGCGCGCGGGATCGTGGCAAGGACATTCCCATCGCGTACAACTCGCGCAAAGGACAGCATTGGAATCAGATCCCGTATCCGTGGGGAATGTGGTCTGACGGTGAGATCTTGAGGGTTGTGGATCGGACCCGTGAAAAGATCTTTGCTTTCGATCTCGGCACCGGCGTCTATCGATCGGACTTGAACATCGCCAGTCCGTTTAATGCCGGCAATCGCAATCCCACCGGGATGTGGTCTGATGGTGAGATCGTGTGGGTGACCGACTACATCCTGGACAAGATCTTCGCTTATGAGCTCGATGGGGGCGCGAGGCGCTCGGAGCGTGACATCGACACGCTCGCGTCCAATGGCGTGCAGCACCCGACGAGCCTGTGGTCTGACGGGATCACCATCTGGGTGCTCGACGACAGAGACGACAGGATCTACGCGTTCGACCTGGCGACCAAAGTCAGAAAGTCTGACCTGGACTTCGCGACGATGACGGCTGCGGACAATCACAATCTCCACGGCATGTGGTCCAATGGAGTCACGATGTGGGTGACCGACCACAACGACAACAGGGTGTACGCGTACAACATGCCGGTGACATCAGCGCTGACCTCGCTGTCGGCCGCAGGGGTGGACTTCGGGCTGTTCCAGCCGGGGGTCACGAACTACCAGGCGACGGTGGCGGCGGGCACGACGTCCACGGCGGTGACCGCCGTGGCAGCGTTCACCTCTACGACGGTTGCTGTGTCCTACGTCGGAGGCGACATGAGCACCGGGACCAACACCACGGTGCCGCTGAGCGCAGGCGAGAACATCATCACGATCACCGCCACCAACGGCGACCAGTCCCACACCTACACACTGACCGTCACCGTTCCCGCATCATGAAACCGGCCTATCCCAACTGACCTATCGATCGCCTTGAACACTCGCACCTCTTACAGTGGGCGCATCGGGACCATGTCGCATTGCGTCGGATCAGGGAGGCGTGGAGGCCCACTGGGTCGCCGGCTACTAGGTTCGGACCCCGAGCCCGCGCGACCTTTGAGGAGCGAAGTTGACCCAACGAGGCGACCAGGACATCCAGATTGGGGCATTGCGGGATCGCTTGTCCCGCCTGAGCGATGCCAGCTTGTGCATCAACGAGAGCCTTGATCTCGGCGAGGTACTGCAAGGAGTCCTGGACAGTGCCTGCTCGCTGACGGGCGCCCGCTACGCCCTCATCACCACTCTCGACGACTCCGGGCAGGAGGAGGACTTTCAGGCGTCGGGCTTGAGCGCTGAAGAATCCAAGCAGCTGTGGGATATGCCCGAGGGGCCGCAATTCTTCGAATACCTCAGCACCATTTCGGGTCCGCTGCGGGTGGCGGACTTCGCCGAGCACACCGAATCGCTGGGGCTCCCCGAGTTTCGGTCGCCCGTTCCGGTGAGCGCGTTCCTCGCCGTTCCCATCCGCCACCGGGGGATCAGCGTCGGCAACATCCACGTGGCCAAAGACAAGCCCGGCGAGGAGTTCAGCCGAGAAGACGAAGAGACGCTCGTGATGTTCGCCTCGCAGGTGGCCTTGGTCGTCGTCAACGCCCGCACACATCGGGACGAGCAGCGCGCCAGGAACGACCTGGAAACGCTGATCGAAACCTCGCCCATCGGCGTCGCTGTCTTTGACGTGAGCACGGGTGCTGCGGTGTCGTTCAACCAAGAGGCGCGACGGATTGTCGACGGCCTGCGGAGCCCGGACCAGATGACCGAGCAGCTTCTGGAATTGATCACTGTGCGGCGCGCAGACGGGGGCGAGATCTCCCTGCAGGAACTCCCATTGGCCGAGGTCCTCGGTACCGGCGAAACGGTGCGAGCCGAGGAAATCGTGCTGGCGATCCCCGACGGCGGGAGCGTCACCGTGATGCTCGATGCCACGCCGATCCGGACCGAGGAGGGCGCCGTCGTATCCGTCGTCGTCACCATGCAGGACATGACGCCATTTGAGGAGCTGGAGCGTCTGCGGGCCGAGTTCCTCGGCATGGTGAGCCATGAGCTGCGCACGCCGCTGATGTCCATTTGGGGCTCGGTCATCGCAATGATGAACGCCACCGACGACCTGGACCCCGCAGAGATTCGCCAATTCCTGCGCATCATCCTCGACCAGGCTGGCAACATGCGTGACCTGATCAGCGACCTGCTGGACGTGGCGCGCATCGAGACCGGCACGCTGCTGGTCAACCCCGAACCGGCTGAGCTTGCGGCCCTCGTGGACCGGGCCCGGAACACCTTCATGAACGCCGGCGGCAGGGACAACCTCGAGATCGATGTCGCTGCTGACCTGCCCCTTGTGATCGTCGACCGAAGGCGCATAGTCCAAGTCATCGGCAATCTCTTGTCCAACGCCGCCAAGCACTCACCGGAGGCGTCGACTATCAGGGTCTCCGCGATGCTCGATGGCATCCACGTCGAGGTCTCGGTGGCCGACGAAGGCAGGGGAATACCTAACGACCGACTGCCGCACCTGTTCCGGAAGTTCTCCCTTTGGGAGGACGACGACCCGGGACGCAACACGGGGCTGGGACTGGCCATCTGCAAAGGCATCGTCGAGGCCCACGGAGGCCGCATCTGGGTCAAGAGCGACGCTTCGGGTACGGGCGCGCAGTTCGCCTTCACAATCCCTGTGGTCGAAGCGACGGCGTCCGGGCCCCCTCGACCCGAGCAAGGCCCGCGACCACAGCGCCGACATGAAGGGGAGCCAATCCTGGTAGTGGACGACGATCCCCAGGCGCTCCGGTACGTCCGCAAGACGCTCTCGGATGCGGGTTACAAGCCGACGGTCACTGCCGACCCCACCGAGACGCTCACCCTTGTAGAGGAGCGTCGCCCCCACTTGGTCCTTCTCGATCTGATGCTGCCCGGCGTGCATGGCATCGACCTGATGGGAGACATACACAGCTTCACCGACGTGCCCGTGATCTTCATCTCCGGCTACGGCCAAGACCGGGTGATCGCACAGGCCTTCGAAGAGGGTGCCGCCGACTACATCGTCAAGCCATTCTCACCCACTGAACTGACCGCCAGAGTGAAGGCGGCCTTGCGCAGGAAGTCGGGACCGTATCCTTTCGAGACGCTGGCGCCCTACGTACTGGGCGATCTGACGATTGACTACGGTGAACGTCTCGTGACCCTCGCCGGACGCAAGCTGCAGTTGACGGCAATGGAGTACCAGCTTCTGTTCGAGCTGTCAGTCAACGCCGGTCGTGTGTTGACCCATGACCATCTGCTGCGAAGGCTCTGGGGTTCGAAGGCGCCCAGCGACTTGGCTTCGCTGCGTACGCACTTGAGACGGCTACGACGCAAGCTGGGCGAGGACGCGAGCAACCCCACCTACTTCTTCGCTGAGCCGCGGGTGGGCTATCGAATGGCCAAGAGCGACGCGCAAGCGGAGGCGATTGCTTAGCCCTGATCCACCGGTGGGGTGGGGGGTTTGGGTGGGGCGCGTCCACCGGAAAGGCCTCCTGACGTGGCATTTTGCCGTTGTTGGGTACGCGGCGTGATGCCAGGCCGGGAGGCACTTTCTGTGAGCACTGTAGTTGGGGGTTTGGACCGGATTGAGGCTGTGTTCGACGAGGGGTCCCTGGTGGGGGACGCGGGGCTGCTTTTGGCGGGCGCGCTGGTTGGCAGGCTGGGTCTGGAGCGGTTGTTCGACGAGGTGGTGCGGCCGCCTGGGGCGGCGCGGGTCGGGCGCGAAGATGCTGACGGCGGTGTGGGCGATGCTGGTGGGCGGCTCGTTCATCGACGACACGGACCGGCTGCGGGCCGGCTCGGCTGGGGCGGTGCTTGGGTTCGTTCCCTCGGCGCCGTCCACGGTGGGCACGTGGCTGCGGTCGTTCACGTGGGGTCATGTGCGCCGGCTCGACCGCGCCCAGGAGCTCGCTTTGGGCCGTGCGTGGGATGGGGGCGCCGCGCCTGCCGCCGGGCGGATCACGGTCGACGTCGACTCCACGATCTGCGAGGTTCACAGCGACGCCAAGGGCGGCGCCGCGTACGGGCACGGCGGCAAGCTGGGCTATCACCCGCTGGTGGCGGTGCGCGACGACACCGGCGAGATCGTTCGCTCCCGGATGCGCAAGGGGTGGCAAGCTCTATCGGTGGTTGCAAGTGAGTTGAGTGTAGATGTCGTGTGCTGATGTCCAGTGGTGGAGTCGGCGGGGCATGTGGTTGAGGTTGTCCTCGATGACCGAGAGCCGCAGTTGTGCGATGTCGAGGCTGGTGCCTTTGGGGAGCCATCGGCGCAGCAGTCCGTTGGTCTGCTCGTTGGTGGGTCGCTGCCACGGCGAGCGCGGCTCGCAGAAGAACACCTCGATGCCGAGCGCGGCCTCGACGTCGGCCCAGCGGGCCATCTCGCGGCCTTGGTCCCAGGTGAGGCTGCGCACGAGCGCGCCGGGCTGGCGGCCCAGCGCCGCGGTGACCGCGGCGGCGACCTGGGGCGCGCCGTAGCCGTCGGGCAGCGCTGCGGTGACCGTGTAGCGGCTGGTGCGCTCTGCGAGGGTGACCGCGGCGGTGAGGTTCGCTTTGCCGACGATGAGGTCGCGGTCCCAGTGGCCGGGCTCTACACGGTAGCACGCCCGATAGATCCTGCGCGACGCTCGTCGCCCGCCTCGCCGCCGGTCGGCTCGACGTCGTCGGGCCGGTCGGCTATCGGCCGGTATTCCCCCAGCGGGCTGGGCTTTTGGGCCTGCGCGACGCAGCGCGGCCGACGGCGCCGGGCACGCCGCGGCAGCTTCGCCCAGGTGCCGGCGGGCAGGCCGCTGCGCGCGTCGTTCGCGTAGCACGCCCGATAGATCGTCTCCGCGCACACGCTCATGCCCGCCTCGCGCAGGTCCGCCGCGGTCGCGTGCGGGGACCACGGCGCTGCAGCTTCAAGCGCTCATCGACCGCGGCGGCCAGCACCCGATCGGCCGCCAGCTTGGGCGTTCGCTCTCGTCGCGCCCTCGCGCACGCCGACGCGTGCGCCCAGCGAGCGTCATAGCCCGCCCGCCCGGCGCAGCGGGCCAGCTCGCGATGCACCGTGGACCGATCACGGCCCAGCCGCTGCGCTGCGTCCGCGACGCTGCGGCCCGTCCCGAGCGACGACTCGATGAACACCCGCTCATCCAAACTCAGTCTCGCTGCCATACGCCGCCCGCCTGGACACCTCCATCGGTCGGCTGCATGTGTTCGCAACGGTCATCATGACCGTTCACTTGCAACCACCGATGGAGTTCGCCGACCTTCGATCATGAGGGCTTGGTGGCCAACGCGGGCCTGATCCTGGCGGGAACGCTGATGGCCCGTCTGGGTCTGTTGGGGCTGATCGAGCGGTGGGTGCGCACCGGTTCCGCGAACCCGGGCCCCAAGATTCTCACGGTGGTCGCCGCGATGCTCGCAGGGGCCACTCATATCGATCATGTCGGGATGCTGCGCGCCGGGCGCACCGGTCGGGTGCTGGGATTCCGCCCGATGGCGCCCTCGACGGTGGGGTCGTTCCTGCGGACGTTCACGTTCGGTCACATCCGCCAGCTCGAAGCGGTGCTGTCGCGCACCTTGGCGCGCGCCTGGGGGCTGGGCGCGGGCCCCGGCGACGAGCCGCTGGTGGTCGATCTGGACTCCACGATCTGCGAGGTCCACGGCAAACAAAAACAAGGCGCCGCGTACGGCTACACCAAAGAGCTCGGCTATCACCCGCTGCTCGCCGCACGCGCCGACACCGGCGAGGTGCTCGGCGCCCGCATGCGCAAAGGCTCCGCGGGGTCCTCGCGCGGCGTGGTGCGCTTCGTCGACGAGCTCGTCGCGAACCTGCGACGAGCCGGCGCTGCCGGGCCGACCACGGTGCGCGCCGACTCGGGATTCTGGTCACGCAAGCTGATCGACCGTCTCGACGGCCACGACTTCAAATGGTCGATCACCGTCGCCCTCATACCCGCTGTTCGCACAGCGATCCAAGCGATCCCCAACGACGCGTGGGCCGACATCGCCTACACCAAAGACGGCCACGCCCAAGTCGCCGAGACGACCTATGCCACAGGCCGCGGCAAAGCCAAGCGCACCGTTCGCCTCGTCGTGCGCCGCACCCGCCTCACCGACACCGCACAGCAACGACTGTGGCCCGACTGGCGACACCACGCATTCAACGCCAACACCGAACACGACGCCGCCGCCGCCGACGAGTTCCACCGCGCCCACGCCGTCGTCGAGCTCGCCATCCGCGACATCAAAGAAGGCTCCGGCCTCGAGCACGTCCCCTCAGGCCACTACGGCGCGAACTGCGCACCGCTCGCCTGCGCCGTGCTCGCCCACAACATCGGCCACTGGACCACCACGCTCGCCGGCGCATCGCCGGCCACGAACCGCTCCCGCCGCACCCGACTCGTCGCCCTCGCCGCCGTAGCAGTCAACCGCTCCGGCACACCCACCCTGCGATACCCCACCCGCTGGCCCTGGGAAACACAATTCCGAGCCACACTCAGCGCCCTCAGGGCTCTGCCCGGACCCTCCGGCTAAACGGCACAGCCCGGAACTGACGCCCCCACACAAACCCAGCGTCGACAAGCCCGAACCACACCCGCACCCCTAGCCGAACACGCCCAAACACACCAAACCACACCCCCAACAACCCGGCGCCACCCCAACCCGCCACCGACCCGCGAAACCCGCGCTCGCCAAAGGCCAATCGGTGGATTCAGGCTTAGCCTGAATCCACCGGTGTGGTGGGTGTGTGGGGGTGGTCGCGTCCGCGAAAAAGGCCTCCTGATCTGCGACGATTGTGGTGTCAGAAGCCACATTCGTCTCAAAAACAGGAGGCACTTTTTGTGTCTGCATCATCGCGCAGTCTGGACCGGTTCGCAACGACCTTCGATCATGAGGGCTTGGTCGCCAACGCGGGCCTGATCCTGGCGGGCACGCTGATGGCCCGTCTGGGCCTGTTGGGGCTGATCGAGCGGTGGGTGTGCACGGGTTCCGCGAACCCGGGCCCCAAGATCCTCACGGTGGTCGCCGCGATGCTCGCGGGCGGCACCCACATCGATCACGTCGAGATGCTGCGCGCCGGACGCACCGGGAGGGTGCTGGGATTCCGCCCGATGGCGCCGTCGACGGTCGGTTCGTTCTTGCGGACGTTCACGTTCGGTCACGTCCGCCAGCTCGAAGCGGTGCTGTCGCGCACGCTCGCTCGCGCATGGCAGCTGGGAGCAGGCCCGGGCCGTGCGCCGCTGGTGGTCGATCTGGACTCCACGATCTGCGAGGTCCACGGCAAACAAAAACAAGGCGCCGCGTACGGCTACACCAGCGTGCTCGGCTATCACCCGCTGCTCGCTGCACGCGCCGACACCGGCGAGGTGCTCGGCGCACGGATGCGCAAAGGGTCCGCGGGGTCCTCGCGAGGCGTGGTGCGCTTCGTCGACGAGCTCGCCGCGAACCTGCGACGAGCCGGGGCCGCCGGGCCGACCACGGTGCGCGGCGACTCGGGATTCTGGTCATGGAAACTGATCGACCGTCTCGACGCCCACAACTTCAAATGGTCGATCACCGTCGCCCTCATACCCGCTGTTCGCGCAGCGATCCAAGCGATCCCGCCACCGCATGGACCGACATCGCTTACACCAAAGACGGCCACGCCCAAGTCGCCGAGACCCAATACACCACCGGCCGCGGCAAACAGAAACGCACCGTCCGCCTCGTCGTGCGCCGCACCCGCCTCGCCGAGGGCGCACAGCAACGACTGTGGCCCGACTGGCGACACCACGCATTCATCACCAACACCGAACACGACACCGCCGCCGCGGACGAGTTCCACCGCGGCCACGCCGTGGTCGAGCTCGCCATCCGCGACCTCAAAGAAGGCACCGGGCTCGAGCACGTCCCCTCAGGCCACTACGGCGCGAACTGCGCATGGCTCGCCTGCGCCGTGCTCGCCCACAACATCGGCCACTGGACCGCCGCCCTCGCCGACGCGTCGCCGGCCACGAACCGCTCCCGCCGCACCCGACTCGTCGCCCTCGCCGCCGTCGCTCGTCAACCGCTCCGGCACACCCACCCTGCGATACCCCGCCCGCTGGCCCTGGGAAACACAATTCCGAGCCACACTCAGCGCCCTCAGGGCTCTGCCAGGACCCTCCGGCTGACCCGAACCCCCCGGAACTGACGCCCCCACACAAACCCAGCGTCGACAACCCCGAACCACACCCGCACCCCTAGCCGAACACGCCCAGACACACCAAACCAGGGCGATTCACACCCCCAACAACCCGACGCCACCCCAACCCGCCACCGACCCGGGAACCCCGCGCCCACCAAAGGCCAATCGGTGGATTCAGGCTTAGCCTGAATCCACCGATTGGTGGGTGTGTGGGGGTTGCCGCGTCCACGAAAAAGGCCTCCTGATCTGCGACGATTGTGATGTTGGAAGCCACATTCGTCTCAAAAACAGGAGGCACTTTTTGTGTCTGCATCATCGCGCAGTCCGGACCGGTTCGCAACGACGTTCGATCATGAGGGACTGGTGGCCAATGCGGGCCTGATCCTGGCGGGCACGCTGATGGACCGTTTGGGTCTGTCGGGGCTGATCGAGCGGTGGGTGCGCACCGGTTCCGCGAACCCGGGCCCCAAGATCTGCACCGTGGTCGCCGCGATGCTCGCAGGCGCCACTCATATCGATCATGTCGGGATGCTGCGCGCCGGGCGCACCGATCGGGTGCTGGGGTTCACCCCGATGGCGCCGTCGACGGTGGGGTCGTTCCTGCGGTCGTTCACGTTCGGTCATGTCCGCCAGCTCGAAGCGGTGCTGTCGCGCGCTCTGGCGCGCGCCTGGGGGCTGGGCGCCGGCCCCGGCAAGGCGCCGCTGGTGGTCGATGTGGACTCCACGATCTGCGAGGTCCACGGCAAGCAAAAACAAGGCGCCGCGTACGGCTACACCAGCGTGCTCGGCTATCACCCGCTGCTCGCTGCACGCGCCGACACCGGCGAGGTGCTCGGCGCCCGCATGCGCAAAGGGTCCGCGGGGTCCTCGCGAGGCGTGGTGCGCTTCGTCGACGAGCTCGCCGCGAACCTGCGACGAGCCGGGGCTGCCGGGCCGACCACGGTGCGCGCCGACTCGGGATTCTGGTCATGGAAGCTGATCGACCGCCTCGACGGCCACGACTTCAAGTGGTCGATCACCGTCACCCTCGGATCCGCTGTTCGCGCAGCGATCCAAGCGATCCCCAGCACCGCATGGACCGACATCGACTACACCAAAGACGGCCACGCCCAAGTCGCCGAGACGACCTATGCCACCGGCAGCGGCAAAGCCAAGCGCACCGTTCGCCTCGTGGTGCGCCGCACCCGCCTCGCCGAGGGCGCACAGCAACGACTGTGGCCCGACTGGCGACACCACGCATTCATCACCAACACCGATCACGACACCGCCGCCGCCGCCGAGTTCCACCGCGACCACGCCGTTGTCGAGCTCGCCATCCGCGACCTCAAAGAAGGCACCGGACTCGAGCACGTCCCCTCAGGCCACTACGGCGCGAACTGCGCATGGCTCGCCTGCGCCGTGCTCGCCCACAACATCGGCCACTGGACCACCACCCTCGCCGACGCGCCGCCGGCCACGAACCGCTCCCGCCGCACCCGACTCGTCGCCCTCGCCGCCGTAGCAGTCAACCGCTCCGGCACACCCACCCTGCGATACCCCGCCCGCTGGCCCTGGGAAACACAATTCCGAGCCACACTCAGCGCCCTGCGAGCCCTGCCCGGACCCTCCGGCTGACCCCGAACCCCCGGAACCGGCGCCCCCACACAAACCCAGCGTCGACAACCCCAAACCACACCCGCACCCCTAGCCCAACACGCCCAAACACACCAAACCACACCCCCAACAACCCGGCGCCACCCCAACCCGCCACCGGCCCAGAAATCCCGCGCTCACCGAAGGCCAATCGGTGGATTCAGGCTTAGAGCGTTAGCGGATAGGCACTGACCTGCGGAAACGCGCTTGATGACGCATGATGGCTCAATCCTCCGACCAGCAGCTTTGTCAGCCTGCTGGTTACGGCACCCGGCACACGCCGAAAACCGCTCCACCTATCCGCGCGGCCTCTTAGGGATTGCCAAGGACTCGACGAGCCGCTGCAGCAGCCGTCTGGGTACGACTGGAACCGCTATAGCGGACGACCCGGGAGCCGGGAGCGAGCTCTCGTATTGCCCGCTCCAGATCGGCCGAGATGACAGCGTTCCCGCCGATGAGCACCACCCTGAATGGCTGGTATGCCGTGATGATCTGGGCAGTCGGAATGGTCAGCGATTGCGCTGTCGAATAGAGCACGGCCGATCGGCTTGTGCGGGCTGAAACCGCCGCCGCTATGCCGACGTCGGGAGCGCCCCAGCCGTTGGCGATGATGAGCGTTGTGCCTTCGTCGGACACGTCGGTGCGGGTAACGAGAATGCTCCGTGCCACGTTTGCCGCTGTGTCAGCGCGTGTCGTCCCGCTGATGCGCTCGACATCGGCAGCGGGCACAACGCCGCGAATCGCAGCCTCCACTTCCGATCCCACAGCAGACGTTCCGCCGACGATGACCACTCGGGATGGCCGCCGGTCGCTCAGGAGCGATTCAGTGGCATCGGGCAGACTCGACGAGGTGACGTACAGGACCGCCGATCCGGGGGTGCGTGCCGACAGCGCTGCGGCCACGCCGATGTCAGCCGGACTCCAGCCATTGGCAATGATTGCCACCCTGGCGCTCGAGGAGCCCGCCAGTGCTCGGCGAGCGACAGCCGCCGCGGTATCGACGCGGGTCGCACCCGACAGGCGCCGCACCGATTCGCTCTCCGATACACGCCGGATCTCGGCGAGAGCCGTAGCGCTCACTGCTGCGTCGCCGCCGACCACCACGACTTCAGCGGGAAGATAGTCACGCAGCAGGCTGCGAGCCGCAGTCGACAGCCGGCTCCCATCGGTGTAGATCACAGCAGACTCGGGAGTCCGCGCCGACAGCGCCGCCGCTACACCGATATCGGCTGGACGCCAACCATTCGCCACGATGACCACAGCGGTGCTCGGTTCTGTATCGCCACCGCCGCCACCGCCGCCTGTGCCGGTGACGGTGACGATACGCCTGACGACGGGCCGTATCTTCACGTCTTCGGTCACCTTCTCGGACGAAATGGCTTTCAGCGGCACCGACTTGGTTCCATGCAGGTCGGTGTATTCGGTGACGCGTACGCGCAAGTAATATCCCGCATCGTCGGCGACTGGCGTGTATGTGTGGCCGAGAGTCCCGGAAGCCGTGACGAGCTCCCACTCACTGTCTTGCGGGGGGTCCACCGCCGGGGGGTCCACCTTTGAGCGCCACCAGGTCCACGTCACTGACGTCACACCTCCGTCGGGGTCGGTCAGCGATGCTCGGTAAGGGCTGTTGACAGACGGGCTATCGGGAATGACGAGCGAACCGTCTTCGTCGAGATTGCGCACCACGATTGTCAGAAGTACTTCCGCGTCAATACTCGTGTCGGGCTGGCCCTCGTTGTCGAGGCTGTCAGTTGCTCTCAAGGTGACTGCGTAGGAAGCCCTTTTCTCAAAGTCGATGGTGGCGGTTGACCTGGCGGATATCTGTCCGCTCAGCGGATCGAGGCTGAAATCCTTGTTGAAGGCTGTCAGTTCCGCCGCATCGGCGGAATCGACTGAGTAGTTCAAGACATCTGATTGCGGATCGGTGGCGGCCACAAGCTTCGTCCAGTCATCACCCGTCATGTTCTCGTCGACCGTGAGTTCCTCGACGCTGTTGGTGAAGCGCGGCGCGCTATTCGTGACGACGGTGGCCACCGTATCTGCGGTTGTCTGAAACTGCGTTTTTCCCGGGCCGTGATCATCGGTGTAGGTGACGACCGCTCTGAGGTATCGCCCGAGGTCGCTGACAGTGACCGTGTAGGTCGCTGCAATCGCACTCGTGATGTCCGTGAATCCGCTAGTGCTCGACGTTGACGATTGCCATTTCCAAGTCTCACCGCTGATCCCACCGTCCGGATCTTGCACCTCTGCAGTCAGCGTTGAAACCACCTCGGTATCTCCGGTGATCGTGACTGTGCCGGGTTCATCCTCATTCGTGACGTCGATGGTGAAGTCCTTCGTGGCGTCGATCTCTGTCCCGTCGATCACTGTCCAAGGTGCACCCATGGCGTTCTTGCCGTCGTGCACGTTCATCGTCAGCTCGAATGTCGGCTTCGACTCATGGTCGAGACGCGCCCCGGACTTGACCGCGATTTGGCCGGTACTGTCATCCAGCACGAAGTTGGCGTGGAAGCCGGCGGCATCGGTTCCAGTGACTGAGTAGCTGAGTGTGTCGCCTGCATCGTCGTCGGTCGCGGCGACGGTACCTACCAGGTCGTTCTCACGGGCTGATTCCGAGACAGTGAGATCGACAGGCTCCAACTCGAATAGGGGAGCGGTATTGGGGGCGAGCGGCATGCTGTTCGTTCCGTTGACCGCGCCTCGGCCCGCCCTGTTGTGAGCAGCAACTTCGAAGATGTGCAAGACGCCATTCGTGAGTCCGCTGACCACGGCCATTCGCTCGTCATCGAGGCTGTTGTCGGCGTCACTGTCCGTTACATCCGTCCAGGCGCTCCACTGGCGGCCCGCTGGTTGGTGGCGGTAGGAGTACTTGGTGACCGGCGAGCCCCCGTCGTTGTCAGGCGGCATCCACATCAGCGTCACTTGCGCGTCGCCGCCGGCTGCGCTCAGGGTCTTGGGTTGGTCAGGCGCTGCAATTGCGTCAATTGCGTCGCCTCCGATGGCCATGCGTACTGCTCGGCTGCGTGTGTCAGCGACCCACATCGTCGCTGCGTTCGGATCGCCCCAGTACGCGGTGTTTGCGATAGCCCAGCCTGGTGCTCGTCCGTTGTCCTCGCCGTCCGACGAAGTGGAGCCAAGCCGGAAGCCACCGCCGGTTGCTCGCACGACAAGCCAGTAGCTGGTGCTGGCCTCGAGCAGGATTCCGGTGTGCGTGAACTCTTCGCGGGTGGTTACCAACGCGTCGAAGCTGCCTGCAGGAGTCAGCCCTGGCATCGGCGTTGTCGAATCCGGCACTCCCGAGGCATCCCGCAGAATCTGGACTTCGAGCGCCGCTCCCACGTCGGCGGCGAGCCCCAATTGCACACTGCGCAGCCAGTAGCCCCCTGAATTCGACCCTGTCGTGAATTGCTGGGCCAATGCGGGCGGTGTCGCTGCCGTCGACGAATCCAGCAGGGCGTTGTCGCCCTGTGCCTCGCCGGTTTCGGTCACAGCACCGCCTGCCTGGGAGAGATTCCTCACCAAGGCCGCTTCGCTGTGCGGCGATGAGCCCACGGGATGCGGCACAGTGCCCGACAGCATCTTGCCCGAGCCCTCGCCGTCTGTGTAGGTGACAGACACCCTCAGGTAACGGTCGGCGTCTTCGATCGTCGGCGTGTAGCTCGCCGCAGTGCCATTCGAGGTGACATTTTCGAAGGTGCCGTTCTTCGTGCTTGACCAAGCCCACTCCCACGATTCACCAGAGATGCTGCCATCGGGATCCTCGATCAGCGCGCGCAGCGATGTTCCTACCTGCGGCTGCAACATGTCGAAGCCGAGAGTGCCGGGCTCCTCGACATTGCCGACGTCGATGGTGAGCGTCAGCGTGTCGTCAAAGGCGGTGTCCGTGGCACCGGAGCCATTCTTGCTGTCGGAGACCTCCAGTGTGACGCTGTATGAAGGCCGTTCCTCGAAATCGATAGTTGCACTTGCCTTCACGGATATCTGTGCAGTTGAATCGTCAAAGTCAAAGTCCTGCTCAAATGCAGCGACTTGGGCGGAGGTGCCGGTGATCCTGTACGTCAGTTGATCACCGGTGTCGGTGTCAACCGCCGCGGTCGGCGTGAGGACGACTCCTGGGCTGGAGTTCTCATCGATTGACAGTGTCTCGGCGGCATCCGCAAATGTCGGCTGAGCATTCGTGACGAGCGCCTGCACCCCGCTGGTCGTGGTGGCCTGCCCCGTCTTGTTGACGCCGTGCTTGTCCGTATAGCTGACGGTGGCACGCAGATAGTCATCGGCATCGCCGGCGGCCGGTGTATAGGTGTCCGACTCCGCATCCATGATGTCGGTGAATACCGAGTTGATCGTCGCAGAGGACTGCCACTTCCAGGCCACGCTCGACGTCGGAACGTCAGGGTCGGACAATGACGCCGTTATGGCAGTTCCCTCGATAGGCGTCGGCGTCGACAAGGTGACCTGACCCGCCTCGTCCACATCGGTCACGGTGATCGTCAGGGTCAGCGTGTCATCGATGGAGGTGTCATCTTCGAGATCGGCGTTCTTGCCGTCACTGACGTTCAGGACTATCGAATACGTGTTCTTCGTTTCATAGTCGATTGTCGCATTGGGATTCACCACTATCTCGCCGGTCGTCGGGTACCACGCGAAATCAGTATTTCCTCCTGTGCCGGTGCTGAAGTACGCCACGTCCGTGCCGCTGATCGAGTACGTCAGATCGTGGCCGTCGCTATCAGTGCCGCTGCCGGAGTCATCAGTTGCGAGGAATGTGCTGCCCAGCGTGCCCGAAGTGGCATTCTCGCTCACCGTCAAGCTTTCCGTCGTAGAGGAGAAGCGCGGCTCAGTGTTCGTTTCTAGCTCGCCTCCTACCCGTGCCGTAGTGGCGTATGCCGTCTTGTATACGACGTCGCTCTGAGGGTCCAAGTATGTTGCCGTAAATCGGAGGAATTTGCCATCGTCCGCCTCTTTGACGGTATAGAAAGCCGAGGTGGCGTCCTCAATATCCGTGTATGGGCCTGCCAACGTACCCGATCTTGACCACTGCCATGACTTGTCAGTAAGAGGGGAACCGTCAGGGTCGCCGGAGGGTCCAATCCCGTAAAGACGGGTATCGACGTCGAGACCGGTGAAAACCGTTATCTCGACGATCCCATTTATGGATTCGTCGACATTAGTGACATTGATCATCACCGGCAGCGTGTCGTCTGTGAGAACTGGATTCTCAGCGGTGTCTGAGTCGTCCTCCCTATTGCTCACCGTCAAGTCAACGATGTAGGAAGATCCGGTTTCAAAATTGATTTCTGCACCACTCTTGACTGTAACCACTCCGGTTGCGCTGTTCACAATGAATAGGTCGTCGAATGACGGGGCACCCAGACCGGAAGACATGAACGTCAGCGTGTCGCTCGCATCAGGTACTATGAACTCTGGCGTGCCGACGATCGTGCCCGCTGGGGAGTTCTCTGCCACATCCCACTCGACCATTTCTCGGACGAAATAGGGTTCAGTCGGGATAACAGGGAGGGCGTATCCTTTGATCTCGATCTTCACAGCGGTCACGTTCGAGGTCCAAGACGTGTCGATAGCAGCGTTCTTATAGCGTCGGCCATCCCCGATCGTCCACCCATCAGCCGCGACGTCCTCCCTGGTGGAGGTCGTGTACTTATGTCGTGCGCCGCTATCGCCGTCTGGGTCGCTGATCACAACGAAATACTTCGTTTCCTTCGTCAGCCGCACGGGCGAGTCCGCACTGAATTCGACCTTGCTGTCCTGCGGAATAGGGGACGATGTCGACAGCTCGGCAAGGGGAAGGTCAGCAGGGTCATCGCCGTTCGCGCCGAAGATGCTCACTTTGGGCAAATCGCCACTCTCGTAGAGTATGGATACGCTGAGCAGGTCGTAATCTCCGTCATGGCTGCCTGTCATAAAGGGCTGAGCGCTGATATGGTCCGTGCCGGCTTCGCCGAGTGTCTCTTCGATGTTGGACACGAGCACAGACAGCCCAACTTGCGTTTGTACCGCAGCGGTCAATTGGCTGCTCTCGCCAGTACCGTCGGTATAGTCAACCGATAATTGGAGAAACTTGCTGACATCATCTTGGGTCACCGTGTACGTAACAGCAGTTGCATCGCTGATGTTACTGAATGGCCCTGCGGCGGCATCTGCACGCGCCCATTGCCATTGAGAGACTGAGACCGAACCATCGGGATCGGTCAACGTCGCGGTGAGTCTCGAACCTATCTCGACCTCGCCATCTATTTCGAGCGAACCAGTCTCATTGATGTTGGCGACATCGATGTTCAGCGTCACGGTGGCGTCAATGGTCTCTTGCCCCTCGAGTTCGGTGTACCCATCACCATCGGTACCGTCGGTTACCTGCAGTGTCACAGAATACTCCGTCGGCCCTTCCTCGTAGTCGATCTCCACGCCTTCCTTGATCGTGATCTCGCCCGTATCGGGGTTCAGTTCGAAGACATTCTGGAATTCAGTCATGCGTTGAGGACCGTCCGCAATGTCGGAGTTCGCCACTATTGAATATGTGAGTTCATCGCCGTCTGTGTCTGTCGCTTCGACCGTCTCGATAACGCCGTCTTGGGCGGTGGTGCCCTCGTCCACGGTCAGCGTCTCTGCGGCGCTGCTAAACATCGGCTGTGTAGAAGCGGGATCTGTCCGCACTGTTCCCGTCACATGGACGAGTGCTGATTGGCTACTTGTTGGTACCCACGCGTCGTTCAGCTCGTACAGCGATTCCTCGCTCATCGACCACCTTGGCCATTGTCCGGCATCCAAATGGGTCAATGATCTCGTCGTCGTCCATGTGACGTTGAATATCGTGTCCCTGCTTCCGAGCGTGATGAAGTATGTGGTGTCGGGTCTAAGCTTGATCGTCTCAGGGGCCACAAATTCGACCACTGCGTCAGGCGTCACGGTTTCGGGTGTGTTCATCTCGGCAAGCAACTGGTGGGGCCGAGCGTCAGCGTCTGGCGGATCCCCTACGAGCTGAGACGTATACAACTGAACCTGCTGCCTCTTGTCGTTTGCGTTGAAATCGTTGTCGCCGACAGCTGCGCCTATCCCTGTGACCAAGTAGCCGTTGGGGTTACTGCCTGTCGTGAACGCCCGTGCCACCCAGAAGAAAGTGGATTCGTACGGATCGGCTCGGACATTGGACACCAATGTTCCGACCTGCCCGGTAGTGATCGAGATCGTCTTGACTGGCGGCGAATGTATATCGTCGTAGGTGGCAGTCGCCCGTAGATACTTGCCGAGGTGGCCCGTATCTATTGTGATCATCGAGGCGTTTGCGGAGTCGATCGGCTCGAAAGTGCCATGCGGAGTGCTCGATTGATACCACTGCCACGACGGCGTCTTATTAGGGTCCGTCGTTGTCCCGTTATCAGGGTCTGTCAGCTGCATCTGCAGCGTCTCGCCGACCTGTGCCGCGCCTGAGAGCGAGACAGAGCCGGCCTCGTCAATATCGGTGACGCTGATCGTGATCGTCAATGAGTCGTCGATGGCCCCGCCTACACCGTCGTCGGTAACGTTGAGGGTTATCGAATAGCTCGGCTTATCTTCAAAATCAATCGTGGGATTGGCCGAGAAAGCGAATTGGCGTCTTGCACCTCCCAATGGATTTGGGAATATTTGAAGTCGGCATTGGGGGGGGGATTGACACCGCTTTCAATGATATAGAATGCCTCGGCATCGGTGCCGGTTATTGTGTATGCGAGAGTGTCGTCACTTTCGAGCCCGCCCAAGAAGAAAGGTCCGCTGAACCCGGACGTAGCGTTCTCTTCAACGGTCCATTCGACGACGTCGATGTCTGGTGCATTTGCCAAGGCGCTCCCCACGAAGCGTGGCGAATCCGTCCCCGCCAAAGCGGTATCGACCGGCACCAGCAATACTGATCCGGCCACAGCCACCGCTGTGCAGGCTCTCAGAAATCGAGCGACCCTGGAGCGCATCGAGACGGCTGACATGTCCGCCGCCATGCGAGTGCGCTTCTCGGACAGCATTCGGCAAGACTGTCTGGACATCGTGCTCCTCCGTCAATCAGAACTGGCCCAAGTGACCCTTCGTCTGCGCTGCGATCCGTAGTAAGGACGAGGGAGTACTAGCCAAGGATTTACGTTAATGGCTGAGAGATGACGCCAGCATGACTAATAGCACGAAGTAGCTGAATATTTGATAACGCTTCTAGAGCGGCGATGTCGTCAGCGTCTAGACAGACCTTCCGGAACTTTGGACGCGGGCCAGCTATGCGTTGCTTGCCAAACAACAGGCCGCAACGCCGCGAACGCGCGCAGGGAAGTTTCCGCTCGGCTTCTCACCGAGTTCTCGCATTGCGTCGATGCCGGCTGGTTTTGGCTATGCGCAGACCCGACAAGCATGATGCCGGCTGGTTTTGGCGGGTAGTGCGTTGGCGGGCATGTTGTATGCGTAGACCTTGGCGTCCTGGTTGTCGGATGCCCACATGGTGGTGCCGTTGGACCACAGGCCTTTGGGGCTGTTGTTGCCCGCGGCAGCAAGTGTGTCGAAGTCCAGAGCCGCCCGGCGGTCGCCGGTGGCCAGGTCATAGGCGTAGATCTTGGCGTCGCGGTCGTCGGTGACCCACATGGTGGTGCCGTTGGACCACAGGCCTGCGGCTCTGCCGTTGCCCGCAGAAGGAAGCCTGCCGATGTCGCTGGCGGCCCGGCGGTCGCCGGTGGCCAGGTCATAGGCATAGATCTTCCCGTCGCGCCAGTCAGACACCCACATGGTGGTGCCGTCGGACCACAGGCCCTTGGGGCTGTCGTTGCCAGCGGCAGCGAGCGTGCCGATGTCGCTGGCGGCCCGGCGGTCGCCGGTGGCCAGGTCATAGGCATAGATCTTGTCGTCCGCGTCGTCGGACACCCACATCGTGGTGCCGTCGGACCACAGACCGTTGGCGTTGAGGTTCCCGGCGCCGCGCAACGCCGTGATGTCCTTGGCCGAGTCGCGGGACATCGTGGCCAGCTCATAAGCGAACACAGAGCCGCCGAGGTCGGTCACCCACATCGTGGTGCCGTCGGACCAGATCGCTCGGGAGGCGCTGTTGCCGGCGGCCAGCTCGATGTCTCTGAGCGCGCTCCGGCCGAATTCTTCCACTGATTCCTCGGCGGGTTCCTGTGTTCGTTGGGCGGGTTCCTGTGTTCGTTGGGCGGTGCGGGCGGGCATGTTGTAGGTGTAGATCTTGGTGTCTTGGTTGTCGGTCACCCACATGGTGGTGCCGTCGGACCACAGGCCTGCGGGGCGGTTGTTGCCCGCGGCAGCAAGCGTGTCGAAGTCCAGAGCTGCCCGGCGGTCGCCTGTGGCGAGGTCGTAGGCGTAGATCTTGGCGGCCAGCTCGTCGGCGACCCACATGGTGGTGCCGTCGGACCACAGGCCTGCGGCTCTGCCGTTGCCGGCGCCATGAAGGCTGCCGATGTCCTTGTCGCTGTCACGCGCACCTGTGGCCAGGCGGTAGGCGTAGATTCTTCCGTTGAGCCAGTCCGCTACCCACATGGTGGTGCCGTTGGACCACAGGCCTCTGGATCTGTTGTTGCCCGCGGCGGCGAGGGTGTCGATGTCGCTTTCGGGGCGGCGGTCGCCGGTGGCCAGGTCATAGGCATGGACCTTGTCGGCGCCGTCGTCGGACGTCCACATGGTGGTGCCGTCGGACCACAGGCCTCTGGGGGAGAGGTTCCCGGCGTCGCGCAGCGCCGTGATGTCCTTGTCCGAGTCGCGGGCCATGGTGGCCAGCTCATAGGCGAGCACAGAGCCGCTGAGGTCGGTCAGCCACATGGTGGTGCCATCGGACCAGATGGCTCGGGCGGTGCCGTTGCCGGCGGCCAGCTCGATGTCTTCGAGCACCTTCCAGCCGAATTCTTCCGCGGAGGCCCGATTGACGGTCACCGTGTAGGTCTGGGTGCTGGTGCCGTCGGAGGACGCCACCGACACCGTGACGGTGTTGGCGCCCTCGGCCAGAGCGACCTGATGGCCCTCTGCCGCGGCATCGGCATCGTCAGGCGAGATCGTCACCGTCGCACCCGCGGCCGTGGCGACAGCAGCGACCGTCGCGTCCGTGACCGAGTCGGCCACCTCCGCTGAGTAATCGGTGACAGCAGCATTGAACGCGCCGATGTCGACGCCGCTCAAAGCCAAGCCGCTCAGCGTCGCATCATCAGAGACCGCAGCCACGCCGTCGCGTCGCTCACCGGACGATTCCCCGGCAGGCTCCTGCGACTGCTGGACCGGCTCCTGCGACTCTCCGGCAGGCTCCTGCGATTCCTGGACCGGTTCCTGCGACTGCTCGACGGGTTCCTGTGGCTGCTCGGCGGGGTCGGCGGGCATGTTGTAGGTGTAGATCTTGTCGCTGCTGTCGTCGGACACCCACATGGTGTCGCCGTTTGACCACAGTCCTCTGGGGCTGTTGTTGCCCGCGGCGACGAGCGTGTCGACGTCGAGACCCTCGCGGCGGGCGCCGGTGGCCAGGTCATAGGCGTAGATCTTCTTGTCGCGCCAGTCCGTTACCCACATGGTGTCGCCGTTTGACCACAGTCCTCTGGGGCTGCGGTTCCCGGCGGCGCGCAGCCCGGTGACGTCGAGACTCTCGCGGCGGGCGCCGGTGGCCAGGTCATAGGCGTAGGCCTTCTCGTCGCTCCAGTCCACTGCCCACATGGTGGTGCCGTCGGACCACAGGCCTTTGGGGCTGTTGTTGCCCGCGGCGGCGAGCGTGTCGATGTCGCTGTCGGCTCGGCGGTCGCCGGTGGCCAGGTCATAGGCGTAGATCTTGTCGTCGCGGTCGTCGGACACCCACATGGTGGTGCCGTTTGACCACAGTCCTCTGGGGCGGAAGTTCCCGGCGCCGGGCAGCGTGAGGATGTCCTTGGCCGAGTCGCGGGCCATCGTGGCCAGGTCATAGGCGAACACAGAGCCGTTGAGGTCGGTCACCCACATCGTGACGCCGTCGGACCAGATAGCGCGAGCGCGGTGGTTGCTGGCCGCCAGCGGCGCGAAATCCAGGAACGTGCCGGGAGTCGCGTCAGCGGAGGCCGCGTCGCGTCCCGAACGAGTCGAGACGTCGGCTTGGTCAGTTGGCTGCTCGCCAGATTCCTGCGACTTCGCAGTCCCCTGGGACTGCTGGGCGGTGCCGGCGGGCATGTTGTAGGTGTAGATCTTGTCGTCCTGGTTGTCGGACACCCACATCGTGACGCCGTCGGACCACAGCCCCATGGGGCTGTGGTTGCCCGCCGCGGCGAGCGTGTCGAAGTCCTTGTCGCTGTCACGGTCGCCGGTGGCCAGGACGTAGGCGTAGACCTTGTCGTCGTCGTCGTCGACCGCCCACATCGTGACGCCGTCGGACCACAGCCCCTTGGGGTCGTTGTTGCCCGCCGCGGCGAGCGTGTCGAAGTCGCTGTCGCTGTCACGGTCGCCGGTGGCCAGGACGTAGGCGTAGACCTTGTCGTCGTCGTCGTCGGACACCCACATCGTGACGCCGTCGGACCACAGCCCCTTGGAGCTGCCGTTGCCCGCAACAGCCAGCGTGCCCACCGCCCCGGGGCCCAGCGTGCCCACGTCGCTGGCGGCCCGGCGCTCGCCGGTGGCCAGGTCATAGGCGAACACGATGTCGGCCGAGTCGTCCGACGCCCACATCGTGGTGCCGTCGGACCACAGCCCGTGGGGGTAGAGGTTCCCGACACCGCCCAGCGTGGTGATGTCCTTGTCCGAGTCGCGGGACATCGTGGCCAGCTCATAGGCGAACACAGGGCCGTCGATGTTGGACACCCACATCGTGGCGCCGTCGGACCACACGGCCCGGGCGGAGCCGTTGTCGGCGGCCAGATCGACGTCTTCGAGGACCTTCCACCCGAAATCTTCCGCGGAGGCCCGATTGACGGTCACCGTGTAGGTCTCGGCGCCGATGCCGTCGGTGGACCCCACCGACACCGTGACGGTGTTGGCGCCCTCGCCCAGAGCGACCTGATGGCCCGCTGCCACAGCATCGGCATCCTCAGGCGAGATCGTCACCTCCGAACCGGCGACCGTGGCAACAGCAACGACCGTCGTAGACGCGACCGAGTTCGCCACGTCCGCTGTGTAACCGGTCACAGCAGCATCGAACGCGCCGATGCCGACATCGCTCAAAGCCAGACTGCTCAACGTCGCATCACCGGAAAGCACGGCGTGGCTCGTCCTGGTCACCACCACCGTGTAAGTCGTGGTGTCGGCGCCGTCGGTGACCGCGGCCGTGATCGTGTTCTCGCCGAGGCCCAAGCTGACCTGATAGCCGACAGTGCCCGTATCGGCGTCAGGCGGGGAGATCGCCACGCTGGCATCGGCGAGCGCCGGCACCGCGGTGACAGTCGTCGAGGTCGTGGTGACCGGAACGCTCACCGCATAGTCAAACCGGCTCGAACGGAACGAGCCGAAATCGATGCCGGCAAGCTCCAGCGACCGCAGGGCCGTGACAGGGACCATGTTGTAGGCATAGACCTTGGCGTCATGCTCGTCGGACACCCACATCGTGACGCCGTCGGACCACAAGCCCCTCGGGTTGTGGTTGCCCGCAGCCCCGAGCGTGCCGAAGTCCAGATCCGCCCGGCGGTCGCCGGTGGCCAGGTCGAAGGCATAGATCCTGTTGCCCCTGTCGTCGGTCGCCCACATCGTGACGCCGTCGGACCAGATGCCGCCGTCGGCGTTATACGTGGACACACTCTGATCGTGGAACGGCCCGCCGCGGCCGCCACCGGTCACATCCGGGATGGGGTAGCCATGGGGGTTGGCGATGTCGCGGGCGGGACGGCGGGCGCCGGTGGCCAAGTCGTAGGCGAAGATCACTTCCACGAAGCGGTCCGACACCCACATGGTGGTGCCGTCGGACCACAGGCCCCTCGGGTTGCGGTTGCTCTCCCGAGCAGTATCCGCGGCGATGTCCCTGTGGGCCCGGCGCACGCCGGTGGCAAGGTCGAAGGCGAAAATCGTGGCATAGCGGGTGTCGGACACCCACATGGTGGTGCCGTCGGACCACAAGTCGCCCAGCCGGCCTTGCCGGAAAAAGTCCGCGGCCGTGGCTGACCGCGTGGAGATGTCCCTGTGAGCCCGGCGCACGCCGGTGGCAAGGTCGAAGGCGTAGATGCGGTGGTTGTTCCGGTCGGCCACCCACGCGGTGGTGCCGTCGGACCAGAGTCCGGTCCTAGTGAACGAGGACCTGAAATAGGCGTCGCGAAACGGGTTCCAGCCGAAAACGTCCGCGGAGGCCCGATGGAGGCGCAAGGTGTAGGTCTTGGCGTCGGTGCCGTCGGTGGACTCCACCGTGATCTTGACGGTGTTGACGCCCTCGGCGACGTCGATCTGATGGCCGACGGTAGCGGTGTCGGCGTCGGCAGGCAGGATCGCCGGCACCGCATCGGCGACCGCCGGAACCGCAGTCAGCGTGGTGGTCGCGACCGTGTCGGCCACGTTGACCGTATAGCTGGTCACGGCGGGGTCGAAGCTGTCGAAGTCGATGTCGCTGAGCGTCAACGCGCTCAAGGTCGCGTCGTCGGAGACCTCAGCGAGCGCCGTGGTGGTCACGACCACGGTGTAGGTCTTGGCGTCGGTGCCGTTGGCGACCGCGACCGTGATCGTGTTGTCGCCCGGGCTCAGGCTGACCTGGTGACCCTCGGTGCCCGCGTCGGCGTCCTCCGGAGAGACCGCCACGACGGCCTCGGGGAACGCCGGCACCGCGACGACGGTCACCGACGTCGTGGCGGCGGGAACGCTCACCGCAAAACTGAGCCGCCTCGAAATGTCCGCAGGCGATGAGCCGATGTCGATCTCGGCGAGCTGCAGCGAGCTCAGGACAGCGCTCACGGGCATGTTGAATGCGTCGAGCCGGTTGCTGTAGCGGCCGCCGCTGACCCACATGATGTCCCCGTCGGACCACAGGTTCTTGGCCCGATCACGCGAGAAGCCCGGGCGGCTCCTGCTGCCCGGGACCCTGGGATTCTCAAATTCCAGGGCGTTCCGGCGGACGCGCGAGGCCAGGTCATAGGCATAGATCTTGTCGTCGAGATCGTCGAACACCCACATGGTGGTGCCGTCGGACCACAAGCCGTCGGCATCTGTGTTGCCCGCGGCGCCGAGCGCGTTGAGATCCTTGCCGGGCAGATGGGCGCCGGTGGCCCGCTCATAGGCGTAGACCTTCCCGTCGCGCCAATCGGCCACCCACATGGTGTCGCCGTCGGACCACAGGCCTCTCGGGTCGTGATTGCCTCTCGAGCCCAGCGTGCCGATGTCGCTTCCGGGTTCGCGCGCACCGGTGGCCAAAACGAAGGCGTAGACCTTGTCGTCCTGGTTGTCGGTCACCCACATAGTGGTGCCGTCGGACCAGATCCCGCCTATCCCGCCGTTACCTGCGCCTATCCCGCCGTTACCTGTAAGCGTGGAGAAGTCCCTGCCCTGCTGGCGGGCGCCGGTGGCCAAATCGTAGGCCTGCACCTTGTTGCCGTGATAGCGGGCCACCCACATGGTGGTGCCGTCAGACCAGATTCCGGTCGGGGATGAGCCGACCGAATCAAGCGGGATGTCGCGCACCGAGTTCCAGCCGAAGGGGGCTGCGGAGGCGCGGTTGGCAGTCACGGTGTAGGTCTTGGCGCCAGTGCCGTCGGTGGACCTCACCTTGACCGCGAACTTGTTCGTGCCCACGACGAGCTTGACTTGGTGGCCGTCGGCGACGGGGTCGGCGTCGGCGGGGGAAATGTCCACCACTGCGTATGTGTCGGAAGGAGCGACGGCGACTGTGGTGACCGCAACGTCGTTGGCGACATTGGCGACGGACTCGGTTCTAGCGCCGTTGAGCAGCTCGCGGTCGCTGCCGCTGACGGTCAACGACTCCAGGGCAGCGTTAGCCGTCAGCGTGGCGGTGTCGACCCGGGTGACGACCACGGTATAGGTCGTGGTTTCGGCGCCGTTCGTGACCGTGACAGTGAACGTGTTGGCACCTTCGGCGAGGTCGACCTGGTGGCCGGCGGTGTCGGGGTCGGCGTCGTCAGCAGAGATGACCGCGGTGGCGTCGGCGTGCAGCGGCACAGCTGTGACAGTCGTGGAGGCTGTCGCACTGGGCACGAACGCCGCAAAGTCGAGTCGTCCTGGAAGGAACGAGCCGATGTCGACGCCAGTGACCTCCAGCGACCCCAGAGCCGAATCCAAGGAGGTGCGCTCAGGCATGTCGAACGCAAAGGCCTTGTTGTTGAAGCTGTCCAACACCCACATGGACGTGCCGTCAGACCAAATGCCATCAGGTTCCCTGATGCCCGCATCGACAAGGTTGTCGAAGTCCTGAGCGGGCCGGCGGACACCGGTCGCCAAATCATAAGCAAAGATCTTTCTAGCCAGCGAGTCGCCCACCCACATGGTGGCGCCATCGGACCACAAACTGTGTGGCACCCAGTTGCCTTCATAGTCGCGCCAGTCCGCCCACTCGACCCCGTCGACAAGCCCGTTGATGTCGTTGTCGGCTCGCCGGGCACCGGTGGCCAGGTCATACGCATAGATCTTTTCGTCCCATTCGTCGGCCACCCACACGGTGGAGCCATCGGACCACATGCCGCTGGGGCTACCGTTGCCCGCAGCAGTGAGCGTGTCGATGTCGTCGTCGGGCTGACGCTCGCCGGTCGCCAAGTCATACGCATAGATCGTGTCGCGGTAAGAACCGTCGATCGCCCACATGGTGGAGCCGTCGGACCAGATGCCGAAGCCGGACCTGTACGCGGCTCGCACTTTCGTGATGTCCTTGGCCGGGTCGCGGGCCATGTCGGCCATGCGATAGGCCCTGATGAAGTCGTCGGTGTCGGTGAGGTGGTCGCTGTAGTCAATCCACAGCGTGGTGCCATCGGACCAGATCCCGCGAGCTTCCGGCACAGTTTCGCAGAAAATTGTGAAGGCCCGGTATTCCAAGTCGAACGACGTATCGAGCGGCCCGTCGGTGGCAGCGGCCGGCCCGACATGGACAATCGGCGTCAAGAGTGCGGCAAACACTGCCAGAACGATCCAGCTCAATCCCCTGAGCGGCCTCCTGCCACGCCTGTCCCGATGCAACCAGTCCAGCATCATGCCCCTCCCGGAGTGAAGATCCGCTCTCGGAGGTGGCAAGCCGAATCAACGCCCAGCAGGGTGCTGAAAATGTCGGTCTCGGCACATCGCCAACGCTCTGACCAGCGGTCATACACCGACGACAGTGCGCAATTGGCATTCTCTGGCACCGTGCCCACCAAAAGAACCGCCACCTCTCGATGCCGAGAGCTTAGCGAAGTGCAAATGACTATTACATGATGCTCGAATGTATATTACTTACGTTGTGATGACTGTCTGGATTGTCTGAACTGTCGGACGTTTCGTGTAGGCGGCCATGCAGGACGCGGAATCCGCTGGTCAATTCGTCCGCCGGGGCAGGCCCAGGCGGGCGACGAGTGCGGCGGTGTGGCTTCGGTTGGTGCCGTTGATGCGCTGGACCTTGGTGCCGTCGGCTACGGCTGCGTCGATTGCAGCCCGCACTTCGGCGGACACTGCTGCGACGCCGCCGACGATGCGCACGAGCCGCAGCCGATCGCTGCCGAGCAACGCTGCGACTTCGGGCGGCAGGGCGGTGCCTGAGGTATAGACGACAGCGGAATCAGGAGTGCGTGCTGACCAGGCGGCCGCGACGCCGATGTCGGCAGAGCTCCAGCCGTTGGCGACAATGACAGTGGTGTCGGCAGCCGATCCCGCAGCGGCGAAGACAAGCTGCGCGGCGAGAATGGCCGTCGTCACACGGGTCTCGCCATCGACCCGCGTGATGGCAGTGCGCGGCGAGGCGTCGAGTATTGCCTGCTCGACGGCAATGGGCACGGCCGCGGCGCCGCCGACGATGATCACCTTCCTCGGCTGGAGTTCCGAGACAAGGTTGCGGGTAGCGGCCGGCAGTTCGCTCGGCGCTGTGTAGGCGACCGCCGAGCCGGCAGTACGCGCCGAGAGCGCGGCCGCTACCCCAATGTCGGGCGGGCTCCAACCGTTCGCCAAGATCAGTGTCAATTCGCCGCCGGGGTTCTCGCCGAGAATCCTGCGGGCCACCGCAGCAGCAGTGTCGGCACGTGTGCTGCCCTCGACACGCTCCACCTTCAAGCCTGCGCGCGCACGCCTGATCTGGTGCTGCACATCCAAGCGAACCGCCGATTCGCCGCCGACGATGACGACATCGCTGACTCGGCGCTCGCGCAACAGATCGAGCGTCTCCACAGGCAATTCGTTTGACGTGACGTACGCGACAGCCGAGTCGGCGGTTCGGGCGGACAGCGCCACAGCGGCACCGATGTCGGCGGGACTCCAGCCGTTAGCCACAACAAGGACGGCGGACGGGCCGGTGTCCTCGCCATCGTCGGCGATGCGAGGCGCGACCTCGCGGCCTCTCGTGATAGTGCGAGTGCTTGTCGGCGCTGTCGTGATGCTCCTGCTCGTGGTGAACGATGCGGACTTGTTGTTCCCGTGAGAATCGTCGTACACGGCGACCACACGCATGTAAAAGCGAAGGTCGTGTTCGGCAATGGTGTAGGTGTCGGTATCGGCTCCGGGAATCGGTGTCCAGGCTCGACGGTCACGAGAACGCTGCCATTCCCATTCGGTGAAGCTGTCATTGATCCCTCCGTCGGGATCGGTGAGCGTGGCCGTCACCTCGTCCCTAGGAGTGTGCTGAGCAAGCCGTTTGTGGGCGTGTCAGATGGTGTTTGTGTCGGGCGTGATTTGGCGGTCCGGTGGGCGGTTGTGTGCGGTGCGGGGTGGTTGACGGTGTGGGGGTGGCTGTTCGGGGCTGTGTGTGTGGGGTTCGGGTTGGGTTTGGGTGTCGCGGTGGGTTGTTGGGGGTGTTTTGTGGTGGTGGTGGTCAGTTGATGGCCCAGTGGCGGCGTTGTGTGTGATTCCGAGGTTGGTGAGCCGTTTGAGGTTGACTGCTGCGGCGCGGGTGGTGAGCCATTGCCGGTTTTTGTGGATGCCTCGGTAGGGGCATCTTCGGTTGTTGCGCACGAGCCACGCGATGGAGCGTTCGGCCATGGGCCGCCATCGGCGGTAGTCGTGGTCGAAGCTGTCGGTGCGGGCCTGTTTGCGGGCTGTTTTGAGGAGCTGGTGGTGGGGGTGGATTTTGATGGTGCGCCCGTGGTTGGCGGTGGTGCAGCGTGCTCGCACCGGGCATGTGCGGCAGTGGCGGCCGAAGCGTGCTGTGGCTTTGGGGCTGATCGTCACGGTGATGCCTTCGGGGCAGGTCACGGTCCCGGCGTCGGTGTCGATGTCGAAGTCGTCGATGCTGTAGCCGCCTTCGACTGCGGTCTGGATCGGCGGCGGCTTGATCACCGCGGTCATCTCGCGTTCGGCGAGATGGGAGCGCAGGTCCCCGGTGCCGTAGGCGCTGTCGCCGTACACCTCGGTGCCGGCGGGCTCGTCGGCGACCAGCGCCGGCGCGGCCTGCGCGTCGCCGACATCGCCCGCGGTGAGGTCCACCGCGGTGATCAGACCCGTGTCGGGCTCGGCCGCGATGTGGGCCTTGTAGCCGTCCCGGTAGACGCTGCGCGACTTATGCACATGACGCGACTCGGGATCCACCACCGAGATCACTCGCCCCGGCGCGGTGCGCCGCGCGATGCGCCACCGTCCCGGGGCGTCGCCGGGCTCCACGTCTTGGCCCGCGACCAGCGCCAGCAACGCCACCGCGTCGCCCTGAGCGTCGTCCAGGTCGAGATCTTCTGCTGTGCCGATCAGCTCCAGTGCGTCGTCGACGAGCTCGCTCACGAGGCGTTCCACATCGCCGGGATCGCCCCAGTCCACCACCGCGCCGCCGGTGTCGAGATTGCGTTCGCGCACCCACACATCGCCGAGTTCCCCATGGAGCTTGCGGACCCGCCGGATCTGGTTCACGAGCATCGTGACGGTGTCCTGACGGGCCACAGCGTCATCGAGCACAGTCGAGTCCAGCACCCGCCGGTGGCTCTTCGCTACCGCGCCGCACTCAGCGATCAACTCGCTCACCACCCGGAACACCCGATCCGGGTCGTCGCTGGCTCGCAGCCGGTTGCGCCACAGCGTCAGCACCGTGTGATGGAACGCCTCATCAGTCAACGCCAGACCCGCAGCAGCCTTCCACGCGATATCAGTCGCCAGCCGCCGGCACGCCTGCCGATCCGACAAGCCTTCGAGCGCCTGGAGCACCATCACGGTCGCGACCACCTCGCCCGGCACCGACGGACGCCCCCGACGCGACCCGAACAAATCAGCGAACAACCCGTCCGGGAACAACCTGCTGCGATGCTCAGCCAAGAACGCGTGCACCGAGCCCACGCCCACCAGATGCCCGCACAACGCCCGCGCATCCAACAACTCACGATCCAAACGGCACGAACCCTGCATGCACACATCCTCCCGCGCGCACACCCCCAACACGCGGAAATCCGCCCCAATAAATCAGCACGCTCCTAGCTACGAGTTGGAACACACGACAGCAAACGCGACAATCGGTCAACAGGTGTATTTCTGCGGATTCACCGATCTTGTGCCGCAAGTATCCGAGAAGATCAACAACGGATACCCATTCGCTCTAGTGCGGCAGGGAATTCTGGCGGGCATGTGTCGGCGGCCATGAGATCCTGCCCAGTGGCGGCCATGTAGCTGCCCGCTGGCGGCCAACGGTTTTGCCCAGCGGCGGCCAA
The DNA here is from genome assembly GCA_965226645.1 of Candidatus Poriferisodalis sp. Classification (GTDB taxonomy): domain Bacteria; phylum Actinomycetota; class Acidimicrobiia; order Acidimicrobiales; family Poriferisodalaceae; genus Poriferisodalis. Next base: position 914,392 of record CBDDDL010000003.1, read on the forward strand.
CAGAACTGCCCGCGTTGAAGTCCGTTTCCCGTCGGGGTCCACCGCGGCGGGGTGCTCCTGCTACTCGAATGGCCGGTCACGACAACGGTGACCATCGAGCAGGAGGAGCAAGTGAAGTCTCGCGAGGAAATCATGAGCATGTTGGAAGCGTTCGACCTGACTGGGTCGTTGCGGGATGCCGGCGAGCTGGCCGGTTGTTCGCATCACAGCGTCGCCGCGTATGTGGCTGAGCGCGACGAGGGTCGGCTGGGGGGTGTGGGCCCGGTGCGGCGGGAACGGATCATCGATCCGTGGATGGCGAAGATCGAGGAGTGGGTGGAGCGCTCCTGTGGCAAGATCCGCGCCGATCGTTGCCACGCCAAGCTGAAGGCGTCGGGGTTCGAGGGTTCGGACCGGACGGTGCGCCGAGCAGCGGCGGAGGCGAAGAAGAGCTTCGCGGCGGGTCGGCGGCGGGTGTATCGGCCGTGGATCGGCGAGCCGGGCATGTGGGCGCAGTGGGACTGGGGCGCGGGCCCGGTCATCGCCGGGCGAAGGACGAATCTGTTTTGTGCGTGGCTGGCGTGGTCGAGGTTCCGGGCGGTGATCGCGACCTGGGACCGCACCGTGCCCACGGTGATTGCCTGTGTGGATCGGGCGATGCGAGCCTTTGGCGGCGCGCCGACGTATTGGCTGACCGACAACGAGCGCACGGTCACGATCTGTCACGTCGCTGGGATCGCTGTGCGCCGTCGGGAGATCGTTGCGGTCGGCGGCCGCTGCGGCGTGACGGTGGCGACGTGTGTGCCGGCGGACCCGGAGTCCAAGGGCGGCAGCGAGGCAACGGTGCGGGTCGCCAAGGCCGACTTGGTGCCAACCGACGCCAACCTGCGCGGCGGCTGCGCCGGCTGGGCCGAGCTGGTCGAGGCCTGTGAGGCGTTCACCGCTGAGGCGGACGCCCGGGTCCATCGGGTGACCCGGCGGCCGCCGGTCGAGATGCTCACCGAGGAACGGCATCGGCTGCACGCGCTGCCCGAACCCCATGCACGGCGGCGCTCGGGGAGACCCGGAAAGTCTCTTGGAGCTCCACGGTCAGCTTCGGCGCGGTGACCTGCTCGGTCCCGCACACGTTGGCCGATGAGACGGTGTGGGTGCGTGTCGACGGTGACCAGGTCGTGGTCACCCACTGCGCACCGTGGGGCCCAATCGAGGTTGCCCGCCACCAGCGTTCGACACCTGGGCATCCGATGATCGACGACGCCCACTGCCCGGCGCGCCCGGCTGGGCCGCTCGGGCGGCGTCCGAAGCCGACGAGCGCGGCCGAGACCGAGTTCGGCGCCATCGGAAACGGTGCCCGCACCTGGCTCGTTGAACCAGCCGCCGCGGGCACGAGCCGGGTGAAGGTCAAGACGGCCCAAGCCGTCACCCTTGCCCGCCTCCACGGCCAGATCCGCGTTGATTGGGCGCTCGGTCACGCCGCGATGTTCGGCCGCTTCGCAGACGGCGACCTGGCCTCGATCCTGGTCGCGAACCCGCCCGGACAGCGCCGACGCGCCGATGACGTGCACTCGCTGCAGCCCGGCACCGCCGCTTGGGGCCGCCTCGGAGACGACCGATGAACCCAGCGCCGATCGACGAGGTCGTCGACCTGTTGCGCACCCTGCGCCTACCTCACATGCGCGCCGCAGCACCGGACCTGTTGGCCACCGCCAAGGCACAACGCCGGGAACCGGCCGAAGCAATGAGGGCACTGCTGGCCGAGGAGCTCGCCGGCCGCCAAGCATCCTCAATCCGGGCCCGGCGCAAAGCGGCCGGGTTCCCCACCGGCAAGACCTTCGACATCTGGGACGGAACCGTCAGCTCGATCCCGGCGCCGACCCAGCGGGCGCTACGCACCCTGGAGTGGATCCACCGCCACGAGAACCTCGTCGTGTGCGGACCATCAGGCACAGGCAAGACGCACTTCCTTGAAGCGCTCGGCCAAGCCGCCGTCGATGCCGGCCACAAGGTGTCCTGGTTCAGTCTCGAGCACCTCGGCGCGCTCGTGCGCCGCCACAGCGCCGACGACACCGCCGCCAAGGCCATCAAGCGGATCATGCGCTCCGACGTCATCGTGATCGACGACATCGGCCTGCTCCCAGTCACCACCGAGACCGCCGAGGCGCTCTACCGCGTCGTCGACGCCGCTTACGAGAAACGCTCCATCGCCCTGTCGAGCAACCTTCACCCCGCCGGGTTCGACGAACTCATGCCCAAGACCATCGCCAACGCCACCGTCGACCGGCTCCTCCACCACGCCCACGTCGTCATGACCGCCGGCGACAGCATCCGCCTCACCCAAGCCACCGCCGGCAAGGGGGTGACGCCACTGACCAACTGACCCACGGGCACAACACCTGGCCACCACCGGGCAGTTCTGTTGGCCACGAACGGGCAGTTCTACTGTCCGCCACTGGGCAGATCCCACTGGCCCTTGACAGGCATGTCGTTCGAAGATGGCAGAACGGCGCTCGTGATCGACGGTCACAACATCCCGGGGTTCTCGGGAGGACCCGTTGTGTTCCAGCCTCCCGGCAGCAGGGACTTCCGCATAGCGGGTGTCGTGTCGGGGTATCGCTTCGAACGCAAGCCCGTTTTGCGCGACGGCAAGGACACTGGCTTCTACATCGAAGACAACTCGGGATTGGTCGTCGCTCACTTGTTCAAACAAGGTGTCGAGCACGTCACAGCGAACCCGGGTGGCGTCGAGATCAGATCGGAGTGAGGCAATGCGGCGACTGGGACGCTCAACCGGCGACAGCAGTGCCGCAGGAGACAGGTCGATCATGACGCGACGTCCCTGCTGCATCGACGGCAAGCGACACACGGTGCTGTGCAGACGCCGCTACGCGTACGTCACCGACGCAACCCCGAACGGACCTCCAGCGCCCTACCGGGTACGTCGAGTTGCGCACGGTCGCCCAGAAGATCACGTCGTGCTCTGCTCTTGTGGGCGTTGGGCGATACAGGACACCAACTCGTCGCCTTGGCAGTTCCAGTCAGCGCGAGCCGCTGACGACATGGCACGGCGACTCAACGCTGGGCTTCCCGTGCACAGGGACCGGTGGCTCGGGGCAGGAGCGATCCTGCTGCTGTCGTTCGAATTCTTGCAGGCGTTCAAATGGTGGTGACTGATTCGAATTGCGTTGAGCAATCTGGAATTCGTCACGAAAGCGCACACCTGGTTTATCCGCGACGCGCGCACAACTCCCGCCGCGCACCGCACCAACTGAAGCGCTTGGGCAAATCGTCTCGGCAATAGAAACACATAGACGCGCAGTCGCCAGCGCAAGTTGTCCGCATGGACGAGAGCAGCGATGCGGCAAACATCGTTCGTGCGCTTCAAGCATGGGCGATCGATGCCGTGGAACACCTGGAAACGATCAGGGAAAAGGTACGTGCGCACGGCGCACCCCACGAGCCGCCTACAGACGACTGGTCCTATTGGAACCACGTTGGACTGCGTCGCACGATCGTGACGCTGCGTGAAGCTCTCGACGAACTTGCAGAAGACATGAAGGCAGGCTGAGTACCGGAGGCGAATCGCCCGCCTGAGCCGTGATGAAGGCGCGACGCGCCCTGGCCATCGCCATGCACGGCCCAGGGGCGACGATGACCTGGTCGCAGCTTGCCAGAACAGCCATTACGGCTTCGGTGAGGCACGAACGGCTCCCTGTCAGTGCGTCATCAGACGCGTTCGTGAACGGGGTGCGACGCGTTCGCTATGACGAACGTCCGCGTTTGCAGCCGAGGGGACAAGTCCGCAAACCCGCATAGATGCCGAGAAACTAAAACCCGATCTCGTCCCGTCGGCGACGAAGTCGGCCGCCGCGAAGGCCGAGACGACTGGCTTGAGCCCGCCGATGGCATCGGAGGCGCCGGTGGAGCGCACCGGCACCGGCGCCCGCTGAGGTGGCGTGGGCACGCTCACATGAAACACCCGCGCCCCCAGGCGCTGAAGGGCCTCAACACTCTGGGAGAATAATCCGTCGGGAGTAAGCGATGGCACAGGTTGAACCGCGCTAGTGAACGACACCGGTTCGTTTGCGGCTCCTGTACGACACGTTCTATAGTTCGAGTAATCGTTTACTAAGGAGTCAAATGATCATCGGTGTTGACCCGCGGCTGTCCCCGGAACTGCTCATGGCCTTGGCCGGGATGGGGCACGGGGACGTGGCAGCCATTGTAGATCGCAACTTCCCCGCGGGCTCCTTGGGTCCGCCGGTCGTCCGGCTTGTGGGATGTTCTACCCCGGAAGCGCTTGAGGCCGTAGTCTCGGCAATTCCGGTGGATGTCGACGATCTGCCCAGCGCCATGTTAATGGCCGAACCACGCGGCGAGGTCGAAGTTCATGCTGAGTGCAGAGCCGTTCTCAGACGCGCCGGGGTAGCCGATGAGCACGTCGTGGGCCTCAAGCGGCACGATTTCTACGATTACGCCAGGTCCGCCGTTGTCATCGTGCAGACAGGTGAACCGCGTCCTTATGGGAACGCGACAGTTCGCAAGGGTGTCCTCTGAGCCGATTGACGGCGAACCGTGCCGCTCAGTTGCGAGGCCCGTTGAGGGGACACGCGGACCCAAGTCAGGAGCCCGCCTCGCGACAGCTGCTGGCCCGCACAATTAGTTCGGGTTCTAAGATGTGGCGCACGACCTCGCCCGCTTCTGGATCCTTAACGCTTTCTCTACGCAGCAGAATACGGGCTGCAGCCTCGCCGAGTTCGTAGGCAGGTTGCCGCACAACGGTAATTGATGGATCGACCAGCGTCATCCACAGATCGTCATCGAATGTAGCGAACCCCAACTCATCTGGGATGGAGAGGCCGAGGTCGCGCACCGCAGCGTAAGCTCCCACGGCCATCTGTCCGTTTGCAACGAACAACGCGTCCGCAGGTTGATCCGCCGTGACAAGTGCCGTTGCTGCTGCGTAGCCACTGGGGGCGAAGAAATCGCCGGTCGCGACGAGGTCATCAGTCACGCCGATCCCATAGTCGACGAGCGCTGAGCAGTAGCCCGCTCGACGCTGATGAGCCGTGCTGATGTCCGACGGACCAGCTATGAACCCGATACGCCGGTAGTCATTCTCCAACAGGTGAGTCACCGCCAAGTGGGCCCCGAGGTGGTTGTCGACCAGCACTGCATCGATATCGGGGTAGGTAGCCGAGACGCGGTCAACCAGCACGACTGGCATCTCGTCTTGGAGCACGTCCAACTCGGTCGCGGTCATCGATGCCGCCGCGATGACAAGGCCATCGAACTGGTAATCGAGCGCTGTCTGGATGTATTGGCGCTCTCGTTCGAGGTCCTCGCCTGTGTTGCACAGCATGAGCAACTTGCCGTTTAGCAATGCTTGTCCTTCGAGCCCGTGCAGGAGCGACGCGAAGAAAGGAGCCTCGATGTCAGATGCCAGGAAGCCCCAGATAGGCGTCCGTTTGCGTCGCAGCGCGCGGCCGAGCGGGTTCGCCCGATAGCCGAGCCGGTTAATGGCCTCGTTCACGCGAGCTACCAACGCCACATCCACGCGGCCGTTGTTGTTCATCACTCGGGACACTGTGGCCGTCGATAATCCAGCCGCAGTCGCCACGTCACGGATTGTCGCCATGGTCGTGAACAATAGCCGATGGCTAATCAGCAACTGAGGGGGACCCGTTTGTGAGTCCAGGTGCTATGGGTGTGTTGGTTGGTGCTGGTGGGACCGGTAGGTGTTGTACTCGACTCTCCGGTTCTCGAGCACGGCTCGGGCTTCGATGATGTTGGCGAACCAGCCCCTCACGGTGAGATCCCGCATGAGCCTTGCGCCGCCGGAGCCATGGATGGCAACCAGCGAAGTCCCGCAGCCGCTCACGCAACTCGGCCTCAGCGCGGCTGGGCGCCGCCTTGGGTCGGCGCTGGGTCGAACGGTGCTGGCCCGGCGCCAGCGGCGCCAAGTCGACTCGGTGATCTCCAGATGGCGCAGAACCTCCGTGAGTTCACTGCCCGAACCCAGCATCCGCTCGCCCTCACGGACCCTGCGAACCGCCTGCCCCGGAGTGTGACGTCTCCTCTTCATTGTGGTCATCCGCCCATCCTTGGGGACTCCGACCCACTACACACGCGGACTCAAATCAGGGGCCCGCCTCACAACCGCTACTTGACAGATCGCCGAGGTTGTGTTGTACTCTGGAGCAATTGAGTAATCGATTACTCAGGGGGATTCTTGATGTCCAAGTCCAATACCATCGTGCGACTCTTTGGTGTGTTTCTTGTGTTGGCCCTGATCGCCGGGGCGTGTGGCGACGACGACGCTGCTGCACCCGCGGCGGACGACAGTGCTGCACCTGCGGCGGACGACAGTGCTGCACCTGCGGCGGACGACAGTGCTGCACCTGCGGCGGACGACGGTCCTGCGCCCGCGGAAGAGTTCGATCTGGAGGTGCTTGTCTTTGAGACGCCGGCGCTTACTCCCGAGTTCTGGGACTCCACATTGGCCGCAGCTGCAGCACCCATTGACGGGGTGAATGTCGTCAAACTCGTGACTCCGGATCTCGACAGGACGGCCTACGCAAAGCAACTCCAGGCCTCGGGCCAGCTCCCCGATGTTCTGGCCGCACTGAACGTCAATGACTTCGTGGAGGCCGGCCTGCTGGTCCCATACCGCGACGACTACCTCAACGAGCACTACCTCTTCCCGGATGCCACGAAGATCGACGGCAACGCCTGGCAGACGCCATCGGGTGGCCAGATCATCACCATGGTCTTCTACAACGAGAGCGTCTTTGCTGAGCTTGGTCTAGACGTCCCGACCACCTACGCCGAGTTTCTCGGTGTTGCGAAGGCAACCAAGGATGCAGGGCTCGTGCCCATCTCCTACGCCGGAGGGGAGCCTTGGTCTGCTTCGCTACCGCTCTCCACGATCATGGCAGTCGACGTGCTGGGCCAGGACCCCGATTGGGTCATCAAGCGCACCGCCGGCGAGGTGTCGTTCTCCGACGCCAATGTTGTGGCCGCGGCCAACAAGTGGAAGCAGTTCGTCGATGAGGGTCTCCTTGATGACGGAGCGCTCGGCATCGCCTACGATGGCGCCACCAACGCCTTCCTCGACGGGGAGGCAGCGATGTACATGATGGGTTCGTGGTGGCTGGGCGCGGCCGGGCAAGCCGACTTCCCTGTGGGTGTATTCCCGTTCCCAACCGACAGCGGGGATGTGGTCGTCCCGCTTCACGTTGGTGGTAACTTGTCGGTCTCGGCTCTGGCCGAGGACGTCGACAGAGCGATGCAATTCGCGCAGAACTGGCACACCGACCCTGAGGTGTCGCGTTTCTTGATTGAGTCTGACGGCTTGTTCGTGTACGTGAAGGGACAGGGAGCGCCCGATCTTGGTGCTGACGTGCTGCCCATCTACAACGAGGCCTTCGCCTGGACCACGGACACGAGCAACACCGTCGTGCCCCCATTCGCTTGGACTGTCAATGACCGGATGCTCATGCCCCCGGGCTTCAACGACGAGTTCTACGCGACCGCGCAGAACATCTTCCTCGGTGACGACGTCGTCGACGAGATGGCCCGACTCGACGAAGCCTTCGACGCCGCGAACCGCTAGATCAGGCCTCCTAATGGATGTGCGAGAATTCTCTTCGGCCTGTGGTGCGAGGTGCGGCAGGCCGAAGAGTCACTCCTGAGGGAGGTGAAGGTCTTCCTTGCATCGATTGATCCATCGTCGGAGCGGAGGGCGCCGGATTACGATGCTCGAGGTTGCGGCCTCCGGAGGCCTGCTGCTGTTCACGACGTTCGTTCTCATACCTCTGGCAATTAGCTTCTATGTCGGGTTCACCGACCAGAATCCGCTGCTCAAGGACGCCAACTTCGTCGGCCTCGACAACTATCGCGAACTGTTCGGCGACGAGTCGCTGCACCGGGCTCTCATTAATACGGCGAAGCTGACAATCTTCGTCACAATCGGCGCAAATGTGGGTGGATTGGCCTTGGCTGTCCTTTTGGATGGGACGTCACGCTACTATCGTGTCCTCCGTACGCTGGTTTTCATACCTCAAGTTTTGAGTGCAGTCGTGGTGAGTTTCATCTTCGTCACGATCCTGTCCAACCGTGGGATCCTGAACTCGGTGCTTGAGTCCATCGGATTGGAGCGCCTAGCCGAGCCATGGTTGGGCAAACCGAACTTGGCGCTCTGGTCGATTGCGGCGGTGGTTATCTGGCAGATGATCGGCTTCACTACCGTGGTTTACCTAGCGGCTCTGCAGTCGGTGCCGGATGAGCTATTGGAGGCCGCTCTGATCGACGGCGCAGGAGCGTGGAAGCGCTTCTCCAAGATCTCGTTTCCGCTCATGGGGCAAGGCGTGACCATCGCAGTGACGATCGTCCTCATCACCACACTTCGACTGTATGACCACGTAGCCGTGCTGACCGGTGGGGGTCCAGGTTTCCGGACGGAAACCGCAGTGTTCTACCTCCTGCGCATGGGGTTCACAAACAATCGGACTGGCTACGCGTCATCGATCGCGTTTGTGCTCTTGTTGATCATCGGTTCTGTATCGGCAATCCTGGTCGGTCTGATGCGACGTCGTGAGGTCCAGCTGTGAGCAGAACCCGCGAGCCAACACTGCCGCGCCGGACGCGCTTGCTGCTCGCTGGCATCTCCGTCGCAGCATTCTCGCTTCCGCTCTACATAGCCGTCGTAAATGTCCTCAAGATCAATACGCAGATCTCGCGCCGACCCCTCGCTTTGCCGAACCCTGTAACGACGCAGAATTTGGTCGATGGCCTGACTCGCTCTGACAATCTGTTGTGGATCGGATTGCGGAACAGCATGATAATTTCGACTGCCACCGTCATCATCATCGTCCCCATCGCCGCCACGGTCGCCTACTGGGTAGTGCGGCGCCGGAACAGAATCACAAAGATCGCTCTCATAGTGCTGATGTCGGGCATGATGATCCCCCCTCACGTGGTTTTCATCCCCGCAGTCGAGGTGCTGGAATTTCTCGGTATCGCTCGAACGTTTCCCGGGCTGGTGCTGTTCAACGTCGGGGGAGGCTTTCTGTCATTCGCCGTGTTCGTCTACGTCGGCTTTATGTCGACACTCCCCAAGAATCTGGATGAGGCTGCTCTCGTTGACGGCGCTACGCCGATGCAGACGCTGGTGTATATCATTTTTCCACTGCTGCGCCCGGCGACTGCGACTGTCGCTATTTTTATCGGTTTGTGGACCTGGAACGACCTAGTGACGCCGCTCTTCATCCTGGGACCCAGCCAGGGCATAACAATCACCTCAGGGATCTTTGTGGCTCTGGGCCAGTACAACAACGACTATGGGCAGATGTTCGCGATCATGTTCTTGGCCTCTATACCGATTCTCATCTACTATCTGTTGTTGCAGAAGCAGTTCGCTAGCGGCCTGCTATCCGGCAGTTCGAAGGGTTGACTGATAGCCAATTACGGACGGTGTCCTCCCGCTTGTCGTCATGTTGGCGTTGGGGCAAGAGCACCTCATCCGCGGCATCACCCTCACGGACATGAAGGGATGAGCCCATGAGCACGACGGTGAACCAAGGTCTGAAGCTGGCGGTGATCGGGGCCGGAACGAGGGGTTACACCTACGCCCGTCTGGCCGCCGAGCGCGGCGCCGAGGTCGTGGCCGTCGCCGAGCCCGACATCCGCAAGCAGCAGCGGCTCCTCAGCTCGTTCGGGTCGGCCGGGGCGCGGCAAGCGTCGAGTTGGGACGCCCTCGAGCTGGACGCCGGTGAGGTCGACGGCGTGATTGTGGCGACGATGGACGACATGCACGTCGAGCCGACCCTGCGGTTCGCTCGGCTGGGCGTGCCCATGTTGCTCGAGAAGCCGATCGCGCGGTCATGGCAGGACTGCTGTCGGCTCCGGGCCGGACTCGGCGATGCCGCCCCGCCCATCCTGGTGGCCCACGTGCTGCGGTATGCGCCATACACACGGCTGCTGCGCTCGCTGATCGCCGACGGCGCCATAGGCGACATAGTCAACGTTCTGCATCTCGAGCCGGTCGGGTTCTGGCACTTCGCCCACTCGTTCGTCCGGGGCAACTGGCACTCCACCGCCACGGCCGCTGACTTCATGGTGGCCAAGGCGTGCCATGATGTGGACTGGATCATGCACCTGATCGACTCCGAGTGCGTGGCGGTGTCATCGTTCGCCAGCCTCACCCACTTCCGGCCCGAATCGAGGCCGACCGGTGCTGCCGAGCGCTGTATTGACTGCTCGGTGGACTGTGTCTACGACGCTCGGAGGATCTACCTGGACGCGGCCCTCGCGGGAGACTTCTCGTGGCCCGTCGAGGCCATCGTGGCCGACCAGACGGTCGCATCGGTCAGGGACGCATTGGAGAACAGCCGGTATGGCCGGTGCGTCTACCTCGGCGACAACGACGTGGCTGACACCCAGGTGGCGTCACTGCTGTTCGCGGGCGGTCAGACCGCCACGATCACCCTCAGCGCGTTCACCGAGTTGCGCAGCAGGCACACGATCATCTCGGGCACCCGAGCGGAGGCCACTGTGACCGCCGCGGGGGTCGAGCTCTACTCGTTTTCTGATCGGCGCCGCCGGTTCTGGGCTGCCGATGGTGCCGAGCGCGCAGGCCTGAGCGCCAGCCACGGCGGCGGCGACCGCGCCCTCGTGCACCGGTATCTGGACGAGATCGGTGAGCCTACGAAGGCAGGACGCCAAGCGTTCGGGGAGGCCCTGCGCACCCACCGCGTGGCCTTCGCCATCGAAGAGGCCCGTCGCCACAGCACAGTAGTCGATCCCCGGGATTTGCCGGAGCAGGTTCCAGACGAAGCCTCGTCCCAATCTCTTCTATTGGGCGCTGACCGAACGGGGAGCCGCCCATGAAGGGCGCACGTCAGCGTTCGACCCAGAACCTGCTGCGACTGGCGGCTGTCGGCGTCGCCGTCGCCGTCGCCGTCGCGCACCCGAGCGCACCATCGGGCACGGCGTGACCGAGCCGCAGACCCAGGCCGCCAGTCACGGCGCCGGGTCTGCGACCTCCGCGGAGATCGCTTCCCAGCCTGGCCTTTGGCCTCGAGCCGTCGAGGTCGGGGTGTCCGCAACTGCGTTGCAGCACGAGCTGACTCGGGGGCCGACCCTGTACATCGGTTGTGGATCTACGGCTCACCTCGCACGGGCGTTGGCCTTCGCCCACCGTCGGAGTTTGCCGACGTTCGCGTGGTCCGAGGCGGCCTCGGAGATCTGGCTTGCATCGGACCCGCAGTCACCGCGCGCCCATACGGTGGTCGCCGTCTCCAGGTCGGGCGAGACCACCGAGACGATCGAAGCGTGCCGGCGAGCCGGCAGGCTGGGCTCGACGCTGATGGCCGTGACTGCAAGCCCCCACAGTCCGCTGAGCGAGGTGTGCACCGAATCCGTCGTTGTCGACTTCGCCTCGGAGGAGTCGGTGGTGCAGACGAGATCGTTCACCAGCATGCTCCTGGCCTCCCTGGCCGCGCAGCTCACCGCGGCCGGCAGCAACGCCGCGGCCGTCTTCGAGGGGATCAGCGAGATGGGTGAGGAAGTCATCAAAGCGGCCCCGGACATGACCGAGCAGCTTGCGGATTTATCGCTCGAGTCGGTGTTCGTGCTCGGCAGTGGATTGAACGGGCAGCTGGCGCCTGAGGCCGCGCTGAAGATCAAGGAGATGTCGGCCACGTTCGCCGAAGGGTTCCCCGTCCTGGACTTCCGCCACGGACCGATCTCGCTCGCGGACCAGCGCACCGCCGCCCTCGTCCTGTGCGGCACCAGCCTCGCCCATGAGCTCGCCGTGGCAGCCGACATCGAGGCCTGCGGAGCCCGGGTGTTCACGGTGGGCCCGGACCCGCGCTGCAGCATCGAGACTCCTCGCGGCGCCTCGGAAGTATCGACTGCGGTGGCCTGCCTGATCGTGTCCCAGCTCGCCGGTCTGCGGCGCGGCCTGGCCAAGGGCCTAGACCCGGACGCCCCGCTCGGGGTTCACGCCCATGTGGAACTGAATCCCACGACGGGACAGACCCCTTTGGGCGAAGACACCCGCCAGGGTACGGGTATCCTTGCAGACACATATGAGCAGCAATGATCAAACTCGTGCATCAGCGTCCGGTGTACATGGTGGCGTTCGACCATCGCCGCAGCCTCCGGCGTTCTTTGAGCGCCATCGGAGCCAATACTGGGCCGGCACACCTCAGTGAGCTGAAGCAGATCGTCTGGCAGGGCCTGAAGACGGCGCTGCCAGACGTTGCCGAGGACGCCGACGTTGCCGTACTCATCGACCGCGGCAACGAGCGCATCGGGCGTGAAGCCGACTCGGCCGGCGTCCGGGTCGCCCTCGCCCTGGAGGAGTCAGGAGGCGACACGCTCCGCCCCGACGCGGCAGCCGCCGTCCTGCGTCGGGAGCTGCTCGCGCTCCGAGGAGGGTTCGGGAAGGTGCTGATGCGATGGCATCCCTGCGATCCCGATACCAGGAAGCGGCGGCAACTGGTTGCGCTGCGCGATATCAACGACGTCATCTCAGACTCCGGCGCTGAACTCCTGTTGGAGCTGCTGATCCGCCCCAGGCCGCACGACGGGCTGGACGAGTCGTCGTCGCGGCTGCACACGGACGGCGTGCTTGCGGGCCTCCAGCGGGCGGCCGCGGAGGAGATCCTGAGCTCGGGGATCTCGCCCGCGTTGTGGAAGATGGAGGGCCATTCCAACGCGCAGGAGGCTGCCCGCCTGGATGCGCTCGTGGCATCGGCCCGCCCGGACGCGGGGATTCTCATCTTGGGGGGAGGATCCGACATCGGCAGGCTGCGGCAGGCGTTTTCCTGCCGAGACGGCAACGAGCACTATCGGGGTTTCGCCGTCGGTCGCTCCATCTGGCAGGAGCCAATCCTGGCGCTGTGCAACCGCGAGGCCACCCAGACCGAGGCTGAAGCAAGGATCGGTGACAACTTCCTCGCTGTCGTCGACGCCTTCGAGTCGGCTGACCGAGCCCGGGTGGGGCAATGCTGAAGGGCGTCGTCCCGTCGAAGGGGTCGTCCCCCGGGTCGCGATCACAACACGTTGTCGAGGAACGCACCGGGGGCCGAGCGACATGCGCCTAGCCGCCATGTTGCCGAACGGACGGGGTGGGCTCTACTGCGGCCGCATCGTCGTCGCCTCCGGCCGCATCGTCGAGGTGGGTCCGCTGCCCGGCAGCGGCCCGGATGGCGACGCGGATCTGGACTTCACCCCCCACGTGGCCTTGCCCGGATTCGTCGACCTGCAACTGAACGGTGCCTTCGGCCACGACATCACGACCGACCCCTCGAAGATGTGGTCGATCGGCGAGCGGCTCCTGAGCCATGGCGTGACCGCATTCCTACCCACGGTCATAACCTCACCCCCTCAGCAGCGACAAGCCGCCTATGACGCGATTAGATCCCGGCCGGCCGGGTATCGGGGCGCGATGCCGCTCGGCCTGCACATCGAGGGGCCCGAGCTCGCGCCCGACTACGCGGGCGCCCATCCGCGCACCGAACTCGTAAGCGGCTCTGAAGGACTCTCAGTCGAGTTCCTCCGCGAGGCGGATGTAGTGGCTCTTGTGACCATCGCCCCCGAGGTGGAGGGTGCATCGAACTCGATCGCGCGGCTGGTCGAGGCGGGGATCGCTGTTTCGCTCGGACACACAGGCGCAACTGCGGCACAGGCGTCCGCCGCGCTCGACGCGGGAGCGTCGGGACTAACCCATGTTTTCAACGGGATGGGGCCGCTGCATCACCGTGAGGTGGGCGCGGCTGGTGCTGGGCTACTGCACTCCCAAGCCTATGTCTCGCTTATCGCCGATGATCATCACCTCAGCGAGGAAGCCATCCAGATCGCTTGGCGCCTGGCCGGACCCGGCCGCATCTTCCTGGTGACCGACGCGATGGCCGGCATGGGCGCGCCGACTGGTACCTACCGCATCGGAAGCGAGATCGTCGAGTGCGGTGAAGCGGCCCGTAACGGCGATGGAAGCCTCGCCGGCTCGTTGCTCACGATGCCAGAGGCGGTCCGGCAGGTGCAGAGAGTCACCGGCGCCACATGGGATGAGCTGGCCGCGGTCGCATCGACGAACCCCGCCGATCTACTCGGCGACACCGAACGCGGCCGCTTCTCACCAGGCCGCCGGGCCGATATCGCCATCGTGGACGCGCAGCTTCATCCGGTAGCCACCATGCTCGAAGGAAGGATCGCATACCGCCGGACCGAGCGCATCAATGTCCCCCAATCCCCATCGCCAAACACAAGCTTTGAATCCGAAGCGCTCTCATCTGCCGCCATCGGCGTCGACATCGGCGGCACCGCCTTCAAGGCAGCGGTCTACAACGGCACGGGGCTGGGCCGAGTGCTGCGGGGACGCACAGGGCCCGACAAGCCGGCTGCTGCGGTCCTGGCAGCCATCCGTGAAGCGATCGACGAACTCGTGTGCACCGCGGAGGGTGCCGACGTCCGTGGAGTCGGGATTGGTTGTGCGGGCATCGTGGACGGTCCATCCGGCGTAGTGATTGAAGCGACGAATCTGGGGTGGCGCGATATCGACGTGTCCGCCGCGGTGGGGCGGGGTCTTGGGCTGCCAGTCGTGCTGGACCATGACGCCTACCTCGGGGCCCGAGCCGAGTGGGAAACAGGCCGCGGCGTGGGCGCTGCGTCGATGTTGTACGTGTCTGTCGGAACGGGCGTGGCTTCGCGCCACTTCACTGTCGCTGGCACCGAGCGCGGCGGCTCGCAACTGGCAGGCGAGATGGGATTCGTACCGGTCGGCAGCGACAGCCGCCCCCTCGAGTGGGTGGCATCCGGGCGAGCCATCAGCGATGCCTACCGTCGAGAGACGGGACAAGCCCTCGGCGTCCCGCAGATCGTGGCCTCATTGTCCGAGGATCCCGTCGCGGCGCGGGTCTGGTCCACCGCCATGGACGCGCTGGCCCACGGCCTCGCCACAGCCGTGTGTTTCAGCGATCCAGAGATAGTGGTCTTAGGAGGTGGGCTTTCCAAAGCAGGCCGACATCTCCTAGAGGCTGTAGGTCCGCGGCTTGAGGCTCTCCTAGCGCCATTGCGGCCGCCACCTCCGGTCGCCCTCGCTGCCCACGGAGATCTCAGCGGAGTGGTCGGAGCTGCGCTGCACGCCGGTCTCTGGACCAACCGATCAACACAGAGCTTGCATTCCCGGCTCTAGAGCCGCGCGGGTTCAGAGAGGTTCGAGTGCGATGACCACTATCAGAGCCGCCGCGGTGGCCGCGGTCGCTGACCGCCTGGTGGGCAGAAGTCTGGACGAGCTGCTGGAGGATCCCGGCGCGATCAACCGGGAACTCACCTGGGACAGCCAGCTGCGGTGGCTGGGTCCCGACAAGGGCGTGATTCACATGGCAGTGGGCGCGGTCATGAACGCAGTCTGGGACCTGCGCTCCAAGCGCGAACGACGTCCGCTGTGGGCCACGCTGGGCCACCTAGAGCCAGCCGAGGTCGTTGCTCTAGTCGATTGGACCTACCTGGCGGACTTCCTGGACCCAGCACACGCCCGGGAGATGTTTGAGGAGCGCCGCAGCGAGCGCGACAGCCGCATCGCTGATCTGCACCGTGACGGCCTCGCCGCGTACACAACCTCTCCAGCGACCAGAGGCGGCTCGCCAACCCCACGATGGCCAAACAGCTGCTGCAACTTGGGGGCGCCCAGATCCTGCAGATCGACGCGACCAGAGTTGCCGGCGTTCACGACCTGGTCGCCATGATCCTGCTAGCTGCCCACGCAGAAGTCGACGTAAGTCCCCACGCCGGGGGCGTCGGCCTGTGCGAGGCCGTCCAGCACTTCGCCTTCTTCAACGCCGTCAGCGTCGCCGCCGACCCGTCTCGACTGGCGCTCGAATACGTAGACCACCTCCACGAGCACATGGCCCAGCCTGTGGAGTTCACAGCGGGCTGCTACCGGCTGCCCACCCAGCCCGGTGCGGGAACCGCCTTCCGTCCCGCCACAGCAGACTCCTTCGCGTACCCGGAGGGCGCACATTGGCGGGAATGACCGGCGCGACCGCTCAACTTCCAATGCATCTCCCAATGGACGGACGGACCCGGCTGCTACGTGAGGCTGTACCACTCGCGGGCAGTGCCCTCGAATAGCTGGCTTCGCTCGTGGTCGCTCAGTCCTGTCGTCATAGCGTCAGCGGAGTCGGTGACTTCGTGGTAGGTGGCGGCGAGCAGGCAGACGGGCCAGTCCGAGCCGAACATCGTCCTGTCGGGACCGAAGCATTCCAGTACGACATCGGAGACGAGCGTGAGGTCCGTTGGGGTCCAGGCCGCCCAGTCGGCTTCTGTGACTAGGCCGGAGAGTTTGCAGGCGACGTGCTCGAAGCCGGCGAGGGTTCGGATGGATCGGGTCCAGTTCGTGAGGTCTGAGCCGATGGGCGGCTTCGCGCAGTGGTCCAGCACGAGGCGGGTGGCGTCGTGTGTGGCTTGGGCCAAGTTGATGGCGGAGGCGAGTTGGTGGGGCTTGACGAGCAGGTCGTACGTGAGCCCGCGGCGGCCGAGAGCGCGCACCGATTCCACAACTGGATTGGTGCTCAGCCAGTTCGGGTCGGCCTCGGACTCGGCCTGGTGGCGGACTCCGACAAGGAGCTCGTCGCCGTGGGAGGTGGCAAGCTCGTCGAGTTGGCGGTTCACGTCATTGTGGAGATCTAGCCACCCCACCACCCCAGCGATCAGCGGGTCGGCGGCGGCCACCGACAGCATCTCGAGGGTCTCGTCGATGATGGGCTCGGTTTGAACCACGATGGTGGCTTCTACTGGGGTGCCTTCGATGGCGGCTCGCAGATCCCCAGTGTCGAAGGGGCGGTTGATGGGCCAACTCTGGTCCATCCAGGTCTGGGGCCGCACCGACGGATCCCAGAGATGGTGGTGGGCGTCAATCCACATCGTCTGCCCCTTTGATGATCTCGTCGAGCGCGGTCCACAGGTCATCGGGCAGACCGGCGTGGGTGTGGGACCAGTTCTCGGCGGCCTCAGCTTGGCTGCGGGCCCCGAGCAGCACAGTGCCTACGGCTGGATGGCGGACGACGAACTGGACCGCGGCCGCGGCAAGCGGCACGCCGAAGTCGTCACACGCCGCTTGGAGTTGGCGGGCCCGCGACACGATCTCCGCTGAGGCGACTGCGTAGTCGAAGTGGGGATTGGTCTCGACGGCGGCGAGTATTCCGGAGTTGTAGACGCCTGCAGCTATCACATGGACCCCTCGGGCCATGGCGGCGCTGAAGAGTGCCCGATCAGCGGATCGGTCCAGCAGCGTGTAGCGGCCCGCGATGAGCACCGCGTCGATGTCGGTGTCGGTCACGAACTGGGTAGGGAGCTTGGGTTCGTTCATTCCCACGCCCACTGCTCCGATCACACCCTCATCACGTAGGCGTTCCAGAGCCGGGTAGGCCTCGTCCAGGGCCTGGCGGGCGTGACGGTCGGGGTCGTGGATGAACACGACATCGATGTAGGAGCGGCCCAGTCGCTTCAGGCTCGCCTCCAAAGACCGGCGCACCCCGTCAGCGGAGAAGTCCCACATGGTCGCGCCGCTGCTACCGGCGAACATGTCGCCTGCGGGCCTCGGCGCGATCTCATCAATGATGCGGCCTACCTTGGTAGACACCGCCATTTGAGCCCCGCAGCCTTCCAGTCCGCGGCCGAGGGCCCGCTCGGCTGCGCCGTAGCCATAGAGGGGCGCGGTGTCGAAGTACCGGTAGCCGATCTCCACCGCCTCCGCGACCGCGGCGGCGGCGGCGATGGGCGAGACTGCCGCGTAGAGCCCTCCAAGCGGCGCAGTACCGAGACCGACAGCAGGCAGAAGCGGGGTTCCACCCATAGGGGACCCTGATCCTATCGCCACACCAAACGGTGGTCGGATCGACCGGGGCGCGGGAACCGCCTTCCGTCCTGCCACTGCAGACCTCTTCGCGTATCCGGCGAGCGCACATTGGCAAGAATCACTGGCGCGACCGCTTGACCTCTAATGGATCTTCTAGTGGACGGACGACGCGGAGCCACATCTCTGTCTCGTGGTCTGGCGGGGTGGGCGACATCCGTCGGCTAGATTCAGTGCCGATCTACAAGATTGGGCTATCTACAGGCCGAATCTTCTAACGGAAGTTCTAACGGACGATCCGTTCAGGGGCAGCCTTCTTCGAGGAGGAGCGAAGTGGTAGCGGTCGCGTTCATCGGAGCGGGAAGCACGGTGTTCGCCCGCGGCCTCGTCTGTGATCTGCTCGCCTTCGACGATCTGCGTGACGAGCTCGACTTGCGTCTTCACGACATCGACGAGCGCAGGCTTGCGACGTCGGAGACTGTGGCCCTGCGACTGGTTCAGGCACGGGGCGCCGCGGCGCGCGTCAGGGCGACGACGGACCTGGACGCAGCCCTTGAGGGTGCCGACTACGTGGTCACGATGTTCCAGGTTGGCGGATACGAGCCGGCCACAGTCATCGACTTCGATCTGCCAGAGGGCTACGGACTGCAGCAGACGATCGCCGACACGGTCGGCATTGGCGGCATCATGCGGGGCCTGCGGACCGTCCCGGCCCTCGTGGAGGTGGCTGAGGCGATGAAGAGGCGGTGCCCCGCCGCCGTTCTTCTCAACTACGCGAATCCAATGGCCATCAACCTATGGGGACTGGCCGAGTTCTGCGAGGTGGAGGTCTACGGACTGTGTCACAGCGTGCCCCAAACCGCCGCCCACCTGGCCTCGGACCTCGGAATCGTCGTAGAGGAACTCGACTACGTCGTGGCCGGCATCAACCACATGGCCTTCTTCCTCCGCCTCGAGCATCGCGGCCGCGACCTCTATCCGGAACTCAAGCGTCTGTACCCGGACCCCGCCGGCGCCCCCAGGCGCGGCGAGTGGGGCCTTCCCGACGCGGTCCGCTACGAGATGTTGCGCCGCGTCGGCTATTTCGTGACGGAGTCGAGCGAGCACTTCGCGGAGTACACCCCGTACTTCCTCAAGAACCACCGTCCTGATCTGGCCGAGCGTTTCCAGGTTCCCGTACGCGAGTACATACGGCGCTGCAAACTGCAGATCGCGGGATGGGATGAGTTGAGGGGCCGCCTCGAGGATCCCTCCAGCTCCGTGGAGGTTCCCGGTAGCGACGAGTTCGCGCCCCGGATCATCCACAGCCTCGAGACCGGAACTGAGCGCACGGTGTACGTCAACGTCCGGAACGACGGCCTGATCGAGAACCTTCCTAGCGAGTGCATCGTCGAAGTTCCGGCGACGGTGAGCAGTGAGGGCCTCTCACCGACAGCTGTGGGGCGCCTGCCGGCGCATCTGGCGGCGCTGATCAGGACGAACATCGCACCCCAGGAGTTGACCGTCGAGGCGCTGAAGTCTGGGAGTCGCGAGTGCGTGTACCACGCGGCCATGCTCGATCCCCGGACCGCCAGCGAACTCGACCTTGACCAGATCTGGTCTCTGGTGGACGATCTGATCGAGGCGCACGGCGACATGATTCCTGAGCCGTTGCGGCGCTTCTGACCCAGAGCTGGCGCACCATGACCGTCGCCCACCTATCGGAGCCGGTGCAGTCGTCACGGCCACTCCGGCGGCAGGCGCGTCGGTTCAGGCTGCGCGATGGCTGGCCATCGGCGATCTGGTTCCTGCTACCGCCGATCTGGTTCCTGCTACCGCGCTGGTGGGGTTCGTCGTCTTCTAGTCCTACCCGGCCGTGCGGAGCGTCTACCTGAGTTCGGGGGTGCGGATCGGGGGATTCCTCTCAGCACGTCGGCACGATACAAGCTGTCTCACAGATCGCCGCCGAACTCGCAGGAGACCAAGTCGTCGAGGCGAGCCTCCATTGCCACCGACGTTCCGATCGGTGCGGGGCTATCGTCGTCCGCGGCCATGGAGGTGGCGGCGTGCCAGGTCCTCCTGAGGCTCTCAGGGGTCGAGTGATCCGCGGCCGAGATTGCCAGGCTGGGCCAGCGCGTAGAAAACGAGATTCTCGGTCTACCGAGCGGGATCATGGATCAACTGGTCTCGGCTTGCGGGCCAGCGCAGCCAGCGCCGCGTCCTTCACCGTCCGGCGGATGGAGATGATCGTCGACACATCGACCCCCCACTTCCGGGCCGCGTCGGCCTGGGTGATCTCTCCGCCCGTGACCTGCAAGTAGATCTCCCACTTCGTCTCCGCGGACAGCTTCTTCGGTCGACGCCGACCCTCGCTGAGGGTCATCTGATGCTCCTTCACGCGTCAGCGAGAACACGATCAGACTTGGTTCATTCCTCGGTGGACCCTCCGCGGCAAAGTCAGACGCACAACAGCAGCGGTGTGCCGTTTCAGTACGACTGGCGATCCAAGGACGAGCCGTTGCTGTGGATTGCCGATGCCGTTTGCGGCATCGCCTCCGAACATCTGCTGAGCGGCGACAACGAGATCTTTGACCGGCTCGCGAACGCTGGGATTGTCGAGGTGGCCAACGGCTGACCAGAAATGCGGAAGCCCCGGCTCCCGACCTAGTCGACTTGCCTTGCGGCAAGTCCTCGGCCTGGCACTCCGGGACTCACGTCTTCCCTCCGGAACAGCACCGGAGGACAAGCTCATTGTAAGCCACTCGGACTCAGGAGTCGACCAGCCACCGAAGACGGCGAATGAGCTGCCACCGAAGGTACAGATTCCGCGAGCAGGACGCACCTCGAACGCGAACGCGAGTGTGAGCGCAGGCAGGAAGTTGGATTGCCTGCTCGGGGCTCCTTGGGGGGCAACGACATGTGGTCAGCCACGTTGGCATGCGCGAGTCCATCTGAGGCGTGTTCCGAAGTCGATGACGACGCGTTCCAGATCCACGGTCTTGTGCGTGCCGGAACGTCACGTTGCGCCACCGTGACTGAGGCATCCACCAAATCACCCCAATTCCACCGCCCCGCCACTACCAAGAATGGGCTTTGACCTGCGACTATTCATGCCAGCAAGCATCGGTCGTGGTCTGGATCGGTTACCAAGTTCGGAAAAAGCGGTAACCAGGGGGTGCCACGGCGACGCCGCCACCTGGGACTTTGGATTTTCGCCCCAGCGCCACGAGGGCAACTTGCGCACGTCCCCGAGAAGACGGCTGCTCGAAGTATGGCCGGTTTCGTGTGAGGAACTGACTGGATGCTCGCCCGCCCCTCCTGAGTCCTAGTGTCCTGTTTGTTTAGTTAGTCGCGGTAACATGGTGGGGCGGCAGCGTGGCTGCGGCAGGCGATGAACGGGGACCGATATGGGTGCAAGGCGGGGACGGCCGACGGCTGTGATCGTGCTGGACGACGAGGAACGCGCCACGCTGGAGCGGTGGGCTCGGCGTCCGAAGTCGTCTCAGGCGCTGGCGCTGCGGTGCCGGATCGTGCTGGGGGCGGCCGAGGGCCGCTACAACAAAGACATCGCCGCCGAGCTGGGGTGCCATCCCGCGACGGCGGCCAAGTGGCGCTCGCGGTTCGCCGAGCGGCGCCTCGACGGGCTCTGCGACGACCCGCGGCCGGGTCCGCCGCGCACCATCGACGACGCCGCCGTCGAGAGGGTGATCGTGCTCACCTTGGAGTCCGCGCCACCGGACGCGACGCACTGGTCGACGCGGTCGATGGCCAAAGCAGTGGGCATCTCGCCGTCGTCGGTGCACGCCATCTGGGGGGCGTTCGGGCTCAAGCCCCACCTCGCCGAGGATTTCAAGCTGTCCCCGGACCCGCAGTCCGTCGACAAGGCCTGCGACGTCGTGGGGCTGTACCTCAACCCCCCAGAGGCCGCGGTGGTGCTGTGCGTGGACGAAAAGACACAGATCCAGGCCCTGGACCGCACCGCCCCGATCCTGCCGCTGATGCCCGGCACGCCCCAGCGGCGCACCCACGACTACCGCCGCCACGGCACCACCAACCTGTTCGCGGCCCTCGACACCGCCTCGGGCAACGTCATCACGTCGATGACACAACGGCACCGCTCAGAAGAATTCCGCAAGTTCTTGAACCTCATCGACAAAGAAGTCCCCTCCCACCTCGACGTCCACGTCGTGGCAGACAACGTCTCCACCCACAAGACCCCCGCCGTCAAACGCTGGCTCGTCGCGCACCCCCGCTTCAAGCCCCCGCTTCACCCCCACCTACAGCTCCCCGATGAACCTCGTCGAGCGCTGGTTCTCAGAACTCACCACCAAATGGCTCCGACGCGGCACCCACACCAGCGTCAAAGACCTCAAAAACTCAATCAACACCTGGGTCGAAAACTGGAACAACGACCCCAAACCCTTCATATGGCGCAAAACCGCAGACCAGATACTCGACAACCTCGCCTCATATATCCACCGAATTCCCCAAACAGGACACTAGGTGGCTGGTGTTTTTTGTTGGTGCGGGGTGCTGGTTGGTGGCAGAATTACGGGTGTGTGGTTTGGGGCGGCGGGGAGGTTGTTGTTGTGACGGTCGGGGTTTCTGAGTGTCAGGCTGATTTGTTCGCCGGCACTGGTTTTGTGGGGGGCAGGGTGGCGGAGGGGTCGATTTTCGCGTTGTTGTTCGGTGAGGGGGATCGGCTGTTCGCGGATTCGTTGTTCGCTGATCTGTTTTCTTCGCGTGGGCGTCGCAGTGTGGCGCCGCGGGTGGTGGCGTCGGTGATGGTGCTCCAGCGCTGGTTCGGGCTGTCTGATCGTGAGGCGGTCACGGCGTTCGAGTTCGACGCGCGCTGGAAGTACGCGTGCGGTGGGCTGGCGTTCGATTCTGGGGGGTTCAGCCATACGGTGCTGGTGGGCATGCGGGCGCGTCTGGCGGCTTCGCGGAACCCGAGGCGGATCTTCGATGTGACGCTCGACGCGGCCCGCGAGGCGGGGGCGCTGTCGTTGCGGCGGGTGCTTGACTCGGCGCCGGTGTATGACGCTGTGGCCACTCAGGACACTGTCACGATGCTGGCCGGCGCGGTGCGTCAGGTGTTGGCGGCGGCGGATGCGGGGGGGGGGGGGGGGGCTTCGGTGAGCAGCTGCGCGAGGTGCTGGCCCGCGATGGCTATGGGTCGGGCGCGAAGCCTGATTGCGACTGGGAGGACCCCGCTGCGCGCGAGGCGCTGGTGGCAGGGCTCGCCGCGGACGCCTCGGCGGTGCTCGCGGCGATGCAGGGGCGGGACTTGAGCGCTGAGGCCGCCGAGGCGGCTGAGCTGCTGGCCGCGGTCTTGGGCCAGGACCTCGAGGAGGCCCCTGATGGGCGGATGCGCATCGCGCGCGGTGTCGCAGCGGGCCGTGTCATATCCACTGTGGATCCCGACGCCCGTCACGGCCGCAAGAGCACCGCGGGAGGCTTCGACGGCTACAAGGGCCACATCGCGGTGGACCCCGACTCCGAGATCATCACCGACACCGCCGTGACCGCCGGCAACGCCGCCGACGCCTCCACCGCCGCAGCACTCATCAAAGACATCCTCAACACCGACACCGACAACACCGACACCGACAACACCGACACCGACAACACCGACACCGACAACACCGACACCGACAACACCGACACCGACAACACCGACACCGACACCGACGGCGCAGGCACCGGTGCCGGTGGGGTCGTGGATGTGTTCGAGGGGCGCCCGACGGTGTACGGGGACAGCGCTTATGGCAGCGGCGAGTTCCAGCAGATGCTGGTCGACGAGCGCATCAACTCCAGATGCCGTACCCAGCCGCCCGCCGGACGCGGCGGGCTCTACAGCAAAGACCGCTTCAGCGTCGACCTGGACGCCGACACCGTCACATGCCCCGCAGGGATCAGCGTGCAGATCCGCCGCGCGCCCAGCGGCGACGGCACCGCCCGCTTCGCCGGGGCCTGCGCCCGCTGCGAGCAGCGCAGCCTTTGCACAGCAGCCAAGAACGGCAGGACCATCAGCGTCGGCGTGCACGAAGCCGTCCTCGCCGACGCCCGGCACCGCCAGATCGCCTCCGCCTGGAAAGCCGACTACCACGCCACCCGGCCCATAGTCGAGCGCAGGCTCGCCCACCTCAAACGCCGATGGCACGGAGGCCGCAGAGCCCGCGTGCGAGGCCGTCCCAAAGTCGACGCCGACTTCAACTTGCCGGCCGCTGCTGTCAACCTGGCGCGCCTCGCAACGCTCGGCCTGCACTCCCAACCCACCCGATGGGCCCTCGCCTGACCCCAACACCGCCCGAACCCGCCACCAGCCAGCCACCTGAACCGCTCTGGACTTGTCACAGACCCAAGGAATTGGTATCCCAGCCCCGCGGCCAGACCCTCACAAGGTCAGGTTGGTGGTGCCGTGGCGGCGGTTTGCTGGGGCGTGCCGGGCATCAGCGGCAGGATGGTCCAGGGTGGGTGCTGGGGGGTTGAGGTACAGCCCCACGCCACATTTGAAATCCTCGGTGAGGTGGGGTGGGTGCACCGACGACAACCCGAATCTTGCGCCAGACGAAGGGTTTGGGGTCGTCGTTCCAGTCGACCCAGGTGAGTCTTTGAGGTCTTTGACGCTGGTGTGGGTGCCGCGTCGGAGCCATTTGGTGGTGAGCTCTGAGAACCAGCGCTCGACGAGGTTCATCCAGGAGCTGTAGGTGGGGGTGAAGCGGGAGCTTGAAGCGTGGGTGCGCGACGAGCCAGCGTTTGACGGCGGGGGTCTTGTGGGTGGAGACGTTGTCTGCCACGACGTGCACGTCGAGGTGGGAGGGGACTTCTTTGTCGATGAGGTTCAAGAACTTTCTGAATTCTTCTGAGCGGTGCCGCGCCGTCATCGACGTGATGACGTTGCCCGAGGCGGTGTCGAGGGCCGCGAACAGGTTGGTGGTGCCGTGGCGGCGGTAGTCGTGGGTGCGCCGCTGGGGCGTGCCGGGCATCAGCGGCAGGATCGGGGCGGTGCGGTCCAGGGCCTGGATCTGTGTCTTTTCGTCCACGCACAGCACCACCGCGGCCTCTGGGGGGTTCAGGTACAGCCCCACGACGTCGCGGACCTTGTCGATGAACTGCGGGTCCGGGGACAGCTTGAAATCCTCGGCGAGGTGGGGCTTGAGACCGAACGCCCCCCAGATGGCGTGCACCGACGACGGCGAGATGCCCACTGCTTTGGCCATCGACCGCGTCGACCAGTGCGTCGCGTCCGGTGGGGCGGACTCCAAGGTGAGCACGATCACCCTCTCGACGGCGGCGTCGTCGATGGTGCGCGGCGGACCCGGCCGCGGGTCGTCGCAGAGCCCGTCGAGGCGGCGCTCGGCGAACCGCGAGCGCCACTTGGCCGCCGTCGCGGGATGGCACCCCAGCTCGGCGGCGATGTCTTTGTTGTAGCGGCCCTCGGCCGCCCCCAGCACGATCCGGCACCGCAGCGCCAGAGCCTGGGACGACTTCGGGCGCCGAGCCCACCGCTCCAGCGTCTCGCGTTCCTCGCCGTCCAGCACGATCACAGCCGTCGGCCGTCCCCGCCTTGCACCCATATCGGTCCCCGTTCATCGCCTGCCGCAGCCACGCTGCCGCCCCACCATGTTACCGCGACCAACTAAACAAACAGGACACTAGGGGGCTTGGGGTTGTGTGGCGCCTCGTTGGGGAGCCGGATCGGGCTCGGCCTCCTGTGTCGGCGCCCTAGTGCCATCTGGTTGGGGGATCATCCGGTAGCCGTGCTGGTGGAGGTGGTGGTGATGCCGGTGGCACAGCAGCACCAGGTTTGCCAGGTTGGTGGGGCCACCGTCTACCCAGTGCTCGATGTGGTGCGCGTCGCAGCGTGACGGCGGCTCGTGACACCCGGGCCATTGGCAGTGGCGGTCCCGTGCGATGAGCAATCGCCGCAGCCGCAGCGGCACAGTGCGACGGGCTCGGCCGACGTCGGCGGATCCGCCGGGGCCTCCGAGGATCATGGGGATGATCTCCGCATCGCAGGACAGGCCCCTGACAACGTCGGGTGGCAGTTCGGTGCCGGCGTCGGTCAGGCCCATCTCGTCGGTCTGGCCGCGCAGAGCCTCGAGGCCGATGAGGACGCTGATCTGTCCCGGGGGCAGCCGCCGGGCAGGTTCCCAGTCGATGCCAAGCCCATTCGGCGGAACCTCGTCGGGGCTGATGTGGTTGACCCCGGCCGGCGTTGGATCGGACAGGTCGGGCTGCACCGGGCGCGAGTCGAGCTGGTCGAGGCTCGGCTCGCATGTGCCGGAATGGTCGCGGTTGGGCTCGGCCGCATGGGGTCCTGCGCGGCGGGCGCTCTTGCGTTCGGCTGTGGTGTGTTTCGCTCCTGCCTTGCGCGGCGTGACGCGTCGCGATGTTGGCTCTTCGTCTGGGGTGTGGCCTTTGCTGCGGGCCCGTGCGTGCAGCCGGTCGACCGCCGCAGTGTCCGCGTCGGTGGCTGTGATGCCCGCGAGCACGTACGCCAAAGCGTCCGCATCTCGCTGAGCGGGAGTGCGCCGCCCGTCTCGGACTTGCTTGTCGTCGATCCAAAGTTCGCGGCGCAGCATTTCGAGCTGTGCCTCGATATGGGTACCGGTGTGGGGATCGAACGTTGCCCACAGCTTGAGCATCCCTTCGTGATCGCGCCGCCACCCGGCACCGCGCTTGCGGCGCTGCCGCTCGAATCGCTCCATCGGCGTCTCGGCAGAGTGCTCGGCCTCGGCTTGGCGGATGCGCCGGCGTGTGGCGTCGGTGTTCTCGCTGGCTGCGGCGGTCACCAGCTCCTCACGCACGCCATCGGGGACCCGCGCATCACTCAGCGCTTCGGCTTGTGCGGGGGTGATGTCCCCCTCCGAGAGCGCCGTCAGCACCGGCTCATTGCTGCGAACCTTCTCTGCGACACGGGTCATGCGGCGCGCGTCACGTTCGGACACGCCTGTCGCGTCGCGCAACGACAGGTGCGGAGCGACATCAGGCGCTGCCCCGCTTCGACTCAAAGCATCCAGCGCTCCCAGCACCTCGGCCCGGTAGCCGGCCACTTGGTTCGCCAACCGCTCGATATCGCCCAGCACACCCAGCAGCTCGTCACGGCCCAGCCCTGCCAGGCCCGTGGCGTCCAGGCGGCGCAGGACCAGTGCGCTCGGCCCGTCTCCTACCACCGCATCGACAGCAGGCCTGGCACAGGAGCCATCGCAACGATCCAGCGCATCGGCGCCGACTCCACCGCCGTGGGCGCCTCTGCCAGTAGCGATGGTGCAGTCGTCGCAACGACGCAGCGCATCGGCGCCGACTGCACCGCCGCCGGAAGCAGCAGCGTCACCAGTTCCATCACCGCTGCCATCTCCAGCGCTGCCAGCCCGCCGAGCCCCGCTCGAACCGTCCCTCAACATGAGAACAACCGTACGAAGGGGGTGTGACGGTCATGCTGTTTGGGCCATTGGTTCGGGCCTGGGTGTGACCCTGGCTCAGTCGCTGTGGCCTGCGTCGCTGGGGGAGCGACTGCGGCCCGACCGTCGCCGAATCGGCGGCGGCGTGAGATGAGGGATGGCTCACTTGAGGCATTCGTCGAACCCGGGAACGGTGAAGGCGGCATAGCCGTGTTCGGTCGCGTGCAGCAAGCCCTTGTCGATGAGTTGCTTCCGGGTCGGACCGCACTCAGACGAGGTGCGCTGAAGGAGGTCGGCTGCTCGGCTTGCGAGCTGCGCGTCGGGTCCGAGTTCTGCCATGGCCCGCGGGTTCTCGCGGCCGACGAGCACTGGAGGCTTGGCGCCTGCGTTGGGTGTGTACGGGTTGCGACGGCGGTCCATGGATGCGGGCCGACTCACCGACGTGGCAGCCACCGGCAATTCCGTCATCCTGACAAGCCGGGCAAGGTCACGATCCCGGGTAGCTTGGGCGACGAGGTGCCGAGGGGTACGTGGCTCAACATCTTGAGACAGGCAGGCCTGCGCCGGAGTTCGCGATGAAGCTGACTTACGCAGTCGTCATTGAGCAGACCCCGAACAATTACGGTGCCTACGCGCCAGACGTTCCGGGATGCATCAGCACCGCCGAGACCCCCGATGAGATGCTCGCGAACATCCGCGAGGCGCTCGCCTTCCACATCGATGGCCTGGTCGAGAGCGGCGACCGTGTACCAGTGCCTGCGATGTCCATCGACGATGTCATCGCGTACCACGGCCAGGCCCTCGCCGATTCGGAAGCGGAGTTGCTGGCTGACTACGGCGACGCCACGGCGACGCTCTCGACCCGGTTCGAAACGGTCGAAGTCGAGATCTCAACCCCTCAAGCGACTCTCGCTGGCTGACGCCAATCTGGCCCCTCGCCGATCTCTACGCTGCCAGCAGACCCTTGCGCTGGGCGTGGCATGACCCGTGGCACTTCGACCGTCTTGGTGCCGGCCAGGATCGCCTCGGCGAACCTCGGCTTCAGCGGGAGCACCAGCGCCCGTGCAGGATCGAGCGAGTGCTCAGTCATGGGCGGCGGGCCATGTTGCAGGTGTTCTCCCATGTGACCGGGATCCCTGACTTCGTTCCAGCTTTACCGACAATCGGATCACCGTCACCGGCGCCGTTGCAGTAAATCAGCTCTGTGTGTCGAACCTCAATCAAGAACGATCCACTCGGTGATCGGCTGGATCTCCACGGCAGCGATCTCAACGAGCCGGTCGATTGCGTTGCTGGCCGGCCGATGCCCCGCCACGATCTCGGCCTTCCATCCGATACACCCAGCGATTGCCTTGGCCAAGTCGTGATCGTCGACTGCCTTCGCAGCTTGTCGAAGGCTTGCGAGGTCGTGCCGGGTTTCGCCAAATGGCTTGGTCTCATCCGCCAAGAGTTGGAGCGCTTGCACGGCAAGCGCCTTGCGGACTTGGGCCCCCGTGAACGCGGGCGCGCCATCGACCGTCGCTCGGTGCCACGCGATCAGAAATGCGGCCGAGCGGGCCGTGTGCAGCGCGCCTCGACGACTGCTTCATCGTCTTCTAGGCGCAGATCGACATCCTCCCAAGCGAGCAGACCCTCTGCGGCAGAGCGGATCAGGAACGGTGACGTGCCATCGGCGTGATCTCCTACGCAGCGGCCCGTGACGAGCGCGAGTGCCATATCCATTACCCCGCATGCCTCGCTGATCGCGAGAACGGCGTCGCATAACTCATCGAGCGAAATCACTGGTGCGGGACGGCTCTGTGCCTTGCATCGGGCTGAGCACAACTCGATCATTCCGTCGCTTCGGACCGAATAGTCGCGATGAGCGAAAGCGTTGCGAATATCGGAGTCACCCAGCAATGAGGCGACAGCCCAGCCTTGCTGCTTTGCGACCTGAATCAGCGAAGAGACATCGCTGGCTTGCGTCGACTCGAAGCGCCGTTTCTTGATTGCTGCGCATGCGACGCCAAGATGCAGCTTGAGCGGCTGTTCGACAAGCCGGTGACCGAAATCCAGCAGATCGGAGGCCTGCTGGCGTTGGGATTCCGAATCGCGTTGGGCGATGGCCAAACGCGCTGCGTGCAAGAGATTGTCCAAGGTGTCAGCGGCCCGCCGCCTGAACACATCGGTCTCAGCGATCTCGGTGACCTGGTCTCGGTGAGCGGTGAGCAGCGTCCGATGCTTTGCCGTGCGGCACCAGAACGACTGGTCGTCCGAAGTCGATCTGGCGATGAAATCCCACAGCAGCGCCAGGACCCCAACGGCCTCAGCTCAGGCGTCTCGCTGACCCATGCCTCAAGGCTCGCGATGTCCGTCGCGATCTGTTGCAGCTTGTCCGATCGGGCCTGTCGAGTTTGAGAAATGGCATTGGCGCCGCTCGAGATGCGATCCGGAAGGTCCGCGAGAAGCGGTGAGCCGAGCATCTCCAAAGGCGATTCCGCCGTAGCTTCCCCGGGCAACGCCCGCAACTCCTTGACCGGTCCGAGCGCCCGCAGCCGACTCTGATGTTTGAGATCGACTTCGGTCGGCGCTGCCCGGGCACCGCAGTCAGGACAGTCGAGACCCAACTGCCTTCGTTCGCCGCATCGACGGCAAGAAATCGCTTCGAAGCTGAGCCCAATATCCACCAAGCGGGCACGCTACCGGTGAGGAATCGAGCCCTCCGAATCAATTTGTTGACCTGCGAGAACACAATGTCGCAGCAACCCCACGAGGGCGGGACCTGTGCGGAATGTAGTGCGGCTATCGGAGCGGGCAAGAGGGACGCGTTGGCCTCGATGCTGATATGGCCTGCGCACGCCATGTCTTGGGCCGCTTCGGTGCGATCCTTTCCGTGGAAGGCTCATTTGGAAAGGATGTGCAGGCATCCTTATCAAATTGGCAGCATTCGGAAAGACTGTCACGCTACCCTTTCTAAATGAGCTTGTTCGAGGACGGCGGTGCGGGCACGGTCGTTGTCGGCGATTGGAACGGGACCCAGGTCCGAGCGTGGAAGCCCGCGAGGCTCAGCGACCGCGACTTCGGCCTGGACGCAAGAGAAGTTCGCGCAACCGAACAGGCAGCCGCGGCGGTCAGGGCCGCCGACCGGTCGGTGCCGACTGCGTGGGAGGCGCTGTCGCGGCTGCTGCTGCGGCACGAGGGCGTCGCGTCGTCGGGGATCGAGGGACTGCGAGAGCCGCTGGTGTCTGTGCTGATGGCCGAACGCACCGGCGCCGGCGGTGCCGCCGGATGGGTGGCCGACAACCTCGCTGTCATCGACGCTGCCCTCGCCAGTGCGCATGAGCCACTCAGTGTGGAGGTGCTGCACGGCTGGCACGCCCGCCTCATGCGCAACAGCAACCTGGACCCCGAGCTGATCGGGGCGTTCCGTCCCAGGGTCGGCTGGGTCGGCGGCAGCTCGCCGCTCACGGCCACGTATGTCCCGCCGCCGCCGAGCGAGATCGCCGGCCTGATCGACGATCTCATCGGCTTCGCGAACGAGCGAGCCGACCTGGACCCGATCTCCCACGCGGCGATCCTGCACGCCCAGTTCGAGGCGATCCATCCCTACGGCGACGGCAACGGCCGGCTCGGCCGGATTCTCATCACCAGAGCCCTGCGGCGAGCGGGCCTGACCCGCCATTCGACGGTGCCGATCAGCGTCGCGATCGCACGAGACACTGGCGGCTACCTGTCGGGACTGCACCTGTTCGAACAAGGCAACACCGGCCCGTGGATCGCCTGGTTCGCCGGCGTCACCCAACATGCAGCAGCAATCACCGAGCAGCTCGCTGACCGAACACGCCGCATCATCGACACCTGGCAGGACAGGCTGAGCGGGCTGCGCGCCGACAGCGCAGCATGGGCGCTGGTGCCGCTGCTAGTCGCCCACCCGCTCCAGAGCGCCCCCGACACCGCCGCCCTGCTCCACATCAGCAGACCCGCCGCGAGAACCGCGCTGCGAACGCTCGCCGACCGCGGCATCCTCACCGCCGTCGAAGCCCCCACACCCGGCGTCGGCCGCAACCGCAACTGGTACGCCGCCTACGACCTCATCGACACCTGGACGCACTGACCGAGCACTCCCCGGGGCGCTGATCGCCTCGATCTCACCGAAGACATGCAGCTGCGACGGCGGCCGGCGGATGCGGGCCGACTCTTCGACGTGTCCGCTTTATTGGGTTTATAGCGCTTTTGGTTTCAGAACAAATTCCCTATAAAGCTTGCAATTGAGCGTGCCACCGTGCTCATTTCGGCACTCCCGAACGCCCGTGTGCTGTGCTCTCGACCACCTCGAAGACAAAACGAGGGCCCATTCGGGCCCCCGTGTACTCCTCAAAGGAGGAGCTATCAGACTGACCAGAGACTAACCCCGACAGTGCAGCTGGCGGGTTCCCATGAGCGCACCAGGCTGGTGGTGCGCCGCGAACCGCTGCCAACCGGCGCGCCACTGCCAACCCGGCGGGCTCCGTGAGCCGAGGCAGAAATCGGCTGTGGCCTGCGGTTTTGAACGCCTACCGTGTCGATGTCGGGTAGCAGTCTGGCCGACGCCCGTAGGAACGCCGCTTCGGGAACGACGCAGCGGCGCACTATTGATGTCGGCAGAAATCAGGGACCTCTGGGGCTGATCGATGAGTGCTGGTGCTCCACACGGAGCGGAGTGGAACCTCTACATCGACGGTTTGAACTTCTATTCAGCCGTCCGTGATCGGCCGGCGGCGAAATGGGTGGACTTCGCAGCCCTGGCATCGCGACTTGTGCCTCACCATGGCACTGTCGCAAGCGTGAAGTACTTCACAGCGCAGATCTCGGACAAGGCTGCGGAAGACCCAGGCTCGCCAGGACGTCAGCGCTTGTTGATACGCGCCGTCCGAGCGTCCGGTGTGGAGGTGGTGGAGGGGAAGTTCAAGGTTCCGGAGGGTTGGCGTTCGATTTCGTCTCGCGGTGATTGGGAGGACAGATTGCGCCCCCCTCTTCCCGAATCGGTGGTTCGGCA
Organism: Candidatus Poriferisodalis sp.; assembly: GCA_965226645.1. Lineage (GTDB taxonomy): Bacteria > Actinomycetota > Acidimicrobiia > Acidimicrobiales > Poriferisodalaceae > Poriferisodalis. Next base: position 946,631 of record CBDDDL010000003.1, read on the forward strand.
TTTCGCCGCGCACTTTGCTTCGCACCAAGCACGTCCGTGGAAGGCGCGTGTCGAACTTCCTCAGGAGAAGTTCACCGATGTCGCAATCGCAGCACATCTGCTGCGGGACTTCTACCGCGGAGGCTGCAGCCACGCGATAGTCGTGTCAAACGACTCGGATCTTCGCCCCGCGATCGAACTCGCTGTCGCCGACGGGCACCACGTGGGCGTGTTTAGCCCCATGGGCACCGTGTCCCGGGATCTGGACCGAGTCGCATCTTGGGCGACCTCGATCCGCCCCAGCGTCATCGCTCAGTGTCAGATGCCGGACGATGTACACGTGACGGGTTTCACACGGATCCTGAACCGCCCAGCCGTCTGGAGATGACAGAGGTCCCTCACAGGGAGGGACCTCGGGTCCTGGACGACGAAGCGCACAGGGTGTTATGCCTTGAGAATACCGCCGAACAGTGGTGACGTCCACCAATTGCCGTCCTCGATGCCGCTTGGGGACGTCTCAGGCTTGCGTGAGGAACTGGATGCGAGGACTCAGGGGCAGATGAATGAGGTTGTGTTCTCCGCATCAACGAGCACACGTTGCGTGGCAGCCCCGCCGAGGCTGGCAAGATGGTTGAACCATGAAGTCTGACGCGGCCACCATGGGGCATCGTGTCGAAGTCGTGCGATCTGGCGAGTGGTGGGCGATGACGGTTCCTTCGCTTCGGGGCGTTTTCTCCCAAGCGAGACACCTTGACGAGGTGCCGGCGGCTGCTCGCGAGGCGATCGCCATGATGCTCGATGTCGATCCGGCCGACGTGGGTCCGATCGACGTGTGTGTGCAGCGGCAGCACCGGATCCAAGACCCGACCCGACGTTCGGACCCCTGAGGTCAAAATCGCTGGCCCTCTGTTGGACGTGGTGCGGGGCTGAGCGCGCTGCCGCTGAGCAGCTGTCTTGGACGGCCGGACGGAGCGGGTCATGCCGACAGTGCGCGACGCAATACGGCTGGTCGAACGCGACGGTTGGGTCCATGAGCGGACACGTGGCAGCCACCGGCAATTCCGCCGTCCTGACAAGCCGGGCAAGGTCACGGTCCCGGGTAGTTTGGCCGATGAGGTGCCGAGGGGTACGTGGCTCAACTTCTTGAGACAGGCAGGCCTGCGCCGGAGTTCGCGATGAAGCTGACCTACGCAGTCGTCATTGAGCAGACCTCGAACAACTGCGGTGCCTACGCGCCGGACGTTCCGGGATGCATCAGCACCGCCGAGACCCCCGATGAGATGCTCGCGAACATCCGCGAGGCGCTCGCCTTCCACATCGATGGCCTGGTCGAGAGCGGTGACCCTGTGCCGGTGCCTGCGATGTCCATCGACGATGTCATCGCGTACCACGGCCAGGCCCTGGCCGATTCGGAAGCGGAGTTGCTGGCTGACTACGGCGACGCCACGGCGACGCTCTCGACCCGGTTCGAAACGGTCGACGTCGAGATCTCAACCCCTCAAGCGACTCTCGCTGGCTGACGCCAACCCGGCCGGCTCCCTGGGCTAAGGCAGAAATCGACTGTGGCCTGCGGTTTCGGATGCCTACCGTGTCGATGTCGGGTAGCAGTCCGGTCGACGCTCCCGGGAGCACTGCTTTGGAAACAGCGCTGTGGCGAACTGTTGATGGTGTCAGAAATATCCGATATATTTCTGACCTACTCAGCCTGAATCCACCGGTGTGGTGGGTGTGTGGGGGTTGCCGCGTCCGCGAAAAAGGCCTCCTGATCTGCGACGATTGTGGTGTTGGACGTCACATTCGTCTCAAAAACAGGAGGCACTTTTTGTGTCTGCATCATCGCGCAGTCCGGACCGGTTCGCAACGACGTTCGATCATGAGGGACTGGTGGCCAACGCGGGCCTGATCCTGGCGGGCACGCTGATGGCCCGTCTGGGCCTTTCGGCGCTGATCGAGCGGTGGGTGCGCACCGGTTCCGCGAACCCGGGCCCCAAGATCTGCACGGTGGTCGCCGCGATGCTCGCAGGGGCCACTCATATCGATCATGTCGGGATGCTGCGCGCCGGGCGCACCGGGCGGGTGCTGGGGTTCCGCCCGGTGGCGCCGTCGACGGTCGGGTCGTTCCTGCGGACGTTCACGTTCGGTCACGTCCGCCAGCTCGAAGCGGTGCTGTCGCGCACGCTGGCGCGCGCCTGGGCGCTGGGCGCGGGCCCCGGCAAGGCGCCGCTGGTGGTCGATCTGGACTCCACGATCTGCGAGGTCCACGGCAAACAAAAACAAGGAGCCGCGTACGGCTACACCAAAGAGCTCGGCTATCACCCGCTGCTCGCCGCACGCGCCGACACCGGCGAGGTGCTCGGCGCCCGCATGCGCAAAGGGTCCGCGGGGTCCTCGCGAGGCGTGGAGCGCTTCGTCGACGAGCTCGCCGCGAACCTGCGACGAGCCGGGGCTGCCGGGCCGACCACGGTGCGCGCCGACTCGGGATTCTGGTCATGGAAACTGATCGACCGTCTCGACGGCCACGACTTCAAATGGTCGATCACCGTCGCCCTCATACCCGCTGTTCGCGCAGCGATCCAAGCGATCCCTGCCACCGCATGGACCGACATCGCTTACACCAAAGGCGGCCACGCCCAGGTCGCCGAGACCCAATACGCCACCGGCCGCGGCAAAGCAGAAGCGCACCGTTCGCCTCGTGGTGCGCCGCACCCGCCTCACCGAGGGCGCACAGCAACGACTGTGGCCCGACTGGCGGCACCACGCATTCATCACCAACACCGAACACGACACCGCCGCCGCGGACGAGTTCCACCGCGCCCACGCCGTCGTCGAGCTCGCCATCCGCGACCTCAAAGAAGGCACCGGCCTCGAGCACGTCCCCTCAGGGCACTACGGAGCGAACTGCGCATGGCTCGCCTGCGCAGTGCTCGCCCACAACATCGGCCACTGGACCAACACGCTCGCCGACGCGCCGCCGGCCACGAACCGCTCCCGCCGCACCCGACTCGTCGCCCTCGCCGCCGTGCTCGTCAACCGCTCCGGCACACCCACCCTGCGATACCCCGCCCGCTGGCCCTGGGAAACACAATTCCGAGCCACACTCAGCGCTCTCAGGGCTCTGCCCGGACCCTCCGGCTGACCCACACCGCCCGGAACTGACGCCCCCACACAAACCCAGCGTCGACAACCCCAAACCACACCCGCACCCCTACCCCAACACGCCCAAACACACCAAACCAGGGCGATTCACACCCCCAACAACCCGACGCCACCCCAACCCGCCACCGACCCGGGAACCCCGCGCCCACCAAAGGCCACCGGCCAGCGGTCTTGTACGAACCTGACGCGTTCGCTGTGGTGGGCGATGGCCGGGTTTTTGCCTTGGGCGAGCTTGTCGATCTCCCCCTTGATCTCGCGGGCGGTCCTTGCCCCAGCGAAGCTCTTGGCTTCGATGATCCAGATCGTCCTGCGGTGCTCGTTGACGACGAGCACGTCGATGTCGCCGAGCGTGTCGCCGTTGGGTCGCTTCAGCGACGTGTGCCCGAGCGCGCTGACCCGTGTGTCCACAACGTTGGGCGGGTCGCTGCGAGCGATGTCTGCGATCTCGTTCTCGAATGCTTGGCTGACGCGGTTGCGGTGCTGGCTGATGTACTTCTTCATCGCAGGCGTCTTGGCCTTCAGCCGTCCGGTAGCCATTTGCTCGATCAGGGCTTCGGCGGCGACCCAGACCGATTGGGCGCCCCAGGTGGCGACCATGCCGTCGGGGCCGCTATCGCGGACCAGCACCGGGCGTCGCAGGAACGAGTCCTCGCGCGAGAAGCGCCACGGGGTGAATCGCGGGTCGGACAGGTCGGGCTCCGATACTCCTGGTTCTGCCTGCATCGACAGCAATCCAAGTGTCGTGACCGCCTGCTCCGCGGTGAGTTCCGCCGCGTCCATGAGATCGTGTTGAAGCTCTGGGACCTGCGCGGTCATCACACTGAGTCCGGTGTCGGATGCGAGTTCGCGCAGGCGCTCGATCGCCTCCAGGAATCGTGTGAACGGCACGCCGTACTCGATCTCGAACGCAGTTGATGCCTCGCCGCCGCCGATCGGTGAGTCGAGGTCTCGGGCTGCTGTGAACTTCACCCACGCTGCCAGCGTGTCCTGGCCCGAAAGTTCGCGAGCATTGGTGTCGACATGTCCGTAAACGGCTTCGTGGAGCGGGTCGCTGGTGCCCATGACAAGCCGGCCAGGCTTGCGAAAGTGCAGTTCGGTGTCAGACAGGCCGCAGTGCAGCGCGTCGCCCATCGAGCCGAATGCGACTAGGTGCTGGGAGATTGCGAGCAGTTCGTCATAGCGCGAGCACGACAGCGGACGTCGGCCGTCGCGCACGCAGTGGACTGCGGCTTCGACGAGGTAACGGCTTGCCGTGGCGCTTTGGTTGATCTGGTGGAATTTCTTGACGGAGGATCGGATGTACTCGTCTTCGCTTTCGTCGGCGAACGGATTCGGCGTTCCGATGAGCAGCCTGGTTCTGTCGTGCTGCATCCGTTCTTGCTCGGATACGAGGAATTCGAAAGCCATGTTCGGGTCGAGTTCACGCAATCGGCTGCGCAATCTGCTGTCGAGGGCCCGCACGACCGTGTCGATCACCTCGGCGCGCATCGCTGAGGGGACGAGGCCGAAGTCGAGACCTACGCCCGATGCGATCGCGTCTATCTCATCAGCGATCTGATCCAGTTCCCCGTGGTTGCCCCAGTCGGCAGCCCGGCAGAGCGTCGCCGCCATGCACTCCGGGCACGTCGCCGACGCTGACATACATGAAGCGGGGCAACTCCGTCGCGGCAACGCCGTTGACTTCCGCGGCTGTGCGACCGGGAGGTTGTCCTGCCAGCGAGCGCAGCGTCCCGACGATCTCGACGATGAGCGTCCCCTCTGCGTGCTCGTCGACACGGGACAAGTGCGCTGCTGCGTTGGGCAGCAGCCGCACCGTGAGGAGGTGCTGTTCAGGTTCGATGTCGATCTCGAACCACGGCAGGTTTGTCGTGTTGTCTGGGTCGCAGAACGTGAGCGCGGATGCGTCGGGGTCGACAATTCCGATTGTCACCATCGGGGCGTCCGCTGCTATTGACCGCAGGCACTCGTCGACGGAGCCTCGGAGTCGCCACAGGTGGTGTGCGACAGCGTCCGCGATGGCAGCGCAGAATCCCTGCGACTGCGCATCGGAGCCGTCCGCGCCGATCCATATCGGCAGCGCGAGCTCGATCAGTCTGAAGCGATCGAGCTCCTCGCGTTGGGGGACATACACCGGCGCGGCGGCGCCTTCCGCTGCGCGTTGAACCATGACGACTTCGCCGCTGAATGGCAGCGGGGCTGCATGCATGTCTGTTCGCTGTCGGTGACGGACCTCCAATTGGCCCCCGGCAGCGACGAGCATGAGCACGACGGGCCGGTCGCCCCCGCTGAGACGCGGCGGTCTCTTGTCGCATGCGAGGTAGAGCGCGTATGCGTCCGCGACGGTGCTGACAGTGTTGTCGAGGGGAAGCTCGGGGCGAGTCTCGGCGAACCTCCACAAGCCCAACGAGTCGCTTCGCTCGTGTTCGGCAATGGTGCGGAGTTCGTCGATGCTCAGCATCAGCAACGATGAGTCTTCGTTCTCCAGCGACGCGAACTCGGCGTACATCGGGCGGCCAATCGGCGCCATGATCACCAAGTGGAACACGTGACTCTCGGGGTCGACCGCTTCCGCGGCTTCACGGACCTGTTGCATGCGCGCTCTCACGCGACGCAATTGCGACACGGCGTCGACAGACGCGTGGGGCTCGGCCGCTTCGTATCCGCTGAGATCGTCGGCGAACACGACGACGTGCGCGATCTTGTCGACATCGAACGCGAACACCGAATCCCGGACGTCATCCGCAGCCGCCATCGGCGGCGCGAAGTCCAACGGCATCCACTGCATCCGCTTGCACAAGCGTTCCGCTTCTGCCAGCACGGCTCGCTCGAACGCTGCCATCAGATAGGGCTGAACGCCGTGCCTGACGGCCCACGCAGCGACGCGATGCACCAGCGAGAGCGCTAGCTGATTGGGCGAAGGCACGATCAGTGCCCGTGACGATGCCGCCCGCGACAGCGGATACACCAAGGCACGGTCATCGGTCAATCGACTCGGATCGCGACCCAAACGCTCTCGCTTGGCGGACCAGCACAGATCATGGAAGCCTCTGACACCTCCGAACTGCCGAAGATCCGAGTCGTGGACGCAGACTGCCGACTCGAGACGCCGGAGCTCTCCCTGATCGGGAATGTGCACGCCGTCGCCCTTGTCGAACACGGGTGCCTGCCAGCGCATCAGCCCAGCGCGACGCGTCACTACATCGGAGACCCACAGCAACCGGGCAGCATCACGACGCATGGATCTCTGCGCCGATCTCGCACCGGCGGGGAACTCGTCGAGAGCGTCGAGTAGGAATTGGCAGACCGTTGCAGCGTTCGCCACCGCACCCGGCAGCACCAGATACTCCACGCCCTCGAACAAGACCGGCGCGACAAACGGACCCTCGAACGGATCCTCATGCGCGAGCACATGCCCATCAGCGACCGGCGGACCCGTCAACAACGCATCCACGTCGGCGCCGTCAACCGTGATCTGGCGACGAACTGGCCGTACTGCTCGTATCGCCTCAACCAATCGCGCAAAGCGAAGCCACTTCGTCGCATTGCCAGGCAACAGCTGCAGCGCCCCGGAACTTCGCAACAACGAGTCGGTCTTGTTCCGGATCCCCGAGACGGAATCCGATATGTCGCCGACCGCACTTGAACCATTACCCCCGAGCCCCACTACCCCTCCGAACTCACCGCAGAATCGACGAGCCGACATGCGGAGTCGTGGCGAAGCCCGGAACACCGGGTGCTGACTTCCCGTTCGTCATAGCGTTCGAGTACGAAGCACTGAGCCACGTCGCGGGGCAGCCGCATATGTCGCACCGTAGGTCTGCTGTTGTGTGGTGGCGCGGTTCGTTGCGACGGGAGAGTCGTCAGCCGGCCGGGATGTAGGGCGTGGGGCAGCGTGCGTACCGCTCGTATCTGAGGATCGGGCCGAGTTCGAACCATGAGTGCAGCAGCGGCTTGGCAGCTTGGGGTTCGGGTGTGAGGTCGCTCCACCGGATGACGATGGTCGATTTGTCGCCGTGTACTTCGCTTTCGACTTGCGCGTTGTCGATGCTGTCCTGGAGAACCTGTCGGGCTCGTGCGGGCAGTGACTGGGGCGGTCGTGCGAGGAACGCGAGCCAGTTCAGCTCGTCGACGCCGACCCAGCGGACGTCGCCGTTGGGGTAGGCCAACGACATCATCGCCCAGACTCCGTCGGGCAGACGCTCTGTCTTGCCTGTGCGCTTGGTTTCGTTGCCGGGCAGGTGCCGGTCGATCTCGATCTGGTAGTGGCTCACGTTGTCGTTGGGACGAGTGGGCCACAGATTCGACGTCAGCGCCTCGTTCAGGCGGGCCTCTGCGTCGTCGTCGAGGACCGGCTTCGAGACGATCATCGCAGCGGTGACGGCGTAGCGGTCGAGCCGGCCGAGAACTGCGAGGCGCATCCATTCGGCGAATCGAGCGCAGCGGTCGACGGCCTCGCGTGCTTCGTCTTGAGTCGGCCGATGGGCGCGGTGCAGGACTCTGTTTCGCAAGTCGAGAACTCGCGAGACCAATTTCCGCGCCGATTCGTCCGTCTCGCCTGAGTCGGGCAGCCGATCGAGAATCTTGGCGAGCAGGGCTCTCGCGTTGCGGGTGTTTCCGTTGCTCTCATAGAGCGACTCGGCGGCTTCGGCGGGGTTGGCTTCTTCTTCCCAGAGCAGGCACAGCAGCAGCGCCCTGATGGTTTGCTCGCAGGTCACGCCGGTGAGGATCGCTGCGACGGAGTAGTCGCCTTGGCTCAGCGCAACGCTTGCGTTGCGCCAGCTCTCGTGCGCGTGGCGGAACGGGCCCTTCAGCACCGGAGTCATGACGTCGCTGAGTTGCTTGAGGGTCCATCGGGCTGGGCTCTGCTTGCTCGGAGCCGTCATGTACTCGCGCCGCTTGGGTGCTCGAGGCATGACGAAGTCCAACTTGGGCTCTTCGGGCCAGTCATTGGGATGCACACCTGGGATGCCTGTGCGCACCAGGTACGGGACCAAGAGCGGAAGTCGTGCACGATTCACGATCTGCACCGGATCCCAAGACAACGCGCCATAGGCGCGCTGCACATCGGCGACGAACTCGACGGCCTCGTCAAGAGCCCCTTCGATGGCTTCGTCGCTGATCTCGGCTAGGTGGACAGCGACTTCTGCGACGGTAATGGCAGCGGATAGCGGCTCAGGCTCACTCGGTGGGTCGCCGATTTGCAGAGTTGGGAACGCGATCCGCGCTGCTTCGAATGCCGCGAATTGCCCGGCATCAATCTCAGGGCTGGTGATCTGGTGGAAACAGCAGCTGATACGGCATCCCACGAGCCCTTCCTGGTCGTCCCACTCGACCCCGAGGTAATCGTCTTCGAAACCGCGCTTTGGCGGCGGTTTCTCCTGGCCGCGGATAATCGACTTGTCCGGGATCGACAGCGGCGCCTTGAGAGGCAACAGGAAATAGACAGCCTTGAAGGAATCGTTCTCGGCAGCAGGAACGCGGCTTGCCGGGCGTCGACGTCGTTTGCGATTCTTGGGCAACCTCGTCGACCTCCATGATCTTGAGGCCGTCATTCAACCGTCGGTCCGGGCTCTCGCGCATCCCCGCAGTGAACGACGCCAGCTCCTCGAGTGCGCGCTTGCAGTTGGCTTGATTGCCCCAGCCGTCCGCGAGCCATGCAGGGTCCCTCCAGCGACGTTCAGAAATTGCCTCGGTGCTGCTGACGGCGCGCGCGAGGATCGTCCAATGCCGGTTCCAGAAATCGGGTTCGAGTTAGCCGAGCACTTGCGTGTGGAGTTCGGCGCGCACGGTTCGCGTGCGGTGGAGTTTCTCGAAACGGCCCGTGGTGTGCTCGAAGATCCGACAGATTCGTGGCCCCGAGTTGGCGAGACGGTGGCATATCAGTGTCGTGAAGCGCTGGAGTCGATCACCGAGGCGGGCCGACCTGGTGCCGGAAGCCGATGGCGGGAATTGTCCCGAGAGGTTGTCAAGTCCGCTGACCGATACGCCAACGCAACGCAGACGCACGACGATGATGCTCCGCAGTTGCTTCGGGAACTGCTGAGCCGGATCGATGAAGTAAGGCGCTTCCACGATGAGGGCGAGAGCCGTCACCAACAGCTGCTCATCGCGGTGATCGTCGAACGAGCGGGAGTTCCGCCTTCGAAGGGCAGCGGAGTCATCTCCGCCTTCCAAGACCTATTCGACCGTCTCAATAGGGCTTTGCACGGCGATTGCCCCATCTCAGTAGCGCAGGAGATGTACGGGGAGTGCATAGCGCTGGTTCGCCAGCTGTTCATGCCGATGGAATCGCGCGGCAATGAACTGAAGTCTCTTGCCGCTGTCAGTCCGCCAACCCGAGCCGACGTGCAGAGACTTCTGGACTTGGTAGCGACGCCCGTGCACATGGCCCAGTTCGTTCGGGGCATGGCGACTCCCCAGTGGCTCGTGCAGCTCGACGCGGCCCGCGTGTTTGACCGGGAGCACATCGAGGTGTGGTGGGCCATCGCTGCTGCAGCACAGCGTCTCGGGCCGACGCACGCTGAAATGGTCTCGGGCTTTCTCAGCGGGCTGTGGAAGCGCAACGACGAGGATCCCGAACGATTGCGATGCGTCGCAGACGCAGCACGGCGCATGGGACTTCCCGGCGCGCCGCTGATGCTCGAAATTCTGCGGCGGCACCAAGACAACGGCGCTGTCATTTTCGAAGCCCTGCAGGTCGCGACGGAACTCGATCCCTCGACGCATCTGGTGGCTGATTTCGTCGATTTGCTGCTCAACGAGGCGTGCTGGCCTCACTTGTTCGTGCCCGAGGAACTCACGGACCACTTCGTTGCCGGCATTGACGAGCATAACGCTCATGCCCGGTTGAAAGTGGTGTGCTTCAAGCTGCGGACCGAGGATCCCGACGATCTTCTGCTGGGGCAGCTGCGATGGGATCATCAAGGCAAGCTCACCGAATTCGTCGAACCGGTGCACGAAGAACGCTCGCCAGTTCTTGTGTCGTGTTTGGTGTCGATATTGCGACGTGCGTGGGTGCTTGTACCAATGTGTGATCTCCTCGAGACGCTGCAGGTGCTGCCGGAGGGGCTGCGGGAGCGCTCGCGGGCTTGGGTGCTCTGCGAGGCACCCGATGTCGACCCGGAACTGCTCGTCAGCGAAGTGGAGAGCGCTGTCGGTGCCCGTCTGATCACGGGCGACGATGTTGCTTTAGTGGATCGGGCAGTGCTGTCGGTGCCTGCGGGTGGCTTCGCGGGCCGCTGGAGACAGGCACTGGGGGAACCGCCTTCGGTCGAGCAGATCGGGCAGGCCATGGCGTCCGACTCGGTCCCGCGCGAATGGCTGTGCCGCTCGAGCTGGACCCGATTCCTGCCCGACGATGCGAGCAGTGCTTGGAGGAACGCAACCCAGCTGATCGAAGCAAGGTTCGGCGCCCTCGACCGTGACTGGGTCTCGAAACGACGCAGAGCCGAGGCGTTCGTCGTCACGAGCCCATTCACCGAAGACGAACTCGAAGCGCAGTCGCCAGAACAGGCAGCAGTTCAGATCGCCGCGTGGCGAGCCGGCCCGCAAGACTGGGATCACGACCCGAGGCAACTGGCCGGCACCCTGCAACGCGTCGTGCAGCAAGCCCCACACGATTGGCTGAGCGACCCGGTCGGCCTCGCCGCCACGCTCTACCACCCGACCTACATCAGCGCGTACCTCCTAGGCATCAAGGAATCAGTCTCCGACTGCGACGTGCCCGTCGAGCCGCTACTCGACGTGGTCGCACTCGTCAACACAGCCCCGTGGGAGGTAGAGCCGCTCGCGGACAGCCCTCGGGACTTCGAAACGGACTGGCGCGGTGCCCGACGCGCTGCGCTGGACCTCATCGAAGCGATGGCCGTAGCCGATGTCCAATTCGGCGACCGCTCCGACCAAGCCTGGAACTTGCTCCACCACGCAGCCATCGACACCTCCGCGGAATCGTGGGCGCCGATGGACTCGCTCACCCGGGCGATCAACCGAGACTGCACCCGCGCATTCGATGCAGCAGTGCTCTTCGTCGCAGCCGAGCTGCGCGCTGGCAAGTCCGTCCGGGCCGAGTTCGTCGAGTTGCTGAAGTTCGCCTTGAATCTCGAAGGCAACGACGGTGAGGAGTTCCGGGCCATCGTGGCGCGCCGTCTCGCTTGGCTCCGCCAATCCATGCCCGAATGGACCGACGACAACTTCGATCTCATCTTCGGCGACGACGTACCCACCGAACTTGCGCAACTGACCGTCGACCTCGCAATCCGGTGGGGCTGGCCGCACCGGTGGGTATTCGAGACTGTCCCCGACATGGTCCGAAACGCGGTCCTGCGCGACGTCGACGAAGCCATAGACCACCTCATGATCGCCATGCTCGGCGACTGGCCCGGATACCAGCTTGACGACATCGTCCGATTCATCAAGCAGAACCTGAACGACTACCCCGATCTTGCGTCCCGAGCAGGTGCCTGCATCAGCCGCATCGTCAGCCACGACGACGTGAAAGAGCGATACCTCGAAACAGCAACCCGACTCTGGGAAGAACTGCTCGACTCGCCAGCAGCATCCGCGCTCGGAGGATTCGGCAACATGTACCGAGCTGCCGCGCTCGACGAGCAACGCTGGGCGCAACTGACCCAACGCACACTCGAAGAGGAGATGAACCGAGGCCGGTGGCTCTACGGCGCATCCAACCGCGCCATGGAGCTCCCGCCGACACAACCCAAACTGGCCGTGCTCAACGCCATCGTCCGCGGCCATATGGAACCAGGGACCCGATACCGCATCTCCAAGAACATCGGCGAAGTCCTGACCCACTCGACCGAACTCGAAGACACAGCCGAGCACCGGCTGCTGGTCACAGCGCTACGAGAACACGACATCATCCGCGACGAGCCCGAGGAGGACTCATGACCACCGAATGGGACGACATCGCCCTGCCTGCTCTCAAGCAGATTCACGCGTGGGAAGGCGACGAGCGTGCCTTCGAGTACGACACGCACGATGTGGCGGAAGCGCTCGGCATCGACGACGTCAACCGGGTGGGCCGCCAGCTGGAATCGCTGAAGGAAGCTGGCCTCATCACGATGGGCGATGCCAGAGCAAGCGGCAACTCGCACAACTACATCAACCTCAAGGTCACCGCCGAAGGCAGACGCATTCTCGGTGAATGGCCTAGCGACCCCGCAACCGCTCTTCTCGAGGCCCTTGAGCACGCAATCGAACAGCACCTCGGTGGACCTGACGAAAAGCGGCTGAAAAAACTCCGACGCCTCCTGCGCAAGATGTCGCCCGAAGCCATACGCGCAGTCGCTCAGGGCCTCTTGATAGCGGCGCTCTGAGGCGGCGTCCGGCATCCGGTTGACGGCGCGCAGCCGAGCGGCGATGCCGTGACGGAGGATGCGCTCAGATCACATCTCGGGGCATGCCAGCAACCACAACGCTTTGTTGGCCCTTGAACGGATAGACCCCGCCATTCCCGGTAGTCCGGGAAGGCGGGGAGCATTGGGCGCATACTAGCGCTGGTTCACCACTGTCGGTAGCGTTCGCTGTGATCGTGAGGACGACACATGTCTGAGCCGGAGCAGCAGCGTCGCGAGGTCGTGGACCGGATTCTTGCCGAGTCGCTGCCGAAACCCGGGGTCGCCGAGGCAATGCGGTTCTGGCACTACACCCGGCCCGTGCCCACGGACCGTCCCGGCGGAAGCGGCCTCAGCAGCAGCGACGCCTGACCGGTCTGTCGGGCTCTGAGCCCGTCTGGCGGGTCTTCTGCGGGACAACCCCTTCCCGAGTTGTCGCTCAAGGCGCGAAAATCATGCTGTTGCTGTGACACCGGATACCTAGTGTGCGGTCATGGCCCGCTGGTACACCTCGGATCATCATTTCGGACATCGCAACATCATCGGCTACTGCGACCGGCCCTTCGCCGACGTGGACGAGATGAATGTTGCGATGGTCGAGCGGTGGAACGACCTCGTCGCGGACGACGACGAGGTGTGGGTGATCGGCGACATCGCGCTCGGCGACCTGCGCACCGTCCTCGCCGAGCACGTCGCGAAGCTGCGGGGCCGCAAGATCCTCGTGCCCGGCAACCACGACCGCTGCTGGGCAGGCCGCAACAAACACGAGAAGAGCCGCGGCGACTACCTCGAGCTCGGCGGCTTCGAACGGATCGTCGATGCGCCCAAGCCGATTCGTATCGGCCGCAAGAAGGTGCGCATCAGCCACTTCCCGTATCTGCTCGACGAGTCCTACGACCTCAAGTACCTCGATCACCGGCCCCGCGACGACGGCAGCTGGCTGCTGCACGGACACATCCACGAGAAATGGCGCCAGCGAGGCCGCCAGATCAACGTCGGGGTGGACGCGTGGGACTTCGCGCCTGTCCCAGAGGACACCATCGCCGGACTGATCGCCCGAGGACCCGCCGACCGCGAACCCGTTCCCTCACAAACCGCATCCCAGCCGCGGCACCACTGAACCGGGACGCACTGCAGCCCATCCGAAACGGCGTCTCGACGCGAATAGCGTCAACACCAATGGACTCTCGCAGTCGACCTGAACCCATAGGCCATCGGGATCTCGACGACACCCGAGCAAAGACCGACCGTCGCAGAAGCAGGACACAGCCGTGAATGGGCCAACGCGCGGATCTCACACCGAGGTGACAACCACCGGCACCCTCAGCCGCATCGACGCGGAAGCGCCTCGGCCGCTCGCCTACGACGAGTTCGTCGACTTCGTGAACAGCATCGCCGATCAGCTCCATGCAGACCGCAGCCTCATCGACCCGAGCGTGTCCGGGCAGGCCAGCACCGGGGAGCTCGCGATCTCATTCGGGGTGCCCATCTCGATCGGCGCACCCGAACTCAGCGGCCGGCTCTCTCAGATTTTCGACAGCCTCAACGGGGCGCTCGGCCTCATCTGGCCACATGACACCGTTCAGCGGACCCGCGGGCGCGTCACGACGATGCTGAACCCGACAAGCCAGCATCTCGACGGGATCAACGAACCGGCGCTCACATAGGGCGCCGCCTTGTCTGGACGCCGGTGTTCCGCTGCGCGCTCGTCCTCAGTTCAGAATCGAAAGCGCACCGTTGGGCGTGTGTCAACCCGACGCGGCAGGTCCCTCGGCGTCGAGTCGCGGCGCGGGCGTCTCACGAAGCGGTCGACAGAGCCGCCAGTAGAGCAGCGTCTCGGCAAGCCCGGGTTTCGCCAGGGACCGTTCGAGGATCGAATCGATGTCGGGTCGTGGGACGGGTGGCTGCGGCATGGTCGTCCTTGTTGCATTTGGCTCGCATTGTGGCCCGAGAGCCGCAACCAATCCAGTCTGCGCTCTGCGAGATGCGCGCACGGGAGGCTTCCGAGACCAAGGTGCGCCGGCGGACCGCGGCGCTGGTTGCGATCTGGTTCCCACCGGAGCCGCGATCGCATGGGTACGCAGCAACCTTGCACCGCCTTCAGCTGAGCGTGCGTGGGCTCGAGCGGATTCCTCATCGAGGCCGACAACGACCGCCGATGTGCGCCTCGGGGATCACCGGGTGAAGTATCGCTCCGTCATGGTCGCTACAGCGGTCTCGTCGACCGGCCCGGATTCGAGACGCCATTGCTGGAGCAGTTCCTTGAGCGCGTCGCGGCGCCGCTGCTCGTCAGCGAGTTCGCTAGTTGGTTGGTTGACGAGGTCTCGCATCGGCCCACCGGCTTTCACGGGTCGGTTCGATCGTATCCATCTCGGGTTCCTCATCGACTTGTTCGACCGGCTCGTCGGTCGCATCGCCTGCTTCGGTTGATGTATCTCCGTCGGTGCCGTTGTGTGTTCAGCCGGGACGCCGACGGCGTCCTGCCCCCAGCGGCACGAGAGCGGGCGTCGTACTCGGCGAACCAGCGGCTGACACAGGAGCGGCGCTGTCGGTGCCGGCTGAGCACGCAGCTGGGAGCGGACAGCAGCGATGCGAGCTGAATGGGGTGGATAGCTCGTCTTGGCGTTTCTTGCCTCACCCACGCTGTCCTCACCCTGGGCCCGGCGTGACGTGTGACACAGCGGACAGGCCAGCGCTGAGACTGCGGCGAAGTGCGACGGGGACGGGCTTGTTCCTGAGGCGATAGAAGTGGCATAGGCCTCGACGCGGGTGATCGCCGCTCGAGACCCTCGACTTGGAGGGAGACGCGGTGAGAAGAACAGAACCGGCGAGATGTCGGGATCCCTTGTTGCTGGGCGAGGCGCTGACCCGGTACGAGTCCGCACACGGCGCACTTCCGGGGATCGCCCACAATGCCCAGCGAGCGTCGTTCGTGGAGCACCTCGTTGATTGCGGAATCAACGTGGACTCGATGCGTTCGCTCGCAGAACGGCACGTCGACGGCACGTGCTCGGATCCCGACACGGACAGGTTCGACCCGCTCTGCGCGGCTGTGGCTCGCAGCCGTTGCGGCGACATCGAGGACGCCTGCTGGCTCGTGTTCCTTGCTGTCGCATTCGGCGAGTCACCCGACCACCGATGGCACATGGCGGCGGCTGCGTATCGCCGAGCAGATGAGCGGGGATTGTGGGACTGGAATGCAGTGTCTTCGGACATCCCGGCATTCCGCGAATGGCTGCAGCGCAACCGGCATCGATTCGCCGGCGTCAGCTTCGGCAACCACCGAAAGCACGAAACGCTCAACGACCGGAACGGCATCGGCGAGACGGTCGAGACCTACGTGTGGTGGGTCCGCCATGAGGGAAGCCATGCAGCATGGATCGAAGCGGCCCACCGACAACCCGATCCCTTCGACGTGCTCTACCGGTCGATGACCGACATCTGGCGATTCGGGCGGCTGGCCCGTTTCGACTATCTGTGCTGCCTCGAAGCGCTCGGCATCACCGGGTTCGCCCCGCGCAAGGCATACCTGCAAGGAGCGACCGGGCCGCTCAAGGGCGCACAGCGCATGTACAGCGCAACGCAAAGCACCTGGGCAGGTAGGCCGCTTGTGCTCGACGAGCGGCTCATCGAGCTCGAGGGCTATCTGAACGTCGGCTTTGACGTCCTCGAAGACGCACTGTGCGAATGGCAGAAACGACCGTCCGGATCCGTCGCGAGCGCGTGCGGAGTGCGCAGCGCACCGCGGTCATGTGCGACGGCGGCGTCTGCTCGACGCTGCTGAACCTGATTCGACTCTGACGCGACCGCTCGACGGGCAGAGCCCGACGACGACTGCGCGACTCAGGTTCGATACGTGTAGCTCGCGACGAGAGTCGGTTCTGTACGGAGCAGCGCAGTGTGGTTGGACCGCCCGTCCTCGGCGAGGCCGAATACTTCGGTGCGCTCGCTGATGCGCTCGGCGTTGGCTTGGTGCCAGTGGCCGTGCAGCACGAACTCGGGCTGTGTGCGTTCGACGGCTTCGGCGAGAAGGCGGCGGCCGTGTTCGGCTTCTCGCAGCACGTCGAAAGGGATGCCGGTCATGCCTGACTTGAGACCGGTGACTTGTGCGGGCGCGTCGTGGGTGAACAGCACACCGAGACGGCCGTCAAACTCCGTGTCGGCGTTGGTGATGAGCCGTTCGACATCCTCCTCGTCGAGGGCCTCTTCAGACCACCGGTAGTGACGCACTTCTGGCAAGCGCTTGTCAGGCGACACGGCACCGCCGAGCGCGCCGAACGCGTGGCCGCCCCAGCACCAGACGCTGCCCCGCCATGCCCACCAGATCGACCCGCCCAGATGCAACGGGCGACGCGACAGCGTCGCTTCCCGGGCAGCAGGCGACAGGGCATACCGTCCGAGCGCGGGCCAGATTTCGTGGTTGCCGTCGAGGACGACGATCGGCAATGGCGAGTCGTGCGCGGCGTGCATGTACGCGGACTCGACGTGATTGAAGCGGCTCCAGTGGCGGTCCCCGATCCAGAAGTCGCCGACCTGCACGATCGCCTGGACTCCGAGGTCGACGGCGTGGGTGATGGCATCGGCGAGGTGGGTCTTGGTGCCGTGGATGTCGCCGACCACCAGCACGTCGCGGACCGCGTCGGGGGCGACCTCGGCTGTGTCGTCCCAGGTCTTGTCGGTGGTGAACTCGAACGTGTCCAGCGCAGGCATCTCAACCCTTCGAGACCATTGAACCGGCAGAGTCCGCCGAGTGGTCGGGTGTGATGCGGGCGACAGCGATCGTGGTGTTGTCGCTCAGACCCGCGACGCGGAGCGGTGTCCATCAGCGTGTCCGCTGCGTCCGCGGCAGTGCCGCGCCGATCCGCCGGCACCGCGAAGCCGAGGGAGTTGTCGTCGGGATCGTCGTTGAACCACTCACGGCGATGCGTCTCGAGGACCGAGGGGATCAGCCCGTCACTGGCCAGCACCACCAACAGGCCTCCTAGGTCGAACCACCTCTGGACATGCTCTTTGGGCACGTCGTCGCCCATGTGATCCACGTGCCCGGGCGGCAGGTCGAGACTGTCATGGTCGGCGCGGGACATGCCGATGCACTTGCTGACGAACCCCAACATGTCATTGTGGGGCTGGCTGTGCCAGCCCGGCCCGCCGCCGAGCGGCACCACGAACCCGAACGAGTCCCCGACCCACGACAACAACAGACCGCCCTTCGGAGTCCACGCAGCGACCACCAGGTTCGTGAGCGCGATCATCGACTCGGCCTCGTCAGCAGCGCGCATCTCCGGGTGCAGCCCCCACGCGGCTGCGTTCGCAGCGTCGAACGCCGCCCCCATCTCCGCGGTGCTTCCGGTGCGAGCCGGCAGCGCGTCGACAGCCGCCTGAGCGGCCTCGTCGCCGAACGGGTGACCGCCCAAACCATCCGCCAACGCCATCACCCACGAACCATCGGCGTTCACGACAGCGCGGACGCGGCCCTCCCGACGATCGCGGGGACCAACATCAGTGCGAGTCGCTACGTCAGTGATCAATTCCTCAGCCATGTTCGCTGTCCTGAATTGGGGGTGCTGTTGGGACCGCGGCGAGACGATGTGACACGGCTCGAGTAGATTTCCCGAGCCGAGCCATGTCGCGGCACCAGCAGGTTTCGTTCGGCGCCGTCGTCACCATCGGGACACGTCCCGCCGAAACGAGTTATTCGGCCACCAACTTGCAGCTATCCCTCGCACCGACGTACGTCGTCTCGTCGATGTCGCTCGTCAGCTGCACTAGCGGCCCTCTTGGGCTCAGCCGCTTCGTGAGCGGCGTCGCGACCCTTCAGGTGAGTGCTGGCTCAGTCGGCGGTCCGAGCAACTCGCGCGCACGCCTCGCAACATCGGCTGCGTGGTCGTGGGGAACAGCGGAAATGTTCAGCTCATCGAAGACGTGCTGAGCGTCAACGAACGCTGGCGCTGGCTGATCTGCTAACGCTGGAACATAAACCACCTTCACATCCACACCGGCGTCTCCGGCTTCAAAACTGAACTCTTGGCCGTCCGCAGTCGAGACGTGGCCTCCGGCATCGCGAGCGTCTCGAACGGTCCAACCCCACGCCTTTACCTGTTCCGCCAGTGTCTCTTGGTCTGAGATCTGGAACGACCAGGTCTGCGTCAATTGCACGAGCTGGCCGTTCGTCACTGCGAAGTCGAATCGTTCAGCGTGATGAGATGTCCTCAGAACGACACGGCTCGCACAGTTCACGGTTCTTCGTGATCGCCACGTCCTGATAGGCGCGCCTCAGTGCGGCCAAGGCTCTGTGCTTCTTTATGAAGGGGTGCTTGCGGGACCGCAGGATCGAGCACCATCAAGTCAAGAACGCGTTCTAAGGCGTCGTCCGCTGATTCGGCGACCATTGGTGTCGGCGCACTCACTTGGACAATGTTCTGGTGAATGGCGTGAAGACGCCACAGCCAGTCCTGGGTCAGTTCGACTTCGGGATCGAACAACGAATGGTGCAGCGATGCCTCGAATCTGTCCACCTCAATCCCGACGCGGTCGATGAACTTCCAAACCGCGTCTAGCGACCCATGCGCATCGATTGCGCGAGCGCGAACAGGGTTCTGGACTTGGCGCACTTGCCATTCGGACGATTCGTCGCTTCCGACGATTGCCCCGACGTTCACGAATTCACCACGCGCTGGATCCGGAACGAAGCGGATCAGCGAATAGAAGTACCTCACGTCGCAACTCCCATCGCTTCAAGTCTGGCAGCAACATCAGCGGCCCTGTGCTCCAGGAACCAACCGACCCTCGCCAACTCGGCGTTGCTGACAGGCCAAGACATGGGTACTCCGCGCAGCGCAGCGACGAGTCCGGCGTGGGTGAGCCCCCTAAGACGCTGGGAGAACACTCCGATCTCACCGGTGTCGAGGCCAGCCGCCGGCCATGCCGCCATGTGGGCTTCGCCTACTCGCGCGATCAGGGCATCGACATCCCAGGTGGCGCCGGTTTCAGGTAGGTACCAACCATGGTCATGGCTGTACAGCTTGGAGTCCTCAGTTTCGGCGTAGAGCCACTGATCGTCGCCACCCCAGCACCAGTCATAGAGGGCGAACACGCCGACGTGCCGCCTCGCGTTGTCGTCTCGTTCCCGGTCCTGCATCACCTGATACTCCACGGCGTCGGGGACATTGAGGGATGCGTGAGCGTACCCCTCTTGGATGCGTGAGCCGGGACGAAATTCCCACCCCTCGATTTCTGCAGGAAGGAAGACGACGGACGAATCACAGATCGGGGCCCCGATGAGCGAGCCGACCGCGGCGACGATTGCCTCTGTGACAGTCACACGCTCGCCCTGGTTGTTGTTCAGAGGTTTGACCCACCACTTCTGACCCTCAGTGTCTGCAGCGAGGAATGTCCCGGAACCGCCCTGGGGACTCGGCTTGATCGGGATCTCGATTGTGGGAGGATCGACGGGATCGCTTCGGCCACCCAAATCACGCTCCCATCTCTCGAAGGCCGCTGCCATCGAGCCGAATGTACCGGCGCGTTGTGGGTGCGGAACGGCTGTGCAGAAACTGCGGTCACTGCTCCGTTGCTTCCCCCGGGCACTTTTCTGTCGCCGCAGTGGGATTGGCGGGCTTGTCGTCGGTTCCCGGGGGGCACCGGTGCTCCATGGATGGATCTTGGCAGCTCCGGTCTTGAGCCTCTACTACCACCGCCTTCGCGTAGCGCCCCCGCTGCCCACGGTGCCAGCCGCGCTAGGGGCCTCAGCCGGCCGCGACCTCAGGCCCCGAACAGCCGATGATGCCCAGGATGAACCGCAAGAACCCGATAGAGCGCCGGACTTGCCACGTCCCACGACGCCGACCGGCTCGTGGCCCCCATGCGTGTCACGCCCATGGGTTTGACTGAAGCAAGACAGCACGCAACCCGGCCCGAAGGGGAGAACTGATGGCTGGTGAAAAGATCCGTTCGGAGATCCGCCAGAGCCGGACCATCCTCGAGCGCATCGACCGCGAACTCGCCGGCCACATCCGCAGGGAACACGGCCGCGACATGCGCAGCGCCGACAAAGAAGGTCGCCTCCAAGGCCGCCTCGACCGAATCGAGCACTCACTCGCCGCCCTCAGCGCACTCGTTGAGAAACTCGACGCCAAGATTGAGGGGCGAAGTGCTTCGGCGCGCAGTTGACGGGTTGGAAGATTGTGAACCCGCTGGTCTGTTTGGCTGGCCGCCTTGCTGCTGGTCGTGATTCTTCTGTTGTCAGACGATCCGGTTCTGGCCGGCCTGAATCTGGCGTTCGTGGTGTTCGAGGGCGTCGACGACCTGCTCGATGAGCCGCTTGGTTCGCCGCCAGCGAGGATTGAGGTCGCGCATGATGCGTCGGGATTCTTCGACAGCGGGTGCGTTGTCGCGTTGCCTCAGCAGGCCGCCGCGGCTACCCGTGAGCCTTGAGTGGAGTCCTGCGACGAAGCCGTCCTCGAAGTCGGCTGATTGTCCGTTCTCGAGCAGCTGGCGGACGGGTAGGGGTAGCGGGAGTCCGTCGTCGGGGTCTGTTGGTGCGGTGGCCAGTATCAGTCCTATGTGGTGGTCGCCCATTTCGCGTCGATCGGCGTCGTCCAGGGAGTTGTTGCGCTTCAGTCACCCACGGGTTGAGAAGTTGCTCGTCAATCGTTCCGTCGGAGTCGATGCCGGGTGGTCGCTGCCAGGCCGTCAGGATTCGGTTTGCGGCGTTGACTCGGGCGTCGTGCAGTGCGCGTTCTTCGGGCGGCAGGTCTTCGGCCGGAAACACGCCGTGTGCGACGTCGGCTGCGCTTCGGTAGAGGACCGAGATCATCTCGACGAACAATCCCGGGTCGAGCGACATGCGGGTCGTGGACGAATGGCACGGGCTCTCCGAGGTTGAAGACCCACAGATAGCTGATTACGACCTGAGCGATCCTCACCTGGATCGGTTCGTTGAGATTCGATCGGTTGACCGGAACGTGCTTCGCGAGCGACTGGATGAGTTCCGTGACGGCCCATCGCAGCATGTGGGGGTCGTTGGCGGCGATGCCGGCGCCAGCGAGGTCTTCCAGCGCGTCGAGAATCAGCTCGGCTCGCTGCGCGATGCCGCCGCTCGGTGCGCTGTTGCGCCGACTCGAGAGTAGGTCGACGGCGTCTGCTGCCCGCCCGACGCTGAGCAGGCTTTGTGCGGCCTCGTCGATTTCTTTGAGGTCACGGCCGAAGTCGATCAATCCGACGATCTCCCATAGGGCCCGCGAAGTGTCGGTTCCCAGTGACGCGGCTTCCTGCCATGCCCGCGGGTAGTCACGGGAAGCGCGGAGCAGGCGGGCTTGCCCTGTGGGAGTGCTGTCCGTGCTGCGCGCGAGGGACAGCAATCGAGGCCACGGATCGTGGCCGGCTTCGCGCTGTGATCGGATGTGCGTCGTGAAGAACCCTTCGGAAACGATTTGTGTGGCTGGGTTGAGTTCTCTGTCTTCGGACTGTTCCTGTGAGTCGCTCAAGGCCGCATACAGCTCGGACTCAATGTTCGCCGTGGCTGCGACTTCGGTCTCGCCGGTCCGCTGATCGACTGTCCCCGTTGCGACTCTCGCGAGCGCATTGCCGATCGCCCAAGGGGCTGACTTGTCGTCGACGGCGACCAATTCCGCGAGCCTCAGCACGCCGCTGAGTCCTTCCGCTTGCATCACTTCTCGAATGGCGGCTACGCGGCGATCGGTGAGTGCGTCGTCGTAATCGACGATTCCGGTGATCGGGGACAGTCCCGGTCCCAGTCGGGGCGCGTCAGTCTCGAACAACCAGCGATGGCGCTCGGCCGGGTCGTCGGAGTCGGATCTCGGCCCAAGCAGCGTCTCTGCGATCTCGACGATGTGTTCGACCTCATCAGCGGGAAGTGCCCACTTGGCTTGCGGGTGCGAGATGTGCCGATCGGCGAGCGCGGACAAGCGCTCCCCGGCGATCTGGCATTCCTCGACCGAGAGCACCGAAGCGGCGTCTTGGAAGACCTGCCACAGCTCACCTAGCTCCGAATCGGTGAGCAAGAGCTCGATGGGTGTGCCGGCCGGTGCCAGCAATGCGTCGTGCACTGCGCCCGCGTCGCCTCGGTCCAGCGCTCGATGCCTTGTCACCTCCAAGAACTGCCGAGCGATCTCGGTTCTGTAGTCCAAGACGCCGTCATCGGAATCATCTCGACGTGTCGGGTAGTCGCGCACGACCGGTACCGACGACCACATGCCCGACAGGCCGCCTCTCGCGATGAGGCGCGCCAGCAATCGCGCCAGAGCCGCGAAGTCCTTGTCGCTTTCCGACGAAGACTCGACTAGCCGTTCCTGCAGCCCGCGCAACGATCCAAGGCGTTCTTGTGCTGTTGCCCCTGCTTGCGGAGCGACCTCAGCGAAGACGTCCGCGAACGAGCCGCTTGGCCGTTGCGCCAGATACCCGCCCGGGTCCAGGACCTCGAGCCGCAGCAGGATCTCAGCAACGTCGTCCAGTCGGCCCGGCACCCATGCAAGCCGCTCCACCGCACCGAGCACAGCGACGTGGGGTGACATCTCTGACCACGGATGCTGCGCATCCTCAGCGTCGGCGAACAGCACTGCAGATGCATCCTCTGGGTGCCTGAGAATCTTCTCCAGAGAGTCAACGACTTCCGTCGGAGCCGCTTCTGCCAGCAGCGGCAGGACATCGCCGAGGTCGGCCAGCCGGCGCACTCGGTCCGCAACCGAACACTCGACACCATTGGGTTCGAGCAGATCTGCGACCAGTCTCCTCACGCGCGTCGCCGGATCGATCCCCATGGGCAAGATCAACTCGCCGCCGCGCACGCTCAACATAACGAGGGTGCGCGCGACGCCATATCTCAAGGCCTCCGAAAAGCGGTAGCCCACACCGCGAACCTGAGCCAGCACACGGTCTTCGGCGTCCAAGCCTCCCAAAGGATCATTCTCGCTGAGCACCTCTGCGGCTACGTCGAAGAACCTTCCAAGAACATCCTCGGTCACCAGGCCCGGTGCCAGAAGCTGCCACGCCTCACGCGGCGCCACGAGACGCCAGGTCGAACCGTCGTAGCGCAGCATCGGATCGGGACCCGCCGAGAACAGCTGCAGTGTCAGCTGAACCGCCTCATAGTCGAGATCTCCGCCAGCGAGACATGCGACGGCGGCCCGGTCGGCCCGTCCGGCGGCGGACTCTGACCTGGCACCGGACCAATCGCCAGCAAGCAGTGCGGCCGTTTTCGCTCGTGCTACGTCTACTCCGGCCAGTTGATCGACGATGGCCCACGTCGGAGTCCGAATCGCGGGATTGAGGCTCAACTGACGACGCAAGGCATCGGCGCTGCCACGTCCCACCACACCCAGTCGACGCGCTTCTGGATCGTTGATCCCGCGAGCCCTCGCCTCGTCGCTGTCCAACGCTTCGGCGATGAGACGCGCATCGAGACGAGGCACCACAACACAGTCGCGGCTGCCATCCGGAGCGCGTCTAGCAGCGAATGACCCTCCGCTCTCTTGCAACGGAAACACCGATGTGTGCACATCAGATCGCGGCAGCTGAGCGAGTCCCGGGTCGCAGGCGACGAGCACTAGCGGGTGACCTGACTCGCCGTGGAGGCGATGCCATGCGTTCGGACCGTGGACGAACACCATTCGGTCGAGCAGCGATCCAGCGCCCTCTGATTCCTGCGGGCCAATCGCTGTGGCTGCGATGAACTCCAGAGCCGCTTCGATCGATTCGGCTTCGACCGTCACCGATCGCGCATTGCCTTCAAGTCGGTCGAGAAATTCCCCCTCGCAGGCAGATCTTCCTGCAAGGACAACGGACTCGTCATAGAGCCCGCCTGTGTGCCCAAGCCATTCGTTCCACCATTTTCGACCTCGAGTCAGCTCGCTCGGATGCAACCCCAACAAGTTCGCCAGCCACAACTCCGTCTCGGGCGCGTCGGTGAGCCACGCGACGATGTCGTCCAAGCCAAGCGCTCTCACCTCACACCATTGACCCTCCGCAGAGCGGTCCGCAGCCCACAATCTCCGCTCCGGCCATGGCCGCAGCGAAACCTGCACATAGCTCGACTTGGCCATGTCCCAGCCCAGCGGATCCCTGGTCCGATCGGCGTAGTCGTCGCCCGCTTTCGTGCCCGGGCTCGCCCTCGTCGAGAGTTCCCACACTGAGGGGCCAACAGGCACCCAGACCGAACCCGACGAGTCCTTCACGGTCCCGTCATAGCCCCCCGTATCGACACCTTCGTCGTGGGGGAAGACCACGCAGTCAGACCGTTCGGTCGTCTCCTCGATGAGTTGGCTAATCAGTTCGGGGAGCTTGGATCGCGCCTGAATCTGGCTTCGCCAGCCAGCCAAGTGCCAGCGCTCGACGAGACCAATGCCCACAGCGTCTGAGGCTACGGTCCCGTCGAAACGTCACCAGCGGTGCATGTGGAACCCTCGAATTCGGAGAGTACGGAACGCGAGTGGCCGGACTGGCCGCCCAGCTACGAACCCGTCGAGAAGTACGAGACGTTCGGCGGCAGCGGCAAGCTCGTGTGCAGCTTGTGCGTCGTGGATGCGACAGTCCGCGAGGCTGTCTTCGACTTCGACAAAGACGCAACTTGCGGGTACTGCGGCAGTTCTCAAGGCCCGTTCGGGGACGACGACAAGGTGTTCGAGTATGTCTTGAGGTGTCTGAATCAGGAGTACGGGGACCCGTGGCGCGGAGCGATCTTTTGGGACAAGGAGGACGGATCCTGGTTCGGCATCTCGGAGATCGACCCATGGGATCTTCTGGACGATGCCGGCAACCCATTCGACAACGGCAGCGCGGTCGCGGAGGCGTTCGTCTTTTCGGTCGAACACGACTGGTTTCGGCTCGACTCTCAGGTCGGCGAAGACCACCAGCGTCTCGCGTGGGGATGGGATTCGTTCGAAGAGCGGCTCATCAACGGCCCGAGATTCCTGTTCTCGCTCGCTGCCGCCGAGATGGGGGAGGAATCGGCACAGAGCCTGTTCCGGTTCCTGGCCGAGCTCGCTGCTGAGGTTGAGTCGGGTTTCGTCAAGACGTGCGAATCCGAACAAGTGCTTTACCGGGCCCGAGCTGCCAAGGAGTTCTTGATGTCGGCAAAGAAGCTCGGCTCACCGTCCCCCAAGGACACTCGTGCCCAGAGGATGAGCGCCGCGGGTGTGGCGTGCTTCTACGCCGCCGAAGATCTGGCCACGGCCCTGAAGGAAGTCCCTGCCAAGAAGACCGAGCAGGTGTCCGTCGGCCAGTGGGTCACGACGCGTCCGCTGGCATACGCCGACTTCGCCGCCGAACCCGAACTACCCAGCCTCTTCGACTTCCCCCGGTCGAAGCACCGTCCCTTCGTCTTCTTCCTGCGCGAGTTCGTCACGCGAATCAGCCAATCCGCCGACCCGAAGATCGGAAACGCGAATGCCTACTTGGCGACCCAGGTATTGGCGGAGTACTTGCGGTTCGGCATGCCCGTCGCTGGCGGACACGGTATTGATGCCGTTCGCTATCCCTCAGCAGCGCCCGCTGGCGGCGTCAACTGGGTGATCTTCGGACGACCTGATCGAAAGAAACCGCGGTTCGTCAAGCTCATCTCGTCCCAGTCGGCAACCGGCTGACGCCTAGACCTCCGACGCGAACCGACAACGGTTTCAGAACTCGAGACGGTGCCGCTCGCGATTCAGGGGAGTAGGCGGCCAAGTGCTCTACGGTTCGGGGTTCTCTACCCTGCGGCAGGTGCGGCTGGAACACGCGGAACTACCGACCGGCCTCGTGGAGGCGCACAAGCAGGGACGCCTTGTCTTGTTCCTCGGTGCGGGCGTCTCGCTTCCGGCTCCGTCGTGCGTTCCGCTACTCGGGGGTCTGGCTCATCGCGTTGCTGGCGAACTCGGTCTCGGAGCTCCCGCCGACGATTCGAAAGCGCCGGAGGAGATATTCGAGGAGCTCGCTGGGCGTGGGCTTGGTGTCCATGCCGCCGTTCGCAGAATCGTCCTTGGGTCCCGAGCGCCGAACGAGGTGCACAGGGCTGTAGCTGAGATTGCGCGGGCGGGCCCGGCGGTACGAATCGTCACGACCAACTACGACCGGCACTTGGCCGCGAGCCTGCCGGAGACTGTCCGGGTCTATGAGGCGCCTGATCTTCCCGGTGACGAGGACTTCGAGGGCCTCGTTCATCTGCACGGCTGGGTCGAACAAGAACCAAGCCGTTTGATCGTCACCAAGTCGGACTTTGCGGAGGCGTACATGCAGCCGCTGTCGCCGACGCTCGCGTTCCTGCATCGCATGTTTGCGTCGAAGACGGTGCTGTTTGTCGGCTACAGCGCCGACGACACGCTGATGCAGTACGTGCTGCGGGCCGCTCGCGGCCGCAGGGATCTGCTGACGCTTCACTCCCGGCCCGATGATCCCAAGTGGAAAGCGCTGGGCATCGTGCCGGTGGGATACGGGCATCACGACAACCTGCCGCTCTTGCTGGGCCAGTGGGCCCAACGAGCCAGCGCGACCCGTGATCAGCACATCGACTGGGTTACTCGAATCGTCACCGAGTGCGAGTCGCTCGACGGGCTCTCGGCGGTCGATGAGTCCTATCTGGCCGATGTCATCTCAGACGCGGACCTCGTGCGGGTCTTCACGCAGAACGCCCGAGGGCCTGTGTGGATCCGGTGGATTGCAGAACGCGCGAACACTGCCTTGTTCGCACCGACGTCCGAGAGCCTGAGCAATGTCGACGATGCGCTGCTGTCGTGGTTCCTTGAGCACTTCAACGATGACGACGACACCGCTGACGCCGTGCTGCGAGCACTCGTCGCCTGCCAAGGGCGCATCCACACGACACTCTGGGCGAACTTGGTGATGCGCTTAGGGATGCAAGGGGGTGCAAGTCGAGAGACAGCCGCGCGACTGCTGCTCGTGCTGGCGGACACAGCGCCGGCCGCTCTGGGCGCCGACCGATTCCGGTACTTCACGAATCTGCTGCGCTGGGACGACCTCGACGACCACGAATTCTTGGAACTCGTTGATCGGGTCTGCGCCCCAGCTATCCAGCCACCCCCAGTTGGGTGGTCCTCGCTTGAACCGACCGTTGCCTTCACCACAACGAGTCACAACCCGGACCGCGACCGGATCCGACGCCATCCTGAAGGCGAATTCTGGACGCAACGCCTCCACCTGATTCCTGATCTGCTGAGCAGCATCGACGCGCACATCCGCCGCGTCTGCCGCATCGAGAGCATCGCCGGGAACGCCAACCCCTTCGAAGGGCGCGCCACCATCGAACCCCACGAACAGAACCTCGGCGGCCGCGACACCGACTTCCTCGTCGATGCAGCCCGCGACCTGCACAGTGCGTTAGCTGCTGACCGGCCCGGCATCGCGTCGGGCTTCGCCGACTCGTGGACCGCCTCACCATGGCCGATACTCAAGCGGCTCGCCATCCACGCATGGGCAGAACGCACCGACATCTCCGCCGATGACAGGCTCGACTGGCTACTGCGACAGAACGGATGGGTGACAGACACCGCACTCCATCACGAAGTCATGCGACTCATCGCGTCAACCGTTCATGAGGCATCCGAGAACGGCATCGAAGCACTCGTCCAAGCGATCACTCACCACGATTCTCCCGATATCAGCAGGCTCATGTTCAACCGACTGGGCTGGATCGCCCAACATGCCCCGAACTCGCCAACAGCGACGAGTGCATTCTCGAGAGCCCAGTCAGCTCAACCTGAACTCGCGATGTTCGAGCACCCTGATCACCTGTGGTGGATCGAGACCAGCGCCAGCTCGTCTCAACTCGAACCGATAATCCCACCAGAACAGCTCGCAGAAGATCTCGCCGCAGATGCCGCTGCCGCCGCCGCGGCCCTGCTCGCCTACGCAGAACCAACCGAGACCGCCGACGAACTGCCTTACACATGGGATCGAGCGCTGATGGCAGCGGCTGACGCGACGGAACTCCAGCCTCTTACAGGAATCGAACTGCTCGAGACGCTCGCCGATTCCGCAGATATCGGATCAGCACCGAAGCGGTCACTGGCCCAGAACGTGCTCACATCGCTGAACTCGCCACAAGTGCGCTCCCAACTCCTCGAGTCCGGCCCGGACCGAACGCGTCAGATCCTCCGCAACGTGTGGGCAACTGTCGAGCACATCTGGGAGGCGCCAAGTGAGGCGTCTGCCCAGCACGGATGGCACCACGTCGCGATCAACAATTGGGCCGGCAAGATCACCGAATTGGCAATTCACATCGCCCTCGCGGGAGTGAGGTCCCAATCAGCTGCCGACGGCGGTCTGCCGCCGGTGGACAAAGAGCTTCTTGAGCGCATTCTCGAGGGCGACTCGCCGGCGACGAGCGTTGGACAGACGATGTGCGCCCGCTACGTCGCGCCTCTCCACGCTGCAGACCGAGACTGGGCCAGAGCACACCTGCTGCCAATGATGAATCCCTCTGAGGGCGAGCAACGATCGGTGCGCTGCTGGGATGGCTACCTTGCCGATCGACGCTGGAACCTTGAACTGCTCGAGGACGGGCTGCTCGACGGCTTCCGCAGGTTCGTGGAACACGCGGACCGGTGCTGTGATGAAGCGCGGCGCGCTTTCGCCTTTCTCGCGGCCGAGATGTGCGTATCGGTCGCTCCCGACGCGCCAGTCGGCGCCTCCATGTGGCTCACTGGCTTCACCAGCACAGCTTCCGACGCGACACGCGAGGAGTTCATCGATGCCGTCGCCCGACATCTGCGAACCGAGGACTCACAGGCCATCTCGGCTCAATGGCACGGCTGGATGCACGACTACTGGCGGTCGCGACTCGACGGCATCCCTCGACCCCTCAACGAGACCGAGTCCGCGGCACTCGCAGGCTGGGTCGTCTTGTTGGGCGAAGACGCACCCGCAGCCGTCGACCTCGTCCGCCGCACTCCCACACCGATACTTCAAGACTCGTCCTTGTTCACCGAGGCATACAGCGTCAATCAAGGCACCGGTCACTTCATCCGTTTCGTCGACCACCATCCCCACGAAGCGGCGCAGTTCATGGCGCACCTGCTGCAGAACACCACCCATGAAGTAGCCCGAGACATCGACGTGATCGCGGGCTACTTCATCCGAGCGCTCAGAGACCGCGTAGACGAAGCGACCTTTGAACCTGTGCGCACGGAACTGGACCGCCTCGGCTGGCCCCAATCCGAACGGTGACACCAAGGGAGTAAGTGCGGCGGTGTACATAGCTCGATCTATCTATTGGTTGTCGCCTCGCTTCGGCCGGCAGCCATGGCCGACACAGCCAAGGCGACCCCGACGATTCTCACGTCGCCCCCCGGGCTCGGAGTCAGAATCGGAGCGATGACAACGTCGAGATGCAGCGGACATGTTCCGGTGCCCTGACCGCCTTTTGGCGACCAAGCTGCTTCAGTATCTGAGGCAGGGGAGCGTTCGTCTCACTGGTCCGCATAGCTGGCGCAGCAGCTGGCAGGAATCTCATAACCCTCAACGTCCCGCGAGCCCTTAGATCCCCCGACAACGGTCATTCGGCCTCGAATTGGTCCCCGAAATGGCCTCCTGAGATCGCATTTTGCACTTTCCGCTTGATGTCGGTGCGTAGCGCAACGCTCTGACCAGGGGTTTCAGCCCTCCGACGCCAATGTGGAGATTCGCCCAAAATCATGTGGAGATCGAGATCCGGGCTAGAATTTGCCCCGTCTGACCAGGGCAAACGCGACTGGCCAACATCCGACCATCCGGCAAGCCCCGGGAGCCCAGCTCCGGGGCTTGTCTCGCGTCTGCTCAGTGCTCGCGCCGCACGCCCTTGAACGGCCCGCCAGATCTCTTCATCGCCATGAATCGGCCCGAGGACATGTCGCGCTTGGTCCAGTTGCCGCTCTTCGGATTCTGGAACTGACTGCGGCCCTTCACGGCACCGTTCCGGCCACTGCCTCTTGCGCTGTTCTTGGCCATCGTGCCTCCCGGCTCCGTGAATTCAGTGTATTCCTCAGCTCATCCGACTGATGGTGTCACCCACCCAATCCCAGGCCGATTGGGCCCACCTCACGTCGGCGTGCAGCAGCAATCGACTCAGCGCCACAGCCCACAGTGCAGCGATGGATGCCATGAGCAGTGTGCGGCTGTGCCGAAGCAGTCTCTCGGCCAGATGAACGAAGGTCCTTGGCAAGCACAGCATGGTGGCACCGGCCATCGTGATGAGCATTTGCAGCCACCAGATCGGGCGCAGGTAGCCGCGGCGAGGCCGTGCCCGAAGGCCGACTCGCACAACGCCTGGTGACGTGTTGGCGTCGGCATACAGAGCAATGGCATCGGCTGTTTCGCGTGCATCGTCGCTGACCTTGACGTCCACACGTTGGCCTGCGAAGTCGTTGACGCGCAATCGGTCAAGCACGACGCCATGATCTGAGGCGCGGATCTCGACATGGGTGGTCGACGCATCGCCGACTTCAATCTCTTGTCGCAGGTACGGCGACGGAGCGTCTTGCCATGGTCGCTGCTCAGACAATTTGACAGTGCACGGTCGGTCGACGGGCACCACCGTGTCGATGATCACGTGCCATCGACGGCCGAGCTCGGCGAGGGAGCGCCGCGCACGAGGATTCATGGAGACGACGGCGTCGCAGAATTCGGCGACAAGAATGTCGATATCGGCGATCCCATGTGGGCGGATTGGCATGAATGGGATCGCCAAGAGAATCCACTCCGAGGAAGACTCAGGATCTTCGCCCTCCTGGAGAGCGTCAACCAGCGCTATCCGGGCGTCCTCCGTCTGGCGCAGCCACTTGGTGACGTGTCGAGCGTCGATCCCCAACTCAAGATCCGCGTTGAGATATCTCGCGAGAGCTTCTTCTCGCCATCCGCGGCCCCTATCAAGCCATCGAAGCCTCCGCGCTCGCCTCTGGGGGCCGACATAGTGCTCTCGCCAAGCCCAAGGCGTGTAGTCGGAGACGCCTGCCCACAGCGCTCCCCCGAGCGGTTGGTCTTCAAGTGGGCGGTCATCGACATGCGACATGTATCCCGCTTGAATGAGGGCAGAGTCTCGCTTGAGGACAAGTGATGCGGGGTTGCCTTCGGCGCCTGCGAGATCGACGTTGAGCAGGAGGCTTTTCGGCCCTTCGTCTTTTGTTGGGATGAGGGTGGGTTGAGGGTCCGCTCGTAAGGGTCGAGGCCCTGCTGGGATCGGTGTTTGCGACGCCGAACCCTGGAGGGCCTCGATGGCGAGTGATGTTATGTCGGTGCGGCTGTGGCTGCCGCGCATCAAAGTGGAGGGGGTCGTCGTCGACGCGCCGGAGGAGCTGGTGGTGCGGGTGTGCTCGACGGTTCGCCGCCCCGGATGCCCCGATTGCGGGGTCCCGAGCGGGAAGGTTCATGACCGCGGGGACAACAAGATCCGCGACTTGGAGGTGTCGGGCCGGCCGGTGACGCTGGTGTGGGATCGGCGGCGGCTGGTGTGCGCGCCGTGCGGGCGGCGTTTCGTCGAGGACCATCGGGCGTTCGAGGGATCAGTCACGGCGCGTCTGGCGCGGCGTCTGGTGGCCGATGCGCGGGCGATGACGGTCAACGCGGCAGCGAAGCGCCACAAGGTTGGCTGGAAGCTGGTCAACGCGCTGGTCGTCGCCTGGGCGGAGCTGGTCGGCGATCATCGCCGGCGGCGCAGATGCCGGGTGCTGCTGGTCGATGAGACCTCGATCCGCAAGCGGCACCGCTACGTGACGGTGATCGTCAACGGCGACACCGGCGAGGTGCTCGCCATGGTGGCCCACCGCGATGCCCAGGCGCTGTCGGGGTTTCTGGCCGCGCAAGGGCCCCGATGGTGCAAAGCCGTGAAGGTCGTGGTGTCCGACGGCTCGGCGGCGTACAAGGCCGCGATCGAGGTGCGGCTCGGCCACGCCCGCCATGTGCTGGACCGGTACCGGGTCATCAGATGGTTCGCGGCGGGGCTCACCGCGGTGCGCCGCGACGTGCAGCGCCGACCCGAGGGCTCAGTGCCCGCGTTCGACCGCGACGTGTTCAGGTCCAGGTTCTTGCTGATGCGCCGACCCGACAAGCTCGACCCGGCCGAGCAGAAACGGCTCGACAAGCTGTTCGCTGCGGACCCCAGGCTGCGGACCGCGTGGGAAGCGCTCGGCGAGCTGCACAACCTGTACCTCGCCGACGACAGCGACGGCGCCCTCGAAGCGCTCGACCGGTTCGCGGACATCTACGGCACCGGGCAGATCCCAGAGTTCAGCGACACCGTCGACACCTTCCTCGCATGGCACGACCAGATACTCGACTGGCACCACACAGGGCGGCCCCCCAACGGCCGCATCGACCGCACCAACAACCTGCTCCAAGTCCTGCGCCGCAAAGCCCACGGCTTCACCAACTACGCCAACTTCGAAGCCCGCGGACTCCTCCTAACATGAACACCGCCGAGCCCAGCAGCCCGAATCCCAAAAAAAGACGAAGGCTCACAAACCCAGGGCGATTCAGAGCCGACCTCTTTGTCGATGAGGTTCAGGAACTTGCGGAACTCCTCTGAGCGGTGACGCGCCGTCATCGAGGTGACGGCCTTGCCGGTTGCGACCTCGAGGGCCGCGAACAGGTCGGTGGTGCCGTGGCGGCGGTAGTCGTGGGTACGGCGCTGGGGGTGCCGGGCATCAGCGGCAGGACCGGCGCGGTGCGGTCGAGCGCTTGGATCTGGGTCTTCTCGCCCACGCAGAGCACCACAGCCGCGTCGGGCGGGTTCAGGTACAGCCCGACGACGTCGCGGACCTTGTCGATGAACTGCGGGTCCGGCGACAGCTCGGACTCCTCGGTGAGGTGGGGCTTGAGCCCGAACGCCTGCCAGATGACATGCACCGACGACGGCGAGATGCCCACTGCTTTGGCCATCGACCGCGTCGACCAGTGCGTCGCGTCCGCCGGGACGGTCTCCAAAGTGCGCACGAGCACGTCGCAGATCACCGCGTCGGTGATCTTGCGCGGCGGGCCCGGCCGCGGGTCGTCGGCCAGCCCGTCCAGGCGGCGCTGCGCGAACCGCTTGCGCCGCTTCGACACCGTCGCCGCATGACAGCCCAGCTCCGCGGCGATCTCGTTGTTCGCGCGGCCCGACGCGGCGCCCAGCACGATCCTGCACCGCAACCCCAGCGCCTGGGACGACTTGGGCCGTCGCGCCCACCGCTCCAGCGTCTCTCGCTCCGCGTCGTCCAGATCCACCGGCACCGCCGGCCGTCCCCGTCGAGCACCCATAACAGCCTCCGATCCATGTCGAAGACCCCATGATGGCGCACCCGACACCAAAACGCGACTAACTCAACACTCAGGACACTAGGAGCCTGCTGAGTAAGCCGTTTGTGGGCGTGTCGGAGGGTGTTTGTGTCGGGTGTGATTTGGCGGTCCGGTGAATCACCCCGAGTCTCTACTCAACAGTGAAGATGTGTGCGGGGAGTGGGCCGTCGACGTTTGACTTGCTACACAACTGGCCCTGCGCGTTGCGGGTGCCTTGCCTGGGACACGTCGACGTCGCCGGCCCGCTCCTTGGACTTGCCAGCTGCGGCCGGTCCGGAACGAGCGACGTGACCTCATAGGAACCTGTGCAAACAGATGCCTCATCACTGTTATGTCCGTCCCGTCCCGGCACGCGAGCCGCTCCGAGATGACCGACAACAGCATGCCAGACCAGCAACAGGCGGTGATCGGCGGGATTGACTGCCACACCGACTTTCACGTCGTCGCCGCGCTCGACCCTCTCGGCCGGGTACTGGGCACTGAATCGTTCCCGGCGACCCGTGCCGGCTACCGCTTGGCCCACGCCTGGCTCGCGTCGTTCGGCCCGATCGCCGCGGTCGGTGTCGAGTCCACCGGGTCCTTCGGTGCGGCTCTGACCCGGTCGCTGGCCGGTCAGGGCTGTCGAGTGATCGAGGTCAACCAGCCGCACCCGCATCTGCGCTCGCGTCGCGGCAAGAACGACACCATCGACGCTGAGGCCGCTGCCCGCAAGGTGCTCTCGGGCGAAGCGACCGGAGCCGCCAAGGACACCACGGGCATCGTCGAGGCGATCCGCCAGCTCAGCGTGACCCGAAGCAGCGCCGTCAAGGCCCGTGCCGCCGCGTTGTGTCAGCTCGGCGACCTGCTCGTCACCGCTCCCGCCGCGTTGCGCAACCAGCTCGACACCCGCCGGACCCTCGAGGGCACCGCCGCCGTGTGCGCTCGACTGCGGCCCGACACGAACCGTCTCGCCGATCCCGCCCAGGCCGCCAAAGCAGCACTGCGCAGCCTCGGGCGCCGCATAGCTCAGCTCGGCGCCGAGGCCGCCGAGGCCGCCGAGCTCGAGCGCCGGCTCGACCGGCTCGTCGCCACTGCTGCACCCACAACCCTGTCACGTCTCGGATGCGGCACTCACCACACCGCGACCCTGCTCGTCGCCGCGGGCGAGAACATCGACCGGTTCGGCTCCGAAGCGTCCTTCGCTCACCTGTGCGCAGCCGCGCCGGTCCCCGCGTCGAGCGGGCGCACCGAGCGTCACCGACTCAACTTCGCCGGCAACCGCGACGCCAACCGCGCTCTGCACATGATCGTCATCGTCCGGCTCCGCTACTGCGAACGAACCCGCAGCTACACCGACCGCCGCCTCGCCCAAGGCAAGACCAAAAAAGAAGCCATCCGCTGCCTCAAACGCTTCGTCGCCCGCGAGCTCTACCGCACACTGCGAGGCGACCTCGCCACCCTCACAACCCGCACTTGACATCTATAGGAACGTCCCGGGGTGCTTCACTATCCTTGGCTGCTGTTTGCCGTCAGGAGAGAACCGCCATGCCCCGACGCCCGCTCATCGCGCTCGCCGCGCTGCTGATCATCACCGGGCTGCTCGCAGCGCCCGCCGCCGCCCAGGAATCGGGTCCGTTTCTCGTGGGCGCGGAGCCGTGGATCGCGTCCGATTGTGCAGGCGATGTGCCTGTCGTGGTCGGCTCGGACGCCAAAGCGCAGTCCGACATCTACAGCGCCGTCACCCTCGCCGGGGTGCTCGGCACTGATTGCGTGATCCTGGCGGGACCCCGCGACGAGGGCATGCCAGCAGCCCAGCGGGCACGCCTCGACGCTGCCGCGGCGGGCGGATATGTGCTGGGCGGTGCTGCTGCGGTGCCCAAAGCGAAGATCGCCGGCCGCGACATGACGCGCCTGGGCGGCGCTACCCGCTGGGCCACCGCTCAGGTCATCGGCAACGAGGCGCGCACGCTCGCCGGGGGCGCTGAGCCTGACAGCTCAGCCGCGCCCGACACGACCCTCACAGCGACCGCCGACGTGGCACAGCCCGGCGTGTTCCTCGGCGGCGCTGAGCCGTGGATCGCGTCCGATTGCGCCGGCGACATCCCTGTCGTGGTCGGCTCGGACGCTAAAGCGCAGTCCGACATCTACAGCGCCGTTACCCTCGCCGGGGTGCTCGGCACCGACTGCGTGATCCTCGCGGGACCCCGCAACGGAGCCATACCCGCCAGCCAACTAGCACGCCTCCAAGCCGCCGGCGCGGGCGGGTTCGTGCTGGGCGGCATCGCAGCGGTCCCAACAGCGAAGCTCGCCGGACGCGACATGACACGCATCGGCGGCGCTACCCGCTGGGCAACCGCACAGCTCGTAGGACGACGCGCCAGCGGCGACACCACCGCAGGAACCGACACCACCGACGAACCTGCGACAACGGACTCGCAGCGCATCGCGTACACACACAGCACCGGGGGCACTTCGGTCCTGCGAGCCGACGGGACCGGCGCCGTACAGATCGCAGACGTGGGAGGCGTAGTCGCCTGGTCGCCTGACGGCACCAAGATCCTCTACGCCATCACCGAGATTGACGATGAGACAGTAGAGCTGTCGAGCCGACAGCTGTGGGCCGTCAACACTGACGGCAGCGGCCGCGTGAAGCTCGCCGACAACGGCGCCTCTGGTGGCTGGTCGCCTGACGGAACCAAGATCGCATATCAGGAAGGTTTCTTCCACCGCAGCGATTCGGCGATCTGGGTCGCGTCCGCGGACGACGGCAGCCGCACAGAGATTGCCGACAGCGGCCGCTTTGTTGGCTGGTCGCCTGACGGAACCAAGGTTCTCTACGACTCCGATGTGAATGGCCTGCAGGAGCTGTGGGCTGTCAACGTTGACGGCAGCGGCCGCGTGAAGCTCGCTGACCATGCCCGCTTTCTTGGCTGGTCACCCGACGGTACCAAGATCGCGATTACGGGTACTCTCGATTCGGGTGATGGGGGCCACGGGTTGTGGATCGGCGAGATTGACGGCAGCGGCGCGGCGAATCTGAGTTGGCACGGCCCTGCTGATCGGGCGATCGCATTGTCTCCTGACTGGACCCGGTTCGCCTACATCGAACGCGTCCACTTCGGTGAGTCGGATACACCTGGGATCGGTGTTGAGAATGTCGGGGGCGCAGGCGATCCCATCGCCCTTGGCCAGTTCCACGCAGATTCCGATAGCCATTCGCTTATCGGGTGGTCCCCTGACGGATCACACGTCGCCTTCGCGATTCATGAGGACCCGGACTCTCGAACGCCCAACGACGACCATTGGGTTGGGGCAGGAGGTCTGTGGGTTGCCAGCGCTGACGGCACTAGCCGTGTGCAGCTCACCGACCAGACAGGTCTGCAGCACTCCTCGGACCTCTTCGCCCGATGGTCGCCTGACGGCACCAGGATCGTGTTCAGCGACAACGACAGTCCCCCTCCTCAATCCGAATCCGATCCCGATCAGGACAATTCCAGTCTGTGGGTTGCGAGCGCCGACGGCAGCGGCCGAGTCCAACTCACCGACGACATCGGAGACCAGTGGCGCTTCACCGCGTTTTGGTCGCCCGACAGCACCAGAATCGCCTACTCCACAAGTGACGGATCAGATGGCGAATTCCCAGGCCTGTGGATATCCGACGCCGACGGCTCCGCCCAGCAGAAGCTCGCCGAGGGTGTCAGCAGATTCAGCTGGTCGTCCGACGCGTCGAAGATCGCGTACTTCCTTCCGGACGACACGTCCACGTATCTGTCGGGTTTCGGCTGGGGCACGCTCTGGGCCGCAAAGGCTGACGGAAGCGACCAAAGACAGCTCGCCGACAACGTGTACGCCTTCTGGTACTGGTCGCCGCCAGTCTCCCCGTGACAGCACCTGCAGACGGTCTCGATCCGCTGTCGCCTGCATTCCACGCGCCCAACTCCATCACGCGGGGACCTCAGCAGACAAACCGTGAGACCACATCAGCGGGAGACAACGCTGGTGTGAGGGTTCCGACTGTGACGGCACCCGTTGTCGACCTCGTATCGGGCTTGCAGGCAACTTGCAGACACCCGATTCACAACCAGAACTCACGCCCCAACGGCGGCTGACGCGCGTTCGCGCGTCCAACGCCGCCTTGGCCGCACAGAGAGTGTGCTGCGGGGTCCCAGTGCTGTCGTGCATGCAGCCAGCGGGCACGCCTCCAAGCCGTTGAAGCGGGCGGGTTCGTGCTGGGCGGCATCTCAGCGGTTCCCACAACGAAGATCGCCGGCCGCGGCATGCGCCCGGGGTACTGCCGTTCTCGGCATTGTTGGGTCGCCCGCCGTCAGGCGCCCCTTCCAAACTCGGCAGCGCCTGCGCGGCGGTAGGCATCCAGCACGAGCCCATGGAAATGGTGCAACCCGTGCTCGGACAGGCCCGAGCCGCCTGGATCGCACACGAGGCGGCCCTGGGTGAATGCCGCCGTGCCCGTGTCTCGCTAAACGCTCTCGACCAGCACAATTTGCTTGGGACCTGACCTGCGGAAATCCAGTGTGAGGTGGACTCGAAGCTCATTATGGTGAAAGGCAATGACGATCCCATTCAACTTCGTCGTCGACGGCCCTCCAGTCTCCCAACAGGCAAACAAAGCCAGCCGCCGACGCACATGGAGAAGTGACGTGCAGCAAACGGCGTCTCAACATTGGCAGAGCCAGAGGCCAGTGATCGGCCCTGTCACCGTCACGATCGACTACTTCTGCTACGACGCATCTCCCGACCTAAGGGTCCGCCGCGAGTTAGGTCGCGTGTTCAGTTGGGTGTGATGGTGTAGTTCCATTCGCCGTGCCAGTCGTGGGGGCGCAGCGGCAGTTGTTCCATTTGTGTGTTGGTGATCTTGATGCCGCGTTGGTACCAGCCGGGGTCGTAGGCGGCTTGGACGGTGAGCCCGGCTTGGGTGGTGGTGGAGGCGATGAGCTCGATGATCGTGGCGATGTCGGTGAGGGGTCGGCCTCGCCAGTTCATTGAGATGAAGCTGAAGAGGCGGTGTTCGATCTTGTTCCATTTGCTGGTGCCGGGCGGGTAGTGCACGATGGTGATCTCGAGGCCGGTCTCGGCGGCGAGTTGGGCGAGGAACCACTTCCAGGCGCGGGGCCGGTAGCCGTTGGAGCCGCCGGCGTCGGCGGTGATCAGCAGCCGGGTCGCGGTCGGGAACCGGTCGCGGCCCAGGGTGTTCCACCAGCGGCGGATGGACTCCACGGCGAACTCGGCGGTGTCGGCGGAATCGCCGACGTTGACCCAGCCGGCGTTGTTGGCGACGTCGTACACGCCGTAGCCGATGGCCTTGGCGAACTCGCCCAGCGCCCGATCAGCGAAATCGTGCACGCTCACCCGCTGGGGTTCCCCGGCGGGCTGCCACTCGGCGCCGCCGTTGGCGTAGGGCCCGATCAGCTCTTTCTTCTTCGTGTCCACGCTGATCACCGGGTCGCCGGCGGCGAGGAACTCCTCCGCCAGCCCGTTGAGGTAGGCGAACTGGGCGTCGCGGTCGGGGTGGCCGGCTCCCTCGTTCTGCTTGGCCGGCGCCTGCAGCGAGTAGCCCATCTGATGCAGCAGCCGGCGCACCAGCTCCGCGGACGCCTGGAAGCCCTGCCCGGCGAGCTCGCGTGCGAGCTGATAGGTCGACTTCAGCGTCCAGCGCAGCGGCGACATCGGGCTGCCCCGCGTGACCGGATGCACCAGCTCGTCGAGCGCTTCGAGCAGACCGGGCTGCTTGACGACCGCCGGGCGGTCCCCGCCGCCCTCGGCGCGCTGACGATCCCACGGCTCGGCCCCGGCGCGCACCTCGCGCACCGCCTTGGACATCGTCGAGGTCGAGATCCCCGACGCCCCCGCAACGAACGTCTGCCCGCCGCCGGGCCAGCGCCTCGGCCAACGCGCCCGTCACCACACGCCGCTGCCGCTCGCCCAGATGCGGCATGACGGTCTCGAAGAACACTCCCGCATCGGCCGCCGACAACTCCATGCACCCAACACTACACTCCGCGGGTTAACCTGTGGCAGACCCTAAACGCGTTGTTCGCACCGCCTATGTGGCGCGTTCGGATCAGACGACGGCTACCGTTCCCCTTGTCGTGAACACCACCCCCTTCGGGGGTGCAGTCGAAGAACAGAGGGTCCCTCAGGGGTCCCTTCGGCTCGGCTGCGTTGGTGTTCACGACAGACCATCGACCCTCTGACCGAAGGGACCCACCCATGAGCGACGACATCCGTGACGCCGAGCCTGCTCGCGTTCGAGTTTCCGATGCGACGATCAGGCGACTGAGAGCCGCCCAGCGCGAGTACGGCGAGCAGTGTGCCGCTGCGATCAGGCTCCGCGAGATTCTCCCTGCTGACAGTCGGGAGCTGCGCAGGTCGTTGCGTCGCCTCGCCGCCGAGCAGCGTCATGAGGCAGCCCGCACAGGTCGCGACGCTGGCACCGTTGAGTCAAATATCTCCGGAAGACGAACTGTCTCCTGTTCAGCGTGCCGAACTCGATCAAGCACGCAGCCGCGCAACGGCGTCGATGGTGTTGGGAATCATCGGCTTCGTCCTGTTCGGGATTCTGGCGCTGATCGCTGTGCCGCTCGGGCACAAGTCCAAGCGGGTTCTGAGCCGCTATCCCGCTGCTCAAGGCCCGATATGGGCTGACTCGTGCCACGACTGGGCTTGTCTTGGGGTACATCGTGATCGGTGTGTGGCTCATCGGGTGGATCGCCGTCATCTGGTTCCAATGGTCCATGTTCTCGCTCTTCGGCTGAGCGGCCCCGTCGATCATCTCGCTCCAGGTGAAATTCACGGGGCAATGTCACATGGCCCCGTTGCTGCGGTGCCCGAGACGCGTCGAGACGATTTGACCTGCACAAGTGCCGAGCACGTCGATCCATTGCGATCATCAGCGCACCCGGAAAATGTGGAGCTATTCAAAATGACACCACATACCCGCAGGTCAGCGTAAGCCTGAATCCACCGATTGGCCTTTGGTGAGCGTGGGGTTCGCGGGTCGGTGGCGGTTGGGGGTCGTGTCGGGTTGTTGGGGGTGTGGTTTGGTGTGTTTGGGCGTGTTGGGCTAGGGGTGGGGGTGTGGTTTGGGTTGTGTTGGCGTTGGGTTTGTGTGGGGGCGCCGGTCCCCGGGGGGTTCGGGGTCAGCCTGAGGGTCCGGGCAGGGCTCGCAGGGCTGCGAGTGTGGTTGTGAATTGTGTGGCCCAGGGCCAGCGGGCGGGGTATCGCAGGGTGGGTGTGCCGGAGGCGGTTGACTGCTACGGCGGCGAGGGCGACGAGTCGGGTGCGGCGGGAGCGGTTCGTGGCCGGCGACGCGCCCGCGAGTGCTGTGGTCCAGTGGCCGATGTTGTGGGCGAGCGCTGCGCATGCGAGCCATGCGCAGTTCGCGCTGTAGTGGCCTGAGGGGACGTGTTCGAGGCCGGTGCCTTCTTTGAGGTCGCGGATGGCGAGCTCGACGACGGCGTGGGCGCGGTGGAACCGGTCAGCTTCGGCGGTGTCGTGTTCGGTGTTGGTGATGAATGCGTGGTGTCGCCAGTCGGGCCACAGCTGTTGCTGT
Source organism: Candidatus Poriferisodalis sp. (assembly GCA_965226645.1). GTDB lineage: Bacteria > Actinomycetota > Acidimicrobiia > Acidimicrobiales > Poriferisodalaceae > Poriferisodalis. The sequence goes on from CBDDDL010000003.1 coordinate 987,920, forward strand.
GCGCCCTCGGTGAGGCGGGTGCGGCGCACCACGAGGCGGACGGTGCGTTTCTGTTTGCCGCGGCCGGTGGCATAGGTCGTCTCGGCGACTTGGGCGTGGCCGCCTTTGGTGTAGGCGATGTCGGCCCACGCGTCGTCGCGGATCGCTTGGATCGCTGCGCGAACAGCGGGTATGAGGGCGACGGTGATCGACCATTTGAAGTCGTGGCCGTCGAGGCGGTCGATCAGTTTCCATGACCAGAATCCCGAGTCGGCGCGCACCGTGGTCGGCCCGACAGCCCCGGCGCGTCGCAGGTTCGCGGCGAGCTCGTCGACGAAGCGCACCACGCCTCGCGAGGACCCCGCGGACCCTTTGCGCATGCGGGCGCCGAGCACCTCGCCGGTGTCGGCGCCGTGCAGCGAGCAGCGGGTGATAGCCGAGCACGCTGGTGTAGCCGTACGCGGCTCCTTGCTTTTGTTTGCCGTGGACCTCGCAGATCGTGGAGTCCAGATCGACCACCAGCGGCGCCTTGCCGGGGCCCGCGCCCAGCCCCCAGGCGCGCGCCAGCGTGCGCGACAGCACCGCTTCGAGCTGGCGGACGTGGCCGAACGTGAACGTCCGCAGGAACGACCCCACCGTGGACGGCGCCATCGGGCGGAAACCCCAGCACCCTCCCGGTGCGTCCGGCGCGCAGCATCTCGACGTGATCGATGTGGGTGGCGCCCGCGACCATCGGCGGCGACCACTGTGAGAATCTTCGGGCCCGGGTTCGCCGAACCGGTGCGCACCCACCGCTCGATCAGCGCCGACAGACCCAAACGGGCCATCAGCGTTCCCGCCAGGATCAGGCCCGCGTTGGCCACCAAACCCTCATGGTCGAAGGTCGTTGCGAACCGGTCCAGCTTGCGCGATGATGCAGACACAAAAAGTGCCTCCTGTTTTTGAGACGAATGTGGGTATTGACATCACAATCGTCGCAGATCAGGAGGCCTTTTTCGCGGACGCGGCAACCCCCACACACCCGACACACCGGTGGATTCAGGCTTAGACATCCTGGGATTCCTCTATCTGATCCGACCTCTAGGGGGACAAGCCAGCGGGCGACACCATAGAGGTGGCCTGTGACAAGTCCGGTGGATGAGAGCCAGCGCCCAGCACACACGGTGCATAGCCGCATAGTGCGAATCAGTCATCGTACGTCCCGTCGTCTTGGTATCTCTCGTGACCTGCGCGCGGGATCGCGTACCACCAATCGCCTAGTTCCATCTTGTGGATGATGGTCAGATGTCCTGCCGTTTCAGCAGCGCCTAGCCCCACAGTGCGGCCTGGAAACAAGTGAGGCCCTTCGATAATCATGATCCTCTCAGGCACGAACGAAGCTCCGTAAATAAACGTGCATGGCAGTTCATTCTCAGCAAGCCAGTCCGGTAGTTCTTCGCGTTGCAGAACTCCAAGTAATTTTCCGCTGTTGTTGCCCCATACTCGATATTCAGCGTCCAAGAGATCTTCCGTAGGTCACGTCTGGGAGCGGGCCATCGAGCGGACCGTCTGCGTGCCGCCTCACGGCACTGTCGCAGTCGCCGCCCCGGACATAAGGCACAGCATCAGCATCGTTCACATTGACTGCCAGCAATGCCTTGGCTGTGACGAGAAGAGCATGCTGAGTCGCTTCCGTCGCATCTTGAGGATCTGCAAGTCCGATCCCCACTTGTTCGCGAGATCGACCTCGGCTTGCCGTTTCTCAGCGGAGTCTGCCCTGGGCGCTGTATTCCCGCAAGCGTATGTCGAAGACTCAGCCAGTTCGCTGACTCGAACCGCCAGCAACGGCTCGCTGATATCGCACATGCGCCAACCGTCATCTGCCACTGTAACGCTATAACAAATGTACGCCAAGGAAATATGTCGAAATTCTGTGTGCCCTTCGCGATCGTCGCATTCTTCGCCTGCGCGTTGAACATCGCCAGCGCTCGCCATGCACCCAAGCGGATCAGCGATTTCCGAGAGAGTGGCGGTATGCAACCGAGGGTCGCAGCCCATAGGAGACGCTTGCTGCTCTACAGCATCATCTTGTGGCATGCATGACGCCGACAGCAACGCCATCGCTGCGGCAACGCATAGCTCCACTCTCCGAAATCGCCCTCGGGAACGATTGCCGAACCACATTCGCTGCTGTAGCCACGGCTCGGTCCCTTGCTGCGTCCTCATGGCTCACGGCTCCTCGTTCTCAGGGATGGCGATGACTCATTGGAAGATAGAAGGCGCTCGCCTGGTTTCGGTGGCCGTGCCGGGTGCTTCAGCGGAGTTAGGTGCCTCGATGCGGGGATTGGGCCCGCACAACCAGTGCCCATGAGGTGGCCCTCCGTGACGGTCGCGTCCGATCCGATGATGAGTTGGCGAACTCCATCGGTGGATGCTCCTATGTTTGTCAACTCCCGGTCTGTGCGAGGTGTCGCTGGTAGCGTTCGGCGAGGTCGCGGTTGTGGATGATGCC
>CBDDDL010000004.1:0-912500 GCA_965226645.1 Candidatus Poriferisodalis sp.
TTGCAAGTGAGTTGAGTGTAGATGTCGGCGGCTGATTGCCAGTGGTGGAGTCGGCGGGGCATGTGGTACTTGCGGCGAAGCAGATCGTGCGGCGAGGGACCACCTGATATTGGCGACTTGTCAGCGGCCTGCTTCAGGTCCCGGAGTTCACCAATCTGCTCACCCCATGTCGGCACTCGGCATCCAAGCCGACGAATTTGAGGCAACGTACCGAGGAACGACCGGTGCAGACGCAGCTACAGCGGCGAAGCACGGGGCTTCCGCAGCCTCGTACGCAGCAACGAGATCAGCGACTCCAGCTTCGTGCTTCTTGAGCTTCGATTCCAGTTCAGCATCGATGTCGCTCATGCCACCCCTTCAGGACGCTTCACCCGCACGGTACCCCCCCCCCCCCCCTCCCCCGTCTGGCAACAGCCTTGGCACTTCCCCCGTTGGCCGGTCAGTTGGTTAAGGCGGGCTGGTTGCCCGTGGCGTGCTCGGGGCCGGTTCAGCGCCCCGTGGAGCTCCGACTTCTTGTCATTGAGTCCAGCTGCAGTCGGTGGCCGTTGTGGCCTCTAGAGACGGTGTTCGGTTCCCCATAGTTGGATGCGGAGTCCGCGTTCGAGGCGGGCGAGGGTTGGCAGGTCGCACCAGGTGAGTCCGTGGGTGATGTTGAACACGGCGTGGGCTGATGCGCCGGTGGTGTCGGCTGCGGCGCGGAGGCTGAGTTCTCGCTGCGTGAGGGTTTCGGTGAGTCGTCGGGCGACGGCTCGGGCGAGGTGTGCTTCTGGTGGTGCGTCGGGTTCGAGTGGGCCGTCGGGCCATTGGGCGTCGGGTGCGAGGTAGTCGCTGGGGTGTGCTTTGAGGGTGCCTCGTTGGGGCATCACCGGAACGGTACTGCGGGTTGGCGGCGAGTCTCGGTTGGCTGTGACACCCCCTCCGTAACGTTTCGTTGTCGAAACATTCCGGAGGTCGGTCGATGCGGTGCATCCCTTTTGAGCAGGTGCCTCGTCTGCCCTCAGCGCCTGCTCGGCGTAGCGCTTGTCGCCGGCGCCGCGGTTGTGCGCTGAGGGTCGCTCGCAGGGCAAGAAATCGCGCGCTGCATGCGGCGCGGCATGCGAATTGCATCCGAGTCACACGATTGTCACATAGCGCCTATATCGCCTGCTCAGCCCATGTGTGCATCCCGCCGATTGCCGAATCTGGGCGCGAAATGGCGTCGAATCCCGCGAGGCGGTCTGAGCGACTTGGCATTCCTCTCAATGACGGCGCACGGGCCGAGACGCATCGCGTCCTGCCAGACCTCTTTGCGTCCCGGCCCGTCCTCACCCGAAGGGCGTGCAATGGAGACTAACCATCAGACGAATTCGGCCGGCCCGCAAACTGCGAGGCAGTGCGATGGCGCGGTTGGCGCCGGTGACGTGTCGGCGCTGGTGCAGCCCCCGTTGGCGGAGTGGCCTGCGTCGGGGCTGTGGGCGTGGGCGGGTCCGGTCAGCGGGGTGCTGCGTGTTCGGCATGGCGACCGGCCGGCGGCAGCGCGGCGCCTTGAGTCGCTGACGGTCGATCTGTTCGGGTCGGGCGTTGCGCTGGGCATGTCGGACATCGGGGATCTGACGCGGGGCTTCGTTGAGGGCTGGTGCGAGCGTGCGGTGGGCGACGGCGGACGGTCGGGTCCGCGTGCGCCGGACGAGTCGACGGTGCGGTTCAATCGTTGGGCGGCGCGCAGGATCCTCGAGGCCGCAGTCGAAGGGGGCGCTCGGATCGATCCAGGCGTGCTGGTGCCGCTGCGCAACGCGCGACGGTCCGCTGCCGGGGCGGCGTCCATCGAGGCCGTTGTCGACATGTGGAATCCGCGCTGGTCGCGCACGGATCTGCGGGAGGGTCAGGTCGTGCTGGGCGAGGTTCGCCCGTGGGTGCTTGAGACGGGTCCGCCGTCGGTGACGGCGGCTCGGTCGTGGCTGCGGATCGTGGCGGACCACACCGCGGACGTCTACCGCAGAGACGGGACGCTCGATCCCGATCACGTGTTTCACCCAGCGAGCATCGATTACCGGGTGATGAAGGTCATCACGGGCCGCTTCCCGTCGACTCGGCGCACTGTGCGCTCGGTGCTGCGGCGCGTCGGCCGCGCGGTGGCGCCTGCGGTGTCGCCCCGGCAGATGCCGTCCCTCGGCACGGTCGAGGCCGCCGTCATCTACAACGCCGTAGAGGAGGAATCGTTCCGGCTGGCCGCGGAGCTGGAGTGGCCGTCGAATCGCGCTGCGCGGATGTGGCTGCCCGCGGCGACGCTGGGAGCGGGCCTCAGAGGCGTGGAAGCACGGATGCAGGGCCCGGGCGATGTGGCGGCGGTGGGCGACGGGCGTCTGACGGTGCGTGTCGCGGGACGCAACCCGCGCCGGGTGCCGATCCGAGCCGACTACACCGGCCTCGCCCTGGAGGCCGTCAGGCTCACGAGCGGGGACCGGTTCATCCCGTCGGAGGCGCACGGGTCGGCTTCGGGACTCGCGAAGCAGCTGCACGTCGGGGGTGTGGGGTCGCTGTCGCTTTCTCGTGCGCGTGCGACGTGGATCGCCGCGCAGCTCAGAAGCGATGTGTCGCTGAGGGCGCTGCGGCGGTTCAGCGGCCCGATCAACCATCAGACCTTCGACGCGCTGGTGCGCCAGGCCGCCGAGGAGATGGACGACGAGGCAGCGGTGCTCAAGGGGCTGGCCGCATGATCGGGCTCGCGCTTTTTTGCGCGTGGCGGCAGCGCATCCTGGGCGAGGCCGACCTGGGCGTGCTCGACCCGGCGGAATACGTGCGCCGCGACAAGCTGCGCAAGCTGCCCCGTGACCACTCCGACAAGGGCGGCACTCCGATCTCGCCGGTGCATCAAGATGTCCGCGACGCCGAAGCGGCGGTGGACCGATTCGGCATGGCAACCACGATCGAGCGTGCGTTCGCGTCGGAACCCGGCCCGTCGTCGAGGCTGGGGACGCGGGCGATGCTGGTCGGCATCGTGCTGGGCGCCATGCGCGGGCGCAGCTACAGCGTCGCGGACATCTGCTCGGTGCTGGCGGGTCTGCCGCCCGACGCCGCTGTGCGGCTCAACGTGCAGCCCCAGCATCGGCTGGCGAACCCGATCAGCTACAGCACGGTGCGCAAGCAGCTCGAGAAGCTCGAGAAGCTCCTCGCAGCGGGCTTCGCCGTCGACGGCGTCTGCTACGGCGTGGCGTGGTTCGTGGAGTGCCTCGTGCTCGCCCCGGTGCCGCCCGAGGTCCTCGAAGCATTGACAGCGATCGCTGTGGACTCGACCGACCTCGCGACCTGGGCAGTCTCGAAGGACTTCCGCAAGGAAAAGAACGTCAAGAAGCGCAAGGGCACTCATCCCGACGAGTCGGACGACGACCAAGACGCGTCCGGTGTCCACGACGACGGGATCAACGCCGAGACTCTCAGGAGAGCAGCAGCGGACCCGCTGGTCAAGCATCGCCTCGATTCGCTCGTGTCGAGCGACCTGGACGAGCCGGACCTCAAACAACAGCTGCCCCGAGGCGCAGTGTTCGGCACCCAGATCGGCGATTTCGGCCCCGACGATCGACTGATCCGCAGCCTCGACCCTGATGCGCGGCCCGGCCACAAGAGCGCAAAAGGCAAAGCTGTCGCAGGGTTCTTCCTCGGCTACGACCTCCACCTCGCGGTCGCAGTGCGCGACTTCCGCTACCACGGCGACCGCGCCGAGGCCACGCTCGGACCCGAGGTGCTGCCGTTCATCGTGGGGATCAGCCTCAAGGCCGCAGCGACGAACCCCGCGATCGCCGGACTCGAAGCCGCCGCGACCGCACGCAGCGTCGCGCCGCTCATCCGCGAAGTGCTCGCCGACCGTGCCTACACCAACAAAGCGACCGCGTTCAACAGGGTCCTGCACGAGATGGGCATCGACCTCGTCATGGACTACAACAAGCCCGAGGTGCAACGCGACAAGCTCGCCGTGATCGCCGGCAAGCACCAGGTGCGGTTCCACTGCGGCACATGCCTGCACCCCTCGACGCCTGCGTCGATGCGCACACCCCCAGCGAAACTCACAGGCGAAGCGCTCGCCGACTGGTACACGATGCGCAACCGCTTCTACCGCTACTCGGTGACCCAGAGCTATCCCGACGGCCGCAAGCGCATGAAGTGCCCCGTCCACGACCAGCGCATCAAGACCGCCGCGACAGCCAACACCAACCACCGCGACGTGCCGCTGATGGCGACCCCCAAAGGCAGCAACATCTGCTGCAGCGGGCACGTCACGATGACCCTGGAAAGCCTCGACAAGCACCAGGACACGCCATACGGCACCCACGCATGGCTCATGAGCTACGCACGGCGCAACCAAGCCGAGAACGTCAACAAAGAACTCAGACGCACAAGCGGGCTCGACGACGAATCGTGCGTCAAGTTCGGCTACGTCGCCCACGCCATCGCCTCAGCCGCAGCCTCATGCGCGCACAACATCCGCCAAGCCCGCAAATACCGCGAACAAGCAGCCCAACCCGGCGCCGCACAAGACAACACCGCCACCGCCACCCACCAAAAGACAACGACCCCCGCAGCCGAACCGCGCTCCGCAAAGCCGCTCAACGCTCTCGAACTGCACGACACCTTCCTGCACGACAGCACCGAGACAACCGGCGACGACGAACGGGCCGACGGCGCAGCGACCGGCGACCAGGTACCGCCCTAAAACCTGACAGACACCACAAAACAGAGGCAGACGGCAATGCCGTCTGCCTTGTCGCGTCCGTCAACAAACCCAAGCGTGCATCCACATGACGCGATGACCATCGGCAGCCCCGAAGCCACCTCAACTGGCCTCAGAGCACTCCGACAATGCCCAAAACAGCCCAAAACGGCTACAACTGGCCGATACAAGGACACACAACTCGCCTATATCCCATGGTGGAGGTGGCGGGAATCGAACCCGCGTCCTTCAACGTTTCGGTGAGTCTTCTCCGAGCGCAGTCACTGTGCGATTGTCGGGCGACCGAGGGCAGCGACACCCTGGCAGTTGCCTTAGCCGTCTGTGAGTGTCCCCGTCACCCCGTCGGCACGGGTGGCGGGCAAGCCCTGCAGATGATGGCGCCGACGCCCGCAGGACGGGGGCAGTCGGGCCGAACTCACAACCTCAGATCAGGCTGCGAGCACCAGATCGTCGCGTTCGACGTTGGCGTTTGTATGTTTTCCGACTCTTTAACGTGGATCCGGAGACCACGGCTCGCTTCTCTCACTTCAACCGTAAAAGTCGAAACCGATCACCCCCAGGTGGTTTGCGGGAGCCATATCGATGGACTCCCTCGGCGAGACACAACCCTAGCGACGGCCTGTCACATGCAGAACGCAGCGTGAGCGCCGGTTGGTGGCGACAATGCTGGGGTGAGCGAACGGTCTCGACGTACCTCGCTGTGCGGTGATGTCGATGTCGGCGGCGCGTGCGTCGTGCTGGCCCACTCCACAACGCCGGGGGATCAGGCTCGGCTGCCGCCCAGCTTGCCGCTGTCGCTTGGGGCCGTTGCGCTCGCAGTGTCGCATGAGCGGCTGCCGCGGGGCCGCTGGGTGAGTCGGGTTCGAGTGGCCGATGATCAAACCGCCCGCGACGTCGTGGCGCTGCTGCGGGCCGAGGATCAAGCGGCCACGCTGGGACCGCCGGACGCAGCGCACGCAGTCGGCTGGCGCAATCGCAACCGTGCGGTGACGGTGGGAGAGCGATTGGCCGTGTGCTTCCCGTGGACCGAGGCCGTTGCGCTGGCGGTCGTCGAGATCGATCCCGGCGGGGCGTTCGGAGCGGGGACGCATCCGTCGACCCGGCTGCTGGCTGAGTGGCTGGCGCGACAGGTGGCCGGCGGAGAAAGGGTGCTAGATATCGGCTGCGGCAGCGGCGTGTTGGCGCTGGTCGCGGCCCGGTTGGGCGCTGCCGAGGTTGTGGGGATCGACATCGAACCCGCGGCCGTTGCGGCGGCCGAGGCCAATGCCCGCCGCAACGGACTGGACGGGCTGGCCACATTCGGCACTGCGCCGGCTCGTGCGGCCGAGCTGGGACTCTTCGACGTGGTCGTGGCCAACATCACTGCCGATGTGCTGATGGCGCTCGCCGCCGATATCACCGCCCGCGTCGTGGCAGGCGGCCGTCTGGCACTCAGCGGGATCTCAGCTGCGCAAGTGTCGACTGTGGCCGCGGCGTACCGCGGTCACGGCATCGAATTCGAAGCGCCGGTCCGGCTCGACGACTGGGTCTCGCTGGCGGGCTATCGATCCGCCGGGGCGCTGCCCTAAAGCCTCGGGTGGGTCGGCCTTCGCCTCTACGAGGCCGGCGCGGGGTAGTTCGACCAGGCGGTGACGCCTTGGTAGCCGCCGTCGACGGTGATGGTCTGGCCGGTGACGTAGCGGGCCTTGTCGCTGGCGAGGAAGGCGACGACGTCGGCGATCTCGTCGGGCTCTCCCCAGCGGCCGAGGGCGATGTGACGTTCGAGGCCGTCGGCGAGACCGGGAATCTCGCGGCCCGCCGCCCACATGTCGGTGATGATGAGTCCCGGTGCTACGGCGTTCACCCGGATGCCGAACCGGCCGTAGGTGGCCGCCTGGGAGCGCGTCAGCGAGTCGAGGGCAGCCTTCGTCGCCCCATATGTGGCCAGTTCGCTCACACCGACCGAGCCCGCAATCGACGACATGTGAATGACTGAGCCGTGTCCTCGCTCGCCCATCTGGCGGGTCAGCGCCCGGGTGAGCTCGAGCGGCGCAAGGTAGTTGAGCTGCAGAACGGCTTGGTCGCCCCCTGGTTCACGCAGCTCGCCGCGGCCGGCGTTGTTGACCAGGATGTCCACGCCGCCGAGCGCCTCGACGACCGCCGCGGCCAGCTCGGCTCCTGCGCCGACTTCGCCCAGATCGCTGCGGATCACCACCGGATCGTGCGGCAGCTCGGCCGCGATCCGTTCGAGATCATCAGCCGCTCGTGCGGCCAACGCGACACGTGCCCCGTCTGCGGCCAGGGCTCGGGCGCAGTGCTCGCCGATGCCCCGGCTTGCCCCAGTCACCAGCGCCGTTCGTCCGCTCAGCAGATCTGCCATGTCTCGATCCTCTCGTCGCACGCTCCGTTGCCGCATCAGTCTGCGTCAGGACCGCCTAGGCCCGCTCACTGACCGGGCGCGGTCGTCGGGACGGCCGTCTGGGAGGCCGGCGATGGCTCCGCCGAAATTGGGGCCCAGCGAAGCAGCCGCCAACATTGCGGTCGGCGATGTTTCCTTCAAACTCGTGGTGCGGCGCGACGGGCGTCGAAATTGTGACCCGGCGATGCTTGCCGGGTGCGTAGCGTCAGGGTCGTGACGACTACGGGAGTCGGCGGCGGGACGCTGCGCATCACGGGTGCCCACGTGCGCTTCGACGCCACAGTGGCACTCGACGGGGTCGACCTCGCCGTCGGCGACGGAGAGTTGGTGGTGCTGCTCGGCCCGTCGGGCTGCGGCAAGACAACGTTGTTGCGAGCTGCCGCCGGGCTGCAGCCGCTGGATGCCGGACGGATCGAGCTCGACGGCCGGGACCTGACCGGCCAGCGCCCAGACCAGCGCGGCATCGGCCTGATGTTCCAGGACGAAGTGCTGTTCCCGCACTTCGACGTCGAGGGCAACGTGGCGTTCGGGTTGCGCATGGCCAAGGTGCCGCTGGTCGAACGGCGCCGACGGGTCGCCGAGGTTCTCGAGCTGGTCGGCTTGTCCGGTTTCGAACGCCGCGACGTGGCGACGCTGTCGGGCGGCGAAGCCCAGCGGGTCTCGTTGGCCCGCGCACTCGCGCCCGAGCCGAGGGTGCTGCTGCTCGACGAACCATTCGGGTCGCTCGATCGGCTGTTGCGTGAACGGCTCATCGACGAGTTGCGCCCCGTGCTCGACCAGGTGGGCGTCACAGCCGTGCACGTCACGCACGACCACCACGAAGCCTTCGCTTTAGCGGACCGCATCGCGATCATGTCAAGAGGTCAGCTGCTGCGCATCGGCACCCCCGAAGAGGTCTGGACCGATCCTCAGACATCGCAGGTCGCCCGGTTCCTGGGCCACACCAATGTGTTCGACGCCGAGGTGCCGCCGGTGTTGGCCACCGCCGCTGGGCGTGGCCACGGCTTCGTCCTGCGTTCCGACTGCATCGAGGTCGGCGCCCCAGGCGATCTCGGAGCCGCAAGCGACGACGACCGAGTTGTGCAACTCCAAGCCGCAGTGGTTCGGCGCCGGTTTCGTGGCGATCGTTATGAGCTGCGCCTTGAAGCGGACATCGGCGGAGCGACGACCTCGTTGGACGCCGTCACACCACATGGCTCGGCCGTCGGTGCCAACGTCGCGGTCCGCATTGGGCCAAGCGCAGTCATAGCGCTCGACGGCTGATCCGGGCTGGCCGCAACAGACCGCTGCGGCCAGTTCGGGCTAGATGCCCAAGTCCTTCAGGTTGTAGTCCCTGATGGCTTCGCGGGCGGCGTCGTCCCAGACGAATTCGTGCTCGCGGCCCACGTTGGGCGCATACACGAAGGGCGTCTCGCCACCGAATCGCCTGCGTCGAGCGTCAATGGCCCAGCCGATCACCCGGGACCGCTCAGCGATGTATGCCTCGTCGTAGAGCGAGACCGGGTTGTGCACGCCGCCGCTGCGCACGCCGAGCACTGAGCGGCGCCGATGGAAGCCGAAGTTGATGGTGACCCGGGGTCGCTCGGACGTGTTCGCAAACGAGCCGTGGATGGCCTGACGGCTGGTGATGGCCACATCGCCGGGGTCGCACAGCATCGGCACGGCCTCAGGCAGGCGGTCCGAGCCCGCGGCGAGCGCCATGGCCTTGATGTCGAGCTTGCCGATGCGGTGTGAGCCGGGCACCACCCACAGGCCGTTCGTCGCGTCGCAGCCGTACAGCTGGGCCATGAAATTGAAGCCGTGCGTGCCTTCGTCGAGATCGGGATGATCCCAGTGCGTCCAGCCGTCCTGGTGCCACGAGACCGAGCCCCCAAGGCCGGGATGCTTGATCCACACCACCTCGTTGAATGGGGTGAAGTCGGGGCCGTTCAGCGCCGCAGCGACGCCCAGCAGGCCCGGATGGCCGTACACCCGCAGACAGGCCTCGGAGAACTGCAGCGAGCCGCTGATGATCTGCACCACCCACTCCGGGGCGCCGTCGGGGGCGGAGGGCTCGAACATCTTGTGCGGGTGGCGGCCGTGGGCGACATGGGTGCCGCCGTAGGGATCCGACAGCGGTCGCACGAAGGACACGGCGCGACCCTGGTGAGCGGCGCCGAGTGCCGGCCGTCCGTGCCGGTCGCTGGTGGAGTCGGGTCCGGTGGGGCAGTGGTCGAGCATGTCGATGACGTCGGCTTCGATGTCGGCGAGCTCTTCGGCGCCGAGCACGTTGGTGAACACGTAGAAGCCGCAGCGCGAGTAGGCCTCGGCGATCTCGGGATGCAGCCGGCCGTCGTCGGTGAACCGGATCGGGCCCCGGTTGCCGAGCTGCATCGCCCGCTCGGTGCCCGATGCGCGGTAGGCGACCATGTCGTCCTGGGCGTCGCCGTAGTCGACGATCGGCACCTCGGTGAGTCCCAGCGTTGCCGCACCTGCACTCATGTCACACCCCCGCGCGAGCGTCTGGGGCATGCCAACGCGCCCCGCCGTCGCTGTCATTCAACCACGGGCGGCGATCCCCGGCGCTGTCATTCAACCACGGGCGGCGATCCCCGGCGCAGGTCGCGTTCGCGGCCGTGCTCGGAGGGTTCCCAGTAGACGTGGCCGGCCACCTCGTCGGGACGATATTGCTGGGGCACCCAGCCGGAGGGGTCTTCATGGGGGTACTGATAGCCCTCTCCGTGGCCCAGCGATGCGGCGCCGCGGTAGTGCGCATCGCGCAAGTGCATCGGCACCTCGCCGGCGCCGGCTGCGCGGGCGTCCGCCATCGCACGGCCGATCGCGACGGTCACGCGGTTCGACTTGGGCGCAGTTGCGAGACGCACGACTGCGTGGGCCAGGTTCAGCTGGGCCTCTGGCAGCCCGACGTACTCGACGGCGCGGGCAGCGGCTTCGGCTACGAGAAGGGCAGAGCTGTCGGCCATGCCGATGTCCTCGGACGCCAGAATGACCATTCGGCGTGCGATAAACCGCGGGTCCTCGCCAGCGTCGAGCATTCGGGCCAGCCAGTAGAGCGCTGCGTCCGGATCCGAGCCGCGCATCGACTTGATGAACGCGCTGATGATGTCGTAGTGGCCGTCGGCGCCATAGCGCACGGCTTTCGCGTCGACTGCGTGTTCAGCATCAGCCAGCGAGACGTGTGGCTCCCCGCCCGGGCGGCGATCTGCGAGAGCCACGGCGACTTCGATGCTGGTGAGCGCATGGCGGCCGTCGCCGCCGCTGCGGGCTGCGATGTGGTCGATGGCTTCGTTGTCGGCGGTTGCGCCCTCTGCGTCGAGTCCACGGCCGATCAGCGTCCGCAGCGCCGCGTCGTCGAGCGTTGCGAGACGGAACAGCGTCGAGCGCGACAGCAGTGGCGGGTTGACTTCGAAGTGCGGATTCTCGGTGGTTGCGCCGATCAGCACGATCAGGCCGTCCTCCACCGCGGGCAGCAGGGCGTCCTGCTGGGCCTTGTTGAACCGGTGCACCTCGTCGAGGAACAGGATCGTTCCGGTGTCGTACTCGCCCAGCCGCTGCTTGGCCCCCGCGATGATCTCCCGAACGTCCTTGACGCTGGCGCTCACCGCAGACAATTCGCAGAACGTCTTGCTCGTCGTCACCGCGACCACTCGCGCCAGCGTCGTCTTGCCAGTGCCGGGCGGCCCCCACAGGATCACCGACGAGAGGCGATCGGCCTCGACAAGCTCCCTCAACGGCCGTCCGAGCGCCAGCAGGTGCTCTTGGCCGACGATCTCATCGAGCGTCTTCGGTCGAAGGCGGGCTGCCAGCGGAGCCTGACGCGCCAGCCGCTCCGCTCCCGCTGCTTCGAACAGCCCGTCGCTCACACCCCGACGGTACGCGGCAGTCGGTGGCGTCGCGGTCGATCAGACCGCTGGATGGTCCAATTCGTAGGGCCGGATGCGCTTGGCGAGGCTCAGATCGTGCCCGGAGGGGTCGATGATCGGGAACATGCGCTCGCCCCACGGGGCATCTATTGGCTCGGTCTGCGGTGCCAGGCCGGCGTCGATCGCACGTTGGTAGATCACGTCCACGTCGTCGACATGGAAGATCACACGTCCCCAGCCGGTTTCCACATCGTCGGGCGTTGCCACCGCGATCAAGTTCACGAAGCACTGCCCGCTGCAAAGCGTGCTGAACGGGGCATCGTCGCCGCCGTAGCTCAGCTCGAAGCCCAGCGCCGCGTAGAAGTGAACGGACGCCGTCATGTCGGCGGTGCGAAGCGTGATCGCGTTGATGGACTCGATGCCTGCCACGTCCCTATTGTCGCCCGGTGGCCGCAGATCCGTCGCCATGGCACCGCCGCCGAGCGGTTTGCGGCCTACCGCCACCACCAAGCACATTGCGGCTCACCGTGATCCGGCGGGATGGTGCCTGTTCCGTAGCATGAGGCGATGAGCGAGTTCTCTCACGTCGACCTGCTGCCCACGGGCCCGACCGACGTCCCGTACCGCAAGATCTCTGCCGATCATGTCTCTACCATCACTGCTGCGGGACGCCGATTCCTGCAGGTCGAGCCCGAAGCGCTGCGGCTGCTGACCGCTGAGGCCATGCGAGACATAGCGCACCTGCTGCGCACCGATCACCTGGCCGCCCTTGCTGCGATCCTCGACGATCCCGAGGCATCCGCCAATGACCGCTTCGTGGCGCTCGAATTGCTGAAGAACGCCAACATCGCCGCCGGCGGCGTGCTCCCCGGATGCCAGGACACGGGCACGGCGATCGTGTGGGGGCACAAAGGCGAGCGCGTCCTGACCGGCACATCCGAGAACCCCGACTTCGACGACGCTTCGGCCATCTCCCAAGGCGTGGCAGACACGTACCTCACTTCGAACCTGCGCTACTCGCAACTCGCGCCGCTCGACATGTTCACCGAGCGCAATACGGGCAACAACCTGCCCGCGCAGATCGAGATCTATGCCGCGCCAGGCGAGGAATACAAGCTCGTGTTCATGGCCAAGGGCGGCGGTTCGGCCAACAAGAGCTTCCTGTTCCAGGAGGCCAAGGCCCTGCTGAATCCCACCAGCCTCATGCGTTTCCTCGACGAAAAGCTGCGCACGCTCGGCACGTCGGCCTGCCCGCCATATCACCTCGCCGTGGTCATCGGCGGCACCTCGGCCGAGTTCGCCATGAAAGTCGCCAAGTACGCCTCGGCCAAGTACCTCGACACGCTGCCGACCGCGGGCAGCGAGGCCGGCCACGGATTTCGCGACCTCGAATGGGAGCAGCGCATCCTCGAGCTCACCCGGCAGTTCGGCATCGGCGCGCAGTTCGGCGGCAAGTACTTCTGCCACGACGTGCGGGTGGTGCGCCTGCCGCGCCACGGCGCCAGCTGCCCAGTGGCCGTCGCAGTGTCGTGCTCGGCGGACCGCCAGGCGCTTGGCAAGATCACCGCGGAGGGCATTTTCCTCGAGCAGCTCGAGACCGATCCGGCTCGTTTCCTGCCGGCAGCCGAGGAGACGCAGTTGTCCTCCGACATGGTGTCGATCGACTTGGACCAGCCGATGGACGTCATCCGAAGTCAGCTCAGCGCCCACCCCGTCAAGACTCGGCTGTCGCTCACCGGCACGCTGGTGGTGGCCCGCGACATCGCCCACGCCAAGCTCAAGGAGCGGCTTGACGCAGGCGAGGGCATGCCCGACTACATGCGCGACCTCCCCGTGTACTACGCGGGACCGGCCAAGACGCCCAAGGGCTATGCCTCGGGGTCATTCGGCCCGACCACCGCAGGCCGCATGGACTCATACGTCGAGCAGTTCCAGGCCGCCGGCGGCAGCCTGGTCATGCTGGCCAAGGGCAACCGGTCGCGCCAGGTGGTGGAGGCCTGTGCCCGCTATGGCGGCTTCTACCTCGGCTCGATCGGCGGCCCCGCGGCCCGGCTGGCCAAGGACTCCATCCGCAAGGTGGAAGTGCTCGAGTACCCCGAGTTTGGCATGGAAGCCATCTGGAAGATCGAGGTCGAGGACTTCCCGGCCTTCATCGTGGTCGACGACAAAGGCAACGACTTCTACAGCGAAGTCTCCACGCCGGTGCACATCAGCTGAACTCCGGTTGGCTCAGCTGTCCCGCCTGAACAGCACGTAGTCGATCGGGTTGACGTCGCCGACCGCGAATGCGATCGACACGGCGATGCCCGCAGCAGCGAGCACGATCATCGTGATGATGGCGGAACGGGGGAGCCTGCCGTCCGCATCTGACGGCAGCCGCTCACGCACCTTCTGAAGCAGGCGATCTGCCCACGCCACGTCCCGGGCCAAGATTGCGAGACCCAGCGCTACCACCAGCATCCCGGGACCGGGCAGCGGCATCAAGATGATGCCGAGAACGACGATGCCCAGCCCGATGCCCATGCGCACCATGCGAAAGATCGACTGACGCCAGGCGCTGCGGCTGGAGGGCTCCCGCTCGCCGGTTTCGAGCTCGGCAGCAATGGCTGCCTCGCGGAACCGCTCACTGCGGTCGAGCATTTGCTCGCGCTGGTCGGAATCACCGGAGCTTGCATCGCCCCCGTCGGCGTGCTGCGTTGTCGTGTCGTCCATGGTGGTGGCTTTCGGCGCTCATCGACGTTCGGTTCGGCAGTGACTTGGCCTGCGCGTCTTCGGCGGCATGACCACGTGCCGCAATAGTGTGGCGTGTCAGCCCGCGAAACCCGCGCGGTTTCGACAAGGAGATGCGGCGATGCCGACCGTTGACAAGTCCGCTCCGATCAGCTGGACCGTGGGTGACGCCAAGATCACCCGCATTGCCGAGCTCGAGGTCCACTGGCCGTTCAGCATCTTGCTGCCCGGCGCGGACGAGCTGATCGACAACTACGACTGGCTGCGACCCGACTTCGTCACCGACGACGGCCGCATGCGGCTCTCGATGCACGCCCTGGTCATCGAATCGGCCGGCATGCGGATCATGGTCGACACCTGCGTCGGCAATGACAAGTCACGGCCCGGGGCCCCTCCGTTCGAACAGCTTTCGACGCCGTTCCTGGCCGACCTCGAAGCGGCCGGTTTCACACCCGACTCGATTGACGTCGTCGTGTGCACCCACCTGCATGTGGACCACGTCGGATGGAACACCCGCCTCGTCGACGGCGAATGGGTGCCGACGTTTCCCAACGCCCGATACGTGTTCGTACAGTCCGAATACGACTACTGGCGCACCGAGCCCCAGGACTACGGGCCAGTGTTCGAGGATTCAGTGCAGCCCGTGATGGATGCCGGCCTCGCCGACCTCGTCGCTCCCGATCACCGCATCAACGATGAGGTGTGGCTGGAGTCGACCCCTGGGCACACACCTGGACACGTCAGCGTGATCATCGAGTCGGCGGGGGAGACAGCCACCATCACCGGCGACATGACCCATCACCCGCTCCAGTTCGCGCATCCCGATCTGGCCTCGACCGCCGACTACAGCCGTGACGGCACCTCGACGCGTACCCGACTGGACGCGTACCCGCGCTGGGCCGACGGTCGTCTCGTCATTGGCACCCACTTCGCCGGCCGCACTGCCGGCCACATCAAGCCCGCCGACGAGTCCAACAGCTGGATCTTCGCTCCCTAGGCGCGCCTAGACGCGGGGCTCACGCGGCAGCTGCAGGATCCGCTCACCGATGATGTTGCGCAAGATCTGCGTCGTGCCGCCCATGATCGTGTAGGCGGGCGCGTACACCACATTGCGAGACACCCGGTTGGCGAGCATCGTCTCGGCCCCGGCCACATCGCCCACGAGGCGCGACACCTCCTGCTCGAACTCGGTGCACCACGTCTTGGTGACCGCTGAGTACTGAGCGAACGGCGTCTGGCGCAGCACGTTGCGCAGCACCATGTCGCGCCCAATGCGGTAGCCAGTCTCGATGCGGGCCATGCGTTGGCGGATCAACGGGTCCGACGTGTCGGCACGCTCCTTGGTGTCCAGGTACAGCCGTTGGTTCGACGCAAGACGGTCGATGCCGCCGCGCTCATGCTCCAACTGGCGCATCGTCTGACCGAAGCTGTTGTTCAGCTGGCCCACCAGATTGTCGACCGGAATCGACACCTCGTCGAAGAACACCTCGTTGAAGTGGGCATCGCCCGAGGCGTCGCGGATCGGCCGCACCTCGATGCCCGGGGTGTCCATCGGGACGATCAGCTCGCTCATGCCCTTGTGGGGCGGCGCGTCGGGATCGGTTCGGCAGATCAGGTAGCACCAGTTGGCGGTGGCCGCCCCGCTCGTCCAGATCTTCTGGCCGTTGACGATGAACCGATCGCCGTCACGTACCGCCGTCGTCCCGATGGCCGCCACATCGGAGCCGGCATCGGGCTCGGACATGCCGATGCACCAGCGCGAACGCCCGGCGCGCATCTCGGGCAGAAACTTCGCCTGCTGCTCTTCGGTGCCGTACCTCAGCAGCACCGGCCCGATCTGACGGTCCGGGAAGAACGAGCTGGCCATCGGGGCGCCGCCCAGCAACAACTGCTCGGTGACGACGAAGCGTTCCACCTCGGGCCGCCCGTCACCTCCAGCCGACACCGGCCAGCACATCCCGATCCAGCCTCGCTCGGCAAGCCTCAGCGTGAACTCGTCGGAGTAGCCCACCAGCCACCCGTCGTCGGTCGTGAACAAGTCCGCTGTCGCATCGCGCACCCAGCTGGCCGCCTCATCGGCCAATTCGGTCAGCGCGGCAGGCCAGTTGTAGTCCATTGCCCGGACAGTACTGCCGAGGTAGCGCTGCGTTTTGGGGGGCCTCTGCGAGATCCCTACCGGTCGGTGCGGTACAGGTAGCGCAGATCCCAGTAGCCGTACAGCGTCGGCGTGACATTGCCGAGCACGTTGCGCACAGCCCCCAAGCGCTCACCCTGCGTCGTGTAGATCAACGGCACGTTCTCCGCGGCGATCGCTTGCGCCCGCCGGTAGTGCTCCACTCGCGTTTCCTGGTCGAGTTCGGAGCTGGCTTCGATGTACAGCTCGTCGATCTCGGCCTCCCAATCGGTGGCGGGCTCGGTCTGGTTGGGGTGCCACAGGTGCAGCGCCTCGCCGCTGTGCCACAGCCCGATGCCGCTGTAGGGGTCGGGGCCGCCGGTGAAGCCGATCACCATGGCCTCCCAGTCGTAGGTGGTGGTCAGCTGCGCGACCAGGTCGCCGAAGTCGACGAGGCGAAACTCGACATCGAGTCCGATCGCCGTCATCCCCTCGTGGACGATCCGGGTCACCTCAGCCCGAACGCTGTTGCCGTCGTTGGTGATCAGCGTGAACGAAACGGGATTGCCGTCGCCGTCTTCGCGGATGCCGTCGCCATCGGTGTCTATCCAGCCCAGGCCGTCGAGGATCTCATTGGCCGTGCCGAGGTCGTAGGGGTAGCGGCGCACGTCGGGATTGTGGAAGTCACCCGCGGCGGGACTCACCGATGACCACTGCGGGTAGCCCAAGCCGTGCTCGACGCCATCGATCATGGCCGCCTTGTCCATCGAGTGCGCCACCGCTCGGCGGAACTCGACCGTGGCGAACCAGCGCTGCCGAACCGGATCGACGTACGGCTCGCCACCGTCGCCCGATCCCGGATTCTGGTTGAAAGTCAGAAAGGTGGTGCCGAAGCCGGGACCACGCCGGTGCAGCGTGAAGTTCTCCGCTTCGGCCAGTGGTTTGAGCAGTGCGAACTCTTCACCCAGCACGCCGTGGAAATCGGTGGTGCCGTCGCGGAACAGCGCAAGCTCGGCCTCCAAGTCAGGCACGATCAGCTCGATTACCCGGTCGAGGTACGGCAGGCGCTCACCGGCGTCGTCGGTGAGCCAGTAGCGAGGGTTGCGCTCGTAGACGATCCGCTCTCCAGGCGTGTATTCGCCGATGGTGAACGGGCCCGTGCCGATGACCTGGGCCGGGTCGGTGTCGATGTCCCAGAACTCTGTGAAGGTCCCGGCCTCGATGGGGCTTTGCAGGAGGTGCTTGGGGTAGATGGCGGTGCCCATCGACCGCAGGAACGGCGCGAACGGCTGCGGCAGGACGATCTCGACGGTGTGGTCATCAAGCGCCGCCACCGCCATCTTCGATTCTTCCCATTGCCCGTTGTCGGGGTTCAAGTACCGGAACTCGAAAGTTGAGCGGCTCGATGCGTTGAAGTCGTCGCTGTATATGACCTCGTTGAAGGTGAAGTCCACGTCGTGCGCGGAGAACGGTGTGCCGTCGTGCCACACCACGTCGTCGCGCAGATGGAACACCCATCGCAGGCCGTCGTCGGAGCGCTCCCACGACTCGGCGAGCAGTGGCTCCACCTCGTCGGTAAGCCATGACGTCTCGGTGAGCCCCTCGAACAGGTAGCCGAGCACGTTCGACGAACCGGCATCGTTCGACAACTCCAAGTTGAACGTCAGCGGCTCCGAGATGGTGGCGAACGACAGGGTTCCGCCGTGGGCGCCGATCGAGTACTCGAAATCGGCTGCATTCTGGCGAAGCTGCGCAACCGTGGCAGTCAATTCTGGGTCGCTCCTGGCGGACTCATCATCGTCTGAACTCTCGCTGGCGCCGGCTTCGGAGTCACCGTCGGCGGCATCCGCTGGCAGCGCCGTGGTGCTGGTGGGAGCCGTTATCGCGGGCTCGGCTGCAGCCGTCGTCGGGGGAGCAGCCTCGCTCGTCGTCGGCGCCGCGGTGGTAGCGGCACCGTCGAGCATCGTGGTCGCCGACGGCACATCGCCGCCGCCGCCAGTACATGCTGCAAGCAGCCAGCACATGCTCGCCAGCAGCGCGACCCAACGTCGTGATCGCATGTTGCTCCTCGTGATACTCCGGTGACCTTCAGCCAAGAGTCAAGCAGCACGGTGTGCGACTTACGACAGCGGTCAGCTAAACGTGAAGCAGCCGAGTCGTGCCGTTCAGATCAACAGATTGGAGCGCAGCATCTCGGGCACACCCGGGCTGAGACCGGCGGTCAGCAGGTAGCCCTCGGCACCCGATGTCGCACCGCCTGCACCGCCAGCGGTGCCGTTCGAACGCGTGCTCGATCCGAAGCGGGCATCGAGTTCGCCAAGTACCTCGGCCAACACCGCGCGCGGCGCGCACAGAATCGGCCGGACATCGGAGATGTCGATGCCGACGTCGGCAAATTGCGGCCGCAGCTCTTCGATGCGCTGACGCGACCGCAGCTCATTGGTGAGGCAGTAGTCGTCCAGCACGGTGTCGCGATCGACGCCGAGCACCTCGAGCAGCAACGCGGCGGCGAGACCGCTGCGGTCCTTGCCGGCCGTGCAGTGGAACAGCATCGGGAGGTAGTCGACATCTGCGGCCACCGTCACGAATTGGGCGAACCGCTCGCTGTAGGTGAGCAGCATGTTGATGTACAGCTCGACCATGTCGGCCTCGGAAACAGACTTCAGGCGCCCTTCGAGGATCTGGTCCACCATGCTGATGTCGCCGTCGACGGTGTCTCCGACGGGCAGCGAGATGTGCGAGGTGACGCTGGACCAAAGGCGCGAACGGTCACGTTCGATTTCGGGACCCGCCCGGAAATCCACCACAGTGCGGATGCCGCGGCTGGCCAGCTCTTCGAGATCGTCAGCGCTGAGGCTGCTTAACCGATCGGAGCGGAACAGCGCACCGGGCCGCACACGGCGACCATTTGCCGCCCGGTAGCCGCAGAGATCACGGCAGTTCCGGGCACCTTCGAGGACAACGACGGCATCGCGACGCACGGCGGGGGAGGCTAATCGTTGCCCCGCTAGCGTCGCCGCCCATGCGTGCAGTGGTGATTCCCGAATACGGCGGCGTCGAAGTGCTCGAAGTGCGCGATGTGCCCGAGCCAGCACCCGGGCCTGACGAGGTGCTCGTCGATGTCGTGTGCTCGGCAATGAACCGGGCCGATCTGCTCCAGCGCATGGGTCTGTACCCCGCACCCGGACCGAAGCCGCTCTTCGAGATCCCGGGCATGGAGTTCGCCGGGCGCATCGTCGATGTCGGCGAGCGCGTGGCCGGCTGGACCGCCGGCGACGAAGTCATGGGCATCGTGTCCGCCGGTGCAGCCGCAGAGCGCGTCGCGACGCATGAGCGAATGCTTCAGCGCATCCCTGCGGGGGTCGCATTGCGCGACGCAGCGGCCATCCCTGAGGTATTCATGACGGCGCACGATGCGCTCGTGACCCAGGGAGGGCTCGCTTCGGGCGGTACGGCTCTTGTTCACGCCGGTGCATCAGGCGTGGGAACGGCTGCCATACAGATCGCCAAGGCCATCGGCGCCCGCATCGCCGTGACCTGCTCGACCGCAAAGGTCGCCGCCTGCACCGAACTTGGCGCCGACCTCGTCGTCGACTACACCCAGGCTGACTTCGCTGACGCGATCCGAGAGTGGACCGGCGGCGTCGGCGTCGATGTGGTGCTCGACGTCATCGGCGGCGACTATCTCGTGCGAAATATCGCCTCGCTGCGCACCCAGGGCTGCATCATTCAGGTCGGCGTCATGGGTGGGCCGCAGGCCACGTTCCCGCTCGGCATGCTGCTGCCTAAGCGGGCCTCGTTGATCGGCACAGTGCTGCGATCACGGCCCATCGAGCAGAAGATCGACGCCAACCAGCGCTTCTGCGCCGAACTGCTGCCTCGCTTCGATGACGGCTCGCTGCGGCCGATCATCGACTCTCGCTACGCCCTCGACGACATCGCCGAGGCCCACACTTACATGGCCACCAACGCCAACGTCGGAAAGATCCTGCTGGACGTGCAGCACATACGTACAGGTCAGCGGCCTAATCGCCCGAAAGTTCCCTAGTGGGCTTCCCTGACGCGACAAACCGGCCGCTGGGGGACACCTACGAAAGCTTCCCAGCGGCCGGTTTCGGCTGGCACCGATGCGGTCAGGCTAACGCTGTAAGCCTGAATCCACCGATTGGCCTTTGGTGGGCGTGGGTTTCGCGGGTCGGTGGCGGGTTGGGGTGGCGCCGGGTTGTTGGGGGTGTGGTTTGGTGTGTTTGGGCGTGTTCGGCTAGGGGTGCGGGTGTGGTTCGGGCTTGTCGACGCTGGGTTTGTGTGGGGGCGTCAGTTCCGGGCTGTGCCGTTTAGCCGGAGGGTCCGGGCAGAGCCCTGAGAGCGCTGAGTGTGGCTCGGAATTGTGTTTCCCAGGGCCAGCGGGCGGGGTATCGCAGGGTGGGTGTGCCGGATCGGTTCACCAGCACGGCGGCGAGGGCGACGAGTCGGGTGCGGCGGGTGCGGTTGGTGGCCGGCGGCGCGCCGGCAAGCGTGTCGGTCCAGTGGCCGATGTTGTGGGCGAGCACGGCGCATGCGAGCGGTGCGCAGTTCGCTCCGTAGTGGCCTGAGGGGACGTGCTCGAGCCCGGAGCCTTCTTTGAGGTCGCGGATGGCGAGCTCGACGACGGCGTGGGCGCGGTGGAACTCGTCCGCGGCGGCGGCGGTGTCGAGTTTGGTGTTGGCGTTGAACCTGAATCCACCGATTGGCCTTTGGCGAGCGCGGGTTTCGCGGGTCGGTGGCGGGTTGGGGTCGCGCCGGGTTGTTGGGGGTGTGGTTTGGTGTGTTTGGGCGTGTTCGGCTAGGGGTGCGGGTGTGGTTTGGGGTTGTCGACGCTGGGTTTGTGTGGGGGCGTCAGTTCCGGGCTGTGCTGTTTAGCCGGAGGGTCCGGGCAGGGCTCGCAGGGCGCTGAGTGTGGCTCGGAATTGTGTTTCCCAGGGCCAGCGGGCGGGGTATCGCAGGGTGGGTGTGCCGGATCGGTTGACTGCTACGGCTGCGAGGGCGACGAGTCGGGTGCGGCGGGAGCGGTTCGTGGCCGGCGACGCGTCGGCGAGGGCGGCGGTCCAGTGGCCGATGTTGTGGGCGAGGGCGGCGGTCCAGTGGCCGATGTTGTGGGCGAGCACGGCGCAGGCGAGCCATGCGCAGTTCGCGCCGTAGTGGCCTGAGGGGACGTGCTCGAGCCCGGTGCCTTCTTTGAGGTCGCGGATGGCGAGCTCGACGACGGCGTGGCCGCGGTGGAACTCGTCCGCGGCGGCGGCGGTGTCGTGATCGGTGTTGGTGATGAATGCGTGGTGCCGCCAGTCGGGCCACAGTCGTTGTTGGGCGGTGTCGGCGAGGCGGGTGCGGCGCACGACGAGGCGAACGGTGCGTTTCTGTTTGCCGCGGCCTGTGGCGTATTGGGTTTCGGCGACTTGGGCGTGGCCGTCTTTGGTGTAGGCGATGTCGGTCCATGCGGTGTTGGGGATCGCTTGGATCGCTGAATCGCACTGGCTTTGTTGGAGGCTCCTGATCTTGGATACGAGGATGGAGTCATGCCACATGAGATGTCGCCTGGGA
Organism: Candidatus Poriferisodalis sp.; assembly: GCA_965226645.1. Taxonomy (GTDB): domain Bacteria; phylum Actinomycetota; class Acidimicrobiia; order Acidimicrobiales; family Poriferisodalaceae; genus Poriferisodalis. The sequence continues at coordinate 21,387 of CBDDDL010000004.1, forward strand.
AGCCGACGACGCGTCGGTACAGCGAGGCGGAGAAGGAACGGGCTGTGCGTGCGGTGCGTCAGCTGCGTAAGGAGCTGGGCACCGATCACGGGACGGTGAAGCGGGTCGCGGCCCAGTTGGGGATCGGAGTGGAGTCGCTGCGGTCGTGGGTGCGCCAGGCCGAGGTTGATGCTGGGGTGCGCCCTGGTGTGAACAGCGAGCAGGCTGAGCGGATCAAGGCGCTGGAGGCCGAGAACCGGGAGCTGAGTCGGGCGAACGAGATCTTGCGCAAGGCGTCGGCTTTTTTCGCGGCGGAGCTCGACCGCCCACAGAGGTGACGGTGTCGTTCGTCGACGCTCATCGTGGCGAGCTCGGGGTCGAGCCCATCTGCACTGCGCTGCAGGTGGCCCCGAGCACGTACTACGCGGCCAAGCACCGCCAGCGCGAGCCGTCCGCGCGAGCGGTGCGCGACGCGGTGTGGATGCCGATCTTGTTGGCGTTGTGGGTCGCGAACCGCAAGGTCTACGGGGCACGCAAGCTGGGCAAGGCCGCCCGACGCGCGGGTCACGAGATCGGCCGGGACCAGGTCGCCCGGCTGATGCGTGAGCTGGGCGTACGCGGCGTCAGCCGGCGGCGCAAGATGTTCACCACGCGTCAGAACCCTGACGCGGTTCGCGCTCCCGACCTGGTCAACCGCGACTTCACCGCGGATCGGCCCGACGCATTGTGGGTGACGGATCTGACCTATGTCGCTACCCGGGCAGGGATGGCCTATGTGTGCTTCATCGTGGACGCGTTCTCCCGCCGCATCGTGGGCTGGCGGGTCGCTTCGCACATGCGCACCGAGATGGTCCTCGACGCATTGGAGATGGCCCGCCGCTCACGCGGCGGCCGCCGCCTGGTCGGGCTCGTGGCACACTCCGACGCCGGATCGCAGTTCACGTCGCTGCGATTCACCGAACGCCTCGACGAGATCGGCGCCCGCCCCAGCATCGGCACCGTCGCCGATTCCTATGACAACGCATTGGCCGAGACGACCAACGGTCTCTACAAGGCCGAATGCGCCTACGGACCCGACACCGACGGCTGGCACGACGTCGACCAGCTCGAACTCGCCACCCTGGGCTGGGTGCACTGGTTCAACCAGCAACGGCTCCACGGCCACTGCAACGACACCCCGCCAGCAGAATTCGAAGCAGCGTTCTACGCTGCCCACAAGACCACCCCAACCGGGGCTGGAAAACCAAACCAATGAGTCTCCAACAAAGCCAGAGCGGTTCACGCTGCGCGAACAGCGGGTATGAGGGCGACGGTGATCGACCATTTGAAGTTGTGGGCGTCGAGACGGTCGATCAGCTTCCATGACCAGAATCCCGAGTCGCCGCGCACCGTGGTCGGCCCGGCAGCCCCGGCTCGTCGCAGGTTCGCGACGAGCTCGTCGACGAAGCGCACCACGCCGCGCGACGACCCCGCGGACCCTTTGCGCATGCGTGCGCCGAGCACCTCGCGGGTGTCGGCGCGTGCAGCGAGCAGCGGGTGATAGCCGAGCACGCTGGTGTAGCCGTACGCGGCTCCTTGTTTTTGTTTGCCGTGGACCTCGCAGATCGTGGAGTCCAGATCGACCACCAGCGGCTCGTCGCCGGGGCCCGCGCCCAGCGCCCAGGCGCGCGCCAGCGTGCGCGACAGCACCGCTTCGAGCTGGCGGATGTGACCGAACGTGAACGTCCGCAGGAACGTCCCCACCGTCGAGGGCGCCATCGGGCGGAATCCCAGCACCCGCCCGGTGCGTCCGGCGCGCAGCATCTCGACGTGATCGATGTGGGTGGCGCCTGCGAGCATCGCGGCGACCACGGTGCAGATCTTGGGGCCCGGGTTCGCGGAACCGGTGCGCACCCACCGCTCGATCAGCGCCGAAAGGCCCAGACGGTCCATCAGCGTTCCCGCCAGGATCAGGCCCGCGTTGGCCACCAAACCCTCATGATCGAACGTCGTTGCGAACCGGTCCGGACTGCGCGATGATGCAGACACAAAAAGTGCCTCCTGTTTTTGAGACGAATGTGGCTTTGGACATCACAATCGTCGCAGATCAGGAGGCCTTTTTCGCGGACGCGGCAACCCCCACACACCCACCACAACGGTGGATTCAGGTTGAATGCGTGGTGTCGCCAGTCGGGCCACATCTGTTGTTGGGCGCCCTCGGCGAGGCGGGTGCGGCGCACCACGAGGCGAACGGTGCGCTTCGCTTTGCCGCGGCCGGTGGCGTATTGGGTTTCGGCGACTTGGGCGTGGCCGCTGTTGGTGTAGGCGATGTCGGTCCATGCGGTGTCGCCGATTGCTTGGATCGCTGCGCGAACAGCGGATCCGAGGGCGACGGTGATCGACCACTTGAAGTCGTGGGCGTCGAGGCGGTCGATCAGTTTGCGGGACCAGAACCCCGAGTCGCCGCGCACCGTGGTCGGCCCGGCAGCCCCGGCTCGTCGCAGGTTCGCGGTGAGCTCGTCGACGAAGCGCTCCACGCCGCGCGATGACCCCCGCGGAGCCTTTGCGCATGCGGGCGCCGAGCACCTCGCCGGTGTCGGCGCGTGCGGCGAGCAGCGGGTGATAGCCGAGCGCGTTGGTGCAGGCCGTACGCGGCGCCTTGTTTTTGTTTGCCGTGGACCACCCAGATCGTGGAGTCCAGATCGACCACCAGCGGCGTCTCGCCGGGGCCCGCGCCCAGTCCCCAGGCGCGAGCCAGTGTGCGCGACAGCACCGCTTCGAGCTGGCGGACGTGACCGAACGTGAACGTCCGCCGCAACGTCCCGACCGTCGAGGGCGCCATCGGGCGGAACCCCAGCACCCGCCCGGTGCGCCCGGCGCGCAGCATCCCGACATGATCGATGTGAGTGCCGCCCGCGACCATCGCGGCGACCACCGTGAGAATCTTGGGGCCCGGGTTCGCGGAGCCGGTGCGCACCCACCGCTCGATCAGCGCCGAAACACCCCAGACGGGCCATCAGCGTGCCCGCCAGGATCAGGCCCGCGTTGGCCACCAAACCCTCATGATCGAACGTCGTTGCGAACCGGTCCGGACTGCGCGATGATCCAGACACAAAAAGTGCCTCCTGTTTTTGAGACGAACGTGACGTCCAACACCACAATCGTCGCAGATCAGGAGGCCTTTTTCGCGGACGCGGCAACCCCCACACACCCGACACACCGGTGGATTCAGGCTCAGCCGTCGAATGCGTACGTCAGTTTCAGGGCGAGGAGCCAGGTGCCTGCGTCGTGTGAAGATCAGTCGTTGAGGCTTCGCTGGAGTGGCGGCCAGTCTCCCTTGACCATCTGTTCGGCAGACCACAAGAGCCTCGCGCCGTTCATGTCGTCCAAGGTCTCAGCATTCTTGATGATTGCCGCTGCAAGTTCGCGGAGCTCACCCGCGGAGTCCGGCAGTTGCCGAAGCCTCACGAAGCTTGTTGACGGTCGCTTGCGGGGCGTTTGGTGGCTGGCACTTGCGACGACGAGCACGGGCGTCGACTCGTCCACAGTGCCGTCTCCGCTAATCATGGGGTCGTCCGGATAGACGACACAAGCGATGTGCAGCCAGCGGCTGAGGCATTCACGGATGCCTCTGCTAGTGGATGTCAGCCATTGCGTTGGCCCAGTGCAGCTTGTGGCTCCAGCTGGGACGACGAGCGCCAATCCGCCGTCGATGCGAAGCACGTCGATTGAGGGAAGGGTGCTCGCTACCGTCGGGTACGTCTTGGTGAGGGCACCGACGACCGATCGGACTCGGATGTCCGCGATCTCAGGCCAACTGATCATGCGCCTGGTGACCGCTTCGCGAAGAACAGTCGAGAACCAGTACGCAGCATCAGCCGATTCAAGCTCGGAGTGAACTTGACCCCGCCACGCCTGCGTGTGACGACCGCACAATGCGAACTTCAGACGCTCGACGCAGTCGAAGTCCGCAGAGGTGACCGCGTCTACCCAGTCGGGCTTGCGCATCGGCCGCTCAGTGATCGCATTCTCGCCGCGCAACACGGCTCTCCGAAATGCGAGTGTCTCTTTGTCCACTCTGACCCTCCCGGCCATGCAGCCTCTCCGGTGCGCCATTGGCGGGCCGCACAGACAACTCATCTCGGACTCGCTGTATCGGTCATCGGCAACGGCGATTTCGCCACTTGCGGTTAGGTCGAGGGATGGCCAGATGACACGACCGCCAAGGTCGTCTGACTGAATGCTCACGCCGGCTGTTTCGATGTCGAGGTGCGTCTGTTGGGGACAAAGATCGGGCGGTCCATTTCGAGATGCTGCAGCAGCAGACTTCCCAATCGCCGAAGTCGTCACATTTTCCTCGGGTGGGGGAGTGGTCACATCGTGGCCAGCGTGGTCTCGGCGAACGGAACTTGACTGCAGCACTGGTGTGCCGAATCGGGGAACGGCATCAGTCCGGGGATCATCGGCGTACCGATTCTGTTGGATGCTTCGCAACCGGGGGTGGCGCGATGCCAGCTCACGGACCCAGGCGTCAGGGTGTGTCCGCATTGATTCGAGCACGTCAGCGGGCAGAGCGGGGTTCTGCGCTGCATGACGCACGGCCTCGACATCGTCGCAGCGCGCCAACCATCTGAGCGCATCGCTGGGAAGATTCGGGTGCATCGCAGATGTGTTCCGCGGCCATCCTTGGCTCGAGGCGACGATGCGCGACAGCGTCTTTGGGGCCGTGACCGGGTTCGATGCGACCGCACCACGCACCTTCTCGAACCCATCGAATGCCAATGCATCCAGGACGCGCGTGGATGCTCTCTTGTTCAGCGCGACCATCATCCGAGCGGGACCAGGCGTTTGACGGCCGGAAATCAGTCCCAGGAAGATCTCATCGTCAGCGTTCGGGTGTGAGGCAACGGCCTTGAGCAGCGCTTCGGTGCGGTCGTCTCCGAGGCGATACTCCGAGTGCGAAATCTGCAAGAGCGTCTGATGAGGAGTGAGCGGGTTCGTGGCTGCCATCAGCTTGGTGCCCCAGGAGCCATGAGTGATTCGAAGTTCGTCCCAGAAGACGGCTGGCATCGACTCGAGCATCGCGACTCGTTCCTGAAGGTGAGACTCGTCCTCCGCGCTGTAGGTGTCGTCTCCTGCCGTCTTGGTGACGGACCCGTCGGGATACTGCCGCGGCCAGCCTTCGATGACGTTGTCCGCCAGCCGGCTGCAGAGGATCTCGGACAGCCAGAAGTTGATGCGCGCATGGTCGATATGGGCCCACGCATAGATCGCAGAGTGCAGCAGCCCGCTGCGCGGCCAGCCGCCTCGAAGGCACGACCAGCGACACGACCACCACTCTGCCTTCCCGTGCGCGACGCTCATCATGAGGTCGCGCAGCGGCGCGACCTGGCCGTTATGGATCAGACCGGCCTGAACTGCCGCTGCGATCCCCCGCGCCAATAGCTCGTTTTCCGAATGGGCGCCCAGGCGTCGGAGCAACGCGACTTCGGACTCGAACGGGCTCAACGCGGTGGACTTGGCGCCCAGCCCTTCTTGCTGCCAGTTGCTGCGGCATTTCATGGCTCGGATCCTGCCCGAGGGGTGTGACACGAAGGGGATGCCATGCAACCGTTACGGTCGCGGCATGAGCAAGTCGATCTCACTGCGGCTCAGCGAGGAAGAGCCCTCGATGCTCGATGAGGTTGCTGAGGAGTTCGGCAACCGATCTGGAGCGCTCAAGGAAGGGGCAAGCTCTACCGGTGGTTGCAAGTGAGTTGAGTGTAGATGTCGGCGGCTGATGCCCAGTGGTGGAGTCGGCGGGGCATGTGGTTGAGGTTGTCCTCGATGACCGAGAGCCGCAGCTGTCCGATGTCGAGGCTGGTGCCTTTGGGGAGCCATCGGCGCAGCAGTCCGTTGGTGTGCTCGTTGGTGGGTCGCTGCCACGGCGAGCGCGGCTCGCAGAAGAACACCTCGATGCCGAGCGCGGCTTCGACGTCGGCCCAGCGGGCCATCTCGCGGCCTTGGTCCCAGGTGAGGCTGCGCACGAGCGCTGCGGGCTGGCGGCCCAGCGCCGCGGGGGCCCGCCGCGGCGACCTGCGGCGCGCCGTAGCCGTCGGGCAGCGCCGCGGTGACCGTGTAGCGGCTGGTGCGCTCCACGATCGTGACCGCAGCGGTGAGGTTCGCTTTGGCGACGATGAGGTCGCCTTCCCAGTGGCCGGGCTCTGTGCGGTCCTCGACGTCGTCGCACCGGTCGGCTATCGGCCGGTATTCCCCTAGCGGGCTGGGCTTTTGGGCCTGCGCGACGCTGCGCGGCCGACGGCGCCGGCAGCGCCGCGGCAGCTTCGCCCAGGTGCCCGCCGCCAGGCCGCTGCGCGCGTCGTTCGCGTAGCACGCCCGATAGATCGTCTCCGCGCACACGCTCATGCCCGCCTCGCGCAGGTCCGCCGCCGCGGCGTGCGGGGACCAACGCAGCTTCAAGCGCTCATCGACCGCGGCGGCCAGCACCCGATCGGCCGCCAGCTTGGGCGTTCGCTCTCGTCGCGCCCTCGCGCACGCCGACGCGTGCGCCCAGCGGGCGTCATAGCCCGCCCGCCCGGCGCAGCGGGCCAGCTCGCGATGCACCGTGGACCGGTCACGGCCCAGCCGCTGCGCTGCGTCCGCGACGCTGCGGCCCGCCCCGAGCGACGACTCGATGAACACCCGCTCATCCAAACTCAGCCTCGCTGCCATACTGGACACCTCCATCGGTCGGCTGCATGTGTTCCCAACGGTCATCATGACCGTTCACTTGCAACACTCATAATGGTTGGGCCCTGTCGGCAGGAGAGGGTCTGACCCGAGTTGCAACCGGCCCCTCGTGGTGCCCTGCGGTGGATCTGTCGGCTTTGTCTGGTCGGCGGGGCGCGCACCGACCGGCCGACGGATGTGACCCGATAGGAGCCTTGTAAGCCACACCGTGAGTGTTCTGTGCGCCGTCGCGGCCGGTGGCGCCCCCGACAGTGAGATGACCACAAGGAGGCATCACCATCATGACACAGGACCGCCCCGCCGTATTCGGCGGGGTCGACACCCACAAGCACACCCATGTCGCCGCCGTCCTCGACGGCGCCGGACGGGTCTTGGGCAGCGCCGCGTTCGACGCGGACACCGCCGGCTACACGGCGCTGCTGGGATGGCTCGGCGGCCACCGCAGCGTCGAGCGCGTCGGCGTGGAGGGAACCGGCTCCTACGGCGCGGGCCTCGCCCGGCACCTCACGGCTGCCGGCGTCGACGTCGTCGATGTGAACCGCCCGAACCGCCAGATGCGCCGCCGCCGCGGCAAGACCGACACCGTCGACGCGGAGGCAGCGGCACGGGCCGCGCTCAACGGCAGTGCCGCAGTGGTGCCCAAGAGCGCCGACGGATGCGTCGAGGCGATCAGGACCCTGCGTGTGGCGCGCCGCTCCGCGGTCAAGGCCCGCACCGTCGCCGCCAACCAGATCGACGCTGTCGTCGTGACCGCCCCCGAGCCCGTCAAAGACCGCCTGCGGGCACTGAACACCGCCCGCACCGTCGAGGCCTGCGCCCGGATGCGGCCCCGGCACACACGGTGATCTCGTCCGCTCTGCGGCCAAGCGGGCGCTGCGCTGCCTGGCCCGCCGCCACCAGGCTCTCACCGCGCAGATCAAGCACCTCGACGCCGAGCTGCGCCGCCTGTGCGAACGAGCCAACCCGGCGCTGCTGGGCGCTTGCGGCGTCGGCGCGGACACCGCGGCCGCGCTGCTCGTCGCCGCCGGCGACAACCCCGAGCGGCTGCGCAGCGAGGCGTCCTTCGCCGCCCTGTGCGGCACCAGCCCCATCGAGGCGTCCTCAGGCCCAACGGTGCGCCACCGGCTCAACCGCGGCGGCAACCGCCACGCCAACAACGCACTGTGGCGCATCGCGATGGTCCGCCTGCGCGTCGACGAGCGCAGCATCGCCTACGCCGCCCGCCTCACCGCCGAGGGCAAGACCCGACGCGAGATACTCGCTGCCTCAAACGCCACATCGCACGCGAGGTCTACAAGCTGATCATCGACCCGCCCGACGTCGCCCACGCAGCGGACCTGCGCCGCCACCGCACCCAACGAGGGCTCACCATCCACCACACAGCCCCAGCCCCCCGAGCCGCACCCAACCCGATATCCGAACTCGAAAGAGGCATCATCCACAACCGCGACCTCGCCGAACGCCACCAGCGACACCTCGCACAGACCGGGAGTTGACAAACAAAGGAGCATCCACCGATGGAGTTCGCCGTGGTTCAACACACGGTGTGACACCGGTGTCACACCGTCTCTCGGTGAGCGCAAAGAACTGTCACGAACAGCGCTACCCATGAGCACGTAACCGACGCACATTCGAAGCCGCCGTCGACGAGGCCCTCGAAACGCAGACGCCTTTGACGCGTGCGAAGACCAAAGAACGGTGGCGGGCGCAGGAATGTTCGCCGATGATCCTGCAGGCCGTGATCTGGTACACCGCGACGTGTTTCGCGGGTAGAAATAGGGGAACTTTGGGGGGAACGCGCCTGTCTTGGGCACATATGGGCCGCTGACCTGCGGATATACGTCCATGTTGGTGGAGTAGATCGACACCGAGTCGCGCTGCAGTGCTGCGAGCGACTGCTCCATCTGCGTGACCGGGCCCCCGTCGAGGGTGGGGTGGTACTTGGTGCCCACCCTGATGACAGCGCTCGCCGGCAGCCGGCCGATGGCCGCCTCGCTTTGGCCGTTCTGGTACAGCCTCGCCGTGTCGAGCTCTTCGCCGCCGAGCTCTGCGAAAGCCCGAAGCAGGTCATTGCACGAGTCGTCGGTCGCCAAGGGATGGTCGCGAGTCGTTGCCTTGGGCTTGCCGAAGGCAATAGCACCCAACACGACGGGCGCTGCTTGGGTTCGTGTCACCAGATCGGCCATGGGTCCCCCCGATGTCGTGAGAAACCGACACTAGATCTCAGGCTCACGGAAGCTGTTGACTGATGGGGCCCACGCCCAGGACAGGAGGGTGACCTGATGGAGGTCGTCAACGAAGTGATGCCCACGAGCCCGGAACGCATCGACGAGATGATGCAGCCCGGTCCCGACGGGCCGATCTACATGGTCAACCTGCTGAAGTTCAAGGACACGGCCGAGTACGAAGACGGGCGGGAAACCGATCTCACCGGATACGAGGCGTACCAGCTGTACGGCCGAGCGGTTATGAAGATCATCCAGGACTACGGCGGCGAGATCCAATTCGCTGCAGACGTAACGTTTCTGGCGCTCGGCCAGGTCGAGGACCTGTGGGACGAAATCGCCATCGCCAAGTACCCCAATCGCGGTGCACTCCTTGCGATGTCGTCCTCAGACGAGTGGCGGGCAGCATCTGTTCACCGCACGGCTGGGCTCGCCGGTCAGCTCAACATCGAGACAGTCGCCCAGTTCATACAGCGCTGAGCACCACCGCGGCCCGCTGCGGACGTCCCGTCGCGACCGAGGCACGCGTGCCCTGCGATTCAGCTGGTCACCTCAGATGAGTCGGTACGTCTCGGAGGGCATGCAGGACGCGCCAGACGTCGATGCCGTCTTCATCGGGTACGTAGAAAACGAGGTAGGGGAACTTCTGGAGCGGCCAGCTCCGAAGTTCTGGAATTTCGAGTTCGTAGGCGAATCGGAGGGACCCGGTGAGCGGGTGCTGGCGGAGGTGCTCGATTGCGTCCTCCAGCGCAGTGACGAACTCGACTGCAGTCTCTGCGCCGGCCTCGTCGCGGTAGTAGGTCACCGCGGTTTCGATGTCGAGTGCCGCGAGAGCGCGGACGTTGGCGCGCACTGATGTGAGTTCAGGCGCCGGATCGGGCTTGGTCTCGGAGTGACGCGAAGTAGGCCGAGTCGGCGCTGCCGGCGATGGGGGAACGAGCACCGTCGAGGAGGGCAGCGCGCAACTGGCGGCGGCCAAGGTCGCGCCGAATCAGATCACGGACGTAATCGCTCGTCGATCCGTAGCCGCCTTGATTGACCTGGGAGTCGACGAAACTCTTGAGATCGTTCGGGAGTGACACGTTCATCGTGGCCATGGAACCCAAGCGTACTGGCTTGGCAAACATTGCCAAGCCAATCCTGGCCTCGGTCTCGATGTCTGCGCGACTCCAGGAGCGCATCTCGGGCACACGCCCGATGCAGCCAGCTTCACCAGGACTTCGCCGGTTCGCGGCTCGTCCAGATCCAGTGTGTCGACGCTGACCGGCCCGCCGATCGAGTCGAGCACGACTGCGGTGATCTTCATCTCTGGTCCTCCGTCAGGTTTCCTTCCCGCTGGAAGGTTGGGGCAGGGAGGTCAAGTACGGTCGTGCGTATGAGAATCGGAGAACTGGGCGATCGCTGCGGGGTGAGCGCGAAGACCATTCGATATTACGAGTCGATCGGATTGCTCGATGAACCAGGCCGCACAGCGAGTGGATACCGCGAGTATGCGGGCGACGCGGTGGAGCGGCTGCGATTCATCAGGGATGCGCAGGCGACTGGGCTGACACTGGCCGAGATCTCCTCGGTGCTCGAGCTCAAGAGCGTCGGCGAGCGTTCGTGCGCGCATACCACCACACTCATCGAAGCCCACGTGGATGCCATCGACGTTCAGATCGCCCAGCTCCGCTCGGCCCGCACGGAGCTGACCGCACTGCTGAAGCGGGCACAGGGGCTCGATCCCGCGTCGTGCACTGACCCCAACCGCTGCCAGGTGATCAGCCGGACCCGATAAGGGACTTGACCTTCCAGTGTGCTGGAACCTTTAGGGTGGTCCCATGACCACCGATGTGACCGCCCGATCAGACGTGGCGATCGACGGGATGACGTGCGCCGGCTGTGCGAGCCGGATCCAGCGCCGGCTGGACGAGCTCGATGCCGTGGCGGCGGCAAACGTGAACTTCGCCACCGGGCGGGCCACGATCACCCATGACGGATCGCTCGACGAGGCATTCGTCGCAGCGCAGATAAAGGCACTGGGCTACTCCGTTATCACCGGCGACGAGGGTGACGCGGCCGAGCAGCGGCGCCAGGCGGACCTGCTGATCAGGCTGGTCCTCGGTGTGGCGCTGACCGTGCCGTCGGTGCTGATCTCGATGATCCCGGCGCTGCAGTTCAACGGCTGGAAATGGCCGGTCGCAGTGATGGCGACAGCGGTGATCGTGGGGTCGGGGTGGCCGTTCCATCGAGCGGCGGCGGTGAACCTGCTGCACGGTGCCACCACGATGGACACGCTCGTGTCGATGGGGTCGCTGTCGGCGCTGACCTGGTCGCTGGCCGTGTCGATTGCCGACGTCGGCGGCGGCCACGTGTATTTCGAAACCGGCGCCGTGATCGTGACGCTGATCTTGCTGGGCAAGTGGCTGGAGATGCGGGCCAAGCGCCGCTCCGGTGATGCGATCCGGGCGTTGGCCGATCTGGGTGTCCGGACAGCTCGGCTGGTCGACGGGCGCGAGGTCGCGCTTGCTGATCTGGCAGTCGGGATGCGGTTCGTGGTCCGGCCGGGGGAGCGAATCGCCACTGACGGCGTGGTCGCCGAGGGGCGTTCGGCGGTCGATGCATCGATGGTGACCGGTGAGCCCGTGCCGGTCGAGGTAGGGCCCGGCGATGAGGTGATCGGCGCCACCATCAATGCGAATGGCTCGCTCGTCGTCGAGGCGACGAAAGTGGGCGCCGACACCGCGCTGGCTCAGATCATCCGGTTGGTCACCCAGGCACAAGGCAGCCGGGCAGAAGTGCAGCGTCTCGCCGATCGGGTCGCGGCGGTGTTCGTGCCCTTCGCCATCGCCGCAGCGCTCGTCACCCTGGCGGCGTGGTTGGCGCTCGGCAACGTGGCGGGGGCAGCGTTCAGCGCGGCCGTGGCGGTGCTGATCATCGCGTGCCCCTGTGCCCTCGGATTGGCGACACCGCTCGCGATCATGGTGGGCACCGGTCGAGGCGCTCAGCTTGGGGTCATCATCAAAGGAGGCGAAGTCCTCGAGGACACACGCTCGGTCGATGTCGTCCTTGTCGACAAGACCGGCACCGTCACCGAGGGAGCCATGACGCTCGCCGGCGTGCATGCAGGCGAGCTGTCCGATGCCGAGCGTGACGAGGTGCTCCGGCTGGCGGCGTCAGCCGAGGCGCTGTCGGAGCATCCCATCGCACAGGCCATTGCCAATTCCATCGACGGGTTCGCCCACGGGTTGGCTGACGTGGACGAGTTCGAGGTCACTCCGGGTTCGGGCGTGACGGCGATGATCGGCGGGATCGAGATCCGGGTGGGTCGACGGAGCCTGTTCGACACCGTGCCCGGCGCCGTCGCTGAGTTGGCTGGGTCCGCCGAGGCCACGGGCGCGACGGCCGTTCTTGCCGGCCGCAACGGGTCCGCGGAGATCGTCCTGGTGGTCGCCGACCGCATCAAGCCGACCTCGTCGGAAGCGGTAGCAGCGCTGCACGACCAGGGCTTGGCCGTCACGCTGCTCACCGGCGACAATGAGCGCACTGCCCGGACGGTCGCCGCCAAGGTCGGCATCGAATCTGTTATCGCCGAGGTGTACCCCGCTGACAAAGCCGCCGTCGTGCAACAGCTCCAAGCTGAGGGGAAGCGCGTGGCGATGGTGGGGGACGGTATCAACGACGCCCCGGCGCTGGCGCAGGCCGATCTCGGCATTGCCGTGGGAACCGGCACCGACGTAGCCATCGAAGCCTCCGATCTCACCGTCGTGAGCGGCGACCTGCGAGCCGTGGCAGATGCCATAGCACTGGCACGTCGGACGCTTTCGACGATCAAAGGCAACTTGTTCTGGGCCTTCGCCTACAACGCAGCCGCCATCCCGCTCGCGGCGTTGGGCATCCTGAATCCCATGATCGCCGCCGGTGCCATGGGCGTTTCGTCGCTGTTCGTCGTGACCAACAGCCTCCGTCTCCGACACTTCGCGGGCTACCGCCAGACTGACTGATCTTGTGACCAGCGACAAGTGGACTGCGACGGACATTCCTGATCAATCGGGGCGCGTGGCGGTTGTGACGGGCGCTAACTCGGGGAACGGTCTCGAGACGGCGCGGGCCTTGGCAGGCCGTGGTGCGATGGTGGTGCTTGCGGTGCGGGATCTCGACAAGGGGGGAGCGGCGGTCGATGCCCTCCGGGCCGAACATCCCGGTGCTGACCTCGTGCTGCAGGAGCTCGACCTGGCGTCGCTGGACTCGGTGCGTGCAGCGGCCGTGGCCATCCGCGATCGGTTTGAGCGCATCGACCTGCTCGTCAACAACGCAGGGGTCTTTCACACCCCGCGCCGCCAGACCGTCGACGGGTTCGAAATCCGGATGGGCACCAATCACCTGGGCCACTTCGCCTGGACGGGGTTGCTGCTGGAGCGGATGTTGCCTGTTGCCGGGTCGCGGGTGGTGACGGTGAGCAGCGACGCTCACCGGTACCGGTCGCGGATCGACTTCGACCGTCTCGGGGTTGCGCAGGATCGCAGCCAGGCTGCTGCGTACGGACGCTCGAAGCTGGCGAACTTGTTGTTCACCTACGAGTTGCAACGCCGGTTCCTGGCGGCAGAGGCTCCGACAGTGGCGTTGGCGGCTCATCCAGGCTGGTCCGAAACGGAGATCCTGCGCCATTTCCCGGGCATACGGATTATCCATCCGCTGATCGGGCCGTTGCGGCACAGCGCAGCCATGGGCGCCCTCGCGACGCTGCGGGCCGCGACCGATCCCGCCGCTTCCGGTGGCCAGTTCTACGGGCCGGACGGCTTCATGGAGATGCGCGGCCATCCGGTCTTGGTGCCGTCAAGTGACCGGTCACGTGATGCGGAGCTGCAACGGCGGCTGTGGGACGCGTCACAAGAGCTCACCGAGGTCAGCTTCCCCGTCTGACTGGCCGTCAGATCCTCGGGTCCTTCCCCTTCGGAGCGGAGTTGGCCGATCTCTTCCCCTTGGTAGGCGCTGGTGAGTCTTCCGGCAAGCTCAGCCACGACACCGTCCTGGCGTCAGCGAATGGTGCGGTCGAAGCCGCCTTCGGCATTGATGACTTGGCCTCTGATCCAGGCGCTGCCGTCGGTGACCAGGAACTCGACGAGGTTGGCGATGTCATCGGGGGTGCCCCACCGCTGGTCGGGGAAACGCGCACGTAGCTCTTGATGCATGTCGGCCGTTGCGTACCCGGTGTCAACCGGGCCCGGGTTGATGCAGTTGGCCACAATTCGAGTGGCTGCGAGTGCGTGGTTGATGGACGCTGTCATCTGGTGCAGCGCGCCTTTGGAAACGGCGTAGGCGATCTCGTCGTCCATCGGCGCGAGGTGCTGGCCACTGGTGAACCAGATCATCCGTCCGGCTGGTGGTGCCGACGGCGGTGCTGGCTCGTGGACCTGGGCGAATCGCTGGGCAAGCAGGATGATGCTGCGCACGTTGACGGCCCAGCAACGGTCCAGTTCCGTCGCATCGACCTCGGACATCGACTGGTGCGAGCTGCGAGCATGAGCGGCGATGACGATGTCCAGCCGGCCATGCCGGTCGATGACCTCGTCGATCAGGGAGGTGGCCGTCTCGGCTTGTTCGAGATCGTGGCGATCGACGACGAACGGCACCGGCGACAGGGGTTGTTCGCCCCACGGCATCTCGGCGTCGTGAGCGGGCCATCCGCTTGCATCCACTGTGGCGCCGAGATCATGCATCCGCTGCGCAAGGGCCGCTGCGATGCCTACGTCCCGGGAAACTCCGGTCACCAACGCGACGCGCCCGGAAAGTGGTCCGGCTGTGCTCATGGCGGGGAGATCCCTTCGAGGCGCTTGGCCACTTGGTGCGCCCGCAATGACAGGCAATTGGCGACCGGTCTTGGTCAGGATTCGTATGTTGCCAGTTGGCCTCGCCTGGAATCGAACGCAATTCCGTGGGTTGCATGTCGATAGCCTCTCGTTGTTCCTACTCCCGAACAGGACAACGCACATGGTTGAGACCACCGCCAGCACCAGCATCGACATTGCCGCGAGCCCAGAGGCGGTGTACGGGATCCTGACGGACCTGTCCCGCATCAGCGAGATCAGTCCCGAGTGCTACAAGTCCGAGTGGGAGGACGGCTCGACCGGTCCGGAGGTCGGTGCGAACTTTCGGGGTTACAACCAGAACGGCGACATGAAGTGGGATGCCGGCTGCGTCGTCGTGGCCGCCGAACCCGGTCGGGAATGGACGTTCGAAGTGCCTGCCCAGGACGGCCGCCGCACGCTGTGGCGCTACGAGATCGAGGCGACTGGCTCAGGCTGCCGGGTCACCGAGAGCTTCGACTCGCCGATCCTCGACATGGAGTTCTTTCAGAAGCACAACCGTCACAGCCTCTTGGTGAAGAACATCGCCCAGACGCTGGAGAACCTCAAGGCTGTCGCGGAGGCCTGACACCCGCGCCCACCGCTAGCACAGCGTCGGCCACCACGGCCCCGGTCCAGCAGTAGAGGAGCATCGTCGGCGTTGCGCCGAAGTCCTGTTGGTGCGCTTGCCACGGTGCGTGATGCACGGAATCGCCGGGTCGCGTCATCCTGCTCACGCCGTCGCTGCCGGTGAACGACGGCTCGCCGGCCAGCACGTGGTACAGCTCCTCGGCTTCGTGATGGTGGCTGGGGTAGTGCAGGTTCGGGCCCCACACGGCGATGCCGACTCGCACGCAGCGATGCTCGACGATCGAGTTGGGTCCGACTAGCTGCACATAGCCGTAGTTCTCGTGGAAGTCATCGCTCAGTACGCCGCGGTAGCCGGCGGTTTGAATCCAGGGCAGTGCGGGGGCGAGGGAGACGAATTCCTCGAGCACCGCGTCGATGCCGGGATCGCCGCTGAGTTCCACAGCGTCGAGATGCCGCAGCACCGGGAGACTTCGGGGCTCTAGGAGAGCAGGGCTGCGTGCTTCGTCGAGCGCGCCGAGCACTTCATCGACCATCGGGTACTCGGGAACCACTGGGCGGCTGCGGTGGAACCCTGCAATGCGCCGAAGCAACTCGTCGATGACGCCAGCCACAACGGAATCTTCCCAAACGGCAGCAGCCTGCAAGTCAATGCCAGGTCGACAACTAGGTTCCAAACGGTGAGCGTGACGCACGAGGGGGGTTCGGCCGGGCGACTGTCGCACGACGATGTCGTGGTGTGGGCGGCGTCGATGCTGGAGGGGTCGGGCGCGTCGGTGCACCTCTCCGATTCACCGCTGCAGCGCATATCCCGCGATCTGCTGACGCTGCGAGGACACATGGTCTTCGACTGGGATCGCACGGCAGAACTCGCCGGCAAACTGGAGCTCGGCCTCGAACCCGCACCCACCGACCTGCTCTGAGCCGGCGCGGCTCAGCGGGCGAGTGCATTGAGAATGTTGAGTCGGTTGGCCCGGCGGCAGGGGAGGACTGCGCCGGCTGCGGCAATGGCGATGCCCGTGACGATCGCCGCAGCGAAGGTGGCGGGGCTGAAGGCATAGTCAATGTCGAACGCGGTTAATGCCCGGACGGTGCGCACGAGACTGGCGTGATAGGCGGAACCAGCGACTGCGCCGAGCACTGCCCCGGTCAGGCCGATGGCGAGGGCCTCGGCTGCGACGCTCGTGACGATGCGTCGTTTGGTCGCGCCGATGGCTCGGAGCGCGGCGAACTCGTTCGTGCGCTCCAGCGTCGATGCCAGCAGCGTGTTGAGAAGCGCGATTGCAGCGCAGGTGACAATGACGAGCAGCATCATCGCGATGAGGACGAGGATCTGGTCCGACGATTGGCGAGCGTCCGCGAGGAACTCCTCGCCAGTGAAGATCTGGACCCGATGTCCTGCGGTGATCCGCTCGAGCTGCTCGCGGACAGCGCTCGGGTCGGCCCCGGGTTCAAGTTGGACTTCGTAACGGGCGAAGCTGTCGATTCCGTAGTGGGCGGCGAAGAGATCGTGGGAGATGTTGATCATGCCGCCGCTGCCGGGAGCGATAGCGCCAGTGATGGCAACGATCGGCAGTCGCAGGGAAGGTGTGGCGCCCGGAATCTCTATGACATCGCCGACTTCGTAGCCGAACGTGAGCGCGGTCTGCTTGATCACGATGGCGCCGTCGCCGGCGGCCATCTCGGCACGTGCGTCATCGGTGGCGAGCCGAGAGTAGGCGTACCCGCTGTCGCCGTAGACACCATGGATGCCGACGATGTGGGGTCCCGACTCGGCGGGGACCCAGGTGCTGGCGGCGATCGAGCGCACGCCCTCGATGGATTCGAACTCGGTCGTCCACGCCGTTGGCAGGCCGACGAGGGCGATGTTGTCACCGGATGTAGTACCGATCCAGAAGTCGCTGTGCAGGGTCGTGGACAGGTTCTCGTTGGTGGTGTCGCGCAGGTTGACAGCCAGGCCAGATGTGGTGACGGCGATAGTGACAGCGAACATCACCACGGCCGTCGTGCCCCACACGCGGCGCGGAGAACGCTTCAGCGCTGTAGCTGCAAGCTCGCCGCTGGTACCGAGCCGCCGGGCAACGCCAACCGTCATCGCAGTGATGAACGGGGCGGCGCCGGCGGTGATGCACAGGAGCCCCGCCATGGCCGCTCCGAACGCCAGCCGGCCACTCGGGATCACAAAAAGCAGGACGCCTGCAACGATGAGCCACCACCCGCGGGTGAGGCGATGCTCGGCAGGGTGCGCCTCTGGGCGGAGCGCTTCGAGAGGCTCGATGCGAAGCGCCCTCCGTGCGGGGACGATGGCCGATGCCATGGCGGTGGCAACACCCAGGAGCCATGCGACGACAAGCAGCGTCGCCGGGACCGAGGTCTGCAGCGGTGTTCCGATGGCGCGCGCGAACGCATCGGGCACCGTGGCGATCACCGAGCGAGCCATGGCTGTGCCCAGCACCAGGCCGAGAGCTGAGCCGACGGCCCCGAGCGTCGCGGCTTCGGCGAGCACGCCGGTGAGGATCGTTCGGCGGTCGCTGCCGAGCGCACGCAGCGACGCAATCTCGTGGCTTCGGTCGAGAACGGTCATGTTCATGGTGTTGAACAGCAGGAACCCGCCCACAACGAGCCCCATGGCTCCCAGGATCGAGAGCATGGTGAACAAGATGCCGATCGTGTTGCGGGCTTGGATGACCCTGTTGGCTGCCTCGCGGACGTCAGCATTACCGGCGGCGGCCTGAAGGGCGGCTGGGTCCGGTTGGCCATATACCAGCAGCGTTTCGGTCCCGGTGCGTCCGCGCAGTCCGAGCGCGGTCTCGAGATCGGCGGCGACAAAGCGCCCGCCGTAGCGATCCCGCAGTTCGGGGTCAGCCCGACCCTCGATTTCGCTGACCATCGGCTCCCCGGTCGGACCGGCGAAGACGTGGCGGCCCGACATCGGAAGCGCTGACCCAGTCCGGACGCCCGTGGTGGACGCCAGGGCTTGTGCCTGGCGGGTAGTCACCCCATCGCCACGGTCCTCGAGCGCGACAAGCCATCCTTGGTCGCCGTTGACCATGACGGGCACTTCGACAAAGCGGCGGACGCCCTCGACATCTTCGACGCTCGCAATTGCGTCGCGTGCTTGTTCCAGGTCTGCTGCAGCGACGGTGACTTCGTAGCGGGCCCCGCCGAGGAGGGCCACAGTCGCATTAGCCGTTGCGGTCGCAGAGGTGAGCAGCGACGACATGGCGACGATGAGCCCGACACCTGAAGCGATCCCGAGGACCGACACGGTTGTGCGCAGTCGGTGGTCCCGAAGACGACGAAGGTGAAGCAGCCGGAACCGATCGAACCTCATGGTGTCGGCACCGTGTCGTCGACGATCTGCCCGTCGCGCAAGGTGATCAACGTGGCGCCGGCGCTGGCAGCAATGGCGGGTTCGTGGGTGACGACGACGAGGCTCCGCCCTCGATCAGCGGTGAGTCGGCGCAGCAATGCCAGGATGTTCGCCGAGTTGGCTTGGTCGAGTGCTCCGGTCGGTTCGTCGGCGAAGACCACCTCAGGGTCCGCCATGAGCGAGCGGGCGATTGCGACTCGCTGTTGCTCGCCCCCCGAAAGTTCGTGGGGTGGATGGTCCCATCGATCCGTCAGGCCAACGTCGTCCAGCAACGCCAATGCCCTCTCACGTTGGGTGCGCAGCGGCTTGCCGTCGAGCAGTTCGGCGAGGGCGACGTTCTCCCACGCGGCCAGGCCCGGCAGGAGCAGGAACGATTGGAACACGAAGCCGAACTTTCGGCGCCTGAACTCTGCGCGTTGATCATCGGAGAAGTCCGCGGTGTCGACGCCGTCGATGCACAGCGTGCCGGCGGTGGGGTTGTCGATGAGCCCGAGAAGGTGCAGCAGCGTCGACTTGCCCGAGCCGCTCGGACCGGTGACGGTCACGAATTCGCCGGGGTGAATGTCCAGGGACACATCGTCGAGTGCGATGACCTCGGTGGTTCCGCGTCGGTGAACTCGCATCAAGTTGGTGGCACGAATGTTGGTCACAAGCAACTATTCTATCTGTGTATACCTAATGTGCATTGACCCCGATCTTGTGCCACACTCGTATGGATGAGCGTGCAACACGCCCTGCTCGGGTTCATGGAGGCCACCCCACGCCACGGTTACGACCTGAAGCGTTCTTACGACAGCCTGTTTGCCGAGATGCGACCGCTGCGGTTCGGCCAGATCTACGCAACGCTGTCACGCCTCCAGCGCGATGGCCTCGTCGAACTCGCCGAGACCACCCCCGGCCAGGGCCCCGACCGCAAGACCTACGCCATCACCGCCGATGGCGTTACCGACCTCGAGCGTTGGTATGCCGAGCCCGAACCGGCCCAGTCGCCCATAGACAGCGCCCTGTTCCTCAAGGTGACCCTCGCATTGCTGTCGGGCAGAGACGCTGGCCAGATCATCGAAGCGCAACGAGAGATGCACGCGGGGCGGATGCGGGAACTCACGAAGGCCAAGTCCGACGCCGACGAGCACATGCGTGTGCTGCTCGATTTCGCCCTGTTCCACCTTGAGGCAGATCTGCGCTGGATGGACCACACCGCTCAGCGACTCGGCGAACTTCGGCGTGCCCTCGACGTGTGACACGCCGCCCGTCGTCCAGACCGTCGGCGTCACCCGAGTCTTTGGCACAGACGGGACCGTCACCGCACTCGACGGCGTGTCGATCAGCGTCTCTGCCGGCGAATTCGTGGCCATTCAGGGACCAAGTGGGTGCGGCAAGTCCACCTTGCTGCACCTGTTGGGCGGGCTCGACACGCCGACGGCGGGCACGGTCCGTTTCGGCGGGGTCGATCTTGCTGGGTTGAGCGACAACGATCGTGCCCGGCTGCGTCGCCACAGCATCGGCATTGTGTTGCCCATCGTCGAGCTTGTCCCGACGCTGACCGCCTGGGAGAACGTGGCGATCTCGTTGCTTCTCGACGGCAGAGCCATGGCTGAGGGCCGGGCTCGGGCCGCCGAACTGCTCGATGCGGTCAAGCTGTCTGACCGGATCCGCACGGTGGCCTCACGGCTGTCGACGGGGGAGGCCCAGCGCGTCGCTGTCGCCCGGGCGCTGTACAACGAACCCCAGATGCTCCTTGCCGACGAGCCGACATCATTTCTGGACAGCGTGCGCTCGGACGAGATTGTCGGTCTCTTGCGGACACTCGCCAACGACGGCCGCACCATTGTCATGGCGACCCACGACGCCCGCACCGCAGCCTTTGCCGACCGTTCGATTCGCCTGCTCGATGGTCATGTAGTTCAAGACCTATCCTGATATTAGATTTAGTCTAGAATCATGTATGCTTGCGGCGTGATCGAAGCGCAGCTGATGTTGCGGGAGCGGGGGATACAGGTGACCGCGCAGCGGTTGGCTGTGTTCAACGCCGTTTCGGCGCGACCTCATGCCACTGCCGACGATCTGGTCGACGATGTGCGTGCCAGTATCGGGTCAGTATCCAGACAGGCAGTGTTCGACGCCTTGACCATGTTGACCGAAGAAGGTCTGATCCGGCGGATCCAGCCGGCACGGTCGGCGGCCCGATACGAGGACCGGGTCGACGACAACCATCATCACCTGGTGTGCCGGGCCTGCGGCCGCATGGTCGATGTCGACTGCGCCGTGGGATACCGGCCGTGCCTCGAGGCCGCAGACGACAACGGCTTCTCGATCGACGAGGCCGAGGTCATCTACTGGGGCTACTGCGGGGACTGCCAGCCAGCGGTCGGGACGAGTGGCGCATGAGGACAAGCAATTCAGCTCTTCGACCAGGTCCACAACCGGCCCGACGAGCACGTCTGCAATACCACCCATCACCTCAAGAATCAGCCAAGGAGCAGCAATGACCGACACCGGCACCGCCAATACAACAACAGCGTCGAACGGCAGATGCCCGGTGCTGCATGAGAGCGCAGCCATGGGCTCGCTCGCGAATCAGCACTGGTGGCCCGAGCAGCTGAACCTGCGACCGCTCGGCAAGAACTCACCGCTGATCGACCCCACCGACGAGCAGTACGACTACGCCGCCGAATTCGGGAGCCTCGACCTCGCAGCAGTGAAAGCAGACCTCGCCGAGGTGATGACCACCTCGCAGGACTGGTGGCCGGCCGACTTCGGCCACTACGGGCCGCTCATCATCCGCATGGCGTGGCACAGCGCCGGCACCTACCGCATCCATGACGGGCGGGGCGGCGGCGGCTCGGGCACGCACCGGTTCGCACCGCTGAACAGCTGGCCCGACAACGCCAACCTGGACAAGGCCCGCCGGCTGCTGTGGCCGGTCAAGCAGAAGTACGGCCGCAAGATCTCCTGGGCCGACCTGATGATCTTGGCCGGCAACGTCGCGCTGGAGTCGATGGGCTTCGAGACCTTCGGATTCGGCGGCGGTCGGGTGGATGTGTGGGAGCCCGAGGAGGACATCTACTGGGGCCCCGAGACGGTTTGGCTCGACGATGAGCGCTACAGCGGCGACCGTGAACTGGCCGACCCGCTCGGCGCCGTGCAGATGGGCCTGATCTATGTCAACCCCGAGGGACCGAACGGCACGCCTGACCCGCTCGCAGCGGCGAGGGACATCCGGGAGACCTTCGCCCGCATGGCCATGGACGACGAGGAGACCGTTGCCCTTATCGCCGGGGGCCACACCTTCGGCAAGACGCATGGCGCTGCCGACGGCGACCAGCACGTCGGCCCCGAGCCTGAAGGCGCCAACCTGGAAGAACAGGGCCTCGGGTGGTCGAGCACCTACGGCAGCGGCATGGCGGGCGACACGATCACCAGCGGGCTCGAGGGCATCTGGACGCCCACGCCCGTGACGTGGGACAACACGTTCTTCGAGGTCCTGTTCGGCTACGAGTGGGAACTGTCCCAGAGCCCGGCAGGTGCGTCGCAGTGGGTCCCGACCGATCCCGCTGCGGCCGACACTGTGCCTGACGCGCACGATCTGTCGAAGCAACACGCGCCGGTGATGCTCACGACCGACCTGTCGCTGCGGATGGATCCCATCTACGAGCCGATCTCGCGGCGCTTCCTGGAAAACCCCGACGAGTTCGCCGACGCATTTGCCCGGGCCTGGTACAAGCTCACCCACCGCGACATGGGCCCGGTTTCGCGGTACCTCGGTCCGGAAGTCCCCGACGAGCAGCTGATCTGGCAGGACCCGGTCCCCACCGTCAATCACGAGCTGGTGGACGACGCCGATGTTGCCGCCCTCAAGGACAAGATCCTGGAAACACGTCTGTCAGTCTCCGTGCTGGTGAAGGCGGCATGGGCGTCGGCCTCGACGTTTCGCGACAGCGATCTGCGTGGCGGCGCCACCGGTGCCCGCATTCGACTCGCTCCCCAGAACGGCTGGGAGGCCAACGACCCCGCTGAGCTGGCGACCGTGCTGGCGTCGCTCGAAGGGATCCAGGCGGAGTTCAACGGCACGCAGGACGGTTCGAAGCGAGTGTCGGTGGCGGACCTGATCGTCCTGGGCGGGTGCGCCGGCGTCGAGCAGGCGGCCCGCAGCGTCGGCCACGACGTTGTGGTGCCGTTCTCCCCGGGTCGTACCGATGCGTCGGCAGAGCAGACCGACGCCGAGTCGTTCGCTGTGCTCGAGCCGACTGCTGACGGGTTCCGCAACTACTGGCGTGCCGCTGACAAGCGTCGGCCCGAGGTGATGCTGGTGGACCGGTCGAGCCTGCTGTCGCTGACGGCGCCCGAGATGACGGCGCTTGTCGGGGGCCTGCGAGTACTTGGCGCCAATACCGGCGGCACTTCACTGGGCGTTCTGACCGACCGTGCTGGTTCCCTGACCAACGACTTCTTCGTGAACCTGCTGGACATGGGCACCGAGTGGCAGGTCTCCGACACCGAGCACACCTACGAAGGCCGCGACCGGGCCTCCGGCGAGCTCAAGTGGACGGCCAGCGCTGTTGATCTGGTGTTCGGATCGAACTCCCAGCTGCGGGCCATCGCCGAGGTCTACGGGTGCGACGACGCCGAGTCGAAGTTTGTAGGCGACTTCGTGGCGGCCTGGACAAAGGTCATGAACCTGGACCGGTTCGACCTGAGCTGAGGAATCGCCGCCGAGCGCGGCACTACGTTGGGCGGCGGGGGTTGAGCCCATGACCGAACGCTCGCGGCCGCTCATGATCGGTGCCACTGCGGCTGATCCGAAGCGAGCCGTCTTCATCTGGAACGCCATCCGCAAGTACTTCAATGAGGCCGGCCTCGAGACGGAGTACGCGCTGTATTCCACCTACGACGCGTTGTGCACTGCGGTGCTCGATGGCCATGTCGACATTGCGTGGAATGCGCCCATGGCACATGCCCAGTTGCTGCTGCAGTCACCGGGCACGTGCCGGACGCTGGCGATGCGCGACACCGATGAGGACGTCCATTCGCTCATCGTCGCCCGGGCCGACGCTGCCATTGCCGACCTCGACGATCTGCGCGGCCGGCGGCTCGCCCTGGGCGTTGACATCTCCAGCGAGCTGTACCTGCTGCCAGTCGCCCAGCTCGCAGAAGACGGGTTTGATGTCGCATCGGACTGCGAGCTAGTCGAGATGGAAGCCACCGAGTACTCCAACTTGCAGTCCTGGGTGGATGACCGGACGATCTTCGGCGCCGTCATGGACGGTCGAGCCGACGCCGGAGTGATCTTCGAGCCGTGGCTCGGCTACTTGATGCGACGCCACGAGCTGGCCGACGAGGACATCGTCGAGGTGTGGCGCACCCGTCCCTACTGCCACTGCGCCTTCACTTCCGCCCCCGGTCTGAGCGACGACGCCTGCGAGCAGTTCGTGGAGCTGCTCGTGGCCATGGATCCCGACGAACCCGAGATTGCCGAGATGATGCGCATGGAGCACCTCACCAAGTGGGTGCGCGCCACCGATGACGGCTGGAGCGATCTCATGGGCGCTGTCGAGAAGGCCGACCTCATCGGCAAGATCTTCTAGTCCCCTGCCCAGAGAGGAACCTGATATGTCGAGACCCGCGCTTGGCCTGCTGCTTGGCTTCGAGGATTCGATGGCCGACTTCGTCGAACTGGCCCGCCAAGGGGAGGCCGCTGGGATGGAGTCGATGTACACCGTCGAAGCCGGTCGCAGCGCGTTCGTGTCGGCAGCCGCGGTGATCGCAGCGACCGAACGAGTGACGGTCGGCACCTACATCGCCAACGTGTATGCCCGCGAACCCTGGCTCACGGCGATCGCAGCCCGCGATCTCGACGAGATGAGCGGCGGGCGGTTCACGCTGGGGCTCGGCACCGGCAACCGCCACTTCAACGAGTGGTACATGGGCATCGACGACTTCCGCCCGCTCGGGAAGCTGCGTGACTACATACAGATCGTCCGCAGTGCGGTTGCCGGCAGGGCGGGGGAGCCGGTGCGCTACGAGGGCGATCACCACCGGATCCGCTGGCGGGCCACCTGGGAGCCGACACGGCCGTCGATCCCGGTGTACCTGTCAGCTTCGGGGCCCAAGATGGTTCGCCTGGCGGGCGAGGTGGCCGACGGCGTCGGGGTCGGCGTGATGTCCTCGGTCGAATTCATGCGTGACATCGTCCGGCCAGCGGCACGTGAAGCCGCCGGCGACGCGGGTCGCGATCCCGACAGCCTGGCTTTCCCCATGGGATCGTTCATGAGCATCAACGACGACCCTGAACTGGCACGCAAGGTCACCCAAGCCACCATCTGCGGCCTGTTCCACCCGGTGCCGCACCCCTATTACGACTCGCAGCTGCGCCAGCTCGGCTTCGACGAATTCGCCGACGCCGCTGCACGCCTCGTGCCCGAGGGGCAGATGCGCGAGGCGATGGACCTGGTGCCCGACGAAGTCGTCGACACCATGAGCATCACCGGCACCCCCGCCCAGTGCGCAGCACGGATCGCTGACTACAACGGCCAGGCCGACGAGATCATCCTCTACCGGCTGCCCCAGCGCACCGATCCGCCTGGGCTGGCGGGATACGAGTCGCTCTTCGAAGTGGTTTCGCTCGCCAGCGCCTGATGCCGCCCGTCAGCTCCAGAGCCCCTTGGCTGTAGCGGTGGCCGCTCGCAACCGCTTGAGGGTGGGGCCACCAGGGATGCCGCTCGTGGGTCAGGGCTAGCGTCAGAACCGCGGCAGCGCCGCAGACACGGGGGGCGACATGGCAGAGCGCATGGTCAAGGCAAACGGGATCGACATCTGTACGGAAGACTTCGGCAACCCGGGAGACATTCCGATCCTCCTCGTCATGGGCGGGAGCGCCCAGATGATCCTGTGGGAGGAGGGCTTCATCGCCGGGCTTGTCGACGGCGGGCGCTACGTGATCCGGTTCGACAATCGGGATACGGGCCAGACCACTTGCTTCGACCTCGAACAGGAGACGTACGGCCTCGCAGACATGGCGAACGACGCTGTGGGAGTGCTCGACGCCTACGGGCTTGACAGCGCCCACCTCGTGGGGGCCTCGATGGGCGGGATGATCAGCCAGCAGGTGGCGATGGATCATCCGGACCGGATCCGGACGATGACGTCCATCATGTCGACGCCTGCAGGCGGCGAGATCGCACGGGCGATCTTCATGGGGGAGACCCCAGAGCTGCCGCCGCCGCTCCCGGAGTACATCGAACTGACGCTGAAGTGGGCGATGGAGCCGCCGCTCACTCGTGAAGACCGGGTGCGGTCGCGGCTGGAGAATTTCGGTGCGCTCGCTGGCAGCCGAGCCGAATTCGATATCCAGCGCTTCACGGCGATATTCGAGCGGGAGTACGACCGCGCCGCAAACTGGCCGGCGATGCACAACCACGGTATGGCGCTCATGGATGAAGAGAACCGGACCGAGAAGCTGCGAGACATCTCCACGCCGACGATCGTCATCCACGGAACCGAGGATCCGATCCTGCCCTACCCCCATGGCGAGGCCACCGTTGAGGCCATCGAGGGGGCGCGCATGGTGACTCTTGACCGGGTCGGCCATGAGATTCCCGAGGTGGTCTGGCCCCAAGTGTGGGAAGAGATCCTCGCCCACACCGCCGAGTAGCTGCCCAAGAACAGGGAGGAGGTGCCGGTGCTGTCCGATCGCAGCCTGGGGTGGCTCCGGTACCTCGACCGCAAGGCCCACACTCCCGACGACTGGTCACGCACCGGCCGGCCGCATCCCCACTGGGACGACCGCTCCGACCCGCCCATGGCCAGCTGGCATCGCTTCGACCTGGTCGACTCGTCCTACGCCCTCGGTCTCATGGCGCACCGCACCCCGGCGTGGACCGAGCGCTACGTCGCCGTCTTGGACCAGCTCATCGAGCGCCACACGGGCTGGTGGTCGGCCTCCGACTGGCTCACGCAGTTCGGCCCCGACCCTGACCGCGCCAACTATCCCGACGCCTACCGCCCATTCATTCCCCGAGAGCTGTGGGGCGATTACGACGTGCCCGGCTGGACAGCCAACGGCATCGAGCCTTGGGGTGTCCAGATGGACCCGGTCGCAGCCGACGGGATGCTCTTCTACAAGGGCTTCTTCTTGGTGCTGCTCGGCATCCGCGAGATGATCGCTGCCGAGAGCCGCTGGAACGAGCCGTTCGAGATGATCCGGGACGGGGAGCACACGTTCACCTGGACGCACTCGGAGATCGCTGCTCACCTGCGACAGCAGTGGCTGGCAGCTCCGATCGGCTGTCACTGAGAGAACACCAAGATCTGGCCGTTCTGACTGGCTGGAGCTGGCCTCGGTCTGAGGCTTCACGACAACCGCTACGGCACAGACCACCACCACGCGGCCTTTGGGCCCTGGTGGGAGTACGCCCGAGAGCACTACTTGGATCTGGTCGGCGAGGCCGAGCCCACGACCACCACCTTCTATTACGACCCCCAGGTTGACGTACACCATCGCCTGCCGGTGCGAGCCGCTCTGACCACGGCGTTCTACGTGGCCCCCCAGGAGGCGCAAGAGGCCCGCCGCCTGTTCGATGCGGCATGCCGGTCTGCCCGCCTCGACGAGGATCCCGACCTGCCGCTGATCGCCGGACGCGGACCCGGCTCGGCGCTCGTGCTCGCACGTGAGTGGGGGCTGACCGACTTGGAGGAACGGCTGGTATCGGCCATCGACGCGTCGTACGAGCCGACGTGGGACGACGACCGGGGAGAGTTCACCTGGGGCATGGGACTGGACGAGGAGTACCCGAGGGGCCAATTCAACGCCTTCCTGGCTACAGCGGAGGCGGCCGGGCCGGGACGCTGGACCGCGCTCTCGGCCGCTCCGATGGAGCGCTGCCCCCAAGTGGTCGATGTCGACTTTCCTCGTGTCGCGCTCCGCCGAGCCGAGTGGGTTGACGGCACGCTTCGGCTTGGCCTCGCGCCGCTGCAAGAGGAGCCACGGCAACGGACCGAATTCCGAATCATCGGGGCTCAGTCCGGGCGCTGGCAGATCGCCGGTCCCGAAGGTGCCACGGTCCGCACGACCGAACGGGGCCTCGTCGTCGACACACCCCTCGTGACAACCGACCTCGAGATGATGCCCACAACCTGAGCCCGCGACCGAACGGCCATGAGTGGTGCGTCCCCAGGGGCGCTGCTTCCGATCCCCATCGGAACTGCGAATGCCCCTGAGCCTCAGCCGGGAGATGAGGCTTTGCTACTGGTTGTCGGAGGCGGACCCAGCGCCGGCACGGCGATCGATCAACCTCTGGAAGTGTTGTGCGCCGTTCATGGCCGGCACCCGGCCCACACCGGGTCCCATGTCACCCAGCACCGGGAAACCTGCTTCCACACGGAAGCTGAACGGCATCGATTCGGGCAGGAAGCACTCGACGTCATCGCAGGCCTGCCAGCGGACCCTGCCGCTGATCGTGACGAAGCGCCCCTGGTCGTCCTTCTGCATTTGTCGAGCGTTCTGGGTGACGGGGAGTCGCAGCACCACGTCCCCTTCGTACACCTGCAGCGTTTCGCCGGACCCTGCGAGCGTCTGGGGCGAGGTCGGCGGCCCCAGCGGTTCGTAGCAGAGGATCCCGTCGATGTTGTCGAGCTCGATCGCAGCGGCCACCAACCCCTCAGGCACTGGATCGCTGTAGAGATGCTGGCCCTCGGGCACTTGGAACGTCGCGACGATCTGGCGCGTGACCCCCATCGGCAGCCGATCCCCGTCAATTGTCACTTCCACTGACACCCGGTCAACGGGCCGCTGTGTGGCCGCGACCTCGAACTCCTGGCCCAGTGCAGCAGCGAGCATCTGCTCGGGGCCGCAGCGCACCGCGAAGTTGTGCTCGAAGAACTTGGCGACGACGGTCCCGTCCGCATCGGTGACGAAAGTCCCCGGGAACGGGATGCCATACCACGGATGGTCGTCTGGCGGGATCAGCGTGTTGAGTATCCCAAACGACTTGATCACCTCGCTGTTCGGGTCCGACAGCATGGTGAAGGTGGTGTCGTGGGCCTTCGCATAGTCGGCTAGCGCATCGGGCTCGTCGTACGTCACCGTGTACAGGCGGACGCCCGCTTCGCGGAAGGATTTCATTCCTCGTTCCAGCTCGACCAGCTGGGTGCGGCACGGCGGTCACCACACCGCTGACCGGGAGAACACCACCACGGCCGGCTGACCTGCCCGGTCAGCGTGCACGTCTACCTGCCGGCCGGACTGGTCGGTCGCAACGATGTCAGGCAACTTGGCTCCCACCTTGGGGCCGGTTGGGAATTCGCCCAGCGGAATCCGACGACTCCCGTTGCCGGGCATCTCCGGCATGTTGAAGCCCTCGGCGTCCTCGAAGTACGGACCATTCGACGGGCCGCCTCTGGTGTCAACCTTGATCTCCATCACACGCTCCGATCGCCTGCCGTGAGGTGTCGATCATTACACGCCGGACGCCCAGCGTTCCGAGTACGGGAGGCGTGCGAACTCACGTTGGCGTGGATTCCGAGCACTCCCTGCGTCAGGCGTGGGGAAGCTACGTTGCAGCGGTGGACACATCAGGATTCAGCGGACGGCGCGAAGACGAGCCGCTGCTGCGCGGCCAGAGCACTTTCATCGACGGACTCGATGTCCCTGAGCTGGCCGGCGCGGCGAATGCCACCTTCGTGCGCTCGGCTGAAGCCCATGCGCGGCTCGATTCGGTTGATGTGCAGGAGGCTCGTGAGGCCGACGGGGTGCTCGCCGTGTACCTCGGACCCGAGGTGGACGGCTGGCCGCTGCCGCCCCGGTTGCCGTCGATGAACCGCGACCTGTGGCGACCGCTCATGGCGTATGACACCGTGCGTTTCGTCGGCGAGCCCATCGCCCTGGTGATCGCCGAGACACGTGCGGCTGCGGTGGACGCTGCCGAGCTTGTGGTGGTCGACTACGAATCGCTTCCCGCAGTCGTGGATCTCGATGCCAGCCTCAGCGGCGCGACGTTGTTGCACGAGCACGCCGGCACGAATGTCGCCCTGGCCTGGGAGCTTGAAGCTGTCCCCGACGAGGTGTGGGCTGGCTGCGACGTGACGGTGGAGTTCGACTTGGTCCACCCACGGTTGGGACCGCACCCGATCGAACCGCTGGCCGGCGCATCGAGTTGGGGCGCCGATGGGCGCTGCACGGCGTGGGTGTGCTCACAGCGGCCGGCGGGCGCCAAGTACGTCATCGAAACGCTGCTCGGCCTCGAACCCGGCACAGTGCGGGCCATCTCGCCCGATGTCGGCGGCGGCTTCGGCGCCAAGGGCGGTTGGGGCTGTTATCCAGAAGACGTGGTCGTGGCGTGGGCGGCGCGCGAGCTCGGGCGGCCCATTCGCTGGGCGCAGACCCGCTCGGAAGCGTCGCTGGCGATGGGACACGGACGAGCATCACGCCACAGAATCCGCATCGGGGGCAATCGCGACGGCACGATCGTGGCCTACTCAGTGGATGCGCTGCAGGACAGCGGTGCGTATCCCGCCATGGGCACCAACGTCACCACCAACCTCCGCAACAGCGGAACCGGCGTGTACGACATCGCGCACGCAACGCTGCGTGGCACCTCGGTGGTGACCAACACGACGCCCACGGTGGCGTTCCGCGGTGCTGGCCGACCCGAAGCAGCCTGCTCGATCGAGCGGGCGGTCGACCGCTTCTCCCGAGCTATCGGCCGTGACCCGCTCGAGGTTCGTTTCGCCAATCTCGTGCCAGCCGACCGATTCCCGTACCGGACAGCTGTCGGAGCCACCTACGACAGCGGGAACTATCCCGAGGCACTGCGAAGGGCCGTGGCGGAAGCGGACTACGAGGGGCTGCGCGCCGAGCAGGCCGAGCGACGGGCGAGCGGCGACCCCGCCGCGTTGCTCGGCATCGGCGTGAGCTGCACCGTCGAGGTCACCGGTGGCGGCGAGGGGGAGCGAGCAACGGCCCGACTCGAACCGGACGGTCGTGTCGACGTCGTGGTGGGAACCTCGCCCCACGGACAGGGCCACGAGACGACCTTTGCTCCGATTGTCGCCGCCCAGCTCGGCCTCGATGTCGACCGCATCACCATCTCGCACGACGACACGGACAGGTCGCCGATCGGCGGGGGAACGATCGGGTCTCGATCGGCGCAACTCGGCGGCTCAGCCGCCCACGGTGCGGCCGTCGACCTTGTCGCGGCGGCCCGTGAGCGTGCAGCCGACCTCCTCGAGGCCGATCCCGACGATGTCAAGCTCGACACCGGCCGTGGGCTGTTTCACGTGGTGGGGACCCCGGCTCTTTCCCTCGGCTGGGCCGACCTGGGAGAACTCAGCGTAGACCACCACTTCAGAACCGAAGGCGGAGCCGGGTCCTTTTCCTTCGGTGCATGCGTGGCGGCGGTGGAAGTAGACACCGCAACCGGGGAGGTGCACGTGCGCCGCCTGGTCAGCGTCGACGACGCCGGGGTCATCCTGCAGCCGGTCCTGGCTCACGGGCAGGTGCACGGCGGCTTGGCGCTGGCTGTGGGCGCTGCGCTGTACGAGGAGATGTTCTACGACGACGAGGCGATCCCCATGACCGTCGGCCTTGCCGACTACGCACTGCCGTCCGCTGCGGAGCTTCCCTTCTTCGAGTGCTACGAGACCGAGACGCCATCGCCACTCAACCCCCTCGGCGTCAAGGGCATCGGCGAGTCCGGGACCGTTGTTGCCACTCCCGCGATCCACAGCGCCGTGCTCGACGCCCTAGAGCCGTACGGCGTCGAGCACCTGGATCTCCCGCTGACTCCCGAGAAGATCTGGCGCTCACTGCAATCCGGCACCGCCAGCGATCCGAGCTGAGTGCCCTCGCCGTCGAGCGTCAGCGGCCGCCCAAGAGTTGTCTCGCTTCCTCGACGACGCTGTTGACGACGTCGCCAGCACCCGGCAAGTCATCGAGCAAGTCGAACCCGGCGCCCGCATAGAGCGGCTGCATCTGGTCGTCATCGGCTGCCACCGCGGCCCGCTGGAGGTCGGCACGTGCCGTTGCCTGCAGCAGGCCGGGCAGCGGCATTCCGCCATGTTCTGCCCAGTGATCGGTGAACTCCGATTTCAGGACCCTCGCCCACTGGCCGGTGAATCCGTCGGTGAGCACGGTTGTGCCGCGTCCCGAGATGAGGCGGTCCTTCCAGAGTTGGCTGGCCTGAGATTCTGCGGTGGCCACAAACCGTGTGCCCATGAGCACGCCCGCAGCGCCGAGCATCCTCGCCGCCGCAAGGCCGCGCCCGTCGACGATGCCGCCAGCCGCCACTACCGGAACCCGGTCGTCGATCGCCTCGACAACCTGAGGGATCAGGGTGAACGTCCCGGTGCCGACGGCCTCCGCAGCGGGGAGCTTGCGGCCATGGCTGCGGTGACCGCCCGCTTCGAGGCCCTGCGCAATGACCACGTCGCTTCCCTGCGCGACAGAGCTTGCAGCATCGGCCGTCGTCGTCACCATGGTCACGACCCGAGTCCCGATTTCGTGAAACTGGTCGACCAGTTCTGGCTCTGGAATGCCGAGGCCCGCAGAGAACACCGGAATGCGTTCCTCGATCATCACCTCGAGCGCTGCGTCGACAAGATCGGGCATGGGCCGGGGTGCTTCGAGCGTCGTCGGCAGATCGAAACGGGGGCGGAGTTCGTTGAGCACGCTTTGCACGTAGCGGACTAGGTCAGAGTGCTCGGTGACGTCAGGCGGTGTGCGAACGTCGTCGTGCAGCCAGATGTTGACGCCGAATGGCCGATCGGTGAGCTGTCGCACCTTGCGGATCGCCGAGCGCACGGCGTCGGGTCGAAGGTTGAGCGCGGCAAGAATCCCGAGTCCTCCGGCGTTGCTCACCGCAGCAACCAGCGCCGGACCAGCCACACCACCCATGCCCGACTGCAGGACGGGAGCGGTGACACCGATCACGGCTTCGAGCCTCGCGGGATCCCCAAGCGTCAGAATTCCCGCACCCTAGACGGGCCAGCGCTGGTCCCTATCGGGCTCCGGCGCCGGTGAGGAAATGCGGCTGTCAGTCAGCGTCGGCGCCGAGGCGGGGAGTGAATCCTGACTTGGGGGTGCCGCCGCCCTTCAGTGCTGCGGCTGCGCGCTCGTTGTCGAAGATCTTCGCCAAGATGGCCTTGCCCGCCCGGTCGAAATACTCCCGGTTCTTGATCACGAACTCGTTCGATTCCTGCATGGAGGTGAGCTGACCGTTGACCGCGGGGATGACGTGGCGAGCCACCAGGTCCCAGCTGCGGCTGGTGGCCTCAGGGTCTGCCCAGTCGTTGATGAACCCCATCATCACGCCGAACCCGCCGGTGATCTCCTGCATCCGCAAGATGTTCTGGACAAGGTCGTCGGGCGTGCCGATCACGCCAGCAGCGGTGTCGGGGTTGGCGTAGAAGTCGATGGCCTCAGCGGTCGACGCGAGCGGTTCGAGGCCCGGACGCTGCAGCGTGTCGACGTTGTAGTCGTTGTGCCACGCCAGCAGGCCGTGCTCGACGTCGCGGCGGGCCTGTTCGCGGGTGGGCGCAACGTGGAAGTTGAACATCACCCGCCAGTCGGAGCGATCCACCATCTGGTCGTACTTTTGCGCCGCTTCTTCGGCGAAGCTCCACTGCAACGGCAGCGATGCGAGACCGTCGGTGGACATGGAACCGATCGACAGGACCCCCATGCCGTACTTGCCGGCAAGCGTCATCCCTGACGGGCTGATCATCGACGCCGTCACCATCGGAATCTCGCTCTGGTACGGCAGGATCTGCAGCTTGGCGTCGTGCATCGAGAACCAGTCGCACTCGTAGGTGAACCGCTCTCCGCCTGCCAGCAACCGCTTGATCACACCGATCGCCTCGTCCTGGCGGTCGCGCAAAAGCATCGGATCGATGCCGAGCGTGTGGGCGTCTGAGGGCAGCGCGCCCGGGCCGGTCCCCAGCATCGCCCTCCCGAAGCTCATGTGGTCGAGCTGGACGATGCGCTGGGCGACATGGAAAGGGTGGTGATACGGGATCGAGGTCACACCGGTGCCCAGCTTGATGCGGCTCGTGCGCATCGCTGCGCCGGCGAGAAACATCTCCGGCGAGCCGATCGTCTCCCAGCCCGTCGAGTGATGTTCGCCGCACCAGAACTCGTCGTAGCCCAGCCGGTCGAGCTGTACTACAAGGTCGAGGTCGCGCTGCAGCTGCAGCGTCGGGCTCTCACCGGGGAGGTGGTGGGGGGCCAGGAATGCGGCGAATTTCACCCTCGGGACACTACCGAAGCGCTGCGGCGCCGGAACGAGAGATCATCGCCGTGCTGCGACATGGAGTGCTGCGACATGGACAGTTTCAGTACTGAATATAGTACCATAGAGCCTGTGGACGCAGAGGCGTTGCTGAAGAAGATCCGCAACAACCCGAAAGGTGTCCGATTCGCTGAATTGGCGAGGCTCTGTGATGCGCACTTCGGAGAACCCCGACAGAAGGGAAGCCAGTCACCGGGTTTATCGGATGCCATGGAGCGGCGATCCGCGGGTGAACATTCAAAGCGAAAAGGGAATGGCGAAGCCATATCAAGTGGTCCAAGTGCTCAGAGCCCTTGATCGACTCATGCAGGGAGAAGCAGATGAACGAGGTGAGTGAGCGCTATCAGTATCGAGTGGGCTATACCGATGACGGCGGTGAGTACGTCGGCCAGTGCCTGGAGTTCCCGTCACTGAGTTGGCTCGCATCGACCTATGACGAGGCGTTCGCGGGCATTCGCAGTCTCGTGCGGGATGTCGTCGTCGACATGCAGAGCAACGACGAGGAAGTGCCGCGACCATTCGCGACGCGGGAGTACAGCGGCAAGTTTCTCGTTCGCATTCCCGCCGAGGTTCATCGTCAGCTGGCAATGCGAGCCGCAGAGAATGGCGTCAGCCTGAACCTGTACGTCAATTCTCGTCTCGTGGCGCACTGATCATCGTCTTGCGAACATTGCGTCGATGTCTGCCAGCAGCGGGTCTATGGCGATCTCTCGTCGTGGCAGCATGCGATTCGCCATCATTTGAACTGTCGATTCTCGCAGCGGCCGGGGACGTCCGTGACGCCGCTCCAAGGGCTGAGCCGTGGACATCCGACATGCACGTGGCTATCCCACGTCCTTAGCTGATGCTGCGCCCGCCGTCCACGTCGAGGCAGACGCCGGTGAGGAAGCTGGACTCGTCGGAGGCCAGGAACATCACGGCGTTGGCGACGTCGGTGGGGTCGGTCATGCGGCCCATGGGGATACCGTCGATGATCGACTGCTTCAGCGGATCGGGCAGCGTGTCCTGGCCGGTCGCTCGAACGAAGAAGGCAGTGTCGGAGGCCACAGGCGCCACGCAGTTGATCCGAATGTCTGGTGCGAACTCCTCAGCCAGACCCCTTGTCAGCACGATCGTGGCTGCTTTCGACGTGTTGTACGGCGTCAAACCCGGCCGGGGTCGCTTGCCGCCAATCGAGGCTGTGCTCACGATCGAGCTGCCCGGCGGCATGAGCGGTGTGAAGTACTTCACAGCGAAATAGACGCTGAGGGTGTTGACAGCCCACATGAGGTCGAATTCCTCTGTCGAGATGTCCAAGGTGGATCCCATCCGGTGGGCGAATCCCGCGTTGGCGGCCACGATGTCGATGCCGCCCCAAGTGTCGGCCATCAGGTTGGCCAGCTCAACGTGAGCGTCCTCGTCGGTGACATCGAGCCGGAACGCCAGCGCCCCTTCGAGCCCGGACGCCACCTCGTCGGCGCCTTCGATGTCGATATCGGTCACCATCACCTGGGCGCCCCGGGCAGCGAAGCTCTGGCTGATCGCCCGCCCGAAGCCGGACGCACCGCCGGTCACGATCACCCGCTTGCCGTCAAAACGCATCGTCGCTCCGTTCTGTCGTGAATCGTTCCGCTACGAGCCATTCTCCTGCGAGCGAATCGTATGTCGGGCTCTCGTGAGCACTCCCGGTGGTCGCCGCTCAGGGTGACGCAAGGATGCCTTCGGCTTCGAGGTCGTCGATCGACGCAGCGTCGTAACCGACCTCGGCCAGGATCTCGCGACCATGCTCGCCGATGCCGGGCGCAGGGCGCCGGATGCCGGCCGGCGTCTCGGAGAACTGCTCGGGCGGCGGGATGACCCGGTACGGACCTGCGACCGGATGCTCGCCAATCGGAAGCTGTTCGATGAGCTCGTCGAGCGTGGCGGCCTCAGTCGCCGGGATCCCGTGCTCTGCGCAGAATTCCAGCCACTCGGCGGTCGTGCGCTGGGTGAGCACGGACGCGACGTCGCGGTACAGGCTGTCGCTGTGGACGACTCGCTCGATGGGCGTCGCGAAGCGTTCATCGGATGCGAGATCGGGCCGACCTCCGGCTTCGAAGAGTGCTATGTAGTGGGCCTGGTCGTAGGGGAGGATGTTGATCCAACCGTCGGCGGTCGGCTGCGGCTTGCGCTCGGGCGTCAGGATGCGGGCATAGCCGGCGTCTGCGACGGGGGGCTCGGAGATCGCGCCCGAGCCGTGCTCGGTGAGCACGAAGGCCCGCATGACATCGATCATCGGGATCTCGATGCATTGCCCCTGACCGGTGAGGGACCGGTGGTACAGACCGGCAAGCACGGCATTGGCGATTGTTAGGCCGCAGACCTTGTCGGCGACGAGGCTCGGCAGCAGCATCGGCTCGGCACCCATGCGGCGGAAGAGGTCGCCGATGCCGCTGGCGGACTGGATGATGTCGTCATAGGCGGGGGCGTTCGCCTGGTCGCTTGACGACGGGTAACCGTGTGCTCGGCAGAACACGATGTCGTCTCGGACTTCCCGTACCGCTTCGTACTGCAAGCCGAGCCGGCTCAGCGGACCGGGGCGAAGGTTCGTGATCATCACGTCGCAGGTTGCTGCGATGTCCAGGAATGCTTGGCGGCCACGCGGATGTTTGAGATCCATTGCGATGCTGCGCTTGTTGCGCAGCAGATTGAGCGAGACGCCCGAAAACCCTTCGGCAGGACCGGACCCCATGGTGCGATTGCGGTCGCCCTTCGCTGGCTCAACGAAGATGACATCGGCTCCGAGGTCCCCGAGCGTGCGCGTGGCAGCAGGACCCATCAGCACCGATGACAGATCAAGAACCCGGACCCCCGACAGCGGGCCTGCAGAGGTCTCACCTGTGCTCATCTGGCTCCCGGTCGTCGACGCCCGCTAAAGGAAAGCACGATTGAGCCCTGAATCCTCTCGAATCCCCGACGCCATCGCAGCAGCCGAGACGCTCCTCAACGGTCTCGAATTGCAGCTGGGAAGTGTGCTCCGCGGATTCGAATGACGCGGCGACTTCCGACTCGGACGATAGTGCTGAGGTCTGAGCTTCGAGGCGGTGGATCGGATATAGCGTCGGGATGTGTCTGATGGCCTTGATGGGCTTCGGCGTAATGTCGTCGTTGGGTGCCGGGTGATGGCGCATCGCGGGCTGGTTGAGCACATCTTGGGGCACATCAGCTTGCGGCTCGATGGCAACCGGGCGCTGGTGCGGTGCCGTGGGCCCGAGGAAGCGGGACTTCGGTTCACGACGCCCGACGACGTGCGTGTCGTCGATCTCGACTCGGGCGAGATCATCGACGACCCCGATGGCAACTACAAGGTGCCGAGCGAGCTGCCGATTCACATGTCGGTGCTTGCGGCCCGTCCTGACGTTGCCTGTGTGGTGCACGCCCATCCGCCCGATGTCGTGGTGGCCAGCCTTGCGCGCTTCGCTCTTGAGCCGATCTTCGGCGCTTACGACATCCCGGCGACACACCTCGCCGCCACCGGCATTCCGGTGCACTCGCGGTCAGTCCTGATCCGCACCGATGAACTTGCTGCAGAGATGGTGGCGTCGCTCGGCGTCGCTGAGGCGCTGGTGCTCAAGGGGCACGGCGTCGTGACCACTGGTTCAGACGTTGCCGAGGCGGTGCTGCGTGCGCTGCAAGTCGACACCCTCGCGCGGGTGCACCTGCGGGTTCGCAAGGCGGGAGCGATCCCCGATGCGACACCAGACGACGATCTGGCCGAGCTCCCGGACCTCGGCGGGGCCTTCAACCGTGAGACGCTGTGGCGGCACCACCTGGCGGCCCTGGACCAGGACGGATTTGGGCTGAACTAGGGCACGAGGGAGGACCCATGGAGATCGACGAGATCACCGCTTCGGTGCGTCAGGGCCTCATTCCTGCCTACCTGTACAACGACGCCGAGGTGTTCGAGCTGGAAAAGTCTCGGCTGTTCGGCAGGTCGTGGAACTTCCTGGCGCACGAGTCCGAGATCGCCCGGCCGAACGACTACGTCGTCCGAAACATCTTGGACAATTCGTTCCTGGTGACCCGCGACGGCGACGGGCAGATCCATGTGATGTTCAACATGTGCGTCCACCGGGGCATGCAGGTCTGCCGTGCCGAACGCGGCAGCGCCCGGACATTCCGGTGCCCGTACCACGCATGGACGTATCGCAACGACGGCCAGCTCGCCGGGCTGCCGTTCCATGCCGACGCCTACGGCGGCGACGCGGGGTTCATCAAGGAAGGTCAGGCACTCCTGCCGGCCCCGTCGATCGCGGTTCGGAACGGGATGATCTTTGCGAGTCTCGACCCGGACGCCCCCGACTTCGAGACCTGGCTGGAGGATTTTGCGTTCTACCTCGACTTCTACACCGGCCAGAGCGCTGCGGGGATGGAGTTCCGCGGCCCGCAACGCTGGCGCATTGAGGCGAACTGGAAGATCGGCGCTGAGAACTTCATGGGCGACAGCTACCACACGCCTCACACCCACGCGAGCGTGGTCGACATCGAGCTCTTCGGCGAACCGAAGCCCTACAAACGCAAAGAGGGCGTGCTGTGGCACGCGGGACCTGGCGGCGGCACCACCTACAAGCTGCCGGCCGGCAGCGGGTTCAGGTCCGGACTGCAGTACGTCGGCTATCCCGACGAGATGATCGACCGCATGGGGGAGCAGCTGAGCGCCCCTCAACGTGCGCTGGCAGGGGAGTCAGGCTTCATGCCGTCCGCGGCGACGCTGTTCCCGAACCTGAGCTTCGTCCACAACTGGCCCCAGACCGACGGCGAGGGGCGGATCACACCGTTTATCTCGGTGCGTCTGTGGCAGCCCGTCGGACCGGCCGAGACCGAAGTGTACTCGTGGTTCTGCGTGGCGGCTGACGCGCCGGACGACTACAAGGCCGCGTCGTACAAGGCATACCTGATGTGCTTCGGGTCGTCGGGCATGTTCGAGCAGGACGATGTCGAGAACTGGGTGTCGATCACGACCATGGCGCGAGGGTCGATGGCACGAAACCTGCTCCTCAACAACCGCATGGGCCTGACACTCGACGGGGATCCGATCGTTCAGCAATTCGAGGGCTTCCGTGGTCCCGGCACGGCGTACCAGGGCTTCGGCGAGCACAACCAACGCCACTGGTTCTCGATGTGGGCTGACCTGGTCTCCCGGCCGGCACCCGAACGCGAGATGATCGCCTTCGGCATGGGGGAGGCGCCCGCATGAGTTCGCAGCGGGCCCGGGCCCCGCTGCCATACGGCGACCTGCGGCACCAGTCCGCTGCGCAATTCCTGGTGGAGGAAGCGCACCTTCTAGACAGCGCCGACTTCGAGGGATGGCTCGGGCTCATGGATCCGCAAATCCGATACCGGATGCCCGTGCGAGTGACGGCCGTCAAGGCAACCGACGAGGCCGATGTGCAGACGATGGACCACTTCGACGAGGACTGGTACTCGTTGTCCAAGCGTGTGCAGCGCTTCCAGACCGATTACGCGTGGACCGAGGATCCCCAGAGTCGGATTCGCCACCACATCTCCAACGTCCGGACCTTCGAGGGCGACGGCGAGGAGCTGATCGTGGAGTCGGCAGTGCTGCTGTACCGCTCACGTGGCGACCGGACAGCACCGAGCTTGCTGTCCGCCGGCCGGACCGACGTCTTGGTGCCGTCCCCGAACGGGTTGCGCATGCGCTCGAGAGACATCGAGATCGATGAATCGGTCCTGCGCACCCAGAACCTGGCCATCTTCTTGTGAGGTTCTTGCAGTGAGCAAACTGGCCGGCAAGCGGGCTCTGATCATCGGGGCGGGGTCGGGAATCGGCCGGGGCGTGCATCACGCCTTCTTGGCCGAGGGAGCCAGCGTCGGCACGCTGGAGATCGATCCGCTCAAGTGTGAGGCGCTGGCCGAGGCGTCGGATGGGCCTGTCATCTGCGGCGATGCCACGAGCGCGGACGACAACGACGCCGCTGTGGCGGCGATGCTCGACACCTTCGGGGGCATCGACACGCTGGTCAGCTGCGTCGGGCTGTTCGACTACTACCTCGGGCTGGCTGAGCTTCCCGAAGACGTCCTCGATGAGGCGTTTACCGAGATCATGGACGTCAACGTGCGTTCCATGTTGCTGGCGGTCCGGGCCAGCATCGAGCCCCTGCGGGAGAGCCGGGGTTCGGTGATCCTGACTGGTTCGACCACCAGCTTCACGCCCGGACGCGGGGGAATCCTGTACGTCGCCAGCAAGTTCGCCGTGCGCGGTTGCGTGGTGTCGCTAGCACATGAACTAGCTCCCGAAATCCGGGTAAACGGAGTTGCCCCAGGTGGCACTCACGGCACTGACCTGCGGGGCCTGCATTCACTGGGGCTCCACGATCGATCGCTCGGATCCGAACCGGACCGTGTCGAGTCGATCCGTCGGCGCAGCCCGCTCGACGTCGCCCTCGGCCCGGCGGATCACGCCGAGAGCTACGTGTTCCTCGCATCGGATGCGTCACGTGGCATGACCGGTCGCTTCATCCACAGCGACGGCGGCACCAACATCGCATAGTGAGCGGCATGGAGGGGTCACGGCTTGGATCGCGCCGCCGCAGGGGTCAAAGCGGCTCGCCTGGCCCGACCGGTCCGAGTAGACCGGAACGTCGGCGCTACGCATCTCAAGGTCTACGCGGCCGGCGATTCGCCAGCCGAGATCGTGGCGCTCATGCGCAGGTGGCTCGACACCGTCGGTCCGGCCGTCGAGGGCGCCTGAGGGCTCAGGTTTCTGGCCTCATCCCCCACACCGCAACTCGAACGGCGTCTTCGAGCTGGGTCACCATCTCGTCGTAGGCGATCCTGTCCGTGACGAGCCGCCGCATGAGGACCTGCCAGAGCGAATAGAGGTTGAAGGCCAGCGTGTACTTGGGGACCTCGGGATCGAGCATGCCGTTCGCACTTGCGTCGTCGAGCAGCGAGGCGAGTCGCTTGGAGAACCAGTCAGTAAATGCCTCGGTACCGGCACGCCCAGAGGTGCTCACGTAGGGGAGCTCCTTTAAGAACGATCGAGCCAGCCGGCGATCCGCTTCGTGGTGGTCGGTGACGTGGAGCAGAAGCGTCATGATCTGATCGACCACACTCGCCGACCGGTCGACGAGCTCGAACGCTTCGGTCCACGTCTCGCCTGCCACGTTGACAAACGCGCTGATCAGCAACTCCTCTTTCGACTCGACGTAGAGATAGAGCGTGCCTGCGCCAATTCCTGCGGCTGTAGCGATCTCGGCGGTGGTGGTGTCCTCGAAGCCCTTTTCTTGGAAGAGGGCGGTAGCAGCGGCAACGATGCGACGCTGCTTGTCCAGCTTGTTGCGCTCACGCTTGCCCATTTCGGTGACGTCGAGGTCGGAATCCTCGCCGAGAATTGGGTCACCCGTGATCGACATTGCCAGCCAACGCTAGCGACGCTGGTAACACCGGAATTCCGAGGCGCGCACGGTCCAGAGTGCCTCTCGTCCGGTCAGTTTTCTGCCACGAGGGCAATTCCGCAATCGACGGGCAGCACGTGGGAGTGAACGAAGCCGTCCGTCGACTTGCTGTGCCGGGGACCTACCGCTCCTCGAGCTGCTGTTCGATCTGGTCCAGCACCTCGTAACAACCGAGCACGTCAGCGACGCTGGCATTGGGCTGACGGCCATCGGTGATGGCGGCGATGAACTCGCGGTCTTGGAGCTCGATGCCGTCCATCGAGACATCGACATCTGAGACGTCGATCGGCACCTCGTTGCCGTCGACGAGGTCGTCGTAGCGGGCGATGTATGTCCCGGTGTCACCGATGTAGCGGAAGAACGTTCCCAAGGGGCCGTCGTTGTTGAACGACAGGGCGAACGTGAGCAGCTGGCCGGCCTCAGTCTTTAGCTGGATCGAAAGGTCCATGGCGATGCCCAGCTCGGGATGGATGGGGCCAGCGAGGGCTTGTGCGGCAACGATCGGCGAGCCTGTCTGGTAGCTGAACAGGTCCACGGTGTGTGCCGCGTGGTGCCACAGCAAGTGGTCAGTCCAGCTCCGCGGCTCGCCCAGTGCGTTGATGTTCGTGCGGCGGAAGAAGAACGTCTGGACGTCCATGTGCTGGATTGCGAATTCGCCTTCGGTGATACGACGCCGCACCCACTGATGGCTGGGATTGAAGCGGCGGGTGTGGCCGCACATGGCGACGAGGCCGCTCGCCTGCTGTGCCTTGACGACCGCTCGTCCGTCGGCAAGGTTGTCGCACAGCGGGATCTCCACCTCGACGTGCTTGCCGGCCTCCAGGCACGCAATCGCCTGGCGAGCATGCATCGGGGTCGGGGTGGCGAGGATGACGGCGTCGACATCACCGCGGCCGAGGATGTCGTCGAGGTCGGCGGCCACGTGAGGGATGCCGCGAGCTTCAGCCACCCTGCGTGCGTTGGACTCGACGGGGTCGATGATGGCGACGACCGCAGCGTTCTCGATGCTCGTGAGGCCGTCGAGATGCTTGTTGCCGAATGCGCCTGCACCAGCGACCGCGATGTTGATGGTCACGGGCGCTCCTCGAGGATCAGTTGACCGACCGCGGTGTTGCTCGCCGGCACGTGATACAGGCGATGGGCGACTGAGGGTGCAGGATGGCCAGCACCGCCGGCGACATCACCACAGTCGGCCATCGCCCCTCGTGCGATGAGCCACATAACCAGCTCGATGCCCTCGGATCCGGCTTCACGGAGGTAGTCGATGTGCGGCACGTCGGCCAGACCGACCGGATCGGCGACGAGTCGGTCCATGAATGCGGTGTCCCACGGCTGGTTGATAAGCCCTGCCCGGGGTCCCTGGAGCTGGTGGCTCATGCCGCCAGTGCCCCAGATCTGGATGTCGAGGTCATCGTCGAAGCTCTCGACCGCGCGCCGGATTGCCCGGCCCAGTTGAAGGCATCGACGGCCCGACGGGACCGG
Organism: Candidatus Poriferisodalis sp.; assembly: GCA_965226645.1. Lineage (GTDB taxonomy): Bacteria > Actinomycetota > Acidimicrobiia > Acidimicrobiales > Poriferisodalaceae > Poriferisodalis. Next base: position 64,284 of record CBDDDL010000004.1, read on the forward strand.
GTATTGCACAACGTTGACGGCGAGCGGCACAACCGGGCACGGCCAACGATCGGGTTGGCCGAACATGATCGACAACGGGACCGTGAGACCGTGGTCGACCTTCATGCCGTTGACCAACGTGAGGTCGAAGTCCTGCTGGATCACGGATTGCGCGAGATGCGCCGACAAGGCCGGGTGCCCTTCCACGTTCGGCACCGGCCGGGCGCCCCATCCCTCATCAGCAGGTTCGTAGCTCGGGGCCGTGCCGAGGGCGAACGTGGGAATCATCTGAAGACTGAAGGCGTTGCCGTGGTCGTTGTACACGAGGATGACGACATCGGGCATGTGCGCGGTCATCCAATCCCGGGCCGGTTCGTAGCCCGCGAACAGCGGCTGCCAGTAGGGCTCGTCGGTCTTGCCGAGGTCCATGGCAACGCCGATGGCGGGCACGTGGCTCGTGTAGACGCTGGCCGTGATACGGGCGCTCATTGCGGTTGCTCCCACTCGCTCAAGAAGCGGTTGCCGTCCGGCGACCGGCCTCCGGCGAGCATCATCGCCGTGTGGCCCTGTTCATCGTTCTCGGTCATTGAGCTGACGATCTGGACATAATTCAGGCCGTCGGTCGCCCCGATCTTGGCCAGGAAGTAGATGTTGCCGCCAAGACCGAGGAGCCGGTTGAAGTTGCGGTCGAGCACTCCTGCCTTTTGCTCTTCGGACATATCCCACTCGTCGAGGTAGCCGCGTTCGTCGGAGCGAAACCGCTCACGGTTGGACTCGCTCATCAGCGACCTGCAGAACTGGTTGAGCCCGTAGCCCTTTCGGGCCTGATCAGCATCGAACACCGTGGTGCCCGGAACGTCGAGGTACGGCTTGTCAAGCGGCATTGGTGCCTCCACAGGCGCTGGAGTCAGAGGTCGAGGCCGATGTACTGCTCGGAGAACGAAGTCTGGGCGGCCACAGAAGAGGCAAGGTAGGCGAGGTCTTCTTCCCGGGCGCGTTGCTCAAAAGGGGACTGGTTGGGGAACCGGTGCAGGAGCACGGTCAGCCACCACGAGAACCGCACCGACGACCAGACGCGTCGCAGCGCTGTAGCGGAATATGACTCAAGGCGTTCGGGCTGGCCGCTGTAGTGCTCGGCAAGAGCCTTTGAGAGGTAGTGGACATCGGCAATCGCGAGGTTGAGGCCCTTCGCGCCGGTCGGCGGAACGATGTGAGCGGCGTCACCGGCCAAGAACAGGCGACCGTGCTGCATTGGCTCGACGACGTGGCTCCGAAGGGGCGCAATCGATTTCTCGATAGAAGGTCCGGTGACGATCTGTTCGGCTTGCGACGCCGGAATGCGTCCGAGCAGCTCGGTCCAGAACCGGTCATCGGACCAGTCCTTGACGGTGTCGTCGAGTGGGCATTGGACGTAGTACCTGCTGAGCATCGGATTGCGCTGCGAGCACAGTGCGAATCCCCGCTCGTGGTTGGCGTACATCAGATGCGGTAGCGGAGGCGTCTCGGAGAGGATGCCGAGCCAGCCGAAGGGGTAGGCATGCTCGTACTCGGTCTTGGTGTGGTCGGGGATTGCACTGCGGCTGACGCCATGCTGGCCGTCGCATCCCGCGACGTAGTCGCTGTCGACGCGGACGGGCTCTCCATTCGCGACGAAGCTGACCCAAGGGCGATCAGTGGTCACGTCGTGTAATTCGACGTCGGCTGCGTTGAAGATGAAGCTCGCACCCTCGGCGTCGGCCGCCGCATAGAGATCCTCTTGAATCATCGTCTGCCCGTACGACATCATCGGTTTGCCGGCGAGGCGTTCGAAGTCCATGGACATCATCTGCTCGCCTCGCCAGGCCACCTTGACGCTGTCGTGGATCTGTCCCTCGGCGTCAAGGCGACCAGCGAGTCCGGCAGAGCGCAGAATCTCCACACTGGTCCATTCCAGAACGCCGGCACGGATGCGTCCGAGCACGTAGTCGGGGGTCTGGCGTTCGATGACGACCGATTCGATGCCCTCTCGGCGCAGCAGAAGCGACAAGAGCGATCCCGCTGGACCGGCCCCCACGATCGCGACTTGGGTTCTCATAGGCCAGTTCCCTGAGTGCGTGGCAAACTGTGGACAAAATTGTGCACAATCGGTACGTTACTCGTGACGCTGTCCACTGTGGCAAGAGCGGGGGCATCAACGTGTACCGAATCATCGACTGCCACGGGCACTACACCACCACTCCGCCTGGCGTCGAGGCCTGGCGCGAGACCCAGAAGGCGGCCGTCGCAGCAGATCCCGACCACGTGGGCAACAAGGGTTCGATGGCGGTCAGCGACGACGAGATTCGCGAGAGCCTCGAGTCGGCGCAGCTGGCGCTCCAGCGAGCACGCGGCTCAGATCTCACGATCTTCTCGCCCCGGGCGTCGTGGATGGCGCACCACATCGGCAATGAGCACACGTCGCGTTTTTGGACCGAACACCAGAACGAGCTCATACGGCGCGTCTGCGATCTCTATCCCGAGAATTTCGCGCCGGTTTGCCAGCTGCCGCAGTCGCCGGGTGCATCCATCGACGGATCGGTTCGAGAACTTCAGCGATGTGTGGCAGAGATGGGATTCATCGGGTGCAACGTGAATCCGGACCCGACCGGCGGATTCTGGACGGGCCCGCCATTGTTCGATCCGTGCTGGTGGCCACTGTGGGAGGCAATGTGCGAACTCGACGTGCCGGCGATGATCCATGTATCAGCGTCGTGCAATCCGAACTTTCACTCGACCGGTTCGCACTATCTCGGTGCAGACACCACTGCCTTCATGCAGGCCCTGACGTCAGGGTTCATGTCTGACTTTCCGGGACTGCGATGGATCATCCCGCACGGGGGAGGGGCCGTTCCGTATCACTGGGGTCGCTTCAGGGGCATGGCCGCCGACAACGGGTGGGACTTCGACGGCCTCCTGGATCACATCTACTTCGACACCTGCGTGTACCACCAACCAGGCATCGACTTGCTGCTTGAGGTCGTGCCCTTGACGAACGTCTTGTTCGCCTCCGAGATGGTCGGGGCCGTGCGGGGAATCAGTCCCGACACCGGGCGTCACTACGACGACACGAAGGTGTACATCGATGCATCGTCACTCGATGACGAGGCGAGACGCCTGGTGTTCGAGGACAACGCCCGACGAGTATTCCCACGACTGGAGGCGCCATGAGCGCGCACGCACTACAACATGGCCGCCACGTTGTCGTCACCGAGATCGACCGCGCTGATCCCGACAGCGTGGCAGGTCTCGGTCAGATCGGCACTGCGACGATTCACGAGGCCATCGGTCGACGGGGCTATCTCGGCCCCGAGCTCCGCCCGATTCAGACGGGAGTGCGGGTCGCCGGGACAGCGGTCACCGTGTTGAGCCATCCGGGTGACAACTTGATGATTCACGCTGCAGTCGAGGTTTGCGGCCCAGGAGACATCCTCGTCGTCACGACAACGGCGCCGTCGACGCACGGCATGTTCGGCGACCTCCTCGCCAGCTCGCTCATGGCTCGTGGCGTGCGGGGTCTCGTGATTGACGCAGGAGTGCGGGACACCGCCGACTTGCGGGCGATGGGCTTTGCGGTCTGGACCCGGCATGTCTCGTGCCAGGGGACCGTCAAGGCGACTCCGGGATCGGTGAACGTTCCCATCGCCATCGACGGCGTCTGCGTCGCACCGGGAGATGTCGTGTGCGCCGACGATGACGGCGTCGTCGTCGTGAGCCGAGACGAGGCCAGCTGGGCACTTGAGCGATCTTTGGCGCGGCTGGACAACGAAGAAACGACACGCGCCAGGCTCACCGCGGGCGAGCTGGGGGTCGACTTCTACGGCCTACGCGACAAGCTTCGGGAACTCGGCGTCGACTACGTCGACCGGCTGGAAGCCTGAGGCCGTCCCGGCCCCGAGGCCCTACGGGCCCGGCGGTACGGCGCTGCTACACAGTGCCGCGGACGTCGCCCCACCGGCCGAGTACCTCGATCACCGACTGCAGGTGTTCGCGCATTGCGGTGGCGGCGGCGGCTTCGTCACCGGCGACAACAGCGCCGACGATGGCTGCGTGCTGACCGAGTGACTCACCGGGCCGCCCCGGCATCACGGCCAGCCGATACTGATGGCCCGCAGCTCGGTTGCGGAGGTTGGCGACGAGGTGCGCTGCGATGGTGTGCCCGCTCATCTCGCACAGCCGACGGTGAAGCAGCGCGTTGAGCCCGGAGTAGTCGCGACCTCGGTCGTCGCGAACGGCTGCTCGCATGCCGTCGATGATTCCCTCTAGCTCAGCGCGATCTTCGCTCGTCGCGTTCCTGGCCGCCTGGGCTGCGATGAGGCCTTCGAGCGCAGCGCGGGCCTCGGTGATCTGGATTGCCTCGGCGATCGAGATACGGCGAACGGTGGCCCCCCGGTTCGCCTCTCGCTCGACGAGGCCTTCGGAGGTGAGCTCGACCAGCGCTGATCGCACTGCGGCACGACCGCACTCGTAGTGCTCGGCCAAGGGGACTTCGAGCAGTCGGTCGCCGGGTTCGAACCGTCCGGTGAGAATGTCTCGGCGAATTTCGTCGGTGATCGATTCAGTTGAAGTCATAGAGCACCTGCGGGTTGTCCACGAGGATCCGGTTCCGCACCGCCTCGTTGGGCGCGAACTCAGCCAGGAGGTCGAGCAATTCGCCTTCGTCGGGCATGGTGTTGAGGTTCGGGTGCGGCCAGTCGGTGCCCCACAGCACTCGATGCGCGGCGCACTCGACAAGCGCGCGGCCGAACGGGATCACGTCGTCGTAGGGAGCAGTGCGACCTTCGGTGAGCCGCTCAGCGCCCGAGATCTTCACCCAGCACCGCTCGTCGCTGGCGAGCCGCTCCAGCAATCGCTCGAATGGTTCCTGGCTGAGTCCGTCCGACGCGGGGACTCTCGCCATGTGATCGATGATGTACGAGGTCGGCATCGCGTCCAGCACGCCGGAGTACTTCGTGAAGTCCTTCGCATCTAGGTGCAGCACGATGTGCCAACCCAGAGCGGCGACGCGATGGGTGAGCGCCCAGAACTCGTCGAGGTCGGGCGCGCCGCCGAGGTGAGCGACGAAGTTGAAGCGGATGCCTCGAATCATGTTGTCGTGCAGATACGCGAGATCGGCGTCGGTGAACGACCCGTCGATCATGGCCACACCGGCGTAGCGATCGCCGCCGCGCTGTATCGCGTCGATCATTGCCGAGTTGTCGACGCCATGGCAGCTGGCCTGGACGAAGACTGCACGTTCGAGCCCAAGGCGGCCCTGCAGCGCCTCGAAATCGTCGATCCCCGAATCAGGAGGCGTGTACGTCCGTGTCGGAGAGAAGGGAAACTTCTCCGCCGGGCCGAAGATGTGACAATGGGCGTCGCACGTCAGGGCAGGTGCGTTCACGGTTCTCGGCGCCGAAGCCTGCGGGATCGGGCCGGGCACGGTTCGGTCGAGCGGGAAGTCGTGCGGCGGATTCTTCGCTGCCATGGGCCTGCGGGCCTCCTAGCCGGAACGCGGGAACACGATCCCGTCCATGAGCTTGCGTGCTGTGCGGACGATTCCGGCCCGCTGGATGTGGACACCGCCGTCGGCGGTCGGTTCGAGCTCGACGACGGCGTCGAAGAACCCGGTTGGGTGCTCGAGTCTCACGACGTCGGCACCGTGCCCCTCGAAGCACGTGCTCGCTGGCGATGCGTCGAGCAGGGCCGCTGTCGCTACTGACAGAGCACCGAGGACGCCGATCGCGTCATGGCACCGATGCGGAATGAAGGTTCGGGTGCAGAGGTGCCCTCCGTCGCGCGGCGGCGCAACCAGGGTGAGCTTGGGCACGGTCGTCTGGCTGACGTCGCCGAGACCCATGAGTTTCCCGGCCTCCAAGCGGATGGCCTCGAGCTGCCTACGGAGAGTGTCGTTGCCCTCGAGCGCCTTCGGAGTCTCATAGCCCGACACGCCGAGCGCATCCGCCCGCAGTGTGACCACTGGCATCCCGTTGTCGACGAGCGCGCAACTCGTCCCACAGATGACATCGACCGCCCGGCCGGTCGGCAGCAGTGCGCCGGTGCTTCCGCCTGCGATTCCCTCGAACTCCAGATGAATGGCAGCTGAGGCGCCGGGGACGCCCGAGATTGCGGTCGTCCCCTCGTACACCGGCGTCCCGTCCCTGACGGCGAAGCGAGCGGTTGCGATTGAGTCGGTGTTGATCATCCGGATGCGAACCGACAGTTCACCGTCCTTGGTGCCCCGCAGCAGGCCTCGCTCGACGGCGAACGGGCCGATCCCGGCAAGCAGATTTCCGCAGTTCTGACGGTCCGACACGACGTCGTCGTCCACGCCGACCTGCAGGAAGAGATAGTCCACATCAGAATCTGGATCGTCTGCGGACGCAACGACTGCAACTTTGGACGTCAAGGGATGTGCGCCGCCGATGCCGTCGATCTGCCGTGGGTCGGGGGAGCCCATGATGCGCTGCAGGAGCGAGTTGCGCTCGGTCGTGTCGACGGGAAGGTCGTCGCGCAGGAAATAGGCGCCCTTCGACGACCCGCCTCGAAGAATCATGCACGGAACGCCGACGCTCACATAGGGCAGTTTGTCAAATGTTGACAGGATTGTCGACATCTGCATTCGGCCAGGACCGCCGTCGATGGCCGCAGTTGCGTAGCGTCAGCCGGTGGACGGGAAGCGGATCGGGAGGTAGCGGGGGCCGCGGACCTGTCCGCCTGCCCAGGTCACCTGATCGGGCTCGCTCACCTCGAAGTCCGGGATGCGCTCGAACCAGGTACGCAGTGCAATGTCCATCTCGAGCCGGGCGAGGTTCGAGCCCGCGCAGCGATGGATGCCTGCGCCGAATGCGATGTGGCGATTGTGCGGACGATCCAGGATGACCTCGTCAGGACGTTCGAACATCTCTGGGTCGCGGTTGGCGCCGGGAAAGTTCAACAGCACCTTGCTGCCCATGGGGATCGTGACGTCGCCGATCTCCACGTCCACCTCAGCGCGACGGCCCATGGTCACCGGGGAATAGAAGCGCAGCAGTTCCTCGATCGCCGAGGGCCAAAGTTCGGGTTCAGCCGCCATGCGCTCACGGTCGGCGGGCTGGGTGCCGAAGTGCCACAGCGAGGCGCCGATCGAGCTCCACGTGGTGTCGATGCCGGCGATCAGCTGGAGGTTGAGCATGCCGACCACAACCAGCGGATCGACCGGGTTGCCGTCGGCGTCGGTGCCCCGCAACAGGTCGCTCACGAAACCGTCGTCAGGGTTCTCCAGCTTGTCCGCCACGACCTCTTTGAAGAATCCTCGGATGACGTCTCGGTATTCCGCCCGTAGTTCCGGCTTGGTGAGGCCCAGCTCGAGCACGCAGCGCACCCAGTAGGTGAACTCTTCCACCCGGCTCTCGTCGATTCCCAGCAAGTGAGCGATCACCCGAGGTGGGATCTGCTGCGCGTATTCGCCCGCACCGTCGACCGTGCCGCGCTCGATGAACTCATCGATCAGGCGGTCAGCCAGCTCCTGGGTGTACTGGCGGTGCCCTTCGACCGCCTTGGGGGAGAAGTGCGGCAGCAGCAGCCGGCGAGTCCAGCCATGCATCGGCGGATCGACCGAGATCGGAGCGCTGACGGTGCCGTACGGCAGGGAGTCGGTGGCGTCGGTGGGCGCCCCAGCTATCGGCACCACCAGGATGTCCCGGCTCGACAACTCGGGGACCATCTTTGCGAGGGCTTGGACATCGTCGTACTTGGTGGGCAGGTAGGAGCCGCCCCACCGTTCGCTGTGGGCGATGGGGCATTGGCTACGCAGCTCTTCCCACACCGGCGCCGGATCGGTCACGTATCCCTGGTCGAAGATGTCGTAGTCGGTGCCCCAATCGTCAACAGGTGCCGTGTCCGTCATCGAGCGTTCCTTTGCGGTTTGGGTGGGTCAGTTCGTTCAGAGATCGCCAAAGCGCGTGTGTCGGACTGAAGGGTTCAGCGTAGGAGGTGTGCTCAAGTCCCAAGGATTTCGTACGGGCCGCCTAGATGATTAGTTCCAAGGTTTTAGTGGTCGTATGCGGTGAGTGAGCGTGCTGGTCGGGTGTGTCGGTAGGTCTCGTTGTGCCAGAAGGCGGCGGTGAGGGCGAGGAGGCGGGTGCCGATGCGCGCGGCGATGCCGGCTTTGGTGCGTGCTTTGTGGCGTTCAAGGGTGAGTGGGCCTTTGAGGGTGTGGATGATCGATTCGATGATCTGGCGCAGGGGCCGCAGGAACCTCGCGCCGTCTCGCGGGCCGTGTGGCTTCGGTCTTGGTGGCGGGGCGCAGCAGGGTGATGCCGGCGTCGTCGAGGTCGGCCTCGAATGCTTTGGAGCGGTAGCGGTTGTCGGCGATGAGGGTCTGGCCCGGCCGGGCGATGCGGGCCGCGGCGATCATGTCGGCGCAGACCTCGCGCTCGTCGGCTTTCGCGCCGGCGAGAGCGAACGCGATCGGCAGACCCGAGGGCGTGGCGACAAGGTGCAGCCGCAGACCCCAGAACCAGCGGGAATGCGACGCGCAATAGCCGTATTCGGCCCATCCCGCGAGGCCGGAGCGCTTTTGGGTCTCGCGGCTTCGGCCGCACTCCACGGGGGTGGAGTCGACCAGCCACACGTCGTCGTGCCACGACTCGCACTCGCGTGCGAGCCATCCCATGACACGAGCGATCATCTCGCCGCTGCGCCGCAGCCGCTTGTTGTACCCGTCGCGGTTCGGCAGATATGGGAACCACGGCCGCAGATGCGCTCTCGCGTAGCGCACGAACTGCGACTCGTTGTCATAGCCCAACAGCGCAGCGAGATCACCGCCAGGGTGACCAGCTCCGCGTCCGACAGCTTCGGGGCGAACCCCACCACAGGCCGCTGCGGCGCCCACCCAGGATTCTGCGCCAACAGGTCATCGATCCTCACATACAGTGCGGTCGCGAGGGTGCCCCGAGTCCGGGTTCATGCTCCGGTCCTCCAAGATCGAGGTGTTGATTCACACCCCAAGCTTGGACACCCTCACCCCACCACAGGTGGACCCGACCCCTTGGAACTAATCATCTAGGTCGCCGGTCCCGGCCCGTTGATCTTGCCACTGGCTCGACCTGACGTCACAGACTCGCATCCTCAAGAAATCGGCGCGTGGCGGCGAGGGCGACTGTTGTGGCCAGGTGGAGCGCCTCCGGCGTCGTTGCCCGCTCTGGTGTGTCGTGGGCGGTGTGGAAGAGCGGGGAGGAGCCCAGGAACGACAGCACCGACGCGCCGGCTTCCTGCCACGTACCGCCCTCTCCCGGCCATGGAGGATCGATGTCACGCAAGATCCAGTTGGCACCTGTGACCAATTCGGCGATGTCCGACCTGCATGGTCCCCTAGCCGTCGTCAGCGACATACGCGTCGAAGTGAGCTCGAGTGCTCCCGAGACGCTGGGCTCAACCGCGCCGACCGAGGCGCCGAAGTGGACGGCGGGCATACCTCGCACGTCACGTTGAGCGAGATGATGGCGAAGGCCGATGTGGTCGATCTCATGTCCGCTGCACGCTGAGAGGTGCACGCAGTACTCGCTCGACAGCTCCACGGCGACAGCGAGGGCGGCTGCGAGCCCGGTGCCCCGCTCGCCGGCCGCGGGTGTCCACCCAGTAAGTGGGGTCGTTACCGCAATCGACGGCAAATCAGCGGACCCCATTGTGGCCAGCACATTCGCGCTCGTCGCCGGCTCGATCGAGGCATCAAACCGGAGTCGCAGCTCAGCCTTGCCGAGCCGATCGAAGCAGTTGCCGGGCACGATCACGCCAGGCACGCCGAGCATCTTGGTCGGGAAACGATTGCACTGCACCGGCAGATCGTCGGGCCCGTCGACGGCTATGACGGCAGCTCGTGAGTCCAGGCCGGTCAGCCGTTCCTCGAACGCCGGGGCCGAGCCTGCGAGGCCTGAGTCGACCATGACCACCTGCACGTCGTCGGTGTCGAAGCTGCCAGTCGCGCTGTAGTAGAGCGGTACCGACGGCACCGCTCGGGCGTCGGCAACCAGCTCTGCGCCCACGTCGAAACGGTCAAAGGCGAAGGGTTCGAGAGACGCCGTTCCGCCGATCTCAGAGATCAGCTTCGTGAGCCAGTTGGCTGTGGAGCGATCTGCATCTGTGCCTGTCAGATGCGCTCCGAAACCCGCATAATCGACGACGACCTTGTACAGCCAGTCCGGCTGGCACAGCGACACGGGGCCAGCCGGAGGTGTCGTTGTGTTCATGTGCACTCACTTGCGCGATGACTCGCCTGTGGCTGACAGTATGTGTCGCGAGCCTCGGAGGGGGAGTGACGTGCGTGTCGATGCGATGAAGCCGTACGAATATGACCGCATTCGAGTGGAGCCGCTCACTGGTTCGATCGGTGCCGAGATCGCCAACGTCGACCGTCAAGGCGTCACATGAGCGAGCGCAAGCGTGCCGAGGCCGCAGAGCAGTATCCGGACCAGAAGCACCCAATCGTGCGCACGCATCCCGTCACGGGTCGCCAGAGCCTGTACGTCAACCGGATCTTCACGCTCACCATCGACGGGATGACCCCTGACGAGAGCCGCTCGCTGCGGCAGCGTCTGTACGACGAGGCGAGCAGACCCGAGTACCAGTGCCGGTTCCGGTGGCGACCCGAGTCAATCGCGCAGTGGGACAACCGCTGCACCCAGCACTACGCCGTCCCCGACCACGGCGGCCTGCATCGACGCATGGAGCGCGTGACGCTCATCGGCGACCGGCCTTTCTGACCGGCGAAACGCTCTCCCTGGGCCTCCGCAAGAGACCTGTGCGAGGATGGTTGCGCCGCGCTGGGGCATCAGAGCGCGCACGCCGGGGGGCTGACTCATGCGGTTCGGATTCTTGAGCGAGGGAACGACACCGCGGGGGATGACGCATCATCACCGTCTTCACGAGGTGATCCGCGAGGCGGAGGTCTGCGAGGAGATGGGGTGGGACTTCTGGGGAACCTCTGAGCAGCACTTTGCTCCTGGTGCCACGATCGCTGCGCCTGAGACGCTCTACGGCGCAGTCGCGATGCGCACGAGCCGGATCAAGCTCCGATTCATGTCGATCCTGATGCTGAAGTTCAACCACCCGATCAAGGTGGCGAATCACTTGGCAACAGTCGACATCCTGTCTCACGGGCGGGTTGAGCTGTGCACGGCTCGATCAAACAACGTGAAGACGCTCGATCCGTTCGAGGTCGACCCTTCCGACACCCGGGCTCAGTGGCGTGAAGGCCTCGAAGTGACAGTGAAGGCGCTCACGGAGTTTCCGATGGAGCACCACGGCGAGTTCTACAACATCCCGCCGATCGAGGTCACCCCGCGGCTCTACCGCGAGGAGCTCTTTCCGATCTCGGTGGTCACCATCAGTCCCGAGACACACACGATTGCGGGCAACATGGGCCTCGGGGCCATTACCAACGACTCGTACCTGGGCTGGGACCACCTCGGAGAGCTCATTGGGCTGTACCGCGAAGCTTGCAAGACACCTGAGCCGATTGCGAAGTACCCGGTCAACTCATCGCTGTGCTTCTGCCCGCTCACGAGTCATTGCGCTGCAACTCGTGAAGCGGCCGTCGAGGAATCCCGCCACGACGTGATCAGGTTCTTCCGCAGCACCTATGACATGTACGACCAGCTGGATCAGCGATCCGGCTTCGAGGGCATCAACGAGATCCGCAAGATGAAGGAACACGAGAACGATCCGCTCGCCCTTGGGGAGTTCACCCCGACGATCATGATCGGCACGCCCGACGACCTTGTCGAGCGAATCAAGCGTCTCGAGGCGATGGGAGTTGACGAGATCGTCTTGCGCATCGACGATCTCGGCGTCTCAGCGCACCTGAAGGCGATCGAGCTCATCGGCAAGTACGTGATTCCGGAGTTCCGAGGCCCCAACGCCGTCAGACGGCAATCGATGTGGGGCGACTACGGGGTGGAGAAGCCTCGGTTCCTCATCTGAGAGCCGTGGGAACATGGTGAGACCAAGAACCTCATCCGATCTCAAGGGGGATTGATCCATGGCTGGCAAGGTCATACGTTCAGAGGCACTCATCGAGGCCCATCCGGTTCCTGAGCTCATCCGATCGGGGGCTTTCTCCGTAGCGGTGCGAGCCGGACCGTCCATCTACATCTCGGGTTCCATCGCGAACGACCTCAGCAAAGGAATGGGCGGGCAGACCGAGGAGATCTTCGACTACATGAGCCTCGCGCTGAGCGAGGAAGGCTTCTCGATGGCCGATGTCGTCAAATTGCAGGCATTCATCACCGACATCGAGCAGTACGGCGAGTACAGCGCAGCTCGCAAGAAGTACTTCCCGACGGACCCGCCCGCAAGCACGACTGTGATCGCCGGGATCATCATTCCCGGAGCGCTCATCGAGATCGAGGTGGTCGCTTACAAGGAGTAGGCGCTGCCGGGCCCTGTACCGCAGAAGCGGGCGCGTGCGACAATCGACACCTGACCAGAGCCGGGCCGGTCGTCGCGCCGTCGGCTGCACTGTGACCGATGCGAGCGTTCGATGATTGATCCGATCCGGCCGGTGACCGACGCCGAGCTCGAGACATATGACCGCGACGGCGTGGCTGTGCTGCGCGACATCTGCCCGCTCGACTGGGTCGACGAGTTCCGGGACACGCTCGACGAGGTGTTCAACCGCTCGACTGATGTGGGTCGTGAGGGTCTCGATACTGGCGCGAGCCGAGCCGGGAGCCGATCTGACATAGCCGACAGGGTGCGCGGGCTTCTCAAGCGACACGACGCCTCATCGCTCGCGGTCGAACCTGACCGCATCCCGGAAGGCCGCAACATTGTCGAGACGGATGCCTGCGGCTGGCACGCCGACATCCGCAACTTGCACGTGACGGGTCCGCTTCCCGCAGTCGTGGCGGCCCTGAGCCGAAGCAACCGGGTGAATCTCTACAGCGATCAGCTGTTTCTCAAGGAGCCAGGATCTGCCCGACTAGATGATTAGTTCCAAGGGGTGGGGTCCACCGGTTGTGGGGTGAGGGTGTCCAAGCTCGGGGTGTGTATTCACGCTTCGATCTTGGAGGTTCTCAGCATGGGCCCGGACTTGGACACCCTCGCGACCGCACTGTATGTGAGGATCGATGACCTGTTGGCGCAGAACCCTGGGTGGGCGCCGCAGCGGCCTGTGGTGGGGTTCGCCCCGAAGCTGTCGGACGCGGAGCTGGTCACCTTGGCGGTGTGCTCGGCGCTGCTGGGGTTCGACAACGAGTCGCAGTTCGTGCGCTACGCGAGAGCGCATCTGCGGCCGTGGTTCCCGTACCTTCCGAACCGCGACGGCTACAACAAGCGGCTGCGGCGCAGCGGTGAGATGATCGCTCGTGTCATGGGATGGCTCGCACGCGAGTGCGAGTCGTGGCACCACGACGTGTGGCTGGTCGACTCCACGCCGGTCGAGTGCGGCACCAGCCGCGAGACCCGAAAGCGCTCTGACCTCGCGGGTTGGGCCGAATACGGCTGGTGCGCGTCGCATTCGCGGTACTTCTGGGGTCTGCGTCTGCACCTTGTCGCCACCCCGGCAGGGCTGCGGGTCGCGTTCGCGGTCGCCGGCGCGAAAGCCGACGAGCGCGACGTCTGCGCCGACATGATCGACGCCGCCGGGATCGCCCGGCCGGGCCAGACCCTCATCGCCGACAACCGCTACCGCTCCAAAGCGTTCGAAGCCGACCTCAACGACGTCGGCATCACCCTGCTGCGCCCCGCCACCCGATCCGAGGCCCCGCGGCCCGGCGCAAAACTCCTGCGGCCCTTGCGCCAGATCATCGAATCGATCAACCAGACCCTCAAAGGCCAGCTCAGCCTCGAACGCCACAAAGGCCGCACCAAAGCCGGCGTCGCCGTGCGCATCGCGACACGGCTCCTCGCCCTCACCGCCGCCATCTGGCACAACGAGACCTACCGACACACCCGACCAGCACGCTCACTCACCGCATACGACCACTAAAACCTTGGAACTAATCATCTAGCTCGGGGCGCGTCGCAAGATGTGCTCGACGATCTCGGGGCCGTGAGTGAATTGCAGAAAGTGGCCGGCGTCGGGCAGCATGTCGATCGGTGCGTTCATTCGCTCAGCCCACGTGCGACCCCACTCCTCGTTGAAGCCGTCGTCCTGAGCGCCCCAGACGAAGTGCGCGGCCTTGTTCCAGTCGAGCAGCACCCGGTAGTGCAGGGCCTGCGCGGCGCCGTTGCCGCTGTCGTAGTCGCCGACGGGGATGGAGAGCGGGAACCAGCGGGCGCCGTTGAATCCCTCGTCAGGAAGGCCGCGGAAGGGCGCGGAGAATCCCGCGTACCTCAGGGCAGCTTCGCCTTCGAGGTCTGGTTCGACGCCGGCTTTGATCGCAGGAACCACATCGCGTGAGCGGACGACGCGGCCTGCCAGCAGGGGCACGAGCCCGATGCTCGGGCGCGGGTGCGCATACCGGCCACCGGGACGCCAGGCGTCGATCCACCGCAGAAAGCTCTCGTCGTATTCAAACTCGGGGTGATGGAGCCAGGTGTTCAAGATGACGAGCCGACTGAATCGCTCGGGCATCATCGCCGCCTGGGCGAGCCCGGTCGGGCCGCCCCAGTCCTGGCAGACCACCGTGATGTCTGAGAGATCGAGGCCGCAGATAAGCGAGGTCAGGACCTCGGTGTGCCGGGCAATCGAGTACCAGTTCGGATCGGTCGGCTTGTCGCTTCGGCCAAAGCCGAGGTGATCGGGAGCGATGCAGCGGTATCCGGCGTCGACGAGGCCCGGGATCATCGTCCGGTAGAGGTACGCCCACGTCGGCATGCCGTGCAGCAGCAGCATGACGGGTGCGTCCCGAGGTCCCTCGTCGATGTAGTGGACGCGCAGGTCCTTCCACTGGTGGTAGCGGGGCTCGTAGTCCCAGTCGCTGAGTGCGTCGAAGTGAGCGTCGTCGGTGCGAACGAAGTCAGTCACGGTCGTCCTCCGGTGTTTTGTCGGAACCGGCGAATGATGCCAGCTTCGGCTGCGGGTCAGCGCAGGTCGAGCGCCATTCGCTGTTCCATCGGGACGCCGTAGCTGTGGGGGATAGGAGCGACGGTCTGTGCCAGCGCCTCGAACCCGAATGCCTCGTAGAACTTGACCGCTGGGTTGTCGGACAGCACGTCGAGGTGGACCACGCGGTACCCCTCATCTGTGGCGCGTTCTATGGCGTCCTTCATCAGTGCAGCGCCGATCCCTTGGCCGTGCCGGTCGGGCCGGACCGACAGCACATGGATGTAGTACGCGCTTGAGGGGATGACGACGTTGAGGTAGCTGGCGAGGTAGGAGCGTCGGCCGATCTCCGCAAGCTCGTCGTGCGTGACCACGTCGTCGTCGAGGATGGGCTGCCACAGCGGTCGCAGGGTCTTCTTGCGACGGTCGAATTCTGGACCCGAAAACCCAATCTCGATGCCCAGCAGATCGTCGCCGTCGAGGGCGAGCACCGTCTCGTCGTAGCCATACAGCGTGCCTTCGGCGAGCCACGAGTCGCCGACCAGACGGTCGAACACCGCTCGTGAGCCAAATTGGTAGTCATAGGTCGACGATCCGGTGGCATAGGCCAACTCCACTACCTCGTCGGTGAGCTGCGCAGCCCGGTCGTGGTCGACAGTGACGATCTCCATCGGTGCCCCCCAAGGTTGCCCGTTGCCATCAACCCTCGACGCTAGCCCTACTCCGATTCCGGGTCAGCGGCGACGATTGCGGCCGCCGTGGCTGACCGGCCGAGGGGTAGTTTCTAGGGAAATCGCTCGATGTGCGGGCGAGAGACGATGAGACGTGTTGCCATGAGCATGACCGCCACTCGTTCGCTCCGCAGGACCCCAGCCACAGCCGGGCTTGAACCCATCCTCGAGGCGCTGCGTGACGACGGCGGCGTGATTGTCGAGGGGATGTTCGGGGCCGAGCCAATCGCCCAGATGCGTGCCGCTGCCGACGCGTTTGCCCGAGGTGTCGAGCCAGGAGGCGCGACACAAGGACTCGGCGAGGACGGCAAGCGGTTCGTCGGGGCGAACACGATCCGCTTTTCGAGCTTGGCCCGGCTGTCGCCTGCGTTCTTCGACATCCTCGACAACGAGTTGTACGCACAGATCGCCGATGCGATGCTGCTGCCGGTCTGTGGCTCGTACTGGCTGAACACCGCCCAGGTGATGTACATCGGGCCCGGGGAGCCGGAGCAGATGCTGCACCGCGACGCCAACAACTGGTGGGCGTTCGTCAAGGCGACATGGCCAAAATCCCCGGAGGTCACGGTCAGCGCCATGATCGGGCTGGATGAGGTCACCGAGGAACTCGGCGCAACCCGGGTGGTGCCGGGCAGTCATCGCCAGTCCGAACTCGCTCGCTATGAAGAGCGAGAGTCAGTGCCGGCTGAGCTGGGACCGGGCGACGCTCTCGTGTACTCGGGATATGTGCTGCACGGGGGCGGCGCGAATCTCACTGCGGATCAGTGGCGCCGGGCGATGCATGTGAGCTTTGTGGCCGGCTGGCTGACCCCTGAGGAAGCCAGTCCGTTGGACTTCGCGCTCGGCGAGCTGTCAGGGTGCAGCGAGCGTGTCCAGCGGCTGCTCGGGCACCGCTCCTATGACCCTCGCCCGTACGACGGGGGTGGCCTGTGGCTGCGTCACGTCCGTGAGATGCAGGACGTGGTGACCCAGGACGGCAGCCCAGCCTGAGCCGATTGTCCACGGGCGACACGTGAGCCGCGATCTAGTTGGACTACCCGTCGTGCTCGGCGTCTCCCTCGGTGCCGTGCTCGTCGCTGCCCGATTCGGGATGAGCGCTCCAGTTGTCGAATTCCTCACCGTCTGCTGGGAGGGTGATCTCGGCTGACTCGCCGGGTTGCAGGTCACCAGGGGTAGTGGGCCCGAGTTCGACACCGTTGGACAGGTGGACTTCGACGCGGACCTGGTCGAGCACGGTGTCAGATGTGTTGGTGACGTTCCCGACGAAGGCATCTTGGTCGGCGTCGTAGCGAAGGACGAGTCGGGCGCCTTTCCGGCTCTCGTCGTACGACTCGTCCTTGGTGTATTGCGTGCCGGATTCCTCGTCGCCCTCAGCACCCTCGGCGCCGCCGGAGTGTTCGCCCGAGGACTCTTCGCCCCCATGCTCGCCGGCGGATTCACCGTCACCGTGTTCACCCGAGGACTCCTCCCCGCTGTGCTCGCCGGAGGATTCGCCGCCGCGGTGTTCGCCTTCGGATTCGTTGTCGTCTCCGCAGGCGGCGAGCAGCAGGCCCAAGCACAGGGCCAGTGCGGCGAAGAGAGAGCATTTGCGATTGGTCATGAGTGAAGGGCTCCTTGGTTTCGATCGCCCAAGGCGACCTCGTCGAGACGCATGGTCGCTCCCGAACACTGAGAGACCGGTAAGAACGATCGCCTGTCTTCTCAGTCTTCTCTCAGCTTCCTCTAGGCATACCTCGGCCAAGATGGACACGTGCGCGTGCTGCTGGTCGAGGACGAAGTCAACTTGGCGGAAGTGATTCGCGACGGTCTGGCAGAGCACGGAATGAATGCAGACGTCGAGCATGATGGCCCTGCGGGCCTGTGGCGGGCTCGTGAAGGCAGCTACGACGTGATCGTGCTGGACATCATGCTGCCGGGCCTCAACGGCTATCTGATCTGCCGGACACTGCGGGAAGAAGGCGACTGGACACCGATCCTGATGCTGACCGCGAAAGACGGCGAGTGGGACGAAGCCGAGGCGCTCGACACTGGTGCAGACGATTTTCTGACGAAGCCGTTCTCGTTCGTCGTGCTGCTGGCCCGTCTGCGTGCTCTCGCCCGCCGGCCGCCGACTCCCCGGCCAGCAGTGCTCGAGGTGGGGGACCTGGTGTTCGATCCAGCGGCTGTCACAGTTCGGCGTCAGGGGCATGAGATCACCCTGAGCCGGACCGAGCTGGGAGTGCTGGAAGTGTTGATGCGTGCCGGCGGGGCACCCGTATCGAAACGGGAGATCTTCGCCAGGGTCTGGGGATTCGACACCGACGTGGACCCCAAGATCGTCGAGGTGTACATCGGTTACCTGCGCCGCAAACTCGACGAGCCCTTCGGAGTCAGGACGATCACCAACCAGCGCGGCGTCGGCTATCGGATAGTCGAGCCGGCGACGTGAGGCTCCCGAGGCTCGGTTCTGTCCAGTTTCGGACCACGCTGGCGGCAACGGTGGCGACCGCGCTCGTACTGGTGACGGCCTCGATCGTGATCGTGCAGCTCGTGGAGCGGAACCTTGCCAACAATGCGCGGGCTGCACTGGGCGATGCACTGGAGTCGGCTTCGCATGCGGCCACTGGCGAAGGGTCCAGCGAAAGCGACGACGCAGAGGGTGCCGAAGGCGGTGCAGCCCACGAGGACGGCGCTCGCATCGCCGAGCGGGACGCCGATGGCTCTACTGGCGACCCAGAACACGCTTCAAACAGCGATCTGCGAAACGAGCAACTTGCTGAGGCATCGATCCGAGAGGTTCGCGACGGTGTTGACGCCGTGGCAGATGCGCTGAAGATCATCGTGCCGGTTGTCGTGCTGCTCCTCGGCGCCGCGATCTGGATCGCTGTCGGGAGGACGTTGCGACCCGTGCGCGACATCTCCCGTCGTGTCGCAGCGATCAGCGGGTCGACGCTTGATGAACGAGTACCGGAACCCAGCGGCGACGACGAGATAGCAGAGCTGGCTGGATTGATGAACGAGATGCTGGACCGGCTCGAGTCCGCCTCGGAACGCCAGCGAGCGTTCGTGGCAGACGCCAGTCACGAACTCAAGTCACCACTGGCGACCATCGTCGCCGTGTCGGAGATTGCCCAGATCAGCAACGATCCTCAGCGACTGGCTGCGTTGGCCCCGAAGATCGAGACCGAGGCCCGCCGAATGCAGGGTCTGGCGGCAGATTTGCTGGACTTGGCTCGGCTCGATGCACAGCGCGATGATCAGGAATTCTCGATTGTCGATCTCTCGGCGGTGTGCCAGGAGGTCGCTCGCCGGCTGGACGATGCCGGTATCGACGTCACTGTCTTCTCCAATGGCTCCGCTCCGGCACTTGGCACCGGCACGCAGATCGAACGTGCGGTGTTCAACGTGGTGGAGAACGCCGTTTGCCACGCCGTGAGTCAGGTGCAGATCACCACGATGAGCTCCGCGGACGCCGTGCGGGTCGTCGTTGAGGATGACGGGACAGGCATCGCCGCAGCCGACCGAGAGCGGGTGTTTGACCGGTTCGTACGTCTCGACGAGTCCCGGCAGCGTGACTCCGGCGGCGCCGGTATCGGTCTGTCGTTGGTCAAGGCAATCGTCGATCGGCATTCCGGAACGGTCGAGATCGGCGAATCGGCTGCTCTGGGCGGTGCTGCGGTGGTGGTTGAACTACCACGCGGCGCAGCGGATTCGCGGACTCCCCGAATGCGTTCGCAATTCAGAGTTCCGCCAGCGGAGCGGCCCCCACGAGTAGTTCGACGGCGCTGACCGCAGTGATCCGGTCAGCGAGAGCGAAACGATGCGCACCAGCATGGACGACGACGAGATGGTCAAGTGCAAGATCGGTCAAGGCGCTGTGCATCGACTTCGTTGTTGCGGGTCGATCAGTGCGTTTGATCTCGAATCCAATGACACGCCCGTCAATTTCGAGCCGCAGGTCGAGCTCGGCCCCTCCGTGGGTCGACCAGAACGTCGCCCCAGTGCTGCCATAGCGCATGAGGAGTTGTTCGAGCACCATTCCTTCCCAGCTCGCTCCGAGTTTGGGGTGGTGCTCGAGTTCGAGCCGGCTGTTGATTCCGAGCAGGCGATGTAGGAGGCCGCTGTCGCGGATGTAGATCCGCGGCGCCTTTACCTGCCGCTTGGAGATGTTCGCAAACCACGCCGGAAGCTGGCGGACAATGAGAGCGTCGGTCAGTGCGTCGGCCATTCGGCGCACCGTTGCCTCAGACGTGTCGATCGACCGGGCGATCGCTGCGCCGTTCCATGTCTGGCCGTGATAATGGGCGAGCATCGTCCAGAATCGCCGCATCGTCGCCGCTGGGAATCGAAAGCCGAGACCGGCCAAATCCCGCTCCAGGAAGGTTGCGACGTAGTCATCGCGCCAGGCGTTCGATGTCTGATCGTCGTCGGCAAGAAACGACTCCGGCAGTCCGCCGCGAAGCCACAGGTCGTCGAGCCGTTCTGGTCCGACATCACTCAGCCGAAATCCGGATAGCTCAACAAATGTCACTCGTCCGGCCAGCGATTCCGAGCCGAGGCCCGTCAAGTCCGGCGATGCGCTGCCGAGCACCACGAATCGCCCTGGTCGGCGGTTCTCATCCACGAGGACCCGCAGGGAGGTGAACAGCTCGGGCATGCGCTGAGCCTCGTCGATGACAATGGTCGTGCCGTTATCGCGCAATGCGAGCATCGGTTCGGCCAGCCGCGCCAGGTCGCGGTAGTCCTCCAGATCGAACACCGACGATGGTGACGGCTCGACGACACGCCTCACGAGCGTTGACTTGCCAGCTTGTCGTGGCCCCGTCAACAGCGTCACGGGTGCGCGTGACATCGCCGAACGGAGCACCTGCTCGTCCGCCGGTCGTTCGACGAATCTCCTTCCGACGGCCTTCGCCGGTCCCGTCTCGTCTGCCATGAATGCCACAGTATCCTTGAAAAACAAGAATTCCAAGAGGTTATTTCATGGATATGTAGGCGCAGGCATCGCCGATGCGAAAGGTTCGTGCATCGGCCGGCAGAATCGTTCGACCAAATCTGCGGAGCGGTGATAACTGACTACAATGTCACCATCACCGTGCTCTCGATCCGGTTCCGACGTCCAGGCGCTTACGACCGGCTGAAGCGTCGTGCGCACCAGAGTGCAGAATCGATTTCCGCGGTGGGCGAGCGTCTGATCGACGAGGGTCTGCGCATGGAAGCCCATCCCGGAGTCTGTTTCCGCGATGGTCCGAGCGGTCGCCGTGCCGGATTGGCTTGCGGGCCTGACGTGTGGGAGGTCGTTGGACTGCTGCGTGGCCTTCGAGGCAGCGTCGAGGAACGCGCTGCATCGGCAGCGGCTCAGATGGGGCTCACCTCCGCGCAAGTCCGCACCGCCGGTCGCTACTACGCCGAGTTCACCGATGAGATCGACTCCGAGCTGACTCGCAATGACGAGGCGGCCGAGCGCGAGATGGCAGCTTGGGAACGCGAACGCCAACTGCTGTCGGGGTGAGGCTTCTGCTTGACGAGATGCACTCGCCCGCCGTTGCGGTCGAGCTGCGGCGACTCGGCCACGACGTTGTTGCGGTAAAGGAAGTCGCTGAACTGATCGGGCTTCCGGATGCAGAACTGCTTCGTGCTGCAACCTCGGATCGACGAGCCGTCGTTACCGAGAACATCAAGGACTTCGCGGCGCTCCACAAGGCGATCGTTGCTGCTGGGCAAAGGCATTCGGGACTGGTGTTCACCCACTCTGGCCGGTTTCCTCGTTGGGCTGGCGATCATGTTCCGACCTTGATCGACGCCCTCGGCCAGTTTCTCGCCGAGCAAGCCAGCGCTCTCGATGACGTGGAGTCGCTCGTGTGGTGGCTCGAACGAGCTCAGCGTTGAGATCCCCGATAGGCCGCCGCTCGCCAATGCCGTTGGCATGCTGTGCCGGTGACGATGCCGTCGTTGAGGTTCGTGGCGAAGGCGCTGTCGACCGAAGGAGTGCCCCCGAGCGAGTTTGCCCGGACCATGGCGCCGCATCCGCTGATGTACCAGGAACTGCCGCACGATCCTGAGTACCAGCTGTACAACAACCGGCTGACGCCGGTGCGCTTCGCCGACGTGACGGCCGACGAGATGTACTGGAAGGTGCGCCGCGAGGTGATCCTGCGGCACACGGGCGAGATGCCGATTGAGTTCGTCGGCCCCGATGCTGAGCGGCTGGCCAACCGTGTGTTCCCGCGGGACGTGTCCAAAGTGCGGGTCGGGCGGTGCAGCTACCAATTCGCCTGCTACCACGACGGCGGCATGATCAACGACGGCGTCATGCTGCGACTGGCCGCAGACCGCTTCTGGACAACCCCGGCGACGGACCGGGCACTCAGCTCGATGTGGAGTCCTACGACGGCACCATGCTGCGGGGCGAATTGTGCACGCTGCCGATGTACGACCCCGACCGCCTCATCCCACGAGGCCGCCTCATCGACATCCCCGAACGAACCAAATAGCTATTACTGGCCGATAAGTCGGTTCCCACCATTCGGACGTGCCCTGTACTCGCTCCTAGGCTCTGCCGTGATGCCGACTGTTTCTTCTGAGCCAAGTCAAGAGGACAATGAACGCCGTCGACGCGTCGAAGCTACCGCTAGTGAGCTGCGCTCGATCGGGAGGCGCTGTGCCGCACTCGTTGGAGACGGTCCGCCGTCGGTCGAGCATGGGGAAGTGCTCTACGACGAGTACGGACTGCCCAAGTGATCTTTGAAGCGCAAGCCGTCAGCGCTCTTTCGCTCAGTGAGTGACGGTCAGCAGGCATTCAACGAGCTTGCTGGCGCTTACAGCCGCGCTCGTCCCGAGTATCCCGAACCGCTTTGGGCAGCTCTGCGAGTAACGCTCGATGACCGTCGTGTGCCCCGGCTGGCGGCTGATGTCGGTTCGGGCACCGGCATTGCGACTCGACAGCTCGCTCTCGTCTTGCCCCAGTGGCGCATCATCGGGATTGAGCCTGGCGAAGGCATGCGAGCCCAGGCTGTCAACGACAGCCGCGGTGCCGATGTCGAGTATCGCGTCGGCTCTGCTGAAGACCTGCCCTCGGAGACAGATTCAGCGGGTCTGGTGATCGCCGCTCAGGCCCTTCATTGGTTCGATCGCCCCCGGTTCTATGCCGAGGCTCGACGGGTGCTGGCGCCGGGCGGAGTGCTGGCGATCATCCAGAACAACCGCATGTGGCGTGGGTCGCCGTTCTGGGACGACTACGAGGCCTTCCTTGAAGAGCACAGCCCCGGCTACTCACGCGACTACCGCAAGTTCGAAATCGCTGGCGAGCTGAGAGAGGCGGGCTTCGCCGACGTCGCCGTGCACACCGCGGAGTGGACACGGCCTATTTCCCACGAGTTGCTCATCGAGATGTCCCGATCGACAACCAAGATGCAAGCCGCAGTCGAAGCGATCAGCGAAGCCCAGGCAGTCGGACACCTCGAGGCGCTGCTTGAGCGCCACTGCCCATCAGGCCATCTAGAAATTCCCTACACCTCCGAGCTGTTCACCGGGCGGCACTGTGAGGACAACGATGGCTGAGCGTTTTCTCGTGATGCCGCGCGGCATCAACGTCGGGACTCGCAACCGGGTGCCGATGGCGGAGCTCAGGTCAATGCTGACCGACGTGGGCTACGCCGATGTCACCACCGTCTTGCAGAGCGGGAACGTGATTGTCTCGGCCGAATCGTCGGGGCCTGACCAGGTCGCTGCGTCCGTGCAGCGGCTGCTCAGCGACAGGTTCGACGTCAACGTCCCTTGCGTCACTCGAACAGCGGAACAGGTTCGTGCGGTGCTCGACCGCAATCCGCTGCAGGAGGTCGTCACCGACGGTTCGCGCTACCTGGTGAACTTCCTCTCCGAGAAACCCGACCCCGATGCGGCAGCGGCGCTCCTGGAAGAGAGCCACGGCCCCGAGGCCATCGCGATCGAAGGCACCGAGGCATTCGTCTGGACGCCAGACGGCGTCAAGGCAATGACCCTTTCATACGCATTCCTCGAAAAGAGGCTCGGCGTGGTCGCCACGGCCCGCAACTGGAACACGCTGCAGAAAATCGCAGCCAAACTCTGACGTAGCCGCGATCATTCATGCCATGACTGTTCACCAAGAGTCCTTGAGAGGTTCGTTGAGACGATGAGCCAGACGAGTGCGCAGCGCGCCGAGGCGCTGGAAGAGTGGGCGGACCGAGTCGACCCAGCAGATCTCGTCGAAGCCGACACCGCATCGCTTCAGCTCATCAGCAAACTCGCGACCCGACGTGACACCATCGACGAGCAGCTGGTCGAGGCTGTGCGGGTCAGCACGAGTCGAGGGTCGAAGTTGGTCCATGATCGGGGCCATGCTCGGGGTGTCGAAGCAAGCCGCGCAACGCAAGTACGGACCCAAGACCGCTACGGGGACGAAAGAAACAGTGGGGCCTCGCCGGTAACCCACCCTTCGTCATCCGGCGCGGAACGTGGGGGAGACGCGGACAATGTGGCAGTTGTTGATTCGGGATGTGCCGGATTTCCCGCGGCCGGGGATCGTCTTCAAGGACATCACACCGTTACTGGCGGACCCGGCGGGATTGAGATCGTGCGTCGAGGAGCTGGTGGCGCCATTTAGGGACCGCAGCATTGACCTCGTTGCGGCGCCTGAGGCTCGGGGCTTCGTGATCGGTGCGATGGTGGCGGATCGGCTCGACGCCGGCTTCGTGCCGTTGCGCAAGCCGGGCAAGCTTCCTCGCGAAACCCTGCATGCCGACTACGAACTTGAGTACGGCGCAGAGCGGCTCGAAATGCACACCGACGCCGTCGCGAACCAGGCGAGAGTGCTGATCGTCGACGACGTGCTGGCCACCGGCGGCACTGCTGCTGCATCTGCTCGATTGGTCACGCTCGGCGGCGGAGAGATCGTCGGCTTCTCGTTCGTTCTTGAGCTCGAATTCCTCGGCGGTCGTCGTCAACTCGGCGAGGCGCACATCGCTGCGGCCATCACCGTCCAGTAGCGCACCTGACCGCCAGCGAACTTGCCCGACACAGCGCTAGTCGCGGGGAGGATGATGCGGGCGGCGTTGGCGGAGGTGTGGGTTCGGGTTTGGCCGCTGGTGCGTTGTGTTCGGGCGCCGGCGGGCAGCACAGCGGTGATCTCGTTCAGCACGGTGACGGGGATTGCGTTGGTCCCGCCGATGATGCGGACTAGTCGCGGCTGGACGAGTCTGAGCAGCTCTGTGGTCTCGGTCGGCAGCGTCGCGGGCGCGGTGTACACAACAAGGGCGCCCGGCGTGCGCGCCGAGAGTGCGACTGCGACGCCGATGTCGGACGGGCTCCAGCCGTTGGCCACGATGACGGTTCGCTCGCCTGCGGGCACTGGCGCCGATGTCTGGTCGAGGTAATGCGCGGCGAGTTGAGCCGTGTGGGTGCGCGAAGAGCCGCTGATCCGTTCCAGGCTGGCGCTGCTGGCTGCTGCGCGGATCTCGTCCTCGACTGCTTGGGACACCGCGGTGGTGCCGCCCACGATCACCACGCTGCGAGGGGACATGTCGGCAATGAGTTGGCGTGACGCTGTGGGAAGCTCTCCGGCTTGGGTGTAGAGCACCGCCGAGTGCGCAAGCCGGGCCGCCAGTGTGGCTGCGACGCCGATGTCGGGTGGGCTCCAGCCGTTGGCGATGATGAGCACTGCGTCTTGTGCGCGTGTGCCCTCGAGAGCGAGGCGTGCTGCGCGTGTTGCTGTGTCGATTCGTGAGGTTCCGGTGACTCGTTTGATATCGGCGAACGGCTCGGCGTCGGCGAGCGAGTTGCGCACTGCTGGGGAGATAGCGGTCTCGCCGCCGACGAGCACGATGAGGTGCACAGTGCGCACCTCAAGGAGTGCCTTGACCGCGCTCGGCAGTTTGTCGCCTTCGGTGTAGACGACGGCACTGCCATCGGTGCGCGCCGCGAATGCCGCAGCGACGCCCACGTCGGCCGGGCTCCAGCCGTTCGCGACAAACAGCGTTGTTCCCTCCACACCGTCAACCGCCGCCGCCGCCACCACCGCCGCTGAAGGCCGGTTGCGGCCGGCGTTCGCTGATGACGGTGACGGTCACCGTCACGTCCACGCGGGTGGTGTGGACCCCGTCTGCGGCTTCCACGGTGACCTGGTAGTCGTTGTCGCCGTCGCTGTCGGCGGGTGTGTCAAGGTCGGGCGGGCTCGTGAACCTGAGCGCGCCGCCGTCGATGGAGAACAGGTGTCCGTCAGCGCCGTCGAGGCTCCAGCCGACGGTGATCTTCTCAGGATCGGTTGCGGTGTAGGTCGCGACGGCCTGACGCCGCTCGGCGACGCTTACCTCCGCGGAGCCGACGAGCAGCGGCGGCTCGTTGATGTCGGTCACGTTCACAGCCACGTCCAGCGTCTTCTCGAGCCTGGCACCGTCGAGGGCTTTGACCACGATGTCGTAACCGTTGTCCTTGCCCCGGTCGGCGGGCTCGTCGTAATCGGGCGACGTCTCGAAACGCAGCACACCGCCGTCGATGGAGAACAAGCGCCGGTCGGAGCCGCCGAGTTCCCAGATCACAGTGTCGCCAGTGTCGGGATCGCTCGCGGTGAACGCGGCCACATCGCCGGTGCCGTTCTCGTCGTAGCGCACGATCTGCAAGCCAGACACCACCGGTGCCTCGTTCGCGTCCCACACCTCGACCTCGACTTGGGTCGTGGCCGCGGCACCTGATGGGTCCGCCGCTGTGACGGTCAGCGTGTGGCTGCCGGCGGTCTCATGGTCCAGTGGGGCGGTGGTCAGCAGCTGGCCTGTCGCGGTCATGATCTCGAACGGGGTCCCCCCTTGGGCCACCATCGAATAGGTGAGGGCCTCACCGTCGAGGTCGGTCGCCGCGACCGCATCGCCCACCCGGCTGCCGACGGCTGCGTCCTCGCCCACTTGGCGCGTCAGGGTCCCGTCGGCGAAAGTGGGCGCCTGATTCGCCGCCGGGGCGACCTGCACCTGATGCTGCGACTCGGCCAGCGCCTGCTTGCTGGACCCGTGCCCGTCGCTGTAGGACGCCCGCGCCCGCAGGTACCGGCCGACATCGCTGCCGGCCGGGGTAAAGGCACTCGACACGGCACCGTCGATGAGGCTCCACGAGCTCTTGTCCGGCGACGCCTGCCATTGCCAACTCACCGACAACGCCACGACCACGTCGGGATCCGACAGCTTCGCCTCCAAGGCTGTCCCCACTTGGGGCTGCACCGGCAACAACGACGCCACCCCTGGTTCGTCCTCGTTGGTGACGCTCACCTCCACGGCGCGCCTCGCGAGGAGTTGGCCATCAGATGCCACCACCACAACCTCATAGCTGTTGTCACCGTCCGCGTCAGCCTTCGCCTCAAAATCGGGCGGGCTCGTGAAGCTCAGACGGCCATCGACGACATCGAACGCGCCCATATCGTCACCCAGCAACGACCACCCCACCGAGTTGCGCTCAGGGTCGGTCGCCGTGAAGGCGGCAACGACGCCCGCGCTGCCCTCCGCGACGGCAGCCGTGCCCGGCCCGTCGATCTCGGGCGCCTCGTTCACGTTCGTCACGTTCACCTGTACATCCAGCGTCCCGGCCAACTCGTGATCAGCGGCTTCCACCACAAGCTCATAGACGTGCCTGCCCTGAAGGTCCGACCTGGCCTCGAAGTCCGGGGCCGCCAGGAAGCTCAGCACGCCCCCGTCGATCGAGAACAGGTCCGCATCGGATCCCGGGCCCGACAACGACCAGGTCATCGCGTCGCCGTCCTGGTCGGCCGCCGTGAACACGCCCACAGCCCCAGCAGTGTTCTCCTCGAAGCTGAACACGCCAGAGCCGGACACCGCGGACAGCACTGGTGCATCGTTCACGTCGCCGACCTCGATCTCCACGGTGACCGTGGCATCGGCCCCCGACGGGTTCGTGGCCGTGACCGTCACCGTGTAGCGGCTCTTGGCCTCGTGGTCGAGGGGCGCGCTGGTGCGCAGCTGGCCCGTCGAGGCCAAGATCCCGAACGCCGTCGCGTCGGCGCCTCCCAGGGTGTAGGCGAGCGTCGCGCCGTCCGGGTCGCTGGCCGCGACCGGATCGCCGATGCTGCGCCCGGCGGGGGTGTTCTCAGCCACGCTGCGTGTTCCGCTTTCGCCGGACGGGAACTGCGGGGCGCCGGCGATGGTGTAAGCAGCAGGCACCTCCGACAGCGTCCGCCCATCAGCGGTGCACACCCCGCCCGAACCGCAAGCCTGGCCCTCGACCAGACCGAACGTGATCGCGCCGTACCCCGCGGGCGTCAGCGTGAAGATGTAGGCATTGGCCGCCTCGCCGTGCACGCGATGGGGGCTCACGCTCGTGACGGTCGCCCCCACCACGCTGACCGACGCTGTAGCAGCCACTGGATCCACCACAGGCTGATTGAACGCCACCACCACCTTCAGCCGGTCCGCGGGGCCCAGCGACGCCAACGATGTGTGGCTGCTGGCCGGGAACTCCGCCGCCAGCAGCTGAGGCTCGGCGAACAGCGCCACCGGATGGAGCGGAATGGCGCGAACGTGAAGTCGTGGGCGGTCGGGATCGCGGAGTGAGAACTTCTCTTCGCCGGTGTCCGGATCGACTTGGGTCACCGCTTCGACGGGCAGCGAGTCGAGCGTCGCGTTCTGGGGATGGGGGCGACCCCAGCTGACCAGCCAGTCCCCGTTGTCGAGAGGCTCGACTTGGCCATGGAAATACCCAAGGTATTGGTCGGCGCCGCGAAGCGAGTGATCGCGCAAGAAGACCGCTTCGCGGTTCTCCAGATCGAGGGCGTACTCCACGGCGCGGCTGTACTCGCCGCTTACGCGTCCCACTGCCTCACCCGTCCAAGGGTTCATCAAGCACGCTATGCCGTTGTCGAAGAGCATGAGATTGCCGTTGGGCAGCACCTGCGCCGCGTGCAACCCGCAGAACTGGCCGGCGGGATCACCGAAGATGTCCATTGGCGCCGGGCCGATGTTGCGCTCCTCCCACTGCGCGGCAGTCAGGTTGGTGCGACCCAACCTCCACACAACCTTGTGGTTCTCCGTGTGGTCCGGATCGATGGCCAGCACCTGCGAGCACCCCCGGAACGAGGCGAAAATGAGCCCGTCGAGCATCTGCAGCGAGTTCAGGTGGGCGTAGCCGTCTGGGAAGCGTTCCTGGGAACAGTCCTCGAGGGGCATGTTCCCCCAGGTGTTCCACGTGAACAACGCCTGCCCCGCCGGCGTGACGATCTGCAGGGCCGAGTCCTTGATCGTCTGGGGCTGGACCGCGTCGACGTCAGGGTGATCGAACGGCAGATCGCTGAGGTCGCGCTCGGCCGGCTCGTAGGCCATGAGCAGGTAGTTCCCGTTCTCCAGGATGCGGAGGTCGTGGACATCGGTCGTAACCAGCGGGGCTTCGGTCGTCGCAGTGTCGAACAATTCCAGGTCCTGGTTAAGAATCACCCATTCTTGAGCGCCTGTGATGTTCTTTATGTAGGCGTATCGATACTCGGGTTCGTGCCCTTGCCGCTGGTCGGCGACGTCAACCCGGCCGACGCGGAAGTACGCCCAGACCCGGTGCCCTACGTCTCGATGAAACCTGGGTACGGCGTTGTTGTCGAGCATTGCCACGGTGGTGGTGTGGTCCCCCAGTTTGAGCAGGATGAGATCCTCGAGGATCCCAGTGGCGCCCGAGGTCTTGGCCGCCTCCATTAGCCACAGCTCCGGGATAAGGCAGTGCACGACGTAGGTCGTGCTCGCGCCATCGGCACCGGATAGAGCGATGTGTACATCGCTCTCTGCGGCGACCGTCACCGCCGTCCCGGTTCCGCTTGCGGTCTGCACGCCATTGACGGCCAGCCGGACGCCGGACGCCGCTGTCGGTGTCACGGTCATCGTGTCACCGGCTTCGGTGCATCCGATGGCGTAGTGGAGGATGTCCGCGCCAAATGTTGGGGACAGGGCGCGGGCGGGGTTTGCCGACGAGTCGTTCGTGGAAACTGACAGACCGCTCAGCAGGCTCGCCGTGACCACTTCGTAGGTCAGCGCAGCGGCGGATTTACCTGTGCCCTGGCCGTCCTCATAGGTCGCCGTTACTCGCAGGAACGTCCCGGTGTCGGCGGCTGTGGGGGTGTAGGTGCTTGATGTCGCTCCGGCGATGACCGCCCAGGCGTTGGGGCGTATCGACCGCTCCCAGGCATAGACCGGCGTTCCGGTCACGCCCTCGGGGTCGCTCAAGGTCGTGGTCACTGCGGTTCCGAGCCGGGGGCGGGTCGAGGACAGGATGAGCGTCCCGGCCTCGTCCGCGTCGGTGACGGCGACCGACACGTCCTTCGTCACGCTGGTGCTCGATCCCGCGATCGAGGCGGTGACGGTCACGCTGTACACGTTGTCCTGGTCTGCGTCGGACGGCGACTCATAGTCGGGCGGCTTCGGGAAGATGTTCGGGGAGACAGGGTCGATGTGGAACCTCAGCGCGCCGCCGGGTTCGTCGATGCCGAAGTGGGCGGCATCGTCTCCCGACAGCGACCAGACAATGCCGTCGGTGTCCTGCGGTGAGGACGCGGTGTAGGTGGCCACGCGGCCGGCATCGTTCTCTGCGTGGGTGACGCTCGCCGGTCCTGTTGCCGCCGACAGCAGCTCGGCGACGTTGGTCACCTCGATGGTCACCGCGACAGAGGTGGTGCCGTCGGAGTCCGTGGCCGTGACGGTCACCGCGTAGCTGGATTTCGTCTCGTAGTCGAGGGCGTCCTTGGTCCGGAGCTGGCCCGTCGAAGCGACGATGTCGAACGAGGAGGCGTCAGTGCCGCCAAGCGCGTAGGCCACTGTGCCGCTCACGTCGATGGCTGTGACCGGCGCGCCGATATCGGTTCCAGTTGCAGTGTTCTCGTCCGCGGTGCGTATCGTGGTCACTGACTCCAGCACGAAGTTCAGGGTCGCGATCGGATCGGCCGTGAACGGGCCTGTGCCACGGATGCTCTCAATGACTCCCGGCGGGCTGGTCGCGACACTGGGGCTGAGCGAGAAGCCTGTCCCATCTTCGGTGCCGGCATCCCACGGGTACAGGTTCGCTGCGTGCGAACGCAGCCAGAGGCCTTCGCTGTCGAGCAGCGACAATCCCGACACGCCCACGAACCAGTCATGGCTGGGAGCGATCATCGTGACCAGCGTGACCCGCGGATGCTCGGTCGACAGCGAAGCCGTCAGGCTCTGCGAGCCTGTGGCAGAGATGGAATCGGTGTCGCCGCTGATACTGCTGAGCGCGTCCGGCGCGGCAGCCAGCACCTCGCCACGCAGGCCCGTCCAGCCCCCGACCTCTGCCATAGCTTCGACCCCGGCGCTGCTCATCTCGCCGCTTTCCAAGAACGTCACGGCCGCGTTGTGGACGCCGCCAATCAGGCGCGAGAAGTGCGCACCCCCGACAACGCCCCCCGGTGTGACAGCGCTCGTCCATGCGCCCCGGAACGTCACGGCATATTTGGCGCTCGACGCGAACGCAGCGACCGGATCGCTCGCCGACGGGCTCAGCGACGTGTCCTGCTCCGTCCGCGTGACCGTCAATGTGTAGATCTTGGTAGTGATGGCGTCCGGCGCCGTCACCCTCACCTTGACGACGTTGTCGCCCACCGACGACAGGTCCACCTGCTGCCCGTCTGCAGCGTCGACATCCGCGAGCAACCGATCATCGGAGTCGAGGAACGCGACAGCAGCGGCGCGGTCGCTCTTGGTCGCCGTGATGGTGAGGCGGGTGACGGTGTAGCCCACACTGGCCGTGTAGATCGTCGTGTCACTGGCGAACGGCGGTGACAGCCTTCCAGCGCTCAGCGACAAAGCGCTCAGCGATGCGTCATCGCTGGGCGGGGCCTGCGCCGAAGCCGAGGACACCAGGCTCGAGGGCACCGCCACCAATAACAGCACCAACAAGCCTAACCCCCCCCCCACCCGCAAATTGAACGAGGTTGTTCCTGTCATATTTGTGTGCGCCGACCGCATATGCGAAGCGATGATAGAAGGCATATGGGGATGGCATAGGCCAAGATCTCAAGGCTCTGTGCCGATGCTGGGCGAGATCACGCAGGAGTTCTGTGAACGCGATGAGTCGCATACGCGCTCGCTGAATTCGCCCAACTACTTCCGCTGCACAAGCACGGCGACTTCACAGCAACTGACGTCGAACCAGCGTGCTGATCGTCGACGAGGAGCTGACCACCGGCATGATCGACACCACCATGGCGTCAACGAGACGACAGCGCTTACGGTGAGCCCGACCGGTTGATCCACGAAGCGAGAGAAACCATGACGACGCCATCGCCGAAGATCATGAGTACTGAAGCCCAGAACTTGGTGCGTCGACCGAATTTCGCCCATCTGGCGACCTTGCGTGCGGACGGGTCGCCCAAGCTCGACCCGGTTTGGATCGAGCTCACCGACGAATCCACCGTGACGATTGCCACGGGACAGGACTCGCTGAAGACGCGCAACGTGCTGCGAGACCCGCGTGTCGCCATCTCGATCGTCGACGTCGACAACCCCTACGAAGAGCTCCAGCTGCGCGGTACCTGCGTGGTGGAAGCCGACCCCGACATGGCGGCCTTGGATGCGCTCAGCCACAAGTACACGGGCGAGCCGTTCCCGACCCGAGGCGACGACGGCGTCGTGCTGCAGATCACCGTCACCCAGTACCAATACCAAGATCTGCCCTTCGAGCACACTCCGCCGCAGGGGTGACGGCCTCATGCAGCTGGGTACGTCCATACGGTTTCTGCACCCGACGGGACCGCACACCTACCCGCAGTTCACGCGGGTTTTTGACTCGCTTCCGCCTGGGGCCTTCTTCGAGCGGCCTATGAGCGCGGAAGACACCGGCGAGCAGGCCCGCAACGTCGTTGAGCTTGCCGCCACGGCGCACCAGGCAGGACTGAGCGGATTCCTGACCGGCAACCAGCATGCGATGCCGGCCAGCTACGCAAACACGTTCTCGCCGGAACGGTCACTACGGTCGCAGCATGATTGCGGGTTATTGCTGGCCACAGAGCGGCGTGGCGGGAGACACCATCGACCTGATGATCAGCGCCGCCGGCGGCTCGTGTCGGGTCGAGGTGCTGCGAATCGGTGCTGATGAGACTTCGGCGGGTTCCTGGGAGGTGCCGGTCACCGAACAGCCGGTGCCTGACGACTGTGCCACCGAAGGCTGCGGCTGGGCCCCATCGCTCTCGCTGGGAATCGAGCCGCAGTGGCAGCCGGGATTCCATCTGGTGCGACTGCACGGCACCGACGGCGAGGTCGCCGAAGCATTCTTCGTTGTGCGGGCCGCCGAGCCGGGTGCAACGTTGCTGGTGCTGTCCACCTCGACCTGGGCGGCCTACAACGACTGGGGCGGGCCGAGCTTCTACACCGGCGGCCACGAGTCTTCCCAGCAACGGCCGTTGCCACGCGGCTTCCTCGACAAGCCAGACCCGCATCGCTACCGCGTAGCCCGATTCGGGCAGCTGCCTCGCGCCGAGGTCGACGACTACTTCGAGAACTACTCGTACTGGTCCGCCGCCGCGGGTTGGGCCAATTGGGAGCGCCTTTTTGTGAGCTGGGCCGAACGCAACGGCGTAAGCCTGGATTACGCGACGAGCCTCGACCTCCACACCCAACCCGACCTGCTCGAAGGGCGCCGCATCTACTTGAGCGTCGGACACGACGAGTACTGGTCAGCCGAAATGCGCGACCATGTCGAGAGTTGGGTCGAGGCCGGCGGCGCCGTGGCGTTCTTCTCCGGCAACACCTCGTTCTGGCAGGTCCGTTTCGGCGACGAAGACCGGGTGATCGGCTACAAGCTCGAATTCCACCTCGACCCCGTGATGGGCACCGACATAGAGCACACCGTGTCCACCATGTGGAGCGATCCGCTGACGGGACGACCCGAATCCGAGATGACCGGCGTCAGCTTCACACGGGGCGGCTACGCCCATTGCCGCAGTGCCCCGAAGGGAACTGGTGGGTACACGATCTGGCGGCCGCGCCACTGGGCATTCGACGGACTACGGCTGATAGCTGGAGACGTTGTGGGGGCAGAGCCGGTGGTGGTTGGCTACGAGTGCGACGGCTGCGAGATGGCCCTGGTCGACGGGCTGCCGGTCAGCACCGGAACCGGTGGCACCCCGGCGAACTTCGAGGTGCTGGGCACGGCGCCGGCGCACCTGTGGGAGACCTCTGAGGCACCGCCAGGGCTGCCCGACACCTACGTCGGAGAGCTCAACTGGGTGACTGAGCGTCTCGGCGGCGGCGACACTCCCGAGAACCGGGAACGCTTCGCCTATGGGGCCGCCGTGATGGGATGGTTCCGTCGAGGCTCGGGTGAGGTCTTCACGACGGGCTGCACCGACTGGGCCTATGGCCTTGAGCATGACGACGTCGCTACCGTGACTCGCAACGTCATAGGCCGGTATGTCGATCTGGCTGGCGACAAACCGGGAAGTCCCTGATGACTGACACCGCCGAGACTGCCGAAACTGCCGGGACTGCCGATACCTCCGAGGCAAAGCCTCAGAACAACTACACCGAGGGCAACTTTGCTCGGGTGACCACAGAGCTCACTGCGTTCGATCTTGAGGTGATCGGGGAGATTCCCGCAGCCTTCGAGGGTCGGTACCTGAGAAACGGGCCGAACCCGGTCGTGCCGACCGATCCCGCAACGAGTCACTGGTTCACCGGCACGGGCATGGTGCACGGCGTTCGGCTGCGCGGCGGCCGCGCCGAGTGGTACCGCAATCGCTGGGTCCGCGGTCGCGAAGTCACCGAGACGTTCGGCGAGCCTCCAGTCCCCGGACCCAGCCGTGGCCTCGACTTTTCACCGAACACCAGCGTCGGCGGCTTCGCCGGAACTACCTGGGCGCTGGTCGAGGCCGGTGCGCTGCCGGCCGAGCTCGGCTACGAGCTGGACACGGTGTGCCGCAACGACTTCTTTGGGACGCTGCAGACCGGCTTCACCGCTCATCCCAAGGTGGACCCCGCCACCGGCGAGATGCACGCCATCTGCTACGCGTGGCAGGACCTGCTGGACCACATCGAATACGTCGTGGTCGGCACAGACGGCCAGGTGCGCAGGACGGTGGACATCCCGTTGGGTGGCATGTCCATGATCCACGACATGTCCCTCACCGAGAACTACGCGGTGGTGTACGACCTGCCGGTCACGGTCGACCTCGACATCGCGCTGAGCGGGAAGTCATCGTTCCCGTTCCGTTGGGACCCCGACTACGGCGCCCGCGTTGGGCTTCTGCCGCGAGAGGGCAGCGCTGACGACATCATCTGGTGCGACGTCGGGCTCTGCTACGTCTTCCACCCGCTCAACGCCTACGAGGACGACGACGGGCGCGTGGTGCTCGACCTGTGCCGCTACGACAAGATGTTCGACCGTGACCTGCTGGGTCCGGCAGGCGATTCCAAGCCGACGCTTGACCGCTGGATCGTCGACCCGGTAAGCCGCCGGGTGTCGGAGCAGCGGGTCGACGACCGATTCCACGAATTCCCCCAGGTGCGGGGCGATCAAACCGGCCGCAAGCACCGCTTTGGCTACACGGTGGGTGTTGGCGACGGCCTCATCCCAGGTGCCAACTACAAGATCGACTACGACACCGGCATCGCCGTATTTCACGATCACGGCCTCGGCCGGGGCAGCGGCGAGGCGGTCTTCGTTCCCGATCCCGACGGGACCGCCGAGGACGATGGCTGGCTGATCTCGTTCGTCTACGACGAGACAAGCAACGGCAGCGAACTGGTCATCCTCGACGCTCGGGATCTTGGGCGCTCACCCGTGGCCCGGGTCCCGCTGCCGCAGCGGGTGCCCTACGGCTTCCATGGCAACTGGGTGCCCGACGCAGCCGTCGCTTCGCACGAGGCGACCTGAGAACCCGGCGGCGACACAGCGAATGTCAGATCACGCGGAACTTGTCGGCCGGGCACGCGAGCTGGCGCCTGTCATCGCGGAGCGTGCAGCCGATGCGGAGACCATGCGCCGGCTACCCGACGAGACGATTCGCGAGCTCATCGACGCTGAGCTCATCTCGATCTTGGTGCCTCGGCGCTGGGGCGGACTGCAAGGGTCGCTGAACACCCATCGCGAAGTCGTGGAGATCATCAGCGCCGCGTGCATGTCCACCGGCTGGATCCTGGCCTTTTACAGCGGCCACAACTGGATGGCGCTGAAGTTCTCCGAAGAGGCCCAAGCAGAGTTCTTCGACGGCAAGAATTACGCCCTCATTCCCGTCACCACGGCGCCGACCGTCCGCTTCGAGCCGACTGAAGGCGGTTTGATCGCCTCGGGACGTTCGCCATGGGGCACGGGAATCGTTCACGCGGACTGGGTGTGCACCGGCGGCAGAGGCACCGACGGAAACATCTACATCGTGGCGATGCGTGCCGAGGAAACCACACTCGTCGACAACTGGCACATGGCCGCGATGTCAGGTACAGGCAGCAACGACTTCGAGATACACGACGTATTCGTCCCTGAGCACCGGGTGCTGCCGCTGTTGGACTTCGTCAACGGTGACACGCCGGGTGCACGGCTCCACGACGATCCCATGTACTTGTTGCCGCTGATGCCGTTCATCTATTGCGAAGCCATGCCGGTGTTCTCCGGCGGGCTGCGGGGAGCGGCCACCGCCTTCGAGCACATCGTGAAGAACCGGGTGCGCACGCACACGCGCTCTGTCGTGGCGGACGACAAGCTGGCGCACGCCCGGCTCGGCGAGGCTGCCGCAGCGGCGCTCGTGGCGGAACGGCTGGTGGCCGATCAGGTGCGCGAGACCATCGAACTGGCTGAGTCTGGCCACACGTTCAGCCTTGAGGATCGGATTCGATTCAAGGCGCAAGCGGGCTTTGTCGTGGATCACTGCCGCCGGACGGTGAACGACATCATCCACCACTCGGGTACGTCCAATTTCGCCGACGACTCGCCCGTTCAGCGGTTCTTTCGGGACATCAACATGCTGGCCACGCATGCCTTCTTCGAGTGGGACATGAGCCGGGAGCAAATGGGTCGATCCCTGCTCGGTCTGAAGCCGACGACGCCGCTCATCTGATCGTCACGTTGTCCTTGACCACGTCCTTGGACAGCGCCTTGAGCACCGCTGTCAGACCGAGCCGCGGGCCGGCCAGCAGGCCGAACCGCTCTCACCCCGCCGCGATCGCACTTCCTACAACCACGCAGGTGTCTCCGAACGGGTCAGCGTTGAGCAGGACGTGAGCGGCAACCGCGCCCCGATCCAGAAGGCTCCCGGAGCGCCCGAGGTGTACCGGCTGGGCCACATGGTGGCGGCAGTACCGCCCGGTGCCCACCGGTTCTTCATGAAGTTCCTGGCGGATACCTTCGGCATGCTCGTGAGCGATGCGGCTCGGATGATCATCCCGCCGGGCGCAGAGGAGCACTTCCCGCCGCCGCTCGTGGAGGTGATCAAGGCCACCGGCTCCGACGTGATGTTCCAGTTCATGCGGATGGACCGGGGCGCAGCCGACACTGACCACCACAGCATCCTGGTGCTGCCACTGATGGACGGAACTCCCGCTGCCCAGTTCAGCCATGCCGCGTTCGAGGTCTTCAGCATGGACGACGTGTTCCGGGGTCACATGCACTTCCGGGAGCTGGCGGCGCAGGGTGCGCCCTACTCGCTGGCGTGGGGCGTCGGACGTCACGTGTACGGCTCGCAGGCCTACGACTACTGGCACGATCCCTACGGTCACGTCGACGAGCACATGTGCGACGGCGATCGGGTGGACGCCAGCTTTGGCCCGAATGTCATCGACATGACCGGTCCAGGGCAGATGGGCCACAACGGCGGCAACCAGTGGGGCCCAACGGTCGAGGAGTCCGGCGTGCACAACCTCAACGGCCCCGGTGCGATCCCAAGTTCGCGGATCTGCCCGATGACGTCCGCGCGTCGCTGCTGTCGCGGGACCTGAGCGAGGTACAACACATCGTCGACGCGCTCTGAGCGGATGATGACCACCTACGAGAATCAGTTCCCAGCCGACCGGGAGGCAAATCGGGCGTACTTGCTGGCGGCGGTCTTCCATAATGGCGTGAGCCGGCCAAGGCAGGGCAAGTTGTGATCATCCTCGCCAACGACAAGACGAGCGAAGTAGCCCAGCGAACAGATGACACGCGAGCGCTGTGGGTGCGGGTCGACGAGCTCTCCGGAGCCACTGG
Organism: Candidatus Poriferisodalis sp.; assembly: GCA_965226645.1. Taxonomy (GTDB): domain Bacteria; phylum Actinomycetota; class Acidimicrobiia; order Acidimicrobiales; family Poriferisodalaceae; genus Poriferisodalis. The sequence goes on from CBDDDL010000004.1 coordinate 102,111, forward strand.
CTGGCAGATGAAACCTGAGGGGGTGTGCCTTGGGGAGCTGTGCGTGCCACTGTTTGAGGCCGAGCGTGAAACGTGGATCGCTGACGCCGACGACTGGGTGTGGTTCTGCTACTCGGCCTTTGCCGACAAGATCGGCCAGAAACACGTTCGCGACGGCGGTGTGTGGAGCCTGGGCTCGGTGCCTGAGATTCGCCGATCTGGGTTGGAGTCGGGACTCGCTCCCGACTTCGAGATGACCGAGCGCAACGGCGAAACGCTTCGACTGTCCGACTTGCGAGGACGCAAGGTGGTGCTGTTCACCTGGGCCTCCTGGTGAGGCTGCCGGATCAGCCTGCCGGTCTGGCAGGAGCTCTACGAGTCGATCGGCTCCGATCGATTCGAGCTGATCGGTGTGGCCCAGGATTCGGAAGGCGAGGCCGCGGCCGGCAAGTGGCTCGACCGGGCCTCGCCGACCTACCGGTGCCTTGTCGACCCGACACACAAGGTCAGCTCGTTGTTCGGCTGGGTCAACGTGCCGTCGGCCGCATGGATCGACGAGGAGGGTCGCATCGTTCGGAGCAACGAAGGTGTGTACCCGGCCGAGACCACGATCAAGTTCGGACTCGGCAAGGTCCGCCTCGGCAGCAACGCGTTTGCCGATGCGACTCGAGACTGGATCGAGCGGGGGGCGGACAGCGAGTTCGTCTGGACCAACGAAGAGCTGGCTGCTCGCCGCAAGCCGGTCGACGATGACACGCTGCTGGCGGAACCGACGTTCAAGCTCGCGCTGCACTTCGAAGCGGCAGGCGACAGTGAGCGTGCACTGCGGCACTTTGAAGCTGCGCAACTCTTGGCGCCGGATAACTGGAACTACCACCGGCAGGGCTGGACCCACAAGGGGACCGCCTACGCACACTTGCGAGTACTGAAGCGGACGACAGACATGCGCAAGAACTCCGACAAGAACTACTACGACCCCATGGAACTGCCCGGCGAGAATCACCACCAAGTCACGCAGCCAGAGTGGATCTGGACCCCAGCCGTCAACCGGATCAAGAGCCTGCTCGGCCGCAGGTGACAGCGAGGCTCATGCCTCCAACAGATGCCGCGGTGATGGGCCTTGTGGCAGGACCATGCAGGTGCGCACGGGAAAATATGATGAAGGTATGACAAAACGCAGGATTACCGTCACCGTCGATGAAGATCTCATCGAGACTGCGAGCAACGCGGTGAACGCGGGCGACGCATCGTCGGTGAGTGCGTGGGTGAACGAGGCGATGGCAGCCAAGAGCGAGAAGCGGCGACGCCTCGCGGCGCTGGCCGAGGCCATCGAGGACTACGAAGCAGAATTCGGCGCGATCACCGACGAAGAGATCGAAGCTGGAATTCTGCGTGATCGTCAAGCAGCGGAAGCCGTGCGCGCTCGCGTGCAAGCAAGAGCGCGAGAAACCAGATGACGCTGGTCCTCGATGCTGGGGCGTTTATTGCCCTTGAGCGCGACGATCGCCTGATGTGGGAACGGTTGAGACGAGCCCTGCGGACAGACGATCTCCCCGTGACGCACGGCGGCGTGATCGCGCAAGTTTGGCGGGGAGGTTCGGGGCGACAAGCACGCCTCGCGAGGTCGTTGCGTGGGATCCGAACGGTGCCGCTTGATGAAGTGCTCGGACGCAGGGCGGGTGTGCTGCTGGCTCGCAGCCAAACACGTGATGCCGTAGATGCCGCGCTCGTAGCCCTCTGCCAACACGACGACGAGATAGCGACTTCCGATCCCGACGATCTCGGGGCACTCGCTGACGCCGCTGGGCTACGCGTCGACATCCTCACTGTTTGACCACTGGCGACTGTCTCGAATACGGGGCTGAGGGTGGCATAGCGTTGGGCGATCTTGCCGACGAGAGGGCACCGATGGCCATCCCCAGGGCACATCCGTCATTTCAGGGTCGCATCGGTCGAACTGTTGCCGAGTCAGAGCCGTGGTTCGAGGAACATCCAAGCGCACCCGAGGGGGCGCCGAATGTCGTGTTCGTGCTGTTTGACGACACCGGGTTCGCCCAGTTCGGCTGCTTTGGGTCTGACATCGACACGCCGAACATCGATGCACTCGCTGCGGACGGCGTCCAGTTCACGAACTTCCATGTAGCGCCGCTGTGCTCGCCGACCCGGGCATCACTGCTGACCGGCCGGGCCCAGCACGCCGTCGGCATGCGGTCGGTGTCGAACTTCCAGACCGGCTACCCGAATCAGCTCGGGCACATCACCAACCACGCTGCGACCGTCGCAGAGGTGCTGCGAGACGAGGGCTATGCCACGTTCTGCACCGGCAAGTGGCATCTCGCGCCGACGGAGAACAGCTCTGCCGCCGGCCCGTTCGACCAATGGCCCCTTGGCCGGGGTTTCGACCGCTTCTACGGATTCCTCGAAGGTGAGACCGACCAGTTCTTCCCCGAACTTGTCACTGACAATCACCCGATTGACCCGCCTGCAGGTCCCGAGGACGGGTATCACCTCAGCGAAGACCTCGCCGATCAGATGCTGCAGATGATCAGCAACAGCAAGGGAGTGCGTCCCGACCGGCCGATCTTCGCGTACCTGCCCTTTGGCGCCACTCACGCTCCGCACCAAGCACCGCCGGAGTACCTCGCGAAGTACCGGGGCCGCTACGACGAGGGTTGGGATGTGGTGCGCCAGCGCTGGTACGACCGGCAGATCGAGATGGGCGTCATCCCGCCGCACACCGTGCTGGCGCCACTGAACCCGGGCGTGAAGCCGTGGGACAAGCTGTCAGTGAACGAGCAGAAGCTGGCCTGCCGGCTGCAAGAGGCCTTTGCCGCTTTCCTGGATCACACCGACGACCAGATCGGGCGATTCGTTGCCGGGCTCGAACATCTCGGGCTGCTCGACAACACGATCTTCATCGTGATGGCCGACAACGGTGCGTCCCAGGAGGGCGGACCGACCGGCGTGATGCACGAATTCAGTTTCTTCAACGGACTGGCTGAGTCGATCGACGATGTCGTCGAGCGGCTCGACGACATCGGTGGTCCCAACAGCCACACCAACTACCCGTGGGGCTGGGCACAATGCGGCAACTCGCCATTCCGCTGGTACAAGCAGAACACCCATGAGGGCGGGGTGCACGTGCCGATGGTTGTTCACTGGCCAGCCGGCATCGCCGCCGATCAGCAAGGGACGAAGCGGAGCCAATTCGTCAATGTGTCTGACGTGACCCCCACGGTCTACGAGCTCCTCGGTGTCACGCCGCCCGAGACGTACCGAGGACTGGTCCAGCTCCCGGTCACCGGCAACTCGTTCGCGTCGGTACTGGCGGACCCTGATGCCCAGGCCACGAACACGTTGCAGTACTTCGAGAATTCCGGGTCGCGTGCCCTGGTCGCGTTCGGGGACGGCATCTGGTGGAAGGCCGTGGTGCGGCACCTCCCGGACGACGACTTCGACACCGAGCCGTGGGAGCTGTTCGACCTCGGGGCGGACCCCTCCGAATGCAATGACCTCGCGGCTGACCAGCCTGAGCGTCTCGAAGAGCTAATCGGCCTGTGGTGGTCCGAAGCCGAGCGCAACGGCGTGCTGCCGCTCGACGACCGCCGCGGCATTTTGCTGTTCGGGGCACGGTTGCGCGAGAACTCGCCGCATCCGCCGAGCCGGCGCTATGTGTACCGCCCGCCGCTGTCCCGGATCCCCATAGGGGCGTCCCCGTCTGCCGGTGGCAATTTGTTCGACCTCACAGCCCGGGTGAGTCGGGGGCCGGGCGACGAGGGCGTCATCTGGGCGACGGGCAGCGCAGGTGCCGGCGTGTCGGTCTTCGTCCAGAACGAACGCCTCGTTGTGGACTACAACGCGTTCGCTGATCGCACGATCGTGGAGTCGTCCATCGAGGTGCCCGAAGGCGACTGCGAGCTGTCGGTGCGGCTCCGCCGTACAGACAAGGTGGGTGGAGTCATCGAAGTGGCGGTCGACGGCCAGCCGGCCGGCACCGCTGAGCTGCCGTTCATCATGCGGATGATCTCGTCGGTGGGTTCCAGCATCGGCCACGACCACGGTTCAACGGTGTCTGAGCACTACGAGGGCTCGTTCCCGTTTGCCGGAACTCTGCACGAGGTGGAGATCAACCTCTCGGAGCGCACAGCGGCCGACGTCGCCGCCACCGCCCGAGCCGAGATGGCCCGTCAGTAGGCGGTAGTACGCAGCGGCGCGCCGCCCGTTGCGGTCAGCCTGAAGTCTTCGGGGCGACGATTGTGGTGGTGCCCTGAGCGACGGCGACCATCCGCTCGCCGTTGGTGATCTCGACACGCACGACAGCGAGTCGCTTGCTCATCGAAATGATCTCGGCGGTGGCCACGCAGGTGCCGCCGGTGACCGGTGCGAGCAGGTTGATCTTGAATTCGGTCGTCGCAGCCCAGTAGCCCGGAGGCATGACGGGGTACATGACCACGCCGAGCACGTGATCGCACATCGCCGAGAGGCAACCGCCGTGCATGGTGCCCATGGTGGTGATCAGTTCGTCGGTGATCGGCATCTCGCACACGAGCCGCCCGGCCTCGAACTCCACCGCCCTGATGCCCAGATAGCCGTCAATGCCCGAGCGGGAGACACGGCCCAAGACCTTGTCGGCCCATTCGGAGTTGAACGTTTCGAAGACCGGTCGGCTCATGGGAAGGCTCCTAGCTCCGGGCAGGGTCGGGTGCAATGACTCCATACTGAATCTGATAGTTCACGGCGCAAACACACCATGCAGTGTTTGATGGTTCACGGCGCAAAGACGCCGTGCACGGGCGGCACGCCGGAACGTTCTCCGGCGAGGAGCTGAATCAGCGGCTCGAGGTCGTCGAAGCCGGCGACTTGGCGAGGCAGGTCTTCGAACGGGTAGCGGCCTGAGACCAGTAGATCCAGGGCCTTGCGGTAGGCGCCGACATCAACGCCGAGGGCTCCGATGATCCGCAGCTCCTTGTAGACGATGTGATCGGGGTCGAAGCCCGGCGTCTCGGGAGTGCCGCGGGTGCCAGCGAGCACGATCGTGCCTCCAGGGCGGGCGAGCTGGACAGCCTGAGCGAATGCGGCGGGCGCCTTCGCCGTGACATCGACCACGACGTCGGCCTTACGCCCGATCGCTTCCCGCAGTGCACGGTTCGGGTCAGCCTCAGACACATCTACCGCGAGGTCCGCACCGAACGCGGGCGCCAGGGCCAGCCGTTCTGCATCGCGGGCGCCGAGCCCGGTGATCATGACGAAGCTCGCGCCGGCTTCCTTCACAGCTGCCGCAGCGCACAGGCCTCGAACACCCGGTCCGAGAATCGCCACCACGTCACCCGGCTGGGTCTCGGGGATCTCCACCGCCCAGCGGATGCCCGCACCGAGCGGATTGAACAGCGTGGCGGCAACCGGGTCGAGCTCATCAGGCACTGGCATCAACATCGAGTCGGGTCCCAGATACAGATGCGAGGCGTAGCCGCCGCCCAAGCCCGGCTGTGTGTCGGCATCGGTGAAGCCGATCATCGTGCGCAGGCCGTTGCGTTCGCAGCGCCGGTAGACGCCGGCACGGCACTGCTCGCATTCCCGGCAGGACAGGAACACCTCAACGGCAACGCGTTGGCCGGCATTCACACCCCAGCGCTCAGCGGCCGCGTCGCCCAGTTCCTCCACCACGCCGATCACCTCGTGGCCGGGAATGAACGCGTGTGGGTTGGTGATGTGCCCCGTGTACTGCTCGTGATCTGTGCCGCACAGGCCGCATGCCTCGATGCGCAGCAGGCCGTCGCTGGCGCCGATATCCGGCAGGTCGAAGCTGCGCTGCTCGAACGAGCGGGGTGACGTAAGTACCAGTCCAGTTGCAGATGTCATCGATGCTGACCTTCATCTGGTGACAACCAGCGCGGCAGTGTCGACGCCGGTCTGTGGCATGCCCGGCACGCCGCAGAAGACGTTAGGTCACCGGCGCCGCAGTACCGGGGGCAGGACACATCGCCAAAGCGGGCGCCCGTACGCTGCGACGATGACCCCAACGATCGTCGAGGTGACGGCGGCCCCGCTGCGGCGGCCCGAAATGCTCGGGCGAACCGCTCCGCCCACTGTGTCGTTGGACTCGACGGGCATGATGCACGCGCTGTCGAACGACCGCAGCTTCGCCGGCCAAGCGCTGCGATTCGAGTCGCCCTGGGACGACGTTCTGTGCATGGTGACCGCTTCCGACGGCAGCTTCGGCGTGGGCATGACCAGCCAGGCAGGGCCGGTCGTACCGATCATCAACGACTTCTTCGGTCCGATGATCGTCGGCGAAAGCGTTCTTGCTGTCGAGCGGCTGTGGAACATGATGAACCGGAGCGCCAACAGCGCTTTCGGGGCGGCAGGCCTGGCTGCATTCGCCCTCAGCGCGGTCGACCTGGCCCTGTGGGACCTGAAGGGCAAGGTTCTGGGCCGATCCGTTTACGAGCTCATCGGCGGTCCGGCCAGGGAGCGCACACGCTGCTACGCGACCGGCAATGACCTCGACGACTCGCGCGACCGGGGATTCGACGCATTCAAGCTGGCCGGCTCGGTCGGGCCCGGGTCAGGCACTGCTGGCATTGCCGAGACCGAGCGTCTGGTCGCCAACGCGCGCTTGCAACTCGGTCCCGATGCCGACCTCATGCTCGACTGCTGGTCGTCGCTGGATGCGTCGTACACCGTGCGCCTCGGCGAGGCACTGGCCCCGTACCGGCTGACCTGGATCGAGGACTACGCCCAGCCCGACGACTGGCCCGGATACGCCGACGTGCGCCGACGATTGCCCACCCAGATGCTGGCCGCGGGAGAGCGCTGGCTGACCGACCGGGCCTTCGCGTACGCCGCCCAGGAACGCCTAGTGGACGTGCTGCAGCCGGACATCCAATGGGTGGGAGGTGTCACGGCTGTGCTGCGGATAGCGGCTATCGCCGTCTCGTCCGGCATAGAGCTGGCCCTGCACGGGGGCTGCAATGACAGCTACGGCCAGCACCTCTGTCACGCGCTGCCCCAGAACCGCTGGGCGGAGATGTATGTCGGTTGCCCGCCGGGCGAGTCGCTGATGAATGCCTGGCGTTCCACCCCCGGCATGTCGCTGCCCGACGATGGCTGGCTTGTGCCCAGCGACGCGCCTGGCTTCGGAATCGAGTTGACCCGCGAGCAGATCGACGCTGCCGTAAGGCAAGAGGCCTCCTGAGCGACCGCGCCGGCGGGCTCAGGGAAACGGGCGCTCAGGACTTACGGGAACGCGATGCTGGCGAGTCCTTGGGATTGGCCCATCCGACGGTCATGCCGGCTGAGAGGCCGTTGTCGACGGGCAGATCGATGCCGTTGACCCAGCCGCATTCGCCGGCCAGCAGCCAAGCCACCACCTCAGCCTGATCCTCGGGCAGGCCCACTCGCCCGACTCGCTCGTTCAGCCAAGCCATCTGTTCGGCGCCTGCGTCCTGTTCGAAGAACGGGAACAGGGGAGTGTTCACCGGTCCTGGGCTGACGGAATTGACCCGGATGCCGCGCTCGATCAGCCGCCCTGCCAGATGTTTCGTATATGACGCGACCCATTCCTTGGACAGGACATACGCGGCCGGACCGCCGCGTTCGTATGCCTGGGCGGCTTCGATGCCGGAAGCAAAATCGGGCGCGGCATCGAGCTCGGCGATGCGGTCGCGGTGCCGATGCCAGACCATCGCGGCCAGCGAGGCGATGTTGACGATCGAGCCGCCGTCATTGAGTTTGCCCGCCGCCAGCAGCTCCTCGGTGAGGTGCCGCAGCCCGTACACGTTCACACGCAGAACCAGCTCGGCGCCCATACTCCCTGCAACACCGGCAATGTTGCCGAGCCCGTCGAATGAGCCGTCGAGGCCGGCGACCACCTCGTCGATCGACACGGGATTGGACATGTCGCAGTGATGATGCTCGCTCGCACCCTCGGGAGCGTCTTTGATGTCGAGGCTCACCACGTCGTGTCCATCTGCCACCAGCCGCCGCAGCGTGGCGTTCCCGATCCCTGTCGAAGCCCCTGTCAACAAAATGCGTTTGGCCATGATGGTTCCCCTTGCGAATCGTGGAAATCCGAGCGTTGCCGTTGACTCGGCGCAGTGAGACTAGATCGGCATGGGACGCCTCAGCCCGTGGCGATCCCGGTCACTGTTCGAAACCGAGGCGTTCTTGCTCAGCTCGCACGAACACGATCACTGCCTCGATCTCGCTGTCGGAGATGCCCTCGACCGGCGGCATGTCACCGAACCACCAGTGATGCTCGGGAGAGCCCTCCCGGATGGCTGCACGGAAGGAGTAGTCACCGTGGTGGCCGGGCTCGTAGATAATCGATAGCTGCGACGGGCCTTGATCGGTCCCGCGGAGGTCGACGCCGTGACACTGAGCGCAGTACTGCTGGTAGGCGGCGGCCCCATCGGGTTCTGACGTTGAGGTCTGGGTCGGCGACGAGCTCGTAGCAGCGCTCGTTGCCGATGCGGTGGCCTCCGCGGCCGTAGTTGGCGCAGCGGATGCGACATCGCCGTCGTCGCTGCCGCAGGCGAACGCCACAAGCGACGTCGCCACAACGACAATGACAGCGCGCGCCAGAGCCGAGCTTTGCGTCACACTGTGGAAGCCCCCACGAGGAACGCCGTGAGAACGCCCACGCACCCGAGCGCGACGGCTTCCAGAACGACTGAGCGTCGCAGGCGTTGATGAGTTTCGGCTTGGCTCTGTCGCCTGGCGGCCGGGATGAGCACCCAGCGGTTGCGCCCCCCGAGCAACGCGGCAACAGCGACGAGAGCGATCTTCGCGAGCAACAGGCGACCCCACGAGGTTGACCATAGGTCGGCGAATCGGTCCATCACGAGCACCGCCATGGTCGTGCCCGCAGCGCCTGCAAGGACGAGCGTCGCGGCCGCCATCTGGGAGAAGCGCATCAGGGGTCGGATCACGTCGGCACCGCTTCGGTGGCGGCGCCAGAGGAGATCAGCGAGCATCGCTAAACCGCCGCTCCACACTGCGGCGGCACACACATGGATGACGTTCGCCGTGGCGTGGAGCCATCTTGGGCCCTCTGTGACGGTGTGACCGTCGAACGAATATGACGCCACCACCGCGACCGCGCCAATGAACACGATCAGGGTGAGGGGAGTGCGGTTCTGGCCATCCACCTGTGGGCGCGATGCAGCGAACACCGCGAGGCCGCCAGCGAGTCGCAGGCCCACGGCGATACCGAAGGGCGTCGACAGAACATCAGCAATCGCATCGACGGACCAGAACGCTGACCAGGAGCTCTCGATGGCTACGGCTTGAGTCAGTGCCGCGACAACGACGCTGACCACGAGCGCGAGCCCGCTCGCGTTCACCCACATCCGTACACGGGTTCGCTCGAGCGGTTCGTCACGAACGACCAGGAACATGAAGGCGAAGCCGCCCACGGCTGCCAATGTCGCCAACAGGCCCAGGATTCGCGCCGCCTCCGCGACCCGCTGGGCTCCCGTCGCTCCCGAGCGGCGAAGTGCAGCGCCCGACGGCGAGTCGTACCCCGCGGTGCTGGGTTCCGCTGGTGTCTCAGTGGTCGGCGTCACTGAGGTGACCGGCGGTGCCTCCGCAGCGCTTGGTGCCGCCGTGACAGGCGTCGTCGACGGTGTCTCTGCGTTGCTCGCTGCGCCAGTCTTATCCGCCGCGGACTCAGGGGCCGAGGTGGCTGCCGCTTCAGCAGACTCAGCAGCCTCATCGGGAGAATCGTCGACTGGCGCATCGCTCGAGTCGGGTGACGGCGCGGTCGATGGCTCGGACTCGGGGACGGCCACGCTGAATGCGAACGTGCCCTCGACGATGTGACCATCGTCAGCTATGACCCCCCAATAGACGTCGAACTAACCGCCGGTCAGCGGTGTCTCGAAGAGCATGTGCCAGATCTGCCCGTCGGCAGAACTCAGCGAGTCGGGTCGGTGTTCGAGACCGAGCTCATCGAACACGGTCAGTCCGTCCGGAACCGGCTCGACCTACCGGTTGAACTCGAGCAAGATCTCCGAGACCGGCTCGCTGAGCATGTCCCCGTCAGATGGCTGCGAAGACTCCAATCCCGTGTGAGCGGCGACCGGTGCCGGCATGGCGACCGTCAGCGTGAGGCCACCGACCAGTGCGAGCACGATCGCGACAGCGATCCGTCGTACATGGCGGCGTTTGCGGCCCTCGTGGCCCTGTCCCGCGCGGCGCCGGGTCATTGAGTGTCCCTGAAGGCCACAGTGATTCACGGTCAATCAGCGACTGCCGCCTCGTAAGCGCTGAAGGCCTCGTCGTTGAAGCATACGAAACGGACGAGTTCGACCTTGGTGGTCGTGTTGCGAATGGTGCCGATCGCAATCTGCGTGGCAAGCGCGACGGGGTAGCCGTAGACGCCAGTGGAGATGGCGGGGAACGCGATGGACGTGGCGCCCACCTCGTCGGCACGGGCAAGCGATTCCCGGTAGCACGACGCCAGCAGTGCGGCCTCGCCGTGCGCACCGCCGTGCCAGACGGGACCGACGGTGTGGATCACCCAGCGAGCAGGCAACCCGAAACCCGGTGTGATCTTGGCCTGACCGGTAGGGCAGCCCCCGAGCGTGCGGCAGTGTGCGAGCAGTTCTGGCCCCGCCGCGCGGTGAATGGCGCCGTCCACACCGCCTCCGCCCAACAAGGTCTCATTGGCGGCATTGACGATGGCATCGACGCGTTCAGCAGTGATGTCTCCGAGCGCCACCTCGAGGCGTGGACCGATGCGGCGCAGCCGGGCGGTGTAGCCGAGGTACTGCCACATCATGTGCTCGCCGTCTCGCCAGCGCTTGACCTCGATGTCCATGCCGATCGGCCGCAGGACATGAACACCGTCTTCGTAAGTGGCAATCACGTGGATCGGAGTGCTCTTGTCGAACTCGGCCACGTCGTGGACACCGTTGGCTTCGGTGCCGTCACATCGCATGTCGTGAATGATCCCGCCGCCGGTGACCACCACTCGATCTCCCGCCTGCTCGATGCGCTGGACATGGTTGAGCCCGGGATGATCAGGCACGCTGGTGCCGTCGACGACCACATCGACCGTCTGCCACCATCCGCCGATAGCTGGCGCCCCGTCGGGGATCGGCTCGACGCATCCGGCGAGCACCGGTGTGGGGAAGGCGTCGTACCCGCCCGGGGGTGTGTAGGCGACCGGGATGCTGTCGATTGTCGGCTGAGCCATCAGTGGAGCGCTCGATTCCACGGCGATGTGACCAATTGGACCATGTGACAGTGTGCAGCAACACACACGCAATACGTGGCTTCACCATTAGCTTCTGTCGCGCTGAGGACGGCTCGTCGGGACATGGAGTGTTGCCGGTCGAGGCCTCGATGTTCACGATCGGATCGCAGCATGAGCCTCGCCGTCACCTTGCTTGGAACGGGCAGTCCGTTGCCCGACCCAAACCGGGCGGGCCCCTCGACGCTGATCTCGGCCGGCGACGAGCACTACCTGGTGGACGCCGGGCGCGGCGTGCTGATGCGGATGGCAGCGGCTGGCGTAGGCGCGCCGAACCTGCGAGCCGTGCTGCTGACGCACTTGCACAGCGACCACATCACTGACCTCAACGACGTCATCACCACCCGGTGGGTGATGACGTTCGAGCCGACCCCGCTCGTCGTGGTGGGTCCCGTCGGCACGGCGGCCGTCGTGGAGCATTTGTTGGCGTCGCTCGGACCCGACATCGGCTACCGCATCGCCCACCACGCCGACCTCGACTACCCGCCACCGGTCACCGTGACCGAAGTGAGCGACGGCCCGATCGACCTCGGCGGCGCGGTGACGCTGGTGTGCGCTCCGACGGACCACCGCCCGGTCGAGCCGAGCGTGGGGTACCGGTTCGAGCATCGTGGCGCAGTCGTGGTGACCGCAGGTGACACGGTGCCGTGTGACGGGCTGGATCGCCTGTGCGACGGTGCCGATGCACTGGTGCACACGGTGATCAACAAGGACGTCATCGCTCAGCTGCCGTTCCAGCGGATCAAGGACACTCTCGGGTACCACTCATCGCCAGCCGAGGCGGCCCAGACCGCCCAGCGAGCGGGCTTAGGCACCCTCATCCTCACGCATTACGTGCCGCCATTCCCACCCGGCGGCGGCGCTGAATGGCACGACATGGCGGCAGCCCACTTCGACGGCGTGATTGAGGTCGGCGACGACCTGCATCGTGTCGAAATCCCATCCGAAACCGATAGCGGAGACTGAGATCATGCACACCCTGCGCACACCCGACGAACGATTCGAGGGTCTGCCCGACTACGACTTCGAACCGCACTACGCCGAGATCCCCGACGGCGACGGGGGCACGCTGCGCGTGCATTACCTGGACGAGGGCCCGGCTGATGCCGCGCCGGTGCTCTTGTTGCACGGCGAGCCCTCGTGGGCGTACCTCTACCGGCACATGATCCGGCCGCTCGTCGACGCAGGCCATCGTGTGATCGTCCCTGACCAGGTTGGCTTCGGGCGCAGCGACAAGCCCGCCGAGATGACCGACTACAGCTACGCCCGCCATGTCGACTGGATGTCGAGCCTGGTGTTCGACTACCTCGATCTGGGTGACATCACGTTCTTCGGCCAGGACTGGGGTGGTCTGATCGGCCTGCGCCTCGTGACGGCCCAGCCCGATCGCTTCGCTCGTGTGGCGATCTCCAACACCGGACTGCCCACAGGGGACCGCAGGCCCAGCGATGCGTTCATGGCGTGGCAGAAATACTCCCAGGAATCGCCTGTCTTCCCGATCGGCGACATCGTGAACGGCGGCTGCCTGACCGACCTTTCCGCCGAAGCGGTCGACGCGTACAACGCGCCGTTTCCCGACGATTCCTACAAGGCCGGCGCACGCATCTGGCCGTCCTTCGTCTGCACCTCGCCCGACGACCCCGAGGCTCCCGCCAACCGTGAGGCCTGGGGCCTGCTCGAGCAGTTCACGAAGCCGTTCCTGTGCTGCTTCAGCGACAGCGACCCGGTCACCCAAGGTGCCGACAAGCCGTTCCGGGCGCGAGTTCCCGGCGCACAGGGTCAAGCGCACACCACCATCGACGGCGCTTCGCACTTCCTTCAGGAAGACCGCGGCCCCGAGCTTGCAGCAGTGCTGGCGGACTTCATTGCCTCAACCAGCTAAGTGTGCGGCTTAGGCGTTCGGCTCACTCCAAGGCTTCGGCCATGGCGAGTTCGGCGATCCGGTCGGCGTCGTAGCCGAGGATGTCGCCGAGGACTTCCATGGCGTGCTCGCCGTAGGTGGGACCGGCCCAGTCGAATCCGCTCGACGCCGCTGACATGGTGTACGGCATCGCGTCGACGATGGTGCGGCGGGCGTACTGATGGGGTGCCCACTGGAAGTGGCCGCGGTGGGCGAGCTGCGGATCGTCGATGCAGGCGCCTGAGTTCTGGACGTAGTGGGCCGCGATGCCGTGCGCCTGCAAGCGATGCATGAGGCCGGGGCCGTTCTGCCGTGCGGTGAAGGCGGCGACGATCTCATCCAGTTCGGTCTGTCGCTCTCGACGACTGCTGTGGCCCAGATCGGCGAGGTCATCGCGGCGCATCTCGATGGCGAGCGATTGCCATTGCTCGTCGCCTTCGATGGCAATGGCGATCCACTCGTCGTCGCCGGCTGCCGGGTACACGCCGTGCGGGACCATGTCGTCGTCCTCATTGCCACGGCGAGTGCGTCGGTTGCCCGTGGCCTGCATTTCCGCAATTGCCGGCGCCAGCATGTGCACGGCGGCTTCCATCTGCGAGAAATCCAGATGCTGACCCTGCCCGGTTCGCCGACGGTGGTCGAGCGCGGCGAGCAGGGCGCAGACGGTGAACCTGGGGGAGCAGTAGTCGGTGTATGCGAGGTACGGCCCGGCGGGACCGCGGTCAGCCCAGCCGGTGATGTCGAAGAAGCCCGCAATTGACGCCGCCATGTTGCCGAAACCCGCAAACTGCCGTTGCGGTCCGGTCTGGCCCATTACGCAGCTCGAGAGCATGACGAGCTCGGGGTTGACCTCGCGCAGGTCGTCGTAACTGAGTCCCCAAGCGGCCAGCGTGCCCGGAGTGAAGGACTCGATGGCCACATCGGCCCACGCGACGAGATCGCGGACGACCTCGCGGGCTTCGGGTTTGCTCAGGTCGAGCGAGATGGTCATCTTGTTGGCATTCGAGGAATGCCAAGCGATTGCGTTCTCTTGGTCAGCCACGTCGTCGCGGTGGCCCAACGCGCCCCGCAACAAACACGGCCGGTTCTGCGTCTCCACTCGGACGACCGTGGCGCCCCAGTGGGCGAGGATCTTGGTGGCAAGCGGGGCGGCTGCCACCCAGGCCAGATCGGCGACCTTCAACCCGGCCAGAGGCTTGTCCAAGCGAGCACCCTCTGGCAACTGCACCGGAACCGAACGCTGGGCGGTGGCGCCTGCGGCTCGTACTTGTTCGCTGTGCTCGCCGACGTCGGGCGCCCGCTCCAGTGGCGCCAGAGGGCTTCGGCTCGCAAGCACGAATCGACCTGGCATGCGGACGCTGTCGAGATCATCCCAGAAGTCCCGCGCCGCCAGCTGCGGGCTGTCGAGGACGTCGGCCAGGCTGTTCACGGGGCACACCAGCAGCGAGTCGCGCAACCCTCGCTCGATCATCTCCGCCTTTGTCTTGGTCAGACAGAAGCGGGCGATGTCTTCCATCACGCCTTCGATGACGTCGATGGTTTCCTCGCCCGCTTGCAGTTTCAGAGCAAAATTGACCCAGTCCTTGTTGAGCGTTTCGGTGTCGCAGAAGCCTTCCTCGTGCATCCACTCGAGGTAGCGACGCACCATCGGCCCGATCATCGGACCAAAGGCGACCGTGACGATGACGTACCCGTCTTTGCAGGCGTAGATCGTGCGCAGCATCAAGTCGCCGAAGCGCACTCCACCGGCTTCGCGCTGGACTTCGGCGATTCCGGCAGGGGCGTACAGAACCGCCGAGAGCGCTGTCTCGCACACCGCCTGCTGTGCCGACAGGTCGATGTGCTGGCCGCAGCCGATTCGTGCCCGATGCTCGAGTGCGACGAGTGCGGCGACGGCGGCTTGCGCCGAGGCGTGCAGCCATGCCTGAGGGATGCTGATGCGCACAGGCGGACGGTCGCTGTCCCCAGTCACGGCGAGCTGACCGCTGGAAGCAAACAGGGTCAGGTCGGTGGCACGCCAACTGGCCTTCGGCCCGGTCTCGCCCCACGGAGTGATGTGGACCGTGACGAGCTGATCGTTGGTGTCTCGGAGGGCCGCCAGATCGATGCTGAACGGCAGCGCGTCATTGTGCAGCACGACATCGGCACCGGCCGCCAGCGCAGCTACCTCCTCGGCGCTGGCCGCGACAATCGAGCGCTTGCCGCGGTTGAACGCATCGTGGGCATAGCCCCGCGGCCATCCGCCAGGGGGCTCCACCAGCACCACGTCGGCGCCGAGCTGGGCCAGCAGATTGCCGGCGAACCAGCACCGCTCGTCGGTGAGATCCAGCACGCGATATGGACCCAGCATCCCGCCCCCAAGGCTTCGAACCTGCGGCGGCTGCGTGCCGTCGCTTCTGCGAGCGGACAGTAGTTGCGCCAGGTCACCCCATCAGCAGCCACGTTGGCTCAACCAGTCGGCGATGACGAGTTCCGCTCTGCCGAGACTTGTGTTGTTTCGGCCTGCGTTACGCTGCGGCGATGTCCCGTCGCGACGAGATACTCGGGCGCCACCGCGAAACCATCCGGGCTGCGGCTGCTCGGAGCAAGGCGACTTCGATTTCGCTCGCAGGGTCGGTTGCGCGTGGCGCCGACGGTCCTGGCAGCGATGTCGACTTCGTCTGCGAGTGGGCAGCGGATGCGAGTCTGATTGACGCTTCCGGACTGCTGATCGAACTCGAAGAACTCCTGGGCTGCACAGTCGAAATCTCGTCGGCTCGCATGCTGGAGCCCCCGTACACCTCCATGCTGGAGGACGCGATCCACATATGAGCCGCAGTGACGAGGAGCGCATCGAGGACATCCTTGAAGCGGCAACGCGGGTCCAAGAAATCGCGGAAGCAGGGGAACATGCCTATTGGGCTGAATGGATGCGTCGCACGGCCGCAGAACGGTTGATGCAGATCATCGGCGAGGCTGCAAGCAAACTCTCACCTGAGTCCAGAGAGCGCTACTCAAATGTTCCGTGGCAAGCGCTGCGCGGGTTCAGGAATTTCGTCGCGCACGAGTACCACAAGGTCGACCATCACCTCGTCTGGAACGCGATGACTGCCGACGTTCCCGAACTCGTTCGTGCTCTTGAACGCGGCCCCTCGGATCCGAGTCCAGATGACTGAGCATCTGACCGCAGCGGATCACTCGGGAGTGACGTAGGCGGCGGTCAGGCCGCCGTCGACTTGCAGGTTGGCGCCGGTCATGTACGAAGAATCGTCGGACGCCAGGAACAGGGCGGCAGAAGCCATCTCGTCGGCTTCGCCGAACCTGCCCATCGGCACATGAACGAGGCGCCGCTGCCGCTTCTCGTGGGTGTCGAGGAACGACATGAGCATCTCGGTGCGCAGCGGGCCGGGCGAGAGCGCATTCACCCGGATGTTCTCGCGGGCATGCACCACCGCCAGTTCCCGGCTCAACGACAGCACAGCACCTTTCGAGGCGGTGTAGGCGATCTGCGGAGTCGCCGCGCCGACCGATGCAACGAACGAGGCGGTGTTGATGATCGATCCGCCTCCTGAGCGGCGCATCGCTTCGATGGCGTGCTTGCAGCCGTACAGCACGCCCTTCACGTTGACGTCGAAGGTTCGGTCGATGGTCTCGTCATTGGTCGAGATGGCGTCAGTGTCGGCGTCCAGCATGATCCCGGCGTTGTTGAACGCCACATCCAGCCCTCCGTACTCGGCTTCAGCTCGGCTGAACGCAGCGGCCACATCTGGCTCGAACGAGACATCGGCACGCACGGCGATGGCCTCGCCGCCGGCGGCTCGCACATCGGCGACGGTGTCGTCGTTGGAGGCCGCGATGTCGACGGCGACTATGCGAGCACCCTCCGCTGCGAAGCGCAATGCCGTCGCCCGGCCGATGCCGCTGCCGGCGCCCGTGATCAGCGCCACCTTGCCTTGGAGTCTCATGTGCCTGCCCTCGGTCATACTCAGACGCCCCCGCAGCGCGATCTGGGTGTGTCGAGCGGGTGTCGGGTGCTGCCATCATCTGAGCGCCCCGGCTCGTTCCCGCTCACCACAGGACCGTAACGAATGACGAATGTCCACCATGCGCCCTCGAGGGATGCCTACGACGCCGTGATCGTGGGCGGCGCGGTCATCGGCTCATCCATCGCCTGGGCGCTGTCGGCCAACCACGACTTCGACGGCAGCGTGTGCGGCAGCCACAACCTCATCGATGAGGGCTATTTCGATTCGCGCACGATGTTCGACTGGTGGCGTCGCAAGGCCCGCCAGAACGGCGTCGAGTACGTGACCGCCGAGGTTGCGGATCTGATCATCCAGCCGGGCCGTCTCGGAGTGGGTCACCTACGGCGAGTACCGCACGCTGGACCTCCGGCCGCTCGGGTACCAGCGCATTGTCGAGAACCGCCCGTTCGCCGAGAGCGCCATCATCTGAACCTGGCACCGCGCCTGCCCCGACCGACGGAGCGACGCGCAGCCATCTGCTCTGTGGCCTCGCTGAATCTCGCACCCACCTCGGTCGACGGGGCAACGCACAAGTACTCTCGCCGCTCATGCGCTTCGGCATCTTCGACCAGCTGGAACAACCCGGCGACGTGCCGTGGCACAAGCTCTACCGGCACCGGCTCGACCTGCTGGTACGGGCAGAGGAGGCCGGGGTGTGGGGGTGGCACAAGTCCGAGCACCACCTCATCCCCCTCGACGCCGCACCCAGCATCAACGTGTACCTGGCTGCGGCCATCGAACGCACCAGCCGCATCCGCATCTGCTCGCTGGTGCATCTGCTGCCCTTCTACCACCCGATCCGGCTGGCCGAGGAACTGTGCATGCTCGACCAGCTCTCCGAAGGCCGCCTCGAGGTCGGCTTCGGCAAGGGCATCAGCGTGCCCGAGCATCTGCTGTGGGGGCTCGACCCCGACGACGCCATCGCACAGACCGACGAGTCGCTGGATCTGGTCCTGGCTGCGATGCAGACCACCGGGAACTTCAGCTTCGAAGGGCAGTTCAATTCGTTCGCCGATATCCCGATCGAGTTCGAGCCGTACCAGAAGCCCTACCCGCCGCTGTGGCGCCCGGGCCAGCTCGAGACAGCCGCCGAAATGGGCGTGCGCACGATGGCCGCTGGGCCGCTGGCTGCCGTGGCCGCAAGCACGGCCCGTTACCACGAGCTCCTGGGCGAAGACGGCGTCGGCCGGCATCATCCGCCGATGATCGGGGGACTCCGCCGACTGGTCGTGGCACAAACCGATGCCGAAGCTGACGACATCGGGCGTCGGACATGGGTCGCCTTCACCGAGCATCTGACCCGCTTGTTCCGCCGCTATGAGATGATCCCGCCCAATGACCCCACGCTCGGCGGCGACTACGACAAGGCCAAGCAATTCGAGGCCGTCGTCGTCGGTTCGCCCCAGACCATCCGTGAGCATTGCGAACGGTTCGCCGAGGAGGCTGGTACCGACTATTTCGTCGGTGTGTTCGCCTGGGGCGACCTCACGGACTATGAGGTGGACCGCTCGTTCGATTTGTTCGCCGAGCACGTGATCGTCCCGCTGGCGACATCCTGAGAGCGGTCATTTTGACGCCCGGCAGCACATCGGGGCATATAGTCACCAGTGCAGACGATGGCCGCGCTGCTCACCGGCGTGTCGCGCCTGCGGCGGTGCCTGCTGAGGCGGGTCCGCCGAACGCAGAGCAGAAGGGGCGGCTCGAATGACTGCATTGCATCCCAACGGTGTGAACCACCTTGCCTTGTCCACCCGTGACATGAAAGGCCAGCTGGAGTTCTGGTGCGATGTGCTGGGCCTGCCGCTGAAAGCCTTGTACTGGATGCACGGCGTGGAAGGCACCTATCACGGCTTCATCGAGCTTGCCCCCGACAGCTATGTGGCGTTCGTCCAGCATCCCGACAACGCCAAGGACATCGAGCTGGGCGTCACCCATGCGGGAGGCCCCGGTGAGCCCGTCACTGCCGGCACCATGCAACACGTCGCCTTCAACGTCGACACGTTCGAAGACCTCATGGCGCTGCGCGATCGCATCCGCGACCGTGGCGTACAGGTATTCGGACCGATCGACCACGGCTTCATCCAGTCGATCTACTTCGCCGGCCCAGAGGGACTGGCGCTCGAAGTGGCCTGCGGGTCCGCCATTCCGGTCGAGCAGTGGGTGGACCCCGAGGTACAGGATCTGTGCGAAATCTCCGAATCTGAGCTGGAGAGGCTGAAGTACCCGGCGGAATACAGCCGTCCCACTGAGCCTGTCCCGCAGCCCTCGTCCGCCACGGGCATGCCACGGCTGATGCCCACCGATCACTACGACATGGTGATGAGCCTGCCGGATCGGGTGGTGTGGGACAGGATGAGTGAGACCACCCCTCCGGTGGCCGCCGAGTGAGCCAGGGGCGCACCACGCCACTCGAGTCCGGCGGAAACACCTGAGGCCGCACGAGAGCGTGTCGGGCGCTGACGAGATCGCAGGAGGCGCCGTGACCGACAACAGCACACAGGCGATGACCCCGCAGGCCCACTTGGCCGAAGTGCTGGCGGCCTACGACGGCTCGCCCAATCCCCGGCTCGCCGAAATAACCAAGGCGCTCATCGGGCACCTCCACGAGTTTGTCGCAGAGGTCAGCTTGACCCGGGCGGAGTGGTTCGCCGGCATCGAAGCACTGACCCGCACGGGCCAGATGTGCGACGACCAACGGCAGGAATTCATCTTGCTCTCGGACACGATCGGCGTGTCGATGCTCGTCGAGATGATCAATCACGTGGCGGCTGAGGGCTCGACTGAGCCGACGGTGTTCGGCCCGTTTCACGTCGAGGGGGCACCGCATCGTGCGATGGGCACTTCGATCATCGTGGATTCCATGGAGGACGACCACGAGGTCACCTTTGCCGGCCGAGTGCTCAGCATGGACGGCAACCCCATCGAAGGGGCGACGCTCGACGTATGGGAAACCGCATCGAACGGCTTCTACGACGTGCAGGATGGCGGCCAGACGCCGATGAACATGCGGGGCATCTTCACGACCGGAAGCGATGGTGCCTACGAGATCAAGGGCATCCGCCCGGTCCCATATCAGATTCCGGGCGACGGCCCGGCGGGAGAATTGCTGTTCGAGAACGGACGGCACAACTGGCGTCCCGGGCACATGCATTTCGTAGTTGCAGCAGCGGGTCACAAGACCGTCATCACCCACCTGTTCGACGCAGCCAGCGACTATCTCGACAGCGATGCCGTATTCGGCGTGCGTGATTCGCTCGTCGTCGACATGGGCGGCGATCATTGTGACTACGACTTCGTCCTCGAGGCCGTGTCGGCGAATTAGGAGATTTTTGGGAGGGCGCGAAGCACCGCACGCTCCCGCTCAGCGATTGCTGACCGGCACACCAGATCGACACGCTGCCGGCCCGCAGTCGCTTCGTGCTGGCGTTGCCATGGTCCCCAAGGGCTCCTTGGTGTTTGTGCACGGTCCCATCGATGCGCCACAAGCGACTCTGGCTGAAGCGTCAAGCGAACGGCCCTCGGTCGAAGAAGACGCCAATGCAGCTTGCCTTGCGATTCGGCGCCGTGCTCGCAGCGGTGGCCGTGTGGCTCGTAGCTGCGCCCGGGATCAGTGGTGCGCAGGAGACGCCGTCGCAACCGCCTGACCGTCAGGCCCGCCCTGCTGGAGCTCTACGACGCAACCGACGGAGCGAACTGGCGCAACGCAGCATCGTGGGGCAGCGAGGCGCCACTAGATGATTAGTTCCAAGGGGTGGGGTCCACCAGTTGTGGGGTGAGGGTGCCCAAGCTCGGGGTGTGAATCAACATCTCGATCTTGGAGGACCGCGGTATGAACCCGGACTTGGACACCCTCGTGACCGCTCTGTATGTGAGGGTCGATGACCTGTTGGCAGAGAACCCTTATTGGGCGCCGCGGCGGCCTGTGGTGGGGTTCGCCCCGAAGCTGTCGGACGCGGAGCTGGTCACCCTGGCGGTGATCTCTGCGCTGCTGGGCTATGACAACGAGTCGCAGTTCATGCGCTTCGCCCACGCGCATCTGCGTCCGTGGTTCCCCTATCTGCCGAACCGCGACGGGTACAACAAGCGGCTGCGGCGCAGCGGCGAGATGATCGCTCGTGTCATGGGATGGCTCGCACGCGAGTGCGAGTCGTGGCACGACGACGTGTGGCTGGTCGACTCCACCCCCGTGGAGTGCGGCCGAAGCCGCGAGACCCAAAAGCGCTCTGACCTCGCGGGATGGGCCGAATACGGCTACTGCGCGTCGCATTCCCGCTGGTTCTGGGGTCTGCGGCTGCACCTTGTCGCCACACCCTCAGGTCTGCCGATCGCGTCCGCTCTCGCCGGCGCGAAAGCCGACGAGCGCGACGTCTGCGCAGACATGATCGACGCGGCCCGCATCGCCCGGCCGGGCCAGACCCTCATCGCCGACAACCGCTACCGCTCCAAAGCATTCGAGGCCGACCTCGACGACGCCGGCATCACCCTGCTGCGCCCCGCCACCCGAACCGAAGCCACACGGCCCGGCGCGAGGTTCCTGCGGCCCCTGCGCCAGATCATCGAATCGATCATCCACACCCTCAAAGGCCCACTCACCCTCGAACGCCACAAAGCACGCACCAAAACCGGCATCGCCGCGCGCATCGGCACCCGCCTCCTCGCCCTCACCGCCGCCTTCTGGCACAACGAGACCTACCGACACACCCGACCAGCACGCTCACTGACCGCATACGACCACTAAAACCTTGGAACTAATCATCTAGAGCACTGGCATGGCGTGTCCACCGACCGCGATGGAAGGGTGATTGCGCTTCGTCTGCCCGACAACGGGCTGTCCGGGGAGCTTCCGACTGGTCTCGGTGTTCTCGACCGGCTTGAAGTTCTTGACCTCAGCTACAACGAGATTATCGGTGAGATTCCCGGTGAATTGGGTGCGCTCAGCGGGCTGCGTGTCCTTGACCTGAACAGCAACCGGTTGGAACGGCCGATTCCCCCAGACATCGGCGACCTAACGCAACTCGATGTTCTCAACGTGCGCAACAACGGGCTGTGGGGCGCGCTGCCAACTGAACTTGGCGAGCTTGCGGTCCTGCGAGTGCTCGATGTGCGCACGAACAGCTTCTCGCGGCCGATTCCAGCGGAGTTTGACGGTCTCGCATCGCTCACGCATTTTCACGGAAGCGGCAACCGGTTCTCGGGTGAGATTCCAATCGAGCTCGGTGCGCTGGAGCACCTTGAGTGGCTCGACTTGAGCCGCAACCAGTTGGAGGGCGCCATCCCTGCGCAGATCGGCGACTTGAGCAGCCTGAGGTGGCTCGACCTGAGCGCCAATCGCCTCACCGGCGAGATACGCGCAGAGTTTGGCGGCTTGGACAGCTTGTTGAGGCTGAATCTCGCGCACAACGACCTGTCGGGTCTGCTTCCTGCGCAGCTCGGCAGCCTCTCCCAGATCGAGGAACTGCTCCTGTCTGCGAACGAGCTGTCGGGGCCGATCCCGTCTGAACTGGGCAATCTCTCGACGCTGGAGCGGCTGGAACTCGACCGGAACTACTTCAGTGGCAGCATTTCTTCGCGTCTCGGTGGCCTGGGCCGATCGACGCACCTCATCCTCAGCAACAATGAGCTGACCGGCCAGATCTCGCCAGACCTGGGAACTCTCACAGAACTCCGGGTGCTCGACGTGAGCACCAACGATCTGTCGGGCCGGATTCCCAAGGACGTCGGCTCGCTTCGGAACCTGGAACAGCTCGATCTGAGCACAAATGAGATGTCGGGCGGGATTCCAGCTGTGCTCGGGCGCCTCAGCCAACTCAGGCGGCTCGACCTGCGCGGCAACGATCTGTCGGGCCGGATTCCTAGTCAGATCGGTAGCGCGAAGAGCCTCCGCGATCTGGACCTTGAGGGCAACCGGCTGCACGGCAAAATGCCGTCCAGCATCGGCAAACTCACCGCCCTGGAGCGCCTGCGCCTCGGCAACAACGAGCTCCCGGGTGCGATTCCGCACAGCTTCGGCAAACTCGCCGAGCTGACGGTGCTCGAACTGCACAACAACAACCTCACCGACGAGATCCCCGCATCACTGGGCAACTTGGCTTCCCTGCGGAACATGAAGCTGGCTGGCAACCGCCTGTCCGGCCAGATCCCGCCAGCGCTCGGAAAACTCCGTGAGCTGGAGCGCTTGGACTTGCGCTACAACGCCCTGTCGGGAGAACTGCCGGCATCGCTGAGCCGGCTTGTGGGCTTGACGCACTTGTGGCTCGGCAGCAACGACTTGTCCGGTCGGCAGCAACGACTTGTCCGGTCCGCTTCCGCCCTGGCTCGGCGAACTGGCCAACTTGCGATGGCTTGACGTGCGGATCAACCATTTCGAGGGCGAGATCCCGCCGGAATTGGGCAGGCTGGGCAACCTGGTGGGGCTGTACCTCAGTTACAACTCGCTGAGCGGCGAGATTCCAGCGGAGCTGGGCAATCTCGAGCGACTTCAAATGTTGATGATCCGTCGAAACGCGCTGCCAGGCGAGATTCCGGTTGAATTGGCGAGTCTGGCGAACTTGCGGTGGCTGAACCTGTGGAGCAACGACCTCACGGGCGAGATCCCGCCGGAACTCGGAAGCTTGGCGAAACTCGAGCGTCTTGACCTCGACGAGAACATGCTGACGGGCGAGATTCCTCCCGAACTGGGCGATCTGACGTCGCTCACCGAGCTGTGGCTCAACAACAACGAGTTCACCGGTTCGATCCCACCAGAGCTGGGCAACCTGACCAACCTGCGTCGCCTGAACCTGATGGTCAACCTGCTGTCTGGCGAGATCCCCGTCGAACTGGCCAATCTGGAGAAGCTGCAGCGGCTGTACCTGTGGGACAATCAGCTTTCGGGTGAGATTCCGCCCGAACTCGGCAACCTGGCTCGGCTCACCCACCTGTACCTGACCGACAATCAACTGTCGGGCGAAGTCCCTGCCGAACTCGGCACTCTGACCAACCTGCAGCAGATCTTCATCAGCGCCAACGACCTCTCTGGCTGTCTGCCGACAGCCTGGGAGTTACTCGAGACCTCAGCCGACGATCTCGGCACCCACGGACTGCCGTTCTGCCTGGCCGATGCCCCATAGGAGATCGTCGCGAACGCAACGCCATCCTCGCGGCTGCGCCGGCCAAGAGGGTCACTCGATCACATAGCGCTATTAATAATTACTGACACACAGTGCTAGCATCAGATGATGGCAACCACGAGAACCACCTTCACGTTGGACCGGGAGCTGGCGGAGCAAGCACAGCTACTACATGTCAACGTCTCGGCTGCAGCGCGCGAGGGCGTGGCCGCCGCAGTGAAGCGAGCGCTCGGCGAAGCAGATCGAGCGGCCTATCAGCGTGCTCCCGAACAACCCGACGATTTCTGGGATGCGGCCGAAGCCTGGGGCGAGGCGTGAATCGTGGCGAAGTGTGGTGGGCGCACGTGGGCCGCAAGCGGCGTCCCGTGTTGGTGCTGACTCGTCCCGAGGTCATCGATGTCCGCGAGATGGTCACGGTTGCCGAGATCACGACGACCATCCGGGGGCTCGCCGTCGAAGTCCCAGTGGGCGAGACCGAAGCTGAACTCCCCGCAGACTCGGCCATCAACTGTGACGGATTGCACACGATTCGGCGCTCGTCGCTCACAGCGATGGCCGGAGAGTTGGATGACTCGACGATGCAGTCGGTGTGCCGCGCCGTCGCCTATGCGCTCGGCTGCTGATGAACAATTCAGCTGATGGGCGAAGTCCACAGAAGGAGACCTTCGCAGGCGTACGTGGGCCGCATCCTCAAAGGAGTGAGCGTTACCATCGCCGGGATCGAGGGGTGCCCGGATTTCCGTGACCCCAACCGCGGGCGCTGGGGAGGTTCTGCCATGCGATTCTGCAGGGTCAGCAGCGTCGCCGAGGCGGTTGACGAGCTGAGCCGGTGGGGCACCGGGGGTTGTGTCCTGGCGGGCGGGACCGACGTCATGCCGCAGTACCTGCGTGGCGAGCGGACCCCGGTGGCGTTGATCGATATTGGCGGGATCGACGGTCTGCGCGGCATGTCCGAGGTCGGCGGTGTGACGAGCATCGGTGCGCTGGTCACCTTGCGCAGACTTGCCACCGCCACGCTTGTGGCGCTGAAGCATCCGGCGCTGGCGCAGGCAGCAGCGGCCGTCGGTGCATGGCAGACCCAGACGGTCGCCACGCTGGGAGGCAACATCTGCGGGGCTGCACCGACCGCCGACACGCTGCCTGCACTGTTGATCTCCGATGCCCAGCTGGCACTGGTGTCCAAGTCGGGGCGGCGGCACTTGGGGCTGGAAGAGTTTCTCGACGGGACTGGCGGCACCGTTCTGCGGCCCACTGAGTTGTTGCGCTCCGTCGAGGTGGATCCGCTCGGCGACCGCAGCGCTGAGGGCTACCTGAAGGTGGGTCGTCGCAGCGCGATGGATCTTGCGGTTGTGGGCTTGGCGCTGCGACTGTCGGTTGCGCCAAACGGCATGGTGAGCGCTGCCAGGGTCGCGATATGCGGGGGCAATCAGTCTCCGCATCGCGTGCGGGCAGCGGAGACCGCCATGCTCGGCACACAGATCGACGGCGGCCCGGTCGCTTTCGTAGATGCGAGTGAGGAGCTGGCGCAGGCAGCTGCTCCGGAACGCACCGAAAGGGCGCAGTACCGGCGTCGCGTCATCCCAGGTCTGCTGCGCCGGCTCGCACAGCGCTGTGTCGACGAGATCGTCGGAGCGGGGGAGTGATGCCCGCAGGCCTGCCCGAACAGCCTGTCGCCATCCGGCTCACGGTGAACGGCCGAGCTCATCTACTCGATGTCGGTGCAGGCGAGACGTTGCTCGGCACGCTTCGAGATCGCTTGGGGCTCACCAGTCCGAAGGAAGCATGTGTCGAGGGCGAGTGCGGCGCCTGCACGGTGCTCGTAGACGGCGGTCCGGCAGCGTCGTGCATCCTGGCTGCTGGCTCGACGAATGGACGCACCGTTGGCACAGTTGAAGGTCTTGCCGGACCGGGCGAGCTGACCTCGCTGCAGCAGGCATTCGTGAATCACGCGGCAGTGCAGTGCGGCTACTGCACGCCCGGCGTGCTGATGGTGCTGACGGCCTTGCTTGCCGAGGTACCCCAGCCCACCGAGGATGAGGTTCGCTGGGCCCTGTCGGGCAATATCTGCCGCTGCACGGGCTACCAGCAGATCGTCGAGGCAGCGCTCGACGCGGCGGCTGTGGTGTCATCGTGAGCGCACTCGGCGTCAGCCCCGCCCGCAGCGACGCCGACGCGAAACTTCGCGGCGAAGCCGTCTTCGGTGCCGACCTCGTGAGGTCGGGGATGCTGTGGGCTGCGCTCGCCCGATCGCCAGTGGCTGCCGGCCAGATCCGAGCTATCGACACTGGCCCGGCGTTGGAGATCGATGGTGTGTTGGATGTGTTGACCGCAGCGGACGTGCCGGATTGGCGCACCGGCGTCATCGTTTCAGACACCCCCTTTCTCGCCGCCGACTACGTGACGTACGAGGGGGAGCCGATTGCGATCGTGGTCGCGGACCACCGAAGTGCCGCCGAGGCCGGAGCGAGGGCCGTGGCCGCCGACATCGAGCCAATCGAACCGATTGCTACGCCCGAACAGGGTCTCGCACCGGGTGCGCGCTTGGTCCACCCCGCGTGGAATCGCTTCGCTGTGGCTGGCGGCGCCGACATCGGACGCGACGGCAATGTGGTGGCCGAAGTGGTCCATGACCCCGGCGATCTCGATGCGACGTTCGCGGCAGCAGACCTGGTGGTGGAGGGCACCTATCGCACACCTCGGCAATATCAGGCGCATCTGGAGCCCAAGATGGCGCTGGCCACCTTCGAGTCCGGCCGCTACACCATCGAGGTCTCCCACCAGTACCCGTTCCGGCTGCGAGACCGAGTGGCCCAGATGCTGGGCGTGACGCCCTCGGCGGTGCGGGTGGTCGGCCATCACATCGGCGGCGGCTTCGGCGCGAAGCTGGACGTCAGCCTCGAAGCGTTCGCGGCTCTGCTGGCCCAGCGCTACCGCCGCCCTGTCCGTATGCAGCACAGCGCACTCGAAGAGCGTCTCGTGGCACCCTGCCGGGCCAATGCGCTGGTGTCGATTCGCTCCGCAGTGCGCAGTGACGGCACGATCCTGGCCACCGAGGTCGAGATCGTGTCCGACAGCGGCGCGTACGCCAACAACGGCCCGGCGCTGTCTGCCATACCGATGTTCGTCTTCGGCTCGATCTACCGGGTGGGCACTGCCCGAATCCGGACCCGAAACGTGTACACGAACACGGCACCCACCGGCGCCTACCGCGGGGTGAACGGACCGTGGCTGGTGTTCGCAAACGAACGCCACATGGACGCCATTGCGGACGCGCTCGGCCGTGACCGACGCGAGTTCCGGCTCTCGTCGCTGGCACACGACGGCCACCTCATGCGTAACGGCCAGCCGCTCGAACAGGTGTCGATTCTCCGTGAGGCTTTCGAGAAGGTGGACGAGCTGGCGCCCTGGCGCGAGATCGTGTCGCGTCAGTCAGCACAGCGCGAGATCGTGTCGCGTCAGTCAGCACAGCGCGGGGATGGGGATGGCGGGCTGCGAGGTGTCGGCCAAGCGGCAGCGGTATGGCTGACCAACCCGATGCCAGGGCACGCCACGGTGAAGCTGAATGAGGATGGCACCGCCACGGTGATCACCTCGGCCACCGAGAACGGCTCCGGAGCAGTCGCGACTGCGTTGCGACAGATCGCCGCCGAGATGTTGGGGCTGGCGGCCGATCAGGTGACGGTCACGATGCCCGACACTGACGCCACCGGCTACGACGCTGGATCGCAGGGCAGTCGCACGACCCATGTCGTGGGCCGGGCCGTAGCCGACGCCTCAGCGGACGTCCGCCTTCAGGTGCTTGACCGGGCGTCGCAGATGCTCGAAGCTGCGCCCGAAGACCTGGTGATGGCCGACGGTGTCGTGACGGTTGCCGGCGTGCCCGCCGCCAGCCTCACGCTGGGCCAGGTCGCTCAGGCGGCCACATGGACCGAGGGACCGATCGCAGCAGGCGCTTCGTACGTCACGCCGCCGCCGCCGCACGATCCCATGTGCGCGACCGGCATGCTGATCAAGGGGTGGCCGACGCCCACGTACCACCTGCACCAGGCCGAGGTCACGGTGGACTCGGTCACCGGCCACGTGAGGGTGGACCGCTATGTCGTGTGCCAAGAGGTCGGGCGGGCCATCCATCCCGACGCCATCGCCGGCCAGATCCAAGGTGGCGTTGCACAGGGCCTGGGCTTTGCGCTCAGCGAGCGCGTAGATCTCGATCATGGGCGTTACATCCAGCGCACGTTCAAAGAACACGGCCTGCCATTGGCTGCAGATGTTCCGAAGGTGGAGATGATCGTGATGGAGCACCCTGACCCTGCAGGTCCGTACGGCGCGAAAGGCGCAGCTGAACCGCCGGTCGTGCCGGTGGCGGCCGCCGTCGCCAACGCCGTTGCCGATGCAATCGGCGTGCCGATCGACACGCTGCCGATCACGCCCGAGGCTGTGCTCGACGCCTTGGAGCGAACGCGATGAGTCTGACGGAATTCGCGCCGTCGGGGACCTTGCGCATCGGCGTCGATGTCGGCGGCACCAACACTGATGCGGTCGCCATGTCAGGTAACGACGTGGCCGGCTGGGCCAAGGCCACCACGACGCCCGATGTCACCGACGGCATCGTGACCGCCGTCCGGACGCTGCTCGATCGGCACGGTCTGTCGCCCGATGCGATCGGGGCCGTGATGATCGGCACGACCCATTTCACCAATGCGCTGGTGGAGGGCCGCCGGTTGGTGCCGACGGCGGTGGTGCGCCTTGGGTTGCCCGCCACCAAGGGATTGCCGCCGTTCATCGACTGGCCCGAACGGCTGCGTGCGGTGCTCGGCGACCACGTCTACTTGTGCCATGGCGGCCACGAGTTTGACGGCCGGCTGATCAGTCCCATGGACCACGAGGAGTTACGGGCTGCGGCCCGTGACATTGCATCGAAAGGCGTGAGCTCAGTGGCGCTGACGTCGGTGTTCTCGCCGGTCGACGCCAGCCTCGAATCTGAAGCCCAAGAGGTGCTCGTCGACGAGGAGCCCGAGCTGGACATCAGCCTGTCGAGCGAGATCGGCCGACTCGGCCTGCTCGAACGAGAGAATGCCGCGATCGTGAACGCCTGCCTGCGCCCGCTGGCCGAACGCACCGTCACGGGGCTCATCGGGGCACTGGTCGAACTCGGCCTCGACTGTCCGCTCCACGTCAGCCAGAACGACGGCACGCTCATGAGCGCCGACTTCGCCCGCCGCTACCCGGTGGCCACGTTCGCATCGGGCCCCACCAACTCGATGCGCGGCGCCGCGTTTCTGAGCGGTGTACGCGATGGCGTCGTCATAGACGTGGGCGGCACCACGTCCGACATTGGCGTGCTGGTACACGGTTTCCCGCGTGAGGCCTCGACGGCGGTGTCGGTAGCGGGGGTTCGCACAAACTTCCGGATGCCCGACGTGTTGTCGCTAGGTCTGGGCGGCGGGAGTCTGGTGCGTCCGGGCAACGGCGAGCGCGATCGCGTGACGGTCGGCCCCGACAGCGTCGGCTACGAGCTCGCTGAGCGAGCGCTCGTGTTCGGCGGCGAGGAGCTGACGGCAACCGATGTGGCGACTGCTGCTGGCATGGCTGACATTGGCGATCGAGCGGCAACAGCGAATCTTGACCCGGTGCTCGTGCGCGACGCTGTGGAGTGCATACAGGTGATGCTGGCCGAAACGGTCGAGCAGATGAAGACTTCGGCCAACCCGGTGCCGGTTGTGGTGGTGGGCGGCGGGGGAGTTCTGGTGCGCGACGGCCTGGCGGGAGCGTCGGAGACCATCCGGCCGGAACACTTCTCGGTCGCCAGCGCGATCGGCGCAGCGATCGCCCAAGTGGGCGCGGAGACCGAGCGGGTGTACTCCATGGCCGAGATGACCCGCGACGAAGCAATGGCGCGAGCCCGATCCGTCACGGCACAGCGCGCAGTCGACGCAGGTGCTGATCCGGCCACGGTTGAGATCACCGACGTGGACGAGATTCCTCTCACGTACTTGCCGTCGAACGCCATACGGATCCGGGTGAAGGCCATCGGCGATCTGGCCGCGTCCGACGACAACTCGCACACAGGGACAGACATATGAGTACCCAAGGATCGATCGGACTCATCCTGGGCAGCGCGATTGCTCCCGAAGCCATCGCCAATGCGGCGGCGCAGGCCGAGTCGTGTGGCTTCGACGAGATCTGGCTGGCCGAGGATTACTTCTTCACCGGCGGCATCTCGGGTGCGTCGGTGGTGCTCGGTGCCACCAATGAGATCACGGTGGGTCTGGGCGTCGTCTCGGCGGTAGCGCGCCATCCCTCGGTGCTGGCGATGGAGCTGGCAACGCTGAGCCGGTCGTCACCGCAGCGGCTGGTGGCGGGCGTGGGGCTGGGCGTGCCCGTGTGGGTCCGCCAGATGGGCCTGCATCCCCGATCGCCGCTGACAGCAGTGCGGGAATGTGTGACAGCGGTCAAGTCACTGCTCGCGGGTGAGACGCTCGACCGCCACGGAGAGGTGTTCGAATTCAACGACGTCAAGCTGAGGTACCCCGAGACCGGCTCGCCGATGCCTGTGCGGCTGGGCGTGTCCGGGCCGAACATGCTGCGCCTGAGCGGCGAGATCGCCGATGGGACGGTGCTCTCGGTCTGTTCCAGCTTGCGGTATGTGGAATGGGCGAAGGAGCGCATCGACGAAGGACGCCAGCTAGCCGGCCGTGCCGATACCCATCCGATCACGGTGTTTGCCTTGTACGCCGTTGACGAAGACGGCCAAGCTGCACGAGATTCCGCTCGGGCTTCGCTGGCCTTCTATCGCCAGCACGGTCCCAATGCCCTCACCGACGTGTATGGCATATCCGACGAGCTGCAGGTCTTGATCGGCAAGGGTGGCTACGCGGCGGTGCGAGACGGCATGCCCGACCAATGGGTCGCAGACCTGACCGTGGCGGGAACGCCTGCCGAGTGCGCCGCCAAGATTCGGGCGTTGTGGGCCGGGGGTGCCGACTCGGTGGCGCTGTTCCCGATCGCCACCGACCGCTTGGCGGAGATCATCGACCTCACCGCCAGCGAGGTGTTGCCCCGCACCTGAAGATGTGTCGGTATCCGGCGTGTCAGACGGCGGGGACGTAGTCGGCGTCGATGCCGAAGGCGTGCGGTCCGACAACGGCAAGCGCCTCGGGCGTGCGAAGCAGGTCGGGTGCGGGCAGCACGAGCACGTCCGCACGTACGCCGAAGCGGAGGAGCTCGGTCGTGATCGGCTCACCGGTGTCGGAGGTGACCAGCGTGATGAGGTCCGGCACCATCACCCTGGGCTCGTCGTCTTCGTAGATGGCCAAGTTCTCGTTCTGGAAGTCGACGCGGATGGTACGGCCGGCATCATCGCCGATGCCCGCCACGGTCATCTGACCGCGGGCGAAGCCAGCGGCATTACGCCGGTGCACGTCGGTGACCTTGCCGCGCAGATACCGCATGCCACCAGCGACGCCCAGGATCGCTTCGGCGGGATCATCCTTGGCTTCGCGGGCCCGATGCACTGCACGGCCGATGTCGCTGGCCAGCCGCAGCGTGTTCGGGATGATTGAGCGACGGCAGAAAGCGCCGTCCATCACAGCGGATGCCAGCCCGGTATGTGCACCCATCTCGACCGTCGCGGCCCGGGCAATGCGCTCGAGCCACTTGGCGTCGGGCACTTCGGCGATGACCACCTGGCTGCCGCGTTCATCGGCGATGGCGGCTGGGTAGGGGCTGCCGCCGTAGATCAGGTACGTGATCATCTGCAGTTCGGGGAAGGCCCGGCCCATGCCGTCGCCGTTCACGATGGGGATGCCCATTGCGGCCGCCACGACCATCGGCACCATCGAGTTGCTGCCGCCCATCTCAAACGGAGCGATCGCGTCGAACTTCCGGCCGAGATGGCGTTCGAGCGCTCGGGCTGCCACGGTCTCCTCGTCGCCGCCGGCCAGCTTCTCGTGGCTGACCATCGGCGAGCCCATGCCCCCGACCGCAACCAGCAGGTCATCGTCAGCGATCTCGTCGGGCTCGATGACCCGTACCCGTCCGCCGTTCCGCAGCACCTGCAGCACGCGCAATCGTCCGAGGTAGGGATTCCCGCCGCCGCCGGTGCCCAGCACAGCGGCGCCCAAAGCGATCGGCGCGAGATCAGGCTCGGTGATCTCCCACACGGCATCCCTCCTGCCACCCGCCGACGCAGCAACCGCCGACGCTACTGCGCCGGACCAAACCGGTCGCGGGCCTGCCCGGAATCTCAGGTTTGGGGGCCGGTGTCGATGATGGCGGTGCGGAGGTCGGTCATGTCCAGGATCGTGTACTTGCCGCCGATGCGGCCCCAGCCGGTTCCGGTGCGTGAGGCGCCGCCGAAGGGCGCGTGCTGTTCCCAGAATGCGGTGCCCTCGTTGATCAGGACGGTGCCGGTACGAAGGTCCTCGACGGCCCGGTAGGCGCGTGCCAGCGACGAGGTGAACACTGACGCCTGCAAGCCGAGGTCGGAGTCATTGGCGAGGGCGAATGCATCGTCGTCGGTGTCGAAGCAGGTGATCGGCACCACGGGGCCGAAGGTCTCGTTGCGGAAGACGTCCATTGCGGGCGTGACGCCGTCGATCACGGTGAGCTCATAGAACAGGCCCGTCGGCCGGTCGGGCTCACGGCTGCCGCCCAGCAGCACTGCGGCACCTTGGACCTGGGCCTCGGCGACGTGGGCATCCATACGGGTCGCGACCGCCTCGTTGTTGAGTGGCCCCATCAACGTGGTGTCGTCCAGCGGATCGCCGAGAGTGACGCCCTCGGCACGTTCCACGACCAAGTCGACGAGTTCGTCATGGACCGAACGGTGTACCAGCAAGCGTTCGGTAGCCACGCAGCACTGTCCCGACACGAAGTGCGCGCCGAACACCGCGGCATCGGCGGCAGCGGCCAGGTCGGCGTCGTCAAAGACTATCTGCGGGCCATTGCCCGACGCCTCGATGATCGTGCGTTTCATGCCTGCTGCGGCAACGATTGCCTCAGCGGTCGTCTGCGAACCCACGAATCCGACACCGTGCACACCGGGATGGGAAACCAGCGCCTCTCCCACCTCGCCTCGGCCCATCACCACCGACACAGCTCCGGGCGGAAAGCCTGCTTCGGCGACCGCTGAAGCCAGTGCCAAGGCCGACAAAGGCGCGTGGTCGGATGGTTTGATGATTGCTGGATTGCCCGCAGCGAGCGCAGCAGCGAGCAGTTCCGCCGGGATGTTCATCGGGAAGTTCCACGGCGTGACCAACGCATAGACGCCGTTCGGTTTGCGATGAGTGAACACTCGCTTGCGCGGGTCGACACTCGGCAGCACATGGGTCTCGAGCCGCTTGATCTCCTCGGCGGCCAACCGAAAGATCTCCGCCGATTCGGCGATCTCGTCGGCAGCCTCTGCTGCGAGCGGCTTGCCGCTCTCGCGAGCCAGTTGTTCAGCGTGCGGGCCAGCCGACTCTTCGATACAGCCCGCCGCAGCGTGCAGCAATTCAGCGCGTTCGAAAAAGCTCAGCCGCTCCAGCTCGGCCGCGGCCTCGTTCGCACCCGCGACGGCATCGTCGATGTCGGCAAGCGATGCAGTATCGACCTCTGCGAGCACCGCGCCAGTAGCGGGCTCGACGACGGCGATCTCAGCGATGCTGCGGCCTATGCGCCGCTCGCCCCTGATGAGCTGATGCATCTGCGCACCCTAGGCCGAGGCCGATTTGCCGCCGAGCAAGCGCTCGCAGCCGGAGACGACACCGCGGCGGAACATCTCGAGCTGACCATCGGGCCACGGGACCTCGGGTCGCTGAGCCCTCCAGCCGAGGATCGCCATGCCACGAATTAACTCGAACATCGGCACGAGCGTCAGGTCGTCATCGCTGATGGGGCGCACTGCTCGGTAGCTAACCAGGAACGCCCGCCTGGCAGCCTCGAAGTCCGTAGTGCCTCTCGAATGGAACATGGCCACTGCGATGTCGTACTGGTGCCACCCGAAGCCGGCGTCGTCGAAGTCGATGACGCTCAGCCGGCCATCGTGGGTGAGCAGGTTTGCCAGGTGTAGATCGGCATGGATCATGCTGAAGGTCCGACGCGGTTCGCCGTAGCGACGCAGCCGTTCCCGGCAGTGATCGCGTGCTGCGATGAGCAGGTCGCGCTCGCGGGTATCGAGCACTGGGTTCTCCCAGAACGGGCCCCAGAAGGGCGCATTGCCGAGCAGGCCGTCGGTGTCGAGGCGATGGCGCCGGAACGATGACGGCGGTGTCCAGGCGGTCGCCTGGTTGTGCATCGCTGCCATCAAGCCGCCGAGCTGTCCGAACGGCTCGGCGATCTCGACCGGTTCTGTTGCATCAGCGCGTCTGTCGTGCGCAGTGAGCAGCTCACCGACGATCTCGCCCGGTGCCCAGAGGTTGAGCCCGACCTGCCGTGACTCACCGTGGGCGACATCGGTGGGCACGAAGTAGCGGCCGTCGGGCGCAGCAACCGGCGTCGGAACGGAGATGCCGCTGCCGCGCAGCGCCTCCAGCCACGCGCGTTCGGAGTTGAGTTCGTCGAGGGTGTGGTAGCCGGGCCGGTGCAATCGCAGGACGTAGGCCTGACCCGAGCAGTCGTCGGCGCGAAACGTGACGTTCTCGCTGATGCCGACAAGTTGCAGGCGCGCCGACCCGATGCCGAACGCTCGGAGCGCCTCCCGGGCCGGCGATTCGTACGGGGCCCCAGCCCCGTCAACCATCGAGATCCTGAAGCACTGCGTCGAATGCCGCCAAGAACTCGTCTGCGTGGGACTGCTGCAGCACGAGCGGGGGCCGGAGCTTCAGCACGTTGGCGTGTGCACCGGCGTTCGAAGCCAGGATGCCCCGGTCCTTCAGACGATCGGTGACCTCCACCGCGCGAGCACGGTCGGGCGCCAGATCATCACCGGGCGTCACCATCTCCACTCCGATGAACAGGCCGTGCCCGCGGACGTCGCCGATCCAGGGGCGCTCTTCGGCCCGTTCGGCAAGCGCAGCCTTCAGCCTTCCGCCGATCTCGCTGACGCTCGCGGCCAGATCCCGCTCTTCGATCTCATCGATCACCGCATGACCCACAGCGGCCTGCAAGGGACTGGCGGCGAAGGTGTTGAAGTGCCGCGTGCCCGCACGGAAACCCTCGACGAGCTCGCGGCTTGCGACCGTCGCGGACAGGGGCAGGCCATTGCCCATGGGCTTACCCATCACGGCGATGTCGGGTTCGAATCCGGTGATCTCGTAGCCCCACCAGCGTCCTGTGCGGCAGTAACCGGCCTGCACTTCGTCCGCGATGACCAGCCCGCCGGCATCGCGCACCATCTCTGCAGCCTTTGCCATGAATTCGCCGGGGATGTCCGGCAGGCCCTCGTTGGCCAGGATCGAGCACATAATGACCGCCGCGACACCCTGTCCCGATGCCTCCAAGTGCTCGATGGCGGCAGCAAGTTCGTACAGATAGGCATCGGCAAGCGCGCCGTCGTCGAGCCCTTCGGTGATGGGGCGAAAGCGCTGTGGGAAGGGGATCGTTGCGACATCGGGGTGCTGGTCAGGCCGCCTCGCGGCCAGCGTCAGCGCGATGACCGCTTGGGTGTTGCCGTGGTAGGTGGCATCGGTGGCGATAACACCCCGCCGGCCCGTTGCCAGCCGCGCCATCCCCAGCGCCACCTCGACGGCCTCGGTGCCGCTGCAGCTGATGACAGCACTCTCGATGCCGTCGGCATGCAGGCCCACGAGCCGTTCGGCGAAGCTGACAATGCCCTCGTGCAGGTACCGGCTGTGCACGTTCAGCGTGGCCTGCTGGGCAGCCATTGCCTCGGCGACACGTGCGTTGCCATGGCCCACGCACGGCACGTTGTTGTACATGTCGATGTAGCGGCGACCATCGGCATCGAACAACTCGACTCCGTCGCCTCGCACGATGTGCAGCGGATCGGTGTAGAAGAGCGGCGCGCCGGCGCCCAGCGCCTGATCTCGCCGAGCTTGAAGTGACGAGTTCGGTGTCGCATTCATCGGCACGCGCCCCAGGCGTCGCAACTCGCGGACACGGGCGCTACGAGGTGCGGCCGCCCGGTCACTCCGCGGGGGTCAGGAGTGCGGAGTTGGAATGCTTGGAACCCGGCTTACGGCCCAGCACAATTTCCGGGGTGAGCAGATCGACCGGACCTGGCATGCCGGACGGATCTGAGTAGTAACCGAGTGCGTAGTTGCCCATCGAATACCCCATCAGATCTGCCAACTCCGGATCGAGATCCTTTGCGACCTCGGGCGGGCATGACAGGAACTGGTTCTCTTCGGTGCGCAGCCAGCCCAGCGTGTAGGTGATGTTGATGCCGGTGCGATCGGCGTCGCTGCGGTTCTCGCCGCCGCCGTGGATCACCGAGCCGGAGTACAGCAATACCGACCCGGCGCCCATCGTGGCCTGCGTCTTCTCGTGGTCAGCGGCCCGGCGCTCGGAGTCCCAGCTGGGGCTGCCTGGCACGATGCGCGTCCCGCCGTTCTCGTCGGTGAAATCGGTGAGCGCCCACATGGTGTTGAACTGCGGCTCGATCTGGTCGGGGATGTAGCCGCCCCATGCCAGGCGGTCTCGGTGCAGCGGCTGGGTGCCCTGGCCGGGCTTGATGTTGATGACCTGGGTCAGGTGCAGCTGGATCTTGTTGGTATAGGGGCCGAGGAACTGGTTGGCCAAGCCGATGACCTTGTCTTGCATCACCAGTTGGCGGCACGCATGCGAGCGCGCCACGAGCGCTCCGGTGCGGGTCGTGTTGTGGCCGCTGAAGTTGTCGAGCCCGCCCGGTGTGCGATCGATCCAGGGTCGTAGCTCGGCCTCGAGCTGCCCCACGAGATCGAGGTCGATGGCGTCCTCGATGATGGCGCCGCCGTCGATTCGCACCACCTCGGCGATCTCTTCTTCATCGCCGTCCAGCGTGAAACGTGCAAGCTCAGCCATGCCGCAACAGTACGCCGTGCCGGATGCCGCCGCCGCTCTCCACCGGCGAATTGCCGCGCCGCCTGCCAAGTGTTCCCTCATCGGCATGAGCCGCGGATGGGAGGGACGGCTACGCCGCTTCGGAACACAGGGCGCCACACGGGAGCTGCCTCTTCGCGTTCGTGGGTCTGCCGATGTTCGCTGATACAGGCACGAAGGTTTGACGTTCCCTTCGCCCCGAATCGGTAAGAGATTGCCGTGAGTCCATGGTGAAGGAAGC
The DNA here is from genome assembly GCA_965226645.1 of Candidatus Poriferisodalis sp. Classification (GTDB taxonomy): domain Bacteria; phylum Actinomycetota; class Acidimicrobiia; order Acidimicrobiales; family Poriferisodalaceae; genus Poriferisodalis. Next base: position 139,561 of record CBDDDL010000004.1, read on the forward strand.
GGCTGCCGGCCTCGCGCCACGTCACATGAGCATCCACTTCGGCATGCATCTGCTCAAGCCGCGTGTTCACTTCGCGCTGGTGGTCCGAAAGCTGCTTGCGGAGGTCTTTGAGTTCCGCTTCGGTGTCTTTGACAAAGCGGCGGTAGCGGAGATACTGAACCTTGAGGCCTCCGATGCTGAGCGCCGAGACCAGTGCCGACCATGCAATGAGCATTGACTTTGGAATGCCGGCTGCGAGCAGCGATACGGCGGTGGCAGTCATCGGCTCGCTCCAACTGCGCGAGGTTTGGGTCGGTGCCGGTGAGTCGATGCCATGAGCGCATGACAGCAGGCATTGGCGCATGAATCAATTTAATTACTTGAAATATGCTGTTAAGTGCTCAATGAGGATCTGACGCTCCATATGAACGGAGTTCGACTTCGTTGCCGTCGGGATCCCGGACATAGACGGCCGAACCCCAGCCTCGCGCCCCATAGACACGTGGCGAGCGACGCACGATCTCGACATCCGGGTGCGCCACAATCTCTTCGACGTCACCGGTTGCCCACAGGGCGAAGTGCCCGAGGTTCTCCCCGTCACGGGCCGTCTCGACGAGGTCGATGATCGTGCCCTCGTCGATGCGCACCGAGACGAACGGGGCCTCGCCTGACCTCCATTCCTCGTAGCGAACCGGCGACAACCCCAGCCGGTCGCGATACCAACGCAGCGACCGCTGCGCATCGGCCACGTTCAGCACGATGTGATCCAGCCCTCGTATCGGCGCCACGCCATCAGTATGGGCGACGGGCCTACGCTGCGGCGCGTGGCCCTCGAATTGGATGCAGCACCGATTTTCACCGCGGACGATGACGGCTTCCACGGACATCTCGCCGGAGACGACTGGTGGTTCACCGAGACGGCCTGGTACTCGTTCCATCACCGTGCGCGGGCGCTGGGCGGATGGTTCTACACGATGGTGCGTCACAACATCGGCACGGTCGCTGGCGGAGCGTGGGTCTGGGATGGCTCAGCGCATCTGCCGTGGGACGTGCCGTATTGCTCCAATCTCAGCGCTTTGGAGTTGCCGGCGGGGGCGGATCTCCGTGACGTCACGCTGCCGAACGGCGTCTCGATCAAGGTCGAGACACCGACGCTCGCGTACCGCCTCGGCTACGACGACCCCGGTCGATTCAGCGCCGATCTGCGATTCGAAGCGATCGTGCCGCCCCGCCCGCTGGCCGCCACCGGGTCAACTTTCGGCCGTTCCGCCCACTTTGACCAGATCGGGCGGGTCACCGGCACCATTTCCCTGCACGGCGAAGACATCGATATCGACTGCTGGTCGATTCGCGACCGAACGTGGGGCCGCCGACCCGAACATCGTCCCCGCCAAGCGGCCTACGTGACCGGTGCTGGTGATGACGGCTCAGGCTTCCTGGCTGTCACCGACACTCGAGACGGCACCGACCGGGTCGCCTACGGCTTCGTCCAGCACGGAGACTCACAAACCAACCTCGTCGATGGCGAGCGGACCGTGCTGCGCGACCCCGATGGATGGGTGACCGAAGTGCGCATCAATGCCGTCGATGCCTCGGGAGCACAATTCGTCGCTTCGGGGCGCTCGGTCAGCCGAATCGTGATCAACCGCCACAGCTTCATCGACATCAACAGCCTCATGCAGTGGAACGTTGACGGAATCGGCACCTGGTGGGGCGAGGACCAGGACATGTGGCCGGTGCATCGGTTCGCTGCCGCGAAGCGCACTGGTGACTGGTCGATTCCCGGGTCTCGGCGATGAGCGTCGAGGATCACGCGCTGTTGTCACGGCTGGCAGACACGGTGCGCAACGAGATCGCGCCAGCAGTGAACGACGAGTACCCCCGGACTCAGGCGTTCATGGCAGCCGTGATTCTGCAGCGGCTTGCGAAGCAGGCCCGGCTCGGAAACGGACATCGCGCCGCTGAAGCCGGTGACGTCGCGGAGTTGTCGGACGAGCTCGACGCATTGATTGCCGGCGCCGAGGCTTCAGCGGAGATCCTGTCTGTGGTCCGCGATGCTCTCGCTCGCATGCGCGCCCAATCGTCGATTGCCGCAGCGACCGACGTCATCGACGCCCTGTACCGGTGGGGCCCCGAACGCCCCGAAGCTGCTTCGGCATTGGCTGCCATCCGAGAGATGCTCCGCCGTGACATCGACCGACGCATGGACATTGCGCAGTGACCGCAGCAGGGGAGCGCGGTGTCGGGTCGGGGAACAGGACGTGTCGGGCGTGCTCAGCGAGTACTTGCAGGAGCGCCTCGGAAGCAGTGACCCAGTCGAGATCGTGAACCCAGAGCGCATCGCTGTGGGCTGGTCGCACGAGACGTGGCTGTTCGATGCGAGGTGGTCCGACGGAGTCGGAGAGCAGCGACAGGGTTTCTGCCTGCGTCGGGACCCCGGCAATGCACTGCTGCGCGAGCAATCTGATCTCGCCGAGCAATTTCGAGTCTTGAGCAGTCTCGAATCCACCGACGTCCCCGCTCCTCGGGCCTACTGGTACGAAGCCGACCCTGTCGTGCTTGGAGCGCCCGCCATCGTGATGGAGCGTGTTGCGGGGGAGTGCCCCAGTCCGTGGCGCCGTGCGGGCCGCGAGTTCTACGCCGCCGCAGCCGGGCGTGGCGTGCTGCCCCCAAGCTTCACCGACGCCTTGGCTGCCGTGCACAACGTGGACTGGCAGGCTGCGGGCCTCGACTTTCTCGGTGTGCCCGGCTCAGGCAACGATTTCGCGCTGCGCGAGATCGACAAGTGGCAGCGGCTCATCGTCGATTCAGGCCATCCGGGCCATCCGATCCTCGCTGATTTGATCGGCTGGCTGAAGCACAACGCGCCCCCAACGGAACGGCTCACGCTCGTACACGGTGCGTATCGGACCGGCAATGTCCTGATTCACGAGGACCGGGTGTCAGCGATTCTGGATTGGGAGCTGCAGGTCATCGGCGACCCGATGTACGACGTGGCCTACATGCTCACCGAGCTGAACCGCGAAGGCACCGACCTGCTGTCGAACGTGGTGCCCCGGGAGCTGTTCTTCGAGCGGTATCAGCAGGCCACCGGCATCGAAATCGACGTCGAGCGCTGCGCCTACTACCAGTTGCTGTATGCGATGCGCTCTGCTGCGTTCTGGATGAGCGCTGCTGGCCTGTTCGCCGACGGCGCAAACGACGACCTGCGTCTCGCCCGCACCCACTGGTCGGTCACGGTTGCTCTGGAGCGTGCTGCCACCGAACTGGGCTACTAAACGTCGTGTTGGGCACCAGCCGCTACGGAGCGCGGGGAAGCGCCTCGCAAAACCACCGATCCGTGTGTCACCGACACAGACGATGCGTCCGTATTTGCCTGAACCATGTCGGGAGCGGCTGAGCTCATTTCGCAGAACCGCTGCAGGCTGGGTGCTAGACGGCGATCATTGTTGCGTCCACGGGCACTTGGATGGATGCCGCTATCGGCGTGTATAGATCGACATCTTGAGCTGGTGTACGAAGCGAAACAAGAAGCGAGTAGCGGATCGGTAGATCTTCTCGGTCGCTGCGCCGGTTGTTCTTCCACCACCCGCCGACTGCATGAACGGCGATTGTGCCGGTTGACGCGAGTTCAGCGCCGTGGCCTTGCCAGATGTCCTGATGAAGAGAGCCGCGGTTGCGCTGGTTCGGCCCAAGAAGCCAGGGGGAAGGTGAGCCGGAGGTGTTGCCGAGACCGCCCTCCTCGTTCATGGCTTCGCGGTTGACGCGCTGGACGAATCGGTCCCGCGACTCGTTTGGGTGTTGAAGCTGGAAGCGGAGGCCGTGGGACGCGTAGGAGTAACGGCCACGCCATCCTCGGCGGGATGGGGATGGCTCGATGAAGTAGGACAGCGTGACCCGAAGTTCGACGTCCGCTTCCCCGAGTTCCATGAGTTCGGTCGCTGGCCACGGCAACTGGTGCAGCCTGAAGTGCCGCATTGCGTGGTCGAAGTTCGACGTCCGCTTCCCCGAGTTCCATGAGTTCGGTCGCGGCGTGGTCGCGGCCCACAAACGGGACGAACTGATCCTGAACAACCATCGTCACTGCATTGCGGGCTGAGGCCCGGACACCTTCGTCGTCGGGCACGCCCCACCCGAATCGCCGGAGCAGGTTTCGGCGGTGGGTCTTGCGGGGCTCTGCCGTCACGAGCCTTTTCATGAGCGGGGGCCACTCCGCCGAGTGGGTGAGCAGATCCCTGATCGTCTCCGGCCAGTAGTCGGGGTAGGTGGCCATGGCGCGGGCCGCGAGGCGGGCAGCCTGAGAAGTCGCGGCGCTCGTTGCGTTTGCCGAGGACAGCGCTCGATCGTCTGCGAAGTCAGTCGTTCGCAGCGACACGATGGGATGGTTGGAGTGGAAATCCCGTGCGCCATCCGTCAGGAAGAACGAGACCACCGGGCACCGAGGCCGCATAGGCGACCCGCTCTACCATGCTCGCAAGCTGCTGCTGATGGGCGCCGAACGGCTCGACGCCGCCGGGTGGGACAAGATGCTCGCCGCGCTCGACGCATCCGACCCCGCAGACGAGATCCGCGAGTGCTGGGTCGCCAAAGAACACGTCCGCGACATCTTCCGCGCCGACGATCCCCTCACGCGCAACAGCATCTCGACGAAGCGATCGCCTGGTGCGAGCACCCCAGTGAGCTCGCCACCCTGGCCCGCACGCTGCGCCGCTGGTGATCGGAACCGCCGTGCGCACCCGCACCAGCAACGCCCGCACCGAAGCAGCCAACGCCCGCATCAAAGTCGTCAAACGATCAGCAGGAGGCTTCCGCACTTTTTGCAACTACCGTCTGCGCATCCTGCTCGCCGCAGTCCGCAGACCATGCCAAACTCAACCCGTCACACGAATCAGAACCCGACGTCCCAGCTTGGTTGCGTAGAGCCGCATTGCGTGGTCGCGGCCCACAAACGGGACGAACTGATCCTGAACAACCATCGTCACTGCATTGCGGGCTGAGGCCCGGACACCTTCGTCGTCGGGCACGCCCCACCCGAATCGCCGGAGCAGGTTTCGGCGGTGGGTCTTGCGGGGCTCTGCCGTCACGAGCCTTTTCATGAGCGGGGGCCACTCCGCCGAGTGGGTGAGCAGATCCCTGATCGTCTCCGGCCAGTAGTCGGGGTAGGTGGCCATGGCGCGGGCCGCGAGGCGGGCAGCCTGAGAAGTCGCGGCGCTCGTTGCGTTTGCCGAGGACAGCGCTCGATCGTCTGCGAAGTCAGTCGTTCGCAGCGACACGATGGGATGGTTGGAGTGGAAATCCCGTGCGCCATCCGTCAGGAAGTTGCCGCCCTCCATACAGATGTCGGGCTTGATGGGCCACTTATTGCCACCTGCGGCAACGCCCGTTCGGCTGTGTGGCGAGATGTCACCGGCTTGTGCGAGAGCGTCCCATCCCGCAAAGCTTGGGTCAGAAGGTGTGTTTACGAGTTCGGTGCAAGCGCCGACCGTGAGTCCGTTCCACGCCTGCGCAGGGTCTTCGATCGGCGATGCATCGCACTTGCTGACATAGTCGCTCATGTAGGGAGCATCTCGGCCATACCCGCTTCGCCGGCAGAGACCAAAGGGTAGGCGGGAGTGAGCCGCTTCGTCTCGGACCTGCGACGCGCCGGGGTGAGGGCCGACCACGGTGCGCGCCGTTGATCGACCGGCGACGGCCACGACTTCAAGTGGTCGATCCCGTCACCCTCGGATCCGCTGTTAGTAGCTCCCCGATGACATCGCAAAGACCGCCGCAGACGACCTATGCCACCGGCCGCGGCAAAGCCAAGCGCACCGTTCGCCTTCTGCGGGGCGCACAGCAACGACTGTGGCCCGATCACCGTCACGACACCGCCGCCACGAGTTCCACCGCGGCTAGTCGCGTCCGCGACGGTCGGCCGACTACGGCGCGAACTGCGCATCGGCTCGCCTGCGCCGTGCACACAACATCGGCTGGACCACCACCCTCGCCGGCCACTCACCGGGCCGCCGTCGGCACACCCGCCGATAGATGTGAGCGCTTTTGCGAGCCCTGCGCAGGACCCTTGGCATCGACCGGGGTGGCGCCCCCAGACGTGCGACTCGCACTCGCCGAGTGATCATCTCGCCGCTGCGCTTGTTGTACCGTCTGGGCAGGCAAGGCCAGACGTATGTCCGCGCGAACTGCGACTCTGTCATAGGCCCAGCAGCGCCGAGATCCCAGGGTGACGGCAGACTGCCGCGTCCGCCTCAGCGCTTGCGCCAACAGGTGATCCGCAGTGCGGTCGCGAGCGCCGACCGGTGTCCTCGGGTTCGCCCGGTCCTGATCGATCGAGGTGTTGACCCCGATGAACTTCACTTGGAACTAATCATCTAGTAGCTCGATGGCACCGGCATTTCTGCGACATCAGTCCCCACTGCAGCGCGTCGACGGTCGCCGACCACAGCGACGGCTCACCGGGCCGGTCGGCGCCAGATGTGATTGGCATCGAATAGACGCGGCGCCGAGTGTTGCCTACCGTCTCAGGCAAGGCCACAGCCTGCGCTGGACGATACGCCTCAGGCTTGTGAGCGTTACTCCGCCCGCCCGGAATGAACTTCACCGAGGCAATGCAGCGACCGTGTTGTTATTGAGCAGGAGATCTCCAAGGGGCCCAGCAGGGCGAGTCCTGCCATCTGAGTGCCGTGTCCATCGGTATCGGCGGGCGGCCCGGCGAGAACCGTGAACACATTCTGCGGATCGAGGGCGGGGGCCAGCAGCTGATGCGAACGGCGCACCCCAGTGTCGAGCAGACAGACGGCGGGGGCCCTCGTGCCGGCGTACACAACTCGATTCACGAGGTCGTCGGCGTACTCGAATTGCTCGTCCTGGTTGAGGCAGCGCGAGTCCTGCCATCTGAGTGCCGTGTCCATCTCGGCGGGCGGCCCGGCGAGAACCGTGAACACATTCTGCGGATCGAGGGCGGGGGCCAGCAGCTGATGCGAACGGCGCACCCCAGTGTCGAGCAGACAGACGGCGGGGGCCCTCGTGCCGGCGTACACAACTCGATTCACGAGGTCGTCGGCGTACTCGAATTGCTCGTCCTGGTTGAGGTCTTCGATGGTGTCGACGAAGGAGGGTCGGCGTAGTTCGGTCACGGGTATGGCGCTGAACGGCAGGCCTGCTAGCTGCTCCCATCGGGCCTGGAGCCACACGACGTAGCGGCTGTCGAAGCGAAGAGACGACGCGAGGAGATCAAGCCCCATCGTCTCGGCGTATATCTGAGCGGTCGCGAGAGCGTCTGAATCAGGTCGCAACCAAACTTCCCACCAATGGCGGCCCGTGGTCGGCGGCTCTCCATGGGACTGCCACAGGTCCCTCAGGACGGACGAGCGGATGCGTGCGATGTTCGCGACCAGAGCGTTGTTCTTGGGCTTGCTAGTCCTAGCGTCTTCTTCGTTGACGTAGCGTTCGAAGAGTTCGAGAAACTTGGCGCGGTACTCGTCGCTCACCCACACTTGGGCTAGCTCGGGGCTGTCAGTGCTTGACGGACGCACCGTGAGGAGAAGCCATTTGGGGCGCGGATCGGTCCTGTGTCCGGTGTGCTGGTCGAGTCGCTCAAGCTGCAATTTGAATTCGCCGGCACCCTCAAAGGTGATGATGGTGCCGAGGGCTTCGAGTTGTGCCCGTGCAAGTTCGGGTGGCGACACTCGGTCGTCGAGCGCCATTTCTGTTTCCTGCAGGATGCGCTCACCGTGCACTTGCCGGTCGACATCTTGGACATCGCTCCGGCCGCCGCCACGCCGTCTGAAGTCTCGATCCTCCGCCCGGCCCAAGACCAGAAGGTGCCCGAGCAGTTCCAAACTGTCAGCCATTCATGACAGTATCCGACTCCTTGAGCGCGTTAGTGAGGACCGTTAGCGAAACGGTTTCTTCGCCAGACAACAGGCACCGCTTGGCCGCCCTCTCAGCTGCATGCACGAGTTCGGCGTGGCTCATTTGTGCCACATGTTCACGAAGAATGTTCCACTCAATACCGCGGGCCATCGACCCGAGACGCGATCGCATCACCGCGACCGCTTCGTCGCTGTTCGGCAGCGCAAACTTCAGTCGCCGGTCGAAGCGACGGAACAGTGCTTGGTCGAGGATCGATTGATGGTTCGTCGCGGCAACAACGATGCTCTCGGCACTTGCGTTCTCCAGAAACAGCAGGAAAGAGCTGAGAATTCGGCGGGCTTCACCTACGTCATTTCCGGCCCGGTCGCCGCCGAGCGCATCAAATTCGTCGAACAAGAACACGGCACGCCGGCTCGCGGCGGCATCAAACAAGATTCGGAGTTTGCTTCCGGTCTCGCCGAGGTACTTGCTGAGGAGCGCGTCCAAACGGATGGTGAGAAGCGGGAGGTCAAGTTCGTGTGCGATGACTGCTGCCGTCATCGTCTTGCCGGTACCGGGTGGTCCTTGGAGCAGTAGCCGATGTATCGGGCGCAGTCCCCGCTCCAAGAGCATGTGACGCTGGCGTTGCTCAGTGATGATCTCTTCAATCTGCCCGCGGAGAAGAGGTGCGACGACAAGGTCTCGCAGTGACACGTCAGGGTGCGAGGCAACGACGAGTTCGGCGAGTTCGCCTCTGGGTTGAGCAATGGAGGTGACCCTGGCTCCGACCAGTTCCGCCCTGGCCGCCTCGACGAGTTGTCTTACGTCGTTGGCGAATCGATGGTGGCCCTGTCGCGCGGCCTTGGCGGCGACCTGAAGGGCTACGGCGTAGAAGGTCTCGTCGTCTCGCGAGCCGTAGCTGCGTACGAGGGCCTTGATGTGATCAGCAGATGCAGCCACGACGACCTTCCCCGAGTGCCAACTGTAGAACGCTAGAGCCGGCCTCCAGAAGGCTGAGCATCATTTGCGTCGGTGGCTCAGGCAGAAAAGGCGTCGATCATCGCTTCGACGTCGCCGAGCGGATACAGGATCGGGCATGTGGCGCCGTTGGCGATGTAGCCGTCGACGGCTTCACGGGCCTCAGCGGGGGTGCCTGACGCGGTGAGCATCTGCACGATGTCGTCGGGAACCAGCCGCGACGCGGCTTCGACCTGTTCCGCAGTTGCCGGCCAGGTCAGCACCTTGCCGACATCTTCGAGCAGCGATTCGGGCACGCCCGAGGCCTTCATGATGTGGGGCTGCTGGCCCAGGTACTGGGTGACCATGTTGCGTGCCATGTCGAGCGCCGTCGAGCGGTCTTCGTGCACCGAGCACACCACCAGCTGGGGCCGATCCAGGTCGTCCACGCTCCGCCCCACCGAGGCTGCGCCGCGTTCGAGCGCGTCCATGGCCCGGCTGTTGTAGTCAGGCGACACCAAATAGTTGAGCACCACGCCGTCGGCGATCTCGCCGCACAGCTCCATCATCTTCATGCCAGTGGCGCCGATGTAGATCGGCACGTCCTTCGCTCGGCGCTCCTGGTAGACGTAGTCGAGCTCAACGTCGTCGAGGTGCACGTGCTCGCCGTGAAAGGTGACGTTCTCGTTGGCGAGCAAGGCCCGAACCACGGTGGTGACCTCTCGCATGGCGCCCAAGGGCCGGGACCGGCTGATGCCGACCTTTGCGGCCAGCGGATCCCACCAGGCTCCGAGTCCGCAGATGATGCGGCCGGGCGCGAGATCGTCGAGCGTGGAGAACATCGAGGCCAAGCGAGCCGGGTTGCGCGACCAGATGTCGATCACGCCAGCGCCGACCTTGATCTTCGTGGTGGTTGCGGCGAATGCAGCCATCGGCACGCTGGCCTCGCGCACCAAGCGCGAGTCCGCTTGCCACACCGCCTCGAAGCCGCGTTCCTCGGCGTAGCGCGCGAAGCCCATGGCTTCGCTGATGGTGTGTGCGTCCTGCAGGTACAGCGCATGTCGTTGCGATGTCATCGGTCCAGTGTCATTGATCCGGGGCCTCCCTTGCGCCCAGCAGCCATCGGTCTCCCGTGCACCAGGGCGCTGCCGCGGAACATAGCCTCAGATCTTGATGTCCAACCACACCGGCGGAACCGGCGCCCACGACAGCGCCGGCTCGTTTCCTGCCAGCTTCGCTGCACAGCTCGCCACCGAGGTCACCGACCCGGCGGGGCGCAGTCATGTCGTCGAGCGGTTCCGCGAACAGGGCATCAGGCTGCCCACGTTCGCCGAGCTTGCTGATCCGTCCCTCATTGACCCTGACATCGACACAGCGCTCGCCGATGTTGACCCAGACTTCGCGGACCCGCTGAACCTGTTCCGGGTCCATTGGTTCAATGACGGCAACGGCGGGCGCACCGATGTGCCCGAGCATGTCGTGCTGCCGAGCGAGCTGACCGGCACACCAGCGCAGGTCGTCGTGCTGTTCGGCAACCGGTTCCCGATGATCGGTGCGCACAAGGTGCTGGCTGCGTATTCCTGTTTGGCCCCGCGTGTCACCTCGGGGCAGTTCGATCCGGTCACACACCGGGCGGTGTGGCCGTCGACGGGCAACTACGCCCGCGGCGGGGTGGCAATCAGCCGGATCATGGCGTGTCGCGGCGTTGCGGTGCTGCCCGAGAACATGAGCCGCGAACGGTTTGACTGGCTGGCCAATTGGGTAGCCGACCCTGCCGACGTCATCCGCACGCCGGGCTCGGAGAGCAACGTCAAAGAGATCTACGACGCGTGCGCGGTGCTCGCGGCGGATCCGACGAACTTCATCCTGAACCAGTTCAGCGAGTTCTCGAATCACATCGGCCACTACGAGGTGACAGGAGCGGCGTTGCTTGCGGTGTTCGAACACCTCCGCCAGTCGGCTCCCGCCGAGTCTGGGCTGAACTTGGCGGCCTTCGTCGCTGCCAGCGGCTCGGCGGGCACGCTCGGCGCCGGTGATCGGCTCAAGGATGAGCACAGTGCGCAAATCGTGGCGGTCGAGGCGCTCGAGTGCCCGACGATGCTCTACAACGGCTACGGCGAGCACAACATCCAGGGCATCGGCGACAAGCACATCCCGCTGATCCACAACGTGATGAACACCGACGTGATCGTCGGCGTGAGCGACCAGGCCACCGATGGCCTCGGGCTGGTGTTCAACACCGAGGCAGGCCGCGACGCCTTGCGCGAGCACCTCGGGGCGGCATCGTGGGTGCTCGACGAACTGGGGCACTTCGGCTACTCGTCGATCTGCAACGTGCTCGCTGCAGCCTGTGCCGCGAACGAGTTGGGGCTGGGCCCGGAAGACATCGTCATGACGGTGGCCACCGACGGATTCGAGATGTACTACTCCGAGCGCGATCGTCATCTCGTCGAACGGCACGCGGGAGGCTTCGACGCTGGTGCCGCCCGCGACCTCATCGAACGGTACTTGGCGCCCGACGCCCGCAGCGAGCACACACCCCACATCGAAGTGCTGTCAAAGCGGGGCTGCGATCGGATCTTCAACCTCGGCTACTACACCTGGGTCGAACAGCAGGGCGTCCCGTTGGAAGACTTTGAGGCCCGCCGCGACCAGGCGTTCTGGGATTCGCTGCGGGGCCTGCCCCGGCTGTGGGACGCGATGATCGACGAGCTAAACGACGAGGTCGCTGCGACCTTCGTGTAAGGGCCGACGCGGCGTGTGAATGACGGGACGAAATGCCGGATCCGCCGCGATGCGGGTAAGAGACACTGCGATGAGAGAATGACGCCATGAGCGGATCGACTGGAGGTGCCCCGCGGATCAACGGTGAACGGCTCATGGGGCGACTCGACGCGCTAGCTCAGATCGGCGCCATCGAGGGAACTCGGGGCAACTGCCGCCTGGCGCTCACCGACGAGGACCGCGCTGGACGAGACCTGGTGTGCACCTGGATGGCCGACATGGGACTCGACGTCGCCATCGACGGGCTCGGCAACGTGGTGGCCTGTACTCAACCGGGCGGCGTGGCCGACTCGGTGATGATGGGCAGCCACATAGACACCGTTGCCACCGGCGGTCGCTATGACGGGAATCTCGGCGTCCTGGCCGGCCTGGAGGTCATCGAGTCGGTGCTGGCGAGTGGTCGCATGCCCGCCCGCCCGCTGTCGGTGGCGTACTTCACTGACGAAGAAGGCAGCCGCTTCGCTCCCGACATGCTCGGCAGCCTTGCTTACGTGGGCGGCATGGCCCTCGAAGAAGCGCTGGAGATCACCGACCGGGACGGCATTTCGGTCGGCGACGAATTGGACCGCATTGGCTATCGCGGATCAGCGCCAGTGCCGGGCACCGTGCCGTATGCCTGCATGGAGTTGCATATCGAGCAGGGCCCAGTGCTCGAATTTCACGGAATCCAGATCGGCGTCGTGGAAGGCGTGCAGGGCATTTCATGGACAGAAGTCACGCTGCGCGGGCAGTCGAATCACGCCGGCACCACACCGATGCCGCTCCGACGCGATGCTGGGCTGGCCGCGTGCCGTATTGCCGGCGAAGTTCGCGAGATGGCGCGCAACATCGGCGACTCGCAGGTCGGCACCGTGGGGTCGATCTCGCTCGTGCCGAACCTGGTGAACGTCATTGCCGGTTCGGCCGTGATGACAGTGGACCTCCGCAACACTTCCGAAGGCATGCTGCAGCACGCAGAAACACGTCTCGATGAAATCGTTGCCCGCATCGCCGAAGGTGAGCATCTCGAGGCCGCCACGCGGCGCACGGCGCGGTTCGAGCCAGTGGTCTTCCATCCGGCGGTTATCGACCTCGTCGAGCGTTGCGCCGCCGAGGCGAACCTGACGCACCGCCACATGCCGTCTGGTGCAGGCCACGACGCCCAGATGCTGTCGCGTGTCTGCCCGACCGGGATGATCTTCGTGCCGAGCTTCGACGGCGTCAGTCACAACCCGGCTGAGTACACGGCGCCCGAGGACATCGAGGCAGGCGCGAACCTCCTGGCCAATGTGGTGTGGCGCCTCGCCAATGGCGATATCGACGAGGTGCTCTCCGGCCGAGCAGACGCAGCGGACGATGGGATGGCTCTATGAGACCGCTCACCGTCGGTGCGGCACAATTGGGCCCGATCGCGCGCTACGAGACGCGAGCCAGCGTGGTGAAGCGCCTCATCGCTCTGCTGCACCAAGGCGCTGAGCGGGGTTGCGATGTCGTGGTGTTCCCCGAACTTGCGCTCACCACCTTCTTCCCCCGCTGGTTTTTCCCCGACGACTCGCCCGAGCTGCTCTCGTACTTCGAGACCGAGATGCCATCGGCGGTGACCCAGCCGCTGTTCGACGAAGCCAAGCGCCTGGGAATTGGCTTCCATCTGGGGTACGCCGAGCTGACACCTGACGGGCACCGCTACAACACAGCGATCCTGGTCGAACAAGACGGCACCCTCGTCGCCAAGTACCGCAAGGTGCACATTCCGGGACACGAAGAGCACGAGCCCCAACGCCCCTTCCAGCATCTCGAGCGCCGCTACTTCACCGAATCCGCCGAAGGATTCAGCGTGTGGCGGGCATTCGGCGGCGTCATGGGCATTGCCCTGTGCAACGACCGGCGCTGGCCCGAGACGTACCGCGTGATGGGCCTTCAGGGCGTCGAGATGATTTTCATCGGCTACAACACGCCGCTCCACTACGCGCCCGACCCGATACAGGACCCGCTGCAGGCCTTCCACAACCACCTCGTGATGCAGGCAGGCGCCTACCAGAACGGCACCTGGGTGGTAGGAGTCGCCAAGGGTGGCACCGAAGAGGGCGTCGAGTCGCTGGCGCATTCGGCAGTCATTGCACCGTCAGGCCAGATTGTGGCCCAGGCTGTCACCGACGGCGACGAGCTGATCACTGCCCGCTGCGACCTGGACTGGTGCTCGCACTACCGGGACACGCTGTTCAACTTCGACCGTTACCGCCGACCTGAGGCGTATCAATTGATCGGCGAGCAAAAGGGTGTGATCCCGCCGCCCTAGAGGCGGCCGTGCCTGCAGCAACCACGCTGGGTTCGCCGTCAGGCAGTCGGGTGCACCGCCTGCGCGGGGTCGGTGCGAGCAGCTCGGAGTGCTGGGTAGATGCCCGCCAGCGCACCGATGGCCAGCGCTGCGGCGATGCCTCCGGCTAACGCGGCGGCAGGCACCGAGACGACCCATTGCTGGCTGCGGGCATACAAGATCGTGATCGCGGAGCCGATGGTGACGCCGCCTGTGCCGCCCAGCACCGCCAGCAACGCTGATTCCACCAGGAACTGCTGGGCGATGTGGCGGCGGGTGGCCCCGAGAGCACGACGCAGGCCGATCTCGGTGCGGCGTTCAAGGACCGAGATCACCATGACGTTCGCGATACCGACCCCGCCGACGAGCAGCGCAACTCCGCCGAGTCCGAGCAGCAGACCGGTGAACGCCGCTTCGGTGTATTCACGGGCAGCGATGAGGTCGCTGGGCCGGCTGACTTGGACCTCGGCAGGCGCCTGTGGCCGCACCGTCGCCGCCATGGTCTTGCGCACGCCGTCCAACAGTTCTGGATCGTCGGGCACGTGCGAGCCCGTGCGAACGAAGACCCGGCTGGGAGATCGCTCGAAATCGAAGAGCTGCTTGGCAATTGGCTCACCGATCACGGCGGAACGGTCGATGCTGGGTGCAAGTGGCACCGGATTGGTGATGCCGACCACCGTGAAGTACACGCCCGAGAGGTACACCTGCGGCGCATTCGTGACATGACGAATGCCCAGCCGTTCGGCCGCGACCGAGCCGAGCACGACGTTGGGGATCGTCGCGGTGCCGGCATCGAGCCAGACACCGTCCGCCATCGTGATGTCGAGCACGCCGCGCAGGTCGCCATCGGCCGCCACCACGGCAATGCCGCCGGTCTGGCCCGCAGGAATCAACTCGGTGCGCCGGACGGTCGCGTTAACACCGCTGACTGCTGCTGCAGATCGCACCGGGCCGATGCGTTCGATCATCGCTGCTGAGGCCGGCGGCAGCTCAACCTCGTCGCCGGTGAGCGAATCGGAGGGCGAGAGCTCGAGCAGGTCCGGACCGAGTGCGTCAAGGTCGGCCTGCAGCTGGGCGTCGCTGGATGCCGCAATGCCGAGCACCGAGACCATGGCGGCGATGCCGATGGCGATTCCGAGTGCGCTGAGGGCTGTGCGGGTGCGCCGAGCCCGCAACCCCAGGGTTCCGGTGCCCAGTACATCCCGCAGTCGCATTCGGCTGCCGACCGTGCGTGCTGTCGCCCCATCGGTCGCGGTGGGCGTGGCACCGGTCGAGGGCTGCATCGGTCAGCCTGCCGCAGCTGTGTCGTGGTCAACCCGTCCGTCCAGCAGTGACACGGTTCGGGGCATCAACGCCGCGAGGTCGCGGTCATGCGTAATCACCACAATCGTGCTGCCGGCGCCGTTGAGGGCGCGCAGCAGCGAGATGATCTCGGCGGCGGTTCGCGAGTCCAGGTTTCCGGTGGGCTCGTCGGCGAGCAGGATCGCCGGGTTGCCGACAAGCGCGCGGGCAATGGCGACGCGCTGGCGTTCGCCACCCGAGAGCTCTGCGGGGAGGTGCCCGCTGCGCCCGGCGAGACCGACGCGTTCGAGCATGTGCGCTGCGAGCCGCCGACGCTCGGCGATCGGTACAGCTTGGTAGAGCAGCCCGGTCGCGACATTGTCGAGTGCGTCGAGGCCGGCGATCAGGTGAAATTGCTGGAAGACGAAGCCGATGCGCTGGCCGCGCAGTGCCGAGATCCGGCGGTCGGGCAGGCCGCTGAGCGCCGATCCTTCGATGGTGACCTCGCCCGAGCTCGGCCGGTCGAGCGCACCCATCATGTTGAGCATGGTGCTCTTGCCCGAGCCTGACGGCCCGGCCACAGCGACGAGCTCGCCGCGGCGCACGGTCAGATTCACGCCCGCGAGCGCGTGCACCGGCTGAGGTCCCGGGTATGTCTTGGTGACCTCGTTCAGCGTGAGCACCGCTGGAGCCGCCGGGTAATGCCCCTGGGGCACCTGGGCACGCTCGATGTGGCGGAGCGGCATCAGGGCACTATGACGGCCTGATCCGCCGACACGTTGCCGTCGATGGCAACTTCATTGCGATGGATGGCGCCGATCGTGACGCCGACGAGACGGATCGTGCTGTCCTCATCGACGACCTCCACCCCGTAGCCGCCCTCGGCCAGCGCAACCAACGCTGCAATCGGCACCACCGTGGCGTCGTGCGCGAGGACGTCTGAGACTCGCACCGTCACCGGGCTCTCGTCGAACGCACTGCCTGCGCCTTCGAGGGCGATCTCGACATCGAGGAACGATGACTGCTGCGCCCCTTGGCCTTCGGTCCTGGCAACCGTCGACACGAAGGTCACTGTCCCGCTCACCTCGCTGCCATCGGGCAGTTCCACGCTCACTGTGTCGCCGGTGCTGAGCAGGCCGGCGTCGGCGGTGTCGAGTGTCACCGTGACATGGCGGCTGGTCGAGGTGACGGACGGCACGGGCCCAGCCTGGGTTCGGTCGCCGAGTCCCACGTGCACGTCGCTGATGCGCACGACGTCGGGCCGGTACACCACGGTGCCGAGTTCAACGGTTCCGGTCACCGGAAGCCCCGTGGCGGTCTGCCACGCCTCGACGGCCTCGGCCGTTACCGAGGTGTACGTCTCGTCCACGGAGAGATCCATGCCGGCGGCGTAGCCCGCCTCGACAAGCCATGACTCGAAGCGGAACACGTCGGTACCGTCGTCGATGCCCCCTTTCAGCGTGCGATGCAGCGGTGTGGTGCCTTCGAGCAGCACTACGGGCTGAGCCGAGACCTCGTAGAGCCGTTCGCCAAAGCCGATCAGTGCGCCTGGCTCTGGCAGCCACGTCGCGATGCCGTTGAGCAGGTTGGGAACTGCGCTCGGCTCGCCGTACCCGAGCGTGCCGTCGATCTCGACCACGTCGACGAGGTCTTTGACCACGATCTCGACTGTGTCGTAGGCGGGCGCGAGCTGTGTCGATGTCGTGTCGGCGCTGTCTTCGGAATCACTGGTTTCGTCGGTCGCGTCCGCATCCAGGAGGCCGCACCCGCTCAGAATCGCGGCGACTCCGACGACCGCAGCCAACCACCTCACCCCAGGCCGCTCAGCCACCGTTTCCTCCACGTCGTCTGCCGAAGAGTCCGCCACCGGGTCCCGGTCGGCCCTCGAGGCCCTGGTCTGTCGCGCACTGCTGGATTGCCGAAGCGAACGCCTGTGGATCGATTTCGCCGGAACCGAACAGCTCACGCATGCCGAAGCCCCGTCCTGCGCCGGCATCGAAGTTGGGATCCGGCACACCCTCGAAACCTGGCTGCTCCCGGACACAGGCGAACACGGCCAGCACAGTGTCTTGGCGTTCGGCTTGTTCTTCGGGCGACAGTACAGTGACGCCGACGACGCCTTGGAGGACCGATCGACATTCGTCGAGGACGTCGGGGAAATCACCGTCCTGTGGATCGATGCCCAATTCCTCGAGCGCTTCAGGACCGCCGAAGCCGCCCTCTGGCGACGGATCGGGCCACTGCGGATAGGTCTCCCGCATACAGGCAGCGAATTCGAGCCGCGCTTCCTCGATGGTCATCTCCTCGGAGGCCGCGGCCTCTGCCGTCGTTGCCGTCTGCGACTCGCCGTCAGAGCTTGACGCGCCTGAGGTGGCGGTCTCGGCAAGTGTGGCGATCTGCCCGGTACCGCTCTCGTCGGCACCTGACGCTGCGCATGCAGCGGCTGCGACCAACACGGCCGCGGCCAAAGTGCCGCAACGGAACAATGCGGTGGTGCGATGACATGAAGGCATGTTCGAACAACTACCGAGCGAATCTGAGAGTGCGATGAGAGGCCATCGTGGTGTCCGCGCCTGCGATCGCCGCCCGCGGTGGTGCGAATGACCGCGCGGCGGTGCGACAATAGCCAGCGGGGAAGGGACAACGGTGTCCCGGAGGAAGGTTGCCAATGACGACCGAGTTCGTGTTGAACGGCTCGCCGGTCACGGTCGCCAGCGACCATGAGCACCTGCTGGCGGCTCTGCGAGATGAACTGGGAATCATCTCGCCCAAGGACGGATGTGCGCCGTCGGGCCAGTGCGGCTGCTGTGCGGTTTTGGTGGACGGCAGGGCACGGGTGGCCTGCCAGACCAGTCTTGAGCGCGCGGCGGGCACTGAGATCACCACCGTCGAGGGCTTCGACGACGCCGAGGTGGATGCCATGGCGAACGCCTTCGCGGCGCATGGCGCTCTGCAGTGCGGGTTCTGCACGCCCGGCATCGTGGTGCGGCTCAAGGCCCTGCTGGACCGCAAGGGCTCGGCGCTGACCCGTGAGGAAGCAAGCCGTCACCTCGGCGGCCATCTGTGCCGGTGCACCGGCTACACGAAGATTCTCGACGCCGTCGAGTCGCTGGCCTCAGGCGAGGTGCCGGTTGCGCTGCCGCCCAAGGGCGTCGGTAGCTCCGGTGTTCGCTATGAGGCTCGCGAGCTCACGCTGGGCAGCCGCCCATACATCGACGACATGTACCCCGATGGGATGTTGCATGGCGCGCTGCGGTTCGCCGACCACGCCCGTGCCGATGTGTTGTCGATTGACACCGGTGCCGCTGAAGCAGTACCTGGCGTACAGGCCGTGTTCACCGCTGCCGACATTCCCGGCGTGCTGCGGGTGGGCCTCATCCACAAGGACTGGCCGGTGATGATCCCGGTCGGCGGGCGCACGTCGTACCTCGGCGACGTGCTCGCCACTGTCGTGGCCGACAACCGGCCTGCTGCCCGGCGCGCAGCAGAGCTGATCGAGGTGGCCTACGACGTCCTCGAACCGATGACCGATCCGGTACGGGTGAAGGACAGCGACATCGACGCCGTGTGGGAGCTCGACGGTAACGTGCTGTCGCGTTCGACCTACGCCCGCGGCGACGTCGATGCACGGCTCGCCGCCTCGGCACACACGGTGACCGAGACCTTCCAGACGCAGCGCATCGAGCATGCCTACCTCGAACCCGAGTCGACGCTTGCCGTTCCCACCCCTGCCAACGGGGTCCCCGCCGGGCTGCACGTCTACACCGGCGGGCAGGGCATCTGGGACGACCGCAACGACATCGCGGCGGTGCTGGCGCTGGACCCGTCGGTGGTCATCACCGAGCTGGTCTCCAACGGCGGGGCATTCGGCGGCAAGGAGGACATGTCGAACCAGGCCCACGCGGCGCTGGCGGCGTGGCTGACCGGCCGCCCGGTGCGCATCACGCTGTCGCGCGAGGAATCGCTGCTCATGCATCCGAAGCGGCACCCAATCCGCATGACCTATGAGGTCGGCTGCGATGCCGACGGCAAGCTCACCGCGGTACGGGCGCGCATGTTCGGCGACTCGGGCCCGTACGCCTCGGTGGGCATGAAGGTGCTGGAACGCTCCGCGGGACACGCCACCGGTCCGTACCTGGTGCAGGCCGTGGACGTCGAGGCGATCGCGGTGCGCACCAACAACCCGGTCTGCGGCGCATTCCGTGGCTTCGGCGCGAACCAGGCGCAGTTCGCCATGGAAGGCGTGATGGACCGGCTGGCCGAAGTTGTGGGCATCAGCGGCTTCGAGATGCGCCAGCGCAACGTGGTGGTGCCTGGGGGAGTGTGGGGGCCGGGCCAGATCATGGACGACGGCTGTCTGGGAGCGCAGGCCTGCTTGGACGCCGTGCGCGAGCCCTACGAGGCAGCCCGTGCAGCCGGCAAGCCGGTCGGGATCGGGCTGGGGCTCAAGAACTCCGGGCTCGGCAACGGCTTCAAGGAGATCGCCAAGGCCGTGGTGCGGTTCTGCACCGACGGCACCGTCGAAGTCCGACACTGCTGGACAGAGATGGGTCAGGGCGTGCACACCGTCGTGCAGCAGGTCGCGGTGGAAGAACTCGGCATCGATCCCGAAGCAGTGAGGGTCATCGTGGACTCCACCCGTGAACTTGGTGCCGGCCAGACCACTGGCAGCCGCGGCACGCTCATGGGCGCCGGATCTGTGGCCGATGCCTGCCGTGCCGCACTCGCCGACGGCTGCCGGCTCGAGGTGGACTACGAAGGCGAGTACCGGGTCGATTGGACCAACTCGCTGTCAGAAGGTCTCGAAAACCCGGTGATCCACTCGACGTTCGGGTACGCCGCTCAGGTGGTCATCCTCGATCCCGATACCGGCATCGTGGAACGTGTCATCGCAGCTCACGACGTCGGACGGGCTGTCAACCCGCTGCTGTGCGAGGGCCAAATCGAGGGCAGCGTGCACATGGGCCTCGGCTACGCGCTCAGTGAGGGCTTCCCTGCCGATGCCAACGGGCGACCGCTCAACACCACGCTGCGCAGCCTCGCAATCATCCGGCCCAAAGACATGCCAGATGTCGACGTCATCCTTGTCGAGTCGCCACAGCCAGGCGCTCCCTACGGCATCAAGGGCGTCGGCGAGATCGGTTTGGTGCCAACGGCGGGCGCAGTGGCAGCCGCGCTGCGCGAATACGAAGGCGTCTGGCACAACGAACTGCCAATGCGCAACCCGTCAAACCGCGAACGGGCCGACGCCTGGGTCTAGCTGGCGGTTCACGTCAGGTTGCATGCGCCTGACGCTGACGGGCCATACATCGACGAGCCTCACCGCCTCGCCGGATGAGGTCCGACGTCAGCAGCCGGTGGCGGCCCGCAGGCGACGGCAACTCTGTTCGATGAGAGCCGGACTGAGCTTGGTGACAAACCGTCGGAACGTTTCCCGCCTGATCGTGTGAATGTTGTCGAAGTTCACGACACAGTCGGTCGGCACACCGTCAAGGGCGGCAGACAGCTCCAATTCCGAAACCAAGCCTCGCCGGGTCTTCGTCAACGCCGCGACGACGACGGCATCGATCCGGTCAGCGACAGGATCGCGGGTAAGCACCAAGACTGGACGGTCGCCGTCGGGCGCATCCGCAAACCAAATCTCACCGCGCTGCATCGGACCAGTCGGACCAGTCGTCTGCTGGCCCCCAGTCAGCTGCCGCGGCCAGCGACATTTCCGCGTCAGTCACTGGCACAGCCTCGTACAGCTCCGCCTCATGCTCGGACGCCAACCTGGTGAGGTATCTGCGCAACGCATCGCGCATGAGTTCGGACCGGCCAATCCCGAGGCGTTCAGACCACCGTCGGATCTCTGCCGCATCGTCCAAGTCGGCCCGGAAACTCAGCATGGCGGTTGTCATACTCAGAGTATATGACGTATGACAATGGGTCTATGCCGGGGAAACCGATGTTCCTCAGCCCCCGCCCCGGAACGCTGACGAACCAGTCGAGCGACTCGCAAGTGGCAGTGTTCACGCCATGACGTCACCTAGTTCAGTCACGTTCGGTCTCTTGCTTCCCTCGCGGGAAGTCGCAATGTATCCGCCACACGACGGCGATCCTCGCCGGCTCGTGGACCTCGCAGTGCGAGTCGAACAAGCCGGCCTCGACGCGGCGTGGATCGGCGACTCGCTGCTTGCTAAGCCGCGGGCCGAACCGCTGTCGGTGCTCGCAGCAGTTGCGGTGGCGACTGAACGAATCGATATCGGGCACGAAATCCGGCTCGGCACGGAGATCGCGTCGTGGCTCCGAGGCTTCATCGATGCCAGGCGCGAACATCTCTGTATCCGCTTGGCGTCACCCGACGTTGACACCCAACTCGACCGCCTCACAGAGTTGCTGCCCGAGCTCCGCAGCTGACGGTGCACAACGCCATGGCGGCTCAGCGGGCTCGGAGGCCGGGATTACGCTCGCAGCCGTGAATGAGGGTGGCGCGACGACACCAGGACTGGTGTGCTCTCACCACCATCTGTACTCCGCGTTGGCGAGAGGCATGCCTGCCCCGCCGCGCACGCCGGGAGGTTTCGCCGAGATCTTGGAGCTGGTGTGGTGGCGGCTGGATCGAGCGCTAGATCTTGAGATGCTGGAGTGGTCAGCGAAACTCGGTGCGCTGGAAGCGCTGGAATCGGGCTGCACAGCCATCATCGATCACCACGAGTCGCCCAATGCCATCGAGGACTCGCTGGACGTGATCGCCGCGGCGTGCGCCGAAGTCGGTGTGCGGGCCAGCTGCTGCTACGGCGTCACCGATCGTCACGGCGCCGACGGTGCTCAACGTGGCCTGGCGGAGAACGAGCGCTATCTCGCCGGGGGCGGCCGGGGATATGTCGGCGTCCATGCGGCGTTCACATGTCGCGATGACACATTGGCGGCTGCCGCTGATCTGGCCCGGCGACACGGCGTCGGCGTGCACATCCACGTCGCAGAAGGTCCGCCCGATGCCGACGCAGCCGCACGGCTCGCCGGGTTGACCGACGAGCGTTGGTTGCTCATCCATGGCGTGCATCTGCCGAACGAGCACGGTCTTGCGGGCACGATCGTGCACAACCCTCGCTCGAACATGAACAATGCCGTCGGCTACGCCAATCCCACCCGGTTCGCTGCCACGAACCCCATCGCGCTGGGCACCGACGGGATTGGCGCCGACATGCTCGACGAGTTCCGTGTGGCCTACGTGCGGGCACGCGAGCACGACGTGACCGCTTCGCCTGATGCGCCGTGGGAGTGGCTCGCGAACGGCTGGCAGCTGATGCCCGAAGCCCGCAATGACACCGTGCGGTGGTCGTATCCGAGCGCCGATCCGTGGCATCTCGCATACACCCCCGGCGTGCACGCCCTCGACGTCACGATCGAAGGCGAGCTGGTGCTCTCGGACGGGATCGCCACACGCATCGACCCCGCCGAGGTGCGGGCCAAGGCCACCGAACAAGCCCAGCGACTCTTCGCGGCGCTCGACGAACTGGACTAGAGGAGGCCGACAATGGCTGCACTGGTGACGCGCAATCAGCTCTTCGACGCACGAAACTGGCCCGCCCCACCCACAGAAGTGCTGGCGTTCCACCGACGCCTGCCGGCGTATGCACCGACACTGGTCATCGACGCCCCGCGCCTGGCCGAAAGTCTTGGCGTCGGACGGGTTCTGGTGAAGGCCGAGACCCAACGGATGGGGCTGCCGTCGTTCAAGATCCTGGGTGCGTCGTGGGCGTCGTACCGCGCCATCTGTGAACACCTGGGCGGCGAACCGCCTCCGTGGGCCAACATCAACGCGCTGGCGGCCAGCCTGGCTCACCTGCGCCCAATGACTCTTGCTGCCGCCACCGATGGCAACCATGGCCGAGCGGTTGCCTTCATGGCGCGCCTGTTGGGCTTCGGTGCGCACATCCTGGTGCCCGACGGCACGTCAGAGGCTCGGATCGCGGCCATCCGAGGCGAGAGTGCCACCGTGACCGTCGTGGATGGCTCGTACGACGATGCAATCGAACAAAGCGCCGAGATGGCCGATGAGCGCTGTCTCGTCGTCTCGGATACCTCCTGGCCGGGATACGAGACCATCCCGGCGAATGTGGCTGAGGGGTACACGACCATCTTCTCCGAGGTCGACGACGCTCTCGCCGCCAACGGCATCGGTCAACCCGATCTCGTGGCGGTCCCGGTGGGTGTCGGTGCATTCATGGCCGCGGCCGTCACCCACTACCGCAGCGGCGAGCACCGTCCGGTGCTGGTGTCGGTCGAGCCCGACGACGCGAACTGCGTGCAGGCCTCGACGATGGCCGGGAAGATCACCGAGACACCCGGCCCGCACCGCTCGATCATGGTGGGGCTGAACTGCGGTGTGCCATCGCCGCTGGCGTGGCCGATGCTCGCCAGCGGCGTTGATTGGTGCGTGTCTGTAAACAGCGACGCGGCCGGTCGGGCAATGGCTGACCTCGCCAGTGCCCAGATCGTCGCGGGCGAGACCGGCAGCGCGTCGCTTGCGGGCCTGCGGGCACTGCTTGCCGATGACGAAGGCAAGGCGGCCTTGCCGGATCCGGAGAACGCCACGGTGCTTGTCATGGTCACCGAAGGCGCCACCGACCCGGGCAACTACGAGCGCATCGTCGGCCGGCCGCACACCTCAGTCGGCCGGGTCCTCACCGCCGGACGGTGAGGACGATCAGGCACGGCCTGACCGCAGTACGTTGAGCGCTCACGCAGTGCTCGCAGCTACGACGGAGGCTTCACATGCCACTTGACCAGGACCACTACCAAGCAATGCTCATCGACAAGCGAGACAACGGCGTCGCTGTCGTCACGTTGAATCGCCCAGAGCGACTCAATGCCGTAAACGGGCAGATGCACCACGAGATGTCGACGTTCACTCGCGATGCGCAGACCGATCCCGATGTCAAGGTCGTCGTGCTCGCAGGCTCAGGCCGGGCGTTCTGCGCGGGCGGCGACTTCAGCGACGCCAGCGGACCCGCCGTCAGCTTCGAGGAGGGACGCCAGATCGTTGACCACCTCCTGGAGTTGCGCAAGCCGATCATCTCCGCAGTGCAGGGCTATGCCATGGGTCTCGGCGCCAATATCGCGCTGCTCTGCGATGTCGTCGTCGCGGGGCACAGCTCGGTGTTCGCGGACACCCACGTGAACATGGGCATCGGCGCCGGCGATGGCGGCCAGGTCATCTGGCCGCTGCTCATGGGTGTCAACCGGGCCAAGTGGTATCTGATGAGCGGCGAGCGGGTCACCGGACCGATGCTCTACGACATGGGACTCGTCAACTTCCTGGTGGACGACGCCGCAATCTTCGACACGGCGCTCGAGAAGGCTGCGCAACTGGCCGCGGGACCCCAGAAGGCCATCAGCGCATCGAAGGTGCCGATCAACAACTGGATCCGGCAAATGTCTGCGCAGATCCTGCCGCTGTCGCTCAGCCTGGAAGGCGAGACGTTCCACAGCAGCGACGCACGCGAAGCCCAGCGAGCCTT
Source organism: Candidatus Poriferisodalis sp. (assembly GCA_965226645.1). Lineage (GTDB taxonomy): Bacteria > Actinomycetota > Acidimicrobiia > Acidimicrobiales > Poriferisodalaceae > Poriferisodalis. The sequence goes on from CBDDDL010000004.1 coordinate 164,212, forward strand.
CGTGGAAAAGCGCCCTGCAAACTTCGAGTAGCCACTAGCAGGGAAGCAGAGGGCGAGGGGGGCATGGCGGTCACAACTGTCAGCGATGACGACGAGAGCGCAGGTGCCGGCTCCGGCGAGGGCGCCGTCTCGAACCGCACCGCGCGTTTGTTGCGGCCGCTCGCCGGCGTCGCCGTGCCTGCAATCGCGACGTTGGCCGCCCTGATCGTCGGTGCCGTGATGCTGATCGCATTGGGCGCCAACCCGCTCGTCGGGTACGGAAAGCTGTTCACCGGTGCATTCGGCAGCGCCGACAACCTTGCGGACACCGCGGTGCGGGCGATGCCGCTCGCACTGGTCGGCGTCGGAATCTGCATCGCATTCCGCACCGATGTCATCAACATCGGCGGCGAGGGGCAGATCATCCTCGGTGCCATCGCCGCGACTGCGACGTCGATGGCCTTCGAAGACCTGCAGAGAGTGTTCCTTGTGCCGCTTGTGCTCGTCGCGGGTGCGGTGGGCGGCGGCTTCTGGGGGGCGATTCCCGGTGCGCTGAAGGCCTACGCGGGTGTCAACGAGATTCTCTCCACGATCATGATGAACATCGTCGCGGCGCACTTGCTGAGCTTCTTGTTGCAGGACCTGTTGATCGAACCGAACGACATCAGAATCCAGCAGACACGCCGTCTCAGCGCGAACGCCGACCTGCCGCTGCTGCCCGGCGGCACTCGCCTGCACGTCGGCGTACTGATAGCGATGCTGGTGGCGGTAGCCGGCTACTTCCTGCTCTTTCGCAGCGCACTGGGCCTGCGCTTGCGATCCGTGGGGCACAATCCGGACGCCTCCCAATATGCCGGCATGGCAGTCAAGCGCAGCATCACGCAAGCGCTGGCGTTCAGCGGGGCCTGTTGCGGGATCGCCGGGGCGGTGCTGGTGTTCGGCAGCGAGTCGCATCGCCTCATCGGCGAGGGAGGCGCTGCGGCGTTCACCCAGAATGCAGGCTTCAACGGCATCGTGGCTGCGCTCTTTGGCGGTTTGCATCCACTGTTCACCGTCCCCGCATCGTTCCTGTTCGGGGGAATGCTCACGGGAGGCAGTGATCTCCAGCGAGCCCTGCAGGTGCCGTCGGCGCTGGTGGTCGCGCTCAACGGCGTCGTGGTGGTGTTTGTCGTCGGCAGCCTTCGGCTGCGCGATCGGCTGCGCCGCTGGGCTGGCGAGGAAGCCAGCTACGGAGGCAGGGCGTGAGCGATTTCTTCACCGCCACCGTGCTGGTCGCCACACTCGCGTCGGGCATCCGGCTGGCAACGCCGTTCCTGTTCGCGGCCTTAGGCGAGACCATCGGCCAACGCTCCGGAGTGCTGAACCTCGGCGTCGAAGGCGTGATGCTCATCGGCGCGTATGCCGCGTACATCACCGCACTGCGAACCGGCAGTTCACTGGCCGGCGTCCTCGCAGCGCTGGCGGCCGGTGCCGCAATGGGCATCTTGTACGCATTCATCACCGTGGTGATGCATGCCGCGCAGGGCATCAGCGGCATCGGCATTTTCCTGTTCGGTTTGGGCTTCACGGATCTGCTGTTCCGCACGCAGGTCGGCACACCGGTCCCCATTGACGGGCTGGGCAAAGTGCGAATTCCTGGCCTCGCGGATCTGCCGGTGGTGGGCGAGGTGCTGTTCGAGCACAGCGTGCTGACCTACGTGGCGTTCGCGCTGGTCCCCGTCGTGTGGTTCGTGGTGAACCGGACGACCTTCGGCTTGAACATCCGCGCCGTCGGCGAGACGCCAGAAGCGGCCGACACGCTCGGCGTGCGCGTCAACGTCGTGCGCACCTGGGCAATCATTATCGGCAATGTGATGGCAGGCCTCGCCGGCGGCACGCTGGCCCTCGACGTTGGCATCTTCCAGCAGAACCTCACATCCGGCCAGGGTTTCATCGCCGTGGCGCTGGTGTACTTCGGGGCCTGGCGCTCGAGCGGTGTGATGGCCGGGGCGCTGCTGTTCGGCGTCGTGTCGTCCACAGTGCTGCAGCTCAAGACACTCGGCATCATCGTGGGAGCGACTTCGACGATCGCAGCAATGGCTCCCGCAGTGCTCACCATCGTGGTCCTTGTCTTGGTGAGCCGCCGCATCGGAGCACCCGCCGCCTTGACGGTGCCATTCGAACGCGACGGGTAGAGGCCCAGCGGGAGAAATGCGCCCGGATATCGCCGTGACACGCCCGACACACGCACGGAATCCGATGTTGACAGCGAACGGCATCACTGGTGCCGGGGTTGCCCTAGCATCGCGAGTCAGTCGGAGGCCGCGGTCTGCTGCGGATCGCGTCCGCGGGGCGCAACTTCTGGCCCGCACCATCTGGGAGGACCACATGCCTGTTTGCACCGCGTCGAAGGGCGCACGGAATCGCCGAGGACATCGCCGCTTGTCAACGTTGCTGGTGGCACTCGTCGTGCTCGTCCTGCTGGCTGCAGGTTGCACCAGCACCGATGAGGTCGACGAAGGACCGTTGCGAATCGCGATTGTGGCGCCAAGCGCCAGTAACGACCTTGCGTTCACTCAGAGCATGGTCGACGCGGTGAACGCTGTCGGAGCGACCCGCGAGATCGAGGTTGCGGTCACCGACGGCACCTTCATCGTGGAGGAGGCGGCTGCGGCGATCCGGGGCTATGCAGAAGAGGGCTACCACTTGGTGATCGCCCATGGCAGCCAATACGGTGGCCCGCTTGGAGAGATCGCGCCGGACTTCCCGGACACTTCCTTCGCATGGGGTACCGCTGCGGACTACATGGGTCACGCCAACGTCTTCGCCTACACCGTGCGATCCGATGAAGGCGGCTACGTGGCTGGCACGGTCGCAGCGCAGATCAGTGCATCCGGCGTGATCGGCGTCATCGGTCCGGTCCCGGTCGGCGATGCCAAGCTCTACGTCGACGGCTTCGCCGCCGGGGTCTCAGCAACCGACCCGTCGATAACGACCAACATCGTGTACACCGACTCCTTCAGCGACGTCGCATTGGCAGCCGAAGCGGCCGAGGCGCACATCTCCAACGGTGCCGATGTCCTGACCGGCTCGGCGCAGATGGTCGTCGGTGCCACCGGCGTCGCCAAGGAGAATGACGTTGCCTGGTTCGGCACGCAGGCCAACCAGACGGCGCTTGGCGAAGACATCGTCGTTGCATCGCAGGTGTACCACTGGGAGGCATTGCTCGCGGACATGATCGACAAGATCGAAGCGGGCACGCTCGGCGGCGAGGTCATGATCGCCACGCTCGCCAACGGCGGCATCGTGATCGAGTTCAACGACGGCTTCGGCCTCGACGCCTCGATTCTCGAAGCGGCCCAGGCCGTTGCCGACGGTATAGCCGACGGCTCGATCTCCACGGGCATCGAATAGGTCCTAGCTGCGGGAACCGGAGGGGTTGCACGAACGCGTGACGCACTCCGGTCCATGAGCCCGCAGCACACCAGATGAACCAGCACACCGGCACGACGGCTGCCGGGGCCTCGGCATCGAGCCAGGCCCCGGCACCGCCGATGCTGGAGATGCGCGGCATCACGAAGCGATTCCCGGGTGTGATCGCCAACGAAGACGTTGATCTCGTCGTCCAGCCGGGACAGGTGCACACGCTGCTCGGCGAGAACGGAGCCGGCAAGAGCACGCTCGTCAAGATCCTGTACGGGCTGTACCGGCAGGACGAAGGCACGGTCTCGATCCAAGGTGAGCGGGTCGAGGTGACCTCGCCAGCGGACGCCATCAGTCACGGCATCGGCATGATCCACCAGCACTTCATGCTGGTGCCCACGCTCACAGTTGCTGAAAACGTCGCGCTCGGATTGCGTGGGCGTAGCGGGCTCGCCGACATGGGTCCGGTGCGTCGTCGGGTCGTTGAGGTCTCCGAGCAGCACGGCCTCGAGATCGACCCCGATGCGTACATCTGGCAGCTTGCGGTCGGTGAACGCCAGCGGGCGGAGATCCTCAAAGCGCTGTACCGGGACGCTCGTCTGCTGGTGCTGGACGAGCCGACAGCAGTGTTGACCCCGCCGGAGGTCACTGATCTGTTCTCCACGCTGCGATCGCTCACCGACGAAGGACGCGGCCTCATCTTCATCTCCCACAAGCTGGCCGAGGTGATGGAGATCTCCGATGAGATCACGGTGCTGCGCGACGGGCGTGTCGTCGGCCGGACGAGGCCTGCCGAGACGACACGCGAAGGCTTGGCGTCGATGATGGTGGGCCGAGAGGTCCGGCTGGGCCGTGACGTGCCGCCGCAGCCGCCGGGCGAGGACCGGCTGGTTGTCGACCGGCTGCGTGTCCGCGGCGACCGAGGCAATATTTCGCTGGACGACTTCTCGGTCCGGGTCGCCCGCGGCGAGATAGTCGGGATTGCGGGTGTGTCGGGCAACGGCCAACGCGAGCTGGCCGAGGCGATCTTCGGGCTGCGTTCCGCAGAGTCGGGCTCGATCGAAGTCGGCGGAGTGGTAGTGGATACGCCGTCACCGAAACAGGTGCGCCGGCGGGGTGTGGCATTCGTGCCCGAGGAGCGCATGCGGCACGGGGCGGTGGGAGAGCTGTCCGTGTCGGAGAACTTGATGCTGGTCGAGTACGAGCATGCGCCCTACGTGCGAGCAGGGCTCCTTCAGTTTCGAGCGATCGCAGAGCGCTGTCGTGATCTTGTGAAGCGGTTCGCCGTCAAGACGCCGTCGATCGCGACGCAAACCTCGCATCTGTCCGGCGGCAACATTCAAAAAGTCGTTATCGCCCGAGAGTTCTCTTCCGATGCCGAGGTGCTGATCGTTGCTCAGCCCACGAGAGGCATCGATATCGGCGCCGCGGAGTATGTGCACGAGCGCTTGCTCGCAAAGCGTGCCGCTGGCGCGGCCATCTTGCTCATCAGCGAAGACCTCGACGAGGCATTGCAGCTCTCCGATCGTGTTGTCGTGCTGTACGAGGGCCGTGCCATGTGCGACCTGCCACGCGCGGAGGCCACCACCGACCGGGTCGGTCTGCTGATGACCGGGGTCAGCGACGACGAATCGGTGCCCGCCTGAAGCGCTGCTCAGCGAGGGGCGACTTCGCCGGCGTTGCCGCCGCTCTTCGATCAGATGATGAACGCCATGTTCGGCAACGCCGAGGTGGAGTTGACGAGATCGACCTTCTTCGCAGCGATGCGCAGGCCCTCGTCGGTGCGGCGCAGGCGGTGGGTGGTGCGGCCCACCCAGATGCGCATGTCGTTGGTGGCCTGCACGGCGTGTTCGTACAGGACGAAGTTGCTGCCCACTTCGTACTCGTCGCCGTCGCCGTTGTCGCCGGGATAGACAGCGAGGATCTGAATGTTCGAGATGACGCGCCGCATCGGCGACTTCGGCACCTGTGAGTAGCGTCGGCCGCTCATCAACTGCTGGATGCGTGTGGTCAGCCGGTTGCGGTTGTCGTTGAGGAAGCTCACCCGGGAGCCCGGCTCGTAGTCGCCGGCCCCGAACGGCACCCAGTAGTGAATGTCGTCGGTGACCAGCGCCACCCAGTCTTCGTACCGGGACTCATCCGCGAGCACCGCCTCGTGGTAGAGGAATTCCTCGATCTCGCGCCGCGTGGCCTCGTCGACGGCCGGCATTGTCGCTGATCAGCCTTGACCGTTGCCCGACGATCCGTTGGACGGCGCTGCGCCATTCCCCTCGGCAGGTCCCGACGTCGCCGATCCGGACATGACGCAGCGGTAGTGATGCCAGAAACCGCGACTGGTGGTCTCGTCAGTGACGTCGCTCCAGCGCTGGCCGCCGCCGCTCTGCTCACGCTCGATACCGCGGCCAAGCTCGACCCAGCCGCGTTCGGTGTGCCCATGGGGGTCCGTGGCACCGCCGACATCGAACGCGCGGTGCATGCGTTCGGCGATCACCACGTCCTCTGGAAGGAAGAACGACGCTGGCCCCATCGCCGCCTCGGACTGCAGCACCACCCGCCGGTTGATGCCGGGGTCGGAGGTTTCCACCAACAGCGGCGTGTGATGGTGCTCGGTCAGCCCGGGTGCCAGGGGGTCGATCCGCGCGATGTTCATCTCGCCGAGGAACAGGTTGGGAAACACGAATGCGTGTGGCGGCCCGTCCCACATGATCGACTTCGCCTTCTCGACGCCGAAGGCCTCCTCGAGATCGTCGCAATAGGCACTGACCTTGCCGCGGGGGGCTCCGAGCCACGCCAACTCGGTGGTGTAGCTGCGGCGGAAGTCCAGCTCGACGTGACCGCCGCCGTAGTCGCGGGCCACCGACTTCGTCCGCCCTTCGCCTTCGAGGATGACGTCTTCGTACTGGCTTCCGGCCAGCAGCGACGACGCCAGCGACTCGTGGGCGAAGATGATGTGGTAGCCGTCGTTGTCGCTCTCGGGCCACATCTTCCAATTGGAATCGACCCGCTGTCCGATCCAGCCGCCGTTGAGCTGCAGCCGGCCGGTGGGGGACATATCTGCCGCACGATCGAGCAGGTCGCTGCCTCCTGGACCGAGGTGCTCGGCGAGCGGCCCGGCGGTGCCGCTCTGGTTTGCGAACACGAACCCCCGGTAGATGCTGACCTGGCCGGGCTGGTCGAGGCGAACGTCGGGCTTTTCGTTGACGAATCCCTGCGGGAACGGCGCTCCCAGCAGTGTCCCGTCGAGGTCGTAGGTCCAGGCGTGGTACGGGCAGCGGAAGTTGCGACTGTTGCCCTCGGATTGGGGGCACAGGGTGGTACCCCGATGCGCGCACCGATTCGCAACCACGCTGATCTCGCCCTCGTGGGTACGAGCCATGAGCACTTGCTCGGTACCGAGCCGTCGGGCAACCCAGTCGCCGCCATTGGGAATCTCGGACTCGTGGCCCACGAATACCCAGCCGTCGGTGAAGATGCGCTTCATCTCGTCGGCGAAGACGGACGGGACGGTGTACAGACTTCCGTGAACGCGGTAGTCCTGCACCAGGTGCGTGTAGTCCCTGCCAGTGCCAACGATCGGCGTCTCGGCGGCTAACACCATCACGTTCGAGACTACTCTTGCCCGCCGGATGACGTCAGAAGCGGGCCGAGGGCACGGCTAGATGATGAACGCCAAGTTTGGCAGCGGCGAGGTGGAGTTCACAAGCTCCACCTTCTTGGCCGCCATGCGCAGGCCATCGGATGTGTGCCGCAGGCGGTGCGTCGCCCGTCCCGCCCACAGCCGCAGGTGGCCCGTGGCCTGCACCGCATGTTCGTAGAGCACGAAGTTGCTGCCCACTTCGAGCTCGTCGCCGTCGGCGCTGAGGATCTCGATGTTCGAAACGACCCGGCGCATCGACGACGGAGGGTCTTGCGCGTGGTGGACGCCGGTTGCGAGTTGGCGGATGCGTGTGCCGAGACGGGCCCGGTTGTCGTTGATGTAGCTGACTCGGTTGCCGGGTTCGTAGTCGCCAGGGCCGAACGGCACCCAATAGTGCATGTCGTCCGTGACCAGCGCTTCCCATTCGTCGTAGCGGGACTCGTCAGCCAGCCGTGCCTCGAGGTACACGAACGCCTCGATGTCGCGGAGCGTTGCCTCGTCGACACGGTCCATGGCGGCTGCTCAGACTCCGTTGGAGGGACCGTTCACGATGTCATTGGCCATGACGTCGCGGTAGTGGTGCCAGAAGCCGCGATTGGTGGTCTCGTCGGTGATGTCGCTCCACCGCTGACCGTCTTCTGTGTGCTCACGCTCCAGGCCCCGGCTGAGATCGATCCATCCGTCGTCACCGACGACGGCTCCTTCGAAGGCACGGTGCATGCGTTCGGCGATCACCGCGTCGTCGGTGAGGAAGAACGATGCGGGGCCCATCGCTGCCTCGGACTGCAGCACCAGCCTGCGGTTGACGCTCTCGTCAGTGCCTTCGACCAGCAGCGGCGTGTGGTGGTGCACGGTGACGCCCGGCGCAAGCGGTTCGATCCGGGCGATGTTCATCTCGGCGAGGAACAGGTTGGGGAACACAAGGGCGTGCGGCGGTCCGTCCCACAGGATCGTCTGCGCCTTGTCGGTGCCAACCGAGCGCTCCAGCGCGTCGCAGTAGTCGGTGACCTTCTCACGCTTGGTTCCGAGCCAGGCGAGCTCGGTCGTGTAGCCGCGACGGAAATCCAGCTCGACGTGGCCCCCGTCGTAGGCCCGTGTCACTGAATCGGAAGCCCCTTCGCCGCCCATGACGATCTCGTCGTAGTAGGTGTCCGGGACTGCCTGCGCCATCGACGCGTGGGTGAAATTGAGGTGGTAGCCGTCGTTGTCGCTCTCTGGCCACATCTTCCAGTTTGAGTCGATCCGCTGTCCGATCCAGCCGGCACTCAGGCGAACCCTGCCCGTCGGCGACATGTTCGACGTCCGGTCGATGAGATCAGTGCCGCCTGCGCCCAAATGCTCGCTGAGCGGCCCAGCGGTGCCGCTGCGATTGGCAAACACGAATCCCCGATAGTCGTCCACCCCGCCGGGCCGGTCGAGCCCCAGATCTGCGGTGTCCTTGTGGAAGCCCTTGGGTCCGGGGACACCGAGCAGCGTGCCGTCGAGGTCGTACGTCCACCCGTGGTAGGGGCAGCGGAAGTTGCGGTTGTTGCCGTCGTTCTGCGGGCACAGGGTGGTGCCTCGGTGTGCGCACCGGTTCGCCACGACGCTGACGGCGCCGTCACGGTTGCGCACCATCAGCACCGGCTCGGTGCCCAGTCGTCGGGAGACCCAGTCGCCGATGTTCGGCACCTCGGACTCGTGGCCCACAAACACCCAGCCGTCGGTGAAGATGCGCCGCATCTCGGCCGCGAACACAGCCGCGTCGGTGTAGAGGCTGCCGTGGATGCGGTCGTCCTGCACGAGGTGCCGGTAGTCGTACGCAGCAGGCGAGCTCTGCACTGTCAGTGCCATCGATGCCACTCCCGTCGCTGTCACGAGACGCTAGGCGATCCACTCCCTGCGCCGCTGACGCTGCGTCCATTGGCAGTGCCCGTGGGCCGGCCAGTTCGAGCAACCTCCGTATCGCTGTGCGCTCGAACCCCCGCCGCGATGGCGCCGATGTTGACGGACCGCGGCACGTGATGTCCCAAAACAGCATCAGACGGTGTCACAAAGCGGCATTGAGACCTGTTGTTAACCGACATTGAACGGTGTTGAAAAACAGCATCACGGGAGTTTGCAATTGATACCCTGTGAACGTGGCTGGATACTTGCAGCGATTGGTGGACCCCCTGGTGGCGGAATTGATCGCGGAGTTGCCAGCGATTGCCGTCGTGGGGCCACGTGCGGCAGGCAAGACGACCACTGCCGCACGGCATGCGCGCACAGTCATCCGACTCGACCGGCCTGCCGAGGCGTATGCCGTGGCCGCGGACCCTGATGCGGCGCTGCGAGGTCTTGCCGAGCCAATCCTGCTTGACGAGTGGCAGGAGGTACCGAGCGTGCTCGGAGCGGTGAAACGGGCGTGCGACGTTGAGCCGCGACCTGGAAGGTTCATTCTGACGGGCTCGGTGCGCGCGGAGATGCAGACGAGTACATGGCCGGGAACAGGCCGCGTGACCCGCGTGACGATGTTCCCGCTGACCGTGGGCGAATTGGACGGCAGTGGTTACACGCCGCTCGTCGACAGGATCATCGACGACGGCCTCGGTGACGTGGCGGTCAGCAGCGGCCGATCTGCGGCGCTCCGGCTCGGAGACGGTACGAGCCCGAGTTCCCTTCAGAGCCCTCATGTGCTTCCCGACTACTTGTCGATGGCGCTTCGGGGCGGCTATCCCCAGGCAACCCTCATCGAAAGCGAACGAGTACGACGAAATTGGCTAGCGAGCTACGTGGACGAGATCGTGACCCGGGACGCCGAAGCGGCTGGAGGCTCCGGCGACAGCACCCGGCTGCGTCGCTATTTCGAAACGTATGCACTCAACTCTGGTGGCACTGCCGACGACATCACCATTTACGGGGCCGCAGGCATCGATCGACGCACAGCACTTGCGTACCGCGACCTGCTCGGTCGGATACACGTCATCGACGACCTGCCCGCTTGGTCCTCGAACCGACTGAAGCGGCTCTCTCGTGTGCCGAAGCGGTTCCTTGTGGACCCATCACTGTTGGGGGCTGTTACGGGCGCAACCGTGTCCAGCGCGATGCGCGACGGGGATCTACTCGGCAGGTTGCTGGAGACGATGGTGGTGTCGCAGCTCCGTGCTCAGGCGACAGTCAGCGATCATCGATGTGCGCTCTACCATCTCCGCCAGCACAACGGACGCCACGAAATCGATGTCGTCGCCGAACTCGATGCCCGGCACGTCATCGGTTTCGAGATCAAGGCTACGGCAGCCCCTTCTAGGGCCGACGCACGTCACCTCGGATGGCTCCGGGACGAACTGGGCGATCGCTTCGTGGCCGGTGTGGTCCTGCACACAGGACCGGCTGCGTTCACGTTGGGCGACCGCCTCAGCGCTTTGCCGATTAGTGCCTTGTGGGCCTGAGCAAGAGCAGTTCTTCGACGAGCATCGTGACAGGCGGTTGCTAAATCCCGGGGGTTCGGTATCCGTCGTTGCGCCACAGGATCGGGAAGTGGTTCTCGTCCATCTCGTCGTCGGTGAGCCGGGCGTAGCGGGAGTAGATCGGTCCGTTGCCCTCGCCGAGACCGTCTCGGTTGAAACGGGCCTCGCTGCTGGCGCAATGCAGTACCAGAGTCCGTCGATGGCGGCTGGAACTGTTCGGCCCCGAGCCGTGCCACACCCAGCCGTGATGGAATGAACCGCCTCCCATACCGACTTCGACTGCCGCGATGTCCAGCTCGACACAGGCGGCCTCGGCGGCCTCGGTAACAGTGGCCCGGTAGTCGTCGGGGGCATGAAACTCGCCGGTCGGGTTGCCTGCGGTGGGCCAGCGATGCGATCCGCGGGCAATCTCCAATGTGCCGCCGCCGGCCGCGGTGTCGTCCAGCGCTATCCAGCACGAGAACATCTCGGTGGGCGTGTACCAGGCCAGATAGGCGTTGTCGCGGTGGAAGCCCAGCGACCGGGCGCCAGGCGGCTTCCATAGCACGTTGTCCTGGATGATGCGAGCGCCGGGCCAACCCGCCAACGTGGCGACAGCTTCGCCCAGATGGACGTTGAGCACCGTCGACGCGATGAGCCGGTCGGCTTTCCAGCCGTTGCAGATCTGCCGGGTCAGAGTCGGATCGTCGCGCTCTTCGAGCCAGTTGACCTCGTCGGGAGCGGTGCCCGTCTCGAACTCACCGCGGAACAGCCGCTCGAATCTCTCCTTGAGCGGTTCAATCAGTTTCGGATCAATCAGCGAATCGACCGTGACGAAGCCATCGGCCAAGAAAGACTCCACATCCTCGACCGCGAGCATATTCGTCGGCGGTGATGTGTCTGATGTTCCGGATGTCTTACGACAGCCTGAAGTCGGGATCGTGGCGGCGGAGTTCGCGGCGGGCGATGGTCATCTTGTGGACCTCGTCGGGGCCGTCAGCGATCCGCAGGGTGCGCATGTGCGCGTACATCTCGGCCAGTGGGAAGAACTGGGTCACGCCGCCGGCGCCATGCACCTGAATGGCCCGGTCGATCACTTTCAGCGCCATGTTGGGTACGGCCACCTTGATGCCGGAGATCTCCTGCGCCGCTGCCTTGTTGCCGATCGTGTCCATCAGGTGCGCCACGTGCAGGACGTACTCGCGGGCTTGATCGATCTCGATGCGGGCCTCGGCGATCCAGTCCTGGATGAGTCCCTGTTGGGCGACCGGCTTGCCGAAGGTTTCGCGCTCGAGCGCCCGGCGGCACATGCACTCCAACGCTCGTTCGGCCACGCCGATGGACCGCATGCAATGGTGGATTCGACCTGGGCCGAGACGAGCCTGGCTGATGGCAAAGCCCTCGCCCTCGCCGCCCAGGATGTGGTCCTCGGGCACACGCACGTTTTCGTACACCAGCTCGGGGTGACCGCCCCGGTCGTGGTAGCCGAACACCCGCGGGTCGCGCCCGACGCTGATCCCCTCCGCGTGGCGCGGCACCACGATCATGGACTGTTGGCGATGCCGCGGGCCGTCAGGGTCGTTCTTGCCCATGACAATGAGCACCTGGCACTCGGGCCGCAGTGCGTTCGAGGAGAACCACTTGCGGCCATTGAGCACGTACTCGTCGCCGTCGCGGTCGATCCGCAGCCGGATGTTGGAGGCATCAGAGCTGGCCACCTCGGGCTCGGTCATCGAGAAGGTGGACCGGAACTCGCCCTCCAGCAGTGGCGCGAGGTACTGCTGCTTGACCCGCTCGGAGCCGTACAGGTTCAGGATCTCCATGTTGCCGGTGTCGGGCGCGGAGCAATTCAGCGCTTCGGAGCTGAATGTGACCTTGCCGAGCTGCTCAGAGATCGGCGAGTAGTCGAGATTAGACAGCTTGGTGCCGGGCGCCTGCGGGTCGAGGTGGGGGATGAACAGGTTCCACAGCCCACGCTCGCGGGCGGCGGCCTTGAGTTTGTCCATGATCGCTGGCGTGGCGTGCACGTTTCCCGCGGCAGCCAACTCGTCGTACTGCTCGTGGTACTCCTGCTCATTGGGATAGATGTGGTCGTCCATGAACGACTGCACGGCCTCTTGCGTTTCGAGGCCCTTCTTCGTGTACGCATGCGCCATGGTTTCGCTCCAGTCATGGGTATTCGATTCGCGCCCAGAAAGTAGCGGGCGCCCGTGCGTCGCGAAGCTAGCCCACGGCTGCGCAACGTTTCAGGGCCACCTCACGCGGCTTGTACATCTCAGACGTGCGTGCCGACGCCACCATCGACCGTCAGGCAGGTGCCGTTGACGTAGCTGGCAGCGTTGCTGGCGAGGAAGACCACGCCCGATGCAACCTCGTCGGCGGTGCCGTAGCGGCCTTGAGGTACTCCGGTGGAGTTGCGGGCAAAGATGGCCTCGGCGTCGGTGTTGTTCGCCTCGGCGATCTCGGCGGCTGCGCGTTCCCACATGTCGGTGCGGATGAGTCCGGGGATGACCGTGTTGGTAAGCACGTTGTCGGCGCCGTACTTGCCCGCGAGCGCTTTCGCCGTCGCCACCATCGCGGCTTTGGTGGCGGCGTAGTCAATGAGCGCCGCATTCGGCGAGAAGGCAGCACCGGTGGCGATCATGATGATGCGGCCCCATTTCTGCTTGCGCATGTGGGGGAGACAGAACCGGGTGCAGCGCACAGCCGACATGAGGTTGAGCTGGTGCAGGTCGGTCCAGTCGTCGTCGGACATGTACAGAAAGTTGCGCGACGGCGAGGCACCAACGTTGTTGACGACGATGTCAGCCGGCCCGACGTCGGCCGCCGCGGCTTCGAGGAAGCTCTGCGTGGACTCGGCGTCGGCCATATCGGCCGTGTAGCCGCGCACCGAGCCGGAGCCCGACGGCGGCTCGTACGCAGCGAGTGTGTCGACGGCCTCAGCGCCGCGTGCGCAGAACGCCACCGCGGCACCGTGGTCGGCCAGCAGCCTCACCGCGGCCTCGCCGATGCCCTTGCTGGCACCGGTGACCAGCGCCGTACGTCCTGACAGGTCTAAGTCCAGCATGTGTTCCTTCCCGAAATCCGATAGTCCGATGGGACTGTTGTCGGCTCGATGCCTCAGTCAGCGGCGGCCAGGGCGGCCTTGTCCGGCTGGGCAGCGTCGGTGTTCTCGCCGGTCCTCGCGCCCGATCTCTCGCCTGCCACAGCATCGAGTTCGGCTACGCCAGCCTTGATGCGCGGGATCAGCTCGCGGCCGAAGTCGACGGCGTCGTTGAACGGGTCGAAACCGCGGATCAGCACGTACGCCACGTCGCTCGGCCCCCCGCCGGCGGGAATCCCGAGTCGGTAGTAACGCAGGATCGAGTCGGCCACCTGTTCGGGTGTGCCGACCAGACACGAGGTGTTGCCCGGAGCTCCGGTCGCCTCAGCGATCTTGAGCCACAGGCGCTCGTCATGGGTGTCGGCGGCCGCAGCGTGGGCCAGCATCCGCTCGCCACCGCGGTCGTAGGGCTTGCCTCGGTGACTGCCCGCAACGGTCAGCTTGTCCGTGCCGGCGGCTTCGATGCCCCCGAGGATGCGGTGCGCACGGTCCCACGCTTCGCCTTCAGTGGCACCCAGGATGGGCCGCACGCTGATCGAGAACTGAGGCTTGTGTCCGTATACGGCAGCTCTGGCGCGGAAATCGTCGAACCGCTCTGCCGTGGCAGCCCTCGGCTCGGCGTACACGGCGTAGACGTCACAGCGGCGGGCACCCATCTCGAGCGCCTCGACGGAAGATCCGCCGAAGAACACAGGAGGCGACGGCTGCTGCAGCGGCCTGACATCGGGGCGCACGTCACTGAAGCGGTAGTAGGCGCCCTCGTAGTCGAACGGCTCAGGCGACGTCCACGTCAGGCGCATCACCTCGAGGTACTCGTCGGCTCGGGCATAGCGATCGGCCTTCGGCAGGTAGTCGCCGTCGCGCTGATTGTCTCGGTCGCTCGCCCCGGCGATGACGTGCAGCGCGAAGCGCCCACCGCTCAGCTGGTCGAACGTCGCTGCTTTGCGGGCTGCCAGCGTGGGGGCTACGAAACCCGGCCGGTGTGCGATGAGGTAGCCGAGACGCTCGGTGACAGCAGCCGCGTGGGTTGCGACGGACCAGCCGTCGGCCGAGGTTGAGGTGTAGCCCACCAGCACCAGGTCGAAGCCGGCGGCGTCATGCGCCCGGCTGAATTCCTCGAGGTACTGGCGTGACAGCCCTCCCTCGATGATGTGCACCGTCGAATCGTCTTTCGGCGGCGACACTCCGATCATCCCGATCACCGACAACGGCATGCCACCAAGGTACGCGTCCTGCGAACCCTTCGCCGTGGCCATGTGCGACTGCGTTGAGATCGCACCATGAGAGAAGGTATGGCATCGTGAGCCGATGAGATTCGGAGCTGTCCTGCCGACCTGCGAGATCGGTGTCGACCCGGTTGCCATTCGAGATTGGGCACAGGCCGCCGAGTCGCTCGGCTACTCACACATCGTCGCCTACGACCACGTGCTGGGTGCCGAGCATTCCGGACGCGAACCGGCGTTCTGGGGCCCATATAGCGAGCGGGACGACTTTCATGAGCCCTTCGTGCTCTTCGGTTACCTCGCCGGAGTGACGAGCACCATCGAGTTCGAAACCGGCATCATCGTGTTGCCGCAGCGTCAGGCCGCTCTGGTGGCCAAGCAAGCTGCGCAGGTCGATCTCTTGTCGGGAGGCCGGTTCCGACTCGGCGTCGGCTCGGGCTGGAATTACGTCGAGTACGAGTCGCTCGGCGCCGACTGGGCACGGCGGGGTGCAGTGCTCGACGACCAGATCGCTGTCATCCGGTCACTGTGGGACAACGATGTCCTCGACTACACCGGCGAGTTTCATCGCATTGATCGGGCCGGCATCCGTCCTCGCCCGCAACGCCGCATCCCGATCTGGTTCGGCGGGTACAAGCCGACAGCCTTGCGCCGTGCCGCCCGCCTCGGTGACGGCTTCACGTTCGGTGACAGCGGTCCCGAGACCGTCGCCCTCGCCGAGACGCTGCGAGCAATGCTGCGCGACGTCGGGCGAGATCCCACTGACTTCGCGCTCGAAGCCGAGGCCAACTACGGCATCGGCCTCGACGCGTGCGCTGCTCGGGTCGCAGAGGCTCGCGACGCCGGCTTCAGCCACTTCGCGGTCAACTGTCAGAGCACGACCTGCGGGTGGTCAGGCAGCCCCGCCGCGGATCTCGGCAGTCCTGCAGAACACATCGCGGCTCTCGAGGCGTTCATCGGTTCGGTTGGCTGAGCCGGGCGCAATCTGTGACACCAAGATCACGCGAAGGTGACGCAGGTGTCCGCAGTTGTTTGGAGCACGGATTCCTGGCCGAACCGGTGTTTGTAGTCCTCGGCTACCGCGGCGATCGAATCGGCCGCCTCGTCGCCAGGCGGAGCGAGAATCACGAGCAGTTTCGAGCGTTCCCGCGCAATGGTTCCGTCGGCGCCGCGCCACTGGCCGGCTGCGTCGAGAACGGTCAGGCCGTCGGGAAAACGGGGTGTGACCGCCGTGGCCAGGAAATCGGTCCATGCTTCGTCGCTGACCACGTCGTCGCTCGGCCCGCTTCGGCCGAAGTACAGCTCGTATTGCACGAACGGTTCACTGTCGTTTTAGCACGCCGGAGTGCCGCCACCGCATGCCGCCAAAGCCGTGGTCATGGCGAGGACGAGCGCTGCGGGGCCTGATCGTGTTGGGATCACGCCGCCAACGTACGCAATGAGCACAACCGCAGCTACCCGGCATCCAAGGGGCGTGGCACCTACGATCTAGCTCGTGTGTGGGCCGCAGCCAATGCGCAAGCCGGTACCGGACGGGGAGCTGAGACGCCATGGTTGTACGACCACCAGTCACCGACTGGGCGACCGATTTCGACCATCTGAGCGATGAGTGGGCCGAGCACAGCCCCGAGATCCTCGCCGACCTGCGTGAGCGGTGCCCGGTCGCTCACACCGAGCGGTTCTTCGGGGCGTATCTCGTCACCCGACACATCGACATTGACGCCGTCGCCCGCGACACGGAGACGTTCTCGAACCGGATCACGATCATCAACGACAACCATCCCGACAACGTGGGCATCGAACTGCCACCGATCACGCTCGATCCGCCACAGCACGGACCGGTTCGTCGAGCCCTGCTGCCGTCATTCAGCCCGAAGGCCACCGAAGCCCTCGCACCGACGGTGGCAGTGATCGCCGAGCGACTTCTCGACGACTTGGCTGGCCAAGAAACTGTCGACGGTGCGCTCGACTATGCACAGCTGCTGCCCGTCGAGGTGATGGGTCACCTCTTCGGCGTGCCGCCCGAGATCGGCCCCTCGTTCCGGCGCTGGACGGACGGCATTCTCAAAGACGGCTTGAGCGACCTCGACATTGCGCGAACTGCGGCGCGCGAGACCCAAGAGTTCTTCGCTTCGCAGTTGCGAGCACGCCGCGACGCAGGCGAAGAGGCCCCCGACGACCTGATCACGACGGTGCTGAACGCCAAGGCCGAAGAGCCGGACGGCACCATCCGTCCGTTCAGCGAGCGGGAGCGCATCGGGGCGCTGTTCACGCTGATGCTCGGCGGGATCGACACCACGTGGTCGTCGCTGGGCACCATGCTGCTGCACCTCGGCACGCACCCCTCCGATCGCGATCGGCTGGTTGACGAGCCCGCCCTGATTCCGTCAGCCGTAGAGGAATTCCTCCGTTTCTACAGCCCGGTCACGATTGCGCGCTACATCAGCGAAGACGCCGAGGTTGGCGGCTGTCCCGTGTCGGGGGGCCATCGGATGCTGTTGGCCTACCCATCGGCGAATCGCGATCCCGATTACTTCGAGCGTCCTGACGAGCTGATCCTCGACCGCGAGAACAACCGTCATATGGCTTTCGGCGTCGGCGTGCATCGCTGCATGGGTTCGAACCTGGCTCGCATGGAGCTGCACGTGGGACTGAGCACCTGGCTGAAGCGGTACCCCCGATTCGAGCTCGACGTGGATCTCGAGGACATCACGTGGTCGGTTGGACCGGTGCGTGGCCCCCGCAGCGTCCCGCTTCGCATCTTGAACTAGCGACCTGAGCGGACGAGCTGCTTTAGCGACCTGAATTGGCGACCTGAAAGGGCAACCCGAACGGGCGCTCGGTCGCCCACAAGACGACTACTGCCATCTTGGCCCGGACCGGTGTGACCCCTCGCAAGTAAGTTCGGAACTGCGCTTCGTCGCGTGTCGGACTCTTGAGATCGGTAGTGAGTCATGGAACACATCACCGTGTACCCAGCGGCCCGCATCCACACCATGGACCCGGGCCGGCCCCATGGCAGTGCAGTTGCCGTCGCAGACGGACGCATCGTGTCGGTCGGCTCGATGGAATCGATGCAGCCGTGGCTGCGGCGCTATCGGTTCGATGTCGACGACCGCTACGCCGGCAAGGTGATCCTTCCGGGCTTCATCGACCCGCACACCCACCTGCGGCTGAGTGGCACATACATGGGCCTGCACTACGTCGGCCCCATCGATTCCGCCTCGCCAACGGGGTTGCGCAAGGGATTGCCGAGCCGTGACGCCGTGCTGCACCAACTCCGGGCACTGGTCGCCGAGCACGCCGACCCCAGCGAGCCGCTCACGGCATGGGGCTACGACCCCGCCAGCCAGGAGGGCCATCTCGACCGCGACATGCTCGATGCCATCAGCGACACCGTACCGATGTGGATCTGCGCGTACGCGCCGCACATCGTCTACGTGAACTCCCCGATGCTCGAGCTGATCGGTGTCGATGACGACAGCATCGGACACGGTCTGGGCCGCTATCCCGACGGTCGGCTGAATGGCTGGTTCGTGGAGACCGAGGCGACGGCGCGGGCGACACGCCCGGTGGCCGCCTCGGTGTACGGACCGGGAACTGGCCGTGCGGCCATCGACCGCATGGGTGCGGTTGCCAAAGCAGCCGGCATTACGACGACAGCGGACCTGCTGTGGGGCATGGCCGACGGATTCGAGCCCGAGTGGGACGACCATGCAGCGGCCATCTGCGAAGGCACTTTCCCGCTGCGCATCTACATGATTCCCTTCGAGCCGAAGCTGGTGCGCACCTACGGCAGCGACATGCTCGACTTCTTGGCCTCGAAGCGAGCCCAAGGTGACGACCGTCTGAACACCCACGGCGTCAAGTACGTGAACGACGGCTCCTATCCGTCGATGACCTTGGTGATGAACGCGCCCGGCTACCTCGACGAAGACACGGCTTACACCGGCGAAGTGCCGTGGGAGGACATGGTCGAGCGGATGCGGCCGTTTTGGCAGGCAGGAGTGCAGATCCACTCCCACGCCAACGGCGATCGCACGGTCGACATGACGCTGGACACGCTCGCTGCGCTGCAGGCCGAGCACCCTCGATTCGATCATCGCTTCACGATTGAGCACTACTGCATCTCGACACCGGCGCAGGCGAAGCGCCTCGCAGCGCTCGGCGGGCTGGCAAGCGTGAACGTCTACTTCGTGCACTTCCGGGCGCAACTGCATTCGGATCACGGGTTCGGCCCCGACCGCAGCGAGGCCACAGCCCGGCTGGGCTCTCTGGTGCGCGCAGGCGCCACGTTCGCGCTCCACAGCGACTTCAATCTGGTGGTCACACCCTTGTCGCCGCTGCTGGCTGCGTGGTGTGCGGTCAATCGCGTGGCCGCCGACGGCGAAACCGTGATGGCGCCGGGGGAGCGGATCTCAGTGGACCAGGCGCTGCGCGCGATCACCATCGATGCCGCCCATGTGCTGGCGCGCGACGACCGGCTGGGCTCGATCGAGGCCGGCAAACTGGCCGACTTCACCGTGCTCGACGATGATCCCTACGAAGTCGATCCGATGGCGCTGCGCGACATCACCGTGCACGACACGGTGCTCGGAGGCGAACCGACGTCGTGAAACGATTCTGGCGGCGATTCGGGCTCGTCGACAGTTCGGTGTCCAGTTATTGGGGATCGTTCCGGCGGGACCGTTCGCTGCCAAGCCGTTATGGGAAATGGGCCGTGGTGGCCGGCGCCTCGGAGGGGCTCGGCGCTGCGTTCGCCACCCAGCTCGCCGCACGGGGCATGGGTCTGGTGCTGGTGGCACGCCGTGGTCGACTTCTGGCCGAACTCAAAGAACAGCTCATCGCCGAGCACGGCGTCGAAGTTCGCTGCATTGTCCTGGATCTGGCCGATCCAGCGTTCGCCACCGAACTCGCAGGAAGCGTCGCTGGGCTGGACCTCGGGATCGTCGTCTACAACGCGGCGTTCACACCGGTGGGACCGTTCCTGGAAGCCCCCGACGAGGAGATCGAACAGGCGGTGGACGTCAACGTGCGCGGGCCGCTGCTGGCACTCCGGGCGCTGGTACCGCCGATGTGCGACAGAGGCAGGGGAGCGGTGGTGTTGATGTCGTCGCTGGCCGGCCTGCAGGGGACGCCCTATATCTCGGTCTATGCGGCCAGCAAGGCGTTCAACCTCATCCTCGCCGAGGGGCTCTGGTACGAGCTGCGATCGCACGGCATCGACGTTGTCGCCTGCTGCGCCGGCGCGATGCGCACTCCGGGCTATGTGAAATCGTTCGACCGCGACGTGCCCGGCATGCTGGCTCCCGATGAGGCTGCGCGCCGAACCCTCGACGGTCTCGGCCGAGGGCCGCGGCTGGTGCCGGGCATGGTCAACCAGATGACGGCCCACCTCATGGGGCGCCTCCTGCCTCGGCGGGCAGCGGTTCGGCTCATCGGCAGGAACACGAAACACCTGACGTGAGACATCTGGCGTGAGCGACCTCGTGGCGGGCTTCTTCGCGCCCTGGGCCGTGTTCGCTGTCGTCGGTGGCGCGCACCTCGCGCTGCCCGCACGACGCGTCGTGGGATACGTGCGCGACGAGCACAGTGGTGAACTGCTGCGTTACCGCCTCAACGGCCTGCTGGTGCTGGTGGTCACGGTGGGGACGTGGTTCGCAGTGTGCGCTGGCGGCGTCATGCCGTGGGATTGGTTCTGGCAGCACCGCTGGCCTGCAGCGGTAGGTGCGCTGACGCTGGGTCTGCTCGGATCCGCCGCGGTGGCGCTGAGCGCACCGAGCCGGGGATCACACCTGCTCACAGAGCTCTATCTCGGACGCCGGATCAACCCGCAGATGTTCGGCGGCCGCGCCGACGCGAAGATGTTCCTGTATCTGGCGGGAGCCACGCTGCTTGAGCTCAACCTGCTCTCGTTCGCCGCCCACCACGTCTCTGCCTCCGGGGACGATCCGTCGCCGGGGTCGTGCTGTACGTCGTGCTGTTCACCTGGTTCGTGTGCGACTACCTCGTCTTCGAACGCGTTCACCTCTACACCTATGACTTCGTCGCGGAACGCGTCGGGTTCAAACTCGTGTGGGGCTGTCTGTGCTGGTACCCGTTCTTCTACGCGGTGGGCCTGTGGTCGGTGGCGAATCGCCCCAACCCGCACATGCCCGCATGGCTGTTGGTCCCTTCGACGGCCGTGTTCTTCGCCGGGTGGACACTGGCCCGGGGCGCCAACATGCAGAAGTTCAGCTTCAAGCAGGACCCTGAATGCGCATTCTTGGGCATGATCCCCAAGGTGCTCTCCGACGGCGAGCGCCGTGTGCTGTGCAGCGGCTTCTGGGGAATGTCGCGGCATGTGAACTATCTGGGCGAGATCGGCATGGCGACCGGCTTGGCGCTTGCCCTTGGGTGGCCGCTCGCGCCCGGTCCTTGGCTGTATCCGCTCTACTACGTGGCCCTGCTCGTCCCACGAGAGCGTGCCGACGACCGACGCTGCGCGCAGAAGTACGGCCGCCTCTGGGAGCAGTACCGCAACGAGGTGCCGTGGCGCATCGTGCCCCGCATCTATTGAAGGATGTGGGTGTGAACGGTGCAGAACCCGTAGCCGCAGGCCGCCCGGGCGCCGGCGAATTCGACGCTGCGTGGCAGGCCGCCATCGGTTCGATCGCAGCAGCACGCCGGCAGAGCGACGATGCCCGTGGAGATGCCGTCGGCGTCACGGTGCTGACGGGATTTCTCGGCAGCGGCAAGACCACGGTGCTTCGCCGACTGCTGGCCGAGCCCGCTGGTTTGCGAATCGCTGCGGTCGTAAACGACATCGGGCCCGTGAACGTCGATGCGATGGCAATCGACGGCCTGCAAGTCGCGTCACGGACGCCCGGCCGGGTCGAACTCACCAATGGCTGTGCGTGCTGTGCCTTGGTGGACGATCTCGCCGAGGCTCTGGAAGGCCTCGCCAGCGCGGGAACCAGCGACGCCATCGTGGTGGAGGCAAGCGGGGTCGCCGACCCCGCCACGCTGGCAGCGGCCACCGAATCGGCAGCCGGCTGCGTTCTCGACGGAATCGTGGCGCTTGTGGACGCGCAGCAGCTGGCATCCCAACTGGAGGACCCCCGGCTCGCGCCCGCCATCCGACGCCAGATCGACGTATCGCACTTGGTGGTGCTCTCCAAGGTCGATCAGGTGGACGACCAAGCGGTTCAGTCCCTGGCGCGCCGGATCGGCGAGATCGCGCCTGGCCGGATGGTCGTTCCCTCGGTTCACGGCCGCATCGACCCCCGGGTCCTGCTTGGCGCTGCACTGCGAGGCGCGACGTTTCGTGCCGATGCGGCTGAGCACCCCTTCGAGGTTGCGACTGCCGTCGTCAGCCCGGCGGGCCCATGGGAGGTGACCGCCGTCGCTCGCTGGTTCGAGTCCCCGCCCGAGACACTGGTGCGAGCGAAGGGGTGGTTCAGCACTCCCAACGGCAGCTGGCACGAGGTCCAGGCGGTGGGACGAAGCTGGCGTATCGAGCCTGCGGATGGGCCGTTCGACCCGGTGATCGTGCTGATCGGCGATTCTTCGGTAGCCGTCGACCGAGCGGCGGCATCCCTGCGGCACCTCGGCTAGGCGGCCTGGCTATTCGGGCGTTCCAGCCATGTGTTGTCGCATCTCGGCCGATGGGGGTCCGGCTGTGCCCCAGCGATCTGACAGCTCCGGGGTACGTGGCCAGGTTCGGGGCACCCAGGTGGTCTCGTCGACCTGTTGCACCTCAGCGGTGACCTCGGGAACCGTGCCCGCAGGGTCCACGAAGTAGCCGAACGCGTTGTTGCCCGGCCCGTGCCGGCCCGGACCCCAACCGACCGCATGTCCCGCCCGGGAGAGCCGTCCGAGCGACGTCATGTAGGCATCCAACGAGGGAACTTCGTACGCAACGTGATTGAGGGACGCCCATTCGGCCCGGTTGAATGCAATCGAGTGGTGGTCTGCGTTGCAGCGCAGGAACACCATCTGGCGTTCGCTCCAGTCGCTCACCCGGAAGCCCAGCACCTCGCACCACCAGTCGCAGAGCGCCTCGATGTCGGCAGTGTTGAGCACGACGTGGGCGATCTTGGTCGGTGTGGCATCGGCCCCCAGCGCCGCCACGGCCTCGGCGCTCGCGGCCAGTTCGACGACCCGGCCTTCAGGGTCGGCAATGCGGAATCCGTAGCCCTCGCCGGGCCGGTTCAGCGCGGCAGGCTCGCTGAGCAGGGTCACGCCGCGGCCAGCCAGCACAACCGCTGCCGCATCCACGGCCCGGTTGTCGGCGAGACCGAAGCTGATGTGGTCGATGCCCTTGCGTTCGGCTCGATGCAGCTCCAGCACATGGTGCTCGGCGCCCGTGGCGCGCAACACCGCCGTGTGGGCATCGGAGTCGCTCAGCTGCCGCAGTCCCCACGGACCGGCGTAGTAGTCGACGCACTCGTCGAATGCACTGCAGCGCACCGCGATGTGCCGCAAGTGGGTGACCGCCCATGCAGGCTGGATGGAACTGACGCTCATTGGTTGGTCCGGGCGGCATCGAACGCTGCAAGAACGGTCTCACCGGTCAGAGGCATCGAGGTCACGCGGACCCCGGTCGCATCGGCAATGGCGTTCGCGATGGCCGATGCCACCGGCAGCATGGCTCCTTCACCGAGGCCTTTCGACCCGAACGGTCCCGGTCCGTGACCCTGCTCCTGGGTGATCGAGATGAACTCCGCGGGCAGGTCGCTGGACCGGGGTACGCGGTAGTCGACGAGTCGGCCGTTGGCGAGCACCGGGCCGTCGAAGCGCATGGTCTCGAACAGAGCACCGCCGAGCCCCATGATCGCGGCACCCTCGTCCTGGCCACGGCAGGCTCCTTCGTGCAGCACGGTCCCCGCATCGCCGGAGACCACCAAGCGGTGCACGGTCACCATTCCGGTGTCGATGTCGACGGAGACTTCCGCAGCTCCCCAGCCGTACTCCCACGACACGCACGGTGATTCGAGCGGGGCTCGGCTGTCACTGGGGGCCTTGAAGAAGCCTTCGCCGGTGAACTCGAAACCGGTCCCGCCGTAGGTGCCCATGACCAGCGGGGCAAGCGGGCGGCGGTCCAGGTCGCCGGAGCCGTCCTGGGGTGAGACCAGCACCATGCCGTCGGTGAAATCGGTGCGCTCCACCGGTACCCCCAGCGCTGTGGCCGAGAACTGCAGGATGCGCAGACGAGCGGCCTCAGCGGCCTTCTGCACGGCCTGGCCCATCACCGAGATGGACGAGGAGGCGTTCGTGCCTTGGTCGAACGGGGTGTGGTCGGTGTCGAGGTCAGACCAATGGACCCGTGATCGCGGCACGTCGAGAACGCGTGCCGCGACCTCACGCAACGCTGTCTGGGCACCTTGGCCCATCTCGACGGTGCCGCATTGCACCCACGCATCGCCGCTGGTGGCCACCTTGACCCGGGCTTGTGCCGGCTTGTTGACCCCGCCCGAGTCCTTGAAGCCCACTGCCACGCCGCGGCCCCGGCCCGCAGGGCGCGCCTGGTCCATGCCGATGCGGTCGGCCACGAGCTCGAGTCCCTCAGCGAGGTCGGAGTCCATGGCGGATTCGCCCGGCACGTAGGCCTCGCCCAATCCGATGAGGTTGCGGCGGCGAAGCTCGACGGGGTCAATTCCCAGCCGTGTCGCGATCATGTCGATCTGGCTCTCGCAGGCGAAGTTGGCCTGGGGGCCGCCGAAACCCCGGAACGGGCCAGCAGGAGTGGTGTTCGTGAGCACCGCATCGGTGACGGTGCGGATGTGCTGCCATCGGTACGGCCCGGCGACCCGGTAGCCCGCCTTCTCTGCGACCAGGGGGCTTGCATCGGCATAGGCACCCGCATCGAGCAGTACCTCGGCCTGGCGGGCCACCAGAGTGCCGTCGGACATCACGCCGGTCCGCAACCTCAGGCGTGCGTTGTGCTGGCGCATGGTCAAGAAACCCTCGTCCATCGTGAGGCAGTACCGGACCGGCGCTCCGGCCTTGCGTGCCAGCAGCGCCGCGATCGGCTCGGTCTTGCAGCCGTTCTTGGCGCCGAAGCCGCCTCCGAGATAGCTGACCTGCATGCGCACTCGGTGCTCGCCGATGCCCAGCAGGCGTGCCATCTCCTTGCGGACCGGAAACGGGTTCTGGCAGCTCGACCAGAGCTCGAGGCGGCTGTCGTCGGCTGTGCCGCCCGACCATCGGGCCACTGCGACGAACGGTTCGAGATGCAGGTGCTGCTGGCGGCCGTCGAAGCCGAACGCGTCGACGAAGACGTGGTCGCAACGTTCGAAGGCCGCAGGGTCGCCGGTTTCGTAGGCGAACCGGTAGCAGACATTGGGCCTGGGCCGGGTACCGCCGCTGGCGCCCTGCCCGTAGAGCGGAGTCATCGCCAGCGGCGCTTCGGGGAATATCTCAGGCGCGTCGTCGGCGAGTGCTGCGTCGAAGTCGGCCACGGAGGCCAGCGGCTCGTAGTCGACCTGTACGAGCGACAGGGCGCGCGCCGCTGCCAGTTCGGTGTCCGCGGCGATCGCGACCACAGGGTCTCCGATGTAGCGCACTCGATCGAGCGCGAGGATCGGCTGGTCCTTCACGAAGTAGCCGTAGCTGTGCGACGCCACCAGCGGCCCGGCCGCGGGGCGGTGCTGCAGGTCGTCGCCGGCCCAGCGCTCACGAAGCTCGACGTCGAGCAGATCGCGCCGTGTCAGGACGGCCCGAACGCCGGGTGCCTGTTCGGCTTCGACCGTGTCGATACGGGTGACGAGTGCGTGCGGGTGGGGAGAGCGCAGCACCTTGGCGTGCAGCATGCCTCCAAGAGCGACATCGACCGCGTACAGAGCGGTGCCGGAGATCTTCGCCGCAGCATCTGACCGCGTCATAGGGCGCCGTCCTGTGCCGGGTTACCGGCGGAGCGCAGCGCAGCCGCGGCAGCTTCGACTGCCTCGATGATCATCAAGTAGCCGGTACAGCGGCAAATGTTCGAATCGAGCCAGTCGCAGATGGTCGTGCGGTCCGGGTCGGGATGTCGGGCCAGGAGGGCGATTGCGGTGAGGATCAGCCCCGGTGTGCAGTAGCCGCACTGGAAAGCGCTCAGCTCGGCGAAAGCTCGTTGGACCGCAGGCAGCGCAACTGCTGGGCCGGTCAGCCGGTCGCTGGCCGCTGCCGTGTGGCCCGATTCGATCGTGAGCACGTCACGACCGTCGGTTTGCCAGGCGAATGTTGAGCACGACGCGGTGGGATGGCCGTCGACGAGCACGGTGCAGGCACCGCAGACGGCCTGATCACAGCCGACACGAGTGCCGCCCAGGCCAGCGCGTGACCTGATGGAATCCACCAGCATCTCCGACGCCGGCGCAGTCACGCTGAACAGTTCGCCGTTGAGCCGTAGCTGTATGTCCACTGAGCCGTCCGACGGGGTGTCCGACGGTCTGCCGGTTGTTACGACAGCGTCGCTGCGCGATGCATCGGGCGGGGGTGGGTCGTCGTCGCCGTGGCCGCCCTGACTGGCCCCACCTGCAGCATGGAGCTGCAGACAACGATCGGCAAGCACCTCGATGACGCGGCGCCGGTACGCGGCCGAAGCGAAGACGTCATCGGTCGGATCGGCCAGCTCGCCGATTGCAGCGCGTACAGCGTCGGCGTCCGGGGCGCCGTGCGGGAGCACTTCGACATCGGGATATCCGCAGCCGATCGCGGTGTGGTTGTCCCCGACAGCCACAGAGGCAGCCGGCTTCAGCGATCGGTCATAGACGACACGGCCAGCGAGCGGCACCTCACAACCGACCAGCAGGCGGTCGCGTGGTCGGTCGGCCACAGTGCAGCGCCGCTCGGAGCCATCGGGCTCGACAAAGACCAGCACCGCGCCCGCGGCGGCCAGGATCGGGGCAGCGTCGTAGCCCGAGTGGAACGCCATGAGGTTGCCCCCCAGCGTGCCGGTGGACCGGATGCGCACATTGCCGATGGTCCGCCATGCATCAGCAAGGTCCGGTCGGTGGGTCCGCACAAGTCGATCGGTCTCGATCCGGTCGTGGGTGACGGCCGCACCGACGAACAGCACACCGTCCCCCAGCGAGATCTCATCGAGCAACGCCAGCCCGTCGGCGGATCCTCGCCCGGGCCTGCACAGTGGGACGAGGCTTGGGGCCACCTCGCCAGAACGGAGCCGCTGTGCAACGTCGATCCCGCCCGCATGGGCCCATGCGCCAGCAGCAATCATCGAAGCGGCGTCTGCCAGCGAGGTGGGGCGGTTCAACGAGAACGGCTCGATGCCCAAATGGCTCCGGGAGATCAGTCCAGCCGGAGCCGCGTTTGCAGCGGGATCTGCGTCGGCGTTCATGTCGGAATCGTCGGTGGCATCTCGACCGGGGGAACGAACGGCACCGGCATGGGTCCGAGGGCCTCGCAGTCCACCCGGATCATCTGCGGGCATCCTGCTGCGGTCGTGGCTTCGAACGCGCTGGCGAATTCCTCGGGCGTCGACACATCGAAGTAGCCGAAGTCGAACGCTGCCGCTGCCGCGGCCAGGTCCGGGGTGAACAGATCCACACCGGAGCGGCGACCGAGGTGCCGATCTTGCGTGTTGCGGAGCACTCCGTAGCCGCCGTCGTCGAAGACCACGATGGTGACGGGCAGCTGCTCTTGAGCCAGCGTGGCCAGTTCGCCGAGTTGGGGGACGAGGCCCCCGTCGCCCACCATCACCATTGTCGGCTCGTCGGCACGGGCAACGGCTGCGCCGATCGACATCCCGACCGCCTGTCCAATGCCGCCTCCTCGGGGAACCACATTCGTGGACGGGTCGATCACGGGCAGCAGACGATTGCCCCAGGAGCTGTTGGGGATGGTGATGTCGCGCACGCGCGGTGACCGGTCGCCGAGCACGTTCGCCATGATGTCGCAGATTGACGCGTACGGCCCGATGTCGCTCCGCAGCTCGGCCCGGCATTGCTGGCGTGCGGCAGAGATGCTCTCGTGCCAGGTGGGGTGGCAAGCGCCCCGACGACCGGGAAGCCGGTCCACGAGCGAGGCGACCACGGTGCATGCGTCGCCCACGATCCCGACCTCTGCGGGGTAGACGCGACCGATTGCCGCTGGGTCAATGTCGATCTGGATGTGGGCAGGGGGCACCGCGAGTCGGTAGCTGCGGGTCTCGTTCGAGCGAAAGTGCGTGCCGACCGAGATGAGCAGATCGGCGCGGGCAAGCAGCCCGGCTCCGGTTGCAGACGCAGCGAAATTGCCGATGACCCACTCATCGGTCTCAGGCACGACGCCGCGGCCCGCGTTGGACGTGAACAGGCCGGCACCTGTGCAGCACAAGAGCTCGTTGATCGGGACGCTGCAATCGATGGCGCCCCCTCCTGCCCACACCAAGGGTCGCTCTGCAGCGGCAATGAGCTCAGCAGCCCGGTCCAGCGCTGCCTCGTCGGGCTCGGGCGCACCCCCGATGCTGACCGAATCCGGATTCGTGGCAGCGCCCTCAGCGTGATTGTCTGACGCCGTTGGCTCGCCGTACTGCAGGTCGATGGGCCATTCCAAGCTGACGGGGCCACGCGGGTGCTGGGCCAGTCGCCCGGCGGCTCGGGTGAAGTCGTCCGCGGCATCGGGCCCGACAGTCGTCGCCCACACCGAGCAAGACCGCAGCATCCCCAACTGGTCACGGGTCTCGTGAATGACGCCACGGCCGGCGCCAAGATGCTCGCTGGGAATCTGACCGGTGACGTGCAGCACGGGCGAACCAGCCGTGAGCGCCTCCACCAGCGCGCCGGCTGCATTCGCTGCGCCGGTACCCGTCGAAGTCACCGCGCACCCGGGTGTGCGTCGGACCCGGGCGTAGCCGTCGGCCGCGTTCACCGCGGCTGCTTCGGTGCGCGTGGGAACCCACCGCAAGCGATGCGCCAGCGCGTCGACCAGCGGGAGATTGTGGACGCTCACCACGCCGAAGGCCGTACCGACCCCGAGCGATGTCAGCACCTCGACGAGCAAGTCGCCGCCGTTGCTCTGCTGGCCTGCACTCATGGCATCACGAAGCCGCCGTCGACGACGATCGTCTGCCCGGTGATGTAGGCCGCCGCATCAGACAGCAGGAACGTGACGGTGCCCGTGACATCGGAGGGTTGCTGGGGTCGGCTGATCGCACGGTTGTTTGCGTACAAGGCGTGCCGCTCGGCGGGGATCCGCTCCGAGGAAGGTCCCTCGACGAGACCGGGCGCAACGGCGTTGACGGTGATGCCGTGGTCGCCCAGCTCGCGTGCCATCGCCCGCGTGAGGGCAATGAGCGCTCCCTTCGAAGCTATGTAATGCGACAGGCGCGGCGAGCCGTACAGCGCCGCATCCGAGGCGATGTTGACGATCCGGCCTTCGCCCGCAGCCAGCATCTGCGGGGCCAGCGCCCGACTCACAAGCCACGGTCCGCGTGCATTGGTGGCCTGAATGCGATCCCACTCGCCGGGCGTGATATTCCAGAACGCCTTTCCGCCCACGGCGTCGGCCAGTCCGGCGTTGTTCACGACGCCCCAGAGGGGCCCGCCGGAGCCGAGACGCTCGGCCATAGCTGCGACTGAGTCTTCATCGCTTACATCGGTCGGGACAAACTCGGCGGCGCCGCCGCTGGTCCGGATCTCGCTGACGACACGTTCACCTCGCTCGGGAGACAGCTCGGCCACGATGACCGACCCGCCTTGCGAAGCGATCGCATGGGCCATCGCTTCGCCGAGCCCGCGCCCGGCGCCGGTGACGACGACACGGAGACCGTGCAGGCTCATGGTCGAGCCGGTCGAGTGGGGGTTCAGTCCCGCGTGATCCCCGCCATGGGGGAGTGCGGGGGGTACGTGGGCAGCTGCGGTTTCGACGCACCAAGCATCACCACGAACAGCGCATCGGTGTCGCCGACATTGCGCAGAGAACGGGCCTGGCCCGCGGGGATCTTCATCAGGTCTCGGTACCCAAGCAGGCGGCTGGCGGACTCGTCTCCGTCGTGGATCGTGATCTCGAGCGCGCCTTCGAGCACAAAGAACGCCTCTTCCACGTCATGGTGCGTGTGCTCGGGGCCTTCGGCTCCTGGCGGCAGCAGCATGTTGGAGAATGTGAAGTGCTCAGCGGTCAGCGCCCGCTCATCGCCCTCATGATTGCCGGTGCCGCCCGAGCCGATGTATCGGATCTGGGCACGCCGGTATTGCGGACCCGCCTTCGTCTGGAAGGCCAAAGCGTCCCAGTCTTCGCGCCGGGTGTCGCGCATGGCGCACATGGAGTCGATGCGCGCCTCGATGCCTCTTGATTCGGGGTGTGGCGTATCCGTTGATTCGATCGGGTCGGTGGCGGTCTGGCTCATCGTTCGTGTCCTGTGGTCGTCAACGGTTGGCGGCTGGGTGCGGGTGAGCGTCAGTCGGCGAGTGCTACGGGAGCCTGGGTCGACTCGGGTGCCAGCCCGAATCGTTCCCGTTGTGCCTCGAAGTCTGGTTCGAGCGCCCGTCGCAAGTGGACCACGGGCCGGTCGGCTTGGGCGAGATGCTCGTCACGTCGAGCCTCTTCGACGGTGCGCAGGCTCTCGAGCATCTCCTTGTCCTGGTTGAGCACGTGGAGATGGGTGCCGCGAAGGCGCAGCCGGTACAGCGTCCGCCAGATGCGGCGCTCCCGGCCCGCCACCTCCCGAAAACGCGGGAAGTGCACGAGCGTCGCAGCGTTGTCGCGTGGCGTCAGGAATCCCAGGATCCGCAGCGGGGGACCGGGCCCGGCACTGGGCGGCAGCGGGATATCGAGACGCACGAAGCTGAGCGCACCGGTATGGATATCGATCCAGTCGAAGTTGGTGCCTCCCTGGTTGCGCCGACGGACCTCGAAGCCGTCGTCGTGATCGTCGACAACCACGCGGTCGTCAGTGATGCCTTCGTTCAGCGTGATCGAGCGTGCGTGCAGGAACGGCGCATGCATGAGATCTACGAGATTCTCGAGCGCGAGCAGCCAGTTCGCACCCCACTCCACGGTCTCTGGAAATGTCGAGTAGCGGCCGTCGGTGAACTCCGCCGGAAGGTCGAGGGGAGCAGGCTCGGCTTCGCCGATCCAGGCCCACAGGTAGCCGGCCTGCTCAACGACTGGGTAGCTCACGCTCACCCGCGTCCGTTCGGCCAGCGAGCACGCACCTCCCTGGGACGGCACCGAGATGCACTGCCCATCGCCGTCGAAGCGCCAGTGGTGGTAGCTGCATCGCAGCTCCCCATCCACGACATCGCCGATCGACAGACGGGCTCCTCGATGGGGGCACAGATCGCCCATGAGGCGTGGCGCGTCGCTTCCGTCACGCCAGAGCACCAAGTCTTCGCCAAGCAGGCGAGTCGCCACGGGTTCGTCGGACACCAGGTTCGAGGTGCCGAGCAGGTACCAGCGGTCTCGCAGCCCGAGCCTCGGATCGCCCTTCGGCAACTCGGGCGACGGCAGCCAGGCCGGCGGGCGCCGCGCGATCTGCCGGGTCCCGATGCCGGTGTACTGCGAGACGCCAACTCGTGCGCGCCCGGTCAACGCCCGAGCGGTCTGCTCCAACGTCGGTCGGGCGGGCACCGGCGTCTCAGTCCCCGGTGAGGTGCGACACCCGGGGCATGACGTCATTGGCCAACAGGTCCATGGACCGTCGCCACGCTTCCGCCGTCTCGGGCGTCTCGGCGTAGTCGAAGCAGAACAGCAGCAGGTGGCCGAAGCCGCCGACGTCGGCGTACACCTTCTCGATGTCCGCGGCGACCGTCTCGGGCGAGCCCACGAACCAGTTGTTGCGGGCGCAGTACTCGACGGTCACCTCGCCGCCGGCGGGTGGGTTGCGCTCGTCGATGAGGAACTTGTGGAAGTCGAACGCGCCGAGCAGCGGGATGAAGTAATCGGTCATCATCCGGCCCATCATCCCACCGTAGGACAGCTCCCAGGCCTCCTCGTCGGTGGGGGCCACGAATACCTCGCGCACCATGCGCCAGTCTCGGCGGCTGGCCTCGCGTCCAGCACGACGAGCCCCGGCTTCGTAGGAGTCCCAATGCCCGCTGACGTACTGGGGATTGAGATTCAGGCTCAACGGAATCCAGCCCTTCTCGCCGGCCATCTCGAGGGTCGGGGACGGCGAGTTGAGCCCTGCCACGCCGATCGGCGGGTGCGGCTGCTGCAAGGGCCGCAGGTGATGCACGAGCTCCATGTCGGGCATGCCGTGGGGCACTGAGCCCTTCCAGTGCTTGCCCTCGTGGGTCCAGCCTGGTTCCTGAGTCCACATGTTCAAGATGAACTCAATGGCCTCCTGAGTCATCTCGCGGTTCTCGCCAGCCATACCGTCAACACCGAACATCTCCCAGTCGCTGGGCAGGCCGCTGGCCGCGACGCCGAAGTTGAGACGGCCCTCGGAGAGATGGTCGAGCAGGGAGATCCGGTTGGCCAATTCGGCAGGGTGGTAATAGGGCAGCAGGAAGCCGCCAGGGCCGATGCGAATGTTCTTGGTCCGCCGCAGCGCTTCGATGGTGAGCAGGTCAGGTGCAGGGTGCGGCTCCCACTTTGCAGCGTGGTGCTCGCCGATCCAGGCCTCACCGAAACCGAACTCGTCGGCCCATTCGATGACCTGCAGATCCCACTCCCAGCCCTCGCGCAGATCGCGCTCGGGCGGATGGCTCGGCATCGTGAACAGTCCCAGTTCCATGGTGATCCCCTGTCGCTCTCGGCGGCGCCACAAACCCCAGCGCCTAGGTGTCGAAACTTACTGCGGCCGCGACCCGCCGTCACCAGAGCTCCTCTAGCCTCGGCTCCGTGGCCGGACTTCTACAGGCACGGTGCTTGGCGGTCGCGGCCTTTGCGCCCGCGATTCTGCTTGCAGCATGCGCCAGCGACCCACCCGAGGCCGATCAAAGCTCGGTTCCGAGCGTCTCGGCAACGACCGAAGATGTTGCCAGGCACAGTGCCACGACGATTGTTCAGGCCGCCGCTGCCCCCAGCGCGACCACTGAGTCCGTACCGAACACCGCACCTCCCACTTCGGCCGTGACTGACATTGAAGGCGGCCTGGAAGATGCCTCAGACCTCGCCACGGTTATCGATTTCAGCTACGACTACGACGACCCGGATTCCGAGGAACCACCTGACTTCGTCGTCGGACGAGACATCGTCTCTGGCCTGTGGCAGTGGTCACGACTCTCGGCGAGCAGTTGCGTATTCATTGCCGTGTCTCCGGAGCCGTGGTCCTCAGGGCCGGGCGAACCCCAGCGTCCCATCTACCTGAACGACATCGAACGCCTTTGGTGGCTCGATACGCGTCACCCGGTGGCGCTCGCGGTTGGGGAGACTGTTGTTGGCTACAGCTCGTCCGCGAGCATCGACGAAATGGTCTCGGCGACGTCTCACCCGGAGTGCTTTCTTGAGCGCGTCGGGGCCAACAGCGTTGCTGGCGATGAACTCTTCGCGCAGCGGCACGATTCCGGAAGCGGCGGCATCGTGGGGGGTGAAGACATCGCGACCGTCGAGCCGGATTCTCAAGCCCCGTCCGACGGGGACACGAGTTGGCGGTGTAAGGCGCACGACGGCCCCGAGCCTGCAGATCTGCTCGACTGGCTGGACGAGCGCGGTGCTCCCCAACCTGAGGTTTCCTGTGTCGTCGGGGAAGGGATCCTGGCGGGTTGGTGGCAGTGGCACGAGCTCTCTGCCACCAAATGCATCTACGTCGCCGTCGATTCTGGAAACAAGATCGACCAGTACTCGCACCGGAGCCAATCACGCCGCGATGCGACCGAGCCCATCCTGTTACGGGCGGGGGAAATCGTAAACGGCTACTCGGACACCGCCGGCACCGACTCGAGCTTCATCGCTGGTACCAGTCATCCGAATTGCTTCCTTGAGCACATCGCTCCCGAGAACGAAGCATCGGCATAGACGGGCGGCGCCCCATACATTCGTGGCGATGCCGAGCGACCGCGTCTGCGGATTGCGCGGCCGAGCGTTGCGGGATGGAAGTCTCGTCGGGAAGATCGGAGCGCTGGGATGCCAATTGATCCGGATCGGGAGACGTGGAAGCCGGGGATGACCTGGGAGGACGCGCTCGACGAGATTGCGTACCTCAAGGAGCTGGTCGCCGAGATGGGCGGGCCCGAGCGCATCGAGCGTCAGCATCGGGGCGGCCGGTACACGGTGCGTGAGCGCATCGCGAAGATGGCCGATCCGGGCTCGTTCGTCGAGATGGGCGGGCTCATGGGCGGTCCGGAGTACGACGACGACGGCAACATCATCGGGTTCACCCCGGGTGGATACGTCATGGGTCTCGCTGAGCTCGACGGCCGTCCGGTGGCCATCGGCGGCGACGACTTCACCCTCTCGGGCGGCAGCCCGCACAACGTTCACAAGATCCCTCACCAGTTCGCCCAGCCCTTGGCGATCCAGTTCGGCATCCCGTATGTGCAACTGCGCGAGGGCGTGGGCCACAGCTCGAAATCCGACGAGGAATCGGGCCAGATGGCCTTGCCCTCGGGCGACATGTGGTGGCAGTCAGTGGAGATGATGACCAAGGTCCCGGTGGCCTCGGGGATCATGGGTTCTGTGGCGGGCTGGCCGGCTGCAGCCGCGTTGATGTCGCACTTCACCGTGATGGTGAAGGGCCAGTCGCAGATCTTCCCGTCCGGCCCGCCAGTGGTGCAGCGCGCCATCGGCGAGACGCTCTCGAAGGAAGAACTCGGCGGGTACCGCATGCACGTCTACGAGAGCGGCCAAGTCGACAACGTGGCAGAGAATGAAGAAGACGCCTTCAACCAGATCAAGCAGTTCCTGTCGTACCTGCCGAACACGGTGTCGCAGGTGGCGCCGCGGATCGACACCGGTGATCCCCCGGACCGTCGTCCAGAAGAGCTCCTCAACATCATCCCGACCAATCGGCGCGCGGGTTACGACGCCCGCGCCTTGATTCGCCATGTCGTCGACAACGGCGAGTTCTTCGAGATGCGCCAGCACTACGCCGGCGCGATCATCACCGGTTTCGCTCGGCTCGACGGCTACAGCGTCGGCGTGGTCGGCAGCGACCCGATGCGCCTCGCGGGCGCCATGGACGGCGACGGCGCAGACAAGTACGCCCACTTTGTGGACCTGTGCGACGCCTTCAACCTGCCGATGGTGATCTTCTTGGACATGCCCGGTTTCATGCTGGGCTCCGTTGCCGAGCGCAAGGCCACGATGCGTCGCGGGGTGCGTGCGCTGATCGCTTCAGCGGAAGCCAGCGTGCCCAAGGTGGAGTTCAACGTCCGCAAGTCCTACGGCGTCGCAGCAGATGGGCCCAACAGCATCGGGCTGCCGCACGGGCTGAACCTGCGTTTTGGCTGGCCGGCGGGGGAGTGGGGCGGCATTCCCATCGAGGGTGGAGTTGCTGCGGCATATCGGCGTGAGATCGAAGCCGCCCCCGACCCAGAAGCCCACCGGGAGATGCTTGAGGAACGCCTGCTGAAGCTGCGGTCACCGTTCAAGGCCGCTATGGCTGGCGACGTCGTCGATCTCATCGACCCCCGCGAGACCCGCCGGCTGGCATGCACGTTCGTCAAGCTGGCCCAGCCGGTGCTTGCCGAACTGGCACAACGAACGGGCAAACGCGCCGTTCGACCCTGAGCCGCACGCAGAATCGCACGAACGAAGCGTCCTCGGCGGCGTTGGCGGGCGACGCCAGAAAATGATCACGTTCGCGTGTTCGCTCGCGACCAGAATCAAGGTGTGGACAGATATGACCGTGACTGGATTCGGTACGGCGATGCCGTGATCGACTACGAGATCCGACGCAGCACGCGGCGACAGAAGACGCTGGAGCTCAAGGTGAGCCCCAGAGGTATCAGCGTGGCGGTCCCGGCGACAACTCGCCCCGAGGAAATTGCGGCGTTCGTGCGGAGCAAAGGACGATGGATCCTGGACCGGCTCGCAACCATGCCCACCGAGCACGCTGCGTCATCGCTGCCGGGTGTGCTTCCGTATCTCGGCCGCAACCTGAGCCTGTCGGTCGGCAACAACGACATCACCGACGTTGACGTTCGATTCAGACCGTGGGAACTTCAGGTGACGTTGCCACTGGATATGGATTCTGAAGATGCGGCACCACAGGTTCGCTCCGCCATCACCGAGTGGTACTGGCTTCGTGCCGGTGAACATGTTCCGATCGGCGTCGATCGATGGTGGCCGATGATGGGCAGCGGCGCCATGCCCGAGGTGATCATCGGGGACCAGCGCAGCAAATGGGGAAGTTGCGCCGTCGATGGCGTGTTGAGGTTCAATTGGAGGCTCGTGATGCTCGAGCCCACGTTGCTCGACTACATCGTGGTGCACGAGTTGGCCCATCTCACCGAGCTCAACCATGGCCCCAATTTCTGGGCGCTGGTGAGCTCAGTGCTCCCGGACGTCAAAGAGCGCAGGGCAGCGCTGCGAGCAGTCACAGGAACGCTGCCGTTGTGAAGCCGATCGGCTTTGGCGAGAAGTCACTGCAGCCAGCCACACAGCGCCAGTCACAGAGCACTCGAGTTCGACGAGCACGACCTCAGACATCGCTGATCAGAGCATTAGCGTGACGCCGTGAACGACACTGCGGACGCTTCAGGCGCACTTCGATTCGGTTGGCTCTCTCCGTGCATCGGGAACCGGTGGAGCGATCATCGGCCGATCGTGGCCGATCAGGTCGAGCGATTGTTGCCGGAGGTCATCGGGCATTTCGATTCGCTGTGGATCGCCGACCACTTCTACGGCTTCGATGCCAAGACCGACCCGTTTCTCGAAGCCTGGACAACCATCACCTGGTGCGCAGCACGACTCGAAGGGGTCCAGCTGTGCCACCACGTGCTGGGGCACGGCTATCGGCCGCCCGCACTGACAGCGAAGATGGCGGCGACGCTGCAATACCTGTCGGGCAATCGCTTCATCCTGGGCATCGGGGCTGGGTGGCGAGGTGACGAATACGAGGCGTACGGCTATGAATTCCCGTCGCCAAAAGTTCGATTCGCTCAGCTCGAAGAAGTCATCACGATTTGCCGGTTGATGTGGACGCAAGACGACCCGAGCTTCGAGGGCGAGCACTACAGCATCGACGGCGCAGCTGCGCCTCCGCTGCCGGAGATCCCTCCGCCGATCTGCATCGGTGCTTCGGGTGAGCAGATCGGGCTCAAGGTTGCGGCCCGGCACGCTGACATCTGGAACACACCGTGGCGGCGCGACCTCGAGTCGCTGCGTCGCAAGTGCGGGATCGTGCTTGGCGAACTCGAACGCCTCAGGCGCGATCCGGCTGACGTGGAGATGTCCACCACCATCGAACGGGCGTTGCCCACCACCGACAACGAGTCAGCCGACTACGTCGAATTCCTCGCCTCGCTCGCCGAGGTCGGCATCCGGCATTTTGTGCTCGACTTCGGCAACCCTGACAGCGCGGAGCCCGCTCATCGATTCGCAGAGCAGGTCATCGCCCCGCTGCGTGCCAGCATCAGCTGAACGCCAGCCTGCGAGCGCACGGACCGCCCGGTCCTGAGCAGGTGCTCAGTCGGCGAAGAGTTCCAGTTCGGCAGGGGTGGGTGAGCCCTCGATTCCCACCGGCGGTCGCAACCCGGCTCGTTCCAAGGTTTCCTCGTAGAGGCTGTGCGCGGATTGGCCATGAGGCGCGAATGCCACAACGTCGGTTCCGATGAACTCGACTGCCACGGCATCGCCACGGACGACATGGGGATCGGGCCCGCAGCGCACCCGCAACTGCGTGCCATCGAGGTTCGCCACCACCATTGAATCGTGCCCGTAGAACTCCACGAGTTCGACCTCGGCTGACGCTCCTGGTGCGAGGCGGAGTTGCTCTGGGCGCAGCATGACGTCCACGGTGCCCGTGAGGGGAGTGCCGGAATGAGTGCCATTGCTGCGAGGAGCACCGGCGTCGCCGAGCGGTAGGCGGCCAAGCGTCGTGTGTGCAACGCCGCCAGACGCCGCGCAGCGCAGCCACGATGCTGTTCCCACGAAATCGGCCACGAACGGATCGGCTGGTCGGCGGTAGAGGCCGTCCGGGGTGTCCACCTGGGCAAGCTGGCCTTCGCGCAGCACGCCGACTCGGTCGCCGAC
Source organism: Candidatus Poriferisodalis sp. (assembly GCA_965226645.1). Lineage (GTDB taxonomy): Bacteria > Actinomycetota > Acidimicrobiia > Acidimicrobiales > Poriferisodalaceae > Poriferisodalis. The sequence goes on from CBDDDL010000004.1 coordinate 202,006, forward strand.
GACGAAGGCTTCGTCCTGGTCGTGGGTGACGAACACGGCAGTGATGCCGAGTTCGATCAACAGTCGGCGGACCTCGCTGCGGACCTCCTCACGCAGCGAGGCGTCGAGATTCGAGAAGGGCTCGTCTAACAACAGCACTCCAGGCCGCGGCGCAAGCGCTCGCGCCAACGCGACACGCTGCTGCTGACCGCCCGACAGGGTCGATGGCAGGCGTTCTTCGAAACCGGCAAGACCCACCAGCTCGAGCGCTTCGGCGATTCGGCCGGGCGTTCGCTTGGTCCGTTCGAGCCCGTAGCCGACGTTTCGAGCCACGTCGAGGTGCCCAAACAGCGCCCAATCCTGGAACACCATCCCGACACGGCGTGACTCGGGTGCCACCCAGGCGCCGCCCCGTCCCGGCGGGCCCGAGACGAACCGGTCGCCGAGCGTGATGGTGCCTGCAAGTGGGCGTTCGAGGCCGGCAATCAAGCGGAGCAGAGTGGTCTTGCCGCACCCGCTGGGCCCCAGCAAGGCCACGGACTCGCCGGGGTCGACATGCAATGACAAGTCGCGAACCGAGTAGCCATCGTTGTCGGGCTGATCACTGTCGAGTGGGCGTCGCGCCCGAGCTTGGCCGTAAGAGTGCGTGACGCCCTCAAGCGTGATCGAGCGCGCTGTAGGCCAATGGCGTCCGTGGGCCTGATGGGCGGGTCCATCCAACGCCGCAGAGCCGGCGAGTCGCCGATCTCGCTTCGACCGAAATGCCCGGACGGTGCGCACCGACCGCAGTATAAGCAAGGGCTTCGCCGAGCATCCAGTGAGGTGAATGCCAGGTGATGGCTATGCCTGCCGTATTCCGATAGGCATGACTAACGGTTCGGGCGGCGAAGCCAGCCCGACCGGTGTCGAAGTAGGTTGACGCCAACACGCTGGCTGAGCACTGGGGGAGAGCTGTGGCGCTGACAAATGACGACCGGGTCGAGATCCGGGATCTGATCTCTCGCTACAACAAGGCGATCGACACCGGCGATGCCGACGGCTACGCCAATACCTTCACTCCGGACGGCGTATTCATCGGGATCGTCGGCACGTTCAACGGCCGTGACGAGCTGCGGGCCTTTGCTGCCGCGTATGCCATCGAGGAGCAGTACGCAGACTTCGCATCCGCGCAGCACTGGGTGACCAACGTCGTCGCCGATGGCGACGGCACCGAAGCCACCGTCTTCAGCCACCTCCAGATGGTCAAGCCGCTGCCCGACGGCGGACGAATCCTGCTGGTGGGGCACTACGACGACATCGTGCACAAGGTCGACGGGCAGTGGCTGTTCGCGCAGCGGATCGTCGTCTCGGACGCTTGAACGCTGGACGCCCAGGCACGATGTCGCAGACAGAGCCAACGCACGCGTTCTTCGACGTGCGGTCAAAGATGGCGTCGAGCCTGCCCCCTCCCGCGCCCGGGTGGAGGCCGATACCGCGCTACAGCTTCGTCGGCGGAAACAACGACTCGCCGAGCGTGCCAGTAGGCGGACTGGCCGAAGCGGCCGTCAACGCCATCAACAGGCACGGACCGGCGCTCGCCACCTACAACCTCGGCGGCAACCCGCAGGGCTACGAGGCGCTGCGAGAGTTCATTGCGGCGAATCTGGCGGTCGAGGCTGCACTTCCCATCAGCGCCGACGACGTGCTGGTGGTCTCCGGTTCGCTGCAGGCACTGGACCTGGTGATTGCAGCTTTTGTCGAACCGGGCGACATCGTGATCGCCGAAGAAGCCACCTACGGCGGAATCATCTCGAAGCTCACCCGGGCCGGAGCGCTCTGCGAGCCGGCCCAGCTCGACGATGACGGGATCGTGCCCGAAGCGCTCGATCGGCTGCTCGGTGAGCTCGCCTCGCAAGGCCGCCTTCCCAAGCTCATCTACACGATCCCGACCGTGCAGAACCCGACCGGTTCGGTCATGCCGACTCAACGACGGCACCAGTTGCTGGAGGTTGCCCGGCGGTGGGACGTCGTGATCTTCGAAGACGACTGCTACGCCGATCTGCAGTGGGAGGGAGAACGCCCGCCGGCCATCGCTGCGCTGGCGCGCGACGGCGGCGATGTCGGCCGAGTCGTGTACTGCGGGTCGTTCTCGAAATCCATCGCGCCGGCACTGCGCGTGGGCTTCGTCGCCGCAGAAGTGCCGGTGATGCGTCAACTCGTGGCGCTCAAGGACGATGCCGGCACTGGGGCCGTCGTACAGCTGATTCTGGCGGAGTACTCAGAGGCGCACTTCGTCGACCACGTGCGTGAGCTGCGGGTCACGCTTCGCGAGAAGTGCCGTGTGATACGCCACGCCTTGGCCACGCATTTCGGTGCCTTGTCTGCGGTTGCGATCAAGCTCGGCGGGCCGGTCCAGGTGACCGATCCCAAGGGCGGCATCTTCGTTTGGCTGACGTTCCCGACCGGCACTGACACCGCCCGTTACCTGGCGCCTGCCGCTGAGCGAGGCATCCAATTCAACGAGGGTGCGGCCTGGTCAGTCGATCCGCAGTGGGGGGCGCGAAGAATGCGCCTGTGCTTCGGCAGCCTGTCTCATGACGACATCCGCGACGGCGTTGCCGCCCTGGCCGAGGTGATTGCCGCCATCTAGACAGCCCAGTGCTGCTGGCGCCGCTCAGCTGCGCTGCGATGTTGCAGCCGCTAGCTGCGCTGTGTTGTTGCGGCCGCTAACCGCGGCCGTGGCGCAGGAGCTTGCCGGGGGTGGCTCCGGTGCACTCGCCGTCTTGGAAGGTCTCGACGCCATTCACCAGGATGTGCCGGTAACCGTGCGCACGCTGGACGCGCCGCCACTCGCCGCCGGGCAGGTCGTAGACCGCCTCGCCGATCCACTCGGGATCGATGGCCAGCTCGTCCATGTCGTACACGAGCACGTCGGCCGGAGCGCCTTCCTTGAGCACACCACGGTCCTTGAAACCGGCCGCATGGGCTGCCAGCGCCGACATCCGGTAGTGCGCTTCCTCGACGGTCACGCGCTTCTCGTCCCGGACGATCCAGGCCAGGAAATCGGTCGTCCACGCACCGCCGGAGAAGAACTTGGTGTGCGCCCCGCCGTCGGACACGCCAGGGATCGTGTACGGCGAGTCGGTATAAACGGCGGACATGTGGTCCACGTTGAAATCGGGACCCTGGCCCAGGAACTCAGTCCGGAGATCGGTCTCGAGCGAGAGGTCCAGCATCACGTCGATGTAGTGCTTGCCTTCCGTCTCGGCAATCTCGCCGAGCGACCTGCCCACGTACTTCTGCAGGTCTTCGCGCCGGGTCACGCCCTGTACGACCAGCTTGCGCGGAGGACCGCCGACGGCGCCTTGCGTGTTGGCGAACAGCGTCGCCGCCTCGTCGGTCTCGGCACGCAGCCGCTCGCGGATGGCCGGATCGGACATCTTGCGAATCTTGTCCTCCAGCGAGCCCGTGGTGGCCTCGCGCCACGCCGGACTTGAGTCGTACAGGTTCCATTCGTCGAGCGAGAAGGCGAATCCCGTGCGGATCGAGGCACCCTGGCCGAAGATGCGCAGCCCGTCGTTGTGCGCTTGCTCGAGCCATTCGAGCCGTTCCTCGTGCACGCGTGGGTTGCGCTGGCTGACCGGCACCACGTTGTCGATGATCGGCCGGCCGCTCACCTCTGCCAGCCGACGCTTGAAATCGAGATCCTCAGAGTTGTTGACGTCGGAACTCGTGGCCTGGGTCAGCTGGATGAAGCCCTCGTCGCGCTCGCGCAATACCTCGGCCAGCACGAAGATGTCGCCGTCGATCATGGTGTCGGTGACCATCGGCGTGCCGTCGAAGTCGGACTGCGTGGAATTGGGGCCCAGTCGCTGGATGGAAAAGCCGCACAGCCCGGCGTCCATGCCCTCGTGCAGCAGGCGCTGCATTTCCTTGCGCTCGGCGTTGTTGGCCGGCCGCGACTTCGCCGCTTCCAGGCCCATCACGTAGATCATCAGCGACGCGGTCGGCATGTACTGAAGGACGTTCACGCCCTTGGGTGCCGCGTCCAGCGAGTCCAGGTACTCCGGGATGGTCTCCCAGTCCCACTTCGGCAGCATCCCTTCCTCCATCGCAGCGAGCGGTATCGCCTCGGTGCGGACCATCGTGAGCATCGACCGCTCGCGGAAATCCGGCTTGCACGGAGCGAAACCGAAACCGCAATTGCCGAGCACCACCGACGTCACCCCGTGCCAGCTCGAGATCGAGCAGTAGGGATCCCAGCGGATCTGTGCGTCGTAGTGGGTGTGCAAGTCGATGCTGCCCGGGGCCACGATGCAGCCGCCGGCGTCGATGACCTCTCTGGACGGCTTGTCCGGGCGGCCGCCGATCTGAGCGATACGGCCGTCGGAGATCCACAGATCCCCCCGGTAGCTCGGCACCCGTGTCCCATCGACGATGGTGCCGTCCTTGATGTGAATGTCGTATTCGTCCACTGTTTCCCCTTGGCAGTGATCGGCGCGCAACGAGACCGCTTACGCCGTGAAGTTCCAGCGAGTGTCGGCGCACGCCCCGTGCGCCACATGTCGTCGCTGATTGGAATGTTAGGCGCGCTCGATCGCGCGGTGCTGAGCCGCTGCAGCGCCAATACCGGTGTGTTGTCGCCGTCGGACTCAGAAGATGCTGAATCCGCCGTCAATCTTGATGACGTCGCCGGTGTGCCAGCGAGCGGCATCGCTCATGAGGTACACGGCGATCGCACCGAAGTCGTCGGGCGTGCCCCAACGCCGCATCGGGATGCGGGGCATGACGGCGGTGACGAACTTGTCCCAGTTGAAGGCGCGCTCGGTCATGGCCGTTTCGACCCAGCCCGGGATGATGGCGTTCGCGTTGATCTTGTAGCGAGCCATCTCCACTGACAGCCCCATCATCATCGCCAGCATCGCGCCCTTGGTGGCCGCATAGGCCTGACCCCGCGCCGCCCCCTGGATGGCGGTGCCGCTGGAGGTCAGCACCAGCGATCCGCCCTCGCCCTGGGCGATCATCTGACGGGTGGCCGCACGCAGCGTGTAGAAGACGCCGTGCAGGTTCACGTCGATGACGCTGAACCAGTCCTCGTTCGAGTGCTCGTGGAAGCCCTTCTGGTTCTGCGTGCCGATACCGGCGTTCGGAAAGCATCCGTCGACGCGGCCGTAGCGCTCGATGACCGCCGCCATGGATTCTTCGACCTGCTGCTCGTCAGAGACATCACAGCGCAGCGCGCTGGCGGACGGGTTGATCTGGCGCAACTCAGCCTCCGCCGCAGCGTTCTTGTCGGGATTGGTGCCCCAGATGCTGACGTCGGCACCGGCCGCGGCGACGGCGCGGGCGTAGCCCAGCCCGATGCCGCTGTTGCCGCCGGTGATGACCGCGACTTTGCCGGTCAGGTCGAAGCCGTCGTAGTTATTGACCACGGCCGGTTCAGCCGCCCTTGATCTGGCGCATGAAGGTGCCCTGGTCGAAGTAGTCGCGCCAGAACGTGATGAGGCCGTCGTTCACCTCGAAGATGCCCATCACGGGCAGCTCGATCTGGCGGCCCGAGCCGGTGTGGAACCGGTCGACCCGCTCGTTCATGACCGTGTTGCCGGTGACAGTCTGGCGCAGGACTTCGAACTCGACGGGGCCATCGCCGCCCAGCATCGGAGTGAGGAAGTCGCGCATCTCATCGCGGGTGTTCATGTCGCCGATCGGGACGTTGTCGTAGTAGCAATCTTCCGCAACGTGGCTCATCGCGGCATCGAGATCCTTGCGACAAATGTCGGCGATGAAGTGATCCACCACTTCGACCGGCGAATTGCCTTGGCTTTGTGACATGGGTTCCCCCTCTGGGTGCACGGCGGCATCCAACTGGACACGCCGACGTGAGTGTTCGAACGACAGTGGTGTACCACGCCCGAAGCTCAGCCGCAGCCGGAAGTCACGGCTGCAAGGCCAGCAGACGGCGAGGACTAGTGTCCCGCCCATACAGAGGAGGCACAGGTGGCGGACGAGCAGGGCAGCGAGACCGGCAGGGGCGCAGAAGCGCGACCGCTGGCAGGTGTTCGGGTATTCGAGATCAGCATCGCGGTCGCTGCGCCGTGCTGCGGCAAGGTCTTGGCGCATCACGGCGCCGAGGTCTTCAAGGTGGAGGCCCGCAGCTACCCGGATGTGGCCCGAGCTTTCGGCTCGGCGTGGGCCCGTGACCCCGAGCTCGCCGATGTGTTCTGCGACACAGGCCCGTACGTGCCGGAGATGTCGGCCGGCAAGCGGTCGGTGGGTTTCGAGCTGAAGCTGCCCGGAGGACTCGAAGCAGCACGGCGCTTGCTGGCCACCTGCGATGTCTTCCTCACCAACTTCGCTGCTCCGGGCATCGCCGAACTCGGGCTTGACTACGAGTCGGTGACCCAGGTGCAGCCGGACATCATCTACGCGGGCATGACCGGCTTCGGAGTGGACCCCGAGATGCCGTACTACCCGTTTCGCGCCTTCGGACCGAACCAGGCGCCGCTGGTGGGGTGGGACGCGCTCACCGGCTTTCCTCACGAGGAACCTGCGGGCATCCCCTCGATCGCTCCACCTGACTACATGGGCGGGCTGCACACGGCCGTGGCGATCCTGAGCGCCCTAGTTGAGCGCGATCAGACCGGCCAGGGCCGCTTCATCGACATCAGCCAACTGGAGACCACGGTGTCGTTCCTGGGGCCGTACCTGGTGGGGCAGGGCATGGGTGTGCCCGAGCCCTTCCGCAACGGCAACCGGGTGTCGTGGGCTGCACCGGCCGGCATTTACCCCTGCGCCGGTGACGACCGATGGGTGGCCGTCGAAGTGCAGAGCGACGAGGCATGGCAGTCGCTTGTCGCGCTGGCTGAATGGTCGGGCATCGATGGACACGACGGCAGCGGGCAAGCAGCCCTGTCCACCTATCCGCACGAGACGCTGGCCGAACGCATCGCCAACCATGACGCCATCGATGCGGAGCTGTCTGCCTGGACCTCCCGCCGAAGCGCTCAGCAGGCCGCTGCTGAGCTGCAGACCTTGGGCGTCGCGGCCTATGAGGTGCTGGATCACCGTGGCGTGCTGGCCGACCCGCAGGTTCACGACCGCCGCCCCTACTCGGTGGCGCCATGCGCGCGGCTGGGACGGGATCTGTTCGTGCGCAATCCGCTGCGCATGAGCCGGACACCGCCGTATGTCACACGGGCAGGTCCGAACATGGGGGGCGACACGGTCGACGTGCTGGCCGAGATCGGATATTCCGGCAGCGAAGTGGAGCAGATGGTCGCCGACGGAGCGGTGTTCTCCGATTCGCGACCTGAACTGGTTCTCGAGCGCCCCTTCGACCGGTGGTACGAGTCGGTGGGGATCGCAGAGTTCTACGACGCAGAGGGCCGTGTCACAGGCGGCAGGCAATGAGCGCCGCAGAGCAACAACCACATCAACGACGCGGCCCGTGGACCGGCGTCCGGGTGCTCGACCTGACGGGCTTGTCAGGCGCCTACGGAACTCGGGTGTGGGCAGCACTGGGCGCGGACGTGATCTGCGTGGAGCCGCCCGAGGGCAATCCCATCCGCCGGATGCCGCCGCTCGCTCCGGGCCATTCCGGCCCTGAAGCCAGCCTGTGGTGGGCCTATTACGGCGCCACCAAGCGCAGCGTGGTGCTCGACCTCTCAAGTGATGATGACATCGCAGCGCTGGTGGAGCTGATCGGTTCCGCCGATGTGGTGCTCGACGACGCACCTCCCGCCACCCAGGAGACGTATCCCTGGTTGACGGACCGGGCGCAGGGCGCTCTGGGCGTTGCTGGGATGGTCGAGAAGTTCCCGCACCTGACGTGGGTGTCGATCACGTCCTTCGGCATGACGGGGCCGCGACGCGACTGGCGTTCGTCGAACCTCATCGGCTGGGCATCGTGCGGGTTGGCGTCCACCGTGGGCTTCCCCCATGGCCCGCCGCTGACACCTGCAGGGGAGATCGGCGTGCTCATGCACGGCGCGTCGCTGCATGCACTGATCGGCTCGATGCTGTCGCTGCGTGCTCGCAATCAAGCCGTAGCAGCTGGCGCACCAGCGCTGGGTCAGACCATCGATCTCTCGCTGCAAGAAGTCGGCCTGTGGCTGTCGCCCGAGACCGGCGTCCCCATCTACCTGGACGATCAGGTGCCCCGGCCGCGCGCGGGCAATCGCCGTCCGGTCACGAGCCCGATGGGCATGTACCCGGCATCTGACGGCTATGTGGCGATCATCGCCATACAGCCGAATCACTGGAACGCAGTGGCGCAGTGGGTTCACGAGCTCACCGGCAACGAGGGCATTCTCGACGAGATCTTCGTGGACATCGTGGTGCGTCGCGAGGCGCTGGAAGCCGTGGACGCGTGGGTGGAGGAGCTGACGACAAAGTTCACGAAGCAGGAGCTGTTCGTCGAGGGTCAGCGACGGCGCATTCCCATTACGCCGGTCAACACCGTCGGCGACTTGCGCCATGACCCGCATCTCGAAGCCGTGGGCTGGTGGCGCACCGAGGAGCACCCGGTGCTCGGCACCTATACCGTGCCCGGCTCGCCGTTCACCACCGACGGAGACTGGTGGGCCTGGCAGCGTGCCCCGATGCTGGGCGAGCACACCGACGAGGTGCTGGGCGAGCTGACCTAACCGGTCGCAGGCTTTCCGTCGCAAGCTTTTCTGGGAGGACGCGGATGATCAGGCTGACCCATGACGGTGCAGTGGGAGTGTTGACGCTGTCGAACCCGCCGCACAACCTGATTGGCAACGAGTTCATCGACCGGTACTGCGCGGCGCAGGAAGACGCCGTTGCCGCCGGCGCCAGGGCGATTCTGGTGCGCAGCGATCTGCGTCATTTCTGCGCCGGGGCGGATGTGAAGTCCTTGGGTCCCGGCGACGGCACCGCGAGCGATCCCGCTTTCGTGCTCGACCGCCTGGAGTCAATCCCGGTGCCGACCGTGGCGGCGGTCCACGGCGCAGTGCTAGGTGGGGGCTTCGAGCTGGCGCTGGCGTGCGACATGATCGTCGCCGCCGAATCGGCCCAAGTGGGCGCCGTGGAGGTCACGCTTGGGCTAGTTCCCCTGCTGGGCGCCATCCAACGGCTGGTCGCCCGGGCGGGCCCTGCCCGGGCGCGCGAGATCACGATGCTGGGACGTCGCTACCGGCCTGCAGAGCTGGAGCGTCTTGGCGTTGTGAACCTGGTGGTGAACGACGACGAGCTGGAGGACGCCTCGCTGTCGCTGGCACGCCAGCTGGCCGCCGGTCCGACGGTCGCGCTGGGCGTCATCAAGCGGATCGTCAACATTGCGGTCAACGACGGCACCCGTGCCGCAGATGAGGCGCTGAGCGACGAGCTTGCAGCCATGTGGGCCTCGAACGACGTCCGGCGCGGCACGGAAGCGATGTTCACCGGCGGTCCAGGTACCGCGGTGTTCGAAGGCAACTGAGTGACGGGAGGCGACGAGGTGACTGACGAATCGCTCAACAAGGCCGGCGCGGCGGCCCCATCCGAAGCTGCTGCTCACGCGGCGCCGCTGGCAGGCATCACGGTTGCCGATTTCACACGAGTGCTCGCAGGGCCGACGGCAACACGGATTCTCGTCGAGATGGGAGCCTCGGTGACCAAGGTGGAGCCGCCGGCTGCCGACATTGCCCGAGCCGCATCGCCCTCGGCGGGCCCGACGTCGGGCTACTACCTGCAGCTCAACGGGGGCAAGCGCAACCTCAGCATCGACCTCAACTATCCCGAGGGGCGGGAGGCGGTCTTCGAGCTGTGCAGCCGGGCAGACGTGATCGTGGAGAACTACCGGCCGGGCACGATGTCCACCTTCGGCCTGGATTATCCCTCGGTGAGCGCCGTCAACCCTCGGGTTGTGTACGTGTCGATGTCGGGCTACGGGCAGGACAATCCGTGGTCGTCGCGGCCTGCGTTCGCTCCAACCGTTCAGGCTGAGAGCGGTTCCACGGCCACGCATCTGGCGCATTTCGGCGACCTGCTTGTACGTCCAACCACCGACTCGACCAGCCAGGCAGATCTTTATACGGGTGTACAGGGTGCCCTCGCGGCCATCACCGGGCTATATCAGCGCGGCGTGACGGGCCGGGGCACGCACGCTGACGTGTCGATGATGGCGACGATGCTGTCGGTCAACGAGCGGCTGCACATGGAGGCCAACGGTCTCGATCCGCTTGGTGAGCCGACGGCGCTGAGCGCACCCGAATCGCCGATCTTCGAGCTGGCCGACGGATCGTTGATCACGATCGCTGCGTCGCCAGTCTGGAGTCCTGCATTCGGCCGTTACTGCACGATGATGGGCCGCAATGACCTCAAGGCCGATCCCCGCTACAAGACGCCGGAGCTGCGTCGTGAGCACTACGACGAGCTGATGGCTGAAGTCGCGGCGTGGATCCGTACCTTCGGCAGCATCGACGAACTCGAGCATCAGGTCTCGGGTGCGGGCGGGCTTGCCGTCGGGCGCATCCGGACCTCGGGCGAGGCGCTGGACACAGAGTGGGCCGAAGCGATCCAGCCCTATTACACCGTCGAGGTCGACGGGCGTGAGCTGCGGCTGATGCGTGGACCGTGGCGCTTCGACGGCCTCTCCACGGCGCCACTGCCCTTGGCTGCGTCCCAAGGAGCCCACAACGCCGAGGTCCTGTCTGAGCTCGGTGTCACCGCGGACGAGATCGCCGACCTCGCCGACCGAGGCGTGCTCCGCGCCAGCGACTGACCCCGCCAAGTCCGCCCTGCGTCCTCCGGTTCGACTCGTAGCGTGTCGCTTGTGCCCGCTATCGAGACTGAGCTGTTCGCAGTGCGCTCAATCCACAGAACTTTGACTGATGTGGCATCTCACGCCTGCGTTGTCGCTTGGTCGGCGGGCAAGAGCGTGAACGGACGCCCCGTCAGCGATTGAACGACGCGGAAATGCCGTTCGTCGAGCGTTGCGATGTCGTTGGTTCCATAGCGGTGCGCCAGGACGATGAGCGAAGCGTCAGTCAGGCCGAGGCGAAGGTCCCGGTATCGCTCGACGAGTGCCTGCGCACGGATGAGGTCGACGCGATTGAACGAGGCAAGTTCGTATGGTCCTGACGCGAGTTCGGCCAAGACGCCCAGTTCGGCGTCGACACCCGCAATCCGCGCCGCGAGGTAGTCGATCTCGGCGAGCACGAGCGGCGAGATCACCAGCGGGCGGTCTGAGGAGAGCAAGGCCTGACAAGCGGTGTGCATGCGCTGGCCGCGAATCAGGGCCGCCAAGAGAACGCTGGTGTCGACGATCACGAACCGAAGGACGGTTCTTCGCCGGAGCGCAGTGATTCCAGGACTTCGTCAACGCGCTCAGCCAAGGTCGGATCGCCCCAGTCGCCTTCGAAGAGCGGCAGGTTTGGTCGAGTCTGACGGAGGCTGAGCGCTATTTCCAGCGCTTCCCGAACGATGGCTGCCTCCGAGCGGCCATCCTCCTCGGCCGCCGCCTTGAGACGCTCCTTGAGATCCTCAGGCAGGTAAATCGTCGTCTGTTTCATGACATACATTGTGCCATACATTGCCTTGATTCCCGTTGGGCGAGAACGGTCACGTCGAGGTGCTGTCAGGTCTCTACCTCGGTGTTGACGTTCTGGCAACGTAGCGCACCATAGAATTCATTGAAACATCATTGAAATTTATGGTTGGATTCGCCGCCGCTGCCTAGCGTGGCGGGTCGAGCAGCGCAGGACCGGTGGCTGTGACGGTGACTGTGTCGCCCACCGACAGCACTGTGCCTTCGGGATCGATGGTGCAGGCGATACCGAACATGGCGTTGCCTTCGAGCATTCCCCGCATGCCTGGCGAGAACCCTTCGGCGGAGTCGCACCACCGGTCCTTGCGCAGTACCAAGGCGGGTTCGCGGTGGCGCTCGCCCGTGTCCTGGTCGATCTGGGGGACCGAGCACCGGGGCCACACCACCCGAGCGACGAGGTCGGCATCGCCGATTGAGAACTCCGTCCAGGTGTCTTCTGACCACGGTGCTTCGTTGGTGACGATGAGGTTTGCCCGGAATCGTTCGATCCCGAAAGGCTCGGTTGCCCGTGCTACGAGATCGTCGAGCGAGGCCGTGTTGGCGACGAGCACCGGAGCTGCGTCGGCGAAGCCGGTGAGCCGTCCCCGGAAGAGGCGCACCGGGCGGGACGATTCGGGAGTCAGGGCGGCGAGCCTCGCCGGGAAACCCAGGACCTCGCTGAAGAACTCGGCGGCTTCATCTCCCGCATCTGCGCACGCAACCTTGTCGCCAATGAGCGCATGGACGGTGACGTCGTTGGCATCAGGCCGCTTCACGTCGATCGTGCCGACATCTGGAGCGCTGATGGTCAAGCCGCCGTCGATGGGAATTGGCGAAACCGTCGCGAGCGCTGCGTTGCGACGCTGCGTGACCGCCTCGCCGAGGGCGCCGTCCTCGTCGGGAACCGTCACCACCTGCCATGCGCGATCTCCGTCGAGACCGGTTGCCGACACCGTCACCGAGTCAAGCTCGATACGCCGGCAGCCCTTGATGGGATGGATGGTGATCCCTGTGAGCGTTCCGCCAGGGTGGCTCTGTGTTGTCATGGCCAGACCCTAGGTTCGCCGCGCATCGTCGGCGCAGTGAACTCGAAGGACAGGTGCTGATCACCGAAACAGGCAACGAGGTGCTGACGACCTTGCAGCTCGGGTTAGTCGGTCGGTCAGGAGTTGTTGGCTAGCGCCGCCACTTTGTCCAGGATTTCCTGCGGAAGCGACTGCGGCAGGTCGGGGAATGTTTGCTCGTCTTCGAATGGGGGCGGGATGCGGCTTCTGTCCATGTCCGGCGGGATCAAGTCTTCGTACATGGCCGGGTCGGGCTTGTAGATGCCGAACACGCCGTCGCGGTCGTACGCAACGCCCTCGCCTGCTAGGTACGCCTCAAGATGTGCATTCTTCGCCGCCCGAATCAGGGACCGCTCGACGCTCGCCGTGAACTCGGGACCCGAGAACCGCAGACGGCCATTGGCGTTCAAGCCATTTTGCTGGGCGCATCCATCGGTCGCATCGACTGGATCAGGCAAGACTGGTGCGCCGTTCGATCATCCGTGGCCGCTTCCCCCGGCTGTCCCACAACTCCCATTTGTCGACGACGGGCGAGTACAGGTTCCAGAAGTTCTCTAAGCCCGAATGGTATCGCCTGCGCACCATCTGGTCTGGCACGTGATGCCCGCCGAGGGAGACCCTCCGACGCGATGGTGTGGTGCTCGCCCGAAGCGGATTCGTCGCCTCTCCTGCCTGCCTCTGCCATCCGTTCAGTGCTGCTCGAAGCTGACCAGCACCTGGTTCGCCTCGACGGCATCGCCGGGGGCGCAGCGCACTTCGGCGACAGTGCCGGTGCCGTGGGCGGTGAGCGAGTGGAGCATCTTCATGGCTTCCACCACCACGACCGTGTCGCCGGTGGCCACGACGTCGCCGGGTACGACGGCCACCTCGACAACGACGGCGGGGAACGGTGCTGCGACGGCGTCAGCCGAACCCGTGTCATCAGTGGCCGTCGGCGCCCAGGCGTCGGACCGATCGGGGACATCGAACGTGACCGTGTGGCCGTCCAAGTTGACCGCCACCGAGTCCGCATCGGTACTGCTGGCGACCACGGCGTTCACGTCAGCGCCGAGGATCGTCGTCGCCGGAACCTCGTAGAGATCGCCCGCAGCGTCACGAAGCAGCACTGCTGCCAAAGTTCGATGATCGGTCAGCCGGAACGGCCCAAGTGCTGCCCAGGGCCCGCTGTCGAGGCAGGTTCGCTCTCGTTGCACCGAGGCCAGCCAAGCCGCAGCGGCAACTCCAGCGGCGTCGCTGCTCGACGCAGGTGCGGGCATCTCGGCCGAGGCGAGAGAGTCGATCACGTTGGTGGTCATCTCCCCACCGCGCAGCAGGGGCGTGTTCACCAGCCAGCGCAGGAAGCCGGCGTTGGTCGGCACTGGCCCGAGTACGAGCCCGTCGAGCGCGTCGCTCATCGCGTCGAGCGCCGCCGCCCGCTCGGAACGGCTCACCACCAGCTTGGCCACGAGCGGGTCGTAGTAGGGCGTGATGGCACTGCCGGGCTCGACCGCGGAGTCCCAGCGCACGCCTTTGGGTACCCGCACGTGGCGAACCGGACCCGCTCGGGGGCTGAAGCCGTCGGCAGGATCCTCGGCGTTGATGCGGGCTTCGATGCTGTGGCCGGTGAACGTCACCTCGGATTGGCCAAAGCCGAGCGCTGCCCCGCCCGCAACGTGTAGCTGCAGCTCCACGAGATCGAGACCGGTGATCGCCTCGGTGACGGGATGCTCGACTTGCAGGCGGGTGTTCATCTCCAGGAAGAAGAACTTTCCTGTGTCGGCATCGACGATGAACTCCACTGTCCCGGCGTTGTCGTACGAGATATGGCGGGCAAGGGCCACGGCCGCTTCGTGGAGGCCCTCTCGGGTGGCGTCGGGAAGGTTCGGCGCCGGCGCCTCTTCCAGCAGCTTCTGGTAGCGGCGCTGCGAGGAGCAGTCGCGAGTGCCGAGGTGAACGACGTTGCCGTGCTGGTCGCCGACCACCTGCACCTCGACATGGCGCGGACGTTCGATGTACCGCTCGACGATGATCCGGTCGTCACCGAACGAACGCAGCGCTTCGGTGCGTGCCGCTGCCAGCGCAGCATCGAACTCGGCGGGGGAGCGCACGATGCGGATGCCCTTGCCGCCCCCTCCAGCCGATGCCTTCACCAGCACCGGGAAGCCGATCTGCCGGGCAGCAGCGCTCAAATCGCCAACCGATGCGCCGGGGATCGTCGGGACACAGGCAACCTCGGCGATCGACCTGGCTTCCACCTTGGCACCCATCTGAGAGATGGCTCCGGGGTGAGGTCCCACCCATGTCAAGCCCGCGTCGAGCACCGCTTGGGCGAACTCAGGGTTCTCCGACAGGAAGCCGTACCCGGGGTGGACGGCGTCGGCGCAAACATCCGCGGCTGCGGACAGAATGGCCGAGACGTCCAGATAGGACCGGTCGAGCGCTGCGGGGCCGATGCAACGTGATTCATCTGCGTCGCGGACGAACGGCGCATCCCGGTCGGGCTCGGCCCACACCGCGACAGTGCGCCATCCCAAGCGCCGCGCGGTCGCGAAGACCCGGCTCGCGATCTCGCCCCGATTGGCGACCAGCAGCTTCACGACGTCAGGCTCATAAAAGGGACGGCCTCCAGCTACATCCGGTACACGAGGCCGCGGCCAATCGCCGGGGCGTCCTGGCGAGCTGCCAGCGCGAGGCACAGCCCGAGGGCATCACGTGTGTCGACCGGGTCGATGAGACCGTCGTCCCAGAGGCGGGCCGTGGCGTAAAACGGGTCGCTCTGGCGTTGGTACTGGTCGGCCACCTCCGCTCGCATTGCAGCGATCTCTTCGTCGGTGGTCTCGGTGCCCCGCATCCCGGCCAGCCTGATGTCGACGAGCACGGTCTGGGCTGTCTCGGCGGACATGGTTGCGATACGGCTGTTGGGCCATGCGAACAGAAACCTGGGATTGAAGCCCCGTCCGCACATGCCGTAGTTGCCGGCCCCGTACGAACCGCCGATGAGCACCGTGTAGCGGGGGACTGTCGCGTTCGCGACGGCAGCGACCATCTTCGCCCCGTGCTTCGCGATGCCAGCCGCCTCGGAGTCGCTGCCCACCATGTAGCCGGTCGTGTTCTGCAGGAACAGCAACGGCACCCGGCGCTGCTCGCACAGTTCGATGAAGTGGGTGGCCTTGAGGGCGTCGGAGGAGAAGATGATCCCGTTGTTGGCGATGACGCCGACCTGGTGTCCCCAGATGCGGGCGAAGCCACAGGTGATGTCGGTGCCCCACTCGGGCTTGAACTCGCCGTAGCGAGAGCCGTCGACGAGCCGGGCGATGATCTCGCGGGCGTCGAAGCCGATGCGATCATCAGCGGAGATGACGCCATAGATCTCCGTCGGGTCGTAGTGAGGCGTCTCGGGTTCGGCCCACGACAGCCAGCCTTCGCGATGGTCGACTGCCCGTTGGTTCGCAGCCGAGCACAATTCGCGCAGCTTGCCGTAGGCAGAGCGCTCGTCAGGGGCCATGTAGTCAGAGACCCCCGACACGCGGGTGTGCAGTGCCGCACCGCCCAGGTCATCGGGCTCGATGATCTCGCCAAGGGCGGCCTTCACGATCGGCGGTCCGCCCAGATAGATCCGACCGATGCCCGAGACCATGATGACCTCGTCGCTGAGTGCCGGAACGTAGGCGCCGCCAGCGGTACAGCCGCCCAGCACTACTGAGATTTGCGGCAGGCCCATGGCCGAGAGCCGAGCCTGGCGGTAGAAGCTTCCGCCGAAGTGATCTTTGTCGGGGAAGATGTCGTCCTGCAGCGGCAAGAACGCCCCGCCGGAGTCGACGAGGTAGATGACGCCGAGGCCGTTTTCTGAGGCGATGTCCTGGGCCCGCACGTGCTTCTTGATGCTGACCGGCAGCAGCGACCCGCCTTTGACCGTGGCGTCGTTGGCAATGAACATCCACGGCACGCCGTACACCACGCCGATGCCGGTGACGATCCCCGCTCCGGGAGCGCTGTTGTCGTAGAGCTCCCAGCCGGCCAATGTGGACAGTTCTAAGAACGGCGTGTCGGGGTCGCAGACGAGATCGATCCGATCCCGAGGCAGGATCTTCCCCCGGCTGTGATGCCGCTCGATGGAGCGCTCGCGGCCGGCACCGCCGCTGATCGCAAACTCCTGACGCTCACGCAGCACCGCGAGCAAGTCTGCGTAGGCAGCGGCGTTCTTTGCGAAATCATCGCTGCGGGGATCGATGCGGCTTGCGAACTGTCTCATGTGCCGGGGGGCTCCTGATCGGCCTAGCGGATCTGGGTGATGCGAGCGCTTGCGCCCCATGATCGGTCTGCGGTGAGTATCACTGCATCGAGCCGCTCGCCGAGAGCGAGACACAGGCGGTCAGCCAGCGACAAGCCTTCTCCGGGCCTCCAGCGGTGGGCTGCCCACTCAGCGTCGGCCGAGGTGACCGGCTCAATTCGCAATTGGTAGCTCATCAACAGGGCGCGGGCTTCGTTCCATCTGCGACCGGCAGCCAGCATCTTCTGTGCTGCCTCGCTCCAGTTTGCAGCACCGCATCGGGCGCCGCCGAGGAGAGCCTCCTCGACCAGAGCGTCGCCGGCCTCGCCCTTCAGCCGGGCAAGCAGCGCGGAAGCATCCAAGACGGTGGTCACCCGGCGTCTTCTTGCGACGACTCGCTCCGACGGTCTCTCAGCAGCTCGCTGACGAGGTCCGTGCCTTGAAGATCGTGCCGCACGCGAGCACTCAGTTGCTCCCGGGTCATCAGGACCATCCCGTCCGGAGCGTCGAGGAGCACAAGCGGCGTTCCGGGTGTCAGGCCCGACCGACTCCGTACTTCGGCGGGAACGACGAGCCGGCCTCGGTCTCCCATCACGATATTGAATGTCCCACTCACATTTCTACTATACCATTCAAATGTCCACAGTGGGATTCCCGCGTCAGCCTGGGTTGCAGCACCGCCCATCAGCTCATGTCCCCGCGGATCATCAAGACACTTGGCCAACTTGGGATGGGCGCAGTTCAGTTCTGTCGGTCGGGCTACGACGACGAACTCTCCGCGAGAGCAAGCGGGCTTCGATTGCTGAGCGACGCAGAGGCCCGCGCGGAGTCAGAAATTGCGGTCGCCTGAATCCTGGCCCAGCAGCACCCGACCGGCGGTGTCCATCTGGTAGCTGCCGACCATGAAGTGTCCGGCCACTGCTCGCACGTCGTTGAGCAGCGCACCGAGCGGCGAGGCGGTGAAATTCGCGGTACTGCCAGCTGCTGTTACAAGCGTCTCGACGGCTTCGATGCAGTTCTGGACGCTCCACGAGCATGCCAAGCGGGCACGGGCGTGCTGCTGCGGGGTGATCTCGCCGCCGGCCGATGCTGTTTCCCACAGCCGGTCGAGCTGGTCTGCCACGAAGGCTCGACCCGCGCCCAGCAGCGCCTCGGCGCGCGCCATCGCGGCGTGCGCGTCGGGCCGCGCCACCAGTTCCGAGCGGGCGAACAGCGGCGTTTTCGTGTCGGCCAAGGCTGCGAACTCGTCGATGGCTCGGCGGGCGATTCCTGACGCAACGCCGGTCTTGGGGAATGGGAAGCGGAGTCCCGACGGCAGCCGGTAGAAGGGGTGTTCATTGGGTTTGGGCAACGAATAGTTCTCGACGACGGCCGCCCGGTCGTTGGGCACGAATAGGTCGGCGAGCACTACATCGTGGCTGCCGGTTCCTCGCAGGCCCACGGTGTGCCAGGTGTCTTCGACGCACGCTTGGTCGGCCGGCACCAAGACGTGGCAGACCTGCTTGGGCAAGGTGCCGTCGACAACGTTGGCGACCACCCACCAGTCGGCACCGGTGCAGCCGCTCACGAACGTCCAGCGCCCGTTGACCTTCCAGCCGCCGTCCACCGGCCTCGCGATTCCGCGAGGCACGCCTGAGCCGGCGATAACCACATCGGGGTGCATGGCATAGAAGCCCGAAACGGTCTCGTGTTCGAGATGCGCTGCGAAGATCTCGGCTTCCTCATTGCAGGTCATGGCGACCCACCCGGTGGACGGGTGCTCGTAGGACACTCGGTGGGTGAACTCGATGAATTCGGCAGGGTGGCGGCCCAAGCCACCGAGTTCTTCGGGCACGAGCATTCGCATCAGGCCGCGCCGCCCCATCTCGACCAGGACGCCCCGGTTGGGATTGCGCTTGGCGTCGCTCGCGTCACCGCCCGCCCGGACGCGAGCCAGCAGCACTTCGTCGAGTTCGGCAGGTTTGCCGGTTGGTCGTTCGGCTGGCTTGTCGATGCGGCGCGAAGACGCAGAGTCTGCCATCCGGGCAAGCTAACCGCAGCCAAGCCGCAGTCGCCTGCGTATCGTCTCGGGGCGACCAATGTCGGTACCCGGCCGACGAGCATCTGTTGGACGGAAATGAACCCACACGACAACAGCGGCGAAGTCATCCCAGCGGCACCGCTCGCGGGGATGACCGTGCTCGATCTGACCGATCACCGTGGCGAGCTGGGTCCTTGGATGCTGGCCGAGCTGGGGGCCGAGGTCACCAAAATCGAACCGCCTGGCGGCACTCCGGCGCGCAGCGAGCTGCCGTTGCGACCAGGGCCAGATGATGACGACCTGCGGAGTCTGCAGTTCTGCGCTTACAACGCGAACAAGCGCTCCGTCGTCATGGACTTCGACGCCGTGGCCGACCGACGGCTGTTCGAGCGGCTCATCGCCGAAACCGATTTTGTGTACGAGTCAGGTGTTCCCGGCACGCTCTCGGAAGCCGGCTACTCCCACGACGATCTTGCCTCGCTCAATCCGAAGATCATTCACGTGCAGGTCACCTCGTTCGGCCTCGACGGGCCACGCAGCTGCGACCCGGCGTCTGAGCTTTCTCTGGCTGCCCTCGGCGGTTCAGCGAATCTGCAGGGCACCCGCGATCGCCCCCCGGTGAAGGCATCGATCGCGCAGGTGTGGCGTCATGCTGGGGCGGAGGCGGCCGTCGCGGGCCTAGTCGCGCACGCGCGGATGCGGCTGCGAGCCGAGCCCCAGCATGTGGCCGTGTCCGCACAGGCGACAGTTACCTGGACGCTGCTCAATGCGATGGAGACGCATGCCATCTGCGGTCGAGACTTCGAGCGATCAGGCACGTTGGTCATGCTTGCGGCGCCGCTGCAGCTGCGCTTTGCGACCCAGGACGGCTGGGCTATCACCGTCGCGCGGGGAGTGGCGATCGGTCGGCTGCTGGATTGGCTCATCGACGAGGGTCTCGCGGATGAAAGCTGGCGAGTCGAAGACTGGGACACGTTCGATTTTCGGGCCAGTAGCGGCAAGCCGGTCACGCGCACATTCGCCGAGCTCTACGAGGCGATGGTCGCCCTGTGCGCGCGCTATCCGAATGATGTGCTGATGCGGAGATCGCTGGAGTACGGCGAAACCATCGCTCCCGTTCACACTGTGGCCGACCTGATCGAATTCGATCACCTGCGTGCCCGCACGTTTTGGCGATCGCTGGACGCTTTCGTGGGCAAGGCGGGCGAGACGGGTGAACTGCGCGAACCAATCGAGCTGCCCGGAGGACCGACGTCGATAGACGGCACACGCATCGGAGGAGTGCGCCGACCACCGAGAGTCGACGAACACGGCGTTGAGATCCGAGCCAGCGACGCCCAGGCTTCCGCCAGCCCGGAGGGGATGTCCGCTGCGACGACACCACCGCTGGCATGGCAGGTGGGCGATGCCGACCTGCCGCTCAAGGGCCTGAAGGTCGTGGACTTCAGCTGGATCGGTGTGGGCCCGATCACGGCGAAGGCGTTGGCAGATCACGGCGCCACAGTCGTACGTGTCGAATCCAGCAGTCGGCTCGACGGGCTGCGGGTCAACCCGCCGTTCAAGGACGACGTCATCGACGTCGACATGGCCCACTTCTATGGCACGTTCAACACGTCGAAGCTCAGCATCGACATCGACCTCAAGAAGCCAGAGGGAGTCGACATAGCTCGGCGGATGATCGCCTGGGCCGATGTCGTGGTTGAGGCGTGGACCCCTGGGACATTCGCCCGTAACGTCGCCAGCGACGACCTCATCGCCGAGCTGAACCCCACCGCGATCGTGGTGCACACATCGCTGCTGGCGAGCGGCGGGCCGCTGTCGGCGCTCGGCGGCTTCGGTTACCACGCGGCCGCGATCGCCGGGTTCTATCCCGTCGTCGGTTGGCCTGACTTGCCGCCCGACGGGCCATATCTGGCGTACACCGACACCATCTCGCCTCGCTTCATCACTGCCACGCTGCTGGCAGCGCTGGATCGGCGGCGCCGGACTGGGCGTGGCTGCGTCATTGAGGCCGCGCAGCTGGAGTGCGGGCTGCAGTTTCTGGCACCCGAGCTCGTCGATTACCAGACCAGCGGAACCGTGGCGACCCGCGCGGGCAACCGCGACCGCGATGTTGCTCCCCAAGGCACCTATCCCTGCACCGGTGACGACCGCTGGTGCGCGATCACCATTACCGACGACACGCAATGGCAGACACTGGTCCAACTGATGGGCGCACCGTCGTGGGCCTCCGCACCAGGGCTTTCCGAGATCGCGGGCCGTCAGGCTGCCCATGACGCCATCGACGATCACATAGCGGCTTGGACGGCCACACAGGACGCAGCTGATCTGGAGCGTCGCTTGCTTGGCGCAGGCATCCCGGCGGGCATGGTGCAGCGCAGCAGTGACCTGCTCGCCGATCCGCAATACGCGCACCGAGGCTTCTACCGATGGCTGGAACATCCCCGTATGGGCACGGTCCCTTATGCCGGCCACCAGTACCAAATCGCCGGCTACGACCACGGCCCGCGCTTCGCGGCGCCGATGCTCGGTCAGCACACCTTCGATGTGTTGAGCGAGCAGCTCGGCCTCACCGACGACCAGATCGCCGATATCGCCGCCGCAGGCGCGCTCGGCTGACAGCCTTGCGCCTCAACTGCGGCTTTAGCCTGACGCCGTGAGCTCGGGACATCCGATACCGCTGTCGGCGCTGGACCTGGCGACTGTTTCCGATGGCGCCACCAGTACGCAGGCGCTGGCAGAGACGACCGAGCTAGCGCGAGTCGCAGACCGACTCGGGTACCTGCGGTTCTGGGTGGCAGAGCATCACAACATGGACACGGTCGCGAGCACCTCGCCGGCGGTGCTCATGGCCCATCTGGCCGCCAACACGGAGCGCATCAAGCTGGGATCTGGCGGCGTGATGCTGCCCAATCACAGCCCCGCGGTCATCGCCGAGCAGTTCGCAATGCTCGAGGCGCTGCACCCTGGCCGTATCGACCTTGGCGTAGGGCGTGCACCGGGCAGCGATCGCATCACAGCCGTCGCCGTACGGGGCATTTCGCCCGACGGCGAGGGCCAAGGCGGGGGTGTGCCGGACCCTTGGCAGGTGGACGAATTTCCGAGCCATCTCATCGATCTCATGGCGTATCTCGGCGACGTGCGGGCCCCTGACGGACCATGGATCGACTTCCGGGCGACCCCGAAGGCGCAGTCTGCGCCCGAGGTCATGCTCTTGGGCTCAAGCGGGTACTCGGCGCAGCTTGCGGGGTATCTGGGGCTGCCGTTCGCCTTCGCCCATCACTTCGACGGCGGCGGGGTGCTGGGAGCAGTGGACCTGTACCGACAGCGATTCCAGCCGTCGGCGGTTCTCGACGAGCCCCATGTGATCGTCAGCGCCGGCGTCATCACCGCGGGCGATTCGGCCACAGCACGCCGCCTTGCGGCACCGGCGCTGTTGCGGCGTTGGGGCATTCGAACCGGCAGGTTCTGGCCACTGCTGTCCCCGGAAGAGGCGATGGCACATCCCGAGTGGGAGCGAGCGGCCTCGACGCCGACGAACGCCATCGTCGGCGATCCTGACGAGGCTGCCACCGGTCTCGAAGAGCTCGCCCGCGCAACCGGCGCCGCCGAGCTCATGGTTCATACTTCGACGTTCGCTCTCCCCGAGCGCATCAACAGCTTGGAGCTGCTCGCCGCCGAATGGGAGCGGCGCAGCGCACGGAGCGCTGCGGTGGAGCCGTCGCAGAGAGATGCGGTGGCCTGATGAAAGACCCCAGGGATCCAACCCCGGGCACTCGCACTACCGCGATGGGGACCCACTTCGGGTCGTTCTTGGTGGACTCCCGAGACGGGGAAGTGCTGGCGATTCGGGGTCATCCGACCGATCCCGAGCCGTCCCATCTGGGAGAGTCGCTTCGTCACTTCGGCGAGAACCGTGTCATGCGCCCGGCAATACGACAGTCGTGGCTGCGCGATGGGCCCGGCTCGGCCACTCATCTGCGAGGCAGTGAGCCGTTCGTCGAAGTGGACTGGGACACGGCGCTCGATCTGGTGGCGGCGGAGCTCACCCGTGTTCGTGACGACCATGGCAACGCTTCGATCTTCGGCGGCTCGTACGGGTGGGGATCGGCGGGCCGCTTCGGGCTGGCGTCGGGTCAGCAGCACCGCTTCATGCGTTTTTTCGGCGGCTGCACCGACCAGAAGGGCACCTATTCGTCTGCAGCAGCCGAGGCGATCTTTCCCTACATGCTCGGCATCGGCTACCACGCCGGGATTGCGCGGCAGACGTCGTGGTCGGTCATCTGCAAGCACACCGAGCTGTTCGTGTGCTTCGGTGGCATGCGCCCGACCAACAACCACGTCACCTACGGCGGTCAGGGCCCGCATCATCACAACGACTGGGTCGCCCGAGCGATCCACGCGGGCGTGGAATTCGTGAACGTCGGACCGCTGCGCGATGACTTCGACAAGGCGGCGGACGCTCGTTGGCTTCCGATACGACCCGGCACCGATGTCGCGCTCATGGCCGGCATCATCCACACCTTGGTCACCGACGGCCTTGCCGATGAGGAGTTTCTGTCGACGTACTGCGAAGGGTGGGACACGCTGCGGGCTCATGTGCTCGGCGAAGGCCTCGCAGCAGCCTGCGGTGACTGGCGCGGACCCACGCCATGGGCTGATGCGGTGGACTACGACACGCCCAAGACGGCGCGGTGGGCGGCGGAGGTGACGGGAGTCGACGCTGGTGACATCGTTGAGCTGGCGCACGAAATGGCCTGCAAGCGGACCCTCGTCAATCTGAGCCTGTCAACGCAGCGGGCTCACCATGGGGAGCAGCCGTACTGGATGGCGCTCGCACTGGCGTGCGCCCTCGGCCAGGTCGGCCTGCCTGGCGGGGGATACGTCTTCAGCTTCGGCACCCAGGGAAATACCGGTGCTGGGCAGACACGCGCTCGCATCCCCGGGCTTCCCGTGCCGATGCGTCAGCCCGGGCCTCCGACGATTGCGGTGTCACGCATCACCGAGATGCTGGAGGGGCCCCGTGAGCCATTCGACTTCGATGGTCGCAAGGGGCGCTTCCCCGATGTGCGGCTCGTGTACTGGTCGGGCGGGAACCCGTTCCATCACCATCAGGATCTGAACCGCCTGATGCGAGCGTGGCAGCGACCCGAGACGGTCATCGTCCAGGAGCCGTTCTGGTCGCCCATCGCACGCCGTGCCGACATCGTGCTGCCGGCGACGACGCCGCTCGAGCGCAACGACATCGGCGGCGCTGAGACGATGTTGATCGCCATGTCTGCGGTCGCCGAGCCAGTAGGGGAGTCCCGCGACGACTACTGGATTTTCGCCCGCCTCGCTGAGCGTCTCGGCTTCGGTGAGAAGTTCACCGAGGGCCGCACGGCGGACGAGTGGGTGGAGGTCATCTACGAAATTCACCGTGCTGCGGATCCCCAGGCGCCGCCATACGAGGAGTTCCGGCGAGAGGGCTACGTCATGGCGCCCGGCATGGCCTTGATGGGTGATCCGGAGCAGGTCTTTCTCGGAGCGTTCCGCGCAGATCCCGCCGGCAAGCCGCTGCGTACTCCGAGCGGCCGAATCCAGCTGTGGAACGACACGATCGCTGAGTACGGCTATGACGACTGTCCACCGCACCCAGCATGGATGGAACCCTTCGAGCGCCTGGGCGGAACCGGCAGCGACCGCTGGCCGCTGCACTTGGTGTCGAACCAGCCCCGCGCGCGTCTGCACAGCCAGTTCGACCACGCGGCGCCCAGCCAGGCGACGAAAGTGGCAGGCCGCGAACCTGTGCGGATGCACCCCGATGCGGCGGCCGCCCGGGGCATCGGTGACGGCGACGTGGTCCGCCTGTTCAACGATCGTGGGGCGACGTTGGCCGGAGCAGTGCTCGACGACGCAGTGATGCCGGCGGTCGTGCAGTTATCGACCGGCGCGTGGTACGACCCTGCGCCCGACGGCACGTGCCGCGCCGGCAATCCCAACACGCTCACTGCCGACATCGGCACAAGCCGCTTGGGTCAAGGTCCCTCGGCGCACACGTGTCTCGTCGAAGCAGAGCGCTACGAGGGTCCACCGCCGCGTGTCGAGTCCTACACGCCGCCACAGATCGTGCCGCTCGACGATCGCTGAGCCACAAGATCCCTGGGTGCCAGTGACTTGAGTGCCAGTGATTTGAGTGCAGTGATTGCGAGATGTCGGCATCCGTTGATCTAGAAATCGAGCCCGACGGCCTCGCACAGGAACGCCATGAACGGGCGGGTCTGCTGGCACCAGTCCGCTATCTGGGACGGGAATGCAGGTTCGAGGGCTTTGCTGTGATCGAAGTCGCGCACTGCGATGAAGCTCTTGCGCTTGAGTTCCTCGATCATGGGATGGTCAGCAGTCCAGCCTCGGGGCGGACGCTTGAGGCGTTCGCCTTCGAGTCGCCATCCGTCACGGGTACAGAGATCCCGGACTGAGATCCAGGAATCTGGCTGCTCGTCGATGAGGTTTCGGTATCCGGCGAGGGCATCGCGCTCAGGCATCCAGCTGCCCGCTCCGAAGAAACACGAATCCACCGACAGGTGCACGTAGTAGCCGGGCGCATGCACATCGTTTGACCGCAGGTGCCGGAACTGGATGCCCACGTTGGTCTTGTACGGGGTCTTGTCCGCCGAGAATCGGGTGTCGCGGTGCACTCGCATGAGCGAGCCCCCGACTTTGCGGTCACGAGCAGTCATGTGCAACGAGATCTCCTCAAGCATCGGCCGCACTGCTCTGACGAGGTCGAATGCGGGTTCGCGCACATCGGCCTCGTAACGCTCGCGATTGACGTCGAACCATTCGCGGGTGTTGTTGGCCTCGAGTTCCTCTAGGAAATCGAACAGCTCTGGACCGAATACCCCTGCGTCGTCGCTCATCGTCGTCCCCTGTGTCTTGGGTGCCACCTGACGGCTCGAACCGTAGCGAGCCAGTTCGCCAGACTTGATGCGCTTGGCCGGAGCGCCTCGACGCGCCAAACGTACGCTGGGGCCATGAGCGACGAGACGGGTTCGGATGCTTCGGGCACGACAGCGCAGCAGTGGCTGGCGGGCTTTGCGGAAGTTATCGGTGCGCCTGCACCCGGCGAAGAGGTCATGGAGGCCCTGCTCGACCTTGCCGGCGTCGCTGCGCACGACTCCGAGCGGATGGCGGCCCCGATCGCCTGCTGGATGGCGGGAATCGCAGGAATTGAGCCCGCCGAAGCGCTTGAACGGGCCCGCAACTACGCAATTGCCCGCGCCGGGTGAGATTGGGTTGCAATTCCGGGCTCGTGTGATCGGCCGGGTCCAAACCGCCGTCGTAGGCTGGAACGGATGAGCGATCACCAGTTCGGGTTCCGAACCCGCGCGCTGCACGCCGGGGGCCGGCCCGATCCGACAACGGGCGCAAGAGCGGTGCCCGTGTACCAGTCGACGAGCTTCGTGTTCGAGGACACCGCGGACGCCGCCGACCTGTTTGCGCTCCAGAAGTACGGCACCATCTACACCCGCATCTCGAACCCCACGGTCAACGCCTTCGAAGAACGCGTGGCCAGTCTCGAGGGCGGCATCGGCGCGGTGGCGGCCGCGTCCGGCATGGCGGCTGAATTCCTCACTGCGGCGGCGCTCTGCGAGGCGGGCGACAACCTTGTTACCTCGTCGGCGCTCTATGGCGGGACGCACACGATGTTCGACGTGACGCTCGGGCGCTTCGGTATCGAGGCCCGGTTCATCGACGGCGATGACGTCGACGCCTACGCATCGGCCATCGATGACCGCACAAAGTTCTGTTACACCGAGATCGTCGGAAACCCGTCGGGCTCGATTCCGGACTTGGCGGCAATCGCCGAGGTGGCGCACGCGCATGGTCTGCCGCTGGTCGTCGACTCGACGTTCGCCACGCCATACCTCTGCCGGCCCATGGAACACGGCGCGGACATCGTGCTGCACTCGGCCACGAAGTTCATCGGCGGGCACGGCAACTCGATCGGCGGCGTCGTCAGCGAGTCGGGTCGCTTCGACTGGGGCAGCGGGCGATTCCCGAACATGACCGAGCCCGTGCCCAGCTACAACGGCATGAAATTCTGGGAGAACTTCGGCGAGTTCGCCTTCTGCACCAAGCTCCGCGTCGAGCAGCTCCGAGACATCGGTGCCTCGATGTCTCCGATGAATGCCTTCCTGCTGCTGCAAGGGCTCGAAACTCTTCCCCAACGCATGGACTGCCACGTCGCCAATGCACAGGCGGTTGCCGAGCACCTCGAAGCACATCCCGCAGTGACGTGGGTCAGCTATGCGGGCCTCGCGAGCTCGCCGTACCGAGGGCTCGCTCGCCGGTACCTGCCGCAAGGCCCTGGGGCGATCTTCACCTTCGGCGTCAAGGGCGGTCGCCAAGCCGGTGCAGATTTCATCGAGGCGCTGCAGATGATCAGCCATCTGGCCAACGTGGGCGACGCCCGCACACTGGTGATCCACCCGGCGTCCACGACCCACCAGCAACTCTCCGAAGAGGCGCTGGCCGCCGGTGGCGTCGGCGCAGACATGATCCGGCTGTCGGTCGGGCTCGAAGATCTTGAGGACATTCTCTGGGACCTTGACCAAGCTCTCGCAAAGGCGGTGCCTGCATGACCCTCGATCAATGGCGCGGGCACGAACCCGTCCGAGGCTGGACTGAGCCGAGCGCCGCTGAACGGCTCGCGCTGATGGAGCGCACCGAAACGGTCGCGATGGTGGGAGTGTCGGCCAACCCGGCCCGGCCGTCCAACTTCGTGGCGACCTACCTGCTCAGCTCCAGCACTGACTTCGACATGTATTTCGTAAATCCGGTGGCTGAGGAGATCCTGGGCCAGCCGTGCTACCCGAGCCTCGCCGACCTGCCGGTGGTGCCCGACCTCGTGGACGTGTTTCGTCGCCCGGCAGATCTGCCCGGCGTGGCTGCCGAAGTCGTCGACATCGGTGCCAAGGCGTTCTGGGTGCAACTGGGTCTGTGGAGCCCCCAAGCCGCGCAGCTGGCGATCGAAGCCGGGCTCGATGTCGTCATGGATCGCTGTCTCAAGATCGAGCACGCCCGCTTCCACGGCGGGCTGCATCGGTCGGGATTCGACACCGGAGTCGTGGACTCCCGCCGCACCGTGCGAAAGCGCTGAGGGAATGCGGGGCTCCGTGCCGGGCATCGTGCGCCGGCCCCACAACACGTCAACCCGCAGAGCAGCTCGGCGCGGTTTGTGTGCGGCGCTCGCTGTCGGGCTGTTGGCGGCGGCGTGCGCAACCAGCGAATCCGCAGAATCCGGCGAACCGACTGCCGCGACGGACCAGGCCGCGCCGAGTGGCACGGAGTCCTCCGAGACATCAGGCATCGCCGATGAGCCGTCTGCGGACTCTGCATCGACCGCAACGGCTGCGGCCGGCGCCGGGTCTGGTCCGCTGACGTTCGAAGGCAGGTCCGCTGCACCGGAATTCCCGGCGAACTACGACTGGTTCAACGTCAGCAGGCCGCTCTCGATGAGCGGTGACCTGCGCGGCAAGATCGTCATGCTCGACTTCTGGACTCAGGGCTGCATCAACTGCATACAGATCATTCCGGACCTCCACCGGCTCGGAGAGGAATACGCCGACGAGCTGGTCGTGGTTGCCGTCCATTGGGCCAAGTTCGACGCTGAGCGCACCTCGGAGGCTGTGCGCCGGGCATCGATCCGGTACGGCCGACAACACCCCATCGTCAACGACAACCTGGAATTGCTGCGCAGGGCGTACGGCGTCAACGCATGGCCGACGGTGGTGGTCATCGACCCGACCGGCAAGGTGGTGGGTCAGCACGCCGGCGAAGGCGTCTATGCGAACTTGGAGCCAGTCATTGCCACAATGGCCGCTGAGTACGGCCAGCGCGGCCTTATCGACCCCACGCCACTCGGCGACCTGCTCAAAGTTGCGCCCGCGCTGCCGACGGTGCTCAGCTTCCCCGGCAAGTTGCTGGCCGACGAAGAGAACGACCGGCTCTTCATCGCTGATACAGGTCGTCAACGGGTTCTCGTGGCGACGCTCGACGGGGAGCTGATCGAGGTGATTGGCGCGGGCGGGCCTGGGCGTGCCGACGGCGGGTTTGACGTGGCAACGTTCCGGCGCCCCCAGGGAATGGCGCTGAGCCCCGACGGCGACACGCTGTACATCGCCGACCGCGAGAACCACCTGATCCGGGCCGCTGACCTGCGAACCCGCCAAGTGAGCACGATCGCGGGGACCGGCGAGCCCGTCTTCACTTTCAGGCCTGGCCCAGCCGCGGAGGTGGCCATCGCGTCACCGTGGGACCTGCACGCCAACGGCGATCTGCTGTTCATTGCGGGCGCAGGGCGCCACCAGCTTTGGGTGCTGAACCTGGCGAGCGGGAACATCGAGGTGTTCGCCGGAACGGGAGCCGAAGGGCTTGACGACGGCCATCGTCTGACGACGACATTGTCGCAGCCGTCCGGGTTGGCCACAGACGGCTCGCTGCTCTACTTCACCGACCCCGAAGCGAGTGCCGTACGGCAGGTCTCGCTCGGGCTCGATGGTCAGCTGACGACCTTGGTCGGCAAACATCTATTTGTTTGGGGTGACACGACGGGGACGTTCGAGGACACACTGCTGCAGCACGCCATCGGGATCGAATACGTCCCGAGCCCCAACTCTGATGGCGCTGAGGGCGCGGGGCGCCTGTTCATCGCGGATACGTACAACCATCGGATCAAGACGCTCGATTTGGACACGAGGATCTCCGCCGTTGTCGCGGGTGACGGAATCGCTGGGCTACGAGACGGATCCGGCGAAGAGGCTCGGTTGGCCGAGCCGAGCGGACTCAGCGCCACCTCGACGACGCTGTACGTGGCAGACACGAACAATCACCGAATCCGCACGCTGAATATCGCGACCGGCGAATTGGGAACACTGGCGCTTTCCAATCTGGAGATCGCGGCGGTGCGTGCCACCGGAGTCATCGACGATGAGGTCACGCTGCTGCCGCAACGTGTCGCGCCGGGCTCTATTGAGATCGTGCTGGACCTCGAGCTTCCTGACGATTACAAGTTCAATGACGAGGGCCTGTTCACCTTCGACTGGTCAGCCGACGATGCGGCGATTACCGCGGTCGATTCGCCCCACTACGAGGCCCGTGGACCGCAGATGCCGGTGCGTCTGGGCGCGCAGGCCCAAGCTGGCACAAACTCAGCCGTGCTCACCGCAACTGCGACGGTGTTCTATTGCCCCGCTGTCGACGAGACGTTCTGCCTGGTTCGAGACGTGAACTTCACCGCACCTGTTGTCATCGACCCTGCAGGCGCGAACCGCGTTGAATTGCCGCACCGGTTGCTGTCTGCAGAGGAGTTGGACGAACGCCTGGCCAGGTGATGACGTCGCCGCCGCGCCGACGCGATCTCGCAGTGCCACCCGGGCGCCCACGGTCGCGACACCGTCGACGAGCATCTCTGGGAATCGCTGCGCTTGCGGTATGCGTCAGCGGGCTGATGCCGTTGGCCAGCGCCGCGGCGCAGACCGCCGCCGACGAACAGCCAGAGGGCAGCGACGGGCCCACGCTGGTGACCGTGGTGCCACAGCTCGAAGACGACGAAGTCCTTGCAGTTCTACGCGGTCCCGGAGGCGTCGGCTACTGGGTGATCGGCCCCGGCGGCACCATCGATCCCGTCGGGACGACGATCCTGCCGATACAAGGGGAACCGCCTGAGATCACCGGGCCGGTGGTGGGAGCCCGATTGGGCGCCCCGGGTGCACTGGGGGTGTGGCTGCGTCTCGCGGACAACAGCGAGGTGGCGATCGGCGACCCCGGCCCCAACGTGCTCACCGGGGAAGAGCGACCGCTGGGCTGGCTGTCCGGGGTCGGCGTCCGGCAGCTGCTGTCAGGCGCATGGTGGACCGATGTCGACCGCGGGTGCACCGCAGAACTGCCGGTTCAAGTGCGCATCGGTCAGACGATCATGACCGCGCTCGGCGAGCGGTCACTCGGGTTCGCTGTGGAAGAGGCTCGGGATCGCCAGATCGGCGGCATCCTGCTGCAAGGGCCCGTTACCGAGCACGTCTGGCGCCGCATCGACGAGCTACAAGACTTCGCCGGGCGGATCCCGTTGATCTTCGCCGTGGACGAAGAAGGCGGCCGGGTCCAGCGGCTCGCGGCTGTGATCGGCCGTCTGCCTTCTGCTGAGGACCAGGCGGCCCGCCTGCCAAGCGACGTGGCCGAAACAGCCGAGAGCCACGGACGCGCGATGGCCGACCTGGGCTTCACCATGAATTTCGCCCCGGTGGTCGACGTCGGCGCCGGCGAGGGCATCGGAGACCGTTCGTTCAGCAACGATCCGGCCACGGTCACGGTGTACGGGATGGCGACGGTCTCGGGGTTGAGCGCTGGGGGAGTGGTTCCGGTGGTGAAGCACTTCCCGGGCCACGGCGGTGCATCGGTCGACACGCACGAGGGGCTGGCCACGACGGCACCGCTCGCGGACTTACGCGAACGTGACCTGATTCCATTCGCTGCGGTTGTTGGGTCCAGCGATGCCGCCGTGATGGTCGGGCATCTGAACGTCCCGGGGCTCACAGGAGGTTTGCCGGCATCGCTTTCGCCTGAAGCGATCGCCGGTCTGCTGCGTGACGAGTTGGGCCACAGCGGTCTCGTGGTCACTGA
Source organism: Candidatus Poriferisodalis sp. (assembly GCA_965226645.1). Lineage (GTDB taxonomy): Bacteria > Actinomycetota > Acidimicrobiia > Acidimicrobiales > Poriferisodalaceae > Poriferisodalis. Next base: position 233,487 of record CBDDDL010000004.1, read on the forward strand.
CTCGCTGATCATGGGGGCGATACGTGAGCGATGGTCTGTGAGCGAAGCAGCGTTGCTGGCCATCACCGCGGGCGCGGATCTTGCGCTTGTCGGGGGCCTCGAAGACGCTGCCGCGGCGTTCAGCGAGATCGAGCTCGCAGTGGCGGAGGGGCGACTGGGCCCAGATCGCCTTGACGACGCCGCGACGAATGTTCTACGAGCCAAGCGTGTGTTCGCATGCACCTTGGTGGGACGTGACGGCCTTGGGCGAGAGGCTCTCTACGATCCGACGCTGGTCGGTCGCTAAACGGCGTGCCCGCCGGTCGGACTGGTCAAAGGACCGCGAAGATGCATCGCTTCGAGATGATTCCGCGCACTGCAGAGAGTGCCGCGGAAGCGCTCGTGCACGACCATATTCTTGCAAGTTAATGAGACCGACTCCAGCGCCGACAACCGTGGTGCGCATTGCGTCAATTGTCGCGGTCGTACTCGTCTTGGTCGGCGTCGTGTTCTGGCGATCCAAGGCGTCGTGGTCAGGCGACGCCACAGCCGACGTCGTCGTGAGTGCAGGGACATCGCAGGGCGACGAATTCCCTTCCGCAGCTGCTGCCGGCCCGGCGGCGAAGCCGGCGCTCGCGATCTCGGCTGAGCTGCCACTGCTCGAGCCAGCGACCCCTACAGCAGTCCTCAGCGCGGCGATTGCGACTCCCAAAGCTCCCGCGGTGATGCCCGACGCGCGATATCGAGACGACTCGCTGGCGTTGGCCAAGGCGGAATCTTCGGTAACGCCGACCGGCGACGCCGAGATCGGGTCGATTGACGCCGAATCCAGCGGTGCCGGCACCAAGGAGCCGCCGCCGGAGCCACAACACCCGACATTGGGCCAGATGTACACATGGGAGGACGGCGATCGCACCTTGGAGGTGTGGCGCGATCCGAACCTGGTCGTCGAATCCGACAGCGACGGCGTCTCCCGGGAGGACATCATCACGAGCACGGGCGACGGCGTCGTGGTGCGCGGCGATGCCGAGGAGTCCCTTCCTGCGAAGGGTGATCCCGTGTTCTGGTCGTCTTCGGGCGAGCTGATGGCGTTGCCCGGTGGCGCAATCCTCGTGCTCAATCCGAGCTGGGACACCGCAGCCGTCGACGAGTTCCTTGAGCGCAACGGGATCAATGCCAGCCATCTGACCGAGCTGGATTACGTCGCGAACGGTTTCTTTATCGAAACCGAGCCGGGCTTTCCCTCGCTGAATCTCGCTAACTCGCTGGCCGGCCAAGACGGTGTCGAACTCGCGAGCCCCAACTGGTGGATCGAGCGCGTCACCAGGTGATGGCCACGCAGCGTCTCTCGACTCATGCGGCCGTGGCCCGGCTCAAGCGCTCGGCGCTGGTGGTGTGCCTGCTCGCGGGAACACTCACGTTGCCGGTGCTCGGAGGCCATCGCGCTGCAGCGCAGACGCCAGCTGCACCCACTATCTCCGGGGTGGCCTCGGGCGACCAGTCCTTGACGGTGGCGTGGAGTGCGCCGACCGGGGTGAGCACCGCCGACATCACGGCCTACGACCTGCGCTACATCGAGACGAGCGCCAGCGCCACTGACAAAGCCGACGACACCATGTGGACCGTCATCGACGACGCATGGACCGAGGGCAGCCTGCGCGTCATCGTCACCCCGCTCACGAACGGCACCGCCTACGACGTGCAGGTTCGGACAGTGACGTCCAGCGACGGCTCATGGACGGCAACCTCGACAGGGACCCCGAAGGAACCCGGTTCGTCACGTGGAACAGCAACGGCGATCGTGAACGAGCTGCCGGTACGGGGGGTGCTCGATTCAGACGACGATGTCGACTACTTCAGGTTCCAAGTGAGCGGTACGCGTGAGTTCTTCATCCTGACCACAGGTGCCACCGACACCTACGGCAAGCTCTATCGCAGCAGCGGCAGCCTCATTGACAGCAACGACGACTCGTATCTCTCGAGTGGCCCACGGAACTTCAAGCTCGACGGCAGGCTGACCAGCGGCACCTACTACGTCGCGGTCACGGGCTACGGCGGCGCCACTGGCCCATACACGCTGCACCTGCAGACTGCCGTCGACACGACGAGCATCAGCAACGCAACGCCGATCGAGCTCAACAGCGCCACGATGGCCGTATTCACCGACACCGGGGCCGTCGATCCTTTGGACCCTGGTGATGTCGACTACTTCAAGCTCGAGTTGGCGGCCGAGACCACGATCACTGCACGGGTGAGCGGATTCGTCTCCGACACCGTCGGAGCGATCCTGGACTCCACCGGTGCCGTCATTGAGTCCAACGATGACGCCTACCTGCAGCCGGCGCGCTTCCAATTCGCCCTGCGCAGGACACTCCCCGCGGGCACCTATTACATCGGCGTCCGGCCGTTCTACGGCGACGATTCTGGCCTGTACTACCTGTATGTCTACGAGTCGGAAGAACCCGGCAGCTCCAGGGCAACAGCAGCCGAGATCGACATCAGCCACACCGCCGGTGGCGAGATCAACCCCGCAGGCGACACCGACTATTTCGAATTCACGCTCGACGAATCCAGGCGCGTGGCGCTGGTCGGATCCAGCCGCGACCTGGACATCGAGGTCACGCTGCAGAACTCATTCGGCACCGCTCTCGATGTGAACAGCTACAGCACCTCGATCGGGTCGATCGACACGTTCGCGATCTACGACACGCTGGCGGCCGGCACCTACTACCTGCAGGTTCAGGCCGATCAGGCGACGGACACCGGCGAGTATCTGGTGCTCCTGCGCCCCGACAGCTCCTACGAACGATTGGCAGAAGCCTGCCCGGCGGCACGTACCAGCACCCCTGCCGGCATCAACGATCCCCTCTTCGGGTGCCAATGGCACCTCGACAACGATGGGCAGTTCGGCGGCACTGCCGACGAGGACATCAACCTCGGCAACGTGTGGAACACCTACAACGGCGCGAACGTCAACGTCGTCGTGGTGGACCAGGGACTCGACTACTTCCACGAAGACTTGGAACAGAACGTCGACACGTCCAAGAACCACAGCTATCGCCGCGTCGATGACGTTTTTGGCGAGCGGTCAAGCCATGGCACCGCAGTGGCGGGCCTGATCGCAGCTCGCGACAACAGCGTCGGCATGCGTGGCGTCGCACCGCGAGCCACGATCTATGTGTACGACCTGCTTGGCGCATCCAGCACGTTCAATGCCGCCGACGCCGCGTCTCGGGGCCGCGTCACAACATCGGTCTCCAACAACAGCTGGGGACCTTCCGAGGGCCCCGGAGCCTCCCGAGCGAGCCAATTGTGGGAACGCGCGATCGACTCTGGAGTGACCGAAGGAAACAGCGGGAGCGGTGTCGTCTATGTGTGGTCCGCCGGCAACGGCGACGACAACGGCGACTGGGCTTCGCTGGACGAGGTCGCCAGCTACTACGGCGTCACAGCAGCCTGTGCGGTGGACAACGACGGCAAGCGGTCGTACTACTCCGAGCAAGGGCCGAACCTGTGGGTGTGCGCGCCCTCCAACAGCACAGACAAGGTGCATCCTGGCGTCGCGACCACCTGGCGCTCCAGCCGCTACACCGACCGCTTCGGCGGCACGAGCGCCGCTGCTCCCATAGTGTCCGGTGTCGCTGCGCTTGTCCGAGATGTCGACTCCACGTTGTCGTGGCGCGATGTCAAGCTGATCCTGGCGGCATCGGCCCGCACAAACGACGACACCGACGCGGGCTGGGAGACCGGCGCATCAAAGTACGGAACGACAGGCCCCTACAGCTTCAACCATCAGTACGGCTTCGGGGTGGTGGATGCATCGGCAGCCGTCGACCTTGCCGGGAGCTGGACCAAGGTGCCCGCGATGCGTACGGCGACTGCGTCGTACGACACAGCGCGCAGCATCCCTGACACCGGCAGCGCGGTCTCCAGCACTGTCAACCTTGAGGGCGAGGTGGACTTCGTGGAGTTCGTCGAGGTCAACGTCGACTTCGACGCTCCGCGTTTCCGCAATCTGGAGATCGAGCTGGAGTCCCCGCAAGGCGCGATTTCGGTGCTGACGATCGCGAACTCATCCGACTGCACCGCTGGCGATCCGTGCCCACTCACCGGCGTGTTCAGGTTCGGATCCGCTCGGCATCTCGGTGAGGACCCGCGCGGAACGTGGACCTTGCGTGTCACCGACAAAGTGCGCGGCGGATCCAGAAATACCGTGAACTCGTGGAACTTGAAGGCGTATGGCCACCGCCAGTCGCCCGATGCAGTTCCCCTGAGCTATGTCCAACCAGGTGCGCCAGGTTCAGGCGAACTCACGGTTGCGTGGGACGAGCCCGACATCACAGGCGTCTCGGCGATCACGGGCTACGAGGTCCGACACATTCGCAGCGATGCTGCGGACAACTCCGACGATAAGTGGGATGACACCTCGAGTACTTGCACCGCCGCAACGTGCAGCGCAACCATCTCGGGGCTGACCGACGGCGTCCGCTACGACGTACAGGTCCGAGCGGTGACCGGCGTGGCCGATCGGAAGGGTGACTGGTCCCCGAAGGCACGGGGCACGCCGGGCACAACCAACAGCGAGCCGTTCTTCGTCGACGGTGAGCGCACAAAGCGCTTGGTCGACGAGAACGCAGGTTCGGGAGCCGATGTCGGGCCGGCCGTCACAGCGCAGGACCACGAGAGCCAGACCTCGAGCGAAACGCTGATCTACTCCCTGGGCGGCTCCGACGCTGTGCTGTTCGCGATCGACTCACTAGGCCAGATCACAACCACGTTCGACCCGGATTTTGAGAACGACGACCAGAAGCAATCCTACACCGTCACAGTGTCGGTCACCGACAGCAAGGAAGACGACGGCACGGCCGACACAGCCGTCGATGACACCATCACCGTGGACATCGAAGTAGTCGATACCGACGAGCCGCCCACGGTGCTGCACTGCACGGATACCGACGACTGCACCGAGATCACCAGCCCCCATGAGATCAGCTATCCCGAAGGCGACATGGGTCCGGTCTTCGACTACGACTTCGACGATCCGGACGCGGGGTTGGTCAGGGTCGCTCTGGACGGGGCCGACGAAGACCACTTCTATCTCAACGGTGCTGGCATATTCGGATTCCTCCAAGACTTCGACCACGTCAGGCCGGATTTCGAGGACCCCTTGGATGTCGGTGGTGACAATGTCTACGAGGTGACGCTCCAGGTGTTCGACGGCACGACAACCGTTGAACTCGAGATTCAGGTGACGGTCACCGACGAGAACGAGAAACCGGCACTCACCGGCGACGACATGGCCACCGTCGACGAGAACAGCGCCGCGACCGGCTTGATCTTCAGTGCCTACGACCCTGAGAGGGGCAACATCACGTGGACCCTGTCTGGCGAGGACCGGTCCGAACTTGAGATTGCGGGTGGCGTCCTGAGGTTCAAGGACCCGCCGGACTACGAGATGCCAGGGGACCACGACCGCGACAACAAGTATCAGGTTCACGTCGAGGCCTCCGATGGTGACAACGCCGACGTCATCTCGGTGGAGGTCGAGGTGGCCGACGTGAACGAGCCTGCGGACATCACCGGCCTCTCCACTAGGAACTTCGCAGAGAACACCACGGGAAGCGTTGCGGACTATCAGGCGAACGACCCCGAAGACAAAGAGCGCGTCACCTGGACGCTTTCGGGCAGCGACCATCTCGACTTTGAGATCGACCGCAACGGCGTCCTCAGATTCAAGGACCCACCGGATCACGAGGCCCAAAGCCGGTACTCCGTCACATTGGAGGCGTCTGACGGCAAGGACGCCCAAGGCAATGCCGACACGGCTGTTGACGACACGTTCGATGTCACGGTGAACGTCACCGACGACGATGAGGACCCGGTGATCACCGCGGGACCGACCAGCGAGAGCGTTGCCGAGGGGTACACGGGCGAGGTCGCCCGATTCGAAGCAGCGGATCCCGAGGGCGACGATGTGATCTGGACGCTGCTGGGCACCGATCGGGCGGACCTCATGATCGGACGCAGCAGCGGCATCGTGGAGTTCATGAACCCGCCGGACTACGAGGATCCGGTCGATTCGGGCCGGAACAACTCCTACGTGGTGACGGTGCAAGCCTCTGACGGAATGCTGACTGCAACCCAGTCGCTGACTGTGTCGGTCACCAACGAGGACGAGCCCGGCATGCTGTCGTTCTCGTCGCCCCAGCCGCAAGTCAACACAGTGTTGAGGGCGACGCTGAGCGACCCTGACGGAGGTGTCAGCAGCACCACGTGGATGTGGGAGCGCTCGCTCGTGGGATCGCCGTCGGATTGGACAATGATCACCGGCGCGAGTTCCTCGTCGTACACCCCGAAGGACGACGACGAAAATCGCTATCTGCGGGTCACGGCGGCGTACAGGGACCCCCACGGAACGGGCAAGTCGGTTGAGTTGGAGATCAGCGACGCAGTTCGCGCAGCGCCGGTGGGCAACAGGAAGCCCGAGTTTGCTTCGAGCACTGGTGAACGCACCGTCGATGAGAACACAGAGGCGAATCGCGAGATCGGAGCACCCGTCGAAGCGGACGATCCTGACGGCGACGATCTGAGGTACTCGCTAGGGGGTCGCGACGCAACCTCGTTTGACATTGACTCCGACAGCGGGCAGTTGCTCACGAAGGCGGCGTTGGATCACGAACGCAAGCCCACCTACCAGGTCAGCGTGACGGCGCGCGATCCATCTGGTCTGAGCGACGCACAGTCCGTGACCATCACGGTGGAAGATGTCGATGAGGCGCCGGTTATCACGGGTCCGACGGGGCCCGGCTACGCCGAAGACCGAACTGATGCCGTTGCCCGCTACATGGCAAGAGATCCTGAAGGCGAGGATTTCAGGTGGAGCCTCGGGGGCATCGATGCGGGCGATTTTGACATTGACGAAGACTCCGGCGTCCTGAGCTTCAAGAATCCTCCGGACCATGACTCCTCTGTTGACAACGACTACGAGATCGTCGTGCAGGCCACAGACACCGACGAAGGGGGTGGTCAGCGAATTGGTGAGCTAGCGGTGACGGTGCGGGTAACCCCGGTGAACGAACCGCCCGTGGTGACCAGCCGGAGCGGCACGACGAACCTCTCATGGCAGGAAAACGACACCGGATTCGTGGAAATGTTCATGGCGACGGATCAAGAAGGGGTGTCGGTGACCTGGTCGCTTGCCGGCAATGACCGCGGCGACTTCAAGATTGACGATGGCGACCTCAACTTTCTCGAGATACCCAACTTCGAGCAGCCCGCCGACTCGAACCGGCGTAACGATTACGTGATCACCGTGCGTGCCTTCGACGGCCAGAAATACGGCACCCTCGCGGTGACCGTGACAGTCACCGATATTGACGAGCGGGGAACGCTGGAGCTGTCGGCCACGCAGCCTGGCCTCGGCACGACGCTGAACGCCATTCTGTCGGAGCCCGACGTCCCGGTGACCGACCAAGAATGGTCGTGGTGGCGCTCCGACAATCGGAATGACTCGAGCAGTTGGGTTCAGATCGACGGCGCCTCCTCTTCGAGCTATCGGCCCGTCACTGGCGACCTGGGCTACTGGCTGCGCGCGAACGTCACCTATACCGATGTGCACGGATCGGGCAAGTCCCTGGAGGTTGAGTCGATCAACACCGTGCAAATGACCGGATCAACGACTATCACCGGGACCACGACCACCACCACGGGCGGCACTAGTGGCGGTGGTGGAGGCGGTGGTGGTGGAGGCGGTGGCGATTTTGATGTTGGTGTCGCGACCTTTGTGGTGGCCAACGGGTGGAGTGCTGCTGATGTGGGGGTGGCGGCGGTGTTGGCGGCGCGCACCGATGGCGCAGTGGTGGTGTACACAGCGGGGGACGAGTTGTCGGCTGAGACGGCGATGCTGCTCCGCGAGGCCTCGCCTGCTGAGGTGGTCATAGTCGGCGGCACTGCTGCGGTGTCGCGTGATGTCCGCACGCAGATCCGTTCCGCGTCGTCCGAGTCGGGCATCTCGCGCATCACCGGCGCGGATCGTGCCGACACCGCAGCAGGCACGGCGCGCCGCATCCTGGGCGTGCCCTCTCAGGCCGGGCGGGTCACCCTGATCGTGGCCAATGGCTGGTCCCCGCCTGACATCGGCGCCGCTGCGGCGCTGGCTGCGCGCAGCGGGCGCTCTGCGGTGCTCTACACCCGTCACGACAGCTTGCCTGCTGTCTCGGCGGCGTTGGTGCGCGACTATCAGGTGGCGCGGGTGATCCTCATCGGGGGCACGGCCGCTATCAGCAATCGGGTGCGCGACGAAATTGCCGCGGTGGCGGGCGGAGCCAGCATCTCGAGGCTGACGGGCGTTGATCGTGTCGACACCGCCGCGCAGACCGCACGGCGAGTGCTCGGCAGCGCCGCCTCCGCTCCGGACGGCATCACCTTGGTGATTGCGAATGGCTGGTCCGCGCCTGATGTCGGAGTTGCGGCCGCGTCGGCAGCTGCTACGGAGAACTCAGCAGTCGCATACACCTCACAAGGAACGCTGCCTGCGGCGACCGCAGCGCTCATCCGCGACTACCGGCCCAGCCAGGTCATCATCGTGGGCGGCCGCGCAGCAGTCACCAACGACGTGCGAGCAGCAATCACCGAAACCGCGCCCAGCGGCGCCGACGTGCGGCGAATCACCGGCAGCACCCGCGTCGAGACCGCCGCCCGCGCCGCACGCCGCATCCTCGCAAATCTGTGATAGGTCGCTCCGGGACGCGCTAGTTGCCGGGCAGGGTCACGGTGACCTCTGGCTCTGGCGGCGGCGGGCCGGTGAGGAAGTTGCGCACGACCTGGCTCCAGGTCAGCCGCCACTCTTTCCAGTTGGTGCCGATGTAGAGCGGATCGGGTCGGTATGGCACAACATCCACCCCGAAAGCCTTCCATTCGGGGCTGGCGACGATGTCGCTACGCGCCGGTCGGGAGCCGAAGCGGTCAGCGATGCCGAATTGGAACAGCGGCTGGCCGACAGCATCGATGAAGCGGCCCCCGAGCGACTGGTTCGATGCGCCCGCCACGACGCCGGCGTAGAAGGCGATGCGGACGCAGTCATTTCGCGCAACTCCGATGTCGAGCGACTCGGGCACGCCCGGCAGGTATTGGGCGTACACCGACGGCATGCCCGCTGTGCCCCAGGTCATCGGCAGACGTCCTGCCAGCGACTCGCGCGTCACCGGTTCGGGATCGTCTTCGCTGATCGGCCGCTGCGGCGGGGGTCCGCCGCCCGCGAATCGCTCGAACACCGCCTGCTCCCATGTCGGCGCAAGCTCGACGCCCCATCGAAGCATCTCGTCGAGGACCTGCGGCCAGGGTGTGCCCTCGGCGATGCGGGACGGATGGAGCCGTTCGAGCGCCAGGAGGAAGTACATGCCCATCCGGCTCGACGCGGGATCTGCGATGACCACGGTCCCCGAGTGGGCCGGATCCACGAGGTCGCTGAGGCCCTGTGGCAATGGCGGGGGCAGGGTCGCGGCTTCGGGAAGCTCGTCGATGCGTCGTTGCGGCACCGCATAGAACGAGGGCAGGTAGATGAGGCACGCATCGATATAGCTGACCGGTGTCATTGAGTAATCGTCCAATGCCAGACCTTCGACAAGTGGACCGGGCGCAAGCGGGACGTACGGTGCGACGAGACCGCTGTCGATGACGTGCTGCAGGTCGAGCGTGTCGACGCCGATGACCACATCGGCGATCGGATGAGCCCGGCTGCGCTCCATCAGGTCAATCACGTCATCAGGTGTGTCCTCGCGGAACACCACCACTTCGATGCCGGTGCTCTCGGTGAACGCTTCCATCGCGTCGGCGGGCAGGTGATAGTCGCGATGAGTCAGGACTCGAACCGCAGCGGCACCACCGTCCGTGGCTCCGCAGGCCGCCAGCACCACAGCCCCGATCGCAGCAATGCCTGCAGCAATGAACCCCAGACGCGCTGTTGGCTTGAGGCGCCGAACAGCACCGTCGCCGCCCCGAGCGGCAAACTCAGCGCAGCGATTCGCCATGAGTCTGTATGGCCAGGATGCTGCCCGCAGAAATCACGAGACGCGCCGTGGGGCCAGTGAGCTCATTGCTGAGTCCGAGCGTTGCGGCGCTCCGAAGCGAGTCTGCGGGCGTCAAGTTCCAGCGGAGCCCGGTCGTCAGCAAGTTCGCGTTGCCCCCGATCGCCAACAGGGTCAACAGGTTGCCGTCGGTGACGTCGAGCGACAATTCCATTCCCACAGTCGCTGCACGCACGACGCTGTCGCCGACGTAGGCAGTGATCGGAAGGGCGGCATATCGCGGGCGCGCCAGCATCGAGATTGCGCTCAAGAGATGATCAAGACGCCCTCCGCCACCGCTGAGTATCGCTATCGACATCGGGTCGAGCCCCCACGCGAAGCTCAGCGCCAGATCGAGGTCGCTCTGGGCTTTGTCGGCCGGGTGCCAACGGACGACGAGACCCGGCCATTGCCGGCGACAACGCGCGAGCACGGCTGAGCTCACCGAGTCGAAGTCGCCCACAGCGGCATGAGGACGCAAGCCGAGCCGAAGCGCATGTGTGAGTCCTCGATCGACAGCAATCACGCAAGTCGGCTCAACTGGCGGAATCCGGCGCGGGGCGTGTGGCGCGCCGTCCACGATCCACACGTGCGTTGCGTCGAGCGGCGTCTGGTCATCGGCTTTGCTGCCCGCGCTCGAGTGGGTCATGGCACCAGTGTGATGGCAAACGGCAAGCAGGCGTCGCGCAAGCAGCACCCGGGCGGACCGGTACCTTGCAGTTCATCTGTGGATTTCGCTCGCCGAATCGCCCGGTTGCCCCTGCTCGTACTGATGATCGGTGTCTGCGCAGCGCTGCTGACGGTCGCCGCTCGAGCGTCGGCGCCGCACCTTGCGCGCACGCTTGACGCCGTCGATCGCGATCGCGATCACATCCTCATCGACTTGCGCCCCGGGGCGCAGCGCACTCGGGTATTCGACTCAACGGGCAATCCCATCGGAATCTTGTTGAACGAAGTCGACCGCGAGATCATCACGCTGGACGAAGTTCCCCACGACGTGCGGGAGACGATCATCGCGGTGGAGGACAGCAAGTTCTGGCTGCACAACGGCGTGGACCTGCGCGCCACCGCGCGGGCGCTGGTCTCGAACGTCTCCGTCGGTGGGATTGCGTCGGGAGGCTCAACGATCACTCAACAGATCGTCAAACTGCGGGTAGTCGGCAGCGAGCGCAGCTTCAATCGCAAGATTCGGGAAGCGGTCATCGCAGCCCGTCTCGAGGAAGAGTTCACGAAAGAGGAAATTCTCGAGTTCTATGTGAACGAGGTATATCTGGGCAATGGTGCCTACGGTCTGCAGGCCGCTGCGGAGACGTATTTCGGCAAGGACGTGAACACCCTCGACGTCGGTGATGCCGCCTTCCTCGCGAGCCTCATTCGAAGTCCGGGCCTGTTTGACGGCTTCGATCAGAACACCGAGACCATGATCCGACGGCGCAGCCAGTCGTTGCAGCAAGCTGTCGACGCGGGAATCATCACCGAGGCCCAGCAATCTGCGTTCGAACGGCGCCCATTGCCGAGCAGAAATCTCTCGCCACGTCGTACCGATCTCGCACTTCGTCGTGATTATTTCTTGGTCGAAGTCCGTCGGGCGCTGTTGGCAAACCCGGCACTCGGCGACACGTATCAGGCTCGTTTCAGCCAGGTCTTCGGCGGCGGCCTGCGTGTTTGGACGACGTTGCGCCCGGAGCTGCAGTCGTCCATGAGAGCCGCCGTGGGCGAAGTACTGCCCGAGGGCACCGGCGAGTTCGAAGTGTCGATCGTCAGCGTCGATCCCAGCACGGGGGCAGTGCTGTCGTTCATCGGCGGACCGGCATTCAGCGACTCCGAGTTCAATCTCGCGACGCAGGGTCGCCGCCAGCCGGGCTCCTCGTTCAAGACGTACGTCTTCGCAGCGGCCATCGAACGGGCGTCCATCTACCCGTTCGACACCATCAGCGGGCAGGGGCCGTGCACCTTCGCGAACCCCCCACTCGACGACTACAAGGTCAGCAACTTTGCCGGCAGTGCGGGCCGCGTCGCCACGGTCAAAGATCAGACACTGGCGAGTGCCAACTGTGCGTTCGTGCGGCTCGGCCTGATCACCGGCCTTGACGAGGTCGTAGGGATGGCAGATCGACTTATCGGGCGTACCGATCAAGACGGATTCATGCCGTATCCGTCCATATCGCTGGGAGCGCAAGAGGTCACGCCGCTCGAACAGGCCGTGGGCTACGGCACGTTTGCCAATCGTGGTGTGCGGATGGAGCCCTTCTACGTCACCCGAATCGAGAACAACTTCGGCGAAGTGCTCTACGAACACGTCCCGCATGGGCGCCGTGTGGTGTCGCCGCAGACCGCCGACTGGGTGACGTCGGTGCTCCAAGCGAACGTGGAGTCAGGCACGGGCACCCGGGCCCAGCTGGCCGGCGGCCAGGTCGCGGCTGGCAAGACCGGCACGACACAGTCATTTCACGACGCATGGTTCGTGGGCTTCACGCCGCACATGGCAACCGCGGTGTGGATGGGGCATCCCGACAAACAGGTGCCGATGACCGACATTCAGGGACGGCGCGGCACAGGCGGCTGGGTGCCTGCCCGCATTTGGTCCGCGTACATGCACCGTGCGCTTCGAGGCACCGAACTGCGCGACTTCCCGGCACAGCCGCCGCCGCCGCGTGCGGGGCAGTATCTGTTCCTGTCGGGCGACATCTGCTCGATTGGGGTCGCCGCGTCGCCAAACGAGCCGCCGCTGGAATTCGACCTGCCGTGCAGCATGGTTCGACCGACAGCAGACAACGAATTCGAGCCGCTGCCGGACGCGCTGTGCAAAGTGGCTATCCCGACGGCCAGCGGGGAGTCCCGCTTCGAGTGGATCCGTTGCACCGATGTCGGTGCCGTGCTTGAGGCGCGGGCGCCTGAACCCGTGGGGGATACTTCGGGACAAGCTGGCTCCGATCCGGACGAAGCCCTATCCGAAGAGGACGACGCCTGATGAAACCCGACGCTTTCTCGTCCCCCGCACGACGATGACATCAGACGCTCGTGAGCCGTTGACGGAAGCAGCATCGCCGCACGACACCTCAGCCAGCCGGCTCGAGGTCCTCGCCTCGATCCAGGACCTCGACGTACGGCTCAACCAGATCGCGCACCGCATCGAGCACCTGCCAGAACGGCAAATGCTTGCTGATGTCGTGAGAGAGATGGCGGCCCTCTCGGGGAGAGGGCGTGAGCTCGATGCCGAGATTTCCGCCTTGGAGCGGAAACAGCGTGCTCACGAAGACGAGGTTGCGCTCATCGAAAACCGACGCTCCCGCAACGCAGAGCGCCTGTACGACAGCCATCTGACATCTCCGAAGGAAGCGGAGGCTCTGACGGCGGAGGCAGCGTCGCTCGAACGCCGGCAGATCGAGATCGAGGACGTGATCCTGGAGCTGATGGAACAGATCGAGCCGCTCTCGTCATCCCGAAGCGAGCTCGCCGAGCGCTACGAGAATGCAACCCGTCGGCGCACCGATACCGAGACGGGCATCGCGGAGGCCGAAATGAACGCCGTGGAAGAACACGACGAGGTACTGGGCGCGCGAACAGAACTGGTTGCTTCGGTCCCCGCAGAACTGATGGCGCTGTACGACGAGCGCCGCATCGCGGCTCGGGGGGAACCGGCGGTCGGTCGGCTAGTCGGGATGACATGCAGCGCCTGCCATCTGGAGATCCCCGCCGTGGATCGCGACCGTATTTCCCGCCTCGACACCGACGAAATCGTCGACTGCCCCCAGTGCGGGGCCCTGCTCGTTCGCTGACCCGATGTTCCAGCGAGCAATCTGATGGTGCTGTGGTTTGTCGGGACATCGCTGGTGGCGATGCGCTGGTTCTTCGGTGACGCCGCGATCGATCACCGGCTGGTGGTTGCAGGCGCACTCGCGCCCGCCGCGATCCATCTCCTGAGCGGGGGCGCAGCCCTGGCGCATTCACTGATACTGCCTGCATGCATCCTCGTCGCCGTGATGTTGATCACGATCGGCCGGCGCCGCGCGCGGCGCCGATGGCTGGCGGTACCGATCGGAGTCTTCTGGCATGAAGTATTCGATGGTGCCTGGACACAGCCGGCACTGTTGTGGTGGCCCTTCGGCGGTGGCTCGGCCGAAACGGCGCTGTCGCTGTCGGCACGGCCACTGTGGGCAATCGCGGTACTCGAGTTCGTGGGACTCACTGGATGTTTGTGGTTGTGGCGAACGTCTGGCCTCGCGAGCGATGCTGCGGCACGGGCAGTGTTCTGGCGAACGGGAAGGATCGATCCGGCCAACAAGCGTGGATCGGGCCGTACAGGTCCGGGGGACTCGACATGTTGATACTGGCCCGGCACGGCCGTACACAGGCCAACGCATCGCACCTGTTGCAAGGGCGCAGCGACAACCGGCTCGACGCGCTCGGACAGCGGCAGGCAGCGGAGATTGCGGCAGCTCTCGCGCAGTTGGACGGCGGCCTCGATCGCATCATCTCTTCGCCGCTGCCGCGCGCGATGCAGACGGCCGCGGCGTCAGGCGAGCTTTTGGGTGCCGAAGTGATGATCGACGAGCGATGGTCAGAGCTTGATTACGGCGAGTGGGAGGCGTTGCCGATCTCGGAGATCAGCGCCGAGGCTTGGCGCCATTGGCGAAGCGATGCCAGCTTCGCTCCGCCGGGCGGGGAGTCGTTGGCTGCGTTGAACATACGGGTCGCTCACGCCTGCGAAGCGGTTGTAGCTGCGGCGTCGGAGATCAACATTGCCGTGTTCACGCATGTGTCACCCATCAAGGCTGCAGTGCGGTGGGTGCTCGATGTCGACGATGAGATCTCGTGGCACCTCCACGTCGCCCAGGCTCAGATCACCAAGATCGAAGTCCGTGGCGAGCGAGTGACCCTCAGCGCTTTCAATGACGTGTCGCATCTCAGCGGTGCCTAGCTCCAGCGCCTGCGCCGCGGCCCGTGCGACGAGGTATGCGAGCTTGGGCGTCTCGCATCGAAGTTCGGTGTCTGCGGTGCGGTGAGTCGGCCTGTAGGCGGGATTCTGTCCGTCGACTGACGTCGGCGGGGTGGCCATCCATCTCAGCGGCCGACCCGGGATCATCGGACGGGCCGCCCGATCCCTGCTTGGCCTTGCTCCGGAAGGGGTTTGCCGATCCGTCGAGGTCGCCCCCAACGATGGTGCGCTCTTACCGCACCGTTTCACCCTTGCCTGTGGCCGGACACGAGGCCCAGCCCATCGGCGGTCTGCTCTCTGTTGCACTTTCCGTCGCCTCGCGGCGCCTGGTTGCGAGCCAGCTTCCTGCCCTGTGGAGTCCCGACCTTCCTCGACCCGAGACCCCGCTGGTGGCAGAGTCGCGGGGCGCGGCCACCCGGCCGACTCACCGTGTGCTTGAGGCTACTGCCGCAACAACACTGCAATGATCTGATCAGTCGTCGTCGGTGCGGTGGCGCAGGGTCGGGTCCAGCAATGACTGGCGGCGTTGCCCTAGGCGGATGCCGATGACGCCCCCGAGCGTCGCGAGCGATACAGACAGCAGCATGACGAGCGGAAGGCCCAACGGGGCGACGGGCTCTCCAGTACCGAAGCGGCGGATGAGCTGCACGATGACGGCCAGAACCATGACCGGACCTGATGTCAGTGTGGCCGCCAGCAGTGGGTTCTGTCGTGATCTGGCTGCAGCGATAGCGCCGCCCGAGATCAGACCCGCAAACAGCAGGCCATTGACGATGTACGCCGCTGTGCTCCGTTCGTCGATCAGGCTGCCGGCGACGACGCCAATTCCGATTGCTGCGCCAAGTGAAACCAGCGCGCCGGTGGTGATGGCCTTGCGCTCGACGGAACGACCAAATACGTACAGGAGACTCCGCATCTGTCAACCGTCCCGAGCATCCCGAGGCGTGATGTCGTCGGCCATTGTGAGAGTCTGGCCGGTGATGTCACCCTGTGACAGCCCGAGTTCCGTCGCGACCACCGATCAAGTGCCATCAGCCGCTTGGTCATCAAACGGATGCTCGATTATCTACTGAACGCTCAATAAGGTCTTGACAACGCGGACGGCATGCGCAAGATTTCGCAGGGATGCGAATGTTCACTGCACCAACACCGTTACGCAGCGTTGCGGCTACCGACGTCGATCTTGTCGACAGTCTCCTCGGTTGGCAGCGTCACGCCGCCTGCAAGGGCCTCGAGGCGGCCATCTTCTATCCATCTGAGGATGACGAGACGACTTTCGAGGCAAAAGCGGTTTGCGCGGCGTGCGCCGTGTCGGGCGAATGCCTGGAGTACGCGATCACGGTTCGTGAGAAGGAGGGCGTCTGGGGTGGGCAGACGGCCGCTGAACGCGTACGGATCATTCGCCGCCGACGCCGCGCCGCTGCGCGCGCCCGCAACACTCAGACTGCTGCCGTTACGAACTGAGCCACGAGCGTCACGACTTCTGCGGACGAACTCGCTCTAGGCGCGTCGCTAGTCTCGGCCCGTGACCGCGACTCCACCGAACACGGCCAGCGAGCGATCAGATTCAGCTGGCGGTGGTGAGGAGCACCTCGCGCACTTCGGCGGCTGGAAGGCCGTGTTGACCGATCTTGTGGCGGGCATCGACCTCAGCCCCGAGGTCGCTCGTGCCGCCCTCGGCAGCATTCTTCGCGAACAGGCGACCGATGCCCAGTTGGCAGGGTTCATCATCGCGCTCGGCATGAAGGGCGGGTCGGTGCCCGAGCTCACCGGCCTCGTCGACGCCATGCTTGATACGGCGCTGCCCTTGACGGCGCCACCCGGAGCAATAGACATCGTTGGAAGCGGTGGTGCGCCGGGCCGCCAGCAACACGCGCTCAGCGTTTCCACGATGGCCGCGTTCGTGGCGTCAGCCGCGGGTGCGGTGGTCTGCAAGCACGGCTCGGTGGCTGCGACGTCAAGCTCAGGGTCATTCGACACACTCCGCGCGCTCGGTCTTGCAATCGAGCTCGACGGGCCGGATGTGGAGCGTTGCCTCTCTGAGATCGGCCTAGGTTTCGCCTTTGCCAAGAAGTTCCATCCGGCCATGCGATTTGCGGGGCCGGTGCGTACCGAGCTAGGAGTTCCCACCACGTTCAATTTCCTGGGTCCGCTCGCAAATCCAGCCCGCGTCAAACGGCTGGTGCTGGGTGTCAGTGACCCAGTCATGGCTCCACGCGTCGCAGGTGTGCTCGCGGCCCGCGGCTCGGAACGATCGCTGATCGTGCATGGCGCCGACCGTCTCGACGAGATCACTCTGACCGACCTCACTCGCATCTACGAAGTACGCGATGGCGAGATCACCGACGAGTACCAGTTCGACCCATCCTCGATCGGTCTCGAACGGGTCAATCGCGCCGCCCTGTGGGGGGGCGGACCGCGGGACAACGCTCGAATCTTTCGAGCGATCGTGGCAGGTGACGAGACCGGACCTCGCGCTGAGATCGTGCAGTTGAACGCCGGTGCAGGGCTTGTCGTGGCGGGTCTTGCTGAGCATCTCGGAGACGGATTCGAGATGGCATGCGCCGCCATTGCCGATGGACGTGCAGCGGCTCAACTCGAAGCTGCCGTCACGCTGACCACCGAGCTCGCTACGGCAGCCGGCTAGCGAACGGCTCGGTTGCATAGCGGTCATGGTCGTCGGGCTGGCGCTGCCATTCGGTGTCGGCGACATCGTTCGCCTGTCCGCTACCGGCGACGAACGACGCGATGAATTGGTCGGTCGCAGCGGAACGGTGATTGCCGTGCGCCCGGGAGATCGGCGCGTGATGGCGATCGTCGCATTCGACGAGGGTCCGCCGCAGACGACGCTCGTGTACGGAACCGACGAGGTCGAGCTCGTGGAGCGCTACCGCCATGGCGTTAGCTGAACGGCCCCCGGCCTGCCAGCCGGCGTGTCTATGCCCGGCCTGCCAGCCGGCGGAGCAATCCACGTCGGCGCTCGCTGTCCTGGGCGGGGATCTCGACAGCGGCAAGCGCAGCAGCGAGATCGGCGCCGCTGGCGAAACGGTCTTCGGGCGATTTTGCCATCGCCGTGAGAATGATCTCGGACAGCTCGCCAGACACGCCTCGCTCGGCTGGATCCGGCGGCATCGTGCGTACATGCGCGTGGAGCAGGTCATTCCGTTCGCCGTAGAACGGCGCTGAGCCGACGGCCAGGACATACAGCGTGACGCCGAGGCCGTAGATGTCTGTACGCGCGTCGACGGCCCCAGCCATGGCCTGTTCGGGGGAGAGGTACATCGGCGAGCCGTACACCCGGCCCGTCGGCGAGGGCGGACCGTCGAGGTCGTGCGCCAGGCCGAAATCGAAGAGCACAGCACGCTCGCCGTCGTCTGAGTTCGGCTCCAACATGATGTTCGAAGGCTTGACGTCGCGATGGACGATCCGACGCTCGTGGGTGTGATCCAGCGCGGCGCAGATCTGCTGGACGGCGGAGATTCCTTCGGCCAGGGTCGGCGGGTGACGGCTCCCGAACCGATCAGCGAGCGTGTCGCCCTCGACGATCTCCATTTCCATGTAGTGGGTGCCGCCGATCACTCCGGCGTTGTAGACCGCGAGCACATTGGGATGGTCCAGGCGCGCCATCAATTCGTATTCCTGCTCGAAGAGGGAGCGAACCTCCGCTCGAGCCTCGGCGAACGGCGTCAGCACTTTGAGGCCGACCTCGTCGCCGCGCAGCGTCGTTGCACGGTAGGCGTGCGCCACGGTGCCGCGGCCGAGTACGTCTGAGATCTGGTACGGGCCGAATTGGCGGCCAACCCAAACGTCTACGTGGTCTTCGAACATGTCATCGCCGTTATCAGGCCGCCAAGTTCAGCATAAGAGGCCGAGCGGATAGGCAATGAGATACGGGCGCGCATCGGCATGGACAGCGAGGCCGTGGCCCGAGCGGCCCGTGAGCGCAGCGAACAAGAGCGGGAAGCAAGTGGTGTCACCGCGAATGCCGCGGCCTATTCGCGCAGCCTGTTCGAGGCCAAGCGAGCTCCAGACCGCCTCTTAGCCGCTTGTCCGCCGGGCACGGCACACTACATCGATGGGCGTAGCTTCGACACACCCCATGAGCCAGCCCGCTGCCGATGACGATCTGATGGCCCTCGTGCGCGCAGCCGCAACCAACGCAGGCATCGATGCGGTCGGAGTCACCGATGCAGCGCCCTTCCTGCCCGCACGCAGGGCCATCGTCGAACGCAAAGCCGCTGGGCTCCATGCAGGGATGTGGTTCACCTACGGCCGGCCGGAGCGGTCCACCGAACCGGGCCGAATCCTCGACGGCGCGCAGAGCATCGTGGTGTGCGCGCGCACGTACCGCGGTGTCTCCGCACACCTTGATTCGGCACAACCCCATGGGGCGAACCCCGACTCAGGCCGTCATGGGACGGCAACGCCCAAGCGTTACGGGGGGACCGTGGCCGCATACGTCGCCGAGGATGCGTACGGCGCGTTGGCGGCTGGCCTGGATCAGATTTGCGAAGTCCTGCGGAGCCGCGGCTTCGCTGCTGTCTCGGTGTCCGACGACAACCGTCTGGTGGATCGCGCCGCCGCCGCGCGCGCGGGGCTGGGCTGGCTAGGCCGCAACACGATGCTGCTCTCCCACGAGCTCGGTTCGTGGACGGTGCTTGGCTCGGTGGTGACAACCGCGTTGCTGCCGGTCGCGGGCGCACTGCAGCCGGACGGTTGCGGATCGTGCCGTCGCTGCAGTGTCGCCTGCCCGACTGGCGCGCTCGACGTTGCTGGAGTACTCGACGCAAATCGCTGCTTAGCGTGGCTGCTTCAGGCGGAGGGTTCGTTCCCGGCTGAGTTTCGTGTCGCGCTCGGAGACCGCCTGTACGGCTGTGATGACTGCCAGGTTGTGTGTCCGTACAACGAGGCCCTGGGCCTCACGGTGGCCAGAAGCAGCCAGCCCGTGCATTTCGTTGGCCGCGCCGAAGCGTCGCGAGCATCATCTGTCGACGTCATCGGCTTGCTCGAAATGTCCGATGAGCAACTCTTGGCGACGTTCGGCCATTGGTACATCCCTCGCAGGCGTCCTGAGTACCTGCGACGCAACGCTCTCGTGGTGCTCGGCAACGTGGCCGACCCTGACGCCCCCGAGGTGGAACGTGTGCTGCGGCAGGCACTGGCGTCGACCTCGGCAGTGGTTGCGGCGCATGCCGTGTGGGCGGCTCGTCGCCTCGGTCGCGCCGACCTCGTGGCGGAAGCGGATCTCGACGGCCTCGCCGGCAATGATCCCGACGGGTTGGTGCCCGCCGAACTCTCGCGGCGCGTGCCGTCACGAGGCGGGGCCGTCTGATGCGGCCGCATCTGCTCGTCACGAACGACTTCCCGCCCAAGATCGGCGGGATCCAGAACTACCTCTGGGAGCTGTGGCGGCGTTTGCCGACCGATGCCACCACCGTGCTCACGACACCGCATCGCGCTGCGGCGCCATTCGATGCTTCCCAGCCAATGCGGATCGTGCGGACACGTGAACCCGTCCTATTGCCGCACGCACGACTGGCGAGGCACATCCGGGCTCTTGCAGCAGAAGTGGGAGCCGAAATCGTTCTGTTGGACCCTGCGCTGCCGCTCGGTGCGGTTGGTCCTTGGCTTGGCTTGCCGTACGGCGTGGTGCTGCACGGAGCCGAGGTGACCGTTCCCTCACGGCTGCCTGGACTGTCTGCGGCGCTGGCTCGAGTGCTGCGATCCGCGCAACTCGTCGTGTCCGCCGGTGGCTACGCGGCTGCGGAAGCGTCGCGGTGCGCAGGCGTCGAGCTGCCGGTCGTGGAAGTCCCGCCGGGCGTCGACACGAACCGATTTGTACCGCTTGAGCGATCGCGACGGCGCGACGCACGAGCGTGCTTCGGGTTCGGGCCGGGTCCCTTGGTAGTGAGCCTCAGCAGGCTCGTGCCGCGCAAGGGCTTCGACGTCGTTATCGAGGCGACTGCACTTCTCGCTGATCGGCACCAAGGATTGCAGCTGGCGGTCGTGGGTGCGGGACGTGACAGGCAGCGGCTCGAGCGATTGGCTCGCAGATGCGGCGCGCCGGCTTCGTTCCTCGGGCGTGTCAGCGGCGATGACGTTCCTCGCGTGATGGGCATGGCGGATGTGTTCGCCGCCCCGTGCCGCAGTCGCTGGGCAGGATTGGAGCAGGAGGGCTTTGGCATCGTGTTCGTCGAAGCTGCGGCGTGCGGGGTTGCTTCGGTGGCAGGACGCTCGGGGGGCAGCCACGAAGCAGTCGCTCACGGAACAACCGGCATCGTGGTGGAGCGGCCGACAGACGTTGCCGAAGTCGCAGCCGGGCTTGACGAACTGTTGTCCGATCCCCGCCGCCGGACCGACATGGGTGCAGCGGCGCGCTCGGTGTCAGAGTGCCGCTTCTCCTATGACCATCTTGCACAACGCCTCGAAGCGGCACTTTCCTGAGACAATGACACCTGACGACGTTTCAGCTTGAGACAATGGGTTCAGCGCGAAACCAAGGACGCAACGATGATCGAAGAGATGACGATGACGACGGTCGTGGCTGCGGCACCTGAGGCATGCCACGCAGTGGTCTCTGACATCGAGCGTTACCCCGAATGGGCGACAGACATCGAATTGGCCACCGTGCACGAACGTGATGACGAGGGCCGGGTGGCCCGGGCGTCATTCCGCGTAGCCGCGCTCGGACGTTCGGCGACCTACACGCTGGCGTACGACCACAGCGCGGCACCGCGCCGCATCGCCTGGCGGCTGGTGGAAGGCGACATCATCAAGCATCTCGATGGCATGTACGAATTCAATCCCGCATCCGAGCCGGGTCGTACCGAAGTCGTGTACCAGCTCGCGTTGGAGTTGGCGGTGCCGTTGCCAGGCTTTGTGAAGCGCCGTGCAGAACGTCGGATTGCCCACACGGCACTCGCCGACTTCGCTGCCCGTCTGGAAGCGGGGGGCGGCACGCCCGCCGCGTTCATGGGCGCTGGTCTGTAGCCGATCGCCGGCGAACAAGGGATCGGCACCGTGGAGTTCCGCCGTATCGGAGGATTGCCTCCCTATGTCTTCACGACTATCGACACGCTGAAGATCGAGCGACGCAGAGCTGGGGCCGACGTCATCGATCTCGGCTTCGGCAATCCCGACATAGCGTCTCCGGAGCGAGCGGTGAAGAAGCTGGCCGAAGCGGCGCTGAACTCACGCAACCATCGCTACTCCGCTAGTCGCGGGATTCCCAAGCTCCGTATCGCGCTTGCTGATCTCTACCGCCGGAAGTGGGGGGTCGAGCTCGACCCCGACACCGAGGTCATCAACACGATTGGTGCCAAGGAGGGGTTCTCGCACCTCATGTGGACGCTGCTGGCGCCTGGTGACGCATGCCTAGTGCCGGCGCCGTCGTACCCGATCCACATCTTCGGTCCACTGTTCACGGGCGCGAACGTGCGAGAGGTGCCCTTGGACACCGGGGACACGTTCTTCGACCGCTTGGTGGAACGTTTTGAGTACTCGTGGCCCCGTCCTCGGGTCATCGTGCTCTCGTTTCCGCACAATCCGACCACGGCGTGCGTGGACGTGGAGTTCATGCAGCGAATTGTGGATTTCGCCCGTGAGCGCGAGGTGCTGCTCGTGCACGATTTTGCCTATGCCGACATCGGTTTCGACGGCTACGAGCCGCCGTCGATCATGCAGGCTGAGGGCGCGAAGGAAGTAGCCGTCGAATTTTACAGCTTGACAAAGTCGTTCTCGATGGCGGGCTGGCGAGTTGCGTTCTGCGTCGGCAACGCCGAGGCCGTCGCGGCGCTCGCGAAGCTGAAGAGCTACTTGGACTACGGAACCTTCCAGCCGATCCAGATCGCAGCGACCGTCGTGATGAACGAGGATCAGGACTTTCCGGCGGAAGTACGCGATACCTACCAAAACCGGCGAGATGTGCTCGTGCGCGGATTGTCACGCGCCGGCTGGGACGTACCCCCGCCGCGAGGCACGATGTTCGCGTGGGCGAAGATCCCCGAGCCGTACCGGCACATGGGCTCAGTGGAATTCTGCAAGTACCTCGTGAACGAGGCGAACGTGGCGCTCTCACCGGGAGTGGGGTTCGGCCCCGGAGGCGAGGGTCACGTTCGATTCGCGCTCGTTGAGAACGAGCACCGGATCCGCCAAGCCACGAGCCAGTTGCGCGCGGCGCTCAGCGAGCTCAGCGGGGCGCCCTAGCCCCCGCTATTCGCCGCTGCCGACTCGGCTGCCCATCCGCGGGTCAGCGCGAGAGCGCGACGCCATCGTGCATGGGTCTCATCAGCGGCCCAGCGATCAGCAGAGGGCTCGAAACGGCGCTCAAGCCGCCATAGAGCGGCGACCTCGTGCGTCGATGACCACACACCTTCGGCAAGGCCGGCCAGCATCGCGGCGCCGAACGCCGTGGTCTCGGTGACTGCAGGGCGGCTCACGAACGCGTTGAGATGGTCTGCCTGCAAGGTGCACAGCAGGTCGTTCGTGGCTGCACCACCGTCGATTCTCAGTTCCGTGATTGCCCGGCCGGTGCCAGCGGTCATCGCTTCGACGACATCACGGGTCTGCAGGGCCATGGACTCGATAGTGGCCCGTGCGACGTGGGCGGGTCGGGTGGCGAACGTCATGCCGAACAGTGCCGCGCGCGCATCGGGATCCCACCACGGGCTCCCGAGCCCGGCAAACGCCGGCACCATCACGACCCCAGCGCTGTCGGTTACCGATACGGCCAAGGCTTCGGCTTCGGAAGGACTCGTGACCATGTCGAGACCGTCACGAAGCCAGCCCACAGCGGCGCCGGTTGCGAAGATCGAGCCCTCGAGCGCATAGATGGGGCCGTCACCGAGATCCCACGCAATCGTCGTAAGCAGTCCGTCGATTGGTTCCGGGCAGACGTTCCCGACGTTCATCAGCACAAACGAGCCCGTCCCGTAGGTGTTCTTCGCCATGCCGACGGAATGGCAGCCCTGGCCGAACAGCGCCGCCTGCTGGTCACCGGCGACGCCGCTGACTGCGATGCCGGCGCCGAGTGCGGTCGTGTGCGCAGTGAGGCAGAAGCGGCCGGACGACGGCCTGACCTCGGGCAGGGCATTGGCCGGAACCGACAGCAGATCGCACATCTGCGACGACCACCGGCCTTCTGCGATGTCGTACAGCAGCGTCCGCGAGGCATTGGTGGCATCGGTGACGAAGGCTGTGCCGCCGCTGAGCTTCCACATCAGCCAACTGTCCACAGTGCCCAATGCAAGATCGGGACCGCTCTCGACTCCACCGTCGCGCAGCAGCCATTCGGCCTTCGTACCGCTGAAGTACGGGCTGAGCACCAACCCGGTGAGCCGGCGAACTTCGCTCTGGTAGCCGCTGGCCTCGAGTTCGGCACAACGTCGGGCTGTCCGGACGTCCTGCCACACAATGGCCGGCGCGAGGGGTTGGCCGCTGCGGCGATCCCACGCCACCACGGTCTCGCGCTGGTTCGTGATCCCGAGCGCCGACACTGCCGGTGGGTGCCCGTCGTTGCTCTCCCGAAGCGATTCGCACAATTCGTCCAGGGTGGCTGTCGTTGCTTCCCAGATCTCGTTGGGATCGTGCTCGACCCAGCCGGGAGCTGGGTAGTGCTGTGGAAAAACTCGGTACGCGTAGCCGATTTCGGTGCCGGACTCGTCTATGGCCATCGATCGGACGCCGGTGGTGCCTGCGTCAATCGCTACGACTACTGCCATTGGCGGACTGCAGTTCCGATGTCCATGACGGTCGTTCCCACTTTCGGGACCAGTCTGGCTGCCCAGTCTGGCTACAGGGAGTTCCCGCCACGGTGACGGTCGGTTCGCTCGACCCGCAGTAGCGTTCCCCACTGTGAGGATTGTGGTGGTCGGTGCCGGCGAGGTCGGCAGCTACATCGCCGAACGCCTCAGCCGCGAGGGCAATGATGTCGTGGTCATTGACCACCATTCGGGTCGGCTCGATGCACTCGCGTCCGAGTTCGATCTCCTCACAGTGAATGGCAGCGGTACCAACCCTCGGGTGCTGTCGGAGGCAGGGCTCGATCGAGCAGAAGTTGTCGTCGCAGTCACCGACTCCGATGAGGTGAACCTGCTGGCCTGCATGCAGGCCAAGCAGGCGGGAGTACCGGCGGCAGTCGCTCGGTTGCAGGACAGCGACCTCCGCGGGGCGCCAGGCCGGGCGATGCGTGCCGCAATCGGCGTGGACCTCGTTCTCGACCCCGACGAGCAGACAGCTGACGCCATCATGGATCTGCTCCTCTACCACGGCGCTTCGGATGTCAACGAGCTCGCGAACGGTGAGGTGCTCGTTGTCGGTGCTCGTCTCGCCGACGATGCCCCGCTTGTCGGCAAGACCATGGCCGAAATCGGCGCGTACTACGAGCCCGAATGGGATTTCATCTTCGGTGCGCTGTCGCGTGGCGGCGAGGTGAGCGTGATGCGGCGCGAGACCACGCTGGAGCCCAACGATCTTCTCCGAGTGGTCTGCCGGCGCCAGGGACGGCGCGAACTCATGGAGATCATGGGGATGAGCCGGACAGACCTCCGCCGAGTGATGATCCTGGGCGGCGGCCGCACGGCAGGGCTGCTTGCAGGCCGGCTCATCGAACGTCACGTCGATGTCGTCATCATCGAAATGCGCTACGAACGCTGCATGGAGTTGAGCGAGCGCCATGCTGGCGCCTTGGTGCTGCACGGCGACATCACCGACATCGATGTCCTCGCTCGCGAGGACATCGGCAGCTTCGACGCCGTCGTGGCCGCAACCGGCGAGGACGACGCAAACGTCCTGGCCTGCCTGTACGCCAAGTCCGAGGGGGCCGGTGAGACCATCGCCGTCGTGCACCGCTTGTCGCTCCTGCCGTTGCTCGAACAGGTCGGCATCGATGCTGCGCTGTCGCCACGAACCGCTAGCGCCAACATGGTCCTGCGCATGGTGCGCGGCGGAGTGACCGCAGTGGCCACCTTCCTCGAAGGAGACGTCGAAATCCTCGAATTCGAGGTGAGCTCTGGCTCACGGGCCGACGGATCGGTGGTGCGAGACTTGCACTTGCCTGGCCAGATGCTGCTTGCGGCGATCGTTCGCGACGGCAAGGCCCGCATCGCTCGGGGCCGCAGCGAACTGAGGGCGCGGGACCACGTAGTCGCCTTTGTAACGCCGGACTGCGTGGACGAGGTCAAGCAGGCCTTTCGGTGACACCTCGTCCGGCGCGCCGGGCTCCCCAAAAGAACCGATTGCGCCGATTGGTGGTGCGTGCGGCCAGAGGAGCCGACGGGGCACTGCGATACTGGGCCCGAGGCCCGTACGAATCGACGTTGGCTGTGACCGTCCTCGTGGTGCTGGCGAGTTCGCTGCCCGTGTTCATCCTGTGTGCCGCATTCGATTGGCTCGTAGGCGATCGCGTCGCCGCGAGCGGTGTGCGCGGATCCGACGCCGTCGAACTGACCGCAGCCGGTCTCCTCATTGCCGTGATAGCGCTCGCCCTGCTGCGGATGTGTCGATTTGAACGGCGCATCACCGAGCGCCAAACTCTGACCGCCTTGGCGCTTGCCGCGTTCGCCGCCGTCGGAGCGGTCGCGGTCGCGCACGTCGCGACCGGCGCAGTCCCGCCATCAGCGTTGGCTACTGCGTTTGCGGAGGCCGCCGCCACGGTCACCGGTACGAATAGCACCAGCCTGTCCCCGGAGAGCCTCGGCGCCGGAATGCTGGCACTGCGGGCATTCGGCCAGTGGCTGGGTGCCGCGGCGCTCATCATGGTCTTGGTTCGCGTGCTTCCGCACCTGGGCGTCGGCGGCTTGGATACTGATGGGGGAGTGGCGACTCGTTCGGCGCGACGGCTGGCCCCTCGCAGTGCCGGCACGATGGGACGGCTTTTGCTGCTCTATGGCGCGCTGACCGTGACGACATGGATCGCGTATGCGTTGGCGGGAATGCCAGTGCTGCAAAGCGGATTGCATGCACTGACCACGGTGTCGACGGGCGGTTTCTCGACACAAGCCGGATCAATTGGTGCCTTCGGATCCGGTGCCGTGGAGTGGGTCGCCATCTTCGGGATGGCGGCCGGCGGCGTCAGCTTGCCCCTTATGTTTCTGGCCATCAGACGCCGCGACCCCGCTCGCTTCGTGCGCAGCTACGAATTCCGGCTGTACGTGACGATCATCGTGCTGGTGGCTGCAGGGATCGCACTGTGGACGGAGGGCGACTTCGGTACGGATCACATCCGTGGGGCACTGTTTGCCGCCGTTTCCGCCATCTCGACGACAGGCTTCGAGACGTTGTCCATCGTCGATCTGTCCGCAGGCAGCCAGGCACTGCTGGTGTTGCTCATGCTCTTAGGCGGCATGAGCGCCTCTTTGGCCGGCGGCTTCAAAGTGGTGCGCCTGTTGACGCTGGTGTCATACATCAGGCGGGAACTTCGCAGGGCGGTTCATCCGGCGTTGGCCGAGCGATTGCACCTGGGACGCTCGACGATTTCGGAATCCAGCATGGGCCGCATCGTCGGCGAGCTGCTGTTGGCCACGCTCCTCGTGATCCCGGCATCCATCGCCCTCGCTGCGAGCGGCCTCGACGTCGTCGACGCTCTGTCGTATGCAGTGTCAATGTTGTCCAATGTCGGGCCGGCGCTCGGTGCAGCAGGCTCAACCGGACATCTGCAAGCGCTCGGCTCGTTGGGTCGGGTGACCGCGGGCCTGTTGATGCTTCTCGGCCGGGTGTCGGTCACCGCCATGGTGGTTGCGCTCACCGTCGCTGCATATCCAGCAGCCAGCGCCGCCCGCCATGGCCCCTGGCGTCGGCGCAGGGTGTACGGAATGCGGCTGCAATGAGGACCGCGGCAGGTGTGCTCGACGGACGTATCGAATCGACACCTGTTCGAGTAAGTGGTGCGGCGCTGCTCTTCGTCGCTACCGGCATGGTGCTGTCTGCTGCAGTCGCCTGGGTGGACGGAGGAGGCGGCACGCTGGCGCTGCTCGCATCTGCGGGTTTCACTGCCGCTGTCGGCGGCCTGCTGATGGGCGGGTCGGTCGTGTCAGCGCGCGCAGATTCGCCGCTGGCGTTCGCTGCGGTGGCTTGGGCCTGGCTGGCGGTCTCGGTGGCCGGCGCTCTGCCGTTCCTGGTTGGGGGAGTGATTCCTTGGGGCGAGTTCGACAATGCCCTGTTTGAGTCGATCTCGGGCTTCACCTGCACAGGAGCCACGATCCTCGCCGACATCGACTCGGTGCCCGCTGGCATTCTCTTCTTCCGCAGCATGATCCAGTGGTTCGGTGGCATGGGCCTCATCGTGCTCGCTGTGGGCGTACTGCCAGCGCTGAAAGTCGGAGGACTCGAACTCATCGCTAACGAAGCACCCGGCCCGACTGCGGACCGCTTCACGCCACGCATTGCCGAGACAGCGAGGCGCTTGTGGATGCTCTACGGCGGTTTGACGCTCGCGGTCGCAGTCGCACTCCTCATCGCAGGCATGAGCCTGTTCGACGCTGTCGCCCACGCATTCACCACGGTTGCGACGGGCGGGTATTCCACGCATTCGGCTTCGATTGCCTACTTCGACTCGATTGGGATCGAGCTGGTGCTCATCGCCGGGATGGTGGTATGCGCCGTGAACTTCTCGCTGCACTGGCACACGATCATGCGCAGTCGCTCGATGCTGCGGGGATACTCAGAATTGCGCTGGTACCTCGGGTTGCTCGGGGGAGCCCTGCTGATGCTGCTGTGGTTGAACTCGCCGAAGATGAGCTTCGGCACCAATATCCGCGAATCGCTCTTCTATGCCACGTCGCTGGGGACGAGCACCGGATTCGGTACGTCCGATTTCACCGATCTGGTGTTTTGGGCCCCGGCATCCCACATGGTGCTGTTGGTGCTGATGGTGGTCGGCGGGATGACCGGGTCGACGGCTGGGGGCATGAAAGTGCTTCGATTGCAGGTCGTGGCGCGCTACGCGGTGCGCGAGGTGATCCGTGCTCGTCACCCTCGTGCAGTCCTGCCGATGCGAATCGGAGACACCATTGTCGCCGAAGACATCGCAGCGCGGGCGCTGGGCTTTGTACTGCTGTACCTGGGATTGATCGTCATTGGCGGCGTCATGATCACTGCGCTCGGAGCCGATCTCGAGACCGGCTTCTCAGGGGCAGTGTCAGCTATCGGCAATGCCGGGCCGGCACTGGGTGACGCCGGCCCAACCTCAACAGCGTTGGCATTCCCGCGGGAATCCAGACCGGTCCTCATGGCGCTGATGCTGTTCGGGCGGCTCGAGGTGTTCCCGGCGATGTTGATGTTCGTTGCTGCGTTGCGAGCGACGACGCGGTCACGGCATGGACGTCAAGGAGATCGACGGCTTCTGCGGCGATCGGAGCACAGGTTCAGCCGGCCGCAGCAGCGCTCTGGAGATTGAGGGGCCCGAGCTCGTTGAAGTCTTCAATCCGGAGTGCGCGGGGACGCTCGCCGGGGCGGACCTGAGCGATCGTTCCGGCCCCGTCCGGGAGCGATTGCGCTACACCGTCGAGGAAAATGAGCACCCCCTGGGTGTCACGTGCCAGTGACGAGGCGGTCAGCACGAGTTGCGCCACAGCACGGATGCGCTGCGCTCCCTCGACTTCGAAAAAGACCGAGTTCATGTGGACCGACACCACGTTGTTGCGAGACAGCTGGACGTCCACTACCTCGGTGCCTGCGGGAATTGCGGACTCCAGCCCGGTCTCGGCCTCGGCCGGGGTCGGACCCGCCAGCAGATCGTTGAGCGGCGCATCGAGGAACACGGGTGCGGCGAGCGGTCGCTGAAGCTCGACGAGGCGACCGTCGCGCAGGAAGAACACTGCATGCAGGGATGTGTCAGGAGCCGTTGGGGTTCCGGGGTCCGGCTGAGCGTCAGTGGACGGAAAGACGCCGGACGGCACTTCGACCACAGACGGCGCGGCATCGGTCGGCAGACCGCAGCTGGCGAGCACTGCAACGCATGCGAGCAGTGCCCCCCCGCAGCGTCGTGGCCCCCACAACCGAGACATCATCGATGCCCCGCTATCGGGAGCTCGACGACGAAGCGAGCACCTCGTTCTCCGTCGGTCCTGGATTCGACGTGGACAGAGCCGCCATGGCGCCGCGTGTGCTCGTACACGAGCGCCAACCCCAGACCTGCGCCGCTGCCGGCGCCTCGCTTACGCGCTGCGGCGCCGCGTGTGAACCGCTCGAACACCAGCTCGCGCTCGGACGGGCTGACTCCAGGCCCGGAGTCCTCGACGGCGATCCTCACGGAGTTGTCGGGGTGCGAAATCTCGACACGAGTCGCGCCGCCCCCGTGCTTCTCGGCATTGCGCAACAGGTTGTCGAAGACCTGCGCGAGACCTCGTTTGTCACCGATCACCACAGAACTCACCGCTGCTGGACTGATTTCCAGAGTGATATTGCTGTCCATCGCTTTCACCCGGTGCTGGACCAGTTCGGTGACGTTCACGAGACCGCGCTCGAAGACTGAACCGTGGGCATCGGGCCGCGAGATCTCGAGCAGATCCTGCACAAGTTGCTCGAAACGGTCGATCTCCGAGGCCAGCAGGTCGAGCGCCGTGGCGCCCTGAGACGAGAGCTCGTCCCGGTGGCCGTTCAAGTAGTCGATGGAACTGCGAAGTGTCTGTAGTGGCGAACGCAGTTCGTGGCTGACGTCCGAGGCGAAACGTGCGTCTCGCGCGATGCGCCGCTCCATGGCATCGGCCATGTCGTTGAAAGATTCCACAATGACCGCAAGATCCGGATCGTCGCTGCGCTCGACGCGCGTGTCGAAGCGTCCGTGCGCGATCGAATTCGCGGCATCGGACACGTTGGCAAGCGGACGCAGGAGGCGACCGCCAGCCCACGCGCCGATGGCGACGCCGATGAGGACGGTCAGTGCGCCGCCGACACCGAGGATCAGTCGCAGGCTGCTCAGCGTGGCCTCGATCTCCGACAGCGGGACAACCTCGAAGTACAGGGTTTCGCTGAGCTGCGAGACCGCAGCGGGGCGCAGGCGAAGACCGAGCGCTAGCTGCGGCACGCCGTCGAGCCGGTATCGCATCACATAGGCCCGGTTCGAATTCTCCGCGACATTGACCATCTCAGCGGGGAGGTCACTGGGCACCAGCGACGGTGACCTCCAGGTGTCGGGCCCCGTGCGCACGATGGAGCGGCTGCCACTCAGGCTGGGCAGTGACTCGAGCAAGACGGCGAAGTCCGGACTCTCAGCCCGAAGCGAGCCTTGGACCTGCTTCGCATTGGCGAAGAATTGCGCTTCGGAAGATTCCTGGCGAAGGCCCAGCATCGAGTTTCGTGACAACCCGTAGGTGATCACCACGAGCAACGATGCCGCGATCAGCGCCCCCAAAGTGAATGCGCCGACAACGCGCGCTCGTAACGGCAATCGCCGCAGAGGACGCGGCCGGCGCAGCGCCATGTCAACCCCGCAGCTTGTAGCCCATGCCGCGGGCGGTTGCGACGTAGCGCGGGCGGGCGGGATCGTCCTCGATCTTCAAACGCAGCCGGCGAACGTGCACGTCCACGAGTCGACCATCGCCGAAGTAGTCGTATCCCCAGACGCGCTCCAGCAGCTGCTCGCGGCTCATGACCTTGCCGGGGTTGTCAGACAGTTCGCAGAGCAGTCGGAACTCGGTCTTCGTCAGATGCAACTCTTCGCCGTTCTTGCGCACGACTCCTTCGTCGGGATAGATCTCGAGGTCGCCGATGAGCCTGGGCAGGTCGTTGCCGTCGACGGTGCGGCTTCTGCGCAGCAATGCCCTGATGCGAGCCGAGAGCTCCTTCGGCGCGAACGGTTTCGTGAGGTAGTCGTCGGCGCCAGCTTCGAGTCCCGCAACGATGTCGTGAGTGTCGTCGCGGGCGGTGACCATGATGATCGGCACGTGGCTTGTTCGCCGGATGGACCGGCACAGTTCGAAGCCATCGAGACCGGGCAGCATGATGTCGACAAGAACGACGTCGGTGTTGTCCGGATTGAAGCCCTCCAGGGCGTCTTCGCACGATTCGGCCTCCGACACACGCCAGCCTTCGTCCTCGAGGGCGAGCCGCAGGGCCGTGCGGATTCGCTCGTCGTCCTCGACAACCAAGACGTTCGTCGTCACAGTGTTGCCGTCGTCTCGCAGGTGCTCACTGTGTCTCCGGTATCTCGCAGGTGCTCGTTGTGACCTCGTAGCTTCGCAGGTGCTCGCTGTGCCGCCGTCTACTTGCCGCCATTGGTCGGCTCGTTCGGAGCATGGTTCGGGTGACGACCCCAAACAGACGCTTGGTCGACCCATTCGCTCATGGAGCGAAGGACCAGTGCAGCAAGCGCGGCAACGCCGACTGAGGCGACGAGCGCACCTATCGCAGTGCCAGCCAGTGACGTGCCGGTGCAGCTTTGGCTGCACTGAAGCGTGCCCGTGGCGTAGCCCGCGAAACCTCCGCACACCGCAGCGATCACGATTGCCCCGAATGCGAGAGCCCGGGCCAGCACCGAGGGGAGTGCGGTCGGCGCGGTTGTCAGCATCGAGGCGTCGAGGTGCCCAAGCGACACCCTGTCGTCCGGGCGCGATTGTCCGCCAACGTCGCTCACCGCGGCAATGGTAGGGGGGCAATGGTGCGGGCCACCGCGCGGTTGCGTTCCGGCGGGCTCCTCCATGGCAGACTGCATGAGTGCCGCGAGACATGCACAATTGGGCTGTTGCAGGCGGCATCCTCGTGGCAGAGGACGCCGTATTGATGGTGAACAATCGGCGCCGTAATGGCAGCACCGATTGGAGCACGCCGGGCGGGGTGATTGACCCGGGAGAGACGGTGCTCGGCGCCCTCACTCGTGAGGTTGCCGAGGAGACCGGTTTGGCGGTGTCGGCTTGGGACGGGCCGTTGTACACCGTAGAGGCAGACGGTCGCGACGGACCCGGCTGGATCCTGCGCGTCGAAGTGCACGAGGCTCGTGGCTGGACTGGCGAATTGGATGTCGACGATCCCGACGGCATCGTGTTCGACGCCCGTTGGGTCCCGCTTCCAGAAATTTCTGAACTTCTCACCGGTCAGTACGCGTGGTTGAGTGAGCCGCTGCTCGCTTACTTAAGCGGGGACGCGCCGAGGGGCACCGAATTCCGGTACACCGTGTCTGGTGATCACCGATTCGGGCTCACGGTCAGGCCTCAGTAGGTCAGCCGTCGGGGCCTGATCCCGACATGTCGGCACAAGCCTCGATCTCCTCACGTGGCCCCGCGGACGGGCAACGGCCTACGAGGCCACACTTTGGGGAGCCGAACCATGGGGCTGTCGGTCGATGACGAGCCAACCGCAGGAGCCCGCCGACACGCCGTCGGCCGATGAGCTCTCGATCCTGCACGTCGACATGGATGCCTTCTACGTCGAAGTCGAACGCCAGCGCGATCCGTCCCTTGTCGGTCGACCGGTCGTTGTCGGCGGATCGGGCCGGCGCGGCGTGGTTGCGTCCGCGAGCTACGAAGCACGCGCTCGAGGTGTGCGCTCCGCCATGCCCACCGCACAGGCCCTGCGATTGTGCCCTTCCGCTGTTGTGGTCACGTCCGATTTCTCGGGCTATGTCAAAGCGTCTGCCGCAATAGCCGAGACATTTGAGTCGGTGACGCCGCACGTCGAGCCGATTGCGCTGGATGAGGCATTTTTGGACGTATCCGGGGCGCACCGGCTGTTCGGGACATCTCCGGAGATCGCCTGGCACATTCGAGGCGCCATTCGCGACATCGTCGGACTGGATTGCTCGGTAGGTGTCGCGTCGACCAAGACACTCGCGAAACTGGCCTCCGTTGCGGCCAAGCCAATCGTCAGCCCCCACGGGCCTCGGCCTGGCCTGGGCGTGCGAGTGGTCGAAGTTGCCGAACAGCTCGCGTTTCTTTGGGAACATCCCGTCGAGGCTCTGTGGGGAGTCGGACCGGTGACGCTGCAGCGTCTGAGGGCGATCGGCGTCGTCACGGTCGGCGACCTTGCCACGATTCGCGTCGATACTCTCGTCGCAGCCGTCGGGGCTGCGCACGGGTCCCACCTCGCCGAACTTGCACAGGGCCGAGACGAACGGCCGGTGCATCACGGTGGGACGCCGAAATCCATCGGTCACGAAGAGACCTTCGAGTTCGATATCGCCGATATCGAACGGATTCGCAGTGAGACGATCCGTCTCGCGGACGCTGTGGCGTCGCGCTTGCGTGCGGCCGGCCTGTGGGGCCGCACGGTGACCGTCAAGGTGCGCTACCCGGATTTCTCATTGCGGACGCGGGCCCAGACGCTGTCCGAGTCGTTCCGAACCTCAAGGACGTTGGCCGCTGTTGCTCACAGCCTGATCGAACGACTTGATCTGTCTGCAGGCGTGCGCTTGCTTGGCATCTCGGTGTCGGGTCTCAACGACGTCGCTGCTACCGACGACCGCTCATCGGGCTCATCGACATCTGATGCAATCACACCCGCGACTGGGACGCTGCAGCTTGCGCTCGACTTGGGACCTGAGAGTTCAGCCACTGCGGGACGGGAACTCGATACGGCACACGGGCCGACGGGCGACACCGAGCTCGACAGGCAGATTGCAGACGCTCTCGATGCAATCCGCGCGAGGTTCGGCCGCGCTTCGATTGCTCAGGGTGCCAGCACCCTGCACGACACTGCTCCCGGCGAGCGCCGATGGGGTCGTTGATCGGCGAGCAAAGGCCCGAGCAGTTTACAAGCCACCGAACGGGAACAGGAGTCCGAGATCTCACCTCCCACGTCGCATGCCCCACGTCGCATGCCGGTGGGACCTTTCTCGCCGACGCGCGTGGATTCGGTGACGGGTCGGGTCCTACACTGGCATCAGTAACGGAGAAACAGCGTCTGGAGCCTGTGCGTGCCGCTCTCGGAAGACGAACAACGCATCCTGCTCGAAATCGAGAAGGATTTTTACGACAACGACCCTGAGTTCGCGCGCGAGGTCTCCGAGACGACCCTCACACGTCACGCTCTGCGCAACATCCGCTGGGCGGTGCTGACCGGCATCCTGGGACTCGTCGGCGTCGGCGTGGGCCTGCAAGTGCATTTCGCACTGTCGTTCGGCGCATTCCTGGTGGTCTTTGCCTGCGCAGTCGTGATCGAGCGCAATGTTCGCAAGATGGGCCGGCTGGGTCTCGAAAAGGTGTCCGACTCGATCGCGAAGCGGACACGGCCGAGCAGCACAGACTCGCTCGGTGACCGGATGCGCCGCAAGTTCCGCAACAACGAGAACTAGCCCGCAAATGGTCACGAGACCAGTTGCGGAGCCCAGTTTCCGAAACCGGTTGCCGAGACCGGTTACATTGCGACGGCGGTGCTCGCCCGGGCCCAAGTGCTCAGCTCGCGTCCGTCCCGACATAACGCCCGGATAGCCGCGTTCCGTTGCGACGCCGAGAGCGCGGTCCGCCCGTCAGGGCGACGGGACGGCATGCAGTCGTGACGCGGTCCCAATAACTGCGTTCGGATTGGATCCTCGCCTCGAGACTGTGCGCGTTGAGGCGCGCTGAGACCACCGTCTGAGGCGAGGGGGGATGCGCGGCGAAACAGGCTTCCTGCGTAGCCTCAGCCAGGGACGCGAGCTCGGAAGCGTTGATTCTCATTCGCCGATCGACGCGCTCTGCAAACTCGCTGTGAGTTTCGGCCAGGCGCTGACCGAGGCCGAGTTCGAACAGACGCTCAGCGACGTCGTGCCAACTGGCCTCCACGGTCGCTCGGGGGTTACCGCGCGCGCGCCGATGGTGCAGGGCTCTGCGCAGTCGCACCGCTGCGGGTACTGAGATGAACCAGATCCCGGCGACAGCCACCACGGCGTAGAACGGGATCACAATCCACTCGGCCCAGGTTCCGGTGGCCTGGGTGGATCCTTCGGTGTCCAGCACGTCGACGAAGCCTTCGAGGTTGCCTGACGTGCCCTCGAGATCGTCGAGACCGAGGGCTCCGATGAATCCCGAGCCCGACTCGCCCGCGGCTTCGGGGTCTCCGGACACGACTTGCTGGGGCGCGACACCGGTGTACGCCACTGCCCCCGGCGCACCGCGGCCGGGTGTTGGTTCGAAATACACCCACCGGTCCCCGATCCAGACCTCTGGCCACGCGTGGTAGTGCTCGCCTCTGACGATGTACTCGCCGTCGACCAGCTCTCCAGGCGTGAAGCCCACTGCGACCCGAGACGGCAGACCCACCGCTCGCGCCATCGCTGCATACGTTCCCGAGAACTGTTCGCAGTAACCGCGACGGTCCTCGAACAGGAACTGCTCCATACGATCGGAGTCATGCCCGCTCGGAACCCGGAGCGTGTATGCGAAGTTCTTCAAGAAGAAGTTCTGCAGCGCCAGGGACTTCGCGTATGGGCCGGAAGCGTCGGCAGTGACATCGGCTGCGAGCTCGATGAAGCGTTCGTTGAAGCCTTCGGGCAACTCCAGGTAGTTCTCGGCAATCTCCGGCGGCACCTCATCAGTCGCAGAGACGAGCGCAGCCACCGAGGGCACGCGGCTGGCGGAACTGACGATGTAGGAGAATCCGGGCTCCAATTCCGATCTGTGGTCGGTCACGAGCGCACCGGATTCGGCGTCGTACAGCGCGTGGGGCCCGTCGTAAGCCACCGGTTCGAACGCCGCGGGCAGCCAGATGCTGTCGAGGGCACCGACGGTCACCACTTGGCGCAGATGGTCACCCGGCGGCGGGGCGCCCAGCAACTCAGCGGCGTCGCTGTAGAGCTGTTCAGAGCCCCACACGACGCCGTCGAAACGCCCAAGTCCAGAGACTCGCCAGTACGCGGGACGGTCGGCACGCACCCGAAAGAGCTCGGCCCCCGAGACCCCAGTCAGCCGCCCTTGCGCGTTCACGAGCGGGCTGATGGTGACGCGCGACGCAGGCACGGTGCCGTCGAGGTCCTTCCAGGACACGATTGCCGGGGCGTCTGTGCCAGGCAGCAGCGGGACGATCAGTGCAGCACCCACAGCGACGATTCCGCCAAACCGCAGCGCTGTTCGCATCGGCACCGATAGCCGGCGGCGTCTAGCGGGACCGATCTGCACCCAGCCGCCCGTGTGGTGGATGCCATGAGCAGCGGCGAACGCGACGCAGGCAACCACCATTGCCGCCGCGCTGCGGATGCGCCAGTCGTCGGTGCCGAGAGCGCCGACGAACGCCAACATGATGAGGCTGGGCAGCATTGCCTCGGTCAGCATGCGCCCCCGAAATGCCGCCGTGTCTGCGGCGACCGCCGCAAGCCAGATGACTGCGCCTCCGACCAGCAGGAAACCCGGCGTTGCTGAGGTTGGCGCCTCCACGATTCCGAAGGCATCCCACGCTGCTGCGATGTCGGTAGCCGCCCGACGAACCGTCGTCGCGGTCGGCATCAGTCCCGCGAACAGCGTTTCGGAATACAGAGCGAGGCTCACCGAGATCGCGAGCAGCACCAGCCCGATCATCGCTGCAGTCGCCATCGGCCAGCGTTGGCGCCGCGTGACCGCGGCAGTGGCGTGACCGCCAGCGGCAAGGATGAGCCACAACGGCAAGTAGTCCCACGAATCAAAGAGCCGACGGGCGGTCAACAACGCAAGCAGTGTCAACATCCACAAGGCAGCTTCGGCCAGCCGCAATGACCGGCCAGTCATGCGCGCACGCCTTCGGCCTGAGCAGACGCCCACGACGCAGCCAGCTGCGACAGGCTGGCAATCTCGACGTACCGGTTCGAGAATCCCTGCGGGCGACCCGTCGCACCATCAACAGGGCAGACGCGAATGACGGTCAACGTTGAGGACCCCCGCGCGGCAGCCGCCACGAGTTCCAAGTCGCGTGACAACTCGAATGGAGCGCCCGAGAGCACGACGACCACAGCGCCCGAGGTCGCCGCAGTGGCCTCGGCGATGACCCGTCGAAGCGAGCCCAGGCCAGACGTCGTCACTTCGGCAAGATGATCGAATACCTGAGCCAAGCCCTCGCCAGACGTTACGAAGCCCGTGTCAGCTCCCGCGATCGTCAGCAGGCGGAGCGGATCGCGTCGCGTTGCGCTTGCCAGAACGACACTCGCTGCGCAAGACACTGCGAGCTCGAATCGTTCCTCGTCGTATGACGAGCTCCGAGTGTCGAGTACCACGGTGACGCGGCTGCGTCGAGGCACCTCGTCCTCGCGCACCATGGGTCGCCCCAGACGCGCCGTGGACGGCCAGTGAATTCGTCGAAGGTCATCTCCGACCGTGTAGTCCCGCAACGCGTAGAAATCCTCGCCGATGCGCTGCAGCGTGTGCGCGTCAGCGGCGATCCCCAGCGGCTCAGGTCCGCGGAACAGACGGGGCGGCAACAGTGACTGCGTCGCGGGATACACCACCAGAGTCGTCGGCGAGCTCACGCCGATCGAGGTGCGGGCCACTCCGAGCGGATCCGCGACCGCCACTTCTGCTGGTCCGATGACGAGGCGCCCCCGGCGCTCGGTCGGGAGCAAGTATGACGCCGTCACCTGTTCCGCCGGCCCGAGAGGACTGACGAGCAATCGAGCGCCGAGCGTCCCCGTGACCGGATCGGTCATCTGCACGACAGGTGTCGGGGCGCCGAGATTGGTCACGGTGAGCTCGACTCGTGCCACTCCGCCGGCATGGACACGAACCGGTTGCACCGAGCGCTGCACCCTCAGGCGAATGCGTCGTGTTCGTGTCCACGCAGTGGCGAGCGTGACCAGTCCGATGGCCGCGACGCCGAGAACGATGAGTTCGGCGATCCCGAAGAACCGGCCGGCGCCAACGAGGACGACAGCCACGATCCCGACGGTCCAGCCGCGTCGTGTCAGCACGGCGGCTCACCTCGTGGGGGAGCCGAATTCAGCACGGGGGCTCACCTCGTGGGGGAGCTCGCACCGCCGTTGTTCCTCAACGAGCGCTGGTCGGAACGGCGACGGATTCGATCACCTCGCGTAGCGCCGTGTGCGGTGTCAGTCCTTGCAACTGGGCATCTGCGCTCAACCGGATCCGATGGCCAAGCACCGGGTCGGCAACGGCCTTCACATCGTCAGGGACGACATAGCTTCGACCCGCTGCCACGGCCCGTGCCTGCGCGACGCGTTGGAGATCGAGGGTCGCTCGAGGGCTGATGCCGAGCGTGATGGTGCCGCGCTGCCGCGAGGCATCGGCCACTGCGACGATGTACCGGCGCAGTGCCGGCGCCACGTGCACTTCGGCCACCGTGCGGGTCATCGCAAGCACGTCAGAAGCGGTGATGACCGGCGACACCGAGATCTCCTTCGTCCCGTCGTGCAGATCGAGCACTTCCATTGCGGCTTCGGGATCGGGGTAACCAATGCTGATGCGCATAAGGAACCGGTCGAGCTGCGATTCGGGGAGGGGGTAGGTGCCTTCGTGCTCGATCGGATTCTGTGTAGCGATCACCATGAAGGGCCGGCCGAGCGAGCGAGTCGTGCGGTCGGTGGTGACTTGGCGCTCCTGCATCGCTTCAAGCAGGGCCGCTTGTGTCTTCGGCGATGCACGGTTGATTTCGTCGACGAGCACGATGCTGGCGAACAGAGGTCCCGGGCGGAAATCGAACGCCCGCTCACGTTCGTCCCAGACGTTCACCCCGATCACATCGGACGGCAGTACGTCTGGAGTGAACTGCATGCGCCCGAATGGAGCCGCGATCGATGCCGCCAACGCCTTCGCGAGGCTCGTCTTGCCGACACCGGGCACGTCCTCAATCAGCAAGTGACCGTCGCAGAGCAAGCAGAGCAGAGACAGGCCAATTGCGTCGGACTTGCCTCGAATGACGCGCTGCACGTTCGTTACGACACGTTCAAAGTTGCTGCGGAACGCCTCAGCGTCGGCCGCCGGCTCTGCCGTCCCGCCGTCGGCGGCGATCGTGGCGGCAGAGGCTCGACCCGTGCTCGGGGGCAAGGGGTCTGTGTCTCGAGGGCCTTGATTGTGCACGCGTGCCTGCTTCCTGCGCATCTCGGCCTTTGAGGCTACTCATCACCCCAACCGGGTAACGGTCGCGTGTGGGGACTGCACCTAGAGTGGCCCGGTGCGCCGTCTCGGCCCCATTCGGAGGCTCGCGCTGGTGAGCGCGATTGCGATTCGCCCGACGCTCTGGCTGACCGCTGCGGCGGCAATTGTGCGACTGGCGCCTCAGCGCTGGTGGACGCGACCACCGTTCCTGCCCGTGCCGCACTCCGACTATCTACGGTTTCGCACTCTGACGGCGCTCGGAGGCGACGGCAGCGCAGCACCGACGGCCGACGATCTGATCCAATGGCTCCAATGGTGTCGACACTGGCCTGCAGCGGCTGAACAGTCATGACCGCACCGAACGCCGTCGCGTACGCGCCGCCCGTCCCGTTGCCGGGCAACGCAGACGTTTCTCATACGCCGACGGTGCCGGGAGCGGGCCGTGCAACCGCGAACGGCAAGACTCGAGTGCGTTCGGTCCTCGCAGAGCGGACCTTGGTGTTGAACGTCACGTACCAGCCGCTGTCCATCACGACCGTGCGCAGGGCATTGCTGCTGGTGCTTGCCGGCAAGGCTGATGTGATCCACTCCGGATCAGGCCTGATCCGCTCACCGAGGCTGTCAATTGTAGCGCCATCGGTGGTTCGGCTGACGTATCACGCACGCGCTCCCTACCGTCGTCGAGCGCCGCTGCATCGCCGAGCAGTGTTCGCCCGTGACTCCTACCGCTGCCAGTACTGCGGGGATCGCGCAGAGTGCATCGATCACGTACATCCGCGCAGCCGTGGCGGTGAGCACACCTGGGAGAACGTGGTGGCCTGCTGCCGAGCATGCAACGTCGGCAAGGGGGACACGCTGCTGGGCAACGGCCGCTACCGGCTGCGGCACATCCCGTACGCGCCCGAGCCTCTCGCCGTCGTCGCCGCAATGCGCGGCGGCGCACCGGAGGAGTGGCAGGACTATCTGCCCAAGCTGAGGGGCCAACTGGTCTGATCGGCCAGTGTCTGGTGCCATCGTGGTGCCGTGGCCGGATGGATTCATGATGAGTGGCGTGGCAGTGCCGCTCTGTTGCACGGGCGCTCCATGCCCCACGACCTCCGCCGACGTGTCTCGGTGCTGCATCCGACCCGATCCGCGGTGGTCTTGGGTTCAGCAGAGCCGAATCCATTTGGGCAAAGCGGCTCTCATGGATCGAATGCTGGCTGGGACCTGGTGCGGCGCCGCAGCGGCGGCGGGGCCGTCTGGTTGGATCCGCAGCTGTGCACGT
Organism: Candidatus Poriferisodalis sp.; assembly: GCA_965226645.1. Taxonomy (GTDB): domain Bacteria; phylum Actinomycetota; class Acidimicrobiia; order Acidimicrobiales; family Poriferisodalaceae; genus Poriferisodalis. Next base: position 274,656 of record CBDDDL010000004.1, read on the forward strand.
GGATCGACCTGTTCGTTCCCGTTGCCGATCCTCTGTGGCGGGCCGACGTCGGGGGGGCGTTCGGCTGGCTCGGAAGGCGATTGGCGCAGGCGTTCTCAACGCTCGGCGTGCAAGCGGAGGTTCACGAAGGTGCTTACGAACCCGGCGGGCCAGTGTGCTTCGCCTCGAGGGGACCCGGCGAAATACTCGTGGAGGATCGCAAGCTGGTCGGTATTTCCCAGCGCCGCACACGGCAGGGGAGCAGGTTCCAGTGTGCCTGGTATAAGCACTTCGAACTTGGACCGCTGTCGGAGGTACTTGATGCCCGCACCGCAGCGTTGACGCACGATCGCGCTGTCGGCTGGGTCGATCTGGGTATCGAATTGAGCCCAGCGCAGTTGACCTCCCTCGTTCTTCGACACATCACCTCACCCGAAAACTGAGCATCGCGACCCCCCCTAGCGCACATGGGGGTGGACATTGTGGGCGATACACCCATAAAGTGGTGCGAAGTGGTAGCCGAGGGAACAGCTGGGAGATGGCTCAATGGACGGCCTGTTCGTCGGACAGCATGAGCACGCGCTCGACGTCAAGGGTCGGATCGTGCTCCCTGCGGGTTTCCGCGGCGCGTTCGAACCATCCGGCTTCTTGATCAAGCACAGCGAGGGTTGCCTCGCGCTCATGACTCCCGACCGCTTCGGCGAGATCGCGGCCCAAATGTCGCATCGTTCGCAATCGGGCGGTCAGGTGAGCCGGGCGGCCAAGCGTTCATTCGGTGCGGGCGCAGCACGCGTCCTGCCGGACAAGCAGGGTCGCATCGCGATCCCCGAGGAACTGCGTCGATTCGCCGGCCTGCAGCGCGACTGTGTCGTGATCGGCGCAATCGACGAGGTGGAGATCTGGGATTCCGCCCGGTGGCAAGACGTAAACGCTCAGGGCGAGTCCGTCCTCGCTGCACCCGAGGGCGCAGATCATGCCGCAGCGCCGTCGGGTGCAACCGAGTCCGGGGGTGGTGCGACGTGAGCGCCGCAGCCGCTGTGGAGTATTTCCACGAGCCAGTCATGGCAGACGAGATCGTCGAAGTGTTTCGTACGGTGCCCGGAGGCCTCATCGTCGACGCAACGCTCGGTGGCGGCGGTCATGCCGAGTTGCTGCTGCGACAGCATCCGGATCGAACGCTGCTCGGCATCGACCGCGATCCTGCGGCAATTGCAGCTGCACGCGAACGGCTTGCCCCCTTCGGTGACCGCGTGACGTTGCGCTGTGATCGATTCGATCGCCTCGGCGAGCACATCGATGAATTCGACGGCTCAGTGGTCGGCGCACTCTTCGACTTCGGAGTGAGCAGCCACCAGCTCGACGACGCCTCACGCGGTTTCTCCCATCGCTACGACGCTCCATTGGATATGAGAATGGATCCGCGTGCCGAACTGCACGCCGGCTTCGTGGTCAACGACTACACCGTCGCCGAGCTACGCGATCTGCTCGGCCGCCATGCCGACGAGCGGTATGCCGGCCGCATCGCCGCTGCGATCGTTGCCGCTCGCCCGCTGGCGACCACCCGGCAGCTTGCCGACATCGTACGTGCGGCCGTACCGGCGGCCGCACGACGGGGAACCCGCCACCCCGCAATGCGCACGTTCGCCGCAATCCGAATCGAAGTCAATGACGAACTCAACCTCATCGAACCCGCAATTCGAGCTGCGCTCGACCGCCTCGCCCCAGGGGGACGGCTGGCAACGCTCGCCTATCACTCAGGAGAAGACAGCATCGTGAAGTTCATCTTGCGAGAAGCAGCAGACGGCATTTGTGAATGTCCGTCAACTCTGCCGTGCATCTGCGGCGCGGCGCCGACGGTCCGACTCTTGCGACGCAAGATCACGCGCCCGTCCGCGGCTGAGGCGGAACAAAACCCGCGGGCGGCGAGCGCCATGCTGCGGGCGGCAGAACGCCTCGAGTCCACGCGTTCCTGATTCCGCCACTTCTGATCGGAAACTCGCCCCGGGGATCTGCACCTGATGGTTGCTGCCGCTGTCTCGCTCCCCGCGCCGAACGCGCCGGAACTGCGACTGGTGCCCACGCGCCGCGCAATGGGGGTGCGCCTCGTGGGGATCACGACGTTGTTTGCGTGCGCGGCGATCGGCATGCTCGCCGGGCTGGCGATCTTCCACACAATGCTTGCGACGGGGCAGTACCACCTGTCAGAGCTCAACGCCGAGATCTCCGTCGAGCGAGAACGTCTGATCGACCTGCGGTACGAACTGCAAACACTGCACGGCCCGTCGGAAATCGAGCTCATGGGCGTCGGCGCGCTCGGCCTGGTCACGGCATCGAATCCGGTCGACGTGCGGATCGCGCCGCGCGACATTGCATCGGTCGATTCCCCCGGCGATCAAGCTGGAGGGGATTGGCTCTCGATCAAGACGCTGCTGACCGACGCGTCCACAGCGCATGACCGACGTTCTTCCCGAGGCTGACCTCAGATCGGCGGTGGCCCGTTGGCACCCGTCGTCAGGGCCTCCACCTGGCCTGCGTGTCGCGGACCGCGTGCGACCCCGCGTCGCACCACGGGAGGAATCGATGCCCGATCGCCGCTGGCACCCGTCTGGGGGCGGACCCGAACGAGTTGCGGACCCTCCTGCCCGCGCGCCCAGACGCCGCAATGTGCGCGTAGGACCGCCACAACGAAGGGCACTGCTGCTGATAATCGCCACGGTCGTGGCGTTGGCACTGCTCTCCGCCCGGCTGGTCCAAGTGCAAGTGCTGGACCGCGAGACATACGCGGCGCTGGGACAACGGCAGGGAACTGCCCAATGGGAGATCGAATCCGTCCGCGGGGCAATCCTGGATCGGAACCTCAATCTGCTAGCGGTCTCGGACATCCTTCCCACGATCTGGGCCGATCCCCGATTGGTCACGGATCCGCTCCAGACTGCGACAGCCTTGGCAGAAGTGCTTGATATTGACGTTGCCGAAGTGGCCGAACGCCTAGCGAGTGACCGGCATTTCGTCTACGTCGCGCGTCAGGTGGATCCCGCTGACGGCCTCGAGGTCCAAGCGCTCGGGCTTCCGGGAATCGGAGTGCGTGGCGAATCGTCCCGGCTCCGACCGAACGGCGACGAGTTCGCCCGAGGCCTCCTCGGAGCAGTCGACATCGACGAGAATCCGTTGGGCGGCGCTGAGAAGCAGTTCTCGGAGGTGCTCGACGGTACCGACGGGCGCGAGGTGGCACGCATCGCCCGAGGCGGAATGCCGTTGCCGAACGGGGTTCAACTCCTCGAGCCCGCCAACGACGGCGACGATCTCGTTCTCACCTTGCATACCCAGACGCAATGGGTGGCCGAGCAAGCCATCATCGGAGCCGTCCGCGACACCGGCGCGCGGGGCGGCATGGTCGTGGTCATGGAGGTTGATTCGGGGGACGTTCTTGCACTCGCAGGGGTGGCCCGGGACGCCGAATCCGACGAGGTGGTCCCGGTCGCCTACAACCCCGCCTATACCGACCCATTCGAGCCGGGCTCTGTGGCCAAGACCTTCACGGTCGCGGCCGTGCTCGACGCCGGTCTGACGACGCGCAGCGAGGTTCACTCGACGCCTGCGACCTACACATTCGCCGACAAGGATTTTGTCGAGCCCTATTCGAAGGTTGACCGCCGAATGACGACCGGGGAAATCCTGACCCATTCGTCGAACATCGGCACCATCCGGCTGGCGGAGTTGATCGGCTCCGAGGCACTGCAACGTACCCTGCGCCAGTTCGGATTCGGGCGGCTTACCGGCGCCGATGACACCGCAGCGCTGCCGGGGGAGAGCCGTGGCATCTTGCGGCCTGCGATCGGGTGGCGAGGTACCGATCTCGCCACGATTGCGTTCGGCCAGGGCATCGCTGTGACTGCGGTGCAGCTCGCGGCCGCCTATAACACCATCGCCAATGACGGCGTCTATGTCCCGCCTCGACTGGTGCTCGGAAGCGTCGGCTCCGACGGGATCCTGCGTACTGCAGACCCCGCGCCGACGCGACGAGTCCTGCACCCCGAGACTGCTGTGCTGATGCAGTCGATGCTGGCTGAGGTCGTCTCTGAGGGCACCGGCAAGCGAGCAGCGATCGCGGGCTACAGGGTCGCCGGAAAGACTGGAACCGCACAAAAGCCCAGTCCCGCTGGCGGATACAGCGATACTGGGTACACCAGCTCTTTCGCTGGATTCCTTCCGGCTGATCGGCCAGAACTGACCGTCGTCATCATCCTTGATGAGCCCACCGAATACCGCGCCGGCATTGTGGCCGCACCGGTATTCGCTGAAGTCGCTGAGTACGCCTTGCGAGTCCTGCAGGTTGCGCCCGATGCATAAGACGTCGCTCGGCGAGCTGGCCGCCGCCACCGATGGCGAGATCGTCGAGCCATCCACCGCTGGGGTGGAGCTCACCGAGATCACCTACGACAGCCGGCAAGCCTCCGCAGGCTCGTTGTTCTGCTGCGTCGTCGGCGCAACACACGACGGGCACGCCTTTGCGGCCGCAGCGGTCGAAGCCGGTGCTGCTGCGCTGCTTGTCGAGCGTCGGCTCGATCTCGACGTGGCCCAGATCGAGGTTTCGAGCGTACGAGCGTCGATGGGGCCGGCTGCAGCGACGATCTTCGATCATCCTTGGCGGCGCTGTCGTGTGGTCGGGGTGACCGGGACCGCAGGGAAGACCTCCGTGACGCACGCCCTCGCGGCCATCGGGAACGCCTGCGGATCGGTGTGCGAGGTGATCGGGACGCTTGATGGACCGCGGACCACGCCCGAAGCTCCGGACCTCTACCGTCGACTCGACGCTGCGGCGCGCGACGGCGTCGATCTCGCCGTCGTGGAAGTGTCGTCGCATGCCCTCGAACTCGGTAGGGTCGACGGTGCCCGATTTGCGGCCAGCGTGTTCACCAACCTCGGTCATGAGCATCTTGATTTTCATGGCTCCATGGAGCGCTACTTCGCCGCCAAGGCCAAGCTCTTCGATGGCCGTTCGGAGGTGGCAGTGGTGAACACCGCCGACCCGTGGGGCCAACGCCTGGCGTCGATGGCTTCGGCCGTCACAAAGGTGCATCGATGGCAACCCGATGACGTGTCGGTCGACTCGGCACACGGTCTGCGAGGGCATTGGAAGGGTCGGCCAGTCCGCTGCAGCCTGCTCGGGCGGATCAATGCGGCCAACGTCGCGGGCGCAGCCGCAACGGCATGTGCGCTGGGCTACGAGCATGATGACGTAGCTCGCGGCATTAGCGCAATCGAACCGGTGCGCGGGCGCCTATGGCCCGTCAGCACCCCCGCTGACGACGTACTGGTGCTGGTGGACTTCGCTCACAAGCCTGAAGCACTTGCTGCAACGCTGTCGAGTGCGCGCGACCTCGCTGCCTCCGGCGGCAAGGTCTGGGCGGTCTTCGGCGCAGGTGGCGACCGGGATCAATCCAAGCGAGCCCTGATGGGCCAGGCAGCCGACAACCAGGCCGACCTGATGGTCATCACGTCGGACAATCCGCGCAGCGAGGACCCCGCGGAGATTGCTGCGGTGATCGCATCAGGGGCTCCGAGACGCCATGGCCCCGATGATGGGCTGCACGTCGAACTCGACCGTGCCCGAGCGATCGCTCTGGCTATCGACGGCGCTGCTGCGGGCGATGTGATCGTGGTGGCCGGCAAGGGGCACGAGACCATGCAGATCCGCGGCGACGGCGCTGTCGCGTTCGATGATGCGAAGGTGAGCGCCGACCTCTTGAACAGACGCAGGGAGCGGACCCCATGATCGCCCTGCTCATTGCCTCCAGCTCCGCCATGTGTGTGTCGCTCGTCGGCACGCGCTACTTGGTGCCATGGCTGCAGGCTCGCGGGGTTGGCCAGCCCATCCGGCTCGATGGCCCACAGGGCCACATCACCAAGGCCGGCACGCCGACGATGGGCGGCGTCGCCGTGGTTTCCGCAGCGGTCGTGGGCTATGTGGTGAGCCATCTTCGTGCCGAGACGGTGATCACTCGCTCGGGCATCGTGCTGCTGGGCACCGTCATCGGAGCTGGTGCCGTCGGCCTGGTTGACGATTGGATCAAAGTCAGCCGGGAGCGAAATCTCGGCTTGAACAAGAAGGCGAAGCTGTTCGGCCTGCTCGCCGTCGGCATCGGCTTCGCTGTTGCATCGGTGTGGTGGGTTCATATACCCACTGCGATCACCTTCAGCCGCCTCAACGGCAACTCGCTGCAGATTCCGGTGGGGGTGTGGGTGCTCTGGGCGGTAATGATCGTCCTGGGCACCTCGAACGCCGTGAACTTCACTGACGGCCTCGACGGACTGGCAGCGGGTGCATCGACAGTCGCATTCACAGCATTCGTCGTCGTGGGTTACTGGGCGTTTCGACACGGGATCGCGTACGACGTCAAGCATCCCCTCGACCTCGCCATTGTCGCTGCCGCCATGGCCGGTGCGTGTGCGGGATTCCTGTGGTGGAACGCCCCGCCAGCACGCATCTTCATGGGCGACACCGGTTCGCTGTCCATCGGCACGGCGATGGCCGGTCTGGCGATGCTCCTCCATGTCGATTTGCTGCTGCCGATCATCGGCGGCCTCTACGTCATCGAGACGGCATCGGTGATCTTGCAGATTGGCTCGTTCCGCCTGTTCGGCCGCCGCCTGTTCCGAATGGCCCCCATGCATCATCACCTCGAGCTGGGGGGCTGGCCCGAGACGACGGTGCTCATCCGGCTGTGGGTCGTGAACAGCCTCCTTGTGGCCATCGCGCTTGGTGTGTACTACGCCGACTTCTTGAGCCTCGACCTCGTCGAACTGCCCTCAGGCTCGCTATGAGTCATCTCATCGTGGGAATGGGCGTGACGGGCCGCGCTGTCGCAAGTGCGCTAGCCAAGCGCGGCCATGACGTGGTAATGGCTGACGACCGGCCTCGAAGTCTCGGTGGCGGAGAGTTCGAGCACGCATGTGTGCACGATTCGACTGACCGCAACGTGCTGGCGTCTCTTGTTGCCGATGCTTGCGCCGTTGTCCCGAGTCCAGGCGTGCCCCCGCATCACCTCGTGTACGCCCTTGCGGATGCAGCGGGCGTCCCCATCGTCAGCGAGCTTGACCTCGCGGCGGAGTGGGACAGCCGACCCTGCGCTGCGGTGACAGGCACCAACGGCAAGACCACGGTCACCGTCCTTGTCGAGAACATGCTGAATCGCAGCGGCATCAGCGCTGTCGGGGCGGGGAATACCGATATCGCACTCGTCGAGGCGATCGATCGCGGGGTCGACACCTTTGTTGTTGAGGCGTCATCGTTCCGCCTGCATCGTGCCCGTACGTTCGCTCCAGCGGTCGCCGTATGGCTAAATCTCGCCCCGGACCATCTCGACTGGCATGCCGATATGGATGACTACGCCGCATCCAAGGCCCGAATCTGGGCAGCGCAGGGGCCCGACGACTGCGCTGTGTCGCCCCATGGCGACGATGGTGTCGGCAAATTTGCGGCAGCGGCCCCGTCGCGTCTGGTGACCTTTGCCCCTCCGCAGCGGCTTGATGCGCCCGCGGACGTACGCGTGGAAAACGGCGTGCTCACCGCGTACCGCTCGCCGCTCGTCGCTGCCGCAGAACTCCCGCGTCGTCGCCCGCACGACCTGTCGAATGCTGCCGCTGCCGCTGCGGTTGCGATCGAGATGGGTGCATCGCTCGACCATGTTGTCGCAGAGCTGTGCTCGTTCGATGGCCTTCCGCACCGGATTGCGCTCGCTGGGCGCATCGGAGACGTCGTGTTCTACGACGACAGCAAGGCCACGGCGCCCCACGCCACAGTCGCTGCGGCTGCCGGCTTCAGTGACGCAGTGCTTATCGCCGGCGGCCGCAACAAGGGTCTTGACCTCAGCGACCTCGCGCAGGCGGCGCCCCACCTTCGAGCGGTGGTAGCGATTGGCGAATCCGCCTCGGAGGTAACGGCGTGCTTCCAGCATGCAGGCGGGGGCAGGATTGAGCTCGCCGAGGCCGCGTCAATGGCGGAGGCGGTCGCGATCGCCTACGAAATCGCGTGTCCGGCGGGTGACGTGCTCCTGTCGCCTGGATGTGCGTCGTTCGATTGGTACTCGAGCTATCACGAACGAGGGCAGAGCTTCATCTTTGCGATCTCAGATCTCGGTATCCGATTGACAGCGGGGGTCCAGCATCGATGAGGGCAAGCCGAACCGGCAACCTCGGGCCATCCGTGCGCTATGTGTCGCTCCTCGCTGCAGTCCTGCTGTTGATCCTGACCGGCATCGTCTTGGTTCTCTCCGCGACTTCCGCAACCGTCATCGCTGCACCCGATCGGCCGCTGCACTACTTCTCGCGACACCTGTGGTCGGTGGGCATCTCGTTGGGCGTGCTGGGAATCACGCTTGGGATCGACTACCGGCGCTGGCGTCGCCTCGCGGTTCCGCTGGTGGCCACCAGCATCGCTTTGCTCGTTGCGGTTCTCGTGGCGGGCCGAGAGGTCGGCGGCTCTCGCCGCTGGCTCGAATTCGGCGTCGTCAATGTCCAGCCGTCCGAGATCGCGAAACTCGCCCTGATCGTGGCAATGGCGACCTTCCTGGATGCACGGAAAGACCAAATCGACCGGCACGATCGCATCTTGCGGCCCTCGATGCTGATTCTCGCTGTGGGCTGCTGCCTGGTGCTGCTCCAGCCAGATCTCGGAACGACGCTCATCCTTGCCGGCATCGGCGTCGGGATGCTCTTCGTAGCGGGACTGCCGGGCCGCGACCTCGGCAAGATCGCGCTTGTCGTCGGAATCGCAGCTCCAGCGCTAGCGGTCGCAGCGCCCTACCGCCGAGCACGCCTCTCCGGATTCCTCAATCCCATCGAGGAACGGGCCGACGAGGGCTACCAGACGTTCCAGAGCCTGGTCGGTCTCGCCCAGGGAGGTCTACGCGGGACAGGGCTCGGGGCAGGTCAAGCAAAATGGGGATGGGTGCCGAATACACCGACCGACTTCATCTTTGTGATCGTCGGCGAGGAGATGGGCCTGTTCGGTGCGGTTGGGCTGCTCTTGCTGCTCGGCGTCGTCGGTGTCGGTGGCCTGCGGACGTCCCAACGCGCGCCCGACGAGTTCGGAACGCTCCTGGCCGCTGGCATCGCGATCTGGTTCGTGCTGCAGACGCTTATCAATGTCGGTGGCGTGGTTGGATCGCTCCCAGTGACCGGGGTGACCTTGCCGTTCCTTTCCTTCGGCGGTTCGTCGTTAGTGGTGACCTCAGCAGCTGCGGGCCTGCTGCTGAACGTGACGCGGAGGTCTGGCTGAGCCGTGCCGATCCAGCGTCGAGGCGTCCTGATCGCCGGCGGCGGGACGGCGGGACACCTCGTACCGGGTCTGGCGGTGGCCGAGGCGCTGACGGAGCGCGGTTGGCCCCGTGGTGAGATCCATTTCGTCGGCAGTGCTCGGGGCATGGACTCCGACATGGTTCCGCCGGCCGGATACGGCCTGACCACCCTCGGCGGCCGGGGCCTCAATGCACGACGACTGAATGGCTCGAATGCCATCGCCGCCGCGAGCCTTGTCTGGGCAACGCTGCGGGGCGTTGCGCTCGTTGCGCGGCGACGGCCCGCTGCCGTGCTGTCGATGGGTGGCTATGCGGCCCTGCCAGCGGCCGTCGGCGCTGTCGTGTGGCGCGTCCCGCTCGTTATCGCCGAGCAGAACGCTGTGGCATCGGGCACGAATCGTCTCCTCAGGCGATTCGCCAAAGCGGCTGCGGTACCAGTCGAGGGCACCGGCCTCCGGCGTGAGGTCGTCACCGGCAATCCGGTACGGCCCGAAGTCGTGAATGCCGCCCGAAACGCTGCGGACGCCCGGGAGCAGCTCGGTTGGCCGCCGACGGCGACGGTCATCGTCGCGTTCGGCGGCTCACTGGGATCGGGGCGCATCAATGCCGCGGTGTGGGGCGCACTCGATGAGCTGTTCCGCCGTGACGCAGTGATGCTGTATCACGTTGTCGGCAAGCGGGATTGGGAGCAGCGCCCGCCGCCGCCTCCAGTTCGAACGAGCGAAGCGGTCGTACGCGATTGGTATCGCGCGGTTCGGTTCGACGAGCATCTCCCGCTCGCCTTGGCGGCAGCGGACCTCGTGATCTGCCGTGCCGGAGCCTCGACGATCGCAGAGTTGGCGGTGCTGGGCACCCGTGCGCTGCTCGTGCCCCTGCCGGCGGCGACCAAGAACCACCAGTACCGCAACGCCGCCAGCCTCGTCGATGCCGGTGCAGCGCGGATCGTGCCCGACGCCGAACTCGATGCGAACCTTCTGCTTGTCGAGATCGATATGGCAGTGAATCTTGGGGACAACACGCCGAGCAATGACGAAATGCCGCACAAATCAACATTCGGTCGCTCAGACTCTGCTCGACGTGTCGCGGACCTGATCATCGAGCACAGTTCGACGGTGCCCCCAACGATCTCGCCTCCCGAAACGGAAACACTCGAGGAGCCTGGGTATTGATGAGCCGCCAGCCCGCAATGCGCAGCGAGCTGCTTGCCGACAGGCGTCGCATCCACCTTGTGGGCGCGGGCGGAGCAGGCATGAACGCCATCGGCGTGGTGCTCGCCGAGATGGGCCACGTGGTCAGCGGCAGCGACCTGCGAGGGGGCCCAGGCATGACGCGGCTTGCAGCACAGGGCGCCCGCGTCGAAATCGGCCACGACGCAGCCCATGTCGGAGAGGCCGAACTGGTCGCGCACTCCAGCGCAGTCCACGCCTCAAACGTTGAGCTCGTGGCGGCTCGCGCACGCGGCCTGCAGGTATTGAGTCGGGCGGAGATGCTTGGATCGATCTGCGACCGGAAACGGACACTCGCGGTCGCCGGAACCCACGGCAAGACAACGACGTCGTCCATGCTGGCCCTGTGCCTGGTTGCAGCGGGTGAGCAGCCGTCGTTCTTGATCGGCGGCGAAGTCAACGAGATCGGCTCGGGCGCCGTGTGGGATCCCAACGGCGAGTGGTTCGTTGTCGAGGCGGACGAATCTGACGGCACTTTTCTCGAATTGGGAGCACAGGGTGCCATCGTGACGAACATCGAGGCCGACCATCTCGATTACTACGGCAGCTTTGCTTCGCTCAAAACGGCGTTCGAACGCTTCCTGACGTCCGCCACCGGTCCACGCGTGGTGTGCGCAGACGATCACGTGGCCGCAGAGACGGCCGGGCGCATTGGCGGCACCATGACCTACGGCACTTCGCCGGACGCCCATTATCGGGTGGTCAACGCGTCGACTTTCCGTTCGAGGGCACGCTTCGAACTGCTCGCAGGTGAAGTGGCCGTCGGGTCGTGCGAGCTTCCGCTGCCGGGCATGCACAACATTCTCAATGCCGCAGGCGCTCTCGCCGCTGCGTTGGAGATCGGCGCAGCGGCTGAACCGATGCTCGAAGCCTTAGGCCGTTTCGGCGGGGTTGCTCGGCGCTTCGAGCGCCGCGGCGAGAGCGCCGGAGTGGCCTATATCGACGATTACGCGCATCTGCCCAGCGAGGTGGCCGCTGCACTTGCCGCGGCTGCGGGGGGAGGCTGGAAGCGAATCATTGCGGTGTTTCAGCCGCACCGCTATACCCGGACTGCAGCGCTGTGGAAGGACTTCGCCAATGCCTTTGACGTTGCCGACCACATCGTGCTCACCGATATCTATGCTGCGGGCGAGGTGCCTCAGCCGGGAATCTCTACCGAGCTGATCGCGCGAGCGGTGCTCGAAGCGCACCCCAATTCCCGTGTCGAGTACTTGCCCGGGCGAGCAGAACTGCGCGCCTATCTGCGAGGTCTCTTGCGCCCAGGTGACCTGTGCCTCACGTTGGGCGCTGGCGACCTCACGACGCTGCCGGACGAGCTGATGTTCCCGACGGGTGATTCGGCTGATGTCTGAGGGTGCCGATGGATGATCGAACACCTTCGTGGAACGACCCGGCCGCGATCGACAAAGCAGTCGGCATTCTCGGAGAGCGCGCCCGCCTGGACGCGCCGCTCGGAGCGATCACGACATCACGTGTAGGCGGCCTTGCAGCAATCGCGTACACAGCCAATACCGCCGCGGACCTGTGCCTCGTCGGCGAAGCCAGCCACGCGGCCGGCATGGCCGTGCTCATCGTCGGACGAGGTTCGAATCTGCTCGTCGCCGACCAGGGCTTCGAAGGCATCGCAGTGTTTCTCGGAGCATCGTTCTCCCGAATCGACATCGATCAGCGCGCCGCAACCGCAATCGTCGGTGCCGCAGTCGCTTTGCCTGTGCTCGCTCGACGCTGCGCCGAAGCCGGCGTGGGCGGTCTTGAGTGGGCAGTCGGCGTGCCCGGATCCGTCGGTGGCGCTATCAAGATGAACGCTGGTGGGCACGGCAGCGATATCGCTTCGTGCCTCATCGATGCGACGATCATCGATCTCTCCTCCGATGCGGGGCCGTCGGCGCCCGTCACCTATGAACCCCACGCACTCGACCTGCGCTACCGCCACAGCGGCCTCAGCGACGCGCAAGTTGTCACGAGGGCTCGCCTGCAAGGGCGAACGGATGACCCTTCGACTGCCCTGGGGCGGATCGCAGAAATTGTTCGATGGCGACGCGAACATCAGCCCGGTGGCCAAAACGCAGGCTCGGTGTTCATGAATCCACCGCAGGACTCCGCCGGTGCACGAATTGATCAAGCAGGCCTGCGGGGCCTACGCATCGGCACCGCCGAGGTCTCGCGCATTCACGCCAACTTCATCGTGTCCGATCCCGGAGGAACCGCTGCAGACGTTGCTGCTTTGATGGCCGAGGTTCGTCGACGCGTCGCGGACTCAGCAGGCATCGCGTTGCAGCCCGAAGTCCGAATGGTGGGTTTCGAATCCGCCGATGCGTCTGGCTCTGTTTGAACACGCCGTGCCCGACGACACCGTAGAAGCCCGGACACGACGCTGGCCATGGGCACTCGGAGGCGCAATCGGCGCGATGGCGCTCGCAGTCGGGATGCTGGCCTCTGGTGCAGTCGATGTCGACCGGATCGAGTTCACCGGCCTCCATCGTGTGAGCTTCGACGAGGCGATCGATGCAGTGGGCGTCCGTGTCGGCGATTCAATGCCGCTGATCAACACCACTGCAGCAGAGGAGTCCCTGCGGCAGCTTCCCTGGATCGGCAACGCTCGGGTACGCAGGAAGTGGCCGGGCACGGTGGACGTCGAGATCACCGAGCGCCGAGCGATCGCGCTGGCGTTGCGGGCTCCGCAGCGATGGGCGCTCGTCGACACCGAAGGTCGAGTCCTGACCGAGGCTCTCGCCGACCCACCGAAGCTGCCGCGCCTGTCAGGGATTCGCGCGGCTCCCGCAGCAGGCGGCTTCCTGTCCGATGATGCTGGCGCGATGCTTGAGGTCGTCGAGGCCCTCACCCCCGCAGACGGACTCGTCGTCGAGAGCGTGTGGCGCGACCAGCGCGGCGATCTCAGAGCGCGTTTGCAGTTGTTTGGGCCGCGCGCGCAGCTTGAAGTCGTTCTCGGTGACGACTCGGCAATTGCGGCGAAGGCAACAGCGGTCGCGACCGTCGTGGGATCCTTGGCCGAAACCGCGGAGACGGGTGCGGAGAGCACCGATATCAGCGAACTGGATGTCTCCGTGCCGCGCCTTCCTGTGCTGCGCACCGGATCTGACGCACGCCCACAGACACCCTGATCCACAATCAGCGACCGATCCAGGCCCTTGTCGTAGTTGGAAGGCATCGGTACTGTCGTTTGTTGCGCTACTTTGCGCTGGTAGGGCTTGTCGTCGCGCCCAAGGATGCGACAGCGAGCCAGGAAACTCGAGGAGTCTTGTGGCGTCACCGCAGAACTACGTGGCAGTCATCAAGGTTGTGGGCGTCGGTGGCGGTGGGTCCAATGCCGTCAACCGGATGATCGATGTCGGACTCGGCGGTGTCGAGTTCATAGCCATTAACACCGATGCTCAGGCACTGCTGCTGAGCGATGCCGACGTCAAGCTGGACATCGGTCGCCAGCTGACGCGGGGGCTTGGCGCCGGGAGCGACCCGGAGATAGGAACCAGAGCCGCCGAGGAACATCGAGATGAGATCGCAGAAGCCTTGCAAGGGGCAGACATGGTCTTCATCACCGCTGGCGAGGGTGGTGGCACTGGGACAGGCGGCGCTCCCGTCGTCGCTGAAGTGTCCAAGGAAGTCGGTGCGCTGACGATCGGCGTGGTCACGCGCCCATTTGGCTTCGAGGGCAAGCGTCGGCAGGTACAGGCCGATCAAGGCATCGAGCGTTTGAAGGAACGCGTCGACACGCTGATCGTGATTCCGAATGATCGCCTTCTGACCGTGTCAAACGAGCACACCTCGATCATCGATGCCTTTCAAATGGCGGATGACGTGCTGCGCGAAGGAGTGTCCGGTATCTCAGGGCTGATCACCACGCCTGGCCTCATAAACACCGACTTTGCTGACGTGAAGGCGATCATGTCCAGCGCCGGCACCGCCCTCATGGGCATCGGCAAGGCACACGGCGAGAACCGCGCGAAGAACGCCGCCCGCCAGGCGGTGTCGAGTTCACTGCTCGAGGAATCGATCGACGGCGCTCGGGGCATCCTGCTCAACATCGCTGCGGGACCCGACCTCGGGTTGTTCGAGGTGAACGAGGCCGCCGAAGTGATCCGCGAGGTGTCCCACGCCGAAGCCAACATCATCTTCGGCACCGTGATCGACGATGCACTCGGCGAGGAGATCCGGGTCACGGTCATTGCCGCTGGATTCGACCGCTACACCGGCGGTCGGCGGGAATTGGACGCTGAGATGCGGGACTACGCCGCAGGTGACGGTGACGACCTCGCAGATCCGTTTGGCGATCTCGACGAAGACGACGAATCGTTCGACGTTCCCAGTTTCCTGCGTTGAGGCCGCCAACGGTGCTGGCAGGACCGGCGCTCGGGCCCAGAGAGGCTGCGGCGTCGTGCTGACGCTGCGCCGGCGTGTTGGCAATGGCGTCGCTCGCATCGTCGTGACAGAACAGGCTGACGGAGATTGGGCTGCCCCCCACTCCCTCGACAAGCGCGACGTCACGTTCCTGCGACAGGTTCATGGCACCGAACTGGTGAGGGTGTCGAAGCCGGGCGACCACTTCGGGGCATGCGCCGATGGGGCGTGGACGACGATGCGCGGCGCAACGCTCGCAGTGCGAACCGCCGACTGCGTTCCGATCGCGCTCTACGGCATCCGAAGCGATCATTTCGCGGCGGTTGCGGCGGTGCACGCAGGATGGCGCGGTTTGCTCGCGGGTGTGATTGACAACGCGAGCGACGAGCTCCGCAAGCACGGATTTGCGAGCCAGCGCGCTGTTGTCGGACCGCACATATGCGCTCGGCACTACGAGTTCGGCGCGGATGACCTCCGTGCTGTCGTCAGCGAATTCGGCTCTCGCGTGTGCGGCCGCACGGCCTGGGGTACCCGCTCATTGGACTTGTCCGCGACCGTTCGCGTAGCGCTAGAACGTTGCGGAGTAGCCATCGACACGGAACTGGCGCGCTGCACGGCCACCGATGTGCGCTATTTCTCGCATCGGGCACGCGCCGAACGAGGGCGTACCGCATTGCTCGTCTCGATCGAGGCTCCCGATCCGAGGACGGAATCGTTGCGGTGATGGACCAAGCAGAGGTTTCTCGGCGTGCTGAGCAAGTCCGGAATCGCATCGTTGACGCCGGCGGCGACCCCGATCGAGTCGCCATCGTGGCAGTGACGAAGGGTTTCGACTCATCGGCGGTGGAGGCGGCAGCGTCGGCCGGGCTGGTGCTGATCGGCGAGAACTACGCCCAGGAAATGCTGTCAAAGCTGACACAGCTGCGGCCGGAGACCCGAGATGTCATCCAGACGCACTTCATCGGCCGATTGCAGACCAACAAGGTCCGCCAGCTGTCCGGCGCAGTCGACGTGTGGCAGAGCGTGGACCGTCTGCGGCTTGTCAACGAGATCGCTCGACGTTGTCCAGGTGCAGGCGTTTTCCTGCAGCTTGACGTCGGCGGCGCCGATCCTCAGGGAGGGTGCCCGCTGTCGGACGCGCCGGCGTTGTTCGCTGGGGCGCGGCAGGCGGGCCTTGACGTGAAGGGGTGCATGGCGATCGGACCCCAGGGCACAGCGCCAGAGATCGCCGCAGCGTTTGCTGAAGTCACGCGGTTTGCGGACGGACACAGCCTCGAGCATCGGTGCATGGGAATGAGCGCCGATCTGGAGCAGGCAATCAAAGCCGGATCGACGATGGTCCGCATCGGAACGGCGCTTTTTGGTGCGCGACCGAAGCGGGTCGCGCGCTCTGGTGCCAACTGACCGTATCTTGGAGGTAGGTAACCTTTGCTGGCGCAGACTGGCCAGGCGAGGAATGGCATGGCTTCGATGATGAAACAGGCGATGAGCTATCTGGGCCTCGGCCCCGATGACAGCTACGCGTCTCCGCCCGAGCGCCCTGCGCCCGGCGAAATGTCAATGGCAGAATTGGCCCCCGACGCTCCAACCCACAGCGGTGTGACGGTGATCGAACGACCCACGAGCTCGGGTGGCGTACCGCCGGTTGCAGGTGCTACAGGGTCCACCGGCGTCCGGCGCGTGCAACCGTCGACAACGCAGCCGTTCGTTCTCATGCCTCGAATGTTCGATGATGCGCAACAGATCGGCGACCGGTTCAAACGCGACCAGCCAATCATTATCAACTTGCAGGGTCTCGACCCCGACACTGCTCGCCGTCTCCTCGACTTCGCGAGCGGACTCTGCTACGCCCGCAACGGCCAGATGCGTAAGGTTGCCAACGCGGTGTACATGCTGGTGCCGGCCAACGTGGTGGTCACCGAGGACGATCACCGTCGGGCCACAGAGCAGGGCGTCGGGACCTGACACATTGACGCAGACAACAGCGGTATCTTGGACCAGGCAATGAGCAGCCTGCTGTGCACCGTCATCGTGCTCTTCATCATTGCGGTCCTCGGACGCGTCCTGTTCTCGTGGATACCACTGGCACCAGACAGCCCTGTGGCGGTGGTGCGGGTATGGCTGGTGCGGCTGACCGAACCCGTCATGGGTCCGCTGCGGCGGGCGCTGCCGGCGTTGCGCATGGGGCAAGTGTCACTCGATCTGTCACCGATCGTCCTGATCATCGGGTTGCAGGTGCTGCGAGCCGCCATCTGCTGAGACAGCGCCGCCCCGGCCCGAAGGGCCCATGAGCGCAGCGAATACCAGCGAGAGACACATGGCTTGGGCGCGCACGCCGTGAAGCCGGCGAGCGGCTTCTCCGGCGAGTCCCGCTGACGCTGGTACATTGCGCGCCATGGCGACCCCATCAAGCGATTCTTCCGCAGCGGCAGGCATGGGCATGCTCGAGCGACTCGATGCCGAACTTGCCTCGATGCGGGATCAGATCACTGAGATGAACCAGCGAGTGTCCAGCGTCGAATCGGGAACCCCGGCGCAGATCGCGCCGTTGCACGTCCAGTTGGCACCCGAGGCGATCGAGCAGATCGCGGCTGCGGTCGCCGCGCTTTCCACTGCGGGCGTCGAAGCGCTCAACGAGGCACTCGCCGCGGGAGGGCACGATCTCGCCACCTCGATCACGACCCTCGTGCACGGCGAGATCGAGCGCACCCTCGCTGAGGCAGGCCTGGATGTCGCCGTCACTGCTGAATCCCCACAAGCACCCGACGAGAACCTTGCCGCCCAGGATCTGGACATCGACGTGGTAGTCGCCAAGACTTCCGTCGTCGAGGCACCAGTTGTCGAAGCTCCGGTCGTCGAAGCTCCGGTTGTCGAGGATTCGCTGGTCGAAATTCCCGACACCGCTGAACCATTGCTCGAAGCCCCCGCGCTCCGCTCAGTTGCTGCCACACCCGTCGTGTCGCTCGCAGACTCGGTGGCACTAAACGGTGAAGAACCGTTGCCGGCGGGGCAGCGAGGCGGATTCGGAATCGATGACGAGGACGATCTCGACACGTTCTCCGACCACACTGACGGGCCTCCGCTCGCGCTTTCCGAGCTCAACGATCCGTTCCTCGACGCTTTGATCCGCAGAGAGCCTCTCTCCGCGTAGCAGCCCAGCCAGCGGGCGTGCCTCGGCGCCTTGGAGCTTGCGGCGCGCTCAGGAGCTGACGGCGAGTTCGATCTCGGGGTAGTCGCCCCCGGGCAGCCATTCGATCTGTTGCGCCAGCACTGCCGCAGCAACGAGCGATTGGTGCTGGCGGATGGCATCGAGATTCGCCGGGCTCCAGCGAACGGCCAGGTCGATTCGATCCGTCACGTCGAGTCCATGCTCCTTACGTGCCTGCTGTACGTGACGAATGAGATCCCGGGCAGCCCCCTCGGCTTCAAGCGCGGGGGTAACAGTTGTGTCCAGAACGACAACGAGACGTTGGGCGTCCAGCACTGTGCTGGTGTCGGGGTCTGTCGGTTGCAGATTCAGTCGGTATTCGCCATGCGCCAGTCGGTGGCCTCCCACAACGACCGACCCGTCATTCTCCTGGTGCCAGTCACCTTTGCGCGCCGCCGCGAATACCTCTTGTGCCTGGCCTCCGAGCCGGGGTCCGAGCACTGCTCCTTCGGGCCGCAATACCGGAACGGCAAGATCGCCGAGTTCGTCGGTGAGCACTACCTCCGCTACGTTGATTTCCTCTGCCAACAATGGGGCGAACGGCTCCAGAGCTTCGGCACCGGCACCTGCCACCGTGACTCGCGCCAAGGGCAGCCGAACTCGCAAACCAGCGTCCTCACGCACGCGCAGGGCGCCAGAGGCCGCTGCTCGAATGGCATCCATGTGGCGCACGAGGTCTGGATCCGCTGGCAATGCCGCTGGATCCGGCCAATCCGACAGATGGACGCTCTGCCCGCCAGTGAGCCCACCGTAGATCTCCTCGGTCAGCATCGGCAGCAGGGGTGCCGCCATCGCGACGAAGACGCGCAGAACTGTGTACAGGGTGTCGAAGGCATCGGGATCGCCAGTCCGACGTCGGTCGCCGGCCGGTGATCCGTCGGACGCTTCGCCCCAGAAGCGACCCCGGCTGCGCCGGATATACCAGTTGTTCAGGGCATCGATGAACGCCTGCAACTCAGCGGCGACACCGGGTAGTTCGTACGCGTCGAAGCGGTCGGTGACTGATTCAAGCGTTTCACGCGTCTTGGCCAGCAGGTATCGGTCCAGCACGTGTGCCGAGTCGACGCGGAACTTGGCCTCGTGGCCATCGGCGTTCGCGTACAGCGTGAAGAACGCATAGGCGTTCCAGATGGGGATGAGCACCTGGCGCGCGACCTCGTCGATGCCTGCGTCGGACAGACGCGCGTCGCCGCCGCGAACGATGTTCGTCGACATGAAATACCAGCGCAATGAGTCGGCGCCCTGTTTGGCAAAGATCTCGGTCGGCTCGGTGTAGTTGCGCAGCCGTTTCGAAAGCTTGTTGCCGTCGGCCGCAAGCAGGATGCCGTGGCAAATGACGTTCTCGAATGCCGGCAGCCCGAACAGCGCGCCCGCGAGGACGTGCAGCGTGTAGAACCACCCACGGGTCTGATTGATGTACTCGACGATGAAATCGGCGGGGAAGTTGCGCTCGAACCAGTCTTTGTTCTCGAACGGGTAGTGCACTGCCGCGAACGGCATCGAACCGGATTCGAACCAGCAGTCGAGCACCTCAGGAACTCGCCGCATGACCGAGCGGCCGGTGGGATCGTCGGGATTCGGGCGCGTCAGTTCATCGATATAGGGCCGATGCAGGTCAGCGGGGCGAACGCCGAAATCAGCTTCGAGCTCGTCGAGGCTGCCGTACACGTCGACGCGGGGGTACTGCGGATCGTCGCTCATCCAGACCGGGATCGGCGAGCCCCAGAAGCGGTTGCGACTGATGGACCAGTCCCTCGCGCCCGCCAGCCACTGCCCGAAGCGCCCGTCGCGCACGTGGCCCGGCACCCAATTGATCTTCTGGTTGGTCTCGGCGAGGCGGTCCGAGATGGCCGTTACCTCGACGTACCAAGAGTTGATGGCCCGGTAGATGATGGGCGTGTCGGTCCGCCAGCAGTGCGGGTAGTTGTGCTCGTAGCTGTCGTGGCGCAGTACCCGGTTGCGACGCTTCAGTTCCGCCACGATCGGCGAATTTGCCTCGAACACGTTGAGGTCGGCCCACGGAGCGATCGGCGCGACGAAGCACCCGCGGTCATCGACGGGCACCGCATCGTCAATCTCGATCCCGTTGGCCTCGCATGCGATCTGATCGTCCTCGCCGAAGCCGGGAGCCAAGTGCACGACGCCCGTGCCTTCGGACGTGTCGACGAAGTCACCTTCCAAGACCCGGAACGCTTCGCTGCGATGCGCAAAGAAGTCGAACATCGGCGTGTACCCGCGTCCCACGAGATCAGCGCCGGTCAGATGGCCGAGCACCGAGTACGGGGCGAGATCGTCCTCGTAGTGATCAAGGCAGTCCGCAGCCAGCACATAGCGAGCCGGCTCGTCGCCGAGCGCCGCGGATTCGACGACGGCGTACGAGATGTCCTGCCCCACGGCGACCGCCAGATTCGACGGCAGCGTCCATGGCGTCGTCGTCCAAGCCAGTAGCCGCAGCGGGCCCAAGCCGTCAGCAGACGCATCAAGCTCGAACCACACGGTGACCGCTGGGTCCTGGCGGGGGCGCGTTGCGTCGTCGAGGCGGATCTCGAAGTTCGACAGAGGGGTCTCAGCCCCCCACGAGTACGGCATGACCCGGTAGGCCTGATACACGAGGCCTTGGTCCCACAGCCGCTTGAACGCCCACATGACTGACTCCATGTACGGCAGGTCCATAGTCTTGTAGTCGTGGTCGAAATCAACCCAGCGGGCCTGGCGTGTGACGGTCTTGCGCCATTCGGCCGTGTAGCGCAGCACCGAGTCCCGGCAGTGCGCATTGAAGTTCTCGATCCCGAAGTCGGTGATGGCAGCGCGTCCGCTGACCCCCAGCTCGCGCTCGGTCTCCATCTCGGCCGGCAGTCCGTGACAATCCCAGCCGAAGCGCCGATTGACACGGTGGCCTCGCATCGTCTGGTAGCGGGGCACCACGTCCTTGACGTAGCCCGTCAGCAGATGGCCATGGTGAGGCAAGCCGTTCGCGAACGGCGGCCCGTCATAGAAGACGAACTCGTCGTCCGCTGGCCGGTTCTCGATTGAGGCCTCGAATGTTCCTTCGTCGCGCCAGCGCGCCAGGATCCGTTCCTCGATGTGGGGAAAGTCCGCCTGTGCTCGAACGCGGGGGTACACGCTGTCGCTCGACTCTCGCATCACCAATCCTCGGATGCCTTCGATGGGCACGCGGGCCGTGCCCGCGCCGTGTCCGGTGTCGCAGACTGGCCCACGGCGCGCCGAGGGTACCGCTGCATCAGCCCGCATCCGTGCCCATTTTTCCTTGGCGGTCACTACCGCATACATCCGAATCCATCCGAATGCACTCGCCGAATCGGCGAGAGCAGTTCTAAACTGCGGCGTCGCCGAGCAGGGGAGGGGCTATGGCCACCGATGAGATCGCGTCGCCTTCGCCGCGCAAGCCCGCTAGCAAGGCGGCAGCCTCCAAGACCCCCGCGACCGGCGCAAGGAAGGCACCGGCCAGAAAGGCTGCTACGAACACAACTTCAGCAAGCAATATGGCCGCCAACAAAGCGGGAAAAAAGAAATCCGCCCCCCGTAAGCGATCGACCAGTCCCCGGTTCGGCGAGGTGTTCCTCGAAAAGCAACGTCAGGCCCTCCTCGCAGAGCGCCGTCGCTATACCGCGCACGCCGAGCGCTACGAGGCCGAGGCCGAGCAGCTGGTGTCCGAACGAGAGCCCGGGGATGTGCAGTTCGACGAGGAATCCGGAGAGGGAGACTCCATCGCTGTCGAGCGAGACCGTGCCTTGCAGATTTCCGCGCGCGAGCGCGAGGAGATTTCCGAGATCGATGCGGCGCTCGCGCGAATCGAAGACGGCACTTACGGCATCTGCATCGTCTCGGGTAAGCCAATCCCCAAAGTGCGTCTCGAGGCCATCCCTCACGCCTCGATGCGCGTGGAGGTCAAGAGCAGCGGTCCGTCGTGGCGGCGGTCGTAGCTGAACGAACGTGCCCGACAACTCGATGAGCGCCGCGCGTGACCGAAGGTCGCGCAATGTCTGGCTCGCTGTCACGGCCATCGCCGTCACTGCCGTCGATCAGTTGTCGAAGGTCTGGGCAGTAGCTGCTCTCGAGGGGAAGATCATCGATGTGGTGTGGACGCTGCGGTTACATCTGGTTTACAACACGGGGTTCGCCTTCTCGTCTGGGAAGGGTCTGGGACCTGTCCTGGCGGTCGCCGCGATCGTGATCGTCGGGGTGCTGTGGTCGTCGCGTCGTCGCGTGGTCAGGACATGGCCGACGGTGGGTCTCGGAGCAATCATTGGCGGAGCGCTCGGAAATCTCTCCGATCGCGTCTTCCGAGGTGACGCATGGGGATCGGGTGGCGTCGTTGACTTCATCGACTTGCAGTGGTGGCCGATCTTCAATGTGGCCGATGCGGGGATCACGATCGGTCTCGCCGGACTGCTCGTGCATCTGTACCGGGGCGAACGGCGCTCGCGGGAAGCATCGTGACGTGCCAGGGCACCGATCGTTGCGAGACAACGCTGCCCAGATGCGATCGGCCCAGATGCGATCGGCCCAGATGCGATCGGCCCAGATGACTGGCGGAGAGCGTCGCAATGGCACGGTCTGAACGCTTCGAGGTCACCAGCGCACTCGAAGGCGAGCGGATCGACCGTGCCGTTGCCTTGGTTACTGGCCAACCTCGCTCTGCGGTGCGCTCCCTGGTTGAGGGCGGATCAATCTTGCTCGACGGCGTGCCGACGACGGTTGCCTCGACTCGGCTCACGCTGGGCTCAGTCGTTCGTATCGTCGAGATCGTCAGGCCGCCGACGACGGCTGATGCCGCTCCCTCTCCCGTATCGGAGGAGTCGGTGGACCTCGACGTGGTGTACTCCGACGCCGATGTTGTGGTGGTGAACAAGCCGACCGGGGTCGTCACGCATCCTGGACCGGGGCATCCCGACCGCACCTTGGCGGACGCTCTGGTGCAGCGATTCCCAGAGATGTCCGCAGCGGGACCCTCGGACCGGCCGGGGATCGTGCACCGACTTGACAGCGGTACGAGCGGCCTGCTCGTCTGTGCCCGCAACAGTGCCGCCTACGACGCGCTGGTCGCTCAGCTGGCATCTCGGCAGATCACGCGGATCTACCTCGCGCTCGTCCGAGGAAAACCGGAGTCGGTTCGCGGCACCATCGACGCACCGATCGGCCGCGATCGGCGTCACCGGACCACGATGTCCCTGCAGTCTGATGGCCGTGAGGCCCGTACGCATTTCGCACTCGCCGAGTCCTTCTCGCACCCTGTGGATGCGTCGCTGCTGCGCTGTCAGCTCGAGACCGGTCGCACCCATCAGATCCGAGTGCACATGGCGAGCATCGGGCTGCCATTGCTCGGGGATCTCACGTATGGAGTGCCCGATCCTTTCGGCATCGGACGACCGTTGCTGCACGCGACACGCTTGGAGTTCCGCCAGCCCTCGACCGGCGAAGCCATGTCATTCGAGGCCCGGTTGGCCCCTGACTTCGCTGAAGCGATCCGTCAATTCGGCGGCGATCCGGCAACGATCACGGTGACCTGAGCGCGATCCACCCCGCACTACGGTCCGAGGGATTCTCCGGTCGCGACCACTGTGCCGGGCCAGGGCGCGCGGCCTCGGGCCACCTCGGCGACCGCGGCGAGGCTGAAGGAGTCGAGCTCGGAGCGCATGCGCAGG
The DNA here is from genome assembly GCA_965226645.1 of Candidatus Poriferisodalis sp. Classification (GTDB taxonomy): domain Bacteria; phylum Actinomycetota; class Acidimicrobiia; order Acidimicrobiales; family Poriferisodalaceae; genus Poriferisodalis. The sequence continues at coordinate 298,390 of CBDDDL010000004.1, forward strand.
CCGACGGAATCCCAGATCGCCAGCAGCACGCACTGGCCTTCATGGTCACAAGCTCCGTCTTGGTGTGGCTGGCCGAAGTCGCCGAGTGCAATCGGACCGTCGACGGCTCGCACAATCATGCCGATCGTGATGTCGGAAGGGTCACGAGCCATCACGTACCCGCCGCCGACGCCGCGTTTGGAACGAACCAGTCCGGCGCCCTTGAGCGCGAGCAAGATCTGCTCCAAGTAGGGCTGGGGCAGGCCTGTCCGCTCTGCAATGTCCCGAACAGAGGTCGGTCTTCCGTTGTCGTTAAGGACGAGGGAAAGGAGTGCGCGGCTCGCGTAGTCCCCCCGGGTCGACACCGCCACGCTCGCAGCGTAGCCCTCCGCCCGAGACCGCTCGTCAGAGGCACAGTGGGCATCGAGCGAGTCGTATGAGCACGCCCGACCTCGCCAGCGAGGCCCAGGCTGAAGCGGCACGTGAGCGCAGCGAGCACGAGCGGGAAACGACCGGCGTCACCACGCGGACCACTCCCTGTGCGCGGGTTCCGTAAGGTCGTCACGGTGAGTGACGTGGGCCTCGAATTGCAGCGGATAATGCCCGACTATGGCGGCCGCTGCATCACCTCGCTCATGCCGTCGATCCTCGCCGGAACAGGCACTGCGCCCCTACATCGCGAGCTCGAGACGGCGAAGGCTGTGGTTCTGTTCGTCGTCGACGGCCTCGGCTGGCATCAGCTTCGGCGCAATCGAGACCGGGCGCCGTCACTGGCAGCGGCATGCGATGACAGCTCCCCGATGACCACTGTTGCGCCGAGCACGACCGCCACGGCACTGACATCACTGACGACGGGGGCCACGCCAGGCGAACACGGTCTTGTCGGCTACCGCGTCCCGACGTCGCTGGGCTTGATGAACTCGCTGCGCTGGCGCGCAAGCGGGCAAGACGCCCGTGCGCTCGTGTCGCCGGAGGAGTTGCAGCCGGTGGTGCCGTTCTGCGGTCAGCCGACTGCCGTAGTGACGCGCGCGGAGTTCAAGCACAGTGGGTTCACTTCTGCGCACTTGCGCGGGGGAGCCTTCTGGGGCTGGCGGAATCTCGGCGAATTAGTGGAATCCGTTCGCAACGCTGTCGACGCAGGTGCTCGGACGGTGTTCGCCTACTACGACACGCTCGACACGGTCGCCCACATGCATGGTCTCGATGAGCACTATCGCGAAGCTCTCGCCGTCGTTGAGCAGCTTGCGGTGACGCTCCGAGCTTCGCTGCCGGGTCATGTGGCCCTCGCCGTGACCGCCGATCACGGCATGGTGGAGGTGTTCGAGCCGCCGATCATGGTCGACCCCGAGATTGTGGCATTGACGAACGGCTGGTCCGGCGAGGCCAGGATGCTGTGGCTTCACGCCCGTGCCGGCAACGCTTCAGACCTGGTGGCGGCGTGCGGGCAGTACTCGTCGATAGCCGAGGTCGCACCCGTCGAGCGAGTCCTCGATGAGATGTGGCTGGGGCCACACGTTTCGGCACCTGCTCGCGACCGCATCGGTGACGTTGCCTTGGTGCCGCTCGGCACGGAGGCGTTCACGATGCCGGACGAGGATCGGCCCCACCATCCGTTGATCGGTCGTCACGGGGGTTTGACCGCCGAGGAGATGCACGTGCCGTTTGTGGTGCTCTGACGCCCGCAATCTCGCCATAAAAGCCATGCTGGCCAACCGAATGAGCGTCTGCTCTCGGTAGCCTCATCGTGATGGTCGGCGATAGTCCAGAGGGTCCAGAACACGCAGAGTTGTTGAACCGCGGGCCGGTTGAAGCCGACGGCGCCGCGGACGAGGAAGAATTGTTTGTTCCCGAGCCCGCAAAGCTCATGCGCATCGGCGGCATGATGCGCAAGCTGCTCGAGGAAGTTCGGCATGCAGATCTCGACGCGGCTGGGCGCGACCGGATGCGAGACGTTTACTACATCTCGGTCAGAGAGCTCTCCGAAGCCCTGTCCGAGCCGCTTTCCGACGAGCTCAACCGTCTCGCACTGCCGTTTGACGAAGAAATCCCCACGGGCCCAGAGCTGAGAATCGCCCAGGCTCAGCTGGTCGGGTGGCTCGAGGGTCTCTTTCATGGCATTCAGGCGGCTGTCTCTGCCCAGCAGATGATGGCCGAGCGGCAGTTGCGCAGCATGCGTGGCAATGCGCTCGAGACCGGCTCAGGACCGACGCAGAGTCCGCGTCCCGAGCGCGGCGGTGTCTACCTGTGATCGGGGCGGCGTCCCCTCCGCGGCCATGGTGTCGCTCGTCAAGCGCCGCTCTTGCAAGGGGCGCGTTCGCGCGCTGGACTAAGGGGTTGGCCGAGGGGTTGACGGGCCTGCTCACAAGCACCTGACGGGGGCAACGAACCGATGGCGCTCGAGGTAGAAACCAAGGATTGCACGGCGCTCAGCGACAGCGATATCTCTGAGATGGCTGAGTTGGTCAGCGGAGAGAACGTGTACTTCGATGTCGGGCACCTCTCCAAGCAACGTGATGCGTGGGTGCTGGTAACCCACGTCCGCGACGGGTCTCGGCTGGTCGCCTACGGCTTCTGCACCCTCGAACGGGTTGGGGGAGACCCAACGGTGCTCATGGGTGCGGGAGCGACCAAGCGATCTGCCCGTCGCGACAGCGCTTTGCGGGCGATGGTCAACAACCAGCTGCGCCGGGCCGTGCTGGCATTTCCCGACGAGGACGTGCTGGTGGCCGCACAGATGGCCGATGCAGCGGCCTTCACTGCCTTCAAGCCCCTCGACCGGGTGGTGCCTCGTCCGGGATATGAGCCCAACGGCGAGGACCGGGCCTGGGGACGACGTCTCGCCAAGCGATTCGACGTGCAGGGCGAGTACAAGGCCCGAGAATTCCGTGTGTACGGAGACGGCGGTCCCTCGTTCGTTTTGAACCACACTGCGGCTCGACCGGAATCTGTCCCCGCTGACGTCACCGCGCTGTTCGACGGTTACGACACTCGGAACGGCGATGCGATGATCGCGTTCGGCTGGGCCAGCCGTGAGGATCTCGCGAAGCTCCTGTAGCCGACGCCCGCAGCGCCGGGATCAAGCCGAATCTCTGTAAGCCAGGACATGGAATTCTCCGACCTCGTCCGCCGTCGACGAATGACACGGGACTTCCTGGCGGATCCGATTGACGATTCCGTGCTTGAACGAGTCTTCGAGGCCGCCCGTCGAGTGCCGTCTGCAGGGAATGCGCAGGGCTGTGACCTTGTCGTGATGGTCGGCCCAGCCGAGACAGCCCGCTACTGGGATGCGGCATTGCCCCCATCGCGGCGGGAGGCCTTCCGATGGAAAGGGCTGCTGGTGTGTCCGGTACTGGTGACCGTATGGGCAGATCCGGCGGCCTATGTGGTCCGCTACGCCGAAGCGGACAAGCAGCGAACCGGCCTGGGTGCGGGCCCTGATGCCTGGTCCACGCCGTACTGGATCGTGGACGCGTCATTCGCAGCCATGGCGCTGCAATACGCCGCTTTGGATGAGGGACTCGGCGTGCTGTTCTTCGGCATGTTCGACCATGCGCCTTCGGTGGCCGCAGCGCTGGACGTGCCGGCAAGTCACGAGCCGATCGGCACGCTCGCGATCGGCTGGCCCGACTCCAGCGGGAGCGAGGGCCCCGGTGCGAGTGCCGGCCGACCGCGGCGCCCGATGTTCGATGACACCGAAGCCTCCGGTCCGGTGCGCCCGCTGGTGCACCGGGGCAGGTATCGAGGTTGATCCCCTTCGGGCCGATGCCGGGTCCAGCACTCCGGATAGCAGGAGGGCTCGCTGCTACATTCGAGCTGCGCGGTTGTCGTGCATTGCCCGTGTCAGGCCGGTGCTCGAGCTGCGCCACGCCTGCTGAGCTGTCGCTGTGTGCGAGGCAATTGCGAGAGAGGAACGCCTGAGTGGCCGATCAGATGTCCATGGTGGAATACCTGATGCTGGGTGATGACGACCCGCATCTGGTAGCCAACGTCTGCGATTCTTGCGGCACCGCTTACTTCGACCGGCGCAATGCCTGCGCCGCCTGCGGGGCTCGGGAATTCTCCAAGACACGGCTTTCCAACACCGGCGCCGTGCGGACGTTCACAATCGTGCATCGAGCCGCCCGTGGTGTGCCAGCGCCGTACGTCTCAGCGGTGGTCGATCTCGACGGTGGCGGCCGAGTCAAGAGCAACATCGTCAACATCGAGCCCACGCCTGAGAGGGTGAGTCTCGGCATGCGAGTGCAGCTCTCCACCTACGTCACCGCCACCGACGACGACGGCACCGAAGCCGTCGCGTTCGGCTACGAACCCGAATCTGCCTGACACCTGCTTCACCTAGGAGAATTTTCATGAGCAACCAAGACCCCGTCTGGATCCTCGGCGCATCGATGACCAAGTTCGCTCGCTACGCCGACAAGGACCTCATGGACCTCGCCGCCGAAGCGTCGCTGGGGGCGCTCGACGATGGCGGCGTGACGATGGCCGAGATGGACGTGCTAGCCGCAGGATGTCTGTACGAAGCCAACGGCGGCGTTGGTCAGCGTCTGCAGAAGCAGCTCGGCCAGACCGGCATTCCGGTCTACAACGTGGCCAACGCCTGCGCTACGGGCGCCACGGCGGTCCGCACCGTGATGATGTCGATCAAGGCCGGCGAGGCGCAGATGGGCCTTGCTGTAGGCGTCGAGCAGATGGGCAAGATGGGCATGCTCGGCGGCGACCGTGCGGCTCGCTCCGACAAGACCGTGTTCGAGCGCAAGGGCCGCTTCGGCTCTGTGGTCGGCGTCGAGGGCCGGCTCGGCACCAACATGATGCCGGGCGTCTTCGCGCAGGCGGGCATGGAGTACGCCTATGAGAATGACGGCGTCGGCTTCGAGCAGTTCGCCAAGGTGGCCCAGAAGAACCACGAACACTCGACGCTGAACCCGCTGGCGCAGTATCGCAAGGCGTTCACGCTGGAAGAGGTGATGGGGTCCGAGGTCATCGCGTATCCCAACACGCTGCTGATGTGCTGCCCGACGGGTGATGGCTCGGCTGCGGTGGTGCTGGTTTCCGACGAGAAGCTGCGGACGCTGTCAGGCGAGCAGCAGCGGAGGGCCGTCAAGGTCTCAGCATCGGTGCTGACGTCGGATCCGTGGACCGAGGGCTGCCAGGTTCAGCCGGACGTGAACACCCTGACTCGCAACGCTGCCGATGCGGCCTACGAGCAGTCGGGCGTCGATCCGGCTGATCTCGACCTGGTGGAGCTGCACGACTGCTTCGCCACGGCCGAGCTTCGGCACTACGACAACTTGCGGCTGTGCGAGCCCGGTGGCGCCGGTGAGTGGATCGACAAGGGCGGTCCGTGGCGTGACGGCGAGATCCCCGTCAACGTGTCGGGTGGCCTGCTTTCCAAGGGGCACCCGATCGGTGCTACTGGCGTAGCAAACCTCTATGAGGTGGCAACCCATGTCCGCGGGGAAGCCGGCGACCGGCAGGTCCCGGGCGCGAAGGTGGGTCTGGCGCACGTCATCGGTCTGGGCTCCAGCTGCGGCGTGCACATCCTGGAGCGCTCGGGTCTCTAGGCCGAGCGCGACCGTCAGCTACTGACGCTCAAGCCTGCGCAGAATCCATGGGGTTCCGGTAGGAGGGTGTTCCTACTCTTCCACGAGGGCCAGCCTCTCCGGGTGGGAAGCGCCTTACGGGCTCGGCCATCACCCGGCTGAGGCTGGCCTCCACCACGAGTGGAGTTATGAAGCTCAGCCGTTGAACGCCTCAATTATGGGCGCCAGCTCGTCGAGATGCTGCAGCGTCTCGTCAGCTGATGGCAGGTCGAAATTCACGGGTGTGAACACGAATTGGCTGACACCGGCCTCGACATAGGACTCCAGCCGGTCCAGTCGCGGCGGACCCCAGACGTAGAGCGTTATCGGTATGTCATTGGCATCCTCTCGCCCTGCTTCGGCGGCCAGGCGGCGGAATCGTTCGATGCCGCCGACGACGTCGGGCTTACCGGTGACGTTCATGACGCCGACATCTATCGGGCACCACTCGTCTGCGTACTCGGCCGCGTGCTGGATGCCCAATGGCCCGGCATTGCCGAGCGCTATGGGCACTGATCCGTCCACGGGTTTGGGATAGATCCACGATTCGCTGTAGCTGTCCCAGCGGCCGTCGAGTGCAGGCACTGGATCTTCGGACCAGATCGAACGCATGGCCGCGACACGTTCGCGCATGGCGCCGTAGCGCTGGCGGAATGGCATGTCGGGGCGGTGGTCTGCCAGCTCCTCCTTGTTCCATCCCACGCCGATGCCCAGCACGACCCGTCCGCCTGAAAGCACGTCGGTTGATGCGACGGTGCGAGCCAGGTCGATGATGTCGTGCTGGAGGATGAGGCAGACGCCGGTGCCGAGCTTGATCGACGACGTCTGTGCGGCGGCGACCCCCATCGACACGAACGGGTCCATCATGTGCAGGTACGTACCCGGCAGCTGTCCGCCGTTGGGATACGGGCTCTTACGAGATGTCGGAATGTGCGTGTGCTCGGGATACCACACCGAGTGATAGCCCCGTTCTTCGAGTTCGCGGGCCAGATCGCCCGGATCGATGCCGCCGAAATGATTGCCAGTGAGGTATCCGAATCTCATGGCGCGCAGCTTAGGCAGTAGGTATGCGCAGAACCCGAGGGAGCTGGCGAAACCAGCGCCGACGGCATTGATGGGCCGCAGCCAGTGCTGCGACCGTAAACGTTCGCCCTGTAGCGGGCGTTGACATCGGCGGATGCATCGTCGGTCGTGGCTGCGTGGCTGCGTGGCGGTGTGGCTGACATCGGCGGATGCATCGTCGGTCGCGGCTACGCGGCTGCGCGGCTGACATCAGTGGCCGCGGTGGGTGGGATCACGGTGGTCCCTTCTCTGTGGTGTCGCTGATCTCGCCGGCAGTGTGGGTGCGGGGTGCAGTGATCCATCTCCCGGGGCCGGAACGTCGCTCGAGTCGCTCGTTGTTGTTGTGGAGCTTGGCGTGACAGTCGCGGCACAGAGCTGCGGGATTCGGGACATCGGTGGTGCCGTTGTCGGCTTTCCATTCGTTGATGTGGTGGTCGTCGCAGCGGTGCATGGGTGCGCGGCACAGCACGCAGCCGCGGTCGCGTATCGCGACGGCGAGCTGCTGGGCAACGGAAGCGTGTCGGCGGCTGCGTCCGAGCCACAGGATTTCTCCGTTGGTGTCGAACAGTGCGCCGCGGATGCGGGTGTCGGGTGAGAGGTTGTCCAGAATTGCGGGCGGGACGGGTCCGGCGCCGAGGAGTTCGCAGATTCCGTCGAGCTTGGTGCCGTCGATGACGCCGATCTCTGCGACGATCACGAGTTGGTTGGGTGCTTGCGCGGGCCGCCACCGATCGACTGAGCGGCCCTCCGGGCTCTCCGAAGCGGCATCGGCGCCCGAATCGAGGCCGGTCCCGTCGGCATCGTCATTGCCGCTGGGCTTGCCAGAGAGAGTGCGGTTGCCGTGCCCGTCGTCGGTTTGCGGGCGGCGGGCGGCGTTGTAAGTGTGTGCGGCGGGGTGCCCGGTGGCGGACAGGGCGTTGCGGTCGGTGAGGATCTCGAACAAGCTGTCCGCGAGACGTTGGCAGTTGTCACGGATCTGGTCGGGTGTGCCGTCGCGTCCGCCGTCGAGACCCCACAGGGCGTCGTTGTAGTTCTCGAGCGCCTGGCACACCAATGCGAAACTCACCGGGTCGAACTCGGCGTGCAGCACCCCCATCCCGGTGGAATCGTCAACAAACAACGACGCACAGCGCTCGCGGCGTTGACGGCCCAGCTCGCTCTTCGCAGCGACGGGGTTCATGGCGGGCGGCAAACTTCTTGGCTTGTTCACGCAGCGTCCCGGGCGCGACGTGGGCGGCGGCCTCAAGCAGTTCTGCAGCAGAATCGACCGCGTCGGGACTGGTGCGCTTGGCGGCGTCGCCAAGCACTCGGGCGTGCTCGACGTTCAGCTCGCCCACCGCGAGGCCGCGAGCCACGTTCGGCATCTGCGCGACCTGCTCACTGGCCTCGACGGTGCGCTTCGCGTTTTACTTGCTCACACGCGCCCGGTCGAGCAGCGCAGTGCGGCCTGACCCTGGGCGGGCGGCCTCGAGTGCAGCCGCCGCTGCAAGCACCACCGCGTCCGCTGCGCAACGCAACCGTGCCGCGGCGGCAATGACATCGGCGAGCGTGTCGCAGCCGGCATCGCCCAGCGGCACTCGCGACGCCCGGGCGACAACGTCACGCGCCCCGCACAGCACCGACAACACACCCTCAACCGGCAACACCGGCCCAACCGGAGGCGATGTCGGCTCGGGCGGCAAATCCACAACCGTGCCGCTCGCTGGCACGGAGCCAGTCGGCATTCCGGCTGCCAAATCGCTGCGAACGTCTGAACTCTTCATGACAATGACTGTAAATGAGGGGTGTTATACAAAAGCCTCGAAGCCACCTCGACGGCAGCACTGCACCCCACACACCTGCGTCACCCGACACATCGCAACGCAGCACATTCGTCGCAGGCGTGCGCCATGCCCGACCACCGACACCGGGTCACGAACTCACGCGACGGCACTGACCTTGTTGGACGGCCGCAAACACCTCTGGGTCCTGCTGCCACCGCATGCGAGAACAGCGAGACGTCAGCATCCAACTGCGGACCCTCAGATCACTCCCGATACGTAAGATTCCTGACAGGCGTTCATCGCCGCAACTAGCCGCGGCCGACGAGGGGCATGCCGTTTGCCATCACGGTCATGGTGAGCACGTTCGTGTCGGCGGGCAGCTCGGCCATGTACAGGACTGCCCGAGCCACATCGTCGGCGTCCATGAGCGGTTCGGAGCGAATGCTGCCGTCGGGTTGCAGGACGCCCGACACCATGGCTTGGGTCAGCGGAGACTCGGCATTGCCGATGTCAATCTGGCCGACTGTGATGCCGTGGGACCGCCCTTCGAGCGACAGGGCCTTGGTGAGACCGGTAATCGCATGTTTCGTCGCGGTGTACGGAGACGAATAGGGGCGCGGTGTCTGCGCTGATACCGACCCGTTGTTGATGATGCGGCCGCCAGAGGGACGCTGTCGCTTCATCTGTGCAAACGCAGCCCGGGCGCAGAGCCACGAGCCAGTGAGATTCACCGCGACAGTCGCCGTCCAGTCGCCGATCGGCAACTCGTCCACCGGCATCGGACGGGTTCCCATGCCAGCGTTGTTGAACAACAGATCGACTCGGTCGAACTGATCTGTGGCCGCAGCGAACAGCGCACCGACTTGTTCGGACTCCGAGACGTCAGCGGTGACAGCGAGCGCTTCACCCGCACACAGCCCCACCACCTCGTCGAGCAGCTCTCGTCGGCGGCCGCAGATCACTACCTTCCAGCCGGCCTCCGAGAGCGCCAGCGCGCATGCCTTGCCAACGCCGGTGCCCCCGCCGGTGATGACCGCCACCCGGCCGCGAGGGGCAGCGTCATTGGAACCAGCGTCGCTCGAAGCATCTCCTGTTTCGCCTGCTTGCTGTGCGTTCACGTGGCCTCCCTCCGTGGCGGCTTGTGATCTGCCTCGGTGCCCTGCTTGCCACCCTGCTTGCCACCCTGCTTGGCGGCCTGGACCTGTCGCTTTTGAATGTTGGCCCACTCGTCTCGCAAGCCGACCGTGCGGTGGAACAACCTCGGTGTGCTGTCATCAGCGCAGAAGTAGCCGAGCCGTTCGAACTGCACGACCGCCCCAGGGGCGACGTCAGCGATTGCCGGTTCGGCCACGGCATCATCGACGACCTCACGCGATGCAAGGTGCACGTCGTCGAGCGGGTCTCCGGTGCGGTCGCCGGGCAGCTCAGCGTCGAAGAGCCGTTCGTAGATCGCAGCGGTGATCGGCACAGCGTGGTCGGCGCTAACCCAGTGGATCGTTGCCTTGACCTTGCGCCCGTCGGGGGCCTGCCCGCCGGATGTCTGCGGGTCATAGGTGCAGTGCACCTCGGTGACATTGCCGTCGTCGTCGATCACCGCATCGGTGCACCGAACGAGGTAGCCAGCCCGCAGCCGAACCTCCCGTCCAGGGGTCAACCGGAAGTACTTCGGCGGCGGGTCAAGCCGGAAATCGTCCTGTTCGATCCACAGCGTCCCGCTGAAGGGCACCTGCCTCGTGCCAGCCGACGGATCTTCTGGGTTGTTCACCGCGTCCCTATATTCGATGACCGGCGAGCCATCGCTTTCGGTCGGCCAGTTAGTGATGACGAGTTTGAGCGGGCGCAGAACGGCCATGCGTCGTGCCGCTGTGGCGTTGAGCTCCGTCCGCACAAATGACTCGAACAGTTCGGGAGCGTGCCGGCTGTTGGTGCGGGCGACGCCGATGAATGCACAGAACTCTCGGATCGCTGTGGGCGGATAGCCGCGCCGTCGCAGGGCCCGCAGCGTCGGCAGGCGGGGGTCGTCCCAGCCATTCACCTGCCCACCGTCAACGAGACGGCGCAGGATCCGCTTGGAGGTGACTGTGTGGGTCAGCTCCAGCCGGGCGAACTCGGTCTGGTAGGGCCGCTCACCGGTGTGGCCGAGCTCATCGAGCGGCAGGTGCTCAAGGTACCAGTCGTACAGGGTCCGGTTGTCGAGAAACTCCAGCGTGCACAGCGAATGGGTGACGCCCTCGATGGCATCGCTCTGGCCGTGTGCCCAGTCGTAGGTGGGGTAGATGCACCAACGGTCACCGCTGCGGTAGTGATGCTCGTGGCGGATCCGGTACATCACCGGGTCGCGCATCTGCATGTTCTCGTGTTGCATGTCGATGCGAGCACGCAGGACCCGGCTGCCATCGGGATGCCGGCCTGCCGCCATCTCCCGGAACAGGCGCAAGTTGTCTTCGATCGGCCGGTCGCGGTAAGGGCCTTCGGTGCCGGGGCGGCCGAAACCCCCGCGTCCGGCCGAGATGGCCTCTGCGTCCTGATCGTCGACGTACGCCAGCCCCCGCTCGATCAGCAGCTCGGCCCAGGAATACAGCTGCTCGAAGTAGTCAGAGGCGTAGCGGATCTCGTCTGGTTCGAAGCCGAGCCAGGCCAGATCTTTGACCATCGCATCGACGTACTCAGGGCTTTCGGTGGCGGGGTTCGTGTCGTCGAAACGCAAGAAGCAGCGTCCGCCGAACTCGGAGGCAACGGTGAAGTCGAGACAGATTGCTTTGGCATGTCCGATGTGGAGGTACCCGTTGGGCTCGGGGGGAAAGCGGGTCTGGACCCGTCCGGCGAACCGGTCGCGAGCGAGGTCCGCCTCGACAAGATCCCGAATGAAGTCGTGTCCGCTGCCCTCGCCTGATGAAGGTTTCGAAGCGGCAGAGCGGGAAGACACAGCTCCTCAGGCGGCGACGGTGACGTGCGGTGGAGGCCAGACGCCCGCAACGACGCCGGTCTCGACCAGGTAGCCGGTGATGCTCTCGAGGCGCCCGAGCAAGGCCTCGAATTCGTCCGCGCTCAGGGCATCGGCTGCTGCGGACGACAGGCGGTCCGTGTCGTGCTCCACGGCTTTGCGGGCGGCATTGCCTTCGGGGGTCTGCTCGCCGTCCGGGGTGATCCAGCCGCGATCGATGAGCCGCTGGCAGGCGGCGTCCCATTCGTCGGCGTTCCAGCCACGGATCTTCTGGATGGTGGCGCCGTTTCCGTGGCCGCCCGTGGTCATCATCACGTGGCATTCGACTGGGTCCAGGTCGCCGGCTGCGAGCGCGATGTTGTGGCCGTCGAAGCGGAACTCGCGCAGCAGCGTGCAGCCGTGCCACAGATCCATGACGTCGCCCCCGGCATCACGGCCGGGCCAAGGCTCGCCCGCCCATGCCGCATACAGCGGCCGGGCACCGATTGGCAGCCGGTCCGCGAAGCTGCGCAAGGCCGCTGCAGCACCAGAGATGTCGTCCGGGTATGGATAGTCGCCCAAGGCCCGCAGCATGGCCGCCGTGGTCAGCTCGAGCTGGCGGGCACGTACCGCGTCGGGCGCCATGATGTCCCAGCACGTCGGCATCGCCCGTTCCACCATCCGGGGAGCGAAGTTGTAGAACACCGCCGTCACCGTCGGTGCGCTGACGGTGCCCATCGGGGCCGAGCGGTATGCGAAGTAGGCGTGCCACCAGCCCTTGAAGCCGTCGTCGTTGAACCCGTAGATCTCCGGGGAGTAATAGGCCACCGTGTGGATCGGCTCGACCGTGCGGCCCAGCCGCCGGATCGGGCTGCGGCGGTCCTCAGTGCGGGGAATCTCGCCCATCTGCGCTCCTGATCTCTGTGCGCTCGTGTGTGTCGTTCGAATGATTCGCGTGTCTATAGGGCCGTGGGTCAGTTCAGCAAGGCCGCTGCAGCGCGCTGCTTGTCGAGGCCACGCCGAAAGTCGTCCTTGGTGATCGTGCGCTCCATCTCGAGGCTCGAGTTGAAGATCTCGTACACGACGCCCTCCACGGCAGTCATCGAGAGCAGGATGACCGCGCCGTTTGGTCCACCGCCTTCGATGTGCATTTCGTCGCCGCTGTTCGTCGAGAACGTGCCCGCAGGCCGCCGGTCCACTTCGACGTCGGCGCAATCCGCTTCGTACATGATGTGTTCGCCCTCGACCACCAACGTGCGGGTCGGCCCCACATGGCGGTGAGGCACACACTTGGACAACGGGTCGAACTTCATGAGCATGTCCACCAGCTCATGACTGTCGTCGACGTCAAGGACGTTGTAGTAGAGCCCGTCGAAGCCCGGGAACGGGCGCCAAGCAACTGTCTCGGACAGCTGCGCTGGAGTGCGGTCAGCAAGGGAGGAGTCGTTCACGTCAGGGCCTTTCGATCGGCGTGCTAGGACAGCTTGGGTTGGGCCGCTCGCGGTCGCCGCAATGGTATGGCGCCGCGGCCCTGACCGCAGTGCTGTACGCCATCCGCACACGGGTGCACGGAACTACGGTTTCGCCCATGACTGTTCACCGAATGCACCACGAAGCCACCGTCGAAATCACTGCAACGCCCGACGCCGTGTACGGATTGGTGTCGGACGTGCCGCGAATGGGGGAGTGGAGCCCCGAGAACGCCGGAGCAGATTGGACCAGCGGCACGCCAGGTGCCGAGGGCTCCACATTCGAAGGCCACAACCGCATCGGCGAGCGGGAATGGAGCGTGCCGTGCACGGTTACCGCAGCTCAGCCCGGCGAGTGCTTCGAGTGGGTGACCCGCGCTGAGGATCCGGAAGGCCCGTATGTGCGCTGGACCTACCGAATGACGCCCAGCGCATCTGGCGGCACGTCGCTGACGGAGATCTGGGATATCGTGACCCTGCCGCCGACGTTGCGATCCCTGAGCTCAGAGCAGTTGGCGGCACGTGCCGATGTAGTCCGCGCCGGCATGGCCACAACCCTCGCTGCCATCAAGGCAGCCGCAGAGGGGTCGTAGCTGCTGGCTGTGGGTCGCTGAAGTCGAATTCGCCTCCGGTGCACGAGTCGAGTGCGTTGTCGAGCGCGCGTTGCTCGACCGAGTCCACCGCTAGATCCCAACGTGACTTAACTGCGACCCAATCAGCCGCGTATTGGCACTGATAGGAGCCTTCGGGGGGCCACCACTGCGCAGGATCCCGAGCGCTCTTGCTGCGGTTGGATGACGCCGTGACGGCGATGAGCGAGCGCGGATCGTCGAAATCGTTGGCGTACCGGGTCCAGGTGTCGGAGGTCCACAGATGCCCGCCGGATTCCCACGCTTCGGCAAGGGGAACCACGTGGTCGATGTCCAGGTCAGTCGCCGCTGTCACGCTGACGTTGTCGTACAGCGACAGCCATGAGCCGTCGGGGCGCCGTTCCGCTGCGAGGACGCGGTCTCGGGTGGAGCGTCCGTTGCTGTAGAGCCAACCGCCAAACACAGCATCGCGGTCGTAGCCCCGACGTTGCTCAGCTTCGACTCGCAACCGCTCGAACAGGCCGATAACGCTCCGGCGCCGTTCAAGATCCGCTGCTTCGGCTTCAGGATCTCGAATGCTCGCATCGGGAAACGTGACCGGTGGGAGCACTTGTGTGTCGTCGCCGACGGAATCCTGCTCCGTTGCATTCTGTGCGTCGTCGTCTGTGTCTGCGCCGCCTTCTTGGCTTGATGGGGCTGCGTCGTCGGTGGCGGAGGATTCCGCATCCGATCCTTGAGCTGTGGAGGCTTCCGGTGTCGTGTCCGGCTCAGAGCCAGCGTTGCGACTGGACTCGGTCGCAAACGTGGCGGCCGAATCACGCTCATGTTCGTCGGACGGACTCGCCGAACTTACCGAACCTTTCGAAGCCAGCGCGCTCGGCTCGGTCGTCGAGACTCTGGAGGATTCGATCGGGCGCGCTGTATTCGACGGATCTTGGGTCGGGGTCGTAGTGGCGCACGCCGCGGCGAGAGCGAGCCCGGCAGCCACGAAAACCCACCGGCGGATCCTGACGCTGAGTGCCGTGTGGATTGGGTGACGGCATCGCATCTGTCTGGAAATGTAGGAGCCACGGGAGTATCTGTGCCGGATGCCGGGTCGAACTTGAGCAGATGACACCTACGATTCAGAGATGGATGGCATGGACTTCGGGAGCTTGAACTACTGGGCGATCCTCGTGGCGGTGCTCTTCAACCAGGTGCTGGGTGCGGCGTGGTACAGCACGCTGGCCAAGCCGTGGATGGCTGAAGTCGGCTTGACCGACGAGGACATGGAAGCGATGAAGGGCACCCCGCGCCAGTGGTACCCGTACGTCGTCGCAATCGTGCTGGCCCTGGTGTTCACACTCGGCTTGGCACTGCTGGCTCAGGGTCTCGACATCGACACCTTCGGCGAAGGGTTGGGCCTCGGGCTGCTGGCGGCGGTCGGCTTCGTGCTTACCTCGAACGGCATCAACTACACGTTCGAAGGCCGCAGCCTGCGGCTCTTTGCGATCAACGCCGGCTACCCGCTGATCTCTTACTGCGTCATCGGCGTGCTGCTGGCTCTGTGGCGCTAGCCGACAGCGCCGAAGGGCAGTCTCAGTTCCAGGGATTGACGACGTCGATTCCGCAGTCCTCGAAGTCGCTCACGTTCCTCGTTGCAATCGATGCGCTGATCGAGCGGGCAATGGCAGCTATCTGGCAGTCGGCCTGGCTGATTGGGTGGCCGACGGAACGGCGCGTCGCGGTGATTGCTGCGAACGCCTGAGATGCGTCGCTGTCGAAGGGCAAGACCCGTTCGGCGAACAGCACTCCGAAAGCATGCGCAGCCGCAGCGGTCAGTCCACGCCGCCGCGCTCCTTCGGGCAATATCGCAATGCCCGTGCGGACCTCTGCTTCCGCCACAGCAGTGACGTAGAGGTCATCAGTGAGCTGGCGGTCGATCCATGCCAGAACCTCAGGCCGGGGATGCTCGCGCATGAGCTCGGAAACGACATTGGTGTCGAGAATCAACAACGTCGCGGCTCTCAGTCGAACTGTGGGGGTTCGCGCATGGGCTCCCTAGGTGGGATCTCCAGGTCCTCAACGCCGAAGGGTCTGAAGAGCCGATGGATGGCTGTACCCAGGTTCGTTGACGGCGCTGCATCTTCGTTTAACGCTGCCTTGAGGATGTCGCGAGCTTCTTGCTCCATGGAGCGACCATGCTCTGCTGCGCGTATGCGCAATCGCCGCTTCAGCCCATCGTCAAGATTGCGCACTGTGATGCTGGCCATGAACCCGTCTCCGTGTCTCTTGTATACAGAGTATGCATTGACAGCATTGCAATCAACACGCCCATCGCGCCGTGACAGTTCTGGGATTGGTGTCGTCGATGAGCGCGCTCTGGCGATAACTGATAGCCCCAACGAGATGCGTTCGTTGGCGACTCGCATAAACGACTAATTGAACAGCCATTCAATGGATAATCGAATAGCTGTGCGTTCGTGCCTGGACCTGGCCGTCTCTCGTGACCTTGCCGAGATTGCGCCCGGTGCACGCCATACGCGAAAGCTGCGTCGGTATGTCCAGGCGTACGGGGCCGTGATCGGCACCGGAGCCGAGCATGCGTCCATCCATCGTGCTGCCGACATCGCGAAGGCGACGGCTGAGACGTATCACGATCTGCTTGACCGGATGGGCCTCATCGAAGAGCTGCATGGCTGGTCGCACAACCGGCTCAAGCGCTTGACCAAGCGGCCAAAACGGCACTTCGTCGATGCCGCATTCGCAGCCGCCGATCACTTCGAGACTGCTGCGGTGCTTGCGGGCGACCGCCGCCGGCTGGGCGAGTTGTTCGAGAGCGCTGCGGTCGGACAGATACGTGCCACTGCTGAGGCCGAGGGATTGGGCTGGCGGTTCGGCCACTTGCGTTCGGCCGGTGGCGACCATGAGGTCGACCTGATTGCCGACCTGCCCGAAAGTGGATTCATCGTCTTCGAAATGAAGCTGTCCCCGGCGGTGCAGCCTGATGACGCGAAACAACTGGCGTTCTTGCGCGATCAGGCGGGTGATGCCTTCCGCGCCGGTCTCGTCGTTCATCCGGGGACGACGGCGCACCAGCTCTCGAATCGGATCGCCGCAGTGCCGCTGTGCGTGCTGGTGTGAGGGGACGACCGCGGGCGTGCTGCTGGCACGGCGCTACTCGTCGAACAGCTACTCGCTGGCCTGCGCAGCGAGGTGCCGGAATGCCGAGTATTTCGGCTGATCGATGGCAACCTGATGGGCCACCGAGGTCCGCAGGTACTCGGCGAGCCCGTCAGCGTCGAGCGCCATGGAGCCATCCCGCAGCCGTTGCACGAGCCGCCAGCGCAGCTCGGTGACCTGCTCGGCAACCTCTGCATCAGACGCAGCCACAACCGCAGCATCAGCCGCAACCGCCGACACACCAGCACCCTGCTCAGCAGGGGAGCCCACTAGCGAGATCAGCCGGGCCAGCTCATAGCGATGCAGCTGCGGGCCGATCAACCGCTCGCGCAGCGCAATGTCGATGGAGTTGCCCGCCACCAACGCCAGGAAGCTCGTTCGGCTCTCCGTGGCCTGCCGCACCTCCCCATGCAGGAAGTCCCGAACGCTCTCCAGGATCTCGTCGACACGGGGCATGTCCCCGGCCGCAGCATTCGCCTCCGCGCTGGTCGCGCTGCCCCCAAGCACTGACACCTCCGCGGCCCGACGACCGAAATCAGACGCAAGCAGCCCCAGCGAATGCACCGCAGGCAAGAACTCGACCGGCCCCGCAATGATGAGGTGCACACAATCGAGCTGACATTCCGAACTGCGACGCCCGATGGCCGGGCGTTCGACGGTGGCGTCGGAACCTTGGCGGTACCGATCGGCCATCCCCAGGCACCCCACGGCCCACCAGAACGACCCGAACACCTCCCAGTACTGCACCCGTTCGGGGTCTACGGGCATCCCGGCCACATCGGAGTAGCCCGCAAACAGGTCCTCGTATCGCCCAAATCCTCCGACGGGCAGGTGCCGTTGCCCGAAGCGCCACGAATTCGTGCACATCCAGCCCAGATCTCGCATCGGGTCCCCGATGTGCGCCGTCTCCCAGTCCAGCACCGCGACGAGCCCCGCTTCGGCATCCACCATCACGTTGCCGTTGCGGAAGTCGTTGTGCACCAGCGTCAGCTCGACCGGATCCTGCCCGTCGAGTTGCTCGTCCAGCCAGCGGGCGGCGTAATCGATCATCGGTTGCGGCGTCGATAGCTCCCGGTAACGATCCCAGGTCTCGTTGAGATATTCGCTGGGCTGGGCGCGCCGCAGCACATCGTCCAAGCCAGTCGAGCCCACGTCGATCCCATGAATACGTGCCATCTCCTGCCCGCACTGGAACGCCAACTGCGACCGCACACCCTCAAGCTCGGCGGCCCGAGTGATGCGAGCCCCCAGCGTGACCCCCTCCACCCATTCCATGATGAAGCCCGCACCGACACCGTCTCCCGGAACCAGCACGTACAGCACTTCGGGCTCAGGCACACCCGCCAGACGAGCCGTGCTCATGCACAGCGCCTCGGCTTCGACGCCAGTGACGTTGTCGCCCTCTCGGTCCATCCCGTCAGGCCCCCGCCTCAGACAGATGTCGAAGACACCGCCAGGGTCCGAGGCACGGTGGCAACGAAGCCGGTACGACTCCATGCTCGCCCCGCCGCTGAGCCGCTCGGCCGAGATCAGCCCATCGCAGTCGTCGATCTCGCGCCGCAGAACAGCCTCAAGAGCCCCTGCGAAATCGGGCAGCGCGTGCTGGCGGTCGTCGCTCATGGCTGCGGAACCCCTCGACAAGAGCGCATCCGGCCTCGCAGCGACTCAGCCGCCCTTCTGCTGAGAGCCGAAGATGGTGGGCGGGCCCTTGAGTGACCAGTCGGGCGCCCCATGCATCTGCCGGCCATCGATGGTGAGCATCTGGGAAGACTCGCCGCCGCAGAGACGGCCGCCGCTCGAGCCCAGGACGCCGTTCGCACCGACGTGGGAGATGGGGTAGGAGTCGATAGCCGAATATGTCTGCAGCAGCAGCGGCCTGGGCCGCGGCGAATTGTTCGGCATCGAGCCGTGCACCATGCAGCAGTTGTGAACCGTGACCGAGCCCGCCGGACCTCCCAGGTACACCATGGCGTCAAGGTCGAGCCCGGCAGCGTCGTCGTCGCTCATTGACCCGGCCCAGCTTCCGTTGGGCGCATACAGGTCGTACAGCGGCCCGAGATGGCTGCTGGGCAGCACGCCCATTGGCGCCATGTCCGGATCCACATCCGACAGGTACACCCCAATCGTCAGCGGCGTGAAATCGGTGTGCGGCCAGAACTGGATGTCCTGGTGCCACTTCACCTCTTCACCGCCGTCGGACCACTTGAAGTTGAGCTTGGAGTGGTGGTAGCGCACCGGGCCGCCCAGCAGCGCTGAAGCCAGTTGCGCCGGCGGCCCTTCGAAGGTGAACCGGGCGTACGTCGGATGCTGGTCGACCGGCGAGTTCAGGCGCCGCAGCCTCGGTGCGTCAGCCGTGTGCGTGGGTTCCAGATCGAACACCCTGGCCGAGGATGCCTCCGCCCGGCTGGCCTCGATGAACTCCTCCGTGACGGCCCGCAGCTCATCGAGCCACTCAGCTCCGACAAATCCAGGCAGGCACAAGTAGCCATTGGCTTCGTAGTCGGCCCTCTGACGGTCCGAGAGAGGGCTGACGGCGACCGGGGGAGCTTCCGCAAGCGTCATGGCCGAAACCGTACCGGCTCGTGCTCCCTGATTCAGCGAGCGCCGAGCGAGCAGGTGTCGGTTCGCTCTAGCGACTGGTGGTGTCGGGGCAGTAGAGATTGACGCTTGAGTCGGTGACTGTTCGATGAGCAGTCAGATAGACTCATGCACGTGACGAAGCGTCTGCAGGTGCTCGTAGCCGAGGATGAGTACGCGGAGATTCAAGGTGCTGCCATCAAGTGCCGAATGACGGTTGCGGAATGGGTCCGACAGGCCCTGCGTGAGGCCCGAAGCGACAGTCGCCAGTCCCCCGATCTCAAGCTTCGGGCCATAGCGGTCGCATCACAGCACTCTTTCCCGACCTCTGACATCGATGACATGCTGCGCGAGATCGGAGCCGGCCGAGCAGCGTCATGATCTTCGTGGACTCCAATGTGCCGATGTACTTGATCGGCGCGGATCATCCGAACAAGGACCGAACGATCGTCGTGCTCACGCGCCTGGCGCAAACCGGCGACACACTCGTCACCGATGTCGAGGTGTACCAGGAGATCCTCCACCGCTACGTCGCTATCGGTCGGCTCGATGCGATCGACGCTGCGTTTGCGAGCCTGGATGCTCTCGTCGACGACGTGCTCGGGTTCGGCGTAGCAGAAGTGCGTGCAGCGCGCACGCTGATGCAGAGCGCTGCTGGCCTGTCGGCACGCGACGCCTTGCACGCAGCAGTGATGGCAAGAGCGGGCATCACGCGCATCTTCAGCTTCGATCGAGCCTTCGACTTGCTCGAGGCAGTCGAGCGGTTGAGCTAGCGCACGTCAATTTGCCGGGCGAACAGGCAATGCCGACGGTCCGCAGATGGCACGGCGACTTCAACGCGCTGCCCTCGCCCGTCCACACCGCCAGCACATTGAGTCACGACGGCCCCCGTGACAGGCCCCTGTTGCCACGCAATCCAGGCCGCGGTGGCTTCCGGTTTAGGGTGAAGCCGTGGCAGCGGATCTCGTCATCACGGGTGGCCGGCTCACGCACCGGTCGGGGCCGCTCGCCGCCAGTCCGGTCGACGTCGTCATCGAAAACGCACAGATCGTCGCCGTAGTGCCCGCCGGCGAAGCTGGCCCCGCTCGCCGCACGCTCGATGCCACCGGCGCATGGGTGATGCCGGGTTTCGTCGATATTCAGGTGCACTTCCGCACGCCGGGCAGCGCCGAGAGCGAGGACATCGCGTCGGGTGCGGCCGGTGCGGCGATGGGCGGCGTCACGGCATGCGTGATGATGCCGAACACGAACCCGACGATCGACAGCCCCGAGGTGGTCCGCGAAGTGCTCTCGCTTGCCACCGGAGTCCCGTGCGACGTGCGGACCTCCGCCGCGATCACTGTGGGCCGACAAGGCGAGCGGCTCACCGATATGGCAGCGCTGTATTCCGTCGGCGTCAGGGTGTTCACCGACGACGGCGACTGTGTGGCCGACGACATGGTCATGGAAGCTGCGCTCGCCGCCACCGTCGGCATGCCGGGCTCCGTTGTGAGCCAGCACGCCGAAGACCCGTCCATGGTTGCCGGGGGAGTCATCAACGACGGAGCGGTCGCGCGGCGCCTCGGCCTCGCGGGCCGGCCGGCGGCGGCCGAGGAGAGCATCGTGGCGCGCGATCTGGCACTGGCAGCCAAGACCGGCGGCCGATACCACGTCTTGCACCTGTCCACTTCTGCTGCGATGGCCCGAGTCTCCATTGCGAAGCGAAACGGCATCCATGCCACCGCCGAAGTGACACCCCAGCATCTCGTGCTCACTGAGGATGACGTCGAACGACTCGGCACGACCGGCAAGATGAACCCCCCGCTGCGCCTGCGCAGCGACGTAGAAGCCTTGCGCCTCGGAATCTGCGACGGCACGCTCGACGCGGTCGCGACCGATCACGCGCCGCACCACCCCTCGCTGAAGGACACCTCGCTGCGCGATGCCGCTCCGGGCATGACCGGTGTCGAGACGATGGCGTCGGTGATCTGGTCAGAACTCGTGGAAACGGGGGCCATGTCGCCCGCCCGTTTCGTCGAGGTGGTCTCGATTGCGCCGGCACGCATCGCCGGCATCGCCGGACACGGTTGCCGCGTCGAAGCCGGGATGCCCGCCAACCTCACGGTGTTCGATCCCGCTCAGCGTTGGACAGTCCGCGCCGACGAGCTTCAGTCACGCAGCCGCAACACCCCATGGGCGGGCCGCGAATTCACCGGCAAGGTACGTCACACCGTGCTGGCCGGCCGCCCCGTGGTCTCCGACGGCGAACTCTGCAGTTGAGCCTCGGGATCGACCCCGACGACTGGGCCCGGCGACTCAGCCGTGCCTCACGCAGCTACCAGGCCCCCGCCTCGCGCCACCGCTCCAGGTCGTCCCATTCGACGCCGGCCTCAAGCAGCACTTCCTCGGTGTGCTGGCCAAGCTCAGGCACTTGGTTGCTGAACCGCGTCGGCGTGTCGCTCATCGTGATCGGGCAACCCACCCACGTCTGTTCGCCCCACTCATCGTGGTCGGCCTTGGCCAGGTAGCCGTTGGCATAGGGCTGCTCGCTGGCCACAACTTCGGAATGCGAGCGCACCGCGCAGAACCGCTGTTCCTCTGCCTCGAGCCGCTTTGACCATTCCTCGGTGGTCCGCGTCCCGAACACCTCGATGAAGAACACCCGCATCTCCGCAGACACTTCCGGGCTGACGAAGTAGGCGTTGAACGTCGGATGGTCCACCATGTCGGGACGCTCGATGGCCCTGCACATGCCCGGCCACAGGTGCTCTGGGCAGCCCGCCATGGCCAAGTAGCCGTCGGCGGTGGGGAAGATGCCGTACAGCGCATGCACCAGGGGATGACCGCCGTTCGAACGGCCTGCCTCGTTGCCCGTCAGCAGCAGATGGGTGTACTCGACCGCCTGGAGCCAGATCTGCCCGCCCAGCAGGCTCACGTCGATTCGCTGACCCCGGCCCGTGCGCTCCCGGGCGAACAGCGCCGCAATTACCCCCGTCTGGAGGTTCTGCGAGCCACAGTGGTCGGCAACAAGCGAGCCATAGGTCGAAAGCGGGCCGCCGTCATACCCGCTGGATGCAATCACGCCGCCTGAGGCCTGCCCTGCAATGTCGGCGCCCTCGCGCAAGGCGTCGGGCCCGACGGGGCCCAGGAAGCTGCCCGCCGCCCAGATGATCCTGGGATTCAGCTCAGCAAGTTCCTCGTAGCTCAGGCCCCACTCGTCGAGCGTGCCCGGCTTGAAGTTCGACAGCACTACATCCGAAGTCTCCACCAGCCGCAGGAACGCCTCCCGGCCCGCCTCGATGCGCAGATCCAGCGTCACCGAACGCTTGCCCCGGTTGCAGGCAATGAACACCGAGGTGTGGCCGAAGTCCTCGAGCATGTCCACATGGCGGCCCACGTCGCCGATGCCCGGAAGCTCGATCTTGATCACCTCGGCGCCGAGGTCGTGCAGCATTTCGGCAGCTTGGGGGCCCTGCACCAGCGTGGACAGGTCCAGAACACGAATTCCGTCGAGTGCACCGGCCATGATTCCCCCTGAGTCCGTGGATTGCCGATGATGGTAGTGAGCGCTTCGCCAGCCGCCTGCCAGAAGCCCGTCGGCGCCCCGACAGCCGGCGATGGCTGCTACCTGGGTGGTGCCAGCGAAACAGGCTGCGAGAATGGGCCACCGTGACCGGGACCGTTGCAACTGCAGCTTCAGAGCTCGACGAGGCCAGCGCCCGCACGCTGCGGTTCTCGATTCTGATCTCCGCGGTCCGCTGCACGCTCACCTATGTGCTCCTCCCGTTTGTCGCGCCGTTCATCGGACTTGCGCCCGGCGTCGGACCTGCGGTTGGCATACCCATCGCGCTGGTGGCACTGTGGGCGAACATCGCCAGCATCAAGCGGCACTGGCACTCTGATCACCGCTGGAAATGGCCGGTCAGCGTGCTCAACGTCGGGATCATCGTGCTGCTGGTGATCCTGCTGATTCTTGATGTGGGACAGCTGCTGTAGCACGCCACGGCCCGGTACCGACGGAGGTGTCTGGGAGAAATCTCAAGTTAGGTTCGCCGGATGCACGTGCTGATCACTGGGGCCGCTGGGATGCTTGGCCGCAAGTTGACCAAGCGACTGGTGGACGTTGGCGCGTTGCGTGCGAGGCCCATTCAGCGGATCGATCTCGTCGACATCGTTGAGGGGCCGACGGAGGGCGCCATCTGCACAGCGCACGTCGCCGACCTTTGCGAGCCTGGGGTCGCCACCGAGCTGCTCAAGCCGATGCCCGAGGTGATCTTCCACCTTGCCGGCGTCGTATCGGGTGAAGCTGAGGCCAATTTCGACAAGGGAATGGTTGGCAACATCGACGGTGCCCGAGCGCTGTTCGATGCTCTGCGTTTCGCCGAGGGGACCCCGCGGGTCGTGTTCACGTCGTCAATAGCGGTCTTCGGTGCGCCCTTTCCCGATCCGATCCCCGATGACTTCCACCTGACGCCGCTCACCTCCTATGGCACGCAGAAGATGGTCGCCGAAGCACTCCTCGCCGACTACAGCCGCCGTGGCTTCTTCGATGGCATCGGCATACGACTTCCCACCATCAGCGTTCGCCCCGGTCCCCCCAATGCCGCTGCATCTGGCTTCTTCAGCGGCATCATCCGTGAACCGTTGGCTGGAACACGGGCGGTGCTGCCCGTTTCCAGGGAGGTACGCCACAGCCACGCCAGCCCTCGTACGGCAATCGAGTACATCCTCCATGCTGCAGAACTCGACAGCGCGGCTTTGGGAGCACGCCGCAACCTCACCATGCCAGGGGTCTCGGTAACAGTCGGCGAACAGATCGAAGCCCTCACTCGCGTCGCTGGGCCCGATGCGGAAGCACTGATCGCAGAATCACCCGACCCGACCGTCGCAGAGATCGTCTCCGGATGGCCCGAGCGATTCGACACTCGGCGGGCTCTGGACCTGGGCTTCGTACCCGACCAGAGCTACGACGACATCATTCGCGCCTACATCGAAGACGACTTCGCCTCACGCTGAGCGGGAGTCACAGGCCCGAGAGGCCCGTGAGACCAATCGCATGAGGATGGGCAGCAAGAGCGGAAGACCCAGGGCCCGAGCGGCCCGCGAGCGCAGCGAGCAAGAGCGGAAGACCCAGGGCCCGAGCGGCCCGCGAGCGCAGCGAGCAAGAGCGGAAGACACCGGTGGCACCGCGCAGGGTCGCGCGTTTGGCACACTGGCTGAACATGCGGGTACATGTCCCAGCGACTGCGGCGGCGGGCGCAGTGACGGCATGCCCTGTCCGAGCGGTGACGCCGATGCGCATTCTCTTTGCCGACAAGATCGATACCGGACGCCTGGGCCGGCTCGAAGCTGCGGGCCACGAGTGCATCGTCAAGCCCGAATTGACGGCCGACGATCTTGCCGAGCACATCGAGGGTGTCGAAGTCCTGGTCGTGCGCAGCACCGAGGTGAGGCGCAGGGTGTTCAAGTCCGCCGATCGGCTCTGCATGGTGCTGCGCGCCGGCGCCGGAACCGACACGATCGACTGTGACGGGGCCAGCAAGTACGGCGTGTATATCTGCAACGTGCCGGGTCGCAACGCTGTGGCCGTTGCCGAGCTGACGATGGGCTTGCTGCTGTCGGTCGACCGCCAGATCCCCGACGCCACCTCGGACCTGCACGAGGGGCGCTGGAACAAGTCCCAGTACATGGGCGCCACAGGTCTGAAGGGTCGACGGATGGCCGTTGTGGGCATGGGCGCCATCGGCATCGAGGTAGCCCGTCGAGCCGCTGCGTTCGGCATCGAGGTGGTGGCGCTGTACCGCTCAGACCGTTCAGCCGAGCTGCTCGCCGAGATGAAGCGGCTCGAGATCGAGATCGTTCCCAACTGGGACAGCCTGCTGGCCGGGGCCGACATCGTCTCGCTGCATCTGCCTGCCAACCCCGAGACGTGCGGCCTCGTGGATGCTGAGTTCCTGGCGAAGATGCCCGACGGTGCGATCTTGCTCAACACGTCCCGCGGCGAGATCGTGGACGAGAGTTCGTTGCTGCGAGCACTCGACGAGCGAGGCATGCGGGCAGGGCTCGACGTCTTCCAGGGAGAGCCTCCTGGCGCCGAGCCGAACTGGCGCTCTCCGCTGGCGTCGCATCCAAGCGTGACCGGCACACATCACATCGGGGCCTCGACGACGCAAGCCTCAGAGGACATTGCCGACGGTGTCGTGGAGGTCTTGGAGGCGTTCTCGACTGGCGAAGTGCTGAACTGCATCAATCGTGCCGAGCGGCCCCTGGGTCGCAGCACCATCGTGGTGCGCCACCGCGATCAGGTCGGTGTGCTTGCGGGCATTTTGATGACGTTGCGAGCGAGCGGGATCAACGTGCTGCAGATGCGCAACGAGATCCTGGCCGGGCCGAAGCACCATGCCGCCGTGGCGACGATCCGAGTATCACGCCGTCCGTCCCTAAAGGTGCTGGCTGAGCTCAACGCGATGGAAGCCATCCACGGAGTACGCCTCATCAAACCCTGCTGAGGCCTTGCCTGCCGCCGCTGCGTAGCGGTGAGTCTGGATGGCTTCCGAAGGTCAGGCGGTCAAAGGCTCGGCGGGGAGACCGACACGTTCTTCGACGCGGGCCATGCGCTGCGCCAGATCGGAGACCCGCACGCTCAACGCGTCGATCCGTTCGCCCAGCTTGTCGATCCGCACGGTCTGCTCGTCGATCCGGCGGCCGACATCGGCGATCTGGGCGGTCAGGCGCTGGTCGACCTCGGCGATCTGGGTGGTCAGGCGCTGGTCCAGGTCCGCGATCTGGGTGGTCAGGCGCTGGTCGAGTGCGGCGATTTACTGCACGATCGGTGCCGTCAGGTACCGGGCTAGGACGAACATCAGCCCGACCATCGCGACGACCATCGCCCCCGCACCAATGAACACGTCCCAACTCACTGACTCCATGTTCGCACGCTATGTCCGGCTGACGCGGCACACGAAATCGATTTCGGCTCTGCTGCCGCAGCCGTCGCTATTGGCTGACGGCGCAATGTGCCTGGGCCTTAGCCTGAACCGGTGCGTGCCCGGTCACCGCAAAGCTCGATGGTGCCGATCCTCGTCGCCGGGAGCATCGTCACCGCCGTCACACTCGGCGTGCGGGCCACGATGGGCCTGTTTCCCGACGAGATTGATACCTCCTTGGGGGTGGGTATCGACACGATCGGGCTGACCGTGGCCCTGCAGAATCTGATCTGGGGACTCGGACAGCCCATCGCCGGCGCAATTGCGGATCGGTTCGGTGCTGCTCGGGTCCTGCTCGTCGGGGCGGTGATCTACGCCGCCGGTTTGCTGGTCATGGCGACGGCGTCGGGCCCGGTGAGCCTGTACTTCGGCGGCGGGTTCGTGACGGGCCTCGGCATGTCTGCGGCCTCGTTTGCCGTCGTGCTTGCCGCAATGGGCAAGCTGGTGGATCCGCAGCGACGCACTCTGGCGCTCGGGATCGCAACGGCCTTCGGATCCTTTGGTCACTTCCTGCTGGTGCCGCTCACTGGCGTGCTGATCGGCTCGTTCGGGTGGCGCACCGCGCTGGCGCTGCTGGCGCTGGTGGCCGTCTCGATCGTTGTGGTTGTGCGCCCCCTTCGCACTCCGCCCGCTGGCTTATCGGGTGGGTTTGGCGCGGACACCACGCCCGATGCCGGGGCTGCCGGGGCTGCCGGGGCTGCCGGGGCTGCCGGGGCTGCCGACCACGATGAGCCGCTGCGGTCCGTGCTTGCGCGTGCTGCGCGTCATCGCGATTTCGTGATGCTCAACGCGGCGTTCTTCGTCTGCGGTTTCCATGTCACCTTCATCGGTATCCACCTGCCCAAGTCCCTCACCGACGCGGGCCACAGCGCCCGGATCGCCACGCTCTCGTGGGCGTTCATCGGCCTGTTCAACATCGTGGGGGCCTTTGCGGCGGGCGTTCTCGGATCACGAATCGACAAGAGCCGCCTGCTCAGCATCATCTATGCGTGCCGGACCGTGGCGTTCGTGGGCTTGCTTGTGCTGCCGACGACGCCACTGGTGGCGTTGGGATTCGGAGCTGTGGTCGGTCTCGTCTGGCTGGCCAGCGTCCCGCTGACATCGGGGATCGTTCTGGGCCAGTTCGGCGTACGCAACGCCGGGACGCTTTTCGGGGTCGTCTTCCTCAGTCACCAGATCGGCGCCTTTGCCGGTTCATACGGAGCGGGAGTGCTGCGTGAGGTGACAGGTTCATATGACCTGTGGTGGTGGCTCGCCGCAGCCTTGGGAATAGTCGCCGCTGCGCTGCATCTGGCCATCTCCGAGAATCCTGCGCCGCGTGAGCCCACCGACGCTGCACCGGCGGGTTCGCTCCCCGGCGCCCAAGCGGCCGCCGCCGCAGAGACGGTCTAACGGTGACGGTCTAGCGGAGGCGCTCCAGAGCTGCGTCTCGCCAGGCGATCGTGGACTCGATGGAGTTGAACGTGAAGACATGCAGGCCCGCGATATTGAGCTGGTCGGCCTGCGCTGCGAGCCTGTTGAGCAATGCGCTGGGGTCATAGCCGCCAGGTCGCATCAGCCTCGCGACAGCGCCTCGGTTCTTCTGCAGGTAGCGCAGGGAGGCACCGATGCCCAAGCGAGTCCCGATGCGCATCAGACGCGCGGGCTCGACTGCGCCAGGGATGCCCAGATGGACCGGCAGCACAAGGCCGCTTTGGCGCTCAGCAGCCAGCCAGTCGGTGATCGAGCGCCCGTGGAAGCACATCTGCGTGGACGCGTGCGTTTCGATACCTGCGCTTCGCAGGATTGCCTGCTTCGCGTGGAGCGCGTCATGGAGCACATTGTCCGCGATGAGCGCATGGCCTTCGGGGTACGCCGTCACACCGATGTGGGTCAGTGAGTGATCGACATCGGTCAGCGTCTCGAGCAACGCCACTGCGCTGTCGAACGGGCCAGCGGGCGAGGTCACATCGCCGCCAACAAGGAAGATCTCGTTCAGGCCCAAGGCCGCCACGCGCCCCAACAGCTCTTCGAGATGCCCCCGGCTGCGGACCATGCGGGCGGCAATGTGGGGGACTGGACGATGCCCGAGCGTGCACAGCTGCGCTGTCAGATCCAGCGTGTCCTCGAGCGTCTTGGCTGCTGAGGCGGTCACGGACAGCGGAGAATTCGCAGGCAGGTGCTGGAGCTGCTCAGCGAGGTTATTGAGCGGGATCAGCTCCCACTGGGCCTCGCTGAGAAGCCGGTGCAGCGCATCTCGCGTGCTTGCGGAGACGGGCGCCGCGAGCCGCGAGGACCGCGCATGCGCTGCCGCAGGCATCCATCTCGTAGCAGCGCGACAGGCGCGCAGGGGGGTGAACATCAAAACCATTGGGGCCGCTCCGGCTCAGCTCAGACCGACGATTTCACCGTCGGTGTCAAGGTCGATGTGGCGGGCGGCCGGATCACGGCCGAGGCCCGGCATGGTGCGCATGTCGCCGCAGATCGGGTACACGAAGCCTGCACCAACCGACGCACGCACCTCGCGCACCGGCAGTGTCCAGCCCGTCGGCGCACCCTTGAGCGACGCGTCCGACGAGATCGACAGGTGCGTCTTGGCGATGCACACGGGCAGGTTGCCGAAGCCGTTCCGCTCGTAGCTGTCGAGCTCGCGGTTCGCCCGGGCGGTGTAGCTCACGTCGTCAGCGCCGTACACGTTCGTCGCTACGGCGTGGATCTTGTCTCGCAGCGGAATGTCGCTGGGATACAGCACGGCGAAGTCGGTCGGCTCTTCTGCAGCCTCGGCCACGGCGCTGGCCAGCTCGGCTGCGCCCGCACCGCCATTCGCGAAATGGGTGCACCGGGCCGAGCGGGCGCCGTACTCGGATGCGATCTCGGCGATGGCGTCCAGGTCGACCCCGTGATCGCCGGGGAACTCGTTGATGGCCACCACCGGTGACACCCCGTGCATCCGCACGTTCTCAAGCTGCTTGCGCAGGTTGTCGCCACCGGCGTGGACCTCGTCGGGGTTGGCCTCGAGCAAGGCGGGGGGCAGGGGTCGTCCCGCCACGATGCGGTGGTTGCCTGAATGTGCCTTGAGACCTCGCACGGTTGCCACGATGACGGCAGCGTCGGGGGAGACCCCCGAATAGCGGCATTTGATGTTGAAGAAGCGCTCGGCGCCCATATCAGCGCCGAATCCGGCTTCGGTCAGCAGGAATTCGGACGTTCCGATGCCGATGCGGTCGGCCACGATCGAAGAGTTCCCGGTCGCGATGTTCCCGAAGGGCCCCGTGTGCACGAGCGCCGGCGTGCCTTCGAGGGTCTGCATCAGGTTCGGCTTGATGGCCTCGCGCAACAGCACCGCCATCGAGCCGGCCGCGCCGATGTCCTCGGCAGTGACTGGTTCACCCGAGGGGGTGTAGCCCAGCACGATGCGGCCGAGGCGGGCGCGCAGATCTTCCATCGAGGTGCACAGCGCAAGGGTTGCCATCACTTCGGACGCAGCGGTGATGTCGAACCCCGACTCGCGCGGGATGCCGTCGAGGCGCCCGCCCAGCCCGATCGTGATGTTGCGCAGCGCCCGGTCGTTGACGTCGAGAACTCGTCGCCAGGTGATGTTGTGGATGTCCAGGCTGGGCTCGCTGCCGTGATACAGGTGCGCATCCAGCATGGCGGCGCAGAGATTGTGGGCAGCCGTCACGGCGTGCATGTCGCCGGTGAGGTGCAGATTGAACAGGTCCATCGGCACGACCTGGCTGTAGCCGCCGCCGGCTGCGCCTCCCTTGATGCCGAACGTCGGGCCCATCGACGGCTGGCGGATCGCAATGGTTGCGGTCCGGCCGATGTGTGCGAATGCCTGGCCCAGACCGACCGTCGTGGTCGTCTTGCCCTCGCCGAGCGGAGTCGGCGTGATGGCTGTCACCACGACATAGCGGCCACGGGGCCGATCAGCCATGGCCTCGATGGCACCGAGGCCGACCTTGGCCACGCCGTGCCCGTACAGCTCCAAGAACTCCCGCGGGATGCCCGCGTCATGCGCGATCTCAGTCAGCGGTCGGATTGTCGCCGCCGAGGCGATGTCCAAATCGCTCGGAAATTCGCTCGCTGTCGTCATGTTGCGCACCCCCTGTGCTGTGCCTGCGGAAACGGCCATTCAGCCGGATCACGCCTCCGCAGTGTCGCTCTCCAACGCGTTCCTGAGCTACCGTTCCGCGCTAGTCTGTTCCGCTGAGCGGAACTGTTCCATCATACAGAACAGCAGTGACTCGATTGGTCATTCTTGGATGCCGTATTCTGGCGGCGCCCAGGGGCGAATTCCGGTTGCATGCGTGTCTTGGAGGGGGTTGGCATGAGCGAGTTTCCCGAGAGAGCCGACTGTGTCGTCATCGGCGCAGGAATCGTCGGCAACTGCTTGGTCGGACATCTCAGCGACCTCGGCTGGACAGACATTGTGCTGCTCGACAAGGGGCCGCTGCCCAACCCGGGCGGCTCGACAGGCCATGCGTCGAACTTCATTTTTCCCGTCGACCATTCCAAGGAGATCGTCGACCTCACCGTCGAGAGCCAGCGACAGTACGGGGCGCTCGGCCTGCAGAACACCTGCGGGGGGCTCGAGGTGGCCCGCTCGCCTGAACGTCTCGAAGAGTTCCGTCGACGCATGACCTCGGCGAAGTGCTGGGGGATCGAGTCCAAGCTGCTCACCGTCGACGAGGTTGTCGAGATCGTGCCCTTCATCGATCCCAGCGTCATCCTGGGGGGCTTCTATACACCCAGCGTGTCCGCGGTGGACTCCCTGGAGACGGGCACCCAGATGCGCAAGCGGGCCCAGGACGCCGGGCACCTGTCGGTGCATGCGAACACCGAAGTGCTCGACATCGAGACCGTCCCGGGCCCCAACGGGCCGCGGGTGTCGGCGGTCTTGACCGACAAGGGGCGCATCGAGTGCTCCACGGTGGCCATCGCCAGCGGTGTGTGGAGCCCGAAGCTCGCAGAGATGGCGGGGGCGACGATCCCGCTGACGCCCGCCGTGCATCAGATGGTCGATGTCGGCCCCTTCGACGTCCTGGTGGAGACGAATCAAGAGCTGGCCTACCCGATCGTTCGGGACATGGACACGTTCTGCTACGAGCGTCAATCCGCCGGCTCCATGGAAGTGGGCAGCTACGCCCACCGTCCGATCCTGCACCGCGTCGAGGACATCCCCTCAAACGAGGAAGCGGCGCTCAGCCCCACCGAGATGCCGTTCACGCCCGACGACTTCGACGAACAGCTCGAGCAGGCCATCGAGCTGATGGAGTTCCTGGGCGACGGCGAGATCAAGTACGCCATCAACGGGCTCCTGTCGCTCACGCCCGACGCCGCCCCCGTGCTCGGGCCCACCGTCGAGGTGGAGAACCTGTGGTCGGTCGCAGCCGTGTGGGTGAAAGAGGGCCCCGGCGTCGGCCGGCTGATGGCTGAATGGATGACCTACGGCTACCCCCGCCTGACCGATCCGCACGGCTCGGACGTGACGAGGTTCTACAACCAGGACCGCAACGTCCACCACATCGAAGCTCGGGCCGACGAGCACTTCAACAAGACGTACGGGATCGTGCACCCCCGCGAGCAGTGGGACACCCGGCGCAACATCACGTGCGGCCCCGCCAAGGCCCGCACCGACGACCTCGGTGCGTTCTACTTCGAGGCCGGCGGCTGGGAGCGGCCCCACTGGTACGAATCCAACGCCGATCTCGTGGAGCGCTACGGCATCTCAGGGCGCACGCACGAATGGGACGCCCGCTGGTGGAGCCCCATCACCGAGGCCGAGCACCTGCACCTGCGCGAGCACTGCGGGCTGGTGGACATCTCGCCGTTCCAGGTCTTCGAGGTGTCCGGCCCCGGCGTCGTGCCCTACATCGAGCACATGGTGGTCAACAAGTGCGACCTGCCAGTCGGACGTTCGATCTACACGCCCGTACTCACGCCCGACGGCGGATTCCGATCCGACCTCACCATCGTGCGGCTCGCGCAGGACCGGTTCCGCATCGCCACCGGTGCGTTCGACGGCGGCCGTGACGAGTACTGGTTCCGGCACAACCTGCCCGAGGGCGGCGTGGCGTTCGAGAACCGCACCGAGGCGCTTGCGACCTACGGCGTGTGGGGGCCCAACGCTGTCGCGTTGCTACAGACGCTCACCGAGACCGACCTTTCCGGGGACGCGTTCGGCTACGGGCAGGTGCGCAACGTTCTGCTGTCGGGCATCCCCACGCAGATGCTGCGCATCTCCTACGTCGGCGACGCCGGATTAGAGATCTACTGCGCTACCAGCGCCGGGCTGGCGCTGTGGGACGCGATCTCGCAGGCCGGGCGCGATTTCGAGCTGCGCCCCGTCGGCGCCGGGGTGTACGGCACCACGGGCCGTCTCGAGAAGGGCTACCGGCTTATGGGTGCCGAGCTCGAGAGCGAGTACAACCCGGTGGAGGCCGGCCTGGCACGGCCCAAGGTGAAGGCGGCTGACTTCATCGGCAAGGAGGCCTACCTTGCTGCCCGCGAGGCAGAGCCGTCCGCCGCGCTGTCGATGCTGCGCTTCGAAAGCCTGCGCTGCGCCGATGGCTACGACCGGTTCCCGATGGGAGCAGGCAACGAGCCAGTGCTGACGCCTTCGGGCGAACGGATCACCGATTCCCACGGGCGCGTCAGTAAACTGACCACGGCGGGCAACGCTCCGTCCGTCGGCGCCTACCTTGCAATGGTGTACTTGCCGACTGAGCTGGCCACAATCGGCACTGAGCTTGCGGTGATGTACCAGAACGAGTACTACCCGGTGAAGGTCGCTGCGACGGGCGCCAACCTTGCACTGTTCGATCCCGACGACAAGCGGATGAAGGCCTGAGCGGCACGGGGAGAGAACGATGCGCATCCTGGTCTGCGTGAAGCGAGTCCCGTCGCCGGGTTCGCGCATCAACGTAACTGACGACGGCCAGCAGGTGGACACCGCGCACCTCGGCTTCACCACCAGCCCGCACGAGGAATGCGCTGTCGAGGCAGCGGTGCAGCTCATCGAGCGTGCCGCCGACAGCGACACCGCCAGCGACAGCGACCACGCAGTTGTGGTGCTCACGCTCGGGCCCGAGGTGGCTGCCGAGCAGCTGCGTTACGCGGCCAGCGTCGGGGCCACGGGCTGCGCGCTCGTCGAAGCCGAAGACGGCCTGGATTGGGACCCCCAGCGGACAGCGTTCGCGATCACCAGGGCGGTGCGGTCGCTGGAAGCTGACGAGGGCGTGTTCGATCTCATCCTGTTCGGCAATGAATCGGCCGACGGCGGCAACTTCCAGGTGGGCATCCGGGTGGCGCATGCGCTCGGCCGCCCAATCGTGAACGGCATCAAGGGCATCGACTCGCGGCCCGACGGCGGTTTTGTCGCAAGGCGAGAGACCGACGCCGGCTACGAGGTCTACGAGCTTGATGCGCCCTGCGCCCTCGGCGTCAAGGAAGGCATCAACCTGCCCCGGTATCCGACGATGAAGGGGCGGCTGGCGTCGCGCAAAGCGCAGATCGCAACGCTCGAGGGCGCAAGCGAGGCTGCCACTGGCGGACAAGCGCGCCTGCAACTCCACCGTCCGCCCGAGCGAGCAAGCACGACCGTCGTGTTGGGCGACAGCGCGGCCGCGGCTCCCACAGTCGTGGACCTGCTTGATGAGCTGGGTGTGCTGTGACCGGTGTTGCCGTCCTGGTGGACCATGACCGAGGGGCCCTCTCGGGAGGCACCCTCGAAGCGCTGACCGCTGCGCGGTCGCTTGCGCAGGCGCTCGAAACGACCGTCGAAGCGGTGGTGCTCGGCGATGCGGCGCTGTTCGAATCGCATGGAGCCGATCTGGTGGCCGCATGCGGTGCCTACGGCGCTTCCGTCGTGCATCGAGGCATCCACTCCCTGCTCGCTGACTACGGCCCCGACGCCTGGGGCGCAGCGCTCAACTCGTTCGTGGAGGTCGAGCAGCCGGCTGCGGTGACCGCGGTGGGCACCGACCGTGGTGCGGAGGCCATGGCGCAACTGGCCGCCCGAACCGACCTGCCACTGGTCGCCAACTGCGTGACGGTGACGCCCGCTGCGCAGAATTGGCAGATCACGCGCATCCAGTGGGGCGGCTCGCTGCTCGAGGACGTGACCCTCGAGGCGTCATTGCCGCTGGTGACCTTTGCGCACCATTCGATCGAGGCTGAACCTGCCGCGACCGCCGCCGAACCGGTCGTGCGCGACTTCGAACCCGAACTGGGCCCCGACGCCGAACGAACATTGGTGCGCGACCGGGTGACGCTGACCGAAGGCGTCACGCTGGCCACCGCCTCAGTGGTGGTCTCGGGGGGCCGCGGCGTGGGATCAGCCGATGGCTTCGCTGCACTTGAGGAGCTGGCTGAGCTGCTCGGCGGTCGCGTCGGGTGTTCGCGCGCGGTCACGAACAATGGCTGGCGCAATCACGCCGATCAGGTAGGACAGACCGGCACCCGAATCGCGCCCGAGATCTACATCGCGTGCGGCATCTCGGGTGCCATCCAGCACTGGGTCGGCGCCATGGGCTCGAAGAACATCCTGGCGATCAACATCGATCCCGAAGCCAACATGGTCACCAAGGCCGGGTACGCGGTGATCGCGGACTTGCACGCGGTTGTCCCAGCCGTCTGCGACGAGATCAGGCGCCGCCGCGACCGTCGGTGACTACGGGCGAGCCAGTGCCCGTCCCGAGAGATGGTCGGAGAGGTTTGCTGCGGTTTCGATGAGCGCGAGGCCGATGTCGTGGGTTCGGTTCGGATCGGGAAACCGGTAGGCCGGGCCGTGGACATGCAATGCGGCGATGACCGCGCCGTCAGCGTCAAACACGGGTGCCGCTACCGAGTTGATGCCCGGCGCGAACTCCTCGTACACCCAGACGTAACCGGCGCTGCGAACCTGAGCCAGCCGTACCGCGAGCGCAGCGCGATCAGTCACGCTGTTCGGAGTGGTGGCCTCCAGCCCGCCGGCCGCGTACTCCGCAAGCTCGTCTTCGGACAAGTGGGCCAGGCACACCAGTCCGGAAGGCACGAGGTGCATCGGGCAGTACTCACCGATCCACGAGCGAACCTGCACTTCGGATTCGTGCTCAACCTGGTCGAGGTAGTACACGGTCCGGTCGACACGAACGCTGACGCCTGCGGTTTCCTCCATCTGAATGACAAGGTCATGCAGGTGAGGTCGTGCCGCAACCACAAGGCCTCGTTCATCGCCAGAGGCACCCACGATGTCGATGAGTCCTGGGCCGATCCGGTAATCCCCGCCCGCGTCGTCCTGGGCCACCGCGCCGACGGCTTCCAGCGATGTCAGCAAGCGAGCGACAGTGCTCTTGGGCAATCCCACCTGATCGGCAACGTCGGTGACCCCTTGCGGCCCGACCGCCAATGCCCGCAGCACCGCGAACGCTCGAGAGATCGACTGCATCGGCACCAAGGTACCTCTTGTCCCATCAGGAACCGACCGACGCGCTCCCAAATGCCCTCTCGCGTGCCGTATGGTGGAACTGTTCTGCTCAGCGGAACGTAATGGGGTGCACTAGGCTCCTGGCTGGAGCTAGTGCCGTACGATCTGGTTTTGCAAAGCCATCATTGGGGGGCTTTGCAGTCGGGAGGGGCGATGCCACGCCGGACCATGCCGACTCGCCGCAGACGCAACGAAGCGCTTCCGCGGCTGGAAACACCGCTAGTGCGAGACGGCGGCGTGCTGCGTCAAGCGACCTGGGACGATGCCCTCGATCGGGCTGCTGCGGGCCTGGGAGCCGCCATCCAGCAGCACGGTGCGGGCGGCGTCGGCATGTTCTCGTGCTCTAAGAGCACCAACGAGATGAACTACGCAGCCCAGAAATTCATGCGGACGGTGCTGCGCTCCAACAACATCGACTCGTGTAATCGCACCTGACACGCTCCTTCCGTCGTCGGTCTGGCGACAGTGTTCGGACTCGGGGGCGGGACGTGCTCCTACGCAGAGATTACCGAGACCGATTTGATCCTGCTGTGGGGCTCGAATGCCCGCGAAGCGCATCCCATCTTCTTTCATCACCTCATGCGAGGGATCGACCGCGGAGCGGTCATGTACGCGATCGACCCGCGCCGAACCCCGTCGGCGGAGTTCGCCGACGTCTGGCTCGGCATCGACGTCGGCAGCGACATCGCACTGGCGAACGCCATGGGTCGAGAGATCATCGCTGCAGGCCTGCACCGCCGCGAATTCATTGATCGGGCAACCTCCGGCTTCGACGTGTACGCCGAGTCGGTCGAGAAGTACACGCTGGCTGAAGGCGAGCGCCGCACGGGCGTCCCCGGCGACGTCATCGCCGAGATGGCACATGCCTATGCCACTGCGCCAACCGCGCAGATCCTGTGGACGCTGGGCATCACCGAACACCACACCGCCGTGGAGAACGTGCTGTCGCTGTGCAACTTGGCCTTGTTGACCGGCCACGTCGGCCGCTGGGGCTCGGGCTTGGTACCGCTGCGAGGCCAGAACAACGTGCAGGGCGGCGGCGACATGGGCGCGCTGCCCGACCGGCTGCCTGGATTCCAATCTCTCACGGACGCCGATGTTCGGACGAAGTTCGAGGCCAGCTGGGGCTGCGAGCTGAATCCGGTGCCCGGCAAACACCTCACCAAGATGTTCGAAGCCATGGAGGACGGCGAACTCCGGGCGCTGTACGTCATCGGAGAGAACCCCGCCGACTCCGAGGCCAACGTGGCCCACGCTCGCAAGCTGCTCGAAGGTCTCGACTGCCTGGTGGTGCAGGACATTTCCCTGACGCGCACCGCACGCATGGCCGATGTGGTGCTGCCCGCCGCAGCGGGCTGGTCCTCATCGGAAGGCACCGTCACTTCGTCGGAACGGCGAGTCCAGCGGGTACGTGCTGCGGTGCCCCCCCAAGGAGATGCCCGCGACGACGTGCAGATCATCGGTGACCTCGCCCGCCGCATGGGTGCGCAGTGGACCGCCGTATCGGCAGCAGAGCTGTGGGAGGAAGTGCGATCGCTGTCGCCGATGCACGGCGGCATGACTTGGGAGCGGCTGGAATCCGCGGGCGGGCTGCAATGGCCGTGCCCTGATGAGGACCACCCGGGCACCGAGTTCCTGCACGCATGGCTGTGGGAACCCGGCCTCGCAGGGCACGAGCCGGCGCCGTTCACCGTCAACGAGCATCGGCCCCCTGCT
The DNA here is from genome assembly GCA_965226645.1 of Candidatus Poriferisodalis sp. Lineage (GTDB taxonomy): Bacteria > Actinomycetota > Acidimicrobiia > Acidimicrobiales > Poriferisodalaceae > Poriferisodalis. The sequence goes on from CBDDDL010000004.1 coordinate 335,623, forward strand.
GAGGCTCTGAGCGAGCAGTTCCCGCTTCGCCTGACCACCGGACGAGCGCTCGACTCGTACAACACCGGTGCACAGTCGGCCGGCTATTCCTCGCCGATCAGAACCGGCCATGCCATCGAAATGTGCCGCGCTGATGCTGCCGCTGGCGGCATCGCCGACGGAGATTCAGTACGGGTCACCTCTCCTCGGGGCTCGGTGGTCATGGAAGCATCCATCACTGCCAGCGTGCGCCCTGGACTCGTGTTCAGCACGTTCCATTTCCCCGAGCTCGTGGACCTGAACGTTCTGACCAATGACGCATGGGACCCGCGCAGCGGCACCGCGGAATTCAAGGCGGCTGCGGTTCGCATCGAGCCGCTGTCGAGCGCGCACGACATACGAGCAGCCGGCAGTTCGAGTTCTGCAGCGGGTGGTGGTGGTGGCTGACCTGCGTTTCTCCGACGCCGAGCCCACCGCGACAGAGCGCCGCGCCGTGATGGCTGCGCTCGAAACTGCAACCGACAACGGGATGTCCACGCTGCGTTCCTCGCAGCCCGCACCGTCGCCCGCTGAGCGGACTTCGGGCGCGAATGAAACAGCGCATGAGACCGGCAACGGAGTAGCGCCGCCGTCGGGTGTGATGCCCGCCGGCGTCGCAGCCGTGGTGGTCGCGCACCCGCGCGTGGTGCGCGGCGGAACCCGACGGCGCAAGCAGCTGCGGCACCTGTTGTTGCCGGCACTGCACGCCTTGCAGCGGGAGGCGGGGTGGATCTCCCCAGGCGGGCTGAACTTCGTGGGACGCCAGCTTGGTGTGCCGCCGGCCGAGGCCTATGGCGTCGCGACGTTCTACGACATGTTCGCCACCGAGGCGCCCCCGCATACCGAGAGCGTCTGCCACGTGTGCGTCGACCCGATCTGCGCGCTCGCCGGTGCGGACGAGCTAGCGGAACAATTGCGCTCGCAAGGCCGCCAGGTCCATCTCGGACCGTGCCTGGGCCAGTGCGAGCGTGCCCCCGCCATGTTCATCCAGGGCCGCGGCGAGCCCGACCGGGTGCCTGCCGACGGCGATGAGTCGAACTCGCTCGTTGCAAGCGTGACAGCGGATGCGCCCGGCGCTCCGTGTCTCTTGCGACGCATGGTCTCCGTCGATGCGGGCCAGCCGTCATCTGCGGAGAGCTTCAGCATGGATGCCTACCGACGGCGCGGCGGGGGAGAGGCGCTCGCGGGGGCGCTGCGAATGGGCCCCGACGACGTCATCTCTGCGGTCACTGCTGCTGGACTCTCCGGCCGCGGCGGTGCCGCGTTCCCCACCGGCATCAAATGGCGTGCCGTTGCAGACGGCAGCGGCCCGAAGCATGTCGTGGCCAACATCGATGAGTCAGAGCCCGGCACGTTCAAGGATCGGCTGTTGTGCGAACGCGATCCGCTGGCTGTGATCGAGTCGATCGCGGTGGCAGGCCTCGTAGTCGGCGCCGAGCACGGCTGGATCTACATTCGAGGTGAATACCCGCTGGCCACCCAGCGCCTCCGAGGGGCCATCACCACCGCACGTGAGCACGGCTGGCTCGGCGATGACGCCGCCGGCTCGGGCCAGCGGTTTGACATCGAGCTGCGACGGGGTGCCGGCGCCTATATCTGCGGCGAGGAAACGGCGCTGTTCAACTCGCTCGAAGGATTCCGCGGCGAGCCTCGCAACAAGCCTCCGTTCCCGACCACGCACGGACTGTTCGGTCAGCCGACCGTCGTCAACAACCCCGAAACACTGCTCAATGTTTCCGAGATTCTCAGAATCGGCCCCGATGGGTATCGCAGCGTGGGAACACAGGGCTCACCCGGCACGAAACTGTTCTGCCTGTCAGGCCATATCGACCGCCCAGGGCTGTACGAGGCGCCGTTCGGCATGCGGCTCGGAGATCTGCTGGATCTGGCCGGGGGAGTGCAGGGCACGCTGCGAGCGGTGCTTCTCGGCGGTGCGGCCGGAAGCTTCGTAGGACCCGACGCGCTGGAGCTGCCGTTGTCACTCGAGGACACCCGTGCTGCGGGCACGACGCTGGGCTCGGGACCGGTGATGGTCTTCAACGACACCGCCGACATGAGCGCCGTGGTACAGCGGTTGGCACAGTTCTTTCGGGACGAGTCGTGCGGGCAATGCGTGCCGTGCCGTGTCGGAACGGTGCGCCAGCACGAAATCGTCACCCGCATTCGCGACACGGGTGCGGTATCGGGGCGCGAAATCGAATTGATCTCCGACATCGCAGCCGCCATGGGAGACGCCTCGATATGTGGCCTCGGCCACACCGCAGCGTCCGCGGTGGTCTCGGCGCTGCGACTTGGTCTGCTGGAGGATGCAACGACATGAGCACGCCCCGATGAGCGAAACCATGGCCGCGACGCCCGCCAGCCAGACACCAGTCTCGAAGACCCCGGCAACAGAGTCCCCGGGAACAGGGACCCAGACAGTCACCTTGACCGTGGACGGCGCAGAAGTCGCGGTGCCCGCTGGGCAGACGTTGCTCGCGGCGTGCAATGCGGCGGGCGTGTCGACGCCCACGATCTGCTGGGCGCCCAATCTCACGCCGGTCAACGTCTGCCGAGTGTGCGTGGTGGAGCTTGAAGGCGCCCGGACCCTGGTGCCCGCCTGCTCTCGGCCCGCAGAAGACGGCATGGTGATCAGCACGGACTCCGAACGGGTGCGCCACAGCCGCCGGATGGTGCTGGAGTTCCTCGGTTCTGCCAACGATCTCAGCCAGGCCGCAGAAATCAACGAATGGTCAGCGGAATACGGCGCCGACCCGGATCGCTACGACATGGCCGAGCGGGTCGACGAGCCTGTGCGCGTTCAAGACGAGTTGTACATCCGGGATTACGACCGCTGTGTCCTTTGCTACAAGTGCGTCGAGGCCTGCGGTGACGACGCCCAGCACACGTTCGCGATCGCGGTGGCAGGACGTGGCTTCGACGCCCGTATCCGCACCGAGTACGACGTCGAGCTTCCCGAATCGGCGTGCGTGTACTGCGGGAATTGCGTCGCTGTGTGCCCGACTGGGGCCTTGCAGTTCCGCACCGAGTTCGATCTTCGAGCCGTGGGGGAGTGGCGCCCCGACGCCCAGACCGTCACCCGCACGGTCTGCTCGTACTGCGGCGTGGGCTGCAATCTCGACCTTCACGTCCAGGACGAGCGCATTGTGACGGTCACCTCGCCGTCTGACCACTCGGTCACGAGCGGCCATCTGTGCATCAAGGGGCGATTCGGCTGGCAATACGTTCACGCGCCGGCCTTCGAGCCACCGACGACTGACGCAGCGGAGCACTAGCCACAGGTGTCGGCGACCGAGCCGACCCCGGCCGCCGAAGGCGGCGCATCCGGCACAGTGCGGATTACCCGTCGCCAACGTGCGCAACTCCGCGCAGATGAAATGGCCGCTGAACAGGTTCCACAGATCTCTCGCGCTACGGCGGCCGAACCCCTGGTGGGCGGCCCGGCTCTCGCTTCACACACCGCCCGCAGCACTGCCCTCTTTGCGGGCATCGCGCTCCTGATGGCCGGCAACGGACTGCAGAACACCTTGCTGGGAGTTCGGGCCACGTCGGAAGGCTTCGGTTCCACGATTGCAGGCCTGGTCATGGCGATGAATTTCGTCGGATTCCTGGTTGGCTCCGGGCTGGCGCCCCATTTCCTGCGCCAAGTCGGCCACGTGCGCGTTTTTGCTGCTTTGGCATCGGCCGGCAGCAGCGTTGTGCTTGTGCAGGCGGTCTTCGTCAACCCACTGGTTTGGGGTGCGTGTCGATTTATGTGGGGAGTGTGTTTCGCCGCATTGATCGTCGTTGCCGAGACGTGGCTGAACGAACTGGCGACAAACGAGAATCGCGGTCGGATGGTGGCCCGCTACATGGTCATCACGATGGGCGCCATTGCCACGGGCCAGCTCTTGGTGGCCGTCGCCGACACCAACGGCTTCGCCCTGTTCGCAGTGGTTTCCGTGCTGGTCTCGCTGGCGCTGGTGCCGATGTCGCTGTCCGCATCCGCCAGCCCGCCGGTGATGGAGCATGAACCAGTGGGCCTCCGGACGCTTCTGCAAACCGCACCCACCGGCGTGGTGGTGTCGTTCCTGGTCGGCGGGGCTCTGGGATCCATTTCCGGTATCGGATCGGTGTACGCCGCGTCGAGGGGATTGTCACCGCTGCAGGTCGCGTTGTTCGTAGCAGCCCCGATGATCGGCAGCTTGTTCGGGCAGATCCCGCTCGGCCGCCTCTCAGATCGCGTGCCTCGGCGCATCGTCATCGTGGCGGCAGCTTCCATTGCCGGCGCTGCAAGTCTCGTCATGCTCGCTCTCGACGAGCGTGGCTTCGCAGGCATCGCCGTCATGGGAGTGATGGGAGCGTTCGCCTACCCGATCTATTCGATGGCAGTGGCACAGACAAACGACTGGCTTCGGGGCTCCCAACGGGCCGGAGCCAGTGCTGTGCTGGTGCGCATGAATGGGGTCGGCGCCACGGTGGGGCCCATCTGTGCCGCAATCGGGATGTCGGTCACGCTCAACGCGTTCTACTTCGTCCTGGCGACGGCGTATGTCTCGGTCGCAGTATTCGTCGCCGGCCGCATGCTGCTCGTTGCCGGTCCGACGGTGGCACAGCAGGGCGAGTTCCTCCCGATCCCTGCACGGGCCTCGGCTGCGGTGGCTGCACTGCTGCGCCGGCGCCGGTGACGGCGCAGCGGCCTTAGGCGGGATCGATGGGGGCACTGTTCGGTCTGCTCACCTCAGTGAGCATCGGCACCAGTGACCTGTTCGGACGCCGTGTAGTGATGCGGTGCCACGTGCTCTCGGCGATGATCACCTTTCAGGGCACCGCAGCGATCGTCTCGCTGGCCATCGTTCCCCTGGTGCCGGGATCGTTCGCCGGCGACGACTTCCTGCGCGGCCTGATCTCGGGCGTCGGCTTGGGCACAGGCCTTGCCTGCTACTACACATCACTGGATCGGGCCGGGTCGGCCATAGCGGCACCGATCGTCGCCACGCTGTCAGCCGTCATCCCGTTCGCTTACACCACGCTGAGCGGCCACGATCCGCCGCTCATCGCCATCATCGGTGCTGCGGTGGCCTTCGGAGGACTCGGACTCGTGACTGCCGGGGGAACTCGCGGCAACAACGTGGCGGTGGGAACTGCGTGGGCGCTGATGTCCGGTCTCGCGTACGGGGTAGGACTCGGGGTCCTGGTGGACCTCTCGGAGAGCTCAGGAGCCTGGCCTGGTGTCGGGCAACGGCTCTCCTCGGTCGCCGGAATAGCTGTGCTGGTCGCGATCCGCCGGTTGCCCGCACTGCCCCCGCCCGAGGTGATGGGCTACGCCGTGCTGACCGGTGTCGCGAGCGCCGGCGCCACCATCCTCTACATCGTCGGGATCTGGTTCGACCCTCCCGCAACCGTCGTGGGCGCATCCATGTTCCCCGTGATGAGCGTCCTCGTCGGCCGGGCCGCCTTCAACGATCCCATCAACATGCGCCAGGCCATCGGCATCGCAGCCGCCGTCATCGGCGTCACCGCCGTCGTCGCGTCCTGAATGCTGTGGCGCCACAACGCCCTTGTCGGGCGTTGGGTCAGGGCTCTTCGTGGATGCGCACGATGTAGCTTCCGTCGCTCTCGGCGAGCACGGCTACCCGGTGACCCAGCACGCTGAGCGAGTCGCCAGTCCGCAGCAGCGGATACCCCTCAATCGTGCGGTCTTCGTCGCCTGCGACCTTGAGCGGCAGCGAGTGCAGGCCCGAATCAACGGTGTAGACGAGTACGCCCTCTTTGGCGAACGGCACCCACTGGTCCCCTTCGACGCTGCGCCGAACCTCGACGACGATCACCTTGCGATTGTCGACGGGCACCGCCGCCATGAGCGTGCCGTTGCCCCCCAGCGCCACCGGGTCGACGGTGACCAGGGCATCGGGCACTTCGATGCAGCTGACCTGAGATTTCGTGAGCCAACCGATCTGCCAGCGGCTCCACGCGAGCATCTCGCTGAAGCGAAGCCAGTGATCGATGATGAAATGATCGGACGACAGTCGGCTCCGGTTGCGCACGGTGGGATCGTTCTCTGCGATGTAGCTGTAGATCGACAAACCCATGATCCCGAAGTCGGACGCGACGAGCACCGTGCCGTCCTTGCGCTCGGGCCGTTCGCTGTGGCTGTCGCCGTACAAGTCGGCCAGGCCGAAGATGTGCAGCAGCTCGTGCGCTGCAGCCCAGCCATTGGAGGTCACCTGTCGGGTCTCGGTGCGGTGCCATACGTTCATGCGCATCGTGGGCACGGTCCGACCGGCGATGTCAATGTTGCCGGTCACGGTGGCGAACGAGAACTGATCGCTCGGGAAGATCGTCATGACCGCGTCAATATCGGAAAAGTCGAGCTTGCCCTCGGCTAGCTGGGCCGAGTACTGGCTGGCATTGGTGCCCAGCCACTCTCCCTCGAGGTAGGCCTCGAAGGCCTGCTCGGCACGCAGCCATTCGTGCAGCACGCTGAAGCGCAGGTCAAGCTTGCCGCCGCTCGCGTCTTCGAGGTACTCCTCCATATAGGGGATGCTCTCGGCGACTTCGGCATGGGTGCTGTGCTGGGCTTGCGCGTTGGGGAAGTCCACGAAGAGCACCGCGAGCCGGACAGTGCCCACAGCAGAGGGCGACCACTCTGGCACAGGGAAGCCCGCGGAAATGTGGCCGAGCCCTCCCGGCCTGCAATCAGCCGCAGCCGCGGGAGCGTCACCCGCCGAGCCCGTGATCCAGAGGCGGTAATCGGCGTGGTCCGAATCAGAGGTGTAGTACGCGAGTCGATCGCCGTCGGGCGACCAATCGGGCGAATGCGCCTGGGCCGGAATCTCCGCAACGATCTGCTCGGAGAAGCCGTCCGTGCGCACGGTCTTGAGCATGCTCGTGTCGTCAAGGCGCTGGATGTACGCGATGCGATCGCCGTGCGGTGACCAGGAGATGCTGCTGTCGGTTCCACTCGCTATCCAGCGGGGGTCGGTCCCATCCGGATTGATCTCGATGATGTCGCCGCCGCTGGCGTAAGCGATCTTCGAGCCGGCGGGCGACCACACAGGCGAGAAGCCCCAGGAATTCCTGGCGGTGATCTGTGTCAGGTTCTTGCCCGAGGCATCCATCCTCATGATGTAGCGGCCGTGATCGCCGTGCTCGCCTGGGGCGCTGTCGTCGTAGAACCGTCTGAACGCGATCGTCGAGCCGTCGGGCGACCAGGACACACCCCGGTCGTGAAAGGTGCCGTCGGTCAGCTCCTTCTTGCCGCTGCCGTCAATGTTGATCACCCAGATGCTGGCGAGCCAGTCGCCGTCACCGTGCTGCTCGAACGCGTCGGCGATCTTGCGTCCATCGGGTGACCACGCCGCTCCGTAAGAGGAACCGTTGGCGTCACCGACGAGTCGTCGTGGCTCGGAGCCGTCGATGTTCGCTACCCAGATCGCACCGCCGCTTGAATAGGCGATGTGGCGGCAGTCGGGCGACCAGGCGGGGTAGAACGCCGAGAGGTCTGGCAGCAGTTGAGTGGGCGGGTCGGTCGCCTCACCGCCGCATGAGCCAGCGGGAAGCGCTGCCGACGCTGAGACATCGCCGACACTGCTGTTGCCGTCTTCTGCGTCGACCGTGATGATCCGCGAGCCGAGATACTCAGACAGTGCCGCGTCGACACGGCCGCGTTGCCGCCGAACGCTGTGAGTTCAATGCCGTCGCCGCCTGCGGCAGTTCGTGCCGAATCCAAGAACGCGGCCGTCTCGGCGGGCACCGCTTGCGGATCGGCCAGTAGCAACGGTGCGCACAGACGTGCGAGCAGCGGCCCGGCACTGAACGAGTCGAACGGAACCCGCGCCCTGGCCAGGCCGATGTGCTCCCGGCCGAAGCAGTCGTCGGCCAAATCGTCGCTGAAGCGACCCTGCACCAGCTCGGCGGCCCTGATGGCGGTGTCGTAACGGGTGGCTCCGGCCAGCCGGGTCACGGTCACACCGAGCCCCGTGAGCGCGTCCTCGACCCCCGCGCTCAACGCAGCAGTGCCGCCCATCAGCACCACATGGTCCACAGATGCCCTGCTGAGGTAGAAAATCACCTCGGGATGCAGCCGATCTGGCGGGGTCAGCGGCACCGGATGGCTGCCGCGCGCTGAAAATGGTCCCGCTACGAGCGCGTCGGCGAAAACCTCCCCGCTGGGCACAACAGCAGTGCGACCCAGCCCGCTCATGACGCCGACATCGCCCGGGTCGCTGGAGGTACTGCGCAGGAATCGCCCGAGCTTGCGCGCAACAGCTGCACCGGTGGCGTACCGATCTGTTCCCGAGACCCGTTCGGACGAAATGCCGAGCGACGACAGTGCGTCGGTGACGCTGTCGCTGACGCGGGCATCGGAATCTGAATCAGGCCCCTGGGTGTCGATGACCAGCACGCTCGAGACGCCGGCTGTCGCCAGGAACTCGGCGGCATCGGGTCGCGGAGCCCGTCCGGGGGAGTCATCAGCACCGGTGCGTCGAGCACGCCCGCCACCGATGCCGCCACGACCACTTCGGGCCAGCTGCGCCCCGAGACCATGACCGCCCAGTCGAGCTCGCCTCCGGCGTCGCGGGCGAACGCCTCCGCTACGAGAAGCGAAGTCTCATAGCGGTCAGCTCCGCCATACCTCTTGACGGAGACATCAGCGGTGCCTTCGCTGGCGGCGGCCACGACGGGCGCCAGCCCCACGAACATGCAACAAGTTGCAGCGACAGCCAGCAGCCGGCGAAGGGCGTGCACCATGTCAACTTAGATCCCGGCGAGATTCCGGTCAGAACGTGAGCTACACCAGTGCGTCGGGTTCTTCGGCCTTGCGGCGGGCGATGTAGTCGCGGAGCTCTGAGTCGATGGCGTCGTCGATTGGCGGTGCTTCGTAGTCCGCCAGCATCTGCTTCCACACCGCATTGGCGCGTTGGGGCGCATCAAGCGAGCCGTCGTCTGACCAACGCTCGAAGCTGTTGTTGTCTGCGATGGAGGACTGATAGAAGGCCGATTCGAAGTTCTCCAACGTGTGCACGTGTCCCAGGAAATGGTTGCCGTGAGGGTTCGTGAGGAACGCCTCTACGGCCTGCCCGTTGGGCGACATGTCGATGCCCTTGGCGTAAACCTCCATCATTCCGAGCTGGTCGGCATCCATGATGAGCTTCTCGTAGCTCAGTGCCAGGCCACCCTCGAGCCACCCCGCTGCGTGCAGCACGAAGTTCACGCCCGCTGCCATCGTGGGCAGCAGCGTGGATGCCGATTCGTACGCCGCCTGTGCATCGGGAGACTTGGACGACGTGAACTGCCCACCGGAGCGGAACGGCATGCCTAGGCGCCGGGCGAGCTCCGCCATGACGTAGATGGCCAGACCCGCCTCGGGTGTGCCGAAGGTCGGGGCTCCGGTCGCCATCGACATCGACGAGGCAAACGTTCCGAAGATCACCGGCGCGCCCGGGCGCACCAGCTGGCAGAACGCCATGCCCGACAACGCCTCGGCCAGGCACTGTGCCGCCAGCGCAGCCACCGTCACCGGCGACATCGCCCCCGCCAGGATGAACGGCGAGATGACGCACGCCTGGTTGTGCCGTGCGTAAACCTCCGCGGCACCGAGCATGGTGGCATCCCAGCGCAGGGGCGACGATGCATTGATGAGGCTCGTCAGCACTGTGCGATCGCCCAGATCGCCGCCGAACGCGATTCGGCACAGCTCAACCGAATCCTCTGCTCGCTTGGCCGCTGTGACCGAGCCCATGAGCGGCTTGTCGCTGTACCGCAGGTGGGAATACACCATGTCGAGGTGGCGCTTGTTCACCGGCACATCCACCGGCTCGCACACGGTGCCGCCGCTGTGGTGCAGGTGGGGGAGCATCCACGTCAGCTTCACCACGTTCTTGAAATCCTCGAGCGTGGCGTAGCGGCGGCCCTCGTCGAGGTCGGTCACGAACGGGGATCCGTAATTCGGGGCGAACACCGTCGCATCGCCGCCGATCGGCACGGACCGAGCCGGGTTGCGGGCGTGCTGGACGTATTCCGAGGGCGCGTTTTCCTGGACGATCTTCCGGCACAGTCCGCGTGGGAAGCGGACGAGCTCCCCATCCACATCGGCACCCGCATCGCGCCACAGCTCCAACGCACGAGGGAATTCCTGAAAGGCGATACCCACCTCGGACAGGATCGTCTCGGCGTTTTCCTCGATCTGCGCCAAACCGGCTTCGTCCAGCACGCTGACCGGCGACAGCCTGCGCGTCAGGTGCGTGTGCGTCACGGCGTCACTAGCCGCCCGCATGGCCTGGCGGGCCGCTCTGCCGCCTCCCCGTCGTCCTGTCCGCTCGCTCATGTTCACTCACTCATTGGTTTGCGTCGTCGTGTCTTCGATGTCGTGTTCGATCTTGTTTACCGGGTTTGGCCTGCGGAGAGTCCACGACACTTGAGGCGGGACTCGCCTGCGCGTCACCGGCTCCGTCGGTCTCGGCGTCGTCGGGTGCGGGTATCGGAGGGCACGCGCGCATCACCGCCAAGCGCGACAGAGCGTTCCGGCAGCTCGATTGCAGTCCGAAGCAGCGGATTCGGCGCTGTCGCATGCGGGATAGCCATCGCAGCCACAAACAGCTCCTGAAATCGCGGCTCCGTTGCCGTCTCGATCTTACGGATTTCTCCCACGACGGCCTCCATCTCAGCGCGCTGAGCGCCGGAGAGCAGCGCACGCACGGCACCCGTTCCGGCCGCATTGCCCACCGAGCGCACCGCTTCGGGCTCGCAGTCACCGATCAGGCCTAGCACCATGGCGCGTACAGGGTCGATGTGGGCACCGAACGCTCCCGCGAGCTGGATCTGCTGGGGAGACCCGATGCTGGCGCGCTCGCACAACAGATCGATGCCCGCACGCAACGCCGCCTTGGCGAGCTGCACTGCCCGGACGTCATTCTGGCTGACCGTGATAGTCGGACCGACGCTGTGGGGAGGCGGCTCGTAGACGAGGTAGGAAAACGTGCGACCGTCGGCGATCACCCGCGCCGAGCGCTCGCCGGAGGCCGGCGGCGCAGCAATGACGCCCTCAGCCGAGAGCACCTCGGCAAGGAACATCTCCGCGATCACTTCGATGATGCCCGAGCCGCAGATGCCGGTGACACCGGCGGCCGCGGAGCGCGATCCGGCAGCCACCACCTGCTCGACCGCATCGTCGAAGCCCGGCTCATCGGACCACAAGTCGCAGCCAATCACCCGGAAGCGCGGCGCCCATGTCAGCGGGTCGATGCGCACGCGTTCGATAGCACCGGGGGTGGCCCGCAACCCGCAGCTGATCTGTGCTCCTTCGAACGCGGGCCCCGTCGGACTCGACGCAGCCCACAAGCCCGCCGAACTGCCCAGCACGATCTCTGCATTGGTGCCGACATCGACGAGCAGTGTGATCTCGTCGCTGCGATGAGGGCCACCGGCGAGAACCGCAGCGGCGGTGTCGGCGCCCACGTGCCCCGCAATGGCGGGCCCGACGTACACGCGTGCAGCCGGGCACGGAAGCCCGAGCTCGGGACCTTCGACTTCCACCGGGGCATCGGTGGCGAGCGTGAATGGCGCCTGCCCCAGCGGAGTGGGATCGATGCCCAAGGCGATGTGGATCATGATCGGGTTCCCGACCAGGATCACCTCGACCACCGTCTCGGGATCAACATCGGCATCGGTGCACAGCTCGATCACGAGCCCGGCGAGCGCATCACGCACAAGCGCGGTGAGCTCCGCATCGCCGCCGGCGTTCATCATCACGTAGGACACCCGGCTCATCAGGTCTTCGCCGAGCCGGATCTGAGGATTCATGCGTCCCGCCGAAGCCAGCACTTCGCCGGTGTGCAGATCGACGAGATGACCGGCCACCGTGGTGGATCCGATGTCGACGGCGATGCCCAGCGCCGTGGTCGCCACACCCGGCCATATCGCCGCCAGCAAGCCGGTGCGGTTTGGGTACCCCGCGCCGCTCCAGCGCACTACTGCGGTAACGAGACCGTCACCCGCGGCGACAGCACTGTGGAGTCCTCCGAGCGCCGATCGCAGCGTGCCGCTGACTCCGACGTTCCATTCGGCGCGCAGCTGCTCGATGACGATCTGGGCGAGGCCGCGGCGCTCGTCCAGCGTCGGCGCCGGAATATTGACTGCGTGCAACGTGGTCATCGGGTCCAGCACGATGTCGCCGACATCAATCGACTTGCGCACCACCGGACCGTGCAGCTGGCTTTGCGGAGGAACGTCAAGCACGGCATCGGAGCGAATGGCGGCTTGGCAGCCCAATCGTGCCGCCGAGCCGAGCGGGCGGCGGCCCGCATAGGCAGCCTCGGTCTCATTCGGAGGGCTGAGCGCCACAGCAGTGGCTTCAATTGCCCACTTGGGAAACGAACCCAGCGACGGCACGACTTGGCACCGTCCGCAGATGCCTCGGCCGCCGCAGACACTGTCGAGGTCGACGCCGAGCATCCGAGCAGCATCGAGCACCGTGGTGCCTTCCGCGACGGCGCCCGACAGTCCCGACGGCGTGAACACGACGTGTGCATCCCGAGCGCTCGATCCCGGCGTCATCGCCAGGGCCTCGTTAACCGGTGCGCGCCCGGCGTCCGCCACGACGACGCGGACGCTCACCCGGCGCAGTGGCTCCCGAGGCTGCGCCGTCAGCCCTCAGAGTGTTTCGTTCCCTGTGCTCCGCGATCCATGCTCTGCAGTTCTCATCGTTGCCAATGAGAACATCGGCGGCCATCACCGCAGCCTTCACTTCGGCGTGGAGCGGGTTCATGATGGCCGACGTCATGCCGGCTCCGATGGCCATGGCGAGGTACGTGCCGGTGATGACGTTGCGATTCGGCAGGCCGAAGCTGACGTTGGACGCACCGCACATGGTGTTGACGTTTAGCTCGTCTCGAAGGCGACGCACGAGGTGAAAGATCTGACGTCCTGCTGTGGCCATCGCGCCGATCGGCATAACCAAAGGATCCACGACGACGTCGTGTGCGGGAATGCCGTAATCCGAAGCAGCGTTGACGATGCGGCGCGCCACCTCGAAGCGGACATCGGGATCCATGCTGATGCCCGTCTCGTCATTGGAGATGGCTACAACGGCGGCACCGGCGCGCGCCACCAGCGGCAGCACGCGCTCCATCACCTCGGCCTCGCCGGTCACAGAGTTGATGAGTGGCTTGCCGACGTAGGCGTCCACTCCCGCCTCGAGAGCCTCGATCACCGACGAGTCGATGGCGAGCGGCACGTCGGTCACCGACTGCACCAGCTTCACTGCCGCGGCGAGGAGAGCCGGTTCGTCAGCAAGCGGCACACCCGCGTTCACGTCAAGCATGTGAGCTCCGGCGGCAACCTGTGCAAGTGCATCGGCCTCCACCCGGCTGAAGTCGCCCGCTCGCATTTCTTCGGCGAGCAGCTTGCGTCCCGTCGGGTTGATGCGTTCGCCGATCATCACGAATGGCCGATCGAACCCGATGACGACCTCACGAGTTGCGGAAGTGATGACGGTGTCGGTCATGCGAGCAGCTCGGCGCGCTCGCGCCGGGATGGGGTCGCCACGCTCACCATCGTGTGCTCAAGCTCGCCGTAGCCCGTCTCGACGATCACCAGCGGGAGTCCGAGGCGAACCGCACCCGCCCGTGCACATGCCTCGACGCGGGCTCGCTCGACGTCATCAGACGTCTGGGTCAGCAGGACAACTCGCTCGTAGTTGCCGAAGTACATCTCTGCGAGCTCGGGATGCGCCTCGATGCCCAAGCCCTTCCACACAAGCAGGTCGAAGTGACGTGCGAGGTAGTCGGTCAGGTAGAAGGTTGCGGGCTCGGCATCGTGCATCGTGGCGAAGCGGCCTGCGCCTGCGAAGAACTCGTAGCAGTGCGCTCCAGGCATCATCGACATCGGCGGTCCGTCGCCGGCTGCATGGTCGGCGGCGAATTCCGCGCAGAGCTTCTCAAGCGCGCCCGCGGTTCCGCAGTCGGCGTATCCCAGCAGGATGTGTCCGTACGACTTGCCCTGCTCGCCGAGTCTGGCCAGCCGCTCGCGAACAGCACCGGCAATGAGCGCAGGGCGGTTGTGCAGCTTGGCCGGCAGACACTCGACGTCGACGTTGACGAGACGATGGTGCCGTACCACAGCCTGCATCTCGTTGATCAACGCGCCGCAGCCGAGAATCAGCGTGCGCTCGAAGTCACCTCCGGCCTCGGGTCTCGTCGCCGGCAGCGTGGTCACTGACGTCACCTCAGACTGCAGCGGCGCGGCGCGCCCGGATCAGATCGTTGGCGGTCTCGGAGGCGACCGCCGCGTCGCGGCAGTACGCGTCCGCGCCTACCGCCTCGCCGAACTCCTGATTCAGTGGCGCCCCGCCCACGATCACCAGGTAGTCGTCACGCAAGCCCTTCTCGATGAGGGTGTCCACCACCACTTTCATGTACGGCATCGTCGTGGTGAGCAGTGCTGACATGCCCAAGATGTCGGGTCGGTGCTCTTCGAGGGCTGCGAGGAACTGATCGACGTCGGTGTTGATGCCCAAGTCCACGACTTCGAAGCCAGCTCCTTCGAGCATCATCCCGACGAGGTTCTTGCCGATGTCGTGGATGTCGCCCTTGACGGTTCCGATGACGATCTTGCCGATGGGCTCCGCCCCGGTCTCGGCGAGCAGCGGGCGAAGAATCGCCATGCCGGCTTTCATTGCGTTCGCCGCGAGAAGCACTTCGGGCACGAAGAGGATGCCGTCCCGGAAATCGATGCCGACGATGCGCATGGCCTCGACGAGTGCCTCGTTGAGCACCTTGTCAGCCCCCCAACCGCGGGCCAGAAGCAGATTGGTGCCTTCCACGATTTCCGGTCCCAGACCGTCGTACAGGTCGTCGTGCATCTGGGCGACAAGGTCATCGTCGTCGAGTTTCGAGAGGTCAATCTCTTCGTCGACGTCGGCATCAGTTGAGCCGAGTGTTGACGTGTCGGCCATGCCGCGCCCCCTCGTCATCGCCATGGCGAGTTCAAGCCGCTCCCGACTTAACCCGCCGTGAGAAACTACGTTTCTCGTTCCGCATTGTGGAACCGTGCCGCACAACGGCACAGACGCTTACGGTATCACGAACGTTGCTCAGACGGCGACATTCCGAAGCAATCGGTTGCGCCCACGAATGCGAGCACGAAATGCAGTCACAACGTCACCCAATACGGGCGCCGTCGATCTCGATCTCTTGTTTGATGATGCTCTTGATCGTCGCTCCGTGCCTGGAGCCCGGAGCCTGCCCCGGGGGAGCATTGACGCGGGCATCCAATGCTTCATCGTCGAGTTTGATCTCCCGAGTCTCGCCGGTCGATCGCTCGGTCAGTTCCAGATTCCTGTGCTTGAGGCTGCGGGCACCGATGGTGACCCGATAGGGGATTCCCACAAGTTCCGCGTCGGCCAGTTTCACCCCAGGGCGCAGTGGCCGGTCGTCGTACAGGCAGTCGAGTTCTCGCTGATTGAGCTCGGCGTACAGCGCCTCGCCGACGCTGGACTGCGCGGCATCGGCGGGATCAAGCACCGTCACGACGACGTGAAATGGCGCGACACCGACGGGCCAGCACAGTCCGCGGGCGTCGTGGTGCGTCTCGGCCACGGCTGCCATCGCGCGGCCGATGCCGATGCCGTAACTGCCCATGATCGGCGTGCGCGCGATGCCGTCGGTGTCGAGCACTGACACGCCCATTGCCTCGGCGTATCGGCGCCCGAGCTTGAAGATGTGACCGGCTTCGATACAGCGGACGATCTTCAGGGCCCGTCCGCACTCGATGCACGCTTCGCCCGCAGACACCTCGCGCAGATCCGCCCAGCGCGGATCGACAAGGTCACGTTCGACGTCAACACCTCGATAGTGCCAGTCGTCAGAATTCGCTCCGGTAGTCATCGACCGTCGCCCTCGCAGCGCTTCGTCGGCATAGACCGGCAAGTGATCGACGCCGACGGCTCCCAAGCTGCCTGGATTGGCGCCGAGCTCGGCGACGGTCTCGGCGGCCGTCGCCGGCCGAATGTCAGTGGCACCGGTGTGATCCGCAAGCTTCTGCAAATTCAGCTGGTGGTCGCCCCGTAGCGCAACGAGGGTGACTTTGTCGTCCAGCACCATCACCATCGTCTTGATCTGCCGGGAGGCCTCTGCGCCACCGTCAAAGTCGCTGAGCTGGGCGATGGTCCTCACGCCAGGGGTGGGGAATCGTTCGGGAGCATGACCCGACGGCGGATCGTCGACTCGGGCCACCGCGGAGCGCGCCCGCTCGACATTGGCCCGGTAAGCGCACACGCCGCAGCGAGCAACGTCGTCCTCACCCGCAGGCGAAGCGACCATGAATTCGACGCTGGCAGAGCCGCCCATCGCGCCCGAAGAGGCTTCCACTGCCATGACCTTCAGCCCGAGCCGCTTGAAGATCCGCAGGTAGGTCGCGCGGTGCGCCTCGAACGAGGCATCGAGGCCGGCCTCGTCGATATCAAAGCTGTAGGAGTCCTTCATTGCGAACTCGCGAACCCGCAGCAGGCCGCTCTTAGGCCTGGGCTCGTCGCGAAATTTCGTCTGGATCTGGTACCACGTCTGAGGCAGATCGCGATACGAGCTCATCTCCGCGCCCAGCAGCGCGAAGACTTCCTCGTGGGTCATGCCCAACACGACGTCGACGCCGTTTCTGTCTCGCAGCCGGAACATCTCGGCGCCCATGACGTCCCACCGGCCGCTGCGCTGCCACAGCTTCGCCGGGTGCATTGCGGGGAGCAAGAACTCCTGCGCACCCATGGCGTCCATCTCGGCTCGGACGATGTCGGCCACTCTGCGGTGAACGCGCAGCCCCAACGGCAGCAAGCTGTAGTGACCAGAGTGCAGCTGGCGGATGAAACCGGCGCGAACGAGCAGCCGATGGCTCGCGGCTTCGGCGTCTGCGGGCGGTTCGCGCAGCGTGGGAATGAACGAATCAGACCATCGCATCCATAGCAGGGTAAGCCGAGGATCGACGACGGCAACGGGAATTCTGCACCAGCTGGGGGACCACTGAATATTCCGGCCGGCATTCGGGTCGTCGTCCGCATGCGTTGTGCTGGTCTCGCGGACCAGTACCCTCAACACCCGACACCGATGGCCGCGCGTCGACCGCGCGGTCTCGGCCACGGACCGGGGCAGCAAATGTCCCCTTCGGGTCCTGCATCGGCGGCTCGAGCGAAGCGCAATTGCAGCTCGAGCGGACGTTGCGGTTGTTCTCCCGGTCGACTCCTTGACGCCATGAGCGACGAACACTCACCGACACGTACGGCGACACAGCCCGCGCGAACGCCTGTTGCTGCCGCGACTGCGGACGCGCGCTCTCGCAATGGGCGCACGGACGCCGCGCGCCCGGCGGGCACCGCCAACGGAGCGATGATCTCGGCGTTGGCGTCGATGAGGTGGCACCAAATCGCTCGACTGGTGTGGTCTGAGGCACACCGAACAGCGGGACTGCTGGAAGTCGCAACGCTCGAGACCGACCCAGCGCGCTGGGAACGGGTGCTGCTCGACTTGCTCGAAGAGACCGAGGAGTCGCTCGCATCAGCGCGCCGGCTTCCCCGCGGCGTGCGACGGCAGGTCGTGCGGGACTTCGAGAGCGATCTCGAAGAACTGGCCGATGCCTACCGTCGGCTGACTGGGCTCGACGCGACCGAATCGACCGGCGAATCCGCACAAGCGCCCGAAGTTAACGCCCTTGCCGCTGATGTCTCGACGCCTCCGGCCGAGCCGGCGGCACTTCAGCTGTCGTGGCAGCCAGGTCGGATCGTGGCCTGGGCTGCGGGCGCCGGCAGCGAACCCGAGCCCACCGAACGCATCATCGACCGGCTCGCTGCAACGGGTGCTCCCGACCGCGTGTGGCGACCGCATCCGGCATTCAAGCTCCCTGGGGGTCACACGGCCGAGGCGCTCGTGGCTGACGTCGGTGACATCCTGGGCTGGCTCGTGGCACTCGACGGGCCGCTCGCCGTTCCGAGGTCATCTGAAACCGGCAGGCTGCCCCTCGGCGAGACGCCACCGACGACATTGAACGCCGGATCGACCGAGACCGCCGACGAGTCGCTTCACGGCAACGATTCTCTGGATTCGACCGTCGATGATCCTGATGCCGACCAGCTCGTGGGTGCAAGCGCGGCATGGCTGCGGTCAGCGGCGACCATTGCCGTCGAGCTCGTCGCTGGGGGCCGGGCCGTTCCCCGGCTCCACCGCACACGCAAGCGGCGCAACCGCAAGCGACCCGACACGGCTGAGTTCTCGGTGCAGTGGCAGCCGGCGGCACTCGACACCGAACAGTTCGAGCAGCTCGTTGGGACGCTGCCCGGTGCGGTCGCCGTATCCGAGCCCAAGACCGAGCCTCGCGCAGTCGTGCAGTCAGCGCTAGTCGGCATGGTTGACGCGATCATGATCAGCGCCGCACGCCGGCTCGATGTCCCCGCGGCCTCGCCCGAGCCGCGCAACCGCGCAGAGATGTCCGAAGCATTCCTCGCATATCTGGACGGCACGCGATTCACCGGGTCCGCAACGCACGGCTCAGACCTGGCGCGTCGAATCGAGCAATGGGCCCGTCCGGTCACCAGTGCATCGCGGCAATCGCTCGTGGTTCAACTGGACGAACCTGACGATGCAGGCACTTGGCATCTGCGGGTCCTCGCGCTCAGTCCTGAGGGCGCGCCCGAACCCGTCGAAGTCGCGATGGTGAGCGGTGTGAGCACACATCGCTCCGAAGTACGCGATCAGCTCACTCGGCTCGAACGGCTCTTGCCGGTTCTGATGCGCCCCGGCGGCAAGCGCCGCGGCGAAGTGATTCTGAGCCAGGACGAGGCATGGGAGCTGATGTCGGTCATCGGACCTTCACTGCAATCAGCCGGCTTCGGAGTGCGCGTCCCGGATCTGTCGCGTGAACGTCCTGCGCCGTCGCTACGACTGACTGCGCAGGATTCGGGCGACAGCGCCCTCGGCGCCCAGCGGCTCACCGCGGTGAGCTGGACGGCGGCCTTCGGCGAGGTGGAACTGAGCATGGACGAGATCCACGATCTCGCCTCACAAGCCCGGCCGCTCGTGCGCAACAAGGGCAAGTGGATCGCCCTCGACCACGCAGACCTCGCAGATGCCGCCGCCGCGCTGGCCGAACGTGCCGATGTCAAGGCGCTGACTGGCTCCCAGATGCTGCGCCAGGTACTAGGCCTTGAGGGTCCCGCAGTGCGTGGCGGCATCACCATCTCGGGCAGTGGATGGGCTGCCGACCTGCTGCGCGCAGCCACAGCGATCCCCGCTGAGCTTCGACACACTCCGGACGGCTTCGTGGGAGAGCTCCGCAATTACCAAGCCGAAGCCGTCGCCTGGCTCGAATTCCTCGACAGTGCCGGCCTCGGCGGCTGTCTCGCCCTCGATATGGGGCTCGGCAAGACGCCCACCGTGCTTGCACGACTGGCCGCAGATCACAGCGCTGGCCCCGCGATGGTCATCGCTCCGCCCGCTGTCGTGGGGAATTGGGCTGCTGAAGCGGCACGATTCACACCTGGCTTGAAGATCGCTGTGCACCACGGTCCGTCACGTCGTGCTCCCGAGGAGCTGGCGCTGTCGTTGCGAGGTGCGGTCGCTCACCTCAACGGAGACGCTTCCGGCGAGGCCAGTCCCGACGCCGCCACCGACGAGATCGACCTCGTCATCACGACGTACGGGACAGCGGTACGCGACATTGACGCGCTGTCGGAAGTCGTCTGGGACCGGATCATCGTCGACGAGGCGCAAGTCATCAAGAACCACACCAGTGAGACGGCCAAGCAGCTGCGACGCCTCAATGCACGCAGCCGTCTTGCACTCACCGGCACTCCCATCGAGAACGGCTTGGGCGACCTGTGGGCCATCATGGACTTCTGCAATCCGGGATTGGTGGGCACCCGAACGCCCTTCATCGCACAACTGCAGCGTCCCGGCGATGCTCGAGGCGCAGCAGAATCGGCGTTGCACGCGCTCAATGGCGTGCTCGTGTTCCGGCGCACGAAATCCGAGCCCCAGATCGCTGCAGAGCTTCCCGATCGCATCGACGAACTCGCGCACTGTGCCATGACACCCGAACAGATCGGCCTCTATCAGGCCGTGCTCGACCAGCTGATCGTCGACACCGCCGAAAGCCAACAAGCGGGCGACAGGCGCAAAGGCGCTGTTCTGGCAGCGATCACGGCGCTCAAGCAAATCTGCAACCACCCGCTCAATTTCCGCCCCATGGGAGAAGACACCCGGATCGAGGGCCGCAGCGGCAAGCTCGACCGCCTGGACGAGATTCTCGAGGCTGTCTTCGCCGCGGGGGAGCGGGCTCTGGTCTTCACCCATTTCGCCACCTGGGGTGAACGGTTGGCGGGCTATCTCTCGACGCGCACCGGGTATGACATCGACTGCTACCACGGCGGCCTCGGCCGTACGGCCCGGGACCGCATGGTGAAGAAATTCCAGACCGAGCAAGGTCCGGGCGCCATGGTGTTGTCGCTCAAGGCTGGCGGCACCGGTTTGAATCTGACCGCTGCAAGCCATGTCGTGCTCTATGACCGGTGGTGGAATCCAGCTGTGGAGGATCAGGCACGTGATCGCGCCTGGCGAATCGGTCAGACCCGCACCGTCATCTGCCACCGGCTGGTCTGCCCCGGAACCGTCGACGAACGAGTCGAGGAGGTGGTCGCCGGCAAGCGTCGCATCGCCGACATGGTGCTGCCGAAATCGAGCTCCATCGGCGATCTCGACGCCGAGGAGCTGCGGCACGCCCTCGGCATCGATACGGGCGCACTCCTGACCGACGACCTCGAGAATGCCGACAACGTCCGGGCCGAGCTCAGAGCCGCAGGGGTCGGCGGGGGAGGAGCGCTATGAGTTCGCGCAGACGTCGCAAACCATCGCGCACGCGCCGCATCGATGACAACGATGCCCAGCAGCGTCAGGCTGCTGAAGCCGCCACATCGTTCTGGCACGGACGAGCGAGTCCAGCCAGCGCGATGGGCGATGGCACCGATGGCACTTCATCTGCCGTCGCTTCCGGAAAGGCAGCGTCGTCCGAGGCATCCCAAGCGCAGGAGCGGGTAGAGGCCGACTCCACGTCGGCCCTGGTCTTCGAGAAGCCACGTCGGATCACCGTTACCGCCGATCCGACGTCGACGGTCCGCTCACTCGGGAAACCACCGCTGTCGGGGCGCGAGGCCGTCGCCGAGCACTACTTCGAGGCGGTTTACAAACGAGCAGTTGCAATGGCGGGAGCCTTAGCAGCTGCCGGCGACCTCCTCGCCGACGACAAAGAATCAGCCTGAGCGCGGCACTTCGGCGCTAGCCGGCAGCTTGGGGATCGAATCCGACTTCGGTGCCGCGGTTTATGCTGACCCAGTCACGGGCCTCCAAGTACGGCTTGAACGTCTCATAGATCGCTCGCTCGTCCTCAGCCATCTTGGGCCGCTGTACCTCGTACAGGCGTGGAAACTCCAGCCAGCCCACGACGAGGTTCCACATCCGCAACGCTGCATCGCCCGTGGGAGGCTCGAGCAGTACCGGACCGAAGATGGCCTCGTCGTCGAAGAAGAGCGTCGGAACGCCGAAGCCGCCCGAGTCGATCACTCGCTGGTGCTCTGCTTTGATCTCGTCGTGGGTGGTCTCATCGGAGATGGACACATCGACAACGTCGGGATCGGCGCCGATCTCTCGCAACAGATGCCGGGCAACGTCGGGGTTGTGAGGGCGATTGCCGTCGATATGCAAGGCACGTCCCGATGCGGCGTACCACTTGTCGAGCAAGTCCATGGAGTCGCGGCGCAGGATTGCCCCGATCCGCATCATCGACCACCCGTAGCTCCAATCACGTTCCCACGGATGCTTCTTGCCTTCACGCAGGTTCACCTCTTCGAGGCTGAAGAACTTCCAGTTGACCTGCAGGCCGAGTCGATCTCGGACATCTCTCATCCACAGCGACGTCTGATACGCCCACGGGCACATCACGTCGAAGTGAAAATCGACCTCCATCGGGCCGGTGTAGCCGTCTGCGTCAATGGTGCTCATGCCGACATCCTCTCGGTGTGATACGTCGATTGCTCAAGCGTGCCAGCTCAGGCGCTCAGCCGCGCTGCGCTCAACGGGCCGCTCAACCGCGCTGCGCTCAACGGGCCGCTCAACCGCGCTGCGCTCAACGGGCCGCTCAACCGCGCTGCGCTCAACGGGCCGCTCAACCGCGGCCGTGCCGCAGCAGTCGGCCGGGGGTGGCACCGGTGCAGTCGCCGGACTCGAACGTGACCTCGCCGTTCACGATGATCTGGTCGTAGCCCTTGGCCCGCTGCACACGACGCCATTCGTTGCCGGGAAGGTCGAACTCGACGTTGCCGATCCATGGCGGGTCGATCTCGAGCTCTTCCATGTCGTAGACCAAGACGTCGGCGGCGGAGCCCTCTCGCAGCGTTCCACGGTCTTTGAAACCGGCCGCGTGAGCTGCCAACGCCGAGAGGCGGTAGTGCGCCTCCTCCAGCGTCACGGTGCCCTCGTCACGCACCAGCCAGGTGAGGAAGTCGGTGGTGTAGGAGCCGCCGCTGAAGAACTTGGTGTGCGCGCCGCCGTCTGACACGCCGGGAATGGCGTACGGGGACTGCATCATCTCGCCCATGAATTCGGCATTCGAACCCTTGTCAGGGCCGAGGAACTCAACGTTGAGATCTCCCTGAAGCGACAGATCCAGCATGACCTCGATGGGGTGCTTGCCTTGTTCTTCGGCCAAATCGCCGACCGAGCGGCCCACGTACTGGTGCATGTCGGCTTGGCGGTTCACGCCCTGGACAATGAGGCCCTTGGGATTGCCGCCGACACCGGCCTGGATGACCTGCAGGCGCCGGTCGGCTTCTGCGGCTTCGTCAACGAGTGCCGCGCGCAACTCGGGATCAGACATCTTGGCGATCTTCTCCTCCTTGGTGCCCGTGGTCACGGCGCGCCAAGCAGGGGAAGCGTCATAGAGATTCCAGTGCTCGAGCGTGAAGGCGAATCCCGCCCGGCCGGTGCCGCACTGGGCGTAGATCGGCAGCTCCTGGTTCCAGCACTTGTCGATCCAGCGCAACGGGCGCCGGTGTACCTCAGGGTCCTTGCGAGAGGGCGCTACCACGTTGTGCAAGATCGGGCGCTGGGCGGCTGCCGCAAGTACCTCGAGGAACTTGATGTCCGACCTGATGTCACCCGTGCCCTGTGTGATCTGGATAAAGCCCTCGTCACGTTCTGCGAGCACCCGGGCGAGGTTCAAGATGTCCTCATCGCACATGATGTCGGTGACCATGGGGGAGCCGTCGTAGTCCGCCTGCACGCTGTCGGGGCCGAGCCGTTGGATGGAGAATCCGCACAGCCCGGCATCCATGCCTTCGTGCAGCAGACGTGCCATCTCCTTGCGCTCGGCCTCTGAGGCAGGCTCGCCGGCTTTGGCCTTCTCGAGCCCCATGACATAGGTCATCAGCGATGCAGTCGGCATGTACTGGATGACATTGACGCCCTTCGGGGCCCGGTCGAGCGAATCGAGATACTCCGGGATGGTCTCCCAGTCCCAATTCATGCCCAGCCGCATGGATTCGTACGGAATCGCTTCGGTGCGAGTCATCGTCAGCATCGAGCGGTCCCGGAAATCGGGCTTCACCGGGGCGAAGCCAAAGCCGCAGTTGCCCAGCACCACCGATGTCACACCGTGATAGCCCGAAATCGTGCACCACGGATCCCAGCGAATCTGTGCGTCGTAGTGCGTGTGCAGATCCACGAATCCCGGGGCAACGATCTTGCCAGTGGCGTCGATCACCCGGTCTGCAGTGCCTCGAGGACGACCGCCCAGCTGGGCCACCTTGCCGTCTTTGATCCAGACATCGCCCTTGTAGCGCGGCACTCGCGTGCCGTCCACGATCGTGCCGCCCTTGATGTGAATGTCGTATTTGTCGCTCATTGCGCGTCCCCCACGTCGTCGCCCGCATCACCGGGAGCGGTCACAGACGCGGGAATACCGCGTCCATGCCGCGTCATCAAGGTACTCGTCCGCTCACCGGCCTGCCGGAACAGTGCCGCGCCGTCGTCACTCGCGGCCCCATAGCCTCCGGCCCGCTTAGCGGCAGTGGAGCAGCGTGTGCAGGGTCCAGGCCCAACGAAGAACAAGTCGGGCACTGCGGTGGTTCTGCCCACCGTCGTGGCCGTTGTCATCTTCGCTGTGGTCGTCGCCGTCGGGGGCATGCTGGGCGCAGGCGAAGGTGCCTGGAGCTGGCCCCAGACATCATCCCCAGCACGGACGTTTCCGGCCCAAATCGAAGACATCGGCGCCACGCGGAGTTCCATCACCGAACCACCCCTCCCGTTCGAATCAGTACCGCCACCGAGAGCGCCTCGCCGCAATGGCGTCGAGAGCCACCTGGTGGGGGAGCACCCGGGCCTGCCGTCCTCACCCATCGAAACTGCCGTCGCGCTGATCGAGCCGGGCGAGGACTTCCGTCGAACTGTCGTTCCCGGGACGCCCTTCGAATGCGATCGATTCCGTCCGCTGGTCAAGGACACCGGCGAATGGGATCCCGACATCGTCCTTGCGTTCGTGTGGAGGGAATCGTTCTGCAACGAATCGGCCGTCTCGAAGACGAACGACTGGGGCCTCATGCAGCTCAATGCAACATGCTGGGCCGGGAAAGGCATCGACGGCCTCCCGAACATCAGAACGCTGCCTGACAGCATCAACGTCACCGATCTGCGCTGCGACGGAGCGACACTCGCTTCACCCGCTGCCCAGTGGTGCTTTCACGCAAAGGAACAGGCGCTCCGCACCGGCCGTCGACCCGATTCGCCATGCGACGCGTGGCTCGAACCGGCAACGAACATCGAGACCGCGTACGAGATCTGGCGAGTCCAGGGCTGGCGTCCCTGGTGTTTCGACGATCTCAGTCGTTCCACACCCGCCTGCGAAGCCGCCGCACAAACACTCAAGAGCTAGGGAGCAGCGCGCTACGAGCAGCGGCGACCAAGCTGTCCTCGTTTGGGCGGCGGCGATCCAAAGCCATATTCTGGATCAACTTTACATAATGTCTATTATCGGCGTTACGTAATAGCCCCACGGCGCCATACCTCGGCCCCAGCATTCAATCTCACCGTCCCAGCCGGCCGCATTCGACGGCACGCAGGGAATCGGCGCCTGCTGGTATATCTCCCGGCGAAATGATGGATATACTCGGATATATGACCAAACGGTTGATCGACATCGACGACGCACTCCTTGCCGAGACTCGGCGCGTTACCGGTGCTGCCACTATGAAGGCGGCCGTCAACGCCGCACTGCGGCACCTTGTCGAGAGCGATCTGCGCCTGCAGCACGTGCGTCGACTCTCAGATCTTGCGGGCACTGACATTGCTGACGACGAGGTCATGACAGCTGCATGGCGCTGAGTCCGCAGTTCATCGCCGACAAGAGCGCTCTGGCACGGCTCCACCATGCTGAGGTAGCCGAGCTTCTTGCGTCGCTGATCGTGGAGGGCCGGGTTGCCACGTGCCCGATTGTCGACCTCGAGATGCTCTACAGCGCCCGCTCTCACACCGACTACGAAGCGATTCTGGCCGAGCGCCGTGCGATGCCGTCGGTGCCCATTAACGAGGCAGTCACGTCCCGGGCAATGGAAGTCCAGCACCAACTCGCACGCCGCGGCCACCATCGACTCGCGCTGTCGGACCTGCTCATCGCAGCAGCAGCCGAGCTCAACGATCTCACCGTCATCCACTACGACGCCGACTACGACCGCATCGCCGAAGTCACCGGCCAGCCGACCGACTGGGTCGCTCCCCGCGGCTCGCGCTGAGCGACAAGAGCTTTCAGACGTCGAGCGCCTGGTTCCTTGCTGCCCTCGAGGACCATCTACTCGACGATGGGCGGCTCCTGCTGACGGCCTGGTTACGCGGACACGTCCAAGGCACCGTCGTGGTTGCTTCCCCAGCAGACCACTTCGCCATTGGGGCGCAGCCCGCACGAATGCGTGTGTCCAGCCGAGACCGCTGCAAAGGCCCCCGAGGGCGCATCCGTCTGCCCAAAGGTGTTGTTGCCCCAGCAAACCATCGCGCCGCTTGAGCGAATCGCGCATACATGGCCGCTATGGGCGGACACAGCCGTGAACGTTCCCGATGGCACCTCTGTGTGAGCGCCAGTACCGGCATCCCAGCAGACCACCTCGCCACCCGGACGCAGCCCGCACGGGTCGCTGCCAGCAGCGGTGACTGAGGTGAACGTTCCCGAGGGCGGATCTGCCTGACCGGCACCGTTCCCGCCCCAGCAGACCGCCTCACCACCCGCAAGCAGCCCACAGGAGCGGGATACACCAGCCGAAACCGAGGTGAAGGTTCCGGCCGGGATCTCCGTGAGGTCAGCGGAATGCCCGCCCCAGCAGACCATCTCGCCGCCCGAGCGCACCCCGCACGAGTGGCTGCCGCCTGCAGAGACCGACCCGAACGTTCCCGAGGGCGGATCTGCCTGACCAGAATCGTTCCGACCCCAACACTCCGCCTCGCCGCCCGTACGCAGACCGCACACATGTCCGTCGCCGGCGGAAATCGACGTCAACACTCCCGAGGGTGTTTCAATTTGATCCCAGCTGTTGAGTCCCCAGCACACCGCCTCGCCGCCGGAGCGCAGACCGCACGAGTACCCGGTGCCAGCGGAGACGGCGGTGAAGCCACCGGTGTTCTCTGATTGCTCGATGGGCAGCGTCTCGGGGTCGGCCGCCGCCGCTCCGACGATGTCGAGCGCCGCCCATCGGTCGATGCCCCCGGCTCGCCGCCAGATGATGTCCCCAGCAAGCCTGGCAGGCGGCACGGCAACGACCCCGCCGACGACGTAGCCGGCAGCGATCTCGTCGAGCAGCGCAGCGGAGGCCTCTGGCAGCGGTCCGTCGCGGTCCCCAGCGTCCACGATGCAGTCCGTGTCGAGCACTCCAGCGAGCAGGTACGCGGCATACAGATCCGGTTCCGATGACGCATCCACGAGCACGGCGGTGTCGGCCCCGTCGCAGTCCGTAGGCGGCGGATCTGGTACGTCGTGTGCCCCCGCAGGTGCTGCGAGCGCGAGCCGGCGACGAGGATCGCAACCAAGACCGCTGCACGGGCGTGAGTGCGTTTCTTCATGACCGCACAAGTACTCATGGCTGCTTCATGCCTATGGCGATGTGTATGGCGGCTGAGGTCATGCCCAGCCGTGGTTCAGATGTCGAGTGCCTGGCCGTAGTCGCGGCTGTGCTTGACGATGAACGCACGACGAGGTGCGACGACCGAATCGCCGAAATCACTGGCCAACCGACCGACTGGGTCGCTTCCCGCGGCTCGCTCTGAGCGACAGCGGCACTCACGGATCCTGTCAGCGACCGGCAGGTACGCTGAGCGTATGGCCGCACAGGCCCCAAGTGCCCCAAGCATCGACGCTGCCCGGCGCGCTGCCGCCGAGCTTGCCTCTGCGGGTGTGGGCCGAGTGCCGCTGTTCGGGTCACTCGCACGAGGCGATAGACACGCAAGCGACATCGACTTGGTGGCCATCTACGACGATCTCGGCGACTACAGCCGACCGCTGGAATCGCCGCTGGGAACTGGTGCGCCGCGCCGAGGCCGCTGCGGGATGCTCGGTCGATCTGCTGGTCACGGATGCCCCCGAATGGGCGGTTCGCACCAAGCGGGTGCCGTGCTCGCTGGAAGCCCACATCGACACCTACGCCATGCTGCTCGCCGACAGCGAAGCACATGTCGATATTGACTGGGACAAGGAGATCGGATTGCCCGACAACGCCATCGCGGAGGTGCAAATACGCCACCGTGTCATGACCGTCGCCGTGTCCAGGCTCACCGACGCTGCGCGAGTCGGGGACAACGAACTCGACGCCATCAGCGACGACGACACCGAGGCGTTCGTCTCGGCTGAGGAATAGCGCTTTGCCAGTGCCTGTTCTCAAGCGCACCTTGTCGTCGAATGCGGCGCCAAGACCATGATCGCCTTGGCCGCCGACACCGGCCCCGCCCCGCAGCCACAACATCGACACGCTCGTCGGTCTTCTGCCGGCCGCTGAACGCAGTCTCTGGTCGGCGCTCACCGCCGACATCGACACCGCAGAGTTCCACCACTGGCGCCAAGGCGGCACCTACACCGCAGATCTGCCGATCGACGGATTCGACGAGGACTATCTGGCCACTGTCGCCGCCGTCGCCAGCAACGTGGCTGCCCACGTGACCCGCCGCTGCGCCGACGCCGGCATCGACGCGACCCAAATCCACCTCAGCACTCGCAGCGAACGCCGCCTGCGCACCGCACTCGAAGGCCCCCTGCAAGTCGAAGCCGACCACCCGATCCGCCGCCCCGACACCACCGAAGATTCCGGCATCGACCCCTGATCGACCAATGTTCGGTTGTGCGCAGCCGACCTCAGCCGCTCCCGCGTGCAGCTCTTACATTCGTTTAGTGCTTTTTGTTTTCTATGCAAATTGGCGGGGTCAACCGTTAGCGCACAGCCGAAACCTTCGCCTGCAGCTCCGCTCCGGAATGCTGCCGAATGATCTTGTGTCAGATGTCGAGGGCTTGGCCGTAGTCGCGGCTGTGCTCGATGATGAACTCTCGTCGCGGTGCGACTTCGGCACCCATCATGACGGAGAACGCCTCTTCGGCTTGTGCTAAGGCCGCTTTAGCATCGCCGAGGCTGATCTTGCGCAGGACCCTGCTCTGGGGATTGAGCGTCGTCTCGAACAGCTCGTCGTCGTCCATCTCGCCGAGACCCTTGAACCGTGTCAGCCGGTACTTGCGATTTGCTGCATCGAGCTCGGCCACGAGCGCTGCTCGCTCTGCCTCGGAGTACACGAACTTCTTTTGCGTGCCGATGCTGAACGCATGTGTCGGCGGCTGCGCTGCGTACACCCGCCCAGCGGCCAGCAATGGCCGCATGTAGTGATAGATGAGCGTCAGGACCAAGCACCGGATGTGGCTCCCGTCGACATCTGCGTCGGCAAGCAGGACAAGACGTTCGTAGCGGCACGCATCGAGGTCAAAGGCCGCACCCGAGCCCGCGCCGAGCGCCGTGAACAGCGCCGTGGCCTCCGTGTTGTCGAGCACGGCCTTCAGGGTTCCCTTGCTGGCGTTGACGACCTTGCCTCGAAGCGGAAGCACCGCTTGCCATGCGCTGTCACGTGCCCGCTTTGCCGGGCCGGCGGCGGAATCGCCTTCCACGATCAGCAACTCGCCCGCTGGATGAAGCCGGCAGTCGGCGAGCTTGTCCGGGAGTCCGGTATTGCCGAGTGACGCCGCCTTGCGCTTCTGATCGAGGGCCCGACGCGCCTCCACACGGTTCACCACCGCGTTGGCGAACTTGTCGATCAGCGCTCGCACGTGGACCTTCTTCGAGTCCGCAGCGCTGCCGACGAACCATGCCCGCAGCCCTTCGCGCACCACATTGGCCACGATCCGCTGCACTTGCGGGGTCCCCAGCTCGCGCTTGGTCTGACCCCGGAATTGGGGTTCACCGAAGGTGGCTCGCACCACGGCGACAAGCCCCTCTTGGGCATCTTCTCGCTGGGCACGGGCTTCGTCTTTGAGGCGTCGCAGCTTGCGCGGGTCGGCCTCGGTCAGCGCTGAGTTCGCCGCTGCGGTGAGCGCTCGTTCGAATCCGGCGATGTGCGTGCCGCCATCGGGTGTCGGGATCGTGTTCACGAATCCGACAATGCGGCTGTTGTAGGACTGCATCCAGCGCAGCACCACCTCGACGTCGCACTGGCGCACCACGTCGGTGAGCTTGCCGTCCACGGGCACCCGCTCGGTGAACTCCTCCGAACCGGCCAGCCGGATGAGGCCGGTGACCGGCTTGTCGTCGCCGCACAGCTTGTCGACGAAGTCCGCCAAGCCGCCCCCGGAGACAACCTCTTCGACGACCGGAGGATCCACCCGGCGATCGGCCAGGGTGATCTTGACCTTGGGCACCAGGAAGCACACCTGTTCGATGCGTTCGCGCACCTCGTCGAAATCAACGGCTGCGGATGGGTCGAAAATCCCCGTGTCGGGCCAAAACTGCACGCGAGTGCCCGTCCGTCCCGCCGACACACGCCCGATCCGCTTGAGCTTGTGCCCAGCGCGGAAACGGCCGGCGTTGTCGGTGTGTCCGGCGATCTGATCCTTGAATTCCAGGCGATGCGTGGTGCCCTTGCGGTTCACGTCCACAACGAGCTTGCTCGACAGCGCGTTCACCACCGATGCGCCGACGCCGTGCAGTCCCCCGGATGATCCGTACGCGCCATTGCCGAACTTCCCGCCAGCGTGCAGCTCGGTGAACACCACCTCTAGGGCGGTGACGTTGTCGTGCTTCACGTCGACGGGGATCCCCCGCCCCCGGTCGGTGACCTCATAGGAGCCATCGTCGTGCAGCGTGATGTCAATGAGGCGACCGTGGCCGGCGGCGGCCTCGTCGACTGCGTTGTCGATGATCTCCCACAGCAGATGCGTCAGACCTGTCGAGCCGGTGCTGCCGATGTACATCCCCGGCCGCTTGCGCACGGCTTCGAGCCCTTCGAGCACCTCGATGGAGCTGGCGTCGTAGGCAGCTGCGGCACTGGGATTACCAGCGCGCGCTGTCGGTTGAGGCCCGGCATCGCGATCAGCTTCGTCTGCCATCGTGCGGGGCGTTCCTTTCGTCGCTGCGCGGAAGTCTGTGCCAACCGGCGTCGGGGCCGCGGCCATCAGAATCGGTACTCCCCCAACGCCACGATCCGGGTCTGCGCCCCTCGGGCTGCCCCGTTGCGCCGAGTCGACTCCAATTGCGGTCGAGCAGGCGTCGGATCAGGCGAGGAAATGTCGTCTTGCGGCGCCGTGATTGCGGCGACTTGCCGGTTCACCCCCACCCAGGCATAGGCCACTTGTGTCTCAAATCCCGACAACCGAACCGTCGGCGAGCCTGCAGTACCCCGGCCGCGGGACGGGACATCTGACATTTCTGTGACCTTCAGTGCCCCTTCATCGGTCACTTTTGCCACCAGCGTGCCAAAGGCAATTGGCCCAGCCGCCAGCACGGTGGCCCCCGGCCGCAGCTTCATTCCCGCTACCCCAGCAGCGTTCGGGCCTCTTGTCGCCACAGAATCGGCGGCGAATCGGAGCACGTGGCCCGTCGAGGCGACCATAGCGATCTCCCCTCCGTCCGGTGCCGCGAAGGCGGCCACCACGCGGTCGCCCTCACTCAGCGAGATCACCGTGTTTCCGCTGCGAATCGAGCCGAGCGCAGCTGCATCGAGGCGTTTGGCGGTGCCGCCTCGGGTGATGATCGCGATCGGTCCGCTGATGTCGCCAAACAGCGCGACGGGTTGCTCGCCACGCGCTAACGAGAACATCTCGCGCACGGGCGCTCCCCTGCTTCCACGCAGCATCTCAGGCACCGCTCGTACCTCAGTGCGCAGCACTCGACCGCGGTCGGTCATGAGCTGCAGCGCATCGAGATCCGATGCCGTCGCAGTGGCAACCAGGACATCGTGGCGGCCGGGCTTGGCGCTGAGCGGGTCCTCGGAATGGCGCCGTCCCAGCAGGCCCGATGTAGAGAGCGTGATCAGGCTGGTTCGCTCGGCCGTTTCGCGCTCTCCGTCAAATTCGAACGCGCCCCCGGCATCAGCGTGCGGAGGTGCCCCGACGAGCTCAACAAGGTCGTCACGATGCCGGATCTCTGTGCGGCGCTCCACCGCGAACTCCTCCACCAGCTCGTCGAGCTCGCGTTCGACAATGGTTCGGCGTCGTGCGTCTGAGGCGAGAATTCTGCGATGCCCGGCGATGGCGTCGCGCAACTCTGCTAGTTCGTCGTGCAGGCGCTGGGTCTCGAGCGCTGTCAGCCGCCGCAGCTGCATGTCGAGGATGTGGTTGGCCTGGATCTCGGTCAGGTCAAGACGGCCCATCAGCGCAGTGCGTGCCGCAGCGACATCGGGAGCAGAGCGGATGATGGCAATGACCGTGTCAATGTTGTCGAGTGCGATGAGCAGACCGGCCACAATGTGCTCGCGTTCGAGCGCCCGGTCCAGCCGGTACTGCGTCCGGCGGACGATCACATCGAGACGGTGCTCGATGTAGTGCTCGCACAATTCCCGTAGACCGAGCTGGCGGGGCACACCATTCACCAGCGCCACATTGTTGATGCCGAAGGTGTCCTCGAGCGGCGTCAGCGCCCACAGCTGCGAGAGCACACCCTGGGCGCTGACGCCAGGCTTGCACTCGATGACGAGGCGAAGTCCGTGATTGCGGTCAGAGAGGTCGTTCACCGCTGCGACGCCCTCGATCCGGCCGCCTGCGACCAATTCCCGGACCTTGGCCTGCACACGCTCGGGACCCACCATGTAGGGCAGCTCGGTCACCACGATTCCGTCGCGCCGCGCCGTGATCGGCTCTATGTGGGCCTTTGCCCGAATCCGGATCGTGCCCCGGCCCGACTCGTACGTCTCGGCCAGGCCGTCGTCGACGATGACGGTCCCGCCCGACGGGAAGTCGGGTCCCCGAACCAGGCTCATCAGTTCTGCGGTCGTGGGCTTGGGCCGGCGTTGGCGCAGCACCAGCTTGATCGCCGTCGCGACCTCGGCCAAGTTGTGCGGCGCCATGTTGGTGGCCATGCCCACGGCGATGCCGCTGGCGCCGTTCACGAGCAGATTCGGCAGCAGCGCCGGCAAGCAAACAGGCTCGCTTCGCTCGCCGTCGAAATTTGAGACGAGGTCGACGGTGTCCTCATCGATGCCGGCCACCATCGTCATCGCCACCGCAGCGAGCCGCGCCTCGGTGTAGCGGTACGCAGCAGGCGGGTCGTCGAGGCTGCCGAAGTTCCCCTTCGGGTCCACCAGCGGGGCTGACATCGCGAAGGCCTGTCCCATGCGGACCATTGCCTCGTAGATCGCGCCGTCGCCGTGCGGGTGGTACTTGCCCATCACCTCGCCGACCACTCCCGCCGACTTTCGAAACGGCGTGCCGGGCCGCAGGCCGAGGTCTGCCATGACGTACAGGATCCGGCGCTGCACCGGCTTGAGACCATCGCGGACGTCTGGAATCGCCCTGGCCGTGGTGACCGAGAGCGCGTACGGCATGAACGAGTCGCGCATCTCATCAGCGACATCCACGTCGTGGATTTCGCGGGCGATTGATGTTGGAGCAGTCGGACCGGCCATCAGCACCGATTCCTTTCTGTGGCTGGCCTTGCAGCGACTTGGGAGCACTCGCGCGGCGAGCGCGCGACATCGTGGCCGAGGCGATCTGGTTCGTCAGAGTGCCAATTCGGCCGGCACTTCCGAGGGTACGACTCTTGTGCAGCTGCGCCGGGTCATTTGTGACCGAGCTGCTTCGCTGCGGCCCGCCCCTGGAGTCTCTTTGCCGTTGGCGAGCCAGCAAGGACTACCCTCCGGCACGTGTCGGTGAGGCCTGCGGCAGGATTCGCTGCCCCCACAGAACGCCGTGTCGTCGGCACGTTGGCTGTGCCCCCACTGCGCAAAGCGACCGACGCCCGAAGTGCGGAGCGACGATGAGCCGACGCATCGAGGTCGAGCTGACGAGTCGACGCGACGACGGCTCGTGGACGTGGCGTGCTGCGGGAGCCAAGCAACCCAAAGGAACCCTCGACGGCAATCTGGTGCCGACGGGCGTTGCTGCGGGCGATGTCGTGCGGGTCGATGCCGACTTCGAGATCGACGGGATCTTCGTCACCGCGGTGCTGCCGCCGAAGGCCCGAAGCGGCAAACCAGAGTCCGAGCGGATCGAGTTGCTCGGACCGCCGCAGCGGGGTGGCGGTTCGGTCACGACTTCTGGCGTCAGTGCACGCCGAGGAGGCCGCAAGGGCGATGGGGAGCGCACCAGTCGACGTGACGGCGATCGCGGACCCCGCTCGCGACGCAAGCCGCGCGGCGAGCGCCCCGATGGTGACAGCGCTGGCGACGCCACCACAGCGAAGCGTGGCGGTACCGCCAAGCGCGACGGCACCGCCAAGCAGCGCCGCCAGCGTGACGGCGACAATCGAGCATCCCGTGGCCGATCCGGAGATCGGTCCAAGAGATCCGAACGCTCCGCACCGAAGCCCGAAACCCCTGAGCGCCCGCCTCGTCCAAAGGCACGCAAGCTGCGTCCTGGACGCAAGCATCGGGATGCGCTGATTGCCTCCCTGCCTGCCGAGCAGCAAGTTGTGGCCGAACAGGTGGCTCGAGGAGGGCTTGCGGCCGTACGAGCCGAGATCGATGCGCAGAATCGAAAAGCTGCTTCCGAAGGCAATCCAGAGGTCCCCGCCAAGGGGTTGATCTCGTTGGCAGAGTCCCTCGTCGGCCCGCTGCAATCGGCGGAGTGGCGCGACCGCGCCGACGCCGCAATCGACCAGATAGAGCAGCTCGACCTACGAGATCTTCGCTCTGTTCTCGTCGCCGCAGAAGATTTCGCCCGAGACGCCGAAGCTCGCGAGCTAGCAGATCGAATTCGAGACGGGCTCAGCGATCGGCTCGAACACAGCCAGCGCGAATGGCATGACGAGCTGCGGCTGACGCTGACCGAAGGTCGCGTTGTGCGTGCACTGCGGCTGAGCTCGCGCCCGCCCAAGGCCGGTGCACCGCTCCCGCCCGAGGTCGCTCAGGAGCTCACGGCCCAGGCCAACGCGGCGCTTGGCAGCGGAGCCTCGCAGCACCGCATCGCCGTGGTGCTCGAGGCAGTGGCGTACTCGCCGATTCGGCCCTACGTCGTGCTCCCGAACATTCCGGACGAGCCCGAGGCCGAGCTTCTTGAGGTCGTGCGCAAGATCGCAGACCGGCTGCCCGAGGTCGCCACGGCGCTCGGGATCGACCCGACGGCCGCTCGACCACGTAGCCGGCCACGACGCGGCACCAAGCGGCAAGCTGCGGCCGGGCGGCCCAAGAAGGCCGATGCAAGCCAACCCGACGCCGAACAAGCCAACGCCGAACAAGCCGACACTGGCCAAACCGACGCCGAACAAGCAGCTACTGAACAAGCCAACGCCGAACAAGCAACTGCTGAACAGGCCGACGCTGAACAAGCCGATCCCGAACAAGCAGCTACTGAACAAGCCAACGCCGAACAAGCAACTGCTGAACAGGCCGACGCTGAACAAGCCAACGCCGAACAAGCAACTGCTGAACAGGCCGACGCTGAACAAGCCGATCCCGAACAAGCCGACGCCGGCCAAGTGGAGGCTGCAGAAACCACAACAGACGCAGCATGCGAACCTGCCGCCGAGACGGACGCGGCCGAAGCAGTGATCGACGACGCGTCACCCCAGTTGCCCGACACTCCACCAGAGGCGTCCGGCGACGACTCAACTCCTGATGACGTGGCGGTCGAGGAAGTCGCGCATCCCTCCTGAAAGCGGAATCAAGCCGTCGCTGATCTCGTCAAAAGTGACGAAGCGTGCATCTGCGGCGTCATCGCCGGCAACCGGTGTCGCGTCAGGTTCGCATCGAACCGCGTAGTCCAGAATGACGAAATGAGCCGTCGCGCTGACGTGCTCGGTGACGCCGACAAGATCACCGCACTCCACCGTCAGTCCCGTTTCTTCCGCCAACTCTCGTTCTACGGCGGTTCGCAGGCGTTCGCCAGGCTCGACACGGCCCCCGGGAAACGCCCACATTCCAACCGCGGGCGGCCGGCCGCGCTTGACGAGCAGCACCGAGCGGCCGCGTACTGCGATGCCTCCGACGCAGATCTCCGGTCTCGGGCCCATCACTCCCCCGCGTTTGCTGGCGCCTCACCCTCCAGCTTTCGGTGCAGCACGAGAAGGCGGGCGGTGAACCCGAAGGTCTCGAAGAAGTTCTTCGTGGCCCGGTTTCCCGGCAGCGCCAATGCATCGATGCCGACGCAGCTGTGTTCTCCGCACCAGCCAAGTACCCGCGAAATCAGTACCTCGCCGACTGCGACCTCTCTCGCGCCCGGCGTCACGTACAGATCAAGCACCCGACCGAGAAGCTCACCGGTCTGCAGCACCTCGATCGCGGCCGTGGCATAACCCACCGCAGTGCCGTCGATCGTGCCGATCCACAGCTGTTGATCCGGGTCGCTCAAGGCGGCCTCCAGGCTCAACTCGAACGGGCGAGGACGCACTTCCCGGCGCGACCAGACCCAACCGCCACGCGCATCGACTTGTTCGGCAACGGCGTCGGCGGCAAGACCAGCGAGCGCTTCGAGATCTCCCCGAACGGCGATGCGTGCGTCAACCTCCATGTGCGACATCCATGACTGCGGCCTTACGCGGGCTCGGCAGAGCGACGGCGCTCGGTGGCTTGCTCGGCACCGAGGCGGCCCAGCATGCCGTCGGAAAGGTCTACGTGTGACAGCATTTCGGCGACAGCGCGGTGACCTGCCACCTCGTCAATCTGGCGGTACATCTCGGCCACGATGCGCCGGTAGTCGGTGTGCCCTTGCGGCTGGGAGCGCAGCTCGATCATGTGCATCGCCTCGCGAGCGTTGAACTGCATGGTGTACCGCACTCGGTACGCCATGGCGACGGCGTATGAGGCCTCGATGCGGCCGACCGTCTCTTCCAGCGTGTCGTACAGCTCGGCTGACCGTTCCATGACGTCGTCGTATGGCTCGCCGTGCCCAGCCGCATCAATCAGTGCCGGCACCGAATAGCCGTGT
Organism: Candidatus Poriferisodalis sp.; assembly: GCA_965226645.1. Classification (GTDB taxonomy): domain Bacteria; phylum Actinomycetota; class Acidimicrobiia; order Acidimicrobiales; family Poriferisodalaceae; genus Poriferisodalis. The sequence continues at coordinate 372,232 of CBDDDL010000004.1, forward strand.
CGGGGACTCAGGGGTTGCCACTCGATCGTCAGCAGACGGTGTCGCTGAAGGTCTCGGAAGCTGCCGTAGTCGCCGAGTACCTCGAAGCGGTAGTCGATCCGCTCGAGCGCTCGACCCGGACGGTGGCGCCGGTTCGTGCGCTCGCCGACGTAACGCCGAACCAAGTCGACTCGCTGGGTTTCGGTCATTGACGCCACGCGGGCAGCAATCTGGGAGGTCCCCATGTCGGTGTAGGGGAAGAGCATCGCGGCAAGCATCTTGGTTTCCCCATCGGGATCCCAATCAGCCAGCGATACCTCCGGCGTGGCCTCCGGTTCGTCGTCTGCGAATACGCCAGCGGCGAATTCATCCATCGCCGACTGATTTGCCGCAAGGTATTCGGACCAGACAACTCCGCGGTCAGGCTGGTCGACGCGGCGAAGGAAGGAAGGAATAACTTTGCGCAGCTCTTCGAGCATGAGGGCTGCGTAGCTGCGTGCTTCGGGCAGTGGATGGGCTCTCATCCGCAGCAACAACGCTTCGTAGCCCTGCCCGCTGCCGAAGATGCCGACGTTCGACAGGCTGGCGGCGGGCAAGAGTCCGCGCGCTGCGTCGAACGCCTGCGCCCTGATGGCGCGTCGCCGAGCGAGGTCTCCACCTGCGGACTGGGTCCCCGCCGGGGTCTCGTAGTGCTCGGTGAGCCATGCCGTCATGCGCCGGACCAAATCGCCGTATGCGTCGAACATACGGTCGATCTCGCCTACATAGCGCGTACCCGCTGACGAGGTCATGACCGAGGGCGGGCGGCAGTAGCGGTAGCGCCCTTGCACTCGCTCGTCGTACGCCAGATAGCGAGTGGATTGCTCGAGATACGACATCAGCCGTCCGCGCTCGAGGATCTTTGTGAGCAGGTTCGACGCCTGTTCGCAGGCGAGGTGCACCGCGCCGAGCTGAGCGACCGAGTCGTCGCCGTATTCCACGAACACGCGCTGATACAGCTGCTCCGCACGCGCCACCCCGACAGTCGCATCGATGGTCTCGTCACCGGAGATGTCGAGATCGTCCACAAACTCGTCGAGCAGCAGTCGCCGCAGGGTCTTGTGCGTTCGTGAGTAGCGGGCGAACAGGGCCCCCTTGACCACCTCGGGCAGGTTCACCAAGGCGAAGACGGGTTGACGCAGATTCGTCACGTAACGCCGGAGGATGTCCTCCTCCGCGGCCGTGAACGTCTCGGCGGTGTAGTGAATCAACAGCGGCCTTTTGAGCGAGATTTCACTGATGTGTGATGGTAAAGCTTCGAAGCTGTTCGCTCAGGGATCGACGCTGCGCCGAGAAGCCGTCTCAGAACACGACGGTTGCGGCGTCTGGCTCGATCGACACCTTGAGCGTTCGGCACTTCGCCACTCGTTCTCCATCCAGCCACAGTGCCGTCGGCCGCTCGAAACTGAACTCGGCCTGCTCGACCCGCCGCAGCGCGATCGCCGGATGCGGCACGTGGGTTCCCGCCCCAAGCCGTCGGCGAGCCAACAATCTCTGCCCGAAGCTCAACGCCGCTGCGCCGTCAACGCCGGTCTGCACGACGTGCAGCCGGCCGTCGTTGGGGTGCGCCGCAGGCGCCAACCGCCAGCCACCGGCGCGCTCTGCGTTCATGGCTGCCACGATAGGTCCGCTCCACCACGAGTTCCGAGCAATGACATGGGCACATGCCCACAGCGTCGTTTCGTCGGCCTGAACACGAATCAGGTCGATTGGCACCGTGTGGGCGTCTTCGGACTGCAAGCGTTCGAGGCCGCCCTCCGGTGACCCCACGACATGCCACAGGTCGCCTCCGCACAGTCCGATCGGCGCGGGTGACGCACCGGCCTCCGATTGTTCCGTCACCAGTCTTCGCAGCGCGGCGTTGCTGCGGGCGACGGGGGCCCCGTTGGGAAGCGGCTTGGCACAGCCCCAGGGTTGGCCGCGCCGAATGGTCATTGAAGCCGTCGCACTCGAGTGTTCACTGCTTCGTGCACGAAGACCCCGGCTGGCGGTACCCCGACCCCCGCCGGTAGCGGTGTGTCGGCGATGCGAGTTGCGGCTGCGACGACGCCTCGGTCGAGCAGCGCCCGGGCCCCTCGGGCCGTGTCGCGTGTCCGAGATGACAGCGCGACATCGCCGACGCGGTCCACGAGGTCGATGAGCTGGCGGATCTGGCGAACGAAGTCACCCCCCACCGGCGTTTGGGCTGCCGCGCCGTCGCCCGACCAGAGCTCTTCGAGGGTGGCTCCACAGGCCCAGGCGTGCGCAGCGGCCACAAAGGATGCGTCCGGGAGCCGTGAGGGGGCAAGGCCCCAGCGATGCTCAGCCCGTGCGATCTCATGAGCTGCCTCGAAGATGCGAGACGCCCGAGCGCGACAGTCGCTGTCGGGATACCGAGGCTCGGGCGCCGGCGCCTTGCTGCGGTGCTCGTAGGTGAGCACTGACACCAGACCCGCAAGCTGAGCTGGTGCGACACCATCGAACAGTCCGCCCTGAAGGCACAGCACCACCAGCAGATCCGATTCGTGAAATACCAATCGCAGGCATTCCCCCGCAGGGGTGAGGTTCCAGCCATCGGCGCATTCGAAGTGGTTCAACACCTCACACGTCGCGTCGAGCTGCCGTGCAAGGCCGCCCTTGGCCAGCTTGATGCGTTCCTTGAGCCTGCCGACGCGCGCGGTGCTGCGTTCGACGCTCCGCTCCGCGGCAACGATGGCGCTGTTGGTCCGATGGTCGCCATGGCCACGTCGATGCCGGTGGCGTCCGCCGCGGTGCGCTGACGACTTTCGAGAGTTAGCCGAACCGGACCTGCCGGGGTGCGTTCCGCCGAGCGAGCGCAGTTTTGCCCGCGCCGCTCGGAGTCCCGCGCGCTCGGTCTCCAGCGCTTTGGTCCACTCCCCCACTCGTCGATCAGCACGCCACTGAGCGAACGATCGCTGCAGCAGTTCCACCGCCTCAGCACGCGAATGGCCCGCTATGAGGTTGGCCGCCATGTTGTAGGTGGGACGGAAGGACGACTCGAGCTCGAAGTCGCCGCTTGCCGCCAGACGGGCGGTTTCGTCGAAGCCAGCATGCGGGTGCCACAGCGTGTACGCGAATCCGACGTCATCGATACCACGCCGGCCCGCCCGGCCCACAAGCTGCGTGTACTCCCCCGGGGTGAGCATCGCGAATCCCTCGCCGCGGAAGCGACTGAGCTGCTCGATCACCACCGAGCGGGCTGGCATGTTGACGCCCACAGCAAGCGTCTCAGTGGCGAACACGACCGCCAGCAGGCCTGCGGAGAAGCAGTCCTCTATCGCCTCCTTGAACGCTGGCACCAATCCGGCATGGTGCGATGCAACACCGGCGCACAGCCCCGCCAGCCACTCGTCGAATCCCAATGCATCGAGATCGCTCCGTGATAACGGAGCCATGTGTGCATCAGCGATCTCGCGCACACGGTGTTGCTGGGCAGCGTCCAAGAAAGCGGCGCCCTCCGCGACAAGCGTGCGAGCCGCGTCATCGCAGCCTTGGCGGGAGAACACGAACACGATCGCGGGAAGCCTGTTCTGTGCAGCGAGATGCTCGATGATTTCCGAGCGGCGGGGCCGCGCCGGCCGAATACCGGAGCTGCGCTGTCGTCGACGGGCCGAGTTCGGTGGATGTGCGCGCTCGAGGAGCCGTTGCACCTCCGGATTTGGCTGCCCGCTCGCAAGCGTCGCGAAATCGAGCAGCTGTCGGCTGTGGCGTTCGTAGAGCAGGTAGCGGTCTTCGAGCGGCACCGGCCGTATCCCGGACACGACTGCGTCACAAGCGCCCGCTGTCGCATCGATCCAACGGGACAGCTCGGTCGCATTGCTCACGGTCGCCGACAGGCACACCAGGCGGATGTGCGCAGGCACGTTGATGATGACCTCTTCCCACACCGCTCCGCGGTACGGGTCCTGGAGGAAGTGAACCTCATCAAGTACCGCCAGACCGAACTCAGCAACGTGCGATGAGCCGGCGTACATCATGTTTCGGAGCACTTCGGTGGTCATCACCACCACGTCGGCATCTGGACGCACGACGTTGTCGCCGGTCAGCAAGCCGACCCGCTCAGCCCCGAGCCATGCGCCCAGATCTCTCAGCTTCTGGTTCGACAGGGCTTTGGTGGGGGTTGTGTATGCAGCCCTGCGACCCGCCTCGAGCGTTGCCGCAATGGCGTATTCGGCAACAAGGGTCTTGCCCGAAGAGGTGGGCGCGGCAACGAGAACTGAGCGGCCGCTGTCAATCACGTCGAACGCTTCGACCTGGAACGGGTCAGCAGCAACCCCGCGAGCTGCCAACAACGCAGAGCGAACGCTTCGGCGGTTCGAGCCATCGCTCACGAGTCAGCGTCCGCAGCATGCTCGGGTGCACGAGAGGCCGCCGCTGACTGGGCTTGTCGACGTAGTCGGCGCGGCTGCCAGCCACGTCGACGCCGTGTCAGCAAGTGGCCGACCAGGATTGACAACTCGTAGAAGAGGTAGAGCGGCACCGACAGGGCTGCGAGCGAGATCGGATCGCCCGAAGGCGTGATGATCGCCGCTCCCGCAACGATGCCGACGATGGCGTACCGGCGTGCCCGGTTGAGCTGACGGGGCGTCACGATCCCCGCCAGCTGCACGAAGACGAGCACGATCGGGAATTCGAAGCCAATGCCAAACGCGATCATCATGAACGTGACGAGTCCCAGGTACGAGCCGGGACCCAGCAGTGGATCCACCGCATCGCCGCTCACCGCGATGAGGAACTCGAGTGCTCGCTCGAACGTCAAGAACGCGAGTGCAGCGCCCGACGCAAACAGCAGAAATGCCGAAAGGATGAACGGGACGGCCCACTTCTTCTCACGCCCGTCGAGCGCCGGTGTGATGAAGCGCCACAGGTGCCACAGCAGTACCGGCATTGCCAGCACGACACCGAGGTAACCCGACACCTTGATCCGCGTGCGAAAGCCTTCGAGCGGCGTCGTGATGACAAGGCTGCACGGGCGATCGATCTGCTGGGATTCGAGCACACGGCAGTACGGCGGCAGGAACACCTCGCTCAACAGCCAGTCGTAGGCGATCAGCCCGACAATCGTGCCGGCCGCGATCGCAACCACACTCCAGATGAGACGTGTCCGCAGCTCAGCGACGTGGTCCCAGAATCCCATCACCGCCGCGCGCTTGCGGCGCCGCCAGAACGGCCTCACGCAGCGCCGTCGCTGGTCGGCCGATCGACCAGAGCATCATCGTTCGAAGTCGAACCGGCCTCAGGGTCGTGAGCGTCCGGCGTTTGCGCAGCGGAGGCTTCGGCCACGGGCGCCCCTGGTGGAATCGCCTCCTCAGTGCCCGTCGAGCCAGGAACCGTTTCGGCCGCGGGGGTGGCACCGACCGTCGGGGGCGACAGTGTGGCGTCAATCTCCTGCCGCACGGTGGTGGAAAATTCGCGCACTTGCCGGAACACGTTGCCAATGCTGCGAATCGCGCCCGGCAGCCGCTTGGGCCCCAGCACGATCAGCGCCACGAACACGATGATCAGCACCTCGTTGGGCTGCAGGCTCACGGCTCGATGGTAGGACTCGCGTCGCTGTCAACGGTTCTGACACTTCGAACCGCCTCACCACAGCATCGTGCGGCAAATGGGCGCCGCACGGCTCACAGGGGCAGGATTCGCCGCGCCGCCCAACGCACAGATATGCCCAGGGCGCGCTCGACGGTGGCTTGGCGCAGTGACGGCACATCGAGTTGATCTATGGCGTGGCGCGCGCGCACGACGTCGTCTCGCACCGACACCGTCGCCTCGATGACCGCATCCAGCGCACGCTCGGTGGCCCGCAGCTCTGCGCAGAGCCTGCGGATGAGCAACGCGCTCACGATGGCCAGGACACCGAACGCGATGGCGGGAAGCAGCCAGATCGCCGACATGCGACGAACTTAGGCGTTCGGGTTGGCACCATAGGGGCGTGCCCCCGCAGCCACTGCCGTCATTGCGCACGCCCCCGATTGCGTTTGCGCATCGTGGCGGCCGAGCGCACGGGCCGGACAATTCGATCGAGGCGTTCCTCACGGCCCTCGAGATGGGCGCAACCGGTCTCGAGACCGACGTCTGGCTCAGCAGCGACGGAGAACCGATGCTGGACCACGATGGCGTGGTTTGGCACCGAGGCGTCCGCCGTCCCTACAGCTCGGTCACGCGTCAGCGCATCGGCTCCGACATTCCAACGCTCACAGAGATGTACGAAGCCTGCGGAAGCGACTTCGAGCTGTCAGTCGACCTCAAGGATCCCGACGCGGCCAGCGCCGTCATCGCTGTCGCCCGCGCTGCGGGGGCCGAAGACCGTCTCTGGATCTGTCACGGCGACTGGGAACTGCTGACCGAGCTCAGGAGCATCACGGTGGCCCGGATCGTCGATTCGACTCGAATGCGCCGCATCAAGGAAGGCCCCGAGCGCCGCGCCGCCGCCATGGCCAGCTCAGGCATCGATGCGGTGAACCTTCCGGCGAAGGATTGGACCGGCGGACTCGCTGCGCTGTTCCACCGCTTCGAACGTCACTGCTTCGGCTGGGATGTCCAGCATTCCCGGCTGGCCTCGGCGCTGCGCGACATGGGGCTCGACGGCGTGTACGGCGACCACGTGGACCGCTTGCTGACCGGAATCGGATCAGGAGCCGGACCAGGAGTCGGACATACGGACCAGGGTGCGGGCGGTGCCGACGCCATGAGACCGGACGAGTCGCAGTGCGCGTGATCGCGCCATCTGGCGAGGCCCGATCGAAGCCCTGTCACAATCCGCCGAGGCGGCTCAGTGGCCAGAACTTGGCAAACGCTCGCCCCACGATCTGGCTCTCCGACACCGTTCCGAAGTAGCGGCTGTCCTGACTCGCGGTTCGGTTGTCCCCCATCACGAAGACGTGGTCCGTGGGCACCAGGTTCGGGCCGAAATCTCGCGTGTAGGTGCCCGGAGTGAGGTATGGCTCGGCGGCGCGCTGGCCGTCGATGTAGAGCTGCGAGTCGACGAATTGCACCATCTGCCCCTCTACGGCCACCACGCGCTTGACGAGTTCGGCGGTTTGTGACGGACGCATGTTCGGCGGCGTGTGAAATACCACGATGTCGCCCGGACTGGGGTCGCCGATCCGGTAGCTGAGCTTGGACACGAGCAACCGGTCCCCGATTTCGAGTACCGACTCCATCGACTCTGACGGGATGTAGAACGCTGCGACCAGGAACGTTCGCATCAGCAGCGCCAGCGTCAGCGACGCCAACAACACCCACGCCCACGCCAGCGCATTGCGTGTTCGAGGATGCATGACTCGCCGGATCCGCGGCTGCCGGACAATGGGTCTCTCGTGGCTCTCGGCGCTCTCGGCGCTCATCTCGTCGGGGCCGTCGGGAGTTCCGGGATCGTCGGGAATACCGTCGTGGGCGTCTGGCTCACCATCGCCGTGATGCGGGACGCTCGGGGGCATCACGCACCATCCGCGAGCCAGCTCGCCGCCGCACCGAGCCAGGCGCATGCATGCGCGTCGTCAGCCAACGGCTGTCCCATCGTCGTGATTGTCAGCCCGCTGTGTCGGATCGCGTCCGGGACGCTCAACGGCTCGACGGCGACGGCGCGGCTGTCAAGCGAGCGGGCCCAGGCGGCGTCGGTCTCAGACATCAGTTCGTCGCTATCGACATGCTCCGGCGGGATAGGGCGATCTTGTGCCAGCACCGGCGTCGGCACCGCAGTCCGGGATGGGCAGAGTACGGACCAGAAGTCGGACGTACGGAACCAGGTGCGAGGGGTGCAGACGCCATCCAACCGGACGACACGCAGTGCACGTGACCGCGCCGCGCTGCGATGCCTGATCGGAGCTTTGGTCACAATCCTCCGAGGCGGCTCAGTGGCCAGAACCGGGTAAACGCTCGCCCCACGATCTCGCTCTCCTGCACGGTTCCGAAATAGCGACTGTCCTGGCTCGCTGTCCGGTTGTCCCCCATCACGAAGACGTGGTCCGAGGGCACCAAGTTGGGGCCGAAGTTTCGCGTATAGGTGTTCGGATCGAGGTACGGCTCCGCGACGCTCCGGCCGTCAATGTAGAGCTGCGAGTCGATGAATTGCGCCATCTGCCCCTCGATGGCCACCACGCGTTTAATGAGCTCGGCGGTTTGTGACGGCTGCATGTTCGGAGGCGTGTGAAAGACCACGATGTCACCGGGGCTGGGGTCGCCAATCCGGTAGCTGAGCTTGGAGACGAGCAAATGGTCCCCCTCTTCGAGCACTGATTCCATCGACTCCGACGGGATATAGAACGCTCCGACGAGGAACGTTCGCATCAGCAGCGCCAACGTCAGCGAAGCCAGCAGCACCCACGTCCATGCCAGCGCATCGCGCGTCCGCGGATGCATGACTCGTCGGATCCGCGGCTGCCGGCCACTCGGCCGCTCACAGATTTGTGTGCTGCCGGCGCTCAACTGGTCGGAGTCGTCCGGATATACGACATCGCGCTCACGCTCATCATCACCGTGATCGGGATCGCTTGGGGGCATCACGCTCTTCCCACAAGCCAGTTCGCCGCCGCACCAAGCCACGCGCATGCATCCGCGTCCGTATCCAGCGGCTGCCCCATCGTCGTGATCGTCAGGCCATTGCGTCGGATCGCCTCCGGGATGCTCAATGGCGGGACGACAACAGCGCGGCTGCCGAGCGAGCGGGCCCAGGCAACATCGGTCTCCGGCATCGAGGTCGCCGGCATCAGATCATCGGTATCGATCCCGTCCGGAAAGGAATTTCGAGCCTGCGCCGGCATCGGCACCACAGTGCCCGACGGACACAGCGCAGCCAGCGTGCGCGCATGATGGCTGACGCCACGATGTCGAGGGCGCCCGTCCGCCGATGATGCCCGCACAGCGACCGCGGTGGCTGTTCCGAGGCGATCCAGCACCGCGGCATGGCCCGCCAGATCCAGTCCTGCGAAACCGAGGGGACTGTCACTGCCGAGGTGCCCGGGCCCTGGCGCGACGACGATTCGATCGATGCCGCGCTGTGCAAGTGCCGCCACACCCGAAGCCACCGTGACCGACTCGATCGGCGCGCCGAACGCATGACCAGCGCTCACCGCAGTCGCGAAGACACCGCCCTCAAGCGCCGCCGCTGCGAGATCGCTGAGCACGAACGGCAGTGCGCCGCCGTCGGTCATGACATAGCCGGGGGCCGTGCCCAAAGCATCGGCCGCCGCCGCGGCAAGCGCCACTGCATGGCTGTGCAAGACACACAAGACAACCCGGACCGATCCGAGCGACGGAAGTCGGCCAACGGTGCCAGCCGAGCCGGATTCTTCGATTGTCTCGACCCCCAGCTGCTCGGACAGGTATCGGGCTTTCATGATTCGTCCCGGGCCCGCAGCCCCCAGCCAAGGCGAGGTCAGGTTGGCGTGTACGACATGGGCCCCGCCAGTTCCGAGCCCCAAGTCCACAGCGGTCGTGTTCACCAGCAGCTCATCGCCCGCTGAGACGATTCCGCACAGGTCGGTCAGCGCATAGGCCTCGCTGGTGTCAGCCAGAGTCATCCTCTGCAACCCGGGCCGGACATCACGCACGGAGATCGCCCGCAGACGCGCGAAGCGCGGCATCCGGTGCTCTCAGCCCGCTGGATCGCTGCGCCGAACCATCGTCAAGTGCGGTGTATTCATTCGGCTGGGCTCAAAGCGATTCGATGAGCTTGTCGACACGTTCGTCATGGGATCGGAACGGGTCCTTGCACAGCACTGTCCGCTGTGCCTGGTCGTTGAGCTTCAGATGTACCCAGTCGACCGTGTAATCGCGGCGGCGGGCCTTTGCCTCGCGCACAAAGGCACCTCGGAGGCGTGCGCGCGTCGTCTGCGGAGCTTCTTCTGTGGCGCGGCGGACATCTGCGTCGTCGATGATGCGCTCGACGAGACCCCGGCGCTGCATGAGATAGAAGACGCCACGAGTCGAATGCACATGGTGGTACTGCAGGTCCAGCAGCGCGATCTGCGGATCGTCGAACCCGACGCCAGCTCGGTCGGCGAACCCGGTCAGCAATTTGTGCTTGATGACCCAGTCAATTTCGCGGTCGAGCTTGAGCGGATCGTCGGCGATAACTGTCATGCAGTGCTCCCACATCTGCAATGCCTGCGACTCTTCAGGAGTGAGTTCATTGATCTCGGCAAACCGGAGTGCGCGTTCGAGATATTCCGACTGAACGTCGAGCGCACTGACTTCGCGTCCGTTCGCGAGCCGGACCTTGCGCCGGCATGACGTGTCGTGGCTGATCTCACGGATGGCCCGGATCGGGTTCTCGAGCGTCATGTCGCGCAGCACGACTGTTGGATCTTCGAGCATGCGCAGCATCAGCGCAGCGGCGCCGATCTTGAGGAATGACGTGTACTCGCTCATGTTGGAATCGCCGACGATGACGTGCAGGCGTCGAAAACGCTCTGCGTCGGCGTGCGGTTCGTCCCGCGTGTTGATGATCGGGCGGCTGCGGGTGGTGGCGCTCGACACGCTTTCCCAGATGTGCTCGGCCCGCTGCGTTATGCAATACCGCGCTCCCTTGGCGGTGTTGAGGACCTTGCCCGCACCTGCGTAGATCTGCCGGGTGACCAGGAACGGAATCAGCACCTCGGCATAGTTCGAGAAGTCGTCGGCCCGGCTGGTGAGATAGTTCTCGTGACAGCCGTAGCTGTTGCCGGCCGAATCAGTGTTGTTCTTGAACAGGTAGATGGTGCCGTTGAAGGCTTCCTCGGCAAGGCGCTCTGTGGCACTTGCGACGAGTTGTTCAAGAATGCGCTCTCCGGCGCGGTCATGGCAGACCACGTCGTAAATGGAGTCGCACTCAGGTGTCGCGTACTCAGGATGGCTTCCTACATCGAGATACAACCGCGCACCGTTTGCCAGGAACACGTTGCTCGAGCGACCCCACGAGACGACGCGACGGAACAGGTAGCGCGCCACTTCGTCAGGGCTGAGCCGGCGTTGGCCTCGCAGGGTGCAGGTGACTCCGTATTCGTTCTCGAGTCCCATGATGCGGCGCTGCACGTCGCTCACGGTACTGCTGGCCGGCGCAGCCCGGCGCGCCGAGACGCCGCGGCGAGTTGGGGCATGGTCGGCGCAATGCGTACAGCGTCACGCGGCGCCGTTGGGGTCGACGGGCGACGACGGACTCGCTAGGAAGCAGAATCCTCGCCCAGGGCTTGCGCTACCTCGGCATCGTCAAGGCGGCGAAAGCAACGGCGGCGATGGGTCGCGCCGGGCACGGTGGCCTCCAGCAACGCCACCTCGAGGTCCGCTGCGGTGATCTCGCGGTCCTCTCCGGCGAGCGCGCTACGGGCCAGCGTGAGGGCGGCGGCGGCATCAAGGCCCGGGTCGTAACCCTCTTCGACGCGATCGCGCACCGCGTCCGCCTCGCCGCCGATGCAGCAGTACGCGTCCTCGTCCATGACCGTGCCGTCGTATTGGATCCGGTAGAGCTGATTGGGCTCGCCCCCGGTGCCGACCTCGACAACCACGATCTCGACCTCGAGCGGCTTCAGTTCGTGGGTGAAGAACTGGCCGAGCATCTGCGCGTACTGATTCGCGAGGCTGCGAGCCTCCACGTCAGATCGTGAGTACTGGTAGCCCTTCAGCTCGGCATGGCGAACCCCGGCGACACGCAACTGATCAAATTCGATGTAGCGGCCAACGCCGCCGAACGCGATGCGGTCGTAGATCTCTGAGACTTTGCGGAGTGTCGCGCTGGCGTTCTCTGCCACGAGCGCTATCCCGCCGTCATATTCCAAGGTGATCAGTGACCGACCCCGCGCAATCCCTTTGCGCGCGTAATCGGCTCGGTCTTGCATCAACTGCTCGGGGCTGACGTACAGCCCAGGCATGCTCATCGCGAACCCCCACGCCGTGCTGTGCCCCGAACGCTCGATCCGCTTTCGCTCGTCAGGTCTGCTTGGAGCGAAGCGAACACTTCGCCCGACTCAGCGTCCGCGAGCTGTCGAAAGCCGTCCGGTCCGATGACCGCGAGCACCGGGTAGATCCCCCGCACAGGATCGGGCCCGCCCGTCGCGCTGTCGGAATCCGCGGCGTGCCACAACGCTTGCACGCTGAGCGCCAATGCTTCGGCTTCGGTGAGATCCTCACGAAAGCCGAGCTTGAGGACCGTTCCGGCGTGGAGACTGCCAGAGCCCGCCGTGGCGTAGTCCTGCTCCTCATACCGCCCGCCCGTGACGTCGTACTGGAACAGGCGCCCGCGGTTGTTGATGGGTTCGTAGCCGACAAAGATCGGCACAACGGCCAAGCCCAACATCGCCTGGGGCAGGTGGCCGCGCAGCATCTCCGCCAGCTGGTTCGCCTTGCCTTCGAGGCTGAGGGGCTTGCCCTCGATCTTCTCGTAGTACTCGAGCTGCAACTGGAAGATGCGCACCATCTGCACCGCAGGGCCTGCGGCTCCCGCGATGGCGACCGCAGAGTGGGCGTCGGCCGGGAAAACCTTCTGCATGTCGCGATGGCTGATCAGGTGGCCGCTGGTTGCCCGCCGGTCGCCGGCGACGATGACGCCGTCGGCGCTGCGTACCGCCAGCACCGTCGTGGCATGGCCTGGATCGAATCCGGTGTGCTTGATGTCAGAGACCGACATCCCGACGAATTCCGAGAATGGCTCGTTGCCCGTACGGCGCAACAGCTCGAGGAAACTTGCTCCCGGGTCGTCCGCTGGGGCGTAGAACGGTATGCCCGTCACTCGCCGCCCTTCTGCACGTAGTTCTTCACGAACTCCTCCGCGTTGGTCTCCAGCACGCCGTCGATTTCGTCGAGCAAGTCGTCGAGTTCGGCCTTGAGCTCCGTCGCCGACTCGGCCGCTGCACCCTCGTGCGCAACGCTTTCCGCCTCCCTGGGTGCGGACCTTCGCTTCTGTTCGCGTTCTGCCATTTCGGACCTTTCTCGCTCCTCGCGTGCGGGGCGTTTCGAATTCTGTCGCGATGTACCGGTGCTCGCGCGTCTCGATGTGTCGAACGTTTCGACAATGTGCCGGCTGGCACCTCGCCGGCTAGCTCCCCAGGCGGCGCAGCAATTCGGCTGCGTCGTCGCATTCGTCCAACAAGTTACCCACGTGCTTGAGGGTTCCTCGCAGCGGTTCGAGCATCGGGACCCGCCGCAAGGGATCGGAGCCGATGTCGAAGACCATCGAGTCCCAGTTGGCTGCGACGATCGCTTCTCCGAATTTCTCCAGGCATCGGCCGCGGAAATAGGCACGAGTCGTGGGCGGCGGCTCCGAAACCGCCAGATCCACTTCGGCGTCATCGGTGATGCGTTCCAGCCCCATGCGCCTCGCGAGGGACTTGTCGGGCCGCAGATCGTGGTACTGCAAGTCCAGCGCGGCCAGCTTCGGGTCGTCCCAATCAAGTCCGTGGCGGTCGGCAAACCCCTCGTACAGCCTGAGTTTGGCTACCCAGTCCAGCTGTGTCGCCAAGCTCATCGGGTCGGATTCGAGCGCAGCGAGCATCGCTTCCCAGCGATCCAGGACGTCGTTGCCGACGTCATCGCCTCCGACCGCCTCCAGACCATGGCTCTGCGCATACTTGCGAGCCAGATTGAGGTACTCCCACTGGATCTCAATCGCACGCATCTTGCGCCCGTCAACGAGCTCGATGAGTCCGCGCAGGCTTGTGTCGAAGCTCACTTGGCGCAGGGCCGCGACCGGCACCTTGGGTGTCAGCGGTTCCGGCACGAAGTCGTCGTCGATCATCGCCAGCACGAGCGACGTGGTGCCCAGCTTGAGATACGTCTGGACTTCGCTCATGTTGGCGTCGCCGACGATGACGTGCAGCCGCCGGTACTTTCGGGTGTCTGCGTGCGGCTCGTCGCGGGTGTTGACGATCGGTCGCTTGAGCGTCGTCTCAAGCCCGACTTCCTCCTCGAAGAAATCCGCTCGCTGGGTGATCTGGAAGGGCCGGCCGACAAATGGCGCCGCGGACCGATCGGGCATCGGCACCTCGGTGCCGATCTTGCCTGCTCCGCAGAACACTTGCCGCGTGACGAAGAACGGCAGGATGTGGGTCACCACTCGGGCGAATGGCACGTTCCGATCCAGCAGGTAGTTCTCGTGACAGCCGTAGCTGTTGCCCTTGCCGTCGCTGTTGTTCTTGTGGATCACCAACTCCTCGCTGTCAGGAAGCAAGTTGTTGGCAGCTTCCATCGAGCGAATCAGGATCTCTTCGGCGGCGCGGTCGTAGACAACGCACTGGCGTGCATCGGAGCACTCCGGAGTCGACAGCTCGGGGTGAGCGTGGTCGACGTAGTAGCGCGCCCCGTTCGTGAGCACCGCATTGACGAGGTGCGTCTCGATCTCCGGGGCCAAAGCGTCGAACTCGTTGAAGCCCCGCGCGTCAGTGCCCGGATGCTCGTCTTCGAAGTCCCAGTTGACGCGCTGGCACAGATAGCCGTTGACGTACGCGTTGATGATCATCGACGACGCCGCGACCGGGTTCGAGTCACCGTCGCAGCGATGGAGGATGCCAAATTCGGTCTCGATGCCTACGACCTTGTGAACCGCCACAGCGCGAGACACTAGCCCTCAGGTCCACCGGCCTCCACGGGTTGTCTTGTTCAGCACAACCCGACCAATACACCGGGGAACCAGCCGACCCGTGGACGGCGGGGCACCGAAGCGCGCATGTGGGCTAATTGGAGTCATTGTTCCTGCTTATAGTTGTTCTTGATAGTAGGCGAGTCTTTGGGGGTTGTGGTGTCGGTTGGTCGTTGGCGTGGTGTGTGGGCGTGGTTGGCGGGGTTGTTGCCGGCGGCGGTGCGTGGTGTGGTGAGCGTTGGTTGGCGGCGGGTTGTTGTCGCGGTGTCGGTGTTGGCGTTGGCGGGGTTGTTGCCGGTGGGTGCGGGCGCGCAGGAGTCGTCGGTGGTGTTGGCGTTCGCGTCGGACGGCTCGTTGTCTGATGTGGGCACGGCGGCGTCGTTGGTGGCGGCTGGGGGTGCTGATGCGGTGGTGTTGGTGGGTTCCGGCGGTTTGTCGGTTTCGGCTGCGGGTGTGGTGCGTGACGCGGCGCCGGTTGGCGCGGTGTTGGTCGGCGGCACCGCTGTGTTGCCGGCGGGGGTGCAGTCGCGCGTCGAGGAGTTGTCGGGCGGTGTGAGCGCGCAGCGGGTCGCGGGCGCGGACGCGGCGCCGGATCGGATCGGGCGGCGACCGCGGCGGCGGCGGCGCGTCTTGTGGCGGCGGGGGTGCGGGACCTGACGGTGGTGCTGGCCAATGGGTGGTCGTTGCCCGATGTGGGGGTAGCTGCGTCGTTGGTGGCTGCTGGGGGTGCTGATGTGGTGCTCTATGGGGGCGTCGACGCGTTGGGCGACGCGACAGCGGATGTGCTCGGTGAGCTGGCGGTGAGCGAGCTGATCGCGGTCGGCGGCACCGCGGCGCTGCCGACAGCGGTGGTGGACGCGGCGGCCGCCGCGGCCGGCGTCGGCGACGCGAAACGGCTGAGCGGCTCCACCCGGGTGCATACCGCGGCGCGGGCGGCGCGCGATGCGGCGGGGGACTGCACCGACACCGTAGTGATCGCGAACGGCTGGTCAGATGCCGATGTGGGTGCGGCTGCGGCGCTGGCGGCTGCGTTGGAGAACGCTGCGGTGCTCTACGCCCAGGACGCGGACACCGCCGGCGCTGTGACCGTGTCGGCGCTGGAGCGTCTGGAGCGTCTGGACCCGGTGCGCATCGTGATCATCGGCGGCACCGACACCGTGTCCGACGCGCTCGCCGAATCGCTGACCGCCAGCAGCCCCCGCAAAGTGGACCGCTATGAAGACCCCGCCGCAGCAACACAACACGCCCTCAGCCACACCGCCACCGCATGCGACACCGGCAGCAGCAACAGCGGCAGCAGCGGCGGCACCAGCAGCAGCAGCGGCAGCAGCGGCAGCAGCGCAGCAGCAGCAGCGGCAGCAGCGGCAGCAGCGGCAGCAGCGGCGGCAGCGGCACTCCGCCCCAGCAGCAACCACAAGAGCGACTGCCGGAAACCAACAGCAATGCGCGGCTCAGCCAGCTGACGGCCGACCCGGGCGGCGAATTCGATGTCGAAGCCTTCACACGCACCTATGACGTGACAGTGGACTATGAAACGGAAATCGTGACGGTCACCGCGGCGCCCGAAGTGACCGGGGCCGATGTCGAGATCTTGCCGAGGGACGCGGACAGCACCCCTGGTCATCAGGTGACCCTCAATGCAGATGGCAGGTACGGCGCACCGTCTCAGACCACGATCACCGTGACCGTCACCGCAACCGACACGACCACCACCAAGGCCTATCAGATCAAGGTCATACGCAGGGGTGATCCCAGTACAAATCCGCTGCTCCGCTCGCTGGAGATCGACCCGGGTGGCGGACTATGGCCAGCGTTCAATGCTGCCCGCGGCAACTATGACGTGCCGGTGGACAACGACACCGAGACTGTGACGGTTGCTGCGGAGTCCCCAGTGGCCGGGGCCAAAGTCGTGATCTTGCCGACGGACGCGGACGGCAACAGCAACAATGGTCATCAGGTGACCCTCGATCCGACCGGCATGTACGGCGCAAAGTCCGACACCGAAATCACCGTGACGGTCACCGCAACCGACATGACCACTACGAAGACCTACCGGATCACCGTCAATCGCGCCGCAGCAGCGGCATGGGAACGCGACACAGTCAAGGACATCTTGCTGCCGTCAATGGAGCTGTACTTGCCGCCAATACCGTATGACGCCGAGCGAGACGGCACCGGCCCGTGGGCGCGGTTCGAGCCGGGGGGAATATGGTCTGACGGGACCACGGTGTGGGCATCGGACGGTGCCGGAAGGGGGATTCCTGGTCCTGAATGGATATCAGACCGCCCGTTGAATATTTATGCGTTCAACCTCTCGACCGGGGCACGCGACGAATCAAAGGACCTCCCCGACCCGGGTGTCTCCGGGAGGAGCAATCTCGCGTACATATGGTCCGACACCGAGACGATGTGGGTGCTGGACTGGGCAAGCGACGTGGTGCACGCGATCAACATGTCGGACGGCGAAGTGGACGCCAACAGAGAATTCGACGCCCGCGAAGACAGCGACGAGTACGTGAGCGGCATATGGTCGGACCGAACAACGCTCTATGTCGCCATCTCAACAGGACGCGGAAGATCCAGGAGCAATGCCAGGATCGATGCCTACGATCTCGCCACCGGTGATCGAGATGAGGACAAGGACATCGACAGCTTGTGGGCCGCAGGCAACCGGAGACCTTATGGCATATGGTCGGACGGGATCACCCTCTGGGTTGCCGACGCCTGGCACGTTTTCGCGTACGAACTCGACACTGGCAATCGCCGAGCCCACCTGGAATTCAATGCCAGCTTTGGGTATACCCAGGCACTAAATGACATTTGGTCCGATGGGCGCACCATGTGGGTTTCCTACGACCATGTAGGAACTCGAACGTGGGACTGGTTGCGCGGGTTTGAAATGCCCCCAACGGGTCTGCTGCACTCGCTGACACTCAGCGGCACCGATGTGCCGTTCCAGACCAGTCGCAGCAGCTACGAAGCCGAAGTGCCCGCCGGTACGGCATCGGTCACGGTGGTCGCCACGCCAGCGTTCGACGACTCCGAGGTGACGATTCTGCCGGTCGACGCCGACGGCAGCACCGATGGCCACCAGGTCAGCCTCGCGACCGGCGACAACGACATCACCATCACCTCCGTCAACGGCGGCGATGAACGCGTGTACACGATTACGGTGACCGTCCTCAGCTGAGCGCTGCTTGGCAGCGACAGAGCGCCTGCGCAGGCATGGAAACCGGTGGCTTGGCTTGCAACGCCGATTCCATTGCAAGCCAAATTGCCAAACAATGCAATGCAGTGCGCCGGGGAAACCATAAACAGGCCATCGATTGCCGCAATTTCTTGGGCTAAATATTAGCAACATCGACGGCTGATGGCCTGCATCGAACGCCTATCGTTCGGCTGATGAGGATCAACTCCGAACCTCCCCTGCACCTGATGCGGACATTCAGGATCGCCGCGAAGCACAGCAACTTCACAAGAGCCGCAGAAGAACTCTGGGTGAGCCAATCCGCGGTGAGCCAACAGATCCGCCAACTCGAAAAAACGCTGGGCAAAACGCTGTTCGAAAGAGCAGGGCCCATAGTGCGACTGACCGACGACGGCCGAAGACTGGCCTTCGCCGTCACAGACGGACTAGCGATCATCGAAGAAACACTAGGCAAGATGGGAGCACGGCCACGCGACA
The DNA here is from genome assembly GCA_965226645.1 of Candidatus Poriferisodalis sp. Classification (GTDB taxonomy): domain Bacteria; phylum Actinomycetota; class Acidimicrobiia; order Acidimicrobiales; family Poriferisodalaceae; genus Poriferisodalis. The sequence goes on from CBDDDL010000004.1 coordinate 390,480, forward strand.
ACCGCCTCGAGCTCAGAGCCATCAGCAGCTTCTTCACGCGATGGCTCGTGCCCCGCCTGCCGGCCTTCCTCGACGAGCACCCCAAAATCGAACTCGACATCACCACCAGCTTCCGGGCCGCGCCGCCCTCCGGGGCAGGCACACCCCTCAACATCGACTTCGGCCCCCTGCCCGACACAGCAGAACTCGTCGCCGGACCCCAAACACTGCTCGCCGTCGCGCACCCCGACATCGCCGCCCGCGTCAACAAGCCGTCCGAACTGGCCCAAGCGACACTGCTCGACGTCGTGGCAGCCGACGGCTGGCGGCAGTTCCTGTCGAGACTCCAAACCGTGCTGGAGCCATGGCCCCACACCCACACGTCCACGAACTTCGTTCACAGCATCGAACTCGCCCGCATGGGCCAAGGAGTAGCCCTGGTCCACGACATCCTCGTCGAAGACCTCCTAGCCGACGGCCAACTCGTCACCGTGGCCGACCTGTCACAGCCCTCACGCGAGCAGTTCTACCTGATGCTCCCCCAGCGCAACAGCCTCAACTCCGCCGAATCGGCCTTCGTCGACTGGTTCCGCTCATTCCAACGCTGAACCCCAGCACGAACACACCCGCTGCCCCCGGCAAGAGAAACTTTCTGGCTCTTCTCATCGAAACAGGGACCCAAGCGACACGACGATTGCCCCCAGCCAAGGCCAGCCCCCTGCCCCACCCGCAGCAACAACTCGACCACCGCCCAGACCACAACCACCACCCCAAACCCCAAAGCACGCACGACGAAACCGGCCTCCACGGGCTGTCCTGTCCACCACAACCCGACCAAAACACCGAGAAACCAGCCAACCCGTGGACGGCCAATCCGCGCCGCCTCTTAGAGGTACTGGCTGGTTTGGACTCGTTCGATGGCTCGGCCGCCAAGGGCCTCGCTGTCATCAGGGTCGACGAGCGTCCGAATGAACACGATCCGCTCGCCCTTCTTGCCCGAGATCTTTGCCCAGTCGTCGGGATTGGTCGTGTTGGGCAGATCTTCGTGCTCGCGGAACTCTTGGCGGATCGAGCTCATGAGATCGTCAAGCCGGATCCCGGTGCTGTGGGTCGCGAGCGAGCGCTTGATCGCATTCTTCTTGGCCCGACGAACGATGTTCTCGATCATCGCGCCCGACGCGAAGTCCTTGAAGTACATCACCTCTTTGTCACCGTTCTGGTAGGTGACTTCCAAGAAGCGATTGGCGTCGTCGGGACGGTACATCTCGTCGACCGTGCGTTCGATCATGACCCGAACGGCCTTGTGCGGGTCGCCCCCGCCGAGGTCGGCCACCTCCATCGGATCGATCGGCAGGGCCGGCGTCAGGTACGCACTGAAGATCGAGAACGCAGCCTGCTCATCGGGGCGATGGATCTTGATCTTCACGTCGAGGCGTCCAGGCCGCAGGATGGCCGGGTCGATGAGATCCTCCCGGTTCGAGGCCCCGATCACGATGACGTTCCGCAGGCCCTCGACACCGTCGATCTCGGCGAGGAACTGCGGCACCACAGTGGATTCCATGTCCGAGCTGATCCCGCTGCCACGGGTGCGGAACAGTGACTCCATCTCGTCGAAGAACACGATGACTGGCCAGCCTTCGGAGGCCTTCTCCCGTGCGCGCTCAAAGATGCGGCGTATCTGTCGCTCAGTCTCGCCGACATACTTATTGAGCAGCTCGGGGCCCTTGATGTTGATGAAAAAGCTCCGTGCTCCCTGTTGTCCGGAGACCTCGCTGACCTTTGCCGCGAGAGAGTTTGCGACCGCTTTGGCGATCAGAGTCTTGCCGCAGCCGGGAGGGCCGTACAGCAGAATCCCTTTCGGGGCGGGCAAGTCGTAGGTACGGAAGAGATCTTGGTGCAGGTACGGCAGCTCGACTGCATCGGTGATCAGCTCGATCTGGGTGTCGAGGCCGCCGATGTCCTCGTAGGTGACGTCGGGCACCTCCTCGAGCAGGAGATCGTCCACCTCAGGTCGCGGCAGTCGCTCGAGCACGAGATTCGCGCGCACGTCCAGCAACAGGTTGTCGCCGGAGCGCAACGGTTGGCCGCGCAAGTGCCCGGCCAATTCGACGATTCGTTCCTCGTCGGCGCGCCCGGTGACCAGCGCTCGGAATCCGTCCTCCATGACCTCGGTCAACGTGACGACTTCGCCGGAGCTCTCGGGTCCGCGAGCCAGCACGACGTTGTAAGACTCGTTCAGTACCACCTCGCTGCCCTCGGCGAGCTCGGTCTCAGCGAGATCAGGGTGCAACGCGACGCGCATCTTGCGGCCGTTCGCGTGGACGTCCGCAGAGCCGTCATTGTTGCGCGCGAGAAACGTGCCGTAGGCCGACGGCGGCTGCGTCAGCTTGTCGACTTCTTCGCGCAGTGTCGATATGTGTTCGCGCGCTTCTCGCAGGGTGTAGGTCAGCTTCTCGTTCTGCGAGACCGCCGCCGACAATTGCCCTTTCGCTTCAAGCAAACGCTCTTCGAGCGTGCTGATGCGAGCCGGAGTATCGGCCAATTTTCGGCGCAGCAGTGCGACTTCTTCCTCGAGCGCGCGGAGTCGGCTCCGGAGCACGCCAGCATCGGCTGCGCTCTCGCGAGTGGCATCGGCATCGCTCGAGTCCATGCGCGGGTGACACTACCCGCGCGGTGCTGCCATGTCGCGACGCTGCGCCTAGGCGGAGGTCGGCTGCCGTGCGGCGCACCCCTGGACTCGGTAGATTTCATAGCTGGAGCGCGCCTGCGAATTGGGCAACCCCACAGGAAGGGTCGCAACACGATGAAGGTCTGGATCGATCAAGATCTGTGCACCGGTGACGGACTGTGCGAGGAGATCGCACCCGACGTCTTCACGCTGCTCGACGATGGGCTGGCCTATGTGAAGGAAGGCGACAAAGTATTCGCCGAGCCCGGCGGTGTGGAAGGCCTTGCAGAGTTTTCAGATTCGCAGCTCGACGCAGTCATCGAATCGGCCGAAGAGTGCCCCGGGGAGTGCATCTTCATCGAGGCGTAAGCCTCGATGAAGCGACCAGCACAGATCGAGGCGTAAGCCTGCGAACCCGAATCGATGCCATCGCCTCTAGCTCGCCACGCTGGGCCGTGACCATCGTTACCCGCCGCCGCAATCGCCGTTGGGGACCACGCTGAGGTCTGTCGGCCGTGCGTTGATGACCGTGCGGCCAAGGTAGTCAACCCGGGCATCGACGCCAGATTTCACAAGGAAATTCAAGATCTCGCCACGACTGAGCGCGAATGCGACTTCGGCGGAACCTCGCAATTGCGCAAATGCGATGCCGATGACGTTGCCATCAGAGTCGAGCAACGGTGCTCCTGACTGCCCGGTGCGAATGTCGGCCGCAAGGACGTAGACGTTGCGGACGTTGTCGGTGCCCCATAAGCCGGTCGCACGCACAAAGTGCTCAACGCGAGCCGGCGAGGCCGTGAGCTCTTTGCCGGCCGGGTAGCCCAGCACGACGCCTTCCGCACCGATTCGGGCACGACCCATCTGAAGCGCCGTCAAACCCATGTCACTGCGCAACAGCACCAAGTCGCGATTTGGATCGAAGCCGACGACCGTCGTCGCATGTTTCGGTGAGGGTTTGGTGACATCGTCGCCCGGCATCCCGACTTCAACTGAAGAAGCCCCCGCCACGACATGTGCCGCGCCCACCAGCAGACCTGGCGCGACCGCGAACGCCGTGCCATTCGACGCAGGCCCGCACCCGAGCGCGCGAACCGCGACCACGCCATCCGCAGTTGCAGCCAGCACGTCATCGCCGATCGGAGCTGATGCGGGCGGAGCCCCGAGCCACAGCGGCCCTGCATTGCTTCTGATCGACACGACACGCTCGACAGGCCCACGACCACGGCCCGAATCGTCAAAGTCGGCTCCGCAGCCGACCAGCAACGTGGCCGCGAACAAAGCTGCGCCAGCCAGCCAGGGCCTTCGCTGCAGTCGTCTCATGAGAGCATCGTCGTCGGGTCAGCGCCGTGTGAGATCGCCGCTCGATGTCTCCTCACGCCTCGATGAGGCGGGCATGAGTCAAAAAGCCTGTGTGCGCGATCATGCGATGGTCCGGTCGCACGGAGGCTCCCTCGACGTGCCAGCTGCGATGCAGCACCTCGATGGTCTCGATGAGGCCCCACGGTCCGTCATCGAGTGTTCGGCGGAGTTGTTGAACCTGCGTGACTGACGGGTTGTACGCCACGAGGATCCCGCCGAGCCGGAGGCGCCCTGGCAAATGCACCGCCACTTTCCAGGGCTCGGGGATGTCCAGGACCGCCCGATCGTAGGCTTGCGAGGCTGCCGCAGAGCGGCAAATGCGCGGTGCATCCACGGCCTCGTACGCATCGCGCAGCTCGACGTCGTAGCGCTCAAGCGCCTCGGGCCCGCCGAGCGCCACGACATTTGCCTCTGCGCGTTCGGCAAAGTCGGCGCGGAGCTCGTAGCCAGTGACGAGGGCACCGGCGCGAAGGAGCGTCGATGAAAGCGCCCCGGAGCCGACGCCGGTTTCGAAAACCTGCATGCCGGACCGCACATCGGCAAGCATCAAGATCGCGCCGAGGTCTTTGGGATAGATCACCTGCGCGCCTCGCGGCATCTTCAGGATGTGGTCAGCCAGAGTGGGCCGCAAGGCAATGAAGCGCGCACCGGAGCCGCTGCGAAACTGTCTGCCCTCCGACGCGCCGATGATGTCGTCGTGCGGGACGACGCCCGCGTGGGTGTGAAATTCTCCACCGACCTGAAGCGTCACCAAGTAGCGGCGTCTCCGACTGTCGATCATCACGATGGACTCACCCGAGCGCAGCCGGGCGGCCCCGCCGGCTCCGGGCGATGCTCCGGCGGCGTCGTGGCCGTTCACACCTGGTCCGCTGCTCGTTCAGTCGCCTGGATGCTGTGTTCCGTGTGCTTGATCGTCAGCTGCTCTCCGGGCTGAAGCTCACTGCGGTACACGATGTCGCGCTGGCGCCGGGACAGCCGCACGATGAGACGCATGCCGCTCGCGACGATGGCCGCAGCCAGCCAGATGCCGTTTCCGTCGCGTGCCCGTCGCCACATCGCGTTCCATGCCCGGGCTCGCATTCCGACCTTGCTGACCTTCCGGGTCGTGCGGGGCGTCGGCTTGGCTCGTGCAGCCACCGTCACATCCGGACGACTTCGACCACGGTGCTCCGACGTCGCCCGCGACGGCGGCCGAACAGGAACGCCGCGAGCACCAGGCCAGTCCCGACTGCAGCCGCTGCGGCGACCGCAGCGCTGGACATCTCTTCCGCTGCGTCGCCCGCACCTCCCAGCAGACCCCGCACACGTTCTGAAATGTCCGCGGGCGTGATGCGCTCACCGCCCGTGGTGGTGCCATTGCGGTGCGTCGAGTTGCGCTCAGACATCGTGGGACTCCGATTCGAAATCGACCTCGGAGTGGCGAACAACACTCCGAGAGGGCCGGATCGCTCGCATCAAGGTGGCGATCGCAACCACGAGCACGGCCGCACCGACGAGATGCGGAACGAACGACCAATTCGCCCCGAACACGCTCGTGGTGGACTGCAACGCCCGCACGGCGGCGAGTGCCGCGAGGATGATCGCCAAACTCACCAGTACGGCGCCGATCAGGCCGAAGGCGAGATACCGGCCCAGTCCCCGCAGCGGTCCGACCGTCTCCTGCACGGCATAGGCACGCAGCGTCGCGACCAGTTCGGAGACCTCGGCGCGCAGGCCGGCGTCTCGTCGCGACCCCTTTCGTCGAGGCCCAGTCCTTCGAGACTCAGTTCGTCGAGGCACAGTCCGCCGATGGGTCGAGCCGGGCCGTCCGTCGGCCCGCGCGGCGACGCTACCGCCCCGCCAACAGTTCTTCCACGCCGTCGAGAATCTCCGAAATCACTGCCAGACGCTCCTTCGGGCCGGGGGCGGTGAGCATCGCATGACGGTCGAACGGACCAGCGGGTACGAGCGATGAGAGTTGAAAGGACCACGGCGTTGCATCTGTGGTCACGTTGCCGAGTTCGGCCAGGTGATCATCGATCGCCGCCGACTCCGCGGCGCTCATTCCCGACGCGCCGAGTTCGGTTGCCTGGGCTCGAATGCGGCGCAGGCGGGCGATCACATCTCGCCGCTCGTCGGTGCTCAACGCGCTGGTGTCGTCGGGCCAATCGAGCACCACAGCTCGTGGGTAGGGATCGTCTGGGAGCCATTCGGTCACTCGTACTCGCTCGCGTCCTTGAGCGAGCAGCACCCATCGTCCGTCTGCGAGCTCGCGATGCTGGACGATCGCTGCCATGCATCCCACGTCGGATCGCACGTCGCCTCCGCCCACCTCGCTCCCCCGCTCGATCATGACGACTCCAAACGTCTCGTCATTGGCGGTGCAACGACGTGCCAATGCCCGGTAACGGGGCTCGAACACGTGCAGCGGCAAGATCGCGCCCGGAAGGAGCGGCGAGCCGAGCGGGAACATCGCGCGTTCTTGCGGGCCGCTAGATCCCGGTACCGCGTCAGGATCCTGCACGCGTCAATTCTCTCAGTGCCGCCGCGTCGCCGACCGGATACCGGAGAAGCTGGCCCGCCAGCGCTTCCTGCAGCTCGAGGCCCACCCTCGACCCCGCCGGCACGCCATTGAGTATCTGGGCGAACGTGACCGTACCGCTGTCAGTTTCGACGAAGCCGGCGAGTGCGTTGACCCCCGTGAGCAATCCGGTCTTGGCCCGTAAGCGACCGGCCGCTGGGTGCTGTGCGAATCGGTGCGACAGCGTGCCCGTTCGAGAGGCAACCGGTAGGCCCGTCGCGACCGCCGAATCAGGACCGAATTCGTCCAGCAATGCTGCAAGAAAGCTGCACGTCACTCGATTCTGACGATCGAGGCCCGAGCCGTCGAACACTGTGGGCGGGGATTGGTCCGGCAGCATTTCCGAAGTGATCCGCTGCGCCGCCGCTGCACCCGCCGTGGTAGATCCTTCCCCTGCGCTGCGCAGTCCGATCTCCCTCAGCATCAATTCTGCAGTCGTGTTGTCGCTCTCGCGCAACATCTGCTGGATGATCTCAATGAGCAGCGGCGATTCCAGGCGGGCGATCTCGGTCATGCCGCCCGGAGCGGGCGTCGTATCGATCTCGACGTCGACCGACACGCCCCGTACGGCAAGCAGGTCCCCGAGCGTCGATACGAACGAGCGCGCCGGATGATCTGCAGCTATGAGGGCTGTCGTGAAGCCGGTGATTCCGTCGTTAAGGCTCAGCGCGGACAGGGGTCCGCTGTGAAGCTGGGTGACGTAGCGTTGAGGCCAGGTTTCGGGGAAACGCGTGTTGTCGTAGCGCGACTCGTCGGCTAGGAGCTTGCCGGCCAGGGTGGTGATGCCCAGCCCGACCAGATCGTCGGCAAGGTTCTCGATGGGCGTGCGCAACTGGGGCTGACGACTGTGGGAGTCAGAGTACGACTTGGTCATGATGAGCGGGTCGCCGCCTCCGACGACCCACACGGTGCCATCGAGAACTCCCTCGGAAATCGAGCTGTCAGTCAACACTCGCGTGGCCAAGCGCTCATCTGGGTCCACCACAGCCAGCAAGGCAGCTGCGGTGATGAGCTTCTGCACCGACGCTGGGATCAGGAGCTGCCGGCTGCTGGAGAACACCTCGACCCCGCCGACGCGGATGGCGAGGCAGTACGGCTCTGGCCAGTCCCTGCTGAACGCCGTCATCTCGGAGCCGATGCGGTGCTGCTGTGCTGCCCGCCACAACGCCGTCGGCGCACGCTCAGCGCGCAGCAAGGGCGTCGTCCGCACCGAATCACTGAGGTCGGCTCCCGCCGGGGCATCTGCGGCAAGCGTCGCGTCCGCTCCGAATATCGGCGTGCGCAGCGCTGCGGCGTGCGCAGCGGCATCGGCGGCAGTGGTGCCCATCCGCACCGCAGCCAGCGTCGGCAGCCCTCCGGCTGCCGCCATCAGCAACACCAGCATGGCGACGCGCAAGGGCCTCACGTCACTGGCTGACCCTTGGGGTCTGTGTTCCGAGGGCGCCCCGAGCGCCTGCGAATGCGGCACCCAATGCGGCAGAGAGCTCACCAGCCAAAGAGGCCAGCACCCGGGGTCGGGTGGCCTTCGAACGACCGATCAGCATCTCGTCCAGTGCGTCACCCACGGGATCTGCCAGCAGGTCCCAATCGGTGCTGAGCCCGCCTCCGATCACCACCAATTCGGGATCGGTCAGCATGCACAGGTTCGAAATGCCCAGCGCGAGCCACCAAGCGAATTCAGCCAAGACGTCGCACGCGCTGGGGTCGCCCTGCCGAGCCGCAGCTGTCGCAGAGGGGCCCCGCTCGGCCGTTCCGAGACGTTCCTGGGCAAGTCGGTCCAGCGCCGAGCCGGAGGCATACATTTCCCAGCAGCCACGGCGCCCGCAATTGCACATGAGCCCGTTGGCCTCGACGACCATGTGGCCGGGCTCGCCGGCCAGGCCGGCAGCGCCGCGGAGCACCTCTCCGTCGAGCATGAGCGCGCCGCCGATGCCGGTGCCCACCGCCACCATGAGCCCGTGCCGGATGCCGCGAGCGGCTCCGAAGGCGAGCTCCCATCGGGCAGCGCAGTTGACCTCGTTGTCCAAGGCCACCGGTATGCCGAGGCGTTGCGCGAGCTGTCCGCCGATGTCGGCACCTTCGACACCGGTGACGTTCGGCGAGATCGTCACCCGCCCGTCATGGTCGATCAAGCCCGCCATGCCGACTCCGACAGATGCGACCTCGGAGCCAGCGGCCAAGCTGCTGACCATCCCTGCCAAAGTCTCGACGAGCGCTCCGGCGCCATCGGGCGTGCTCTCGCGGATCGACGTCAGCAAGACTCCGTCAACATCGGTTGTGACGCCGAAGATCTTGGTCCCGCCGACGTCGAAGCCGAGATGCAACTGTGGCGCCGCAGCGCTCGATGCCCCAACAGATGCCGGAGCGTTCGAGGTCATGAAGGCTGCGACGCTCGCCTGACGGTGACGTCGCAGCCGTGCATGCGTCAGCGGAGGACTAGAGCTTGCCCAGAACCGCGGAGCAGCTCGACACTTCGATTCCGCCGCCTGGCTCTACCTCGAGCGCCGTCACCGTGCCGTCCTCGATGACCGCTGCATAGCGACGCGAGCGAGTGCCGAGACCGAATCCGGAGCCGTCCATGACGAGGCCCATCGCCTCGGCGAACTCGCCGTTGCCGTCGGCGGCCATCTCGATGCCCTGCGCACCGTTGGCTTGCGCCCAGGCATGCATCGTCCAAGCGTCGTTGACCGAAACACAGACGATCTTGTCGACGCCCTTGCCGGCGAGCTCATCGGCGCCTTCTACGTAACCGGGAAGGTGCACGTTGGTGCATCCCGGGGTGAACGCGCCAGGCACTGCGAACAGCACCACCTTGCCGCTGCCAAGCATCTCGCTGGACTGCACGGGCGCGGGCATGCCGTTCTCGTCGAGCACCCGCAGCGTTGCGTCCGGAATCTGGTCGCCAACCTCGATCGCCATTTCTTTGCTCCGTCCCTGTCTGCCTCTTCAGGCTGTGTCTGCCTTCTCAGGCTGTGCTTTTCTTCTCACGAAGTGTGGCTCGCAGCGTATCCGTACCACTGGCATGCGGTCCGACCGAAGGATCCGGGGACGAATCAGCCGCCGCGCTTGGGGTCCACCGTGTGCGCCTCGACATCGGTGATCCACCGCAGCAAGTCGCCGTAGTCAGACATCGCTGGCAGATCCGGGTTGGCCTCGGCGAGCGTCGGCGGGCAACGGAACAGGCTTGCCGCATGCGCTGCACGCAGCATTGTGAGGTCGTTGTACGAGTCTCCAGCGGCGGTCACGTGATAGTTGAGGTCGCGGTACGCCTGCACAGCGAGCCGCTTGGCATCGTGCACTCGCCTGCGCCACCCCGAGATGCGGTCATCGGCCACGTCGAGGCGATGGCACAGCAGGTGCGGGTAACCCAGCAGCTCGAGAAAATGGTCGTCGAATTGCTCGAAGGTGTCCGATAGCAGCACCACGACCCAGCGATGCCGAAGTTCGTCGAGGAATTCCCTCGCCCCGGCCAGTAGCGGCAATTCTGCGATCACCGAACGGATCTGCGACAGCGAGACATCGTGTGCCGCGAGGACATCGAGGCGGTATTGCATCAACGCGTCGTAGTCGGGTTCGTCACGTGTCGTACGCCTGAGTTCCGCGATGCCGGTGCCCTCTGAGACGGCGATCCAGATCTCGGGTGTCAGCACACCCTCCATGTCCAAGGCAATCACCCGCTGCACGAGCGCCGAGTCTCGCACGCGGCGGACGCTTGTCCACAAATCCCTGCCCACAAGCGGTTGGCCCACCGAACGAACTCCACGTCCGGATTGATGTCCGAGACGCCAGCTCCCCGCGACGACGCGCCAACGAGCATGGCGAAGTTTCTAAGATGTCTTAGATATTCGAAGCGACCCAGCGCCGCTAAGACCCGTGAACGAGACCCTCATGAGCATCGACACCGACATCACCGAATCGACATCGCTCGCAGAACTTTTCCTGCCTGACATCGATTTCGATCCCGACAAGCTGCGGGACCGATACCGGGCCGAGCGCGACAAGCGCTTGCGCGACGACGGCAATGAGCAGTACGTCGAGGTGGTGGGCGACTTCTCGAACTACGTCGACGACCCGTACACCGAGAACGTCGAGCGAGAGCCGTTCTTCGACGAGGTCGAAGTTGCGATCATCGGCGGCGGCTTCGGCGGCCTGCTGATGGGCGCCCAGCTCCGCAAGGCGGGCTACGAGAACATCCGGGTCATCGAGAAAGCCGGTGATTTCGGTGGCACCTGGTACTGGAATCGCTACCCCGGGGCGATGTGCGACGTCGAGTCGTACTGCTACCTGCCGCTGCTCGAAGAGCTGGCGTACTTGCCGAAGCACAAGTATTCGTTCGCGCCGGAGATCTTCGAACACTCCAAGGCGATCGCCCGTCATTTCGGGCTGTACGACAATGCGTGCTTGCAGACTTCGGTGTCGGAGATGCGCTGGGATGACGACCGGGCCCAGTGGATCATCTCGACCGACCGCGGCGATCGCATGCGTGCCAACTACGTCGCGATGGCGAACGGTCCGCTGAACCGGCCCAAGCTGCCCGGCATCCCGGGAATCGACTCCTACGAGGGACACACGTTCCACACCAGCCGGTGGGATTACGACTACACCGGCGGGAACTCCGAGGGCGGCCTCGTCAACCTGGCCGACAAGAGGGTCGGAATTATCGGTACGGGCGCCACCGCTGTGCAGTGCATTCCGCATCTGGGCGAGTCCGCCAAGGAGCTGTTCGTCTTCCAGCGCACGCCGTCGTCGATTGACGTGCGCAACAACTGCGAAACCGATCCGGAGTGGGCGGCCTCGCTGGAGCCGGGCTGGCAGCGCCGGCGCATGGAGAACTTCAACATCCTCGTGAGCGGCGGCGACCAGGATGAGGACCTGGTCTCGGACGGATGGACCGACATCTTCCGCAATCTCACCGGCATCGCGGCCAAGACAGCAGCCCGCAAGGCTGGCCGCCGCCTTTCCGGGCGTGAGAAGGGCGAGCTCATGGAGCTGGCCGACTTCCAGAAGATGAACACTGTGCGATCGCGTGCCTCCGAGGTTGTCGAGGACTCTGAGATCGCCGAGTCGCTGCAGCCGTGGTATCGCCAGTTCTGCAAGCGGCCCTGCTTCCATGACGAATACCTGCCGACTTTCAACCAGCCGAACGTGCACCTCGTCGACACCGACGGAAAGGGCGTGGAGCGCATCACACCGAACGGCGTCGTGGTGGGCGGCACCGAATACGAAGTGGACTGCATCGTGTTCGCGACCGGCTTCGAGGTAGGCACCACCTACACACGACGTGCCGGCTACGACATCATCGGGCGAGGTGGCCAGACGCTCTCGGACAAGTGGTCCGACGGCGTCAAGACCTTCCACGGGCTGACCAGTCATGGCTTCCCGAACTGCTTCTTTTTGGGCTTCACTCAGACCGCAGTGACCGTCAATGTGCCCCATGCGCTGATGGAACAGGCATCCCACGTCACCTACATGCTCGACGAGGCCGCCGAACGGGACTGCACGCGCATCGAGCCGACTGCCGAAGCCGAACAGTGGTGGCAAGAAGAAATGGCCGACAAGGCCCGCCTCGGCGTCCGTTTCTACGAAGCATGCACCCCCGGCTACTACAACAACGAGGGCAAGCTCGGGAATCCCAACGGCTTCTTCACTGCCATGTACGGCGCCGGCCCGATCAAGTTCTTCCGTCTGCTCGACGAGTGGCGCTCGACCGGTCGCCTCGAGGGCATCGACCTAAGCTGAACGACAGGGCGATTGCGAAACATCAGAACTGGCAGGGGTACGGCGTCGCGCCGACCGCTGAGCACTGCAGGGAGGCTGGACATGGCAAAGCCAATCAAGATGGCTCACGCCGTCTTTCGTACCGACGACATCGAGCGCCTCCAATCGTGGTGGTGCACGGTGCTCGACGCCAGAGTCGTCCACAACGGCGGCTTCATCTCGTTTATCTCCTACGACGACGAACATCACAGGTTGGCGTTTGTGAACCGTGGCAAGCCCGGTCGGTACGACTCTCGTCAGGGCACTCTTGAGCACATCGCGTACTCGATGGGCAGCTTCGGCGACCTCCTCGACCTGTACGAACGCCTCAAGGCAGCAGGCATCAAGCCGGTGCGAACCATCAACCACGGCCCTACCACCTCGATGTATTACGCCGACCCCGACGGCAACGGCGTGGAGTTCCAGATCGAGAACTACGCCACAATGGCCGAGTGCATGGACTTCATGCGCTCGGAGACATTCGAGGCGAATCCCATCGGCGTGGAGTTTGACGCCGACCTGCTGGTCGAGCGGTTCCGCCGCGGTGACCCCCTCGAAGAACTGGTCAAGCAGGGATCTGCCCCAGTATCTGCCAGCCCAGTACCTGTTAGCTGAATCGGTGAGCAACGTCCATCGCAACATCTACATGAGCGACGAGCTGCAGGCGATCTATGAGCAAACCGTCGCCTTCGTCGCCAAAGAGGTGACCCCGGTCGGCGACGCCTGGGAGGAATCCGGCCAGATCCCGCGCGAGATCTTCAAGCGCATCGGCGAGCTGGGGATGTTCTCGCTGCGGGTGCCCGAACGCTGGGGCGGGTTGGGGCTTGGCCCGCTTGCGTCGGCCGCGTTCTCCGAGGCGCTGGGCACGTCGACCTACGCAGGTTTCGAAGCGAACGTGCTCGTCCATACCGACATGGCGCTGCCGCACCTGCTCAACGCGGGATCCCCCGAACAGCTCGAGCGCTGGCTGCCGTCGATCCAGTCCGGCGACACCATGCTGTCCATCGGCGTGACCGAGCCCGACGCCGGCTCCGACGTGGCAGGCCTGCGCACCTCCGCCGTTCGCGACGGCGACGGCTGGCGGCTGAACGGCGCGAAGACGTTCATCACCGGCGCCGTGTACGGCGACATGACAGTGCTGGCGGCTCGCACCGATCCCGACAACCGCTACGGGATCTCGATGTTCCTGGTGCCTGCGCAGACCGAGGGCTTCGAAGTGGCACGCAAGCTCGACAAGCACGGTTGGCGCTGCTCGGACACTGCCGAGCTGGTGCTGAGCGATGTATGGCTGCCTGACGACCACCTGCTCGGCGAATTGCACCGGGGCTTCTACGCCACGATGGCGAACTTCCAGAACGAGCGCATGGTGATCGTGGGCATGGGCATCGGCGCAGCACAGGTTGCGATCAACCTGACCAACGCGTACACCCAGCAGCGCAAGGCTTTCGACGCCACGCTGTACGACCTCGGCGCAATCCGTCAGCGCATGGCAATGAACCAGGCCAAGGTCGACGCAGTGCGCGCCTCGATGTACCACGCCGCCTGGCTCAAGGAACAGGGCATCGACGCCATCAAGGAGATGTCGGGCGTCAAGGCGTTCGGCGCCGAAGTCGTGAATCAGGTCATGTACGACTGCATGCAGTTCCACGGCGGCATCGGCTACATGCGGGAGTCGACCATCGAGCGGATGTGCCGCGATGCGCGCCTGCTGCCCATCGGCGGCGGCGCCACAGAAGTCATGCTCGAAGAGATCGCAAAGCGCAGCTACGTCAATACCTGAGCTGTCGATACCTGAGCTGAACTGCAGTTGCGTCTCTGCGCTCTGAGTCGGCTCGTCTCAAGCGCCCGATAGTTCAGGGAAGTAGTTGGCGTAGAAGCCGCGGTCTCGTGTCAGGAAGAACTCTGCCGCGATGACGGCATGAGCGCCGATTACAAAATCCGTGATGATTCGCTGCCGCGGCCCGCCGGTGCGGCGGTATCGCTGCCAGCGCAGACCGGCCTCATATGCGATGTCTCTCGTGGTCGGAGATGGCGTCACGTTGATCTCCTGCAACGCCCGGTCCAGGATGACCCGATCTTCGAACGCCGGAACGAGTTCCGCATACACGATGTCGCAAATGATGACCGCACCTTCGTCGTATGCCCGTCGCAATCGCTCCAGCGATTCAAGGCCGTGCCGTTCATCGCCTCCGAAGACATCGAGCAGAACGTTGGTGTCTACCGCGGTGATCACCGTCCGCGGATCTCCTCGATGTAGGCGTCGGTGCTCGTGACGCTGCTCAATATGGCATACACCCTCTCGACCGGGTGCGGCCCCACCGTGCGTTTGTGGATGAGTAGTCCCTCATCGGTGGGGGTGATCTCTACCTCGACGTTGTGGTTCAAGCCGAAACGATCCCGCAAACGCTTCGGAATCGTGATCTGACCCCGCTCCGATATGTGCATGTCTCGACCTGCTCGCCATCTCAAATACGTCGATTGACGTATGATATTCCGATTCCGTAATTCATATTATCGCCGTTGACGAAGCTTCCTGCGGCATCATGCCGAACACGAAGGACACGACCCACGGCTGCGCAGATTGCCCAACCTTGGATCTGGCGAACCGATTGCCGCCTGAGCGGGTGGCGAAGATCGTCACCGACGTGTGGACGGCCGCGACGCTGGGGCTGTTAGCGGGATTCGAGCCAGTCGCGTACTGCGCCGGTGAACCTGGCGGCTGGGGCGCCGTCGAAGGCTCGGTGATCCCACGTCAGCGAGAGAGTGAGCGCCGGGCGGGCCTCAGGGTTGCCACTTGACCAGTCGGTGTCAGTGCGGATGCGCCCTACGCCCAAGATGGCGGTGTTCGGCGGGTTGATGACCGGCGTGAAGGCGTCCACGCCGAACATGCCAAGTGCGGTGACTGTGAACGTGGCACCCTGGAAATCGTCGTAGCCCAACCCGCCCGAACGCGCGCCGCCGGCAAGGCGCTTCGTCTCTGTTGCGATCTCGGTCAGGCTCAGTCGATCTGTGTGGCGGATGACGGGCACGAGCAAGCCGTCGTCGAGTGCGACAGCGAGACCGACGTGGATGTCCCCCAACAGTGCAACCGCATCGGCGGTGACCTGCGAATTGACCCTCGGATACGCCCGAAGGGCGGCGGCGGCCGCAGCCACGACGTAGTCGGTGTAACCCGGCACGGCCGCATCCGGGGCGTCGCTGTCGGGGTTGCCGGCGTCGCTGTCGGGGTTGTCGGGGTTGTTGGCGCCTCCGTCGGGGTTGCGAGAGTCACCGTCGGGGTTGCCGGCGTCGTCGTCGCTGGCACTGCGGGCAGCTTCGACCAACGTGGCACGTTCGGCAACCACCGCGCTCATGTCGACGTCCATGGTGAGGGTGAGCTGGGCCATCGAGCGAAGCGACGCGCTCATTCGCTCGGCAATCACACCCCGCATGCCGCGCAAGGGGATCTGCTCGGTGGGGGTCTGCGCAAGCGGTGGTGCCTCGTCTGCTGGGGCGGGCTTCGGCTTGGGCGTGGCGGGTATCGGCGCGGCACCCGGCACCGGACCTAAAAACTCGGGCGTGACGGGTATCGGCGCGGCCCCCGGCAACGGGCTTGAAAGCTCGGGCGTGGCGGCGTCTGCGGTCGGGCTCAGGCGGGACAGCAGCGTCCGGACATGCGAAGCCACATCGGCGCGTGAGATACGTCCGTCGGCGGAGCTGGCATGCACAGTGTGAAGGTCCACGCCGAGCAGGTCGGCGAGTTGTCGGGCTGCGAAGGTCGCAGGCGGTGGCACTGGGATACCGGGACCTGGCACAGCCAGACGCTGCACATCTCCTGTCGCCGCCGGAGCTGCCTCACCCAGGGCCGGGACCGGCGGTGCGTCGAACACAGCTCGCACGTCTCGTTCGGTGATGCGGCCATTGGGACCGCTCCCGGCGATGATCGCCAAGTCCACACCGAGTTCTCTCGCCAACCGCTTCGCTGCCGGAGATGCCAGGACACGTTCCCCAGGCGCACGTGCCACCGCCGCAGCAGCCGCCGGCGCCGCCGCGACAGCCGAGCCCGTGGTCGAGGACCCCAACGCCTGTGAAGGAGCCCCGGGCGGACCAGCAGCTACCTGAGGCGGGGACTCCCCCGGCTCCAAGAACCACCCGATCCGCACACCGCAGGCGTATTCCTCGCCGACCTCGCCGCTCTGAGCCAGCACCCCGCTGCCCGAAGCCTCAATCTCGGTCTCCACCTTGTCGGTCTCGACCAGCACGACAGATTGGCCAGCATCCACCGGCGTGCCGTCAGGCACCAGCCAGCGCAAGATCGTGCCCGACTCCATCGTCAGACCCAGCTTCGGCATCGCAAACTCGGTGGCCATCGGTGTCCTCTTGCTCAGCGGTCGCCAACAGCAGGCACGAACCGATAAAGCCGTCGTTGTGCCGCCGCAACAGCTGCGCTTACGTCGATCACTTGCGGACCATTGGGACGGACGGTGACCGCTGCCCTCTCGCCGCGGCCCAGCACGATTTCGCGCTCCCCGTCGAGCGTCAGCACACCGGGACCCCGCAACATGACGGGCTGGCCGAATCGGAGCTGCTCGCAATGTTCGATGTCGATGTCGGAATAGCTGCCGGGCATTACCGCCGCTCGGATGTGCCTGCTGCGTTGGGCGCCGGGCGACGCGCACCCCAAGCGGACATGGACTCCGCCCGCTTCATGCCGCCCCAGCGGGGCGACGGCCGCGGCAATGGCTGACAGCCCCACCGAAGCCGGCTCGGCGATGGCAGCGACGATCTCGCTCACCGATGCCGATTCCCACACAGCGCGTGCGCCCACAAACGCACCCCGCACCAGACACACGTCGACGAGCGCTACATCGCAGCCGCCACTCGACTCCAGCGTGATGTCGATGATCTTTGCCTGCGTTGTCACCTCGGCCGTCGCCCCGAGACCGCTCGCCACCGCTCCTGCTGCGAAGCCGACAACCGTGGCCTCCAACTGCTGTGGGAAGACGTTGTTGGTGCCGACCGCCAACGGCACCAGCGGTACATTTCGCCAGCCCTTGGCGACATCGCGCTGGGTGCCATCGCCGCCGAGCGCGATCACCGCTCCCACACCCAGCTCACAGAATCGTGCCGCTGCCAACTGGGAGTCGCGACCGGTGTGCCAGCCGTGCGGCTCGGTGACCTCCACCGGTCCCGAGAGGTCAAGCCCCACCAGCGCCCGGTCGCCAAGTCGTGCCCGGTCGCCGCTGATCAGCACCCGCTCAGCGCCGCCTTCGAACGCACCCACCACAGCACGGCGGATTGCGCCGATCTTGACGGCGTCCGAAACCGGTGTGGCCCCGGAGGTGAGCCTTCTTAGGTCCTTGCCGGCCAGCGGGTTGGCAACGATGCCGACCGTCGGGCCAGCAGCCTCCCTCACGCGGCCGCGAGCGCTCGGATTCGCTCGCCGATCAGCGCGGCGTTGGGCACCCATTCCTTCTCGAGCACGGGACTGAATGGCACCGGGCTGAACGGTGCGCCGATGCGCTCGATCGGAGCATCGAGGTAGTCGAAGGCCAGCTCAGCAATCTGCGATGCGATCTCACCGCCGAGGCCGCCGAATCGGACGGCCTCGTGCACGACTGCAACGCGATTCGTCCTGTGTGCAGATTCGATGACGGTGTCGATATCGAGCGGTTGCAGCGTGCGGAGATCGATCACCTCGCACTCGATCCCTTCGGCCGCCAGCGCATCAGCAGCCGCTGTGGACTCGTGCACCATCCGGCCGTACGTCACCACGGTGATGTCGTCGCCAGGTCGCACGATGCTGGCCGAGCCCAGCGGCACTTCGTACACATCGGTGGGAACATCGCCGCGCAGGCCCAGCAGCCGCTTGTGCTTGACGAACACCGTCGGGTTGTCGTCACGGATGCACGAGATGAGCAGACCCTTCGCGTCGTACGGGTTCGACGGCATGACCACCTTGAGGCCCGGAATGTGGCACAACATGGCCTCGAGGCTCTGACTGTGCTGAGCCGCGGCCGACAGCCCTGCTCCGGCACTCGTGGTGATCGTGAGCGGCAGCGTGGCCTTGCCACCAAACATGTACTTCAGCTTCGCCGCCTGGTTCACGATCTGATCCATGGCAACGAGGATGAAGTCCATGAACATCAGGTCCACGACGGGCCTCAGTCCGCTGACCGCTGCCCCGGTCCCGAGGCCCACGATGGCCTGCTCGCTGATCGGCGTGTCCACCACCCGCATATCGCCGAAGCGCTCGTTCAGCCCGCGGAACGAACCGAATACTCCCCCGGCTCGGCCGACGTCCTCACCGGCCACGAACACGTTCGGGTCGGCTTCCATCATCTGTGCGAGCCCCTCGGTGAACGCGGCTCCGTAGGCGATGCTGCGCCCTGAGGCACCGGCAGGGGCATCGGCAGGGGCAGAAGCAGTGGCGGTCATGACGACGCTCCCAAGTAGGCGGCTGCGGTCAGACCGGCGACGGTGTAGACGTCGACCAGCAGATTGTCCACATCGGGCAACGGACTCTCTTCGGCAAATGCGATCGCCGCTTCGATGTCGGCCTCGACGGCGTCATGAACGGCTTGGGCACCGTCGGCATCGAGCACGCCGGCGCCCGCCAGCCGACCTTCGAACAGCTCGATCGGGTCCCGTTGCTTCCACTCGGCGAGCTCGTCGTCGGAGCGGTACTTCATGCCCAGCGTCTGCACCCCGTGGTGGTTGTAGAACCGGTATGTCTTGGCTTCGATGAACGAGGGCCCTTCACCCCGACGGGCCCGGCTGACGGCCTCTTTGGCTGCCTCCCACACTGCCACCACGTCCATGCCGTCCACGATTGCACCAGGCATGCCATACCCGGCGGCTCGGTCCACCACATCGGTGATGGCCATCGTGCGCTCACGGGGCGTGAACTCGCCGTACTCGTTGTTCTCGCAGACGAACAGCACCGGCAGCGACAATGCCGCCGCCATGTTGGCGGCCTCATGGAAAGCCCCGATGTTCGAGGCGCCGTCGCCGAAGAACGCCACCGAGACCCGGTCGTTGCCCCGGTACTTGTTTGCGAATCCGGCGCCGACAGCGATGGGCACACCGCCGCCCACGATGCCGTTCGCACCCAGCATTCCCAGGTCGAGATCGCAGATGTGCATGGAGCCGCCCTTGCCCCCGCAGTAGCCGGTGGCCTTGCCCATCAGCTCGGCCATCATGTAGCTGTAGTTGCCTCCCTTGGCCACCAGATGCCCGTGGCCCCGGTGGGTGGAGCTGATCTGGTCGTCGTCGTCGAGGTTGGCGCACACCCCTGAGGCAACCGCTTCCTCGCCCACATACAGGTGCAGGAATCCCGGCAGCCGGTTCTGCTCGGCCAGCCGCCCGGCCGACTCTTCGAAATGGCGAATGCGCACCATGCGACGGTGCAAATCCAGCAGTACGTCTGGGCTCGGATCCATGTGTGCCCCCTCGATATGCGCCGCTGCGGGTAAGTCCACACACTAGATGGACCGTTCCGGTCGGCGCGGTGGCTAACTCACAGACCAGCGAGGATGCGCCGTGCGGCGCGGGCGGCGGTGTCGGTGCGGGCGCTGCCCGTGATGCGTCGCACGGAGGCGCCGTCGGGTACGGCTTGGGTGATTGCGTCGCGCACCTCGCCGGTGACTGCTGCGCTGCCGCCCACGATGACGACCTGGCTGGGCCGGTACTCGCGTATGAGCGCCGCGGTGGCTTCGGGCAACGCTGCGGGCGAGGTGAATGCAACCGCAGCATTGGAGGTGGCGGCTGCGAACGCTGCGGCAACCCCGACATCGGGCGCAGACCAGCCGTTGGCCACCACCAGCGTCAAGCCGTCGGCCGCTCCGGCGGGGCTGCCCAGCACACGACGCGCCGCGAGCGCAGCGGTGTCGATGCGATCCGCGCCCGTCAGCCGTGAGATGCTGGCCTCGCCCGCCGATGCGGCGATCGCCTCCTGCACGCTTGAGTTGATCGCGCCGGCGCCCCCGACCAAGATCACCCGCGCCACCTCGTAGTCGCCGAGCAGCGCCGCCGACGCGTCGGGCAGCCGGGCGGCCTCGGTATAGACCACCGCCGAACGCGCAGTGCGCGCAGCAAGCGCCGCTGCCGCACCGATGTCAGGCGAAGACCAGCCATTCACCACGATCAAGGTGACACGGCCCGCCTCCGACGGTGCGCCCAGAGTGCGCCGCGCCGTGCCCGCCGCGGTGTCGGCACGACCCGCGCCCGACACACGAGAGATGTCCGACTCAGGCGACGCAGCGACTATCTGCGTGCGGACATCACGCGACACCGCACCAGTGCCACCCACAATGATCACCGCGGCAGGCGAAGCCTCCCTCAACAACGCCGCAGTCTCATCGGACAGCACATCGCCCGCGGTGTACACCACCACCGCGCCCGACATGCGTGCCGACATCACCGACGCCACACCCACATCAGCAGCACTCCACCCATTCGCCACCACAAACACTGCAACACCCGTATCAAGACCGCCACCGCCCCCGCCGCCGCCGCCACCACCGCCGCCACCACCGCTACTGCCGCTGCTGCCGCTGCTGCCCCCACTGCCGGTGTTCCCGGGGCGGCGTTCGTTGTCACGGACGGTGCCCACTGCTGTGGTGGCGGAGAACCTGATGCGGGCGTTGGTCGGTTCGGACAACGTGACAGTGAACGTTTCGGTGCCCTCGACGTCGGTGTCGTCGCTGAGCGCCACGGTGACGGTCTTGCGGGTCTCGCCAGGCGCGAACATCAGCATGCCCGACGCAGCCGTGTAGTCGCTGCCGGCCGTAGCGCTGCGGTCCGCGGTCTCCCAGACGACGGTCACGTCGTTGAGGCTCTCCGGCGTGAGAGCGACAGCGAAAACGATCTCGGGGGTGTCCTCAGCGGCGGACGCGCCGGTGATCGACAGCGCCGGATCGCCCTCGTTGTCGATGATCGTCACCGTCACCGTCGCCGACGCCCCGGCGCCCACCGTGGCGTTGCTGTCGGCGTCGGCCTCGAGCATCACGGTGAATGTCTCATCGTTCTCGACGCGCTCGTCGTCGAGTATCTCGACGTCGACCTCGATCTGGTCCTGGTTCGGGGGCAGCGTGACTTGCGCCTCGGTGCCGCGCCGCGCCGGATAGTCGCTGCCGGCCCTAGCGGTGCCATCCGCGGTGAGGACCTTCACGGTGATGGGGCGCTCGCTCACCTCGGACACCACCACGGTGAACCGGGCTGCGGTCGCGGCCTCGCGCACGCTCAGCGCCGACTGAGACAGGCTCACTTCGGGCAGCACGTCCACCCGAAACACGGTCACCGCAGACGCCGTCTTGCTGCCGCCGAGCCGGTCCGTGTACGACACGGTGGCCTTCAAAAACGACCCGTCATCAGCGGACTGGGGCGTATACGACTCCGTATCGGCGCCGTTCCCAGTCAGGCCCGAGAACGTCCCATCAGCCGTCAGCGACCGCGTCCACTGCCACGACGTACCCCTCACGTTCCCATCGGGATCCGACAACCACGCCGTCAACGCCGTGCCCACAGCCGGATTGCGCCGGAACGACACCACACCCGGTTCCTCCGTGTCGGTCACAGTGATCGTCAACGTCAGCGTGTCGTCGATCGTCGCAGTTCTCTGCTTGGCACCCGAGGAGTTCTCCCCGTCAGTGACCCGATAGCGCACCTTGTACATCGGCAACCGCTCGAAATCGATCATCGCACCGTCGGCGTTCACGCTGATCTGCCCCGACACGGGGTCCAGCACGAAATCGCGATTGAACGCCGCCAAATGAGCCAGCGCGGTGCGAGTGCTCCCCGTAGCAGCCACCGAATACGTCAGATCGTCCAAATCAACGTCAGTCGCCGTGATCCGATCCCCCACATCACCTGACGCCGTGTTCTCCTCCACCGTCAGCTCGGCCTCGTCAGTCGGATAGTCCGACACTAAGCCTGAATCCACCGATTGGTGGGTGTGTCTGAAGGGGGGTTGCCGCGTCCACGAAAAAGGCCTCCTGATCTGCGACGATTGTGATGTTGGAAGCCACATTCGTCTCAAAAACAGGAGGCACTTTTTGTGTCTGCATCATCGCGCAGTCCGGACCGGTTCGCAACGACGTTCGATCATGAGGGACTGGTGGCCAATGCGGGCCTGATCCTGGCGGGAACGCTGATGGACCGTTCTTTGGGTCTGTCGGGGCTGATCGAGCGGTGGGTGCGCACCGGTTCCGCGAACCCGGGCCCCAAGATCTGCACCGTGGTCGCCGCGATGCTCGCAGGCGGCACTCATATCGATCATGTCGGGATGCTGCGCGCCGGGCGCACCGGGAGGGTGCTGGGGTTCCGCCCGATGGCGCCGTCGACGGTGGGGTCGTTCCTGCGGTCGTTCACGTTCGGTCACGTCCGCCAGCTCGAAGCGGTGCTGTCGCGCGCTCTGGCGCGCGCCTGGGGACTGGGCGCCGGCCCCGGCAAGGCGCCGCTGGTGGTCGATGTGGACTCCACGATCTGCGAGGTCCACGGCAAACAAAAACAAGGCGCCGCGTACGGCTACACCAGCGTGCTCGGCTATCACCCGCTGCTCGCCGCACGCGCCGACACCGGCGAGGTGCTCGGCGCCCGCATGCGCAAAGGGTCCGCGGGGTCCTCGCGAGGCGTGGTGCGCTTCGTCGACGAGCTCGCCGCGAACCTGCGCCTGCGCGAGCCGGGGCTGCCGGGCCGACCACGGTGCGCGCCGACTCGGGATTCTGGTCATGGAAGCTGATCGACCGCCTCGACGGCCACGACTTCAAGTGGTCGATCACCGTCACCCTCGGATCCGCTGTTCGCGCAGCGATCCAAGCAATCCCCAGCACCGCATGGACCGACATCGACTACACCAAAGACGGCCACGCCCAAGTCGCCGAGACGACCTATGCCACCGGCCGCGGCAAAGCCAAGCGCACCGTTCGCCTCGTGGTGCGCCGCACCCGCCTCGCCGAGGGCGCACAGCAACGACTGTGGCCCGACTGGCGACACCACGCATTCATCACCAACACCGATCACGACACCGCCGCCGCGGACGAGTTCCACCGCGCCCACGCCGTTGTCGAGCTCGCCATCCGCGACCTCAAAGAAGGCACCGGCCTCGAAGCACGTCCCCTCAGGCCACTACGGCGCGAACTGCGCATGGCTCGCATGCGCCGTGCTCGCCCACAACATCGGCCACTGGACCACCACCCTCGCCGACGCGCCGCCGGCCACGAACCGCTCCCGCCGCACCCGACTCGTCGCCCTCGCCGCCGTAGCAGTCAACCGCTCCGGCACACCCACCCTGCGATACCCCGCCCGCTGGCCCTGGGAAACACAATTCCGAGCCACACTCAGCGCCCTCGAGGGCCCTGCCCGGACCCTCCGGCTGAGCCCGACGAACCGCCCGGAACGCGGCGCCCCCACACAAACCCAGCGTCGACAACCCCAAACCACACCCGCACCCCTAGCCCAACACGCCCAAACACACCAAACCACACCCCCAACAACCCGGCGCCACCCCAACCCGCCACCGGCCCAGAAATCCCGCGCTCACCGAAGGCCAATCGGTGGATTCAGGCTAAGAACTCCGGCGACGAAGCCTGTCGCTCATAGCCCGTGACCCGCAGCCGCACGTTCCGATCAACACGAAGAGCAACATTCCCGATGGTGCTCATGTCGTCCCAGATGGCAGAGGTGGTGCTCTGAAGGAAGAACACGTTGTCACCGATCCCCCAGCCCGACTGGCCCTGCACGTCCTGGGCATCCGACGCAGTCGCGGCCGACCAGAAGTCACGAGACGCAAAGCTCTCCTGATTGCACATGGTGATCCAATAGACCGTGTCCGCGTCGAGCAGCACATCGTCGGCCCCGAACCAAAACCGCGACTCCGCAGTCCCGTCCAAGGACACCGAGCCGAGGGCCGCGTGAACCTGCCGATCAGGGCTAAGGAACACCCCCGCAGGGCCGCCATTGGCGTGGGGCCGGATATCCACGACGGCTATCGCTGCTTCCTCTTGATTTGACTCGTGGCTCAGCCACAGCTCCACCGCCCCGAACCGGTACCCGGCGCTGTGGCTGCCGGTCGTGAACGACTGCCCCAAGCAAACCCCAAATTCGTCGCCGGTCGAGATGTTGGTCCGCACCCGGTCAGCGGGGGTCTGCGCGGCGTTGGACACCAGCACCAGCTCGTCCACCCGCACATCGGTCACCTCCGACGCGGCCTTGTCGCTGTTGTCGTACCCGTCCCTGTACGACACGGTGGCCTTCAAGAAAAACCCGTGATCATCGGACTGGGGCGTATACGACGCCGTCGCGGCGCCGTTCCCCGTCAGGTCTGAGTACAACCCATCAGCCGTCAGCGACCGCGTCCACTTCCACGACTCACCCGTCACGGACCCCATCGGGATCCGACAACCACGCCGTCAACGCCGTGCCCACAGCCGGATTGCGCCGGAACGACACCGTGCCCGGCTGATCGAGCGACTGCGCGGTGGCATGCGCTTCCACCAGCAGTACCAGATCAGCCAGCAGTACCAGCCCCGCCAGCGACGCCGCAAACCGCCGAAACCTCACTCGACCGTGACCCAACGACGGAGGGGGGGGGTTACATTTCTACGACTCCATACTGCCTACGGCGTCGGCTGATCGCCGCGGCACCCCATCGGACCGACCGGTCCGATGCTCCGAGAACTCATACTTACACATAGGTGAACTACTATTGAAATGTTGGTGAACTATGACTACTGACAGATTAGTGTCGTACTCATCTGAGCTATTCCTGACCGAACACCACACCAAGACAGCCCACAACAACAGCCCCCTCGCCGTACGCGCCAACCCGACCTGAGACCGGTCGGGCCCCACAGTCCCTCGTCGAAGGTCAAGATCTGTTGGAGGGGTTCAGCGACGTGGCCGCGCGTAGGGTGGCGCGGTGGCTAACTCATCCGATTCACCTGAGCCCGGCAAACCACGATCGATCCATCCGCACGGCGGTCCAGATCCGGGAATCGGCCGCGGCGGCTTGCGCTCAGCGGCCTGGTTCGACATCGAAGGCGACCCGCTCATGTCGGCGCTCTATCTGGAGCGTTACGCCAACTTCGGACTGACTCGAGAAGAGCTCCAGTCGGGCAAGCCGATCATCGGCATCGCCCAGACCGGCTCAGACCTCTCGCCGTGCAACCGCCACCATCTCGAGTTGGCGAAGCGCGTGCGCGAGGGCATCCGCGAAGCCGGCGGGATTGCGTTTGAGTTCGGAGTGCATCCCATTCAGGAGACCGGCAAGCGACCCACCGCATCGCTCGACCGCAACCTGGCCTATCTCGGCCTCGTCGAGGTGCTGCAGGGGTACCCCCTCGACGGTGTCGTGCTCACCATCGGTTGCGACAAGACCACACCGGCGTGCCTGATGGCGGCAGCGACGGTGAACGTGCCTGCCATCGCACTGTCGGTCGGGCCGATGCTGAACGGCTGGCACGAGGGCCGCCGCACCGGATCGGGCACCGTGGTGTGGAAGGCCCGTGAGCTCTATGCCGCCGGCGAGATCGACGACACGGGATTCATCGATCTTGTGGCGTCGTCGGCCCCGTCGGTGGGCTACTGCTCCACGATGGGCACCGCCACCACCATGAACTCCCTCGCCGAGGTGCTGGGCATGCAGCTTCCTGGCTCCGCCGCGATCCCGGCCCCGTACCGCGAAAGGGCGCAGATGGCCTACCGCACCGGGCTGCGCATCGTCGAGATGGTGCGCGAAGATCTTCGTCCGTCCGACATCATGACCCGCGAGGCATTCGAGAACGCCATCGTCGTGAACTCCGCGATCGGCGGATCCACCAATGCCCCGATCCACCTCAATGCGATCGCCGCGCATCTCGGGGTCCCGCTTGGCAACGACGACTGGCAGAAACACGGCTTCGCAGTGCCGCTGATCGTGAATCTGATGCCCGCCGGGGAGTATCTCGGTGAGGATTATCACCACGCTGGCGGCGTGCCGGCCGTGGTCGGCGAGCTGATGCGTGCGGGGCTGCTGCCTCACCCAGATGCGCTGACAGCCAATGGCGCCAGCATCGGCGAGAACTGTGCCGAGGCCAAGATCATGGACGTCGACGTCATCCGCAGCGCTGACGAGCCGCTCTTGGCTGATGCCGGATTCGTCAATCTGTCAGGGAATCTCTTCGACAGCGCCATCATGAAGACGAGCGTCGTGTCCGACGAGTTCCGCCAGCGCTACCTTTCCAATCCGGACGATCCCGACGCGTTCGAGGGCCGCGCCATCGTGTTCGACGGCCCGGAGGACTACCGGGCCCACATCGACGACCCCGCTCTCGACATCGACGAGAACTGCATGCTGTTCGTTCGCGGGGCCGGTCCGATCGGCTACCCCGGCGGTGCCGAGGTCGTCAACATGCAGCCCCCCGCAGCACTGCTGGTGCGCGGTGTCCACTCGCTGCCGTGCATCGGCGACGGTCGTCAATCGGGAACGTCGGGCTCGCCGTCGATTCTGAACGCGGCTCCCGAAGCAGCGGTCGGCGGCGGGTTAGCGCTGTTACGCACCGGCGACCGTGTCCGGATCGATCTGCGTCGCGGCAGCGCCGACATGCTGGTCGACGACGACGAACTGGCCCGCCGCCGGGCCGACCTGGACGCCGCCGGTGGCTACCCGGTGCCGCCATCGCATACGCCGTGGCAAGAGATCCAGCGGTCGCTCGTCTCCCAATTCGACGAGGGAATGGTGCTTCGACCGGCTGTCAAGTACCGGGACACGGCTCGTACCTATGGCACCCCGCGTCACAATCACTAGCTCCGCGCTCTTGAGATCGGGGTCCTCGCAGCGATGATCCTCGCCTTGCTGGCGCTGTTGGCAGGACTGGTGCTGCTGGTGTGGGCTGGCGATCACTTCGTGGCGGGCGCCTCGCAGCTCGCGACCGCGCTGCGCATCCGACCTGCAGTGATCGGCGCGGTGGTGCTGGGCTTCGGCACGTCCGCACCGGAGATGGTCGTGTCTTCGCTGGCGGCGATCCATGGCGAGCCCGCGCTCGGCGTGGGCAACATCGTGGGCTCGAACGTGGCCAACGTCAGCCTGGGTCTCGGAGTGGCAGCACTGCTGATGCCCATCCCGTTTTCCCGTATGGCGCTGCGTCGCGACGTTCCCTGGTCGGTGGCCACCGCAGCGATATTTGCTTTGCTGGTCGTGGACGGCACGCTGGGCCGTTTCGAGGGCGGCTTGCTGGCCGTACTGATGGCATTCACCTTGGTGTGGCTGGTCCGCTCGTCGCGCGACGACACCCTTGCGCCCGATGCGGTTGCGTCTCCTATCGCTCAGGATGCCGGTCGGCCGATCACCAGCCTGATCCGGGCACTGCTGGGGTTGTTCGGCGTCATCGTGGGTGCCCAGCTCGCGGTGGAGGGCGCCACTGCACTCGCGGAGCACTGGGGCCTCAGCGACGGCTTCATCGGCTTCTCAGTCGTCGCGGTGGGCACGTCGTTGCCGGAACTCGCGACCGTTGTGGCGGCTGCTCGAAAAGGGCATACCGAGCTGATCGTGGGCAACCTGTTCGGCTCGAACGTCTTCAACAGCCTTGCTGTGGGCGGGGCCATGGGCCTGGTGGGCGCTGGATCCATCGACGACCCCACGCTGACCGGACTCGGAATCGGGGCGATGATGGCCGTGGTCGTGCTGGCCTACCTGGGAGCGCTCGTCGGCAAGCGTGCCAGCCGGATCGACGGCGTCGCCCTGCTCGCCATCTACATCGGCGCAATGGTCCTGCTCGGCGTCAGCTGAGGCCTCAGAGGTCTCAGCACCGAATATCCTGCGCGCCGCTACGGGTTCCTTCGTCGGCGGGGACGAAGAGAGCGAATCGTGACCTGCAGAGCGTGGATCGCAAGGCGATCCAGATCCTTGAGATCCGCCGCAAGGATCGTCGATCCGGGCTCGGCCATCGCTACGAGAACGGCGTCGACCACCGATCCTGTTTTCGCACGAGTTCGCAAGTCTCCGGCACGCTGGGCAACTTCTCTCGGCAGGGCGTCTTGGGTCTCGCACATTTTGAGGAATTTGTAGACCAGTGCATCAGTGCCCTGCCTTCCAGACATGCACTCCGCGAGAACGATTGTGGGCACGATCGGCGACCAGAGCCCTTTTCCCTTGAGTTCTTCGATGTCTGCAAGCGATTGCTCGCGCTGCTGTGCCAGATGCGTAACGGCACCCGAATCAAGGACCAGCACCGGCATCAGGTGATGTCAGATTCTCAATCTTGTTTCAAGCTCTTGGCGAGGGCAGCAGCTCGCCGCTTGTGCCTTTTGGACGGCTCACCGACCTGCGTCCGCAGTTCAGCCAGATAGCTGTCAGTTTCTGCGAGCAGGACCTGTCGTCTCTCCTCAGGCATCTCCAACCAGTGCGGCGTTTCCGGGTCTGCCGATGAGTCGCTACGAGAATCCTGATCAACTGGTGTGAGACGTGCCGCAAGTGCAGCTTCTGTCGCAGCGCGCCGGCTGTTCGGACCGGCGTTCCTGCTGGCCGAACTCTTGAGACGCCCACCCCAAGGAGAACCCTTGGGATGCCGTGACTGCGTCATGGAGCAAGCGTACGAGACGGGGCCATGCGAACTTCAATGAGGTTTGGAGGATGGAACTCGATCGACTGCTCAATTCGTGCGGCGCTCTCGTCGGTCGGCATGATGCAGCTCAACGGCTACGACCGCGTGGTCGGCGGGAATCTCAAGGATCGGCGCCCCGAGATGCTGGCGTGGTCCGATTTAGCTAGTGGCTGACGGGAGCAACGTTGCGCTGCCAAATCCACAGCAGGACGATGCCGAACAGCGAGCACACTGCCGCGCCGTAGAAAGCACCGACCGTCGCGCCAGCAACTGCGGCAGTGACGCCGAGCAGCGGTCCGCCGATACCAGCCGACAGCTCGAAGAACATCGTGAACGTGCTCACGGCTCGAGCTCTCTCATTCGGCGGCACTCCGTCCACTGCAGCGAGCATGAGGGCCGGGTAGAGCAGTGAGCCGCCGAGGGCCAGAATTACGACGCCGATGTAGAGACCCGGCCGCGTCACAAATGTGCCGATGACCGCCATGCCTGTTGCCGCCCCGATGAGCGACACGGTCGCCGTTCGCTTCGTGCCGAGCTTGTCGGGAAGCTTGCGCCCGATGACACGCAGCACGAGCACCAAGATTCCGTATACGAAGAACACGGGTCCGAAGTCGCCGAGATTGTGCTCCTCGGAGAGCTTGGGCAAGAAGCCTTGCAGCGCCGGGAAAATGATAATCCCCATGGCCAGGATGGTGCCTGGCCACAGCGCGGGCTTGTAGAAGATGCGACCCGTATTCTTCGAGACTGGTGCAGCGGGCGGCTTGAACGTCTCGGGTCGCAGTGTTCGCACTACGTCGTCCTCGGAAACGAGCTCGAACACCGACGGCCGAGCGGCACGCCCAAGGCGCACTTGCGTGCCTGACATCCGGTTGGTGGCTGCGTCGCTCGCTTGGCCGTTCACGCCTGCCCCGGCGTGCGAAGTTGCCGCCAAGTGAGCGTCCTTCGGAAGCAACATGCCGATGAAGGACGCTGCGAGCATGAGCAATCCGGCCACGACAAACGCCGTGTCAAACCCACCCAGCCTGAACGACGACTCGCCCCAGGCTTGGGCGACCTCGCCCAAGCCCGGACCAATCGCCATCCCCGAATAGATGGACACCGAGAACCAGCTCAGCGCCTCGCCCCGCCGGTGTTCAGGTGCCAGATCGCTGACCATCGCAGCACTGCCGACAAAGAACGCCCCCTGGAACGCGCCCGTCAGCAGGCGCATGATCAAGATCACGAGGTACGTGTCCGCCCAGACATGCCCGAAGAATGTGAGGGCGGTCATGAAGCACCCTGACACCACCAGAAAGCGCCGGCCCCATGTGTCCCCGAGGTGGCCGATCAGGGGTCGAGCTGCGATGGCAGTGATGGCAAACACACCGATCGCGAATCCGACGGCTACGTCGCCGCCGCCGGTCTGGTTGGTGACCAGCAAGGCAGTCAACGGCAGCATCGACGAGAACGACACCGCTGAGAACATTGCGCTCAGGTTCAGTACAAGGAACGCCCCACTGAACAGCCGCGAGTCGTCATCAGGGGGAAGCGCGGCGATCGGCGTCGCCGGGAAAGTCGTCTGTGACATTGGGCGATGGCCTCACACGCACGGCGCCGGCAATTCGATGCCATTGCGCCGTGTCGGCTGCACCATGCTAGGGCCGTTGTACTTGCCGCCACCGAACGCCAGAGCTCGATGAGATGCGGACTTGCGTTCGGAGCAGGGTCAGCACTCCGTTGCGGCAGCGAGCGCGCTACAGGCCTCAGCGAGCCGTACCGGCTCGAGCGTGCAGATGTGCTCGGTAAGACACGCCTTCGGGATGACCGTGAGGTTGTCGAAGCTCGCCACGCTCTCGGCGGGCATTCCGTCGGCAGGGCTGAGGCGCAATTCGGTCGGAATGTCCCGGATAGTTCTGGTCGCCGGCGCTGCGAGGACACTGTTCAGCACTGCGATGGCGGCGCTTCTGGTCATGACGAGATATGGACGGCGACCGACATCGGGCAGTTCGCCCCACCACACCTGACCACGCCGCAACTCGCTCACCACGGCTCCTCAAGGATGCTTCGTCGGAGGGCCGCGAGTGCAAGGTCGTCTTCGGATTCGGTCGGCGGCTGCCGCTTGTAGCCCTCGACGACTGCTCGGTCGATCAACCGCTGTCGTTCGGCTTCGGTTACGGCTTGGATGCCTGCCCGTACCGCTGCAGCGCGGCTCCCATAGATGCCTGCTGCTACAAGCTCATCGAGTTCTGCCAGAAGGAGCACCGGCACTCGAACGGCGATCTGTTCCGCAGCCACGCTCATAGCATACCAAAGCGACATACATAACGGTATGTACGCCATATCGGTATGTACAATGCCAGGAGGCGACGACAACGGACAGTCGCCGCCCGGAACGGATCGCGATGAGTGACACTCCGACGATCGTGCGCGGGGCGTGCCACCACGACTGCCCCGATACCTGTGCGTGGGAAGTCACGGTTCGCGGCGGCGTCGCCGTACACCTGCGAGGCGATCCGGCGCACCCGTTCACCGACGGACAGCTGTGCCCCAAGGTGAACCCGTTCCTGGACCGCGTGTACCACCCTGACCGGCTCCTAGGGCCAATGCGACGCACAGGCCCCAAGGGCGAAGGCCGTTTCGAGCCAATCGCATGGGATGCTGCAATCGCTGAGATTGCCGAACGCACCGCCGCGGCCATCGCTCGCCACGGTGGCGAGACCGTCCTGCCTTACTCGCTCGACGGCACCCAGGGACTCGTGCAAAAGGGTGTCCTGGCCGATCGGTTCTTCGCTGCGCTGGGGGCCACCCGCCTGAACCGTCACATCTGCGGGGTGACTGCGTCGCTGGGCGCATCCGATGTGCTGGGTGTCCCCCTCGGCGCCGACCCCACCGAGATCGCCGACACCCGCACCATCGTGCTGTGGGGCACCAACACGCTGCTGACCAACCGGCACCTGTGGCCGTTTATCGAGACGGCCCGCAGCAACGGCGCCAGCGTCACCGTCGTCGACCCGGTCGCCACCATGACAGCCCAGCGAGCCGACTGGCATCTCCAGCCGCGTCCGGGCACCGACATTGCCTTGGTGCTGGGAATCATCGGCGTACTGGACCGCGACGGCTCGATCGACGAGACACAACTCGAGGCCAGAGCCGACGGCTGGCCAGAACTGCGGGCCGAAGCCCGGGCCATGAGCCTCGACGACGCAGCGGGCATCACGGGCATCGAACCCGCCGACATCGTCGGGCTGGCGCACCGCATCGCCCACTCAGGGCCCGCGGTGCTGCGTGCGCTCATCGGCATGGAGCACCGCGAACACGGCCGGGACATCCACCGAGCGGTCGCCGCCCTGGCCGTCGTCTCGGGTTCTGTGTTCATGCGCTCCACGCAGGTGTTCTTCGACACGGCATTCGCCGATGTGGTGCCGCCGTCCGGTCCCCAGCGGGCCGTGAACATGTCTGCCCTCGGCGACGTGCTCACCAACAGCGGCTTGGAGCCGCCTGTGACGGTGCTGGTGAACTATGGCTGCAATCCCGCTGCGATCACGCCCGACCAGAACCGGGTGCTCGCCGGCCTCGAACGCGACGACCTGTTCGCCGTGGTGATCGAGCAGTTCATGACCGACACCGCCCGCTACGCCGACATCGTGCTGCCCACCACCACCCAGATCGAGCATCTCGACCTGATGAACGCATGGGGCCATCTCTACGTGTCGCTGAATCTGCCGGCCATCGAACCGCTCGGAGAGTGCCTGGCGAACACGGAGATTTTCCGCCGGCTGGCAGATGCGATGAAGCTCGACACGCCCGGCCTGACCGACAGCGACGAGCAGGTGGCGCGAGATTTGCTCGCGAGCGGCCACCCGTGGCTCGACGGCATTACTTACGAGCGGCTGGAACGCGACGGCTGGGCAAGGTTGGCCGTGCCGACAGGCTGGTCTGCGCTGGCCGAACGGGAGATCCCGCTGCCGCCGCTGTCACCGTCGCAGCCGTCGCAGCCGTCGAGCACCGAAGCTGCAGACGGTGCAGACGGTGCCGAAGCTGCCAACACTGCCCCGCGCCGCCAGCTCGGCCCGCTGCACCTCGGAACGCTCCGCTACCGACCCGCAACAGAGTCACCCGCCGGCGACGCGGCCCTGGCCGGCCGCTACCCGCTGGCGCTCATGACGCTCAAGCAGCACCTGCGCTTCCTCAACAGCCACTACGGCGGTTTCGAACACCACCTGCCCGATCCGCCCCAACCACGTCTCGAGATCAGCCCCACCGACGCACACACCCGCGGCATCGCTGAAGGCGACCCAGTCCGC
This sequence comes from Candidatus Poriferisodalis sp., assembly GCA_965226645.1. Taxonomy (GTDB): domain Bacteria; phylum Actinomycetota; class Acidimicrobiia; order Acidimicrobiales; family Poriferisodalaceae; genus Poriferisodalis. The sequence continues at coordinate 423,645 of CBDDDL010000004.1, forward strand.
GTCTTCAACCACCGGGGCGAGCTGTTCACCGACGCCACCATCTCCGACCGCTTGCAGCCCGGCCTGGTGGCAATGCCCTTCGGCTGGTGGGCCGGCAGCGCCGACGCGCGCACGGTCAACGTGCTCACCAACGCTGCGGTCGGCGGTCCCGATCCCGACATCGGCTCGGCGGCCTTTCACGACACGCTCGTCGAAGTCGAGCCGGCCCATGCCAAACCGCGGACACCGGCCCATGACGACCCGCGGACACCCGCCAGCCCGTCGCCCTAGCCTGCGTTGGCGATGAACGTCGCCGAACTGCTGGACCGCGCCCCGCGCGACGACGCCGTCGTGCTCATAGACCGCTCCTCGTCGCCGCCCGAACACGTCACCTCGGCACAGCTGCGCGAACGTGCGCTGCGATGCGGCGCCGGACTCCTCGCCCGTGGCCTGCCGCCGTTCGCACGCGTCGGACTGCTGGCAGCCAACTGCGGCGAGTTCTACAACATGATGTTCGGAGCCCCAGCGGCAGGTCTGGTGTTCGTGCCCCTCAACACCCGGCTCCCCGCCGAGACCCAGGCGTACATCCTCGAAGACGCCGAGGTGCAACTGGTCGTGTCCGACGCCGAGCACGCCTCGCTGGTGCCGCCCGGTATGCCTCACATCGAGATCGGCACGCCCGCCTGGGACGACCTGCACGCCGCCCCGCCGCTGGCAGGTCTCGCCCACGTGAACGACAACGACATTGCCGTGCAGATCTACACATCGGGCTCTACCGGGCGTCCCAAGGGCGTGCTGCTCACCCACGGCAATGTCACCTTCACCGTCCTCGAATATGGCGCGGCGTTGCCGGGCGAGGTGATGCTGGTCTCAGCGCCGCTGTACCACAAGAACGCTTCGATGTCGTCGAAGCTGGCGCTCGCAAGCGGCGGCACGGTCGTGCTGCTGCCGAACTTCACGGCCTCGGGCTACATCGAGGCCATCGAGACGCACGGTGTGACGATGTGCTCTGGTGTGCCGACAATGTTCGCACTGGTCACAGCCGAGATTGCCGCCCGGGTCGATGCCGGCGAGCCGATCTCCGATGTGTCCTCGGTGCAGCGTGCCTTCATCGGCTCGGCGCCGTTGACCGAGGCCCTCTTCGACGACGTGCAGAAGCTGTTCCCCCAAGCGATGGTCTCCAACGGCTATGGCACCACCGAGGCCGTGCTGGAGTTCGGGCCCCATCCCGAGGGCAAGCCCCGACCCAAGATCACCGTCGGCCACCAGCATCCCAAGGTGGAGCTCCGACTGGTCGATCCCGACACCGGTGAGGACTCCGATGCGGGCGAGCTGTGGGTCCGCTCCCCCGGCGTCATGACCGGCTACCACAATCTGCCCGGCGTCAACGAAGAGCGCCTCACCGACGGCTGGTACCACACCGGCGACCTGATGACCCGCGACGCCGACGGCTGGTACTACTTCGTGGGACGCGTCGACGACATGTTCGTCTGCGCAGGCGAGAACATCTATCCAGACGCGGTGGAGCAGATGCTCGAGAAGCACCCTGCGGTCCACCAGGCAGTCGTGGTTCCGGTGTCCGACGAGCTGAAGGGACAATTGCCCGCCGCATTCGTGCGCATCGAGCCCGGTCGCACGCTCACCGTCGACGCGGTGAAGCAGTACGCGCTCGCGAACGGCCCGGCATACGCCCATCCCCGGCATGTGTGGTTTGTCGAGGAGATCCCGCTCGCCTCGACAGCGAAAATCGACCGCAACGGGCTCGTTGCGCGGGCTGCCGATCTGGTTCCCACACCCGACTCGGGACCCTCCGCACCCTGAACCCGCAACCGATACCGGCGGGCTCGCCATCGAGGCTGCGCACCCTGGCCCAGCGCGTCGGACAGATCGCCAACGAGGTTCGCCGGGACTGGGCTGCCAAGCGCATCGCCGGACTGTCCGCTGAGATCGCCTTCTTTGCCCTGCTGGGGCTGTTCCCGGCCATCATCGTGTTCGCCGCGATGCTCGGCTCGCTGGACGTGCTGATCGGCCAGAGCGCCGCAGCCGAAACCGAGGCGTGGCTGCTTGAACGCATCAGCGGGACGTTCGGCGACCAGAACACGCTCGATGCCACCATCGCCGAGTTGTTCGACCGCTCTGATGCCCGAGTGGTCACCGTGGGCGTGGCCGTCGCCGTGTATGCCGCTTCCCGGGGCTTCGTGGCGGTTGTGCGTGCGCTGAACGTCACACGTGGGCATCAAGGCGCTCGAAGCTGGCTGTCCACCCGGCTCGTGGGATTCGCGCTGACGTTTTTCACCTTGGTGGTCGCTGCGGGTGTCGCGGCCATGGTCGTTGTGGGGCCGCTGCTCGGCGGGGGCAGCGAGCTTGCAGACCGACTGGGCGCGGGGCGGCTGTTCAGCACTGGGTGGGACTGGCTCCGCTGGCCCGTTGTCGTGACGGCCGTCATTGCGTGGGCCGCGACCGTCTACCGCATCGCGCCACGCCACAAGCTGACATGGCGGCGCGAAGTTCCCGGCGCTTTGATGGCAACTGCATGGTGGCTGGTCGTCTCGGGCGGCTTCGGTGCGTACCTCGGCCTGGCATCGAGCGGCATGAACGCCGTGTTCGGACTGCTGGGCGGCGTCCTCAGCCTGCTGCTGTGGCTGTACTTGCTGGCGATGGGCCTGCTTGCCGGCGCCGAGCTGAACAGCCTTCTGGATCGCCATCGCGCAGGAGGCAGCGGCTCGCAAGCGTCGTCCGAATCTCTCTTCTAGGGTGACGCGCATGTGGATTCGCTTGCGTCAAATTGCTGTCACGACTGCAGACCTGGGCCGTACCGCCGCCGACGTGCAGAGCGTTCTCGGCGTCGAGCCGTGTTTCACCGATCCGGGTGTCGGCATATTCGGCCTCAAGAACGTGCTCTGGCCGGTGGGCAGTCAATTTCTCGAATGCGTCACACCGGTTCAACAAGACACTGCCGCCGGCCGATATCAGCAGCGGCGCGGCGGCGACACCGGCTACATGGTCATCACTCAAGTCAGTGACGTTGGTGCCCGTCGCGCCCACGTCGACGAGATGGGCATCCGCGTCGCATTCGAGATGAACTTCCCCGAAGAGGGCCATGTCGGAATGCAGCTGCACCCGGCCGACACCGGCGGCGCGTTCTTCGAAATGGACCAGATGACTGGACCAGGCGGCGATGCCCTGGGCGGCCCCTGGACGCCTGCAGGCAAGTACTGGGAGCCCTATGTCAACACCGCCAAGGTGAACAGCATCGCTGCCGCCGAGCTCCAGAGCCCCGATCCCGGTCGCTTGGCCGAGCGCTGGAGTCAGATCGCGCAGATCGACCTCGGAGCCGATGCCGACGGCCACCCCACGATCCAGCTCGACAACGCCTCACTGAGGTTCGTGCCCGAGACCGATGGCCGCGGCGAGGGCCTCGGCGGTATCGATGTCACCACCGTTGACCGTGAGGCTGTGCTGGCTGCGGCTCACTCACGGGACTGCTACGTGAACGACAGCCAGGTGGCACTCGCCGGCCTGCGCGTCAACCTCGTCGACGCCGACTGAGCCCGCCGCGCTCACTCGACTCGGCCTACCATCAGCGTCCGCTGCAGATCGTCGCAACGCGACGGGATTGGGAGGTAGGTGCCGATGAGCGAGACCATCGACGATTTCAAGCGAGCGATCGCCTTATTCGACTCGGTAGTAGCCGATGTGTCCGCCGATGCCTGGGGCAATACGACACCGTGCGAGGCGTGGAATGCGACCGAGCTGGTGCGCCACCAGTGCGGCGTGCTCGACGCCCTGGCCGACATCGCCCGCACCGGTGAAATCAACATGCCCCAGATGGCCGACGAGACCGACGACCCTGCCGCCCGTTGGATCGAAACCCGAGACGGCCTTGTCGAGGCGCTCGACGGTGCCGACTTGTCCGCCGAGGGCCAGTACTGGTTCGGTCCCATGAGCTTCGACGACTTCGTGGGCATGGTGCAGTGGGACCCGCTCGCCCACTCGTGGGATCTCGCCAAATCCGCCGGCATCGCCATCGAGCTTCCCGAGGACCTGTGCGAATCCAGCCTCGCCCGCGTGAAGTCGCTCGGCGACATTCCTCGCAAGTGGAAGCTCATCACCGACGAGATACCCGTGCCCGACGACGCAACTGCAGCGCAGCGCTACCTGGCCTACGTCGGCCGTCAGCCGTGAGCGGCGACGAGCGCGCCGAACCCCTGAGCTGGCAGGTCGGCGACGTCACCATCACGTCGGTTGCGGAGTCCGACACTCCGACTTCGCCGAGGTTCCTGTATGACGGCGTGGGCAAGAACGACGTGCTGGCCCGCGCCGATGCCGCTCCGTGGCTGCGCCCGCACTTCGTGAGCGACGAGGGCTACCTGCTCCAGCGCATCCACTGCTGTGTGATCGAGGCCGGCGAGCATCGCATTGCGGTGGACACTTGCGTCGGCAACGACAAGCAGCGCTCCAATCCGTTCTGGCACGAGCAGCAGGGGCCGTTCCTGGACGACTTGGCGGCCGCGGGCTTCCCGCCCGAGTCCATCACCCATGTGGTGTGCACGCACTTGCACGTGGACCATGTCGGTTGGAACACCCGGCTCGTCGACGGCGAATGGGTGCCCACGTTCCCGAACGCTGAGTACCTGTTCTGCCGGGTCGAGTACGACCACTGGGAGGGCACCGACGACCTGTTCGGCGACGGTGTGTTCGACGACTCGGTGGCGCCGATCGTGGCGGCAGGTCTCGTCGAGATGATCGACCCTCATCATCAGATCTGCGACGAAGTGTCGTTCCAGTCCACGCCGGGGCACACCCCCGGCCACATCTCGGTGGTGGTCACCTCGAACGGCAAGCGGGCCATCATCACCGGCGACATGGCGCACACGCCGCTGCAGCTCGCAGACCCCGATCTGAGCTCGATGTTCGACACCGACCAAGACGAGGCCCGGGCCACCCGCCGCGAAGTCTTCCCCGACTGGGCCGACGGCCAAACCCTGGTCATAGGCACGCATTTCGGCGCCCCGACAGGCGGCATCATGATCCGCGACGGCGAGGGCTACAAACTCGAATTCGACGAGTAGCACCTGACTACGTTCAAAGGGCGTCGTCCAGCAACATCTCTTCAACAGTCACCGGCGTGACCACCCGGGGAATCTGTCCGTCCCACTCCAGTAGATCTTTGTCACCGTCGACTTGCGGGCCTGCGCTGCGAACGGCTCCCTACGGACGGCATTCTGGTGACGAGACGTTGAGAGGCGAAACGCCGCGTCGGGGTCAGTGGCCGCCGCGCAGCAGCTTGGCTATCCCTGACATCAGGCGACCGATGCTACGGCCGACGGAAGATCTCGTGTGTGCCGATGCGCCGCCACACGATGTGTGGCTGACCCGGTTTGCGTTCTGCGCCGTATACGAACGTTGCTCGGCCGTTTGCTGCCCACGTCATCTCGAACACTCCGTCGTGGCCATGAACACCTTTCAAACGCAGACTGCGCCGTGGCGGACGGTCGTGATGAAGGTCATCCACGAGTTCAGCGACGGCCGAGAGGAACGCTTCTTGATGATCTCTGTCGAGGGCGGCGAACTCGCGCCCGAACAAACGCTCCCATTCGTACGTCGGCACGTCGGCTCAGTTCCGGTGCTCGCCGGCGCAGATCAGAGCGAGGTGCCGTCCGTGGTTGCTTCGGATTCGGCCGCTTCGCGCAGCCCCGCTAGGAAATCGGCCCCAGACGAGAAGACCGGTCCACGTCTGCCGGCGGCACGGTCTTCAGCGATCTGCTGTTCGCCGGCCTGCCACTCGTCTGTCCAGTACCACCATTGGCTCGGATCCCGTTCCATTCGGGGACGGAGCAAGGAGCGGCATGCCTTCACCTGTCATCTCGACCTCGCATGCCTTCACCTGTCATCTCGACCTCGTCACGCAGTTGCTTCGGGATCGTCACGCGACCATACGAACGCAGCGTCATCAGGACCACACCGCAAGCGTACCTATCGCCTGCGAACCGTAACGTCGACGGAGAGTCCTACAAACTCGAATTCGAAGACGAAGCTGAGCAGGTCTGAAAGCGACCTTGACAGCAGCGCTAAGAGCGGGTCTGAGAACGGACCAGCGGGCTCAGTGGCCGCCGCGCAGCAGCTTCGCTATCCCTGACATCAGGCGGTCGGGCTTGCCCGATCGCAGCTCGCGGTCATCGGCGACACCGAGCAGCGCTCGGCTCACGCGCACGCCGAGCCACCGCAGCGGCTCAGGCTCCCAGCGCCGGGAGGTGACTCCCACCCAAGGGAGACTGGTGCGCTCGGTGTCGTGCTCGCAGATCAGCTCGGCCATCGTGCGACCGGCAAGGTTGGATGCCGCCACGCCCTCGCCCACGTAACCGCCGAGCACGCCTTGGCCGGTTCGCGGGTCGAAGAGCACGCCCGGCAGCCAGTTTCTTGGGATGCCGAGCACACCGCCCCATCGATGCGTGATGCGCGCATCTGCGAGCTGCGGGAGCATGTCGACCAGCACGCGCCAGATCCGCTGGTGCATGCCCGGGTGGGACTCGGCGGATGGCACGATCCGCGAGCCGAAGCTGTAGGGCGCACCGGTGGCACCAAAGGCAATCCGGTTGTCGGCTGTGCGCTGGCCGTAGGTCACCATGCGACGGTCGTCGGCAAAGCTGGGCCGGTTCGCCAGCCCGATGTCGTCGAACAGTGCGTCGGGCAGCGGCTCGGTGGCCACCATGCGCGAGTACACGGGCAGGATGTCGCGCCGGTGCCCTCGCAGGTCCCGGGTGTACGCCTCGGTCGCCCTCACGATCACCGGTGCCCGCACTTCGCTGCCGCCAACCTGCACGGCACCGCCGCCGATCGCCCTTGCTCGGGTCTGCTCGTAGATCTCCGCCCCTGCCGATTCGGCAACCGCGGCAAGTCCGCGGGCCAGCTTGGCGGGGTCCACTACGGCTGAAGGCCCGAGCAGGATGCCGCTGCGCACATCTGTGGCGTTCAGCTGCTCTGCGGCCTCATCGGCGTCGAGGAGGCGGATCTCGTCGGAGGTCAGCCCGATCGCCCGGGCCTCAGCGATGTCCGCGACCTGCCGCTCGGCTTGGGGAACGGTGCGCGCCACCCGGATCGTGCCGCCCTTTGCGTAATCGCAGTCGATGCCCTCGGCGGCTGCGACCCTGCCGATCTCGTCCACCGCATCGAAGGCGGCCCGCAGCAGGCGTCGTGATTCGGTGGGACTCGAGCGTCGCGCATAGTCAGCGACAGAGCCGGCGAGCTCCCCGACCGCCCAGCCGCCATTGCGGCCCGACGCCCCGAAGCCGCAGTAGTGCCGCTCCAGCACTGCGACGCGTAGCGATGGTTCGAGCTGCCGGAGGTAATAAGCCGTCCACAGCCCGCTGAACCCGCCGCCCACGATGGCGACATCCACATCCAGGTCGCCATCCACGTCGGCTCGCGGCGTGATGGGCGGCTCCAGGCGATCGATCCACAGCGGGGTCGTTGACGCCGTCTCGAGTGACCGGGGGTAAGAATCACTGTGAACGGCCATATCGCGGAACCTACTGCCGCGACCAGCCGGTTCTTGTCGCGGCAGTAATGTCTTGCGCGGCAGCGGGGTGCCGCAGGCGCCTGCAGGGGGTCTGCGATGCGTGAGATCGAAGCTGTGTCTGTGGGCGAGCGCTCGGGCCTGACCTACGCCTGCATTGTCCCCGAATGGGCCGCCGAACTTGAGGCGCTGGAGCTGGCCTCCCATCCGACCGCCGACCCAGTGGACCTGTACGACGCCGACGCGTTCGACCAGCTGGCCCGTGACTTCTCCGACGGCTGCTTCGCCGGATTCGACGGCGACGAGTTGGTCGCCATGGGCGTCGGGATCCGCTGCGACTTCGACCTCGCGAATCCGATACACACGATCGCCGACATCGTCCCCGACGACCACGGCAGCAGCGGCCACGTTCGGGAGGGTCGCTGGTACTACGGCACCAGCATCGCCACCAGGATCGAGTACCGGCGCCGCGGGATCGGAGCCGAGCTGTACGAGCTGCGCAAGCAGGTTTGCGGGGATCTCGGGCTGGCGGGCATCGTGGCGGGCGGCGTCATCCCTGGCTACGCGGACCACAAGGCGACCATGACCGCCGATGAGTACATCGTCGAGGTTCGAGCGGGCCGGCTCTATGACCGGACGCTGAGCTTCCAGATCGAGAACGGATTCTCCGCGGTGTGCGGATTGCCGAACTACATCGCCGATCCGGCCACCGACAGCTGGGCGGCGCTGATCGTGTGGCACAACCCAGAACTACGAGGCGACGCCACATGAGCGACGCTGCCGAGCCGCCTTCGGGCGGCGGGGGCCTGGTCGCCGGGGCTGACGCCTCCGACATCGGCGATCAGGCATTCCGTTCCGAAAGCCTGCTCGGCCGTTTGCCGGAGATGACCTACGGCGGGGCGCTGTCGTTCCTGCGCCGCCGCTACACACGCGACATTGCCGGGGCCGACATCGTCGTGTCGGGCATCCCGTTCGACATGGCCACTTCGAACCGGCCCGGTGCCCGGCTGGGGCCACGAGCCATCCGGGCGGCCTCGGTTGGCCTCGCCGAGCTGGACGCGTACCCCTTCGGCTTCGACCCCTTCGAACACCTCGCCGTGGCCGACTACGGGGACTGCTTCATCGACTACGGCCACCCGGCCGAAGCCGTCGAGCACATTGAGAACCACGCGGCCGAGATCCTCGCTCACGACGCGCAGATGGTCACCTTCGGCGGTGATCACTTCGTCACCTACCCCATCCTGCGCGCCCATGCCGCCAAGCACGGCCCGCTGGCACTCATCCACTTCGACGCGCATCCCGACACCTGGCCCGATGAGCCCGGCCGGCTAGACCACGGCTCGATGTTCCTGCGAGCCCTGCGTGAGGGGATCATCGACCCGTCGGCCTCAGTGCAGATCGGCATCCGCACCCACAACGACGATCACGGATTCATGGTGCTCGGCGCGCCCTGGGTGCATCGCAACGGCCCCGACGCTGTCATCGAAGTCGTGCTGGAACGAGTGGCAGATCGTCAGGCGTATCTCACGTTCGACATCGACTGCATCGACCCGGCCTTCGCCCCCGGCACCGGAACGCCGGTGTCAGGCGGTCTCACCACCGCCGGGGCGCTCGAGATCGTGCGTGGCCTCTCGCCGGTCGACATCGTGGGAATGGACGTGGTGGAGGTTGCCCCCGCATACGACGTCTCCGAGATCACCGCTCTGGCAGCGGCGACCATCGCGCACGACTTCATCTGCACTCGTGCAGTGCGTGCGGGTGTCACGTCCAATCCCGTGGGACTCACATGAACACCCCCGCCGACGAAACCCCGGTCAGCACCGATGCGCCGGCTGTGGAGCTGCGCGACCTCTCGAAACGGTTCGGCGACGTCATCGCCGTGGATGCGATCAATCTGACCATCGGCGACGGCGAATTCTTCGCGCTTCTTGGCCCCTCGGGCTGCGGCAAGACGACGACGCTTCGCATGATCGCCGGACTCGATATCCCCAGCGACGGCAGTTTGCGCATCTACGGCGAAGAAGTCGCTTCTTCGCCGCCGGACAAGCGTCCGGTCAATACCGTGTTCCAGGCGTACGCCCTGTTCCCCCACATGACGGTTGCGCAGAACATTGCCTTTGGCTTGCAGATGCGCGGCATCCGGGGCCCCGAGGCACAGCGGCAAGTCGCAGAGGCGACGGCGATGGTGCAACTCGGCGGCATGGAGCACCGCCGACCCGCGCAGCTCTCCGGCGGCCAGCAGCAACGTGTCGCCCTTGCCCGGGCCCTGGTCAACCACCCCAAAGTTCTGTTGCTCGACGAGCCACTCGGCGCCTTGGACCTGAAACTGCGCCAGGAAATGCAAGTCGAGCTCAAGGCATTGCAGCGCGAAGTCGGCATCACCTTCGTCTTCGTGACCCACGACCAAGAAGAAGCACTCGCGATGAGCGACCGGGTCGGCGTCATGTCCGCGGGTCGGCTGCTGCAGGTGGGCTCGCCGACGGAGGTGTACGAGCGTCCGGCCAGCCGGTTCGTCGCCGACTTCATCGGGCGCACGAATCTTCTGGAAGCCACGGTGGAAAGCGCCGATGCTGTCCGGCTCGCGGTCGGCGCCGTCGTCCGAGCGGTCACCCGCTTGCCGGTCGGAACGAACGCAGCGGTAAGCGTGCGGCCCGAGCAGGTACGGCTGCATCCGCGAGGCGCGACGCCCGACGGCGACGCGTGTCTCGACGGAGTGATTGTGGATGCGACCTACCTTGGCCACGCCTACGTGTACACCGTGGCGATTGCGGGAGGAACCGCTGACGGCGAGGCTCCTACAACGCTCACCGCACGCGCCGAGGCTGGCTCGGACGCCATGCCGGCGGGCGACCTGGTGAGCGTCAGCTGGTCACCCGACGCGGCGACGGTCGTGGCGGATTGATGCCAACGCTCCGGCGGTCGACCAAGACGCAGGCGTCGCTGACGCCTACTGGATCCGATGCGCAGGCGTCGCTGACGCCTGCCGAGGCAGCATCTCAGCGAACCGCCCGACGCACGGGAATGCTGATTGCATCGCCCGGAGCGCTGTACCTGCTGATCTTCTTCATGGTCCCGTTGGGCCTCATCACCGTGTACTCGTTCGCGAGGCGTACTTCCACCGGGCGCACGTCGTTGAGCGACTGGAACCTCGAGTCGTACGAGCGGATCGCCGACGAGGTAATTCTGGGCATCATCGGCCGTTCGGCGTGGCTCGCCTCAATCACCACTGTCCTGTGCCTGGCGGTCGGCTATCCGTTCGCCTACTACCTGGCCACGCGTTCGCCTCGCGTGCGAGCTCGACTTCTCGTGCTCGTGATGATCCCGTTCTGGACGAACGGGCTGGTGCGGGTGTTTGCGATCCGCTTCCTTCTGGGCTCCAACGGTCCGGCCTCCGCCCTCAGCGAGAGCATCGGCCTCGGTCCGTTCCGCATTCTGTTCACGCCGACCGCCGTCGTGCTGGGCATGGTGTACGGCTTCCTGACGTTCATGGTGCTGCCGCTGTACGTGGCCCTCGAGCGCATGGACTGGCGCATGGTGGAGGCCGCCCGAGACCTCTACGCAAGCGGCGCACAGGCCTTTTGGCGCGTCACGGTGCCGCTCACCCGCGCGGGCATTGTGGCGGGCTGCGTGCTGGTGTTCGTCCCCAGCTTCGGCTCGTACGTGGTGCCAGAAATCCTCGGCGGCGCCAAGACGCTGCTGATCGGCTCGTACGTGGCCCGCCAATTCGGAGCGGCCCGCAACTGGCCGCTCGGCAGCGCACTCAGCGTGATCGTGATCGTGGCGATGCTCATTGCCGTCGCTGTCAATCAACGCAACTCGGCCGCGGCCGAACGGACACGAGGCACCGTCAGGTGAGCGCGATCGACGCCGCCGGAGGTCGGCGGTCAGCGAGGCGACTGCTGGCCGCCAACGCCTGGTTCGTCTTCGCGTTCTTGTACCTGCCGATCGCCGTGCTGGTGGTGTTCTCGTTCAACAACTCAGCCCGCGTCAACATCTGGCGGGGATTCTCCGTGCGGTGGTATGGCGAAGCGCTCGGCAACGCACAGGTGATCAGTGCACTGCGCGTGTCGCTCGTCGTGGCGATCAGCTCGACCATCGTGTCGGCCATCCTCGGCACAGCAGTGGCGTTAGCACTGGATCGCTACCGGTTCCGCGGCCGGCGGGCGCTCGACGGCACCGTGTACCTGCCGATCGTCATCCCCGACATCACGATGGCGGTCATGCTCTTGGTGTTCTTCGCCGAGGCATTCAAGCTGATCGACATCGTCGGGCCACGCCTCACCTTGGGTGTGACAACGGTCGCACTCAGCCACATCGCGTTCAATATCTCCTTCGTCGCAATAGTGGTGCGCGCTCGCCTTGATCTCTTCGACCGCACCCTCGAAGAGGCCGCACGTGATCTTTATGCCACCCCGTGGCGTACGTTCAGGAGGGTGACGCTGCCGCTCATCGCGCCCGGCATTGCTGCGGGTGCCCTGCTCGCACTGACGCTGTCGCTCGACGACGTGGTGATCTCGGCGTTCACGGCGGGACCGGGCGCCACGACCCTGCCCGTTTATGTGTTCAGCAGCATCCGCCGCGGCGTCACACCCGAGCTGAATGCCATCTCCACACTGATGCTGGCCGCATCGATGACGCTGGTCGTCGCTTCGCTTGCGCTGCAGCGGCCCAAGGCCAGAACGCCATGAGTCGCCCGATCTCGACATGCCAATGCTCCGCTGGAGCAATCAACTGGGAGGAACCATGACCAATTCAGCGAACGCCCGTGTTCGCAGACGCACCAGTCGACTCTTCGGGGTCATCGCCGTCGGGGCACTGCTCGCAGCGGCCTGCAGCGGCGGCGGCAGCGACAATGCCGCCGCCGATTGCGAGCCAGGCGAAACCGACGGCGATCTGGTGTTCTACAACTGGGCCGACTACATCGACGAGGATCTGCTGGCCGCGTTCGAAGATCAAACGGGCGTCAGCGTCGACTACACGGTCTATGAGTCCAACGAGCAGATGCTCAGTCAGGTCGAATCAGAAGCGGCGATCTACGACCTGGTTGTGCCGTCGGACTACATGGTTGCCCTCATGATCGAAGAGGAACTGCTGCTGCCGCTCAACTTCGACGCCATACCCAATTTCGAGAACCTCGACGACGCCTGGGACAATCCGCCGTTCGACCCCGATCACGGCTACCACGTGGCCTACCAGTGGGGCACCACTGGCATCGGCATGACCTATGACGTGCTGGACGCTCTGGGCGGCGAGTCGACATGGGCGGTCATCTTCGATCCCGAAGCTGCGGCGCTGGTGCCGGGCGGCATTTCGATGCTCGACGATGCACCCGAAGCAGTGTCTGCGGCCCTCAAGTATCTGGGGTACAGCATCACTGAGGTGATCGAATCCGGCAACGAGGAGGCCGTGCGCGAAGCAGGAGCGCTGCTCAAAGCGACGAATGATCGGCTCGTGAAGTACGACTCGGTGACCTACGCCGACGATCTGGTCAATGGCGAGGTCGACGTGGCGCATGGCTGGAGCGGCGGATTCGCCCAGTCGCTGGCCGAGGCCGACGCGTACGAGACGCACGTGTACACGATCCCCGCCGAGGGCGGCGTGCGCTGGGTGGACACGATGGCCATCCCGCACAACGCCGACAACGTGTGCTCAGCCCACGCCATGATCAACTTCTTGACCGACGCCGAGAACGGCGGAGCTCTGACGAACTACAACTACTACGGCAGCCCGAACGAAGCCTCGATCCCGTTCATCCTCGAAGAGATCCTGGAAGATCCGGGCATCTATCCGCCGCCGGATGTGTACGCACGGCTGGAGCTGATCCCCCAGATGGGCGACTTGGGGCTCATCGTGCAGGACATGCTCACCGAGGCCAAGAGCTGAATTTGGCTGATCTGGGCTGAGCTGGTCTGGGCTGATCTGGGTGGGACCGGTCTCCGCGGGGCTCAGCTGCACTGATCCGGCAAGACGCTGGGCTGGGCTTCGGCCCGGCCCGGCGTTGTCGCGTTCAGCTGTCGCTGTCAGAACCTGTCGTCAGGGTCGCCCCAGCCGGTGAAGTTGTCGAGATAGTCGGTGTCGTCGACCAGCGCTTCTGAGCGGGGGTGATCGACGGCGTAGTTGAGCGCCCCGTTGATGTCGTTCTCCCAGACCTCTCGCGGCAGGTCGTAGAGCACCTCCACCCCGTACCCGTTGGGGTCGGTGATGTAGATGCTGTGCGTCATGCCGTGGTCGGTGCGCCGGCCGATCCTCACGCCACTGTCCATCAGGAACTTCACCTGCTCGAGCCACGACTCCCGATCGGGATACGTGATGGCGATGTGGTTCACCGCGCAGCCGCCACCCGACAGCGTCCACTTCTCGGGCGGCGGCGGCAGGTCGGGTTGCTCCATCAGCGCGATGTCATGGTGGTGCTGACCCTGCGCTGCGTCGCGCACGCCGCTGTAGAAGCGCATGGTGGGCCGCTCTCGACCGTCGGGCGCCGCAACGAGATTGCCGACCTGTCGGAAGCCCAGCAGGTCGGACCAGAAGTGGTGCGACTCTTCTATGTCGCGCACGTTCAGCACAAGGTGATTGACGCCGCGGGGGGCAACCGCCGCAGTGCGCTTCGGCGGCGCATCGGTTGCCGTGCGATCAGCGATATCTGTCATCGTTCGGATCTCCTCGCTCGCAGCGTGACTTCTTCATCCCACCAGGATGTCGGTGTTCAGTTGCGGGGTACCTCGAGCCACGGAACGTCCTTGTCGATCCGCGGCTCGCCCGGGAGCCCCAAGACCTGCTCGCCCAGGATGTTCCGCATGATCTCCGAGGTGCCGCCCTCGATGGAGTTGGCCCGCACTCGCAGGAATCCGTGCTGCACGCCGCCGTCGGAACCGTCCACCGACAGGTCTTCGGGGCGGCGGAACGTGTAGTCGTAGCCGACGAGTCCTTCGGCACCCATCATGTCCACCGCGCAGGTCATGAGCGCCTGGTTCAGCTCGGCATAGGCCAGCTTGGCGATGGACATCTCGGGCCCGGGATTGCCCATGCGGCGGTTCGCCCCGGCGCGCATGTTCGTGAGGCGCAGCACTTCTGCACGGGTCCACAGCTTCGTGAGTCGATCTCGGGTGACGTCGTCGCGATCAGCGTCGGGCCGCTGGTTCCACAGCTTCACCAACACCGCGATCGGTCCCGATCCCGGCTTGGGCGGTCCGCCGCTGCCGGCGCCGATGGCATTGCGCTCGTTCATCAGCGTGGTCAGCGACACCCGCCAGCCGTCACCGACATCGCCGACGCGGCTCTCATCGGGCACACGGACATCGGTCATGTAGACCTCGTTGAATTCGGCCTCGCCGGTGATCTGGCGCAGCGGGCGCACCTCTACACCCGGTGACTTCATGTCCAGTGCGAAGTAGGTGAGCCCCCGGTGCTTGGGCACCTCGGGATTTGTGCGCGTTACGAGCATGCCGTAGTCGCCGAGGTGGGCCAGCGTGTTCCATACCTTCTGGCCGTTCACGATCCACTCTTCGCCGTCGGCAACCGCTCGGGTCGCCAGCCCGGCGAAGTCGCTGCCCGCACCCGGTTCGCTGAACAGCTGGCACCAGATCTCTTCGCCGGTGAACATCGGCCGCAGGAAGCGCTGCTTGACCTCTTCGCTGCCGTGCGTGTGGATGGTCGGCCCGGCCAGGTGCATGAAGAAGGTGACGGGCTTCATCGGCCGGGCGCCGGCTGCCCGCAGCCGCTCCTCGACCTGGCGCTGGAGCTGTGGCCTGACGCTCAGGCCGCCGTGCCCCTCGTCGAAGTACACCCAAGCGAGACCGGCGTCGAACTGTGCCCCGCGGAACTCCGCATAGCTCATTTGTTTGGGGTCGTGCGATGCCAGCAGTTCGTCGATGGCGGCGTCAACGCGGGCCGCGGCGGCATCAGCGGTCGTCGGTGCTTCGAGCGTGTCGGTCATACGGCCAGTCTGCCAGCACTGCGCGGCCGCTGGCGCTGTTCAGCAACAAGTCAGCGCAGCCGCTGGCGCTGTGCAGCAACAAGTCAGCGCAGCCGGTGGCGTTGCGCAGCAAGCAACGCCGCGCCCACATGAGACGGGTCAGTAACGCTCGCCCGGGAACGACGGATCAGTCTTGGCCAGAAACGCTTCTGCACCGTGCGACATGTTGCGCGGGATGAGCACCGCTTGGTGGCCCATCTCGACATCAAGCTGGTCGGCGAGGTCCCGCTGCATGGCGCCATCGACCGCGGATCGGATTCTCGCCATTGCCGCCGGTGAGCTGCGCCGAAGCACATCGACCACCTGGGCGACCGCATCATCGAGCTCGGAATCGTCGACCGTCCTCCATACCAGGCCCCAATCGGCCGCCTGATCGGCCGTGACGCGCTCTCCGAGCAGCGTCATGCCCAGCGCCCGTGCCCGGCCGACCCGCATCGGGAGCTGCCAGGTCGTGCCGAGGTCAGGGACAATCCCCAGCCGAGGCCCAAAGGTCGCAACGAAGAATGCCGATCGGGCGGCGACAGCGATGTCGCACGACAGCGCCAGACCGATGCCGCCGCCAGCGGTGACGCCGTTGATGCGGGCGACCGTCGGCACCGGACACTCGGCCACCGCTCGGATGGCCGGATGAAACACGTTGTCCATCGAGTCGGTCGTGGCATCGCCCGGAGCCTGGGGATCGATGTCTTGCGCACCATCGGCGGCGGCATCGCGCAGGTCGGCGCCCGAGCAGAATCCTCGTCCAGCCCCGGTGAGTACCACCGCACGCACGTCGGCGTCTGCCGCGACCATGCCGAACGCTTCGCTGATGTCGTTCATGAAGTTGTCGTTCATGGAGTTCAGCGTCTCGGGGCGGTTGAGCGTCACCGTGGCGACGTCGCCGACGGGATCTTGGTCCACGCTGTAGTTGACCGTGCCGTTCGACGGTTGCGGGTGACTGCTCATGCTGGCCCCTTGTGCAGATGTACCGATCACGAGCCGAGCGCTCGCGTGCCAACTCGCATCGTAGATCTGCCCGTTGGATCCCCGCAGGCCGGCGCCGGGTCCCGCAGCGAGCGCGCCAATGAAGAATCGACGACGCCGAGCACCGCAGTGCCGGAACGGCGGCTGCTTGGCTACTTGTAGCGGTAGGTGATGCGGCCGCGACTGAGGTCGTACGCCGAGACTTCCACCTGCACCCGGTCTCCAGGAAGGATCCGGATGTGGTGCTTTCGCATCTTGCCGCTCAGGTGCCCGAGCACCTCGTGACCGTTGTCGAGTTCAATACGGAAATGGCCGCCCTTGAGGGCTTCGACGGTCTTGCCTTCGAGCAAGATGGCGTCGTCTTTGACTTTGGGCACGTAGGTTCTTTCGTTGGAAACAGTCGGTGCGCCGACGAGTTGGCCCGGCACACGGACCGCCACATGGTAGCCGAGCATGTCTTAGGGCGTCTGCTCGACGTGCCCGGGACCCGCCGGCGCAGCTCGCTCAGTGGCGCTTCACGCCGCCGTACTTCATCCGAGTATCCGACATCGAAGCGAGCCGCACCTCGTCGTTGTTGATATCGGCTGCCACGAGTTCGCCTATGAACAACGTGTGAGTGCCCAAGTCCACGCTGTGGCGCACCTCGCAGTCCAACCAGGCCGCGGCATCGACGAACACTGGCGCCCCGGTGGCGGCTTCGTACACCGACCAACCGTTCAGTGATCCTGTTGCTGGGCCGTCGCCGCCGGCCGCCACCTCGTAGGCAGCAGGCTTGGAGAACTTCACGAACGGCCGGGTGTTCTCTGCATCCCAGAGGTTCACGGTGAACGAGCCGCCGTCGGAGATCAGCCGGTGCGTGACGGCGGCATTCTCGACGCCGACGCCGATGAGCACCGGTTCCATCGACAACTGCGTGATCCAGCTGGTCGTCATGGCATTGCGTTCCTCGCCGGCACGAGAGCCGACGAGAGCGAGCGCATTGGGGATCTTCCACGTGATCCGATTGACAAGTTCGTCGGCAAGGACAGCGTTGCTCATGTGAGAACCCTACGTAGGTCTCCAGCGTCTGGTGCTGCCAGTCGGTCTAGGCGTGGCGAGGTCAGGCGCGCATCGATGCGGGCGTTGAGCCCGGCTTGAGTCAGTTCTTGCCTCAATGCTGAGCCCGAATCGAAAGGGCGGAGGTACTCAGGGCCGCTTGGAAGGAGTCCGGCTAGTGCTGTAGCCGCAAACGTTTGTGTTGGCGTCGGTTCGGGTGCGGAGGCGCCGTTGGGGTGTCATTTCGAGGTTTTCGTCTAACACCCCCTATTTACAGTCATTGTCATGACGCGCACCGACATTCGTAGCGAACTGGCGGCGGGAACGCCGACAGGTCCCATGCTGGCGGACGACGCAGCTATGACCGTGCCATCTCCGATGGCCTCGCCGGTCGAGTCGGATGGGCCGTCTTCACCTTCGGCGGAGCGTGTGTTGTCGGTGCTGTTCGGAGCACGTGACGTTGTTACCCGAGCATCGCGGGTGCCGCTGGGCGGAACAGACTGCGAGACGCTCAGCGACGTCATCGCCGCTGCATCACGACTGCGGTCAGCAACAGACGCACTGCTGTTGGCAACGACCGCCGCACTCGAAGCCGCCCGTGCGGGTTCGGGCCGTTCGGTGTTGCGTGACCGGGCGCGTGTGAGCAAACGCGACGCCAAGCGCACCGTGGAGATCAGCGAGCAGGTCGCTCAGATGCCGAACGTGGCTCGCGGCCTGGCTGTCGGCGAGCTGAACCTCGAGCACGCGGCTGTGCTCGCCGACGCTGCGCGGCGCACAAGCCCCGATGCGGTCAACAGCGCAACGGAACTGCTCGAAGCCGCCGCGGTGGTCTCGCCTGAGACGCTGCGCGAGCATGCCAAGAAGTTCGCAGCCCGTCACGACCCCGCCGCCACTGAGACCGAATTGGGCCGTCAGCGCAGTGAGCGTTGTGCTTCGTTGTTTATCGATGAGTCCACTGAGATGGGTGTGCTGCACGCCGAGTTCGACCCGGACAGCTTCGCGTTGGTGCGCCAGGCGTTCGAGAAATACAACGACGCGTTGTGGCGTCTCGACGGCGGACGAGACGGCACACCCGACCAGATCCGCGACAACCGCCAGCGTCTCGCGGACAGCCTGTTTGAAATGATCACCGACCGCAACGCCCTAGCCACGATCGGTCACCCTGCCGCACACACCCCCAACCAGCACAGCAACACCGAAGCAAGTCAGCACGACCACACCGAAGGACACCGGCACAGCAACACCGAAGCAAGTCAGCACGACCACACCGAAGGACACCGGCACAGCAACACCGAAGCGGGCCAGCGGGGCAGCCGCGCCAAACACCACCTGGGCGACAGTGCCGAGCCTGGCCACAGCGACGGTGCTGGCCCACACGACCCCGCAGGACGCTCGATCCAGCACTGGACGCCAGCCCAGGCACCCAACCAGCTCGTGATCATCGCCGAGATCGGTGTCGTCGACGGCAACAAGCCCGACGGAACCTGCGAACTGCTCGGCGCCGGACCAGTCCCGCCGTCAATCTTGGACAACCTCTCACCAGACACGCGCATCGCAGGCGCTCTGTTCGACACCAACGGAGAGATCCTGTGGCTCGGACGCAGCCGTCGACACGCCAGCGTCGCCCAGCAGCTCGCCGTGGCTGTACGCGACCGCGGCTGCGTGCTGTGCCGCTCACCCATGCACCGCTGCGACTACCACCACATCGACGAATGGGCAGCCGACAACGGCAACACCGACATCCCGAACCTCACAGCCCTCTGCAACGACTGCCACGACAAGCTCCACAACAACGACCAGCGACTCCAGCGACGCCCTGGCCCCGGCAGATGGACCACCGCACACCGCTCCAACACCGCCGGCCAATCCAGCCACAAGATGGCGAAAGGTCCACCGTGATCCCACCCCTCACGGCCGACGACACCACCGCCGACGACACCAGTAGCCGGGGCACCACCGCCGGCGACACCAGCAACCGGGGCACCACCGCCAACAACGACACCACCGGCGACACCAGCAACCGGGATACCACCGTCAACTACGCCACCGCTGGCGACAACGTGAACGTTTGCGGTCACAGCACTAGCGTGGTCGTCGCGGCCTCGAGTTGATCCAATCCGAGAGCAGGGGCGCGTTCGCGGCGAGCACGGGGTTTACGACATGGCTTACGACCTGAAGATCACAGGCGGAACGATCATCGACGGCACGGGAGCGCCTCGCTACGTCGGCGACGTGGGCATCTCAGGCGGCAAGGTCGTGACGCTGGGGGCGGCGCCCGCTGAAGCTGCACAGACCATCGACGCCACCGGGCGCATCGTGTGCCCGGGGTTCGTGGACATCCACACCCACTACGACGCGCAGATCATGTGGGACCGGCTGGTCAGCTGCTCGCCGTGGCACGGCGTGACCACCATCGTGATGGGCAACTGCGGCTTCTCGGTGGCACCCACCCGGCCAGAGCACCGCGACCTCATCATGCGAACGCTCGAGAACGTCGAGGGCATGAGCGTGGACGCGCTGCGTGCGGGCCTCGGCGACTGGGGCTTCGAGACCTTCCCGCAATACCTCGACGCGCTGGAGTCGAGCGGCTCGGCTGTCAACACGGCAGCGCTCATCGGCCACACCGCCGCCCGCATGTACGTGATGGGCGAAGAGGCCACCGAGCGGGAAGGCACTCCCGAAGAGATCGCTGCGCAGCGCGACTTGGTGGCTGAGGCGCTGCGAGCCGGAGCGCTCGGTTTCGCAACCTCCAAGGCACCTACACATATCGGCTATGAAGGACGCCCGGTGCCCAGCCGTGCAGCGACCACCGAAGAGATCATCGAGATCGCCCAGGCGCTCGGCGATGTCGGCGGTGTGATGCAGGCCACGGTGGGTCGGGGTCTGAGCCACGACGAGTTCGCACGGATCGCCGAGACCACCGGTGCCCACGTGAGCTGGACGGCGCTGCTGGGCTCGGCACGCGGCCCCGGCAGCCACCGTGTCGAATTGGAGCGTGCGCGCGAGATCGCCGCGCGTGGCCTGCCGGTCTTCCCGCAGGTCGCCGTGCAGCCCATCCAATTCGAGATGAGCTGGAAGGCGCCATTCATCTACGAGGCCCTGCGCTGCTTCGCGCCGGTCTCCAAGAGCGATCTCGAAGGGCGCAAGCGCTACTACGCCGACGCTGACTGGCGGGCTGAGTTCAAGGAAAAGGCCGGCAACGGCGGCAAGATCGGCGACCGCTGGGCTCGCACCGAAGTCAGCTACCTGCCCCACAATCCAGAGCTCGAAGGCCGCAACGTGCAGCAGATGGCCGACGATGCCGGCCAGGACCCGGTGGACTGGGTGCTCGACATGGCGCTCGAGGCCGACCTGGAAATGCGCGTCATCCAGGACGTGCTCAACCACGACCCTGACGACATCGACGAGCTGCTGCATGACCCGACGACGGTGATCGGGCTGTCCGACGCTGGGGCGCACGCCAGCCAGTTGTGCGATGCCAAGTACTCCACAGAGTTCCTTCAGACCTTTGTGCGCGATCGGGAGAGCTTCGACCTCGAGACCGCCATCCACATGCTGACCCAGCGCCCCGCCGAGGTGTTCGGCATCACCGATCGCGGCACGCTGGCGCAAGACAAGCCTGCCGACGTCGTGGTGTTCGACGCCGACGAGGTGGGCCATCTGGGCAAGCGGCGGGTCTACGACCTGCCCGCCGGCGCCGACCGCCTCATTTCTGATGCGAAGGGCATCGATGCAGTGGTCGTGAACGGCACTGTCATCCGCCGTGACGGCGCCGACGCAGTCGACCCGCACGGCCCGCTGCCAGGCAAGCTGCTGCGCAACGGCAAAGGCTGAGCCGCTTGGCGGGCCTGCCGGGGCTGAGCTCCGGGCGCCGAATGGCTCAGCCCGAACAACCTCGTCCGAAGAGGCCAGCTCTGCGCACGTTGCACGGCGCAAGCCCCATGGCAGGCTTGCTGCCGTGATCGACCTGCGTTCCGACACCGTTTCTCGCCCTACCGCTGACATGCGGGCCGCCATGGCCGCAGCCGAGGTCGGGGACGACGTGTGGGGCGACGACCCCACCGTCAACGAACTGGAGCGTTACACCGCCGAACTGCTGGACACCGCAGCGGCTCTGTACGTGCCGAGCGGCACCCAGTCGAACCTGTGCGGACTCATGGCGCACTGCGAGCGGGGCGACGAGTACATCGTCGGCCACCACGCCCACACCTACATGTACGAGGGGGGCGGTGCAGCCGTGCTGGGGAGCATCCAGCCCCAGCCGGTACCGACCGACGACACCGGCATGCTCGACCTCGACGCGGCCGAGGAGGCAGTGAAGCCCGACGACAGTCACTTCGCCCGCACCCGCCTGCTCTGTCTGGAGAACACCATCAACGGCAAGGTGCTGACAACCAAGCAGCACCAAGCCGCCCGGGACTTCGCCGACCAACACGGCCTGGGGCTGCATCTCGACGGCGCCCGGCTGTGGAACGCAGCTGTGTGGCTGGGCCTGTCCCCCGCCGAGGTTGCGGCGCCGTTCGACTCCGTGTCGGTGTGCCTGTCAAAGGGCCTGGGCGCCCCGGTGGGCTCGGTGCTGTGCGGCACCGAAGAGCTCGTGGGCAAGGCGCGGCGTTGGCGAAAGCTGCTCGGGGGCGGGATGCGTCAAGCCGGCATCATCGCCGCGGGCGGGCTGTTCGCCCTGCAGCACCACATCGACCGGCTCGCCGACGACCACGCCAACGCGCAACGGCTCGCCGCCGGGCTGGACGCCATCGACGGCATCACGGTCACGGACTGCGACACCAACATGGTCTTCTCGCAGCTCGAACGGCACGATCCCACGCTCAGCAAGCGTCTCGAAGGCCGTGGTGTGCTGGCCGATTGGCGATTCGGCCGCTCGCGGATGGTGCTGCACCTCGACGTCAGCGAAGCCGACGTTGACGCGACGCTGGAGGCCATAGCCGCCGAGCTCGCCGTCTAGCTCCCCCCAGCCAGCCCGCAGCGAGACCGCCCACGACGAGCCAGCCCACAGCGAGATTCGATCAGCCAGCGAACCCACAGCGAACCAGCCCACAGCGAGATTCGATCAGTCGGCGAACCCACAGCGAAATGGCGCACGGCAAGTTAGCCCACGGCGAACCAGCCCTCAGCGGGATTCGATCAGTCGGCGACCAGTTCTCGGTCGGTCACCCGTGGCTCGCAGACGTAGTCGTCGAGGCTGGCTTCCTTGGTCATGTCGAAGTAGTCCACGTTGCGCCACGGCGAGTTCACGACGATCCGGCCTGACTCGTTGCGGTAGTAGCTGGTCATGCCCGGGTGCATCCAGACCATGCTCTCGTGTGCTTCGTCGACACGGTTCCGGTAGTCGGTGTGCACCTCTGGACGCACCTCGACCGCGCCAAGACCAGAAGCACACATTTTGCCGATCATGTCCATGATGTATCGGACTTGCATCTCCACGACGAAAATGAGGCTTCCGCCGTGGCCAGGCTGCAGATTCGGCCCATAGAGGGTGAAAAAGTTCGGAAAATCAGGCGTGACCGTGCCGAGGTAGGCACTTGCGTCGTCGTCCCCCCACGATTCGCGCAGCGTCCTGCCTGAGCGGCCCACTGCCGCATAGGTGGTGATAAACCGCAGCACGTCGAACCCCGTCGCCAGCACCAGCACATCGGCCTCGCGCTCGGAGCCGTCAGCGGTGCGGATCGTCTGGCCCGAGATCTCGGCAATGGAGTTGTCCACCAGCTCGACGTTGGGGTTGCGCAGCATCCGGTACCAGCCGTTGTCCATCAGCATCCGTTTGCCGAATGGCGGGTAGGTCGGCAGCACCTTGTCCAGCAATTCATCGGCCCGGTCGCCCAGCTCATCGACGACGTAGCGCGTGAAGTACTTCCGATGCGCATCGTTCTGCGCATTGAGCGATCGCTCTGGGTGTTCCCAGTCGGGATCGGTCTGCAAGGCCGAGTGGATGCGGTCGTTGAACGTCCAGCCCAACCGCACCCGATACCACGCCCGGTACAGCGGCACGGCCTCGAACAACGTGCGCATGGCATCGGGAACGGGCTTTCGGAACTGGTCGAACGGCGCCGCCCAGTGGTTGGAACGCTGGTAGATCGTCAACGACTCCACATCGTCCTGGATCTGCGGACCGGTCTGCATGCAGCTCGCGCCGTTGCCGACGATGGCGACGCGCTTGCCGTTCAGGTCTGCGTCAGCGGGCCAACGTGCGGTGTGCCACGTCTCGCCGCTCCAGGTCTCGAGGCCGTCGATGTTGGGGCGGATCGGCGGGTTGAAGATGCCGGCGGCGCTGATGACGACGTTGGCTTCGATGATCTCGGTGGGTCCGTCGACGCCCCGAGCGTGCCCGTTCGCACCAGGCGCCGTGGCCGCACCGTCGTCGCGCCGGCGCAGGCCTGTTTCGTCAGGCGTGGCGCTCAAGCCCAGACTGCCCGTCTCCCAGCGCCCCTCGTTGTCCGCGACATGGCGCACTTCGGCGCGCCAGACCTGGCGCTCGGCGTCATAGCTGATGCTCTCAACCGAGATGTTGAAACGAACGTTGCGGCGCACATCGAAGTCGTCGGCAACTTTCTCCAGGTAGCCGTGCAACTCTTCGCGCAGACAGAAGTACATCTTCCAGTCGTGCGGAGCGAACGAGTACGAATAGAGGTGATTCGGTGTGTCCACGCCGGCGCCCGGATATCGGTTCTCCCACCAGACGCCACCGACGGTGCCGTTGCGCTCGATCACCTCGTAGGGCACACCGGCTTGCTGGAGGTTGATCGCGGCGCACAGCCCAGATGCGCCCGCACCGATCACCAGCACCTTGAAGCCGGGCGGCACGTTGATGGGGTCGTGGTCCAAGAATTTGGCGAGGCCGAGCTGGGCCGCAGTGAATGCGCCGTACTCGTCGGGTACGTGCTCTCCCATTGCCGTGCTCAGCATCCGCACAATCAGGGCATCATCGGGCTCGGGGATCGCCACAGGGCGGCCGTCGCGCCACGCGGTCATCGCCTCGAGCGCCGCTTCGCGCACTTCCTGCTGGTGTTCGGGCGTCAAGCCGCCGCTGTCGTTGTCACCGAGACCAGGCTGCCGCTTGGGGAGGTACGGGGCCTCGAGCCAATGCAGCTCGCCCGTCATCTGCACCAGCACCATCAGCAGCGTCGGGATGTTCGCAACAGCCACTGCCGCCGCGAGGGTCTCGTCGTCCACATCAGGTCGGCCAGCGGCCGTCGGCGCGCCGTAGTCGGGGGCATGGGTCCCGTTCTTCGAACTGTCCTGGGATACCTGTGGCATCGCTCCCCCTCGGCTGTGTGAGCCAGCGTAGAGCGTGGCGCGTCGCCGAATCCGGTGAAGCGAGTTGCGCCGGTGCGCGTTCGGAGTTCTCGGAGTCGGTCAGTCCTGCCTGGTGAGTTCGCCTCGCAGGTGATGGACGAGTTCGCCGTAGCCCACGGCGTCCATCCACAGCTCAGAGATCAACTTGGTGCCGTTGACGGTCAATTCGCGCCGGACCGAAGTCACTTCTTTGGCGGTCGGTGTGAGGCCGACCTGTTCGCTGGACAGTTCAATCACGAGGCCGCTGTCACTGGTGCGCATGGTGCCGAGATGGATTTCGGTGACACCTGACGGTTGGGCAATCGTGAACTCCAGCTGCCCGTCGGGCAGGGCTCGCAGGTAACCCGCCTCGGAGTGCAACGGTTCACTCGAGACCCGGTTGCGGGTGCGCTGGATCATGGACACGAACGGCTTGCCGACGTGGCTGAACTCCAGCTCCTCCACATAGGTGAAGTCGTCGATCGTCGGGTAGTGGCCAACGCCGGTGCCCTGCCAAGTACCCAGCAAAGGGGCTAGCGGTTCGCATTGCATGTGCAGCTCAGCCATCTCCGCAAGCTAGTGGGGATGGCCCCGACGCTGAGGCGCAGTGAACCCTCTAAGCCTGAATCCACCGATTGGCCTTTGGCGAGCGCGGGTTTCCCGGGCCGGTGGCGGGTTGGGGTGGCGTCGGGTTGTTGGGGGTGTGGTTTGGTGTGTTTGGGCGTGTTCGGCTAGGGGTGGGGGTGTGGTTTGGGCTTGTCGACGCTGGGTTTGTGTGGGGGCGTCAGTTCCGGGCTGTGCTGTTTAGCCGGAGGGTCCGGGCAGGGCTCGCAGGGCGCTGAGTGTGGCTCGGAATTGTGTTTCCCAGGGCCAGCGGGCGGGGTATCGCAGGGTGGGTGTGCCGGATCGGTTGACGAGCACGGCGGCGAGGGCGACGAGTCGGGTGCGGCGGGAGCGGTTCGTGGCCGGCGGCGCGTCGGCGAGCGTGGTGGTCCAGTGGCCGATGTTGTGGGCGAGCACGGCGCAGGCGAGCCATGCGCAGTTCGCGCTGTAGTGGCCTGAGGGGACGTGTTTGCCTTCTTTGAGGTCGGGATGGCGAGCTCGACGACGGCGTGGGCGCGGTGGAACTCGTCGGCGGCGGCGGTGTCGTGTTCGGTGTTGGTGTTGCGTGGTGTCGCCAGTCGGGCCACAGGTTGCTGTTGTCGGTGTGCGGCGCACCACGAGGCGAACGGTGCGCTTGGCTTTGCCGCGGCCTGAATCGCACTGGCTTTGTTGGAGGCTCCTGATCTTGGATACGAGGATGGAGTCATGCCACATGAGATGTCGCCTGGGAAGCCGACGACGCGTCGGTACAGCGAGGCGGAGAAGGAACGGGCTGTGCGTGCGGTGCGTCAGCTGCGTAAGGAGCTGGGCACCGATCACGGGACGGTGAAGCGGGTCGCGGCCCAGTTGGGGATCGGAGTGGAGTCGCTGCGGTCGTGGGTCAGGCAGGCCGAGGTTGATGCTGGGGTGCGCCCTGGTGTGAACAGCGAGCAGGCTGAGCGGATCAAGGCGCTGGAGGCCGAGAACCGGGAGCTGCGTCGGGCGAACGAGATCTTGCGCAAGGCGTCGGCTTTCTTCGCGGCGGAGCTCGACCGCCCACAGAGGTGACGGTGTCGTTCGTCGACGCCCATCGTGGCGAGCTCGGGGTCGAGCCCATCTGCACTGCGCTGCAGGTGGCCCCGAGCACGTACTACGCGGCCAAGCACCGCGAGCGCGAGCCCTCGGCGCGGGCGGTGCGCGACGCGGTGTGGATGCCGATCTTGTTGGCGTTGTGGGTCGCGAACCGCAAGGTCTACGGGGCACGCAAGCTGTGGAAGGCCGCCCGACGCGCGGGTCACGAGATCGGCCGGGACCAGGTCGCCCGGCTGATGCGCCAGCTGGGCGTACGCGGCGTCAGCCGGCGGCGCAAGATGTTCACCACGCGTCAGAATCCTGACGCGGTTCGGGCGCCTGACCTGGTCAACCGGGACTTCACCGCGGATCGGCCCGACGCGTTGTGGGTGACGGATCTGACCTATGTCGCGACCCGGGCAGGGATGGCCTATGTGTGCTTCATCGTGGACGCGTTCTCCCGCCGCATCGTGGGCTGGCGCGTCGCTTCGCACATGCGCACCGAGATGGTCCTCGACGCATTGGAGATGGCCCGCCGCTCACGCGGCGGCCGTCGCCTGGTCGGGCTCGTGGCACACTCCGACGCCGGATCGCAATTCACGTCGCTGCGATTCACCGAACGCCTCGACGAGATCGGCGCCCGCCCCAGCATCGGCACCGTCGCCGATTCCTATGACAACGCATTGGCCGAGACGACCAACGGTCTCTACAAGGCCGAATGCGCCTACGGACCCGACACCGACGGCTGGCACGACGTCGACCAGCTCGAACTCGCCACCCTGGGCTGGGTGCACTGGTTCAACCAGCAACGGCTCCACGGCCACTGCAACGACACCCCGCCAGCAGAATTCGAAGCAGCGTTCTACGCTGCCCACAAGACCACCCCAACCGGGGCTGGAAAACCAAACCAATGAGTCTCCAACAAAGCCAGAGCGGTTCACCTTGGAACTAATGGGTCTCTAGGGGTGCGGGTGTGGTTTGGGGTTGTCGACGCTGGGTTTGTGTGGGGGCGTCAGTTCCGGGCCGTGCCGTTTAGCCGGAGGGTCCGGGCAGGGCTCGCAGGGCGCTGAGTGTGGTTGTGAATTGTGGTGCCCAGGGCCAGCGGGCGGGGTATCGCAGGGTGGGTGTGCCGGAGCGGTTGACGAGCACGGCGGCGAGGGCGACGAGTCGGGTGCGGCGGGAGCGATTCGTGGCCGGCGGCGCGTCGGCGAGCGTGGCGGTCCAGTGGCCGATGTTGTGGGCGAGCACGGCGCAGGCGAGCGGTGCGCAGTTCGCGCCGTAGTGCCCTGAGGGGACGTGCTCGAGTCCGGAACCTTCTTTGAGGTCGCGGATGGCGAGCTCGACGACGGCGTGGCCGCGGTGGAACTCGTCCGCGGCGGCGGTGTCGAGTTCGGTGTTGGCGTTGAATGCGTGGTGTCGCCAGTCGGGCCACAGTCGTTGCTGTGCGCCCTCGGTGAGGCGGGTGCGGCGCACCACGAGGCGAACGGTGCGTTTCTGTTTGCCGCGGCCGGTGGTGTATTGGGTCTCGGCGACCTGGGCGTGGCCGTCTTTGGTGTAAACGATGTCGGCCCACGCGGTGCCGCCGATTGCTTGGATCGCTGCGCGAACAGCGGATCCGAGGGCGACGGTGATCGACCACTTGATGTTGTGGGCGTCGAGACGGTCGATCAGCTTCCATGACCAGAACCCCGAGTCGCCGCGCACCGTGACCGGCCCCGCAGCCCCGGCGCGCCGCAGGTTCGCGACGAGCTCGCCGGCGAAGCGCACCACGCCTCGCGAGGACCCCGCGGACCCTTTGCGCATGCGTGCGCCGAGCACCTCGCCGGTGTCGGCGCGTGCGGCCAGCAGCGGGTGATAGCCGAGCTTTTTGGTGTAGCCGTACGCGGCGCCCTGTTTCTGTTTGCCGTGGACCTCGCAGATCGTGGAGTCCACATCGACCACCAGCGGCTCGTCGCCGGGGCCGGCGCCCAGCCCCCAGGCACGCGCCAGCGTGCGCGACAGCACCGCGTCGAGCTGGCGGACATGACCGAACGTGAACGTCCGCAAGAACGACCCCACCGTGGACGGCGCCATCGGGCGGAACCCCAGCACCCGCCCGGTGCGCCCGGCGCGCAGCATCCCGACGTGATCGATATGAGTGGCCCCTGCGAGCATCGCGGCGACCACGGTGCAGATCTTGGGGCCCGGGTTCGCGGAACCGGTGCGCACCCACCGCTCGATCAGCGCCGAAAGACCCAGACGGTCCATCAGCGTGCCCGCCAGGATCAGGCCCGCGTTGGCCACCAAACCCTCATGATCGAAGGTCGTTGCGAACCGGTCCGGACTGCGCGATGATGCAGACACAAAAAGTGCCTCCTGTTTTTGAGACGAATGTGACTATCAACATCACAATCGTCGCAGATCAGGAGGCCTTTTTCGCGGACGCGGCAACCCACACACACCCACCGAATCGGTGGATTCAGGCTAAGGTCTGCCGCCATGAGCGAAGCCATCGAGGTCGGATTCAGCGTCAGCGACACGCACCGCGTGACCGACGAAATGTCCCCGCCGCATCTGCCCAACAAAGTGCTGTCCACGCCCGACATGGTCCGGCTCATCGAGGGCACGTGCCTGTTCGGCGTGCAGCCGCACCTCGACGAGGGTCGGACAACCGTGGGCATTCACATCTGCGTGAGCCACGAGGCTGCAGTGGCCTCAGGCGAAGACGTCGTGGTTGCTGGCGAGATCAGCGAGATCGACCGCCGCCGCCTCGTCTTCGACATCAAGGTTTCCCACGGCGACACGCTGATCTCTCAGGGCACCCACCAGCGGTTCATCGTCGGCGGGTAACCGCCGAGCATCAACCGGGTCGGCTAACCGTCGCCGGTTTCCTATCGCTGTTGTTGCCGCTGGACGAAGCGAAGAATCCGCATGGTGTCGAGGGCCGTGATCCGGCCGATGGGGCCCGTCGAGTAACAGGCTTGCGCGACCTTGCCCCCCGGCGCCAGGATGAACCCAGTGGCATGCAGGATGCCCCGCTTAGGCTCGGTGAACGCGCCCGTCAGCCCCGACACTTCGTCGGGATCGGCGCTGTGCAGCATCCGCACGGGGCCCAGCTGCAGATTGTTCGCGAGTTGCTGAGTGGTGTCCTTGTCATCGACGGACAACGCCACCACGCTCGCACCCAGCATCTTCAGCAGTGATGCGGCGCCGTTGAAGTCAACCAACTGTTGACGGCAGTACGGTCACCAGTGGCCCCGGTACATGAGCACGACGCCCCAGCCGTCGCCGAACACTTCGGGGATGGTGACGTCGCTGTCATCGAGATCCCGCAGAGTGAGATCGGGGAACGTGTCTCCGGTGTCGAGCTTCATCGGCTGACGCACCTTCCTGTCGGTTGGCGACCAAACACGCCGCCCGTGGCCGACACGTACCGTAGTGCGAGGGTCCCGAGCCGGTCCGCCCCAGCGTGGCGCCCCCCATCGCCGAGCATGTGGCGAGTCCCGCCCCAGCACGCTGAGCGCGGCAATACTCGCGGGCAGCCATGCCCTTGGCAGAGGGGGTAGTCGGTCATGTTTGATTGGCTCGGTATTGATCACCTGGTCGAACTGAGCGCAGCGGAAGCGGTTCTGGGCTTCCTCACCCCGCTCATCGTCTTTGCTGCGTTCTTCGTGCTGCAGATGGTCCTGCCTGGGCGGCACGTTCCCGGCTACGTCATCAATCGCGAGACCGGCCAACCTCGCAGCTACCGGCTCAACGGTCTGCTGGTGTTCGTCGTGGCTCAACTGCTGTGGTGGTTCGAGCTCACGGGCATGCCGCGTGACTGGTTCTACCGGTCATCGGTGTACGCCGTGGCCGGCGGAACAGTGCTGACGATCATCATGACGATCGTCGCTGTGTTCAGCCAGCCCGAAGGCGAGGTCGAGAACCGCTTCCTGGCGTGGTGGTTCGGGCGAGCCCAGGAGTTGCAGTTCTTCAATGGGCGCTTCGACGTCAAGATGTACTTCTACGTCGTGGCGGGACGATGCTGTCGCTCAACGCGCTGTCCGGAGCCGCGTGGCACAACGACCGATTCGGCGAGGACGCCAACCCGGGCGTCTTCATCTACGCAGCGATCTTCACCTTCTACGTATTCGACTACTTCGTCTTCGAGCGCGTCCAGCTTTACACCTACGACCTGATCCACGAGAATCTCGGCTTCAAGCTGTTCTGGGGCGGGCTCATCGTGTACGGGTGGATGTTCATCATCCCGCTGTGGGGCATGGCCGCTCACCCAGATCCCGGCTTCACCTCAGGCTGGAGGTACTTCTGGCTCATCGGGACGCCGGCGCTGTTCGTGGTCGGGTGGTGCATCTCCCGCGGCGCCAACATGCAGAAATACGCCTTCAAGCGTTGGCCCGAACGCAAGTTCCTCGGACTCATCGAGCCGCAGGTCATCGAGGCCGGCGACCGCAAGATCCTGTGCAGTGGATTTTGGGGCGCTGCCCGTCACTTCAACTACATGGGCGAAGGGTTCTTTTCGTTGTCCATCGCCCTGGTATGGGGCCACTTCGGCAATCTGTGGTCGTGGACGTACTTCATCTTCATCGTGTCGATGTTCACCTACAGACAGATGGATGACGACAAGCACTGTGCCGAGAAGTACGGCGCCGAGAAGTGGGCGAAATATAGGGCACGAGTGAAGTACCGGATCATCCCAGGCATCTATTGAGCAGCATTGATCGCCACAGTGCCCTGCGGGGTCCGGCCAAGGTGCCAGTCGAGCGTGGGCGCTGCAGGACTCGAACCTGCGACCCCCTCCTTGTAAGGGAGGTGCTCTCGCCAACTGAGCTAAGCGCCCCGCGCAGTGCCGTCGGGGCCCGCAGGCTAACCCGGCGCTTCGGTCACATAGTTGCGCAGCACCGCCGCGTACTCGGGCGTGCTCGCCGCCATCGGACCCAACCGGCGGCCGTGCTCGAGATGGAACAGTTCCCGGTCTGAGGTCTCGGTGACGTACGCGCCCGCTTCGGCACAGATAAGGACGCCCGCCGCATAGTCCCACACACCATGATTGGCGTTGAGATCGATATATGCGTCGAGACGACCGCACGCCACGGCACACAGATCCAGAGCTGCCGAGCCCAGCACACGCACCTGCCACGCAGGCAGATCGACGCCGGGTCGCCCCGAGACACCGACGATTGCCTCGGCGGCCCCGCTAGCGCCGCTTGGTGTGATCGGATGCCCGTCGAGATATGCGCCCTCGCCAGCCACAGCTGTGAATTCCTCCCCCGAGACCAAATGGCGCACGAGGCCCGCAAGCGGGATCTGGCCATCGACGACGCACAGGCTGATGCAGTAGTGCGGGATGCGGCGCGACGCGTTGGTTGAGCCGTCGACGGGGTCCACGATGACGGTCTCGCTGAGACGGCCGAGGCGGAACCCGGATTCCTCGCTCAGAATCCCCACTCCAGCCGGTTCCAGCACGCCCAGCGCCGCTGCGTCCGCCACCTGGTCAAGGGCGTATTGGTCCGGCCGGTCGCCCCGGCCCTTCCAGCGATCGAATTCCGAGAGTGCGGCAACCACTGCATCAGCCGTGCGTCGGAGCAGTTCGAGCCAGTCGGGCACCGCAGCAGTCACGAGACGTGCCGATGCGGCCGCGGCAGCCGCACACCAGATGCACCGCACCTGTGCGTTCGGAGCATTGCCGACGGCATCTGGCGCAGACTAGCGACGGCTCTCGACTGCGCTTTATGTCGCTGCGCTGAATCTCGGACCTCACGGGCGCGACGGCGATATAACCTCTGCACGTCGTCACAGCGACAAGACGGGAGCGTTCGATGGCAGCGATCGACATCACCGGCTACGTTGCGAGCCTCAAGGATCACGCCCACGCCCACGGTTTTCATATCCATGACGAGCGGCAGTTCATCGAGACGTACAGCCTCCGCCAGACATGGGAAGTGGATCTTCACCCTGCAGAGGCATGCGGTGGACCACTGGACCTGCACCTGACGCTCGAAGCCGACCCGCGCTCGCTGCTGTCGTTCGAG
The DNA here is from genome assembly GCA_965226645.1 of Candidatus Poriferisodalis sp. Lineage (GTDB taxonomy): Bacteria > Actinomycetota > Acidimicrobiia > Acidimicrobiales > Poriferisodalaceae > Poriferisodalis. The sequence continues at coordinate 456,064 of CBDDDL010000004.1, forward strand.
GACGTGCTGTGGTCGCTGCCCGAGGACGACCTGCCGCCCGACGAGTACTGGCTTCCGCTCACTTTCACCTGGGCGCTTCCGCCTGTGGACGACAGCCCCGACATGCTCATTCTCGCCACCGACCTCGCTGGCCTAGGCGGAACTGCATTGCCGGTCGAGGTCTCTGCCATCGATTCGCTGATTTCGGTCACCGATCCCTCCAAGCGGACGTTGATGATCGTCGCCCGCAAGGACCTGTCGCTTCAAGCGCTGCTCCAAGGCGAAGACGACATGTGCGAGCCGTTCGACCTCTGCGCCAAGATCTGCGATTACCTCCTGCACCACGCCCAAGACTGGTACGAGTCCGAATCAGCGTGAGAGCGACTGCTGCCCCGGGTGCAGCAGTCAGGCTGCGCCGATGACGACGCCTGTCTCGCTGACTCGGCCGGACGCGACGTTGCGCTCGAGCGCCTCTGCGGCCTCGTCGGAGCCGACGGGATAGAAGCAGCGGTACAGGTGCGCGGTGGCCTGTTCGTCAAGGCGTGACGGAGCGACAGGCATCAACGCCGGCTCCTCTGCCACGCAAAGGTCCTGGGCGTACTTGCAGCGCGGCGCAAACTTGCAACCAGGACCGAGACGAGTCATCTCGGGCGGCCGGCCGCCGATGATCTCCAAGCGCGTGTGACTGTCGTCGGTGATCTTCGGGATTGAACGCATCAACGCCTCGGTGTATGGCATCCGCATGTCGCGGAACAGCGTCGCTGTGGGTGCGCGTTCAACAATGCGGCCTGCATACATCACGACGATCTCGTCAGTGCGCCCTGCGACCACCCCAAGGTCGTGAGTGATGAGCATGAGCGACATATCGCGCTCGGCCCGCTGCGTCTCCAGCAAATCCAGGATCTGCGCCTGCACAGTGACGTCGAGCGCGGTCGTGGGCTCATCTGCTATGAGCAGGCGAGGGCTGCACGCCAATGCGATGGCGATCACGATGCGTTGGCGCATGCCGCCCGACAGCTGGTGGGGATACTCGTCGATGCGACGCTGCGGCTCTGGAATGCCGACCTCATCGAGCAGCTGCAGCGAAGCCGTCCGCGCCGCCTTTGCGGACATGCTGCGATGCACCCGCAGACCCTCGCCGACTTGCCGTCCGATTTTCATCACCGGGTTGAGCGAGCCGAGCGGATCTTGGAAGACCATCGCGATCTGCGGTCCCCACAAGTCAAGCAATTCTCGCCGGGACAACGCCATCATGTCGATGCCGTCGAAGAGCACCTTGCCGCTCGTCGTCACCTTCGACTTCGGCAACAGCCGCATGATCGACCGCGACATGACCGACTTTCCAGAGCCGGACTCGCCCACTACGCCCAGCCGTGAGCCCGACCGGACCTCGAGATCCACGCCATCCACTGCAGTGAGCAGGCCCGACGGTGTGTCAAATGTCGTCCGCAGCCCCGAGACCTCAAGCAAGGCACGCCCGGATCTTCTGGGCGTCGCCTCGCTCATGATGCTGTCCGGACCGAAGAGTCGGCCATCGAGGTTGGCGGCGCCGGCTCGCCCACAAGCGGCGTGTGACAGGCAACGAAGCGGCCGGGCGCGATCTCGCGCATCTCCGGCTCCTCGTCCGCGCATCGCTGCGCTGCCAGCGGGCAGCGGGTCCGGAAGCGGCAGCCCGACGGCGGCGACAGCGGAGACGGCAGTTCGCCGCCGATCTTGCTGCTGTCCCCGATGGGGGCCTCGGGGTCCGGATGAGGGATGGCCGCCAACAGCAGGTCGGTATACGGATGCGCCGGTTGGGAATACAGCGGGCCAGATTCGCTGACTTCGCAAAGCTTGCCGAGGTACATCACCGCCACGCGGTCGCTCACGTTCTTGACCACAGCCAAGTCGTGCGCGATGAACACCAGCGTGAGCCCCATCAGGTTCTTGAGATCCTCGAGCAGGTTCAGGATCTGCGCCTGAACCGAGACGTCAAGCGCCGAGACCGGCTCATCGCAGATGATCACCTGCGGCACGCTGACAAGCGCCCTCGCAATCGAGAGCCGCTGGGCCTGCCCGCCGGAGAACTCCCAGGGGCGCCGGTCCAGCGCATCGTCGGGATTGATCCCGACATAGGTGAGCACTTCGCGCACTCGCGGGTCCGCTCGTTCGCGCAGTTCTTGCCGGTTGGCGTGATACCGGCGACGAATCCAGACGAACAGCAGCGTGTCGACGACGCCGGAGGCGACCAGGACAACGAGCTTTGGCGAGTCGTCGAGACCCCCGATGTAGAAGACCTGCAACACGACCATCGCAGAAAGCGACGTCGCAACGGCGCTTGTTCCAGCCAGTGCAGGTCGAACGAGCGACACCAGGAGCCACGAGACGAGCACCACTGTGATCGTCCCCAGCAGTCCAGAGTTGACCCAGTGTGCCCATCCGCCAAAACTCGACCACGTCCGCCACAAAAGGAACGCGCTCGCCGCGGTCGTCGCGACGACGCCGACGAGCCCGACCGAAGTTGGGACCGCGCCGAATTGCCGTGACATCAAACCGAACGGCAGCATCAACATCAGCAGGATCCATGCGACGCCCAACACGGCGAATACGGCGCCGACAGCGAGCGACAGTGCCAACGCCGGGAATCCGATGATCGCTGCGGGCACTTCCGTCCAGCCCAACAGGCTCTCAGCGGCCCGCTCCTCGACCGTCTCCGATGCGATCCAGAGCACGAATGCCACTGACATCGCGAAGCCCAGAATGCGCATCGGCTTTGCCACTCGGCCGGCCAAGCCCTGCACGAGCGCTGCGACCTTCTCCTGCCACACGGCGATGGCGGATCGCCGCGCCAAGTTGTCCCACGCGATGAACAGCGGTTCGGCCACGATGTCACGCACCGTGCGCCTCGGATTCAGCGAGGAAATCGGGTCCTGGTAGATCATCTGCAACTGCGGGCGAATGAGCCGCATCGCCTCGTCGTCGAGATCGGTCAGCTCTTGGCCGCCGAGCTGCACCGAACCCGAGGTGGGCCTCGGCAGCTGCAGCATCGCCCTGCCGGTCGTGCTCTTGCCGCAGCCGGATTCGCCGACAAGGCCGAGTGTCTCGCCTTCCATGATGTCCAGCGACACCCCGGACACGGCGTACACGGTGCGACCGCCGGCCGCGGGGAACTCCACCACCATGTCTCGTGCGCTGACGAGTGCGTTGGGACGCAGATGGGCGTTGCCGCGCCCGGCCATCAGAGGACCGATTCCCTTGGCTCGAAGTGCTGCTGGAGCTTGTCGCCGACGAAGTTCAGCGCCAGCACGGTGACGAACATCGTGATGGCCGGCATCAGGCTGATGTGGGCTGCGACATCGAGGTTCGTGCGCCCTTTGCTGATCATGTCGCCCCAGGTGGGCGTGGGAGGCGGAACGCTGAGGCCCAGGAAGGCGACGGCACCTTCGACGACGATGAGGCCGGCCATGATGATCAGCGAATAGCTGATCAACGAAGGCGCCACGTTCGGCAGCACCTCGCGGAACAGCACCCTGCCGTCACGCGCACCCAGCGTGCGCGCCGCTAGCACGAAGTCCTGCCCAGCCCACGTCAGCGTCGCTGCGCGTACCACCCTGGCGATCGGCGCAATGGACAACAGCACAAAGGTGAAGATCAGAATGAAGACTCGGCGCTGAGCCTCCGAATCCAGGAACAGCACAAGCGCAAGGAACAGGATCAGCGGCGGGATCACAATCGTGGCGCTCAACGTGGCAGTGAGCCAGCGATCGATCCGGCCGCCGTAGTAGCCCGAGACCATGCCCAGCAAACCGCCGATCGCCAACGCGAGCAGCGTGCCGACGGTCGAGATCACCAAGCTCACTTGGGCCCCGTAGATCACGCGGCTGAACACGTCCCGGCCGACCGCATCGTTGCCGAACCAGTGCGTCAGGCTCGGGCCTGACTTCGAGGTGCCTGCGAAGGTCTCCGCGGGATGCTTGAGAGGCAGCACGTCGGCGAAGATCGCCGCGAGGCCCAGCACCGTCAGAAACACGACAGCCAGCCAGAAGAAGAACCCGAGCCGCTTACCCACGCGATGCGACCTCCCTGCCGCGCAGCCGTGGATCGAGCGCGAGATACAGGAAATCGGACATGGTCAGCACGACGATGAACAGCGCCGAGATGACCAGTACCCCGCCCTGTACCGCTATGAAGTCGCGCTGGGTCACGCCCAGGAAGATGTAGGCGCCGACGCCCGGAATCGTGAAGATGAACTCGATGATCAGCGCTCCGCCGATCAGCAAGCCGACGGTGAGTCCGACGACGGTCAGCAGGGTGAAGCTGGACGGACGCAGAGCATGGCGCCACAGGATGCGACGGGTGGGCAGGCCCTTGCTGCGAGCAAGATCGATGAATGGCAGCCGCAGCGTTCCGATCATGTCCGATCGCAACAGGCGCATGAACACGGCGGCCTGCCCCATCGCCAGCGACAGAGACGGCAACGCCAAGTGCTTGAAATGGAGCACCGGGTCATCGCCCAATGGCACGTAGCGGGCTGCGGGCAAGGCATGGAAACCGACTTCGTTGCCGAACACGCTCAGACCGCCGACAGCGAAGAACAGCACCAAGAGCACCGCCATCACATAGTTCGGCGTTGCAAGAAACCCGAGCATCACGTTGTTGATGCCGCGATCTGTCGACGTGCCCTGCCGATAGCCGGCCCAGACTCCCAGCGGCAGTGACACGACCAAGGCGATGATGACTGAGTAGGTCATCAGCTGCAGGGTCGGCGTCATCGAACGAGAGATCCCGTCGGCGACTTCCTCGCGCAGCACGATCGAGTTGCCGAGATCGCCGAGCACGACGCCGCCGAGCCAATCCCCATACCGATTGAAGAACGGCTGGTCCAAACCGAGCTCGGTCCGGACGATCTCGATCTGGTCGGGCGTCGCCGCCGGTCCCAGGAGGTTGATGGCCGGATCGCCGGGCAAGCTCGCCATCAGCGCGAACACGACGAACGACACCATGACCAGCACGGGAATCAAGGCCGCGAGCCGGCGCAACGCGTAACGGCCGTCGGCGATCGCTGCGCCTAGCGTTCCGATGCCTACGAGCACGCCGAACGTCCAGCTGAACGGTGGGCGCCAGAACCACGCCCATGCGACTGTCGCTACCAGGGCGATGGCGACGATGCGCCCGAGCTGATCACGTACGGCTTGTTTCATCTGGCTCAATGTGTGACCCGCGTTGCCCTTCGGTGTGCGTTCAACGGTGACACTTGCCTTCCGTACACCAGATTTGGGTCATGTGGTGCTTGCCGGAGATCACCGGGAACACGTTCTCATCGTTGCCCGGGATCGGCAGATCTGTGAGGTTCTGCACCCGCGGGTTGGCGATGATCCCCCACAGCGTCCAGTGGGTCCAGAAATTCCAGACGTTGCGCCCGAACGCCCGGTTCACATCCTCAGCAGCCGCCTGACGGGCAGCTGGGTCCGGATCGTGCCGGATGACCTGGAACGCCGCATCGATTTCAGGATCCTGGAAACGCCCGAAGTTCAGCGCAAGCTCGGGCACCGTGGGATCGATCGGACTCGCTGTCGACGAACTCCACCAGAACCATTGCTCTACGGGATCTACGCCGCCGTGGTTGCGCCAACTCTTCATCTGGTAGACGCCGGCCAGCGCCAGGTTGATGTACTGACCCTGTTCGATCGGTTGGATCGACACCGCGAGCTCTTCACCGAAGACTTCGCTCCACATCGCAACAACGAGTTCGTTTGACTCGACGTTGAATGTGTCGTTGGTGGTGTTGAACGAGAACGCCACCGGGTTCTGGCCGCTGTCGGCCTTGCATTGCTCGAATTCGGCCTGAGCTGCCTGCGGATCGTAGGACGGGTATCCGCTGTCTTCGAGGTACCCCACGCTGCCGGGAGGGAACGGTCCGTTTGCTACCTTCACGAGGCCCTGATGACGTTCATCGACGAAGCGCTCGCCGTCGAATGCGTGCGCGAGCGCCTTGCGGCAACTCAGGTGAACCAGCGGATTTGCCCTGTTGAGCCCGAGCGGATCCATCGCAATCGGTTCTTCGAAGCCGCGCACGAATGACAGCACCGGATTCACCCCCGACGCCACGTTGATGATGCTGTGGCTGGTCTCGCCGTAGTCGTTCGCCTGCAATAAGACAAAGTCCTCGTCACTTTCGTACTTGGCGATTTCATCAGCGTTCGACGTGTGGATGATGTCGAATTGCCCGGCCTTCAGCCCGTTCGAGCGACCTTGAATGTCGACCGCCACCACGAACTCGATCTCATCGAGATAGGGAAATTCCTCGCCCGTGATGCCGTTGGGGCCACGCCAGTAGTCAGGGTTCCGCTCAGCGATGAAGCTGTTGCCGTTGCCCGGCGTATAGCTGACGAACTTGAATGCGCCCAGCCCGACTGGAGCTGCGGGATTGCCCGTCGCCGCCGCCTTGCCCGCCGCCTTCATCTCCGCAGACAACGGCGAGGCCGTCGACACGTACAACGGATTGTTCGGCAGCGTCTCCAGCCATGCCGGAGAGAACATGAAACCGCACGATTCGGCACGCAAGCCGGGTGCGAGGCTCGTGGCCGCCGACAACCCGAACGTGACCGTCACCGTCTGGCCCTCACCCACGACGTCGTCGACGCCCGAGAACGCCGGACCAGTCAGCTGGCTGAGCCGGCAGAGATTGATGTTGTAGGCCACCGTCTCGCCGGTCAACGGCGTCCCGTCGTGGAACAAGATCCCGTCACGGATCGTCATCATCCACTCGGTGAAGTCCTCGTTGTGAGTCTCGGACTCCACCAGATACGGCACGATTTCGCCGTCGGCGTCGGTCACGTAGAGCGAATCGCTGACCGCCCGCATGATCATCCGGCAGCTGATCGCGCACGACGATGCGTACGGCGTGAACGGATTGGCCGTGTCGGCCTCGATGGCGTACACGAGCCTGCCGCCGTGAGCCGGGCCGGTGTCGATCTCTCGTGTGTCCTCGCCGGTTGCCTCTCCGGCCTCGCGTGCTGCAACGACCTCTTCGGGGGCGGGATCGTCGGTTACAGGAGCCGGAGCGACCGTGGAACCGGTCTCGGGATCTGCGCCGGTGCCGTCGTCGCCGGGGCTGTCGCTTCCGCCGCACGCAACTGCAACCAACGCGGGTGTCGCGAACACCGCAACACAGCCCAGCCGCCATCGGACCGCCACTGCCCGAGCCGAGGCGCGGTGCTCGTTGCGGATTCTGCTGGCAACACGCCCCGTCTGGCATGACTGCATCGTCGGTTGACCTCCCGCGCCAGACCCCGCCACCCAGCGCGCAAGCTACTAGCCCGCGTCAGCGCCAAGTGTCGTCTTCGAAACGACGCTGCGTCGTGTTCAGCCTTGGCAGTTGCCTTCTGTGCACCAGATCTGGCCCAGGTGGTGCTTGCCCGAGATCACCGGGAACGTGTTCTCATCGTTGCCCGGAATCGGCAGGTCTGTGATGTTCTGTACCCGCGGGTTCGCGATGATCCCCCACAGCGTCCAGTACGTCCAGAGGTTCCAGACATTTCGTCCGAATGCCCGGTTGACCTCTTCCGCAGCCGCCTTGCGGGCAACTGGGTCCGGGTTGTGCCGGATGGCCAGGAACGCCGCATCGATCTCAGGATCCTGAAAACGCCCGAAGTTCAGCGCAAGCTCGGGAACCGTCGGATCGATCGGACTCGCCGTTGCAGAATGCCACCAGTACCACTGCTCGGACGGGTCAACGCCGCCGTGGTTGCGCCAACCCTGCATCTGGAACACACCGGCCAGGGCCAGGTTGATGTACTGACCCTGCTCGATGGGCTGGATCGAGACGACCAGCTCGTCGCCAAGGGTCTCGGTCCAGAGGGCCACGATGAGTTCGTTCGACTCGACATTGAACGCGTCGTTCGTCGTGTTGAACGCGAACGCCACCGGGTTCTGGCCGCTGTCGGCCTTGCACTGCTCGAATTCGGCCCGTGCCGCGTCCGGATCGTACGACGGATAGCCGCTGTCCTCCAGGTAGCCAATGCTGCCAGGCGGGAATGGGCCGTTCGCCACCTTCACCAAGCCCTGGTGGCGTTCGTTTGCGAAGCGCTCGCCGTCGAACGCGAGTGCAAGCGCCTTGCGGCAGCTGAGGTAAACAAGCGGGTTCGTCGAATTGAGCCCGAGCGGGTCCATCGCAAGCGGTTCTGCTGCGCCTCGCACGAACGCAAGCACCGGGTTCACACCCGCCGCCACGTTGATGAGGTTGTGGCTGGTCTCGCCGTAGTCGTTTGCCTGCAGGAGAACGAAGTCGTCGCCCTCGTACTTGGAGATCTCATCGGCGTTCGCCGTGTGGATGATGTCGAACTGGCCGGCTCTCAGCCCGTTCGAGCGGCCCTGAATGTCCACAGCAACCACGAACTCGATCTCATCCAGATACGGCAGATTCTCGCCGGTGATGCCGTTGGCGCCGCGCCAGTAGTCGGAGTTCCGCTCGGCGATGAAGCTGTTGCCGTTGCCCGGCGTGTAGCTCACGATCTTGAATGCGCCCAGCCCGACGGGCATGGACGGATCACCCGTTGCTCCCGCCTTGGCCGCTTCCTTCATCTCGTCGGGCAGCGGCGAGGCTGGCGACACGTACAGCGGATTGTTCGGCAGTGTCTCGAGCCACGCCTGGCTGAACATCTGGCCGCACACTTCGGCCCGCCCTGCAGGGCCGATGCCGGTTGCCAGCGGCTGTCCGGGACTGGCGGTGACCGTGACCGTCTGGCCCTCGCCGGTGACGTCGGCAATGCCCAGCCACGCCGGCCCGGTGAGTTGGCTCAGGCGGCACAGATTGATGTTGTAGGCCACGACCTCACCGGTCAACGGTGTCCCATCGTGGAAGGTGATGCCGTCGCGCAGCGTCATCGTCCACACCATGTAGTCGTCGCTGTGAGTCTCCGTTTCCACGAGGTACGGCACGATGTCGCCGTCGCTGTCCGTGATGTACAGCGAGTCGGTGATAGCTCGGAAGATCATGCGGCAGCTGATTGCGCACGACGAGGCGAAGTGCACGAACGGATTCGCCGTGTCGGCTTCAATGCCGTACACGAGCCTGCCGCCATGGGTCGGGCCGGTCTCGACCTCTCGTGTGTCCTCGCCGGTTGCCTCGCCGGCCTCGCGTGCCGCGACGACCTCGTCCTGTTCGCCCTCGCCCTCGCCCTCGCCCTCGTCCGGGGCGACGGTTTCTGCAGGCGTTTCGTCGGGCGCCGCGTCGTCATCTGTAGCGCTGTCGCCGCCACCGCATGCAACGGCAATGAGCCCGAAGACGGCGAAGATCGCAACCAGGATCAGCCGCCGTCGGCGTGCCCTCCCGGGAACAGAGGCACGCTGCCATTTTGGAAGCTCGGCGGCATCGCGCCGCGTCTGGCTGTGTTGCATCGTCGGTAGTCCTCCCGCGAGGCGCCGGCTCGGCGCCTAACGCGCAAACTACTAGGCGCATGTCACGTCAAATGCCTCCTTCGTCGAATGTCCCGAATCGACCGGCGTCGAGACCGCTACCGTGCGTGCGGGCCGGTAGCTCAGTGGTCAGAGCAGGCGACTCATAATCGCTGGGTCGTGGGTTCGATCCCCACCCGGCCCACACCAAGTGACCAGACGTTCAGGTCGTATCGCCACCTCAGCGACGGCGCTGAGCGCCTGTTCGACGCAACGACGGAACTCTGTGATCAATGAGGCACAGCGGCGCAGCTACTGCTCGGTATCGTTGCCTCTCGCAGTGGGACCGCACCGCGGCCCGCGCCTTCCGGGGTAGCTCAGTTGGCAGAGCAGCGGACTGTTAATCCGTTTGTCGTGGGTTCGAGCCCCACCCCCGGAGCTTTTTGGCCTGTGCGCCGCATCCGGCGCTCAGCCGGAAGCATCAGGCTGGGGTATCAGACTGGGGTATCAGACTGGGGTATCAGACTGGGCCGGCCGATCCTCTGGCGATGCAGCGCTCCCGCGGAGCCATCTCGCCACTGCTTGAGCGGCGCCGATGCGCGCGTTGGGATCCAGAAGCTCGGCCTCTCGGTCGAGCAGCCAACGCAGCCACTCCTGGCGGAAACGCAACCGTTCAGCGGGTGACACCTCGTCGACCATCAGCGCAAAGGGCACATCGGCCCCATCGCTGATTCGAAGAATTGTGTCTTGCACGTAGTGCCGCAGCGACATCGCTACTCGGTCCAACGCTTCTTCCGCCGAGAGCTTCTCGCCTCCTGCCGCAGCAGCGGCCAAGAGGAGTCGCACATCTTCGCTCGGAGAATCTGACTTGACGCTCACGAGTTCGGACTCAGGCGACACGCCGTGGACATCCTCCCGCCATCGCGGATCCGAGGCGATGCGTGAGAACGCCTCGCGAGCGATGCTCGCAACGAACAGTTCAGACGCCATGAGCCTCACGGCATCGCCTTCGGCAGCCGCCGCCTCCAGCAGCGAGCGCCCGGCGGCAGCGCGGTTACGTGCCGCTTGCTCGATCCGCACACGAACACGCCGACCAAGCGGCGCCGCCGCCAATCCGGCATCGAGGTCCTCGATAGGACTGAAGGTGCCGACGGACTCATAATCGAAATAGTCATCGCCGGGATCGGGCGGAGGCGGCGCCTCATCGTGTCCGCCAACCGGAGAACTCCGGGCTTTCGGATCTGATTGCGCCCGGCCCCGAGCGGCGTCGACCCGCAGGCGCAATTCCTCGACGCCCATCGGAATCCGCTCGGCAATAGGCGCAAGATCCGCGTCGATCAGCACGTCAGCGGGATACACCGCCAGCACTTCGGCGGCCTCATCGGCGGCCCGGTCGCGGCCTCCAGGACTGGCCAGATCGGCTCGGGCCAGGATGCGCTCGGCTCGGAAGGCGTGCAGCGGCTGTGCTTCGTCGATAGCTCGCTTCAACGCCGGCGGGTCGCTCGCAGCCAGATCACCGGGGTCAGTTCCCGTCGGAAAGGCAGCGACGAAGACATCAAGCCCGTATTGCCGCTCCCATTGATGCACCCGCTCGGCAGCATTCTGCCCGGCGGCATCGGCGTCGAACGCAAGCACAATGCGCTTCGCCGTCCGCGACAGCAACTCTGCGTGTTGTTGCGTCAGCGCAGTGCCGCACGTGGCGACGGCCTCGGTGATGCCGGCAAGGCTGCATCCGATCACGTCGGTGTGTCCCTCGCACACCACAATCCGGTCAGCGGCGCGTGCCGCCTGCTTGGCCAAGTGCAGGCCGTACAGCACTCGACTCTTGTCATACACCGGCGTTCCTGCCGTGTTCTTGTATTTCGGACCCTTCGGCGCCGGCTCGCCGTCGCGGGGCAGCAGGCGACCCGCGAAGCTGACCGGCCGGCCGCTCGAATCGCAGATCGGGAACATGATGCGGTCCCGGAAGAAATCCGATGCGGGACCCGAGGGTGCCGCCCCGTCATCACCGTGAGCCACTGCGTCGTCAGACGGCCTCGCTGCAACACGGGGGCCCGCGTACGCCAGCCCCGCCGCAGCAAGGCGTTCCGGTGCAGCTCCGAGGTGCACGCACAAGGCATCTCGCAGCGGCGGCGCGTAGCCGAGACGCCACTTCACCACGGTGTCGCGGCCGTATCCCCGTCGTCTCAAGTACGCGCGGGCAGGCCCGGCGTCGGAGCTGCGCAGCAGTCGGTCGTGATAGAAGTCGGCTGCGCCAGCAAGCAAGTCCAACAGCTCCTTGCGGCGCTGCTGGCCGAGGCGCTCGGACGGCTGGTCGTAGGTGAGCGTGATCCCCGCAGCGGTCGCCAGCTGCTCGACAGCCTCGCTGAAATCGCAGTGCTCCGTCTCGCGCACAAACGTGATGGCATCCCCAGAAGCGCCACAGCCGAAGCAGTGGTAGAAGCCCTCGACTCTGTTCACGCTGAATGACGGGGTGCGCTCGTTGTGGAAGGGGCACAGGCCAACGTGGCGGGCACCGACCTTGCGCAGGCTGACGCGCCGACCGATGAGCGCCGAGAGGTCAGTGGCCTCGCGCACACGGCGCACGTCCTCGTCCCGTATTCCCATGTCGATTTCGACGCTACTGAGTCGCTGTCAGCCCCTTACTCGCTCATCAGCACATCCGCGCCCCTCAACACTGCTTGCGCTGCTGCAAGACGCGCGACGGGTACGCGAAAGGGCGAGCAGGACACATAGTCGAGGCCTGCTGCCACTGCGAAGGAGATGCTGTCGGGATCGCCACCGTGCTCGCCGCAGATTCCAGACCGGATATCCGGTCGCACTGACTTGGCCCGTTGCAGCGTCGTCGTAATGAGCTGGCCCACTCCGTCACGATCGAGCGTCGCGAACGGATCAGTCTCAAGCAGCCCGCCCGCCACATAGGGCTCGATGACACGCGATTGCACGTCATCACGACTGAAGCCGAACGCGAGCTGGGTGAGATCGTTGGTGCCGAAGCTCACAAACTCCGCTTCGGAAGCCAACCGGTCCGCCACCAGACACGCCCGGGGCGTCTCGATCATCGTCCCGATCCGCGGAAATGCCGCCGCCGTTGCGGTGCCCGGGAGGTCGACGGTCTCGAGCGTCTCCGTCCACGCCGATCGGATCGCCGTCGCAGCCGCCGCCAGCTCGCTTGCCGTCGACACCAGCGGAACCATGATTTCCACCCTCGGATCTCCGCCTGCCGCTAGTCGATCAGAAACCGCAAGCGCAAGCGCCCGGACCTGCGCGGCGTAGATCTCGGGGCGTAACAGGCCGAGGCGAACTCCACGCACGCCGAGCATCGGATTGTGCTCTCGCCAACGCTGCGCGGCGACAGCTTCCGCTGCTCCGGCAAGGAATTCGTGCATTGGGGCGTCGAGCAACCGAACGGTGACACACAGCCCGTCCATGGCTGCCAGCAGCGCGCTGAAATCGTTCCGTTGCGCTGCCACCAGTTCGTCGAGATCGGTGCGCGTCGATGACGTGTCCTCGGCGCTCAGAATGGCCCGCTGCACAATCTCGAGACGCCCTGGCTCGAGAAACATGTGCTCGGTGCGACACAGCCCCACGCCTTGCGCTCCGAGCCTGCGCGCTGTCGACGCGTCCGCCGCAGTGTCGGCATTGGCGAGCACCGCCAGCCGACCCGCAGCGATGCGGTCCGCCCAGCCGAGCACCTCGCTGATCTCCGTCGACAACGGCTCATCTGACTCTGCGCTGGTCACCTCGCGGACGCCGAGCGTCACCTCGCCAGTCGATCCGTCGAGCGAGATCGGCGTCCCGTTGGCGACGTGGACATTTCCCACCCGGAAGCCCTCGGATTCCACGGTGACCTCACGCGCATCGCACACCGCTGGGATTCCCCAGCCTCGGGCCACCACGGCGGCATGACTGGCCAGCCCGCCACGCGCCGTCAGGATCCCTGCTGAGAGTCCCATCGCTGCGACGTCGGCCGGCGTCGTCTCCGTCGCAACCAGGATCACCGAATTGCCAGCGGCCACCAGATCGAACGCCGCCTCCGAACCAACCGCGGCGAGTCCCGAAGCCGCCCCTGGCGAAGCAGCGAGACCCCTGACGAGCAGCGTCTGCGAAGTCGTGGCCGCTTCGCTGGCGAAACTTGGGTGAAGCGCGTCCAGCACCTCGTCGACCCGCAGCTCCGCGACAGCTTGGGCTTGCAACGTCGACACGCTCGCTCGGAGCGGCGATCGCGGCGGCACTCGGTCAGCTGCGCTCACCGTGGCATCTCGCCCGCACAGAGCCGGCTCATCGTCCCCCCTTGGCCGCTACAGGTTCAAGCGGCTCCCGAGATGGTCTACCAGCGCGTCGATCGGCACCCGGTCCTGAGCCATCGTGTCCCGGTCTCGCACCGTGACGCAACGGTCGTCGAGGGATTCGAAGTCGACGGTCACGCACAGGGGCGTGCCGATCTCGTCCTGTCGGCGGTAACGGCGACCGATTGTCTGCGTCTCGTCGTAGTCGCACATCCAGTGCGGTTGGCAGGATGCCAGCACTTCGCCGGCAAGCGCGGTCAGCGGCTCCTTGCGTGAGAGCGGCAGGACGGCCGCCTTGTAGGGCGCTAGCCGCGGATGCAGCCCGAGCACCGTGCGGATGTCGTCGTTCACCGTCTCTTCGCGATACGCGGCCACCAAGAACGCCATGAGCGACCGCGTCGCCCCCGCCGCAGGTTCGATGACGTGAGGCACATAGCGCTGTCCGCTGGCTTGGTCGAAGTATTCGAGCTTCTGGCCCGAGTGCTCCGCGTGCTGGCGTAAGTCGTAGTCGCCGCGGTTGGCGACGCCCTCTAGCTCGCCCCAGCCCCACGGGAAGAGGAACTCCACGTCGCTCGTGCCGCTGGAATAGTGGCTGAGCTCGTCGTCATCGTGAGCACGCAGACGCAGCTGATCGGCTGGTATCCCTAGGCCGAGATACCACTGAAAGCGCTCTGCGAGCCAATACTCGTACCACCGCGGCGCTTCGTCGGGAGGCACAAAGAACTCCAGTTCCATCTGCTCGAATTCACGTGTCCGGAACACGAAATTGCCGGGAGTGATCTCGTTGCGGAACGATTTGCCTACCTGGGCGATCCCGAAAGGCGGCCGCTTGCGGCTGGTCTCGAGAACGTTCTTGAAGTTGACGAACATGCCCTGCGCTGTTTCGGGACGCAGGTACACCTCCGCGCCGGCGCCCTCCACCGGCCCGGCATGCGTGCGGAACATCAGATTGAAGGCGCGAGCTTCGGTGAACGAGTCGCGTGCGCCGCAATTCGGGCACCGATCAGGGTCCTCCAGGTGATCTTCACGATGGCGCGTCTTGCAGGAGGTGCAGTCCACGAGCGGGTCGGCGAAGTTGCTCAGGTGGCCCGAGGCCTCCCAGACCTGCGGCGGGCTCAAAATGGAGGCATCGAGGCCGACGACGTCGCTGCGGAGCTGCACCATCGATCGCCACCAGGCGTCCTTGACGTTGCGCAACAACTGGGCACCGATCGGCCCATAGTCGTAGGCGCTCCGGAATCCTCCATAAATCTCCGCAGAGCCGAAGACGATGCCCCGGCGCTTGCAGAGATTGACGACCTTTTCGAACAGCGACGGATCGGTCTGCGCGCCAGGATGCTCACCCTTCGGAGGGGCACCTTCGGCGGACGTCACCTGCGAGGACATGGGCGGCAAGGGTACCCAGCGCCTCTGCGGGGCCAGTCGGCATTTTGCGATCCGACCGCTTGGGCTCTCGGACTCGACCGAGCCGATTGCGGACCCTCGTTAGGCTCGCTGTGATGAAGCTGCGCGACACCACGGTTGCTGGGCTGTGCCTCTTCCTTGGAGTGATGGCTCTGCTGATGCCGATACCGGTATTCGGCGGGCCATACGAGGACATCGGCGCCGGCGAAGTCGAGTGGACCTGCCAAATGCCGGTGCTCAGCTTGGCCCCAGATGATGTCGCCGTGGCCAACGTACGCGCACAAGTTGACGCCGCCCACATCACCGCCGACGCCACCGGAGCGGCATACGTGCCCCCGCAGAGCCAGCACCCCCTGTGCGGCGGCCTCGCGCGCACCCAGGTAGTGCTGGCATTGCTCGCGTTCGCCGGAGCTGCATGGCGCCTCACCGTGTGGTGGCGTTCCTCCTCCGACACGCGAGCAGAAAAACGCTTCAAGCGGCTTCACGAAGGCGCAAAAGGCAACCAAGGTCGCAGTCGCCTGCTGCGCTGAGCCAGTTCCCCGCGATCCAGCTACGAATCGAGCAGGTCGGCACTTCGCAGCCGCCGGTCCATGTGGTATTCCCACATCCGACTGATGGCAGCCGCGGCCTCTCGAGCATGCGGCCCCGTCGGCGCGTCGAGCGCAGCGTTCACGTGGCCAGCCGCGACGCTTCGGAGCAGCGCGAGAGCTTCGGGCGACAACGGCCGGCCGCGCCGGTGTGTTTCGCACGTCACCCCGCCGAGGGCAGGATCGAATGCGACGATGGCTGCATCTCCGCATCCGGTTGCCGTGACGCACCCGTCGAGCATGGGCGCCGTGCCCTCGTGTGAGAGCAAGCGCAGCAGGAACGCAGGAACCAGCATGTCCGAGTCGGCCTGGTCGAGGCGGCCCAACGCCCCGACGAGCATCCGGTACGGCATCGGATCGTCACCCCGGTCGTGAACCGATTGATCGACGGCTTCGGCCAGTGTCATGGCCTTGCCCAATCGCGACAGATCCTCCCGCACCTCCGGCCAACGGTCCAGGGTGACGGCGCCGGTGACGATGTCGAGCTCGCCCCGTCCGCGGTACATCTGCAAGTCGACGTGGCGCAACGGCTCAATCAGCCCTCCGAGACGACTGCGAGTGCGTCGTGCACCCTTCGCGACGGCACGTACCTTGCCATTCGATGCCGTGATGATCGTGACGATGCGATCTGCTTCGCCGAGCTTGATCGTGCGAAGCACCACCCCACGGTCCCGGTACTGCATCGGCCGGGACCCCTTTCAACG
Source organism: Candidatus Poriferisodalis sp. (assembly GCA_965226645.1). Classification (GTDB taxonomy): domain Bacteria; phylum Actinomycetota; class Acidimicrobiia; order Acidimicrobiales; family Poriferisodalaceae; genus Poriferisodalis. Next base: position 472,402 of record CBDDDL010000004.1, read on the forward strand.
GTTCAGGCCGCCGAAGCGCCGGTCGCGGGCTTGATATGTGCATATCGCGTGGTAGAGATCGTCGCGCCGAAAGTCAGGCCAAAGCGTGTCGGTGAACACCAGCTCGCTGTACGCCATGTGCCACAGCAGAAAATTGGATACCCGGTGTTCGCCCGAAGTGCGGATCACGAGATCGACGTCGGGCATCTCAGGGTCATACAGACGGCGTACCAGCGCAGCCTCGTCGATGTCGATGGCGGCGACGCCATCTCGAACCAGGGCGGCTGCGGCATCCACGATTTCGGCACGGCCGCCGTAATTGAAGGCCACCGTGAATGTCAGCCCCGTGTTGTTCGCCGTCAACTTGATGGCCTCGTCGATTCGCACCTGAGTGCGCTTCGGAACGCGGGAATCGCGGCGCCCGACAAACCGAATGCGCACGTTCTTCTCATGCAGTTCACGGCTGCGACGTTCGAGCAAGGACTCGTTGAAGCCCATCAAGAAGCGAACCTCTGATGGTGGGCGGCGCCAATTCTCGGTGCTGAACGCGTACACGGTCAGCCATTCGAGCCCGATTTCGGCCGCTCCCTCGACCGTGTCGATCAGTGCGTCCTCCCCGGCCGCGTGGCCGTCGGTGCGCGCTAGCCCCCGCGCTTGGGCCCAACGCCCGTTGCCGTCCATGACGCAGGCGACGTGTCGCGGCAGCCGCCGAGGATCGGGATCGAGACGCCGGTTCACACTGCGCAGGGTAGAACCCTTATTGCCGACGCCATTGCGCCACGGCCCTCGTACTGTGGACGACCGCGAGAGCCGACCGATCGGAGCCGCCCATGAGCACGACGGCCGATGAGCCGTGGGATCTTGCGGGACCGCCAAGTTTCGAGACCGCTTCGGTGCTCGATGCGCTCGACGACGCGATCGCAGTGCTTGGAAATCGCGGCGAGCGGCGACCCGGCCAAGTCGAGATGACGGGCGCTGTTGTCGCGGCTATTGCCGATGGCACCACTTTGCTCTGCCAGGCGGGCACGGGCGTGGGCAAATCGCTCGCGTACCTGGTTCCGGCAGCGCTCGCGGCTGCAGCGGGCAAGCGGATCGTGATCGCAACGGCCACCCTCGCACTCCAGGACCAGCTCGTGACGAAGGACCTTCCGCTGGTGGTGGATGCTCTGAGCGAACGCTTCGGCCGACAGCTTCGTACCGAAGTCCTCAAAGGCCGGAGCAACTATCTGTGCCGGCACCGCTGGGAGGAACAGCAAAGCCAGCCGCAGCTCGACATCTCCGACGGCGCGGCGACAGCCACGGCGGTCGAGATCACGCGTCGGCGACAGCTCGACGAGATCAGCCGTTGGGCTGGGCAAACTCGTACCGGCGACCGCGCTGAGCTCGCAGTCGAACCCGACCGGAATGTGTGGGCCTCTGTGTCGGTGAACAGCGTCGAATGCGTCGGGGCCGAGGCATGTCCCGAGGGCCACCGCTGCTTTGCCGAGGACGCTCGCGCCCGATCTGCCCGGGCAGACATCGTGGTGACCAACCAACACCTGTACTGCATCGACTTGTTCGCTGACGGCTTTTTGTTCGGTCCCCATGACGCCGTCGTCTTCGACGAGGCGCACCAGCTCGAACCTGTCGTCACTCAAGTCGCGGGCGCAGAGTTGACACCCGTGGGATTCACGCGCCTCGCTGCCGAGGCACGCTCGGTTGGCGTCGCCGGCGGCATTGTCGACGCGGTCGCGGACATCGCATCACGGCTGACCAGCGAACTCGAGCCGCGGCGCGACACGCGGCTCGGGGCGATCACCGGCGACCTCGCGACCTTGCTTGAGGCGGCCGACGGTCGAGTCGAACAGCTCGCCGCCGAGATTCGCACCGCAGGCACCGACGCCGACAGCAAGGACCTCGATCGACTGCGCGTCGGACGGATTGCCGCGGAGACTTTGACGGCATTGCGCATTGCCGCCGACCCTCCGCAGGGCACCGTGATCCTCGTCGACGGCCGCAATCAACCGCGCCTTCGCCTCGCCCCGTTGGATGTCGGAAGCCTGCTGGCAAGCAGGCTGTGGGGCGAGCGGGCGTCGATACTGACAAGTGCCACCTTGGGACGGCACTACCTCAAGCGTCTCGGCGTTCCCGCCGATGACCACACTTATCTCGCAGTCGACAGCCCGTTCGACTATCGCTCGAACGCGCTGCTGTACTGCGCCCGGCATCTTCCCGCTCCGACATCGGACACGTTCCGCGCGCTGGCGTCAGATGAGCTTGCCGATTTGGTGACCGCGGCCGGGGGTCGCACACTCGCCCTGTTCACGAGCTGGAGAGCGCTGTCTGACACCGCAGATGCGCTCGAAGAGCGCCTGAGTGGGATCACTGTGCTGCGACAGGGCGGCCGACTGACAAATGTGGCTCTGCTTGATGCGCTGGCCGCGAACGCCGCGACCGTTGTCTGCGCCACCATGAGCTTCTGGCAGGGCGTGGACATCGCCGGGCCCGCATTGTCGCTGTTGGCAATCGACCGGCTCCCGTTCGCCCGGCCCAACGAACCGTTGCATCAGGCGCGTCGCGAAGCGGCAGGCGAGGACGCGTTCATGGCGGTGGACGTACCTCACGCCGCAGACCTGCTGGCCCAGGGCGTCGGCCGCCTCATCCGCACGATGACCGACCGCGGCGTGGTCGCGGTGCTTGACTCGCGTCTTGCCACCGCCCGCTACAGATCCCGTCTGCTCGATCCGCTGCCGCCGATGCCTCGCACGGTCGACCGCGCTGACGCAGTCGAGTTTCTTGGCCGCATCCGCGACCACAACGCAACCTGAACCGTCGTGTCGATGCCCCGGATCATGGAGATCCGTCGCGTCAATGCTCTGGATCCGGAGGAGCAAGCATTCGCGCCACAGCATCAGGGGTGCGCTGCCAATCAGGTTCGACACGCACACGCAGCTCCAGGTGCACACCGTCGAGGCCGAGTTCGCGCCGAGCCGCGGTGCCGACGTCACGCAGCAGGCGTCCGCCGCGACCGATCACGATGCCCTTCTGCGATTCGCGTTCGACTGCGATGTCACAGCGAATGCGACGGTCCTCCCATTCGGTGACCCGCACGGCAATGCTGTACGGCAGTTCGTCGTCGAGGCGCGCCAGAAGCTGCTCTCGCACTGCTTCTGAAATGCGCCACGCGTCTCCGAGGTCGGTGACCGACTCGGGCCCGAAGTACTCGGGACCCTCTGGAAGCCCCGCCACAAAATAGTCCCGCAAGGCATCTGTGCCCTGCCCGGTCAAACCTGAGACGGGGAAGTAGGCGTCAGCGTCCAGCTCCGCTGCTGCTGACAGTTGCGCTGCCACCTGCGCACGCGAGGCACGGTCGCACTTGGTCACCACGACCACCGTCGGCGCTGCGTCGGGCAGCGACTCCCAGATTCGGCGGTCGCCGCGGCCCAATGGCGCAGCGGCGTCGAGGACCATGCACACCACGTCCGCAGGCTCAAGCTCGGCGACGGCAGCGCGGGCCGTCTCGTTGAGGCGCTCACCGAGCGACGTGACCGGCTTGGCGACGCCGGGTGTGTCCACGAACACGATCTGCGCCCCCGGCAGGTGACAGACGCCCATCACGCGCATGCGCGTGGTCTGAGGCTTCGCCGATGTGATGCTGACCTTGGCGCCGACAAGGCAGTTCAACAGCGTGGACTTGCCCGCGTTCGGCCGGCCCACGAGCGCCACGAAGCCAGAGCGCATCAGTGATCGCCGCGCTTACGCGGAACCTCGCCGTGCTTCGACGAGGTTGATCCGGCGCCCTTCGACCTCGAGCGCGGACAAGCACCACCCGTCCAGTTCGATGGTCTCTCCGGACTCGGGGACGTGGCCGGCGCGGTCGAGCACGAGACCGCCGACGGTGTCCCAGTCGCCGTCCGGCAACCGCAAGTCCAGAACCTCGGCCAGCCTGCCGGCGGGCAGCCGGCCAGAGAACAGAAAGCGATCGTCGCCAAGTTCCTGCACGAGGGCCTCGTCAGCGTCGTACTCGTCGGAAATCTCGCCGATCAGCTCCTCGATGATGTCCTCGAGCGTCACCAGCCCGGCCACACCGCCGTATTCGTCTACCGCGATGGCAAGGTGTGATTTCGACTCCTGCATCTCGCGCATCAAGTCACTCACGCGCTTGGTCTCGGGGACGAAAGTTGCAGGCCGCAACACCTGCTCGCATGTCGCCGATGTGTCGCTGGAATCACCGTGGAGGCTCGTGCTCGGCAATCCGGCTTCGGCTTGCCCGGTTGCGTCAGCACCATGCAGGTAAGCGGCTGCGAGGTCCTTCGCCAACACGATGCCGCGCAAGTCATCGACGCTGTCCCCCGCTACCGGCAGTCTGGTGAAACCCGACGCGATCACCGTCTCCAGCGCGTCAGCCACGCTGTCGCGGAGTCTGACCGTGACCATGTCCGGTCGGGGGACCATCACTTCGCGCACGATCGTGCCGCCCAATTCCATGATCTGCCCGATGAGCGCGGCCTCGCTGTCCTCGATGAGACTCGCCTCAGCCGCAGCAGAGGCCAGCGCGACCAGTTCGTCTTCGGTCACCTCGCCGCTGTCGTGGGGAGTCGTCGCTGGCCCGACCAATCGCGCAGGTGCGGCCAGCAAGCGGGCCAGCCACACGATCGGTACGGCGCGACGCAGCGCACGCGCCGCAGGCGCGAGGATGCGCGCCATGCGGTCGTTGGCCTCGACGCCCCAGCGCCTCGGCACTGCCTCGGTCACCAGGAACAGCACGGCGGTTGTAACTCCTATCGCCGCGACAACTCCCGCCGCACTCAAGCGGACTGCGGCAATCCAGGTGACGCCGCCCACCACGGTCACCTGAGCGAGCACGCGCAGCAATGACACCGGCCCGAGCACCAACTCTCGGTCCTGGACGAGTTGCTCCAGAGTCGCACGAGCGGTCTGTTCGGCCCCGTCGCCATGATTCCGGTCGCCATTGCCGCGGTCGCCGTTGCTGTCGGCTTCGTCGAGGCCGGACGCTCGCGCGCGACCGAGGCGCACGAACGTCGTCTCCACCATTCGCAGGAACATCGCGGCGCCAAGCAGCACGGCCGCTGTCAGGCCGCCCAGAATCCAGTTCACGGTGTGGCCCACAACGCGCTCAGGTGCTCTGCCTCCCGCTTGCGCATGGCGGCAGCGGGAGCGGGTTCGGCATGATCCATACCGAGCAGATGCAAGAGCCCGTGTACGACGAGCAGATCGAGTTCCGCAGCCACCGTGCCGTCATGGCCCGGTCGAGAGTTCGCCCCGGCCGCTGCGTTCATCGCCGCCACCGCTGGACACACGATCACGTCACCCACCAGGAGCCCGCCTGCTGCGCCGTCAGTCGAGCTTGACGCAGACGCTGTCGCGGTCTCGCCGTGGCCCGCGGCGCCGCCGGCAGGCGCGAAGTCGATGGGAAAGGCGAGGACGTCAGTCGGCCCGTCGTGGCCCATGTGCGTCTCGTTGAGCTCCGCCATCTCCGCGCTCCCGACGAAGCTCACCGCCGCCTCAGCGTTGGGTGGCACGCCCTCGGCCGCCAGGACGCGGCGCACCAGCCCGCGATAGCGCGCCATGTCCAGCCGCACATCGGTCTGGTGATCCGCCACCAGCACCGAGTACCCGCTCGGGCCGCCGTCGGGACGGATCGGCGGAGCCGCGTCAAGCGCTGCCGTTGCGTTCCGCGTCACGTCGGTCATAGGCAGCGACGATGTCGCCGACGATGCGATGGCGGGTGATGTCTCGGCGTCCCAGCATCGCGAAGGCCAACCCTTCAATCCCGTCCAGTGCTCGCTCCACGTCAAGCAGGCCGCTCTTCCCGCCGGGCACGTCGATCTGCGTTCGGTCGCCGGTCACGACGACCTTGGAGCCGAAGCCGATGCGCGTCAGGAACATCTTCATCTGCTCCGGCGTGGTGTTCTGCGCCTCGTCCAAGATGATGAAGCTGTCATTGAGCGTCCGCCCGCGCATGAAGGCAAGGGGCGCGACGTCGATGGTCTTGCGCTCGAGCAGCTTGGCGGCCGTCTCGACATCGAGCATGTCGTAAAGAGCGTCGTAGAGCGGTGCGAGATACGGGTCGATCTTCGCCATCAGGTCCCCAGGCAAGAAGCCCAGGCGTTCGCCCGCCTCGACCGCGGGACGTGTGAGCACGATGCGGCGTACCGCCTTGGACATCAGCGCGTCCACCGCCAGTGCGACCGCCAACCAGGTCTTGCCCGTGCCCGCAGGCCCCACCGCGAATGTCACGATGTTGGAGCGCACCGTCTCCGCGTATCGCTTCTGACCGGCGCTCTTGGCGCGAACCACACGGCCGTTGGGTGCGCGGATGATCGGGACCGAGAGCACGTCGCTGGGACTCTCGTCAGCCTCGACCATGTCGATGACCCTGCCGAGCACTTCGGGCTCGAGTCGCTGGCCGGCTTCGAGCACCTGAACAAGTTCGGTGAACACCTGCCCGACGACGGACGCGCTCGGGCCTGCGACGGTGATCTCGTTGCCGCGTACGTGAATGTCGGCATCCGCGAAGTGATCTGCGACTAGGCGCAGATGCTCGTCGCGCTGGCCCAGCACGCCAACCATGAGGTGATTTCCCGGAACGTGGATACGGACTTGCGTGTCGGTCACAGGGTTCGGGCGTTCAATGCGCCAAGACGGCATTTCGGGGCGCCGACAGATCGGGCAGTCACGATGGGCGCAAGGCTAGTCGCCCGCCTCGGTGCTTGATCGGCCGTGTGCGCAGATCAGGATCGAAGGCCTGCGTAGATCTCCTTGCACGCCGGACATACCGGGTAACGCTCGCCTTCGCGAGTCGGCACCCACCGCTTGCCGCACAGAGCGATGACCGCTTTGCCCGTCACAGCGGAACGAGTCAACTGCACCTTGTCGACATAGTGGGAGAAGCGGTCGTGGCCGCCGTCGCTCAGGCGCTCATCGACGAGCGTGTCGCCCTCGGGCGAGTTCAGGATGGTCTCTGTGCCCACCTCGCGCCTTCCGCTTGCTTTTGTGACAACTCGGATCCCCGGACCTGGCGGCTGGGCTCGCTTGGCTCGGGCGTCGAGTCTGTCGCACAGTATGGCGGCACGTTGCGACGGTATTGTGCGCGACGGCACCGGTGCCCGGCCGGCGCGGCGAAGGGCTGCATGTGAGCCGCAACGCGACGCCCCCCTTCGCTCCATCGCGTAGCAAGATCGACTCGGCCGCCGGCTGGACGGTGGTGTTCTCAGCTGCGCTGGCGACGTTCGCTGTGTTCGGTGTGGCGTACAGCTTCGGCGTCGTGCTCGATGAGATCAAGGCCGAATTCGGGATCGGCACCGGCCTGACCTCGCTGCTGTTCTCGATCTCGACATTCATCTACTTCGTGCTCGGCGTGTTCACCGGTCGCCTCGGGGATCGCTTCGGACCTCGCCGTGTCTTGCTGGCCGGCGCCGTTTCGCTTGGTGCCGGCCTGTGGGTCACGAGCCTTGCGAGCAATCTGTGGCTCGGAATCGCTACCTACGGGTTCGGCGTCGGATTCGGCGTGGCCTGCGCCTACGTACCGATGGTGTCGGCAGTCGGCGGGTGGTTCGAACGCCATCGGACATCGGCTCTGGGCGTAGCGGTCGCGGGAATCGGGCTAGGCCAGATGGTCGGCGCGCAATTCGTCGAGAGGCTCATCGCGGAGTACGGCTGGCGCGGCACCTTTCAGGTGCTGGCCGTCGTGGCGACCGGCTTGCTGCTCGTCGCCGCTGTGGGCGCTCGCCGACCGCCAAGTGTCGCAACCTCGGGCGAGTTGCCGTCCGTGCGGCGGTTGATGCACAACCGTCGCTTCGCGCTGCTCTATCTGTCGATGCTCCTGCTGAGTGCCAGCCTCTTCATCCCCATCATCTTCATCAAGAAGTACGTGGACGACGGTGGCGGCACCCGCGGCGCATTGCTGATCTCGATCATCGGCTTGGCCTCGTTGCTGGGTCGGCTGGGCCTTGGTGCCCTCGGCGCCGTGCTGCCGCTGATGCGGCTCTACCAGATCTCTTATTTGGTAATGGGACTGAGCTATTTGATCTGGCTCTTTGCCGGTGACAACTTCACGACGCTCGTGGTGTTTTCCCTCGTCATGGGCAGCAGCTATGGCGGATTCATCGCGCTCTCCCCAGCCATAGCAGCCCAACTCTTCGGCCTGACCGGCCTCGGCGGCGTTCTGGGCGCGCTGTACACCGCGGCAGGCGTGGGCGGGCTCGCCGGACCGCCCTTGGCAGGTCTGTTGATCGACAGCTACGGCTTCAGCGTGGCCATCGTCGCCGCGATGTGCACGGCCTTGGCATCGGTTCCGCTGCTGGTTGCCGCCGACCGAACCCCGGCAGTTCCGCTGGAAACCGTCGGTAGCGCAGAGGTATCGCGCACCGCAACATCCGTCCCTCGGTCGCCGCCTGCAGCTCCGCGCGACCATTCGGCTGACCCCGCGGGCACCCGACAATCCGTCACCGCGGCAGTGATGGGACCACGTCAAGTCGACTCGGTGGTGCTGCTGTCGTTCGGCGGACCCGATGGCCCCGACGATGTGATGCCGTTCCTGCACAACGTCTCCCGAGGCCGCGACGTCCCTGCCGAGCGGCTCGCCGATGTCGCCCGGCAATACATGCGCCACGGCGGCGTGAGCCCGATCAACAACCAGAACCGCGAACTGCTCCACGCGCTGTCAACCGAGCTTGACCGGCGCGGCCACGAGATTCCCTGCTACTGGGGCAACCGCAACTGGCATCCATTGCTTCGCGACACCGTGCGACAGATGGCACTTGAGGACCGTCACCACGCCGCCGTCGTTGTGACATCGGCATTCAGCTCGTACTCGGGCTGCCGCCAGTACAACGAGGATCTGGAACAAGCGGCTGCGAGGACACCGCGTGCGCCGCGGCTGACCCGGGTGCGCGTCTATGGCAATCACCCGGGATTCGTGGGCGCAGCCGCGCATCGCGTCCGAGAAGCCCTCGACGGCGCGCGCGTCGGGTCCGACGTGCACGCACTGTTCACCGCACACAGCCTGCCGCTGTCGATGGCAGCAGCCTGTGATTACGAGGCACAGCTCATCGACGCAGCCGAGAACGTCGCTGACCTAGCAGGGCTGAACGGCCACGTCGAAGTGGTGTACCAGTCCCGCAGCGGGCCCCCGCAAGTGCCGTGGCTGGAACCCGATATCAACGATCGCCTCGTCGAACTCGCAGCCCAAGGGTGCCGCAGCGTTCTGGTGATGCCACTGGGCTTCGTATCCGATCACATGGAGGTCATTGTCGACCTCGACACCCGCGCCCGTGCCACCGCGTCGCGCGCAGGGCTCACCATGGTTCGTGCTGCCACTGTCGGCACGCATCCGCTCTTCGTCGCGGCCTTGGCGGATCTCGTCGAGGAAACCTCGGGACTGCGTGACGATCGACCAACGCTCGGCGAACTCGGCCCTCGACCCGAGGTCTGCGCTGCCGGCTGTTGCCATGCCCGAGCGCGAGCCGTAGAGCGGCGCTGAACCGTCACAGCCTGAGCCGCAATGCCGAATCGCGCAATCTCCTAGCCGCAATCTTCTAGCCGCAGCCGCTCGTGGCACCACAGGAGCGGCAAGCGAAGCACGAGCCCGCTCGGACCATGCGGTCGCCGCAGGTCATGCACAGCGGGGCGTCGCGGTAGCCGATGCTGGGGTTCGCCGAGAACTCGCTCGGATGCGACGGTGGGTCCGGAGTCGGCTCGGCTCCGATCGCACTGGAAACCGAGGCGCTTTCGAGCCCCGGCAGGGGCGGCTCGGTGCGCTCGTCAACACTGAGCACGCCGAGCTCAGTGCGCTCGTCGAGCGGCAGGTACTCGAGCGCCATTCGACGGAAGATGTAGTCCACGATGCTCGTCGCAATCCGCAATTGGGGGTCATCGGTGAGCCCTGCAGGCTCGAAGCGCATGTTGGTGAACGCCTCGACGTAGGAGCGCAGCGGCACGCCGTACTGCAACCCGTGGCTGACCGAGATGGCGAACGCGTCCATGATCCCGGCGAGCGTCGAGCCCTGTTTCGCCACGATGAGGAATATCTCCCCTGGCCTTCCGTCGTCGTACTCCCCCACCGTCATGAAGCCGTGGCAGTCAGTGACCCGAAACGAGAACGTTCGCGATCGTCTGCTGCGAGGCAGTCGTTCGCGGCGGGGTGCCGCGTGGACACCCGCAATGCTCGCCGAAGCTGCAAGATCCGTTGCGATGCCGAGTGCGCCGACCGACAGGGGCTGGCTCACCTTCGAGTTGTCTCGATAGATCGCGACGGCCTTGAGCCCCAGTTTCCATGAGTGTCGCAAGAGTGATTCGACGTCGTCGACCGTGGTGCTCGCGGGCAGGTTCACTGTCTTGGAGATCGCTCCTGAAACGAATGGCTGACACGCAGCCATCATCTCGATGTGGCCTTCGGGGGCGATAGCGCCGTCGCCGATCGAGCATGCAAAGACCGCCACATGTTCCTCCGACAGATGCGGGGCTCCCGCGACGAGCGAGGTGGTCAGGATGTGCGCTTCGATGTCGGCAATCTGCGCTTGGGAATAGCCGAGCCGAGCGAGTGCGATGGGCACCGTCAAGTTGACGATGCGGAGGTCGCCGCCCCCAACCAGCTTCTTGTGCTTCACCAGGCCCAGATCAGGCTCGATCCCCGTGGTGTCGCAATCCATCATGAACGAGATGGTGCCTGTGGGTGCGATGACCGTGGCCTGGGAGTTGCGCACGCCATGAGCTTCACAACCCGCAACTGCGGCATCCCAACGACTGCGGGCCGCTACCGAGATTTCAGCCGCAAGTTCAACAAGGGCGCTGTGGGAAACGGCGTCGTACCCGTTGCGCCGCGGCGCGGAGGGCTCGGCGTCGTCCAGCGCACTGCGATGCCGCTTCAGCACACGGAGCGTCGCAGCAGCATTCGCGGCATATCCATCGAAAGGCCCCAGTCGTTCCGCCAGATCGGCTGAGGTGGCATACGCCTCTCCGCACATGAGTGCCGTGGCTGCCGCCGCGAGTAAGCGACCTTGCGTCGAGTCATACGGAGCACCGGCCGCCATCAGCAGCGCCCCGAGGTTCGTGAACCCCAGCCCGAGCTGGCGGAACTGCCGAGACGTCTGGCCAATGAGCTCGGTCGGATAGTCGGCGTGGCTCACGAGTACGTCCTGCGCGATGAACGTGATTCGAACCGCTTGGCGAAAGCCCTCGATGTCGAATTCGGTGCCCTCGCCAGCAGCGCAGGCTGCACCGTCCGCGAAGAAGGGCAGCAGGTTCACGCTGGCGAGATTGCACGCAGAGTTGTCGAGGTGCAGATACTCGCTGCACGGGTTGCTGGCGTTGATCGTCCCGTGTGCCGGCGCCGTGTGCCAGCTGTTGATCGTCGTTGAGAACTGGACCCCCGGATCGGCGCATTCCCAAGCCGCTTGTGCGATCTGGCGAAACAGATCACGAGCCGGCAGCTCTCGAGTCACCTCCCCCGTCGTGCGAGCGCGCAATTGCCAGATCGAGTCCTCCTCGACGGCGGCCATGAACTCGTCTGACAGGCGGACCGAATTGTTGGCGTTTTGGTACTGCACTGAGAACGAATCGGCGCCGTCGATATCCATGTCGAAGCCGGAAGCCGCCAACGCTCGGGCCTTGCGCTCTTCGCGTGCCTTGCACCACACGAAGGCCTCGATGTCGGGATGGTCTGCATCGAGCAGCACCATCTTGGCTGCGCGCCGGGTCTTGCCCCCGCTGCGAATGGTTCCCGCGGATGCATCGGCGCCGCGCATGAAGCTGACCGGACCGCTCGCTTCTCCGCCGCCGGAGAGCAGCTCGCACGATGCCCGGATGGCCGACAGGTTGACTCCTGCGCCAGAACCGCCCTTGAAGATCCTGCCTTCGGTGACATACCAATCGAGAATTGAATCCATGTCGTCGTCGACCGACAGGATGAAGCAGGCAGACGCCTGCTGCGGCACGCCCTCGACGCCGATGTTGAACCACACCGGGCTGTTGAAGGCGGCCCGCTGGTGCAGCAACAACCACGTGAGCTCGGCTTCAAAGGTCTCCGCAGCCTCGGGCGAATCGAAGTAGCCGTCCGCGATCGCCCATTTCGTGATCGTGGAGACCACTCGATCGATGACCTGACGCAGCGAACTCTCACGAGAGGGCGTGCCGAGCGTGCCTCGGAAGTACTTCTGGGCGACGATATTTGCCGCCGTGGGACTCCAGTCCTGCGGGAACTCGACATTTGGTTGGGCGAACGCCACAGTGTGATCAACCGAGTTCACAATTGAGGCGTCGCGAAGCCCCCACTGGACGGTGTCGTACGGATGCGTGCCGACGGTGGTGAAGTGTCGCCGCACTTGCAGGCCCGACGATGCCGAGTCAGCGACTGCGGGCGCCTGCTGCGCCTCCGTGGCGTGCGCTATTGCCACGACGCACACCGGTTTGAACGGCGCAGGCCGCGGACGCGCCGCGACGCGCTAGGGCGGTAACGTAGGTAGCGAGCGTGCACGCCGAGAACGCTACGGCTGGTCGCCTGTGGACCGGAAGTGTGCAACGCCGGGATCTTCCTGGGGAAATTCCTGTGGAAACGCGACCGACGCTGTGGATGACAGCGTGCAGGTCTGTAGGTCCAAGTTATCCACAGCTGCTGCTGATGAATACGTCTCCTCGACCTCTGCTGGCTGAGCGAACGGTGGCAGACTCGCCGCGTGCATCGTCTGTACCTGTCGCAGGCTCGCATCGACGCTCCGAAGCCGGCGCACGCTGGTAACGAACTGGACGCGTCGCACGCCGTGGCCCGTTCGCGCGAGCCCCTCAACGGACGTCCATGGCTGATGCTCAACATGATCGCCAGCATCGACGGCGCGGCAGCACTCGACGGTCTGTCTGGCGGCCTCAGCGGCCCCGCAGACAAGCAGATGTTCGCTGCGCTGCGAAAAGCGGCCGATGTCATTCTCGTCGGTGCCGGGACCGCCAACTCCGAGCGTTACCGCGCACCTCGCCGATCGTCGGCACGATTCGCGATCGTTAGCGGTTCGGGGAGCATCGATCCAAGTCTTCCGCTGTTCGCAACAACCCCGACCAGCCCGGAGGCGCACATCCCTCTCATCGTGACCACAGCCGAAGCCGGTGCTGGCGTCGCGGCGGGCGTGGCTGGCCGTGCCGAAGTCTTCGAGGCCGGCACCGACATTGTCGACCTCAACACCGCGTTGATGCATCTTGGCGAACAGGGAGCACGCGTCGTGCTGTGCGAGGGCGGTCCGCGGTTGAACGCGAGCTTGCTCGCTGCCGACCTCGTCGATGAGATCAATCTGACGATCGCTCCGCTCGCCATTGGCGGATCCGCGCCCCGCATGGCCGGCTCATCGAGCAGTCAACCCGATACCCCATCGCCACGGGGTTTCGATGTGGACCAAGTCATAGCGGACGGCAATGTGATGTTCGTGCGCTGGATCCGTTCCGGTCACCGGTCGTGATCCAGAACCGGCCCACACGACGTCGCGTGGCCCGCCAATTCGATGCTCTGAAGCTTCAACGGCTGGACTGCTGATCGACTGGCTTCCTGATCGGCCGGGGCAACTTCGATGCACGAACAAATGCGCGCACTGTCGAACATTTGTTGCTATCGTCGCTCGATGGAACAACAGTTCCGTAACTGTGAGCACCAGGTGCTGCCCTGGCGGCACCGTGTCGTCAGGCAGCAACACCACGGAGGAGGACCGAAATGCAGATGACTGAAGGCGGCGGCGCTGCAGACCAACGGGTCGCCCACCTCGGCAAGCGGCAGCGCGCCATGCTCGAGTTCATTGACATCACCCAGCGCGAGCGTGGCTATCCGCCGTCGGTTCGCGAGATCGGTAAAGCGGTGGACCTCAGTTCGCCCGCCACTGTGCACCGACACCTGCGTGCCCTCGAAGCCGACGGGTGGCTGACGCGGGACCCATCGCGCCCCCGAGCGCTGATCGTGAACTTTGACTGGCAGACCGGCGTCAAGGGCGAGCGCCGTCCCACTCGTCATGTACCACTCATCGGCGACGTCGCGGCGGGCACCGACGTTCTCGCGCAGCAGAACGTCGAGGAACTGTTGCCCCTGCCTGCCGACTTCACCGGAAGCGGCGAGTTGTTCATGCTGCGAGTCCGAGGCGACTCCATGATCGACGCCGGAATCTGGGACCGCGACTACGTGGTCGCTCGGCATCAACCCGACGCTGAGCCAGGCGACATCGTGGTAGCGGGCATCGATGGCGACGAAGGAACTGTCAAGCGATACCGGCCGAACGGTGACGAGATTGTGCTCGAACCCGCCAACCCCAACCACGCTGCGATCGTGCGACCTGCAAACGAGGTGACGATCTACGGCAAGGTGGTGACGGTGATCCGTCGCGTCTAGCGGCGGACCATCAGACACAGCGTCGCGTGACGACGGCTGGATGGGGACCAGAGCCTCGTCGCTGCAACCGCGAGTCGCAGTGTGCTCAACTTGGGCCGTGTTCACCGTCCTGACCCAGCCACCTCCCGATTTGGACGCTTCCACCAAGATCTGGATTCCCATACGGGCTGGCACGGTGTTCGCCGAGCCCGGCGGCATGCTGTGCCATCGTCCCACCTCACCTGTCGGCGACGACTCATCTGTCGGCGCCTTCCTAGGAATCCTCGACGGCGTCGGGGTCTGGGCGGTCGATATGAATCCTGCCGGTGATGCTGCGCTCGACGAGGGTGATCTCGAACCCGTGCCTTTGCGAAAGCTGTACGGACGGATTCCCGACGAGCACTGGCAAATAGCCGGGCGCGCCGCCCAGATCGTCGAGTTTGAACGCACGCATCGCTACTGCGGACGGTGCGGTAGCTCGACTCGGACCAACGATGCTGATCGGGGCAAGGTGTGCCCCGAATGCAAGCACATGGCCTTCCCACGGCTCAGTCCTGCGATGATCGTTCTCGTCGAGCGGGGCGACGAGATCTTGCTGGCGTGGGGTCGACAGTTCCCTGGGCGCTTCTTCAGCGCCCTCGCGGGGTTCGTAGAGCCTGGCGAGAGCCTCGAAGATGCTGTTATTCGAGAAGTCCGCGAAGAAGTCAGTGTCGAAGTCGCCGACGTCCGCTACTTCGGCAGCCAACCGTGGCCGTTCCCGCACTCGCTGATGTGCGGCTTCACGTGCACCTGGCAGTCGGGCGAAATCGTCATCGACCCCGAAGAGATCGTCGAGGCCGGCTGGTACACCTCAGCTGATCTCCCGCCTTGTCCTCGCGGAGGCATGTCCATCGCGGGGTGGCTCATCGAGGACTGGCTGCGCCGGGGCGCAGAATCGTTCTAGCGGTCATTCATTCGCGATGCCATGTCGCGCCGGTCGCACCGTCAGACACAACCACGCCCGCTGCTGCAAGATCGTCGCGAATCTGATCCCCTGCAGCGAAGTCCCGCGCAGCTCGGGCCTCCGAGCGCTGGGCCAGCAATGCCTCCACTTCGACGTCAGACAGACGGTCGCCGTTTGCGGAATCGCCGTCACCTGCGCCGGCCTCGACGCCGAGTACAGCAAGCAGCCCCAACGCCGTGCGCGCTGCTCGTTCGGCATCGGAGCGTCGCATTTCGTCAAGCGCTGTATTTGCGCTGCGCACGAGCCTGAAGACGACATCCAGCGCTGCGGGCGTGGCGAAATCGTCGTCCATAGCAACGACAAATGACGCAACAGCGTCATCGTCAATGCTCCCAATCGATGCAGCCTCAAAGTCTGCTTTCCGCAACCCGATGTCACTTTCGACGGCGATCCCCGCTGCAGCCATCCGCCGAGCGAAGGCATCCAGCCGGCCGACTGCGCTGCGGGACGCCTCGAGGGCTTCGGCGCCCATCTCCATCGCTCGCCGATAGTGGGTCTGCAACGCAAGCAGGCGAACAGCGCGAGCCCCAACGGCATCGATGGCCTCAGCCAGGTTGGTGAAGTTGCCCAACGACTTGGCCATCTTCTGGGTGCCGACATTCACCATCGCACTGTGCATCCAGTAGCGCGCAAACTGCTCGCCCGATGCCGTGACCTGCGCCCACTCGTTCTGGTGGTGCGGGAACACCAGATCATCCCCGCCGCCGTGAATGTCAAAGCCTGGGCCGAGCGCCGCTAGTGACATGGCGACGCATTCGGTGTGCCAACCGGGCCGGCCGTCGCCCCAGGGCGTCGCCCAGCGCGGCTCGCCCGGCCGCGCCGCCTTCCACAGCGCAAAATCCAGCGGCGAGCGCTTCTCGGGATCAACTTCGACGCGCGCGCCGGCGTCGTCTTCTAGCTGCGACAAGGACCGGCCCGCGAGACGGCCATACCCACGTGCGGCCTCAACGGCGAAATAGACGCCCTTGCCATCGATGATGTACGCGGCACCCATCGATACGAGCGTGTCGATGACGTCAACCATCTGGGAGATGAAATGCGTGGCGTGCGGCTGGGAATGTAGGACGAGCACGCCCAGGCGTCGCATTTGCTCGTCATATGCCGCAGTGAACTCCGCGGCGACTTCAGCTTCGGTGCGGCCTTCGCCGTGGGCCCGGGCGACGATCTTGTCGTCGATGTCGGTGACATTCGACGCCAACGTGACAGCGAGACCGCACCACTCCAGGTACCGCCGAATCGTGTCGAACGTCAGCGCCGTGCGTCCGTGCCCCAGATGCGGCACGTCATAAACGGTCGGACCGCAGACATACATCGACACCTCGCCAGGCGTGCGCGGGACGAAGGCGGTCTTGCGCCGCGTCATCGTGTCGAAGATCTGCAAAGTCATGTCTGGAAGGCCTGCACCGCGTCGGAATGCCGGGACGGGCTGCAAGGGTACTGACGGCCATTCGGGCGAGCCGTCGATTTGTGCTCCGGCCATCGCACGCAGACCGGTCACCGGCCCTGGGGCGTTGGCTGCCTCCGCTACTGCGGGACCCCGCCATTGAGCGCTGCGTCCAAGCCCCAGACCGCGAGGTTGTGAGCGGCATGCAGGCCGACGCCTGCCCACCACCCATAGCGCACACGAGCGATCGTGAACATCAGGCCGAGCCACAACTGCGGACTGACAACCAATGGAACACTCACGATTGCGGCGACCGACCATTGCACCTCATAGTTGTTGAGATGCACCAGGCCGAACGCTGCGATCGAACACCAAACCGGCCATTGCGGGGAATCCGACCACCAGCGCTCGACCACTGCTCGCCATGTCGGCAGCGGTGATGCATCTGCCCCAAGAGAACTGGACGCTCCACCTCTGGCGGTGAGTGCCTGAGCCCACAACACGCATGCGGCCACCGCAATTGATGCGAACACTGCCGCGGCCACCGCCGCCGACACCCCGCCCCCCACGAAGCTCAGCGCGCCAAGGACACCCACTGCGCCGAGTGCACCTAGGCGTAGCGGTGCCGAGACAGCCAGCCGGTAGACCACTTCTTCGAACAAGGGCGCGAACAGTGCAACGAGCACGAACTGTCCAGCGAGGGAGTACTCGTCCAGCGTGGTCTCCAGCGTGTTCTCGAACCGGCTGCCCACCGCGAGACTTGAGATCTGGTACGCGACGAACGAGCCGACGAGTCCAGCGACAAACAACAGCCCGAGTCCCGCCGGCCATCGACGGGGTGCGGCAGCATGCTGCCAGTCGGGTCGGATCACGAAGGACGGGTTGACCGTGGCCCACGCGCCGCGCGGCGTCGCGGGGTCTTCGGGCCCTCCCGCAGGGGGCCAGCCGCTGCTCAAACCTCGTCGACCTCGAGATCCTGCGGTCGCGCCTCGGGGTACAGGTGTTCGAGACTTCCCGGCTCAACACGGCATTGCTCCACGAAGCGATCGACATCTGCAAATTGAAGCCGGATCACGCGGCCGAATCGGTATGCCGGGAGATCGCCCCGATCAATGAAGCGATAGAGGGTTCGCGTGGTGATACCCATTCGGTTGGCGGCCTTGAGGGTCGACAGCCAGACGATCTCGGGATACGAGTCGTCCCTGTCGTCACGGACCTGCTCTAGCTCGTTACCCAACCCCATCGGCTCCTCGGGCATCATCGCACCTCCCTATTGGTCGGCCAGCGCCTTTTCAGCCGTCGGCAGTCCGCCGATGTCGTGCTGCCAACGTTAGTGCGCGTGCCGGGACCGGTGGCGCATCTCCGCACCAATCGTCGGTATCGCGCGCTATATCGCAATATGTATACGACATATTGGACCTATTTGAATATGTGTCAATTATTCTTTTGGTGTCTGACACGCGAGTGCCTAGGTTCGAATTGTGCCCCCAGCCGGACCTTCGCTCACACGCGAGCCGTCGTTGCCAAGCGCCGGACCGCAGCAGCGTCGCGTGCTGTCCGCTCGCACCGGCGTCCGTGCCCGTGCAGTCGCAGGCGGGGTGCTTTGTGCGGGAGCGGCCATGGGGCTGTGGTGGGCATTCGAGCGCGCCGACGCCGTCCCGGACACGAGCTACCTCGTTGCCCGCTCGCCGCTCATTCCGGGAAACGCCGTGGAGACCGGCGACATCGGATCGATTCCGATCCGCCTTCCTGATGAGGTCGCGGCGACCGCTGTGTCCGAACGCGCCGAGGTGCTCGGCGGAGTCGTCGTTCGAGCCGTTCATGTCGGGGAGTTGCTCTCGTCGGGCGACGTCGTGCAGCCCGATGTCGCAGCGACTCGATTGCGTGGCTACACGATCGCCGTCGAGCTCGATCGACCCCGTGCCCTCAACGGGAGTCTGGTTCCAGGAGAACGCGTTGACGTCATCGCTATCGATCGCGATGACCCCGGTGGCGGATCAGTCCTAGCGCCCGACGCCGCAGTCTTTGCTGTCGCAGGAGCAAGTGACGTCGGCGCGCTCAGCGGCGCTCTCACTGTCACGCTGCACGTCGCGAAGGTGTCCGAAGCCACCGCCGTCGCCGCCGCGGCCGACGAGAACGCGCTCACACTGGCGCGGGTGTGGCCGTGAGGACGAGCGCGCACGTGCTCGTGCTGGGCTTCGCAACGACGCAATCGGAATGGCCTCGGCGCGTCGTGGAATGGACGACATCGGGCTCGCTGCGGGCTGATTTCGCGCAATGCATCTCGCCAGCTGAACTCGTGAAGCGCGTGCGCTCGGAATCTCGTGCCACGGCCCTGCTCATCGACGAGGGCACCGGGCATCCGACACCTGAAGTGCTCACAGTGCTGCAAGAGGGTGAGTGCCTCCTCATCATCGTTGGAGAGAACGGCCTTCCGCAGTGGGCGAGCCAGGAGCGCACCGACTGCGGCCAGACTTCGGCCCGCACGAGCTCAGTCGCAGCCTCGGCGCTCGATTCGCAGCTACCGAGCACTACGGCGCTGCGACACACAACATCGAATCTCACCACGATCGCGAACCGTCCGACGGTGCACTGGTCGCCGTGTGCGGGCGCCCCGGCAGCGGGGTCTCCACGACGGCGATCGCGCTCGCTCAGGGTCTCGCCGACTGCGACCGCTCCCGCCGCGGCGTTCTGCTCGCAGATCTGTCGTGGAGGGCGGATCAGGCGCTGCTGCACGACGCCGCTGCAGATCGGCCGAGCATCGCAGAACTCTTCGATGCCGCGGCGAGCCGTGAACCGCAGCCGGCAGACCTTGAGTCACTGACCTTCAGCGTTCCCCAGCGCGGCCACGACGTGCTGTTGGGCCCTGCTGGCGGTTTCGATCGAAGGGGTATCGAAGGCCTGTCGATGCAGCGGGCTCTGGCCGCCATGCGCGCCAGCTACAGCGTCACCGTGCTCGACCTTGACGACGACTTCGCCAACCCGGCCACCAGGCGCGGCCAAGGCGGCCGCCCCACCGTCGATCTCGACGCTGTCACCACTGCTGATGCGATTGTGATCGTCGGCGTTCCGTCGCTCACCGGTCTCGGGGGCCTTCTGGCGGCGGTGCACGAGTTGCATGTCAATGGAGTGCCTTCGTCGCGCATTCGACCGGTTCTGGCACGCATTCCCCAGCGGCGGAGGCTGGCCGGTCACGCACGAGAGTTGGACTTGCGCCTGGCCAGCGAAGCACTTGTGTCCGACGCTGTCCGCAGTCATGAGCGCCCAGAGCTGGACGACATTCACGGCAACGCGTTGGCGATGCCACGGCATTTCGTCGACATCCTGATGGCGACGGTCAGCGATATCGCAACGGCTGCGCGGTTCGGGGGCCTCGTGCCGACGGAATCGTCGTGACCGAGACGTCGCCGCTTGCCGAGATCGAGCGCTCGGTGCAGGCACGTGCGAGGGACCTCGGCTTGGACCCTCGTGCGCCCGGATCCGATAGCGCGCTCAGCCAGTTAGTCAATGAAGAGGTGCGGCGGTGGAATCTTGACTTCAAGCGAGGCATGCGTCCTCGAGCGCTCTACGACGCCGGCCGCATCGCCGAACGAGCCAGGCGCGATCTGCTCGGCTACGGACCGCTCGAGCCGTTGTTGGACGACGACGTCGTTTGGGAGATCATGGTCAATGCGTCTCACAAAATCTTCGTCAACCGTCACCAAGGTCCCAGCGGGTACCACGACGAGGCGTTTCACGACGACGAACACGTCCGCCGGACCTTGACGCGGATTCTCGACGACGCATCCGGATCGCACCGCAAGCTGGATCCGAGCGAAGGCCTCCGGGACGCACAGCTCGACAACGGCGCACGCCTGCACATCGTCCACGACGACATCGGCCGGGGCGGGCACCTCATCTTCAACGTCCGCAAGTTCACCGGAGTCGCATTCGCAACGCTCGAAGAACTGACCCTCGTGGGCACCCTCACCCCACAGGTCGCCGATCTTCTGCGCGCCGCGGTTCGAAGCCAGCGGTCGATCCTGTTCGCGGGTGCCCCTGGCAGCGGCAAGACAACCCTGCTGCGGTGCTGCGCTGCCGAACTTGATCCGTCGTTGCGGGTCGTGACCGCCGAGGAAGTCTTCGAGGTCGAGATCCCGCTGCCGAACGTTGCGAGTATGCAGACACGCCCTGGCCGAGCCGAGCGATCCCCAGTTGACCTTCGTCGCCTGGTATCGGGCTTCTTGCGAATGGCACCCGATGTGGCCGTGGTCGGCGAGGTCCGCGACCGTGAAGCCGTGCCGTTGCTGCTGACTCTTTCGAGCGGTGTCACCGGATACGCCACCATTCACGCTGGCTCTGCTCGCCAAGCGCTCGCGCGGCTCCGTTTGATGTGTCAAATATCGCCAGAAGTCCGCGGCATGCCAGTTGGCGCGATCAGTCAGCTGATCACCGACTCGATCGACATCGTCGTCCATCTCCGACGAGGTTCGCTCGGCGTGCGGATCAGCGAGATTCTCGCCCTCGAAGATTCAGGCCCCGACCTGGGTGAACCGCACTTCGCGACGACCACGCTGTTTAGCGACGACGACGCCCGTACCACCATCGGGACCACCATCGGGACTGGGCAGACGCCATCTCGAGCGGTCGAGCTGCCCCAACCATCGTGAGCCGGTCCCCACTCCCCGAGCGCCTCGCGACTGCGCCCTCCACGGCGTGTGCTGCGACTCGTTCCCCATGCCGCTGATGTTCACCGTCGCCGGCTCCCTGGGGCTGTTCTTGTTGCTCGGGCTCCCTCCCGTCCGAATCACGGGTACAGGGCGCCGAGCAAGCGCGAAGCGGTCGACGACATCGTGGCGGCCGCGGTATCGGCTCGTTCGGCCACGCCGAGCGCTCCTCACGATGACCGCAGCGATCGCAGGACGGTTCGGAGCGTGGCTGCTGTTCGGCAACGGGCTCGGCTCAGCAACCGCCGCGGTGCTTGCAGCGGCGGTTCCGGCGCACAGCGAGGCGACGCTGCGTCGCCGGCGGCTCTGGAGTGCTCGCCATGCGTGGCCTCGACTGCTGTCGGAGATACGCGTCCTCGTCACGAGCCGTGGTCAGTCCATTCCTGGTGCGCTCTTCGCTGCCGGTGCCAGCGCCCCCGTCGAGATGCGCAACGCATTCTGCGATGCGGCCCGAATCTGGGCGCTCAGCACTGATTTTGAAGCGGCCCTGGCGGTGCTCCGGGGAGCGCTGGCCGATCCGACCGCAGACGCCGTGTGCGAGACCCTGCTCGCGGCTCATCGAATCGGAGGAGTCGATCTCGACGGTCGATTGCGCGCCCTCGCAGAAGCCGCTCAGGTTGAAGCCGCCGCACGTCAGGATGCCCGTGCACGGCAAGCCGGAGCGAGGTTCGCTCGGAGTTTCGTGCTCGTGGTGCCCGCATTCATGGCCGTGATCGGTCTCGGCATCGGTCGGGGACGCGAGGCATACCAGGACACGAGCGGGCAACTGCTTGTCGCCCTGAGTCTCGGGGCTGTGGCGGGCTGCTGGTTCTGGGCCGGTCGGATCATGGCCGTGCCGCAACGGCGCCGGGTCTTCAGCGAGTGAACGCAATCGCGGCAAGCTGCGCGGCAGCACTCGGTACCGGCGCGATGCTCATCCTGTCCGAGGTGCGCTGGTTCCGCCGAGTGCCGCTCGCACGACGCCTCGAACCGCCGCTGCGACCGCATCGCCGACCACTGCGTTCCCGCCTGATCTCGGCAACGATGGCCGCCGAAATCGGCGGCCGCCTCGCGACCGCGTTCGGCTTGGACCAAGAGCTCGGCACACGTTTGGAACGCCTCGGGCGACGACAGTCCGAAGCTCAGTTTCGAACACGTCAATTCACAATGTCCGCAGCTGTGCTGCTCGTGTCGTTCGCCGTGTCGATGTGGATCGGTGCAGCACTGATTGCCGCCGTGCTCATCGGCGCCGCAATCGCCGTCGCGACGTTCCTCTTGCCAGAGCATCTGCTTTCGCAGGCGGTCACTTTGCGCGGCACCGAGCTGACCGAAGAGCTGCCGACCGTCACCGAACAGATTGCAATGCTGCTCGCCAGCGGGATGTCGCTGACCAATGCCCTGCAGACGACCGGACAGCGAGGCCGAGGAGTCTGCCCTGCAGATCTGAGACGAGTCAGCGCCAGGGTCGCTCACGGTGCCACCGTCGAAACCGCGTTCGGAGAGTGGGCCGAGGCGGCTGGCTCAGCCGACGTTCGTCGCCTCGTCGGCGTGCTGACACTGCATGAGGACGCTGCCGATATTGCTGCGCTGGTGTCCGACGAGGCCCGTTCGGCGCGTTCCGCTGCTCATCGACGCCTCATTGAACGTATTGGGCGCCGCAACGAGCAGGTCTGGATACCGGTCGCTGTCGCCGCACTCGTGCCCGGAGCCATTCTGCTCTCGATCCCGTTCAGCGACGCCTTGCGGAGCTACACGGGCCCCTGATTTGCCAACCAGTGCCAAGACGCACCCGTTCGTTCCTCTGCCTATCTGCCTATCTGCCTCAGCCGATCGACCCACCCAAGGAAGAGAACCGCTCATGATTCACGTTGCTTTCGTTGCCCAGTCCGCCGTTCGAGCTGTCTTGGGGACCATCGTGCTGTTCTTGCACTGCGGTCCAGACGCATTCGTTCCTCGTCGAATGCCGAGCCGCTGCGAGCGGGGTGAGGGTGTCATCAGCGCCGCTATCGCGGTGCTGGTCATCGCCTCGCTCGGAGCGCTCATGTGGGTGGGATTCAAGTCGTTGTGGGAGAGTGCCGAACAGACGACGAATGCCGAGATCGCCAAGATCGGCAAGTGAGCACAAACCCGCGGCGCGGGCATTCATATTGGCGATCTGGCGCGAGTCGATCCAGTCGGCGGGCGAGCGGCACGCTCACCAATGAGCTCGGTGCCGGGCTTATCGCTCTGACGTGGAGCGTCCTCGCCTACTTGATGTTCCTCATGCTTGCGGTGCAGGTGACGGTGGACTTTTACACCGCGTCGGTCGTTCGAGCCATTGGACATGATTCCGTCCGTCAGACTGCGTTCTCCGGCGGCGGCCCCGACGCACGCGCCGCTGCCGAGCGATGGCTGCGGGCTCGCATTGGCGATTCGGTACACGTCGAGTCCGTCCGTTGGGACGTCGTCGATGGCGTCGTCTCGCTCAATCTGGCGGTTCGTCCGCCATCGGTGCTGATGGGTTCGCCCGGCCTGCCGGCCTTGGGACGCTTGGAACGCCGTTTCGATGTACGCGTCGAGACGCCGCAGTTCGAGCGCTCTGGATGAGATCCCGCCCGTTCTCGCAATCGCGTCGCATGGGGCCGAGCGGATCGGCAGCGCAACGAGAGAGCACGACGACATCGACGGCGAGGCCGTGGCTGAAGCGGCCCACCAGCGCAGCGAACAAGGGTGCGAAACGAGCGACGTCACCATTGCGATCGGACCACATCAGCACGGCCCAAAGAGAACGACGCAGCGACAAATCGGGCGTCGTCGGTCTCGAAGTGCTGCCGTTGCTCGTCGTTGTCTTCGTCGTGGGCACGCTCGTGTTCGCCCAGTCATGGATGGCGCTCGACGCCAAGATTGCTGCAACTGCAGGTGCACGCGAGGCCGCTCGAACCTTCGCTGAGCATGCTGCCGATCGGCCGGCGCGCGCCGCCGAAGCCGCATCGCGGGCTGGTCTGCGCGCGATGTCCGGCTATGGCCTGGCGGGCACCGCTCGCGTCGTCGCCATCGGAGCGGTCAGCAGTTCCCGCTGCGCCCGCGTGACCTTCGAGGCCACGTATGAGGTGCCGCGCCTCGCGTTGCCCTCTCGCGGCTGGCGGCAGGTCACGGTGCGGGCCCGCAGTACCGAGACCGTCGATCCGTTTCGTCACGGACTCGACGGCCGCGCTCGGTGCATCGCGTGAGTCGGCTGCTGCGCGGCGTCGCAACGAGCAGGTCCGCGCCAATGTCTTCCGTACGCGCAAGCGAGCGCGGCACGGTGCTCTTGTTGGTGCCCGTCGGAGTCCTCATCGTGATGCTGCTCGCAGCGGTCACCGTCGATGCGGCAGCTGCATTCCTGGCCGAGCGCGAGGCCGCCGGTGCTGCCGCCTCGCTGGCGAACGACCTAGTCACGATGGCCATCGACGAAGGCCACTTGCGACGCTCGGGGCACTACCGGGTCAGCCCTTCGCGCTTGGCTTCTTTGTCGCAGTGGAGCCACCGAGCTGCGCTCGACCGACTCTCGGCGGTATTCGAGCCCGATTCGGTCGTGGTCAACGTGTCCACTGTCGGCCCGACGGCTGTTCACGTCTCCGTCGCCGGAGAGGCACGGCGTGTCATCGGGCTGCCCGCGGGCGTCAATGGCCCCCGGCTGCGGCATGTGGAGGCTCACGCCACGGGACACGTGCACCTCTCCAGTTGAACGTGGACTGTCTTTCCTCACTCGACCTTCCGTCGCTCAATAAGGGGCTTTCCATATTTGTCGTTGTGTTTCATATATTCTTCAGGTGATCAGAAGCCCGACCATGCGTGACGACGGCTCAGGCAATCCGACCCTGGTAAAGCACGCGATCGACGACGGCTGCCGCCGACTCCGCCACGAAGCCGAGATTCTGGTCGCAGCGAGCGGTGCGAACATCGTCGAATTGGTCGGCCTCGACGCACACGAGAACCGTTGCGAGCTCTCTCTTCGCTATCTCGAAGCTGCGACGCTGGCCGAGCACCCGGCTCTTGACCTCGCAGAGTTGCTGAGGGTGCTCCTTGGGGTCGGCACCGCCGTCGCTGAGCTTCATCGGCGGGGAATCTGTCACGGTGCGCTCGGTCGGGATCACGTCCTCGTGGAACCCCACGGATCGCCGGTGCTGTGCGGTTTCGGCGAAGCGACCGGACCCGAAGATCTGCAGCAACATCCATCCGCCTCGGATCTGACCGCCTTGGTGTCGCTCGCAGAGGTCGAATTGACGCGGACCGAACACATGGTCGTCTCGGCTGTCGAGCGACGTCATTGCGGCGAGGCCCGTGCGGCTTGCCGCGATCTGGCCGCCAGAGCAGTTGCGGCTCCGAACGACTCCGTGGCCCTGAGCGCATGGCTCGTGCACATCGCAGACGTGCGCGCATCGGTAATTCGCGAACGCCAGGCGCCCCTCGGTGGCAGCGTCCGGGAATCGTCACCTTTGCCTGCCGTCGCTGCGGGCCAGCGCGACCTCCGCGACCTGCTCGGTTTCGGGGCATCTGTGGCGGACGCCGGAGGCATACGTCGGGGTTCAGATATGACTTCTGGCGCGGTCGGCGGCGGCGCGCGAGATCGGCGACGATTCGCTGCTGCAGGGGCTGCAGCTGCCGTTGTGCTCGTGATCGCCTTCATCGGCTGGCAGACGCTCATGAACTCCGGCCGCCAAGAATCCCCCGACATCGTCGGAACCGTCGGCGAGACGCTGTGGGACACCTCGACGACAGCGCTCGTCAGCCCGCAGCAGCCGCGAGCAGTCGCTGCCGCCGGGGCAGCGGCAGCGTCGAGCAGCGACGGCGCTGGGTCAACCCCGACATCGTCGCTTGGGGCCGCGGCACTTGCGGAGGTGTCGGGCCGAGCAACGTTGATCTACGCAACGTCGAGTGCCGACTGCGAGCACGCGGTCGCCGAGCCCAGCGACGCAGATGCCGTCGCCGCAGAGCCGGACGACGGCCCCGGTTCGTCGAGCGGCGAAATCGAAATCGCCCACCTAGATGTCGACGGCGACGGATGCCGCGACGAGGTGCACATCGAACCCGCTGTCGCAGACCGTCCGTCATCGACGATCTCGACGCCGTTCGGACGCTGGAGGCTCGGCATCGAGGGCGATCTCATTGCCGTCGGCGATTGGAATTGCGACGGCCGCTCGACGTTGGCTGTGGTCCGTCCACGCAGTGGCCTGGCCGCCTTCTACGAATCGTGGCCTCGGTTTGCTCGCTCGGTCGGGCCGGCACGCATCGTCACGGTTCCGCGGCACGCAACGGCAGTTTCAGCGATCGCCGCGCAGAACAATCCGCCGCTCGACGACATCGAGTCCTCTCCTGCGTCTTCGTTGAACACCGCCAACGTTGCCGAGACCAGCTGCGACGTTCTCGTCATCCTTTACGGCGAATTGGCCATCGAAGTCGCGCCTCGGGACCTCGGCTACGAAGCGGGACTGGACCTCAACTCGGACATCGGCTGAATCCCTCCTCACCTGATGCTGGCGCGCCCAGCCGGATGGCGACCTCATTGGCCAGCAGGCGACCCTCCGCAGTAAGCCGCAGCAGGCCCGCTGCGGCGGGGGTCATCAGATGCATCACGTCGTCAGGCACCTCTGACGCCGGCACACCGTCGGAGGTGCGCACCGCGAGCTGCAGCGATTCGACACGACGCGCGGCGGCGTCGAGTTTCTCGGATCCCGCCTCGGGTGACGAACCGGACTCCACGGCTTCGATGAATCGCTCTGGCGTGCGCACGCTCCAGAATCGACGGCCGTCGCGATGGCTATGCGCCGCACATCCAAGACCCGCGTATTCGCCCTGGCGCCAATAGAGCTGGTTGTGCGCACAACGCGCTCCCCGCAGAGCCCAGTTGGAAATCTCGTAGTTCTCGTAGCCGGAGCGCGCAAGCACATTGTCGGCGAGCAGGTACTTGTCAGCCATGTCGTCGTCGTCGGGATGCCGACTCTCGTCCGCAGCCAGCGGCGTGCCTGCTTCCACCGTCAGTCCGTAGACGCTGAGGTGGTCCGGCCGCATCGCCACGATTGCGCGCAGCGTGTGCTCCCAATCGTCAAGCGTCTCGCTCACCGCGCCGAATATGAGATCCATATTGATATTGCCGATGCCAGCCTGGCGGGCGGATTCGATTGCGGCGCCCACCATGGCGGCGTCGTGGCGCCTTCCGAGCGCATCGAGGACGCGCTGCGACATCGACTGCACGCCCAGACTGATCCGATTGACCCCCATGTCTCGATACGCCGTCATCTGCGCCGGTGTGACGAGATCCGGATTGCACTCGACCGTGACTTCCGCTCCTGGCGCGAGCGGCAACTCGTCCAAAACGGCACCGATGGTCCGCGGCGGAGCGAGATTCGGAGTTCCGCCGCCGAAGAAGACCGATGTCACTGGCGGCATCCCGGTTGCTAGGTCCCGCGCCTGGAGCCGACAGCCGGCCATGTAGTCATCAACCAGATGTTGGCGATCGGTCCAGGTCGCGAAGGCGCAGTAGTCGCATCGATGCGTGCAGAACGGCACGTGGCAGTACACGCCGAAGGCCTCAGACGGCCTATCGCTTCCGGCGCCATATCGCTTGGCGATCCGCGTCTGGCTCACAGAACCGCATCGCCTGGATAGCGGCTCCGCAGATCGTTGTGGCGATCTCCGGGTGAGTTCGGCGACCAGTCCGGCAGCAACTCGGCGGGATTCACGCCATAGATCTCGGCGAGGCTCATCAGCCGATCCACCCGGATGCCTCGCTGACCACGCTCATATGCCCCGAGCACCGAGACTTTGAATTCGCCGCCAGAAGCCGCCTGCACGTCTTCGAGCGAGAGTCGTCGCTGTCGACGCACAGCCCGCAAGCGTTCACCGATACGAGCGTGCAGTGACGCGTCAGCGGTCGCCGGCGTGCCCACTGCAGCAACCTCAGTGCTTCGCTCGTCGCTTACGACGCCGAGCCCGAAGCTCATCGCAGCCCGCGATGTTCTCGCCGCGCTCGGCTGCGACCTCTCGCAGTTTCGCCGCCTCGGACTCGGTGAGCTTGGCTGGAATCTCCACCCGGACGACGAAGTGCAGATCACCGCGTCCGCGACCGTTCGCTCTGGGCACGCCGAGACCACTGAGCCGAATCGTGTCATCGGGCTGAGTGCCGGGAACCACCGCGAGTTCCTGGGGCCCGTCGAGCGTGGGGAATTCGACGCTCGCTCCGAGTGCAGCCTGGAACATCGTCACCTTCAGCTCAGCCACGAGGCTGTCGCCCTGGCGCACGAAGACATCCGATTCCGCTACCCGCAGGTGCACATACAGATCGCCCGCTGGGCCTCCGCGCGGCCCGACTGATCCGCGGCCACTCAACCTCAGCGTGGCACCAGTGTCCACCCCCGGCGGCACTCGCACCACCAGCGAGACCTTCTCAGCCCGACGCCCGTCGCCTCGACATCCCGAACATGGCGAGGCGATCTCCTCGCCCATGCCACGGCACCTTCCACACGGCGCTGTCGTCACCATCTGGCCGAGCAGGCTCTGGCGCACCTGGCGTACCTGGCCCGCTCCGCCGCACGCGCTGCAGACGACCGGCGTTGTGCCCGGTGCGGCACCCGAGCCCTCGCAGTCGTCGCACGCCACCAGTGTTCGCACCTCGATCGTCCGATCGACGCCAAAGATCGCTTCGGAGAACTCGAGATCCACGACGGTCTCGTGGTCATCGCCGCGAGGCGGCCCTGTCGGCCCGCGCGTACGGGCGCTGCGGAATGGATTCCCGCCGAAGAACGAGTCAAAGATGTCGTTCAGATCGAAGTCGAACCCCGGCCCGCCTCCCGCGCCTCGAAGGCCCTCGTGACCGAACTGGTCGTAACGCGCTCGCGTGTTCTCGTCCGAGAGGACCGCGTAGGCCTCGCTGATCTCCTTGAAGCGCGCCTCGGCTTGATCGTCTCCCGGATTTGCATCCGGGTGGTGTTCGCGGGCCTTGCGCCGGTACGCGCGCTTGAGTTCCTCGGGAGTGACGTCCCGGCCTACGTCGAGCAGTTCGTAGTAATCGGCAGGCATGGAGGCAGGCTCAGTCCCGACGCGGCGACGCGGTGCTGGGCGCCGAATGGGCCGGTTCGTTCTCGCCAAGCGACACCGACAAGCGTCGGCTCACGGTGTACACAGCGGCGAGCGCTTTGGAGTAATCCATCCGCGTCGGACCGAGCAGACCGACACTGCCGACCGTCTCGCCGTCCACCTGATACGGCGCCACGACGACGGAACACTCCGCCAGCGGAGCCATTCCGGTTTCGGAACCGATCGCCACGCTCAACCCGCGGTCCACGAGGCTCCGCAACAGCGACACCACCAACAACTGCTCTTCGAGTACCGACAGCACGGACCGCAGCGATGACGCCGCCCCGAACTGCTCAGTGATCTTCGCGGTACCGCCGACATAGAGCTCGCGTGGCGTCGTCTCGTCTGAGGCGAGCGCCGCAAGCGCCGCCCCCACGAGTGCGTCGGTCGACGGGTCGCCCGTCGCGCGGGCTGTGTGCACGTCAGAACGGGTCTGGCCGACGAGTGCTTCGGACAAGATCGCCGACGCCGGGCCCACCGCCGGCCCAGAGGCGGCAGCAACGAGATCAGGGTTGCCGTAGACATCGACATAGGCACGCTCGACGGCGCCCGACGACATCACCAGCACCAGCAGCAGCCTGCCGCCGCCGAGGTCCACGAGCTGCGCCGAGCGGATGGTGTCGCGATCGATGCTGGGCGCGACCACCATCGCGGCGTATTCGGTCAGATCCGAGAGCAGGTGACTCGTGTCGGACAACAGCTTCTCGATCTGACCCTGAGCATGGGCGAAGAACGCTCCCACCTGTCGGATCTCGGAGCCCTCGAGCGTGCCGGGGCCCAAGCCGTCGACGAAATGGCGATAGCCAGCTTCGGTCGGAACCCGGCCAGCGCTCGTGTGCGGCTGCGTGAGGAAACCGCCGGCTTCGAGAGCGGCAAGATCGTTGCGGATTGTCGCGGGAGACACGTCAAGGCGGGCGGCCTCGAGCACCGCTTGAGATCCGACCGGCTGTGCATTGTCAATGAAGCTCTCAACCACCGCTCGCAGCACCTTGGCCCTGCGCTCGTCCATTGGCTCCTCCGCCGCCCCGCAACCAATCGTCGATCACCGAACGAGCGCGATGCTACCGACCCTGCGGTTGGCAGCTTCTGCCCCCGACGGGACTCTGCGGCGGCGCTGACAGCGAGCCGTGTCGCCGCCGACCGCTTTGGGGGTGCCTGTCAGGAGTCGAGCCGGAGCGCCGACACGAAGGCCTCATTGGGCACTTCGACTCGCCCGATTGCCTTCATTCGCTTCTTGCCTTCCTTCTGGCGTTCGAGCAGCTTGCGTTTGCGGGTGATGTCACCGCCGTAGCACTTCGAGAGCACGTCCTTGCGTTTGGCCTTCACGGTCTCTCTGGCAATGATGCGGCCCCCGATCGCCGCCTGGATCGGAACGTCAAACATCTGTCGCGGGATCAACTCGGCCAGCTTGGCCGTGATGGCCTTGCCGTACGGGTACGCATTGTCACGGTGGCAGATGGCCGAAAACGCATCTACGGGCTCGCCGTTGAGCAGGATGTCGACGCGTACCAGGCGTTCGGTTCGGTAGCCGGCCTGGTCGTAGTCGAGGCTGGCGTACCCCTGCGTCCGGCTCTTGAGCTGGTCGAAGAAATCTGTGACGACTTCCGCTAGCGGCAGCTTGTATCGCAACTCGACACGCTCGGGCGAGAGGTATTCCATGGCCGTCATCGAACCGCGCCGTGACTGGCAGAGATCCATCACCGCTCCCGTGAACTCCGACGGCGTCAGCACCGAGACGTTGAGCATCGGCTCAGAGATCTCATCGATGGCCGACGCCGACGGCAGTTCGGAAGGATTGTCGATCTCGAATTCTCTGCCGTCGTCGGTACGCACGCGGTACGCCACTGACGGTGCGGTGGCGATGAGCGAAAGGTCGAATTCCCGCTCTAGGCGCTCCCGGACGATCTCCATGTGCAGCAGACCCAGAAATCCGCACCGAAAACCGAACCCGAGGGCGGAAGAGGTCTCCGGTTCGAAGGTCACCGAAGCGTCGTTGAGCCGCAGCTTTGCCAGAGCATCTCGCAATTCGGGATACTCATCACCCTCGACGGGATACAGGCCACAGAACACCATCGGCTTCGGATCGTCGTAGCCGGCCAAGGGTGCTGCAGCAGGTTCGCTCGCTCTGGTGACCGTTTCACCCGACCGGGCCTGAGCAACGTCCTTGATGCCGGCGATGAGATAGCCCACCTCGCCGGGGCCAAGTTCATCAGTCGGCGATGCGTCCGGATCACGAACACCGACTTCCTCGGCGACGTGCACACCGCCTGCGTGCATGAATCGGAGCCGGTCTCCGGTCCGCAGGCGACCATCGACGACACGCACCGATGACACGACGCCGCGGTACTGGTCGAAGCGGGAGTCGAAGATCAGCGCCTGCAGAGCTGCATCTGGACTTCCAGTCGGCGGCGGCACCCGCTCGACGATCGCGTCGAGCAACTCTGCGACGCCGTCTCCCGTCTTCGCCGAGATCGCCAGCACCTCGTCGGCGTCGATGCCGAGCACTCGCTCGATCTCGCCCGCGTAGAGCTTGGGATCCGCAGCTGGAAGATCGATCTTGTTGAGCACGGGCACGATCGCGAGGTCGGCGTCGAGCGCCATATAGCAATTGGCGAGCGTCTGGGCCTCAATGCCCTGAGCGGCGTCCACCAAGAGCACGACGCCCTCGCACGCAGCGAGGGAGCGGCTCACCTCGTAGCCGAAATCGACGTGGCCTGGTGTGTCGATGAGATGCAGCGTGTAGCCACGCCATTTGACACGGACGTTCTGCGCCTTGATCGTGATGCCTCGTTCCCTTTCGAGATCCATCGAATCGAGATACTGGGCGCGCATCAAACGCTCCTCCACGGCGCCCGTCAGCTCCAGGATCCGGTCCGACAACGTGGACTTTCCATGGTCGATGTGAGCGATGATGGAGAAGTTTCGGATCGAGCCAGGCCCGATGCCGGCGGACTCATGGGCAGATTTGGAGGCAGACGCAGGGGGCACGTGGGGCATCGCAGGGCGCACGGTACCCTGCTGAGCCGGCATCACGGCAGGAGCGCGGCACCCCGGCGCCAGCCGCAACGCACCGCCGACCCACTCTCGAAAGGGCACGATTTCGTGGCCAACATCAAGAGCCAAATCAAGCGCAACCGTCAGAACGAGACGCGACGCGTGCGCAATCGCGGAGTTCGGTCCGAATTGAGGACACGCGAGAAGGCCCTCGTCGCCGCTGCCGCTGCCGGTGAGCCCACGACAGAGCTGATGCGCTTGGCGCAGAAGCGAATCGACAAGGCCGCAGCGAAGGGTGTCATTCACTCCAACGAGGCCAACCGGCGCAAGTCTCGCCTGGTTGCCCAAGTCGGACGAATCGCAGCCGACTGAGCCAAAGCGACTGAGCCAAAGCGACTGGGCCAAAGCGACTGGGCCCAATCGAAGCGCTCCGCCAGGCGGCGACTCGACCCGTGAGTCCTTGGATTCGGACCGTGCCCGCCCGCGGTCTCAACGAGCCGTTGCAGCAAGCCGCGCGCAGAGAATCTCTGTGACGCACCGGGGCTCAAGCCCCGAGCGCCCTCGAAGATCCACGTCCGCCGCGGCGAGCAAGTCGATGGCACGCGCGATCCCTGCGGTTCCGCGTCGCCGGCATCCGTCGAGTGCCTTTCGGGCTGGGAATGTCGAGCCGCGGAGACCCAAGATCTCGGCTGCCTCCCGCTCTGTTGCCGCATCAGCACCATCGAGGCGCGCCATCCGCGAAATGTGAGCGATGAGATTGGCCGTCACCTGCAGCGGGTGACGACCGGCACCCCACATCCGCTGCAGCACTGTGAGCGTGGCCCTCACATCGCCACGGTCAATCGCGTCGGTGAGGTCCCAGGGCGGTACATCGCCTTCCGCGCCAAGGTACGGAATGACATCGTCCGGTCCCAGACGGGCGCCGGGTCCGTACACCGCTTCCAGTGTCTCGAGGGTGGCGCCCAATCGCGCAAGCTCATCGCCGAGATGCTCGCTGATGCACTGGCGCGCACGGGCATCGAGGTGCAGGGATGTATCTGCGAGGCGTTCGTCGAGCCACGTCCGGCGATTGCGCGCTCCGCCCGGGACATCAGCAACAATGCGCTGGCCGCCCCCGGCTTCGACAGCCTCGACGAGCTTGCGGGGAGGACGGCCACCGTTCCATTCCACGACCAAAGCGGTCGTCGGGCAGGGATCTGCCAGCCACGCGATCAGAGGCTCGAGTTGACCTGCGCCGAACCGACCCAGACTGCGCCCGACCACGACCCGGTGCGTCGCCAGCATCGGCGGTGTCGATGCAGACAGCACCAAATCTTCGACCGAGTATTCCTCGCCCGAGAACTCATTGAGCACGTCGGATCGGTCCGCACCTCCGATCAGCTCGTCGACGGCAGCCCGGACCGCTTCCGCCACAAGCACGTCATCAGCACCAGTGATCATCCGCGCCGCGCCAAGAGCCATCAAACGGCTCCCATTTCGGCGTTGTAGCGATCTCGCCGGCTCGTCGGATCAGTCGCCATGCTGGATCCCGCCATCACGGTGACGCTACTTCGGGGCTGACACTCAGGCGCTCACCGATCGCGTCGACGACGAGGTCGCCCACGGGCGTCGATCCGGTGACGGCGCTGTAGGGAACGAGCCCTCCCAAAGCTGTCGGTGCGAGGACGCGCGCCACCGAATGCCGCTCGTGCAGCGCCCGCACGGCTTCTCGTCCGGCTCGACTCGCTGATCGTGCGATGAGGACATCGATGTCGCCGATACCCGCAGTCGCAAGCTGATCGAGAGCTCTCGCGGCATCCGGGCGGTCGATGACGACCACGGTCGGGTCAATGCTGGGGACGCTGAGGTGCTCGCTCGACGGCAGCGCGGCACGGTGGCCGCCCGCAGTTGCCCAGATCCCGATCGCCGCGGCTACCACCGCAATGGTGGGTGCTGCGGCGAAACGGCGCCGAGCGACCAGCGCTGTCGCCATGCATGCGGCGATGACGACAGCAGCAGTCGTGACTTCCGACGTTTCGATCTGCGGTCAATCCGCCGCCGCTCCCCATCGGGCCACCGCCGCGACCCAGCCCAGCATCACCCGCGTCGGCAGGTGCAGGAGCGCTGCGACGGCATCACCCGCCAATCCTCCTGCGAGCCCGGCAACAAGTCCCCAGACCATTGCGGGCCCGGCGAGCGGGCCAGCGAGAACGTTGGCAGGGATGCTCACCAGCGGTAACGAGCCGAACACCGCCAACTGGACCGGCAGGACGCCGATCTGGGCTGCGAGAGTGGCCGCCAGGGGCAAACGGATCCACTGCGGCCCCCACAGCAGCGCAGCAATGCGCCGGGTGCCCGCCACGATCGCCGCCGTGGCAGCCACCGACAACTGGAAACCGACCGACCGCACGAGGAGCGGGTCGATGAGCAACAAAACGATGATCGCAAGCGCGAGGAGACGCACCGCAGAGGCGCGCCGGCCCAATGACTGGGCTCCGACTGCGAGAGTCGCCAGCACGCACGCTCGCAGAACTGACGGCTCGCCACGCGTCAGCACGGCGAATTGTCCGAGCAATGCTGCGACTGCACAAAGTCGCATGGCAGGTCGAAGCCGGAGGAGGAGCGGAGCCGCCAACAAAAGCACCAACGCAACATTCGAACCGGAGACGGCGAGAAGATGCGTCAACGATGTGGCTCGAAAGTCGTGCACCACCTCGGGCAGCTGTCCACGGTCATCGCCGTAGACGAATCCGGCCAGGAGTGCGGCATCTCGTGGTGATAGAGACGCACCTGAACGCTCGATCAGGTCCCTCACCGCATTCGCCAGCCGAAATGGGGCATTGCCGCCGTCAAGGCGCCTCGCTGAGTGGATCTGCGCCTGCCCTGCGAGGTGACGAGGCCACAAGAAGGGGCGGCCGCGCAATTCGGCCACTTCCGCAACACCCGAGATCCGCCAGCGCTCCCCTACTGCGGCATCAGAAAGTGTGTACGCGGCCGCACCGGGCGACCAACCTTCCCAACGGTGCTCGCGACCCTCGACCTCGACAGAAAAGGGCACAGCCAGCGCACCGTGACGCCACTTCGGATCCGCAACGATGACGGCCTCGCCGTCGAATGATCCTCCGACCGCTTCGCTGAGATTTCGTGCTTGTTGACCCATGGCTGCAGCCGCGAGCAACAACAGGCCGATCGGCAGCAGCACGCGAGTGCGCCTCGCCGCGCCTGCAACGAGTACAGCGGTGCCGTACCACCACGACACCTCGGGCGCCCACAGGGCGCCAATGGCTGTGGCAACTGATCCTGCGACGATCCAGCGGTCACTGATCGCACCGAGCAGCCGGAAGCGTCGCGCCGGAGCCATTGGGACGTCACGCTCTGGTGCGCTCAGCGACCCGCCACCGCGGCTCAGTGCGGAGGTATTCGACGGACCTCCACGGAAAGTGTGGGCAAGCTGGGGGTCACGTCCGCGCATGCGGCCGTAACTGCTCGAACTTGCTCGAGCCGATCCCCGGGACATCTGTCAGCGCGTCGAGCGAGCCGAATGGCCCATGCTCACTGCGGAAAGCAAAGATCGCCGCCGCCAAAGAGGGCCCGATGCCTGGCAGCTGCTCGAGTTGTGCCGACGTTGCGGTGTTGACGTCGAGCGGTCCCGTGACGTCAGTGAGCCCTTGCGCTGCCGGCAAGGCCTCGCCCCGAGTCGGAACGTAGACCTGCTGCCCGTCCCGCAATGGCTCCGCCAGGTTGACGGCCGCTGTGTCTGCTTGGGGTCTCGGGCCTCCCGCGAAATCGAGCAAGTCGCCGATCCGGTAGCCACTCGGCACCTCGTACAGACCTGGCTGATCCACGGCACCCGCGAGGTGCACGCGCACCGATGTCGGCTGCGTCGTTGCGACTGGCGGGGGCGACCCGCTGGCGGCGAGGGGAAGTTCAATCGGCTCGGGAGCGCCCTGACGCACCCCGGCCAAGAATGCCACCGCGACGACGGCAGCGAACGCTGCCACCAACACCGCAGCAGGGGCCACGCCAATGCGCCGCACAAAGCTCGCAACCTCGGCTGCGATGGACCGCCAATCCACATGGCGACACTAGTGAGACTGTCTTAGGCCCTTTGATGGAGTTTTCACTGCTTTCAATCTCAGCATCACGATGCCCGAGAGCACCAGGCAGACGACGCCCCAGACTCCGAAGAGCCAGCGTGAGCCGAACTGGCCGTACAACGGCGGGCCTAAGAGCGCAGCGATGGCAGCCATCATGAGACCGATTGCCTCGAGCACTCCGGTGCCCATCGCCGCCTGTTCGACGCCAGTTGCCTCCAGTATCAGGACCTGTGCACCCATCTCGCTGTAGGACTCCGTGATCGCCTCGGCCAATCCGATAGCGATGAAGGTCCACAGACCCCCGACCCAGCCGTACAGCACCACCGCGGGCGCGAACAGCACGAGGGCGGGCAAGGCGACCCGACCCCCACCAAGGCGTTCGGCCAGGGCGCCGGCGTGCGGAGGCAGCACCATGAGCGGGATGCCGAGAACGAGGAGCCCGATGGCGAACTCAGTTGAGGAAAGCCCGACATCGGTCAGGTACCGATCGACCGTCGCGTCAAACATTCCCACCAGACCCCAAATCCCGACGTGCACCAAGATTGCGGCCTGCACACGGGGCCGCCGCAGCAGGCTGAGCAAGTCCGAATAGTCCACGGCAGTTGCTGCGATCGGCGACTTCGAGATCAATGTCGCGGCGAACGGTCCGAGCAGTGCCATCACGGTGCCGGTAAGAAGAAACGGCGCCTCGAAGGAGATGCCGCTGAGCGCCGCTCCGATGAACGGACCGCTGATGAATCCGGCGACGCCGAATGACAGCAAGCCGCCCACCTTGGAGCCGCTGCCGCTGATGTCGAGCCCGATGAGCGCCTTGCGTGCCACCAGACCGAAGAGGCCGAAGCTGACGCCCGCCAAGGCTCGACTGGTCACCAGGGACCACATCGAATCTGCGAAGACGAATCCAAATGCGCCCGCGACCGCCGTTATCACCGAGACCCACACCACCAGGCGGTGATGACCTCGGTCCACCAGCGGAGACAGCAGCAGCTGAGACGCCAACCCTGCGATGAAACCGACCGACGCGATCATGCCCAGCTCGAGGTTGGTGAGGTCGTAGCGGTCCTGAAGGTCCGCCAGATAGGCGAACACGACACCCAGGGAGGCCGTGACGAAAAACTGTGTCGTATAGACCGTCACGAACAGCACCGGCGAAGCGTATTGGTGCTGGCCTGTGGCCGAGCCGTTCCGCCGAGAGGTGAACACGACAGGTCCCATCTCGGAGAATTGCTGTCATGACTTCTGTGTGCAACTTTGCCGTCTGTGGCAGCATTTCCGCACCGCGTCGAGGCAGGCGTGGCTGCCAGGCACCGCAGCATCGCTGCGGCCATGATGGGGCGAGACGGGCGACGGCCGTGGGAGGGGAATGACGGTGTCAACTGCAGTCTCCGATGCCGGCGATCCGGTTGCGGGAATCGATCCCGGCCCGGTCACCGACTGGCTGGCCGAACGAGCGACGGTCGCGCCCCCGTTGCAGTTCGAGCTCATCACCGGTGGACATTCGAACCTGACCTACCGCGTCACCGACGCGCAGGGTCGGCGTTGGGTGCTCCGACGGCCGCCGCTGGCTCATTTGCTGGCCGGCGCGCACGACATGGTGCGAGAGCACCGACTGCTTTGTGGCCTGGCAGATACCGACGTGCCCACCCCACCCGTCGTCGGGTTGTGCACCGATGCCGCTGTGAACGGCGCCGACTTTTACGTGACCGATTTCGTCGAGGGCAGCGTGCTGCGTTCCCTCACAGAAGCAAATGGACTCAGCCCCGAGGCGCGCAGTGCGCTCTGCGCCCGGCTGGTCGAATGTCTCGCCGCCATCCACGCCACGGATCTCGACACCACCGGGCTCGCCGACCTTGGCCGCTCAGCGGACTACGTCGCCCGGCAGCTGCACGTTTGGCAGCGTCAGTTCAACGCCATGACCTCACGTGACCTGCCGATCATCGAGCGTGTCCACGACAGATTGGTGGCGTCGATACCGCCCCAGACCGACGCCACGCTGGTCCACGGCGACTATCGCCTCGACAACTGCCTGGTGACCGCGGATGGCGATGTTGCGGCGGTACTGGATTGGGAGATCGCCACGCTGGGAGACCCGGCAGCCGATCTGGGATTCCTGCTGGGCTACTGGGTAGAGGCAAGTGACGGCTTCAGCCCGCTGGGCCACGACGCCACCACCGCGGAGGGATTCTGGACCCGCCACCAGCTCGCGAATGCGTACGCAGAGGCAACCGGCCGAGACATTGGAGCAATCGACTGGCACTTCGCCTTCGCCAGCTGGCGTCTCGCTTGCATCCTCGAAGGCGTCCACGCCCGATACGTGGGCGGTGCCATCCCAGAGATTCCTGCCGAGGTCCACCAGTTCCCGCAGAGCATTGTCGCGCTGGCCGAGCGCGCCGAAGCCGTGCTCGCCGACTCCTTGAGCCAACTCGAAGCCTGAGCGAACTCGAAGCCTGAGCCAATTCCAACGCGGGCCACTAATGTCCCCGACATGAAGGTAGACGGCGGCCTCGGAGTCAGCAGCGGATTCGACGACATCATGGAGTCGAGCCGGGAACAAGAAGCGTTGGGTTACGACGGTCTGTGGGTGCCAGAGACCAGCCACGACCCGTTCACCATGCTCCCCCTCATGGCGCATGCCACCTCGACGGTCGAGCTGGGCACCAGCATCGTGGTGGGATTCGCCCGGAACCCGATGTCGCTGGCCTACAGCGCCAACGACATTCAGATGCTGTCGCAGGGCAGGTTCATCCTGGGCCTCGGCAGCCAGATCCGGCCCCACATCACGCGTCGATTCTCGATGGAGTGGTCCAAGCCGGCTGCACGCATGCGAGAGATGATCCTTGCGATCAAGGCGATCTGGAACTGCTGGAACAACGGCGAGAAGCTGAACTTCCGCGGTGACTTCTACGAGCACACGCTGATGACGCCGTTCTTCGACCCCGGCGAGAACCCCTACGGCCCGCCACGCCTGGCGCTGGCCGGCGTCGGCCCGCTCATGACCGAGGTGGCCGGCGAGACCTGCGACATGTTCCTCTGCCACGGCTTCACCACCGAGAAGTATCTGCGTGAGGAAACCATCCCGGCACTCGAACGAGGCGCCGCGCGGGCTGGCCGCGACCCCAGCGAGATCACGATCTCCGGGCCATCGTTCATTGTCACTGGCAGCACCGAAGAGGACATGACCAAGGCCAAAGAGGCCACCAAGCAGCAGGTGGCGTTCTACGGATCCACGCCGGCGTACCGACCGGTGCTGGACTGCCACGGCTGGGGCGACATGCAAACCGAGCTCAACGCGATGTCGAAGGAAGGCCTTTGGGTCGAGATGGCCAATCTTGTCGATGACGAGGTCCTCGACGCCTTCGCCGTGGTTGCCGAGCCAGAGCGCGTGGCTG
The DNA here is from genome assembly GCA_965226645.1 of Candidatus Poriferisodalis sp. Taxonomy (GTDB): domain Bacteria; phylum Actinomycetota; class Acidimicrobiia; order Acidimicrobiales; family Poriferisodalaceae; genus Poriferisodalis. The sequence continues at coordinate 512,341 of CBDDDL010000004.1, forward strand.
CTGAACTGAAGCGCCGCTTCGACGACGTGGTGGACCGCGTGAGCTTCTACGCCCCCTACAAGGGCGACCGCTCCCGCTGGGAGACGATCTTCAACGACCTGAAGAGCTAGCGCCAGCTCGCTCGAAGTGTCACCTGGCGACGAGTGGGTTCCTCGTCACGAGCTCGGGGAACCTTGAGAAGTCTCGATCACAGGTCAGCAACGCCTCGACCCCATGCGCCACACAGATCGCCGCAATCTGGGCATCGTGCATCATGGGGCCGCGGACGTTCGGGCGGTTCACGATCTCCGACAACGTGTCCATGAAGCCGGCGGTTTCGCCGATCTGCCGGCATGACGGCGATGCAGTCCACGCCTCGAGCTGTCGCCATGCCTGCTCAGTCGTGCTCACGGTGTCGCCCCAGATGCGCCGGTTCGTCGTCACGCCCAAGAACTCATAGCAGCAGGGCCATGGGATGGCCCAGAACTCCGAACCATGGGCGAACTCTTGTAGGAGGCCGAACACGTGGTGCCAGTGCGGTGAGCTACGGCGGTGGGCGTGCACGAGGATGTTCGTGTCGACAGCAATCATTCCGCGCCCGGCCATTCACGGTCGCTGAGTTCGAGCATCTCGGGCCATGTGAACTTCTCAAACGGGTTCGGCCCGTTCGGGTCCCCAATGCTCAAGTCCGGCAACTTGTAGCCGCTCACCTGGGGTTTCTCCAGCACCAGGCGCAGGCCTTCTTCGATGACGGCTCGCAATGTCTGACCGGTTTCGGTGGCGTGCCGCTTGGCCCGCTTGAGCAACTCGTCGTGCACATCGACCGTGGTCTTCACTTCACCCATACTACCCATACTGAGGAATATGGGTGATATGGGTCGACGATTTCAAGTGGTTTACGGAGTGAGCGAGAATCGACTCGAAACGCAGCGCCGCAGCGTGCCGATCAGGCACCAGAGGAGCTGAGCGGGGCGCAGTCGGAGGCACACCCGCTGTTGCTCGGCGGTGTAGCCGGTGTGGCCGGCCGGTGCAGGACGCCTGAAGTCGGTCGAAGCTCCAATTCAAGACCATCGGCGGTCTCGACGGTCCGGGCGCTGGCGTCCACGATCATCGAGTAGCCGCCCGGCTCGTACGGCGGCCACAGCACTGAGATACTGGGCCGCTGCGCCACGTTGGCTGCTGCGGACCGGCTGGCGCCGCAGCGCAGCACCTCACCATCGAGGCGCATGGCCAGGTGGGCGATGTGCGGTGTGGCGTCGTCACGCACGGTCAGCACGTAGGCCGCTGCACCGAAACGCTCCATCTGGTTGCCGACGTCGGCGGGCTCCACGGGGATGCTCATATGCGGGACGTTACGCCCGCAGCGGCTCCCCGCGCACCCTGCCGACTCCTTCGAATTCCGCCGGCGCGCTGGTATCGTCGTGGAGCCTCGGGGCTATAGCTCAGTTGGTAGAGCGCTTCCATGGCATGGAAGAGGTCAGGGGTTCAATTCCCCTTAGCTCCACTTGAGAGACTTGCGCGGCTACCCCAGCGTCAGCCTCGCTGGCGCAACAAGCACGCTGCCAACGAATGGCTCGCCAGCCACGAGCGTTACGCATTCGCCCGCATTGGCGAGGTCCCGTGCAACGCATCGAGCGCAGCGACATCATCGCTGTCCTCTCCCCGATCTGGACCACAAAGCCGGAGACGGCACGGCGAGCCGTTGAGCTGGCAAGCACTGCTCAAGCTGCTACGCACCTAGGAGCTGGACACGACGGTGCACGGCTTTCGATCAGCATTCAAGACATGGTGCATCGAGCAGACCGCTACCCCGTGGGCCGTGGGCGAGGCAGCTCTGGCTCATGTCGTGGGCAACAGCGTCGAGGCCGCATATGTCCGCACGGATCTCTTTGATCAACGTCGCCATCTCATGCAAGACTGTGCGAACTACGTCGCACACTGACCGACACAGCCGTTCTCGGCCCGGCCAGCACGATTCCTCCGCGACGAAGCCGGCATTGAACGCTGCACGGGGTTCCTGGGCGGCACCGCGATCCGCGGTGATCGGACCCTCGATTAGGTCCAGCCTCCTAGCTGCAGCAGGTGTCGGCCAGGGAGTCGGCCCGCCAGGTGGCGACGGCCGCATAGGCCGCGGCGGCGGCGATGCACAGCCCGGCCAGCGGGTCGGCCCACCACCAGCCCAGTGCGGCGTTGGCGCCGAGCCCCACGAGCAGAGCGCCCGACATCAGCGAGCACAGGATGGTCTGGTTCGCCTCGGCCTCGACGGCCCGCGATCCCATGAGCGGGGCCAGCCTCCCCTTGGCCCTGGCCAGCAGAGGCATCGCCGCCAGCGACAGCGCCGCCATCACGATTCCCACCAGCGATTGGCCGGGACGGTCGGCCAGTACCAGGTCGCGTACCGACTCCACCCCCACATAGACGGCCAGGGCGGCGAAGCTGACCGCGATCAGGCGCTGGGCCAGCCGGTCCGCTTCCTGCTTGCAGCCCGTGCGGCGCTCCTGGGCCAGCCGCCAGGCGAGGATCAGCGCAGCCGACACCTCGATGCCGGAGTCCAGGCCGAAGCCGATGAGGCTCACCGAGCCCGCGGCCAGCCCTGCGGCGACGGCGATCACGCCCTCGGCCCCGTTCCAGCCGATGGTTGCCGCGGTGAGCCACTTCTGGCGGGTCACGGCCTGTTCTCGAGTGGTGGGCTCAGTAAGTGCCATCGAGTCGCCGTCTCCTCGCGAGTGCTCTCTTCGCGAACCGCACTACGGTCGCCGCTATCCCATTGGAGCGGTGGCGCTTGCGGCATCCCGGCCGGGGTACTTGTGGCTAGTGGGAGCCCCCGTATTGTGCGCACGCTCGGCCCGTCCGCGAGCGAAGCGCACCCATGACCACCGACGAACCCACCGCCCCGCCTCCGCCGCCGGTGCCGCCGTGGGAGGCGTCCTCGGGTTTGCCTGCTCCACTGATCTCGATCAGCGACTCCGCAGCCGCGGGATCGACCTCCTGGCGATCATGGGGACCACCGCGGACTGCTGCGTGAGCGCGACGGTTCGCGAGGCCAACGACCGGGGCTACGACTGCCTGGTGCTCACCGACTGCGTTGCCGACGTGTCCGAAGCCCGCACCGCGTCGACTCTCGAGTCCTTCCGCATCAACCCGCTCGGCGCAACGGCGGAACGTTCGGCCCTGCTGGCCGCGCTCCGATAGCCGCGCGGGCCTCCCTGGCCTGCGCGGTTCCGAAGCTAGGCCTTCTCGGTCGTTGGATCGATGATCTTGCCGATCTCGGTGACCACCGTCGCCGGAAACCCGCTGCGCTCCGCGTGCTCGTCGATCAGATCCGGGCCGTCGGAGACATAGATGCAGAAGGTCTTGTCACCGGCCACGTAGCTGTGCTCCCACTGGATGTGTTTGCCTTCGGACTGCATCGCCCGCAGAACCGCATTGGATTGTCCGGCCGCGGCGCGCAGTTGCTCGCGCTCGGCAGAGCCGATGTCAGGGATGTCCCGTTCGATGACGAAGCGCCGCATAGTCCCTCCCTTGGTACTTCTGGCCTCTGACTCTAAACCCTCTGGGGGTGTCCCCGCGGGCTCGACAAGCACGCCGCGCCGAGCCAGTAGCGCCCTCGCAAGTATCGAGTGCCTTCGAGAAGCTGCGCCTAGCGGCACGGACCGCAGACCCGCGGGCTCAGTGTCGGAGGAGGGACTGTGTCTCCGCAGGTCAGATGTGGGGTTGAGTCGCCAGTTCCCCGAGTTCCCCCCGGTTCAAGTCCCCGCTGACTTCGACTTGGCGAGCCGGGCCGCGCTTGGGCGGCTTCGCGCCGGTCGATCTTCGCATTGTCCCGTGTCAAGCATCTTGCTCAGTCTCGGGCGGGTCTTGTTTGAGGGTCGGGGTTTGCGGGTGTGCGTCGAGGGGGCGTGCCCAGTCGAGGTTCTCGTGGGGCCTGACGCGGTTGTACTTATGCGGGTGATCGGGTCAAGTGGGGATGTCATGAGGCTTCCTCGTCGAGTCGGTCGAGGAGGCCGTCGAAGATCTTCTGGCGACCGATCTGGCCCTTGTCGGCGGCGTCGTCGCGTTGGCGGCGCAGCGTTGGTTTGAACTCGATCGTGGTGACGAAGAAGTTGCAGGACTCGCAGATCGATTCGAAGTGGCAGTCCATCTCGACGGGTCGGGCGCAGTAGCCGTTGCCGAGCATGCGCCGGTGCATCTCGGCACGGAGTTTGCGCATCTCGTTGCCTTCGTCGCTGGCGGGGAGTTGGTGGGGTTGGTTGTAGAGGGCCTCGACCTTGTCGGTGACGGCGAAGTACTCGTCGGCGACGGTCTTGTCGGCGATTCGGGCGTAGACCATGGCCAGGGTCTTGTGGCCGAGCAGGGCGGCGATGGCCTCGAGGCTCATGTCCCGGTTGATGGCCTGGGTGGCGAGCGTGTGGCGGAGTTGGTGTGGGGTGACGTGGCCGATGTCGGCGTCGTTGGCGATCCGGGCGAGGGCGTTGGCGACGCGGAGCTTGGTGATGGGCCGTCCGCGTTCGAGCAGGAGTCGGTCGCTGCGCAGGCCGCTGGGGCGATGGTTGTCGATCCAGTCGTCGAGCAGGGTCTTGAGCTCGGGGTGGAGCGGGATGTAGCGGTCGTTGTGGAGCTTGCCGACGGGGATCCGCAGCCAGAACGCGGAGCCGATCTGCACGACGGCATCGACGCTGAGTGCGAGGAGTTCGCTGAGACGGATGCCGGTGCGGGCGAGGATCTCGACGCAGAGCCTGGCGAGCGGGTCGGGTTCGGTTCGTGTCGCTCGGGCGAGCTTGGCTGCTGCGGCGTCGTCGAGGAATCGGGGCAGGGGCCGGTCGATGCGGGGGAGGTCGCCGGAGAACAGCAGCGGCCGGGTGGGGGCGTCGGGGTAGCCCCAGTCGGTCGTCCGCTCGAAGAAGCAGCCGAGGTTGATGAGGTGTTCTTTGATCGTGGTGCGAGCCAGCGGTTTGCCGGTGCGGGCGCTGGGGCGGGTGCCCAGCCAGGTCTTGAAGGCCTCAATGTGGTGGCGCTCGAGTTCGGCGCAGCTGTCGATGTCGGGGTGGTGGGCGGCGAGCCAGGTGCCGAAGACTCGCAGATGTTGCTCTGAATCACCCCGGGACGTTCCTATAGATGTCAAGTGCGGGTTGTGAGGGTGGAGAGGTCGCCTCGCAGTGTGCGGTAGAGCTCTCGGGCGACGAAGCGTTTGAGGCAGCGGATGGCTTCTTTTTGGTCTTGCCTTGGGCGAGGCGGCGGTCGGTGTAGCTGCGGGTGCGTTCGCAGTAGCGGAGCCCGACGATGACGATCATGTGCAAGGCGCGGTTGGCTGCGCGGTTGGCGGCGAAGTTGAGTCGGTGACGCTGGGTGCGCCCGCTCGACGCGGGGACCGGCGCTGTCGCGCACAGATGAGCGAACGACGCCTCAGTGCTGAGGCGGTCGATGTTGTGGCCCGCGGCGACGATCAGGATCGCGGTGTGGTGAGTGCCGCACCCGAGCCGTGACAGGGTTGTGGGCGCCGCGGTGGCGACGAGCCGATCAAGCCGGTGCTCAAGCTCGGCGGCCTCAGCGCCGAGCTGGGCGACGCGGCGCCCCAAACTGCGCAGTGCTGGGTTGGCGGCCTGGGCGGGATCGGCGAGACGGTCCGTGTCGGGCCGCAACCGAGCGCACACGGCGGCGGTGCCCTCCAGGATCCGGCGGGTGTCGAGCTGCTCACGCAACGCAGCCGGAGCAGTGACGAGCAGGTCGCCGAGCTGGGCGACGCGGCGGCGCGGGCCTTGACGGCCCGACTGATGTCGCGTCATGGGAGCACATCACCGAAGTGGTGCGCTGGCTACTGGGGCAACGCATCAACGATGCGACCCCTGAACGCATCGGTCTCATCTGCCAGGAGCTGTGGCACGCGGACTATCGCTACACGATCATGCACGACCGAACCACGCTCAATCTCAACAAGATATGGCTCGGGACATGGGCGACCGCTTTCGACGATGAGGCCAACGATGCGGCTCCCGGAAATGACACCTGGCATGGTGGCTTCGCAGATCGGCCAACGAGAGGGCTTTGCAATGACTGAACACCGGATAGCGCTACAACCACGAGAGCACGACTCGGTTCCCGGCGCTCTCGACTACCGAGCTGTCTGCGAACCTTGCGACTGGGCGGGGCCTTGGCGTGCAAGCCCAGACACCGGTTGTAACGACGGGTTCCTGCACTGCCAGTTCGAAGACCGGGAGGCGCGGGTCATCGAACGCGGTGGACGCAGGTTCAGGGTCTGCGCGTACGAGAAGCATCTCTGGCTGCAGGACTGGTGTGAGAGCTGCCGACAGCACAACTACAAGAGCACCAGCATTATCCGAGGCAGGGTCGCGCACCGGGTGAGCGCACGTCTGGAACGAGCCATCCGGCGGAGACTGAGGCGACCACGCCGCCCTTGTCCCTCTTGCAAGGGCCCGAGGTTCGACATCAATGAGGTGCTCACCGAGGATGCCACATGATCTCCCCACCGCCAAGTCTGAGTATCCGTGAGGGGCAATCCGACGATCGTTGGCGTGCCGGAAAGCAGAACGGTTCCGTCATCCCCGGCAGTCAGTCGTCGAGTACCTGCAGATGCGGCGCTTGGCGGCGCAGTGGTCTCACCGGCAGTACTCGCTGTGCGCGGAGCGATGCCCGGATCAACCGGCACGGGGAACCAGTCGGTGCGTTCATCTGCGACGGGCAGGCTCACCCCCGGTGATCGGATCTTGTTGCTGGCGACGATCTGTGGCGCGGAGAACATCATTGTGGGATTGGTCAGGAGCTGGGGCGGCGAGATCCCATGGATCGCTGGCTGCCAGCTCTGTGAATGGCGTCCGGGCAAACCAGAGGACGCTGGCATTCACACGCTCATGGGACATCTGAGCGAACGGCACGACACCATTTGAAGACGTCGCGACAAACTGTCTCGCCTGCGGTGAGGTTGTCGAGTGGCCTGCGGGCACAGTCTGCGAGCGCTGTGATGATTTCCGCTGCCGCGAATGCCACGCGAACCACGACTGCCCGCTCACCTTCGATATTGAGCATGCCGAGGATGGCTCTCAGCCTGCGAATCCGACGGCTGCGAATCCGCTCGCCGATCTGAGACTCTTCGTATGTCGGGCGGGCGGCATTGAGGCCGCAGAGATGTGGTCCGCTGTAGTCGTCGGCGACGTGAGCCTCGAGCCTGACGATCCCCGCGGTCTGTGCGACGAGCCGCCGCTGGTGCCATGGCGCGACACACCCGCACCGTCAGGAGCCATGCGGAGCCAGCCGAATTCGGATGAGTGAGCGCACACCAGATGGGCGCCGGCCGATGGACTGCGGCGGCACTCACCATGGGCAACATCGAAGCAAGCCCCTGGATCACTCCACCGGCCGGATCGGGCACACCTGCCTGATCTGCGACGTGGATGTTGTGCACACATGCGACTGCGCCATGAATGAGTTGCTCGGCGAACTCCATCGGTGGTTGCAAGTGAACGGTCATGATGACCGTTGCGAACACATGCAGCCGACCGATGGAGGTGTCCAGTATGGCAGCGAGACTGAGTTTGGATGAGCGGGTGTTCATCGAGTCGTCGCTCGGGGCGGGCCGCAGCGTCGCGGACGTAGCGCGGCGGCTGGGCCGTGATCGGTCCACGGTGCATCGCGAGCTGGCCCGCTGCGCCGGGCGGGCGGGCTATGACGCTCGCTGGGCGCACGCGTCGGCATGCGCGAGGGCGCGACGAGAGCGAACGCCCAAGCTGGCGGCCGATCGGGTGCTGGCCGCCGCGGTCGATGAGCGCTTGAAGCTGCGCTGGTCCCCGCACGCGACCGCGGCGGACCTGCGCGAGGCGGGCATGAGCGTGTGCGCGGAGACGATCTATCGGGCGTGCTACGCGAACGACGCGCGCAGCGGCCTGCCCGCCGGCACCTGGGCGAAGCTGCCGCGGCGCTGTCGGCGCCGTCGGCCGCGCAGCGTCGCGCAGGCCCAAAAGCCCAGCCCGCTGGGGGAATACCGGCCGATAGCCGACCGGCCCGACGACGTCGAGGACCGTATAGAGCCCGGCCACTGGGAAGGCGACCTCATCGTCGGCAAAGCGAACCTCACCGCCGCGGTCACGATCGTGGAGCGCACCAGCCGCTACACGGTCACCGCAGCGCTGCCCGACGGCTACGGCGCGCCCCAGGTCGCCGCCGCGGTCACCGCGGCGCTGGGCCGCCAGCCCGGCGCGCTCGTGCGCAGCCTCACCTGGGACCAAGGCCGCGAGATGGCCCGCTGGGCCGACGTCGAGGCCGCGCTCGGCATCGAGGTGTTCTTCTGCGAGCCGCGCTCGCCGTGGCAGCGACCCACCAACGAGCAGACCAACGGACTGCTGCGCCGATGGCTCCCCAAAGGCACCAGCCTCGACATCGGACAACTGCGGCTCTCGGTCATCGAGGACAAACTCAACCACATGCCCCGCCGACTCCACCACTGGACATCAGCACACGACATCTACACTCAACTCACTTGCAACCACCGGTAGAGCTTGCCGACCCTCGGCGGATCCGGGCTCAGGAGTCGGCGAGGATGCGGCGTGCGGCGCGTGCGGCGGTGTCGGTGCGGGTGCTGCCAGAGCAGCCGCGACGCCCACATCGGGCGGCGACCAGCCGTTCGCGATCACCAAAGTGAATCACCCCGGGCTGTGTTGAGCTGTTCGATCTCTGCGGCGGGATGTTGTTCGCGGGCACAGCGCCCATGGCGAGCGCCGACGTCAATACCCTGGCCAACCTGATCCTGTCGTATCGACCGAGGCTCTGACAATCACCAGATGAAATCGGCGGCTAGTCACCGTTAAGACCTTAAAGTGACTGTTACTGTATAGGAGCCAAGGGCACTTGCGCCGCCTGTGACCGATATGTAGTGCGTCAAGTTCTCGTTATTCGCTCGGAAGATGAGCTTGGCATTGGAATTTACTCCACCGAAGTCGTTGGAAGTGTTGGCTATCTTTTGGCCAGTACTGTCGTGTATCCCTGTCAAATTCGGACTGTAGATTGTGCCCATTCCGGTGGCCGAGCCCTCGATGTCAATCCTGTAGGTGTTGCCAGGGATCAATGTGACCCGGAACCAGTCACGGTCGCCGACTATACTAATCATTCCGGTGGCCGAACCGTCCACATCGACAGTACCGGTTGTGGTTGTATTGGCGGAGAAGTCGTCAGTCACTCTCCCGTATTCGACGCCGTAGGTCCCGAGAGACGGAAAATCCCACGATGAGGAGTAGGTGACCGCCACATAGTGGGTTCCCGTTTCGGTAGGCGTGAATTTCAGCAAGGAGTCGTAGTGGACGGTGCCGTTGTCGGCCGCGGTGCCGGGGATCATGTTGCCGACCGAATCGTAGACGCCTTTCAAATTTGGATTGCCGACAGTAAACCCGGTCACATATTCGCGCCCCTTTCCTTTGATGTGGATCCAGTACTCGACATCTGCATCGAGTTCGACCGCGTACCAGTCGACGTCGCCCCTGATTTCCAGCTCGCCGCGAATGGTCTTATGTGGGCCTGCAACGGCGCAGCCGGTGTCAATGTCGGCGGAACAATCGTCCGTGAAAGCTTTGAACTTCAAGATGTAGCCGCCGAGGCTGTGAAGTTCGTAGCCAGGCGCCTTACCTGCGGATACATAGTGGATGCCGGAGTCGGCTGGCGTGAAGACCACACGGGTTTTATTGTTGAGCGAGATGGAGTAGCTGCTGCTGGTGCCGGGGATCTTGTTGCCGCTCGAATCGTAGACGCCTTTGATGACTGGGAGGCCGGCCGGACCAGCCGCGTGAGAGTTGTCCCCCGTCAGATCGATCTGATACAACGTGCCGGCGACGAGGTCGACTGCGAACCAGTCACTGTCGCTGTTCTGTTCGAAGATGCCTTTGACCTTTCCGCCGACCTCGATGACTCCGGTCGTAGTGGTGTCAGCCGCAAAATCGTCACTGACGGCGGTCACCAATACCTCATATGTCCCGACGTGATGCGCCCAAGAGTCGTTGGGGTTGCCGGCAGCCGAAATGTAGTAGATCCCCGCCGTCGACGGCGTGAACGCCAGCCTGGCGTTGTTGTCACTGCTGTACCACGGCGGACTCTGGGGGCCGCCTGTTTCGGTATTCGTGCCGGGAATCCGGACGCCTGAGGCGTCATGCACCCAGGCCAGCCGCGGATCGCGCAAGGTGCCCGAACTCGTTGGCTTGCCCTTCACCTCGATCCAGTACATGGTGTCGGCCAGCAGGCTGACCCTGAACCAGTCGCGATCGTCCGCTATTTCGATCTCTCCCCCGGTCGGGACACCGACCGTGAGCGTCTCCGAAGTGCTGAGGTCCGCAGGGATGTCGTCTTCATACGGGATTTCGGTCACGCTCACGGTATATGGGCCGTGTTGCCAAGAACTATGGTGGTCCGCGTGCACGTAGTGGACTCCTGAGTAATTGGGAAAGAAGTACAGCTGGCTGTCGCGGCTCTGTGGGAACTCGTTTATATTGTTGCCTCCGCTGTCCCTGTCCGAGGTACCGGCTATGGAAACACCATTGCGGTTCCGGATCGAGATGAGCTCCAGATTCGGCCGTTCATTAAATCGGTTCAGATGGCCTTCGAGATTGATGCGATACACTTTGCCCACCTCTAGGTCCATCGCGATCCAGTCGCTGTCCGACATGTACGCGTTGGCCGACCCGCCTACGGCGACTCGCCCGTGTGTGGAAGTGTTGCTTGGAAAGTCCTGACCGCCTTCTGAGACAGACACGTCGGCGGAAATGGTCACATTGATCGTGTAGGTCACCGGGAGACGGCCGGCTCCGGATACGACGATGGTGATCACGTCATTGCCGTGAAGATCGACAGTGGTACCGGAGACGCTCGGGTCGTTATTGGAACCGATGGTGAACACCGAGGATGAGTGGGTGGTGTCGACATCGAGGCTCACCGTCGTCGCCGAGTGGGGTGTTCTCAGCTCATATTCGACGATGTCGGGGTCAAAGGCCGGTATCAGCGTATTGTGTCGGCTCGCGATGGATCTCAACGTCGCCATCTGCGGGTTGTGCTCGGCTCCCGTCTCTCCGCTGCCCAGACTTGTTTGAGGCCCTCGTACTGCGAACACCTCATAGAAATACTCGCCCCCGACGGCAACGGTCCCGTCCAGGTACTCGGTGACAGACTCATCGGTCTGGGCAAGCGCTTGGGAGCCTGTCTGGCCCGCGCCCGATTGGCGGCGCACAATCTCGTAACCTGTGACAGACGATCCGTCGACCGCGGGCGCCTCCCATCTCAGCCGGATTCCGCCAGCCATGGATGTCAGTATGAGATTCGACGGTGCATAGTGCTGCGGCGGCGCCGCAGCTCGGGTGAAGACGACCGTATATGAGCTGCTTGTCGTGCTCGAATCGGTCACTGTGACCACCGCTGTGGTCACGGTCTGCGAGCCGAGAGCGCCGAGCGGTATCTGCCATCCGGGCTTGTTGGGATCCGCGTCGGCAAGCGAAACGGTGATGTCCATATGGGGATACGAGGCAGTCGCCGACAAGGTCGCCTCGGCAAGTTCAGGCCCGGCTGCCACCGCGTATTCGAACACGTCGCTGTCGAATGCGGGCGTCAGATCGAGGCCCGCAACGCTCAAAGAACCCAAAGACGGAACGAGCTCGGGCCGAGTGACAGCGATCATGTAAGTCCCGTGGGCCGCAACTGTGGGCGCGGAGACAAGCACGACTACTTGGGTTGTCGTCAAATCGCCCAGGGCGCCGAGTGCTACCTGGTGTCCAGGCGTGACCGGATCGTCGTCGCCGGGAACGATTCGGACCTCGGCATCAGGGGCTTCGGCTGTCGCATGAATCGTGGCGTGACTCTGTGTGTCGTCGACGGTGGCCGTGTAGGCATACAAGTCAGGATCGAATGCCGGTGTGAGCTGCGAGCCGCTCACGTCCAGCAATGCCAGGCGCGTCGATGCTTTGCGTGAAACAGTGACCACGTAGCTGACGAGCTGGCCATTTGCACTAGCGACGATCACGATCGCCGTCTCGGAACCGGGCAGGCCGAGAGCAACTTGATGTCCTGGATCATTTGCGTCGGCGTCTGCGGGGATCACCGTCAGCTCGGCGCCGTTGGCTGCAGCAGTGACGGTCACTTCGGCCACGTCTGACTCGACTGTGGCGGTGTATTCGAACTCGTCTGCCGCGAATGCGGGGTCCAGACTCCCCTCCGAGACGCTGAGGCTGCTCAGCGTCGGCGCCGTTTCGCTGCGCATGGTGAGTTTGCTGCGCATTGTGAGCTGGCGCATTGAGGACCTGACCGATGTCGATACTTTGGAGATGAGGGTCAGATAGACGCGTTGGCTCAGCCCATCGCCCGATGTGACTCGAACGATCACCAGCGTGTCGCCCGAATCGGCGAGATCGACTTGATGCCCTATCGCCGCAGGGTCCGCGTCGTTGCGGTCAAGAGTGAGTTTCGCGCTGTCGCTGCGCACCACCATCACTTCGACGATCGCGTCGGTTTCGGCTCGACTGGTCACCACGGTGGTTTGCGACACCTCCTCATGAACTGACAGCACGTACAACGACTCTTTCTCATTGAACGCCAGCGGCTCGAGCCCGCTCATCTGCATGTTCTCCAACGCCGAGGATTCGTCGCCTGATGCGGTGTCGGAGCGGGCAACGAGCCAATAGCGCCGCGTGGCCACGCCATCGGGGGCGGTCACTGTCAATTCGACTGCGGTCTCGCCGTTCGGGTCCACGACGACCTGATGGCCGGGCTCACCCGGGTCGGCATCCGCGGGCGTAATCGACACCTCTGCGCCCGCCGATTCCTCCGCAGCAGCGGCAAGAACGGTGAATTCCGACGCGCCCGGCGCCGACGTCGCGTAGTGCAGCGCCTCCGCGGGATCGAACGGCGCCCCAAGCGAAGCCCCCATCAGATCCAAAGACGCGAGAGAGGCATCGGCGAGGCCCGCAATGACCACTTGCGCGTGGTTGTGCAGCTCTCGGCCGTCTGAGGTGCATACCGCGCCAAGCAGTGCGCAGCCGCCGACGGGTCCCAGCGCCACGATGATCTCTTCGGGTCCGTGGGGCTCGAGCGTGATGTCCCAGGCCCTCTTGCCGGCTGAAGCCTTTTTGACCTCGGCGATCCCAGCGCCAGCGACCTCAAGGGTGTCGTCGCGCAGCATCGCGGCGTCGACAGCCAAGCCAGCCTCGTCGAAGTTCAACCGCACAGTAAACGCGTCGATGCCGTTGTGCCCGGCCGGCAGATGCGAGAATCTCGCCGACGGCGGAGCTTTCGGCCGCCCGGTCAGGTCGCCGGGACCTCCCATGGTGATGCTCACCGGCACCTGATCGCCTGTCCGCCAGTCTCTGGGAGCCGCAGGCCACCAATATCGGCCCCTCAAAATCAGCCCAGGCACAAAGCTCTCGCTGCCCACGAACTGCTCCCCGTCCACGTCGAGCACAAAATCCTCGGGCAGCTCCGCGCTCAGGCCCATCATCAAACCGCCCTCGACGTACTCGAACAGCGCCGCCACCGTGATCCCGCTGTCCCCAACCTCGAAGTGACGCTCAGACAACCCGCCCGTCGCCGAGCCCACATCGCTCCTGGACCATTCCCAGAATCCCAACGACGGAGGCGACGAACCCCCATATGCATCCACCGTCAACACCGCAGACCACACCGGCGACACCCCAGCAGCGACAGGGTCATCAGCATCCGACTTCGGCCCAGACAGATCCGACCTAGGCCCAGACAGATCCGATGTATCAACCGGCGCCGGCTCGTCGGCGGGCGGCTTGTAGGTGATGGTCGCCTTGTCAGAAATGGCCGAGCGCAGACCGCCGCGCATCGCCCGCACCCGGTAGATATAGACACCGCCATCGAACGCAGACTCGTCCAAATACGACGTCGACGTCGTACCCGTGTCCCGAACCAGCTGCGACAGCCGCTTCTCGCCCACATCAGTGCGGCGGCGCACGATCCGATACCCCGTCACCGACCCAGCATCCTGCACAGGCGCGTCCCACTCCAACAACACCCCACCAGCCGCCGACGACGCCGACAACCCCGTCGGCGTCAACACACCCTCAACAGCCCCCACCGGCACGACAACCCCCGCCGACAACCCCAACGCCAAAACAGCCACAACAGCCGCTCTCCTCGGGGCAACGAGCCCAAAGAACCGATTCAAACCAATCACAACGCCACCTTCCAACCACCAGCCGGAGCCGCATAGGGTCTTGGAACGAACATGAGAATCAGTGCAGTGCCAGCAAACATTTGGAGACCTGTGTTCCTGAGTTGACATTTGACGAGGCCGAGGAGGCGGCGCATTCGGTGCCCTGCAACGGCACCTAACGGATCTTCGCCCGTGTTCAACTGCGCAGACCTCCCGAGCGGCAAGATCGATAACAGTACCCGTTATTATCACCGGACGTGATGACGCAGCTGATCAAGCCGAGCCCGGCACCGGCCTGATCACCGCAGCGGACCTGTCCGCAGGCGACGTCGGCGACGCCGACACGGCGATGGGGCTGCTCGAAGGGGAGCCCGCGGGCACCGGCGTGCTCGCCGACAGCGCCTACGGCACCGGGGCGCTGCGCGCCGATCTGGCCGAAGCCGAGATGGACGCGGTCATCAAGCCCCCGCCGCTGCGGGTCGCGGTCGAAGGCGGACACAGCATCGACGACTTCGACATCGACTGCCGCTTCGACGCCGACACCGGCGAGTTCTCCGGCACCGCCACCTGCCCCGAAGGCATCACCGTCACCATCACCCCCGCAGGCAACGCCCGCTTCGGCCGGCACTGCCGCGGATGCCCCCAACGAGCGCGCTGCACCGCCGCCAAGGCCGGGCGCACCATCAAGATCCACCCCCACCACGACCTGCTAAAAGCAGCACGCGCCCAAGCCCGCACCGAAGGGTTCCAGCACGACTACCGCACCCATCGGCCCATGGCCGAGCGAACCATCGCGTGGATCGTGCGCCGCAACCGAAGATGCCCCTACCTCGGGACCGCCAACAGCCGGCACTGGCTGCGCTTGCGCGCTGCCGCGGTCAACCTGCAACGCCTCACCAGCGTCGGACTCCACCACAACGGCACCAACTGGGCCATCACCTGAGACCGCCCAACACACCACCACCCCGCACACCCCGCCCGAAACGATCCCACGACCGCGAACAGGCCTACAGCCGCCGCCACACCCCAAAACCGCCGGCCACACCAAACGACTTGCTCAGCAGGCTCCTAGTCGCCGTTAAGGCCTTAAAGTGACTGTTACTGTATAGGAGCCAAGGGCACTTGCGCCGCCTGTGACCGATATGTAGTGCGTCAAGTTCTCGTTATTCGCTCGGAAGATGAGCTTGGCATTGGAATTTACTCCACCGAAGTCGTTGGAAGTGTTGGCTATCTTTTGGCCAGTACTGTCGTGTATCCCTGTCAAATTCGGACTGTAGATTGTGCCCATTCCGGTGGCCGAGCCCTCGATGTCAATCCTGTAGGTGTTGCCAGGGATCAATGTGACCCGGAACCAGTCACGGTCGCCGACTATACTAATCATTCCGGTGGCCGAACCGTCCACATCGACAGTACCGGTTGTGGTTGTATTGGCGGAGAAGTCGTCAGTCACTCTCCCGTATTCGACGCCGTAGGTCCCGAGAGACGGAAAATCCCACGATGAGGAGTAGGTGACCGCCACATAGTGGGTTCCCGTTTCGGTAGGCGTGAATTTCAGCAAGGAGTCGTAGTGGACGGTGCCGTTGTCGGCCGCGGTGCCGGGGATCTTATTGCCGACCGAATCGTAGACGCCTTTCAAATTTGGATTGCCGACAGTAAACCCGGTCGCATACTCGCGCCCCTTTCCTTTGATGTGGATCC
Source organism: Candidatus Poriferisodalis sp. (assembly GCA_965226645.1). Lineage (GTDB taxonomy): Bacteria > Actinomycetota > Acidimicrobiia > Acidimicrobiales > Poriferisodalaceae > Poriferisodalis. Next base: position 528,170 of record CBDDDL010000004.1, read on the forward strand.
AGTACTCGACATCTGCATCGAGTTCGACCGCGTACCAGTCGACGTCACCCCTGATTTCCAGCTCGCCGCGAATGGTCTTATATGGGCCTGCAACGGCGCAGCCGGTGTCAATGTCGGCGGAACAATCGTCCGTGAAAACTTTGAACTTCAAGATGTAGCCGCCGAGGCTGTCAAGTTCGTAGCCAGGCGCCCAACCTGCGGACACATAATGGATGCCGGAGTCGGCTGGCGTGAAGACCACACGGGTTCTATTGCTGAGTGAGACGGAGGAGTAGCTGCTGGTGCCGGGGATCTTGTTGCCGCTCGAATCGTAGACGCCTTTGATGACTGTGAGGCCGGCCGGACCAGCCGCGTGAGAGTTGTCCCCCGTCAGATCGATCTGATACAACGTGCCGGCGACGAGGTCGACTGCGAACCAGTCACTGTCGCTTTTCTGTTCGAAGATGCCTTTGGCCACTCCGCCGACCTCGATGACTCCGGTCGTAGCGGTGTCAGCCGCAAAATCGTCACTGACGGCGGTCACCAATACCTCGTATGTCCCGACGTGATGCGCCCAATTGTCGTATTCGTTGCCGGCAGCCGAAATGTAGTAGATCCCCGCCGTCGACGGCGTGAACGCCAGCCTGGCGTTGTTGTCATTGCTGTACCACGGTGGACTCTGGGGGCCGCCTGTTTCGGTTTTCGTGCCGGGAATCCGGACGCCTGAGGCGTCATGCACCCAGGCCAGCCTCGGATCGCGCAAGGTGCCCGAGCTCGTTGGCTTGCCCTTCACCTCGATCCAGTACATGGTGTCGGCCAGCAGGCTGACCCTGAACCAGTCGCGATCGTCCGCTATTTCGATCTCTCCCCCGGTCGGGACGCCGACCGTGAGCGTCTCCGAAGTGCTGAGGTCCGCAGGGATGTCGTCTTCATACGGGATTTCGGTCACGCTCACGGTATACGGGCCGTGTGGCCAATCTTCATCGTGGCCCGCGTGCACGTAGTGGACTCCTGAGTACTCGGGAAAGAAGTACAGCTGGCTGTCGCGGCTCTGTGGCCTCTCGACTGTATTGTTGCCTCCGCTGTCCCTGTCCGAAGTGCCGCCTATGGAAACACCCTTGAAGTTCCGGATCGAGATGAGCTCCAAATTCGGCAGGGTATTAAATCGGTTCCAATGGCCTTCGAGATTGATGCGATACACTTTGCCCACCTCTAGGTCCACCGCGATCCAGTCGCTGTCCGACATGTACGCGTCGGCCGACCCGCCCACGGCGACTCGCCCGTGTGTGGAAATGTTGCCTGGAAAGTCCTGACCGCCTTCTGAGACAGACACGTCGGCGGAAATGGTCACATTGATCGTGTAGGTCACCGGGAGACGGCCACCTCCGGATACGACGATGGTGATCACGTCATTGCCGTGAAGATCGACAGTGGTACCGGAGACGCTCGGGTCGTTATTGGAACCGATGGTGAACACCCAGGATGAGTGGGTGGTCTCGACATCGAGGCTCACCGTCGTCGCCCAGTGGGGTGTTCTCAGCTCATATTCAACGATGTCGGGGTCAAAGGCCGGTATCAGCGTATTGTGTCGGCTCACGATGGATCTCAACGTCGCCATCTGCGGGTTGTACTCGGCTCCCGTCTCTCCGCTGCCCAGACTTGTTTGAGGACTGGTTTGAGGCCCTCGTACTGCGAACACCTCATAGAAATACTCGCCCCCGACGGCAACGGTCCCGTCCAGGTACTCGGTGACAGACTCATCGGTCTGGGCAAGCGCTTGGGAGCCTGTCTGGCCCGCGCCCGATTGGCGGCGCACAATCTCGTAACCTGTGACAGACGATCCGTCGACCGCGGGCGCCTCCCATCTCAGCCGGATTCCGCCAGCCGTGGATCTCAGTGTGAGATTCGACGGTGCATAGTGCTGCGGCGACGCCGCAGCTCGGGTGAAGACGATCGTATATGAGATGCTTGTCGTGCTCGAATCGGTCACTGTGACCACCGCTGTGGTCACGGTCTGCGAGCCGAGAGCGCCGAGCGGTATCTGCCATCCGGGCTTGTTGGGATCCGCGTCGGCAGGCGAAACGGTGATGTCCATATGGGGATACGAGGCAGTCGCCGACAAGGTCGCCTCGGCAAGTTCAGGCCCGGCTGCCGCCGCGTATTCGAACACGTCGCTGTCGAATGCGGGCGTCAGATCGAGGCCCGCAACGCTCAAAGAACCCAAAGACGAAACGAGCTCGGGCCGAGTAACAGCGACCGTATATGAGATGCTTGTCGTGCTCGAATCGGTCACTGTGACCACCGCTGTGGTCACGGTCTGCGAGCCGAGAGCGCCGAGCGGTATCTGCCATCCGGGCTTGTTGGGATCCGCGTCGGCAGGCGAAACGGTGATGTCCATATGGGGATACGAGGCAGTCGCCGACAAGGTCGCCTCGGCAAGTTCAGGCCCGGCTGCCGCCGCGTATTCGAACACGTCGCTGTCGAATGCGGGCGTCAGATCGAGGCCCGCAACGCTCAAAGAACCCAAAGACGGAACGAGCTCGGGCCGAGTAACAGCGACCGTATATGAGATGCTTGTCGTGCTCGAATCGGTCACTGTGACCACCGCTGTGGTCACGGTCTGCGAGCCGAGAGCGCCGAGCGGTATCTGCCATCCGGGCTTGTTGGGATCCGCGTCGGCAAGCGAAACGGTGATGTCCATATGGGGATACGAGGCAGTCGCCGACAAGGTCGCCTCGGCAAGTTCAGGCCCGGCTGCCACCGCGTATTCGAACACGTCGCTGTCGAATGCGGGCGTCAGATCGAGGCCCGCAACGCTCAAAGAACCCAAAGACGGAACGAGCTCGGGCCGAGTGACAGCGATCATGTAAGTCCCGTGGGCCGCAACTGTGGGCGCGGAGACAAGCACGACTACTTGGGTTGTCGTCAAATCGCCCAGGGCGCCGAGTGCTACCTGGTGTCCAGGCGTGACCGGATCGTCGTCGCCGGGAACGATTCGGACCTCGGCATCAGGGGCTTCGGCTGTCGCATGAATCGTGGCGTGACTCTGTGTGTCGTCGACGGTGGCCGTGTAGGCATACAAGTCAGGATCGAATGCCGGTGTGAGCTGCGAGCCGCTCACGTCCAGCAATGCCAGGCGCGTCGATGCTTTGCGTGAAACAGTGACCACGTAGCTGACGAGCTGGCCATTTGCACTAGCGACGATCACGATCGCCGTCTCGGAACCGGGCAGGCCGAGAGCAACTTGATGTCCTGGATCATTTGCGTCGGCGTCTGCGGGGATCACCGTCAGCTCGGCGCCGTTGGCTGCAGCAGTGACGGTCACTTCGGCCACGTCTGACTCGACTGTGGCGGTGTATTCGAACTCGTCTGCCGCGAATGCGGGGTCCAGACTCCCCTCCGAGACGCTGAGGCTGCTCAGCGTCGGCGCCGTTTCGCTGCGCATGGTGAGTTTGCTGCGCATTGTGAGCTGGCGCATTGAGGACCTGACCGATGTCGATACTTTGGAGATGAGGGTCAGATAGACGCGTTGGCTCAGCCCATCGCCCGATGTGACTCGAACGATCACCAGCGTGTCGCCCGAATCGGCGAGATCGACTTGATGCCCTATCGCCGCAGGGTCCGCGTCGTTGCGGTCAAGAGTGAGTTTCGCGCTGTCGCTGCGCACCACCATCACTTCGACGATCGCGTCGGTTTCGGCTCGACTGGTCACCACGGTGGTTTGCGACACCTCCTCATGAACTGACAGCACGTACAACGACTCTTTCTCATTGAACGCCAGCGGCTCGAGCCCGCTCATCTGCATGTTCTCCAACGCCGAGGATTCGTCGCCTGATGCGGTGTCGGAGCGGGCAACGAGCCAATAGCGCCGCGTGGCCACGCCATCGGGGGCGGTCACTGTCAATTCGACTGCGGTCTCGCCGTTCGGGTCCACGACGACCTGATGGCCGGGCTCACCCGGGTCGGCATCCGCGGGCGTAATCGACACCTCTGCGCCCGCCGATTCCTCCGCAGCAGCGGCAAGAACGGTGAATTCCGACGCGCCCGGCGCCGACGTCGCGTAGTGCAGCGCCTCCGCGGGATCGAACGGCGCCCCAAGCGAAGCCCCCATCAGATCCAAAGACGCGAGAGAGGCATCGGCGAGGCCCGCAATGACCACTTGCGCGTGGTTGTGCAGCTCTCGGCCGTCTGAGGTGCATACCGCGCCAAGCAGTGCGCAGCCGCCGACGGGTCCCAGCGCCACGATGATCTCTTCGGGTCCGTGGGGCTCGAGCGTGATGTCCCAGGCCCTCTTGCCGGCTGAAGCCTTTTTGACCTCGGCGATCCCAGCGCCAGCGACCTCAAGGGTGTCGTCGCGCAGCATCGCGGCGTCGACAGCCAAGCCAGCCTCGTCGAAGTTCAACCGCACAGTAAACGCGTCGATGCCGTTGTGCCCGGCCGGCAGATGCGAGAATCTCGCCGACGGCGGAGCTTTCGGCCGCCCGGTCAGGTCGCCGGGACCTCCCATGGTGATGCTCACCGGCACCTGATCGCCTGTCCGCCAGTCTCTGGGAGCCGCAGGCCACCAATATCGGCCCCTCAAAATCAGCCCAGGCACAAAGCTCTCGCTGCCCACGAACTGCTCCCCGTCCACGTCGAGCACAAAATCCTCGGGCAGCTCCGCGCTCAGGCCCATCATCAAACCGCCCTCGACGTACTCGAACAGCGCCGCCACCGTGATCCCGCTGTCCCCAACCTCGAAGTGACGCTCAGACAACCCGCCCGTCGCCGAGCCCACATCGCTCCTGGACCATTCCCAGAATCCCAACGACGGAGGCGACGAACCCCCATATGCATCCACCGTCAACACCGCAGACCACACCGGCGACACCCCAGCAGCGACAGGGTCATCAGCATCCGACTTCGGCCCAGACAGATCCGACCTAGGCCCAGACAGATCCGATGTATCAACCGGCGCCGGCTCGTCGGCGGGCGGCTTGTAGGTGATGGTCGCCTTGTCAGAAATGGCCGAGCGCAGACCGCCGCGCATCGCCCGCACCCGGTAGATATAGACACCGCCATCGAACGCAGACTCGTCCAAATACGACGTCGACGTCGTACCCGTGTCCCGAACCAGCTGCGACAGCCGCTTCTCGCCCACATCAGTGCGGCGGCGCACGATCCGATACCCCGTCACCGACCCAGCATCCTGCACAGGCGCGTCCCACTCCAACAACACCCCACCAGCCGCCGACGACGCCGACAACCCCGTCGGCGTCAACACACCCTCAACAGCCCCCACCGGCACGACAACCCCCGCCGACAACCCCAACGCCAAAACAGCCACAACAGCCGCTCTCCTCGGGGCAACGAGCCCAAAGAACCGATTCAAACCAATCACAACGCCACCTTCCAACCACCAGCCGGAGCCGCATAGGGTCTTGGAACGAACATGAGAATCAGTGCAGTGCCAGCAAACATTTGGAGACCTGTGTTCCTGAGTTGACATTTGACGAGGCCGAGGAGGCGGCGCATTCGGTGCCCTGCAACGGCACCTAACGGATCTTCGCCCGTGTTCAACTGCGCAGACCTCCCGAGCGGCAAGATCGATAACAGTACCCGTTATTATCACCGGACGTGATGACGCAGCTGATCAAGCCGCTCTTGCGCAGCTATATGCCCCACTGGGCGCGTACATGCAGCGCCAGGCGCAGGTCGTCCCACGCTCCGAACTGCAGGCCGAGATCTCCCTGCGCGCTCCACACGACGTGCACAGGCAGGGTCACCGGGCCGGTCGCGGGCACGACGGCCCAGTCCCCGACCGAACCCATCCACGGCAAGAGCCCTGAATCCACCGCTCGCTGTGGATCACTTCCGCACCTGCTGGGGGCCGTCGTCGGTCGATGGCCCTGCCCAGTATTCGAGTCCGCTGAGATGGACTATCGTTGCGCCTCGATTATTACCGATATTATCGGTGGGGGTATTTGATGGGTCTGTCTGGGAGCGGTCGCGGTAGCGCGTGTTGCAAGTGGGGCGTGCGGTTGTTGTCCGCTGCACTGGTTGTGGTGTTGGCTGCGGCACCCGTCGGTGCGGATTCTTCTGTTTTGCAGGGCGATGGGCACTTCCCCCCGTTGGCCGGTCAGTCGGTTAAGGCGGGCTGGTTGCCTGCGCCGACTGGCTTGGGCGGAACTGTGACCTGGGATCGGGCAGATCTGATCTGGGACGATCCCGGCGATCCCGCAGTGATCGGCTACCAGGTGCTTCGGCGTGACAGGGCCTTACAGCGTGCCGGAGTGTTCAGTGTGCTGGTTGATGACACTGGTGACGCCGTCACTGAGTTCACCGACAACACGGTGGAGCCTGGGCGCAGCTATGTGTACCGGGTCAAGGCTCGCAGCGCGACGGGCATGAGCAACCGGAGCCACTGGTTCAGAGCCGACACGCCCGAGGCGCCCGGGCCGGGCGTGCGTGGGCTTGCTGCCGCGAGCGAGCCGGAGTACGAGATTGTGTGGTCGTCGGTGTTGTCGGTGGCAGATCTTCAGGGAGGGGCTTCGGGATATACGAGATTCACGAGGTCCGTGGGTTCGCTGTCTTCTGATGAGTTCGTGGTGGACGGCGGGTCCGTTGGAGTGTCGGCAGTGATCGATCACGGGGGGCTGGTCCTGGGGCTGTCGCGTGAGCTGTCGCGTGATTTCGTGTTTCGCGTGGGCGGCAGCGAATTTGTCGGCAGCGACAGTCTCGAGCAGGTGCTCGCGGCCGCAGGACGCTATTGGTGGCCTTCGGCGCCGATGGGATGGACTGCGGGCGACGAGGTGGAACTGAGCATCGCTATGGGCGGTTCGGGTGCAGTGACGGGCAGGCCGGCGGCGCCGCCGTCGGCGTATTTCGCAAATGTGCCGCCGTCTCATGACGGCGAGACGCAATTCGACGTGGATCTGGTCTTCGACGAGGCGAACCTGGCAGTAGACGCAAAGATGCTCAAAGATCATGCCTTGGCCGCAGTCGGCGCCGAGATCATCGCTGTGCGCAAGTACTCGCCGGGGTCGGCGAGTAGATGGACAGTGACCTTGCAGCCAGAAGGGGCGAGCGGCGCGGTCGTGTCACTGCCCGCCGCAACGGATTGTGTGCTGGCCGCCGCGGTGTGCTCAAGCGACGGTCGTGCCCTGCGCGCCGACGCGCGGGCTGTGGTTGCCGGCCCGGGTATGGACGCGATCCCAGAGGACTATTTGCTGCCCGATTTGGTGAGCGATCCTCCAGTCTTTGACTATGGAGTGCATGAAGTCTTGACAGGCGGGCAACGGCGGCTCGTACTGCGCTTCGACGGCTATGTGACCAACCTGGGTGACGGGCCCGTTGACCTATCGGGCAATCCTCAGCTTGTCGATCCAGCGGATCCAACAAGTCATGACGTCTGGCAGCGGGTCAAGACCGCATCAGGGGAATGGTTCAAACTTGCACAGCCTCCGGTGCGTTATGAGACTGCCGACGGCCACAATCACTTTCACTTGATGGATATCGTGGCATATTCGCTGTGGAGCAGCGACGGAGTGACACTGGTCGCGCCCGGAGCCAAAGTAGGTTTTTGTCTTGCCGACTCTGAGGCGCTGCCGGACCGCCACCCCGATCCGGGCCCTGCCACATATTCGGATGTAGACAACCAGAACTGCATGGCCAACGAGCCGAACGCTACAAGCCTGGAAATGGGAGTTACCGAAGGGTGGAGAGACATCTATGACGGTGATCTGACTTTTCAGTGGATTGACGTGTCCGACGTGAGTCCAGGCCGGTACCGGCTTGGCGTTGAGGCCGACCCCTACAATATCTTGATCGAGTCTGACGAGACCAACAACGGTGTCGCCCTGTCGGATGACGTCAGCGTCGTCCGTGGTTATGTGGCAAAATCGAGGGTGTTCACTGCCGAACCGGACACAACGCCGCAGATCAGATTGTCGGCCAATAGCTACCGCAATCCGGGACAGATTGCGTTCCGAATCGTATCCCACCCATCTCACGGAACGATTGCAACCGCACGCAACTATACCGTTGTTCAGGGAGGCAACTCATATCGCGCCTTCTTGAATCGGACCGTCACCTACACACCCGACCCTGGATTCTCCGGTGTGGATACGTTTGAATTCGTCGCTTTCGACTCGACCAGACCCGATTTTCCGACTAGCCCCATAGTTGCTACAGCCACTATCGATATGACCGCTGCTGAGGCCATCGTCTCGATCGTCAATGCCCCAGCGTCGATCGTCGCGGGGACTACCACAAGCCTTCGTGCCCAAGTCACCGGCGTGGCTGCAGGTGTGTCTTGGGCAGTTGAAGGAGTGGACGGCGGCAACTCAACAGTGGGCACGATCGACGCTGACGGCACCTACGCAGCTCCCGCCGCAGTCCCAGCCTCAGGTTCGGTTGTTGTCAGGGCCACCAGCACAGCCGCACCCTCTGCCTTCGCCGAGACGGCCATAACAATCACCGAAGCACCCAACACAGCGCCTTCGGTCACATTCCCCGGCAACCAGTCGTTTAGCGTCGGCGACTCCGTCGACGTGCATGTCGTCGCCACAGACGCACAGGGCGACCAGCTGAACTGGACCGTCGACACGCTCCCCGCCGGGCTGGACCTTGTCAGGTCAACAGGTCGAATCGTGGGCAATCCGATCATCGCAGGCACATCGCAATCAGTAGTCACTGTGAGCGACGGCGATCTGTCCGCAAGCGTCACAATCTCATGGAACATCTCGCTCCAATCAACCGTCTCGGGCGACAGCAACGGCGACGACGATCTACCCGAAGATGCTGACTCGGTGAGAGAAGGTGCAATCGACCTTGGCGACATTACCGGCACCGGTGGGCTGAGAAATGGCGTGGTCCGCGTGACCAGGAGCACGATCAACGGCGTTGACGACGGAGTCGACTACTTTCGCTTCACACTGACGGGCTACACGTTCATTGATTTAAGCCTGCGTCGCCAAGACTATGACGCAGACATGTTCATCGAGAACGCCGATGGAATCGTACTGGAGCCGTTCAACAGCACTAGCGACGGCACCGCCACAGAGATGATTTTCGTAACGCTTCCTGCGGGCCACTACTTCATTCGAGTCGAGGCACAAGAACCAGGCCTCAACGCCTACACGCTGCGCTACAAGGTCTTCAAAGGATATGCCGACGACGCATACGAGATTGACGGCTAAGCGGCCGCCGCGGGTTAGGTCGCGTGTTCGGTCGGTGTGATGGTGTAGTTCCATTCGCCGTGCCAGTGGTGGGGGCGCAGCGGCAGGTGTTGCATTTGGCGGTCGGTGATCTTGATGCCGCGTTGGTACCAGTTGGGGTCGTAGGCGGCTTGGACGGTGAGCCCGGCTTGGGTGGTGGTGGAGGCGATGAGCTCGACGATGGTGGCGATGTCGGTGAGGGGTCGGCCTCGCCAGTTCATGGAGATGAAGCTGAAGAGGCGGTGCTCGATCTTGTTCCATTTGCTGGTGCCGGGCGGGTAGTGCGCGACGGTGATCTCGAGGCCGGTGTCGGCGGCGAGTTGGGCGAGGAACCATTTCTGGGCGCGGGGCCGGTAGCCGTTGGAGCCGCCGGCGTCGGCGGTGATCAGCAGCCGGGTCGCGGTCGGGAACCGGTCGCGGCCCAGGGTGTCCCACCAGCGGCGGATGGAGCTCACGGCGAACTCGGCGGTGTCGGCGGAGTCGCCGACGCTGACCCAGCCGGCGTTGTCGGCGACGTCGTAGACGCCGTAGGGGACGGCCTTGGCGAACTCTCCCAGCGTCCGGTCGGCGAAGTCGTGCACGTTGACCCGCTGGGGCTGCCCGGCGGGCTGGCGTTCGGCGCCGCCGTTGGCGTAGGACCCGATCAGTTCCTTTTTCTTGGTGTCCACGCTGATCACCGGCTCCCCGGCGGCGCCGAACTCCTCCGCCAGCGCGTTGAGGTAGGCGAACTGGGCGTCGCGGTCGGGATGGCCGGCGCCCTCGTTCTGCTTGGCCGGCGCCTGCAGCGAGTAGCCCATCTGATGCAGCAGCCGGCGCACCAGCTCAGCGGACGCCTTGAAGCCCTGCCCGGTCAGCTCGCGGGCGAGCTGGCGCGTCGACTTCAGCGTCCAGCGCAGCGGCGACATCGGGCTGCCCCGCGTGACCGGATGCACCAGCTCGTCGAGCGCCTCGAGCAGACCGGGCTGCTTGTCGATCGCCGGGCGGTCCCCGCCGCCCTCGACACGCTGACGGTCCGACGGCTCGACCCCAGCGCGCACCTCGCGCACCGCCCGCGACATCGTCGAAGTCGAGATACCCGACGCTCCCACCACGAACGCCTGCCCGCCGCGGCCCAGCGCCTCGGCCATCGCGCCGGCCACCACACGCCGCTGACGCTCGCCCAGATGCGGCATCACCGTCTCGAAGAACACCCCCGCATCCGCCGCCGACAGCTCCACACCCGCAACACTACACAACGCGAGTTAACCTATGGCGGACCCTAAGCGAAAGGTGACTATTTGTACGTCAAGACAAGCCGCCGGTCGGGTTGTGTGTCGATTTGTCACTCTTCTGCAGAACAGGTAGCGGGGCATCGAGCATCGTCCCGCCAAAGGGCACGCATGCCGGCCCAGCGGGAATTCTCACATGGCCAAGAAGGTGTCCGCACGCAGTCCGACTATATCGGATTCGGTAAGTGGGTTTTCTCTGAGTTCGAGGTAGTCAAGTTCAGTGAGGTCACTGACGTCGATCATCGTCAGGTCGTTATTCCGCAGTCCCAGCCTAATGATGTTCCCGAGGCCACTGACATTGACAAACGAAAGATTATTGTTCTCGAGGTACAGGGACTCGAGTTCAGTGAGGTCACTGGCATCGAAGGAACTCAGGTCATTGGAACCCAGCTTTAGGACCCTGAGATCAGTGAGGTCCTCAAGGCCTGAGACCTGAGTGAACACGTTGCAGCATAGGTTCAGTACTCGGAGTTTCGTGAGGCCGGTCAGGTCAATGGACGTCAGCTTGTTTACGGACAGGTCCAGGTCTGTAAGTGATGTGAGGCCGGTCAGATCAATGGATGTCAGAAGGTTCCAGTGCAGGTCCAGGCCTACCAGTGACGTGACGTCGGTCAGGTCAATGGACGTCAGCTTGTTTACGGACAGGTCCAGGTCTGTAAGTGATGTGAGGCCGGTCAGATCAATGGATGTCAGAAGGTTGTGCGCCAGGGCGACGTCTGTAAGTGATGTGAGGCCGGTCAGGCTAGCGGACGCCAGGTAGTTGTACGACAGGTCCAAGGTGGTCAGTGATGTGAGATCGCTGAGACCGACGATACTGGTGAGCTCATTATGGAAAACGGTCAGGGATTCCAGTGATGTGAGGCCAGTGACATCGATGGACGCCAGCCTGTTATAAATCAGGTCCAGGCTGGTGAGTGATGTGAGAGTTGAGAGGCCTCTGATCTGCGTGAGGTCGTTGGAGTGCAGGTACAGTCTCTCCAGTGATGTGAGGCCAGCGACGTTGATGGACGCCAACTTGTTGCTTCTCAGGAGCAGGCTGGTGAGTGATACAAGGTCGGCGAGGCCGCTGATGCTGGTGAGCTTGTTATAGCGCAGGTCCAAGCTTACAAGGTTGGAGAGGCCTGTTACATCTATAGCTTCGAGCTTGTTCTTATAGATTGCGAGTTCAGTAAGCGAAGTGAGTTTGTCGAGGCCGGTGATCTGTGTGAGCTGATTGCCGTCCAAGTTCAATCCGGTGAGATTTGACGCGTGTTCGAGGCCGGTGATGTCGATGGACGTCAACTGGCTGTAAGACAGATTCAAACTGATGAGGGCTTCCATATCGCCCAAAGTGATGCCGTCTCCGGGGCTCTTGCCGAGTGTCTGTTCAATCGCGGTACGCAGGTTGATATCAGGTAGGTGACAGATCTGGACTACGTCAGTATCGTCTTGGAGATTCGGGCAGCTCTCTTGCTCGGATGTTTCGTACTCGTCTTCGGTCACTACGTATTCGAGCGTTGCGGCGGGCAGGCCGATTGCATTTGTGAACGGCGACGAATTGCTGGCAGTTCCGTTGCGCAGTGCCTTGACTCGGTAGGCGTACTTCACGCCTTCCTCGTTGGCAGATCGGTCGACATATGTGGTGTCGGCGGTGCCGGTGTCGGCGACCAGCGTCAGGAGCACTTTCTCACCCCGGTTCGTTCGCCGACGCAGGATCTCGTAGCCGTCGACAGCGTCCGCGTCGCCCTCGGGCGCGTCCCATGTCAGCACCACCAAACCCGGGTTCGCCTGCGCGACGAGACCGGTCGGGCTCAGCTGCTGCAGGGTCCACTCGGGCTCGATGGTGTCGTCGCTCAGCTGCCCGGAACCTTCCTGCTGTTGAGAAAGCGAAACCTCTTGAAAGGTCTCAGGCGAAACCGCCGACGCCTGGTAGGTCAGCCGCGCCCTCATCGACCACGGCGCAGCCACACCTCCCCGCAACGCCACTACCCGATAGATGTACACCGTCGCGGATACGACCTCGGTGTCGAGATAAGCAGTCAGCGTCGACTCGGTGTCGGCCACTAGCTCGCTCAGACGAGACTCGCCCAGACTGGGGCTGCGGCGCAGGATCCTGTATCCCGTCACCTGCTCAGCGAGATCGACGGGTTCGTCCCACGACAGCTGGACGCCACCGCTCACCGACAGCGCCTCCAGACCACCAGCGCTCAAACCGCTCGCCTTCGCCGCCAGAGCAGAGGAATCCATGAGGAGCACGGTGCTGACCAGCACGAACGCTGCGGCCCCCCACCCCAACCTCCTAATCGGCCCCGATGCTCGAGGTGCAGGCGACCCACACAAGGGAGACCGTCGAGTCCAATTGCGCATCATAGGGAATCCAATCTGAACAGCCTGACGGCTATCTGTGATGGTTCTGAGCAATTGCCCGCTTGGGGAGTTTTGATTGCGCAGCGCGGGCGGGGTGTGCCCATGGTTTGTGGTGATAGTTGTCGCGATGATAGGCGCTGCGATCGAGTCGGGCTAGGCCGCCTCGTTTGGCCTAGGAGGGTGGTCGGAAAGTCCGGTTGTGGGTCCTCGTGTTGGGGGGTGCGATCGCGGATGATGGTGGGGTGCGCGGTTCGGCTGATGATCAGGGTTCGATTTTCGATGTCGGGGTGATGGTTGGCGAGGTGGTCGCGGTGGTGGACTGGGGCGGTGGCGCACCGCGCCGGGGCGGGTCGTCTCGGTGGTGGATCCCGAGTCGCGGCATGTCCACAAGTCGCGCAGCGTTTATCGGGACGGCTGCAAGGCCCACATCGCGGCCGAGCCCGACACAGGGCTGATCACCGCGGTCGATGGCGGCTACAGCGTCGACGACTTCGACCCCGAGATTTCAATCTGATGACACCGGATATCGTTCGCCGATGACGAAATAACGGGCCCTTCGTCTTTTGTTGGGATGAGGTTGGGTTGAGGGTCCGTTTGTAGGGGTCGAGGCCGTGGGGGGATCGGTGTTTGGAGACGCCGAACCCTGGAGGGCCTCGATGGCGAGTGATGTTATGTCGGTGCGGCTGTGGCTGTGGCGCATCAAAGTGGAGGGGGTCGTCGTCGACGCGCCGGAGGAGCTGGTGGTGCGGGTGTGCTCGACGGTGCGCCGCCCCAGATGCCCCGATTGCGGGGTCCCGAGCGGGAAGGTTCATGACCGCCGTGACAACAAGATCCGCGACTTGGAGGTGTCGGGGCGGCCGGTGACGCTGATCTGGGAGCGGCGGCGGCTGGTGTGCGAGCCGTGCGGCAGCCGTTTCAGTGAGGGCCATCAGGGGTTCGAGGGCCGCGTCACGGCGCGTCTGGCGCGCCGGCTGGTCAAAGACGCCCGTGCGATGACGGTCAACGCGGCAGCCAAACGCCACCAGGTGAGCTGGAAGCTGGTGAACTCGCTGGTGGTCGCATGGGCGGGGCTGGTCGGCGAGCACCGCCGCCGCCAAAGATGCCGGGTGCTGGGGGTGGAGGGGACCTCGATCCGCAAGCGGCACCGCTACGTGACGGTGATCGTCAACGGCGACACCGGCGAGGTGCTCGCCATGGTGCCCCACCGCGACGCCCAGGCGCTCAGCGCGTTCCTGGCCGCCCAAGGGCCCCGATGGTGCAAAGCCGTGAAGGTCGTCGTCTCCGACGGCTCGGCGGCGTACAAAGCAGCGATCGACGCGCGGCTCGGCCACGCCCGCCACGTCCTGGACCGGTACCGGGTCATCAGATGGTTCCAAGCAGGGCTCACCGCGGTCCGCCGAGACGTCCAGCGCCGCCCCGAAGGCTCCAAGCCCGCTTTCGACCGCGACGTGTTCCGGGCGAGATTCCTGCTGATGCGCAGACCCGACAAGCTCGACGCCGCCGACCAGGCCCGTGACGTCCTGTTCGCCGCCCATCCACGGCTCAACCCAGCCTGGGACGCGCTCGGCGAGCTGCACGGCCTCTATCTCGCCGACGACCACAAAGGCGCGATGGCAGCGCTCGACCGCTTCGCCGACATCTACGCCACCGGCCAGATCCCCGAGTTCAGCGACACCGTCGACGCCTTCTTGGCCTGGCATGCCCAGATCCTCGACTGGCACCGAACGGGGCGGCCCAGCAACGGCCGAATCGAAGGAACCAACAACCTGCTCCAAGTCCTGCGACGCCGAGCCCACGGCTTCACCAACTACGCCAACTTCGAAGCCCGCGGACTCCTCCTAACATGAACCCCGCCGAACCCAGCAGCCCGAATCCCAACAAAAGACGAAGGCTCTACTTGTTCAACAAGTTGACTGGCCTTGCCTGACGACGGAGCGCCAAGAGCCGTATTGCATTCAGGGGTTGCCGAGAATACGGCGGGCTACGAATGCAGCGGTCTGGGTTCGTGTTGACCCGCTGTAGCGCGGTGCGGCGGCGTCGGGCACCACCGAGCGGGCGCGATTCTTGGCATCATCGGTGATTGCCGCGGGCCCTCCGATGAAAACGATCCGTGCCGGCTGGTATTCGTGCAGCACTGCTTCCGCCTCCGGTGAGAGTCGACCCGCCTCGGTGTAGAGCACCGTCGAGCCTGTGGTTCGGGCGGACAAAGCGGCGGCCAGTCCGATGTCAGGCGGGCTCCAGCCGTTGGCAACGATGATCGTGAGGTTGTCGAACACGCCCGATTCGGGCGATCCCAGGAAACGACGCGACACCCCGGCGGCGGTACCTGTACGGGTGGGCCCGCTGATGCGCTCAACAAATGCGCCTGGCACGACGCTGCCGATCATTGCCTCCACTTCAGCGGAAACGACGGTTTCTCCGCCCACGATGATGACTCGACTAGGGCGGAAAGTGTCCAGCAGATGGACCGTTGGCTCAGGCAGCTTGCGCTGTTGGGTGTACACCACGGCCGAGCTCGGCGTTCGGGCCGCGAGTGCCGCAGCCACGCCGATGTCGGGAGGACTCCACCCGTTGGCCAGGATGACGGTTGTGCCGCCCGGGCTAGCCCTCGATGTATTCAAGATCGTTCGAGCCACTTCTGCGGCGGTGTCGACACGCGTCGCTCCGGTGATCCGGCTCACCTGTTCAACTTCGGAGGCACGCCGTATCGCGGTCAGCGTCTCGGCGGAAACCGCTGCTTCCCCGCCGACGACCACTACCGCCGCCGGCAAGTAGTCGGTCAGCAAGTCTCTTGCCGCTGCAGACAGTCGATCTCCGGACGTGTAGATCACCGCAGAGTCGGCAGTTCGGGCTGCAAGTGCTGCTGCCGCACCGATGTCGGAAGGACTCCAGCCATTGGCCACGATCAGGGTGGCCGTACTCTCGGAGAATCCCCCTCCCCCGCCGGTTCCTCCCCCGCCGGTTCCTCCCCCGCCCCCGTTTCCGCCGTCCGAGACCGGCCGGGTGACCAATGGGTCCGTCATTCCGGTGTCGGGATCGGCTGGCTTGCGAACTGGATCTTCGGAGTCCGCATTTGCCGTCTGCAGTGGACCGTGGACATCGGTGTACGTCGCGGTTGCTCTCAAATGGAGACCCTCGTCGTCATCGGCAGGCGTGTAGTGCGACGACGTCGCTCTGTCGATGTCGGTCCAATCGACACCGTCCTCCGATGTGCTCCATTGCCACGAGACAGCCGATACCGAGCCGTCAGGGTCTGCGAGAACTGCACTGATCGATACACCGATCACTGGTTCGTTCGTCGAAAGAGTTACCGTGCCCAGATCGACCTCGTTTGTGATGCGGATCGTCACGTCCTGAGTCGTGACGTTGCGCCCGTCGTTCGCAACGAGTTCAAATTCAAATCGATTGGGGACGGTCGAGCCAGTGGGACGCTCGTAATCGGGTGCCTGAACAAAAACTAAAGTGCCGTCATCGTGGAGGATCAGCGCGTCGCTGTCATCGCCTTCGAGCGTGGTGATGACATGACCTCCTTCAGGGTCGGTCGCCCGGTACACGCCAACGGCGATCGTGTTCTCGGGGACGTCAACTGCAAAGCCGCCGCTGATAACCGGTGCCTCATCGACAGGGACAACGCTGACTCTTACCGTCCGATATGTCTCGAGATTGCCGTCTGAAGCGATCACCGTCACCACGTAGAGGTTGTCCTTTTCGTGATCCGCGGGGTTCTCGTAGTCGGGCACGTTGAGAAAGCGAAGCGCACCGTCGGCGATCTCGAATGCGTCGGCGTCTGTTCCCCCGCTACTCCAGCTCACCGCAGCGCGTTCGGGGTCATCGGCGGTGAAGCGAGCGACCAGACGGCTGCTTGCTTCCGCCACGTTGGCAAACTTGGGACCTCGTAATGTTGGAGGTTCGTCCACGTTGACCACGAAGACGGTCACTTGGATCTGGTCCCAGTCGCCCGAAGGATCCTCCGCTCGCACCTTGAACGTGTACGACGGTTCGTACTCGTAGTCGAGGGATACGAGAGAGCTCAGCTGGCCTGAGGAACTGTCGATGTGGAATACATCGGTATCGGCTTGGACCAGGGAGTAGGTCAACCGGTCATTGTCGACTGCGTTGAAGGGAGCGCCCACGTAGCCCGGAGCAGCGTTCTCCGTCACCTCTCGGGTCCCCAGCTCGGACGCGAGAAAAACGGGTGCCTGATTCGTCGGCGGCGCGGCTTGAACCGCCTCGGTTGGCTCAGAGTCGGCGGATTTGTTGCCGCCATGCCCATCCCGGTACGACGCTGTTGCCCTCAGTCTGTATCCGACATCTAAGCCCTTCGGGGTATATGTGTGGGCGTTTGCGTCGGTGACGCCGGTCCACGTCGGCGTACTCGTCGAGCTCCGTTCCCATGACCATGTCACGCTGGTCGCGGATATGCCGTCGGGGTCCCTCAGCGAGGCCGACAGTCCAGCGTCGGTCTGCGGATGCTTCGACGACAGCGTCAGTGTCCCGGGCTCATCGACATTTTCGATGCTCACAGTCACATGAGCTGTGGTGGTGTTGAAGCCGTCCGACGCGTTCATCTCCACTTGGTAGTCGTTGTCTCCGTTGGTGTCCCCGGGTGATTCGTAGTCGGGCGTTCTGGTGAAGGTCAAATCGCCATCTGCTGACAGCTCAAATGAATCCTCGTCGATTCCCCCGAGCGACCAGGACACGGAGATGTCTTCGGGGTCCTCTGCGCTGTAGGTAGCGACGGTCCCGGTGCGGCCCTCTTCGAACTTTGGGCTCGTGTCGCCATCGATGACGGGTGGGTCGTCAGCGTTTGTGACGATCACCGTTATGGGGCGAGTATAGGTAAATTCGCCGTCGCCAAGCGAGATCGCAAAATCGTAGAAGTTGTCGCCACCGACGATGCTGTTACCGTCGAGGTCACTGGGCTTCTCGTAGTCAGGCGGTGATCGGAACATCAGGATATTGAACTGAGAAATCTTGAACGATCCTGCATCAGTTCCCGACAACGACCAGATCGGTTCGGTGCCTTCAGGATCCCCGGGGTACAGCTGACGAACGAAGGTCACGTTCTCTGACACGCTCACCATAGACGTGATCCAGAAGCTTGGGGGTTCATTCACGTTCGCGACGTCGATCGAAACGTCGAGGCCCTTCTCGTGGAGACCGTCGGAAACCGAAACACGCGCCACATACTTGTTATCGCGATCTGAGTCCCGAGGGAATTCGAAGTCGGTTAGATATTTGAACGTCAACGCACCGCCAGCTCCGATGTTGAAAACGCCCGCATCGGCACCTGACAGTTCCCAGCTCAAATGACGATTTTCCGGATCTATCGCAACGAATTCGGTACCGCGTCGGTCTCCCTCGCCCTCGTCGCGTAGGACCATTGTCAGCCCGCTCAGCGTCGGTGCCTCGTCCACATCCGAGATCACAACCGTGACCGGTATCGAAGCGTCAATCAAGGTATCTGCGTTTCCGTCGGCATCCTTGCCATCAGTGACCGAGACCGTGAGCGAGTAGCGCCGCGGATCCTCGTAATCGTGCACGTTGATGGTTCGGATCTGGCCCGTCGTGGCCACGATGTCGAACAATCCGGCGTCATCGCCACCGAGCGAATACGCCAAGCTGTCTCTATCGATGTCGACTGCCGTCACCGGGGCTCCGACACTCGTTCCGGCCGGAGAGTTCTCTGCGACGCTTCGGCGAATAGTCGCGTCGGAGCCGAAGCTTGCGGGATGGTTCGTCGGCTCAGACAAGCCAACTGAACCATCTATTTCCCGATGAGCAAGCTTGTCTACGCCGTGCCCGTCGTCGTAGGAAGCGCTCACACGCAGATAGCGGCCGTCATCGGCGGCGACCGGCCGGTACGAAGCGGTCGTGGCGCCTGCTATCTCACTCCAGACAGAGCCGTCAGCCGAATTCTGCCAACTCCAGGCGAGATCTCGAACATCGCCGTCGGGATCTGTCAGAGTTGTTGTGATCGTCTCGCCCACCAACGGCTGTAGCGACGTGAGCGTGATCGTCGGGAGCTCATCGACATTCGTCACAACAACTGTCACGTTCAAGCTGCTACTCGACGCGTCGTCATGTGCGTGCACCTTGACGTCGTATCGATTGTCCCCAGCAATGCTGTCGCCGTGTCCCGGCACCGACGCCCGGTCCTCGGGCGCCTCGAAATCCGGCGGTTCAACGAATCTCAAGCTTCCTCCGACAATGGAGAACAGGGCCGCGTCGGTACCCGTCAGACTCCAGCGGATGTGGTCTCCTTCGGGATCGGTCGCGATGAATTGGGCAGTGTCTGCCGTGTCGTGCTCGTCATGGGGAGCTGAAGGGCGGCCGTTCAGCTCGGGCGCCTCATTTCTGTCTTTAACGTCAACCTGCATATGGAGCACGACGGTGTTGACAGGATCTGAGACCTCGAGAGTGACTTGGTAGACGTTGTCTTTGTTCAAATCGTCGGGACTCTCAAAATCGGGAGGGTCTACAAATCGCAGGAGCACGTGACGAGTATCCGGATCCAACCAGAACAACCAAAGGAAAACATAAGCGGGTGCGGTTTCCTCGAGGACAAAAAATTCCGCATCCGGACCTGACAGAGACCACGTCAAATCATCGATTTCTGGATCTGTTGCTATATAGCGGCCAACTGAATCGTCGTCGTTCTCGTAATAGCTTCTAGCCGAATCCCCCGCGAGCGCCGGCCGTTCATTGACATCAATCACATTGACGCTCGCTTGCAGCCGATCGCTGTGTCCCGCTTCGTCAACTACATTGATCTGGAACGAATGCCTGTGTTGTGTTTCATAATCAATGAGTTGGTTTGTGCGCAACTGACCTTGAGCGTCGATTTCGAACGCAGTGGCATCGACGCCGCTGAGTGCGAACGCCAGATGACTACTGTCGTCGTTGCTCACCAATAAGGGTTCGCCAATTTCTGTACCAAGCGGGGAGTTCTCAGTAATGGCTCGCAAGCCGTTCTCAGCCGCGGCGAAATGCGGTACTGCGTTTGATTCTCCGACCTGCCCTCGCAGTGATTGCGACCATGCACCCGCGCCTTGATCGTTGACTGCTCGGACCTCAACATCGTGGGAAATGCCCGGAGCCAGTCCAGTGATGGTGTACGAGAACGTAGCTGGCGTCGTGGCGCTATTGATCAACCACCACGCCGTGTCGTCTGCCTTGTCGACGGAATCGCTTTTGATATATCGCAGGTCGTAGCTCGTGACGGATGTACGCCCTGCGCTGCGGGGCGGTTCCCAGGTAACTGTGAGTGGATCACTCTCGCCATCGATCTCGGTGATGGACGGTGGGCCCGGCACTTGTCGGTGGCCGTATACCGTTATGGACCACGACTGTAAACGAGATGCGCCGCCTCCTGATTCCCGATCGATCACTCGAAACGTCCAGCGGCCGCTGGGATCTTCGCCGAGATGACGCGCAGAGCCCAGGCGATAGGCGCCGTCTGCGGCATGCAGCGCCGCCGGATACCCTCGTCCTACGTCGGCCATCAGAAGCTCAGATACAGCGCCCGTGGGCGAAACCAGCTCAAGGTCCAGGCTTCTGAGGTTCGGAGCGTCCATGACGACGTTGACTTCGACGAACTCCGCGAATTCCACTTCCTTTCCCAGTACGATGCTCTGTTCCGCAGTCTCGCCGTCCCGTATAAACATCACATCACTTGCAGATTCGCCTGACTCCTTGGCAAGCTCCGGAACGGCAATCCAATTCTGCGCCAGCTTTACCGCTGCGTCTGCGTCTACAACGCCGAACCCGTACATATGGTTGAAGCTGTATTCGTCGGCGGACGTCTCGTACTTGACTGCTCCGGACAACCACCCCGCATTGTTTTCATCGTTCTTGCGTGCAGATCCCGCCAAAATGAGCTTCACGTCACGCCAGGTCAGGAGCGGGTTTACGCTGCGGATCAGTGCTATTACGCCCGATACCTGCGGCGCGGCCGCGCTCGTCCCCCCGAACTCAGATGTGTATCTCCCAGAGGTATTTGTCGAAGAGATTGACGGGGCAGGCGGGCGATCTTTGGAGGGCGCGCACACCCAGAGATTTGCACCGGGTTCCGAATACCACGTCGGTTCGCCCACATGGTTCACGGCACACGCGGCTGTGACGCCCCAGAAATTGGAATATGGATCAAGGTTCGAATCGTCATCGGTGCCGCCGTTTCCAGCTGCCCACACGTACGAAGTTCCGCGTCCACCTTCACCGACCGTCAATCCCGATTCGATGGCCATTTCCCAGAGGCGCGTTGCTCGGTGAGGCTGTCCATTGTCGGTTGGCCCCCAACTGTTATTGGACACGGCGTTTGTGGCGGCGTGACGCGTTGCAGCGTCCGCTTCGTTGCGTACTGAATAGGCGTCGAGCAAGTTGAAGCTCCGAAGCGTCGCTCTCGGCGCTACTCCGCGTATCCCGAAAATGTTGTCACGTGCAGCGACGATGCCAGCCACGGCGGTGCCGTGATAACCTGGGTTGCTCACGGCGCCGACATCGGCGCCGTAGTCGTGACTCATCGATACATCGAGGTTTTCGACAAGATCTTGATGGCTGTAGTCGACCTTGGTGTCCACGATTGCGATGTTCACCTCTTCGGAACCCATCGTCGTCGACCAAGCATCGACCACATTGATGTCCGCTCCGTACGTTCCCTGGGTCTGACCCGTGTTCTGCAGATTCCATTGGCAGCCGAATAGTGGATCCGAGAAACCGGTTTGCGACGGACCGCAGCCCAGACGCATGGCCCTATACGAGAGATCCTCATATACCGTTGCTATGTAAGAGCCTCCTGATTCAGACGTATCCGAACTCACACGGAAATAGTGCGTGCCGGCTGTGAGTTCACGCGGTGCGGATACGCCGAATCCATTGCGCCCGGACGGCCCTTGGTGATCCACCGTTACTGCGCCCGCTACCTCGTTGAGATTGGCATCCAAGACGGCCGCGTCGAGAGCCGCGTCGCGGCTGACTGCGCGAAACATCACAAGCGTGGTTTCGGGGATTTCGACGCGGAAGTAATAATCTTCGGTGCCTGATGCGATCGTGGCCGCTTCAGCACCGCCGAATTGCAGCGGCGACGCTGAGGCGGGGGTTGAGCCGGGTTCGTCGACTTCGTGCACATGTAACGCGTACACGCCTACGTGTCTAGGTCCATAGCCGCGAACCGTCAAGTAGCTGATCCCCGCTTCGAGCCGGACCCGGATCGCGAAATCAAGGCGTTGAGCCAAGTAGCCGTCGTCGTTGGCGGCGACCAATTGGCGGTCGGCGTCGTAGACAGCGCCAACCGTGTCGGCGACGAGGCCCGTCGTGCGAATGAGCAGATCCGTCGCTGTGTCGAGATCGAAACGGTAGAAATCCTGTTGATGTGCGATCAGCGCACCGTAGGTGTCGCTATTGACTTCAATGGGCACCGCCCTACCAAAGCTGGTGCCAACCGTGACGATACGAGTATGCAGCACGAAAGCGCCCTCATCGCCGTCCTTGCTTTCGACCGCGACGTAATAGGAACCACTCTGCAGCGTTCTCTGGATGAACGAATTGTTGGCGCCGCTGAGGTACTCGGCCTCGACGCCGTTGTCGATGACTATGCCGTCGTGATCCATCAGCATTGCCTGCAGCTTCGTTGTGCCCGTCGTGTATATCTGTACGTCGACTCGGCTGGGCACAATGAGCTGGAACCACTCCTCGTCCGTCGAGGGGTCGATGTAGCCGCCTACGGGCGACTCCAGTGGAATCGTGCTCGCGGCGTGGGGACCGCGGCCGTGGTCATCTGGCCGACCTAGCACGCTCGCAGACCATTCACCTGTGGCGGCGAAGGTTCGCGCCCGAAGCTGAACCTCGTAGTCGACTTCGTTTGTCAGGCCGGCCAGCAAGTAGTGGAGCGGTCCTTCGGTCCAGGCGCCAATCACCGGTGACCAGTTCGCATCGATGGTCTCGTCTGCGGATGTCTCGATGTATCGCAGGTCGTAGGCAATGACGTCGGCCTCGCCGACCCCGCCCGGTGCGATCCAGCCGATTGTCAGCGCCCTGTCGCCGTTGACGACAGAGGCGATGCTTGCCGCGCTCGACGTCTGGGCACCCGCGATGCGCGTTGCTGCCGCCGCCCCGGAGCACAGCACCGCGACAATGGCTGCGAACGCAAGCACTCGGCGCCGTCGGCGCGGCGACGAGGTGAATCTGATGAGAGGTGTTCGCACCTGATAATCGTAGTTACTATTTGCCCTCTTCCTCGTCCGCAGCCCGCGCCATCTCGGTGTCAGCGAGAGGCGAGCGATGTCAACCGGTCGTGGGCGCCATCACGCGCGGAAGAATCATCATTTCGCGACGCGTTCGATCCACCAGTCAGGGCTCGAGAGTTCGACTCCGGGCTGAGCGGCCAGAGCGTTCGCCAGGTCAAGCGACGCGAAGCCTGGCTCGGTGTCTATGTAGAAGCCGTTGGCCACGAAATCCAGCTCGGAGACCCGCGTCGCGTCGACACCGTTGCGTTCGAAGAAACTGTAGACCACGTCAGCGGCCCAGCTGGGGTCGAGCACGATCACGACCCCTCCCGGGAGTGCCATCAGCTCACCCGAATTCGACCAGAAGACCGGACCGCCGCCATGGAGCGCAGACGCTGATGCCCTGCCAACTTTCGCGTCATCACCGACGCTTGCGACGATGTTTTCCCGTGACAAATTGTCTCCATCGGACTGGACAGCCAACTTCGGGTCGAACCAGACTTGAATTGTGCGATCACCGTCACGCCAGGTGTACGGCTCCCGCTGCGGCGACGGCGCAATCTCCTGTTTCGGCGCTTCGAAGCCGACATCGTCTGGATAGCTGTCCAAGGGCTCGATCTTGCTCTCGCCCGAATCGGTCAAGCTCACGTGATCTGTATCGGTGACAGCACGAAGATCGTCAGTTGAATCCGTCTCGAGCACTGCCTCGTCGGTGACCTGGGCACGCGTCGCAACGATGGCCTCGATCGACGGCTCGGAATCATGCCATCGCCAATACACGATCGCTGCGAGAACAAGCACGAACATGACCGTCGACGAGGCCCGGCGGGCTGTGGAGCGGCTCAAGCTGTTCATCATCGGTGTACAAGGCTAGAGGATGAATAGCAGTTATTATCAGACGCCGCGGGCAACAGCGGCCGGTCTCGTTGTTCCATACGACGGCCGAGCGCTCTTGCTCCATGGTATCGCTGCGTCGGAGGATGCCAGCGGCATCGACCTTCCCTCGATGGGCGGCACACAATATAGTTGCCGCAATCATCATGAAGTTCTGGCGGCCTTCGCTGTTTACCGTCGATGTCCGCAGCCGGGCACCGGAAAGCACTCGCGTGGACGATCGTGCAAGATCACGCATCCTGTCGGGCGCGCTTCGCGCCCGGTGCCGGGTGTCGGCTCGCGTGATGTCGCTGGCCATAGTGGCGGTGCTCGTAGCTGTTCACGTGCCGGGAACGCCCGCCGCGCACGCTGCTGAGAGCTGCGTTGACTTGCCGACGCGCCCCTTCGACATAAAAGCCGCAGGGATTTCGGGCCCATACGGCCTGTGGTCTGACGGCGCGACGCTGTGGGTTGCCAACTATGGCTACAGCAAGCTCTACGCATTTGATCGCGCGTCGGGCGAGCGGCACGCCAGCCGCGACATCGTGCTCGCCGCCGTCCTCAACCGCTTGCCAACCGGGCTGTGGTCCGACGGCACCACGCTGTATGTAGCCAACCACTATGGGGGCACGGTCTACGCCTACGACTTCGCGAACGGCGGGCGCGACGGGTCGGCCGACATCGACACAGGGTTCTTATCCGCAACGGGCATGTGGGGCGACGAGGACACGCTGTGGGTGGCCGACCGGTATCTAAAACCACGTGTTCTCAGGGCCTATGACCGTGATACTGGCAGTCCTTCGAACGACCTCGACGTCTACCTGTCGGATACCGTCGGCAACATCACATCCGTGTGGGCCTCGGGCGGCACCCTGTGGGTGGCCGATGGCGAGCGAATCGTCCACGGATTCCCATGGTCAGGCGGCGGCAGCGAGACGAAGCTGGAACCGTTCGCCAGCCAGCAGCTCAGCGACGACTCCGGGTTCGGCACCGGGCTGTGGTCCGACGGCGAGCAGCTGTATGTCACCGATCTGGGGGAGGGCCTGCTCGAGACCTACTCGCTGCCGGTCGATGTCAGCGCCAGCGCACTGACATCGCTGCGGCTCTCAGGCATCGGCGACTTCGATACCGCTGACACGGTAGCCGCCGCCACGGTTGCGCCCACTGTCGCCACCACCACGGTCACCGCGGCTGCTGCGGACTCCGCAGCGAAAGTCTCGTTCACGCCCGCCGACGCTGACAACGCAGCGCCGGGCCATCAGGTCGCGCTGGCCGAGGGCCGCAACCTCTTGCACGTCACGGTAAGCGCCGACGGGATTCCCTCTCGTACCTACACCGTGGCCGTGACGAGGCTGGCGACGACGAGCAACGATGCAGCCCTGTCGTCGCTTGAGCTGTCCGGCGTGAGCATCGGTGCATTTGACCCTGCCGTCCACAGTTACACCGCCTCAGTGCCATACAGCGTCAACCACACCACGATGTACCTCGAAGCCGCAGACGAGAGCGCGACCGTGCGCGTGGACGCTGGCGGGCTGATAACCGTCCGCCAGCAGCGCTGGGTGAGCCTCGACGTAGGTTCGAATGAGCTGGCGGTCAGCGTTACCGCAGCGGACGGGACGCTCCAGGAATACACAGTCACCGTTGAGCGCGCAGCAGCACGCATCGACGCGACCCTGGCTTCGCTGAGCGCGACGGGCGTCGACTTCGGCACATTCGACAGCGCCACCACCAGCTATCAAGCCAGCGCGGACCATGCCACGACCGCTGTCACGGTGACAGCGGCGCCCAGCGACAGCGTTGCGGCAGTCACGATCACGCCCGCCGACGCCGATCGTGCCGCGCCGGGCCATCAGGTGGAGCTGCCGGTGGGCGTCACCGCCGTGCAAACCACGGTGACGGCGCAAGACGGCATCACCCAGCGGATCTACACAGTCTCCGTCACGCGGGCAGCGGCGGGCGCAACGCTGAACGCGCTGGGGACGGACGGCGCCGACATCGGGACGTTCGCTTCGGATCGCTTCAGCTACTCCGCCAGCGTGCCCCATGGAACCGCGGTCGTGACCCTGCGGCCCACGACGTCGAGTTCAAGCGCCGTCATCACCTATAGCAGCGTCGACAGCGATCCGGTGGCGTCCGGCCATCAGGTCGCGCTGGCCGAGGGGCGCAACCGGTTCACGATCACGGTCACCGACGGGCTCGTTCAGCGGCGTGTACACGCTGGCGATCTTGCGGGACGAGGTGGTACAGGTGCCCGACAGTACTTTGGCGTCCGCCATCAGATCCGAGCTCGGCAAGCCGGCGAGCGAATCGCTGTATGCGAGCGAGCTGGCCAGCTTGAGCACGCTGGGGATAGCCAGCGAGGGCATCAGCAGCCTTGAGGGACTCGAGCATGCGACGAACTTGGAATCGTTGTCTGCGGGTTACAACAGCATCAGCGATCTAATGCCGCTGGCTGGCTTGGTGAGTCTGAGGAAGCTGTGGATCAACTCCAACCAGGTCACCTCGCTCGAGCCACTGCGCGCGCTGACACAGCTTCGCTCACTGCATATTCAGAGACTGCGCCAAACCGATCTGTCGTTCCTGAGCGGGTACACGTCGCTGCAGACGCTGTACCTGGGCTTTGGCGAGGTGCGCGATCTCGCGCCGCTGGCCGAGTTACCCTCCCTGCGATCGCTGTGGGTGACCTGGGCCGGTGTGACCGACATCTCGCCGCTGTCGAGGCTGAGCGAGCTGAGCAAGGTGAGCCTGGAAGCCAACGGCATCGACGATCTCACACCGCTCGCCGGCCTGGGGGAGTTGAACGAGGTCCAGCTGCGGTACAACCGCGTGGCCGATGTCGGCCCGCTCAGCGAGTTCGCCAACCCGGGCAAGATCGATCTGCGCGCGAACCGGGTGACCGACCTTGCACCTCTGCTGGAGCGCACGAGCTGGCCTCAACGGCAGGGCCAGCGACCGAGTCTGGATGTGCGTGAGAACTCGTTGAGCGCTGTCTCGATCGCTGCGGTGACGCAGCTGGAGCGAGCCGGACTCGACGTCGCGTTTGACGACATTGTGGTGACAGCGAACGACCCGCCGCAGCTCTACGGTGACAGCCTGTTCGTAGCCTCTTCGGCGACGGCGCTGAGGGAGTTGGATTCGACCACCCGCGCTGTGTCGACGGAGCGGGCGCTGGAACGCCTGTACTGCGAAGTCGGAGACGAGTTCGACATCGTATTCGTCGTACTGAACTTGAGTCGTGGCGAGGCGGCGCAAGGATTTCTGGGATCCACCCTCAACGTCTCCAACGCGGTGGAGGGCATCGGCCGGCCGATCTTCGACAGCAGCTCGCGGTGGGGCTCGGACGGCAAGCTGCAGTCAATCACTACGCTGGTGGAGCACGATGGGGTGCGCAACGGTCCGATGCTGCACGAGATAATTCACCGTTGGGCGGCGGACATCACGGTCGGATCCGGCTCGCATTGGGGTTTCAGCAGCGCGAACGGTCAGCTCGGCGGCTTCGACCTGGACAAGTTGGCGCACTTGGGCGGCACGCAGTATTCGGCAGGTTCGTTCTCGACTCTCGGTTACGCGAACGCCGCGGCGCCCTACAGCCTCATCGAGCTGTACTTAGCGGGCTTGGTGCCGCCCGAGGACGTGCCCGATCTCTGGGTCGCCCGAAACGGCCAGCCCGCTGTGGACAGCAACTGTGAGCTGCTGCGGACCGCCGAAGGCGATCCGATTTTCGAGGCCGACGGGTTCGACGTTTTGAGTATCGAGGACATCGTGTCGCGTCATGGGGCGCGCTCGCCGGGGGTTGCGGACTCGCAGAAGAGTTTTCGAGGCGCAGTGGTGCTGCTGATTGACGAATCTCATCCGGCCACCCGCGAGCGTCTCGACTCTGTCACCGAGGACATCGAGTGGTTCAGCTTCGTCGGCAACGACTCGGACACGACACGGCACAACTTCTATGAGGCCACCGGCGGCCGGGCCACAATGAATCTGAGCGGACTGGAGACCCTCAGCCGGCAGCGGGACTACGTGGGGGTGTCGTTCGATTCGGCGACCTATGGCGTGGCCGAGGGCGACGATGTGTTGGTGACGGTGCGGTTGAGCGCCGATCCGGAACGCACGGTGGTAGTGCCGCTGACTGCGGAAGATCGCGGCGGCGCGTCGAGCGCCGACTACTCAGGTGTGCCCGCGAGCGTGGTATTCACCAGCGGCGATCCGGTTCAGTCCTTCACCGTAACGGCCTTCGACGATACGGTCGATGATGACGGCGAATCGGTGGTGCTGGGCTTCGGGACGCCGCCGCCGGGGGTGGTTGCGGGCAGTGTCGACGAGGCCGTGGTGGCGATCGCCGATGATGACGACCCGGCCGTGACAGTGCGTTTCGGGTCGGCGACCTATGGCGTGGCCGAGGGCGACGATGTGTTGGTGACGGTGCGGTTGAGCGCCGATCCGAAGCGCACGGTGGTGGTGCCGCTGACTGCGGAAGATCGCGGCGGCGCGTCGAGCGCCGACTACTCAGGTGTGCCCGCGAGCGTGGTATTCACCAGCGGCGAGAGGGTTCAGTCCTTTGCGGTGATCGCCGCTGACGACCGCGTCGACGACGACGGCGAATCGGTATCGCTGAGTTTCGGGATGCTGCCAGCCGGAGTGAGCGAACGCAGCCCCGGTACCGCGTCGGTCGCTTTGGGCGACGACGACTTTCGCGGTGTGGCAATTGATCGTCGCTCGCTGCGGGTGGCTGAGGGGGCCAGCGACACCTACAGCGTGATGTTGGCGACGGAGCCGACCGGCCAGGTGACGGTGCGCTTGACCGCAGGCGGAGACCTCACCGTCAGTCCCGCCCTGTTGAGGTTCACCAACGCCGACTGGGACACCGCACGGACCGTAACGGTGTTCGCTGGACACGATTCGGACCACACCAACGACTCAGCGACGGTATCTCACGAGGTCAGCGGCGGCGACTACGGCTCGGTGAACGCCGTTGCGGTACCGGTGACGGTGCTCGATGACGAGGACCCCTCGATTAGGGCGAGCTTCGGTCAAGGCTCGTACCGCGTTCCCGAGGGTGCCGCCGTGCGGATAACCGTGACGTTGGAAGCGGCCGCGGGCCAGCGGGTGACGATCCCGCTGACGGCTCGTCACAAGAACGGCGCATCGGGGTCGGACTACGGCGGGGTGCCCATGAGCGTGAGCATCGCTGCTGGGCTCACGTCGGCGTCGTTCGACTTCACGGCCGAAGACGACGATGACGACGACGACGACGAGAGCGTGCTGGTGGGTTTCGAGTCGCTGCCGACCGGACTCTCACCGGGTGCCTTCGACACTGTCGAGGTCGGCATCGACGACGATGACGATCCGCAGGTCGTCGTGAGCTACCAGCGATCGGCCTACAACGTCGCAGAGGGCGACCAGGTGGAAGTGACGGTGGCATTGAGCGCTGACCCTGAGCGCACCGTGGAAGTGCCGATCTCAGTGACGGACGTGGACGGCGCGTCGGCGGCCGATTACTGGGGTGTGCCTTCCACGGTGACGTTCCACAGTGGCGACACGGCCGAGTCGTTCGTGGTGTCGGCGGTCCGACGACGATGTCGACGACGACGGCGAGAGCGTGCTGGTGGGTTTCGGGTCGCTACCCGCTGGGGTCTCCGCGGATAGAACCCACACCGCCGGGATCAACATCATCGACAACGACGGCAACTCTGGCGGCGGCGGCGGTGGCGGCGGTGGTGGCGGCGGCGGCGGTGGCGGCGGCGGTGGCGGCGGTGGTGGCGATCTTGACGTGGGTGTCGCGACGTTCGTGGTGGCCAATGGCTGGAGCGCTGCTGATGTGGGGGTGGCGTCGGTTCTGGCGGCGCGAACTGACGGCGCTGTGGTGGTGTATACCGCGGGGCACGCGCTGTCGGCTGAGACGGCGGCGCTGCTGCGCGAGGCCTCACCCACTGAGGTGCTCATCGTGGGCGGCACCGCTGCGGTATCACGAGAGATCCGCACCCAGATCCGTTCGGCGTCGCCTGACTCGAGGATCGCCCGCGTCACCGGCGTCGATCGCGCTGGCACCGCAGCGGCCACGGCGCGCCGCGTCCTGGGTGACCCCGCTGAGGCGGGCGGGGTCACGCTGATGGTGGCAAATGGCTGGTCGCCGCCCGACATCGGTGCCGCCGCAGCACTAGCCGCGAGCGGCGCACGCTCAGCGGTCCTGTATGTCCGCCGCGACAGCGTGCCTGCCGCTTCGACAGCGCTGCTGGGCGACTACCGGGTCGCGAGAGTGGTCGTCATCGGGGGCACCGCCGCTGTCAGCACCGTGCCATTCGAGGCGATTGTCGCCGCCGCAAACGGCGCGAGCGTCTCCCGACTCACGGGCATCGACCGTGTCGACACCGCGGCGCAAGCGGCCCGTCGCGTGCTGGGCAGCCCCGTTTCAGCACCCAGCGCCCTCACCCTGATTGTCGCGAACGGTTGGTCGCCGCCCGATGTAGGCGTTGCGGCGGCATTGGCCGCCGCCACCGAGCACTCCGCAGTGGCGTACACCGCCCGGGACGCACTGCCAGAAGCGACCGAAGCGCTCATTCGCGGCTACCAGCCCAGCCGAATCATCATCGTGGGCGGTCGTGCCGCTGTCACCGACAGCGTGCGCACAGCCATTGCCGACACCGCACCCCCCGGCGCCGACGTGCGTCGATTCACCGGCACCACCCGAGTCGACACAGCCGCCCGCGCCGCCCGACACATCCTCGCCAACGTCGAGTAGTCGGCGATCCGGTCGCCGCAGTAAACACCCGGCGCCTCGCCGCAACGCCGTAGCTGATTGCCGCTCCGAATGGCGTCGCCGCATCTCCACGAGCCTGACGTCCGACACGCGCTGACAGGCCCTGTGACAGGGGACCTTTCGTTTCGATCACGTCCTTTCGCCAGCAAATCCCAAGGCCGGCGTCCAATTCGCGTGATTGGACTCGTCCGCTGTAGCAGCCGATGAACTCGCTTGCCGTGTCGCCGATCGCCGTCGCATGCGTCGATTTTGAAGGGGCATCGAGAATAGATGTTGCGGATTCCGCCCTCAAGAATCGCGGGCAGCCCTCCTTCCGCGGTCACGATCCCCGCATGATCCCCGCCCTGGTGAGCAGCTCCGCCGGTACGCCGAATTCGCGCCATGTGGCGTAGGCGATGCCTTTGCGGTTTCCGTAGTTGGCTGCGTGCGTGACGAATCCTGATTCGACGGCGCCCATATCTGCTTCGGCTTGCAGCTCGGCGAGCTGCTTGTCGAGGTCGCGTCGGTCCTGCAGCAGCTCCAGCCGCTTGATTGGCTTCATGCCGCCGGAGGCAAGCTGCGCGGCGATCGCGGCTTTGTGCTCTTCGGACATGGTTCGTTCGGCCATGGGATCTGTCAATCAGGAGCCGTTAGCGATTTGCGGTTTCGACGGGCTTGTTCCGCGCGGCATACCTGCTGGGTTCTCGGGCAGCTTGGAGCAAGGCTTCTGCGGTTCGTCTAGTCGGAAGCTGCCCAATGGAACTCTTTGCTGCGGGGGTCCCATTCAAGGTCACGGTCGGTTTCGCTGACGCGAAGCAGCCGTCGTATGGCTCGACCGTGGGGACTATGCGGTGGAGTTTGAAATCCAGTCGTCGGCTCAGGGGAAAGCAGTCGTCCGCCGCGTTGAGCCTTTTCTTCTTGATGCGGCAGCAGACTGCGCGCCGCGTTTGGGCGGCGAGCAGCGGCAATAGCCGTCCGGGTTCGAAGCGTTCTGGGTGGTTCGGGTGGTTATGGCGTTGGGAGGGTTCGGCGTGCGACGGCTGCGGCGGTGTGGGTTCGGGTGGCTCCGCTGTATCGGGGTGCGGTTGCGTCGGGCACGATTGTGCGGGTTTGTTCTTTGGCTTCGGCGGTGATGGCGGCGGGTCCGCCGATGAATATCAGTCTGGTTGGCTGGTAGTCGCGCAGCACTTGGGCGGCTTCGGGGGAGAGTCGGTTTGTTTCGGTGTAGAGCACTGCGGATCCTGGTGTGCGTGCCGACAGTGCTGCTGCGACGCCGATGTCGGGCGGGCTCCAGCCGTTGGCCACGATGACGGTCAGCTCGTCGGTCGCTGCTGCTTGGTGGGGTCCCAGGAAGCGGCGCGCTATCGCGGCGGCGGTGCCAGTGCGGTTGGGCCCGCTGATGCGTTCGATGGCTGCTGTGGGTGCTGCGGCGCGTATTGCGGTTTCGGCTGCTGGTCCGATCGCTGTCTCGCCGCCGATGATGAGCACTCGGGCGGGCTGGTGGTCGCGCAGCAGTCGCTGTGTCGCTTCGGGGAGCGTGCCCGTTGCGGTGTAGGCGACCGCGGAGCGCGGTGTGCGCGCGGACAGTGCTGCGGCGGCGCCGATGTCGGCGGGGCTCCATCCGTTCGCGATGATCAGCGTGGCCGCGCCGGGTTCGGCGGCGTCGAGGATGCGCCGCGCGACCGCGGCGGCGGTGTGCGAGCGTGTCGCCCCGGTGATGCGCTCGACCGATTCGGACTCCGACGCGTGCCGCGTCGAGGCCAGTGCCGTGTCGCTCACCGCGGCCTTGCCGCCCACCACGATCACTCCCGCCGGCAGATAGTCCGATAGCAGGTCGCGTGCAGCGGTCGACAGGCGGTCGCCGGCGGTGTAGATCACCGCGGAGCCCGGCGTGCGCGCCGACAGCGCCGCTGCGACGCCGATGTCCGCGGGGCTCCATCCGTTCGCGACGATGATCACCGCTGTGCTCGCCTCAGAACTGCCGCCGCCGCCGCCGCCGCCGCTGGATGAGGTCGAAACGCCCGTCGTATTCACGATGACGTTGACAAGGGTTCTCACCCTCGCGCGGTGCGGGTCGGTTGCCTGGACCCGCAGCCGGTAGCTGGGCTGGGCCGAACGGTCGATGACGGTGCCTTCTGCCACGCGGATCTGGCCCGTGACTGCATCGACTGTGAACAGCGCCTCGTCGAAGTCGAACAGGGCGTAGGCGAGCGGGTCGTCGTCGATGTCGTCGGCGGTCACCGGGGCACCCACCGGCGATCCTGCGGGTGCCCCGTCGACGACAGTGCGTGTCACCGACGCGGCCGCGAACTTGGGCTGATCGTTGACCGGGTTCACCGTCACGGTCACTGTTGCCTCGCCGCTGGACAGGCGACCGTCGGACACCGCATAGGTGAAGATGTCGTCGCCAAAGAAGTCGGGATCGGGCACATAGAGCAGCGTCTTGTCGGCCTGGACGGTGACCCGACCGTGCAACGGCGCGTCGCGCACCGCCACCGCGGTGAGAGCGTCGCTGTCAGGATCGCTGTCATTGTCCAGGACCGCGATGACGACCCGGGCGTCCTCAGCCGTGACGGCGTCGTCGGCGGCGGCGGCGGGCGCTTCGTTCACGTCGGTCACCTTGATGGCGACAGCGATGTCGTCGCTGGCCCCCGACGGGTCCGCGGCGGTGACCGTGACCGAATAGGAACCCGCCGCCTCGTAGTCCAGAACCGTCCCCGGGCCGACACGGATCAGGCCTGAGGCGCCGTCAACACTGAACAGGCCCATATCCGGGCCTGACAGCGAGTAGGCCAGCTTGGCGTTGTCGTCAGGATCCGGGTCGACCGCAGCGACCGCGGCCC
Source organism: Candidatus Poriferisodalis sp. (assembly GCA_965226645.1). Lineage (GTDB taxonomy): Bacteria > Actinomycetota > Acidimicrobiia > Acidimicrobiales > Poriferisodalaceae > Poriferisodalis. The sequence goes on from CBDDDL010000004.1 coordinate 561,632, forward strand.
CCGCCGGGGAGCCGGCGGCCGAGTTCTCCGCGACCGTGCGCTCTACGGGGCCGTGGCCGAACGCCGGAGCGCGGTTCGTGTCGGGCGCAGCACGAGTCGCGTGAGCGGCCTGCGCAGCCGCGGCGCTGTCGACGCTCGGGTCGAAGCCGTCGCGGTAGACCACGTCGACACCCAGGACATGACCCACATCGCCCGCCACAGGCTCATAGCTCGGCGCAGACGCCCCGCCGATGACAACCCAGTCACCGCCCACCAAGCGCCGCCACCTCCACGACTGTGCTCCTGCGGCTTCTGCGACGCCGTCGGGATCGCTCAGCGCCGCGGTCAGCGCAGTGGCGGCCTGGGGCTGTGCCGGCGACAGGCGCACCACACCGGGCTCGTCGACGTTGGCGACATTGACCCTCACGGTCTCTGCGACCGGGACCCCGGCGCCGGCGCGGGCACGCACCTCCACCACATACTCGTTGTCGCCGTCGACGTCGGCGGGAACCTCGAAATCGGGCGCACGCAAGAAGGAGAGAACGCCGCCGCTGCTGATCTCGAAATCGTCGCTGTCGTCGCTGTCGACGCCGCCCAGCGACCACCTGATCACAGCCCCCTCAGGATCAGCGGCGGCGAACGAAGCCACAGCCCCGACCGCGTTCTCGTCGAAACCGGCCACGAAAGAACCAGTGCTGCTGGTGATCGTCGCCGCCTCGTCCACATCGGCGACGGTCACGGCCACCTCGTGGCCCGCGGCGCCGCCGCCGTCGGAGGCCAGCACCGTGACCTCATAGACATTGTCGGTGCCGGCATCTGTCGGCATCTCATAATCCGGCGGCGCCCCGAACTCCAGCACCCCGCCGGCAATGGAAAACAGTGCGGCGTCGGCGCCGCCGAGCGACCAGTCGATCGTGTCGCCCTCGGCGTCTGTCGCGGCGAACGTCGCCACCTCGCCGCTGCCGTTCTCCGGGAACGCGAACCCGCTCGCTCCCGCGATCACCGGCCGCTCGTTCGGGTCGACCAACGTGACAGTTACCGTGCCCACGGAGCTTCCGTCGTGGCGGACCAGCAACTGCACCGTCTCGCCGTCGTCCTCGACAGCGTCAGCCGCCGCCGCGACCCCCAGACTCACCGAGCCCACACCAACGGGCAGAACCAGCCGATACGGCGCGGACAACACATCGCCGCCGGCGTCGGTCACGACATAGTCGTCGCCGACGGTGGCGGTGCCGGCCGCTTCAACAGTCAGGGGCTGGGGCTGCGCGAACGTGACCCCGCCGGTGTCCACCGTCACCGTCACAGTGTCGCCCTCGAGAACCTCGGCGGCTTCGGCGGTCACGCTGAAGCTCGCCTGGTCGTCGCTGAGCACACTCACCTCCGCCACATTGGGCGAGCCCGCCAGATACCCCGGCGGATCCGCGGCATCGGCCACGACCTGCGCGGTGACCGTCGCGGTGTCCTCCACCACCAGATCATCAACCGTGCCCACACGCAGCACCGCGATGTCGTCGCCGGCCGCGAACATCACCGTCGACGGCGGCGCGCCGTCAAGGATCCCGCCGGTCCCCGTCACCTTGACACGCACCGTGAGCTCCTGCGACAACGGCGTGACCGGCGAGTCGCCGCGCCACACCTCGAACACAGCGTCGGACCCCTCAGACACGCTCCCTGACTCAGCGATCGTGACCTCGGACGGCTCCAGGTCGCTCGCAGGAATCGTGACCGTCAACGACCCCACCACAGACCCGCCCCCAGCCAGCACGGCCTGCAAGCCAACCGTCTCAGCCCCTTCGGCGACTGCGTCGTCGACAGCCCTCAACGACGCCTCGACCGAGCTCTCGCCCGCCGCCAGCGTCAACACAAACGGAGCCGACAGCTCCAAACCACCCGAATCGGACAGCACGAAATCGACCCCGACGACCGCCGACCCCGAAACAGCGAGATCGATCACCTGATCCGCCGCGAACGTGACGCCATTGACAATCGCTAACTCCAGACCGGTCTCGCTCCCCTCGGGCACCTCGCCGGTCCCCGCCGTGAACTCCAACACAGCGGTGTCGCCATCAGCGATCGTCACCGTCGACACATCCGTCGACCCCGCAGAGAACCCCGCAAGCGCAAGCGCACCGAAACCCAGCACCACCGTCTCATCACCCTCCACCACAACATCATCCACAGCCGCCAACGACACCGACTTGCGAGTCTCGCCCGCCGCAAAGCCGACCACGCTCGCAGCCACCGAAAAATCATCACCGAGCAACGCACTCCCAGCCGACACCACAACCGGCACCTCGATCTCATGCAAAGCCCCATGAGCCCTGCTCAACACCACCGGCACCTCCAACACAGCGCCCTCGCCAACGCTGTAAGCCGCAGCACCGAACGACACCGTCACCGGAGCACCGATCACCAACGCCGAAGGCACCACCGACAACACCGTCCCATCCGCCGCACACACACCGCCAACCACGCACCCCTCGCCAGCAGGGTCCACCAACGAAACCGTGACAGCACCATCACCCTCCGCGGAGCCAACGACACCACATACGCATTCGCCGCCTCACCGAAGCGCCACCAAATGAGGTCCAAGCCACGACCATTGTCCGGGGAAAATCCGAAGCTGGGACTGAACGGACCGGTCCCGGCGAGAGTCCCCGCCGAGGCCCGTCCTCAACACCGTCGACGACCACACATGGGCCACCGGTGTGTGGCCGACCGGGTGCACCGCTGGCGGGCCCGCCGACGCGAGCTCTCGAGGACCTCGCCACGGGCGGCCCCCAACTGGCCGCAACGGAGGTCCTCGGTCGCTGAAGAGTGGGGACCTCGACCGGTCGCACCGCAAGCCACAGGCCGACTGAACGCCACCACCACCCGCGCAACAGAACCCACACCCGAATGGAACAGCGACGTATGGGGGCTCGCCATCCGCGAAATAGCGCCGCCAACTGGATCACCCCGGACCGAGGAGACCTCCACCCAAGTGCGTGTCGTGTTCGTCAGGCGTTGCTAGCCAGATACTCGGGCCGCATGACGGTGCCGCGCGTGAAGTCTGGGAGTCCATCCACCGACAGCCATTCCTCGCCGGTCTCCGGATCGACTACAACGAAGTCCGGCTGCACGAAGGGTGATCGGCTACACCCCCGACGACGAACACCACCAACGAGGAGAACCGATCCGCGAGGCCCGCCGGCAAGGCCTCCAACGAGCCCGCACACGACGAGGTTCGCAACCGCCGCACCACCACCAACAATCGGATGAGAACACCCCATGACTTGGTTCATTTCTCAGCCGATCTCCGCCCGCATTCGCCGCCTCACCCGCCACCAAATGAGGCACCACCCCAGTCACCGAAGCACCCCCAACCCGCAACGACGGGCTGGTCTCCGCAAAGTCCGCCACAGGCCGACTGAACGCCACCACCACCCGCGCAACAGAACCCACACCCGAATGAAACACCGACGGATGCTGTCCGGGAACCACGCCCCCAACGCCGGAAGATCCTCCACCAGAAACTCCGGCGGCATGATTGCGCCGCGCGTGGTGCTCGGGATCCCGTCCACGGAAAGCCATTCCTCGCCGGTGTCGGGATCGACCTGGGTCAAGGCATCGACGGGTTGTTGGCCGTGGAGAACCTACTGAAGGGGGCTCCCCAGCTGACCAGCCAATGGCCGTTGCTCAGCGGCTCGACGTTCCCGCCGCGGTAACCCACCTCATCGCTCGGTGCCGTGCAGCGAATGGGCCCGCACGAACACCGCCTCGCCGTTCTCCAAGTCGATGGCGTATTCCAGGGCGCGGCTGTACACCTCGTTGGCTCGCAGCAGATTCTCACCCGTCCATGGATTGATCGTGCACTTCACGCCGTTGTCGTAGAGGATCAGGTTCCCGTTGGGCAGCAGCGACGACGCGTGCTGCCCGCAGAACTGCCCCTCCGGGTCGCCGATGATGTCCAGCGGCGGCGGGCCGATGCCGCGCTCGGCCCACTCGGCGTCGCTCAGATTCGACAGCCCCACCCGCCACACCACATCACCGGTCGCCGCATCGATGGCGAGCACTCTCGAGCATCCCCGCATCGACGCGATGATCTGCCCCTCCGCCATCTGGATCGCGTTCAGATGCGCATAGTCGCCCCTGTCGGGCGGGAAGAAATGCTGCACGCAGTCCTCGAGGGGCATCCAGTCCCACGAATTCCAATTGAACGTCGCCCGCCCGCCCGGAGTCACGATCTGGATGGCCGAGTCCTCCACATAGACCTGGGACCCGAAGGGTTGGTCGTGCGAGTCCGGAAAGGTGAGATGGGACAGGTCGCGCACCGCGTCCTGATAGGCCATCAACATGTAGTCGCCGTTCTCGAGCACCCGGAAATCGTGGCCATCGGAGCGCGTCAGGGGCGCTACCGCACTCACATCATCGACCTCGACCCGATTCGCGTCGAGAATCCGGAAAGTGCCACTCAGGTGCTGCGGAAGAGTATCGGGGTTCTCCGTTGACGTCGGGATAGAACCGGAAGAACTGCGAGGTGTAGGCACCGGCCGGACGTCTTCGGGCGCGTGCCAGCGTGGGACGCCGTTGCTGTCCATGATCACCAGGCGATCCCATGGTTGAGATACAGGATCAGTTCGTCGAGCACCTTGGCTTCACCCAGGGGCTGGTCGACGGTGACCTCGCCGAAGTCGTCCGGGAGGCAGTGCACGACGTATTGGGTCTGCGCTCCCTCGGAGTCCGCCATGGAGATGCGCACGACGCTGTCGCCGGTCACCGCCCGAGTGGCTGTCACCGAGTTGCCTGCGCCGGGGTTGGCGTATTGGGTGCCGTCTACCGAGATGCGGCTCGACGTGTCGGCGGGGCGCATGGTCAGTGTCATGGTGTCGGTGTTGTTGCAGCCCGCCGAGTAGTGCAGGGTCGCCGCGTCGAACTCCGGGCGCATCCGCCGCCAGGCGTCGTCGCCGGTGGCCGCGTCGGAGTCCTCGGTGCTGATCGACAGGCCGCTGAGCTGAGCGGCTGCGACTTCCTCGGGCGCGGTGGCTTGGGCTTGTTTGGCGCTGCCGTGGCGGTCGCTGTAGGTCACGGCGGCGCGCACGAAGCTCCTCGTGTCGGCCGCTGTGGGCGTGTAGACCGATGAGGCTGCTCCGTCGATCGTGACCCAGTTGTTCTTGCCGGCGGTGCGCTCCCACACCCACGTCTGCGAGCCTGCCGCTGCGCCGTCGGGGTCCGTGAGTGTCGCGGTGATCGCCTCGCCCTTGCGGGGCCGCTTCGTCGACAGCGACACCGAGCCGTCCTCGTCCACGTCAAAGACAGTCACCGTCACACTCAACGCAGAAGCAGCCGTGCCCGACTCCGACGAGGGCAGCAGCGTCACCACATAGACGTTGTCAGCGCCGCTGTCGGCAGGCGCCTCGAAATCCGGCGGCTTCGCAAATCTGGCCGGATCTACCGGGTCGATGCCGAACCGCAGCGCCCCCGACGGGTCCTCGATGCTGAAATGCGCCGCGTCGTCGCCGCCCAGCGTCCACGCAATGCCGTCGCGGTCCTGGGGCGACGAAGCCGTGAACGTGGCCACCCGCGACCAGCTGTTCTCCGCGAACGTCACCGACTCAGGGCCGCTGGCCGCCTCGAGCTCGATGAGATTCGCCAACGCCACCACTACCTCAGCCGTGACGTCGTTGACGCCGTCGCTGACCTGCACAGTCACCTCAAAGATGCCGTCGGCGTCGGCGTCGCCGGGATCCTCGAAGTCCTGGGCCGCGACGAACGCCAGCACACCCGACCCGTCCAGCGCGAACGCCGCACTGTCCGCGCCGCCCGCCAGCGACCAGACCAGATCCGACACCGACGTGTCGGCATCGGCCGCGACCAGCGTCGCTGCAGAGGTCTCGCCCTCGACGACCTCAAAGGGACCGGCGCTCGTGATCTGCGGCGCCTCATCAGCGGTCTGGGCCATCGCAGGCAGCACCCACAACAACACCACAGCCGCCGCGGCCCACAGCCCGCCCACAACAAGCCTGCCCGCACCGCCCCGCCGCCCACGAAACCGCGCCGCCGAAGACCAACTCACTGATTCACCCGTCTCGTCCTTCCGTCAACTGGGTCGGAAACCTGAACGAACCCGAATCGGAAACGCAATATAGTAGTTGCAACGATTCTCCCGAACCGCGAGACGGCCCGAGTCAGAACCGGAGTCCGCTGCCCGGCAGCGCCCGCTGCATCTGAGGCACAGACAATTGATGACGGATCGGGCGCCAAGCGATTCGAATCACCGCAGCCGCGCTGCGGCGTGTTCCACAACCATGCGGTGGTGCACTCAGGCGCAGCGGTGTTGCCCGACAACACGGCACAGCGGTTCATTCACTCTCCATGGTCACGGTTACTATTGAGATTTGTGAAGTCTCATTTCGGAATTCGTGTCGGGTTTGGTCTGGGTTGGCTGAAGGTGGTGAGGCGTCGGTGTGTAGTGGGGTTGTTGTTGATGTGTTTGGTGGGTGTTGTGCCGGTGGGTTCGGTGGGTGCTCATGAGCATTTGGGTGGGGTGGAGTTGGTGCGCTATGGGGGTGCGGATCGGTACGTGACGTCGCTGTTGGTGGCCGAAGCGGTGGCGGCTGACGCGGGTGGTTCGTTGGAGTGGGTGGTGGTGGTGTCGGGGCTGAGTTGGCATGACGCGGTGGTGGCGTCGTCGGTGGCGGGTGAGTTGGGGGCTGCGGTGGTGTTGGCGCCTGGTGGTGTTCTGGGAGCGGATGTGTTGGGGTTTGTGGCTGATGCCGGTGTGTCGCGCGCGTTGGTGATTTCGACGGGGTCTGCGGTGCCGTTGGTGGTGGATGAGCAGTTGGGGGCTGCGGGTGTTGCGGTGGAGCGTGTGGGCGGCGCAGATCAGTACGAGACGTCAGTGTTGGCGGCTCGTCGTGGTGGGGCGCCTGGCGTGCTGGGCACGTCGGGGCGGACGGCGTTTTTGGCGAGCGGCGAGGTGTTCGCCGATGCGTTGGTGGCGGGGCCGTTGTCGGCATTCGGGGGGCATCCGGTGCTGTTGACCCCCGCCGACGCCTTGCATCCGTCGGTGCGTGCGTATCTGGAGCAGTCGGAGACGGACCATGTGGTGGTGATGGGCGGCACTGCGGCGTTGGCTGCGGAGGTGTCGGCTGCGGTGGAGGCGTTGGGGGTTGGTGTACAGCGCATGGCGGGGTCGACGCGTGTGGGCACGGCGACGCGCACGGCGGAGCTGGCTGCCTCCCAGATGACCGATGGCTGCCCGCGGACCGGTCAGCTGGGCTTGGCGCGTGCTGATGTGCCGTTCGATGCGTTCTCGGCGGCACCGCTTTTGGCGCGTCGCTGCGCGGCGCTGGTGCTGTCGTGGGCCGGTGAGGTGCCTGACTTGACTGCGAGCTACATCAACCAGGTGCGCTCGCAGCATCTCGAAGGGATCATCCTGCACATATTCGGCGGCGACGCCGCCGTCTCACAGATAGCCGTCGGCGGCTATCTCGAGGACTCGGCACAGGCGGTGGCGGAAGCACGGGCGGCACAAGGCGGCACAGGCGGTGGCAGCGGCACAGGCACCGACGACGAGGACGGCACCGACGACGAGGACGGCGGCACGGATCCGCAGATTCAACAAACGCAAGTGCAGCAGCCCGGTGCGCCACAGGACGTGGAGGTGACCCAAGAACGGCACACCATGTTGGAGGTCTCTTGGAGTGCGCCTCTCAGCGACGGCGGCGATGCGGACCTTTCCTATGTCGTGCAGCACCGCGTGGGCACCTCGGGTGGCTGGTCGACGACAGGTGTGACGGTCACGACCTCGCAGACCGGAACCGGGCACACAGCCCAGATCGCGAACCTGACCAACGGCGTCACCTACCAGATCCAGGTCGCGGCTCGAAACAGCGCCGGCACCGGAACGCCCGTCTTCGTCGAAGGCGAACCCGTCGGGAACCAGTCGCCGGACAAGCCGACCAATCTGACGATCGAACCTGGGAATCGTCGGCTGTTGGTGTCGTGGCGGGCGCCGTCAGACGCTGGCGGCTACGAGGATTCCGCTTTGACCTATCGAATCCGCTACCGGGAGACCGGCGGCGGTGACTGGACGCTGTTCGCCAGTAGTGAGACTGGCATATCAGTGACAATCCCCGATCTGGACAACGGCGTCGAGTGGGAGGTGCGGGTCGAGGCCAAGAACCCGGTGCTCACCGGCGCCCAAGTCACCAAGACGGGCACGCCTGTGGGGAATCCGCCAGGGGTGCCGACCATTGAGTCGGTCACCGCGGCCGACCAATCGCTGATCGTGTCCTGGGCCGCCCCTGCCGACACCGGCGAGTACGCCGCACTATTCCTGAGCTACACGATTCAATACCGCAAATCCTCCGTCAACAACAACTGGACGACGTTTGAGTCCGGCTTGACCGATGCGACAGCGACGATCAGTGGCTTGGATGCGGGAGTCGAGTGGGAGGCGCAGGTCAAGACCACAAATCCGGCCGGCGACAGCAATTACAGCCCGTCGGCGACGGGCACCCCGAACGCGGCAACAACGAACGATGACGACGGCTCGGAGAATCTTCGGGATTCCCATGATGAGCCGACCGGGGACGTGCCGGGTGCGCCACAGGACGTGGAGGTGACCCAAGAACGGCACACCATGTTGGAGGTCTCTTGGAGTGCGCCTCTCAGCGACGGCGGCGATGCGGACCTTTCCTATGTCGTGCAGCACCGCGTGGGCACCTCGGGTGGCTGGTCGACGACAGGTGTGACGGTCACGACCTCGCAGACCGGAACCGGGCACACAGCCCAGATCGCGAACCTGACCAACGGCGTCACCTACCAGATCCAGGTCGCGGCTCGAAACAGCGCCGGCACCGGAACGCCCGTCTTCGTCGAAGGCGAACCCGTCGGGAACCAGTCGCCGGACAAGCCGACCAATCTGACGATCGAACCTGGGAATCGTCGGCTGTTGGTGTCGTGGCGGGCGCCGTCAGACGCTGGCGGCTACGAGGATTCCGCTTTGACCTATCGAATCCGCTACCGGGAGACCGGCGGCGGTGACTGGACGCTGTTCGCCAGTAGTGAGACTGGCATATCAGTGACAATCCCCGATCTGGACAACGGCGTCGAGTGGGAGGTGCGGGTCGAGGCCAAGAACCCGGTGCTCACCGGCGCCCAAGTCACCAAGACGGGCACGCCTGTGGGGAATCCGCCAGGGGTGCCGACCATTGAGTCGGTCACCGCGGCCGACCAATCGCTGATCGTGTCCTGGGCCGCCCCTGCCGACACCGGCGAGTACGCCGCACTATTCCTGAGCTACACGATTCAATACCGCAAATCCTCCGTCAACAACAACTGGACGACGTTTGAGTCCGGCTTGACCGATGCGACAGCGACGATCAGTGGCTTGGATGCGGGAGTCGAGTGGGAGGCGCAGGTCAAGACCACAAATCCGGCCGGCGACAGCAATTACAGCCCGTCGGCGACGGGCACCCCGAACGCGGCAACAACGAACGATGACGACGGCTCGGAGAATCTTCGGGATTCCCATGATGAGCCGACCGGGGACGTGCCGGGTGCGCCACAGGACGTGGAGGTGACCCAAGAACGGCACACCATGTTGGAGGTCTCTTGGAGTGCGCCTCTCAGCGACGGCGGCGATGCGGACCTTTCCTATGTCGTGCAGCACCGCGTGGGCACCTCGGGTGGCTGGTCGACGACAGGTGTGACGGTCACGACCTCGCAGACCGGAACCGGGCACACAGCCCAGATCGCGAACCTGACCAACGGCGTCACCTACCAGATCCAGGTCGCGGCTCGAAACAGCGCCGGCACCGGAACGCCCGTCTTCGTCGAAGGCGAACCCGTCGGGAACCAGTCGCCGGACAAGCCGACCAATCTGACGATCGAACCTGGGAATCGTCGGCTGTTGGTGTCGTGGCGGGCGCCGTCAGACGCTGGCGGCTACGAGGATTCCGCTTTGACCTATCGAATCCGCTACCGGGAGACCGGCGGCGGTGACTGGACGCTGTTCGCCAGTAGTGAGACTGGCATATCAGTGACAATCCCCGATCTGGACAACGGCGTCGAGTGGGAGGTGCGGGTCGAGGCCAAGAACCCGGTGCTCACCGGCGCCCAAGTCACCAAGACGGGCACGCCTGTGGGGAATCCGCCAGGGGTGCCGACCATTGAGTCGGTCACCGCGGCCGACCAATCGCTGATCGTGTCCTGGGCCGCCCCTGCCGACACCGGCGAGTACGCCGCACTATTCCTGAGCTACACGATTCAATACCGCAAATCCTCCGTCAACAACAACTGGACGACGTTTGAGTCCGGCTTGACCGATGCGACAGCGACGATCAGTGGCTTGGATGCGGGAGTCGAGTGGGAGGCGCAGGTCAAGACCACAAATCCGGCCGGCGACAGCAATTACAGCCCGTCGGCGACGGGCACCCCGAACGCGGCAACAACGAACGATGACGACGGCTCGGAGAATCTTCGGGATTCCCATGATGAGCCGACCGGGGACGTGCCGGGTGCGCCACAGGACGTGGAGGTGACCCAAGAACGGCACACCATGTTGGAGGTCTCTTGGAGTGCGCCTCTCAGCGACGGCGGCGATGCGGACCTTTCCTATGTCGTGCAGCACCGCGTGGGCACCTCGGGTGGCTGGTCGACGACAGGTGTGACGGTCACGACCTCGCAGACCGGAACCGGGCACACAGCCCAGATCGCGAACCTGACCAACGGCGTCACCTACCAGATCCAGGTCGCGGCTCGAAACAGCGCCGGCACCGGAACGCCCGTCTTCGTCGAAGGCGAACCCGTCGGGAACCAGTCGCCGGACAAGCCGACCAATCTGACGATCGAACCTGGGAATCGTCGGCTGTTGGTGTCGTGGCGGGCGCCGTCAGACGCTGGCGGCTACGAGGATTCCGCTTTGACCTATCGAATCCGCTACCGGGAGACCGGCGGCGGTGACTGGACGCTGTTCGCCAGTAGTGAGACTGGCATATCAGTGACAATCCCCGATCTGGACAACGGCGTCGAGTGGGAGGTGCGGGTCGAGGCCAAGAACCCGGTGCTCACCGGCGCCCAAGTCACCAAGACGGGCACGCCTGTGGGGAATCCGCCAGGGGTGCCGACCATTGAGTCGGTCACCGCGGCCGACCAATCGCTGATCGTGTCCTGGGCCGCCCCTGCCGACACCGGCGAGTACGCCGCACTATTCCTGAGCTACACGATTCAATACCGCAAATCCTCCGTCAACAACAACTGGACGACGTTTGAGTCCGGCTTGACCGATGCGACAGCGACGATCAGTGGCTTGGATGCGGGAGTCGAGTGGGAGGCGCAGGTCAAGACCACAAATCCGGCCGGCGACAGCAATTACAGCCCGTCGGCGACGGGCACCCCGAACGCGGCAACAACGAACGATGACGACGGCTCGGAGAATCTTCGGGATTCCCATGATGAGCCGACCGGGGACGTGCCGGGTGCGCCACAGGACGTGGAGGTGACCCAAGAACGGCACACCATGTTGGAGGTCTCTTGGAGTGCGCCTCTCAGCGACGGCGGCGATGCGGACCTTTCCTATGTCGTGCAGCACCGCGTGGGCACCTCGGGTGGCTGGTCGACGACAGGTGTGACGGTCACGACCTCGCAGACCGGAACCGGGCACACAGCCCAGATCGCGAACCTGACCAACGGCGTCACCTACCAGATCCAGGTCGCGGCTCGAAACAGCGCCGGCACCGGAACGCCCGTCTTCGTCGAAGGCGAACCCGTCGGGAACCAGTCGCCGGACAAGCCGACCAATCTGACGATCGAACCTGGGAATCGTCGGCTGTTGGTGTCGTGGCGGGCGCCGTCAGACGCTGGCGGCTACGAGGATTCCGCTTTGACCTATCGAATCCGCTACCGGGAGACCGGCGGCGGTGACTGGACGCTGTTCGCCAGTAGTGAGACTGGCATATCAGTGACAATCCCCGATCTGGACAACGGCGTCGAGTGGGAGGTGCGGGTCGAGGCCAAGAACCCGGTGCTCACCGGCGCCCAAGTCACCAAGACGGGCACGCCTGTGGGGAATCCGCCAGGGGTGCCGACCATTGAGTCGGTCACCGCGGCCGACCAATCGCTGATCGTGTCCTGGGCCGCCCCTGCCGACACCGGCGAGTACGCCGCACTATTCCTGAGCTACACGATTCAATACCGCAAATCCTCCGTCAACAACAACTGGACGACGTTTGAGTCCGGCTTGACCGATGCGACAGCGACGATCAGTGGCTTGGATGCGGGAGTCGAGTGGGAGGCGCAGGTCAAGACCACAAATCCGGCCGGCGACAGCAATTACAGCCCGTCGGCGACGGGCACCCCGAACGCGGCAACAACGAACGATGACGACGGCTCGGAGAATCTTCGGGATTCCCATGATGAGCCGACCGGGGACGTGCCGGGTGCGCCACAGGACGTGGAGGTGACCCAAGAACGGCACACCATGTTGGAGGTCTCTTGGAGTGCGCCTCTCAGCGACGGCGGCGATGCGGACCTTTCCTATGTCGTGCAGCACCGCGTGGGCACCTCGGGTGGCTGGTCGACGACAGGTGTGACGGTCACGACCTCGCAGACCGGAACCGGGCACACAGCCCAGATCGCGAACCTGACCAACGGCGTCACCTACCAGATCCAGGTCGCGGCTCGAAACAGCGCCGGCACCGGAACGCCCGTCTTCGTCGAAGGCGAACCCGTCGGGAACCAGTCGCCGGACAAGCCGACCAATCTGACGATCGAACCTGGGAATCGTCGGCTGTTGGTGTCGTGGCGGGCGCCGTCAGACGCTGGCGGCTACGAGGATTCCGCTTTGACCTATCGAATCCGCTACCGGGAGACCGGCGGCGGTGACTGGACGCTGTTCGCCAGTAGTGAGACTGGCATATCAGTGACAATCCCCGATCTGGACAACGGCGTCGAGTGGGAGGTGCGGGTCGAGGCCAAGAACCCGGTGCTCACCGGCGCCCAAGTCACCAAGACGGGCACGCCTGTGGGGAATCCGCCAGGGGTGCCGACCATTGAGTCGGTCACCGCGGCCGACCAATCGCTGATCGTGTCCTGGGCCGCCCCTGCCGACACCGGCGAGTACGCCGCACTATTCCTGAGCTACACGATTCAATACCGCAAATCCTCCGTCAACAACAACTGGACGACGTTTGAGTCCGGCTTGACCGATGCGACAGCGACGATCAGTGGCTTGGATGCGGGAGTCGAGTGGGAGGCGCAGGTCAAGACCACAAATCCGGCCGGCGACAGCAATTACAGCCCGTCGGCGACGGGCACCCCGAACGCGGCAACAACGAACGATGACGACGGCTCGGAGAATCTTCGGGATTCCCATGATGAGCCGACCGGGGACGTGCCGGGTGCGCCGGAGGACGTGGAGGTGACCCCCGGCTACGAAATACTGAATGTGCGGTGGGACGCTCCGTCGGACACCGGCGGGTACCCCGAATCGGACTTGAAATACTCAGTGCGGTATCGGAGGTTCTGGTATGAAGGTTGGACGACGTTCGCGGCTGACCTGGCGGGAGAATCGGCGATCATTCGCAACCTGTCCAACGGATCCAACTATGAGGTCGAGGTAGCGGCCAAGAACGCTGCCGGGACCGGCGACAGCGTCACGGTGACTGGATCGCCGAAGGCATACGCGCCCGGAGCGCCGTCGATTGACTCCGTGACGCCCGGTCACGACACGTTGTGGGTGACATGGAGCCAACCGCACTATCTCGGCGGGTACTACTTTTCGCAAATTGTCTATACGGTGCAGTACCGCATGGGTGGCACCGACGACAACTGGACAACGTCCGCCGATGACGTCATGATGAGCACATTCTATGAGCTGAAGTCGAAGATTACCGGATTGGATAACGGCGTCGAATACGAGGTGCGGGTAGGCGCCAGAACTCCAGCCGCCGCCGGCCCATTCTCCGCGCCATCATCGGCCACCACGGCCGGCACAGCACCCAGGAGCCCGCGTCATGCCAAAGTGATACCCGGCAACGGCTGGCTGCGGGTCGAATGGCAGCCGCCGTCGAACACCGGCGGTTTCCTTTATTCGCAGCTGACCTATCAGGTCCAGTACCGCGCAGGCAGCACCGGAGATTGGACCACGTTGACGCCGCCAAATATCACCGGCACCGCCTTTTCGGGCGCTTTGGGCACACCTCTGAGATTTAAGACGGCGACGATCCCCGGCTTGACCAATGCTGTTGCTTACCAGGTGCGCATAGCAGCGATCAACGCGTCCGGCACCAGCAACTACGCCTCCGCGTCGGGCACGCCCACGACCGCTGAGCCGTTGTGCCTGCCCGCAGGTGCGGTTCGCGCCGGCCAAGTCACGGTAGGCAGCGACCCCGCTGGCGGTTTCGTCAACACCTTTGCCGATGATGTCTGGTACCCCACTCGTACATATATGTCCGTGACATTGGCAGCAAACACGACCTACCGAATCGACATGAGACGAAGCCCGTCTTGGTATGGCTCCGTGTCGCCTCGAAAAGTATGGGGCATCTATAACCCCGCCGGCAAGCTGGTGCCGGGAACATTCAACTTGCGCGGCCGCGGCACGTCACACGAGTATGAAGGGCGGGTCGTATTCACGGCCCTGACTGCAGGAGAGTACTGCGTCGGAGTCGCCACCTCATCTGATCGCGGCGGAGGGTACGGCATGGACGCGCATGCACTCACCACCCCAACAGACGACTTGCCGACTGGCACCAATGGCACGCTCACTGTCGGTGCCGCGGCCCTGACGGTCACGATGAATTACCTCAGCGACGTAGACACGTTCAACGTCACACTCGTCGCAGGCAGGACCTACAAGTTTAGCGTGACTAACAGTTGTAATAATTCCACGGGTCTTTGTACGTTAGCCGAGATCGTCAGCATTCTCGATCCGGACGGCAATCTCGTCGAAGAGGCTCCTGAAGGGTACAGCCAGCCGATAATTTCTCGTGGCTCAGCAGTAATCACAGCGCAGACAGCCGGCGACTATCAAGTCTCAGTCGGCGAGGGATGGAAGTACCACGGCAATTTCACTCTGAAAGCCACCGAAATTACCCCGTAGCGCTTGCCGGCCGGAAAGATGCCGACGCGCGCCGGGGAGTGCCCAGTTGGGTTTGCCTGAGTAGAGGAGTGCTCGGAGCAGAAGCTCCAGGTGGTCCTGTGTGTGTTACGAGCAGAGCAGAGCGCTGCTGCGGGTGACGTAATTCGCGGCCAGTATGGTGACAAGTAGTACGTACTACAATTCCAGGGATGGCGTGCCCAAATGAACTAGGCCGCTGGCGGTGCAGCCGTCGGTTGTTGAACCAGCCGACCCATTCAAGGGTGGCCTGTTCGGTCGCCTTGACGCGGCTCCACCCTCTCAAGGGTCGGAGCTGCATGAGACCCGGTGAGGTTCATGCCGTTCTTGCATTGGGATGCCCCGATTGCGTATACGGGTCGGCACAGAATCGATGAGTGTTCGCTGCAGGAAATGCTTGGGAACGCCAATTCTCGTCGCAGCAACCCTGCTCACCGTGTTGTGCATTCCGGTGGCATCATCCGTGTCGTCCTCGGTATCAACCGGCCTCGCGGGAGCGGCACTTCCACGGGAGGGTCATCGGCCGCCTGGTGAGGCGAGTGGGATCCTGCCGGGAGATCGAGACAGCGTGGTGGCGACGACGCTCGCCAGCAGCAGGTCGTCCATTTCCGGGCGCGCGGAGAGCGAACCGGTTCCCTCGATAACAGTGCGTACTCTCGTCTCGGGATTGACGATTCCATGGGACATCGCGTTTACTCCCAATGGGACGATGCTGTACACCCAGCGGTCAGGGGTGCTGTCTAGTCGGCTCAAGGACGGAACCGTCCGAACCGTCACTGCGGACATGAGCGATCTGTTTGCCAGCGGTGAGACCGGGCTGATGGCGATCGTTGTTGATCCGGAATTTGAGACCAATCGTCGCTTCTACACATGCCAGGGCCACTCCGGCCCCGAGGTGCAGGTGATCGCATGGACCATGAACAGTGACTTCTCGGTGGCGACGCGTGCCAGTGATCCGCTCGTAGGCGGTATTCCTGCGGATGCATCTGATGGCCGTCATGGCGGATGCCGGCTGCGGTTCGGCCCTGCGGGCTATCTGTGGATAGCTACCGGCGATGCCGCTGTCGGCACTCACCCTCAGGACGCATCCTCGCTCGGCGGCAAGGTTCTGCGCGTCAACTCCGCTACGGGTACAGCGGCAGACGGGAACCCCACTGCGGGTTCACTTGTGTATTCCTACGGCCACCGCAATGTGCAGGGTCTTGCGCTGCGCCCGGGCACCAACGAGATGTGGTCGATCGAGCATGGCCCCACTTTCGACGATGAGATCAATCTGCTCGTAGCAGGAGGCAACTACGGCTGGGATCCCGTGCCGGGTTACGACGAGTTGGTCTCCATGACCGATACGACCAAATTCCCAGATGCCGTCGAGGCCAAATGGTCGTCGGGGAACACCACGTACGCCACCAGCGGCGGGGTCTTCCTCGACGGGGACATCTGGGGGGCATGGGAAGGCCGGCTGGCTGTGGCCACTCTCAAGGACCGAAGACTGCGCCTGTTCGAATTCGACGACGATGGCACCTACGCGGGCCAGAACTCGCCGAGTGCTCTGAAAAACTTATATGCGCGTTTTCGAACGCCGATACTGGGACCCGACGGGGCTTTGTACATCACCACCTCGAACGGTTTCGGCAACGATCAGATCCTGCGGGTTACGCCGAAGCAGGCGCCTGCCTTTGCGCAGGACTCCTACGCCGTCAGCGTCGCTGAAAGCACTGCAGCCGGCATTGTCGTCGCCAGTGTCGACGCGCAGGACTTCAACCATGATTCGTTGACGTTCTCGCTGAGAGGAGCCGACGCTGCGCTGTTTCGCATATCTGACAACACAAAAGCCGAAATCGAGCTCAATTCCGCACTTGATTTCGAGATGGACAGATCGCATGAAGTCACTGTCGTCGCAACCGACACGGACAATATGTCTGCTACGACGACGTTGACGGTGACCGTCACCGACGTCAACGAGCCATCGAACATCACAGGACCGCCTGCCAAGAACTTCCCCGAGAACAGCACAGCCACGATCGCCGACTACAGCGCCAACGACCCCGAGGAGAAAGAGAGGGTGACGTGGTCGCTGTCGGGCACCGATGACGGGTTCTTCGAGATCGATTCGAACGGGGTGCTGCGGTTCAAGCGGTCGGAAGACCCGCCCGATCGGGAAGCGACGCGCGGGAACACCTACGACGTCACGGTTGAGGCATCTGATGGCAAAGACGCCCATGGCAATGCCGACACATGGGTCGATGACAGGTTCGAAGTGACGGTCACCGTCACCGATGTCGACGAAGCCCCGGTGATCACTTCGGGACCGACCAGCGAAAGTGTCGCTGAGGGGCATGCCGGCGAAGTCGCCCGGTTCGATGCGGGTGATCCTGAAGGGGCCGAAGTCATCTGGTCGCTGTTGGGCACCGACCGGGAGGACTTGCTGATCGGACGGACGTCTGGCGTCGTGGAGTTCGCTGCCTCGACCGATTTCGAAGCACCGGCTGATTCGGGGCGGAACAACTCCTATGTGGTGACTGTGCAGGCCTCCGACGGCCGGCTGACCGCGACGCGACCGCTGGCGGTGACGGTGACCGACGTGGCTGAGGATGGTGCTGTGTCGCTCTCGTCGAGCCAACCTCAGGATGGAACACGGTTGACAGCGACGCTGAGTGATCCCGACGGCGGAATCGTCGGCACGACGTGGACCTGGGAGCGTCGCCACAAGGACCAGTCGAATTGGGTCTCGGTCACCGGGGCGACGACGAGTACCGCTTCGTCGTCGTACACACCGGCGATCAGCGATGAGGATTACTTCTTGCGGGTGACAGCGTCGTATACGGATCGCGAGAGCAGAGGGCAGCAAACGCAGCCGCAAAGGTCGGCGCAAGCGGTCTCGGCCAACCCGGTTCGGTTGAATCCCGACACCAACCACGCCCCTGAGTTCGCAGATGATGCCGTCACGAGATCAATCCCGGAGAACTCGCCGCCGGGAACCGATATTGGAGCGCCTGTCACGGCCACCGATCGCGACCCCGGAGATCAGGACGACTTGAGGTACTCGCTGCGAACCTCCGACAAGGCGTACTTCGGAATCGATTCGGGTACGAGGCAATTGCAGTCCAAACAGGGCGTGGTCTTGGATCACGAAACCAGGTCGACCTATGTGGTCATGGTGACCGCAAGCGACCCCTCGCTGGCGACCGACACTCAACGGGTCACCATCACGGTGACAAACGTCGACGAGCGGCCGACGATCTCGGGACCGACGGCGCCGGCCTACGCCGAGGATCGCATCGATACTGTGGCGAGATACACGGCGAAGGACCCTGAGGGCGAGGACGTCACCTGGTCGCTTGACGGACCCGACCTCAACGAATTCGAGATCGATGCCGACTCCGGCGTTGTGACATTCAAGAACCAGCCGGACTTCGACACCGCAATCGACAACGACTACGAGATCACAATCCGAGCTTCCGACCGAACCCAGCCACAGCACGGGACGCTCGACGTGACGGTCCGGGTCACACCGGTGAACGAGCCACCAGCCGTCAGCGGCCTCATGAGCGTCGCATGGCAGGAGAACCGCGAAGGGACGATACACGCCTATTCGGCAAGCGATCCGGAGGGCGTGGCAGCCGAGTGGTCGCTCAGCGGCCGCGACAAGGGAGACTTCAAGATTGACATCGCCGGCGAGTTGAGATTCGTCGAACCGCCCGACCACGAACAGCCCGCCGACGCGAATCAGGACAATGCGTACGAAGTCACCGTGCGTTCCTTCGACGGCACACACTACGGCGAACTCGCCGTCACGGTGACCGTCACCGACCAGAACGAGAGCGGGACCTTGGAGCTGTCGAACACGCTGCCCAGCGTCGGCTCGCCGTTGAACGCCATCTTGATGGAACCCGATGCACCGGTGACTGATTACCAATGGTCGTGGTGGCGTTCCGACGACCAGATCTTCTGGGATGAAATAGACGGGGCAGCCGGCGCCAGCTACCGGCCGGTCGCAGCCGACGTCAGCAAATGGCTCCAAGCGCGCGTCACCTACAGCGACCCGTTTGGCTCCAGCGATCTCGATGCCACGTCGGTCAACACGGTGCAGGCGATGGCAGGTCCGATTCGGCGTACAGGCCCCACCGGCCCCACCGGTCCCGGTGGCGGCGGCGGCGGCGGCGATTTTGATGTCGGGTTTGCAACTTTTGTGGTGGCCAACGGATGGAGTCCTGCCGATGTGGGGGTGGCGTCGGTGCATGCGGCGCGTACCGATAGCGCGGTGGTGGTGTACACCGCGGGTGGCGAGCTGTCGGAGGAGACGAGGGTGTTGCTGAGGGAGGCATCGCCCGCTGAGGTCGTCATTGTCGGCGGCGCTGCGGCGGTGTCGCGCGACGTCCGCACGCAGATCAGCGCTGCGTCACCCGAGTCCGGCCTTTCACGCATCACCGGCGCGGATCGTGCCGACACCGCTGCGGGGGTAGCGCGGCAGATCCTGGGTGGGCCTTCTGATGCAGGCCGGATCACGCTGGTGGTGGCCAACGGCTGGTCCCCGCCCGATATCGGCGCGGCCGCAGCACTGGCAGCGCGCAGTGGCCGCTCGGCGGTGCTGTACACCGAGCGCGGCGGGCTGCCTGAGGCGTCGGCTGCGCTGCTGCGCGACTACCAGGTGGCGCGGGTGATCCTCATTGGGGGCACTGCTGCGATCAGCGCCGAGGTGGAGGACGCGATCGCCGCATCGGCGAACGAGGCCAGCGTCTCGCGGCTGATGGGTGCTGATCGCATCGACACCGCCGCCCAGGCAGCTCGGCGCGTGCTCGGCAACCCTGCCGCTGCACCCGATGGCCTGACGCTGGTGATCGCGAACGGCTGGTCCCCACCCGATGTCGGCGTCGCCGCTGCGCTCGCGGCTGCCACCGAGAACGCTGCCGTCGCCTACACAGGGCGAGCTTCACTGCCGGAGGTGACCGCAGCGCTCATACGCGACTATCGCCCCACCCAGATCATCATCACTGGCGGCAGCGCAGCCGTCCACAACGACGTGCGCACCGCCATCACCAGCACCGCGCCCGAGGGAGCGGACATCCGCCGCATCACCGGCCGGACCCGCACCGACACCGCCGCCCGCGCCGCGCGACGCATCCTCGCGAATCTCTGATCCGCCGCATCCTTGGGTGCGGCCCTGACCCGAACGTCAGGTCGCTGCGAACTGGGCGCCCCGGCGGTTCTGCTGGCCGGGATTAGCATCGTGGCGAGGTGGATCTCATGAACAGATCCGAGCTGAGACAATTGGAATCTGCCGTGGACATGAGCTTCCTGGCTCCGCCTGGTGCAGTCATGGACTGGCGGCGCGTTCTGCTGACAAACCTCGCCGACAGCGCAGGTCTCTTGGACCGGCTGCCGGCCACAGCTGCAGAACTCGCCGCACAGCTCAATCTCGACCCAAAATCGATCCGGATCAACTTGGAGGCGCTGACCGCCTGGCAGGTGATTGAGAGCACCGACGGCAACTTCGCTGCGGGCCCGGAATTTCCCACTGACAGCGATCGACAGCTCATCCGCCAGCACGCGCAAGTCCTGTCCCGGTGGGCCGCAGAGCTCCCGGACCGCATGGCCGACCCGATAGGCGGCAAGCGCGAGCCGCGTACATCGGCGGAAATCGCTGAATGGCTCGAAGCGCTCGGGCCACGAGCGAGGCATCACGCCCCGGCTGTCATCGACATGTGCCTCGAAGCGTTCCCGAGTGCCAAGACTGTCCTCGATGTCGCCGGGGGGCACGGCGAATACGCCATCGAAGCGGCGAGCCGCGGACTCGACGTGACGATGATCGACCTTCCCGCCGTCATCGGATCGGTGTGTGAATGGCCTCGAGTGCGCAAGTCGGGCATCAACCTTGTCGGCGGCGACGTCTTCGAGACCGAGGTCACCGGCAGCTTCGATCTTGTTCTGTGCTTCGGGTTCACTCACACACAGTCTCCGGAACGCGTGGGGACGTTGTTTCGCCGATTGGCGGCAGTCACCTCCGACGGCGGCGGAATCGCAATCAAGACGTTCATTCGGGGAGCCAGTCCGGCGACGTCTATTTTCGCCGTCCAGAAGCTGGTCGCCGGCAACAACGGCGACACGCACACGCTCGACCGATACACGCAGTGGCTCGTCGATGCAGGCTTCGACGAGCCCCGGCTGGTTGACCGCGATGCCCCGACGCTGCTGCTCGCAAACTTCGGCGACCGTCGCCCCGACGCGACGCGCTGAAGCAAGAGAGCCGTGCCGCTGACGACCAGACGCTCGGCATCTGGGCCGATCGCGCTGCCGATGAGAGCCTGCAGCTGCTTCCTAGTCCTGCGTTGAGGACACCAGGCCCGACGGAGCCGGGTAGACCACCTCGCCGTCAACGAGGACCCCCACCCGCACCTTGTAGGTGCCGAGCTTGGTGCCGACGTAGGAGACCAGTTCCGAGCCCACCTCGATGTAGTAGGTACCGTCCTGAATCGGAGTGAAGCGCTTCCGGCTGTCGTAGCCCGTCCCGCCGTTGCTGTTGGCGGTGCCCGCAAGCCGCACACCGCTCGAGTCGCGGATGCCGAGCAGGTGCGGACTGCGCAGCGAACCCGCCCCCGAGCTCGCCCCCTTCAGATCGATCTGGTAAGTCGTGCCGGCCTCGAGATCGACCGCGAACCAGTCCTCGTCGTCGGGACGGCCATCGTTGACTCCGTCGAATTGGATCTCGCCGTTGACCGATCCGCCGACACCGACTGTTCCGGCGGTGTCGGTCTCGGCGCCGAAGTCGTCGATCACTTCGCTCACCGCGACGCTGTAGTCGCCGACGTCGTCGTAAAAGTCGTTCACGGAGAAGTAGTAGGTGCCGTGCTGGGGCGCAACGAAGAACCCGATCGCGTGGCCGCCGTCGTAGCCGCCTGAGTTGGGCATCCGTTGGCCGTCCGAGTCATGGATTGCGTCCAGGTTCGGGGCGTCCAGCGGGCTGTGGCTGCCCGAGACGTAGCGGCTCCTCACATCGGACCGGTACATCTTGTCGGCTTCGAGCACGACCGCGAACCAGTCGCGGTCGGTCTTGAAGTCGATGACGCCCTCGGCCGCGGGGCCGCCGACCTCGACCGCCCCGCTCGTGATGGTGGCCGCCGCGAAGTCGTCGTCGACCTCGGCCACCGACAGGCTGTAACCGACCAAGAGGCCGTATCGTTCCCTGACCCCTAGGTAGTAAGTGCCGTCGGTCTTCGGCTCGAAGTAGCTCAGCCTGTCCAGGTCGTCGTTCCGGTCGGAGACGATGCTGCCGGTCGAGTCGTAGATCCCGTACACGATCAGTCTGCTCGTGCCGGGCCCGTCGCCGCGCAGTTTCAGCTCGTAGCTCTTGCCGGCCTCGAAATCGGCCGAGAACCAGTCGCGGTCGAAGTAGTAGCTCAGCTCGCCAGTGGTCGAACCGCCGACCTCCACGGCCCCGGCGGTCTCGGTCGTGGCCGTGAAATCGTCGAATACTTCGCTCACCGACACCCTGTACGTTCCGCTCTCGGAGGCGTTGACGACGAAGCTGCCCGTGCCCACGTAGTGGGTACCGTTCTCGGTCGGCACAAAGAACACCTGTTCCTTGCCGATCCAGAATGTCTGGTACAGCGAGAACGCACCGCGAATACGCTCGCCGCTCGAGTCGCGAATCGAAAAGATCCTCGGAACCCGCAGCGTGCCCGTGCCCCATTCGCTGCCGGTCACCTCGATCTGGTACATCCGACCGGCCTCGAATTCGACCGCGAACCAGTCGCGGTCGGTACCGGTGTGAGCTTCGGTCATGAGCCAGCTGCCCACGGCGATTCTGCCGGTGGTGCTGATGTCGGCGGCATAGTCGCCCATCTCCGTCTGGGGCGGATCGGTGACATCCGGAATGGGCGCCTCGTCGTCCTCGGGGAGTTCGTCCTCAGAGAAGTCGTCCTCGGGGAAGTCGTCCTCGGTCGGCAGCGGGTTGGCGTGCGTCGCGCTGTAGCTCAGCGTGTAGCCGCCCGTGCCCGCCTCTTGTGCCTCGAGGCGCACGTAGTACGTACCTGCCGCGAGATCAGCTTCCAGTGATTCGTCTGCGGGCCCTGGCGTGCGGCTCTCGTACAGCACGAGGCCATCGGGATCCTCAACGAAGAGGTCGGCGTCGGCCGATTGGGCGCTCACGTCCAACCTCACCCTCTTGGTGCCGATCAGCTCGAAGCGGTAGCACACCACGGCATCAACGCTGCCGTCGAAGGAACCGCTGTCGAATCGGGAGTCGCGAAAGTCGGTGATGTCGCCGAGATCGATCGCGTTGTCGTGGCACGACGACACGTCGCGTTCGACCGCGGCGGCGTACACACGGGTCACGGTGCCGTCTTGTGAGGTGACCGTGACGGTCACCTCCGTTGTCGGCGCCGGGTCGTCCGCTGTGGGCTCGATCAGGCGGATCTGGTGGCCGGACCGGCCCGGGTCGGCGTCCTCCGGAACAATGAGCACGGTGGCGACACCGCTGGCCGTCTCGGCCGCCAGGGTCACCGAGTCCACGCCGTCGTCGGCGGTCACCGAATATTTATGGACATCGTCGGCGAACTTCGGGGCCAGAACCCCGCCGCGTACATCGAGCGACGACAGCGAACCGTCCGCGGCGCCCGGCCCGACGGCCACAGCCCGCGCGTCGGCGCGCAGGCCCCGACCGTCGCTCGAGCACACCGCTTCGGGCAGCGCGCAATCCGACACCGCGGGCAGCGACACCGCCACATCGCCCGCCCCCAAAGGCCGCAAGCTCACAACCCAACGCTTCAGCGACGCCGGCGAGTACCGGCGCACATCTACGATCTCGGCGCCGGCCACGGCCAAGGCATCATCTTCGAGCCTCCGTGCGTCAACCACCAGATCCGCCTCGTCGAAGACCAGAACCACCTCGAACTGCGACTCGCCGTCATGAGACGCCGGCATATCCCGGAAATGCGCAGACGGCGGCGCCGGCGGCCTGCCCGATACCGCACCCGAACCGCCCATAGCGATACTCAAATCAACCTCATCGCCCACAGACCACCCCATCGGCCCCGAAGGCCACCAATAACGCCCCGCCGCCGCGATCACCTGCTCGAAACTTTCGCTGCCGACAAATTCTCGGCCGCCCACCCGGAACACAAAATCACGCGGCAGCTCACGTGACAGCCCCAACACCAACCCACCGTGATCAAGCACTGCCTGCACCCCGACAGTCACGCCATCCACCACGAACTCATCAACAGACAACGAAGGCCCAGAACTCACGAACCTCGAATAACCCGAAGACGTCGAAGACATCCCCACAAAATCTCCCACCGACAACACCGACGACCAGACCACCTCAAACTCGGGCTCGCCAGCAGTCACGAGCCCAAGCACCTCCGGATCCGGCGCCACAGGCGTGCCAGCATTGAACCACCGACTCCAGTTGCTCAACCCGGTCGCGCTGCGAGCCTTGACGCGGTACACATAACGCCGCTCAGGCTCCACCGAATCGTCCGTGAACCCGGTGACGGCATCGCCGGTGTCGCCTTCGATCACGCTGAATTGCCCGACCCCTTGCAAGGCCTTGTCGCGGCGGTACACCCGATAGCCGACCACCGAAGCGTCGCCCGGATCATCCCAGGCCAATACCACCGAGTCGTGGCTAACAGCGCCAGCCAACCCCGTCGGCTTAGCGGGCGCTGGCCCCGGCGCAGCGGGCGTGTCGGCATTGAACCACCGACCCCAGTTGCTCAACCCGGTCGCGCTGCGAGCCTTGACGCGGTACACATAACGCCGCTCAGGCTCCACCGAATCGTCCGTGAACGCGGTGACGGCATCGCCGGTGTGATCCACCAGCACGCTGAATTCCCCGATCCCCTGCACGGCCCTGTCACGTCGAAGCACCTGATAGCCGATCACAGCGGGGTCACCGGGATCGTCCCAGCTCAGCTCTGCCCGATCCCAGCTCACAGTTCCGCCCAGACCAGTCGGCACGGACGGCGCCGCGTCCTGCGACGCCGAAGGAACCGCACCAACAGGTGCCGCGGCCAACAACACCGCCATCACAGCCGCCAGCAGCCGCGCACCCCAGACTCGACGCGCGCGACGGCGACCCCACCCAAGAAGATCCATCGAATTTCTCCCACCAATAATAGTTCCGACTATCGACGCCGGACTATATCGCGGCCCGGCGAATTCGAGACCGACCAGGACACATCGCCGAGTCCTGCACAGCCCATCGCCGAGGCTCTCGGCAACGGCCGCCTCGAGACGTTCGCGGCACTGAGGCCATTTCGGCCCGATGCAGAGCGGAAGAGCAACAGCGCGGGCCATCCGTATCCATCTCGAGCCGCTGAGCGATGACGCTGGTTCTGAAGCTGGTTCCGACGTCTGCGCAAGCCTCGCGACGGCGATGCACCGTCCGAGTGATGATAGTTGTTGCTACTCTCTGCAACGATTCACGGACCGCTTCGATGCGCGACCGACACAAGGGAGACAGCACTGATGACTCGAATGGCTCACCGGAACGTCGGCTCCGGCACCGCGCAAATCGGTCGCCGTTCTTGGATGCTGAGGCGGGTCCATTTTCCTGTCGGTCGCAGCTGCTGCGGCTGTGCTGCTTGCGACGATGACGCCAGTCGCTGCACAGTCCGCCGGCGCACCCGATCGGCCCGCACGACCCACGGTCGACTCGTTCGATCACGAGTCGGTGACGATCTCATGGGATGACCCTGGTGACGCGAGTATCACCGGTCATCAGATCTTGCGACGCAACCGCAGCACAGATCCGATTGGGCCCTGGATCGTCATCCACGACAACACCGGTGACGCCGCAACGAGCTACACCGACGACACCGCGGAAGCCTCGGTCCGATACCGCTACCGGGTCAAGGCCCGCAACGCCCATGGACTGTCGCGTCGGTCCCCCTTTGCGGTTGTCGAGACCCCGGACGCGCCGTCCGAGCCTGTGGTCGAGAACCGCGACGAGAATGACGTCTCGATTCCGCCGATACCGGATGACACGCCGATGACATTGGCGCCCGGGACATTGGAGTCCGGGACATTGGAGTCCGCGACATTGGAATCCGACGATTTCGCGGACAGCACCGCCACGACCGGAACCATTTCGGTCGGGGGCTCTGCCAGCGGTGACATCGAGACCAAGGGTGATCGCGACTGGTTCGCAGTCAGCTTGGTCGCTGGCACTGACTATCAGATCGACCTCAAAGGACAGCCGACCCGCAGCGGCACGCTGCGCGACCCGTACCTTCGAGGTGTCCACGACCCGGATGGCGATCTGATCGACCGCACCGACGACGACGACGGCACCTACTACGACGACTACAACAATCGCAACAGCCGCCTGATGTTCAGGCCAATGTCGAGCGGAGTGCACTATTTGGCGGCGGGCGCCTATGGCAACCATCTAGGCACCTACACGCTGTTTGTCGCGGAGCGGCCGGCTGACGACTTCGTCGCTGACCGTACGACAACCGGGGTCGCCGTCGTAGACGGCTCCGTCACCGGCAATATCGAGGTCGTCGGCGACACCGACTGGTTCGCGCTCCAGATGGATGGACGCGGCAGATACCGAATCGATTTGAAGGGCGCGTCAACGGGCGACGGCACGCTGTGGAACCCGTGGCTGAGCGGGTTGTACCACCGCATTGGGACCCTGATTTACGACTCTGATGACGACAACGGCGGTACGGGACGCAACAGCCGCGTCGAGTACGGCGCCGGCGGAAACAACGGGGTGATCTACATCGAAGTGGGCAGTGTCGACTCGACCGGCACCTACACGCTGTCGGTGACGCTCATACCCAACCAAACGACGTGCCACGGTGAACACTGTTCCTGAGTTGCGGGTTGTTGCTCGCGTTGCTGCTCTGACCGTCGTGTGCCGTGGCGTAAGGTTCGTTTTGAGGCGTGTGGCGTTCTTGTGACGTTTGTTCCGGGTGCGAGTTATTTCGGCGGGTCGTTGGCTGAGGTCGATCCTGAGGTGGCTGCTGCGCTTGACGGCGAGACGGCGCGTCAGGCCGGGGGGATCGAGCTGATCGCGTCGGAGAACCTCGTGAGCCGGGCCACTCTCGACGCACTCGCATCGCCGATGGTCAACAAGACCGTCGAGGGCTATCCCGGTGCCAGGTACTACGGAGGCGCAGAGTTCGCCGATCGGATCGAACGCCTGGCCATCGAGCGCGCCATGGAGCTGTTCGGCGCCGCTTATGCCAACGTGCAGCCCCACTCCGGTTCCCAGGCCAACCTGGCGGTGTTCTTCGCGTTCCTGCGGCCCGGCGCCACCGTGCTCTCGATGGACCTGTCCGCCGGGGGCCACCTCAGCCACGGCGCCAACCCGAACATCTCCGGCAAATGGATGCACATCGAACGCTACGGCGTCGACGCCCAGGGGTTCCTCGACTACGACCAGGTCCGAGACGTCGCCGTGGCCACCAGGCCCGAGCTCATCATCGCCGGCGGGTCCTCCTACCCCCGCGCCATCGACTTCGCGGCGTTCCGAGACGTCGCCGACGAGGTCGGTGCGACGCTGCTGGTGGACATGGCGCACTGGGCCGGGCTCGTCGCCGCCGGGGTGCACGAGAGCCCCGTCCCCATCGCCGATGTGGTGACCACAACGACCTACAAGAACCTGCGCGGCGTGCGCGGCGGCCTCGTGCTGTCGCACCGCGCAGACCTCGCACGCAAGCTGAACTCCGCAGTCTTCCCGGGCGTCCAAGGCTCAGTCATACTCAACGCCGTCGCCGCCAAGGCCGTATGCCTCGGCGAGGCGCTGCAACCCGAGTTCAAGGCCTACGGCCGCGCCGTGCTCGACAACGCCCGCTCGCTCGCAGCCGCGCTGATGCAACGGGGCGTGGCCGTGCTCACCGGCGGCACCGACACCCCGATCGTGGTAGCCGACCTGCGCCCCTGCAACCTCACCGGCGCAGCAGCCTCCGACGCCCTCGAAGCCGCCGGGCTCACCGCGAACAAGAACAGCGTGCCCGACGACCCGCACCCGCCCCAGACCACCAGCGGCCTGCGCTTCGGGACCTCCGCCGGAACAGCACGCGGCCTCGACGCCGCAGCGTTCGCCCACATCGGCCACTGGATCGCCGACATACTCCAAGCCCTGACCGCCGGCGACACCGCCACCGTGACCGAACGCGTGCGCCACGACGTCGACGAACTCGTCGCCCACCACCCCATTTACTGACACACACACCGACTCCGCCCAAGCCAAACCGAGGCTCGCGCCGGCGGGCCGGCGACGCGCCACCAAGGCCTCTCTGACTGGAGCAGGTCACTCTTCGGTGATCTGTGCGGTGTGGTCAGCTGGTGGATGTGGATGGTCGCCTCTCCGCTCGGCTTTGCGCGGGCATCCGCGAATGACCGCCGAGAAAACGCAGCCAAGCGCCGCTGTCTCCGCCGATCGTTGCTGTGTTTCCGGCAACTATGCCGGAACAGCGGGGCGACCCTGAAGCATTTAGTGCCGCATGCCGGGATGCCGATGTTGTAGTTGGACGTGTTCAGAGTATTGAGGATCTTCGACCGGGAACAGGTCAGCCGGCCAAATGAGTGCAGGCGCTGCAGAAGGCGCTGGAACTTCTCGATCTCGGGCTGCAGCTGCTCCCTGATCTCGGATGAGGCACGCGACCAACGACGAACGCGTGTACGCGAGTGCGGACATCGTCGTGCATGGAAAATTCAAATCGGCGCAACTTCACATCGGTCGCAGCCTTGGTCGGCATGAAATACGACGCCGAGAACGCCAAGACACTTCGTGGCACTGGACTTCTTGAACACTCGCCACTTAGGACAGTTCCACGTCAATTCTGAGAGTTCAGATGAATGCTCGCTATCGAACGAGCGCTGAATGGTGCCCGAAATCGCATCAATTCCCGGTATGTCGTTGTGACGACTATCATGTACACCGAGATCCTCCAGGCACGTGCAGCAGTTCTGAAAAATGCCCTTCTGCAGCGACCGGAACCATCTTCGCAGTTGCGCCGAGACATTAAAGTAATAGTAACAACTATGTCCTTATTCCCAAAAGACATGTAATTAAGCGCGCGATTATGAGGCAACACTCAATGTTTATGAGCTAGTCTGTAACGGCAATGGCGCGCGAACCACTCTCTCGACCCGACGCTGCATCGATTACACGCGGCGAGTCACGCGGATCCCCACAGATCACGAAGCAACTCTTGGATGCCTCTGTCACCGTATTTGGACAGAATGGCTTTGAGTCGTCGAGGGTTGCCGACATAGCCCGCCGTTGCGGTCTGACGACCGGTGCCATCTATGCTCGCTGGCCGAACAAGCGCGAGATGTTCGTGGCCGCAGTCGAGTATGTCATGGGTCATATGACAGCGGGCGCTCTTGAAGACGCAAGAACCACATCTCCTGAGGAATGCACTGCCTTGGACGCCTTGGTCTCGAGCCTGGTGTCTCCAGACCGCGACCTCGCCAGAAGCCTGGTGCTGGAGGCATACGTGATCGCGAGACGAGATCCTCTCGTAAGAGAATGCGTCCTGGGATCCCTCATCGCGGAGGTCGAATCTCTCGCCTCCTTTGCCGCCGATGGCAAAGCGGATGGAGTGGTCGACGAATCTCTGAGCAATGACGCGGTCGCGCTCTGCTGCCAAGCGCTTTCGATGGGCCTTCAACTGGTGTCAACCGTGCTTCGCGACGGGCACCACCTGCCGACGGACGACGACTGGATTACGCTCGTCGCCCGACTCATGGCGGCGGTTGGGCCGCCGAATTCCGGCACCGACGCCGCCTGACAACAATCACGAGGGACCTCCCAACGGCGACGAAGCGAGTCGGACGCGGATCTGCCGGCCCACTCCCCCCACACATCTTCACTGTTTGGTGGAGGCATGATGTTGGATTCATGCTGCCGGCTTGTGTTGGTGTCGAGCTTCGAACTCGATGGGTGTCAGCATGCCAAGCGAGGTGTGGTGTCGCTTGGCTGCCCAATAGGTGGACGGGGCCGATCCCGACGCCGTGCTCGGCGAGCACGGCACCGATCGGCTCGACCCCGAACCGGCCACGGTGGGCGTCGATGAATTGGCTGCCACGGTCACCGACGAGTGCTCGGGCATCGGCGAGTCGTTCGTTGTGGCGCAGGAACAGGTTGGGGGCTGCTTGGGTGGTCCAGGCGCCGGCTGGGTGGGTGGTGATGCCGGCGCAGCACCGTCAGTCGGTGGCGTAACACGATGATCTCGAGATTTTTGGAACGGCCCGAGCGCACGGCCAGACCGGCCAGCGCCGCGCGGAAGCGGTACAGAATGCGATACACGAGGCACGAGAATCGCAGCACATCGTGCCTGGTCAGCACTCACGTCCGAATATCGGGCACCCACAGGGCTGGCGCCCGCGTTGCACGCGGACGCCAGCCCTCAGCTGTCACTCGATCGAAGCTGCCGGCTGCCGGAGCGGGCGGCCTGTACCGTCCCGGCAGCCGAACAAAGATTGCTGCTTGCTTACGGTATGTTGACTAGGCAGCCTTGCCTCCTCAGCATCGCCGAATAGTTCTTCCCAGTCGTCATCGTCCCCAAGTAGTCAATCCCGTGTGGTCTTGCTTCCACTCCACCGTGAGATCTTCAATATCGCTGTATACGATCTGGATGCGCTCGCAGCGTTCTTTGTAATCACTGGCATGTTTTAAAAACAAGGGTCCTGTGTTGACATCTGCGCCCGGAAGATCAACAAGCGCGTCATTTGTAATCTGCCTGCCCGCCAACTTTGCTGCTGTGAGGCGGGCACTGCTGCCGGCGATCTGCTCGGAGGTTTCGCTGACGACACTCGAGACCAAGACGACGGCAAGGGCGGCGAGGCCGGCGACGGCGGCGACGATCAGCAGCCATTCCAGCGTTGTCAGGCCGCGCTCGTCGGACCGCGCATTGTGCGACCGCTTCCTCATCGCCGTCCACATTGGGCGGACAGGCCGCTTCGTCGTTCCGATCATCCAAGATCTCCCTGCATCTCATGTCGCGTTCACCGTCTTCGATGACGAACGCGACGACCGGCCCGCGCACATGCCGGGCCTGCCGAAGTTGGCTTGAGACAATGATAGTTGCAACTACCTGCCACCGACACCGTTAGCGTCCGAAGGCCCAGGCAGTCTGCACAGTGCAGTAATCTGGGGCTTCGCGTTTGCGCGTGGAGTAGCTCGGTGAGGGTCCGGGCCGGGTAGGGAGGGATCCCCCAGAATCGGAGGTGTTCGAACCCTGATTCGGGAGGATCCCTGTGGCTGTTGACTTTACGCGTGCGGTGTTGTTGATCGTCGGTCTGGGTCCCGGCGTCGCGGTGACCGAGGTCGGGGGCCGGCACGGCGGCCCGCTGGTGATCGGGGTCGAGTTGGCCGCCCGGCCGTGCTGTGTGGGCTGCGGCGCCAAGGTGTGGGCTCACGACGCGAACCTGGTGGGCCTCGCGTTTCTGCCGGCGTTCGGCCGTGCGGTGCGGCTTGTGTGGAACAAGCGCCGCTGGCGGCGCCCCAGCGGGTCGTGCGCGGTGCGCACCTTCACCGACCAGCAGCCGCGGATCGCGCCGCCCAGGGCGCGCATGACTGCCCGGGCGGCAAGGCACGCAACCCGCCGAGCAGGCGCCGGGCGTGCGATCAAAGAGATCGCAGCCGAGCTGGGCGCCGGCTGGCACACGATGATGGCCGCGGTGCACCGCTGGGGCCGAGCGCTGCTCGAAGCCGATCCCGCACGCATCGACGGGGTGACCGCTTTGGGTCTCGACGAGATTTTGATGTTCCGCCGCGGCCGGTACCGCCAAATGCACTGGGGCACCACCGTGGTGGACGCCCGACGAGGCATCCTGCTCGACATAGTCGCTGGTCGCAGCGCTGCGGGAGCGACCCGCTGGATCCAGGGACGCACCCTGCGATGGCGACAGCGGGTGCGCTGGGCGGTCATGGACCTGTCGGGCCCCTACCGCAAGGCATTCACCGACGCGTTGCCCAAAGCGATCCAGGTCGCCGATCCGTTCCATGTCGTCAAGCTCGCCAACGCAGCCGTCGACGACGTGCGCCGACGCGTCCAGAACGAGACCACCGGCGGGCGCGGCACCAAGGGCGACCCGCTGTATCGGATACGGCGGCTGCTGCTCACAGCCGCCGAGCGGATCACCGACCGCGGCCACACCAAGCTGCGCGGCCTGCTCGCCGCAGGCGACCCCCGCGGCGAGGTCCGCGACGCATGGCATGCCAAAGAGACAGTGCGGCTGATCTACAGGATCCCCAAGCACAAGCTCGCCGTCAAAGCGCTCGACGAACTCGCCCGCGACCTGCGCGACGAAGCGTTCAGCCCCGAGCTGAACAAGCTCGGCCGAACCCTGGACCGCTGGAAAGCCCAGATCACGAACTTGCACAGGTCCCGCGTCACCAACGGCCGCATCGAGGGAACCATTCTCTGGAGCGTGTCGGAGGGTGTCGTCGATGTCGCTGACGGGCATGTGGCGGGCTGTCGTGGACGCGTTCTCTGGAGTGTGTCGTTGGAGTCCGCGATGTTGCTGGCGGTGTGAGCTGGACAGTGCTTCGTTCGGTCTGCGCTCGCCGGTCGAGATGCGGTGGAGGTGGCCCTGTGAGGGTTCAGCGTGTGGTGATGCCGGTGACCGGCGCCAAGTCTTGGACGGTCGTCGACGATGGATGGGCTCTGGTGGAGCCGGTGGAGCGTTATCTGGCGCATCTGGCTGGCATCGAGCGTTCACCGAACACGGTGAGGGCCTACGCGCACGGTCTGCGGCTTTGGTTTGAGTTCTGGGCTTCCCCCCATTTCGTGGAGGGTTGGTCAGTTGGTGTTGGCTAGTTCGTAGTCGGTCGGGCTGGTCATGTCGAGGGTGCTGTGGAGTCGTCGGGTGTTGTACCAGTCGGTGATCCAGGCGGCGATGTCGCGCCGTGCCTGGCAGCGGGTGGCCCAGGTGTTTTGGTTGACGAGTTCGTGCTGGAGGGTGGAGAAGAACGACTCGGCGGCGGCGTTGTCGAGTGCGCATCCCACGCGTCCGGTGGACTGGGTGACGCCGAGGCGCTCGCAGGCGGTCGCGAAATCTCCCGCTGTGTATTGGGATCCTTTGTCGGTGTGAAAGATGACTCCTGTGATGTCGCCGCCTCGGATGGCGGCGGCCATGTTCAGCGCGGCCTCGGCGAGCTCGGCGGTGGGGTGGCGGTCCGAGGTGGCGAAGCCGACCACGCGGCGCGAGAACAGGTCGATCACCGTGGCCAGGAACACCGGGCCTTCGCCGGTGGGGGCCTGCTTGAAGTCCCCGACCCAGCGGCGGTCGGGGGCCGCAGCGGTGAAGTCGCGCCCGAGCAGGTCCCCGGGGGCGGATCTGTTGCCGGCTGCGGTGAGGCCCCGCTGTCGCCTGCGGCGGCGGGCTGCCAGCCCTTGGCGGGACATCGAGGCCTCCACGGACTTGCGCGACACCGCCCGTCCGTCTCGGCGCAGCTGCGCATGAACCCGCGGCGACCCGTAGGTCCCCTTGGAGGACTCAAAGCAGTCCCGCACCGCGGCGTCGAGGTCGGCCCGTCGGGCACGCACCTGCGAGTGCGGCCCGCTGCGCCACCTGTAGAACCACGACTCGCTGACGCCAAGCGCCCGGCAGGCGACCGCGTGGGGGATGCCATGATCGGTCCTCTGGGAAGCGACAAAGGCTGCGGTGCTCACCTTGTCGCCTCGTTCACCCACAGGACCACGGATCGTTTGAGGACATCGCGCTCCATCTCCAGCTCCGCGCAGCGGCGCCGCAGCCTCACCAGCTCGGCACGCTCGTCGACATCCAGCATCGAATCGCCGGCTTGTCTCGCCGCTGGGCCGCGACCCAGTTGCCCAGCGTGCCCGCATGAACCCCCAGGTCACGGGCCACCACAGCGATCGGCTTGCCGGTCTCTGCCACGATCCGAACCGCGCCAGCACAGAACTCCGGATCGAACTTCCTACGCATCTCAGGCATAGCTCCCTTTCCTCTAAGCCTGAATCCACCGATTGGCCTTTGGTGGGCGCGAACCCGGGTTCCCGGGTCGCACAGTGGCGGGTTGGGGTGGCGTCGGGTTGTTGGGGGTGTGAATCGCCCTGGTTTGGTGTGTCTCTGGGGCGTGTTGGGACTAGGGGTGCGGGTGTGGTTCGGGGTTGTCGACGCTGGGTTTGTGTGGGGGCGTCAGTTCCGGGCGGTTGGGGTCAGCCGGGAGGGTCCTGGCAGGGCTCGCAGGGCGCTGAGTGTGGCTCGGAATTGTGGGCCCTTCGTCTTTTGTTGGGATGAGGGTGGGTTGAGGGTCCGCCTTGTAGGCGGTCGAGGCCCTGCGTTGGGATCGGTGTTGTGAGATGCCGAAGCCCCCCTGGAGCATCGCCTCGATGAAGCGTGATGAAGCGCGTCGGTGCGGCTGTGGCGGCCGCGGATCGATCACCCGGTGCTGGGGGTGATCGTCGACGCGCCCGGGGAGCTGGTGGTGCGGGTGGCAACCCCTCGACGGTTCGCGATGCCCGTGGTGCCCACGATTGCGGGACCCCGAGTGGCAAGCCGTCACCACGACGGCCGTGACAACAAGGTGCCGCGGGACTTGGAGGTGTCGGGGCGGCCGGTGACGCTGGATCTGGGAGCGAGCGGCGGCTGACAGGGTCCGTGCGACCGAGAGAACACCCGTGCTGGCAGCCGTGTTCAGTGAGGGCCATCAGGGGTTCGAGGGTCGCGTCACGGCGCGTCTGGATCCCGCCGGCTGGTCACCGGCGGAGACTGAACGCCACCCGCCCATCAGTGCGATGACGGTCGATCACGCGGCTAGCCCAAATCGTGACCAGGTGAGTCGAAGCTGGTGAACTCGCTGGTGGCCCCCGATGGGCGGGGCTGGTCGGCGAGCACCGCCGCCGGCAGTGCCATCCCACGCCGGGTGCTGCTGGTGGACGAGGCCTCGATCCGCAAACGGCACCGCTACGTATTGACGTCGGTGTGATCGTCAACGGCGACAAGCCGGATCGAGGTGCTTCGCCATGGTGGCCCCACCGACGACACACCGGCGCTCAGCGCGTTCCTGGCCGACCCAAGCCTTCGCCCGGATGGTGCTTGAAGCCGGCGACCCACGCGGTCGTCGTCTCCGTCACGGCTCCAAGGCGTACAAAGCAGCGATCGAGGGCGCGGCTCGTTGCCAGGCCCGCCCGTGCTGGACCGGTTCCACGTCGCGGGACATCGACGGCCTCCACGGACCAACACCGCCTGACCTCGGTGCGCCGCGACCCCAGGCGCCGCCCCGACTCAAAGCAGTGGCGTCTCGGCACGCACCTTCGAGTCGGCGTTCGATCGACTCGCTGACGCCGCGGTGTTCCACAGCGCGGTTCTTGTTCGTTCACCCACTGATCGTTTGGACATCGGCCCGATCTCCAGCTCGACGCAGCGGCGCCGCAGTCACCGCTCGGCGCGCTCGTCGCCAGCATCGAACGCCGCGGCTCGCAGCATGGGACGCGCTCGGCGAGTTGCACCAGCGTGCCTCGCCGACGACCAGGCGACGGCGCCCCGACAGCGATCGGACCGGTCTCGCCGACGATCTACGCACCGGCCAGCACAGAACCCGGATCGAACTTCCTAGCGACATCTCAGGCGACTCCCTTTCCTCGCCTGGCACCACCGATTGGCCTCAACTGGGCACCAAACGGGTCGGTGGCCCAGCAACGGCGTCGGGTTGTTGAAGGAACCAATCGCCCTGGTTCCAAGTGTCTGGGCGTTGGGCTAGGGGTGCCCACGTGGTTCGGGGTTGTCGACGCTGGGTTTGAAGCCCGGGGCCTCAGTTCCTAACGGTTGAACCCAGCCGAGGGTCCCAGCAGCCCGAATCGCAAAAAAAGACGTGGCTCGGAATTGTGTTTCCCAGGGCCAGCGGGCGGGGTATCGCAGGGTGGGTGTGCCGGAGCGGTTGACTGCTACGGCGGCGAGGGCGACGAGTCGGGTGCGGCGGGAGCGGTTCGTGGCCGGCGGCGCGTCGGCGAGCGTGGTGGTCGGGTGGCCGATGTTGTGGGCGAGCACTGCGCATGCGAGCGGTGCGCAGTTCGCGCCGTAGTGGCCTGAGGGGACGTGCTCGAGGCCGGTGCCTTCTTTGAGGTCGCGGATGGCGAGCTCGACAACGGCGTGGCCGCGGTGGAACTCGTCCGCGGCGGCGGTGTCGTGATCGGTGTTGGCGTTGAATGCGTGGTGCCGCCAGTCGGGCCACAGTCGTTGCTGCGCGCCCTCGGTGAGGCGGGTGCGGCGCACGACGAGGCGGACGGTGCGTTTCTGTTTGCCGCGGCCGGTGGTGTATTGGGTTTCGGCGACCTGGGCGTGGCCGTCTTTGGTGTAAGCGATGTCGGTCCATGCGGTGCCGCCGATTGCTTGGATCGCTGCGCGAACAGCGGGTATGAGGGTGACGGTGATCGACCACTTGAAGTCGTGGGCGTCGAGGCGGTCGATCAGTTTGCGTGACCAGAATCGGGAGTCGGCGCGCACCGTGGTCGGCCCGGCAGCCCCGGCGCGTCGCAGGTTCGCGGCGAGCTCGTCGACGAAGCGCACCACGCCTCGCGAGGACCCCGCGGACCCTTTGCGCATGCGGGCGCCGAGCACCTCGCCGGTGTCGGCGCGTGCGGCGAGCAGCGGGTGATAGCCGAGCACGCTGGTGTAGCCGTACGCGGCTCCTTGTTTTTGTTTGCCGTGGACCTCGCAGATCGTGGAGTCCACATCGACCACCAGCGGCGCACGGCCCGGGCCTGCTCCCAGCTGCCATGCGCGAGCGAGCGTGCGCGACAGCACCGCTTCGAGCTGGCGGACGTGACCGAACGTGAACGTCCGCCGGAACGTCCCGACCGTCGAGGGCGCCATCGGGCGGAATCCCAGCACCCTCCCGGTGCGTCCGGCGCGCAGCATCTCGACGTGATCGATGTGGGTGGCCCCTGCGAGCATCGCGGCGACCACGGTGCAGATCTTGGGGCCCGGGTTCGCGGAACCGGTGCGCACCCACCGCTCGATCAGCGCCGAAAGGCCCAGACGGGCCATCAGCGTTCCCGCCAGGATCAGGCCCGCGTTGGCCACCAGGCCCTCATGATCGAACGTCGTTGCGAACCGGTCCAGCTTGCGCGATGATGCAGACACAAAAAGTGCCTCCTGTGTTTGAGACGAATGTGGATATCGACATCACAATCGTCGCAGATCAGGAGGCCTTTTTCGCGGACGCGGCAACCCCCACACACCCACCACACCGGTGGATTCAGGCTAAGAGCATGCCTCCACAATCACGGGGGAAGCCCATTCCTCGGGGCCCGTCGCCTGGTCTGGGACAGCGTCGGGGTCGAGGATGTCTCGCGGTTCGTGGCATGGCTGCGGGCTCCGGCCGACAACGTGATCGTGTTCGACGACACGGCGACGGTGAACCGTCACCTGGCCGCGCTGTTTGGGTTCTGCGACTTGCGCGCTCGCAGCGGCGGCGTGGGTGTGGCGGCGGAGTTGGTGGCGTGGCGGCGCGGGTCTCGGGGTTCCTGCAAGCCGTTCTTGCGCGGCATCGCGAGTGACGGGCCGGTGCGGCTGCGGCCGGTGGGGCTGCGTGTGCCGCGGCGGCTGCCGGCTGTGCTCGGCGTCGAGGAGGTTGCTGTGATCTTGGCGGCGTGCACCCGGCTGCGGGACCGGTTCTTGTTCGCCTTGTTGGCCGAGACGGGCATGCGGGTCGGCCAGGCGCTCGGTCTGGGGCACGAGGACTTCGTGAGCCGGCGGCGGGAGGTGCGCATCGTGGCCCGGGCCGACAACGCGAACGGTGCCCGGGCCAAGTGTTTGTCGCCGGCGACGGTGCCGGTGCCGGTGTCAGCGCCGCTGGTGCGGCTCTGGGGCGACTGCATGCACACCGAGTACGGCGCATTGGACTCTGACTGCGTGTTCGTGAACCTGTGGTCGGCGCCGGTGGGCAGGCCGCTGCGCTGCGGTGCGGTCGCGAAGCTGGTGCGGCGGCTGCGAGCCCGCACGGGTATCGAGTTCGCCCCGCACACGCTGCGCCGCAGCCGCGCCACCGAGCTGATCCGCGCCGGTGTGGCGATCGAGATCGTGTCCAAGCTGTTGACGCACCGGTCGGCGGCCACGACCAGCGCCGCGTATGTGCACCTCGACGTCGAGGACCTGCGGGCCGAGCTGGTGCGTGCGGGCGCCTGGGACGACATCTCATGGGGAGCGCCGTCGGGGCCCGCAGCGGCCACGGTGACCGTCTGGGCGACCTCGTGGCGGCTGTTCGCCCCGAGTTCTGCGGCGAGGTCATCGCGGTGTCACCCGAGGACCCGGTGTTCGGTCGGGGCCGCTGCGCGGTGGCGGGATGCGGGCGCAGCGCCTGGGCGCGGGGTCTGTGCGGGGCTCACCGCCAACGGTGGGCCAGCCACGCCAAGCCCGACCTCGGGGAGTTCAAGGCGGGCGCCGCTGCGGTCGCGGTCCGGGCCGGCTCACACAACGTGGACGGCTTCGACCTGTCGGCTCTGCCCGTCGGGCCCCGCCTGGAGGCCGCGTACGTGCTGTGGTGCCGCCACGACGACCGCACTGTGAGGGTGCCGCCCTCAGCGGTGAGGCACCTCGTCGCGCTGCTGGCCGACAGCGGCGTCGGCTCGCTGCTGGGGCGGCCGCCGCAGGACCGGCTCGACGAGGTCAGATCCCGAGGCCTCAAGGATCCGAGCCCCACGATCGGGCTCATCCGCTACGCCTGCCGACGCCTCAGCGACCTCGGCGGCATCGACATCGAAGCCGAGTACGCGTCGGACGTCTGGGTCGCCTCGCGGCTGGGGATCAAGGTGACCCGGTCGCCGGCTCAGACCCGTTTCGACACCATCGACCAGCCGTGGCTGCGCGCCGCGGTGAAGCGCCGGGGCGAGGCTTCGGCTGGGGTCGGGCAAGACCTGCCGCAGTATGCACGTGGACGTGCGGGCGATGCTGTGGTTCAGCCGGTTCCTCACCCGACGCGATCCCCGAGCCTCCGACGAGGCTGTCGCCGCCCGCGACGCGCTGGAGTCCTGTCTGGTGCGGGTCGCCGCCTCACATCTCGCTGCTCACACCACCGGCACCTGCATCACGTGTCTGCGGGTCTTTCTCGACGCCTGCCGACGCCACGGCCGGCTGCCCCGACTGCGGTGCGACGGCAGCGATCTATCACGACGACCTGCCCAGCGGGCCCCGGCGGCTGCCCCGGTTCATCCCCGAGTTCGTCATGGCCCAGCTCGAAGACCCCGAACGCCTCGCAATGCTGCCCGACGCCACGACCCGGGCGCTGGTCATCGTGATAATAGAGACCGGCCTGCGGGCCAACGACGCCTGCTCGCTGCCGTTCAACCCGATCATCGACCACAGCGCCCGATGGCGGTGCCTCCGCTGCCTCAACACCAAGACGGCCGCCGAGCAGCTCGTGCCCCTCAGCGCCGCCGCCGCCGAAGCCGTCCGCGCCCAACAGAGGCATCTGCTCCACCGCCGGCCCGACGCTGTGCCGGTGCTGTTCCCCGCCCCGCGCTCCAACCCCGACGCGACCCGGCCGTTCAGCTACGCCACGCTGCGCCGGCGTCCGGCCCGCCGCCAACACGACATCGACCTGCGAGACGACACCGGCCGGCCCGTGCGGGTCACCGCCCACCAGTTCCGCCACACCTTCGGCACCCGGCTGATCAACACAGGCGTCCCCCAACACGTCATCGGGCGGCTCCTCGGCCATGCCAGCCCCCACATGACCGCCCGCTACGCCGCGCTCTGTGACACCACCGTCCGCGCAGCCTTCGACGACTGCTGCCAGCAGCGGGTCAACCTCGCCGCAGAACACATCGCCTACGACCCCGGCGCGCTCACCGACCAAGCCGAGCGGACCACCCACAACACGGCCCGCGTCCACGCCAGCCTGCCCAACGGCTACCGCGGACGCCCACCACAACAGCACTGCCCCCACCCCAACGCCTGCCTCACCTGCCCCGACTTCCACACCACCCCGGCATTCCTCGACATCCACCGCCGCCAACACGACCAGACCAGACTGCTCATCGCCACCGCCGAAGCCGACGGCCGACTCCGGCTCGCCGACAACCATCGCCAAGTCCACGACAACCTCGACCCGCTCATCACCGCGCTCGAAGACATCGCAGACACCACCCCATGACCGCCGCCCTCGCCGCTGCCGCCCGACAACGCTCCGACCAGACCCGCCAACGCGCCACCGAAGCACTACAGCGCCTCCACACCACCGGCCAACCGATCACGCTCGCACACGTCGCCCGCACAGCAGGCGTGTCCCGGTCCTAGTGTCCTGTTTGGGGAATTCGGTGGATATATGAGGCGAGGTTGTCGAGTATCTGGTCTGCGGTCTTGCGCCATATGAAGGGTTTGGGGTCGTTGTTCCAGTTTTCGACCCAGGTGTTGATGGAGTCTTTGAGGTCTTTGACGCTGGTGTGGGTGCCGCGTCGGAGCCATTTGGTGGTGAGTTCTGAGAACCAGCGCTCGACGAGGTTCATCCAGGAGCTGTAGGTGGGGGTGAAGTGGAGCTTGAAGCGGGGGTGCGCGACGAGCCAGCGTTTGACGGCGGGGGTCTTGTGGGTGGAGACGTTGTCTGCCACGACGTGCACGTCGAGGTGGGAGGGGACTTCTTTGTCGATGAGGTTCAAGAACTTTCTGAACTCTTCTGAGCGGTGCCGCGCCGTCATCGACGTGATGACGTTGCCCGAGGCGGTGTCGAGGGCCGCGAACAGGTTGGTGGTGCCGTGGCGGCGGTAGTCGTGGGTGCGCCGCTGGGGCGTGCCGGGCATCAGCGGCAGGATCGGGGCGGTGCGGTCCAGGGCCTGGATCTGTGTCTTTTCGTCCACGCACAGCACCACCGCGGCCTCCGGGGGGTTGAGGTACAGCCCCACGACGTCGCAGGACCTTGTCGATGAACTGCGGGTCCGGCGACAGCTTGAACTCCTCGGCGAGGTGGGGCTTGAGACCGAACGCCCCCCCCCAGATGGCGTGCACCGACGACGGCGAGATGCCCACTGCTTTGGCCATCGACCGCGTCGACCAGTGCGTCGCGTCCGGTGGGGCGGACTCCAAGGTGAGCACGATCACCCTCTCGACGGCGGCGTCGTCGATGGTGCGCGGCGGCCCCGGCCGCGGGTCGTCGCAGAGCCCGTCGAGGCGGCGCTCGGCGAACCGCGAGCGCCACTTGGCCGCCGTCGCGGGATGGCACCCCAGCTCGGCGGCGATGTCTTTGTTGTAGCGGCCCTCGGCCG
The DNA here is from genome assembly GCA_965226645.1 of Candidatus Poriferisodalis sp. GTDB lineage: Bacteria > Actinomycetota > Acidimicrobiia > Acidimicrobiales > Poriferisodalaceae > Poriferisodalis. The sequence continues at coordinate 602,903 of CBDDDL010000004.1, forward strand.
CCCCCAGCACGATCCGGCACCGCAGAGCCAGCGCCTGAGACGACTTCGGGCGCCGAGCCCACCGCTCCAGCGTCTCGCGTTCCTCGTCGTCCAGCACGATCACAGCCGTCGGCCGTCCCCGCCTTGCACCCATATCGGTCCCCGTTCATCGCCTGCCGCAGCCACGCTGCCGCCCCACCATGTTACCGCGACTAACTAAACAAACAGGACACTAGGAGTGTGCTGATTTATTGGGGCGGATTTCCGCGTGTTTGGGGTGTGCGCGCGGGAGGATGTGGGCATGCAGGGTTCGTGCCGTTTGGATCGTGAGTTTTTGGATGCGCGGGCGTTGTGCGGGCATCTGGTGGGCGTGGGCTCGGTGCACGCGTTCTTGGCTGAGCATCGCAGCCGTCTGTTTCCGGACGGGTTGTTCGCTGATTTGTTCGGGTCGCGTCGGGGGCGTCCGTCGGTGCCTGGCGAGGTGGTCGCGACCGTGATGGTGCTCCAGGCCCTGGAGGGTCTGTCTGATCGTGAGGCGTGCCGGCGGCTGCAGACAGATATCGGGTGGAAGGCTGCTGCGGGTCTGGCGTTGACTGATGAGGCGTTCGGTCACACGGTGCTGACGCTGTGGCGCAACCGGCTGCGCCAAAGCGGTGATCCTGATCGGGTGTTCCGGGTGGTGAGCGAGTTGATCGCTGAGTGCGGCGCGGTCGCGAAGAGCCATCGGCGGGTGCTCGATTCCACGGTTCTTGATGACGCGGTGGCCCGTCAGGACACCGTCACGATGCTCGTGAACCAGATCCGGCGGGTCCGCAGGCTCCACGGCGGGCTCGCCGAGGTGTGGGTGCGCGAACGCAACCTGGGCACCGGCGGCGCGGTGGTGGACTGGGGCGACCCCGCCGACGTGGAACGCCTCGTCAGCGAGCTCGTCGACGACGCCCTCGAGCTGATCGGCACAGCAGAAGATCTCGACCTTGACGACGCCCAGGGCGACGCGGTGGCGTTGCTGGCGCTGGTCGCGGGCCAAGACGTCGAGCCCGGCGACGCCCCGGGGCGGTGGCGCATCGCTCGGCGCACCGCGCCGGGCCGGATCGTGTCGACGGTGGATCCCGAGTCGCGTCATGTGCACAAGTCGCGCAGCGTCTACCGCGACGGCTACAAGGCCCACATCGCGGCCGAGCCCGACACCGGGCTGATCACCGCGGTGGACCTCACCGCGGGCGATGTCGGCGACGCGCAGGCCGCGCCCGGCCTGATCGCCGACGAGCCCGCCGGCACCGAGGTGTACGGCGACAGCGCCTACGGCACCGGGGACCTGCGCTCCCATCTCGCCGAACGCGAGATGACCGCGGTCATCAAGCCGCCGCCGATCCAGACCGCAGTCGAAGGCGGGTACAGCATCGACGACTTCGACATCGACACCGACGCCGGCACCGTGACCTGCCCCGACCGCATCACCGTCACGATCAGCCCCAACAGCACCGCCAGGTTCGGCCGCCGCTGCCGCACATGCCCGGTGCGAGCACGATGCACCACCGCCAAGACCGGGCGCACCATCAAAATCCACCCCCACCACCAGCTCCTCAAAACAGCCCGCAAACAGGCCCGCACCGACAGCTTCGACCACGACTACCGCCGCTGGCGGCCCATGGCCGAACGCTCCATCGCCTGGCTCGTGCGCAACAACCGAAGATGCCCCTACCGAGGCATCCACAAAAACCGGCAATGGCTCACCACCCGCGCCGCAGCAGTCAACCTCAAACGACTCACCAACCTCGGAATCACACACAACGGCCGCCACTGGGCCATCAACTGACCCCCACCACCACCAAACACCCCCAACAACCCACCGCGACACCCAAACCCAACCCGAACCCCACACACACAGCCCCGAACAGCCACCCCCACACCGGCAACCACCCCGCACCGCACACAACCACCCACCGGACTGTGTTGCGTCTGACCGCCGCGGAGGGTCCACCGAGGAATGAACCAACTGATCGTGTTCTCGCTGACGCGTGAAGGAGCATCAGATGACTGTCAGCGAGGGTCGGCGTCGACCGAAGAAGCTGTCCGCGGAGACGAAGTGGGAGATCTACTTGCAGGTGACCTGCGGGGAGATCACCCAGGCCGACGCGGCCCGGAAGTGGGGGGTCGATGTGTCGACGGTCATCTCCATCCGCCGGACGGTGAAGGACGCGGCGCTGGCTGCGCTGGCCCGCAAGCCGGGTCGGGCGGCCACCGAACGGAACTGGGAGCTCGAAGCGGCCCGGGCAGAGATCGGTCAGCTCACCGAGGCGATCAAGGTCCAAGCGATCGAGTTGGCCATTGTCCGGGGAAAATCCGGCTGGGACTGAACGGACCGGTCCCGGCGAGAGTCCCCGCCGAGGCCAAAGAGCTGGTCCTCAACACCGTCGACGACGCCGTTGCCGCCGGGTTCTGGCACACATGGGCCACCGGTGTGTGGCAGGTCTCCGACGACCGGGTGCACCGCTGGCGGGCCCGCCGGCGCGAGCTGGGCACGCTCAGCGACCTCGCCACGGGCGGCGCGCCGGTGCATGCCTTGCTGGCCGACGAAGTCGCGGAGGTCCTCGCTGTCGCTGAAGAGTGGGGACCGGTCGACCGGTCGCACCGCAAGCTCGCCCACCGCGGTTCCTATGCGGGCCGGGTGTGGGTGGCCCCCTCGACGTTTCGGCGCGTTCTGGCTGCCCACGGGCTTGTGCTGCCCGAACAGCCGCCGACACCACGGCGGCCCCGACGCCGTGGCCGCACTGGCTGGTCTGGGAACCGAACAGGATCTGGATCTGGGACGTCACCCACTTCGGGCGGGCCCGGCGCTGCGTGTTCGCCATCGTCGACATGGTCTCGCGCTACTGGATCACCACCCTGGTCTCGACCGAGGAGACCTCCACCCAAGTGCGTGTCGTGTTCGATCAGGCGTTGCTAGCCCAAGATCTCGACGAGCTGCTCACCGACGACCGCCTCGATCTCGACATCGACGACCCCGACCGGCCGATCCTGCTCGCAGTGTCCGACAACGGCCCGGCCATGACCAGCCACGACACCCGCGCCTACATGGCGATGATGGCCATCGCCCAGCACCACGGCCGACCCCGCACAGCCCACCGACCAAGCCTGGATCGAGAGTTTCTTCAGCCACATCAAGCACGAATGGCCCCACCTCGACGACATCACCGACCCGGCGTTGCTCGACACGAGCTGGCACGCATCCGGATCGACTACAACGAAGTCCGGCTGCACGAAGCGCTCGGCTACGTCACCCCCGACGACGAACACCACCAACGAGGAGAACCGATCCGCGAGGCCCGCCGGCAAGGCCTCCAACGGCCCGCACACGACGGCTCGACCACAACCGCCGCTGGGGACCACCACCAACAACCCCGAACACCCCATGACTTGGTTCATTTCTCAGCCGATCTCCGCGGAAGACTCAGACACACCTCACCGGACCGCCAAATCAACCCGACACAAACACCTACTGACAGGCCCCAGACACGGCTTACTCAGCAGGCTCCTAGCTCTACCGCCAACCCGACCTGCGAGCCGACATCAACCGACTCCGCCGAACCACCACAGCCCAGGCTGTCCCCGTTCCATCACCCGAACGAGGATCAGCCGAATCGCTGCGACACCGACTCGAGGCCGCCCTCGACGAGATCACCAGACTCAAAGCCGACAACCACCAACTCCGAGAACACCTCGCCCAGCACCTCGGCCACCGACGCCACAACCGCATCCCCGCCCCCGTCAGCGACATGTCCCCCACACAAAACCCCAACTCCGAACCACCACAACGCCCAGCCCTCCAGATAAGCACCAACAACTTGGCGAAGCTGATCAAGCGAGTGTCGTTCGGGATCACCAACTTCGACCACTACCGCATCCGAGTCCTACTGTATGCCGGAAAACCCGACTGGACCCTGCTCGACACCCTCACTCCACGCTAAAACGCGAAGAGCCAGTAATCCCGAAGCGTGTCTCGACACTTCAGCGTCAAAGACTCAGTTCGCTCGGCCGAGCCTCATCGCCGGTCAGCTCTCGTTGTCGATGATGGTGGCGACGGCGGCGAGGTCGCGACCGTCGACGTTGGTCAGCTCGAGCAGCAGCGTTTCTCGGGATTCGGCTGTCGTGTCGTCGCAAATCGTGACGCTGATAGTCACCTCTGTCTCTGTCGGCTGTACAACGACGCTGCCGGACGGGAACTCGAAGTCGACACCGTCGGTGGCACAGTCGTCTCCGCCGGTCGCTGAGCCGCCGGTCGGGGCGACTTCGTAGCGAAGTGTGAACGGGTCCGTGCCTCTGTGGTCGCGTCGCACCGCGAAATCTGCCGTCGCCGTTCCTTCGCGCACGTTGACGTCGTCCACCCACCAGCCTGGATCGTCGTCGGTGATGGTGCCTACTGCGATTCCGTCGCCGACCTCGAGGTTGTCGGGGTCGCTGAGCACAAGCAGGAACGTCTCGTCGGGTTCGTCGATGCTGTCGTTTGTGATCGGCACGGTCACCGTCGCCATTGTTTCGCCAGCGGCAAAGTCGATCCTGCCAGATGTGTGCGTGTAGTCCTGATCAGGGATCGCCGCGGTATCTCCCGCTGGGCTGTGCACCTCGGTGGCGTAGGCGAGGCTGGACGGCTCCTGGTCAGGAGCGTGCAGGCGAAGAGTGAACTCCACTGCGCCACCGGACTCCGAGGCCGACCCTTCGCTCACCGACACAATCGGTGGATCCCGGTCGATGATGGTGCCCCACGCCATGCGGTTGCCCAGCACCGCGCCGACCGGGTTGCTGAGCCAACCAATGAACATCTCGTCGGGCTCGGGGATGTCGTCGTTCAATACGTTCACACATATTTGATCTTCGGCCGAGCTGATGTACCGCGTATTGCCTTGGAATGAGGGGATGCCGTAGTCGACTCCTGGTGTGGCAGCACGGTCGCCCAGCCAGGGCGCCTCCAGCGACTCATAGTCCACAGCGATCGGCTCGCCGGGATGGTTGCTGGTGGTCACGGCGAAGCACAACAGAGAGATGTTGTTGTAGTCCGATTCCGTTGCGCTGGCGTCGGCGATGGTGATGACAGGCAGGTTGTCGTCGCCGTCGTCGTCTCGGATCGTGGCTGTCGCGGAGCCGTCGCTGATGGTCGCGCTGACGGCTGCGCTGAGCAGCAGCTCGAATGTCTCGTCCTCGTCCTCGTCGTCGTCGTCGACAATCGGCACGTTCACGAACACACTGCGGGTTCCGGCATCGAAGGTGGCGGTGCCCGAGGTCTGAGTGTAGTCCTCGGGCTGGGTGGCGGTGCCGTCGACGGTGGCGTATTTCACAGACACCGGCAGGGTGTTGTCGCGATCGAGCTGCAGCCGGAACACGGCAGTACCGGCGCTCTCGAGCACCTCGATGTCCTCGGCGTCCACGTTCACCGAATCGTTATCGGTGATCCGAGCGCGTCCCAAGAAGTTGAACGCGATGAAGTAGGTATATGTCCTACTCTCAAACAGGGCCATGAATGATTCGGTCTCCTCGACCGTGTCGTCGTCGATGATCTGCACCGAGACCTCCACCAGAACGTCGCCGGCGGGCAGGGTCACGTTCGCGTTGCGTGCGACGAAGTCCGAGGCTGCCGTCGCCTGAGGTCCGGAGACGTAGGAGTCATACCAGCCCGGGCCGGGAGGTATCAGTGCTTCGAGAGCTTGCGTCTCATCTATCCGGATGGGAACGGTCACGTCGTGTGCGAAAGGACGTCCCAATTCCAGGTCGAATACCAGCTGCCCGTCGCTCTCGGAGCCGATCAGCCCCCCGGCGTTTCTGGCCTTGATGCTGAGAAGCGTCTTTCCATCATCGTCATGGACTCGCCCCACGACAATGGTTGTGGCCAACTCGGCGTTCACCGGGTTGCTCAAGAAGAGGTGCACGTACCGACGGGGCCACCCGGATATGGTCGAATCCCCTATCGGTGTACACGCGACGTTGTCGTCATCAACTGGGACCGTGACCGTAGCAGTGGTCGAGCCGTGCTCGAACACGAGCATCCCCTCGATGGTCGGGGCGCTCCCAATGCAACCGCTGTTCCAGCCTCTCGACGAGTAGTCCACGGTCACCTCAAGGTTGCTGGGATGGCTGAGCGTCACCCTCCAGATGAGAAACCCGTCACTCTCCACGATATTGGGTCTTGCCACTGTGATGCGGGGCAGGTCGTCGTCGTCGAGGATGCTGCCGGCGGCTTCGTTGGCAGCAATGTCCGCGTTGACGGGATTACTCAGGCGAACCAGGAACAATTCGGTGGGTTCGACGAAAACGTCTTCCGCGAGCTCGACGGTGACGGTGGCGGTTGTGTCGCCTGCTGGGATCGTGACGGTTCCTGTGGCGGCGGTGTAGTCCTCGGGTTGGATGGCAGTTCCGTCGAATGTGGCGTAACTCACCGTGACATCTCCATCGGCGGCACCAATTTCGTAGGCGTGGCTCAGCGTCACCGTGAATTCGATGGAGCCGTCGCCTTCGGATGCTTGAGCGTCCCCGATGCTGAGCCGTGGTTGTTCGTTGTCGAGAATGGTCGCGGTCGCTGTGCCCGCATCGGCTGCGACGACAGCGTTCGTGGGGTTGCTCAGGGTGATGTCGAACGTCTCGGTGTCTTCTGCGACGTCGTCGTCGACGACGAATACGGAAATCTCGCCGATCTCGAGCCCTGCGGGAATCGTGAGCGTGCCGCTGGCCCCACTTGTTGACGTCGCGTAGTCGGATCCGGCTGTCGCCGGATTGTCCCCGTCGCCATCCGAGGTTTGGTAGTCGACGGTGACGGGTTCGCTGCTCCTGCGGCTGAGGGTGACCCTGAATACGGCAGGGCTGTCGGTCTCGAGCAGTCTGGTGTCCTCGATGAAGATCCGTGGTTCGCTGTCGTTGTCGCGGATCGCACCGACGCCGGTGTTGTCGTCGAGCGCCGCGAACGTCGCCTCGCCAAGCTGAACTAGGAATGTCTCGTCTGATTCGTCGATGTCGTCGTCGACGGTCGCAATGTTGATGTAGGCGGTGTCACTGCCAGCGGTGAACGTCAGCGTGCCCGAGCCGGCCGTGTAGTCGTCGTCGGGCGTTGCCAGGTTGTCCCCTACGCCACGTGGCTCCGTCGCCCACGGAACCGAGACGGTGCGGCCGCTGGCTGTGTTCATAGTGACGGCGAAGCGAAGCGTTTCGCCTTCGGGTTCGCCGGCGTCAGCGATGCTGATCTGCGGCAGCGGGTCGTTGTCGTTGATGGTGCCGGTGGCGGTGCCGTCCACGATTCGGGCGCCGCTCGGGTCGCTCAGGCGCAGCCAGAAGGTCTCGATGTGCTCGTTTAAGGCGTCGTCGCGCAACGGCACCGTGATGATTGCTTCGGTGCTGCGAGCGGGCACGGTGAGCGTGCCGCTGACAGCGGTGAAGTCCTGCGCGGGCGTGGCAGCGGTGCCGCCGGCGGTGGGGTCGGCGATCGCCTCGAATTCGACGGTGATCGCTTGGGCCGATTCCGTGCTGAGGCTGACGGTGAAGCTCGCCGTGGCCCCCTCGGTTGCCGCTGTGTCGGCGACCGACATCGCCGGAAGATCGTCATCATCGAGGATGGTGGCGACCGCTGTGTCGGTACCGATCGTGACGGTGGCACTCGCGTTGCTGAGCTTGAGCCGGAATGTCTCGGTTTGCTCGATGACGCTGTCATTCACCAGCTGAACCGTCACTGGCCGACTGAGCTCTCCTGCGGTGAACGTCAAGGCGGGGGGACTCGACGTTGCGACGAAGTCGTCTGTCGCTGTCGCTGTCGCGTCTTCGGTCGCGTAGTCAACGGTGATGTCAGTGGTGGCTGCACGGCTGAGCCTCACGACGAAGTCGACGCTTACGCCATCTCCTTCTCGCACAGGGTCAGGGTTGTCGACGAGAATCTGTGGAACGCCGTCGTCGTCGAGGATTCGAGCGACGCCTACGAAGTCCGCAAGACGGGTGTGCTGCGGGTCGGACAGCACCAGCTGGAACCTCTCCACCTCCTCCGCGACGCTGTCATCGACAAGCGCTACTTCTACGGTGACGCTCGTGTCGCCCGCTGGGATCGTCGCCTGGTTGTCAGGCGCCTGTGGGGCGGTGTAGTCGTCGCCAGCGACCGCAGTGATGTCGGCGGTGTTGTAGGTGACGATCACGTCACGGCCGCTGCGCTCGCTCAGCGTCAGCGTGAACACCGATGGAGTGCCGTCGCCGTTCTCGGTCACTTCGGGGTCGTCGATCGACAGCGAAGGCACCGGGTCGTCGTCGATGATGACGCCCGCTGCTTCGGCGTCTTCCAGCGCAGCACCCACCGGGTCCGACAAGCGCAGATACAGCCGCTCCGCTTCTTCGTCGAGGCGGTCCAGCTCGGTCTGGATGCGCACCGTGGCGGACGTCTGGCCCGCCAGGATGCGAACGGTCCCAGGCCGGGTCTCGAACGCGGCGCTGTAGTCGTCGCCAGCGGTAGCGCTGTCCGCAGCGGTCGTGTACTCGACCGTGATGTCCTGGCTGCGGGGCGTGCCTTCGAAGCCGACCTCGAATACCAGCACGCCTCCCTCGTCGACGAACGCGTCGGCCACACTGACCTGTCGCTCGGTGACATCGCGAATGGTCCCCTGGCCGATCCGATTGTCGAGCAAGAGGCCGTCGCCACTGCCCAGAGGCAGATCCACAAAGAACTCCTCATCGCCCTCAACCTCATAGTCGCCCAAGGCCGTCACCGACACGACCTGGCGAGTGACGCCTGCGTCAAAGCTGACCCTTCCGCTTCGGGCGCCGTAGTCGCCCGGAGCCGTTGCGCCGTCGCTTCCGGCGCCGTCTCGGGTGGCGAACCCCACAGACGTCCGTCGACCGCTCTCGGCGTCGAGCTCGACGACGAATTCGAGATCGTCGCCTTCGTCCGCAGCAGCATTCGAGATGCTCACCCCCGGCGGTTCGTCGTCGTCAGTGATGCGTCCGACGGCAACATTGCCGTCCGGGTCCGGAGCTGCGCCGACAGGTTTCGTGACTGTCAAGTTGACGTACTCTTCATCGAATTCGTCAAATGCGTCCTCGATGGTCCTGACCGGAATCGTGACCGAAAGTCTCCCAGGCAGGATCGCCGCGGTGCCTCGCCGCGGTTCGTAGTCGTCGCCCTGCGTCGCCGCGGGTGTCGAGCCGTCTGATGTCTCGTAGTCGAACTCCACAGGTTCCACCGTGGGCTTGTCGAGTCGCACCACGAAACTCAAGAGGTCGCCTTCTGTTGTCACCGTTGCATCGTCGGCAGGGAGTCGGAGGAGTGTGGCGTCGTCCTCGACGATGGTCACGGTGATCGTCCAAGAAGCAAGGGGACTGTGTTCAAAGTATCCGAAATGCCCAAGTCGGCCCTCCATGACGATCGTCTCATCGCCCTCGACAGTGTTGTCGTCGAGCAAGACGAGCGGAATCACGAGTTCACGTTCCAACGCGACAACCTCGAGAGCGCCGGGACGAACAAAGTCGGCACTACGTGCAGCAGTGCTGTCGCTTCCGATCGTCAACGTCCAAGTAGTGGTCGTGCAATAGGGCCGTTCGAACTCCACGACGATCAAGGCAAAGCCAGCGTCTTCGCCGACGCTCAGCGGGCGCGCAGTTACCGGCTGGACAGTGTCCGACACGTTGTCCCAGATCTCTCCGGGAAGCGGTCCGACACAGTCGATGTTGCCGAGGATGGTTCCCACTGCAGTGGAATCGGCCGACACCGCGCCTTGCGCATCGCGCAACTCGAACAAGAACTGCTCGTCGAATTCGGAATCACTGTCGGTGAGCGCATCGACATAGACAGTCTTGAACTGCTCGCCGACCGCAAACACAAGCGGAGCACCCGGTGGCGCAGACGACACAGATGCGTAGTCCAAGCCCGCAGTCGCCGAACCGAGCCCCGGTTGCAGATCGACAGTCGCGTAATCGACCGTCACCAGCGAGCCCGCTGGCTCGCTCAGCGAGACAACAAAGCCGAGCATTCCTCCCTCAGCCGCCTGAGCGTCCGCGACCGTGATCTTGACCCGAGGACCGTCAGTGATAGTGCCCAACCCCACCGTGTCCAAGAACCGAGCGAACGCCTCCACAAAGTTCGGGTCGCCGACGACGGGTGCGCGTATGTCCACGAACAGTGTCTCGTCGCCCGCGTCGCTGTCAATACTCGTGAGCACCTCCAGCACTACCGAAGAAAGCACACCAGGGGTACCGGGATCGATCGTCGCCCGCGTCCACATGTCAACTGGCTCGTAGTCGACTCCGGCCGTTGCGCTGCCGTCGCGTGTTCTCCAGTCGAATGACACGGTACGACCGCTCGCAGCGTCGAGGGCAACTTCGAATTTCAGCGGTTCGCCTTCGAGGGCAACCGCATCTGAGATGAAAATACGCGGCTCGTCATCGCCATCAATGATGGTCACGGTGCCGCGCACCCAGTCTTCGCTTTGATACCGAAGCGGCATCGTATTGCCCCATTTGTAGTCCAGGTACCACGTCTCGTTCGGCTCGTCGATCCCGTCGCGGGTTGCTATCCTCGCCCAACCTGTCAATTCGACATCCGGGTAAGTCCACTGAGTTGCCCGAGTCCTCTGATTCTCGTCTCCTGGCAAGCAACTATGCGGAGCGATGTCGGCGCAGGTAGCGGTGCCAAGCCCGAGACGACTCACGAAACTAAATCCGCCGCTCCTGTCGCAAAGCGGCTGACTGAAGTCAAGCCCGGGGTGGCCGTTTTTGCCTTCGATGACGTCGATGTCAGTCGCGATCATGAGCGGAATCGGCTCGTTCGGATCGTCGACGTCGATGCACTTCGGGTTGATGGTGCCGATACCGACGGCACGGTCGATAGTCGCATTGGAGGGGCCGGAGATTGCGACGTACACCGTCTCGGGTGGCTCCGGGATGTCGTCCCCGATCGTGCGGACTTGGTATTCCAGAGAAGTCTCGCCGGCGTCGAGCGTCAATGGCACCTGCCGCATGGCCTCAATGTCGGTGGAGCTTGCGGTGCCGCCATCCACGACTCCGATATTGAACGTGACAGCCTTGCTGGTGGGCGTCTTTGCCCAGTTGCCGTGAACGTCCTTGGCAACCAATTGCACGACAAATTCCAGCGGGCTGCCTTCGTCTGCCGTCGCGTCCGTGATGCGAAGCGCGGGTGGGTCTTGGTCGCGGATCGTGCCGGTGCCTTCGGTGTCACCAGGCGAAGCGATGGGGTCGTCGGGGTCGACGGACAGCACCAGCGCGAAGATCTCGTCGTCTTCGTCGACGGTGTCGGTGTACGTTGTCACCGGAACCTTCAGCCAGTTTGAATCTCCCGCATTTCCTGGCTCGAAGGTGATTGAGCCATTTGCCCCGAGGTAGTCCGCCCCTGGGTCTACTGCCGGCCCTTCCACGGCGCTGTCGCGATGTTGGGTCTGATACCCGACCTCCACAGTCCCTGTGAGCTGGTCCATTGGGAATGGATGCTCCTCGGGTATGCCGTCGTTGTCTTCGTCTCGCAGTTGAAGCAACGAAATGACGAACTCCAGGTCGGTGCCCTCAACGGCCTCCGGGTTGTTGACCCGCACGATGGCCGGGGGGACGTCATAGATCGTTCCGTAGGCGATTCCGTCGTCGATCGCCGCGTTGCTCTCATCGCTCAACGTCAGCGCCAATTGATCCGGGCTTTCGGAGATCTTGTCGGGCAGCGTCGACACCGCCTCTACGTTCAGCCGCTTCACAGAAGTCGGGTTTAGGCCGCAGACGGCTATGTGGTCCGCTGCTGTCGCTCCGGGCGTGGACGGGGAGAAAGTCAGCATTCCGGTTATGTCTGCGTCGTAGTCCCGACCGGCCTTTGCAGAGACGCTGTCGGTGCGGTACCTGACGGTCACCGTTTCGTTCGCTCGCTGGTTGCACAAAGTGACCGCGAAGACGAGGCTCTGCCCTTCCTTGGCGGATGCGTCGTTGGCGATGAGGCGCGGCGGGTCGACGTGTTCGATGGTGCCGATCCCGTAGGCCTCGTCGGGATCCCCGTTGTTCGGATCCCGGTCGAACAGAATTGCGTGTTGGGGATTGAGCAGTGTCAGTCGTAGCTTTTCGGATTGCTCGATCTTGAGGTCATGGAGAAGTTCGATGTCGACGTTCAGCGCCGTGGTGCCGAGAGGAAACGACAGGGTTCCATCGAGCTTGTTCTGGTCGGGTTTCGTCTGGAAATCCGGGTCAGTCACGAGGACGCCGGGGGCCGTAGCGGCATTGGGCGCTGCGCCGTGGCCGGCAATCTGGTATTGAACCTCTACGGTCTCGCCGTCTCTCGCGCTGGTCGATGTGACGGTGAACGACCGGGTGTCGCCTTCAGAGCCCGAGAAGTCGTTCACGGACAGCACCGGGGGCGGGTCGTCTTTGATGGTGCCGATCCCGTAGGCCTCGTCGGGATCCCCGTTGTTCGGATCCCGGTCGAACAGAACTGCGCCTACGGGATCGAGCAGTGTCAGCCGTAGCAGTTCGGATTGCTCGATCTTGAGGTCATGGAGAAGTTCGATGTCGACGTTCAGCGTCGTAGTGCCAGGAGGAAACGACAGGGTTCCATCGAGCTTGTTCTGGTCGGGTTTCGTCTGGAAATCCGGGTCAGTCACGAGGACGCCGGGGGCCGTAGCGGCATTGGGCGCTGCGCCGTGGCCGGCAATCTGGTATTGAACCTCTACGGTCTCGCCGTCTCTCGCGCGGGTCAATGTGACGGTGAACGACCGGGTGTCGCCTTCAGAGCCCGAGAAGTCGTTCACGGACAGCACCGGGGGCGGGTCGTCTTTGATGGTGCCCACCGCAGTGAGTTCGGCGTTGGGGTCGTCGAGCAGGTCAGGGTCGCCGTCGAACATGCTGTCGAGGCTCGGATTTCGCAGCACCAGCTGGACGGTCTCGTCGTCCTCGGGCAGATAGTCGGGCAGCAACCCCAATGCCACCGTTTGCGAAGAAGTAACGCCCGCTGCGAACGTCAACTTTCCGGCGGCCGTGTTAGGGGGGTCGAATTGATAGTCGGGGTCTGATTCGCGGGGTCCGGTTGCTGTCACGGCGACGATCTCGTATTCCACGGAGACGGCTTCGCTGAGCCGAGCAGGGCTTGCGCCGACACTCAGGCTCACTTTGAACTCGAGTGTCTCGCCCTCCTTCGCTGTGGTGTCTTCGACTCTGAGCACCGGTATGTCGTCGTTGAGGATCGTCCCGCTCGCACCGTCGTTCGGGGAGGGGAGGGCCACAGCCTCGCCGTCCGTGACCGAGACGTTCAGCCAGAAGGATTCGTCGCGCTCGACCTCTACGTCGGGACACGTCGTCACGGTCACGCTCGCGGTCTGCGAAGCCCTTCCGAACGTCTTGCTGCCTCTCCACACGTACGTGCCTGGATTCCCTGGATCTTCGACGCGGTCGAAGTCCGTGCCGTCAGGGACGAAGTCCGTGCCCGGGACGCCGCAGTTGTCGCCCACAGTCGCACGATCCTCATCATCCATCGCCAAGGAATCGATCTGAAGCTCGTATGCCACGGTGACATCGAGGGCTGGCGTTCGGTCGAGTGACAGCACAAACTCGAGCGTCGATCCTGCCGAATCGCCTTCGTTTGCGCTCACATCGTCAACGCTCAGGCGTGCCTCGTCGTCGAGGATCGTGATTTCGGCCTTCGCGCCACCTGTGCTCAGGGGCGCGCCGTGTGCGTCCCCGAGAACGAGCGAGAACATCTCGTTGAGCTCTCCTACTGGATTCGCGACGTCGTCGAGCGTTTCCACCGAGACCTCGATCGTGACGTCGCCCGGATCGAACGTGAGTGTGGTGGGCAAGATCTGCGTGTAGTCCGAACCCGCGAGTGCGCGCAGCGCTGGGTTCGGATCGGTCCCGTCGACGGTCTTGACGTCCACCTCGACGGTTTGCGCGCTAGGCGCTGAATGGATGCCGGTCTCATCCATCAGCTTCAGGTCGAAGGTGAACGATGCGCCTTCGACCACGTCCTGAGATCCCGGCTTCAGCCAAAGGTGTGGCGCGTAGTCGATCTCGGTGATGTCGCCAGTCGCGGCAGCCCGATTGACGTCCAGATAGCTCGTGCCGCCGGAGTCTTCCGCTGCATTGATCACGATCGAGAGATGCTCGTTGCCTTCATAGAGACCGTCAGGGCACGTCGGCACGTCGATGTCCACCGAACCGGTGCCGGCGCCAATCGTTATTGAGCCCGACGGGAGCACATAGTCCGCATCCGCATCCACGCAATCTCCGGCCCCGACTGCAGTGTCGTTGTCGGAGAGGTTGACTCCATAGGTGACCGTGATGTCTTGCGCAGCCGGAGGATCGGCTGTCACGGTGAAGCTCAGTTCATCGCCTTCGTCGGCAGCGAATCTCTCAGGGTCAAACCCCACTCCGGTCGCACGGGGGCGGCGGTGCACGATCTCTGCTGCTTGGCCACGAACAGTGACCGTCGGGAAGATGCCTCGCAGCGGAGCGACGGCGCCGTCGGTCTCGCATGCGAGCCTCAATCCCAGAACGCCTACGCCGCCTGAAACGGTGGCCCCTTCGAATCCGAGCCACTGCTCCTGGATGAACTGAGGCGCACCTTCGGAGACATCGGGCGGAGCATCCGGGCGCAAACCGCCGACGCACAGGAAATCCAAGCCTGGGCGGCCTTCGAGGATTGATTCCGCGACCGCCTCGCGGTCTGCGGCTCCGCCGCTGTCCTCCTCGCAGCACAGCGCTGCTGCAGTCACGGCTTCTTCCGCCGCGAGATCCGCTGTCAAGCCCGCTCGGCCGCCACGCCCAGCCCAGAGCACGAACAGCGTCAACAGCATCAGCACCGGCGTCAGGATCACGAGTTCAAGCGCTATCGAGCCCGACTGGTCACGCTGTCTGTGATGACGACGAGGACGACGAATCAGTTTCCGTCGCCGAATCCCGGCGCCAAACCTTCGACTGTTAGTTGAAGGTGGGCGTGCCGGGGTCGTCGAGTGCTCGACGCGTCGTCGGGTCGGGCTACTCAGCACTCGCCCTTCGCGATGACGTCGCTGGCTCACTCGGACAACCGGGTGCGCCGTACCGACTGAACGAGGTCTCTTGAGTCGGGCTCAGGGTCGCCTGTTGCCCACACGGGCCGACCTTGAGCATCAAGGAACTCGAAGAACGCCAGCTCACAGTCGTAGGTGGAGGGCGAGGCAGCAGCAACGGGGTCTGTCTGGCTCAGCCGACTGATCGACTCGGCGGCCATGCGTGATCCGTCTGGCCATACCTGGGCTGCGGCCCAGCCGGCATCCTGCCAATCCGCGACCAATGCCACGTGCACCGCGTCATGCATCATGACCCGCTCCGAGACTTTGCACGGGACCTTGGCCGGAGCCAGCGGCGAGCGGCTGAGCGAGTCGCTGTAGAAGCCCTCCAGCGAATTGCCGTCAATGCCGAGCTGCCCGAGATCGCTCAGCAGCGATACCAAGAGAAGTTCGCAGCTGGCGTGCCATTGCTCGACATATCCCTTGCGTGCCTCGAGTTTCTCGACTGCGAGGAGGAAGTTGCCGTATTCAAGGTGGTCCGGGCCATCGGCACCGATGCCGATGAGATCATCTTGATCCATGATCAGTGCGTCCAGTTCCGCCTGGTGTGCTTCGTTGGGCTCATCGCAGCTCAGCGGGAATGCATCCAGCTGTCCGGCGGGCTCGAGGTAGCCGTCGCGCCAGGCCACTGTGAAGGCGGCGAGATCGTCGGCTGCCTCTTGGACCGTGGACTCGGCCGCTAGGCGCTGTGGCCCTGCCATCGCCACCACCGCTGCGAACGCGGACACCGGCACCATGAGAACGACCCACAGGCTGATCGCTCCACCGACATCGCTGCGGCGGCCCCGTCGGCGGGCATCGCGGATGCACCTGAGCAGTGCTGGAGATGTCCGGCGTCTCATGTCGTTACGGTTCAGGGCTTCGCAGACGCCCTACTGGTTCTCCGGCAGCGACCAATCGAGATCGTCGACGTTGTCGCGTGTCACGGCCTTCGGGACAATAACGACATGGCCGGTCTCGAAAGCACCGCCGAGCAGGAAATCGCCGCATGCGACGCCTGCGCGGTAAGCCTGCTCGGACAAACCTTGCGTCATTGCTGCAACGACAACCCGCTCGCGGATGAAATCCGTCACTTGCTCGCTCACATGAAATCCGACGGCGTACATGTCTCCGTACAGCAGCTGGTTCGCGATGACCGCCGACACCTGCTCAAGCCCTGCGTCAGTGTGGAACACGATGTCGACATCGATGTTCTCGAGAACCCATGCTTCGGATGCCTCATAGACCGAGTTCGGCTCGACACCGTGGGACTCGACCGTGGCCGGCTCGTTGACCCACTCGACTCCGGAGTGGATCACCGACAGCCCTGCGACGAAGCCGCGCATCATGTCGAATGACTGCGGGTCCCCGGCGTCACCGGTGAGCACACCGGCGCGCCGCACCAAGATGCCGCCGTCCGCCGCCCATTGGCCCACAAGCGAACCTGTCGTTTCGCCGGCCGCGAACGCGTCGATGCCGTAGTACGCGAATCGTTTGGAATCGGGTGTGTCGCCTCCGACGCTGAAGGTCGGTATGCCAGCTTCGACAGCGGAGTCGATCACGCTGACGAAGAGCCTCTGTGACGCCGCGTCCACCGCCAGGCAGTCGATGTCGCCGGACTCAATGAGGGCTTCGATTGTCGCGGCCTGGGCCTCGGGGTCAGCGGCGTGAGGTCCGATGATGCGGGCGTTGATGTCCGCTCCGTGCTGATCAGACACCTCAGCACCGGCACGTGCCCAGCCATGCGCGTACGCATCTGCGTCGCCGGTCCCGTTGAGCGCCTCAACTGAGAGGACGACGTTCAGCTGATCGCCTCGGGCCAGCTTGGTGGAGATGCGCTCGGCCAGCGTGAAGTTGCCCCACGGCAAGTCTGCGCTGTGGGGCGGGCCCATTGGAGCCTCAGTCGTTGTCGTCGTTGCAGCCGTTGTGGCCGAAGGTGGTGTCTCAGCGGTCTCAGCCGATTCCATCAACGACTGCTCAGGCCGGTCACCCTCGGTCGAGGCGTCGTCGCCGCCGCTGGCGCAAGCGGCCGCCGCCAACGCGAGTGCGCTCGCTGCGGCGAGCGCTGGGAGCGTTCGAAAGCAACTGAGTGTCATGGGTTGTACCTCCGGTATGTCGTTCTCAATGTGCGGCGCGGCCGAATCAGCCGCGCGACTCCGGTGCGTAGTAACAACTATTGTCTTCAGAATCAGTGGATCCCGCATTGCTGCCCCAGCCCGCCGTGAGGAACGCGGCGAGGCGCTTGCCCTGCTGGTGGTGTGGCCTGCGCTGATCGTCGCGATCCTGGTGATGCTGGTGCACGTGTTCATCGTGACGAACGCTCAGGCAGAGGCCGAGCTGGCGGCCTCGCAAGGACTGCGATCGGCATGGCGCGTCGCAGCGGACTCCGATTTCCTGGATGACCCCACAAATCCAGGTCCCGATGACCTGTATGGGGCGCGGGAGCCTCATCCTGAGGTGCTCGCGATGGCCGACGCTGCTAAAGACGCTGTCGCGCGCGCAGCCGCCACCGAGGGCGGCTGGCGCTGGTGGACGCCAGGAGTCGCCGAGCTCCACAGCGACTGGTGCTACGAGACGACTCCGCCGCGCCCGGCTGGCGACGAGACCGGTTGGATGCGCGTCGTGGTGTCCGGCGAAGTGTTCGGCCCGCTGGCCTCGCTGTGGCCAAACCGCTGGGACAAGGTGTACACAGCGGCCGAAGGTCCGGCAATACTTGTGCCCCCGGGACAGGCGGGGCCGAGCACCCGTCCTCCCGCCGAGTTGCCAGTCTGCTGAGCGCCGACGACGAGTCACTGCAGCCTCCTATTCGCCGAGGCCACGACGGGGCGTCACTTGGCACAAGGCGGGCTTGTCATCGGCGAGGTCCCCTGGCGTTGCGTTGGGATCCGCAGGCATCACCCAGACCGCCTGCTCCACTACGTCGGAGAACTGAACCGGGAGATCGTTCTGGCACAACGGCTCGAAGTCGGCGTCCGTGTATGGGGGTTGATCCGGGTCCAGCTGGTACACGTCGAACACGGCCTGGGCTTCTGCGGCGATTGCCGCCGAGGCAATGTCGGCGTCGAGAACTCGAACGAGCGGGTCCACCGGCACCTCGGAGGCGGCGTCGAGTACTCGTTGAACAGTCAGTGCCGACGTTGCCGCGATGCCCGCAATCGCCGCCACGATCAGCAGCCACTCGAGAGTGATGAGACCTTCGTCTGTCTTGGCGCGTGTCACGTCCGCGGAACGGAGCAGGTCGGCTCTCCCTGTGCCGTCACATCCCGAGCCGCGCACCTCAGGGAAGACTGCCAACGGTGCCACCCCCTGTGAGCGAGGTGAAGGGCGGATAGATCAAGATCCCGGCCAGCGCCAGTGCCACTGCGGTCGCGGGCAGCACGATGATCTCGGCGCGGCGGGCCGCCTTTTCACGTTCTCGAGCGTTGGTGTCGCGCCACAGGGTGTCCGCTGCCACGAGGACCGCTTCGGAGATGCGGGTGCCTCGCTCGGCTGCGAGGCCGAGCGACGAGACCACCGGAGCGAGGCTGTGGATGCCATAGCGCTCGACGATGTCGATGAGGCCCTCCCACGCGGGCCGGCGATTCTGCTGCGCGCTGAGCAGGAAGCGATGCAGCAGCTGCCAGCTGTTGCGCTTTCCCATGCGGGCCGCGGCGAGCATCGATACGGCAGGATCGACACCGGCGGAGACTTGTTGCGCGACCAGTGCGATCCACATCCGGATCACCTGATCGATCTCGAGGCGGGCTTTCTTGGCGGTGTCCCGAACGCCGAGCATCGGCAAGAACCAGCCGCCTGCGCCGATGAGCACGATGAGCAGCACGGTCCCGATGGGTCCGCGTCCCGTCACCACACTGAGCACCGCTCCTGCGGCGAGCCCCGCGACCAGCCCGCCGAATCGCTGCATCGCATACGACTCGGGCGTGATGCCAGCGAGGCGCAGATTCTGCTCTTCGCCTTCCTTGATGGTTGGCAGCAAGTCCCGAATGGTCTCGCCCGGGGACTGCGATGCGCTTCGACGTCGTGGCGGCCCGACGATTCCGATGGTGACCAGCACGATGCCCGCAAAGAAGACGGCCGCCGTCGCAAGGACGAGCCAGCTCACAACGGATCCTTGGCCCGGTTGCGTCGTCGGGGCGCCACCAGCACCGAGTTCTCCTCGCGGACCACCGAGTGGAACACCAAGAACCCCGTCGCCATCAGCAGCAGCCCCGCGAGCCCGACGAACACCAGCTGGCCGGTGCCCTCTTGGTAGGGCTCGAAGTACGCCGGGTTGTTGCGGTACATGAGGGTGACGACCCCGCCGGCGAGACCCAGCAGCGCAATGGTCTGCGTCCACAGCTGCACAACAGCTTCGGATTTGGAGCGATGCACGTCCACTACATCGCTGATGCGGCCGCACAGATCGAGCAGAGGATCGGCGATCGCGCCGCCCGATGCCGCAGCCATGCGCAGCCCGGCGGCGACCTCGGGCTCCCACACCGTTCCGGCGTCGGCCAGCTCCTCCAGCGCCACCTCCAAGCCTTGGAGTTCCGCGGTAGAAGCGGCACGCGCAATTTTCGGTGCGATCTGCGCCGGCGCATGATCGACGCTGCCCGTCAGCGACTCCGACAAACCGGACCCGGCACGGGCCAGCTCAGCAAGTTGGCGGCTCCACAGCGACCACGCCAGCGCCTCTCGGGTCTGACGCCGGCGCCGGGCCGGAGCAGCCATGAACGCCGGCAACAATGCGCCCATTCCGCCGAGCAGCAACAGCATGCCCAACAGCCCGGTAGCCGCCCAGCCGGCGAACCCGCCCCCAACGGCCGCGACGAGCTGCACCACCATGAGAGAGCTGAACCTTCGTTTCGGCGCTCCACGTCCGGACTCGGACCCTTCCCTCGGCTGAATCGGGGCGGGTTTCGGCGTCTGATCGTCCCGCCGCGTCTTCGTTCGGCTCAGTGATCCCGAGAACGCGACGAGAACGAGGCCGACCGCGACCAGACCGCCGAAGACAAGCGCTTGGACCATGTCAGACGTCTTCAGGCCAGTCGGACATGTCGAGTCCGCCTTCGACGACCCGTTCGATGACCTCCGGGTTGCGCGGCCGGCCGAACAGCGTCATCGGGCCGCCTCGCTGACGCCGGCCAAAAATGTCGTGCATCTCGAAACGGTCACCGTCAGAGCTGACAACCTCGGAGATGGTGTTCACGCCACGGAAGCCCGTGCGGGGATCGCCGCGCAGGTGCACGACGAGGTGGATCACCTCGGCGGCCTCCTGGATGAGCGCGGATTGCACCCCTGACCCGACGGCAGCGAGGCAGTAGCGGACGAGGCGGGCGAGCGCCTGGCGGGGCGACGACGCGTGGATCGTGGCCATCGAGCCGTCCGAACCCGTGCCGCAAGCAGACAGGAACGTCGCTGCCTCAGAGCCTCTGAGCTCCCCGACGATGACCCGGTCCGCGCCCGAACGCAGCGACCGCTTTGCCAGCTCGTCCATCGAGATCTCGCCGGAGCCGTCGCTGTTCGCTTCGCGCGTTTCCACAGAGAACGTCAGCGGATGCGACTCGTCGAGAAACAGCTCGAAGGTCTGCTCGAGCGTGCATACGATCTCAGACGGTCCGACTTCGGCCAGCAGCGCCCGCAGCAGCGTCGTCTTTCCCGAGCCCAACGCACCGCACACCAACACGTTCGACGGTGCCGGCGGACGCACCGCTGCTCGAAGGAAGTCCGCTGCCTGCCCCGACAGCGAACCGCCGGTGACGAGGTCCTCGAGCCTGATCGAACGCGCCCGGTGGCACCGAACAGTCAGAAATGGCGTGCCGCACACCGCCATCGCAGCAAAGACTCGCTCACCTGTTCGCAACCGCAGGTCCAGCAGCGGAGCGGACTGGTCGAATCGCCGACCGGTCTGGCCGTGAGTCGTCGCCAGGTGAGAGATGTAGCGGATCATGTCCTGTTCGTCCGCGAAGACCGGATCGTTGATGTGCTCCTGACGACCGCCCGTGAGCGCGAGCACCGCTCGGTTGGGTCCGAACACGTAGATGTTCTCGACGTCGTGGCGGCGCAGGAATCGTTCCATTGGGCCCGCGCCGAGCAGCGCCGAGAACTGGTCCCACATCCAATCGAGGTCTTCGTCGGCGAGCATCTGTCCTGCGTCGTTCAGCGCCTGCGCTTCGTGGGCGCGTATCGCCGCTGATGCGAAGTCGTGGCACACCTCGGATTCGCTCTGCACGTCGGCCGGCGAGGTGAGGCGGAATTCCTGCACCTGCGGCAGCACGGAGTTCCAGATGTCTTCTCGCAATGCCATCGTCACACGCTCCCCTGCGGGCTGAGCTCCGGAGTCCGGTCAGGGACCGTTGCAGATCCGATTGCGGACCCATTGACAGCTGCTTCCTCGAGCGAACCGTTCAGATCCGGAAGATGCGGGTCCAATCGTGATCCGTCTGTTTCCCCGGTGCCGCCGTGGGCGGCGTAGAGGGCCAACAGAGCCGAACTGCGCGCAGCGACCTCGTCGAGGACGCCAGCGAAAGCACGCTCCCGGCGACCGCCTTGCGTCCGAAGCACCCTCTCGTCCTCGAGCAGAGGGAGCCTGCCGGCGACTCGGAATCCCGATTCAAGGTGAATCTCGTCTTCGCTGAGAGGACAGGCGCCTTCGAGGATCAAGAGACGGTGCGTACGTTCGAAACCCATCAATCCGGCCAGCTGGGACGACGTCCGCAAACGCCTGGCGTCATCGGTCGAGCGAATCGATGCCAGCACGACGACGACTTGGGCGTCATTCAGCAACGGTGTCAGGTGCTCATTTGCTGCGGCCAGCCTCGAGGAGAGGATGATGCTGCGCTCGCGATCGATCATCTTGATGTCACCCGAATGGTCTGCGAGCCATCTCGCCGCGAGCTTCCCGCCATCTGGGCTGAACGGCGCGAAGAGCGCCCACAACGAACTGTCGGAGCCTTCGAGGCTGTAACAGTGGTCCGCGATCAGTCTCAACGTGAGCTGCTGGCGGGCAACGATCAGCGTCGGCATTCCGCGGGCGGCGGGCGAGAAGTCAGAGGCTTCGGCTGCACCGAGCCGCTCAGCGAGCCGAGACCCGGTGGTGTCGCCATCGATGAACAGGACTCCGTCGCCGGCGGCGGCCCAGCGGCGTGCGAGCGCGAGGCCGACCGATCCCGGATCCAGCCGAGTTCGGCCGGCGCCGATCAGCGCTAGCACGCGAACCGCCTCACGGCGCGCGCGAGCCGTCCCGGCCGACAATCCAGCAGGCGGAGGTGCATCAGCGCTCGCCGATCAATTCGTCGATGGATCTTTGCCACGACGCACGCCATTCCGAGTTGAGGCGGCTTGTCATGTCCTCGATATCGGTGCCCTCCGGCACTGGCACGACCATCGGCGTCGCGCCGAGCTCTTCAGGCAATGAACGCCAGTACAGCCATTCCTCGGGCTGGACGAACATCGTCATCTGCCCGGCGGAGAAGCCCTCCAGCTGAAGCGTGCTGATGACCGACCGGGGCATGCCGGGGTCGTTGCCGAGGGGCTCGAAACCCGGGTCGATCAACAGCACGAGCGCGTCCGGGTCGAACGCGGTCGGCACCAAGCTGGTGTCGAACACCACGACGACCTCCAACTCGCCGGGCCCTGCCGTCGGCCGTTCGTTGGCGATCGCTTGCGCTATCTCGGTGTTGGCGGCGGCCCACTGCGCTGACCAGACCGTGTTCAAGCGCTCAGTGGTCTCCGCCGCATCGCCGCCCAAACCGATCGGAACCACCATCAGCACTCCGCCGATGTCGGCGAGCAGCTGCTCCCATTCAGCCCACTCCTCGGGCGGCAGGAACAAGCGCATCTGGCTGCCTTCGAAGTTTGTCAAAGCGAACTCGCGTACAACCCGACGCGGCCGGCCCGGATCGATCTCTGACGGTGCCAGTCCCGGATCGGCGAGCAGCACGAGATCGCGTTCTGTCACCCCGTCGGTTGCCAGGCTCAGGTCGAGCGGGACAATCACTTCCAGCTCGGGTCCGACAGGGGCGGTCTCAGCGCCGATGACCATGTCATGGCGGACAAGAGCGTTCAGCGGGATCGGCTGGATGGCCACACGGCCTTCGAAATCGAACGGCGCTCCGAGTGTCCAAGGAACATGAGGGAGTGAGCCGATCACCACCAACGCGGACGTCAAGTCCTCCGCGCTCAGCGTCTCACCGACTTCGATGTCGCGGGCGGCAACCGTCACTGCGATGCGTTCGTCGAATGCGTCCGACGTGAAGTAGAAGCCCAGCACGCTGCCGACCAACACCGCGACGCCCGCCAGAATGAACAGCAGACGCCGGGTCGATTGCGGGATCGAACGACGCGTGCGCTCAGCAGTTGCGGCTGTCGGAGCCTCTGGGACGTCGATTTGCGAGTCAGCCAATTCACAACTCCACTTGCACTAGACGTGGCTCAGACTTCTGCCTGCCCGGATCAATACGACCTGGGACGGTAAGAATACTCGCAACTATTATCGATGAGTCACCCTTGGGCCGGGGAGACTGCCCGCCGCTTGGCGAGGTGAGAGCTCACCGGTTGGACAGATCTTGCGATCAGCGGTTGAGCCCGCGGCCTGAGACAGCGACGCTGCGAGATGAATCAGTTCACTGGCCCTTCGGCCCACAGCCGCCAACCGACAACGATCGCTGTCCCGACCACCAGGCCAGGTGCCCAACGCACGGTCGCGGAGCGTCCTGCTCGCCGCAGCACGACCAACGCGACCGGACACTCGGCAACAGCTCCGGCGAACAGTGCCCACCAGGCCCACTCCATCCCCCACCATCCGGCAAGGAAAGTGTTCACGATGATCAGACGGACATCGCCGTAACCGATGCGGCCGGGCCACACTCGATACACAACCTCAAAGAACAGGCCGACCGACGCAGCGCCGACGCCTGCCCAAAGGAGACGGCCGGGACTTCCCATCGCCACCGTCGCGACGCCGAGCAAGAGGGCGATCGCCGTTCCGGCTGACCAGACTGCACGACGAGGTATGACCCCCCGGCGCATGTCGGTGATCGACACGTACACACCCAGCGTTACCCACACACCCAAGGCAGCGAAGATCGACGCTGGGGCCGTCACCGTCGATCACCGAACTTATCGGCTCGCGTTGCAAGCCAGGCCACACCGAAACAGCGCCGTCTTGGAAACAGCCGAATTGAGGTCGTACGACCACCACGTGACCGTGACTCTTCAGCTTCTGCAACCGGGCGCAAGTGACCAACCGACATGAAGACGCGACAAGATAGTCATTGTTATCGTGTTCGACTCCAGCCTCGGCAGGCCCGAGAACCCCCCGGGCCTGCCAAGGCGCCCAGCCGACATCCAGAACTGAGACGGCCGCTCGACGCCAGGCCCCTGCGCCTGTCGGGCGATGCAAACCCGGCCGGCTACCTGCGAGCCGGCAAAGCAACTTATTTGGTGTGCACGTGGATCGACAGCGGCACAAGTCTAAAACTGACGGAGGTTGTTGACAGTTGGCGGCGGCGTTCTTTGACCTGCTCGGTCGCTTCGTCGCTGCCGTCGTGCCAGGTGCCGAACCACTTGTCCATGGGCACCAGTGACGTGCCGTAGTTGCAGTCGAAGTACCGGTGGTGAAGCGTGTGGAAGCGGTCCCCGCCCGCGATGGTGCGCCCGCCTGCGATGACGTAACGGTCGAAGCCCGAGTGCGACGGCGCCGCTGAGAGCAGCAGGTAGGTGGCAGTCAGCGTCACGAGGTACGGATTGCCCGGGATCAGCAGGAACATGAGCGGCACTGAGAGATACAGCAGGTGCTCAACCGGGTGCATGGAAACGCCGCTCCACGGACCGATGTTCACGTTGTGGTGATGAAGCGAATGTGCCATGCGGTACAGGCGCGGAGTGTGCAGCAGCCGGTGGATGGCGTAGAAGTGCAATGACGCCAGCGGGAACATGGCAAACGTCAGCACAACTGCATACGGGAGATTGCTGCGGGCAGGGATTGTCCAGATCAGGTCGTTGGCATACAGCCACAGCATCAGCGACTCGTACAGCGCTGCGATAGAGCAGGCGCTCACCAGCGACCAGAACACGTTGTCGCGTGTCTGATGCCGGAAAAGGAACGGCCTCCGCCCGACTGACAGCCATCGCTCGTCGTACTTGTGCTGCGTCCCTTGGGAGCGCCGCATGTACAGCCACCAGTGCAAACCGCCGACGATGACGATCATGAGCCCGACGTTGCGCGCATACACCAGCGCGACCGCCCACGGGGCGGGCGCAGCGAAGCGGTCGAGCGATGGCGTCAGCCACGTCCACGCCGCAACGCCGACGACAATCCACAGAAGGTGCTGCCACCAGAAGAACTTGGTGACGAGCCAGCGCGCCATGGCCAACGGTCGAGGCGGCCGCTCGTACAGCGGCGGGAGCGTGACTTCCCCGATCCCCATCGCGCCGAGCTTACGCCTGCATGCAGTGGTGTTCGGCAACTCCCAATGTCGGCCTTGCGCTGAATGTTGCGGCGCCATTTGCGCCCGAGATGCCGTCGACGTCGGAATCATGCGCACAGCTGCGCTCCGGTCGCACTCGTCGCGACATCCACGGCCGCTACGGCGTGGCGCGAGGGATCGCAATCTGAGCCTGAATCCACCGTTGTGGTCGGTGTGTGGGGGTTGCCGCGTCCGCGAAAAAGGCCTCCTGATCTGCGACGATTGTGATGTCCAAAGCCACATTCGTCTCAAAAACAGGAGGCACTTTTTGTGTCTGCATCATCGCGCAGTCCGGACCGGTTCGCAACGACGTTCGATCATGAGGGTTGGTGGCCAACGCGGGCCTGATCCTGGCAGGCACGCTGATGGACCGTTGGGTCTTTCGGCGCTGATCGAGCGGTGGGTGCGCACCGGTTCCGCGAACCCGGGCCCCAAGATCTGCACCGTGGTCGCCGCGATGCTCGCAGGCGCCACTCACATCGATCATGTCGGGATGCTGCGCGCCGGACGCACCGGGAGGGTGCTGGGATTCCGCCCGATGGCGCCGTCGACGGTGGGGTCGTTCCTGCGGACGTTCACGTTCGGTCACGTCCGCCAGCTCGAAGCGGTGCTGTCGCGCACGCTGGCGCGCGCCTGGGGGCTGGGCGCGGGCCCCGGCGACGAGCCGCTGGTGGTCGATGTGGACTCCACGATCTGCGAGGTCCACGGCAAACAAAAACAAGGAGCCGCGTACGGCTACACCAGCGTGCTCGGCTATCACCCGCTGCTCGCCGCACGCGCCGACACCCGCGAGGTTCTCGGCGCCCGCATGCGCAAAGGGTCCGCGGGGTCGTCGCGAGGCGTGGTGCGCTTCGTCGACGAGCTCGTCGCGAACCTGCGGCGCGCCGGGGCTGCCGGGCCGACCACGGTGCGCGGCGACTCGGGGTTCTGGTCATGGAAGCTGATCGACCGTCTCGACGCCCACGACATCAAATGGTCGATCACCGTCGCCCTCATACCCGCTGTTCGCGCAGCGATCCAAGCAATCCCTGCGCACCGCATGGACCGACATACACCAAAGACGGCCACGCCCAAGTCGCCGAAACCCAATACACCACCGGCCGCGGCAAACAGAAACGCACCGTCCGCCTCGTCGTGCGCCGCACCCGCCTCACCGACACCGCCCAACAACGACTTGAACCCGTGGTTCCCGACCGGCGATTCACCACGCAGGGTCGGCGTGGTCCGCCGACTTGCAGGCCACGCCGTCGCGAGCTCGCCACCACGCATCGACGGTCATCTCCACGCCCAACACCGACCACGACACCGCCGCCGCCGACGAGTTCCACCGCGGCCACGCCGTCGTCGAGCTCGCCATCCGCGACCTCAAAGAAGGCACCGGACTCGAGCGAAACGTCCCCTCAGGCCACTACGGCGCGAACTGCGCACCGCTCGCCGTGGCGCAGTGCTCGCCCACAACATCGGCCACTGGACCACCACGCGGGCGCCGACGCGTCGCCGGCCACGAACCGCTCCCGCCGCACCCGACTCGTCGCCCTCGCGGTGCGCCGTAGCAGTCAACCGATCCGGCACACCCACCCTGCGATACCCCGCCCGCTGGCCCTGGGAAACACAATTCCGAGCCACACTCACAGGGCTCTGCCCGGACCCTCCGGCTAAACAGCACAGCCCGGAACTGACGCCCCCACACAAACCCAGCGTCGACAACCCCAAACCACACCCGCACCCCTAGCCCAACACGCCCAAACACACCAAACCACACCCCCAACAACCCGGCGCGACCCCAACCCGCCACCGACCCGCTTCCCGCGAAACCCGCGTGTCGCCAAAGGCCAATCGGTGGATTCAGGCTGAGTGTGTCGATCGGCTCGAAAGGAAAGGTTCCTTCACTTGCCGGTCGTGTGGCTGTCACGAACGCGACGGCTGGGGGACACTTTGCGCAGTTCGGGACTGCCGCAGGAGGCAGCAGGTCGATGACGTGGGCTGCTGATGCTGTCGCATGCTGCGTTGTGCGCGACGCACGCCGAGTGATCGCGCAAGCCCACGGGTGCTGCTGTGTCGTTCCGGTGCACGTGGCGCACCCAATGCCGCCGTTGTCGCCGTGTGCGCGACACCGAAGCCCGCCTTGTCGTGGAGATGGCCCCTACGCCCGGCGCCGATCTGATCATGCCGGCGTTCGACGATGACCGCCGAACAGCAGATATCGCCGCACGCATACTCCAAGAACGAACAAGACAACAAGCGCGGCAGGCTCACAAGAACGCAGCGGGCCTCTGACCGGTGCGCTCGCCGCGGCCCCGTCGGTCGCTCGGCGGGCAAGCCCCAGCCGCGTACGCCGGACAACACAGCCGACAGCGCCCATGACGACTGGGCCGACAATCAGGTCCCTGTCAGATGCATGGAAGTCTCGCTAAGAGCTGCTGCGTGAGATTGCTATGAAAGATGGCGATCTGAATTCAACAATCGCTGGACTTGAGCGCAGAGACATTGTTGGACGTAAGCGCAAGGCTGACGGCGACTACTACAAACTCGCAACCAAGCGACCTGCTAAAACGAAGGCCAGCGGGACAGCACTTATGGCGTTGGCCTGGGGCAGGGCTGTTTGCGTTAGGTGTCTGCAGGCCTGTCCTGCCCAAGCACTACGCCGCCTAGCGCTTACGTATCAGCTTGGCCCTATGCAATACGAGCCTGCTGCCGTGTGGCTGGCCACAACGCCAGCAGACCTGCTCAGGCTCAGCGAGTTTGCGCTTCTGGCGTTGGGTGGGGCGCTTGTCGGTTCGCACGCCGGCAGCCTAGTGTCCTGTCTGGGGAATTCGGTGGATATATGAGGCGAGGTTGTCGAGTATCTGGTCTGCGGTTTTGCGCCATATGAAGGGTTTGGGGTCGTCGTTCCAGTTTTCGACCCAGGTGTTGATTGAGTCTTTGAGGTCTTTGCAACGCTGGTGTGGGTGCCGCGTCGGAGCCATTTGGTGGTGAGTTCTGAGAACCAGCGCTCGACGAGGTTCATCCAGGAGCTGTAGGTGGGGGTGAAGTGGAGCTTGAAGCGTGGGTGCGCGACATGAGCCAGCGTTTGACGGCGGGGGTCTTGTGGGTGGAGACGTTGTCGAGCACGACGTGCACGTCGAGGTGGGAGGGGACCTCTTTGTCGATGAGGTTCAAGAACTTGCGGAACTCTTCCGAGCGGTGCCGCGCGGCGTCATCGACGTGATGACGTTGCCCGAGGCGGTGTCGAGCGCCGCGAACAGGTTGGTGGTGCCGTGGCGGCGGTAGTCGCGGTGAGCTGACCGTGGGTGCGCCGCTGGGGCGTGCCGGGCATCAGCGGCAGGATCGGGGCGGTGCGGTCCAGGGCCTGGATCTGTGTCTTTTCGTCCACGCACAGCACTGAGACCGCGGCCTCTGGGGGGGGGGTTGAGGTACAGCCCCACGACGTCGCAGGCCTTGTCGACGGACTGCGGGTCCGGGGACAGCTTGAAATCCTCGGCGAGGTGGGGCTTGAGCCCGAACGCCCCCCAGATGGCGTGCACCTGACGACGGCGAGATGCCCACTGCTTTGGCCATCGACCGCGTCGACCAGTGCGTCGCGTCCGGTGGCGCGGACTCCAAGGTGAGCACGATCACCGCCTCGACGGTGGCGTCGTCGATGGTGCGCGGCGGACCCGGCCGCGGGTCGTCGCAGAGCCCGTCGAGGCGCCGCTCGGCGAACCGCGAGCGCCACTTGGCCGCCGTCGCGGGATGGCACCCCAGCTCGGCGGCGATGTCTTTGTTGTAGCGGCCCTCGGCCGCCCCCAGCACGATCCGGCACCGCAGCGCCAGAGCCTGCGCCGACTTCGGACGCCGAGCCCACCGCTCGAGCGTGGCGCGTTCCTCGTCGTCCAGCACGATCACAGCCGTCGGCCGTCCCCGCCTTGCACCCATATCGGTCCCCGTTCATCGCCTGCCGCAGCCACGCTGCCGCCCCACCATATTACCGCGACTAACTAAACAAACAGGACACTAGGAGCCTGCTGATTTATTGGGGCGGATTTCCGCGTGTTTGGGGTGTGCGCGCGGGAGGATGTGGGCATGCAGGGTTCGTGCCGTTTGGATCGTGAGTTTTTGGATGCGCGGGCGTTGTGCGGGCATCTGGTGGGTGTGGGCTCGGTGCACGCGTTCTTGGCTGAGCATCGCAGTCGTCTGTTTCCTGACGGGTTGTTCGCTGATTTGTTCGGGTCGCGTCGGGGGCGTCCGTCGGTGCCTGGTGAGGTGGTCGCGACCGTGATGGTGCTCCAGGCCCTGGAGGGTCTGTCTGATCGTGAGGCGTGCCGGCGGCTGGCGACAGATATCGGGTGGAAGGCTGCTGCGGGTCTGGCGTTGACTGATGAGGCGTTCGGTCACACGGTGCTGACGCTGTGGCGCAATCGTTTGCGTGCGAGCGGTGATCCTGATCGGGTGTTCCGGGTGGTGAGCGAGTTGATCGCTGAGTGCGGCGCGGTCGCGAAGAGCCATCGGCGGGTGCTCGATTCCACGGTTCTTGATGACGCGGTGGCCCGTCAGGACACCGTCACGATGCTCGTGAACCAGATCCGGCGGGTCCGCAGGCTGCACGAAGGGCTGGCTGAGGTGTGGGTGCGGGACCGCAACCTGGGCACCGGCGGCGCGGTGGTGGACTGGGGCGACCCCGCCGACGTGGAACGCCTCGTCAGCGAGCTCGTCGACGACGCCCTCGAGCTGATCGGCACAGCACAGGATCTCGACCTTGACGACGCCCAGGGCGACGCGGTGGCGTTGCTGGCGCTGGTCGCGGGCCAAGACGTCGAGCCCGGCGACGGCCCGGGCCGGTGGCGCATCGCTCGGCGCACCGCGCCGGGGCGGGTGGTCTCGACGGTGGATCCCGAGTCGCGGCATATCCACAAGTCGCGCAGCGTCTACCGCGACGGCTACAAGGCCCACATCGCGGCCGAGCCCGACACGGGGCTGATCACCGCGGTCGAGCTCACCGCCGGCGACACCAGCGACGCCCAGGCAGCACCCGCCCTCGTCGCCGACGAGCCCGCCGGAACCGAGGTGTACGGCGACAGCGCCTATGGCACCGGGGACCTGCGCGCTCACCTCGCAGAACGCGAGATGACCGCTGTGATCAAGCCCCCGCCGATCCAGACCGCAGTCCCGGGCGGCTACAGCATCGACGACTTCGACATCGACCTCGACACAGGCACCGTGACCTGCCCCGAAGGCATCACCGTGACGATC
Source organism: Candidatus Poriferisodalis sp. (assembly GCA_965226645.1). Classification (GTDB taxonomy): domain Bacteria; phylum Actinomycetota; class Acidimicrobiia; order Acidimicrobiales; family Poriferisodalaceae; genus Poriferisodalis. Next base: position 633,582 of record CBDDDL010000004.1, read on the forward strand.
AGCCCCAAAGCCACAGCACGCTTCGGCCGCCACTGCCGCACATGCCCGGCGCGAGGACGCTGCACCACCGCCAAAGACGGGCGCACCATCAAAATCCACCCCCACCACCAGCTCCTCAAAACAGCCCGCAAACAGGCCCGCACCGACAGCTTCGACCACGACTACCGCCGATGGCGGCCCATGGCCGAACGCTCCATCGCGTGGCTCGTGCGCAACAACCGAAGATGCCCCTACCGAGGCATCCACAAAAACCGGCAATGGCTCACCACCCGCGCCGCAGCAGTCAACCTCAAACGACTCACCAACCTCGGAATCACACACGACGGCCGCCACTGGGCCATCAGCTGACCACCACCACAAAACACCGCCAACAACCCACCGCGACACCCAAACCCAGCCCGAACCCCACACACACGGCCCCGAACGGCCACCCCCACACCCGCAACCACCCCGCACCGCACACAACCGCCCACCGGACCGCCAAACCACGCCCGACACAAACACCCTCTGACACGCCCACAAACGACTTGCTCAGCAGGCTCCTGAACCGCTCTGGCTTTGTTGGAGACTCATTGGTTTGGTTTTCCAGCCCCGGTTGGGGTGGTCTTGTGGGCAGCGTAGAACGCTGCTTCGAATTCTGCTGGCGGGGTGTCGTTGCAGTGGCCGTGGAGCCGTTGCTGGTTGAACCAGTGCACCCAGCCCAGGGTGGCGAGTTCGAGCTGGTCGGTGTCGTGCCAGCCGTCGGTGTCGGGTCCGTAGGCGCATTCGGCCTTGTAGAGACCGTTGGTCGTCTCGGCCAATGCGTTGTCATAGGAATCGGCGACGGTGCCGATGCTGGGGCGGGCGCCGATCTCGTCGAGGCGTTCGGTGAATCGCAGCGACGTGAATTGCGACCCGGCGTCGGAGTGTGCCACGAGCCCGACCAGGCGACGGCCGCCGCGTGAGCGGCGGGCCATCTCCAATGCGTCGAGGACCATCTCGGTGCGCATGTGCGAAGCGACGCGCCAGCCCACGATGCGGCGGGAGAACGCGTCCACGATGAAGCACACATAGGCCATCCCTGCCCGGGTCGCGACATAGGTCAGATCCGTCACCCACAACGCGTCGGGCCGATCCGCGGTGAAGTCCCGGTTGACCAGGTCGGGAGCGCGAACCGCGTCAGGATTCTGACGCGTGGTGAACATCTTGCGCCGCCGGCTGACGCCGCGTACGCCCAGCTGGCGCATCAGCCGGGCGACCTGGTCCCGGCCGATCTCGTGACCGGCGCGTCGGGCGGCCTTCCACAGCTTGCGTGCCCCGTAGACCTTGCGGTTCGCGATCCACAACGCCAACAAGATCGGCATCCACACCGCGTCGCGTACCGCTCGCGCCGAGGGCTCGCGCTCGCGGTGCTTGGCCGCGTAGTACGTGCTCGGGGCCACCTGCAGCGCAGTGCAGATGGGCTCGACCCCGAGCTCGCCACGATGGGCGTCGACGAACGACACCGTCACCTCTGTGGGCGGTCGAGCTCCGCCGCGAAGAAAGCCGACGCCTTGCGCAAGATCTCGTTCGCCCGCCGCAGCTCCCGGTTCTCGGCCTCCAGCGCCTTGATCCGCTCAGCCTGCTCGCTGTTCACACCAGGGCGCACCCCAGCATCGACCTCGGCCTGGCGCACCCACGACCGCAGCGACTCCACTCCGATCCCCAACTGGGCCGCGACCCGCTTCACCGTCCCGTGATCGGTGCCCAGCTCCTTACGCAGCTGACGCACCGCACGCACAGCCCGTTCCTTCTCCGCCTCGCTGTACCGACGCGTCGTCGGCTTCCCAGGCGACATCTCATGTGGCATGACTCCATCCTCGTATCCAAGATCAGGAGCCTCCAACAAAGCCAGTGCGATTCACTCCTAGACGCAGCGAAGCCCGCCGCATCCCCCCACGGACAATATAGATATCACCAGGTGGCAGTCAGAGGCTCCACGAAACTCGGGGCGAAGCTGCCAGTACCGAGCGGGTCAAACTCGGCTCTGGCGGTGTGATGCTGCCCAACCATTGCCGCGCCTAGACGCGGCGGAGCCCGCCGTCTTCCCTCACGGAAAACGGCGGGCTCGGGGTCTTCTATTGCAAGAGGCCGAGCGCGCTAGGTGCTACGCGGTCCTCCTACGAAATAACTTTGATGCTCAGCCTGTACTGCCCGATGTTGTTAAAGCTCACTTTGGATGCAGGCGTAGTCGCTTCAATAAAACAGGTGCCTGATGTTGTAACGCTGAAGTCAAGCCGTGAGTTTAGCGACCTCATCACGTTTATGTCATTCACTGGGGCGCCATGTACAAACCCGCCCATATCGCTGCGGACACCGCCAATTTGAGGGTCATGCAACGTTATACCCGTCATGACCGCGCGGTACTGAGTCCCGGCAACAAGCTCAACCGCGAACCAATCCCGATCACGGTCGCGCTCGATGTACCCGGTAACGCTGCGACCGACGCTAATTGAACCCTGCGGCCCAACCCACCCGGTTTCGGTGCCATGGACAAAAATGCCGCCGATAGTGCGACCGGGTGGGTAGTCATCGCCATTCAAAAATGTTGAGTCGGTTTCTTCTACTTCCAATGTGTAGTGACCTTCACGGTCGCCAATTCCGCCCCAACTGCCAAGCGCTATGTAATAGACACCACCCGATGTAGCCATGACTGTCGTGCGCGCTACATTGTCAATGGCAAGGATGCCGCTGGCTGCCGTATGGTAGGCAAAGCCGGACGCCTGGTACTGCACGACGCTGCCGTCGTTGCTGAGAAATTCGCCGTCACTGTTGTAGATGCCATTAATCCACGCCGCAGCCGCTGCATGCTCGGTCTCATCTGGCACCATGCGGACTTCATAAAGTTCACCTGCGTCAAATGTCACCCGGTACCAATCATTATCATAGTCGCCCTGAAAAGAGCCGTTAACGGGCACACCTACTGTGACATCGCAATTGGTGTTCAGATCACCGATGCAATCATCGCTAGATGGCACATACCTATACACATGCATGCGGGCTGTAATCTCGACACCCCCCAGGAATCGACCGCCACTGCCGAGGTACGGGCCGTTAAGCAATCTAGCTCTAAGGCTGTAATCACCGTCGGCGGAGACCGTAAACCGGCTCTACGCAACCAAGCTGGGACGTCGGGTTCTGATTCGTGTGACGGGTTGAGTTTGGCATGGCTTGCGGCCGGCGGCGAGCAGGATGCGCAGTCGGTAGTTGCGGAGGTTGCGGAAGCCTCGTGCTGATCGTTTGACGTGGTTGATTCGTGCGTTGGCTGCTTCGGTGCGGGCGTTGCTGGTGCGGGTTCGCACGGCGGTTCCGATTTCGGTGTGCCAGCGGCGCAGCGTGCGGGCCAGGGTGGCGAGCTCGGGCGGGGCGCTGTGGTGTCGCACCAGGCGATCGCTTCGTTGAGATGCTGTTGCGCGTCGAGGGGATCGTCGGCGCGGAAGATGTCGCGGACGTGTTCTTTGGCGACCCAGCACTCGCGGATCTCGTCTGCGGGGTCGGCTGCGTCGAGCGCGGCGAGCATCTTGTCCCACCCGGCGGCGTCGAGCCGTTCGGCGCCCATCAGCAGCTTGCGAGCGTGGTAGAGCGGGTCGCCTTTGCGGCCTCGGTGCCCGGTGGTCTCGTTGTGGACGCGTCGGCGGGCGCCGTCGAGCGCCTGGTTCGCGAGGCGCACTATGTGGAACGCGTCGGCTGCGATCTTCACGCTGTCGCTCAGGTGCGTGTCGCGGCGTGCGCGTGTGATGCCGCTGCGGTAGCCCTCGTGGGGGTCACAGCACACGACCTCGATGGCCGCCAGCCACCCGGCGGGCTGCTGTTCGAGCCATCTGCCCACGTCAGCGGCGTTGCGGCCGTCGAAGATGTCGATGACCTGCCCGGTGGCCGCATCGACAGCGGCGCACACATAGCGGCGACGCGCCAGCCGCGACGCTGAGCGCATCACGGTCTCGTCGAGCCCCAGCCGAGCCACCGGCCCCACCCGACCGGGATCGCCGACGACCTGGCATGCCCAAGCAGCGACCGCGGACCACACCGTGGCCCACGCCACCCCCAGCCGGCGAGCCGTCGACGCCACACTGGCTTCCACCGCTTCCAGGCGAGCGGCGGCCCACTGCTCAGCCCGGCAAGTCAGGACCCGCCGCGGCGCGCCCAGCTCGCACTCCTCAGTCCACGTGCGCGTCTCGCACCCCGCGTTCGGGCACCACCAGATGCGCTTGCGCCACCGCACCTCGCACACCCCGCCATCGGGACCCGGCGCATCGCGCAGCCGCACCTCCCGACGGCCCTTCGAACGCGCCCGCACACCGCACGCCCCACACAACACTCTCTGCGCGTCGGGGGTCTGCACCCACAGCACGGTCTCGCCGCCATCGACACGAACCCGCGTGATCTCCACGCAATCCGCGCCCAACAACACCACAGAACTAGCTTCAACCACCAGGGGCCTCCCGAGTCTTGGACTGTTCAACGAGTCACAAGAATCGGCGAGGCCCCTCCCTCAACGGTGGACCCTCACATCACCCAAGTCCCAGCTTCGATGAGAAGAGCCCGTAAACCGTGTGCGGTAACTGTTGCCAGGGCCATCATTGCTCTTACTTGGAATGTCCGCTAGCGTGTCACCGTTTGAGTCCTGTATCCGAAAGTCGAGCTGGATCTGTGACCGCAACCAATCTGAAGTAGGGCTAATTCCGTAGATTTCAGCTACATACTCCCTGCCCGCCATCAACGAAACATCGTCAACGTTCTTCGTGCGGTGACCCACCCGAGTCATCACCCACGTTTCATCCAGCCTTACGTCGCCCGGATCGTTGAGGTGGTTACGCAGTTGTTCTGCCGGCTCAGGTTCCGGCTCTGGTTCTGCCAGTTTCTCAGAACGGAAGACCGTCGCTTTGCGGGACGCTTTGCCGACATTGTCGCCGCGCACTGCTTTGATTCTGTAGCGATATTCCTGACCGGCTTCTGTAGCGTCGATGTCGACCCAACTAGTAGCCGCGACTTCGGCCACGACCACAAGGCCCGTGTCCACGCCTTGTGCCTTGCGAAGCACCTGGTAGCCGGTGACTGTCTCAGCGTCCTCAGTCGGCTCGGACCAACTGACCTCGATGCCGCCTGCCTGCTCGGCAGCGGTCACGTCCCCGGGCGTGCGCGCCCAGTTCCCGCGCGGCTCCTGCCGCGGAAGGGAACGCCGCAAGCAGCAGCGCCCCCACGGCCAGCACGCTCAGCAGCGAGCGTCGCCCGTCGCGTGAACGCCGCGGGCGAGCAGCCGCCCTCGGGAGCGATTCGATGCACCCCACTTGCGAGGGGGAGGGAGTATTCAGCACAGCAGCCTCAATTCCTGTTCCCGGAACACGTGCGGATCATAGTCATCACGACCGCGCAACAATGCACGCGACTGCGCAGGCGACAGGGACACCTGACAGCGAGGCAATCACACGATCGGCGCGACGACGATGGTCTGATCGTCTTCGAGAGTGTCCGGGAATGCGCTCGTGACTTTGGCCGTGCACCCGTAACGCCCCGGAGGGACCGTCATGGTCTGGGGAGTGATCGTTACGCCCTCGATCTCTGGGAACGTGAAGGTGACGGGCTCAGAATCGTCGCGGGCGACGTACCAACGCTCTTGGTGCAAGCCGGGTGCATTGATCCGCCTTCGCTCTCGCCGGAATAGGCATCTTCGACCCGTATGTCATAACGGAAGCGTCCGCAGAAACAGGCTGTACTGCCCGATGTTATTGAAGCTCACGGGGTTCTTCTTCGTGCATGTCAAATCGCCCGTCACAGGGTCCAATGCCTCTTTCCCTACTTTGCAATTGGAAGCAGTCACCTCAATGTAGTACGTTTCGGTTGTCGGGACCGTGAAGTCGAGCCGTGAATCAAACGAGAGCATCACATCGAAATCGTCAAGCGGTGGGCCAACAACACGCTCACCCGCTGCGTTGTATACGCCGCCAATTTGAGCGTCATACAACGTTATGCCCCGCATGACTGCGCGGTATTGAACCTCAGCGTCCAGCCCGAAAGCCGTGAACCAGTCCCGGTCCTTGTGATGCTCGATGTACCCGGATTTCACGGCCCCGGGGACGATAGCGCCATATAAACCAAAGTTTCCGGCAGCGCCGCCCTCCCTGTATCTGCCGTCAATAAGGTAACCGGGCACAAAATCGTCACCATCCAAGTTAGCAGGGAAGGTTCCTGTTACGGTCAATGTGTAGTGCCCTTCACGATTGCCAGCGCTGCCGTAGCTGCCGAGCGCAATGTAATAGTCGCCGCTCGATGGAGCCCGAATTATCGTGGGCGCCGCATTGTCATGAGTGGCAACGCCACCGGCTGCCGTATGGTAGGCAAGACCAGTCGTCTGCGGCCCCGCCACGATGCTGCCGTCGTTGCTGAGGAAATCGCCGACACTGTTGTAGGTGCCATTGATCCACGCTGCGGCCGCCGCATCCTCGGTCTCATCTGGCACCATGCGAACCTCGTAAGTAGAGCCCGCATTCAAAGGCACCCGGTACCAATCAGTGTCATAGTCGTCATGAAAAGAGCCGTCGACCGAACTATTTGAACGAATGTCGCAATTGGTTTCGAGTTCGCCTACGCAATCATCGGTAGGGTCATCGTATGTATATATCCGTAATTCGGCTTCAATCTCTAGGCGGTCGGGCCATCCTATCGACGCACTTTCGAAGTAGCCTTGTTGCAACTTAACTTCGATGTCATAGTCACTATCCGCCGGGCCTCCGGTTTTAATGATGGCGAAGTCTTCGACGACACTTAGGCCGGGGCCGTTGGTATTGCTAAACGACTTAACCTCAACACCGTTATCGTCTTTGATTTTGGCCGACCACCTAAGGCTGCCTACTACCCACTCTGGCCCGGTCTCATAGACTTCAATTACATAACCAAAGTTCTTACGCAATCTCACCCCGGTGAAAGCCTTGTTACGTTGCCTGGCGCCCGCGATTGTGATTTGCCCCGTAAAGTTTACTAGCGAAGCGTCTATGTGACTACGTGCAGTCTCTAGCGGTTCTGGCGTCACGGTGAGCGTTGTTTGCACGCCACGGATAACTGCCGCTTTTCTTGACGGCTTCCCTACGTACGAGTCACGAACGGCTTTGACCTTGTAGCGGTACTCTTGGCCCGGCTCGGTCGCCTCGGTATCAATCCATGTCGTTTCGGTCACTTCGGCAACACGCGTGAACTTCGTTTCCACGCCTTGCAGCTTACGGATTACCCGGTAGCCGGTGACTGTCGCAGCGTTGTCGGTCGGTGGCGACCAGTTGACTTCGATGCCGTCCGGCAGTTCGGCCGCAGCGACATTCTGGGGCCGGTACCCCCAAGTTCGCCGCGGCTGCGGCTGCGGAAGGGAACGCTGCGATCAGCAGCGCCCCCACCGCCAGCACGCTCCACAGCGTGCGGCGACCGCTGCGTGCGCGCCGCGGGCGAGCAGCCGCCCTCGGGAGCGATCCGGTGCACCCGACTTGCGGAGGGCGGGGGGTATTCAGCACAGCAGCCTCAATTCCGGTTCCCGGAACAGCTGCGGATAATAGTCAGTACGACACCACCGGTCATGATATAGGCGACCGCGCGGGTGCTCAGACCTGACGGCTCGAAATGCGTGAAGGCACTGGCTATCCGATATTCGATAGTTGAGAAGGCGCTGATACCTGCCGCCCGGCTCAAGCAGCAGCGCGCGGCTCAGCAGTACTCGGGGGTCGGCTGGGCGCTCCACCATCCATCCGAACAGTCCGATCCCCTCCGCCCTGAACACCCCGGATGGTTCACTCCACGGAGGCTCAGTACGACCCGCACTGTGAGTTACTGCAAGGGGATTTGAACCCGCTGGACTGGAAAAGGCTGGAAAAAGGGTGGAGAGCCGTAAAACTAGGCCTCTGACCTGCTATTTCTAGTTTCCCTTAGCTCCACCCGAGAGACGGCAAGCTCTATCGGTGGTTGCAAGTGAGTTGAGTGTAGATGTCGTGTGCTGATGCCCAGTGGTGGAGTCGGCGGGGCATGTGGTTGAGTTTGTCCTCGATGACCGAGAGCCGCAGTTGTCCGATGTCGAGGCTGGTGCTTTTGGGGAGCCATCGGCGCAGCAGCGCGTTGGTCTGCTCGTTGGTGGGCCGTTGCCACGGCGAGCGCGGCTCGCAGAAGAACACCTCGATGCCGAGCGCGGCCTCGACGTCGGCCCAGCGGGCCATCTCGCGGCCTTGGTCCCAGGTGAGGCTGCGCACGAGCGCTGCGGGCTGGCGGCCCAGCGCCGCGGTGACCGCCGCGGCGACCTGGGGCGCGCCGTAGCCGTCGGGCAGCGCTGCGGTGACCGTGTAGCGGCTGGTGCGCTCTGCGAGCGTGACCGCGGCGGTGAGGTTCGCTTTGCCGACGATGAGGTCGCCTTCCCAGTGGCCGGGCTCTACACGGTCCTCGACGTCGTCGGGCCGGTCGGCTATCGGCCGGTATTCCCCCAGCGGGCTGGGCTTTTGGGCCTGCGCGACGCTGCGCGGCCGACGGCGCCGACAGCGCCGCGGCAGCTTCGCCCAGGAGCCGGCGGGCAGGCCGCTGCGCGCGTCGTTCGCGTAGCACGCCCGATAGATCGTCTCCGCGCACACGCTCATGCCCGCCTCGCGCAGGTCCGCCGCGGTCGCGTGCGGGGACCAGCGCAGCTTCAAGCGCTCATCGACCGCGGCGGCCAGCACCCGATCGACCGCCAGCTTGGGCGTTCGCTCTCGTCGCGCCCTCGCGCACGCCCACGCGTGCGCCCAGCGAGCGTCACAGCCCGCCCGCCCGGCGCAGCGGGCCAGCTCGCGATGCACCGTCGACGGGTCACGGCCCAGCCGCCGCGCTGCGTCCGCGACGCTGCGGCCCGCCCCGAGCGACGACTCGATGAACACCCGCTCATCCAAACTCAGCCTCGCTGCCATACTGGACACCTCCATCGGTCGGCTGCATGTGTTGGCAACGGTCATCATGACCGTTCACTTGCAACCACCGATGGAGTTCGCCGACCCTCGGCCGATGCCACTGTCGGGGTCACCCGATTGGCCTCGGCGCCTTGCCTGTCGGGTGGCCGCATCGCCCCCAAATGTGCGCGAGCACTGGGACCGCTGGCTGCGCGCCCGCGAGCTGATCGTCTGACGCAGTGCTCACACCTCTGCTGCTCCGCGTCTGGCTCCGCCAATGGCGCGACGAGCTACACGCCTCGCCGACGAATTCCTCCATAATTACGGGTTCCGCTCCGAAACCGTCAGAGGCACTCGGACTCGCCGACGGCAACCGCGAAGGGACCCGTCTCGTTGAAGTCGGCGAAATGCTCCTCGGTGTCGAAGCGATCGAGGTTTCGCAGGCTGCGCGCCACCGCTGATGCGCCGCCCGCTCGCTCGAGCCAGGTTGCAAATGTCTCGCCTGCATTCCGCTCCCCGACGTAGCGCTCGACGATTCGCACCACCGCGTGCGGCGCATTCTTGGCGGGCAGTCGCAGCGTCCGGGACCCGAACTTGATCTGCTCTTGGCCGACATGACCACCGAGCAACAACTGGTACCCGGGTGCCGACTTGGCCTCAACGCGCCGCTCGATGCCGAAGAAGCCGATGTCCGCGACATGATGCTGACCGCAGCTGTTCATGCAGCCCGAGATGTTGATGCGAAGCCCCGGCACTTCGGCCAGCCCGGCTTCTTCGAGCGCATCGGTGATCGCTTCTGCCAGCCCTCTCGACTGGGTCACTGCCAGATTGCACGTGTCGGCACCCGGGCATGCCACCACATCGCGCAGCAGCTCGGCGCCGGCGGAGGCCATGCCGATCTCAGCGAGCCGACGGTAGAGGTCGTGCAGTTGATGCTCTTGCAGGTCTCGGAAGACGAGGTTCTGACGATTCGTCAGCCGCATGCTTGCCCCCAGGACGCACTGGGCGTCTGCGAGGGCGCGGAACTGTGCCGTGGTGATGTCGCCGAGGGGGGCATGTGCGTAGGCAGAGACGGTCTGTGCCTCCGAAGGCGTCGTTGTGAGCAGTGCTGTGCCCTTGTGAGCAGTGCCCTTGTGAGCAGTGCCGTGGTGGGTGGTGAGATGGTCGCCTTGCCACACCGGCAACCCTTCAAAACCCGCGACATCGCCGATCACGATGGTTGCCGGGGCGGGAACTCGGACCTGTGCGAGCCGGGCAAGGGTGGTGCGCTCCACCTGTTGACATGCGGTTGTGGCTGAGCCGATCACCGCGACAGGCTCATCGGGCGACCGGCCGCCTGCGATCAGCGCCGTGGCTATGTGAGGTGCCAAGCGCACCCCCATGAGCACCACCAGCGTGTGATCGAGCCGGGCGATCCCAAACCAGTCAACGCCCGCCACGTCGTGGGCACTGGCAGCCGTCACAACGGTGAAGCCATGCGATCGGCCTCGATGGGTCAGCGGGATGCCGGCGGCCGCGGGAGCAGCAAGAGCGCTCGACAGGCCAGGCACTACTTCCACGTGATGACCGGCGTTGAGCAACGCGAAGGCCTCCTCGCCGCCCCGGCCGAACACATAAGGGTCGCCGCCCTTGAGCCGGACAACGACCTCGTAGAGAGCCGCGTAGTGGGCCAGCATGGCGTTGAGGTCGGCCTGGGCGCGACCGGTGGCGATCACGAGCAGGTGTGTGCAGCCTGCAGTGCCGAGCAGATGTCGGCTGTCACGTCGTCGGGATGCTCGAGTCCCATCGACATCCTGATCATCCCCTCGCCGATGCCGATTGCTGCACGCTCAGTGGGTGCAAGCTGGGCATGCGTCATCGACGCAGGATGGTTGACGAGCGTCTCGGGACCACCCAGCGAAGGCGCCAAGTAGGCCAGGTGCAGCGCATTCACAAATGTGCAGGCTGCCTCGTAGCCACCTACGAGCTCGAAGGTGACGCAGCCTCCGCCCGATGCCATCTGTCTGGCCGCGAGTTCGCGTTGAGGATGACCGTCGAGTTCGGGGTAGAACACCTCGGCGACGGCGCTGTGGGCGCTGAGAATGTTGGCAACCTGGAGAGCATTCGCACACTGGCGCTCGATGCGGACCCCGAGTGTCTTGAGGCCGCGCAGCGCATTCCAGCTGTCGAACGCCGACGCCGAGCTGCCCTGCACCACCGCATAGCCCCACAGTTCGTTGACCAGCGTCTTCTCGCCGGCAATCACCCCGAGAGTGGCGTCGTTGTGGCCCGACAGTGCTTTGGTGGCCGAGTGGACCACGAGGTCCACTCCGTAGTCCAGAGGACGCTGGATGAGCGGCGTGGCCATCGTCGAGTCGACCACGGTGATTGGGCCGGCGATGGCGCCCAACGCATCGAGGTCGGCCAGGGCAAGCGTCGGGTTGCTGGGCGTCTCGACGAAGACCAATGTCGTGCGGCCCGGCTCGACGGCGGCCAGCCATGCCTCGGTTTCTCCCACATCCACAAAGGTGACGTCGATCCCGAATCGCGGACATACCTGGTTGAAGAGCTGCAACGTGCCGGCGAACAGTTGACGCTGGGTGACCACATGGCTTCCTTGCGAGCACATCCCGAGCACCACCGTCGAGATGGCGCCCATTCCGCTGGAGCTACAGATGGCTGCCTCGGCACCCTCCAGTTCGGCCACGGCGTCGGCGAATGCCTGCACCGTGGGATTGCCGTACCTCCCGTAGAAGTCGGTGACACGGGGGCGTACCGCTCTGCGCGCGGCATCCACCGCGTCCGCGGCCCCGAACGCTGTGGATGGCTCGAGTGCGGGCGCCAGTCCGCCTTCGGGGCTGCGGCCGGCCCACAGAGCAGCCGTTTCCGGATGGTGAGCGAGTCGGTTCATTGCTGTCTCCATATGAACGACGGCTACGTCATAGTCAGCCGGAAAACGGAGTGTCCCGTGTCAAGTTGATTCACCCTGAGTTTCGCGCAGGCTCTGGGGGTCACTGGGTTGGGCGAGGGCGTGGTGGCTGATTCACCGACTCCTCGACACCCGGCCGGCACCAGCAGCGGCGACAGCGCCGGTGATGCGAGCCACGGCGATCGTTGTGTTGTCAATCAAGCCGACGAGTTGTGCGGTGTCCATCAGCGTGTCCGCCACTTCCTCAGCAGTGCCTCGCCGGTCGGGCGGCAGCGCAAAGCCGAGGCTGAGATCATCGGGATCGTCACCGAACCAGCCCCGATCATGGGCTACCAGAACCGGGTCGAACAGCCCATCACTCGCCAATACGACCAACAGGCCCTGTTCGCGGATCCACGCTTCGACGTTCGCTGCTGGGACGTCGTCGCTGAGGCTCTCGAGGTGTCCAGGCGGCAACTCGTAGCTGTCGCCGTGATTTGCGCGGAACATGCCAATGCCTCGACTGACGAAACCCATCGGCCCACCATGAGGCGTGCTGTGCCAGCCGGGGCCACCCCCGATCGGCACCAAGAACGCCATCGAATCGCCCACCCACGACACCAGCAGGCCGCCCTGCGGGGTCCACGCAGCCACCACCAGCGTCGTCAACGCAATGACCGACGAGAAACTCTCACTCGGGCTTCGCATCTCGGGATGCAGCCCCCACGCCGCCGCATTCGCCGCATCGAATGCCGCAGCCATCTCACCGGCGTCGGCGATCCGATTCGGCAATGCGTCCACCGCCGCCTGCGCCGCCTCGTCTCCAAACGGATGACCACCCAACCCATCCGCCACCGCAACAACCCACGACCCATCAGCGTTCGCGACTGTCCGGACGCGGTCCTCTTGCCGATCCCGAGGACCGACTTCAGACCGTGTCGCAATGTCCACATGATCGTTCGAGAACATGTCCAGCATCCGTTCAGGGTTGCCCAGCTGACAGTACCGAGCAGATGTGACCTCAACCGCATGGTTTTGGAGTCGACGGATCGACATGGCACATCGCAGACAATGCAAGACACCTCAGAGACCAGCAGTCGCAGTTGATCGACTGGTGAATCGCCGCGGGTTTGGTGGCGGCGGCGGCGCGCAGCACTGTGGCCTCGTTCTCGCCTGCACACATGACTCGGCGCCATTTGCCGTCGAGCGAAGCGGCGCAGCTGACCGACGAACATTCCCGTAAGGTCGCCGCCGCGCTCCGAAGGGATGTCGATGACGGATCCGCTGATTCCGGTGCCAACGCCGGAAACCCAACCGTTCTGGGACGGTGTCGAGTCGGGCGAGCTTCGTCTGCCACGCTGCACCGATTGCGGCGGCGCCTATTTCCCGCCCAGCCCGGTTTGCCCTGCATGCACCTCACGCCGCACTGAGTGGATAACCGCCTCGGGCGACGCAACGCTCTACAGCTACGTCATCAACCACCGGCCCCCGTCGGGCTGGGACAGCGACGGGCCGATGTCGGTAGCTCTGGTGAGGCTGGCCGAGGGTCCGATGCTGGTGTCAACCGTCGTCGATTGCGAACAGACGCGCCAGGCGCTGGTCCTCGACATGCCGCTACGGGCGACATTCCGTCGGTTCGCCGGCACCGCAGTGCTGTGCTTCGCCCCTGAGGCCACCCGATGACGGCAAGTCCCACCTGCGCCATCGTCGGAGCAGCCGAGTCGACCGACATCGGCACGGTCCCGCATTTCTCATCCACCGGCCTCGCACTCGACGCTGCGGCAAACGCCCTCGCGGATGCCGGGCTCACCGCCGCTGACATCGACGGCCTCACCACCGGCTACTTCCCTGTCGCCGACATCTCCTCTCAGCTGGGCATCTACCCCAGCTGGGCCGACAACACCGTGGTCGGCGGTTGTTCGTGGATGTTCCAGCTGCGCAACGCGATCGCCGCCATCGCGGCCGGTTACTGCACCACGGTCCTCATCGTGTACGGCGAGTCGGCTCGCAGCACCCGGCACCTGACCAACACCAACGACGGGATGGCACCGGGCGCCATCGGACAGCAGTTCGACGCCCTGTACGGCGGCGGCATGCCGGCCGCACTGTTCTCATTGCCGATCGTTCGCTACATGGCAGAGTTCGGGCTGACCGAAGAACAGCTCGCAGCGGCACCCGTCGCCCAGCGCAAATGGGCTGCGATGAACCCAAGGGCCACGCTGCGAGATCCGATCACCGTCGACGAGGTCCTCGCCGCGCCGATGATCGCCTGGCCTCTCCGGCGACCGATGTGCTGCCTCGTCTCTGACACCGGGGGTGCGCTCGTCGTCACCTCGTCCGAACGCGCCGCTGACTTCCCTCGCCCGCCCGTGCATGTGCTGGGGACCGGCGGAGCGCTCGAGGGCGGGCTCCTGAGCCCAGCCGGTGTGCGAGACCCCATGCGTCCCGAGTTCATTCGCACCTCTGGGCGGGCCGCATTCGAGGCCGCCGGCATCGGGCACGGCGACGTCGATCACCTCATGGTCTATGACGCGTTCGCCCACAACCCGATCTTCGGCCTCGAAGGACTCGGTTTCGTCGACTGCGGCGAGGCCGGATCCTTCATCGCTGACGGCAACACCGAGCCCGGCGGCCGATTGCCGATGAACACCAGCGGAGGCGGCATGAGCTACGCCCACGGCGGCGCCTACGGCATGATCTGCATGCTCGAATCGGTCCGACAGGTGCGTGGAGAGGCTCCAGCCCAAATCGCCGGCGTCGAGGTCAGCGTTGCCCATGGTTGGGGCGGCTTCTGGTCCGCCTGCTCCACGATCGTGTTTGCCAAGCGACTTCCCTAGCGGACGGTCCGCGCTTCGCGCTGCGGCACTAGGTTCCGCAGGAATATGACGCTGCTCTCCCCGTACCGAGTCCTGGATCTGACTGATGATCGCGGCCACCTGGCTGGTTTCATCCTGGCGCGGCTCGGCGCCGAGGTCATCGCCATCGAGCCGCCGGGCGGCACACCGGTGCGGCGGCTGGGACCGTTCGACGCCAACGGCACTTCGCTGACGCACTCCCCTTATGCCCGCGGCAAGAAGTCGGTCGAGCTCGACATCACCACCCCCGACGGCGCAGATGCGCTCCGCCGATTGGCGGCCGGCGCCGACGTGCTGCTGGAGTCAGCGCCGCCTGGCCAGCTGGCATCGCTGGGCCTCGGACCCGACGCCCTCGCGGACATCAACCCCGCACTCGTCATCGCTTCGATCTCGCCGTTCGGCCAGACCGGTCCGAAAGCTGACTGGGCCGCGACAGATCTGACCGTATGGGCGTCGGGCGGCCCGATGCACCTGTGCGGAGACGAAGACCGGGCGCCGCTCAGCGTGGGCGTCCCGCAGGCATTCCGTCATGCCGCTGCGCACGCAGCATCAGTGGTGACGCTTGCACTGGTGGAACGCAACCAGTCCGGCCGGGGCCAGCACATCGACGTATCGGCGCAAGCCGTCGCAATGAACTCGACGATGTCGTCGGTGCTGTGCTCGCTGATCGGAGCACCCTTGACCCTGCGCGGCGGCGGGGCGGTGCGCAGCGGCGATCTCCGGCTGCGGTTCATGTACCCGGCCAGCGACGGGCACGTCTCGGTGACCCACGTATTCGGCGCTGCCATCGGGCCGGCGACGGCTCGGCTGACGAATTTGGTGCACGAGGCAGGCTTCTGCGATGCCGAGACCGCCTCGAAGGACTGGATCGGCTACGGCATGGCGCTCAGCGACGGCAGCGAGACGATCGAGGATTTCGAGCGAGTCAAGGAATGCGTGGCGGCGTTCACGTCCTCCAGGACGAAAGAGGAGCTGTTCGCCCTCGCCAATGAGCATCGCCTGCTGCTCGCACCCGTCGCCACAACCGCCGATGTCGCAGCATCGGAGCAATTGGCCAGTCGCAGCTACTGGGATGACGTTGACGGGCAGCGCTATCCAGGGCATTGGATGAAGCCCGAGCCCGCCGACGGCTCGGCCGATCGCGTGCCGGGGATCGGCGAGCACACGGCCGCGGTCCTGGCCTCGCCGCGGACGCCTGCAGTGTTCGCGCCGAAGACGCCGACCAAACGCGAGCGCCCGCTCGAAGGCTTGAAGGTGCTCGACTTCATGTGGGCAGTGGCTGGGCCGACGTTCTCGCGGATCCTCGCCGACGCAGGGGCGACCGTCATCCGAGTCGAATCGTCAGTCCGCCTCGACGCGTGCCGTACCTTCCTGCCGTTCATCAACAACGATCCGGGACCCGAGAACAGCGCCCTGTTCAACAACATGAACGCCGGCAAACTCGGCATCACGCTGAATCCGGGCACGCCAGCCGGCCTCGAAGTCGCCCACGACCTGATCCGCTGGGCCGACGTGGTGTGCGAGGCCTACACGCCCAGGGCCATGCGTTCATGGGGTCTCGACTACGACAATGTGCGCGAGATCAACCCATCGGTCGTGATGCTGTCGACCTGCCTGTTCGGCCAGAGCGGGCCGCTTGCCAACTTCGCGGGGTACGGCAACCTGTCTGGCGCAATGGCCGGGTTCTACAACATCACCGGATGGCCTGATCGCGCCCCGGTCGGGCCCTATGGCGCCATCACCGACTACACCTCGCCGCATCCGGCACTGGCCAGCCTGCTCGCCGCCGTCGATCAGCAACGACGGACCGGTGAAGGCCGCTACATCGACTTTTCCCAGGCAGAAGCCTCGATTCACTTCATCGCGCCCGCCGTGCTCGAGTACCTGCGCAATGGCACGGTCGTAGCGGGACGGGGCAACGCCAGCGACGACTGCTGCCCGCACGGTGTGTTCCCTGCAGCGGGAGACGACCGGTGGGTGGCCGTTGTTGCTCAGGACGACGACGCATGGGCAACGCTCGCTGGCCTCATCGGCTACAACGACCTCGCGACGCTGTCGCTCGCCGAACGGCTCAGCCGGCGCGATGAACTCGATGCCGCCCTCACCAGTTGGACCAGCAGCCTCGACGAAGCCGAGGTGGAGCAGCGGTGTCAGGAAGCCGGCGTGGCAGCGCATCGGGTGCAGAACAGCCCCGAGCTGGCGGTCGATCCCCAGCTCAGCCACCGGAATCACTGGGTAGAGGTTCCTCACTCGGCACATGGCTCGACGGTCATCGAAGCGCCCAGGTTCACCATGTCGCGCAGCCGTGTGTGGCCCGAGGTCGCCTCGCCCGCTCTCGGAGAGCACCTCTACGAGGTCCTGACCGAGCATCTCGGCTACGACGGCGACCAGATCGCAGAGCTCGCTGCCGGAGAGGCATTCGACTAGCACTGCGCGCGCAGACGGGCCGCTCGGCACTGCGCCGCAGCGCACCAGTTCAAACGGGTCGTGCTGCCGAGGTAGCGTGCGCGCATGGCAGGACTTGACCACATTGTGTACGCAGCGCCCGATCTCGCGGCCGGAACCGCAGCTGTCGAGGCGCTGGTTGGCATGGCGGCTGCGCCCGGCGGTCCGCATCCGGGCGTCGGCACGCGCAACACGCTCATGTCGCTTGGCGACGACGTCTATCTGGAGATCATTGCGCCCGATCCCGAGCAACCCGATCCGCCCAGCGGCCGCCCATTCGGCATCGACAAGATGAGCGAAGGCCGGCTCATCACGTTCGCCGTGCACGCCTCCGAAGGCGAGACCATCGAGGATGTGACCGCCGCCATGCGCGCATGCGGTGAAGACCCGGGCCCAGTCTCGGCAATGAGCCGCATGAAGCCCGACGGTGAAGAGATCCATTGGTCGCTGACGATGTCGGCGGGGCCTGGCTTGGCCCCGTTTGTCATCGACTGGGGCGACACCACACATCCGGCGACGGTGACTCCTACCGGCTGCACGCTGGTGTCGTTGGCGGGCACTCACCCCGACCCCGACCACATAAGTGCGCTGTACAGCGCCATCGGCATCGAGGTCGCGGTCAAGGCGGGCGACGCGGTCAGCCTCGAGGCCACGCTTGACACTCCCAACGGCCGCGTCACGCTCCGCTGAGATCAGTCGAGCACGAGCGAAGCCCTCAGCTGCGCCGAATTAGCTGCTGAGATTCCAGTCGACCGGATCGCGGCCCGCTTCGGCAAGGGCTGCGTTCGCACGGCTGAACGGCTTGCTGCCGTAGAACCCATTGTGCGCGCTCAGCGGCGAGGGGTGTGCTGACTCGATGACGACGTGCCGAGTCAGGTCTACGAGCGATTTCTTGCGGCGGGCGAACGCCCCCCAAAGAATGAACACCACCCGCTCGGGCTTTGCGCTCACGGCACGGATGACCTCGTCGGTGAACGTCTCCCAGCCCGCCGACCGGTGCGACGCCGCCTGGCGGGCCCGCACGGTGAGGAACGCGTTGAGCAACAGCACGCCATGACGAGCCCACGGCTCGAGATTTCCGTGCGACGGCGGCGCGATGCCCAAGTCGTCTCGCATCTCGGTGAAGATGTTCTGCAGCGATGGCGGCTGTGGCACTCCATGCGGCACTGAGAAGCACAGCCCGTGCGCCTGGCGTGGGCCGTGATAGGGGTCCTGTCCGAGGATCAGCACTTTGACCGACTCGTACGGCGTCGAGTGCAGCGCCGCGAAGACCTGGTCGGGCGGCGGAAACACCGGTCCGTTGATGCGTTCGTCGGCCACGTATTGCTGCAACGTGGTCCAGTAGGGCTTGTCGAATTCCCCCCGCAGGATCGGGTTCCAGTCGGTGCGCGGCATCGCCGGGGTCCCGTTGCGCTAGGTAATCGCTGCTGCAGCTGCGGCTGACAACTCGATGCCGCGCCCGATGCGGGCTCGGTACAGATCCAAGTCGACATCGTCGGACGGCTTCTGGCCGCGCATGTAGCGCGCGTACACGCCGTGAATGATGCACGCAGACTTCCAGTGGTTGAAGCTCTGGTAGTAGGCAAGCTGCGACAGATCGGCTCCGGTGCGCTGCTTGTAGCGGTCGATGAGGTCGGCACGCCCGACGAAGCCGTCCACCAGCGTCGGTGGATCGGAACCATCCAAGATCTGGTCAGTGGGCTCGGTCCAGCCGTTCAGCGCGTACGCAAAGTCCGCCAGCGGGTCGCCGAGCGTGGAGATCTCCCAATCCAGGACCGCCTGCAATTCGCCGTTGGGATTGAACAGGCAGTTGTGCAGGCCGTAGTCGCCATGCACGACGCGCGCCGGACCCTGCTCTGGCTTGCGTTCCAAGAGGAAGTCGTGCAGTTCGTGGACGACGGGAGTGTCGTAGGCGGCAGCTTCCGCCGAGGCTGTCCAGGACCGGTACCAGGTGCGAACCTGGCGCCCGACGTAGTCCTCCTTCTTGCCGAGATCACCCAGCCCGACATCGTCGGGATCCACCGAGTGCAGCGCTGAGAGCACGTCCATGAACGACGTGCCCACGTTGGCCCGACCCTCTGGGCTCAGGTGCTCGCGGGCGTCGGCAGATTCGAATAACGGCTTGCCCTCGACGTAGCTCATCACGTAGAAGTGGGCGCCCGTCACGTCGGGGCTCTCGCAGTAGCCGTATGCAATGGCGACCGGCACGTCCGTGAATCCCAGGCCGCTGATGATCGTGAACTCACGGCCCATGTCGTGGGCCTTTGGCAGCAGTTCCCCCATGGGCGGACGGCGAACGACGGCTGTGGTGCCGTCGGCTGCCGTGAGCTTGTAGGTGAGGTTGCTGTGGCCGCCCTCGAGTTGGGTCCACGAGAACGGCGGCTCGAGGCCGTCGACGTTCTCGCTGATCCACGCTTCGACGGCGGGCACGTCGTACCCGACGACAGCGCCTGTTGTTGACTCGCCTGCCGCCCCGTCGGCCATCTCGTCTCCCCTTGCACACGGCGAGCGCCCGCCGAGGTGCCAGCAGGCGCAGTCCGCACACACTATGGCAACCGATGGCGCCCGCTGCGGGCTGTGCACATCCGCGCCAACATCCCCACCGGCACCGCGAAACCGCCACGGATCGTTGCGGCGACGACCGATAGCGTCGCCGACATGGACCCGACCGTGCCCGACGTGCCTGCCGGCCAGACGTCGGACCAAACGTCGCCGCCCCGGCACATGACCCCGGACGAGTTCCGGCAGCACGGCCGAGCCGTGATCGACTGGATCGCCGACTATTGGGAGCGCATCGAGTCGCTGCCGGTGGTATCGACAGTGGCGCCCGGCGACATCCGAGCGATGCTGCCAGCTCAAGCGCCTGAGGATCCCGAGCCCTTCGAGAACTTGCTCGCCGACCTAGACCGCGTCATCCTGCCGGGCGTTACACATTGGCAGCACCCCGGATGGTTCGCGTACTTCCCGGCGAACAACTCCCCGCCGTCCGTTTTGGCCGACACGGTGTCGGCCGGTCTGGGCCTGATCGGCCTGCTGTGGTCGGCGTCTCCCGCAGTGACCGAGATCGAGAGCCACGTGCTCGACTGGCTCGTCGACCTCGCAGACCTGCCCCAGCAGTGGAAGAGCACGTCCGAAGGCGGCGGTGTGCTTCAGGGCAGCGCCTCGGACTCGACGCATTTGGCCTTGGTCGCTGCCCGCCATAGTGCGAGTGCTCGCAGCGGTCAGCCCGCAGAGCAGATGGTGGCCTACACCTCAGCCCAGGCGCACAGTTCCGTGGAGAAGGGCGCGAATGTGGCCGGCTTCGGCCAGGTCCGCCTTATCGAGACCGACGAGCGTCGTGCCATGCGGGTTGACGCGTTGGCGGCAGCGGTCGAAGCCGATGCGGCCGCCGGCCTTGTGCCCGCCTTTGTCGGCTCGACCATCGGCACAACCGGCACCACCGCTGTCGACCCGGTGCGAGCCATTTCCGCCGTTGCTCAGGAGCACGAACTTTGGCATCACGTTGACGCGGCATTCGCGGGCACGGCCATGATCTGCCCCGAGTTCCGTCACCACCAGGACGGCATGGAGCTGGTCGACAGCTACGTGTTCAACCCTCACAAGTGGATGATGGTCAACTTCGACTGCTCGGCGTTCTACGTGGCGGAGCGGGAGGCGCTCACTGAGGCGCTGTCGATTGACCCGCCGTACCTGCGCAACGCCCAGAGCGATGCCGGCAACGTGATCGACTACCGCAACTGGCAGGTGCCGCTGGGTCGCCGCTTCCGCGCACTCAAGCTGTGGTGGGTGCTGCGCAGCTACGGCGCCGCCGCGTTGCGGCAGATGGTGCGCCACCACGTCGCTATGGCCCAGGAATTGGCGCAACGGCTCGACGAAGACCCCCGCTTCGAGATCGTGGCGCCGCACCCGTTCTCGCTGGTGTGCTTCCGATGCAGTCCCGCCGACGAGTCCGAGGCTGCGCAAGAAGCCGCGGACTGCGCCACTGACGCGGTTGGCGCGGCGGTGAACGACAGCGGCGTCGCCTACCTGACCCCCTCCAAGCTGGACGGCCACAGCATCATCCGTGTGGCGATCGGTCAGTCCCGCACCGATCGCGAGCACCTCAACCTGCTCTGGAAGACGATCAGCGAGGCCGCCGCCTAGCCGGCAGATTCGAATGTGCCCAATGCGGCCAGCAACCGGTCGTTCTGCTCCGGAGTGCCGAGGCTGATCCGCACGCCCTCGCCCTCGAACGGACGGGTCACCAGGCCCTGCTTCTCCAGCCGGACGAACAGGTCCATGGCCCCAGCGCCCACCGGCAGATACACGAAGTTGGCTTGACTCGGCACCACGGGCCAGCCCTGCTCGCCCATCGCAGCGCTCATCCGTTCACGCTCCGCCAGGATGCCTGCCACCCGTTCGCTCAGTTCCGACGCGGCCTGCGGCTCCAGTGATGCCAGCGCCGCCTCCTGAGCAATCCCGCTGACGATGAACGGAAGTGCCACCTTGTCGAGCGCGCCGATGACACCTGGGTGCCCGACGCCGTAGCCGACACGCAGATTGGCAAGGCCGTATGCCTTGGAGAAGGTGCGCAGCACCAACGCATTCGGGTGCTCGGGCACGATGGCCTCGATCGGGTCGAGCACCGCAGGATCGGTAACGAACTCCCGGTAGGCCTCGTCGATCACGACGATGATGTCGTCGGGCACGGCTGCGAGCAGACGTTGCAGCTCCGCAGTCGAACAGACCGTGCCGGTCGGGTTGTTGGGGGTCGAGAGGATCACGATCTTCGTGGCGTCGGTCACCGCTGCGGCGACGGCGTCGAGGTCGAAGGCATGGTCGGCGAGCGGAACCGTCACTGCGCCGGCTGCCGACACTGCACAGAACACCGGATGCACCTCGAACGAGCGCCACGGGTACACGATCTCATCGCCGGGATCGACGTAGGAGGCAAACAGCTGCTGGAGCACGCCAACTGAACCCGAGCCGACAGTGACCTGATCGAGTCCGACGCCGTGACGGCTTGCCAACGCTTCCCGCAACTCCAGGCAGCGATGGTCGGGATAGCGATTCATGCCGAAGGCGGCTTCCGCGACCGCCTTGGCCACGGAAGGAAGCGGAGCGTTGGCGTTCTCGTTGGAGGCCAGCTTGACCGCCTCAACCAGGTCGTGCTCGGCCTCAGCCTGCGCCGCTGAGCGACCCGGCTTGTACTCCGGCAGACTCTCTACGGCGGCCCTGGGTCGTCCGATCATGCGCTCGCTCTCCCGGTTCGGTGCGTCGGCGGCAAGCTATCGGCTGGCTACAGGCTGCGGTTCGCCCGGTCCCCCGGCGTGGCGGCCGCCCGGAAGCCGTCGGCCCCTAGCGCGGTCCGGGGTCGCTGAGCAGCGCAGCGAGGCGGTTGTATCGAGGGTCGTCGTCGCCGACGATCCGCCCGACCCATCGCAGGGCCTCGGCGGTGTCAATGTGAGTGCGCAGAGTGATCATTGCCTCGATGTCAATCCAGTCCTTGGGACGGTCGAACACCGCCTTGCAGACGCTGAGGTGCGTTGCCGACAGCACGCGAATGGTGTGGTCGGCGAAGGGAACGCTGAGGGCCGCTCGTTCGGCCGCCGCATGGAACGGGTCGTAGCTGAAGAAGATGTCGATCGGTGTGTGGTCCCACATGACCCGGACCTGACCGTCAGCAGCCACCGTGGAGGCCGCAGTGCGGAGCTCCGCGCCGATCTGGCGCAGGGGCTCGAGAACCTCAGGTGCTCGTTCCGCCGTGACGAAGACGTTCACGTCGATGTCGATCGTGGCTCGTGGTTCGGCGTGGTAGCCGAGCGAGATTGCGCCGCCGAAGGCATGCGGGATCACTGCCAGAGCACGGTCTACTGCCAGGATCTTGTCGGGAAGCGACAACCGGTTCACGACGAGTCGATTCGGGGAAAGGCGAGGGGGGCACGTTGGCGGTGCCCGATGGCGTCGGCGAGCAGCAGCACGTCGACGAGACGAGCAGCGTGCTCTTCGGGACTCACCGGTGGAGGAATCTCAGGCGGCTCGATGGCGAGCCTGAGTTCCAAGCGCTCGCCAGTAGCTGCGATGAGCCGGCGCAGGGTGCGGGTCGTGGGATCGCGCCGCCCGTGCTCATAGGCGGAAATCACCGGTTGGCTGGTGCCGGCGCGCTCGGCTAGGGCCGCTTGGCTCAAGTCATGGCGCTGCCGGGCCATTCGAAGAAGCTGTGCCGGTTCCATGATCAGCAACATTACATATCGTATTGTCTATGTAATGTGCCGCTGAAGCGACACGACGTCAACGCCGAAGCGGACGATCCCGGGAACTTCTTCGGGGGCTGTACGTCCCGGCACGAACCGGAACGCTGCGCTACAGGCTGCGGTTCGCCCGGTCCCCCGGCGTGGCGGCCGCCCGGAAGCCGTCGGCGACCTGCGCCATCGTGGTGAATGTCACGCTGGGCTGGGACGCCATGTGGTCGATGAGCCGTTCGAGCATCAGCATGCGGCTGCCCCGTCCTATGCACTGGGGATGCATCGTGAGCACGAACACCCCGCTGCCGACCCGGTCGCAGAGGTAGTCAAACTCAGCGGACCACACGTCGTAGGCGTGATCGGGGGTGCGCAGCCCTTGCACGGTGGGACCGTCATAGCTGAAGTACGGCCAGTCGTCGAGGATCCAGTCGAACGGCAGTTGCACGAGGTCGACCTCATCGCCGAATTGGTGCGGACCGTCGGTGGTGGGAACGTCACCCAGCCGGCACCACGTCGGTGCATAGTCGTTGCGGGCCATGGAGGAGTCGTAGGAGAAGCCGTGCTCGATGAGCAGGCTGATCCAGCGGTCCCCGCAGTTGCCGCCCGGCACCCGGTGCCCGACCGGCGGGCTGCCCGAGAGCCGTTCGAGGCAGTCCATGGAGCGCGTCAGGATTGCCCGCTCGTCGGCTTCGTCACGCTTGGACGAGGGGGCCTCGTGGCAGTAGCCGTGGTAGCCCACTTCGTGCCCTTCCGAAACCACCCGGGCGCACACGTCGCCGAAGGTGTCGATGGTGTGGCCGGGAATGAACCACGTCGTCGGAATGCTGCGCTCGTCCATCAAGTCGAGCAGCCGGTGCGCTCCGATCGTGGAGAATTCCCCGCGGGCGGTCAGGTTCGGCGATCTCGAGCCTCGTGGCCCGGTCCAGATCGATATCGCGTCGAAGTCGAAGCTCAGGCAGACCGTCACACGGGAATCTTGGGCATCAGGTGGTCGTTCGGGGCTCATCTGCGGACCCTACTGAACGCCCACCAGCGCCAGCCGCGCCCGCAAACGCAGCTTCGGGCGCCAGCGGGCCCGGTGTCGCGAAGCTGCCGGGCGGTACCGTGACCCGATGCCCGAACGGACTGAATCTGGTCCCGCTGAGGGGCCACCGTTGGCCGGGATGCGGGTGCTCGAGGTGGCCACTGGCATCGCCGGGCCCTTCGCTGGACGGCTGCTTGCGGGCGCCGGCGCGACGGTCGTCAAAGTCGAGCCGCCGCACGGCGATCCTGCCCGGCGCCAGCCGGTCGACGATGTCCCGCTGGAGCCCGGCGAGCTGAGTCCGTTATACGTTCATCTCAACGCCGGGAAGCTGAACTGCCCGGTCGACGATGTCGACCCGGCGTGGCCGCAGGTGGTGATCGCCAGCGAGACGCTGGCGGGACTCGCCGACACTGCGTGGAACCCGCAGCGACTGGCTGCCCGTACCGCTTCGGGTGGCCCAGCACCGAAGCTCGTTACGGTCACTGCCTGGGGTGCGCAAGCACACGACCCGGGCGTCATTGCCGACGAGCTGCTGGTGCAATCTGCTAGCGGCTTCCTGGGTTTCAACGGCGACGAAGGTGCCGAACCGTTGCGCCTCCCCGGCTGGCAGGCGCAGTACACCGCGGGCGGACTTGCAGCTTGGGCCGCACACCTGATTTTGCGGCGACCCGAGGTCCACATGGACGTTTCGTGGCTGGGGGCGCTGTTGACAGGGGTCGAGCTTTGCTATTGCGATGCGTTGCACTGCGAGCGGCCGCGGCCGCTGGTGGGGCCGCATCCGCCCACGGCGTACCCGTCGGGCGCGATCCGCTGCGCCGATGGCTACGTGTGCCCTGGGTCGATCCGGCGCGACGACTGGGAGATGCAATGCCTGCACCTCGGCGTGCCCGAGTGGATCGATGATCCTGAGCTGAGCCATCGACATCGCCGGGTCCGCCACATCGACAAGATTCGCGAGGTCATCGAGCCGTGGTATGGGGCACGTACCAAGCGGGAGCTCTTCCAGTTCGCACTCGAGACGCCGTGGGCCGTCGGCATGGTGATGACCCCGCTCGACGCGCTGGCTGACGAGCATCTCGCTGCACGCGGCTTCCTCGGCAATATCGACACACCCGCAGGCCCAGCGCTCGGACCGATCCGGCCGTTCGCCGCCCAAGGCGTGCCGGTGCCGAACCAGCAGGTCAGCGACCGGGGTGCCGACACGTTTCCCACGCAAGCACCGTCGACGGAATCCGCTCCAGCCGAACCCGAGAGCATCCGGGCGCTGCGCGGTGATCTCGCGACAGCGAACCGGCCCACGTCAACGCTGCGACCCGCCCGGCAGCTGCGGGTCATCGAGATGACGATCGCCTGGGCCGGCCCGTATGTCGGCAACCTGCTGACGCCACTCGGCATCGACGTCATCAAGATCGAGGCCCAGAACCCCTTCGACGGCTTCCGCACACAGCGTCCCTACGACCACGGCATGGCACCGGGACTCGAACACCTTGTGGCGGACAATCGCTTCTACGAGGCAGGCGGCCACTTCAACTCGGTCAACAAGGGCAAGCGCGACTGCGTGGTGACGCTCGCCACGCTCGAGGGCCGAGAAGCGTTCATGGAGCTGGTCCGCAACTGTGACGCGCTCGTCGCAAATTTCTCGGCCCATGTGCTGCCGCAATTGGGACTCGACTTCGAGACGCTGGCAGAGGTCAACCCCCACATTGTGCTGGTCCGCATGCCCGCCTTCGGCATCGACGGTCCGTACGCGGACGCGGTCGGTTATGGCTCGATCATCGAGGCGATGGGCGGGCTCGGGCACCGGCAGGGCTACGAGCACGAAGGCGCCCGCATCTCGAACATCTACTTCCCGGACCCCATCGCCGGCATCGCTGCGGGATTCGCCCTGCTGAGCGGCCTGCACCACGCCGAGCGCACCGGCCGAGGCATCGAAATTGACGTGTCTCAACAGGAAGGCACCTGGCAGCACAGCGGTGAGGCCCTCGTGCTGGCGTCGACGGCCGGGCGCGACATCGGTCGGATGGGCAACCGCGAGCCCGGCGCAGCGTGGAGCGGCTTCATAGAAGCCACCGGCGGCTGGCTCGCAGCAATTGCCGACACATCGGATGGATCTCCGACTCCGAAGTTCGACGCTGCCAATGTCATCCGCGGCCTGCTCGACGAGATCGAAGCGAACAGCGGCGCACCGACTCGTACCCGAGAGGACCTCCAGGCAATCCTGCACGCCGCGGGCGCCCGCACCGAGCCCTGTCGGGACCCCTGGACGGCCCCAGGCCATAGCCCCCTAGTGGACCACATTGAATTCGTCGAGCATCCAGTAACCGGCCAAAGACGCCACATCGCCTCCCCCTTCACGCTCGACGGCAAGCGCCCCACCCCAACCGGCCCCGCTCCCCTGTTCGACCAGCACACCGACGAGGTAATGGCCGAAGTAGCTGGCCTGAGCACAGACCAGATCGCAAACCTCCGAGCTGAAGGCCACATAGGCGGCGAACTACCCCCACCAGCAGAACTCGGCTTCGTCTACGACTGACCACCGGACTACCGTCACGCCATGCAGATCGAACCGTTCCAGATCAACGTCCCGGACGAGCAGCTAGCAGACCTCCAAGACCGTCTGGCAAGAACCCGCTGGCCCGAAGAAGAACCGGTAGACGACTGGTCGCAGGGCATCCCGCTCGCCTACGTCCAGGAGGTCTGCGAGTACTGGGCCAACACCTACGACTGGCGAGCACGCGAAGCCGCGCTCAACCGCTTCGACCAGTACATGGCCGACGTCAACGGCATGGACGTGCACTTCATTCACGTCCGTTCGCCCGAGTCCGATGCAATGCCAATCGTGATCACCCATGGCTGGCCGGGCTCAGTGGTCGAGTTCCACAAGGTCATCGAGCCCCTGGCTGACCCCGTCGCCCACGACGGGAATGCAGCCGATGCATTCCACGTGATCTGCCCGTCGCTTCCGGGGTACGGATTCAGCGGCAAGCCATCCGAGCCCGGCTGGGGCATCGAGAAGATCGCCGACTGCTGGGCCGAGCTCATGGCCGGCCTGGGCTACGACCGATTCGGTGCCCAGGGCGGCGATTGGGGCTCAGCCGTCACGAGTGCGCTCGGCAGTCGCCATGGGAATACCTGCATCGGCATCCACCTGAACATGGTGATGCGTGGCAGCCGCCCGAAAGATCGTGAGCCCAACGATGAGGAGCTGTCAGCCCTCGCAGCGGCGAAGCACTACAACGACTGGGATTCGGGCTATTCCAAGCAGCAGTCCACGCGCCCGCAGACACTCGGATACGGCCTGACGGACTCCCCCGCTGGACAGGCCGCATGGATTCTGGAGAAGTTCTGGGCGTGGACGGACTGCGGCGGCCATCCTGAGAATGCGCTCGGTCGCGACGAGATGCTCGACAACATCATGCTGTACTGGCTCAACGCCAATGCGGCCTCGTCGGGGCGTCTCTACTGGGAGAGTTTCCGGCAGATGCCCCGCATGACGGTCAGCGTGCCCACGGGTGTAGCGAAGTTCCCCAAGGAGATCATCCCGCCGGTTCGCGCCTGGTCAGAGCCGATCTATTCCGACATCCGGCACTGGTCCGACATGCCCGCCGGCGGGCACTTCGCGGCATTCGAACAGCCCGAGCTGTTCGTTGACGACGTTCGCAAGTTCTTCAGCCTGCTGCGATGACCGAACTCGCCAAGTCGCGAGCTCAGCGGGTACCCGTCTGGAGGCGCGGCACGTGCTGAGGGCGCTGACGATGGACCGCCCGCTGCTCGTGTCGAGCATCATCTCGTTCGCCGCGCGGTCGCATTCGCACACTGACGTCGTCGCCGTCGACTCCAGCGGCACCGTCACCCGCACCAATTGGGGCCAGGTGGGTGAGCGAGCCCGCCGCGTCTCGGTCGCGCTCACAGCTGATGGGGTCAAACCCGGCGACCGGGTAGCAACGATTGCTTGGAACGATCACCGCCATCTCGAGGCCTACTTCGGCATCACCGGGATCGGCGCCGTGCTGCACACGGTGAACCCTCGGCTGCACGACGACCAGATCGCCTACATCCTCAACGACGCAGCCGACACGGTGGTACTCGTCGATCCCTCGTTCGTCGAGATGGCCCGTCGCGTCGCCCCCCGAGTGCCGTGCGTGCGCAAGTGGATCGTGCTGAGCGCGAGCGGTGCCGTCGGCGATCTCCCCGGCGAGATCGCGTACGAGAACTGGCTGGCCGCCCATCCCCAGAGTGCCGAATGGCCGGAGTTCGACGAACGCTCCGCTGCCACGCTGTGTTACACCTCGGGCACCACCGGAAACCCCAAGGGCGTGCTGCAGAGCCATCGATCCATCGTGCTGCAGACGTGGGCCTGCTGCACCGGAGACGGCCACGATGTGCACTCAGGGCACGCTGTGCTGGGCGCGGTGCCGATGTTCCACGTAAACGGCTGGGCGCTGCCGTTCGCCACCGCAATGAGCGGGGCAAAGCTCGTGCTGCCCGGACCCGATCTGAGCCCAGAAGCGCTTGTCGACCTCATCGAAGCCGAGGACATCACCTTCTCCGCTGGTGTACCGACCATCTGGCTCAGCGTGGTGCAGTACCTGCAGGCGTCCGGCCGCAGTGTGCCCTCACTGCGCAAGGTCGCAGTCGGGGGTTCCGCCGCGCCGCGCGTGCTCATCGACACGCTCGAGGACGACTACGGCGTCACGGTCAGCCACATCTGGGGCATGACCGAGATGACCCAGGGCACCTCGGGTCGCTTCACCCATCGCGTCGAGCGCATGGACCGCGACGCCCAACGCGCCCGCCAGGCAAAGGCAGGCAGGGAGCTGTACGGCATCGAGCTCCGGGTCGTCGACCGCGACGGCAACGTCGTGCCTCGCGATGGCATCAGCGTCGGCGAGATTCAGGCTCGTGGCCCATGGATGTGCGGCGCGTATTACGAAGGAGCGCTCACGGCTCGGGGTGCATTCGACGACACGCACCTGCCAGGCGCAGACGGCGGATGGCTTCGCACTGGAGACGTGGGTGCGATCGACAGCGAGGGCTACCTCACCCTGACCGACCGATCCAAGGACGTCATCAAGAGCGGTGGCGAGTGGATCAGCTCGATCGAGCTCGAGAATGCCGCTCTGGCTGCTCCAGGGGTGGCAGCCGCAGCGGTCATCGGCCTGCCGCACGAGCGCTGGGGCGAACGACCGCTGCTCATCATCGAATTGGCTGACGGTGCGTCGCTCAACCGTGTCGCGATTCTCGACTCCATCCGGCCTCGGGTCGCGTCGTGGTGGTTGCCCGACGACATCGTGGTCGCGAACCAGGTTCCGCTGACCGGGACTGGCAAGATCGACAAGAAGCTTCTTCGCACGGCCTACGCGGAGCACTCCTGGCCGTCAACGTGATCACTCAGAACCGCGCTCGGCGCGGCTGGACAGCGAGAGGCAATCGACGTGCCGACTCGGTCTGAGGAGCCCCGCCGATAAACTCGCTCATCGGACGCCGCGAACCTCGTTATCGGCGGCAACGTCCGCTCACGGCCGTCGAGGCCTCAGCGAGCCAGATGCGCCGAGGCCCACCCGTTCCGCCGTTTGCCTACCGCGAGGAGTTCTCATGGCTGCTGGTCGCACAACATTTGAGAAACTGCAGCGGGACCGGGCCAAGAAGGCCAAGGCGGACGCCAAGCGCGCGAAGCGCATGGGCAAGATTCCACAGAGCGGTCCCCTCGTCGCGGAATCGACGATGTATGACGGCAGCGGCGCAGTCCTCGACGGCAACCTCGACGAAGAACTGTCGGCCGCGGACCTGATTCGCCTCGTTGAAGAGGTGCAGACCCAGTTCGACAACGACGAGATCACCTTCGACGAGTACGAGGAGCGCAAGATCGAGCTCCTCACCCGCCTGCCCACCGACTGAGCTCTGTTGGCGAGGCCACGAGGCTCCGCAGTAGTTGCCCGCTATAGTAACTACTATAAAACAAGTCAATTCTCTGGACAACCGCAGAGTCTCGGGTCACGCCTGGAAGATTCTCGGTGCCACGTCGCTCACGAATTTCGTGGTGGGACTGGACTTGTCGATCACGAACGTTGCGATTCCCGACATGGGCCGCGAGTTCACCAGCGCCAGCACCGCGGATCTCTCGTGGGTGCTGACGTTCTACATGGTCACCTTCGCAGCCTTTCTCATCGTGGCCGGACGATGGGCCGACAGGTATGGGCGCCTTCGAATGCTCAACATCGGCATCGCCTGCTTGGTGATCGGCGCTGCGTTGGCTGCCATTGCACCCTCACTGGCGGTCCTCATCGCGATGCGAGGACTGCAGGGGATCGGCGCGGCGATGATGGCCCCGGCCTCGCTCGGACTTGCCGTCGCCGCGTGGCCCATCGAGCGGCGCGGCACCGCAGTCGCAGTCTGGAGCTCGACGCTCGCGCTGTCGACCGCAGTCGGCCCCGTGGTCGGCGGCTTCTTGATCGAATACGGCTCATGGCGCTGGGCCTACGCGCTGGAAATCCCGGTGGGCGTGATCGCGCTGGTGTGGGGAGTGCGGGTGCTGAGCGAAAGCGCACGCCACCCCGAAACGCACTACCCCGATCTGGTGGGCGCAGCGCTTCTGGGAGCCGCTACCGGCGGCCTCGCTCTGGCAATCGTGCAGGGACAGGAATGGGGCTGGGCCTCACCAGCAGTGCTCGGATTGCTGGTGTTTTGCGCCGTGTCGATCATCGTGGTCGCTCGTCGCACCGCTACACATCGCGACCCCATCGTGCCGAGAACGCTGCTGGCAGTGTCGTCATTTCGAATCGCCTCCACCTCGCTCTTCCTGTTCGGCCTCGGGTTCTTCTCCATGCTCTTGGCCGTGGTGCTGTACCTCACCGAGATCGCCGGTTATTCCACCGTGACCGTCGGCGTCGCGATCATCACGTTGCCCATCGCCGCCTTGGTGTCGGCCAACGTCAGCGGACCGCTCGCCGATCGCTTCGGATTCCGGGCCGTGGTGATCCCCGGAATGCTGCTGTTCACTGTCGGTGCGCTGTGGCTCAGTGTGAGAGCGGGCCCGAACCCGAATTACCTGTTGGATCTGTTTCCAGGTCTTCTGCTGGCCGGAACTGGCATCGGAGCGGGGCCAGCCATCCTGAACGGGGCCGGAGTCTCCGAAGTCAACCCTGCGCACTTCAGCGTCGCCGGAGCGGTCACCCAGACCGCCCGTCAGCTCGCTGGGGCGATCGGTGTCGCCATCCTGGTTGCCATTCTCGGTGCCAGCGCATCTGGCAGCCCCACGGTCGGCACCTTCCGCTGGGCGTTCGCGTACCTGGCGTCCGCCGCAATCTTGGCGAGCCTGGTGGCCACCCGGCTTCCCGCCCGAGTGTCAGCCCGATAGCGCCGCTGAAAGGCCCCAGCAAATGGCCCCGCGACACGGCCACTCCGGGGTCCGATCTCATCATTTGGTACGTTGAACTCATGAAGCGCAAGAGTTTCGAGCACATGGCGTGCCCCATCGCGCAGTCGCTCGAACTCGTCGGTGAGTGGTGGACGCCGTTGATCCTGCGTGACACCGTCCTCCTCGGGCTCACGCGCTTCGACGACATTCAGAACGACCTCGGCATCGCGCCGACGGTGCTCACCACCCGACTCAATCACCTCGTTGAGGGCGGACTGCTCGAACGTCGCCAGTACACAGACCGGCCCCCGCGCTTCGAATACATCCCGACTGAGGCCGCCGAGGATTTCAGGCCAGTCCTCGAAGCGCTCGTAGAATGGGGACAGAAGTGGACCTCAAACCCTCCGGCTGGGGCCCTGCGCTGACTTTCGCCCTCCGCTGACTCACGCCCGCCGGGATGCATCGACTCGATCGAGCGAGCCCGCTCGCCCTCCCGGTCAAGAATGCGCGGCTGTCAGTGGTCGACGGTTGTCGCGTCTGCTCGGTGAACGGACACGGCGTAATCGCCTCCGTCGAACGGGGCACCCTGCCATGTTGAGTAGCGAGCTTCGAGCGCGAGTTGATTGCGCTGCGCAAGTGCGTCGTAAACGTGCAGCTGCAGGTATGCGTCGCTGAGCTGGAAACCTGCCACGAGCACGCCGCCGGGCCGCAAGTGTGCTGCCAGATTGGCGACGACAGCCGCCTCGGTGCCGCGCTCGAGGAAGATCATGACGTTGCCGGCAGCCACCACCGCGTCGAAGCGACGCGGGCGGTCACCGGAGTCAATGACAACGGTGTTCGCAAGGTCGCCCTGTAGCCATGCCAGCTCGGGAGCCTTGGCGCGGGCAAGGTCGAGCATTGCGGGGTCCAGATCGACACCGACGACCTCGTAGCCGCGATTCGCGACCTCAATGGCAACCCGACCAGTGCCGCAGCCCGCATCGAGCACCGCCGCACCCGGCGGAACCAACGAAGTGACCAGGTCCACTTCGCCGTGCACGGACTCGCCGCGCTCAGCCATTTGGGCCCAGCGCTTGTCGTAGGCAGCTCCGCGGGGGATGTCGCCTCGATCTTCCCAACGGCTCAGCGGTCCTCCCAGTTCGGATCACGCTTCTGCGCGAATGCAGAAGCACCTTCGATGGCATCTGACGACCCGAAGACCTCCTCGAGTGCCGGCTGCTGGTATGCCCAGAAATCGTCTTCGGACACTCCGAGGACGTCGCGAATGAGCCGCTTCGAGGCCCGAACGCCCATCGGCGCATTGCGAGCTATGCGTTCTGCCAACTCCACCGCGACGTTCACAGCCTCGCCTCTTGGGCACACCCGATTGACCATGCCGTGCTGGTGCGCAACTTCAGCGGTGATCGGCTCTGCTGTCAACGCCATCTCCATGGCCAGGCTGTAGGGAAGCTGGCGCGGCAGGCGCAGCAGTGCTCCAGCACCTGCGAACAGGCCCACGCCCACTTCGGGGATGCCCAGCAGTGTGCCTTCGGATGCCACGATGAGGTCGCACGACAGCGCCACCTCCAGTCCCCCCGCCAAGGCGAAGCGCTCCACGGCGGCGATGAGCGGCTTTGCTGCACTGCGTTCGGCGATGCCGCCGAAACCACGGCCGGGCGGGTTCGGCATGGCGCCGATGCCGCCGCCGCTGACGAAGGCCTTGAGATCCATACCAGCGCTGAAGCCTCGCCCCGCCCCGGTCAGCACGCCGACTCGGACATCGGGATTCGCGTCGAGGTTGTCGAGAGCTTCGCCGAGCGCCTCGGACAACGCCATGTTGAACGAGTTCATCGCGTCGGGACGGTTCAAGGTCAGGATCTGCACGTAGCCGCGCTGTTCGGTCAGCACCAACGGTTCATCGCTCACGGGGTCTCCTCGGTGGGCGGAGCTGTCATTCGAGCTCCGGCGAATTGGTCCAATCGGCGACGCCGACGGCGCCGAATGTAGCCTCACCAGGCGGCGCGAATGCGGGAGCGACCGCGGATGTGGGGTTGGCATGGAGAACGACAGCCCATCGGCAGCGAGCGAGGAATCGGGCAGTGACGAGGTCCGCGACCTGCTTGCTCGCATCGAGATGGCCGAGCCGTCCGAAGCCCCGATGCTGGTGCAACTCCTGGCTCGCACACCGAGTCTCCAGCAGGCGCAGGGAGCGACCGCATTACGGGCCGCTCGAGCACTGAGCGTTCACGGCGGGCCACAGCTGATGTCCATCGCGGGGGAGCTCGCAGCACGCGCGCACCGCGACGGCCAGGCGGGCGCCGGCGTCATCTTCGCTGAGTGCGCCGACAAGATGAGCTTGATGAACGGCCGACCCCAACAGTTCGGCACAGTGGTCACTCGCCATCTCGGTGATCTCGTGATGGCACCAGTCGACGGCAGCGTCGACGACGACTCGCGCATAGGGATCGGCTTGCCGACGATCGCCGAGCGCCGCAACCAAATCGATCGGCGCAACCGGGAGCTCGCCCGTGAGCGCGCCGACGAGAGCGGGTTGCCGCCGGGACAACGGATCTGCCGAGTCTGGCGCGACCCCAGTCCCGAGTCCCTGACCTCCCGGCTGGAGGCCAATCCGGCAGGAGCGTGGGCCGACGGCGATGAGCTGACGTTCGCGTGCCGCAGCGACGCCGCTGGCGTGCTTCCAGGACCGGTCATCGAGCTGCCCATGTGGCGGATCGACGACAGCGACTTGTGGGCGATGACCGTGCGTATCGAGCGTCTCGAACAAGCGGTGATCGGCTACGGCTTCTGGCCGCTCGACGACGGCGGTGGCCTGCTCGGCGGCCAGCGTGGCCCCGTGCCCCACCGGTTTCGAGGTCCGCAAGCGCCTGCGGAACTGCCGTCGCACGCCGACGACGAATTGCGGGGCACGACGCAGATGCACTCGGTGCCGAGCGTCGCGTTGCGAAACCAGCGCAAGGTCACGGTGTACCTACCACCGCAGCACAGCCCTTCGGAACAGTTGCCGGTCCTCTATGCCACCGACGGCAACATGGTCGGCCCATACCTGCGCCGGATCGATGCCGGCATCGTCAACGGGACCGTGCCGCGCTTCGTGATGGTGGCCGCTCACTCGGCGCCAATGGGCGGCTACGGCAATGAGCGGGCCATGGAGTACCTGCCGGGCTTCGACGACGATCGCTTCGACCGTCACCAACGCTTCTTCGTGGAGGAACTCGCAGCGTGGGCCGAAAGCTCATTGGGCGTGTCCGGCGATCGCGACCAGCGGGGCGTGTTCGGCGCCTCAGACGGCGGCGGCCATGCGTTGGCAGTCGGGCACATGCATCGCGACAGGTTCGGCCACGCGATGGCCTATTCCACCGGCATGCCTCCGAACGAGCGCATGGACTGGAACGCCAGCGAAGCGCCGTTCGTCCACCTGTGCGCCGGAACGCTCGAAGGCGGCTTCCATCAAGCCACTGAGGCCTGGGCAGCGTGGCTGCACTTCGCGAAGTCCCCCCACGACTGGACCGAGCGGGTGTGCGGGCACGACCTCATCCAGTGGATCGAGGAACTCCCCCGCGCCGTGGCGCGGGCTTGGGGCTGATGCCCGACAGGCATCGCCCATCCGACGACGTCGACGTGAGGCTCGAGCAGGGTCGGATCGACATCGACGGCATCGGGATTGCGTACCAACGCATCGCCCCGAGCGGAGTCGCGGCGGCGCAGGACGCGTCGTGCGCCGTCCACGCGTTTGCCCCGACCGTCGTCATGCTCCACGAGGGACTCGGCAGCATCACCCAGTGGCGTGACCTGCCCGAGGTGCTCGCTCGTCGATGCGGGCTCGGGGTGATCGCCTACGACCGAGGTGGCTACGGACGCTCCGACCCATTCCCGGAGGCCTATGGCGATGGCTTCATGACCCGCGAGGCGCTTGAGACGCTGCCAGCGGTCCTGGACGGACTCGGTGTGCAGCGACCCATCCTCGTGGGGCACAGCGATGGCGCGTCGATTGCACTCATCGCAGTCGGCATGGGCGCTGTGACCCCGCTCGGCGTGGCGACGATCGCCCCGCACACGTTCATCGAGGACGTCTGCATTGACGGCATCCGCTCGATCAACACCCAAAGCGAACGCGTCATTCGTGGCCTGGCGCGCCACCACGACAATCCCCGCTTAGCGTTCGAGCGCTGGCGCAATGTGTGGCTCACCGACGAGTTCCGCAACTGGGATGTCACCGAGCTGCTCGGAAACATCGCATGCGATGTCCTGGTGCTGCAAGGCGACGGCGACCAATACGGCACCGACGCGCAGGTGACGACGATTGTCGAACTGGCGCCCAAGGCGACCGGCCACATCCTCGCGGACTGCGGCCACGTCGCCCATCGAGACCAGCCCGGTCTCGTCGCCGACTACCTGGTCGAGTTTGTCTCGGCGTGCGCTGCGCCCTATCCAGACGCTGACACTGCGGCGAGCGCGTCGTCGGCAATGACGTCGGGTGCTTCCATCGGCCCGAAGTGTCCTAGTCCGTGATAGGTGATCAGTCGGGAATTCGGCAGCACCTCGTGGGCTGGAACGCCGATGTCGCTGAATGTCATCTCGAGTCCCTTGCCGATCACCACTGGCGTTGAGTTGCCGTCGATCCGATCCGTCGTCGAGGTGTACTCCCCGTCGTAGGTGTCGGCTTCGTCGGTTGCCGCACAGCGCAGCTGGACCGTGCCGTCGTCCAGGTCGCGGAAGCCATTGGTGATGTAGCTGTGCAGTGAGTCGGCTCTCACCAGGCCGAACGGCGGGCGGGAAGCGAATCGTTCCATGGCCTGCGCCCGCGAGGCGAACACCTCCCTGCGTTTCGACGCCACAGCAATGAGCGGGTTCTCGCCGGGCCCGAAGATCTCCGAGCTGCGCCAGATCACCGGTTCGTAGCCGTACATTCGCCGGATCGTCCCGGGACGCTGCGCATCGGCCAGCAGCAGCGTCGCAGCGCCGATCGAATGTCCGACGCAATCGAGCTCGCCATGCGCGATTCCCAGGTGGTCGACCACGCCAAGCAGATCCGCGGCGAGAGTGACCCAGCGGAAGTCTCGCTGCGCCGGAGGCGGGCTCCATCCGTGCGCGCGCAGATCCGGTGCCCAGACGGTGAAGTTCTCTGCCAGCCGGGAGGTCAGCGGGCCATAGGTGCGTCCGTTGAAGCCCGTCGCATGCACGAACAACAGCGGCGGGCCATTTCCTCCGAGGCAATGAAGCGCCAACTCGACACCATCAGCGACGCGGACGAACTGGGGCTCGTCGGGACCTTCGCAGGGTCCCCTCACCGGAGAGCACCGGGTGTGGTAATCATGCGCGCATGAGTACTACAGACCCCGCCAGAGGTGCTGACCACACCGTAGATCTGGAGTTCTTCTGGGATCCGGTGTGCCCCTTCGCGTGGATCACCTCTCGATGGGTCAACAAGGTCGTCGCGCAGACTGGGTACACCGTGGACTGGCGATTCATCTCGCTGCGGATCCTGAACAAAGACCGGAACTACGCAACCGACTTCCCACCCGAATACGAACACGGCCACACCGCGGGTCTGCGGATGCTGCGAGTTGCGGCGAAGGTGCGCGCTGAACTGGGCCGCGATCGGATGGGGCCGCTGTATGACGCCTTCGGCCAGCACTACTGGGAGATGCCTCCCGGATCGGGACTGCGCAAGCGCATCGGCACCGCAGAGCACACCGCGGAGGCTCTGGCCACCGCGGGACTGCCCGCCGAATACGCCGTGGCGGTGGACGACGAGTCATGGGACGCCGAAATCTCCGCCGAGACCGAGTTGGCACTGAGCCGTACGGGGCGCGACGTGGGCACTCCGATCATCACCTTTGAGCCGCCCGACGGCCTGTCGTTCTTCGGCCCGGTGATCTCGCGGGTGCCAACTGATGAACAGGCGGTCCCGCTGTGGAATGCCGTCATCGAGCTCGCCCGCTTCCCGGGATTTGCCGAACTCAAGAGATCGCTGCGCGAAGCTCCGCAACTGAACGTGCTCGGCACCGTCGGCGACGCGCCGGAGATGGAGGACTGGGAGGCCGGCTCCCGCAAGGCGCACAAGCCGAGCTGAGCTGGCCCAACGTCCCCAGCGCCGTGGCGCAGGCGGCGGATGAGGCGCTAGCGGTCAGCCGTCGATGCGGTAGGCGCGTGCGGTTGGCTTGAGCGGGCGAGACAACCACATCGGGCGCCGAAGCCCGCCCGGGCCTGGCGCCGGGCGAGTCATTGCGAGCCAATCCTCGTACGCGGCCTTCGCTCGATCCGTGTCCACGACCACGTCGCCGTAGCGATCATCGGCGGCTGCGGGACCGATGCGAACCCGCTGGTGCCAGCACTGCATGCCCGAGACCGGATCGGGCTGCACGGAGAACGTGAGGTTCTGGTGCACACCCGCGTCGTTCCACCAGACACGTTCGGAATCGGGATCATCAGATGCGAACGGCGCCATCTGGGCAGTCCGTCTCAACTTCCAGACGCTGCCTTCTCGTTCGATCTCGGCCGGTCCGCCGGCCCACGACTTCGGGCCCGACCGCTCGCTACCAGATCGGCCGCCCTCGGCGCGTCCCGCGGCTGCCGCGCCATCGAGTCGCCAGCGACCCATGTGATGCGAGGCGGCAACCACTCCGGGTCGGATGCCCTCGGTACGCCACGCCGAAATAACGAAGTGCCCGATGCGCGTGGTGACTCGTACCAGCCCCCCGACCTCGATGCCCAGCGCCTCGGCATCGGACGGATGGATCCACAGCGGATGGCGATGGCTGATTTCCGCCAGCCATTTGGCGTTCGCCGAACGAGTGTGTATCAGCGTCGGTATGCGGAACGTGGGCAACAAGATGCGTTCATCGCCCGCGAGGTCCAGCCGCTGCCAATGGACATGACTGGGTATCCAGCCGGGCGTCGCGTGCTCCGGCCAGCCCCAGTCCGCAAGCGTGGTCGAGTACAGCTCCAGCTTGCGCGACGGCGTCGGGAAGCCTAGCCGCGCAGCACCGGCGACCTGCACGGCCACTGAACCGTCTCCCAACGGAGGCAGGGGCGCCGTCGGCGAGGCAGCGCCTCGATGCGGCCGGTACACCGCATCGTCGCCCAGCACGGCGCCTGCGAGCGCCGATGGCGGCACTATCCGCTCATGGTGGCCGTACGCATCGCCCCGAACGGCGTACGCGCCCCGGTCCCGCATGAATTCGAGCGGCGTCTGGCCCGCTGCTGCTGCGTCGTCGGCCAGCCCCGGAACCTCGCTGGCAAAGATGGATCCGTAGTACTCGTCGACGCTGATGGGCTGGTTAGGCCGCGATGGACTCTCGAACCAGCGTCGGATGCCGAGCGAGCCGTCGGGATCAATTCTCCAGGACAGGTCGATCCAGAACTCGTTCTCCTCCCAGACCTCGCCCGGATTGAACTCGTGCGTGCGGGAGTCCGGCCCGACGTCGCGTCCTTGCAGCTCGGCGTAGCGACGCATGACCGGCTGACGGAATCCCAGCCACTGGCCCGCATGGGTCTCGAAGGATGCGAGGTCGTGGCGTTCCGACCCGACCCCCATGGGCAGCACGTAGTCGGCAAACCACGCTGTCTCGGACCACGTCGGCGTCAGCGCGACATGACATCCCACCCGTTCGGGATCGCTGAGCGCCTCGAGCCAGCTGAATCCGTCCGGATTCGTCCACACCGGGTTGTACACCCGGGTGAAGTAGGTGTCGAGCTTGCCACGGCCCTCCCGCAGGAAGTGCGGAAGCAGGATCGACATCTCGTGATGGCTGAGCGGATACTCCCGCGGCCACGACATCTCGTTCCAATGCCCCACTGGCGGCGGCTGCAGCGGTGGCTTCGGCTTGATCTTGTGCCAGCCGGCGCCGGTCGTGCCCCCGACTGTCCCGACCGAGGCCGTGAGGACGTTCAGCAAGAACAGGCAGCGCGCGGTCTGCCATCCGCCAAGGTTGCCGGCTCCGGCAGCTCGCCAAGTGTGCGAGGCGAAGCGGCCCGGCGATTTGGCGATCACCGCAGCGATCTCGCGCAGCTGATCTGCGTCCACCCCGCACAGCTCCGAAGCCCGCTCCGGCGTGTACTTCGCATAGGCATCGCGCAGCGCCCGCTCTACCGATTCGAAGGTCGGCGGCAGATCAGGCCGGGTCTTCGCCAAGTAGGTCTCCCAATTCGTCCAGCGATGGACGAACGCACGGTCCCAAGTACCGGCCTCGAGCAGCAAGTGAGCAAGGCACAGCAACAGAACCGGTTCGGTTCCGGGCCACGCCGCAAGCCAGTGGTCGGCCTTGGCTCCGGTATTGGAAAGCCTCGGATCCACGCAGATGACCGTCGCTCCGCGCTGCTGGGCTTCGATGATGCGCTGCGCATGCGGATTGAAGTAGTGCCCGGCCTCAAGATGACTGGAAATGAGAAAGATGACTTCGGCGTTCGCGAAGTCCGACGAGGGCCGGTCGTGGCCCATCCAGGTTGTGTACCCGACCCGGGCACTGGACGAGCACACGTTGGTGTGGCTGTTGTGTCCGTCGATGCCCCATGCGGTCAGCACCCGTTCGGTGTAGCCGTCCTCGCCCGGACGTCCGACGTGATACATGATCTCGTCGCGCCGACCCTCGACGATCGCAGCGCGGATGCGCGATGAGATGTCGGACAGCGCCTCGTCCCAGCTGATCCGCTCCCAACCGCCGGCTCCGCGCTCGCCGGTTCGTCGCAGCGGGAACAGGATGCGTTCGGTGTCATGGACCTGGTTGATGGTCGCTGGGACCCTTGGCGCAGTTGCGACCGCGCGACGCCGGGTGCTCCGGGTTGCCCTCGAACCGCACGACCTTGTCGGTCTCCTGGTCGATGTAGGCCACCAGACCGCAGGCGGCTTCACAGTTGAAGCAGGTCGTCGGCACCAATGTGTAGTTGCGCTCGACTCGTTCCGGCCACGACGCCGCATCCAGTTCGGTCCAGTTGTGCCACTGGCTGTGCGGAGGCGCGGAACGCAGGCCTGCGCCAGTGCCCGAAACGCCAGTGCCCCGCGGCGACGGTGCGGACTCGGCGGTGCTCATGACAGCGGAGCCGCCTGAGCGGCTCGCAGGAACGCCCGATCGTGCCGCCACAGCCATACCAGCACCAAAGCGGCTGCCACGGGTGTCCATGAGAAGGCAACTGCATTTGCCTGCAACGCCACTAGCGCTCCCCACACTGCGCCGCCGCCGAGTGCAGCCTCTCCGACGAGCCGTGCGACTAGCAGTGTCACCGGGCGGTCATGCCACATGACCCTGCCGCGGCATTGCCGCAGCAAGAACGCCGTGTACGCCGCCGTCAACACTGAGCACAGCGCCAAAGGTGCAATCAGCACAGCGAACCACCGAGAGCCAGCCCACAGACCTCCGATGCCCCACAGCGTCACCAGCACGCCATCGGCCATGATCACCCAGGCGCCGGCAGTGATCCAACTGCGCATCCGTCCCTTGGTGAACAGGTACCAGAAGCGTTCGGGCCGCTTCAGGTCGGCTATCAGCAGCACGCCAGTGACTGCCAACGCAACCAGCGCTGCCACAGCGGGACCGGTGGCAACTGCTGTCCGGTCGTCCCAGCCGACGAGTGCCGCGGCGGCTGCCCACAGCATGACCCCTGCTGCCACGCCTTTCGTGACCATGTACCCGGCAACTTTGGCCCCCCAAGCTTCGGCATGTGCGACCGTGTACGCCGTGCGCGCAGGCGCGGCCTGCGTTTGCGGGACGATCGGCCACTGGGCGCTCCCGGTCCAGTCCGCCCAGATCAGGCCGTCGTCCGCTACCGGCCTCGCGAGGGGGTCCAGCGCTGCTGGAATCGTGCCGGCGTAGTGCACCTTCGGCAGCGTTCCACGCTCCGGAGCGCGAACCGGAAGCTTCTCTGCACGAATCCGCGCTGCAGTCGCATCGGCAGGGTCGTCGTGATCCACCACGGTGATCGCCTGTGTCGGGCACACCGACACGCACGACGGCTCGAGGCCGACCGCCAGCCGATGCTGGCAGAAATTGCACTTGTGGGCCGTGCCAGTTTCTGGAGAGATGTAGAGCGCGTCGTAGGGGCACGCATTCATGCAGCCCTTGCAGCCGATGCAGCGCGAATCGTCGAAGTCCACGACGCCGTTTGACGCCCGGAAAAGTGACCCGGTCGGACAGATCGAGATACACGGCGCGTCGTCGCAGTGATTGCACCGCATGACGGTGAAGTGGCGCTGCGTGGCCGGGAACTCCCCGGTCTCGACGTAGTTCACCCATGTCCGGTTGACGCCGAGCGGCACATCGTGCTCGCTCTTGCACGCCACCGTGCACGCGTGGCAGCCGATGCACGCGCCGCTGTCCAGCAGGAACCCGAGGCGCGTCACCGCCTTAGGTTGGCACAGCCACGCCGCTCGGAGGGCAATCCAACGAATGCCCATCCCCGACGCCCGCAACACGTCGGCGATGCGACGACACATTGCCGAGACAGCTTCACGCGGCGCGTATGGTGAAATGGACGAGTGTGGGGGAAGTGTATGAGTGACGACTTTGGAGGCAGCGGTGCCGCGAACGGCAACGCTGCAGATGACGAGATCATCCGTCTCAACGAGGTCTACAAGATCTTCGGGCCGCAGCCCCGGGGGCGCGCGTTCGAGTTGGCTCGCTCCGGAGTCGACAAGAACGAGGTGCAGCGCCTGTCTGGACACGTGGTGGGTCTCACCGATGTGAGCTTCTCAATCAACCGCGGCGAGATCTTCGTGGTGATGGGCCTCTCGGGCTCAGGCAAGTCCACCGCAATCCGCACGGTCAACAAGCTCCACGACGTCACCCACGGCGAGGTCCTCGTCGACGGTGTCGACGTGCAGAAGCTCAGCGGCACCGACCTGCAGGCGTTCCGGCGGGAAAAGATGGGCATGGTCTTCCAGCACTTCGCCCTGTTTCCGCACCGCAATGTGATCGACAATGTGAGCTACGGGCTGAAAGTCCAGAAGGTGGGACGCACTGAGCGGGGCGAAGCGGCCCTGCGGGCGCTGTCACTGGTGGGCTTGGCCACCTTCGCTGAACACCGCCCGGCGCAGCTCTCCGGAGGCATGCAGCAGCGCGTCGGCCTCGCCCGCGCCTTGGCCTCGGACCCGGACATCTTGCTCATGGACGAGGCATTCAGCGCTCTTGACCCGCTCATCCGTCGCCAGATGCAGGACGAGATGATGGAGATCCAGGCCGAGGTCCACAAGACGATCCTGTTCATCACCCACGACTTGAACGAAGCCCTTCGGCTCGGCGACCGCGTCTGCATCATGAAGGACGGTGCGGTCGTGCAGATTGGCACGCCAGAGGAGATCCTCACCGAGCCGGCGACCGGCTACGTGGCCGAATTCGTGCAGGACGTTGATCAAGGACGAGTCATCAAGGCGCACGAGGTCATGAGCGAGCCACGGCCCATCCCGACTGACACCTCGCTGAGCGACGCCTTGACCATGTTGGACGACATTGCAGGGCGCTTCTGCTGCGATGCCAGCGGCCAACCCGTTGCGCTGCTGACGGCGGCGGACGGATTGCGTGCGCGCAGCATGGGCAGCAACGACCTCAAGAAGGCGGTGCGCTCTGACTTCGACCAGTGCAGTCCCGACGCCACGCTCAACGAGCTGTATGCCTCTGCGGGACGCGGACTGTCGATTGCTGTGGTCGACGAGGCCGGCAATCTCGTGGGCAACCTCGATCCCCGTCTCATCATGGAAGAGATGGGCCGTGTCGAACAGCTCATAGACGGCTTCGAGCGGGAGGTGTTCATGTGAGCGGGTTGAGCCTCCTCGCCCAGGCCACAGGCGAGCCCGGCGACGTGGACAGCCACTTCATCGACGACTTAGTCGACACCGTCACCAACCTCGATACGGCCGACAGCCTCGCCGACTGGTTCACCAGCGGCGTGGAATGGGCGGTGGCCATAGCGCTGTTCGCTGTGCCGGCATTGTTGATCTTCGGAGGGATACGGAGCCGTCGCTACGCGCTTGGTGCTGGCGGACTGCTCGGATTGATCGCGGTGTGGTGGTACCGCAGCCGACCTGACGTGATCGTGGCCTCGGGCACTCGCACGTACATCAAGGACGGGCAGAC
This sequence comes from Candidatus Poriferisodalis sp., assembly GCA_965226645.1. GTDB lineage: Bacteria > Actinomycetota > Acidimicrobiia > Acidimicrobiales > Poriferisodalaceae > Poriferisodalis. Next base: position 677,342 of record CBDDDL010000004.1, read on the forward strand.
GTTCAGGTGCCGCGACGCGGTGATCGACGCAGAGGACAATTTCGTGGAGTGCGGCTCCGGCTTGATCGCTCAGGTGCGGCAGAACACGGTTCTGGACCAGTGGCACATACCTGTGGGCGACTGGGTGGAGCAGGTCGTGTTCTGGGTGGACAACAACATGGGAGCCACCCTCGCTGTCATCGAGTGGCCGTTCGCCAAACTGCTCAACGTCATCGTGGACCAATGGCTGCTGCAGTTGTCGTGGCTCACCGTGTGCCTGGCGGTGTTCTTGCTGGGTTGGCTGGTGCGCAACTTCCAAGTCGGCGCAATGGCGTTCATCGGACTGCTCATCTGCGGGCTGCTGGGCGAGGCCTACTGGCGGCAGACAGCGCTCACCATCGGCTTCATCGGCGTGGCGGTGCTGCTCTGCGTGATCGTCGGCATCCCCGTCGGCGTGCTCTGCGGGCGGGTGGATAGCGCTTGGAAAGTGGTCCGGCCCGTGCTCGATGCGATGCAGGTCGTCCACTCCTTTGTGTACATGCTGCCCTTCATCTTCTTCTTCGGCATCGGTTTCGTCTCCGCCACGATGGTGACGATGACCTTTGCCCTGCCGCCGCTGATCCGGCTTACCAATCTGGGCATCCGCCAAGTGCCCGAGGACGTGGTGGAGGCGTCGCGGGCCTATGGCGCACCCGAATGGCGGGTGCTCACCGATGTGCAGCTGCCGCTGGCGCGTCCCGCAATCATGACGGGTCTGAACCAGACGCTGCTGCTGGCGATCTCCATGCTGGGCATCGCGGCGATCATGGGCGCTGGCGGCTTGGGTCGGCTGCTGTTCACGGCTATCTCGAACCTCGACATCGCCCTCGCAGGCTCGGCCGGCCTGGCCTTCTTCTTGGTGGCGGTGGTACTGGACCGGCTGAGCCAGCCAGAGTCGGGCGATTCGGGCAACTTGCTTGGCCGTATTGCTCAAGCGTGGGCCAACCGGCGCACACCGGAGAAACTGCTGGTCGAACAGGCCGAGGCCGACAGCAGCGCCGCAGCCAGAAGATCGGCGGCACAACCCGAAGCACCCGACGAATCGTTCGTGCCAGCAGGTCGGCCCGAGCGCACCGCGGCCATCGTGATGGCTGTCGGCTCGCTCGTGACGCTGATCGCACTGGCATTGCCGTGGAACATCGATGCCGGACTCATCTCGGCGTATGCCCGCAGCACCGACGTGGACCTCCGCACCGAGCAGTGCTCGGGCGAGTGGATCGACGTGGCGTCACTCAACCCGTTGGTAGTGGCCGGGACCGAGCGCGCCTGTGACGGCACCGCGTCATTGCTCTCCAACAGCTTCAACGGCGTGTCGGCCTCGGGCGGCTCATGGTTTGGCATCTTCATCGCCATAGCAGCCGCCGTGGCCCTTGTCGCTGCCTACAACACCCTGTTTCGGCCCGGCCGCGGTTCTCGCTCGTTTACTGCGCACGGCGCTGCCGCGTTCTCGCTGGCATCGCTGGCCACCGCGGTGGTGTACCTGTTGGCCAATCCGCCGGACCGTGTCGAGATCTACAGCACCGGGATCGGCGTCTACATCGCCATCGCGGGAGCGCTGCTGGCTAGCGCCGGCGCCTGCGCTTGGCTGTGGAACGCTCCGATGACCGCCCGCAGGCCACTGCCGGCGACGGTGGGGTGGGGCCGGTTGCTAGGCGCCGCGTTCGCCGTGTTGCTGCTGGTGGGCGGCGGCTACGCAGGCTGGAGCTTCGACACTCGGACCGAATCGGTGATCGATGTTGAATTGCGCGCTGAGCTCGATGCCATCGCCGCCGAAGGCGCAGCCGCAACTGCCGCTGCTGATGCCGCAGATGCTGCCGCAGATGAAGCAGCCGCGGCCGGAGACGTCGTTGCCGAGCAAGAACAACGACGAATCGAGAATCGAGCGCTGGCGCTGGCGGGGATCAAGGGCGCCGACATCACGGCGAAGATCGCCGAGGCAAAACGCACCGGCGACATCATCCACGATGGCTTTGAGTCCGAGGGTGCCGGGCTGGGCATCTGGACGTTCATCGCAGGCCTCGCCGCCCTCGTGCTCACGGTGCCAGCAATCGGACTGCTGGGCATCGACGAGAGCCTCCGGTACCGCTGGAGCGCGCTGGTGGCAGGGGTCGGCTTGGGCATCGCCATCATCCCGCTGGCTTGGGTTCTGTCCATCGCCCGCGTCGCTGACACCAACTTGGTCTCCGGCGTCGGATCGGTCTTCGTGATGGCCGCTGGGGTGGCCCTGTTCGCCGCGTCGCGAGGCACGCTGTCGGACTTCGAGCGAAACAAGATCTACGACGACATACCCAGTGTCAAGAGCTGATCAACCCGAAAACAGGCGCTCGAGGGCACCGGCATCTGCTATCGCCGTGACGGTCATCGCCGGAGCAGGCCGCGGCTACGCTGACGCTCAGAGGTCCTCGTCGTCGAGCCAAGCGAGCCGCGCCCACAGTGCGTAGCCGTGACACAGCGTGCCTCGATTCTCAATACAGGGAGGAAACCCTCACATGATTACCAAACGACTGACGAAGTTGTTGCTTTTATTGGCCTCTTTCGCGCTGTTCGCCAGCGCCTGCGGCGACAGCGACGACGACGTCCCGGCCGCAACCGCGGCGCCAGCCACCCAACCGGCAGCAACCGAGCCGATGGAAGAAGAGATGTCGATGACGCCTGGCGACGGCGTCTCGGTGACAATGGGCCGCGCCGACTGGAGCACCGGCTACTTCCAGGCCGAGCTGTACCGACAGCTGCTCACCGAGCTCGGCTACACGGTGTCAGATCCCGCCGAACTCGAGCTAGGGCCCAACAACGGCTACGTGGCGATGGCCGCTGGCGACATGGACTTCTGGGTCAATAGCTGGTACCCAGGCCACAAAGCGTGGCTGGCGGGCGAACTGCCTGACGGCTCGCTGGTTGGCGACCACCTGACCGTGCTGGGCGAGGAGATGATCGCAGGCGGGCTGCAAGGCTTCCTGGTGACCAAGTCGTTCGCCGACGAATTCGGCGTCTACACGATGGACGCGCTGAACAGCAATGCTGACGCGCTTGCTGCGTTCGATGAGACCGACCCGGTGCCCGGCAACGGTGTTGCCGACATGTTCGGCTGCCCCGAGTCGTGGACGTGCGACAACATCATCACCGCGCAGATCGCCTTCTCCGGCTGGGAGAACATCACACAGACGATCGCCGGCTACGACGCGATGTTCGTCCAAGCTGTGGACAACGCCAATGCTGGCATCCCCATGGTGGCCTACACCTGGACGCCTTCGGCGTACATCACCGAGCTGCGCCCCGGCGACAACGTCTACTGGATCGGTGTCGAAGAAATCCTTGACGACTCGAACCCCACAGGCATCGAGGGCGGCGAGGAATACGACCAGACCGGCGGTGACGGCACAGGCGGCTACGCAGCCATCGGCGCCGACCAATGCCCGTCAGCCGCGGACAACGCCGACGGGCTGTGCCCGATCGGATGGATCGCAGCCGACATCCTGGCGACCGCCAACAACGACTTCATCGACGCCAACCCTGCAGCCAAGACGCTGCTGGAGGCGGTCAAGCTGTCGGTGATCGAGGTCTCGCTGGCCAACGTCGACCAAGACGCCGGCGCCGCCCCCGGCGACTTGGCCACCGCGTGGATCGCTGCGAACCGCTCCACGGTCGACGCTTGGCTCGACGCCGCACGGGCAGCCGCATAGGCAACTGCGCAGAGCCGCAGCTCTGCTGGTTCACCAGCTGAGTGAGCACTCGGAAGGGGTGCCGGACCACGGTCCGGCACCCCTTCGCGCGCCTCAGTCCTCGAGTTCGGGCAGGGCAGGCGGCGCGTTGGTTGCTGTGACCCGAGCGAGTCCGCCGTCCACGACAAGCGTTTCACCCGTGATGTATCGAGCCGCATCAGAGGCGAAGAACAACACCACGTCAGCGATGTCGTCGGCCAGTCCCCAGCGCTTCAGCGCGACCTGGCCGGCGAGGTCTTCGATGAGTCCCGGCACTTCCGAACGCGCCTTCTCCCAGATCGCCGTCGCGATCAGTCCCGGCGCGATGGAGTTGACCCGGATGCCCGAGGGGCCCCAGTCGGCAGCCAGCGCCCGAGTCATGGCGTCTACTGCTCCCTTGGTGCCCGCGTACGCCACGCGGCCGAGCGGCCCATGGACGCTTGCGACCGAGCTGATGTTGATGATCGAGCCACCGCCCCGCGCCGTCATCGACGGCGCCAGCCCTATGCTCAACATCGCCAGTGACCGCACATTGATGGAGAACACCTGATCGAAGTCGGCTTCAGTGAGCTGGTCCGGCGTGCGGCGCATGGGGATGCCCGCGTTGTTGACGAGCACATCGACGCCGTCAACTTCTGCGAGAACACGTCGGGCCAAATCCGTACCCGCTCCCGCAGGCTCCAGATCGGCGGTCAAAACGACCGGTGGGTTCCGCAGATCTCCGGCTACTCGCTCAAGATCAGAAGTGGTGCGTCCGGTCAGGACGACTCTGGCGCCCGCGGCATCCAGGGCTCGGGCGCTGGCTTCGCCGATGCCTCGAGTCGCACCGGTGACAACCGCCACCTTGCCGTCGAGTCGCGTTCGGGTGGTGTTCGTGCTCGCCGTCTCAGTCATGCGCGCAAGCTAACGCGCGACTGGTCGATTGCAGGCCCCTCAGGGAGTGTGTTCCGCCAAGAACGCGGCGAACTGTTCCATCGCCGCGGTACGCCCGGCACCCTCCATCCAGTCCTCGATGAGTGTCGAGTTCGGCGCTGCGTCGTGCACGATCCGCGACGAGGACTCCGGGTGATATAGATCGTTGCCCAGCAGCACCAGCAACGGTGTCTGCACGTTTGCGACGAAGTCTCGGTCAACGTTGAACAGGAAATTGTCGCCGTCGTACATGTTCGAGCGGAACTGATCCCATGCCGCGTCATCGGCCTCGGGATGGCTGCTGCGGATCACGTTGGCCCAGTCGTCGAACATGTCGTAGAACGCATGACGATTGTCGTCGAGGCCGATGGTCTGGAACAGTGTGGCGCTCGCGACACGTTCGGGCGCAGCCTCGATGAGACCCATGATGTACGGACCGCCGATGCACATGCCGGCAAGGTGAAACTGATCGCATCCCAAGTGATCCATGAGGGCGAGCTGGTCTGCGGTGTAGGTGTGCCAGTTGTCGTCAGCGGAGATCGGCGCGTTTGAGCGACCCGCATTGCGCTGATCCATCGCGATGACCCGATACTTGTCCTGCATTTGGGTAATCGGGTTCCAAGGCGTCGACTCCCAGAACGACGCTGCCGAGCGCATGCCGCCCGGCGCGATCAGCAGCAACGGGAAGCCCGAGCCGTATTCGTCGTAGTGGATGTCGGTGGAGTCACGTGTGAAATTCGCCATGGCGTCATTGTGCCTGCTCGCGCTCAGGGGCACCCAGTTGGACCATTCCGCGCACGAACGCTGCGCTAGCGTCCCGCTTCGATGATTCGCCTGACTGGGTCCGACGGTGAGCACGCGGTGCTGCACGACCTCGGTGGCAGCGGCCCGCCGCTGCTGCTGACGCACGGCAACGGCCTCAATGCCGGCATGTGGGCCACGGTGGTGCCGCACCTGGCCGACACCTTCCGCTGCTGGGGGCTCGACTTCCGGGGCCATGGCGCAGCACGGCCGCAACACGACGACATGTCCGTTGAGCGGCCCCGATTCGTCGAAGAAGTGCTCTCTGCGGTGAACGCCCTCGGCGGCGAGCCGTTGCTGGCGGTCGGGCACTCCCTCGGGGCCGCCAGCCTGCTGCTCGCCGAGCTCGCCCAGCCCGGCACCTACCGCGGTCTGTGGCTCTACGAGCCGGTGATCGTGCCGCCGGGCTTTCCCCGGCCCGACGGTGACCACGCTCTGGTTCAGGCGTCGCGGCGACGGCGAATCCGCTTCGCAACCATTGACGAGGCATACGAGCGATTCGTGTCCAAATTGCCGTTCTCGGCGTGTGAGCCCGAGGCGGTGTGGGCCTACGTCAAGCTCGGCACGTATCCGTCAGGCGACGATGCCGTACGGCTGTCCTGTTCGGGCGATACCGAAGCGCGCATCTACGAAGCGAGCGTGCCCGTCGAGTACACGGAATTCGGCCGAGTGACGTGTCCGGCGGTCGTTGCGCGCGGCGACTCCCCCGCCATGTGGAACGAGATCCCGCCTCAGGTCGCCGAACCCATCGCAGAGGCGCTCGGCAACGGCCGCCTTGAGGCATTCGCTGCGCTGAGCCACTTCGGTCCGATGGAAAACGGGGAAACGATCGCGAGAGCCATCCGCGCCCACCTCGAACCGCTCATTGCCGCGTAGGCCCAGATGGCGCAGCCCTCAGGCTGCTGTGTCCGATGCGCAGCCCTCAGGCTGCTGTGGGCAGCTTGTCCGGGTCGAGGCCGTAGAGATCGATGACGTTGCCCCAGACCATCTGCTCCCGCTCGTCGTCGGGGACGCCCGACAAGATGTCGTCGAGGATCGGGCGCGAGTTGGGCCAGATGGAATCGTGGTGCGGGTAATCGTTGCCCCACACCAGGTTCGACACCCCGATGGAGTGCCGGGTTGCGATGCCCTCGACATCGTCCTCAAACGTCACCCAGAAGTTCCGGTCGAAGTACTCCGACGGCTTCATGGTGAGCTCGTCAGAAACCTCCCACGGTGTCCGATACGCAGCATGGTCAAGTCGCTGCTTGAAGTGTCCCACCCAGCCGGTCTCATACTCGGCGCAAACGAAGCGCAGGTTCGGGAAACGCTCGGTCACACCGCCGCAGATGAGATCGATCATCGTGTTGGCGATGGTCGTGTGGGCCAGCGTGTAGCCCTTCAGGTGGCCGCCCGGGGTGCCCCAGTGCTCGGGCATCCCGCCCTCGAGGCTTGACCCGGTGAAGATGTGCATGGTGAGCGGCACACCGAATTCTTGGGCGCGGGCCCAGAACGGGTCGAAGTCAGGGTGGCAGTACGGCTTGGCAGGGTCGATGTGTGCGGGGATTGCGAATCCGCGGACGCCCAGTTGTGCCGAACGGTCGATTTCGGCAATGGCCCGCTCGACATCCGGCAGGGGCAGGCAGCCGACGCCGATGAGACGGTTGCGGTCCACCGAGCAGTAGTTGAGCACCCAGTCATTGTGATTGCGGAATGCCGCATCGCGGACTTCATCGTCAGGAATGGCGAAGGTGAACATCGACAGGCTGGGGTACATGACCTCGCCCACGATCCCGTCCTGGGCCTGCTCGTCGAGTCGGGCGTTCGGATCCATCACACCCGGATTGAAGCCGTCGTAACCCTGTTCGATACGAGCATGAGTCGCCGGGTCTGACAGGCTGGCGCCAGCGATGCCCAGCCGGCCCACAGGCACCGGGCGGATTCCACCCGGCAGCACCAGCCACGTGCCCGGCTTGCCGCCGTAGTCCTTTTCGATGAATGGCGCCCGCTCGCCGAAACGGTCGGTCAGTCCCGCGTAGATTTCGGCTGCTTCGACCACGTGCGAGTCACATGAGTAGTACCGCATCGCTCTCCCCCGTCTGCGCTTGAGCGCCCTGTCGCCGTCTCGGCGCCAACAGTACCAGCGGCCATCGGTTCGCTCCCGAGAGCGAACCCCGCGCTGCGCGGTCGGGGCGCAGTACACGGCGGCGCCGCGCCAAGGCTGGCATCTGTGCCATCTTGTCGCCATGCGTGCATTAGAAGTGCAGTCCCTGACCGGTCCAGCGGGCATCGCCGTCGTCGACGCGCCCGAGCCCGAAGCAGACCCCGCCGGGGCTTCGGTGATTGTCGACGTGGTGTGCGGCGGAGTGTCGTTCCCCGACCTGCTGCAAAGCCAGGGTCTGTACCAGTACCGGCCGGACCCACCGTTCCGTCCCGGTATCGAAGCCGCCGGTGTCGTGCGTTCGGCTCCGGCGGACTCGGGCTACACGGCTGGCGACCGAGTCTGCGTGTGGACCAATGGGTGTCTGGCCGAGACCGTCGCCGTGCGCCCTCGTGACCTGTTCGTACTGCCGAGCCAGCTCAGCTTCGAGGAGGGCGCAGCGCTGGTGATGAACTACCAGACGGCCGTGTTTTGCATGATCGATCGGGCGGGCCTGCGCGAAGGCGAGTCCGTGCTGGTGCTGGGCGCCTCAGGCGGTGTCGGAACATCGGGCATCCAGGTGGCCAAGGGAGTCGGCGCTGGACCGGTCATCGGCCTCGTATCGACACCCGCAAAGGGCGAGATCGCCGCTGCAGCCGGCGCAGACCACATCGTGCTCATCAGCGACACCTGGAAGGACGAAGTGCGCGAGCTCACCGGCGGACGTGGGGTTGACATGACCTACGACCCCGTGGGCGGCGACCGTTTCCTGGATGGAATCCGCGCCTTGGCGCGCTTCGGCCGACTCGTGGTCGTGGGATTCGCTGCCGGCGAGATCCCGACCGTCAAGGTGAACCGGCTGCTGTTGCGCAACGTGAGCTTGGTCGGCGCCGCCTGGGGCGAAGCCGTGGCCGCTGACCCGACGATCCCGGCCCGTATTCATGAACGGCTGCTCGACATGATCGCCACGGGCGCCGTGCGGCCGCCGGTCGGGCAGGTGCTGCCCTTTGCCGAGGCGGCCGAGGCCTACCGGCTGCTGGATGAACGCGAAGCCGTCGGCAAAGTGCTCGTGCGCATGCGCCCCGACCCTGCCTAGCTCAGCCGCCAATCAGCCTGCGTCGTCGGTGAGAGTGCGGGCGAGCAAGGCCATCGTGACAGCGACGTAGACCGCGTCCTCGCCCACGTTGTGCCCTCCGGGTCCTTCGCTGCGCGCGTGTGCCTGTTCTTCGCTCTCGACACTCACGAGGCCGAATCCGATCGGGACGCCTGTTTCGAGCTGAACAGCCATCACTCCCTGCGCTGCACCTTCGCTGACCAGCTCGTAGTGAGTGGTCTCGCCGCGGATGACCGCTCCGATGGCGACGATCGCGTCAATTCGACCAGTGTTGGCCAGCATCTTTGCCGCCAGCGGGATTTCGAAACACCCAGGCACGGTCACTGCGGTTGCCTCGGTGACCCCCAGTTCATCGAGGCCCCGCCGGATGCCGTCCGACAGCCGATCGACGATGTCGGAATTCCAAGTTGCTCGCACTATGCCGACACGGAGTCCGGCACCAGCTCCTGGGGGCGGCCTGCCGGCCCGCTGGTCGCCACTTGCCACGCCTGCACGGTACCCCGCAGCTACTAGTGGCGACATCTGGGCCGAGAGCGCAAAGGCTGACCATTCGGCTGCTCGCCTACGCTGGGTAGATGGCAGGCGCACGTGCGCGACTCGCAGCCGACATCGGCGGAACCTTCACTGACATCGCGCTGGAGGTCGACAGCGGCCGAGGCGCGCATCGGGCGCTGCACACGGCGAAGGTGTTGACCACGCAGGAGTCGCCCGCCGATGCCGTGCTCACCGGTGTCGAGGCCGTCCTGGGCGAGGCGGGGGTAGCACCGGCCGAGGTGGGCGTGCTCATCCACGGCACCACACTCGCCACCAATGCACTCATCGAGCGCCGCGGCGCATGCACGGCGCTGCTGACGACCCAAGGCATTCGCGACTCGGTTGAGATGGCGCACGAGAACCGGTTTGAGCAGTACGACCTGTACATGCGCCGGCCCGAACCGCTCGTGCCGCGGCACCGGCGAATCGGCATCCCCGAACGGCTGGCTGCCGACGGGAGCGTGCTGTTGCCGCTGGACACCGATGCTGTTCGGGCCGCTGCCGAATCACTGGCAGCCGATGGCGTCACCAGCGTGGCGGTCGGCTACCTGCATTCGTATCTCGACTCGAGCCACGAGGAACGCACTGCGGAGATCTTGGCCCAGTGCTGGCCCGAGGCGAGCGTCACCCTGTCCAGCGAGGTCTGCCCGGAGATCCGCGAGTACGAGCGCTTTTCCACCGCGTGCGCCAACGCGTACATCGCACCGCTCATGCGGAGTTACCTGACCGACCTGGATGAGCGGCTGGCAGCGCTGGGACTGGGCGGCGAACTCTTCCTGATGACCTCTGGCGGCGGGCTGGGAACGCTCGCCGAGGCGTTGCGCTTCCCCGTCCGGCTCATCGAGAGCGGACCGGCAGGCGGTGCCATCCTCGCTTCGGAGATAGCCCGGGGCCTCGACTGCGAGCGGGCGCTCAGCTTCGACATGGGCGGCACGACGGCAAAGCTGTGCATTGTCGAGTCCGGCCATCCCCGCACGAACCGCGAATTCGAGGTCGGCCGTGAGTACCGGTTCCTTGCAGGCAGCGGGTTGCCGCTGCGCCTGCCGGTGATCGAGATGGTGGAGATCGGCGCCGGGGGCGGCTCGATCGCAAGCCTGGACGCACTCGGCCGGATCGCCGTCGGACCGGCCAGCGCCGGATCAGAACCGGGGCCCGCGGCCTACGGACGCGGCGGCACCGATCCCACCGTGACCGACGCGGACGCCGTGCTGGGCAGGCTGCTGGGCGACCGTTTCGCTGGTGGCACGCTGAGGTTCGACGCCGACGCTTCTGCCAAGGTGATCACCGCCGCAATGGCGGAACCGTCAGGGCTGCAGACGACGGTCGCTGCGATCGGCATCTGCGAGGTTGTCGACGAGAACATGTCGAATGCCGGCCGCGTCCACGCAGCCGATCAGGGTTGTGACATCAGCAGCGGCACTCTGATCGCATTCGGCGGTGCCGCCCCGCTGCACGCTGCCCGGGTGGCCGCCAAGCTCGGCATCGACGACATCGTGGTGCCGGCCGGGGCGGGCGTGGGCTCAGCCATCGGCTTCCTGCGGGCACCGGTGGCCCACGAATCAGTTCGCACACGCCATGCCCGCGTCAGCGAGCTGACTGCGACGAGCCTGGCAGAGCTGCTGAGCGACATGGCCGACGAAGCCAACGCGATCGTGCGGGCGGCTGCGCCTGACGCCGAGTCCACCACTCACGTGCGCGCCCTCATGCGCTACCGGGGCCAGGGCCACGAGATCACCGTCGAAGTCGATGCCGCCTCGCTGCTGTTGGACGACGTGGCCAACCCTAGTGACGCCGAAGTGCGCGCTCAGTTGCGGACGGCGTTCACCAAGGCCTACCAGCAGCTGTACACCCGCCACATCGGCAACCTCGAAATCGAGGTGCTCAGCTGGCTGCTAGAGGTTCGCACGCCCCAAACCGAGGCCATGTCGCTGCACCCCGAAATCGCTGCCGAACCGGTCGCTTCGCCAACGTTCACGCTCGTCACCGACACCGCCACCGGCCGAGCCGTCGCGCATGGCGTCTACGAGCGGGATGCGCTGCGAGAAGGCGACTGGCTGGTCGGCCCTGCACTGATCACCGAGGATCAGACCACCACAGTGGTACCGGATGGATTCGTGTCGACGGTCACTGCAGGTGGGCATCTGCGTATCACCATCGGTTCGGCATCGAATGGCGCTCGCCGACTCGGCGGAACCGCGACGGTTGCTGAGGCCACGAGCCGAACCGCCGAAGCGGCCGCTCTCGACGCCGTACGACTCGCTGTCCAGTGGAACCGCCTCATCTCTGTCACCGAGGAACAGGCACGAGCGCTGGTCCGTGCCGCCTTCAGCACCTCTACCCGCGAAGCAGGCGACCTGTCTGCTGGGATCTTCGACCCGCAGGGCCGGATGCTCGCCCAATCGGTCACCGGCACGCCAGGCCACGTCAACTCCATGGCGTATTCGGTGCTGCACTTCTTGGATCGCTTTCCCGCTTCGGAGATGCGACCCGGCGACATCTTCCTTACGAACGATCCCTGGAAGGGAACCGGTCACCTCTTCGACATCGTGGTGGTCACGCCGGCGTTCCGCCAAGGCGAGCTGGTGGCGCTGTTCGCCTGCACCAGCCACGTCGTGGACATCGGCGGGGCCGGCTTCACCACCGACTCGAAAGAGGTGTACCACGAGGGCCTGTTCCTGCCGATCCTGAAATTCGCCACCGACGGCGTGTTCGATCCCACCGTGGTGGCAATCATCGAGGCCAATGTGCGAGACCCGATCCAGGTCATCGGCGACATCCACTCGCTGGCCGCCTGCAACGAGACCGGTGCGGCCCGTCTTATCTCGATGATGGACGAGTACGGCATGGCCGACCTCGACGAACTTGGCGAGCACATCATCTCTTCGTCACACCGGGCGATGCTCAACGCCATCGCCGAGCTGCCCGCAGGAACCTGGAACTCGACCATGCGGGTCGACGGCATGGAGGAGCACATTGACATCGTGTGCTCGGTGACAACTGCGGGCGACGGCATCGAGGTGGACTTCGCCGGCACAGGACCCCAATCCAGCTGGGGCATCAACGTGCCGATGGCCTACACCGACGCCTACACGTCGTTCGGCGTGCGCTGCATCATCGGCCCCGACATTCCGAACAACACAGGGTCACTGGATGCGGTTCGGGTCCGAGCGCCAGAGGGCTGCATTCTCAATGCACCCCATCCGGCGGCAGTGAACGTGCGCCACGTGATGGGCCAACTTCTCCCCGACGCCGTGTTCGGCTGCCTGAGCCAGGTTGTGCCTGAACGGGTGCCCGCCGAGGGCACGTCATCGCTGTGGAACCTGCTCGGCACCGGCATGTGGCAGCCCGACACCGGAGTCGGAGCAACGAATCGCTCCGAGACGGCGGTGGGACGCTCCGGCGATGACTCCAACCGGCACAAGCTCGAGCGTTACATCCTCATGAGCTTCCATTCCGGTGGGGCAGGCGCCCGCCCGAGAGCCGATGGGCTGTCGGCCACAGCGTTCCCCAGCGGAGTGCGCAACATGCCCATCGAGGTGAACGAAATCGGCTCACCGCTGGTGTTCTGGCGCAAGGAGTTCCGCACCGATTCCGGCGGGTCGGGCAAGTACCGCGGCGGGCTGGGCCAGGTGATCGAGCTCGAGAACCGCCAAGGGCGGGACTTCGCGATCAGCGCCACGTACGAGCGGACGGTGTATCCAGCCCGTGGCCGCCATGGCGGCGGACCAGGCGCGCTGGGCCGCCTGTCGCTCGACGACGGCACTGAGGTGCGGGCCAAGGGCCGTTCGGTGATCCCCGGTGACCGCCGCCTGTTCGTGGAGTTTCCCGGCGGCGGCGGGTTCGGTGATCCCGCGGATCGCAGCCCGGATGCGGTCGCACGCGACCTGCAGTTGGAATTCATTTCCCCCAAGTAGGTTGCACGGCGACAATTCCCGCAGGTGGCGGCATGACACGCCCGAAGCCGACGATCACGGTGTGAGGCAACCCTTCATGAACCCATCAACGGAAACCGCAGCGGTCGACCCCGATGCCCGTAACGACGAGGCTCGCCATCGCAGCACGGAGGAATTGGAGGCTGCGCTTCGGAACATTCGCGAGGCACCTGCAACTTCCGGCACGATCCAGCTCATCGTCCGCCGTCCCGCTGAAGATGCCCGCGAGATACTGAGCGCGGCGCGCATCAATGCTGACGAGGGCATCGAGGGTGACACCTGGAACCAGCGCGGGACTTCGCTCTCGGCCGACGGGGGTCCGCACCCCAGCAAGCAGATCACGATCATGAATTCCCGCGCCGCGGCAGCGATCATCGGTCCGCTCGAGCGTTGGCCGCTGGCAGGCGACCAGATCTACGCCGACCTCGACATCGGCCACGAAACGCTGCCAGCAGGCACCCAGCTCGCTGTAGGCGATGCGGTGCTGGAGGTTGCGGTTGAGCCCCACACCGGCTGCGCAAAGTACGCAGCACGCTTCGGTAGCGAGGCGCTGAGGTTTGTGAACACCGGCGAGGGACGTGAACTGCGCCTGCGCGGCGTCAACTGCCGCGTCATCCAACCCGGCACCGTCCGGGTGGGCGACTCTGTCAGCCACGTCTGATCGCTGCGTCGAGACCGTCGCTGGGCCGTCGTATCGAACGCCGGCTTGACGCCCGGCGGGGTGGAAACCATCAGCCGCTGACCACGCCCTCGGGCTGGCCCAGGCGCGGCAACGACCGCCGCCGTTGGCCCATGGCCACGCCCCTCGGGTCTGCACCGGCCCGCCGGATCGATTTTCACAGCATGACCGTCACACCCCCTGCGTACTGTTGCGAGCCATGAAGTTCATACACACAGCCGATTGGCAACTCGGGATGACGCGTCATTTTCTGAGTGGGGAGGCGCAGCCGCGGTTCAGCGGAGCGCGGCTCGATGCGGTGCGGCGCATCGGCGAACTCGCAGTCGAAGAGGGTTGCGAGTTCGTCCTGGTGTGCGGCGACGTGTTCGAATCCAACCAGATCGACCGGCAGGTACTCGTTCGAGCACTGGACGCAATGGCATCCACTCCGGAGGTGACCTTCTACCTCCTGCCGGGCAATCACGATCCGCTCGACGCCGCGTCGATCTACCGGTCGAACGCCTTCACGTTGAACAAGCCGGACAACGTGGTTGTACGGGACGAATCGGGTTCGATTTCGGTCGCTGACGGGATCGAGTTGGTGGCGGCCCCGTGGATGTCCAAACGACCTCTGCGTGACCTGGTCGATGATGCTTGCGCCAACCTCGAGCCGTCCAGTGCACTGCGAATCGTTGTCGGCCACGGTGCCCTCGACTCTCGTTCACCGGACGCTGACAACCCGGCGCTCATCACGCTCGCCCGTCTGGAAGAGCGCATCAAGGCCGACGAGATCCACTACATCGCGCTCGGCGACCGCCACTCCACAACGAACGAGGGCACCAGCGGTTGCGTCTGGTACTCCGGCGCACCGGAACCCACTGACTACGACGAGATCGATCCCGGCAACGTGCTCGTCGTAGAGCTCGAGCCGGGTCACATCGAGGTGAGGCCGCATCGGGTCGGTACCTGGACATTCGAGCGGCACGAGTCTCACTTGGCATCAGATGCCGACATCGACGCATTGGAGGAATGGCTCGCCTCCCTCGAGAACAAGGAACGCACCATCGTGAAGCTGTCTGCGGTCGGGCAGGTCTCGGTCGCTCAGAGAGCCCGCCTCGATCGACTTCTCGAGCTGCAAACAGAATTGCTCGCCGCGTTCGAGCCTTGGGAGCGGCGCACGGACCTTGTCGTCATACCTGATGATGCCGACTTCGAGACGCTCGGTCTCTCAGGATTCGCGCGCGAAGCGCTGTGCGATCTGCGAGATCTTGCGAGTTCGGGTGACGATCAGGAAGCGCTCGCGGCCCGGGATGGCTTGGCGTTGCTGCATCGCCTCTCAGGAGCGGCCCAATGAGAGTTCATCGAATTCGGCTCCACGACTACCGCGGCATCGGCGACTGCGAGCTGGAGTTCGCAGATGACGGCGTGACGATCGTCGTAGGTGACAACGAGATCGGCAAGACCAGCATCTTCGAAGCGCTCGACCTGCTCCTCAGCGAACTGGACTCGTCCAACAAGGCCCGCGTTCGGTCGACCCAGCCCGTTGGCAGAGATGTCGGTCCGGAGGCCGAAGCGGAGCTGTCATCTGGCGACTACCGCTTCGTCTATCGCAAACGCTGGAGGCGACGTCCTGAGACAACCCTCGCTGTCAGCGAACCCCGGTCCGAGTCGCTCACGGGACGTGAAGCCCATGAGCGGGTACGCGAAATGCTCGACGAAACGCTCGATTGGAATCTGTGGGAGGCCCTGAGAGTGCACCAGGGCACCGAGATGCACCTGCCGTCGCTCGACGTTCGCTCCCTCGGTGCCGCACTTGACCTAGCTGCAGGCGGCGACGATCCGGCGGGTGACGACGATGCCCTGTGGGACCGCATCGAGGCCGAGCGTGGTCGCTACTGGACCGCAACGGGCCGGGCGTCGAAGGAACGAGCGGACTTGGAGGGCAAGGTCCGCAGCGCACGGGATCGGGTCACAGATCTCGAAGCAGCCCTGAACCAGATCCAAGCTGACGCCGACGCACTCTCGGGTCTCGTCGAGCGTCATCGACAGCTCGAGGACGAACATCAGTCAGCCCAAGAATTCGAGATTGAACTGGCCGAGCGTTGGAGGCACGTCGAGCAATTGGCGAATGAGGTGCAACAGCGGGAGGCGGCACATGGCGCGGCGTTGAGCGAACGAAATCAGCGACGCGCCGATGCCGCTCGTCGAACCGAATTGGTCTCCGATCTCGACCGCCAGAAGGAGGCGCTAGCGGCACTGGATGTCAAACTCGAAGAGTCCGCTCCCGCATTGAACGCCGCCGACCAGCGGGTCACCGATGTCGAGGGCAGCCGCGTCAAGGCCCAAGAGGCCCTGGATGGAGCAATCGCCTTGCACAAGCAGGCGCGTGATGATCGTGACCATCACCGTCGTGTGATCGAAGTCGCCCAGTTCGGTGAACGCCTCGAACGCATCGACGATGCTCAAGTCCGTCTGGCTAGTGCCGAATCCGTCCTTGAGAACATCCGCGTCGACGGCGATCTCGTCGAGAACATCGATCAAGCCCACATCGCTGTAGTACGAGCCGAAGCGTCGGCCAATAGCGCCGCCGCGGGGGTCACGACCACCGCGTTGCGCGCCGTCGCCGTACAGGTGGACGGGACAGGACATGACCTTGCTGCGGGCCAGCAGCTCGATATCTCCGTCAGCGATGCGACCGAGCTGAGAATCGACGACAGAGCAACAGTGCTCGTGCAGGCCGGCAAGGGATCGGCAGAAACCGCCCGGGAACTCGATGCTGCTCGGCGAGAGCTCCAGCGGCTCTGTGACGAAGGCAATGTTCCCGATCTGGCATCGGCACGCGCAGCCAATGGCAGGAGGGAATCCGCGCTGCGGGATCGCGACGATGCACGCCAGACGATCAAGGAGAACCTGCGCGACCTGACCTCGGAAGAACTCAAACGCATGGCGGATCGGCATTCAGGGCGCATCGAGGAATTCAACGCAAGCAGGCAGTCGCAGCCGCCGCTTCCCGCGGACCTACGGGAAGCGACAGCATTGGTCACCAATCTCGAGGCCGCTGTCGAGGATCGCAGTGCAGAACTCGAGTCCTGCACCGAGGCAGCCGCGAGCGCAAACGCGGCACTCACCCAAGCTCAGCTGGACGCAGCGGAGCTGGCCGGCAAGCAGCAGTCGGGACGACAGGTGCGCGACCAGGCTGGCGAACGCCTCGCCGAAGCCCGGTCACAAGTCAACGACGAAGACCTTGCGGCGGCGCTCGAACAAGCCGACGAAGCCGTCGCAGAGGCCGAGGAAACAGCACGCTCCGTTCAGACGAGATTGCAGGCAGAGGACCCCGACTCCATCGAAGTCCAACTCACAAATGCCGGTAACACCGTGCGGCGCATGACAGGCGAACTCGCCGAGAACAGCAGGCGGCAGCACGAACTGCGCGGCGGGCTGGAGGCTCGAGGCGAAATGGGTTTGTACACCCAGCACGACAACGCCATGAACGAGCTGCGATTTCTCGAGCGTGACCACGAGAGTCTCGACCGAAGGGCACTCGCTGCCGAGCTTCTCTACGAGACGTTCGGCAACCGACGACGGGAAGCCCGGCAGCGGTACGTCGCTCCATTCAAAGAGCGCATCGAGAAATTCGGGCGAATCGTGTTCGATTCGACGACGTTCGAGGTGGAACTCGACGAGCAACTGGGTATCGCACGGCGCACGCTCGATGGCATCGCCCTCGATGTCGAGCAGCTCAGCACCGGCGCTCGGGAACAGTTGGGGATACTCGCCAGATTGGCGTGCGCAGCGATCGTGAGCCCAGACGGAGATGGCGCGCCGGTCGTCATCGACGATGCGCTGGGATGGAGTGACCCGTCCCGGCTGCAGCGCATGGGGGCAGCCATAGCCGCAGCCGGAGAGCACTGCCAAGTGATCGTCCTCACATGCACACCGGGACGCTATGCGCACGTCGGAACCGCAACGGTGGTGAACCTGCCGAACTCGCCACAGTGAGTGCAATTCGGAATCCGGCCGATTAGCTAAGTCAGTTGACTAAGCTAACCAGGTGGCGCGCCGTGAGAAGGAGCCCGATGTCTGAACCCGTCAATGTGCACGAGGCCAAGACGCATCTCTCCAAACTGCTCGATCGGGTGGAAGCAGGTGAGGAGATCGTTCTGGCCCGAGCCGGCAAGCCGTGTGCGCGTCTCGTGCCGCTCGATTCCGGGGTCGGCAACCGTCGCCCTGGCCGGATCCCCGGAATCGCTGTCGGGCCTGAGTTCTTCGAGCCGCTGCCCGAAGATGAACTGCGAGCGTGGGAGGGCGGGTGAATCGCTTGCTGCTCGACACCCATGCCTTGCTTTGGTGGTGGGGCAATGACCCGGCACTCTCATCGGAAGCAACCCGCGCAATAGCCGAGTCGGACGCCGAGGTGCACGTGAGCGCAGCGAGTGCTTGGGAGATCGCAACCAAGTACCGGAGCGGTCGATTGAGTGTCCCCGAACACGTCATCACGCTCTTTCACGAGCAGACGACGGCCGAGGCATTCCGCCATCTGCCAATCACGTATGTTCATGCTCGCCGAGCGGGAATGTACGACGTTGCACACCGGGATCCGTTCGATCGGATCTTGGCGGCGCAGGCGGAAATCGAGTCGCTGACGCTCGTCACCACCGACAGCGCCTTTGGGGAATTCCCCGTGGCCACCCTGTGGTGAGCCCGGAACGTCATCGGCGTCATGCACCGGTCCGCTAGGGGCTCAGGAGGGTGATCGGGACGACTTGAACACCGTCGGAGCGGCGATAGGCGGCCCCGACGGAAGTCACCACCACGAGGCCGGCCATGTCGCTGAGGCGGTGTGAAGCGATCTTGTCCCGCAGCCGCAACAGCGACGTGGCCGCTCGGTCTACGACTTCCGCAGCAGGACTCAGCTTCACCTCCACAGCGATCCAAGCGCCGTCGTCACGTTCGATGATCGCATCGATCTCGAGCCCGGTGTCATCGCGGTAGTGGAATACTTCGCAGCCCTCGGGCGCGCCGTACACGCGCAAATCTCGCACCACCAACGACTCAAAGAGCAGACCGAGCGTCTGCGCGTCAGCCAGCAATCGCTCTGGTGAGGCGCGCAACAACGACACGGCCAGCGACGGATCGACGAAGTGCCGCTTGGCCTGCTTGCGTAGCGACGCCCGGGATCGCAGCCTCACCGACCACGCCGGCTGATCCTCCACAACGAAAATGCGCCGCAGCGCATCCAAGTAAGCCCCGACGGTATTGCGGCCGGGCATCTCGCCGTCCATGTCCGCTGCCAGATTCGCTTCGGTGGCCTCCGTCGCCACATTGCGGGCCAGAGAGCGCAGCAGTCGGCGCACCGCCACCGGATTGTGACGCACCCCGCTGGCCCGAGGGATGTCCACTCGGACGATCTCATTGATGTAGTCCCCCACGGCGAGGCGAGCCTGCTCGTCGTCCAGCGTGAGACTGCCAGGCCACCCGCCCGTGGCCAGGTGACGCACTACATCGATCAGCCGGACCTCGGCGTTGGGCAACGACGATTGCGCCTTGCCCTCGAACAGCTCCCGCTGCGAGACCGCACCCGTGGAGGCCCCCAACTCGTACAGCGACATGGTCCTCATCACGACCCGGCCGACTCGGCCCGTGCCGGTATGCCGAGTGAGGTCGTCGGCGGGGTTCGCCGATCCAGTCAGAATGAATTGCCCCGGCTGAGCACGGTCATCGCACTCACGCCTGACCGGATGCCAGATGCTCCGGAGCGTTCTGCCACTCATCGAGCAGGCGCGGCACCTCTCCGCTCAGCACCGCCGAGGGATCGGCTGCCGCGAGCAGGCGCATGACCTCATCGTCAAACCGCGCTTCGCTGCGAGCATGGTTGCGGCCGGCCCACGTCTTGCCGCAGCCACGGGCGCCCTCGATCAGAACCGCACCGCGTCGCCGGAGAGTGGCGTCGATCTGTCGGTCGGCCACACGGGGCCGGTAACCCGGCATCGTGAGCCTCGTGGCATTGTCTGACACAGTGCCGCAACCTTCGTAGTGCACTTCGGACACATTTTGCAGCGCGTTCTGGGAGCCAATCGCAATACGTTTCGAGAATAATCTATAGCGCGCTCTGGGATTGGTGTGAAGTGCTCTTCAATGACGCTGAGTTGCCCGTCGCAAGAACATGCGCGAGAGCCGCAGCGTGGGCCGCGAGGCAATCTCAACGGGACAGCGGAGCGATGGCTGGGACCCCCGACGGGCGGCTGAAGACCTCGTCGAGCAAGGGACGGAACTCCTCGATCGGCAAGTTGGGGTAATTCGGGTCGAAGCAGTTCTGGTCGTAGTTCTCGCAGAAGTCCACGCAGGCGTCGTAGTGGGGTGAGTCTGCGTACTGGTCGCGGGAGTCGCGGTCGCCGCCGAGGTGGTGAAAGTAGTAGTAGCCCTGAAAGAGGCCGTGGTGTGCCACCACCCAGTGAGTGCGCTCGTCGATGTAGGGCTGCAGGAGTGCAGCCGCGGCAGCGCTGTGGTTCTCCGGGGCGAACGCATCGCCAATGTCGTGCAGCAGCGCCGCTGCCACCAGGTCCGCCGACTCGCCGTTGCGCATCGCCCGGCTTGCCGACTGCAGGCTGTGGTCGTAGCGATCGATCTGGTAGCCCAGCGTGGGGCCGCGCAGGCACTCGAGGATGTTCAACAGGTTGTCGACCAACCCCAGCCGGGCGTGTGCGTAGTGCTGCCGGTCCAGAAACTCGTAGTCCTCAGCCGTCCCGTGCTCCATGGCCGTCCACGGCACGACCCCGCCGCGATCGTCGTCAACGCTGTGATCGACCATCGCGCCTCCCGCTGGTGTCTCAGCCCTTGACTGGTATCCGCCAGCCGAAAGGATCGGGCACTGCGCCAACCTGGATGTCGACCAATGCCTGCCGCAATCGCATCGTGTTGGGTCCCGGCTGCCCATCGCCGACCGCGAGCGTCTTGCCCTCGTACAGGATCGTGCCGACCGGTGCGAGCACCGCAGCCGTCCCTGACAGGAACGCCTCTCCTCGCTCGGCCCAGTCCACCAGCTCGTCGGGATCGATTGATCGCTCCTCCACCTTGTAACCCAAGGACGCAGCGAGCTCAATCACCGACGCCCGCGTCACGCCATGGAGGAACGACTCGTCGAGATGACGCGTCACGACTCGCTCGTCATCAGCCAGGAAGAAGTTCGACGCCCCGGTCTCGGTGATGTCGCCGCCAGTGGCGAACAGCATCTGGTCGATGGCTTCGTTGCCGGCCATGGCATCCAGCGTGGGTGCCAGTGCCATCGCATAGTTCCCGCCGCACTTGACCATGCCGAACTGCGGCACCGTGCGGGGAATCTCGGTCTCCACCAGCAACGTCAAGGGCCGAACCCCGCCCTTGAAGTAGTCGCCGACCGGGCAGTTGACGACATAGAGCAATGCGCTGCGCGTGGGCCGAGCAGCAGCACCGATGTCCGGCTCGGTGCCGATCAGCGTCGGTCGGATGTAGAGCGAGCCGGGCGGATCAGGCACTTCGCCGGCATTGGCCTCAACAGCGTCGATAGCCATTTGGTGCAAGACATCGCCATCGATGGCGGGCAGCCGGAGCCGCTGCGCGCTCGCGACCATGCGGGCCACGTGACTGTCGAGCCGGAAGATCGCCAGCGAACCGTCCACCTGTCGATGTGCCTTCAGCCCTTCGAAAATGCCGCTGCCGTAGTGGAGCACGTGCGCGGCCGGGCTGATCGAGAAGTCGCCGAACGGTTCTGCAGCGCCGCCGTAGACGTACGGCCCGCCGTCGGCTCGCGCCGTGGTCATCCAGTCACAAAAGATGGTCCCGAACGGGACCGTGAACGGGTCAGGCTTGTCGGTCACCAGCGCTCCATTCGGCACGGCTTGAGGCGGGACACAGCCGCAGCGTACCGCCGGCCCCTTGTCGCATAGGGCGAAATATCAGCATCTGCGGGCTCAACACGCTCTTGCCTGAACACGGACCATGGCTGCTGCGTACGCTTCGGGCCCATGACACAGGACGGCCCCAGCCAGATCAGCGAGTCAGTGCGCATGGAGCGCCGCGACGACGTGGCACTCATCATCGTGAACAATCCGCCGGTCAACGCTCTGAGCTACCACGTGCGCCAGGGCCTCATCGACGGCATAGCCGCTGCCGAGGCCAGCGACGCTTCAGCCATCGTGCTCATCTGCGATGGGCGCACGTTCATCGCCGGCGCGGACATCACCGAGTTCTCCCAGCCGCCCAAGCCGCCAGCACTCGTGCCCGGCCAAGAAGCCATGGAGAATTGCAGCAAGCCGGTCGTGGCTGCCATCCATGGCACCGCACTCGGCGGCGGGCTCGAAGTTGCGCTTTGCGCGCACTTCCGGGTGGCGGTCAGCTCGGCCCAGTTCGGCCTGCCCGAGGTGAAGCTGGGCTTGCTGCCCGGGGGCGGCGGCACACAGCGCCTGCCTCGCATCACCGGTCCGCAGCGAGCGCTCGAGATGATGGTCAGTGGCGACCCCATCGGCGCTGCCGAGGCGCTCGCGTGCGGGCTGATCAGCGAGATCGTGGGCGACTCACTGGCCGATCTCGAAGCCGGTGCCGTGGCATTCGCTCGGCGAGCCGCCGAAGAGAACATGCCCCGGCCACGCATCCGTGACCGCAACGAACGCCTTGAAGGCTTCGGCGCCGAGCAGTTCGCTGCGTTCCGGGCCTCGATCGCCCGCAGGACACGCGGCTTCGAAGCACCCGACAGGATCATCCGCTGCGTCGAAGCAGCGGTCTCCACGGCTGCCACTGGTGATTTCGAGGCCGGCCTGGCGGCCGAGCAGCGCATCTTCGGCGAGCTCATGGGCAGCTCGCAGGCCAACGCCCAGCAGTGCTACTTCTTCGCGGAGCGTGCGGCCCAGAAGGTGCCCGACGTGCCGCGTGACACTCCACAGGTCGACATCGCCCGTGTCGGCATTCTCGGGGCGGGGACGATGGGCGGCGGCATCGCCATGAACTTCGCCAACATCGGCATCCCGGTCACCCTCGTCGAACGCGACGAAGCGAGCCTCGAGCGTGGTCTCGCCGTAGTCCGACGCAACTACGAGCGGACGGCGGCCCGCGGCGGCATCTCCTCCGACGACGTGCAGACCCGCATGGGCCTCCTCCAGGGTTCCACCGACATGGGCGATTTCGCCGACTGCGACCTCATGATCGAGGCCGTGTTCGAGAACATGGCGCTCAAGAAGGACGTCTTCGCCCAACTCGACGGCATCTGCAAGCCCGGGGCTGTACTGGCCAGCAACACGTCGGCGCTCAACGTCAACGAGATTGCCTCGGCCACGTCGCGTCCCGAAGACGTCATCGGCATGCACTTCTTCTCCCCCGCGAACGTCATGCGGATGCTCGAAGTCGTGCGCGGCGATGTCACCTCGAAATCGGCGATCGCCACTGCCATGTCGATCGGCAAGCGCATTGGAAAGACGCCAGTGCTGTGCGGCGTGTGCCATGGCTTCATCGGCAACCGCATGCTGTTCATGCGCGGCATCGAAGCCGAGAAGATGCTGCTGGAGGGCGCCACACCGGCCCAGATCGACAAGGTTGTGTTCGACTTCGGCTTCCCGATGGGGCCGTTCGCCATGAGCGACCTTGCCGGGCTCGATGTGGGCTGGAACGAGGCCACTTCGTCGAGCTCGACCGTGCGCGAGATGCTGTGCGAATCGGGCCGCCGCGGCCAGAAGAACGGCCGGGGCTATTACATCTACGACCCCGATACCCGGGCATCGACGCCGGATCCCGAGGTCGAGCAGATGATCCGGGATTTCGCCTCTGACCGGGGAGCGACGCTGCGTGAGGTCACCGACCAGGAGATCCTCGAACGCTGCTTGTACCCGATGGTCAATGAGGGCGCCAAGATCCTCGACGAGGGCATCGCCCTGCGGGGTAGCGACGTCGACGTCACCTGGATCAACGGCTACGGCTGGCCGATGTACACCGGCGGTCCGATGTACTGGGCGGACGAGATCGGATTGAGTGAGGTGCTGAATCGCGTGCGCCACTACAACGAGTCACTCGGCGGGAACCACTGGACGCCGAGCCCGCTGCTCGAGCGCCTCGCAGCCGACGGCGGCTCGCTGGCCCGCCACGAGAGCTGAACCGATGCTGGCGTTCGAGTCGATCCATCCAGACTTCGGCGCCAGGGTCACCGGCATCGATCTGACGTCGACACTTGGCGACGAGGCGGTGGCCGAACTGCGCTCGGCTATCGACACGCACTCGCTCCTGCATTTCCCAGAACAGGAGATGACCGACGAGACGCAACTCGCGCTCACCCGCTGCCTCGGCGAGCCCGAGCCGAACCATGTCCTTTTCGGCAAGACCGGCAAGATCGAATTCTTCGGCACGATCGGCAACGTGATCGATGCAGACAAGAAGCGAGACGAGTCAGATCCGCTGACCCGCAATCAAAAGGGCAACAACCTCTGGCACTCGGATTCATCGTTCCGGCTTGTGCCGTCCTATGTCTCGATACTGCATGCATACGAGGTGCCCGGCGAGGGAGGCGAGACGGAGTACGTCAGCCAGCGCGCTGCGTACGGCCGTCTCGATCCGTCACGTCAAGCTGAAATCGACGAACTCCAGGTACTGCACGACTATGTCTTCAGCCGAACTCAAGTCGCCCCGGTCGACCCCAATCACGCCGCGTCGCTGCCGCCAATCCCCCAGCAGCTCGTGCGCACCAACCCGGGCAACGGCGCAAAGAACTACTACGTCGGCTCACACGCCCGATCCATCGTCGGATGGTCGGGGATCGACAGCCGTCGACTGATTGACGAACTGAACGAGGGTGCGACGCGACCCGACGACGTGTATTCGCACCGGTGGAGCGCTGGCGACACGGTGATCTACGACAACCGCTGCATGCTGCACCGAGGTGCCGGCTACGACGCCGACCGCTGGCGCCGCTTAATGCGCCAGACCCGGGTGCAGGGCGTAGGACCGACGCTCGACGAGTGAATCTGGGCAATCAGCCATTGGCGGCGGCGATGACGTCAGCGGGCACACCGGCAGCGGCCGCACCCCCACACACGCTCTGCCAGGCTTCGGCGGGCAGCGTGATGCCGTTGGCGGTGCGGTATTGCAGGCGCTCAAACTCGACGTCGCCCGGCAGCTTGACCGGCACTTCGGGGTCGATGGGGTCGGCATCGTAGAACCAGTCGATGTAGTCAGCGGCAATGCCGTTGTAGCCGTCGTCGGTCTCGCCAGTCGCGGCGTCGACCTGAGCCGGGTCGACGTACACCGACAGCATCCCGTTGGCGAAGCGCACTCGGCGCGGTCCCGCTGTGCCCGTTCCGGTCAATGCGCCTGCCAGCAGCTCGCACATGACGGAAATGCCCGAGCCCTTGTGCTCGCCCATTGCTCGCAACGACCCGGGTCCGTCCACCGAATTGGGTCGCTTGCCCTCCTCGAAGGTGTACAGCACCCGCGGATCGCCAGTGATCTGGCCGTCACCCGACACAAGCGCATTCTCCGGCACTGCGGGCCCCCCGTGGAGGGCAACCATCGCCTTGCCTTCCGCCACGACCGAGGTAGCGAAGTCGTGAATCACGGGCCGGCGGCCGGCAACCGGCGCCCCGTACGCGCACGGGTTAGTGCCCATGCGTCTCGCCTTCGCACCGAACGGGGCGACGAGCCGACTGCCCGCCACATTCACCAGGTGCATGGAGACGAGTCCCTCGGCAGCCGCCATCTCGGCGTACTCGCCGATTCGGCCGATGTGCCCGGCGTTGCGCAACCCGACGACTGCAGTGCCCAGTTCCTTGCACCGCTCGATGCCCATATGCACGGCTGCGGGGCCCACGGTCTGTCCCATGCCGTACTGACCGTCCACAAGCACCAGCGACCCCGAATCGATCAGCACCTTGAGCTCCTGATCGGCGCGCTGCACGCCCGCTGCCAGCAGTTCCACGTAGAGACCCACGCGGATGACGCCATGGCTGTCATGACCCCGCAGGTTGGCGCCCACGAGGCTGCGGCCGATGCGTCCCGATTCGGCATCGGAACATCCGGCATGGCGAAAAATCTCGCTCACGAAGCTGATCAGTTGCTCGTGGTGGATCACGACATCTGCGTCAACGGTGCTACCGGGGGCACTTTGCGATTCGCTCATCGCCGCAGCGTAGGTCGGGCACGCCGTCGGCTCCATCTCTAGGCTCGCTCGGCGTGACAGAGCCGGAACCGACGCCACCTCCTCGACACATCGGGCCGTATGACGTCATCGTGGTGGGTGCCGGCAATGCCGCCATGTGCGCGGCGCTGGCCGCGCGTGAGGGTGGCGCCAGAGTGCTGGTGCTCGAGCGGGCTCCCGAATCCGAAACGGGCGGCAACAGCCGCTTCACCGCGGGAGCCATCCGGTTTGCCTACGACGGCGTCGATGACCTCCGCGCCTTGATGCCGGATCTGACCGATGCCGAAGTCGCGATGACTGACTTTGGCACGTATTCCGAGGCCGACTTCTATGCCGACATGGGGCGGATCACCGACTACCGGACCGATCCAGAGCTCGCCGACACGCTCGTCAGCCGCAGCAAGGAAACGCTGTTGTGGATGGCTGGCCACGGAGTGCGCTTCGCCCCGATCTGGGGACGCCAAGCATTCAAGGTGGACGGCCGCTTCAAGTTCTGGGGCGGCCTCACGGTCGAAACCGTCGGCGGCGGCGAGGGACTCGTGGAATCGCTGCGCGCCGCGCTGGCTCGCAATGGCATCGACCTGTGGCACGAAGCAGCTGGTCGTTCGCTGGTGACCGACGACGACGGCGCAGTCCGGGGTGTGCGCGTGCGTCGGGCGGGACGTGCCGTCGACATCGAGTGCGACGCCGTCGTGCTGGCTGCCGGCGGCTTTCAGGCCAACGCAGAATGGCGCACCCGATATCTCGGGCCCGGCTGGGATCTTGCCAAGGTGCGCGGCACCCGCTTCAACACCGGCGACGGCATCGCCATGGCGCTCGACATCGGCGCCATGCCCTACGGCAACTGGAGCGGAGCGCACGCAGTTGCGTGGGAGTACAACGCGCCGGAATTCGGCGATCTCGCTGTGGGTGATTCCTTCCAGAAGCACAGCTACCCGTTCGGCATCGTCCTCAACCAGCGCGGTGAACGCTTCGTCGACGAAGGAGCCGACTTCCGCAACTACACCTACGCCCGCTACGGCCGCGAGATCCTGGCCCAGCCTGGGCACTCGGCCTGGCAGGTCTTCGACGCCAGCACTGACCACCTGCTGCGTGACGAGTACCGCATCCGACAGGTCACCAAAGTCGTCGCCGACAGCATCGAAGAGCTCTGCGCTCGCATGGAGGACGTGCACACCGAAGCGGCGCTGGACACCATCAAAGCCTTCAATGCCGCGGTGGACCGCAGCGTGGGGTTCAACCCGAACGTGCTCGACGGCCGTCGCACCACGGGCCTAGCGGTTGACAAGACCAACTGGGCGATGCCCGTGGAGAACCCGCCGTTTGCCGCCTACCGAGTGACCTGCGGGCTGACGTTCACGTTCGGCGGCCTGCGCATCGACGACACCGGCTGCGTGCTCGACACGGACCTGCGGCCGATCAGCGGTCTCTATGCCGCTGGCGAACTCGTCGGCGGTCTGTTCTATGGCAATTATCCGGGAGGCTCAGGCCTCAGCGCCGGGGCCGTTTTCGGACGCCAAGCCGGGACGTCTGCCGCAGCACACGCTCGTCGTCGAGACAGTGGCGAGCGGTAGCGTCGCAGCGCTATGTCGAAGATCGTCTACACCCACACCGACGAGGCACCGGCGCTTGCCACCTACTCGCTGCTGCCGATTATCAAAACGTTCACCGAGGCCGCCGGTGTCGATGTCGAAACCCGTGACATCTCGCTCGCAGGACGCATCGTCGCCAATTTCTCCGACTGGCTCGACGAATCGCTTCGAAGCTCCGATGCCTTGGCCGAGCTCGGCGAGTGGGCTCTGGCGGCCGATGCCAACATCATCAAGCTGCCCAACATCTCGGCGTCTGTTCCGCAGATGAAGGCAGCCATCGTCGAGCTTCAGGCCAAGGGCTTCGGAGTGCCTGACTATCCGGACGATCCAGCCAACGACGACGAGCGCGCGATTCGCGAGCGCTACGACCGTGTGAAGGGCTCTGCAGTCAACCCGGTTCTGCGAGAAGGCAACTCTGACCGCCGGGCGCCACGTGCAGTGAAGGACTACGCCCGCCAGTACCCACACTCGATGGGCGCATGGTCGTCCGACTCGGTGACCCACGTCGCGACCATGTCCGGAGGCGACTTTCGCTCCAATGAGCAGTCGGTCACGGTGGGCAGCGACGACACGCTGGACATTTGCCATGTCGCTGCTGACGGCAGCGTCCAGATGCTGCGCAAGGTTTCCGTGACCGCGGGCGAGGTCGTCGACTCGACGTTCATGTCAGTGGCGGCGCTGCGGGAATTCCTCGATGTGCAGATCGCCGACGCCGAGGACTCCGGCGTTCTGTTCTCGCTGCATCTCAAGGCCACGATGATGAAGGTCTCGGACCCGATCATCTTTGGTCACGCCGTGCGCGCCTTCTTTGCGCCGGTGTTCGAACGGCACGGTGAAGTGCTCGATGCCGCCGGTGCCGATCCCAACGACGGCTGGGCGAACGTCCTCGAGGCGATCGCGGGCCTGCCGGCCGCACAGCGATCCGCCATAGAGGCCGACATTGAGGCGGTGTTGCGAGATCGGCCTTCGCTCGCGATGGCGGATTCTGACCGTGGCATCACCAACTTGCATGTGCCCAGCGATGTGATCGTGGACGCCTCCATGCCCGCCATGATCCGCTCGTCGGGTCAGATGTGGAATTCGCAGGGGGCGCTAGCGGACACCAAGGCCGTCATCCCCGACTCGAGCTATGCCGGCGTATTTCAGGCCGTGATCGACGACTGCCGAGCGAACGGCGCATTCGATCCCACAACGATGGGCTCAGTGCCCAACGTCGGATTGATGGCGCAGAAGGCCGAGGAATACGGCAGCCACGACAAGACCTTTGAGGTCACGGCATCTGGCGAAATGCGCGTGGCTTCCAGCGCGGGCGACGTCTTGATGAGCCACGCCGTCGCCCAGGGCGATATCTGGCGGATGTGCACGACCAAGGACGCGCCGATCAGCAACTGGGTGGATCTCGCAGTGCAGCGCGGCGAGGCAACCGGAGCAGTCGTCGTGTTCTGGCTCGACGCCGACCGCCCACATGACGCCGAGATCATCCGCAAGGTCGACGCACGGCTGACCACGTTGCGTGCCGAAGGACGGGCCGTCGACGAACTGGGAATCCGGGTTATGGCTCCCACCGAGGCCTGCCGTTTTACTCTCGAGCGCATTCGTCACGGCTCCGACACCATCTCGGTGACAGGCAATGTGCTGCGCGACTACAACACCGACCTGTTCCCGATCCTGGAGCTGGGGACCTCGGCAAAGATGCTCTCGGTCGTTCCGCTGATGGCCGGTGGCGGGCTATTCGAAACCGGAGCCGGTGGCTCTGCCCCGAAGCACGTACAACAGTTTGAGGCCGAAAACCACCTTCGGTGGGACAGCCTCGGAGAGTTCCTGGCGCTTGCCGTCTCGCTTGAGCACCTGGCGCGGGTCTCCGGCAACGCGGCTGCTGCGCTGCTTGCGGACACCCTCGATGCCGCCAACGGCACGTGGCTGGCGGAAGGGCGAGCCCCCAGCCGCAAGGTGAACGAACCCGACAACCGCGCGAGCCATTTCCATCTGGCAAAGCATTGGGCCGCCGAGATCGCCCGCCAAGACACCGACCCTGCTCTCGCCGAGCGTTTCGCATCGCTCGCAACGACGCTCGCCGACAACGAAGAAGCGGTCATCGCCGAGCTCATCGAGTGTCAGGGCATGCCGATGGACATCGGCGGCTATTACCTGCCGGATCCGGCGCTGGCCGAACCCGCCATGCGGCCCAGCGCAACGTTCAACCGAATTCTGGACGACTTCCGAGCAGCGACGGTGGCCTGACACAGCCTGGAGTACGACGAGCGAAGACTCCACCGCGCGTGTCGACCTCGGCGACGCGCCCCAACCTCAGGCGTCGAGCTCGGCGAGGCCGCCTTCACCCAGACGACCCGACTCGCGATAGCCGGCCAGCTTGGCTCGGCTGTCCGCGATGTCGAGATTCGACATGGTCAGTTGGCCGATGCGATCCGCTGGCCCGAATGCCGCGTCTTCGACGCGCTCCATCGAGAGCCGGTCGGGTTCATAGGTCAGCGCGGGCCCAGTGGTATCGAGCACCGAGTAGTCGTCGCCGCGGCGCAGCCGCAGCGTGACCTCGCCGGTCACCCCCGAGCCCACCCATCGCAACAGCGAATCACGCAGCATGAGCGCCTGCGGATCGAACCAGCGTCCCTCGTACAGCAGCCGTCCCAGTCGACGCCCCATCGTGCGGTAGTTCTCTAACGTGGCTTCGTTGTGAATCGCCGACAGCAGGCGCTCATACGCGATGTACAACAGCGCCATGCCCGGGCCCTCATAGATGCCGCGCGACTTGGCTTCGATCACACGGTTCTCGATCTGATCGCTCATCCCGAGGCCGTGGCGCCCCCCAACAGCGTTGGCCTCGAGCACCAGAGCAACGTGGTCGCTGCCCTCAGCGCCCCCAGCAGCGAAGGTCCGCCCGCCGATCGCCGCCGGCCAGCCGGCCTCGAACCGGACGGTCACTTCTTCAGGCTCGATGACCACCGCAGGGTCCCAGTGCGCGACACCCATGATCGGCGAGACGATCTCCATCGAGGTCGCCAGGTCCTCTAGGCGCTTCGCCTCATGGGTGGCGCCCCAGATGTTGGCATCGGTGGAGTAGGCCTTCTCGGTGGGATCCCGGTACGGCAGGCCGCGCGACACCAGGAACTCGCTCATGCCCGCACGGCCTCCGAGCTCGTCCACGAACGCCGAGTCCAGCCACGGTTTATAGATGCGCAGCCCGGCATTGACGAGCAGGCCGTAGCGGTAGAAGCGCTCGATGTCATTGCCCTTGTACGTCGAGCCATCGCCCCAGATATCCACGCCGTCTTCGGCCATGGCAGCCACCAACATGGTGCCGGTCACCGCGCGCCCCAACGGTGTCGTGTTGAAATACGTGCGGCCCGCGGTCGAGATATGGAATGCGCCGCACTGCAGCGCCATGAGACCCTCTCGAACGAGCTCGGCTCTGCAGTCCACCAAGCGCGCCGCATGCGCGCCGTGGTCGAGCGCCCGCTGCGGCACGCCCGACAGGTCTGGCTCGTCGTATTGGCCGAGGTCGGCCGTGTAGGCGCACACGAGCGCGCCGCGTTCGGTCATCCAAGCCACTGCAGCGGAAGTGTCGAGCCCTCCGGAAAAGGCGATGCCCACCCGCTCCCCTTCCGGCAGCTCTGCAAGCACGCGCGAGCCACTGGCCGCCGGGACTCCGCTAGTGCTGTGTCCGCAAACGTTCGTCGGGTTCGAATCCGGCAAATCGCCTGAATTCAAGGGTTTCGACACATGTGTGAGCGCGCAAACGTTGGCGGACACAGCACTAGTCGGCGGCGAGGTCGTGTCCTCCATACCATTCGACATGGACCCCAACGGTACGGCCTCAACCATCAAGGCTTGCATGGTGGCGAATCCGCCTCTGCCGACTGGTCTCGCCGATTGGCGAGTGCTGTTCAGCCCCATGAGTCCAACCGCTCGCGAACCCCGGCCGTCGAGTGGATTCGCCAGCAGGCAAACCCACATCGCGATGGAGTGCCTCCGCGCACGGCCACCGCCGCGCGTACGCTCCGCCACGAGGGGGTGACCCATGAATGACGGCACGGCGACAGGCACCACTGGCGGCGCAGCGACGGGCCAGTCGATGGCGGAGCTGCTGAGCGAGATGGTGCGCATCCCCAGCGTCAACCCGATGCACCACGGACCGCGCTCGGGCACGGTCGCCGAAGCCGACATGGCCAACTGGGTGGCGCAACGAGCCGAAGCCCTGGGCGCCGAGGTCGAACTGGACGAGATCGAGCCGGGACGGCCCAACGTCTACGCCCGGTTCGCGGGCCGCACCGAGCGAATGCTCGCCGTCGATGTGCACCTCGACACTGTCGGTGTCGAGCACATGGAAGGCGACCCCTTCGACGGCCGCATAACCGAGGGCCGCGTCTGGGGGCGGGGGGCCGTCGACACCAAGGCGACCATGGCCGTCGTGCTCGCCGTGATGGGCGAGATGACCGCCGCCGGGCAACAACCGATGTGCACCGTCGAGCTGGTCGGGACCATTTCGGAAGAAGGGGGTGGCCTGGCCGGCGCGTCCGCCTACCGCGACCGGCTGCTTGAGCGCGGCGAGCGCCGCGAGCAGATCGTGGTCGCCGAGCCGACGATGTGTGCACCGGTGTACGGCCACAAGGGCGGTCTCGGCCTCGAAGTCGAGGTGGAGGGCCGTGCAGCGCACTCGTCCAAGCCCCACCTCGGAATCAACGCTTTGTCAGCCGGAGCCCGCATTGTGGCCGCGATCGATACAGAACAGGAACGACTCGCGAACCAGCGCGAGGTCGGCGCACTGGGTGTCGGCACCGTGTCAGTCAATGAGATGAGCGGGGGGCGTGCACGCAACATCGTGCCCGACCACTGCGAGCTGTACGTCGGGCGGCGGATCGCCGACCGGGAGGACTACGAGGAGGAGTTCGCCCGTCTCACCGAGGTGATACGTGCCGCAGCGCTGCCGGCCCGTGTCAAGGTGCACTTGGCGAATGGGTTCGGCAGCAACGCGTTCTTCCAGGCCCCTGGGAGCGACCTGGTGACCGCGCTCACGGAGATGTCGGGATACGGTCCGGCTGTCGCGGACTTCGGCACGAACGCTCTGCGATACGGCGAGGTGGCCGATCAGATCGTGGTGTTCGGTCCAGGCTCCATCGACCAGGCCCACCAGGCCATCGAGTGGGTCGAGATCGCCGAGCTCGAGCGCGCGGCCGATGTCTACCGCCAGCTGCTGAAGCGCTAGCGCGCTAGCGCCTGCAAGCCTGGCCGGCCCCGGCGGTCCGGTGTGTCAATCGCGCGCTGCGGTGATGAACACCGGGATCTCGCGGTCGGTCTTCACCTGATACTCGGCATAGGGCGGGAAGGCCTCCACGCAGCGTTGCCACCACTCCGCACGCTCGTCGCCGGTCACGAGCCTCACCGTCGTCTCGAAAGGCTCGGGACCATCCTGAATCAACACGGTCGGGTCGGCTACGAGGTTGTGGTACCAGCCCGGATGCGCGGGAGCGCCTCCCTTGGAGCCGACAATGGCGTATTCGCCCTCGTGCTCGACGCGCATCAGCGGAACCTTGCGCACGAGTCCAGACCGATGTCCCACCGTGGTCATGACGATGATCGGCAAGCCGGTGTCGCGCAGTGTGCTGGCATCGGCGCCGGACGATGCCTCGTACGCATCGGCCTGTTCCCTCACCCAATCCCAGGTGCTGGGCCCGTAGTCGCCGTCGAATCTGTCGCTGTGTGCCATGCGGTGCAATCTACGCGGGTGAAGCGTTCGCGAGCCGAGGTTGCGGCACGCCTACGATCCTGAGCGTGCAGATCATGTCCGCCCTCTTCATCGAACACTTCGACATGCGCCAGGCCGCTGGCGGCGCGGCCCGCATCGATCTTGTCGGCGTGCACTTCTCCATGGCGGCGCCTGGGCCGTTCCCGGTCACCATCAACCCGCACATGCTCGTGCTTGTGCGCTGCCCATCGACTCACGGCGGTCTCGCAGCACTCGAAGTGCGCTTCCTGCGCGGCGAGACTCAGCTAGCCCGCAACGTGCAGCCACTCAGCGTGGAACCAGGCAAGTTCGGCTACAACCTCGTCCAGGCCGACCTTACGTTTGACGAGCCGTCCACGATCGAGGCCCATTGCCGGATCGATCAGGGTGAGGTCGTCGTGGTGCCGTTGACCATGAATCCGCCCGCCGACGAAGGCGACAGTCCGGCACCCTCTGCCGGCGGATGGACCGGTACTCCCGCGGAACGAGCGGGCTAGACAGGTCGATCGTCGATGCCGTTCACCGTCGGGCTGTCACAGCACATCGATCCTGGCATCGCCGTCGGCGAAGTCGTCGGGCGTGTGCTGGATCGCGTCGGACCCTCGCCGGACATCGCCCTCCTGTTCACGTCGGGCGAACACGGCAGAGCGATCGAGAAGATCGCGGCGACAATCGCCGAGTTGCTCGATCCCACTGCATTCATCGGCACCACGGCGTGTTCGGTCGCAGCCGGAGAGCGTGAGATCGAAGAAGACACCGCTGTGGTGCTGTGGGCAGGCACGTTGGGCTCCGGCGACGGACCGAGGGCGCGCGCCGTGCGGCTGGCAGGCGTGCCCGACCCGACGGCCGACGACGAGTCCCTGGCAGCGGCGCTCACGGAGGTCGTCGCCGCCGGGAATCACTCGTTGATCCTGCTGGCGGACCCCTTCTCGTTCGGGGTTGATGCGGCACTCGCTCACTGGGCCGACCGCTGGCCGCAGGTGAGCGTCCTCGGCGGCTTGGCGTCTGCGGCACCCGTGCCCGGAGGCAACCGCGTGATCGTCGACGGCAGCGCGCACTCCGATGGCGCAGTTGCGCTCGTGGTCGGTGGCTCGGCGACAGTGACGCACCTGGTCTCCCAAGGCTGCCGGCCCATCGGACAGCCGTACATCATCACCTCCGCCGAGGGCAACGTCGTGCGTGCCCTGGGCGGAAAGCCGCCGTTCGAACGGCTACAGCGCACATTTTCCCAGCTTGAACCCTCCGACCAGCGCCTGGTCCAACGCGGGCTGCACGTGGGCCGGGTAACCGATGAACGCAAGAGCGACTTCGGGCGCGGCGACTTCCTGATCCGTGGCGTTCTCGGCGCGGACCGCGCCACTGGCGCTATGGCGATCGGCGATGAGGCGCCCGTCGGTGCGACTGTTCAATTCCACGTGCGCGATGCCCGGACTGCGGACGAAGACCTACGCGCAGCGCTCGAAGAAACGGCAATGACGCAGGGAGCGCTGTTGTTCACATGCAACGGGCGTGGAACGCACCTGTTCGACACTCCGCACCACGACGCTGCGATCCTCGCTGAGCACGCCTCAACCGAGGTGGGCGGGATGTTCTGCGCCGGGGAAATCGGCCCGGTCGGCTCGCGTTCGTATGTGCACGGCTTCACTGCCTCGATGGCGTTGTTCGCCGACAGCGACGACGCCTTGTGACCGTGCACGCCCAGCGATGGGGGGACTCCGAGCAAGCCGTGACCAGTGAGTCCCGAACCATGAACACAGAATCGTGAGTCCCGAACAGTGAGCACAGAACTCGAAGTCCGCCAAATCAACACGATCCGGGCACTGGCGGCCGATGCGGTGATGCGCGCACGCAGTGGGCACACCGGTACGGCCATGGCGTTGGCACCCCTGGCACATGTGCTGTTCACCCGCATCATGCGCTACGACGCCGCCGCACCGGACTGGCGGGACCGAGATCGTTTCATTCTCTCCGCGGGCCATGCGTCGATGCTCGTCTATGCGATGACGCACTTGCTGGGCTATGGCGTGACGCTCGACGACATTCGCTCGTTCCGCCAGCTGGGCTCGATCACGGCCGGGCATCCCGAACGTGGGCTGGCGCCTGGCGTCGAGGTGACGACTGGCCCGTTGGGCCAAGGATTCGCCAACGCGGTCGGTATGGCGATCGCCGAACGGAACCTGCGGGCGCGCTTGGGTGCCGACCTTGTCGACCACCGCACGTTCGTCATCGTGAGCGACGGTGATCTGATGGAGGGCATCAGCCACGAAACCGCCTCACTCGCAGGACATCAGCAGCTCGGCAGGCTGATCGCGATCTACGACGACAACCGCATCACGATCGACGGCAGCACCGACCTGGCGCTGAGCGACGACGCATCCCTCCGATTCCGCTCATACGGCTGGCACGTGACCGATGTCGGCGAAGCCGCCGAGGACCTCGACACATTGGAGCGGGCGATACGGGCAGCGCTGCTTGTCAACGACCGCCCGTCGATGATTATCGTGCGCAGCCATATTGGCTACCCCATGCCCACCGCCATCGACACCCCAGCGGCGCACGGCGCCATCACCGATGCCTCCGAGATCGCCGCGACCAAGCTCGCCATGGGCATGGATCCCGAAGCCGAGTTCGTCGTGGACGACGACGTGGCACGGGCTTACCTCGAAGCAGGTCAGGGAGGCGAGTCCGAACGCGTCGAGTGGGAATCGCGGCTCGCTGTGAGCGGTCACGATCAAGCATGGCTGGACGCGCTGTGGTCGGCTCGGGCCACAGAAGGCGCCGCGGCGTCCTCGCCCGTGTTCGACGCCGGCACGCAGATGGCGACGCGAGTCGCTGCCAATCGAGTCCTCGACGCTGCGCTCGACACAGTGCCAGCGCTCATCTGCGGCGGCGCGGACCTCACGGGCAACACCGGCACCAACGTGAACGCGGAAGTGCTGTCGGCGGCGAATCCCGGGGGGCGCAAGATCTACTACGGGGTCCGCGAACATGCGATGGGTGCAATCGCCAACGGCATGGCACTGCACGGCGGCGTCTTGCCTGTCGTCGGCACATTCTTCGTGTTCAGCGATTACATGCGGCCGGCCGTGCGACTGGCGGCGCTGAGCGGCGCCAAGTCGGTGTTCGTATGGACTCATGACTCGATCGGCGTCGGCGAAGACGGGCCGACACATCAGCCGGTCGAGCACCTCGCGTCGCTGCGTGCAATCCCGGGCCTCTGCGTCATCCGGCCCGCAGACGCGAACGAGACCGTTCAGGCATGGCAGGTCGCGGTGAACCGCGACGGACCCACAGCACTTGTGCTCACGCGTCAGAACGTGCCGGTGCTCGATGGCACAGACCGCGCAGGGCAGGTGGCGCGCGGCGCGTACATCCTCATCGACACACCGTCTCCGTCCGTCATCCTGGCGGGCACGGGCAGCGAGGTGCAGTGCTGCATTGACGCCGCCGGGCTGCTGGCGACAGACGGCATCGCCACCACCGTGGTGTCGATGCCCAGCTGGGACCGCTTCGAGGCTCAAAGCGTCGAGTACCGGTCGTCGGTGCTGCCTCGAGGCGTGCCCGTGCTGGGTGTGGAAGCTGCTGCATCGTTTGGCTGGGACCGCTATGCCGACGCCACCGTCACCATGGATCGCTTCGGAGCGAGTGCTCCTGGGGCCGAGTTGATGACGCACTTCGGCTTCACAGCCCAGGCGATCGCCGACGCCGCCCGCAAGCTGCTCTAGCCCACAAGCTGGGGTGCCGTCGGATATTCCATGTTCGCGGCGCTGGGCACGACAGACTGAGCCCACGACGTCCGGTTACCGGGACGAGAGCGCTGCCGCCCGCAAGGCGGCGGAGGGACACAACATGAGAGACGGCACAGGAGGCGGAGCCATGATCGGACGGCTCGCGGCGCTGAACGAAGAGCACCAACAGAGCCCCTGGCTCGACAACCTGCGACGGGGCTGGCTGACCGGCGGTGAGCTCAATCAGTGGGTGGAACGCGGAATCCGCGGCCTGACGTCGAATCCATCGATCTTCCAGAAGGCAATCGACTCCTCCGACGACTACGACGAACAATTCGGCGATCTTGTGCGCAGCGGCGA
Organism: Candidatus Poriferisodalis sp.; assembly: GCA_965226645.1. GTDB lineage: Bacteria > Actinomycetota > Acidimicrobiia > Acidimicrobiales > Poriferisodalaceae > Poriferisodalis. The sequence continues at coordinate 714,696 of CBDDDL010000004.1, forward strand.
CTCGGTAGACAGCGCGTACTGGCAACTCGTGACCAGCGACATCTCAGGTGCACTGAGCGCGCTCGGTCCTGTCCACGACGCATCGAGCGGTACAGACGGATTCGTCTCGGTCGAAGTGGATCCTGCTCTGGCTCACGACACCCGCGCGACCGTGCGCGCCGCACGCGAATTGCACGAATCCATCGCGCGGCCGAACCTGATGGTGAAGATTCCCGGCACTGCCGAAGGACTGCCTGCGATCAGGCAGATGATCGCCGAGGGCCACAGCATCAACGTGACGCTCATCTTTTCGGTGGCGCGCTACGAGCAGGTGGCGGAGGCGTACGTGAGCGGGCTGGAGGATCGGGCCGCTGCCGGCGAGACTGATCTGCGCGGCATCGCGAGCGTGGCTTCGTTCTTCGTCAGCAGGACCGACACCGAGGTGGACCGCCGTCTCGACGCCGTCGGCACTCAGAGCGCTTTGGCGTTGCGGGGCCGTACCGCGGTGGCCCAGGCACAAGCTGCGTACGGTCGCTTCGCCGAGATCTTCGGCGGTCCGCGCTGGGAAGCTCTCGAAGCACTCGGTGCGCAATGCCAGCGCCCGTTGTGGGCGTCCACCAGCACGAAGAACCCGGCCTATCCCGACACGCTCTACGTCGACGAGCTCATCGGTCCCCGCACGGTGAACACCATGCCCGACGACACGCTGGCCGCCTTCTGCGATCACGGCAAGCTCCGCCGCACTGTCGACGCGGACCAATCCGCGGCGCGCTACGTGCTCGATGCCGTGGCCTCGCACGGCATCGACCTCGACGACGTCGCCGCGACGCTCGAGGCACAAGGCGTGGCGGCGTTCTCCAAGAGCTTCGACGAGCTGCTCGTCTCGCTTCAGTCCAAGGCTGACGCACTGGTGTAGCCCAGCTGGCGACCTGGAGGCATACAGCGAGTCAGTTGCAATCCAAAACTTACTGACCTAGCCTGTGCGGCCGTGACTCAGGTCTCCGCCTCGGCGCCCACCTGCTCGATTCAGGCGACGCTCGACATCGTGGGCGATCGGTGGTCGCTGTTGATCCTGCGTGACCTGTTCCGCGGCGTGCGCCGCTTCAGCGCGATGCAGCACGACCTGGGCATCGCTCGCAACATGCTGGCTGACCGGCTGAGCCGCCTCACCGAAGCCGGTGTCGTCGCGAAGGTGCCGTACCAGCAACGACCGACTCGCTACGACTACGTGCTCACCCCGAAGGGCCTGGACCTGTCCGGAAGCCTGTTGGCGCTGATGCGGTGGGGTGACCGCTGGTGCCAGGACGGCGACGCTCCGACCGTGCTCGTGCACGCCGACTGCGGCACGCCGCTCGAAGTCGCGACTCGGTGTCCATGCTGTGACGAGGCCGTCAGCCCTACACGGATCCGCAACCGCCGAGGCGCCCCATCCGAGAACGTCTCAGCATTCCCCGAACCTGACCGCGAGAGCGCCAAACCCGGACGCTCCGAATATCGGAACTACCGAAACCCGAACGGAGGGGTCTCGTGACTCTCACCGAACCACCTGGCCGCGTTGGCGACGCTGCGCTGTCAGGCGCCCAAAACGGCGCTGCGGCACCTCAGCCGTCCGCGCAGTCGCTGGCCTTGGCGGAATTGCCGCTGGCAGAGCTGGCGGCACGGGCTTCGGCCGTTCGGGACGAGGCCTTCGGCACTCGTGTGACCTACAGCCCGAAGGTCTTCATTCCGCTGACGATGTTGTGCCGGGACAAGTGCGGCTATTGCACGTTTGCCCAGCCTCCGGCGCGGCTCGACTCTCCGTACCTCACGCCGGAGCAGGTGCTGGAGATCGCGGCCAGCGGTGCCCGTTCAGGCTGCCACGAGGCGCTGTTCACCCTCGGCGAACGGCCCGAGCTGCGCTATGTGGCAGCCGCCGACTGGCTCACAGAACACGGCTGGGACTCCACCGTCCATTACCTCACAGAAATGTGCCGGCTCGTACGTGACGAGACCGGTTTGCTCCCCCATGCGAATCCCGGGGCCATGACGGCGAACGAGTTGGCAGCGCTGCGCGAGGTGGCGCCCAGCCAGGGGATGATGCTGGAGTCGTTGAACCCCCACCTGGACTGCCACCGAGGTTCACCGGACAAGGAGCCGGCACGCCGGCTGGCCACACTCGAAGCGGCCGGTCAGCTCGCGATCCCCTACACCACCGGGATCCTCGTGGGCATCGGCGAGTCGCTGGCGGATCGGCTGGCCGCGCTGGAAGCCATTGCATCCAGCCACGCCCGCTGGGGTCACGTCCAAGAGGTGATCGTTCAGAACTTCCTGCCCAAGGCGGGAACCTCGATGCACAACATGCCCGCGTGCCCGCCCGACGAGTACGCGCAGGCCATCGCACTCGCACGGCTGATCCTGCCTGCTGACATCCACCTGCAGGCACCACCGAATCTCTCCGACGACTTCGGCGGCCTACTGGAGGTCGGCATCGACGACTGGGGCGGTGTCTCGCCGATCACCGCAGACCACGTGAACCCTGAGCGTCCTTGGCCCGCGCTGGACCGGCTGCGCGAGGTCGCCGAAGCACGGGAATTCACGCTCGCGCCTCGCCTGACCATCTATCCCGAGTTCGCATTGGATCCGGGGCGCTGGCTGTCTGAGCCGAATCGGTTCCCGGTCATGGATCGCTGCGACGCCGAGGCGCTCGGTCGTGACGACCCAGGCAGCCAGATGCCCGAGCGCACGATGGACAACCTCAACGCTGGCTCGGGTGCAGATGTGCTCGTCGCAGATGAGAACTCGACGCAGTGGTACTCCGGCGGAGCCGGCCACCTGCCTATGGACATCATGGGCGGGCGCTCGGGCGCTCGGGGCGCTGTGCGTGAAGTGCTCGACGGCGTCATGGCCGGACAGCAGGTCGGCCACGCCGAGATCGTCACGCTGTTCGAGGCGCGTGGTCCCGAAGTGGTCGCCGTCGGAGAGGTCGCCGACGAGCTTCGTCGCGAAGCGGTCGGCGACATCGTCACCTGGGTGCACAACCGCAACATCAACTACACGAACGTGTGCACGTTCAAGTGCAAGTTCTGCGGCTTCTCCAAGGGCCCTCTGTCGCTGAACCTGCGGGGCACGCCCTACATGCTGACGCTGGCCGACATCCAGGAGAGGGTGATCGAGGCAGCCGAGCTGGGCGCCACCGAGGTGACCTTGCAGGGCGGCATCCACCCCAGCTTCGACGGCGACTACTACATCGACGTCTGCCGGGCGATCCACGAGGTTGTTCCGGAGATGCACCTGCACGGCTTCACTGCGCTGGAGGTCATCGAGGGAGCAAAGCGTCTCGGCGAATCGCTCGTGGACTATCTCATCCGGCTCAAGGAAGCCGGCTTGAAATCGCTGCCCGGCACTGCCGCAGAGATCCTCGACGACACAGTGCGGGCGACGCTCTGCCCCGACAAGATCAACACCGCCGAATGGCTGGAATGCCACGAGGCCGCGCACGCCGTCGGGCTGCACTCGAACATCACGATCATGTTCGGATCGATCGAGCAGCCCGAGCACTGGGCCAACCACATCGTGGCCACACGCGACCTGCAGAAGCGCACCGGCGGCTTCACCGAGTGGGTACCGCTGCCGTTCGTGCACATGGCCAGCCCCATCTATCTGCGCAAGGGAGCCCGGCGCGGGCCGACGTTCCGTGAAACCCTGCTGATGCACGCGGTCCCTCGCATCGCCTACCGAGGCCTCATCGACAACGTGCAAGTGTCGTGGGTCAAGATCGGTCCATCGGGTGCCCAGCAGATTCTCGGGGCCGGGGCCAACGATCTCGGCGGGACGCTCATGGACGAGAACATCTCGCGCGCAGCGGGCGCTCAGCACGGCCAAGGCCTCACCGAGCAGGACTTCCGTGACATCGCCGAGCCTCTCGGACGGCGGCCGCGCCAGCGGCTCACCGGCTACCAGAATGCCGACGGTGCCCCAGAGGTGCGCAGCCGCGTGCTGCGGCCTTCTGACAACGCAACCGACCGCAAACTCATCCCGCTGGAGTCGCTCGGCAATCGCGTCTAAGCGACTGCGCAACAACGAAACAGTCGTTCACGCCGGACAACGCGTTGCGCCACCGCCACACACGTCGCGTTTAGGCGACTGCGCAGCGCCGCACCGACACCCGATGAGGTGGGACGTACGCTTCGAGGTGCGATGAAGTCCTCGGGTGTGCGCTATGGAGCGCTCGGCGTCCTGCTGGCGGGTGCTGCACTGATCGTCTGGACGGCTGTCAGCAATGGCGACTCGGAGGACGAATTTGGCATCGGCTCCGTCGATGTCGACACCACCACGCCCGCCGAGACGGCGACGACAGACGCAGCCACGCCAACGCCGGAGGACTCCGGTGGTTCCGGTACCACCGAACAGATTGCAGCGACCACAACGATGGAGCCTCTCGAGCCGATCCCGGTCCTGGGCACCGCGACCACGCTCACGGGACTCGACGGCTGGCTGAACACGGAGGCCGCGTCGCTCGAGGAGATTCGCGAGGCGAACACCATCACCGTGGTGCAGTTCTGGACGTTTGGCTGCCGCAACTGCAAGAACACGCTGGACGCGCTCGGCCGGCTGTACGCCGACTTCGCCGAACGCGGTGTCGAGATCGTGGGCGTCCACTCCCCCGAGTTCGCCTACGAGGCCGACGTCGACAACATCATCGAAGCAGCCGACAAGCTCGGCGTGATCTGGCCGATCGCGCTCGACACGCATCGGCGCAACTTTCATCGCTGGCAGGAAGGTCCTACGGGCTACTGGCCCCGCGTCTACGTCATCGACAACGACAACCAGATCCGCTTCGACCGGCGCGGCGACAGCGCCGCCAAGTACCGCGAGCTGTACGAGATCGTCGAGCGGCTCCTGACCGAGACCTGAGCTCGCCCGGTGGGCACCGTCGTCGATACGTTCATCGAGGGCGTCGAGGTGGTCACGTGGGCGTGCACCCTGACCGTCCTGGTCCCGGGGCTGGCGCTCGTGCTGGTAGCCCGGCGGACGCGGTTGACCGTGGCGGTGTACTACGTGGTGGGCGCAGCGCTGCTGGCCTGGGCGCAGGCGGCCGGCCATTGGTGGGTGTCGGCACGGGGTGTGGCTCTCGTGATCGCAGCGTTGCTTGCCGCGGGCACCTATGCCGCAGCGTGGTTTGCACCGCAGCACTCATCGCCATATGCGACCGGTGCGGGCATCGTCGGCGGCGCACTGGCAGGCTGGATGTGGCGTCCCTGCGTCGGGTCACTCCTGGGAGACATCCTCAATGATGCGACGACTGATGGCCCACGCACCGCTGGCTTGATGCTGATCTACATGGTCGGGGCGCTGCTGCCGGTGCTGCTCATAGCGATCGCTCCCTACGCGGTGCCAGTGATCGGCAGAGCGCTGGATCGGCGCCCGGTCGCCGTCGTCGGTGCCGTCGTCGGCGGGGCGTATGCCGTGACGTTGGCCATTGGGCGCTACGACGACCTCATCGGTGAGCTCTACCGGATCTCGAGTCCCGTCTGACGTCGGACGGGGCCGCTGGCCACGGTTGCGATTGCGATTGCGATTGCGATTGCTCAATCGTCGGGGTACGAGTCCGACGGACCGACCGACTCCCGCAAAATCGAGGCGGCCTTGATGGTTGCCCGGCGCGCACGGGTCACGCTTCGCTCCAGCCGCGAGCGCGCGTCGCTGGTGTCGGCGTCCGCGAGCGCCCCTTGCAGCAATTCGATGGCCACCTCGGCGAGCTGTTCGGACACATCGTCGAGACGGTCGGCGATCGCGGAGATCTCATCGTGCATGCCAGAACTCCTTACAAGCTGCGCGGAGAGGTCACGGCCTGTGCAGTGACGCCACTTACTTCCCGCTGCGGTTCGCTGCGCTGGTGGGCAGCTCGGGCCACGGCCTTGCTGTCGATGTCGATGTGCGCCCGCATTTCGATGTCTATCCGTTCGGCCTCTTAGTTCGGCGGCAGTTGCTCGGCGACGATCTCGATCGGGTGGCGCACTGTCAGGCCCGCTGCTCGCAGATGCAGCATGCAGCCGGGATTGGCGCTTGCAACGACCGGCGCCCCTGTGCGCTTGATCGCAGCGACCTTGCGATCACGAACGGCGGTCGCAGTCTCGGGATGCTGTTGGGCGTAGGCACCGCCCGCGCCACAGCACAGACCGTCGTCGTCAAGCTCGGCAATCTCGGCGTAGCGGCCGAGCACCGTGCGAACCGGCAGATGCGCTTGCTGGACGTGGCGCAAGTGGCACGGATCTTGCACGGCAACGCGGACGGCGTCGCGATCAGCGTGTGTGGGCCTAGGCGGCAGATCGTCAATGCGTGCGGCGAGCCACTCATGGATGTCGAGGACTCGGGAGGCGAACCGCTCCGCTTCGACAGTCCCCAGCAAGTGTCCATATTCCTTCATGGCGGCGCCGCAGCCGGCTGAGTCGACGAGGATCGGCGCTTCTCCCGGCAGCGCCGCCATGACGCGCTCGGCGAGACGCCGGGCTTGCGCACCGAGACCGGCGTGGACATGAAGGGCACCGCAGCAGCTCGCGCCCGCAGGCGGGAGGGCGACCCCGGCTCCGGTGGCCTCGATCACCTTCTGGGCTGCCCGGTGGGTGTCGCGCATCCACGCATCCATCACGCATCCGGTGAAGAGCCACACGTCGTCGCCGCTCGCTGTGAGCGGCCGCTGGCGCAATGGCACCGTCGGCAACGCCTCGACAGCTTCCGCGAGTAACCGAAGCGGCCGCATGCGGCTGGACCCGTGCGCCCCGGCGCGGCCGCGGCCGATCAATCCCACCATTCGCATCACGCCGAGCCGTTGCGCCAGCGCCAGCAAACGCGAGCCCGCAGCGAGCACCCGCGGCATGCCCAGCACGCGATACGCCGCCCGCCGGATCGCGGGTTGGTAGCTCGTCTGGATGGCGAGTGCTTCGCGGGTTGCCTCCATCATCTCGCCGAAGTTGACGCCAGCTGGGCATGCTGGCTCGCATCCGCGGCACTGGATGCAAGCGTCCATGAACTCGACGAACGCTTCGTCGGCTTTGCCGATTTCAACGACGTCGCGCATGAGAGCGATGCGCCCACGTGGTGAAGCCGATTCTTCGCCCGACACTCGATACGTCGGGCAATGCGGCAGGCACATGCCGCAGCCGACGCACGAAGCCAGCGTGTCGTCGTCAATGTCGAGGCGCAAGGCGAACATCTCGCGGGTCGAGCTCGCTGTGCCGCTTTGCTCGCTCGTTGAGCTCACCAGACCCTCCGGCCGGGGTTGAGGCGGTTCGAGGGATCCAGCCTGCGCTTCAGTTCCGTCATCAGCGCAGCATTCGCAGGCGATGTTGCGCCCGCAGGCACTGAACCTCGGCGATGCACGAGCCCGATTCCGATCTCGGCGATCCACCCATCGCCAGACCTTGGCGCGCTGTTGGCGGTGAGGCGTCCGTTACCGGCGGACATATCCGCTTCGGTATCAACCAGCTTGTACAGATCCGACGGTCGCATCGACTCGCGGCCCTCGTTCGGGATCGACGGCGGACCGTCGACATCTTCGAATCCCATCGAAGCGAGCTTGGCGGCTTCCGCTGCGACATCTGCGGGGTCGCCCTCGAGCAAGACCCACGTGCGCGAGCCGTTCCACAGGATGCTGCTCGGCCGGTAGAGAAGATCTCGCGCGGCGAAAGGGTCGGCGTCACCGGCCGACCATTGCGAAGCGGCCGGCGTCGGCAATGTCCGCAAGATGACCTCTGCGAGCAGACCGAGGGTTCCGAGCGACCCCACGAGCAACCGGGGCAGGTCGTACCCAGACACGTTCTTGACCGTCGGCCCGCCCGCCGTCACCACCTTGCCGTCAGCGTCGACGTGGCGCGTCTGCAGCACAAGGTCACGAACATGGCCGTACCGAAGCCGGCGATGCCCGCTGAGCCCGCACGCCAGCACTCCGCCGACGGTGGCCTCGTCATCCGTGGGATCAAACGGCACCATCTGCCTACCGGGAGCGAGGTGCTCGGCGAGTTCGGCCACCGTGGTCCCAGCACCGCACCGCACCGTCATTTCCGACGGCTCGTGCTCCCACACACCCGATGGTGCGCGAACCTCGCGAGTCCCCGTTGCCGGCGGTCCGCCGACGTGCCAGTGAGTACGTCCGCCTACCACCGTCACCAGGCCGCTGGTGCCGATCTCGCGAGCGAATTCAGTGACCGCAGGCGCAATCGTCGCGGCGAGACTGCCGCTCACACCCAAGCCCCTTCGGGCACATGCTGGCGGAACGAATCGCTGCACCGCGAGCCTGATGGGATGACCTTCAGGGGATTGGCGAGACCGTCGGGATCGAACGCCTCCCGCACCAGATCTTGGGTGTACATGTCATGGGCGCCGAAGAGCATGCCCATGTAGTCCCGCTTCTCGAGGCCGATGCCGTGCTCGCCGCTGAGCACGCCGCCGGCTGCAATCGACGCGGCGATGATGTCGCGGCCTGCAGCATGCACCCGCTCGTCAACGCCAGGCTCTCGCCGGTCGAACGCCAAGATGGGGTGCAAGTTCCCGTCGCCTGCATGGAACACGTTGACAGCGATGAGGTCATAGGCGTCCGCAATCCGATACACCTGCTCGAGCACTTCCACGAGACGGGAGCGAGGCACCACAGTGTCGTGGAGGTAGTAGTCGGGCTTGATGCGGGCGACAGCGCCGAATGCATTCTTGCGCCCTTTCCACAGCAGCGCTCGCTCAGCATCGTCGGCAGCCACCCGTACGTGCCCGACATGGTGCGCCTCGGCCACGTCGCGCACAATCTCGACGCCGGCAGCAACGCCGCCCGGCAGGCCGTCGAGCTCAACGAGCAGGACCGCCGCCGCCTCGGTCGGGTAACCGGCGTGCGCGAAGGCCTCGACAATCTCGATGGCCCGCTGATCCATCATCTCGAGCGCCGAGGGCACAAGCCCCGCAGCGATAATCGCGGATACGGCCGCCGCTCCTTCGCTGACGTCGTCGAAGTCGAGCAGCAGTGTTCTCACTGCCGGCGCATTGGGCGTCAGGCGGACCGCCGCCTTGGTGGCGATGCCCATCGTGCCTTCCGAGCCCACGAAGAGGCCCCGAAGGTCGTAACCGGGCGGCTCGGCGTCCACACCGCCGAACATCGTGGTCTCGCCCGACGGCAAGACGACTTCGAGCGCCGCGATGTGCGCGGTCGTGACTCCATAGGCCAAACAGTGCGGACCGCCAGAGTTATTGGCGATGTTGCCTCCGATCGAGCAAACCTGCTGGCTTGACGGATCGGGGGCGAAATGAAAGCCGAACGGCGCGAGGGACCGTGACAGGTCCAGGTTGAGGACCCCGGGTTCTACCCACGCAATACGGTTGTCGATGTCCACCTCGGTGATCCGGTCCAGCTTGGCAGTCGCGATCACCACCGGAGCTCCGATTGGGACGGCTCCGCCTGAAAGACCGGTTCCCGAACCACGAGCCAAGAACGGCCGGCTGTGGCGTCGACAGACACGCACGATCTCGGCGACCTCGTCGCCGGTCGTCGGCAGGCACACGACGGCCGGCGAGCTGCCCTCAATCGAACCGTCGCGGCGATACAAGCCGCGCTCGAAGTCATTGTCGCGTGCTCGATCGCCGAGCAGTGCACGCAGATCAGCCAGCAGCGCTGCATCAGCTGCCGGATCCCCAGCCGTCCCGCCCGCAGGCGAAGACTGGCTGGTCACGGGTGCGGAACGCTCGGGAGCCACGTAGTGACCGTACCGTAGAGGACTGCCGGAACGAGAATGGCTTGCGTCGTGGAGCCAGTCGTGCAGCCAATCATCTTCTGCGCTCGTTGGCTTCGTTCGCCGGCCGCTGCGGCCATCGCCTCGCTGTCGACGTCGCTGTGCACCGATGGCTCGCTTCGGATCCGCTCGGCCTCGTAGTCTCGCCGCTGATGGCAACGGAGATTCCGGAGCGTCCCGGAAGCGGGAGCCCTCACGATGAGGCTCGAGAGTGGCTATCGCTCGAGGATCCGCACGAACATCGCACCTGGCTCTTCGACGTGACGTTCCTCGCAAGCGCATGGACGTGCATCTACGGCGCGGGTTGTCCTGGCATCGATGAGCAACCGGCACCGGAGCGCGAACTCGGCTGCTGCACGCACGGCGCATACCTCACCGATGACGACGACCTCGCGCACGTGCACTCGATGATCCTCGAACTTGACGACGAGCTCTGGCAGCTTCGCCGCGAACCCGGCGAAGCGTTGTGGCAGGACGACGACGGCTCGTGGCGCACTCGCGTGGTGGACGGGGCATGCGTCTTCGCAAATCGGACTGGTCATCCCGCTGGCGCAGGCTGTGCCTTCCACCTTCTGGCGCAGCGGTCGGGTCGGCGACCGATGGACACGAAGCCTGAGATTTGCTGGCAGGCACCCCTTCGACGCGAGGACCACGAGACGGTCACCGGGCACATCTACACGATGGTGCGCGAGTGGGAGCGACGCGACTGGGGCGGGCCCGACACCGACGTGTGGTGGTGGTGCACGTCGTCATCGGTCGCCCACGTCGGAGCAATGCCCGTATTCCGGGCACTCGGAAGCGAACTTGCGGCAATCTGCGGTCTTGAGATGTACAACGCCCTGACCGCGGTGCTCGATGAGCGGATCCTGCAGTCGGCTGACAGCGAGCGTCTGCTGGCACACCCAGCAGTTCGCAGACGCGACTAACCAACCGGAACGAGCGCTACGACGCCGTTGCGCGCGGGGTGTGCCGCGGCGGTGGCGCTTCTTCAGGCGTTCTCGCGCTGCGCGATCTCTTCGTCGGCCTCGTGAGCGAAATCGGCGTACTTGGCTTCGAGGTCGGAATAGTCGTCGTACTTGTCGGCGAGGTCGGCGTACTGATCGTCTTCCGTCGACTCCTCGTCATCGAACTCCACACCAAATCGATCGGAGTTGTCGAAGTCGTAGTCCTCAACCGTAAACCGCTCCGCCGTGGCCCGCTGGAACTTGCGGGCTTCCTCGTAGCGGCGATGTCGACCCTTCTTCACCGGCTCGCTCCTCGTGCTCTACTGGGTGCTTCGCGTGGGGCCGGATGTGCCCGCATCCCGTTTGCGTGACGAATGGGGCACCCGTGGTCTACGACGTGTCCCGCTACGATATCGCCCCACAGGGCTTGCTGCGTGGCAAGACTGATCGACTCAAGTCTGCTGCGGCACCCTCGGTTCGAGCTTCAGGCCGCCGTCGAGATCGAATGCCAACGCCGCCTCGCCTGCGAGCAGCGCCCGGATGCCGTCACCCACCACTTCGGCGCGCCAGCCGCTTGCCAGACGAGAATTCCCACCGCCAGCCAAAAGGGCCGCAATGTCAGAACGGGTCGCCAGCAAGCTGCGATCGAGACCTTCCGATCGCGCCACTTCGTCCACCCACGCGGAAACCAGCGGCACGGCTGGCTGCAGCGCTGCATCTACGTTCGGGCCGACGGCAAACGCCCCTGCGGGTATGTCGCCCGGCGCCATGTCGAGGCCGCGTTGCACCTCGGCCACGATGCGATCGCCGATCCCCGACCGCATCTGGCCGCCGTCGACACCCCGCAATCCGCTGAGCTCGGCCACGGTTCGAGGACCGCGTTGCGCGATCGACAGCAGGGCCATGTCTGAGAGCACGAATCGCACCGGGAGGTCACGTTCGCTGGCCGTGCGCTCGCGCCACGCCGCCACGCGGTAGGCGACGGCTCGCTGGCTGCCTCGCAGCTGCCGGGCCCCCTTGATACGCCTCCACGCTTGAGCCGGGTCCGGCGGCGGCGGCGGCAGCCGGCGCCACAGCTCGCACTCGTCGAGCGCCCATTGCCAACGTCCACGAACTTCCAAGCGCGATCGGAGCTCATCGTGCAGCTCCAGTAGGTAGGCCACGTCGTCTGCCGCATAGCGCCGTTGAGCCGATCGCAGCGGTCGCTGGAACCAGTCGGCCATGCGGTTGCCTTTCGTCAGCCGCACGCCGCACAGCCGCTCCGAAAGCACTCCCAGCGAGGGCGTGCTCATGCCCAGAAAGCCCGCTGCTACTTGTGTGTCGAACAGCTGTGACGGGATCTCCCCGCATTCCTGGGCCAGTATCTCAATGTCCTGCGCACAGGCGTGCATGACCACCAGCACTTCGGCACGCAGCACGGTTGCGAGCATCGTCACGTTGACGGCGGTCGGGTCGATCAGCACGACGCGCTCGGGGACTGCGATTTGAACGAGCGCGAGCTGGGGCCGGTAACTGCGCTCGCGGTGAAACTCTGTGTCAACCGCAATCCGATCTGCCGCCAGCAGGTCGTCGATCAACGCGTCGAAACCCGGCTGGGTGTCCACCCATTCGTGCGCGCTCATCCGCCTGCCTGAGCCGAACCGGCAGCCGACGAGCCGGTGCCCCGCGTGGGAGCCACGCGTGCGGCGAGGATCTCCTCCGCCACGACCAGATCGTTGAGGGTGTTGACGTTCAGCACATCAGCGGCGGCCGCTGGCACCGTCACGACGACCAAGCTGGGAAGGACCGACGCCGGGCCTCGAGCGCCGTCGCGGTAGCCCGCCTGCAGTACGGGAAGCGCAGCTTGGCTGTAGTACCCGATCAAGGGTTCGGTTCGGTCGCTGCGGGCCAGCACGACCGGTGCGCCGGTTCGCGATGCTCGCTCGACGATTGCCACCAGCAATGCCGTCGACACCGTGGGCACATCGGTCGGGCATACCAGGACATCTCCGTGGCGCTCGAGAACGTCGATAAGAGCCGCTAGCGGACCCGCTCGCGGAGCGCTGTCCGGTTCAGCGACGAGCGGCTCGGGAGCGGTGCCGCCCTGGGCGATCACCGGATCGGCCCCCGCGGCTTCCAACGCCGCTGCGACCCAGACGGCAAGCGGCTTGCCCGCCAGCTCGAGCGTCGCCTTGTCGCTGCCCATCCGTTGCGAGGCGCCGCCGCACAGCACGACACCGGTCGGCGGCAGCCTTGCAGGCGCATCGGACTCTGGCGTAAACCTCCCGACGTCCTCGGGGCGCCGGCTGGCACCGCGGGTGCCGCGCCCGGCGGGTCTCACGCGACAGGCCACTCACCTGTGCGGGGCGGCCCGCCGGGATCAAGCTGGGAGAGAAACTGTGCGCAGCGTTCGGCCTCGTCGTCCTCGCCGATTGCGGCTGCCGCACGTTCAAGTCCCAGCAACGACCACAAGAACCCGCCATTGGCTGGCTCGGCCCAGCGCACATATCCGCTGCCTCGCCATCCAGCTGCTCGCAGGGCGTCGAGTCCTCGGTGGTACCCGACCCGGCAGTAGGCATACGACTCAACGTGACTTCCCGCCTCCGCTGCTGTACGGCCGAGCTCAGCCCAGGCTTCGAGCAGACGGGGCCAGTTTGCGGCGACGTCTGCCAAGGCCTCGCGTCGATCGGCCCGCGGCAAGCGCAAGGCTGCCGCCATTGACTCGGCGGCATCGGCCGGCGCTGGATCGAGAACGGTCGACGGGAGCCCGCCGGGTTGCAGATCAATCGGAGTCGACGCCATGGCGCGATGCTACCGAGCCCCTCGTCGGCGAACCGGAGCACCGGCAGCGAAGCCCGGCGGTGTCTGCGTACTCTCAAGGGAGGTGATCACTGAGTGGCTCGACGTCGATCGGCTGAACGTAGCGCTCGTCGGCGGCATCGCATCGCTAGCCGTCGCCGCGCTGGTCGCGCTGCGCTTGATTCGCAAGCTGGCGCTGGCAGTGCTTGTCGCGGTTGTCCTCGTGTGTGGTGCTGCAGTACTGGCACTGCAATGGACCGGCCTGCGCAATTGTCGCGAGACCTGTACGTGCGAAGTGTTCGGACGTTCCGTGGACGTGCCCACGAATCCGCTGTGTGGACCGAATCGTCTCGCGGGAGATCGCATCGGTGTGGACATTGACATCAGCACTCCAAGTGGAACGAGGTGAGCTCTCTCAGCGAGCGTGGCTAAGGAACTCGCATCGCACGCAGGCTGTCGGTGGCGTGCGACTCCGGACTTGAGCCTGACACGACCACGACCATGTCGCCCGAACGCACGGCTCCCGTGCGGGTCGCAGCGTGCACTGCCTCCAGCGCGGATTCCGAAGGCGACAACCGCTCGCCGAACACCAACGGCCGGGTGCCCCACGACAATGACAGCTGCATCGCAGTGCGGGGCTCAGGCGTGAGACCGAGCAAGGGCATTGAAGGGCGAAAGCGGGCCATGCTGCGCGCCGTGAACCCCGACCTGCTCAAGCAGATGATGGCCTCGGCGCCCAGCTCGGTGGCCAGCCGCGAGGCCGCATGGGTGATGCCGTCGGTAACGAGTTGGTAGTCAGCAATGCGGTCGTCACGCCTTCGCAGCGAGAGCAGCCGTGTCCACCACGCTTCATAGTCGAATCGCTCGTCGGCTCGGCCAGTGATGCGTGCCATCGTGCGCACGGCGTTCACCGGGTCGTGACCGATCGCCGTCTCGCCGCTGAGCATCACCGCAGACGTGCCGTCGAACACGGCATTGGCGATGTCTGAGGCCTCCGCACGGGTGGGCACCGGTGAGTGCAGGAGCGATTCGAGCATTTGCGTGGCCGTAATGGCTGGGCGTCCCTGGGCGACACAGGCTTCGATAATGTGCTTTTGCAGGTGCGGAAGGTCCTCGATGTCGCATTCCGCACCGAGGTCCCCGCGGGCAACCATGACTGCCGAGGAGGCCTCGATGATGCCTTCGAGGTTTTCGACTGCTGCGTTGGTCTCGATCTTCGCGACCAGCAGCGGTCCGCGGGGCACCGGCTCGACACCGAGGCGTCGCATGTCATGCGCCGAGCGCACGAACGACAGCGCGATCATGTCGGTGCCCAAGTCGATAAAGGTGTCAGTCAGCTTGAGGTCGTGCGGTGTCGGCGTGCTGAGCCGCAATTTGGACGAATCGATGTGGAGCCCCGGCCGGCCCTCTAGATGCCCGCCGTGCAGGACTCGGGTCTTGAGCCCGTTCGAAGCACGATCCTCGACGGCCAGCACCACGTTGCCATCGCCGAATGAGAGCTGGTCGCCCGGTCCGACATCGGTCAGCAGTCCTTCGTAGTCGACGACGAGCCGGTCGGCTGTGCTGACGTCGCCGTCGATGCCGACGGACACCACAGCGTCCTGCGCGACCTCGCAGCCGCCCTCGGCGAAGGGACGGCACCGCACCTTCGGGCCCGGCAGGTCGACCAGGATGCCGACATGTCGCCCCGAGTCCGCTGAGACGGCGCGCAGCCGGCGAAAGGTATCGACCTGTTCGTCAAGCGTGCCGTGCGCGAGACCGAGACGCCAGACGTCAACGCCGGCTTCGATCATGGCCCGCATCGTCGCCTCGTCGTTGCAGGCCGGTCCGACGGTAGCGATGATCTTGGTTCGTCTTGCCATGTGTTCCCACGGTACCGCTGCACCGGTGGCACCATGTGCGCGAAGGCGCCATCGGCTGACAACATCGCTGTGGCGCAACGCCAATCGCCTCATAGCGTCAGCCCACGTGGAATTGGTCTTGGTACGCCATGGGCAGCCAGAGCGAGTCGTGCGCAACGATGGGCAGCCCGCCGATCCTGCGCTGTCCGACATCGGTCGCCAGCAGGCCGCTGCGGTGGCCTCCTGGTTGGACGAGATGCAGATCGACGCGTTGTACAGCAGCCCGATGCGGCGCGCCCTCCAAACAGCCGAAGCGATCGGCTCGACGACCGGCCTCGTGCCCATCGTGCGCGACGGCCTCAGCGAGTTCGACCGCGACGCGCCGGCGTACGTGCCGATGGAGGTGTTGAAGCAGACCGACCGTGACCGCTGGAATCAGCTGGCGAGCGGCTCGTTCGGCGACGCCGAGCGCACGGCCCTCTTCGTCGCGACGGTCACCGATGCCGTCGACGAGATAGTCGGTGCGCACCGCAGCATGCGTGTTGCGGTGGCGTGCCACGGTGGTGTGGTGAACGCGTACCTCGCCAAGTGCCTGGGTTTCGACAGCGAGAGCTTTCTGCGCTTCGACGTGGACTACACGTCGGTCACGCGTGTGTTCGCGTCGGGCCACGGCCACCGCAGCGTCCTCTCGGTCAATGAGCGCACCCACCTGCGAGGGCGTCCCGATCTGGCCATCGGCTTGTAGCTCGATCCCGCCCCGGTCTGGCCGCTAGTTCAGCTGGGACCACAACCGGCGCGCCAGGCCACTCATCTGTGAGGCCTCGGAAGCGCCGAAGCGTTCCGCTGCGGCCTCCAGCAACCGAGCTCCGTCGTCGGGACGTCCGAGCGCGGACAGCGCCTGCCCCAGCCGCATGAACTCAGAGGCCGGGCATTGCGGAAGACGGGTCACCAGCTCCAGCACGGCAACGAGCGATGCCGCGTCGGCCTGGCGCATGTGCAGCATGCGCAGGTTGTTGAGCATCCGCTGCAGGATCGCAACTGACGGTGTCGGTGTCAGGAAATCGTCGCTGAACGCCTGACGTGACTCGAAACGGCCGAAGATGTCCCGAGCTGCGGACCGGTCCACGAAGCGTCCGTCAAAGGCATCGATGAAGACATCAGGGTCGGTCGTGCCGACGAGGAAATGGCCGGGCATGCCGACGCCGTGCAGCGCGACACCCGCCCGCCGGCCAACCTCAATGGCCACGACAGCCAGCGTGATCGGGATGCCTCGGCGCCTGGCAACCACGAGGTCGAGATAACTGTTCGATGGGTCTTCGTAGTTGCCCCGGTTGCCAGCGAAGCCCTCCGCCCCAAAGAGAAGATCGACCACGCCTGACGGCGTGGGTTCGGACACTGCGTTCGCAAGCCGGTCGAGCTCACCAAGCGTCGCGGACTCATCGACATCGAAGGGACGGCAATGTGCAGGGATGCACAACGCGGCCCGGTCGAGCGGGATTGGATCGGCGTGTGCACAGGCCTCGAACGCATCGGTGGGCGACCGCACTTCGTCATCGGACGGCTCATCGCGCGGCTGGGAGGCATCCGCCATCGAGGCGAATGTACCGTCGTTGCTGCGCGGCCCGTGGGGGTCGCCAGACCAGAGGCAATGGTCACACGAACGCGATGGACAGCAATACTTGCGGTGTGAGCCCGCAGCACCCCTACCTCGCCGACGCGGGACCGGTGCCGATCGCCCATCGAGGTGGCAGCGCCGTGTGGCCCCAGAACACCATGGCCGCGTTCAGCGGTGCCGTGGGGCTCGGCTATCGCCACCTCGAAACCGATGTGCAAGCCACCGTCGATGGCGTCCTGGCGGTCTTCCACGACGACGTCCTGGCGCCGGTTGCAGATCGCGACGGACGCATCTCCGAAATGTCGTGGTCTGAGGTGTCCCAAGCTCGCGTCGACGGGGAACCCATCCCCCGGCTCGAGGAACTGCTGGACGCCTTCGCAGATGTTCACATCAGTATCGACCCCAAGACCGATGCCGCCACCGAGCCCTTGATCGACGCCCTGCGACGACCGGGCGTGCTCGACCGTGTGTGCATCGGATCGTTCTCCGATGCCCGACTCGCGCGCATGAATCAGGCCTTCGGTGATGCGGTGTGCCTGAGCTTGTGTCCCCGCGAGATCGCACGCCTGGCGATGCTGAGCACGCTCGGCATACCGGCTCGTTCGACGCTTCGGTACGGACGGCCCTTCCGAGGGAGGATCGCGTCGATACCCCTGCGCCAGGGTCCGGTCCCTCTGGCCACCCCACGACTGATCGACTACGCACATCGCGTCGGGCTCGCCGTGCACGTGTGGACAATCGACGACGCCGCCAAGATGGCACGGCTGCTCGACCTCGGCATCGACGGCATCATGACCGACGAACCGAAGCTCCTGCTCGACGTGATGAAGTCTCGAAACGTGTGGCCGCCCGACCCTGACCGCTGCGGGGGCACGTCGTGAGCGAGCGAGCATGAACGACATCGCTCGGCCTGCGGGCGCTCTCGAAGCAGGCACCCTCGATGCGATTGCGGGCGATCTGGCTGCAATCGTCGGTTCCGCTCACGTACTGCGCGACCCCGAGGTCACTCAGAGCTACTCGATCGACTGGACGCGCCGCTTCGTGGGCACCACTCCGATCGTCGTACGACCAGCGGACACCGCCGAGACGGCCGCTGTGATGCGCGTGCTGAGCGGCGCAGGCATCGCCGTCGTCCCTCAGGGCGGCAACACCGGCCTCGTCGGCGGCAGCGTCCCGACCCGCGGCGAAGCTGTCGTCTCGCTGCGGCGGCTCGCCGCCCGCGAGCCCGTCGACGAGCTCGCAGCTCAGGTGACTCTGGGAGCCGGCGTCACCCTCGCCCACGCACAGGCTCACGCCGCCGCGACAGGCCTCAGCGTCGGGGTCGACCTTGCCGCCCGCGACTCAGCGACCATCGGGGGCATGGTCGCTACGAATGCCGGCGGCATCAATGTCCTGCGGTACGGCGCAATGCGGGCGCAGGTCCTCGGCATCGAGGCCGTCCTGGCCGATGGCACCGTGGTGAGCCACCTCGCCGGGCTGGAAAAGGACAACACCGGCTACGACCTTGGCGGACTGCTGGCGGGCAGTGAGGGCACCCTGGGCATCATCACTCGAGTGCGTCTGCGGCTGCACCCGCAGCTACCCGAGCGCGCCACAGCGTTGATCGCGTTCGCCAGCACGGATGACGCCGTCGCTGCTGCAGCATCGCTGCGCAGGAATGTGCAGTCGCTGCATGCGCTCGAAGCCGTCTTCGGAGCGACGATGTCACTCGTGTCCAAGCACTTGGGCACACAACCGCCGGTGGGGTTCGAAGGCAACGCTTGGCTCGTGGCCGAGGCGGCGGGGCGAACAGATCCCAGCGCCGAGCTCGCAGCGGGTGTCGAGGAACTGGGAGATTTGGTGCTCGACGCCGCAGTGGCGCTCGAGCCCGGCGCGCGTCAGCGGCTCTGGGCATTCCGCGAGAACGTGACCGAGGCCATCTCTGCGGCGGGCATCCCGCACAAACTCGATGTGACGCTGCCGGCCGCTCGTCTCGCCGAATTCGTTGACGGCGTGCCGGACGTTGTGCTCGCCGCAGATCCCGGTGCCCGTCCCCTGCAGTTCGGGCACCTCGGCGACGGGAACGTCCACGTCAACGTTCTTGGACTCAACGGCGCCGAGCCCCGTGAAGAAGTTGACGATGAGGTGCTGCGCTACGCCGCCTCGCTCGGCGGCAGTATTTCGGCCGAACACGGGATTGGCACGGCCAAGCTGGCGCATCTGCACCTGAACCGCTCCGAAGCCGAGCTCGCCGCGTTCGCTGCCATCAAGCGCGCTCTCGATCCAGCGAAGCTGCTGAATCCGAACGTCCTGCTGCCCTGACGCGATCGGACGCAGTTGCGCCACGCCCGAGATCACAGCGCGCCGTGTGTGTGCCTGCCCACCTGGCTCCCCACGTCTACGGTTCTGCGCCATGGACAGGCCCCGACCTCAGGTTCCGTTTGCAACTCGGTATGCACGCCGCGGCATGGTCTGCAGCGTCGATCACCTGGCGAGCGGCGCCGGAATTGCACTGCTGCGCGCCGGTGGCTCAGCCGCCGACGCCGCTGTTGCAGCCTCGGCCGTCCTCGCAGTCACCACTCAGCACATGTGCGGCATGGGCGGCGATCTTTGGGCTCTCGTCCACCATGGCGATGGTCAGCCGCCCGCTGCGCTCAACGCCAGCGGCCGAGCTGGCAGCGGCGCTGAACCATCAGCTCTGCGAGCTGAGGGCCGGACCCGAATGCGCTTTCGCCATGATGTGCGCAGCGTGCCGGTGCCGGGCTGCGTCGACGGCTGGCTCGCGCTGCACGAGCGCTTTGGACGGGCACCTCTACGCGACGTTCTGGGACCGGCGATCGAGTGCGCGCACGGAGGATTCGCGCTTTCACCTCATGGTGCTGCCGCCGCGATCCTTCTCGACGGGGTACCGAATACCGAGGACTACCCGCCCCGAAGTCGAGCGGGCGATCTCATCAAGCGGCCGGGAGTAGCGAACGCGCTGCACGAGATCGCAGACGGAGGACGAGCCGCGTACTACGAGGGGGACTTCGGCCGCGACCTCATCGAGCTCGGGGGCGGTGAGTACTCCTCGGCCGACCTTGCAGCGCCGCTGGCCGATTGGGTGACGCCGTTGCGCACCGATGTCTGGGGTCATTCGGTGTGGACCGTCCCCCCGAATTCGCAGGGCTACCTCACGCTGGCCAGCGCAGGGATCGCCGCAGGCTTGGAACTGCCCGACGATCCTGACGACCCGCTGTTCGCCCATTTGCTGGCCGAAGCCGCCAAGCTCGCAAGCTGGGACCGACCCCAGGTGCTGGCCGAGCACGCGGACGGCGAAGCGCTGATCTCGCCAGACCGACTCGCCGGCCGCCGTGCCGAGATCTCGCCCGACACAGCAGCACACCTCGGAATCGGCACCGACATGGGCGACACGATGTACCTGTCCGCCGTGGACGACGACAGGATGGGTGTCTCGCTGATCCAGTCAAATGCGGGCGGCTGGGGTGCGCTGCTGTGGACGCCGACGCATCGCATCAGCCTGCACAATCGGGGCATTGGCTTCAGCCTTGACGAAGGAAGCGCCGCCGAGTACGGACCAGGGCGGCGTCCGCCGCACACGCTGGCTCCAGCACTTGTCCAGAACGCTGACGGTTCGCTGAGATTCGTCGTCGGCACAATGGGCGGCGACGCACAGCCTCAGATTCTGCTGCAGGTGCTGGCTCGCGCGCTGCATCTCGGCGAGGGTCCGGCGTCGGCCATCGCCTCGGGTCGCTGGCGCTGGGGCGCTGCGGAGGGAACCGGCTTCGACACCTGGGCAGACGCGGACAATCTCCGGCTCTGCATCGAGGGCCACGCGGCGTGGACATCCGACGACCGGCTCGCCGAGCTGATGCGACGAGGTCACCGCGTCGAGGTCGACGGCTCACACGACAACTCATACGGGCACGCCCACCTCATCGACGTTCAAGGCCACGTGCTCGCTGGGGCCTCCGATCCCCGCGCCCTGACCGGCGGTACCGCCGGCTACTGAGAAATCAGGGCGCTCTGTGTCGTCACGACCTGCCTCATTTGCGGCTTGCCTCAATGGGGCATCGGCTCTGCAATCTCGAGCCGGGACGGTCCGAGCGAGCGAGCCATGTACAGCGCCGCGAACGCGCGGTCGCGCAGGTCTGGGGCTTCGAGAGCGTGGGTGGGATAGCTCGCGACGCCCATGGAGAGCGTGACGCCAGTGTGATACGAGCGCGCCGCCACTTCTCGCCGAACGCGATCGGCCGCCCAGACGGCCCCGCCGTGCGGCGTGTCGTCGAGAATCGCTGCCACAACGCCGCCGGAGCCATAGCACACGCTGTCGGAGTCGCGCAGCGTGCCGCGCACCAGTCGCGCCGCTAGCCGAAGTGCGACGCGCGCTTGTGTGGCCCCGAGCTGCTCAAAGCCGTCGACTTCGAACAGCACGAGCGAGAGCGGTTGAAGTGCGCGTCGCGACAGAGCCAGCTTGCGCTCCACCAGCAGAATGAAGACGCGAACATCAGGAAGACCCGTGATCGGGTCCATCACTGAGCCAAGTGCGTCTGGGCCCGGACCGCCGGGATCGACGCCCCGGTTGCCGTGGCGAGCCATGGCGCGCCAGAGTGCCACTGTCGCGTGAATCGCACAATGGCAGGTCACAATCGTTGTGTGACCAGGTGTGCGACCACCAGTCTCGCGTCGGGCCCAGGGCACTAGCGTTCGGCGCATGCGTATCGCACGACACCTCATTGACGGGCAGCCGACTTTGGCAGTCGCGTCCGACGACCGGTTGGTGAATCTCGATACAGATCACACCGATCTCGGAGAACTGCTGCGTGCCATTGACGGTGATCTGGCCTCGGTCGAAGCGATGGCAACCGGGCCGGAGACGCCGCTGGACGAAGCACAGCTGCTCTCGCCCGTTGGGCGGCCACCTGCGATTTTCGCCGTTGGATTGAACTACGGAGCGCACGCTGCTGAAGGAGGCCGCGAGCCTCCCTCGGTGCCCATCATCTTCAACAAGCACCACAACTGCATCGTCGGGCCGGGTGCAGCGATTCACCTTCCGGCCGCGGCGCCGGACATGATCGACTACGAGGGCGAGCTGGCCGTTGTCATCGGACGCTCAGCCCGGGCAGTATCAGCGGCCGACGCCCCGGACTACATCGCCGGCTACACGATCATGAACGACGTCAGCGTGCGGGACTGGCAGCGTGCAAGCCCGACGATGACGATGGGCAAGTCGTGGGATACCCACGGACCGTGTGGCCCGTGGATGGTGACCGGTGACTCGATCGACCCTCACTCGTGCCGCCTGGTCACCGAGGTAAGCGGCGAGATCCGCCAGGACGCCAACACCAACGACCTCATTTTTGACTGCTACACGCTCGTGGAGCATCTGTCGACGGCGTTCACGCTTGACCCCGGCACGATCATCAGCACCGGAACCCCTGCGGGCGTCGGATTGTTCTTCGATCCGCCTCGACTGCTGAACGCCGGTGACGAGGTGTCGATCACGATCGAAGGCATCGGCACGCTCACCAACCCGGTGATCGCGGAACCCGTCGCCTAGAACCCCGCTGTGATGCGGTCTGGCGCCAGCAGGGCTGATGCAGATGCATCACCTTCGCCTGACCTCAAGAAGCGCTTCGAATTCGACTTCCCACTGGACGCCGGCAGGACGCTGGGGCGTGTCGGCGGCAAGGGCACCCTGGGGCCCGTGCTCTACGACGGACCTGTCATCTGGCGTACCCAGGACGCACCGTCCGGAGAGGCCACGCTGCGCATCACGCGTTCAGCGCACGCCGCTGCGGTCGAGGCGTGGGGTCCGGGTGCGAGCGAGGCCGTCGCGGGCGTGCCCGCGTTGCTCGGCGCCCACGACGAGCCGGCAGCGCTGGTTCCTGCGGACAGCACCGTGGCAGGCTGGGTTCGCCGCTGGCCGCTGCGGCGGCTGACCGCGACCGGCACGATCTGGGAACACGTGGTCCCGACGGTGTGCGGTCAGAAGGTGCCCGGACTCAATGCCCGCAACTCGTGGCAGGGAATCCTGCGGTGCTGGGGACGGTGTCCGCCTGGGCCAGCACCGGACGCGCTTCGGCTGCCGCCTGCTCCCGACCTGGTGGCCTCGCTCGCGTACCACGAGTTTCACCGCTTCGACGTGGAGCGTCGCCGAGCAGAGGCGATCATTGCCTTCGCCCGACGGTCCAGCACACTCGAAGGCGTCGTCCGACTCACCCCGCAGGCGGCCCGCGAACGCCTGCAAACGGTTCGCGGCATCGGCCCGTGGACTGCGTCGATCGTGGTGCTGCTCAGCCACGGCGATCCCGACTCGGTGATCGTCGGCGACTACCAGATTCCCAGCTACGTCACCTGGCACTTCGCCGGGGAACGGCGCGGCGACGACGCCCGGATGCTGGAGCTGCTCGAGCCTTACCGCGGCCAGCGCGCCCGTGTGCAGGGGCTGGCCAAGTCCGCAGGGGCTCCCCCACGCCACGGTCCGCGGCTGGGACTGCAGGATCTGCAGGGGCGTTAGGCACCGGCTGCAGGGTCTGCAGGTTCTGCAGGTTCTCCGGGGGCCTAGCCCAACAATGCCTCGGGTACGTCGACGATCTTGGCGCGCAGGTACTCCCCCAACGCTTTCGCCTGCGGATCTTGCCGGGTCGACGCAGCCACGCCCTCTTCCAGCAGTCCGTGGAAGATGAAGTTGAGGCTCCAGATGTTGGGCAGGTCGTAGCGGTCGACGCGGTGCTCGGCTGCCTCGGGCATCAGCTCCGCGAGTCGCGCGACGGTCAGGAAGCCCGAGAGCCACCAGTACGCCTCCGCCGAGCGGGCAAAGATGCCGAGGTTCGCATTGGGCCCCTTGTCGCCCGATCGGGTGCCGTACAGCGTTCCGAGCGGAGCCTGGCGCGTCGGACCTCCTGGGGGTTCGACGCGCTCGACGGGCGCCACCTCGACGCCGTCGAACCGGACGTCGGGCGGGGTGCTTTCGATCACGGTTCGCCGGCCGTCCACCACCACCTGCATCGGAACCAGGTCCGCGGCGACGAGCGCTGGCCAGTACACCCCGAATGGCTGGCCCGGCCCCGGACCGCCTCCGGTGCCGAACATGCCGGGAATGGAGCACAGACCGATCTCGGTGCCCGCATTCGAGAATGCCCGGCCGACCTTGCGCTCGTCAGGGTCCTTCACGATGATCTTGTAGACGGCCACGGCTTCTTCGTTGGTGTCGGGGTCTGCCTTGTGCGTGGGCAGGAACTTGCGCACCACGGTCTCGTAGTCGTCGGGGCTGTAGGGGCAGGCATGCCAGAACTGCCGCTCGATGAGCTCGGCCTTGGCCTCGATGTCGAGACCCGTCAGCCCGATCGAGATCTGGTTGCGGTACCCGCCCTGGTAGTTCATTGCCACCTTGAGCGTGGGCGGCGCGGGTTCACCGCGGACACCGCTGATGCGCACGCGGTCTCGCCCCAGCTGGGCCAACTCGATCGTGTCGAATCGGCTCACCACATCGGGGTTGAGGTACCGCTCGCTCTGGATCTCGTACAGCAGCTGCGAGGTGATCGTGCCGACCGAGACCTCCCCGCCGGTGCCTGCGTGCTTGCCGATCACGGTGGAGCCATCCGCTGCCACTTCGGCCCATGGGAACCCCAGGTAGGTCATGTCAGCGATCTCGGTGAAGAAGCTGTAGTTGCCGCCGGTGGCCTGTCCGCCGCACTCGATGACGTGCCCCGCAACGATGGCACCCGCCAGCGCGTCCCAGTCGTCACGAGTCCACCCGTGGTGCCACGCGGCCGGACCCGCCACCACGGCTGCGTCGGTGGCGCGGCCCGTGATGACGATGTCTGCCCCCTGGTTGAGCGCCTCGACGATGCCCCAGCAGCCGATGTAGGCATTCGCGGTCACGATCCGGGAGGCCAGATCGCCGAGGGGCTGACCGGTGTCGAGATGGGCGAAGTCGTTCCCCGCCTCGATGAACTCACCGAGCCGGTCGGTGAGGTCGTCGCCGCCCACGTAGGCGATCGACGGGCGCAGACCCAGCCGGTCCGCAACCTCGGCCACGGCGTCAGCGCAGCTCGAGGGATTCAGGCCACCGGCATTGGACACCACCTTGATGCCACGATCCAGGCACGTGCCCATGACCTGCTCCATCTGGGTAACGAAGGTTCGGGCGTAGCCGGCGCCGGGCCGCTTGGCTGCGATGCGCGACAAGATCAGCATGGTCAACTCGGCCAGCCAGTCGCCCGTCAGCGCATCGATGGGGCCATCCGAGACCATCTCGCTCGCAGCCGAGAGTCGGTCTCCGAAGAAGCCGCTGCAGTTGGCGATCCGGATTGGCGGTGACGTCGTGTTGCTCATGTGTCCTCAACGTGCGTGGGGAGCGGTCCGATCAGGGATCGGGCAACAGTACCGCTCGGCTCGACAGCCGATCCCGGCTCTGACGTTTCAGCCGCGGGCTCAGCGCGGTCAAGACGCCGAGGACTGCCCTCGGGCGATGGGCACAGTTCTGGCAGACTTCTCGCCATGGCGAACCCCGTGCTCCTGCTCCACGGCTTCACCGGCTCGGTTACGAGCACGTGGCAGCCCACCGGCATCATGGACCTGCTGCGCGAGGGAGGTCGCGAGGTAATCGCGTGGGATCTGCCAGGGCACGGCTCGGCGCCCAAGCACCACGACCCGGCCGGGTATGTCGACATGGAGGCCAAGCTGGTCGAGCGACTCGCGGACGAGATCGGCAGTCAGGCTGTCGACGGCGTGGGTTTTTCGATGGGGTCGCGCACGCTGCTCGCCATGGCGGCCATGGCACCCGATCGCTTCGGCCGCCTCGTGGTCTCAGGAGTCGGCCGCAACCTTTTCGAGCAGGACCTCGAGCAGGCCGAGCGCATTGCACGAGGGGTCGCCGGCGAAGCCGATGCCGATGACGTGCACGCACAGACCTTCGCCCGCTATGCCGCCGAACCCGATCAGGACGGCCGAGCGTTGGCAGCGTTCATGCGCCGTAAGCACGCACCTCTCGGACCTGAACAGTTCGCGCGCATCACCCATCCGGTTCGAGTGGTCCTCGGCTCCGAGGACTTCGCTGGGCCCGCAGACCCGCTGCTCGAAGCGCTGGCAGATGCCTCGTACACAGAGCTGCGCGGCTGCGACCACTTCGCGACACCGAAGAACTTTGGCTTCATCGATGCCGTGATGGAACACCTAGGAGTGTTCTGAACCCGTCAGGTCCACGACCTCAAGCGCGTTTGTGCGCAAGCGCGACGTGTGCCTCGGGCCCATTCGGCCCACTGCTGACCTCGACGGCGTCAAGCGCCGTCAATGACCCGTCGCGGTCCCCGCCGACGCAGCCCCGCTGCACGTAGGCGAGACACCAATTCGCGGCTGCTCACCGCAACAGCGCCCGCTCGTAGCGCCAATTCCCGTTCGACCTCGTCGACGTCGTAGTGGTCGCCTTGAAATGCGGCGCGACGCTTGCCGATATGTGCAGCGAACTGGTGCAGTTCGTCGTAGCTCTCGTCGGAGACAAGGTGGGCCCAGCGGCGCCCGCGCCAGGGCCAGCGAGCCTCGTCGACGAGGATCGTCATCGGTCAAACACCGCCCTCGGACGCGTCGTCAACACGGGCCCCACAGGGGAAATAGGCTTGCTTCCCTTGCGTAGCGCCTGCCGAGGGGGGAGGCGCTGAATGAATCAACTGCTGCAGCGCATACGTCGATCGCACAGACCGTTGAAGCGCGCAACGGCAGCCGTGGTGCTCGCGTTCGGCGGCGTCGTCCTTGCCGGCGGTCCAGCTGTGCACGCGGCGGACGTCCCCATCGATCTTCCGCCTGTCAACCTTCACCTGAACGCCTGCTTTCCTGAGCCATCGCTTCCCGCGCCTCCGTACTTGGGCCCAGCCATCGAGGGTGCGCTCATCTACGACGACTGGATCGCTTCCGTCGTCACCGCAATGCAGGGTTGCCAGACGCTGCGCGTGCCGATGTTCGGTGAACTCCGCATCCCGCTCGCCGACCCGATCATGAGCTCGGAGTTCGGTGCTCGTTTTCACCCCGTTCACCGCCGGTGGCTGCCGCATACCGGAGTCGATCTCGTCGACCGGGAGCGACGCTGGCGGGTTCCAGTCCTGACTGCGGGCATGGGCACCGTCATTGCGACGGGAAGCTACGCGGCCTACGGGCGCTCGGTGATCATCGGTCACGGAGAGCGGGTCGCCACGGTTTATGCGCACTTGAGCAGCATCAACGTACGCGTGGGCGACCACGTGGACGCGGGCGACCAGGTGGGGCGGCTTGGTTCGACCGGCGCCGTGACGGGTGCACACCTGCACTTCGAGTTGCGACTCAGCGGTGCGGCCGTGGACCCGCTCGACTACGTGGCACCATGGCCACAGCCACCCCAAGGTCATTTCTGACTGCTTCTCGCCGGACGCGCCCACCTCAGCGGGGCGCTGGCGCGTCGGTTCCGGCTGCCGAATCGGCGTCCCCAATCGCGTTGTCTGCTTCATCCGCCATTGCTGGTCCGTCAGGTTCGTCAGATTCGCTTTCGTGGGTCTCGAACAGAACGGACTCAATGAGCTCGTGCCGTTTGACGTAGGTCGATACGAACGCCTTTACCGTTGCAGCCGCAGGCACCGCCAGCAGCGCACCGGCCGAGCCCAGCAAGGCGGCACCCACGAGGACCGAGCCGAAGGCCACCGCAGGATGGATGTTCATCGTGTGCGCGGTCACGCGGGGTGCCAGCAGGTAGTTCTCGAGCTGCTGGTACGCGAGCACCACGATCGCCACCCAGATCGCCGAGATCGGGTTGTCGAGCAACGCGATGAGCAGCGGCAGCACCCCCGCCAAGTAGGTGCCGACGACCGGCACGAACTGTGAGAGCACGCCCACCCACATGGCGAGCGGAGCCGGGAACGGCACTCCGATGATGGCGAATGCGACCCAGTGGAACAGGAAAGCTGCGAAGGCGAGCAGGGTGCGGGAATAGATGTAGCCGCCGGTCTTGTCGATGGCTAGCTCCCAGCCACGCAGCACCATCGCTTGGCGGGTCGGAGCCAGGGCCGAGCACAGGAGGCGGCGAAGTCGAGGCCCGTCGGCCACGAGGTAGAAGGTGAACAGCGCCATCGTCAGCAGCTGCACCGCGACGTTCACGACGGCGGAGCTGACCGACACGAGGTTGCTGGCCACGTCGCTGGCCAGCGATGCAGCGCTCCCGCCCTCGGTGAATTGCGCCGCGAGCTCGTCGGTGCTGAGCTGGACGCCGAACTGTTCGTCGGCCCAGCGTTCAATGTCCGACAGATAGCCCGGAGCGGCGTCGATGAGCTTGACGATCTGATCGGCCAGCACCGATGCCATGGCCGCCGCGAATCCCGCCGCGGCCGCGCCGAACACCGAGAAGACGAATGCGGTACCGAGCCCCCGACGCCACCCTCGACGCGCGAGCCAGTTCACCGCAGGCTCCATCGCAAACGACAGGAACAGCGACACCAGCAGGACCACCAAGAGGTTGCGCAGCTTGTCGATCAACCACGCGGCCGTCGCCAGGCCCACAACTGCGGCCATGGCCAAGCCGATCGCGCGTGGCACCCAGCGCGGCATTCGGTCGCGCTCGGACAACTCGAGATCGGCGCGACGCTGGGGTTCACTCGCCATGACCGCCCTCCCCCGGAGATGCCATAGCGGCGACGATGGCCGCATGCAGCAGCCCATTGGTAGCGATGCCGCTGCGGTTGCGGTATTCGGGCCTGCCATCGACATCAGTGAAGATTCCGCCGGCCTCGGACATGATCACTGGCATCGGGGCCAGGTCCCATGTCTCGCACACCGGGTCGATCATGGCCTCAGCCTGTCCGGTTGCGACGAGGAAATAGCCGTACGCGTCGCCCCATGTGCGCATCATTGCGCCGTCGGCGCGAAGTGCGGTGAATTGTTCAGGCTCAAAGGTCTCGAAGCTGGAGGTGTTGACCATGGCCCCCCGCAGATCAGGGTGATCGCTCACCGAACAGCGATGATCTCCGAGCCAACTGCCCGTGCCGCGGCCAGCGGCAAGCGTCAACCCCATAGCGGGAAGGTCGATCACACCGACCAACGGGCCGAAGGGGTCCACCAGCGCAATAAGCGTCGCGTACAGCGGAACACCCCTCACGAAGCCCCGTGTCCCGTCGATGGGATCGACGATCCAGGTTCGGCCGCGAGGTCGGATTGAACCGCCTTGCTCCTCACCGAAAATCGCATCACCGGGGAACTGCTCGGCGATTCGCTCCCGGACGAGACGTTCAGCTGCCTGGTCGGCTTCGGTCACCTCTGTCCCGTCCCGCTTCCAGGCGACTCCGAGGTCGCGCCGGCCGAACCAGCGCAGCGTGAGTGCTCCCGCTGCAACAGCGATGTCGCGCGCCGCCTCCACAAGCGACTCGCTGGCGTCCGGAGAATCTCCGCCCGGTAGGGCGTCGGACCCCGGGCTCATTCGTTCCGCCCCGGGCTCTGCCACGGCAGCCGGCGAGGTCGCGGCGGCTCCTCGGATTCCGGCATGTTCAGCGGGAAGGTCAACACCGGCACCGTGAGCTGGCGAGCGATCCGCTCGGACGGCAGCAGCACCAGCCGCGAGGCGCCCGCTGGTGGACGCGGTGCGAACAGAACGACGAGATCTGCGTGATGTTGGCTGCGTGAACGCACCACTGCGCCGGCGAAGCTCTCGTTGCGCAGCGAGCGGAATTCGAAGTCGACATCGCGGCTGCCGCACCGCTCCCCAATCTTGGCTGCGTGCGGCTCGTCACGTTCTCCCGGCATCAGCACGACCAGCGACGAACGCCATCGAGCCGCCTGATCGATCAGCCACTCGGGCAACTCCACCGCCACCGGTGCAGCGACCAGCACGCGGGCCGGCAGCTCGAACTGCTCTGGAGCGGACCCATTCACTTCTTCTTCGGACGACCAGCCACGCAAATCGCGGGCAACCAGCAGTGGTCCGACCAGCTCGAACAACACGACGGCACCCAGCACCACCGTCGCGGCCTCCGCACCCGGGGCGCCGAGACGTTCTGACGCGATGACCGCCAAGCCCACTGCAACACCCGCCTGAGGTGTCAGGTTGACACCCAGCCGCAACGACCTGCGCCAGCCGAGGCCGCCGATCAAGCCCCCAGTCAAGCCACCGACGATCTTCGCTGCTACGCGCACGACGACGTAAGCGATGCCGACAACGCCAACCTTGGGCACATCGGCGAGATGGATGGAGGCGCCGGCGAGAGCGAAGAACAGCAGGTACAGCGGCTGTTCGACGGTCTTGATCGTCCGGAACATCCTGACCGAGAACGACTGCGGCGAAACGGTCGCCGCCGTGGCTCCCGCAATCAGCGCCGCCAGCGGCAGCGAGATGTCCAGCCAGCCCGCGATGGTCCACCCGATGACGATGTGCACCAGCACGAACAACAGGAGCTCACCGGAGGTCTCGATCTGAATTCCGAGCCGCGAGATGAACAAGCCGAGCATGAGGCCCAGCACGGCCCCGCCGATGCCCAGCTGCACGAAGTCGAACAGAGCGCTGCCGACGTCAGCGGCTTCGTCGGAGAGCAACAGCGCGATCGGCAGCACGGCGGCGAACGTGGTGGTGGCCAGCGCGTCGGCCACCGCGTGCGTTCCCACAATGCCGGTGGGATAGCTGCCCCTCGCCTTTACCGAACTCACAATGTGCGCGATGGTCATCGGCGCGCCAGCACCGGCGAGCGCACCGAGCACCAGCGCCACCGAGCGGTCTGCTCCGAGCCTGCTCGTCACCCAGTACACCGCTATTGCGCTCAGCGCAAACTGCACGACACCGGTTGTGAGCGTCCATCGCGCCGCCCGCAGCGCACGCACCGACACGCGCTCGCCGATCACGAACATGAGAACTGCGAGCGCCACCTCAGTGACGGGTCGCAACGCGATGAGCGATGGTTCGTCGATCAGATTGATGAACGGCGGGCCTGAGGGGCCGAGCAGAGCGCCGACGATGAGGAACGCGACCAGCTCGGGCAGATTATGGCGTGCCAGTAAGCGGCTGGCCAGGTACGCCAGCCAAGCCAATACAGCGAAGGCGACGAGCGTGTCGTTCATAGCCGCCTCACGGCTCCCGCCGCCGCGCTGATTCTGTTGCCGGCCGGTCCGTGCGTGACCGTGCTTCCACCGGTGTCACTGCAGCCAGTCCCGCGAGCTCAGCGGATCTCGCCGGCTCTGGCGCCGGCGAGCGCCTAGCTGTCGGCGACGACTGGCTCGAAGTTCGGATCGCGCTGCTCGACGAAGCTCTGCACGCCCTCTTTGAAGTCTGGACGACGGAGTGATTCGCGCATGAGGGCGTTCGATTCCTCCAAGGCGTCGCTGCGACCCATGTCGAGCTGGCTCCACACCTGACCCTTGATCTGCGCCATCGACCAAGGAGCGCTGTATCGACCCAGATCGCGGGCGTAGCTGACCGCAGCCTCCCTGAGCTCGTCGGCGGGAACGACCCGGCTGACCACACCCATCTCCTTGGCCTCCTCTGCGAGGAAGACGCGGCCCGACATGAGAATGTCCAGCGCATTCGACGGTCCGACAACCCGGGGCAACATCCAGGCGACGCCGTGCTCTGCGATGAGGCCGCGACGCACGAACGCACTCGTGAACTTGGCTCCTTCGGCCGCAAACCGGACATCGCACATCATGGCGTGGACGAAGCCCAAACCCGCGCATGCTCCGTTTATCGCTGCGACCACTGGCTTGGGGATCGACAAGGCGTAGTCGTGACGCTCTGCACGCAGTCGCGGGGCATCCGAACCATCGCTTTGACCGCTGCTGATTCCCTGCAGGCTGTCCATGTCGGCACCGGCGCAGAATCCACGCCCGGCCCCCGTCAGCACGATCGCGCGCACGTCGGGATCCGCTGCAGCTCGGTCGAGTGCGTCGAAGTACCCCGTTCCAAGCTCGCCCGTCCAGGCATTCAACCGCTCCGGCCGGTTCAGCGTGATGACCGCCACGCCGTCGTCGGCCTCGTACAGCACCACTTCGCTCATCAGTTTCCTCCTGCGACTCGTCGCTGGTTCAACGCTACTCCCGCCGTGTCATTCGGTCAGCGGACATCAGGCGGCTGCCGCGTCACGAACGCAGCAGCTCCTCCACCGTCACCGTGTCCATCGTATCGCCGACTGCTATGGCGAGCGCCACGTCCATGCCTTCAGTCACGTAGCCGAAGAGGTTGTAGGCGGGCTGCAGCTTGGAGCGGCAATCGTCGATGCAGATGAAGAACTGGCTGCCGTTGGTATCCGGCCCAGCGTTCGCCATGGCGACGGCTCCCAGCGTGTACTCGCCCTTCACCGGCTCGTCAGCGAATCGAAAGCCAGGACCTCCCCGTCCCGAGCCTTCCGGACAGCCGCCCTGGATCACAAAGTCCGGCACGACTCGGTGGAAGGTCAGCCCGGTGTAATAGTCGTCGCGCGCCAGATTCACGAAGTTGTTGACCGTCGTCGGCGCGAGCTGCGGGTCGAGATCCATCACGATGCGGCCCTTGGACGTGTCCAGGGTGACGCGCCACATCGACTCGGTGTTGATGTTCATTGCGGGTGCTGCAGGCATAAGCCGGCGACGCTATCCGGAGCGCCGAGAGATGACGAGATCGCGGCGGCAAATATCAGTCAGTAGAGCGAAGCGTGCGCCCGGCCAATGCGCCGGTGTGCTCGCCGTCACGCATGAAGACCTGGCCGTTGACGAGCGTCGCGGAGTAGCCAGCACCGCGCTGGATGTACCGCCCCGCCCCGCCCGGGAAGTCGTGGACGTACTCGGGACCCGCCAACGAGAGGCGCTCGAGGTCGATGACGTTCACGTCGGCATACCGGCCGGCCCCGAGGCGACCTCGGTCAGTGAGCCCGAAGAGATCAGCCGTGTCCGAGGTGATCCGTCGAACACCCTCTTCGATGCCGAAGAAGCCGTTGTCCCGCACCCAGTGGCTCAAGAAGAACGTGGGCTGGCTGGAGTCCATGATCTGCCCGACGTGTGCCCCGGCGTCGGCGAGGCCCATCACGATCGAGTCGTGGCGCAGCATCCGCTCGATGGCGTCGAAGTCCTGGTTGAGTATCGGCAGGCTCAGCATCACCGTGCCCCCAGAACGGTCGGTGGCGTCGAGAAACAGTTCGACAGGACTCACGCCCGCGGCGGAGGCCTGAGCCTCGAGCGTGTCGTCGGGTCCGATCCGGTAGTTCGGATTCACCGCGTCGAGCAGGTACAGCCGGCTCAAGTCGACCAGCGAGTTCGCCATCCCAGTGGATTGGTCGTGCGAGGCATTGGCCTCTGCTGCGAGCTTGCTGCGTGTCGCCGGATCGCGAATCACCGCGAGCTTCTCCGCAACGGTCAGACCGCGCAGCGACCGCCATGTCGCCCCCGCGCGGTCCCACGGCGTGCGGTGCCCGATGCCGAGCACGACGCCGATGGCACGGCAGGTCGTCTGCGGCCGCAGCAGCCCACCTGCCGCGTTCTGGTCGCTCACATAGCCGAGTACGAGGTCGCTCATCTCGGGCTTTCGCGCCGAGTACACCAGGCCGAATGTGGAGGGCCGACCGCTGCGACGCGTGATCTCGCCCAGCACTTCGATCTCGTGGCGTCCTCCGGCGAAATCCGGGCCGGCCGCCTCGAATCGCGGCGCGGACTCGAACACACCGCGGTCGTGTCGCCCGAGGACGTCGCCGAACGCGTACAGCTCATCATCGTCCGCGAACGTGCCGGGGATCGGTCGCCCATCGGGTGTGCGGTGCAGCAACGTGCGCGACGTCGAGAAACCCAGCGCTCCCGAACCCATCGCCTCATCGACGAGCTCGCACATCGCTGCTACCTGCTCAGGCGACGCGGGACGCTCTTCGAGGCTGTCGGGGCCCATCGTGTGCCAGCGCACTGGGACGTGGCCGACCATGCCGCCCGCGTTGATGCCCTTGGGCATGCCGTCCAGGAACGACAGGTACTCGCCGTAGCTGCGCCAGTCCCAGGGCAAGCCCTCCATGATCGAGTGCTTCGGGATGTCTTCAACCGACTCCATCACCTCGGCGATGTATTCGATGTCGGCGGTCTTTACGGGTGCGAACGTGACGCCGCAGTTGCCCATCACCACCGACGTCACGCCGTGCCAGCACGAGCTCGAACCGATGGGATCCCAGGCCAGCTGTGCGTCGAGGTGAGTGTGAATGTCGACGAACCCGGGCGTGACGACCTTGCCGGTCGCATCGAGCTCGGTGCGCCCGGGCGCTTCGACCTCGCCGACTGCGGTGATGCGCTCGCCGTCGATGGCCACATCGGCCACCCCGGCCGCGGCACCCGTCCCGTCCACTACCAGTCCGCCTCGAATGACTACGTCGTGCGACATCTCGGATCCCCTATGTTCAGCAGGTTCTTCAGCTTTCCAGCATAGGTCTGCGCTCTCGGACGCTGTGGATTGGCTCTGCGCGCTCGCGTCACTGGGGCGTCAGGGCCAGAAGTGCCGCCCTGCGCAATTGCGCAGCCGTTCGCTGGGTCACATACGGCTGCGCTCTGTTGCACTGGCTGCGGCGGCTGCGGCGGCTGCGGCGGGCTGTCTCCACGTACCCGTGCGCTGTTCGGTACTCTCAAAAGGATGTCGTCATCCCGACGAAGGGCGTTCGCCGTGCAACATGTCAATAGCCACAGCAACCGTGCGACCCGGCGGCAGCCTGCCGCGTGGCGCGTTCTCGCTGCCGCGGGCGCCGCTGCGCTGCTCGCCAGCGCGTGCGGACTGCTCAGCAGCGACACGACCGACACCACGACGACCACCGCCATGGACGACGACATGTCGATGGACGACAGCAATCCCAGCATCGTCACCGCGGCAACGCCCACAACGACCGCAGACGATGCGATGTCCGGCACCGACGAAGGGTCCGAAGGCCCGAACGTGAGCACTGAGTCGAAGCTGTCGACCGCCGGTTTGGGCCCGGTCCAGATCGGGCACTCCTTCGACGACGCCAAAGCGGCCGCCGGAGCCCTGTTGATCGCCGTCCCAGGCGGCACGGACGCGTGCCGCTCCTACACGATCCAAAACGGCCCTGACGGCGTCCGGCTCCTGTCTGTCAACGATGAGATCGTGCGCGTCGACATCGATTCCGGCCCGATCACCACGATCTCGGGCTACGGCATCGGCTCCACGCGGAGCCAGATCGTCGAAGCATTCGGTGATCGGATCGAAGACGGTCCGGGTCTGGCGGCGATTCAGTACGTGCCTGTCGACGCTCCCGACGTCGACAAGCGAGTCGTGTGGGAGGTCGACGAAAGCGGCACAGTGACGTCGCTTCGTGCAGGCCGGCTGCCGCACATCGAAGCACGAGTGGCCTGCGCGGGCTGAGCGGTCTCGCCCCAGCGAAGACAACAACTGCCCGCTGCCGGGCCGGCCCGATCCAAGCTGGCCCGATCCAAGCTGGGCCCAACTCGGGTTGGCCTAGTCAGTCTCAGCGGGAGACGGCGTCGCCCAGGTTGTGCACGACGTCGATCCACAACTGCGTGGTCAGCGCCAACGAGTCGATATCGACGCGCTCGTCGTTGCCGTGGAATCGCGTCATGAAGTCGCTGGAGTTCACTCGGTCGCTGAACAAGCCGGCTCCATAGGCAACTGCGCCCTTGTGCCGAAAGAAGCGTGCGTCGGTGGCGCCGACGATCAGCTGCGGCATCAGCGGCGCGCCGGGATGCGCCTTGGCCATCAATTCCCCCAAGAGTTGCCACATCGGCGTATTCGTCGGCGAGAAGCTGGCGGGGTCGTCATGGAGGTGCTCAATCTCGACCTCGTCGAAGAGCTCGCCGAGCGCAGCGCGCAGGTGGTCGTCCACCTCGGTGGGATCACCGGGAGCGGTACGGATGTCAACCTCTATCTCGACTCGGTCGGGGATGATGTTGGTCTTGTTCCCGCCCGCGACGACGTTCGGGCTGAACGTCGTGTGACTGCAAGCATGCAGGTGGCGGGCGAGACCGGGCGACTCAATGCTCGCGACGGCATCCCACACTCGTCGGGGATCCAGCAGCGCCTCACGAGTTTCGTCGTCCACGGTCAGCGTTGACACGTGGTGCTGCCACATCTCAGTGAGTTGGGCTGCCGGCCGGTACTCGGCGATGCGCCGCACAATTTCGGCCGCCTTGATCAGCGCGTTGTCGGTGCCGAAGGGCATCGAGCCGTGACTGGGGGTCCCCCGCACTGTGAGCCGTCGCCATCCGAGCCCTTTTTCCCCCGCTGAGAGCGTGAGCTTCGTTCCTTGGGGCGTGTGCGTGGGCAGGCCGCCGAATTCGGTGAGGACGTAGTCGCAGGCAATCGCGTCCCAATGGTGTTCGGCCATCCATTTGGCGCCGTAGGTACCGCCGGCTTCCTCGTCGGCCACACCGAAATAGATGAGATCGCCCGTGGGGCGGAAACCGCTGTCCACGATGTGGCGGAACGCAACCGCCATCGATGATGTGAGGTTGAGCATGTCGACCGCTCCGCGACCCCAGATCTCGCCGTCGATCAATTCGCCCCCGAAGGGATCCTGGCTCCACCCGTCAGCATTGACGGGCACGACGTCGGTGTGGCCCATCAGGCAGAGCTTGGGCGCAGTCGGATCGCGGCCCTCGATGCGAGCGACCATCGAGCGGCGTCCGGGTTCGGACTCGAATCGTTCGACCTCCACGCCCGGGCCCTCAAGAAATGTCTGA
This sequence comes from Candidatus Poriferisodalis sp., assembly GCA_965226645.1. Classification (GTDB taxonomy): domain Bacteria; phylum Actinomycetota; class Acidimicrobiia; order Acidimicrobiales; family Poriferisodalaceae; genus Poriferisodalis. The sequence goes on from CBDDDL010000004.1 coordinate 751,234, forward strand.
AGAAGATCACTGTTGCGGACCTCCTCGCCGGAGGCGACAGTCCCGTCGTTCACGCAGGCATTGCGGATCAACTGCTGCAGCAGATCGACGGTCTGGTTGGTCAAAGCGGGATTGGTGTGGCTCAGGTCACCCATGGGAGCGATGTTAGAGCCGCTGTTACAGCCCACGGCTACGGTGAGGTCGATGGAGACCGTCACAGAGACCGGCTTGGACGAATTCCGCCGGGAGACAGCGCAATTCCTGCGCGAGTCGACGGACGCCGGCGCCGCCTGTCCGGCGTACGGAGCCATTCTTGTGCCCGCACTCCACGAGCCGGCCCGCCGCTGGCAGCGGTACTGCTACGACCACGGTTGGACCGGCTTGCATTGGCCCGCCGAACACGGCGGGCGCGGCCTGACCCGTGCACACACAGGCATTTGGATGGAGGAATGTGAGAGCGCCGGCGTTGCGCCGTACCTGAACCTCCAAGGCCTCGTGCTGGCAGGTGAGGCGATTTTGCGCACGGGCACCGCACGCCAGCGTGAACAGTTCCTTCGGCCCACGCTCACGGGCGAGATGCTGTGGTGCCAGCTGTTCAGCGAACCCGGTGCGGGGTCCGATCTCGGCGGGCTCGGAACCGCTGCAGTGCCTGACGGCAACCGATTCGTGCTCAACGGCCAGAAGGTGTGGTCCTCGAACGCTCAGTTCGCCGAGTACGGCATCTTGATGGCGCGCACCGAGCCCGACGCGCCGAAGCACCGCGGCATCAGCTTCTTCTTGCTGGACATGAAGCTACCGGGCGTCGAAGTGCGCCCGATCCAGCAGATGACCGGCGACCGAGAATTCTGCGAGGTGTTCTTCGACGACGTCTGCGTGCCTGCTGAAGCACTGCTCGGCGACCGTGGCGGTGGCTGGGGGGTGGCCATGGCAGTACTCGAGGACGAGCGCGGCGGCGCGGGATCCTCGGGTGTCATCAGCCTTCACAACCGCCTTGCACGCATGATCGACGCCGCGGGCAATGCCGGCCCGCTAGGACGCCAATCAGTGGCCGATCTGCTTGCACGTGGACGGGCGTTAGCCGCGCTGATGGAACTGCACGGTGCCGATCCGCGCATGGCACCGGTGTCGAAACTCGCCAACAGCGAGCTCGGCTACGACGAGGTCGCGGTCGGAACTGCTCTGCGCGGTGCGGACGCGATGCTGGCAGGTCCCCAGACCGAGGCGTTCCTGTACGCGCCGGGAATGCGCATTGCCGGCGGCACAAGCGAGATCCAGCGCAACATCATCGGAGAACGGGTGCTTGGCCTTCCCCGAGAGCCATCTGCGTAAAGTCCGCGACAGCCCGCCGATGCATCTGCGGGCCACCCTCAAGCGAGGAGACCACACATGACCGTGAAGTTCTGCTGGTTCAACCTGATGCCTTGGCCGGACCTGCCCGACGACTTCAAGACCGAGCATCGATCGGTCTGGGTCGACATCGACAGCTCGCTGTTCGATCCCGAGCGGGCCAACGGCGTCTACCACGAGTACATGGACCAGCTCGAATTCGCCGACGAGCTGGGTTTTGACGGCATCGGCGTCAACGAGCACCACCAGAACGGCTACGGCATCATGCCGAGCCCGAACATCATCGCTGCGGGCCTGGCGCGACGCACCTCGCAGGCCGCCATTTGCGTCATCGGCAATTCCATTGCGCTCTACAACCCGGCGCACCGCGTCGCAGAAGAGTTCGCGATGCTCGACTGCATCAGCGGTGGTCGGCTCGTGGCTGGTTTCCCAGTCGGCACGCCGATGGACACCAACTTCACCTACGGACAGATCCCTGCGCTGACCCGCGAGAAGTACCTCGAGGCCCACGATCTCATCATGGAGGCGTGGACCAACCCCGACGTCTTCGCCTTCGACGGCAAGTACAACCAGCTGCGCTACGTGAACTGCTGGCCGAAGCCGATCCAGAAGCCGCACCCGCCGATCTACATCCCTGGTGGCGGCTCGATCGAGACATGGGACTTCTGCCTCGAGCGTGACTACAACTATTCGTACCTGAGCTTCAACGGCTATCTGGCGGGCCAGACCCTTATGGACGGCTACTGGAACCGGGTCGCGGAGATGGACAAGAGCGAGACGCCCGGCCGAGCCGGTTTCGCTCAGATCATTTGCACTGCCGCCACGGACGAAGAAGCTGAAGAGCTGTACAGCGAGCACATGCTGTATTTCTTCAACCGCTGCCTGCATGTCTTCCCCGGCTTCGCCGACCCGCCGGGGTACCGGACGGTCAAGACCATCCAGGCCGGCAAGCTCGATCAGTTCCGCAAAGAGAACCAAGCGCTGTTCAAGCGGCTCACTTGGAAGGACCTCGTCGAGGGCGGTTACGTGATCGCCGGTTCGCCCGACACGGTCCGAGAACGCATGGAGGACATGATCAAGCGCCTGCGCGTCGGCACCGTGTTCTGCCTGCTGCATATGGGGAACATGCCGGATTGGAAGACTCGCTATTCGAGCCAACTCTTCGCCGAAAAGGTGATGCCCGGTCTGCGAGACATCTGGGGCGAGGAATTCGCCGATGCACCCGATTGGTGGTGCAAGCCGCTGGAAGACCGGGTTCGGCCCGAGCAGACCTTCCCCGATGCTCGCCGCTATCCCGAGGCGAACGGCGGAGCTTCCGCGTGACTGCGGTTGAGGCCGCCACTGGGACGTTCACCGAGGTCGTTGTGACGACCCGGCGATCGGTCACCGCGCCGGTTCGTGTCTACGAACCAGCCGCGGGCACGGACGCGGGCACGGCCACCGTGCTGGCGCTGCACGGTGCCGGGGGCTGGATGCCAAACGAGCCGGTGCTCGATGGACTCGTCGAAGCGGGCTTCCGGGTAGTGGCCCCGGTCTGGCCCGCCTGGAGCGAGCACACCGACGAGGACCGCCTGTCGGACATGCTCGACTTCGCGCTGCACGGCTGGGACGTCGCCACCGAGATTGGCTTGCTCGGCGGCAGGCTGCATCTCGTGGGGCACTCGATGGGCGGCATGATCGCCGCCGAGATGGCGGCGCTGGCACCTCAGTCGGTGGGCCGAATGGCATTGATGTGCCCCGCCGGTATGTGGCTTGCGGATCACCCGATCCCCGACATTTTCGCCATGCTGCCGTACCAGCTGGCCGAGGTGCTCTTCGCCGACCCGAACGTCGGCGAAGAAGTCCTCACCGGAGGTGCCGACTTCTCCGACAACGCTACGCTGACCCGCTTCATGGTGGCCCGGGCTCGCCAGCAGGGCATGGCCGGCAAGATCCTGTTCCCGATTCCCAACCGGCGATTCTCCGAACGCGCATACCGCGCAACGGTGCCGACGCTGTTGGTGTGGGGCCGCCAAGACCGGCTGATCCCACCCGCCTATGCAGATGCCTGGCAAGCCGCTTTGCCCGACGCCAGTATTGAACTGGTCGAGGGCGCCGGGCACATGCTTCCCTACGAGCAGCCCGCCGCCGCCGCCGCCGCCATCACAGCTCATCTGCGCCGGTAAGCGTCAAGCGCATCGGAGATCGCGCAGCGTCGCTCGCGAACGCTGCGTTGCCCGCAGCGGGTGGTGCTCAGTTGTCGGCGCCGAACCAGCGATCGTGAAGCTGGCGGTACTCGCCGTTTTCGTTCATTTCCAGCAGCGCGATATTGAGTTGCTCGCGTAGCTCGGCGTCGGCTTCGCTGAGCATGAACCCGTACTGCACCTTGTCGAAATCGGGTCCGACGATCGAAAACCGACCTGCGCCTTCGTGAGCAACTCGGAAGTGCAAGACCGGCGCATCGAACACAATGGCATCCACCTCTCCTTGGTCCAAGAGCGCGTAGGCGTCGCCGATGTCTTCTACGACGACTGGACCGACGCCGATCGACGGAAGGTAGGCGTGCCCGGCTGAGTCCTCCACGGTCGCCACTTGGTGCCCGCGAAGATCGGACGGTCCAGCGATGTCGCCCCGCAACTCGCTGACCGCCAGCGACGACGCGATGGATGCGGTGAAACTGGCGAACACGAGCGTCCCGAGCGCGATCCACACCAGCGCGACAACGCGACCGGGTGAGCCCCGGGCCACCTTGTCGCCATAGCCGACGGTGCTCATGGTCACCACTGACCAGTACAGCGAATCCCAGATGCCATGTCGGTAACGCTCGCCAAAGTCAGGGTTTTGCCGGCGCTCCAGCCACCAGATCAGATGAGCGGCCAACAGCACGGCAATACCGAACACAACGAGCAGCCATGGCAGGTCCGAGGACCAGATTGCCCGTAGGAAGGACTGGATCCGCTGCCCGAAGCCATGAGATCGCTGCGTTGTGGTCATCACCGTCAAGCCCGAGTCCAGGACCGGCAGCGAGAAATCGACGATCTGTTCGCGCGACTGGGTGATGGCTGTGCCTCCGATCCCCACATCGGCGACACCCCTGTCGATGTCATCGATCTGCTTGGCCACGGTGTCCACCGCGTCGATCTCCACCGACATGCCCAACCGTGCTGCTACCAGATGCACGAGCTCCACCTCGAAGCCGCTGTAGGCGCGGTCCGCGTAGATCACGAATGGCGGGAGAGCGCGCGCCACCACCCTCAGCGTCCCCCCGTCACTGGCCCCGTCTACGGACGCACCTTCGTAGGTGACTGCGCCCGGTGAAGCCGTCTCGATCCACATGCGCACGGCAGCCGCGTTGGCGTCCACCCATTCCTGAGCGTGCATCCGTATGTCTTCGGGGTCGCCACCCTGGCTCACCATGCGGACGTTCTGCGCAGAGATGTCCTCGAGCGGAATGACGACCTGCTCTGCAAGTCGGCGTACCGCCGGGTTGGCGTCCAAGAAGTCGGAGTTGGCCACCACCCGTATGTCATTGGGTGGCCAGCCGACTTCACATGGGTCGTTGGCGCAGCCCTTGATGCCAGCGATGGACGTTGCGTCGAGTGCCGCTGACTGGTCTTCGGGCAGCGACGGGAAGGGAGTCTCGAGCCACACCACATCGACGCCGGGGACGAGCGCACCAACGGTCCAGTTCGGTGTCCATGTGTAGTACAACACCGGCTTCCCGGCCTCGTAGAGGTCGATAGTCTCAGCGATGAGCGGCGAGTAGTCGCCTTGTACCTGCTCCACCGTTTCCGACAGCCCGTAGGCACGCAGGTGATGGTCGATGGTCGCGGCGCACGACCACCCTGCGTCACAGCCGATGAGTTCAGCTCGGCCGTCGTCGTCGCGGTCGAACAGTGCTGCGATCTGCGGGTCGGCGAGTTGGGCCAGGTTTGAGATTCCGTGAGCTTGCGCAGTGGCCGCATCTATGAAATAGCCCTGCAGGGCCCCATCGTCCACCGTCGTGCCGACCTTGGTGACTGGGGCATCGGGATCAATGAAGACGTCATGGGCCGGGAACCAGCCATTGGCCCACAAGTCCACGTCTCCGACAGCGACAGCGGAGTAAAAGTCCGCGTTGTCCATCGTCACCGGACCGTCCACGCGGTAGCCCACGCGTTCGAGCAGGAGCCGATAGATCTCGGCCTGAAACCAGCCGGTGTCCCACGTGGCCCGCGCCAGCCGCACCCGGGGCTGCTGTTGCGCCATGGCCGCAGTCCCGGCATCGGAAGCGACGAGCAGCAACGCCACAAGCAGTCCCACAAAGATGGCGAGTGCTCGGCGCATGGACGGCACCTCAGTAGACATCGGGCGCTGGCTGGCCTGCGGCGGGACGACCGGCCACTTGCGTGTCGGCCGCACCAAGCGGGGCCGCATTGAGCCCCGTCAATTGCTTGCGCGTAGGTTTACTTATGCTATCGTCCATGCCAGTTGGGACTCGCTCCGTGGGGTATGCGAATTTCCGGACCAGGGGAAGACCACCCAAAGGGGGGGGGGCCGTCATGGACGACGACGCCGATGAGGCTTCCGCAGATCCGCGGATTCACCGAAGTCCCGACGACACCGACATCGATTTGACCGAGGCGACTCTGGCGCTCCACGACTGGGAAGCGCAGGAGGAAGAACTTCGACGCGAGGCGATCCAAAATCGCAAGCCGTTCGAGGGGCTGCAGGTCGACCCGGACATCGACTTCTATCCAGAGGTTGCGGACCGGGAGCCCGGCGACCGCAACATCGTTCGGGTGGGCTTCGACATCCACCCGCAGGTGACCTTCTCGGCAGCTGGATTCCTCGCCGTCTTCATCGGCCTGTCGCTCGTGTTCACCGACGCTACCGCCGATGTCTTCAGCGCAATCCTCGATTTCATCAACGACAAGCTCGGCTGGTTGTACATACTCGACTTCAACATCTTCGTCGCTGTAGCGCTGTACTTCGCCTTCAGCCGGTACGGCAAGATCAAGCTCGGTGGTCCCTTCGCCCGGCCGGAGTTCTCCACCGGCGCCTGGTACGCGATGTTGCTGTCAGCAGGTCTCGGAATCGGGCTGATGTTCTGGGGAGTCGCAGAGCCGATCTTCCACCTCAGCTCGCCGCCGCCGTTATTCGATGTCGAAGCGGGCACCGGTGCCGCAGGCAAAGTGGCCTTGGCCACGACCTATCTGCACTGGGGCATACACGGCTGGGCCTTGTACGGGCTGGTAGCTCTCGCCCTCGGCTTCTTCGCCTACAACCGAGGGCTGCCGCTCACGTTCCGATCGATCTTCTACCCGATCCTCGGCAAGAAGATCTACGGCCCCTGGGGCCACGCCATTGACACTCTGACGGTGGTCGCAACCCTGTTCGGGTTGGCCACATCGCTCGGCTTCGGAGCGGGGCAGGCCGCTGCGGGACTGCACAAGCTGTTTGGCTTGCCCGAAGGCACCGGCTTCCAGATCTTGCTGATCGCAGTGATCACCGGCCTCGCCACGCTCTCGGTCATCGCGGGCCTTGATGCCGGGGTGAAGCGGCTCAGCCAGATCAACATCTACCTGGCTGGCGCGTTCCTGATCTTCGTGCTCCTGGTCGGCCCGACATTGTTCATCCTGTCGCTGTTCACCCAGAGCCTCGGCTACTACATCCAAGTCCTTCCTGAGTTCGCCTTCTGGAACGAGGCCTTCACGGGCACGAATTGGCAGGCCGGATGGACAATCTTCTACTGGGGATGGTGGATCTCGTGGTCGCCGTTCGTCGGGATGTTCATCGCCCGCATCTCGAAAGGGCGTTCCGTTCGGGAGCTGCTGACGGGCGTCATGTTCCTGCCGTCGATCCTGTGCTTCTTGTGGATGGCCGTCTTTGGCGGCTCAGCGATCGACCTCCAGCTGAGCGGTGAGCGAGACGTGGCGACCGCTGTCAACGAGAACGTCGCTACGGCCCTGTTCGACATGCTCGAGGCATTCCCGTTGACCGGACTCGTGTCAATGGTCGGGGTGCTGCTGCTGGTCTCATTCTTCGTGACGTCCTCGGACTCAGGATCGTTGGTGGTTGACCATCTCACCTCTGGAGGCAAGCTCGACTCCCCCAAGCCACAACGAGTGTTCTGGGCGGTCATGGAGGGAGCCGTTGCGGTCGTCCTGCTGCTCGGCGGAGGACTGTCGGCGCTACAGACCGCGGCCGTAGCGACCGGACTGCCCTTCGCAGTGATCTTGCTCGTCATGTGCTGGAGCATGAAGAAGGCGTTCACGGAAGAATTGGACTTGCTCGAGAGCCACTACGACGAGGTGATCTTCCGCTCACAGCACAAAGGACTCATCGACACGGTGAAGTCCCGCCTCGCCGCGGGGCCGACGAAGTAACTCACAGGCACGCGCACTGGAGGCCCGAGATGCCCGCTGCAACTCACAGGCAAACAAGCCCACTCGGAGCAACCGAACTCGACCAGACGCATCGCCGTCCTCACGGCCGAGCCATCGCCCGGCTCGTGGCCGTGCTCAGTGCCGCGGTATTGGTGCTTTCGGCATGCGGCACAATCGAAGACGACGACACGGTTGCCATCGCTCGGGCAACCTGGGACAGCGGGCACATGCAGGCCGCGATCTACGCGCAGCTGCTCACCGAGCTCGGCTATTCAGTGGCCGACCCGGCCGAACACACGCTGGATCCCAACGGTTTCTATCCGGCGCTGGGCAGCGGCCAGTACGACCTGTGGGCAAACGGCTGGTTCCCCATCCACGACATCTACCTGGAAACTGAGCGCGTCACCGGTCAGTCGGTCGAGCTTCCGATCGAGCCCGTGGGATACCAAGTGACCTCCGGCGCCTTGCAGGGGTACATGATCGACAAGACCACGGCGGACAGCTTGGGAATCACGTCGATGCACCAGTTGGCCGACCCCTCAGTGGCTGAGGTATTCGACCACGACAATGACGGCCTCGCGGACCTGATCGGATGCAACGAAGGCTGGGGCTGCAACTCCATCATCGATGAGCACATTGCGGAGATGGACTGGGGCGGCAACGTAGAGCAAGTCGTCGGCGACTACGGCAACCTCATGACCGGTGTCCAATCGTCGATCGCCGCAGGCGAACCAGCACTGTTCTACGCGTGGACACCGAACTGGACCTATGAGGCCCTTCGGCCCGGGGTCGATGCCGTGTGGCTCGAATCATCGGCCTCCGAGGACGACGAGGGCTTGACGCTCGTGGACGGCCTCGAGGGCTGCGCCGCTGATCCGTGCAATCTTGGCTGGGCGGTGAGCAGCATCCGCGCTGTCGCAAACGAGGATTTCCTCGACGACCATCCCGACGTACGCCGTCTGCTTGAGGTCGTGACCATCCCGCTGGCCGATATCGCAGCCCAGAATGCCCTGATGTCCAGCGCCGAGCGCGGCTATTCCGAAGAGCAGATCAACGCCGACGCGGCGAAGTGGATAGCTGACAACCGGGAGACAGTCGACGGCTGGCTGGCGGCGGCGCGACGCTGAGTCAATTGCGCCCGGCCAGGAAAGCAGCAGCTTCAGCGAGAACCTGGTTCGCTTCGGGCAGCGCGTGGTAATGCCACGTGTGCCACATGCGGGGCCACAGGTCGAGGACGGCCTCGACGCCGGCATCCTCGGCACGCTCGCGCAGTTCGCTGGCTTGGCGAGCGAGCGGCTCGTCGGCCGCTGCCTGGACGAGCACACGAGGCAATCCCGCAAGGCTGGCGCGGAGCGATTCGTCAGATCTCAGCGACGTCGACTGTCACCGCCGCGACCAAGTCAGTGCTGTAGGCCATCGGGATCAGTTCGCAGGCGAGCCAGGCGCTGCGCTGATCGAGGTCGTGGCCGCTCCCGCGGACACCGGACACACCGTGCGGCACCACCCAGCCCGAGTTGTCCCAGTCGCCGAGATCGAACGCATACCGGGCACACGAACCGTGGATGGCTCGCTCGCCGGTCTCAGGAGCCGTCCCGCCTTGGCGAACGGTGTCCGCGTCGCCCCCGCAGCCGTCGACGGGCGGGTGCAGTTCGCGGGCTGCGGGAACCGCCGAAGCGAGGGGGTGTGGCGAGGCCATGCGGTGCACCCTTCCCCAGGTCCACGACTGCGGATCGTCGCCGAGGCGCTGACTCAGCTCGGCTGCCGTCTCATCGACACATGCGCTGACGGCCATGCGGAGCCCGATGGGATTGTCGAGGCCGGGCACGATGTCGAAGCGCCGCTCGCAGATCATGCGGACTGCGGCACCGGCGGCCATGCGACTGGCTTCTGCGGGGGGCGGCCACCCAGACGCGCCGAGCTCGGCTCCGGCAATGCCGAGACGCTCGGTGATCGCTTCGATGAGACGCCGTTTGATCACGGCATAGACGGTCGCGGCCGCAGATTCGGGGGTCATGCGGTGATCCCAGGCGGCGAGCATGTCGAGCAGCCCATTCGCCAGTTCGTGGCCGCACTCCACGCCGTACTCGAACACAGCATCGAGCACCTTGGGTGCCACCAGCGACGTCACGTCAGCGTGAACGTTGCGCATGTCCGTCACGGTTGCGTCTGACATCGGCGCGATCAGTTCGCAGAGACGGTCATACCGGGCCGGGCCGGCGTAGTCCAGCGAGATGTAGGGCCCGCCATCAGCCGTGCGGTTGTTGGCAGTGACAAGAAAGCCCCGCTGCGGATCGGACCACTCGGGCAATTGCTCGAACGGCACGGGTTCGAGGCCGTCCCACGCGAACTCGTCCGTCGCCGGAACCGGGGTCCATCTGCTTGCGGGTGAACGCTCGATGACCCGACCACGAATCTTGAACGCAATCTTGCCGGCGCGGTCGGCCACGAGCAGGTTGTTGACCGGCAGCACCCAGGGGCGAGCTGCTTCTATCGATTCGTCAACCGAGCCGGCTTCGAGCATGGACCACAGCGCATCGAACGTGGTGTCGGCACCGTGCATGCCGGTCCACATCATCGACAGCGCGACGCCGTCGGCTGGATCGCCCAGCACGATGGGACCACGAGGCGATCTCCCGCACAGCACCTCGACGTCGCCCTCGCCGCGAATGCGGAGCGTCTCGGATCGCCACTGGATCTCCGGGGATTCGACGCCTGAATCGCCGGGGCCGAATCGCTCCACGAAGACGTCGGTGTCGTCGCACATGCCGTGGGTGATGCACCACGCGACCTCGGCGTTGTGGCCGAAGTGCGGAAACCCGGGCACACCGGGAAAGCCCATTCCGATGGCGTCGAAGTCGCCGCAGGTGATGTGGCACTGGTGGTACACGTTCGGAAACTCGATGCCCCGATGCGGATCGCCGGCCAGCAGCGGCTTTCCGCTCGCCGTGCGCTCGCCGCAAAGTGCCCACGAGTTCGAGGCCCCGTCGGCGTCCATAGCCGCGGCCAGCGCGGCCATGTCACCTGCCGAAGCGTCGAGCAGCGCGGCAGCGTCACCCAGCAGATCGGGGCCCGGACCGTCGCCTGGGATCATTGCCGCGTCGGACGTCAGGTCGCCGATGGTTGCCATGACTGCCTCGGGCCCGGCTTGGGCCATGATCCGCCCCCGCCACAGCTTGCGGGTAAGGGTTCCCATGAAAATGTGGCGCAGCTTGTAGACGGCGACGCTGTGCCACGGCTCCCACGGCTCGGGCGCCGCCGGGTGGTGCTCGAATTCAACAGGCAAGGTGTCAGCGTGATCAGCCAGCCACCGGTTCACGCCGTCTGCGTACGCCTCGGTCATCGCACGCGTGCGCGGCGCGAGGGACTTCCAATCAGCCCGGGCGATGTCGGCCAGTCCGAGCCGCCGGAAGAAGGCGTCCTCGCGGGCCCCGGCCATTCCGACAACCTCGGCCCACCGGCCCAAAGCGCGGCGCCGGTCCCATTCCATCTGCCAGATGCGGTCGTCGGCTGCCACCCAGCCCTGAGCCGCAAAAGCAGCCTCCGCCGAGGGCGCGTCGACATGGGCGATGCCCCATGTGTCTCGCCGAATTGTCGCGCCGAGCACCCCTGCCGATGTCTCGCTGTCCGATGTGCTGGGCTCAGCCATAGGCGCCAAGCTACGGCGACAGTCCGGTCGCCGCGAGGCGGTTCTGGCCACGGACCATCGGCCGCGATCTGCGCTGCGCCGTCTCAGCTACTCGTCGGGCTTCGCAGTGCCGCGTCGAGCGCGTCAGCCAGCGCCGGATGCTCAAACTGGAACTCGCTGTCGACGAGCACGTCCGGAAACACCCGCGTCGAGTCAAGCAGCAGCGCTTGGCCCATCTCCCCCAGCGCGGCACGTATCGCGAACCTGGGTGCGGGCATGAACGACGGCCGCCTGAGTGCCGTGCTCAACGTGCGCTGAAAATCACGTTGGCGGACCGGGTTCGGGGCACTCAAATTGACCGGTCCAACGAGGCTGTCAGCATCGATCAGGTGCCTGATGGCCCTCACCTCATCGTCGAGGCTGATCCAGCTCCACCACTGCTGTCCTCGTCCAAGCGGACCGCCAGCGCCGAGCTTGGTGATGCGGACCATCCGTCGCAGCGCCTCGGCCCCAGGTCCCACGACCAGACCAGTCCGGATGCGCACGAGTCGCACGCCCGCGTCCGTAACCGGTACCGCAGCCAGTTCCCAGCGTTTGCACACGTCAGCCAGGAAGCCGTCACCAGGCAATGACCGCTCCGTGAGTTCGTCATCGCCCCGGCTGCCGTAGAAGCCGATCGCCGAGCCGCACACGAACACCGGCGGCTTGGCATCGAGTCGTGACACCGCTGCAGCCAGCAATTTTGTCGATTCGACGCGGCTCGACATGATCGCCGACTTGCGAGCAGAGGTCCACCGTCCTGCGATGCTCTGGCCAGCCAGGTGAACGATCGCATCAAGCCCTTCTAGCGCATCGGTGTCGATTGTTCCTAACTCGACGTCCCACACCACCGTCGGCTCGGCGAGATCGGCGCTGCGCGACACCCCCACGACCTCGTGGCCGTCCGTTCGCAAGCTGGCCGCGAGCGCGCCTCCGATGAGCCCTCGCACGCCCGTGACCGCCACTCGCATGTCACTCATCATGTCGCAGGTGCGCACCCCCGCAATGTCGCGGTGGCGGACGGCCGAAGATCCGGGCTGGCTAGCGTCCTTGGAAGTCGCCGGGACGACGTTGCGAGACGGCGGCCATGCCTTCTTTGGCGTCCTCGGTACCCCCTAGGCGGAGCTGCTCAGCGGCCTCGCGCTGGGTGATCTCTCGGACGCGGTCACCGAGGCCCAGACGCAGCGTGGCTTTGATGGAGCGCACCGCCAGCGGAGCATTCGCGGCGATCTCGTGAGCGACCTCGAGTGCCCGATCGCGTACCTGATCGGCCGGGACGCACTCGTCGGCGAGACCCAGCTCGACGGCCTCGTCGCCCTTGTAGCGCTTGGCGCCGAGCAGAACCCGTGCGGCTCGCGTCGGGCCCAGCAATGCTGGCAGCGTCACGCTCATGCCGAAGCCCTGATGGATGCCGAGAGAAGCGAAGTTGGCACAAAAGCGGGCTTCGGGACAGGTGATCCGGATGTCCGGCACCATCGCCAGACCCAGACCGCCGCCGATGGCCGGACCATGGATGGCACCCACGATCGGCACGGTGACGTCGAATAGCCGGCCCGAGCCCTGGTACAGCATCAGGGTGGCCTCGCCGCCGACCTTCTCTTCGGCGCCGCCGCCGACGCCATCGCCGCCGAGATCTGCACCGGCGCAGAATGATCGACCGTCTGCGGCGAGGACGGCACATCCGATGCTGGTGTCCTGCTCCAGTTCGACCAGCGCGTCGGCAATGTCATGCACCTGGCGGTAGCTCAGGAAGTTGTGCGGCGGACGGTCCATGACCACCACACCGACACGCCCATCGCGCTCGATCCTCAGTCCGTCTGCCATCGGTGTTCCTCCGTCGTCGCGGCGGCTTGTGTGCCTCCGGTCGGCGGCTCACGCTAGCGCTGACCGAACTAGCGTGACCGCAGCACCGTTCTGGCATCACCGCCATGTGCGGGCTGGATGTGCACCAAGGGGGAGCCGTGACCCAAACCGACGTGACAGAGACCGCCGAGACCGCAGCGCATGTGCGCACCGCCGCCATCGACTGGGACGGGCTGCTTGGCCGTCTGCAGGCTGTTCTGCGGCTGCGCACCACTCCGATCGGCATGAAGCTCTTCGAGACAGTTGAAGACATGGAGGCCGTGCCGCGGGTGCGCCGCCCGAACGCCATCCACACCACCGACCAGATCGTGGGCATGGCGTGCCGCCTCAACTGGACGGTTGGCTTCACGATGGATGACCTCGTCGGCGCCCAATGCGGCGCGGTCATCGGGCTGCATCCCCAAGACGACAAGTGGTTGTCGGGCGACCGCATGGCCGGGGTGTGGTACGAGACGCTGGAAGATGCCTCAGCCCACCAGCACGCCATGGACTTCGTGCCCTACGGCACTTATGAGGCAATGGTCGTCTCGCCGCTGTCGTCGAAGCGGCTCGATCCGCCCGATGTCTGCATGATCTATGCCACACCGGCCCAGATGATCATCTTCATCAACGGCCTGCAGTGGCGGAAGTACAAGAAGCTGGAATGGGGCTGCGTCGGCGAGTCGGCCTGCGCTGACTCGTGGGGTCGGGCACTGCGGACCGGCGAGCCGAGTGTTTCGATTCCGTGCTTCGCCGAGCGGCGCTACGGCGGTGTGATGGAAGACGAGATGCTGATTGCGCTCACACCGGAAGATCTCGTTGTCGCTGTCGAGGGCATGGAGGCGCTGGCACGCAACGGCTTGCGCTACCCCATCCCGACGTACGGCATACAGAGTGACGCTCGGGCCGGCCTCGGCGTCAGCTACGACTGAGCACGCGAGGCCGGCTCGCACGTCAGAGAACCGCCAGCTTCACCTGCCAAATCAAGCAGAAAGACAGGAAACAACGTGGCACTGCAACCGACCAAGGAAGGATTCGACCTCGGCATCGTCACCAGCAACGGCGACGAGATGCTCGCGTTCTATCGCGATGTGCTCGGGCTCGAATTCGAAGCGACGCTCAACATGGAGAAGGTGGGCATCGCCCAGATGCACCGCCTTTGGGCGAACAAGAGCCTGCTGAAACTTGTGGTGCCCGTCGCTGACGTGCCTGCCGGGGCCACGGGCGGCATCACCGGTGCGACGGGCCTGCGCTACTTCACCTTCAACGTCGGCAACTTCGAGGAAGTGATGACTGCGTGCGAGGAGGCGGGAGCCAACATCATCTGGCGTCGGCTCGAAGCGCGGCCCGGCGTGGTGGTCGGGATGGTCGAAGATCCAGACGGCAACTGGGTGGAGTTCATCGACAACCCCTGAATCTAGGATCGCCGACACAGCGACGTTAGGAGCGTTGAACTGTGCCTGAACCACAGCGCAAGACCGTCCAGGACCTGGTGGCGGAAGCGCGCGGCGGGCTGGACCGGGTCTCTCCCGGCGAGCTTGCCGTGTTGATGGAAGCCGCGGCCCCTGCCGAGGGCGAACGGCTGCGGATCATTGACATCCGGACGCGGGACGACCGCGAGGCCACCGGCATCATCGACGGTTCCGAGCACATCGAGCTCTCGGTGCTCGAGTGGCGCATGGACCCCGGGTCGGGCGCGTCGGAAGGCACAGCGGCCGACTTCGAAGATCACTTGGTCATCGTGTGCAATGAGGGCTACAGCTCCAGCCAGGCCGCCTCTCGCCTGCAGGAGATCGGGTTCGGCAACGCCACGGATCTCGACGGGGGCGTGGTCGGCTGGATCTCCCACGGTTTGCCTGTGGTTCCTCCGCCCGCGGCCGACGCGGGAGCCGCCAGCTAACTGATCGGGGTCTGGGTCGCCGCGGAAACCTGCGAGGCGACTTCAGCTCGTGCCAGGGGCGGGCCGCTCGCGCAGGCGCCCGATGACGTCAGCCATGAAGTCGTCGTCCTGCGCGCCGGGGATCACCAGGCGCCCGTCGAGCAGCCAGCTGGGCGTGGCGCTGATGCCCCATTCATTCGCTCGAGCCATCGAAGCTCGCAGCGCCGGCATCAGCTCGTCATTGGCCACGACGCGCCGTAGCACGTCCGGGTCGATGGCCACGTCGGCTGCCAATTCCACCAGCACCTCGGGATCGGAGACGTCGAGTTCGTCCTCCCAGTACGCGGCATAGAGCCGATCGTGGTAGCGCTCGGCGGCGGCGGGGTCTGCGTGCTCGACTGCCAGCGCTGCCTGGTGCGCCTTGGCGCTGTTCCGCAGGCGCTTGGGAGACACGAAGCGGATGCCCTCAGCCTCTGCGAGCGCAGCCACCCGTTCGAATCCTGAACGGAGTTCGATGCCCTCCGCCGGCACCTCGGGATGGATTTCGTAGGCAAGCCAGGTGATATCGAGGTCGTGACGCTCAGCCAGTTGGACCGCCCGGGCCCGTGCCAGATGGCACCACGGTCACAGATAGTCCGACCACACCAGTACCGACATCGGAGTTGTCATCGACATTGCCCTCGCCCCCGGCGACCATCCTCGCATACCCACTGTCACGGCCCGGCGGGGTTCGCAGGTGGCCGGTAGGTTGCCGCGCATGAACTTCACGATTCCCGCTGACATCGCGCAACTGCTTGACGATCTCGACACGTTCATTGACGACGTCATCAAGCCCATCGAGAACGAAGACGACAACATCCGGTACTTCGACCATCGCCGGGAGGACGCGAGGACGGACTGGGAACGAGACGGTCTGCCCAATGCAGAATGGGAGGCGTTGCTCGGCCGCATGCGCAAAGAGGCCGACAAGGCGGGCTTTTTGCGCTGGCATCTGCCGAAGCGCTTCGGCGGCAGCGACGGCACGAACCTCGGCATGGCGATCGTGCGGGAGCACTTGGCCCGCCGGGGCCTCGGGCTGCACAACGACTTGCAGAACGAGAGCTCCATTATCGGCAACTTCCCGACGGTGCTCATGATGGAGCGCTACGGGTCACCCGCCCAGCAAGAGCACTGGATCCCGCTCATGCTCGAAGGCGGGGCGCGCATCGGTTTCGGCCTGACCGAGCCGCTGCACGGCTCGGACGCCACCTGGATGGAGACCACTGCGGTGCGTGACGGCGACGAGTGGGTCATCAACGGTGAGAAGTACTGGAACACCGGGCTGCACCACGCCACCCACGACTACATCTTCGCCCGCACCTCAGGCAATCCTGGCGAGGGCCACGGCATTACCTGCTTCATCGTTCCCACGGACTCCTCCGGCTTCAAGGTGGAGGAATTCATGTGGACGTTCAACATGCCGACCGATCACGCCCATGTCCGGCTGACCGACGTGCGCGTCCACAACGACGACATCCTGGGCGACGAGGGCCGCGGCCTGCAGACCGCGCAGTTGTTCGTGCACGAGAACCGCATACGTCAGGCGGCGTCGTCGGTGGGTGCGGGCCTGCACTGCATCGATGTGGCAGTCGACTATGTGAAGAACCGGACCACCTTCGGCAAGCCCCTGGCGCAGAACCAGGCCATCCAGTTCCCGCTGGCCGAGCTATACACCGAGGCCGAGATGATCCGGTCGCTCATCCACAAGACCGCCTGGGAGATGGACCAGGGCGTCGACCACATGGAGATCACCGACAAGGTGGCCATGTGCAACTACCGGGGCAACCGGTTCTGCTGCGATGCCGCCGACCGGGCGATGCAGAGTTGCGGCGGCAACGGCTACAGCCGTCACATGCCCTTCGAGCACATCTACCGGCACCACCGTCGCTACCGGATCACCGAAGGCTCAGAGGAGATCCAGATCCGCAAAGTCGCCGGCAAGCTGTTCGGCTTCGCAGGGCGCGCCAAGGGCTAACACAGCGCCGGATGGGCAAAGGGCTAGCGAGGTGCGAGCGCCGGGATGCCGCTTTCCCTCGCTGCGCGAGCCAGCCGCTCGTCATAGGTGACAAGACCTTCGACTTCGTTGCGGAGCTCGAGTGCAGTAGCCAGATGGATCGCGTCCAAGCTGCGGAGTCCGGGAGGATCGAGCAGGGCTGCGCGCTCGACGATCTCCAACGTCATGCGGACACATGTCACGGAGTCGAACAGCGATCGAGCTTCGACCGTCAATTCAGGCCAATAGCGTCGGACGGCCCGTATGGTCTCTGCCCGCGCCAAGTCCGATGACACGACACGCACGTCTTCCGCCTCGATCCAGGAGTCAAGCGTGGAGGACTCGGGTTCCTCCACGATCAGCTTGACGAGCGCGGAACTGTCGAAGTAGTGCATGTGCCCAAGAGCGAGCGTTCAGTATCGCTCTTCTTCGCGCATCGCCATCAGCTCTGCGGACAGGCTGCGCCCCGGCAGCGCCGGCCGCGGCGGCGGAAGGTCAGCGAGGCTGCCGCGTGCCGGAGTGGCGTCCCCACGAGCGATCAACTCTTCGAGACGTGACTGATGCGGTTTGCGAGCGTGCGGCACCAGCCTCGCCACTGGCCGGCCCCGGTTCGTCACCGTGATCTCCTCGCCAGACGCAGCCCGCGCAACAACCTCCGACGCGTTCTGCTTCAGTGCACGGATGCCGACTTCGGTCATGTTCTACATTGTAGCACATTCGACGCGTGCCGTTGCGATGAGTTGCGTCACAGTTGGGAAAGGAACCGCTATATGGGCAGAGGGAACTCGCCTCGGTCGATACTCTCGCGGAGCGATTCGGGGGTTCCACCATTCTGTCGCGATCTTCCGCACCCCAGACCTATTCCACGGACCCGGTCCGGCACCATCTCGGTCAACAACAGCGTTCAAATCATCGACCGAACGGAAGACGACTCCAATGATCTTCTCCCGTGCAACCACGCCTGGGATCAGTACTTCGGCTTGGATATCCGTTGGACAAGCTGGCAATGCACTTGGGCTTCTTCGCAGTTTCGTCCATCGATTCGTGACTTCGTCGGAGAACATTTCGCACAGCGCATTCACACCCGGCCCCAAGTGCACTCCGTTCCACGCTGCAGCATTCGTTCTGCCGAACAGCGCGTCCACTTCGAACACAATCTCGGTCTGACACAGCAACACGACGTAGGGACCGCGCGGCGCCGGGCATTCAACGTCAAACCTCGACTTCAACATCCAAGAGTTGGGCAAGGTGAATGTGAAGCATGACCTTTCGGGATGACCGTCCTGCCGCTCGGCATCCGACATGTTCGACGAATTGGCCAAACCCTGCGACACGAGGTCGTCGCGCGAAAGAATCCCATGCTCGAATATCGACGGTAGGTTCCGCGCCGGTGTGATGTGGCACAGCCATGGGATCTGCCGTCGCTCGACCTCGCTCCGGATCTCGTCGAGTTCAGAACGGGCTGGAGACTTGGGAATGTTCTATTGCTCCCGAAAATCAGAGACGGGTCAGTCGTCGAGGCGGGCGGTGGCCTTGCCGGTGAGGACTGCTCGGTCGTCCTGATTGGTGGTGGTGATGTCGATGTCGACCAGCTTCGCGCCATCCTCGTCACGGATGTCGGTGACCTCGGCCTTGGCAGTGAGCGTGTCGCCGGGCCACACCTGGTTGGTAAACCGCACGCCGTAGTAGGTGAGGCGACCGTCGCCCACGAAGTTCGTGACCATGCGGCCGGTCATGCCCATGGTGAGCATGCCGTGGGCGAACACGGTGGGGTAACCCGCCACCTCGGTGACGAACTTCTCGTCGGTGTGGACGGGGTTGTAGTCGCCGGATGCGCCTGCGTACTGGACGATCTGGGTGCGGGTGAGGTCATCGACGATCTGCTCGGAGTAGCTGTCGCCGACGCTGAGCTGCGATGCGCTGAGTGCCATGTCAAGTTGCCTTTCTGCGATGGGTAAGTGACGGACCGCGAGGCGCTAGTCGTCGATGACCTTTTCGGTGACGACGCCGACGCCCTTGGCGGTGATGACCAGCTCGTCGTCCTCGTCGCGGTATTCGGTGACGGCCTCGGAGAACTTGAGGATGCCTGCCCGCCGGGATTGCTTCTCCCACTTCTCGCCTTCGTACGTGACGGTGTGCAGCACGTCACCGGGCTTGAGATGGCGGTGATAGGTGAAGTGCTGCTCGGCGTGCAGACCGCCGGCAGCAGCGCCGGATTGCTTGTCGTCCTGGCGCTCGTCGGCGACATCGTCGCCATCGGCTTCGGAGAGGTCGCGCACCAACGTGCCCGAGGCCGTGCGGCCGCTGCCGAACCACTTCTTGTCCGGCTTGGGACGCAAGAAGTAGTTCGGGTCGAACTGAGCGCTGGACTGTGCGAATGTCGGCGGCGCGATGATCGAGCCGACTTCGGTGCCTGCGGCGTAGTCCGCGTCGCTGTAGATCGGGTTCGTGTCGCCAACGGCCCGCGCAAACATCAGGATGTGCGTGGCCTCCACGGGGAATCGTTCGACTGCCATGTCTGGCTCCTCTCGCGGCTGCTCGATTCGGGATGCCGCCGCAACATGATGGCAGCCGCGCGCGGAGCGCGCACGACCGACACAGCGCGCAGCGCGCACAAGAGGCACAGCCGGCGGCAAGCCTGGGGTTGGCTGGCGTTCTAGGCCAAGCCGACCGCGAGTGCCGTTCGCACCGCGGCCGGGTCCTCGTTCATCATCATGTGGCCGGCGCCAGCGAGGTGGACGACGTCGGCGTTCTCAAAGTCGGCGATGAGCGGAGCGGCGGCCCGTGGCGGGGTCATCTTGTCCTCGCTGCCCACGATGACCGTCACCGGACACCGCACCCTTGCTGCCACATCGCCGGCGTCGTAGGCAGCGCATGCTGACAAGTCGGCGTGGATGACGCCGTTGTCTGCTCGTTCGAGCAGGGCGATTCCGCCGCCCAGCATCCACAGCCCCGGCGTGGGATTCGTCGCGATGTGCGCTCGGCTGCCATGCCCCCATGACGTCATCAGCTCGGGTGCGAGCAGCTCGTTGCGCTCGGCGGCACCGAGCAGCGCCGGGTGGACCCCCATCGCGGCGGCGGTTCCCAACAGGACCAGCCGGGCAACCCGGTCGTGATCGGCAGCGGCCACTTCGGTGCAGATCAGCGAGCCCATCGAATGACCGACGAGCCGCACCTGCTCGCATTCGAGTCGTTCGGAAACGGCGGTGATCGCCTCCCCGAGCCAGACGGCCATATCCGAAACCGAGCCCAGCGGCTCGCCGTCACTGAGACCGTGGCCGGGCAGGTCGATGGCCAGGGGCGTGAAGCCGTGATGTGCGAGCCACCGCGTCTGCAGCTGCCACACGGTGCGATTCATGCCCGCGCCGTGCACGAGCATCACCGGCGGCGCGTCGGCCGCTGACGCAGCGTTGGGCACCACTCCCCCGGTCGCCACGCCAACCGAGTGTGACCCCACTTGCAGCGAGAACGATTCAGTCGCTGTCATCGGTTCAGCCCTTCTGCGAGGCGCGCAGGGCGCGAGACAGGTCGGAGATGATGTCGCCGGGATGCTCAAGCCCGACCGAGAGCCGCACGAGGTCCTCCCCGACTCCCGCGGCGGCAAGATCGGCAGCGCTCATCTGCTGGTGGGTAGTACTGGCGGGGTGAATCACCAGCGTCTTGGCGTCACCGACGTTGGCGAGGTGCGACGCCAGCCGCACGGCCTCGATGAATCGGCGGCCCGCCTCGCGACCGCCTTCGATGCCGAAGCTCAGGATGGCGCCCGCACCCTTGGGCAGTAGGCGCTTGGCGAGCTCGTGATCAGGATGTGTCGGCACCGAGGGATGGCTCACCCAGCTGACGGCATCGTGGGACATCAGAAATTCGACGACTAGCTCGGTGTTGGCGACGTGCCGGTCCATCCGGATCGGCAGCGTCTCGATGCCCTGTAGGAGATAGAACGCCGTGGCGGGGCTCATGGCCGCACCGAAGTCGCGCAAGCCTTCGGCCCGGGCCCGCATGGAGAGCGCTTGGGGTCCGTACTCGTCGGCGAACGCGATTCCGTGGTAGCCGGCGTACGGCTCGCTGAGGGTCGGGAACTTGCCCGAAGCGGCCCAATCGAAGCGCCCGCCGTCGACCAACACACCGCCGATCGCGATGCCGTGCCCGCCGAGGAACTTGGTGGCACTGTGCATCACGATGTCGGCGCCCAACTCGATCGGCCGCATCAGGTGCGGTGTGGTGAATGTGGCGTCGAGCATCAGCGGCAGGTCGGCCTCATGAGCCACCGCGGCTACAGCAGAGACGTCGAGCACCTCAATGTTGGGATTGCCCAGCGTCTCGGCGAACAGCACCTTGGTGTTCGGTTGAATGGCTGCGCGCCAGGCGTCGAGGTCGCGAGGATCCACAAATGTCGTGGTGATGCCGAAGCGCGGCAGTGTCAGGCTCAGAATGTTGTGGGTGCCGCCGTAGATGTTGCGGCTGGCCACGATGTGGTCGCCTGCCGAGGCGATGGTGGCACACGCCAGGTGGAACGCCGCCATGCCGCTGGCCGTGCAGACTGCGCCGACGCCGCCTTCGAGGGCTGCAATGCGCTCCTCCAGCACCGCGACGGTGGGGTTTGAAATACGGCTGTAGATGTGGCCAGGGATTTCGAGGTTGAACAGGCTGGCGGCCTGATCGGTGTCGGTGAAGCTGAACGAGGTCGTTTGGTAGATCGGCACTGCACGCGCGCCGGTAGTGGGGTCAGGGCGCTGACCGGCGTGCAAGGCGAGCGTGTCAAAGTGCAAGAAATCCGGCTCGACCATGGGTGCCTCCCCGTAGGTGTGCGAGAACTCAAGTATTCAGCATGCGGGCGCGGGTGCCACCGGGGCGCGCAACGACGGGCCCGCGTCGGTCAGCTGGCGGCAGCCTCCGCGGCGCAGATCGCCTCCCAGACACGCTGGGGCGTGACCGGGATGTCGACGTGGGTGACACCCAAATGGACGAGCGCGTCGATGACTGCGTTCTGCACCGCTGGCGGAGCGGCAATGGCGCCGTTCTCTCCAATACCACGGGTGCCCAGCTCGTTTCGGTCGGTCGGTATGGCGAGCCGGGCGGTGCTGATGGGCGGCACATCTGCAGCGGCCGGGATGAGGTAGTCCATCAGCGTGGTGGTGCGTGGCGTGCCGTCGACATCCCACCGGGCCGCCTCCATGAGCGCTTGGGAGATGCCCGCGACGGCTCCCCCGTGTTGCTGGCCCTCAACCGAGGCTTCGTGCAGCATGCGGCCGCAGTCATCGACCGCTGCGAACGCCAGCAGTGTGACGCGGCCGGTCTCGGCGTCGACTTCCACTGCGGCGGCGTGGGTGCCATAGGGATGGGTCGGACCGCCGCGCCGCTCGTCCACAGTGGCGCTGATGCCCCCGGGTGCCGCCGCGGCGATATCGGCCCAGGTCGTCAGCCGGGACGGCACCCCAACGACATGAGCGCCGTCGGGCGTGACCTCGATGTCGTCGGGGCTTGCTTCCAGTAGGTCGCCTGCCACTTCGCAGATGCGGGCGCGCAGCTCAGTCGCGGCGGCAGCGATTTGGCTGCCCAACACCGACGCAGTGCGGGATCCGCCGGTGACACCGCCGAACGTGGATGTCGCCGAGTCGGCGTCGTTCACCCGCACCGCTCCTTCGGCAATTCCGATCCTGGCGCTCGTGATCTGCGCCCACAGGCTGTGATGGCCTTGGCCGTGACCGTGGCTGCCGCAGGTGACGAGCACGCTGCCGTCGGCACCCAGCTCCAGCGAGGCGTAGTCGGGATCGTCGCCGCTGCCGGCCGTCTGGCTGTAGCAGCCGTAACCGATGCCGATGAGCGCAGTGCGATCACCGTCGGCCCGACGCTCGGCAGCGAGCGTTTGCCAGCGGGGCGCGTCGATGAGCTCCTGTGCGGTGTCAAGGGCTCGGTGAGGGTCGCCGCTGTCGATGGTGACGCCGGTGCCGGTGTCGAACGGCAGCTCGTCGGCACGCAGCAGGTTGCGGCGGCGCACGTCGGCGGGGTCGAGGCCCAACTTGCGGGCGCCGGCGTCGATGGCTCGTTCAAGGGCGGCGTTCACCTCCGGCTGGCCGGCGCCGCGGTACGCCCCGACGGGTGGCGCGTTGGTGACCGCAGCGCCGTAGCGATAGCGCAGCCGCGGCACCCGGTACAGGCCGGTGCTTTGGCGGTAGCTGGCCGCAGCCAGCATGGGCGCCATGTGCGGGTAGGCCCCGGCGTCGCTCCACATGACGACGTCGATGCCCGAGATTCGGCCCTCGGCGTCGAGGCCCATGCGAATGCGGTGACGTTGGCCGCGCCCGTACGGCATCGAGACGAACTGCTCTTGGCGGCTCTGTACCCAGCGCACGGGCCGGCCCAGCAGTTGCGCAGCGCGGGCAACCACGAAGAACTCTGCCATCGGGTCGCCGCGGCCGCCGAAACCGCCGCCGACCCAAGGCTCACGCACTCGAACCGCGGTCGTCGGCACGCCCAGCAGGCGGCGGTACAGATACGGCGCACTGTGGACTCCCTGACCCGTGCTCCAGATGTCGAGCTCGCAATCCGGCGACGCGCCGTCGGCGAGCGGCGTGCCGCGGATCAGCTCGAACGGTGTCGCGACAATCGCACACGGCTCGATGGGCACGGAGCTGAGCCGGTCGTTCTCGCACTCGAGCTCCACGACCGCCGCAGCGTCAGCGCAAGGGTCGTCGCCGGGCGCACCAATGGGAACGGCCGAGCCATCGAAGCGGGTCGGCTCGGACACAAAGCCGCCGCCATCTGGCGGATCCAGCGGGCGCACCACGTTCGTTCCGGCATCCGGGTAGAGCAAGACCTCGTCGGCCGCTGCCTGCTCGGCGCCGATGACGGCCGGCAGTTCGTCGATGTCGACGGTGATCAGCTCGGCTGCATCCAGAGCCGCCCCAGGCGATTCGGCCAGTACGACGGCAACCGGCTCACCGACGAATCGGACCCGTCCATCGGCCAGCAGCGGCCGGGCCATCTTCCCGCCCATGGTCGTCGCTCGGTAGTACTCGAGAGGTGCGAGCCCCAAGGCTGAGGCATCGAATACCGCAGCTACCCCGGGCGCCTGCTCGGCCTCGGCCAGGTCCACGTTCCGCAGCTCTCCGTGGGCCACGTTCGAACGCACGAAGGCGGCGTGCAGGCAGCCGTCTGGTACCGGCAGGTCGGCGGTGTAGGTCGCCGTCCCGCGCAGCATCGGCAGGTCTTCGGATTCGAGCCGGGCGGTGCTCATGGCCTCACCGTAGCGACGCAGGTTCCGGTGGTCGCGCCGAGACCGATCGCTGTCAATCGACGGGCGCGGGATGTGTGCTGTCAGTTTGTTTGGCCCCGAGCTCGAGCTGGATCTCTTCGCTGTGCTCGTCGAGGTACGGGGCCCGGCGCATCTGGACGTCGATGCCGCCGATGAGCGAGCCGACCTGGTTCATTGGACCCCATTCGGTCTCGGGCAACTCGACGACCTGGCCGTTGGAGAGCGCTACCTCGGACCCGACGAATCCTCGCCGTTCGGCGGGAAGGTCGCTTGTGCCCTCGGGCGTCGTCTCGTGCCAAACCCACTCTGGGCCGTCGGCGGCAGGCACTTCCAGGTAAGTGCGCTCGGGGCCGGCGCCCCGGTAGTCCATCCCGCCCAGCTCGGTCTCAGAGCGTCCGTCGTAGGACACGAACTCGGCTGCTTGCGCCGCCATGACCGTCTGGGTGAGCGACGTGCGCACGGTCCGGCCCTCGCCGTCGGCCAGCCGTCGGTAGAGCGAGCACAGGACCCCGAACGTGGCGATCATGGGCGTGGCGGCGTCGTGCACCGGGACGGTCAGGAATACCGGTTCGTCGTCTCCACCCTGGGCTGACATGATCCCGCCCAGCGCCTGCAACAACGGGTCGAACGCCGGAACTTCTGCCATCGACTCGTCTCGGCCGTAGCCGGGGCTCTTGACCAAGACGGCATCGGGACGGATGCGGCGCAGCTCCGCGTCGGAGCATCCGAGCCGTTCGGCCACGCCGGGGCGGAAGTTCTCGACGATCACGTCGGCGACGGCGACGAGCTGTGCCATGACCGCGTGGTCCGCGGCGTCCTTGAGGTTGAGGCAGACCGAGCGCTTGGACTGGTTCCAGCCATTGAAGTAGGGCCCAAGGACGCGGAATGGGTCGCCCCCGGGCTGCTCGATCTTGGTGACCTCGGCGCCCAGCATTGCCAGGTGACGGGTGATAACCGGTCCTGCGATGAACGAGCTGAGATCGACAGCCTTCAGGCCCGCCAAGGGAGCTGTGCCCGGTACCGCCCGGTCGGGGACCGGTTGGGTGGACCACGCGCCAGCCTCAATCTCGGCTGCAACCTCGCCGTTGTGCCCGCCCAATCGCGGTGCTGGCTGCAGTTCGACAGCGTCGCAGCCATCGATCCACATCGGCTGCGGCGGAGTGCGTACTTCGCCGAGGTCGGGATGGGAGACGGTGGTCACTAGCCCGTTGGCGGCTGCCAGCGGCGACGCCATGAACTCCTCTCGGGTCTGGGTCGGTTGACACGGCACGTCGTGGGCCCTGAGGATTTCCAGCCACTCGCGGAGGGGGCGGGCTGCGAAAGTCTCTTCCAGGATCGGTGTGATCTCTGCCAGCGGTTCGAGGTCGAGCAGGCCCCACGGCGGGTTCGGGAAGCGCTCATCACCCAGCAGGTCCTCGCGTCCGATGGCCCGCAGCATCGCCGCGTAGAAGGGCAGCGTGCCGCAGGCCACGAACATCCACCGGTCATCGCCGGCCCGGAACAGTCGGTACACGGGCAGCCGTCCCGCCGAGCCGAGCGGGCACGAGCCGTCGCGTTCGAGACCGGCCATGTCGGGCATCTCGAAGTCGCCGATCTGCATGGCACCCGAGCCGGACACTTCCGACACGGTGTAGGTGGGCGCGGCTTCGTGGGCTCGACGGGCGTGGAGCCCTGCCGCAGCGGCGATCGCGCCCAGCATTCCGGCCCCGTAAGAGGCGAGCGGCACCACCAGCTCGACAGGCCCTTCGGAGTAGCTGATCTGGTTCCAGCCGATACCGGTGACCGCGGCAACCTGCGATGGGGTGCCTTCGCGGGTGGCATACGGCCCGACGTCGCCCCAGGTGGGACACGACACGATCACAGCGCCCCGAGCGAGGCGCCGGACTGCGGCCGCGGTGTCGGGGTCGGGCACGAGCACCGCATCGGCACCGCCGAGCAGCTCGCTGAGCATCGGCGTGATGAGCGATTCCGCCGTGGGCCGCAGGATGCCCGGCAATGACGTAGCCGGTCCGTCGATGCCGGCGGGCAGCGGAGCACGTTCCCATTCGACGCCGTCGGGCACCACCGAGCGCTTGTTGCGACTCACGGCCTGGAAGCCCGGATCGCTGCGGTAGGGGTCGCCGCCGGGTGGCTCCATCTTGACCACGTCGGCGCCTTGGTCAGCGAGGAAGCGCGCCGCGTACGGTCCGGCGATGCCGGTGGTCAGCTCGACGACACGGACCCCTTCAAGGCACCGGACCGGCGAATCACTGCTTCGGGCACCATCGGCGCTGCTCATCGGGATGACTGTAGGTGGCCCGGTCCTGCGGTCGCCGGAGACTGAGCGCTCTACGATTGCCCCTGTGACAACGACTTCCGACACCGCCACGGATCCCTTCACGGAGATACCGATTCCCCAAGCGCCGACGTTCAACACGATCGAGGCCGAGCGGCAGCACCGCAAGGAGCGGCTGGCGTCGGTGTACCGGGCGTTCGCGATGTTCGGATTCGAAGAGGGCGTGGCCGGTCATGTC
This sequence comes from Candidatus Poriferisodalis sp., assembly GCA_965226645.1. Taxonomy (GTDB): domain Bacteria; phylum Actinomycetota; class Acidimicrobiia; order Acidimicrobiales; family Poriferisodalaceae; genus Poriferisodalis. Next base: position 778,092 of record CBDDDL010000004.1, read on the forward strand.
ACCGCACGCGACCCTGAGCTCAGCGATCACTTCTGGGTGAATCCCTTCGGCGTCGGGTTCGGCCAGATCAAGGTGTCAGACCTGCTGCTCGTCGATCACGACGGCAACATTGTCGAGGGCCGCTATCCGCTGAACCAGGCAGCATTCGCCATTCACAGCGAGGTGCACAAGGCCCGGCCCGATGTGATCGCCGCAGCCCACACTCATTCGCTGTACGGCAAGACGTGGTCGAGCCTGGGTCGTCTGCTCGATCCGCTCACCCAGGACGCGTGCGCGTTCTACGAGGACCACGCGCTGTTCGACGACTTCACCGGCGTCGTGCTCGACACTTCAGAGGGCAAGCGCATCGGACAGGCGCTCGGCAGCTGCAAGGCCGTCATCCTGCAGAATCACGGTCTGCTCACCGTCGGCACCACCGTCGACGAAGCGGCGTGGTGGTTCATCACGATGGAGCGCACCTGCCAGAGCCAGTTGCTGGCCGAAGCCGCCGGCACGCCGATCCCGATCCGTCACGAGTCAGCCAAGCACACCGCCGCGCAGGTTGGCAGCCCCCTGGGGGGCTGGTTCAGCTACCAGCCCATCTACGACAAGATGGTCGAGCGCGACCCCAGCTTCCTGGACTGACCTGCACTCGCTGCGGACCGTCAATACGGCCCGCCAGATGTCACGGCCAATAGCGGCCCGGTTGCGGGTCCGGATTGTCGCGCGCCCACCGATCGAGACGGTTGGCAAGCGCCGGCCCAATTGCGGCGATCGGCGAGAAACGACGCTTCAGCACACAGACGACTGCGACAACCGGCTCTCCATTCAGCAGCCGTTGATCGAGCAATCGTGCAAAATCCTTGACGTTTTCAGTGACGACAGTCCGCTGCTCGACCACTGATATCTCGTGCACGAGATCATCGTCCGCGCCAGCCAGCTCAGACGCGGCAACGCAGATTGCATCGTGGCCAAGCCGCCGCAGTTCATCCGCCGTCGAGGGCGGGAACATCTCATCTATAAGGAATCTCACATCGAGATACCGCGGCGCTGGTGTTTCCTTCCGTCACGCGGCTCGGATCTGGACGCTGCGGCCGCGTTCAGCGTCGGCTCATCTAGCTTGAGAAATTCTTCTACGCAGCGGTAGTGCTGCTCAATTCGGAGGTCAATTTCGCTGGGAAACTGCGCGTAGTACTGCTCCGCAAGCGTGATCGCACTCATCGAAAGAGCCGCTTGTTCCCGCACCATGGATGTGCGGGCGGCATGGTCGCCGGGAGCAGAGTGCAGGTCGCGGATGATCTCCCATACATCGGGACCGTTTGCCAGCCCCGCCCGACGACCCGTAGGACCGTCTCTGAACGTGATACCAGGGAATTGGCGCACCCTCAGACCCTCGTCAAGAACGGAGATCGCTACAGACTGCACGGACGCGTCGACGCGGCGGCTTTCCGCTTCGAGCCTCGTTCTCAACTCGTCTGGCAGTTGCAGCGATGTAGGACGGCTCACTTGCCCAGCTTCCCGAGTGACGTGTTTCACGGTAGCGCGCCGTAGATCTAGCGCCATGTCGAATTTGCCGACTGCGAGAGTCGCGTGTGGCGCTCGTCCAGTCAGCGTTATCACTCGGTGGCGATGCACAGGGTTTCGCAGAACTCGTAGATGCCTTCGCTGGCGCCCTCGCGGCCGAGGCCTGACTGCTTCATGCCGCCGAAGGGCGCTGCGCGGTCCGTCACGGTGCTGAGGCTCACGTCCTAGCTACGTTCACGAAATCGACGCAGTGCCGCGCCAGTTCCGGTAGGGACTTGCGGACCAGGCGATCGAAGTCGTCGAAGCGCCGTTCGGGCTACGCAAGACCGCGCCTGCTCATGGGGGCGCCAACCGCGTCGGGTCCGTCTGTCGGCGCTCCCAACTGTTCGAGGCTCGCAGCGATATCGCAGCGCGGATTGACCTCGACACGAGTCGATCCTTCGGCCAGCGATACTCAGACGTCAACGCATGGATTGAGAGATTGCGGTTCCCTCAGGTGCGACGATGATGGATTTCGCGTGGCGTGTGCAGGCTGCGTGCGCTGGCCACGACACCGATCTGTTCTTCGTCCGGCGCGGCAGAGTCCCTCCTGCCGCACGAGAACTGTGTGCTGTCTGCCCGGTTCGCACCGAGTGCCTGAACGACGCGAACAAGCAAGGAGATGTCGGATACCGCGGCGGCACATCATTCGCGCAACGTCAGCTGATCACGGCCGCCGAGTGACGAAGCAAGCGCCCGGCTACCACTCGGCAGCGATGTACTGGGTTTCACAGAACTCGTAGATGCCTTCACTGGCGCCTTCGCGGCCGAGGCCTGACTGCTTCATGCCGCCGAAGGGCGCGGCGGGGTCCGACACGGCGCCGCGGTTCAGGCCGATCATGCCGGCCTCGATGCGTTCGCTGACCGCCAACCCCTTGGCCAGGTCCTTCGTGTACACGTAGCCGATCAGACCCATCTCGGTGTCGTTGGCGGCGGCGATCATCTGGTCGGTGTCGGTGAAGCTGCTCACCGGGGCAACCGGTCCGAAAATCTCTTCCCGAGTGATGGGCGCGGCGGGGTTGACACCGCCCAGCACGGTCGGCTCATAGAAGAAGCCCGGGCCGTCAATGGCCCGGCCGCCGGTAACGGCTTGGGCTCCGCCGTCGATCGCCGCGCGCACGAGCCGATCGATGTTCTCCACCGAGGCGGCGTTGATCATGGGGCCACAGCCGACATTGGGGTCACGGCCGTTGCCAACCTTCACATTGCCCATGGCTGTCGCCAGTCGCTCGACGAACTCGTCGTGCACGGTTGCTTCCACGAAGAAGCGGTTGGCAGCGGTGCAGGTCTCGGCTGAGTGGCGCATTTTGGCGACCATGGCACCAGCGGTGGCGGCTTCGAGGTCGGCATCGGCGAATACGACAAACGGCGCGTTGCCGCCGAGCTCCATCACCACCTTGAGCACCCGGTCGGCACAGCGCTTCAGCAGCACCCGGCCGACCTCGGTGGAGCCGGTGAACGACATCATGCGCACCGCACGGTGGTCCACGACAGCGTCGAGCCAGGCACCGGAGTTCGACGTTGGAACCAGATTGACCACGCCGGGCGGCACGCCGGCCTCGCCCAGCAGTTCGGCAACCCGCAGCGAGGTCAGCGGGGCCTCGCGCGGCGGCTTGATCACCACGGTGTTGCCGGCCGCCAGCGCAGGGGCCAGCTTGCGGGTGATCATCGCTGCGGGGAAGTTCCACGGCGTGATCATCGCCACGACACCGACGGGTGGGTGCCGGGTGATGATCCGGTTGGCACCCGAGGGAGCGACGCTGATCGAGCCATGGATGCGGACGGCTTCCTCTGCGTTCCAGCGGAAGAACTCCGCTGCGTAGGCCACCTCGCCCATTGCATCGGCGCGGGGCTTGCCGTTCTCTAGCGTGATCAGATCGGCCAGCTCGTCGGTGTGCTCGATGAGGATGCGGTGGGAGTCCCGAAGGATCTCCGAGCGGACACGCGGCGGCTCGGCGGCCCACCCGGGCTGCGCAGCGGCAGCCGCATCGCACGCGGCCGTTGCGTCTGCTGGCGTTCCGGCCGCGACGCTTGCCGCGACGTCGCCTGTGGCGGGGTCGAGCACGTCAATCCGGCTTGCTGCGTCTCCAGCCAGCCAGCTGCCTCCGATGAGCATGTGTGTCTGCATCGCGCCAGCTTCGCAAATCCGCGCTGAACCCGGCGGCACTCAAGGCTGATCAAGCGCCAATGGCCATTGTCCGGGCAACCTGCTCGACTGAATTCCGACTAGGCATATTCATCCGGTCGTGCGCTTTGATGGCCTCCTCTCATGCAAGGCTGTGCGATTGATGGGTCCGTTGGTGCCAAGGCGAGTCGTGCCAGGGCGGGATGTCCGCGCGTTGTGGGTTCGGTCGAGTCGACGAGGACAGAGGCGCCACCGAATCGCGCTGCTCTTCACATTGTTGATCGCTGCCGCTTGCACGCCAGCCGCCGCCCAGGAATCGGACGGCGAGACAGAATCCTCTGAACCGTCGTGCGACCCGCTGTCGGCGCCCTACCTGGTCTCGTCCGAAGTCACTGCGCCGGAGTGGCCGTTCTATGGAGTCGTGGGCGTATCTGTCGACGAAGAGAACAGCATCCAAAGTTCTCGAATCGTCGTGCGCATTCACAACGCCATATCACGCACCAACACCGACATTGTGGTCGCCGAGGCGTTGATGCCGTACTGGATGTCCACGCGAGCAACTAACGCTGGTATTCGTGTTGGGCCAGTCTCGGAAGCATACGTGCAGGTCGCGCCGGCAGGCTGCGACAGCGTCGCGTCTCCGACCACGCCCATGGATCTGGTCATCCCATGGGGCGCGAAGGCACAACTCGTGCCCAGCGACGACCAGCTGAGGGATCCAGTCGGCGACCTGCTTCCGTCATATGCAGAGCGATTCTCGGCAGGCGGCAAAACATTTCAGATTGGCAATGGACGAGCCGGAGTGCATCTGCGCGCAGGCGATCTGACGCGTGTCTATGAGCTCGCTGGACTCCCGGACGATGACGTCTCGGGGCCAGAAAGTTCGCCCATCGACCGCGATCCTCACAGATGGGAAAGCCTCAAGGGCACCGATGGCGAACACTTGGCTGTCGTCTATTGGCCCATCGAGCCCACGTCAGCTCCCCAGGAGGTCTACGTCGTATCACTGCGTACCGGCGACGTTGTCGCCTGCGGAGTATTGAGGTCACAGCGGCTGCTTTTTGTTGCGCCGCCGCACGAGGGGCTTCTCGTCGACGAGATCCGTCTGCCTCCATCCGGTCGGCTGTACCTCGACGAGCTCTGCAGCCGTGATCTCAGCGAGTCGTTCTTCGACTACCTGGCAAGTCTGCCGCCGTCTCGTCCACGGCCACCTTCGACGCCGCGCCCAATCTCACTCCCGAACAACTTCGCTCCCGAGCGTCCGTTCCGAGGCCTTGTTCGCACCTACACGCGCGATTCTGCGGCGTTTCTCAGCCGCGACCACCACGTGCAGTTCTATGACATCGATGGCCGGCGCTTCACCGAACTCGTGCTCGAGGAGTTCGCCTCACAAGACCTGACCCCGAACCTTGAAGTGGCCTTGGACGGACTGATCGTCGCCGAGCACGACCGGTCGGGCACGCGCGTACTGGTCCCGTGGGGCGGCCAGGCTGTGCTTGTCCGGCCCGAAGAGCCGAACTACGGATTCAGCCAAGACGACTTGCTGCGGCCGGCAAGAGCCGAGGACACCGGCGCTGGCTTGCGCGGCTACTGCGCGTCGCGCCGCATCTCCCTCGATGGCGATGACGTGACGGTTACATCATCGGACGCACAACTCGACGGCAGGCGGTTCTCCTCGGAGTTGTGGGTTCGTGTATCTGCCGGCGATCAATTCACCGATTTCCTCATCGGCAAACCACAGGCCGAAGCCGGTGCGTCAGTAGCGGTGGAGCCTGCGTGTGGACTCTTCAGCCACGGAGTCGACGTCAGCCGGTCAAGCGGCGAGTTGCTCATCCTGAGAACCCCGATTCAGTGGTCCGAGCTGTATGGCGTGGGAGAGAGGGTCGTCTACATCTTCTCGCTGCGTGATGGCTCACTTCTGGCGTGCGGCGTGCACGGCACGGGTGGGGAACTCGCTGTCGTTGCTACCGATGCGGGCTCTCGGACTGCGGGACCTGTCGTGCTTCCGCCATCAGGCTGGCTCGATACCGACGCGTGCACTCGCGGGATCTTGGACAACGATGGGGAATGCACACCGTTCGTCGTAAGCGCGACAGACGAGCAACAGTGTGAACGTGAACTCGACCTGGGCTCCATTGACGAGGGTCCGCCGCTTGGATGGATCGTGCCCGTCGAGATCAAGGCGAACTGGGACACCTCGTGACGAGGAGCACAAGCCAAAGAGCACCAGCGCGGCTTTTCCCGCGGGACTCGGTTCGCAGGTGTCGCCTCGCACGGTCAGTCGAACTTGTACTCCTCGCTGCGTTATGCGGCATCCTCGGGATGTCGTGCACAGGCGCCGACGATCCGCTAGCCGAGCCGGCCGAGACTCTTGGAGCACTTGACGTCAGCCCGCGGGATGCGACCACATCTTCGGCGAGCGTTCCCGATGTCAGGCCGAACGACTCGGCCGTTCCTCACGAGGTCGACAAACCCACGCCGACCACCGGCCTGCCCAGCGACGGCAAGCACACTGGAGACCCCAGCGACGACCTGCTGGATGCTGAGCAAGAAAGCAGACCGCCGGACCAGCAGGAGCCTTCGGATCCGGCAAGCGAGATGCGTCTTCCGAATTGTGGGATCGATGAGTTGACCGTCGCTCCGGCGGCACCGTTCGCAGGCATTGTGCGTGTGTCCGGGCACGTTGATCCAGTCTGTGAGAATGAGGGCAGAAACCGCGTGCGCGTTCAGATTCATGACTCGCGCACTCGTGCCACGACCGTCTTGGAGTTCCGCGATCTCAAGCTGGGGCAGTGCGCCCAACTGGCCTCGGTGAGCAACCGCGGAATCGAGTTTGTGGCGTACGGGAATCGACTTGGGAGCAGCGGAGGACGGTGGACTGGGAATCATCGGGTCGTTGTTCCGTGGGGCGCATCAGCACAGGTTGAACGTCTCCCGAATCCGTCGGGTCCCTCGCAGGACTCGCATCCAAGCTCGACGTCAGCATCGGCGTGGCGGGATAAGTTGCAGGTTGGACTCTCCACGATCTCCCTCGCAGTGCACACGAATGGGGTGGCGCTCAGCGTGGGCGACGCGACCGCCGGGTACGCGCTCAGCGATTTCGGCATACCCGATCCACCCCAACAGTCAGCCCTCATGGGCGACTTCCGGATCTGGAGTCGCTCAGCAATGCTGGATGGCACAGACGGCGAGTTGGTGGCGTTCTCGGTGTGGCAGGACTCAAGCCCCTGCGGCAGCCGCGAGACCTTCGTGCTGTCGATGCGAACGGGAGAGGCGATCGCTTGCGGCACACCTCGGCGAGAAGCACTCTTGCTCGTCGCGCCGCGGGAAGCGGACCTCACAGCGAGCCCGGTACGACTCCCGTCCTCGAGATGGCTCGACAGATCGAGCTGCCTACACGGACTCGGCAACGACCTCTTCGAATACCTAGATGAGCTGTCGCCACTGCCGGATCCGCCTGGCTCGACATCTGCGCCGGCGTCTGGCCTGCCTGATGCATCAGCGCCCGCACGGCCATTCGGCGGCGTTGTGCGGTTGTCTCTGCGGTACGAGCCTCGCCGCTATCGCCACGACCTCGTGCTGGAATTCTTCGATCCGGCGAGCCGGTCAACGAGCGAAATCGTCTTCGTGCCGAGAATGATCGCAGGCTTCGAACCGGGGCTCAGCGTCGTGCCCGACGGTCTCGTGGTAGCCCGCCGTACCGGCACGGGCGACCGCATCGTCATCCCTTGGGGCGACGTGCCCCAGGTGGTCAATATCGGCCATCCGGGCAGCGAGCAATGGGCAACCAACGATCCAGCCGTGGCCAGGCAGCCAGCTTCGCTGCCGCTGCGTGGCGAGGCGGTGGAGATCGCGGGTTACGAGCCGTGGCCAGTGGGTGTGCTGACCCTGAGCCGCGACGCCGAAACCACCACCCTCGTCTTGTCGGCTCCGCCTGATGAGGTGCCCGACGCGGTCGACGACAGGCTCGGCGAGCGCAGCCCCTCGTGGACGACGTCGTTGCGCGGTACCGACGGGAACGTGGTGGCATTCACGTACCTGCACTCGTACTTCGACGACTGCCTGTCCTTGTGCGGCCTAGATGATTAGTTCCAAGGGGTCGGGTCCACCTGTGGTGGGGTGAGGGTGTCCAAGCTCGGGGTGTGTATTCACGCTTCGATCTTGGAGGTTCTCAGCATGGGCCCGGACGACACCCTCGCGACCGCACTGTATGTGAGGATCGATGACCTGTTGGCGCAGAACCCTCATTGGGCTCCCGAGCGGCCTGTGGTGGGGTTCGCCCCGAAGCTGTCGGACGCGGAACTGGTCACCCTGGCGGTGATCTCGGCGCTGCTGGGCTATGACAACGAGTCGCAGTTCGTGCGCTACGCGAAAGCGCATCTGCGGCCGTGGTTCCCGTACCTTCCGAACCGCGACGGCTACAACAAGCGGCTGCGGCGCAGCGGTGAGATGATCGCTCGTGTCATGGGATGGCTCGCACGCGAGTGCGAGTCGTGGCACCACGACGTGTGGCTGGTCGATTCCACGCCGGTCGAGTGCGGCACCAGCCGCGAGACCCGAAAGCGCTCTGACCTCGCGGGTTGGGCCGAATACGGCTACTGCGCGTCGCATTCCCGCTGGTTCTGGGGCCTGCGCCTGCATCTTGTCGCCACGCCGGCGGGGCTGCCGATCGCGTTCGCGTGGACGACGTCGTTGCGCGGTACCGACGGGAACGTGGTGGCATTCACGTACCTGCACTCGTACTTCGACGACTGCCTGTCCTTGTGCGGCCTAGAGCTCACTTATCTCATTTCGGTGGAAACAGGCGAGGTGCTGACCTGCGGCGTCGAGCCGCGGTACAGCGAGTTCGCATTCGTGGCTCCCGCCGACGCGGCTCCACTTTCGTCCTCTGCAGTGCTGCCGCCTTCGGGCTGGCTCGATCCAGCGCCGTGCCTACGCGGCTTGCTGGCTGACGGATTCGGCTGCTCGATCCTCGTGCACGAGTCCGAGCCGGACACGCGCTGCGTCCGGGAGTTCGACCTGGGATCAGCGGTTGAGGGCATCGCCGGGGCTGAAGTCACTCCTGCGCTTCGCGGCTCAAGCTGATCGAGGTCAGCGGCCATACCCGGCAATCAGTCGCCGTAGTGCTGGAGACCGCGCTCGCGGGCGCGCATCTGGGCGACGGCGCGCTGCGCGTCGCCGACCGCGTTTTCCAGCTCGTCAATGACGATGTCGGGGTCGGAGGTGAACTCCAGCTCCTCAATGAGGCGAGCCAAGCGCCCCTTCGTCCGCCACGCCGCGAACTTGGCCCACTCGGTCCAGAGCACTTCGTGGTCGTCGATGTCGATGAGATCGGAGGTGCGGCTCTGCTCGTCGATGGTCGTGTCGAGCGACACGTAGCCGTTCACCAAGGAGATGCGCTCGCACATCGCCGAAAGCGGCCCAGCACGGTGCACAACCATGTCACCGTGCAGCGCGACGGCGTATCCGGGCCCCGGGAAGTCGGGAGCGACGGTGCGGTCAGCCGGTATCTGTTGGCCTGCGTCGGCAATTTCGGCGGCTTCGTGCTTGGTGCCCCAGAACCACTCGAAGCGTCCGCCGGAGACCTCGGCCGGGTCGGTCACTGCGAGCACGTAGTCGAGGGGCAGCGTGTCGTGATGCCACTTGTCGATGGGACTGTCGATCTGTGACGGCTCGTAGTTAAGGTGGCCAAGATGCACCGGCATCGGGTGCGGGGCAATCTCGATGCCGTAGATCGCTTCGAGACGCGCCGTGACGTCGGGGCTGAGGCACAGGTCGCGCAACCAGCGTGAGCGGTAACAGCCGCCGCGCACCGTCCGCTCGATCCGCTCCCCCGCCGGACGGGTGAAACACCGCAAACGGCGGGCCGTCTCGAGCATGGTCGCCGCGCCCTCGTCGCTGAGCACCCGGAACGGCGACGACAGCGCCACCGGCGTGGCCTTCGTGGCGATCTCGGCATCGTCATAGCCGAGGTCAGCCAGCATGAGGACCTCGGCGGGCGTTTCGAGCTGCAGATGCCGTTCGGGATCAAACCCCGGCTCATCATCGAGCCATTCGTAACCCCGTGGCAGCGTCTCCGGAAACGGAACTGCAATACCCATGGACCACAAATCTATGGGTCCCTCAGTTCACGGGCTGCCGCCGCCATCGGTGCAGGATCCAATTCACGGTCACTCTGCAGCGTTGATCTTCGCGGCCACCGCAGCCAGGTGATCCTCGTCGGCCTGCCGATTCATGATCTTGGTCGTGACGAAGCCGGGGTATGCCTCGAAGTACTGGCCTCCGCGGGCGGTCGTGTCGGCACCAGGATCAGGGCGAAGGCCAGCTGTTTGATGCAGCGGAATGATCTTTGCGTGAAGGTGATCGATCATCATCCCCTCGAACACCACGGCGCACCGGTCGACATCGTCGTACGCCGAGGCGATCTTGGCCGCCACGAGACGCGCAGCCCGCATCAGCTCAGAGACCACCGCCTCGTCTGCTCTCGCGATGTCGCTCGGATGGTGCTCCTTCGTGTTCACGACGGAAAAGCCCTCGGTGTTCGGAAAGATGTCCAAGAACCCGAGATGGCTCTCGTCCTCAAAGACCACGTCACTCGGCTCGACTCCGGCTGCAATCTGACAGAAAATGTAGTCGTCCACGAACGGTATTCTGCCCGGACCACAAACCGGAACGATGGTCGGCAAAAGGCTCCTTCGACCCATACAGGTAGGGCCCCTAGGCTCCCGCGATGGCGACGCCTGCGAGACTTGAGCAGTTCACGCTGCTCGGGATTGCGTTGCTGCATCTCGGCGTCCAACTGACCCACGCCTACAGTCATGCCGCCGCGGACGTGCCGATTCCGGCCCTGCAGCAGGCGTACATCGTGGTCGTGGTGACGCTCTTGCCCATCGTGTCGGTGTGGCTGGTGTTCCGCAGGAGCCTCCGGCTGGGTGCCGCTCTCCTCGCGACGTCCATGTATTCGGCGTTCGTCTTCGGCTATCTGCTGCACTTCGTTGTCGACACCCCCGATTTGCACTCCAACGTCGTGGGCGATGGCGAGGCAGTGTTCTTCCATTCGGCATTGAGCCTGGCGCTCATCGAATTTGTCGGATTTGCGGTCGGACTCGTCAGCGTCGCACGAAAGACTCGGTGACGTGAGGGACAACACCGGGGTTGGCCGACGGCGCAGTGTCGCTCTGGCACTTCTCGCGGTGGCTCTCGTGGTCAGCTCCTGCTCGGCGCCGGAGGGAACCTCGGCCGAATCGTCCGAAGTGCCGGCCGCCCAGACGGCTCCTGCCGACTTGGAGGCTGGCATCACGCAGCCACCGGACTCCGGCCCGACTGCAGGATCTCGGCCGCCTGCTTCAACGGCGCCGCCAACGACCATCGCCGAGACCGGCACGAACACCGAACCCAACACCTCCGAAGCCCCCGACACCGACGACGAACCAGTCGAATCCGACACCGACGACAAATCGGTCGAGCCCGTCACCGACGACGAAGTCCAAACCCCGCAAACTCCGGACTCTTCGACCGAATCCGACACCGACGAAGAGCCGATCGGGCGCAGCGTCGACATTGTCGAAGCCGACGAAACGGTCACCGTCACTGGTTCGGGTACGAACGAGTCGGCGCTGAGTCTCGGCGCCGGTAGCTGGACTGCGCTGTCTTCGGTGACCGGCAATGGCGGCGGCCCGTTCAGGGTCGCTCTGATCGGCGAGCCGGACAGCACCCGTCCCCGCTGCTGGAACGACGACCGTGGCGTGGCGCTGGCCGACGTTCGCGGTGATAACACCTCCGCCGACAGCACGTTGCCCGTACGCATCGACGAATCGGAAGGCTCCTGGTGCGAGCCCGGCACGTTCACATTGCGGGTTACAGCGACCGGCGAGTGGACGGTGACGTTCACCGACGTGTCCGAGCAGTCGGACGACGATGACGACGATCGCCTCACCGTCGGCGGAATTGAGCTCAAGCCGTCTCGTGAGGGCGCCCAAGGCAAGACTGAGCCGGACAATCCCACGTTCACACAGATCTCGGTCGGCCGCGGGTTCGCATGCGGGGTGACAACAGACGGCAGTGTCGAATGCTGGGGCTACAGCAACACCTTTGGCAAAGCGAGTCCACCGTCGGGTGAATTCACCCAAGTCGCAGCCGGCAGCAGCCACACCTGTGCCCTCACTATCGGCAGCACGGTGCAGTGCTGGGGCGACGGCTACTACGGCCAGACGGCTTCGCCGGACGGCGAGTTCACTCAGGTGATGACGACCGGGGGCATTTCCTGCGCTCTGAGAGCCAACGGCAGCTTCGCATGCTGGGGATCCCGCGGCGGCTCCTCGTTGGGCGACGTCGAGTCGCCGCCGGACCTTCGTTTGATTGCGCTCGGCGAGGGGAGCCTCTGCGGATTGCGCGAAGACATGACAATGGCCTGCTGGTACTTCCGGAGGGGCGAGACCTACAACGACCCCTACCAAATGCAACTCACGGAGGCCCTCGACGGCACGTTCATCCATGTCGGGAGCCGGTGCGGAGTGCGCACCAACGGCAGCATCGCGTGCTGGTACGCCAGCCCGCCTGACCCCGTCTCGCCTCCCGGCGGCGGCACCTTCGTACGGACCTCGGACCTGTGCGGCATCACCACCGAGAATCGCGTCGAATGCTGGGGCAGCGGCCAGTACGGCTACGCCAACACTCCCGAGCGCGCCCCAACCGGCCGGTACGCAGAGGTCTCCTCGAGCGGCGCCCTGGCCTGCGCGTTGAGTGCGGAGGGCAAGGTTCGGTGCTGGGGCGATGGCTACGGCAACGGGCCCGAACCACCGTCCACGAGGTTCCTCCAAGTCTCAGTGGGGTCCACGCATCCCTGTGGCATCACCGTCGCAGGCGCCATCGAATGCTGGGACCGGGAATATCTGGGGATTTCGCTCACTGTCGAGGGATGGAGGCCGCCCGACCCCGGTGAGTTGCCCGCCGGGGGTTTCAGCGACGTCTCCGTCGGCGGCTTTCGTGACGCCAGCAGCGTGGCGTGCGCCGTGCGAAGCGACGGTGTGCTCGCCTGCTGGGACTACTACGGCGATATGACTGTGCCGGACGGCACAGTCGTCGATGTGTCGGTTGGTCGAAGCCAAACCTGCGCCGTCCAGACGAACGGAGCCGCCGAGTGCTGGGCCTGGTCGAACGAGGAGACAGTGCCCTCGCCGACCGCCGACCAACACTTCACCTCGGTCTCAGCCACGATCGGCTACGCCTGCGGAGTGCGTCGCGATGGTGCGCTCGGCTGCTGGGGTGCCAGCAGCCGCTGGCCCGCCAATCCCCCCGCCGGTACGTACACGGACGTGTCAGTCGGGTGGTATCGGGCTTGTGCAGTCTCGACCGGCGGAGCGCTGGAGTGCTGGAGCTGGCGAGCTGAGGAACTCGTAAGTGCCCGACTTCGCACTCCGGTCGATCCTCCTGCCGGGAGCTTCAGTTCGGTCTCGGTGACCACCCGGCACGCCTGTGGTTTGCGGACAAACAGCAAAGTCACGTGCTGGGGGTCGGGCACCATCGGCAAGGCACCGCCACCCGACGTCAAGTTCACGCAGATATCCGTTGGCTCCTCCTACGCCTGCGGAGTAGTCGCCGACGGACGGGTGCGCTGCTGGGGCTAGACCGCGCATCGGGGTCTACATGTGTCGGCGCTAGCGTGCGCTCGCATGGGAAACAGCACGGACGACGACCGAGGAACACTGGCGGTCACCGGTGATGCCGAGGCCGATCAGCTGCTGCTGGAGGACCCGTTCGCGCTGCTTCTGGCGATGATGCTCGACCAGCAGATCCCCATGGAGTGGGCGTTCAAGGGCCCCGCCCGGCTGGCAGAGCGGCTGGGCGATCAGTTCTCGGTTGCCGCCATCGCAGCGATGGACCCAGACGAGCTGGAGGCTGTCTTCAAGTCCAAGCCGGCGCTGCACCGTTTCCCCGGATCGATGGCCCGCCGCTGCGGGGAGCTGACCCGCCACATCGTCGAGCACTACGACGCCGACGCCGGTGCCGTCTGGGCCGACGTGCGCAGCGGCAAGGCGCTGTACGACCGGCTGCGTGCCCTGCCCGGCTACGGCGACGAGAAGGCCAAGATCTTCGTGGCCATCCTGGCGAAGCGTTTCGGGGTCGCTCCCCGGGGCTGGAAGGCCGTCGCCGGCCCGTTCGCCGACCACCAGCCTCGCTCAGTGGCCGACATTGACGGCCCCGAGGCCCTCGCCGAAGTGCGCGCCTGGAAGAAGAACAAGAAGGCCGCGGGCAAGTCCAAACAGGACTGAGCGACCCACACAAACGCGGATCCCGCTCAGCAATCGGGCGCATCGGGCACGGAAATCGCGCTCGAGCATCCGCCGGCACGGTCCGGAACTATTCCACTTCTGTGACACGCAGCGCGGACCACCGCTCGGACGGCTGGTGGGCGTGTTCGGCAACGCCAATGTGACGCTCGCGCCCAGACAGCGGTCAATGGATGACAGCGGGATTGCAGCGCTGTGACCGAGCCCGATCGTGCCGGCGGACCGCGTCCAGTCGAGGGGCCATGAAGCGCGCCGAGAAGGTAGCGGCGCCGTTGACGCCGCGATGACGACGATTGCAACCTGCTCGGGCGTTCACACGCAGCGGCCGATCCCGCTCTGATCTGCGGCGCCCACCGAGCTGACCGCGGGCGGACGGGTCGCCACATTGCGCTCAGGTGACATGTCGATGTCACTGCCGAAATAGGCGGAACGCGGTCCTACGTTCCGGCGTCGAGGGACCAAGTCAAGAGGCGACGCAGCCCAGATCCGTCGCCGCCACGACTGAAACCATCCAACGCAAGGGGGACCAAAATGTTGAAGACCCGCACACCGAAACGCATTCGCCGCGGTGCCGGCAAAGCCGCTTGGCGGATTGCTGTCGCATTGGCGGCGCTGTGCCTGCTGGCGGTGGCCTGCACGACAACCGACGACGCAGACGACACAACTGCCGACGAGACGGCGACTGAGTCCACCGACCGCACCACCCCCGTGACGGCAAGTTCATCCAGCAGGGCGGATGAACAGATGGACGAGGCGGACGACGACCAAGAGCAGTCTTCGCGCGGAGGTGCTTCGGAAGACGTCATCGAGGCGTCCGTGGCCGGCGGGTCCGACGACATGGCCGACGAAGAAATGTCCGACGACGCCTCGTCGAGTCAGTCCTCGAGCGGAGGCCGCACTCAGAGCGAGCCCTCGCAGTCAGCCGAGCCGGAGCCGGAGCCCTACGAGTCGAACCAGCGACGTCGCCGCGCCGAACCTGACAACTTCGTCGACTACGGCATCAACCCGTTCGTCGACACTGCTGACGACCCGTTCTCGACGTTCGCGCTTGACGTGGACACTGCCTCGTACACCATCGCCCGCAACTTCCTCGACGGCGGCCAGCTGCCGCCCTTCGAAGCAGTCCGGGTCGAAGAGTTCGTTAACTACTTCGACGGTGGGTACGACGACGAGATCGACGAGTTCACCATCAGCGTGGACGCCGCGCCATCGCCGTTCGCTGACCCCGGCGATCTGCTGCTGCGAGTCGGCGTGCAGGCACCTCACGTGGTGTCGGACGCCCTGCGGCCCGACAGCGTGATCCTGGTGCTCGACAGCTCGGGCTCCATGAATGAAGAAATCGGCACCAGCGACGACAGGACTCGCCGCATCGAATTGGTCTACGACGCCGTCGATCTGCTGCTGGGAGGGCTGGAATCCGATACCCGGGTGGGTGTCGTGGCCTACGCGAACAATGCCCGCACCGTCGCCCGGCCGGCCGCCGTCGGCAGGAACTACGACGACCTGATCCGCAGCATCCAGCGAGACGTGCGGCCCAACGGCAGCACCAACGTCGCAGCCGGTCTCGTCAGCGGCTACCGCATGGCCGAGAGCGAAGCCGCCGCGGGACGCAACGTGCTGGTGCTGCTGTTCTCTGACGGCGTCGCAAACGTCGGAGCGACCGAGACCGACCGGATTCTTCGCCAACTCGGCGAGCGCACCGACATCAGCCTGTCCACCATCGGCGTCGGACTCGGCCCATTCAACGACGAGCTGATGGAGCAGCTGGCTAACCGTGCCGACGGCTCATACCACTACATCGACGATCACGACGCGGCGTGGCGCCTGCTCGGCGGCGACGTGAACTCATTCATCTCGGTCGCCGCACGTGATGCCAAAGTCCAGGTGATCTTCAACCCCGACACCGTGGCCGCATACCGGCTGCTGGGCTTTGAGAACCGGGACGTGGCCGACCGGGATTTCCGCAACAATGCTGTCGACGCCGGCGAGGTCGCCATCTCGGGGAGCGCCACGGCGCTGTATGAGTTGACGCTGGTCAATCCCGAGAGCGCGGGCCAGCGCAGCAACGACGTGCTCGCAAAGGTGACGTTGCGTTATCAGCGGCCCGCCAGCGAGGCCATCACCGAGGTGTCCACGACGATCAGGAAACGGGACCCGCACCGCAGCTTTGGCGACGCCGACCGCCACTTCCGGCTGGCCGCAGTGGCCGCCGAATTCGCAGAGGTCCTTCGCCAGAGCTGGTTCGCAGATGACACGTCCATGCGCACCCTGCGCACGCAGGCGGAGGCGCTGACACGGGACTTCCGCGGCGACGCCGACGTGACCGAACTGGCCCGGCTCATCGCAGCCGCCCAGCGTTTGCAATAGGCCAAGCAGGGCCGGGCGCCTCGTTCGTCGGGCCCAGCTCCGGCGATGCCCCGGTGACGCTCCGCTGCTCAGGAGCGATCACCGGGGTGTCGTCGAGCCACGAGCGAGTGCGGTACGAGTGCGCTAGCTCCCCAGGCGCTCGGCGACCTGTTCCCGCAATTCGGTCTTGAGCACCTTGTTGGATGGATTCAGCGGCAGCGAGCCCACGATCCAGAAATGCCGGGGCACCTTGTAGTTGGCCATCTGTTCGCGGCACCACGCACGCAGTGCATCTGGTTCTGGCACGCCGACGGGCGACGGCACCACGAACGCCGCTCCCACCTCGCCGAGGCGCTCGTCCGCCACGCCGATCACTGCCACTTGGCCGATCTGCGGATGCTCGGCCATCACCTTTTCGATCTCGGCGGGATACACGTTGAAGCCGCCGTTGATGAACATGTCCTTCTTGCGGTCGGTGACGTCGATGTAGCCCTGCTCGTCCATCACGCAGATGTCGCCCGTGTGCAGCCAGCCGTTTTCGTCAATTGCTTCGGCGGTGGCGACGGGATCGTCGAGGTATCCCGCCATGACGTTGTACCCGCGCACCAGGATCTCGCCCGGCTGCCCGATGGGCAGGTCCTGGCCCTCGTCGTCGACGATGCGCAGCTCGACGCCGCCGAGTGCCCGGCCGCTGGTGGTGGCTACCAGCTCGGGCGGGTCGTCCGAGGCGCAGATCGCCGCCAAGCCGTGCGTCTCGGTCATGCCATAGCCCGTCAGAACGGTCTCGAATCCGAGCCGCTCGCGCATTGCGACCACCGTCTCCACGGGGATGGCTGCTGCGCCCGTGAGCGACGATCGCAGGCTGGATGTGTCGTAGTCGTCGAGGCCCGCATAGTTGATGAGGGACTGGAAGATGGCCGGCGGTCCCGGCAGGATCGTGATCTTCTCGTCCTGGACGCGCTGCAGCACCGATTCGACGTCGAACACTGGATGGGGGTGAATCGTTGCGCCGTGCATGATGCACGGTGTGATCCCTGCGGAGAATCCGAACGCGTGGAAGAACGGGTTCACGACGAGCATCCGGTCGCCCTGGCGCATTCCCAGCTCGGCGGCGTACTGGGCAAAGTTGCGCAGGACCGGCCCTTGGTGCACCAGCACGCCCTTGGGCAGGCCGGTCGTGCCGGAGGTGAACATCACCAAGCCGAGATCCTCGCCGGAGGCAGCGGCGCTTCGCCGCGCTGCCTCGCCAGCGGCCTCCGGCGTCGCCCGCGCCGCGAACTCGGCGTAGGACATCGTGCCCGCCGGCGTGTCGCCTCGCAGAACGACGGTGTCGGCCAGCGATTCGACGACGTGGCCTCCGTCGGCGGCTTCGTTGAGGTCCTTCACGTAGTCATAGCCAAGGAAACCGGCCACGGTGAACAGCACCTTGATCTTGGCCTTGCCCAGCACGTAGGCGGCCTCGCGCCCCTTGAAGCGAGTGTTCACCGGCACAAGCACCCCGCCGGCACGCAGCGTTCCCATCGATGCGATCACCCATTCCCAGGCGTTCGGCGCCCACAGCCCCACGGTGTCGCCAGATTCGAGCCCCGACGCCACCAGCGCCGCTGCACATACGTTGGACATCCGGGCGATGTCCGCGAAGCTCAATGAGACGTCGCCGTCCCGGATCGCCTCGGATTCACCGAACAACGCGGCCGCACGGTCGACGAGATCGGGATAGTTGTCGGGAATCGCGTCAGACATGGCGGACATTCTCGCGGTTCAGTGCGGTGCACGCCCGAGCGCTGCCGTCAGCCTCACTCGCCGATTCGGGCCAGCGCTTCGGCGTGAATGAAATGGAAGTAGCCGTCGGGATTGTCTGCCCAGGCCCGCCAGCCCGCGGAGATCTGGCCCATCTCGGCTTCGGTCGAATAGCCGTACTCCACTGCCTGTCGGGCGAAACTCGTGGTGAGACAACGATCAGCCCACGAGTGGCCCCAGTTGCTGCGCGCCTCGGGCGTCCAGAATTGCCACACCGAAGCGGACATCGCTACGTCGCCCAGGCCGGCCTCCCGGAACCATGAGAACAGGTGCCGGCCGGCGTCAGGCTCGGCGCCGTTGTGGCGGCACACCTGCCGATACACCTCACGCCACCGGGTGATCTCGGGGCTCGACGGATAGCCGCGCATCGTGGAGTAGTCGGAATCGCGCATCGCCACGTGCCCGCCGGGCCGCACGACGCGGGCCATTTCGGCGATCGCCGCGACCGGATTCGACAGGTGCTGGGCGACTTGGTGCGCGTAGGCGATGTCGAAAGTGTCGTCGTCGTAGGGCAGCTCGTACACCGAGGCCTCTTCAAGCGTCACGTTGTCGACGCCGGCTTCGGCAATCGTGGCCGCGGCGGTCGCCAAGATGTCGCCGCCGGGCTCGATGCCAGTCACGTGGCCCTTGCGGGCCCAGCGCGCCAAGCCCACCGTGATCGACGCCGGGCCGCAGCCGACATCGAGAATCTGCGCATCGGGATTGATCACGTGGCGCGCGAATGCCGCACAATCCTCGGCCGTGCGCCGCGCGTGCTGGGCCACAACTGACGGTTGGTGACCGTGCGTATAGATGTCGGGCGTACCGCTGCTCATCGGGCGCAGGGTAATGAGCAAGTCACAGCGCATCGGTACCCTCGCCCGCCATGGCTGGATCGATCCTGGGCAATGAAGTTCGACGCACCGAGGACCCGGAACTGCTGACGGTCGGGGGCAGGTATGTCTACGACCACGACGCCGTCGGCATGTGCCACGCGGTGTTCGTCCGTTCCCCTGTTGCGCACGGGAACATCGAGGGCATTGACACCAGTGCGGCCGCGAGTGCTCCCGGTGTGATCGCGGTGCTCACCGCCGACTCGCTCGGTGTGGCACCGCACCATGGATTCGTCAAAGTGGCCGATGAGTTCGCCCGATCACCTCTGGCAGCCGGCAAGGTGCGCTTCGTGGGCGAAGCCGTCGCTGTCGTCGTGGCCGAGACGCTCGCACAAGCGACGGACGCCGCCGAGTTGGTCGAGGTTGACTACGAGCCGCTGCCTGCGTCATCTGACGCCGAGACGGCGCTGGCCCCAGGTGCCGCCGCGATCTTCGACGAGCGACCGAACAACGTCGCAACCGAGATCACCGACCCGCCCGGCGTCGATCCGTTGGCGGGCGCTGACCACATCGTGCGGGGACGCTATGTGAATCAGAAAATCGCGGCGGTGCCGTTGGAGCCGAACTCGTGCGCGGCCGTGCCCACCGACGACGGCCGCATGACCGTGTACTGCGCTACGCAGATGCCCCACCTGACCAAGATCCAGCTCGCCGAAGCCCTCGGCTGGGAACCGCAGCGACTGCGCGTCATCGCTCCGCACGTCGGAGGCGGTTTCGGTGCCAAGGCCGGCCTCTACCACGAGCACACGGTGGTGGCCGCTCTGGCCGATCGCCTGGATCGGCCGGTGACGTGGACACCGGGCCGCAGCGAGGACATGACCACGCTCGCGCACAGCCGGGCGCAGGTCCAGTACGCCGAGCTGGGCGTGCGCGACGACGGCACATTCACAGGGCTGCGGGTTCGGCTGGTGGGTGACACCGGCGCCTACCCGAACATCGGCACGATGCTGCCCGCAGGCACCAAGCGCATGTCCAACGGCACGTACGCATTTCCTGCCATCCGTTTCGACGTCGTCACAGCGGTCACTAACACCACGCCGACCGGCGCGTACCGCGGCGCCGGACGGCCCGAAGCGGCAGCGCTGCTGGAACGGCTGGTGGACCAGGCTGCGCTCGAGACGGGGATCGACCCGATCGAGCTCCGCATGCGGAATTTCATCTCGCCTGATGCGTTCCCCTTCGACACGCTCACCGGCGTCCAATACGACAGCGGCGACTATGCGCTTCCGCTGCGGCGGGCCCTTGAGCTGGCGGGATACGACGGGCTGCGCGCCGAACAGGCGACACGGCGCGAGCGGGGCGATGTCCGCCAGCTCGGCATCGGCATCGCCAGCTTCGTCGAGATCACGGCCGGAGGACTTACCTCGGAATTCGCCGCGGTGCGCATCGAATCCGATGGCGGTGCCACGATCCGCGTCGGCACCAGCGCCCACGGCCAGGGGCACCACACGACCTTCGCCCAGATCGTGTCGGCCCGCACCGGCATCGACGTTGGACGCATCGGCTTCGTCCAATCCGACACCGATCTCGTGCCTCGAGGCGGCGGCACCGGCGGATCCCGCTCGGTCCAGGTGGGCGGCTCGGCAGTGGCCAACGCCACCGACGTGCTCGTCGAGCGGGCACAACGCCTTGCAGCTCACCTGCTCGAAGCCAGCGTCGAGGACATCGTTCTTGACACGACTGAGGGCAGGTTCAACGTGGCCGGCGTGCCGGCGCGCTCGGTCAACTGGACGGATCTGGCCGCAGCAGTTACGGAAGCCCCGGGTGGTCTCCTGGGCGACCCCACCGATGCTGAGACCACAGCCGTCAAGCGCGGCGAGCCGATCGATCCGGGCCTCGCCGCCCAGCTCGACTTCGACCAAGGCGCGGCCAGCTTCCCGTTCGGCGCGCACATCGCCGTCGTCGAGGTGGATACCGACACGGGTGAAGCGCATTACCTGCGCCACATCGCAGTCGATGACGCCGGCACGGTCATCAATCCGCTGCTGCTGGCGGGCCAACAGCACGGCGGCATCGCCCAGGGGGCCGCGCAGACCCTCTACGAGGAAGTGGTCTTCGACGACGACGGCAATCCGCAGACCGGCACGCTGTTGACCTACCTGTTCCCATCCGCAGCCGAGTTTCCGAGCTTCGAGGTGTACAGCACCCAGACCCCGTCGCCGCTCAACCCGCTCGGCGCGAAGGGCATCGGCGAGGCGAGCACCGTCGGCTCGACGCCCGCCCTGCAGAACGCAGTCATCGACGCGGTCGCGCACCTCGGGGTACGACATATCGACATGCCGATGAGCCCGCAGCGAGTCTGGGAGACAATCACCGCCGCACGAGCGGGGACCCTGCCCGATCCGTGGCAGGAACCGCCTGCGATCTTCGCCGCGTTGGCCGCAGGAACCGAAGTCGACGCCGAAGGACTCGCCGCCGCCGAGAGCATCTGAATGGGCGGGCGATGCCGCGCGGCTGTGAGACAATTCCGCGTATGACGCAGAGGGTTCGTCGCGATCTGAGGACACCATCGAATGCCTGATGTTTTCGTTACATGCGCTGTGACCGGGGCGGGTAACACCGTCGGCAAGTCCGACAAGGTGCCCTATGTGCCTGCTGACATCGCCCGCAACGTGATCGAGGCTGCTCAGGCGGGCGCAGCCATCTGCCACATCCACGTGCGCGACCCGATCACTGGTGACCCTGGCCGCGATATCGAGTGCTACCGGGAAGTGGTCGAGCGGGTGCGCGCATCAAGCACCGATGTCGTGCTCAACCTCACCGCGGGGATGGGCGGCGACTTCGTGATCGGATCGGTCGAGCAGCCGCTGCCGCCGGACGCGGCAGGCACCGACTTGGTGGGCGCGACCGAACGCCTGGCGCATGTACGAGAGCTGCTGCCGGAGATCTGCACCCTCGACTGCGGGACGATGAATTTTGGTGAGGGCAACTACGTTGCCACCAACACCCACGACACGCTGATGGAAATGGCGCGTCAAGTCCAACAGCTCGGCGTTCGCCCCGAGATCGAGGCCTTCGACACAGGCCAGCTGTGGGAGGCCAGGTCACTCGTCGACATGGGGGTCATCGAAGCCCCCGTCATGGTGCAGCTCTGCATGGGAGTGCGCTGGGGCGCGCCGCCGGACCTGAACACGTTCATGGCCATGGTCAACAATGTCCCCGACGACTGGACCTTTTCAGCGTTCGCGCTCGGCCGAGACCAGCTGCCCTACGTCGCGTTGGCGGCAATTGCCGGCGGCAACGCCCGGGTCGGGCTCGAGGACAATCTCTTCCTCGACCGCGGCCAACTGGCCTCCAACGCCGATTTGACCTCTCGTGCCAAGCAGATCCTCGAGTCGATGAACTACCGGGTGATGGGCCCCCAAGAAGTTCGCGACATGCTCGAGCTGAAGCAGCGCTGACGGGCCCTATTCCTCGATAAGAACGGCAAACTCTGGGCAGTTGGCGGCAGCGAGACGGGCCTTGTCCTCGAGACCTTCGGGCACTTCACCGTCGCCGATCTCGGTGGCGTAGCCGTAGTCGTCGACGTCGAAGAGCTCCGGCGCCAGCGAATAGCACCGGTTGTGGCCTTGGCACTTGTCGGCATCCACCTTGATCCGCACGAGCATTCCCTCCTGTGGCCGCACGGGCCCGCAGCCATCGCGTCCGCAAGCACCTTGCCCGGACAGGCACGAAGTTAGCGCGGCTCTGACCGCTGCCCTGCGGGGCTCGACCATCTGAGCAACGGTGTCGCCGTCGCGGTTCATCTCCATCATGCGATGCGCACGTCCTACCCTTGCGACGTCCGAGCCGTCGGCGCATGCCTGCGCGGCCGCTGATACCCGCACCACAGCATTTCGAGGAGACGCCATGTCTGACGCCCAAGCCCGCCTCGCCGCACTGCGCGCCAGCCGAGCCGGCGCGACGGACAGCTCAACGGCCGCTGACGTCACCGAGGACCCCACCAAGGTCTGGCACAAGACCGCCTGCGTGCTGTGCTCGAACAACTGCGGCATCGAGGTGCGACTCGACGGACGCAAGATCACTCGCGTCCGCGGCGACAAGAACCACCCCGCCTCGAAGGGGTACACCTGCGAGAAGGCCCTGCGGATCGACTACTACCAGAACGGTCGCGACCGCCTCACGGCGCCGATGCGCCGGCGCCCCGACGGCACGTTCGAGGAGGTCTCCTGGGACACCGCGATCGCGGACGTCGCGGAGAAACTGACATCGATCCGCGACACGGTCGGCGGCGACAAAATCCTGTACTACGGCGGCGGCGGACAGGGCAATCACTTTCCGGGTGCGTACGCCCGCGGCGTGATGCAGACGCTGGGCGTCAAGTACCGCTCAAACGCGCTGGCTCAGGAAAAGACGGGCATGTTCTGGGCGCAGGGCAAGATGTTCGGCAAGCAGAACCTCGGTGCGATGGGCGATTTCGAGCACACCGACTGTGCTGTGTTCATCGGCAAGAACCCTTGGCAGAGCCACGGCTTCCCCGAGACGCGCAATGAGCTGAACAAGATCCGCAACGACGACGAGCGAAAGCTCATCGTGATGGATCCTCGAATCTCCGAGACGGCTGCTATGGCCGATCACCACCTGCGCGTTCGCCCCGGCACAGATGCATGGGCGCTCGCCGCACTGCTGGCGATCATGATCGAAGAAGACCTCACCGACGAACGATTCTTGGCAGATCACTGCACCGGATGGGACGAGCTGCGCCAGCTCATCTCGGGCACTGACATCGCCGGGTCTGCTCGCAAGTGCGGCATCGACGAGGCCGATCTGCGCGCCGCTGCCCGCACGATGGGCAACGCGCTGTCGCTGTCCACCGAAGAAGATCTCGGCATCGAGATGGCTCCCCACTCGACGCTCAACAGCTGGCTGCAGCGATTGCTCTACCTCGTAACCGGCAACTTTGCGAAGCCCGGCGGCATGAATCTGCCCCTGCGTCTCGCTCCCATGTGCGGTCACTCCGGCGAGGGCGAGGTCGACCCGGTGACCGGCAGCGCAATGCTCTCGGGCCTGTTGGCCTGCGCAGCCATTCCGGACTGCATCGACACCGACCATCCGAACCGGTTTCGGGCCCTGTTCGTGGAATCGGCGAATCCGCTGCACACGCTGCCCGATTCGAAGCGCTTCCGTGAGGCCTTCGAGAAGCTGGAATTCCTGGTGGTCGTTGACGTGGCCATGACCGAAACGGCGCGTGCGGCCGATTATGTGCTGCCAGCCTGCTCGCAGTACGAGAAGCCCGAGGCGACCTTCTTTGCCGGCGAGATGCCGTCCAACTACTTCCAGGTGCGCCACCCGATCCTCGAGCCGCTCGGCGACTCGCTTCCTGAGCCCGAGATCCACCGGCGCCTCGTCGCCGCGATGGGCGGCCGTCCCGACGGCACCGACGGCCTCGCCGAAGCGGCCCTGCAGGGGCGCGAGGCGTTCATCGAGGCGCTTGGGCAGGCTTCGGCCACCGATCCCGACGTGGGCGCCAAGCTGCCCGTGGTGCTGTACGAAGCCCTCGGTCCGACGCTGGGCAACATGGCGCCGGCCGCGATCATGTTCGGCGCTTCCATGCAGGCCTCGATGCGGTACCCAGATCAGGTGCGGGCGGCCGGTATCGAAGGCGAAGGCTTGGAACTGGCGAACAATCTGTTCGACAAGCTGATCAACTCGCCGTCCGGAATGATCTACAGCGTCAGCGAGTACTCCGAGACGTGGGACCGCATCGCACACCCCGACGGCAAGATCCACCTGTACATCGACGAGCTGGCCGATGAATACCGCTCGCTGGCCGACGAAGAGCCGGCCACTGGGCATGATCGATTCCCATTCGTGCTGTCAGCGGGCGAACGGCGGTCGTCGAACGCGAACGACGTGATCCGCGACCCCGATTGGCGCAAGAGAGACAAGGACGGCTCGCTGCGCATCCACCCCGCCGACGCCACGTCATTGGGCCTCGTCGACGGCAGCCGTGTCAAGATCACATCCAAGCGTGGAGAGGCCGAAGCACCCGCCGAGGTCACCGACACGGTCATGGCCGGTCATGTGACCCTCCCCCATGGTTTCGGCACCGAGTACCCCGACGAGACCGGCGAGCACAAGATCAGCGGCGTCGCTGTGAACGAGCTCACCGCCATCGAAGACCGCGATTGGCTCTCGCTGACCCCGCACCACAAACACGTCCGTGTCGCCCTCGAAGCGGTCTAGCGCCGCCACAGACCCGGTTAGTCGCCGTAGCGCAACGGCACTCGCTCATGTCTAGATGCGCGTCTCGGTAGCGAGGGCCAGTGCTTAGCCGTAGATCGGCTTGACGTCGCTCCTCCACGAGAGCCCACCAACAGCGGCGGGACCGATCAGGTCACCCTCCGTTCGGTCACTCGCGTTGGGTTCCGTATGCGACGGCGAAGCTGGTGGGCGAGGTTCGTCGTAGATGGCCCTTGCTGTCGTGGAGCTGGTCGTGGCAGCGGTAGCACAGCAGGGCGAGATTCTCGATGTCGGTGCGGCCGCGTGCCGGGGCTTTCCAGGGGACAATGTGGTGGGCTTCACACCAGCTGGGCGCGGCGTGGCAGAGCACACAGTGGCGGTCGCGTGCGATTAAGGCGCGCCATTGGGCATCGGTGACGGTGCGAACTTTGCGTCCGTGCCACAGCGGCTGGCCGTCGCCGCCGAAGACGACGCCGAAAATGTCGGCGCCGCAGGCGAGGCGCTCGAGCACGTGGGAAGGGATAGGTCCGGTGCCGGGAATCTCACAATCGGCCCATTCGTCACCGAGCACCGCACGGGTGTCCGCGACGATCACCACCTGATTGCGTCGTCGCAGCGATCCGTCGCCCGGCAGCGCCGGAGGACTGGAACATGTAGTCGTTCGATTGCCGATCGGCAGGCATGAGGTCTCAGGCGTGCCCGAGGATCCAGTGTCGGCAGGCAACGCAGCGAGGTGGTCAGGTGCGAGCGGTGGCAACGGCGCAGGGCTGGGGTGACCCCATCGCTCGGCGGCGAACTCAGCGTCGCGCTGGTCGACCTCGGCGTACCAGCGGCGGACAGCGGCGTGGTTGTCGGTGCCGACTAGGGCAGCTAACGCGTCGATGCGGCATTGGGTGTAGGTGCGCGGCTCGGGTGCGTCGGGGCGCTTGTCAGCCCGATCGGCTTCGGCAAAGCGCTGTGCGATGTCGTCGATGATCGCCTTGAACGCCGCTCCTGTGGGCGCTCGCCGGTAGTCGCGTTCTGCGCTCACTGAAATTCGCGGTGGTGTCGGGGGTCTTGTGGCCTGGCATTGACCATCCGCTTTGGGGAGCAGTGACTCCTCGGGCGTGTCGAGCGACCAAGCATCGACTGCGCTGGAGGAGTCGCTGTCGGTGATGAATCAGGAGACGTACGTGAATATCAAGGACCTGCGTGAGCAGGGCTGGACGATCAAGGAGTTCGCGGCCGGGACAGGGTTTCATCCGGCCACGGTCTCGAAGTATTTGAAGCAGGGGCCGCCGCCGGCCAGGCGGGAGGCGCCGGACTCGGCGAGGGTGATGAACGCCCGCTGGTGTGAGAAGGTCCGGTCGCTGATCGAGGCGCACCCGATGCTGTTGGGGTTCAGCGTGTTGCGCTGCTTGCAGGCTGAGGGGTTCGAGGGCGGCTACTCGACGGTGACACGGGAGCTGCGTCGGATCCGGGGTCCGCGCTTCGCCGCGGCGGATCGGGTGTCGGTTCCGATTCACACCGATCCGGGCGAGGAAGCCCAGTTCGATTTCTGCAACCTCGACGGTCGGGCCCGGCGCTGGGGCTGGAGCGAGCCGTTGCGCTGTTTCGGGATGATCATGTGCTGGTCCCGGCAGCGGATCTGGTGGTTCACCACCTCCGAGGACCGTGAGCACACCTTCGAGGGCGTGATCCGGTTCTTCGAGACTGTCGGCGGGGTCCCCGCAGCGTGCCGCACGGACCGGATGGGGGCGCTGGGCTCGGCTCAGGGGCGCCGGTTCGTGCTGCATCCGCCGACGATCGCGTTCGCCGCGCATCACGGGACCAAGATCACCTCGTGCAAGGCCCGCGACGCGAAACGCAAGGGCAAGGCAGAGCGTCCGTTCCGCCAGCTCCGCCACACGTTCCTGCCCGAGGTCGAGGCCCAGGGAATCCCCGCTTCGCTCGACGAGCTCAACCATCGCGCCATGGTGTGGCTGGACGCGAACGTGCACGCCGTCGAGTCGAGGGCGACCGGCGCCCGCCCCGCTGACCGGGCCGCGGTCGAGCTGCCGTTGTTGTCGCCGCTGCCGGCGGACCGGTTCGACACCGACTACGTCGAGTCCCGCCGCGTGCACAACATCGTGCCGTTCGTGTCCATCGACGGCGCCCGCTACTCAGTGCCGCCCCAGACCCTGGGACAGCGCGTCGAGATCCGCCGAGCCGTGGACTGCGATGTCGTCGAGGTCCGCTGGGCCGGACGGCTCGTGGCCACCCACACTCTCGTCGCCGGCCGTCACGTCGAGGTCTGGGACCCTGCCCACCGCCACGCCGCACAGACCGCAGCCATGGCCGACCGGTCCGAGCCGCCGGTGCTGCGGCTGATCACCACCAGCCCCGAGCCCGTCGAACAGCTCGACCTCGGCGGCGGCTTCGACGTCGACCCCGTCGACCTCGCCCAGCGCTACCCCCTCGTCGTCGACGGGCACCCCGAGGCCCGCCCGTGAGCAGTCTCTATGAGCAGATCAAGTCCGATCTCGGCTACCTCAAACTCGACGCCGCCGCCGGCTCGTTCGCCGGCCTCGCCGAGCAAGCCCGCACCGAGGACTGGACCCACATCGACTTCCTCGCCCGGCTCGTCGCCATCGGGGCCACCGCGGACCGCGACCGGCGCCTCGCAGCGAGAATGCGCTACGCCCGGTTCCCGTTCCACCGCCGCGTCGCCGACTTCGACTTCGACTTCCAGCCCTCGATCGACCCCAAACTCGACGCCGACCTCGCCACGCTGCGCTTCATCGACGAGCAACGACCGATCCTGTTCTTGGGCCAGCCCGGCGGCGGCAAGACCCACCTCGCCGTCGCTCTGGCCATCGCCGCGGTCGAAGCCGGCTACCGCGGCTACTTCACCACCGGCGACGCCATGGTCAAGACCCTCCTGCGAGCCGATCACGACGGCACCGCAGCCACCAAGATCAAGGCCTACACCGCCCCCACCGTGCTCGTCATCGACGACGTCGGCCTCATCCGACTCAAGACCCCAGCCGAGGCCGCCTGGTTCTCCGAGGTCGTCAACACCCGCTACCAAAAAGGCCACCCCACCCTCGTCACCACCAACCGCGGCCTGCCCGACTGGGGCGAGATCCTCGGCGACACCGTCATCGCCGCCGCCATCTTGGACCGGCTCATGCACAACGCCATCGTGTTCAACATCCGCGGCCCCAGCTGGCGCCCACGCGAACACGACAGCCTCCAAATCGCCACCACCCAACCCACCCAAAGGAGCACCCACTAGCCTCACCCCGCCAAGCCAGCACCCCACACCCCACCGCGACTTTCACCGAGCATCGACCGCGACATCCCCTGAGCGCTCACAGCTCCGGTCGCAGGGTCCATCAAGGCGGTGGCTTTGATCAGACCCTCGGCAGTCTGGCTGATCCGCAACGAACGAAGCACCCGCTGGCGGCGGTACTCCTCCTCGGGCGTGAGGCCCTTGCGCAGCTCACGCAGCCAGTCATTGGCGGCGCGGCGGGTGCATTCCACATTCGTCGAGGACGCGATGTCCAAGAGCCGCACAGCGCCGTCGACGGCATCGGCACCTGCCATGCCGGCTGCGTTCGCCAAGACATCTGCATGCTCGGCAGTGATGTGCCCTTCGCTCAGCGCCACCTCGATGTTGGGCATCTGCACCAACGCGTCGGCTCGGGAGGCCGCACGCTTGGCCGCAGCACCGGAACAACCCGACAGCCGACGCAGCACCGCAGCGGAACGATCACCGAAATCGTCGAGCCGGTCGATCTCAGCAGCGAACCGTGCCTCGCACGCATCCAAGGCAGAACGCAACCCGACCAATGCGCTCAGAGCCGTTTCCAAGTCATCACGCGACAACCCGAACGCCGCAGCAGAACGAATCACCTCAGCAGCCTCGCCCAACAGTTCCGCAGGACCCAAGTGGACGCCAGCAGCATCGAGATCGGCTGGCGTCTCGAACCGGAACGCACCCGGCCTCACGTCACTGCGCCGCCCACGATGTCTAATGGCAGTTGTCATTTTCATACCTTTTGAGATTGTTTGAGAGTATATCAAGGATATGAAACAAACGTACGCATTTGCGCATGTCTGGGCACGACGCGGCGCGGCGGCGGGATGTGCCTCGCGAGACGAGCGCCGCACGCGTCTCAGGTTCCGCGCCGCTACCGCCCTCGAACCCGCCAGCGGTTGGGATCCGACGGGGCGCCGTCAGCTGTCGATGTGACCGGGCATCGACATCGCTGCATTCGCCGCACTGACAGCGGCGAAGTGCTCGCGCACCTGGTCGGGGCGGTGGGCCCGCACATATTCCGGTTTCTGCGACAGCGCCAAGTCGAGCAGCTCGAGCCGGTCCGGCGTCTGCAGCCAGGGCACAGGCACATACAGCGGCAGGCCGAATCGGCGCAACTCCCCCAGTCCGCTGTAGACGGCCCGCTGGTACTCCGCTCGCTCGGGCCAGTCCACGTCGTGAGGACCGAAGCCGACACCGCAGTCGAGCAGAAGCTGTCGGGAAACCCCAGCTTGTCGCAGACGCCCAATGTGCTCCGCGAACCACTCAACCATGACAGCGACGGGATCGCCGCTCACGTCCCGGACGCTGCGGAAGTCCCGCCCGAGCATGAACGGCAGCACCACCGTCACCTCACGCTCGGCCGCGAGCTCGATCATTTCGGGCGACTGCAGCGCATCGCCCGCGTTCAACACCGCGGCACCGGCATCAAGTGCGCGACGTGCCACCTCGGGCTTGCGGGTGTCGATCGCCACCTCGGCACCAAGCGTCAGCAACCCCCGCAGCGGTTCTTCCACGCGCTGCCACTCGACAGCGGCGCTGACCTCGTTGCTGCCGTGCGTGGAACCCTCGCCGCCGAGATCGAAGTAGTCGGCGCCCTCAGCCAACAGATCGGTGCCCCGCGTCACGGCCTCGGAGAAATCCCGTACCACCGAAAACTCGGCCTTCGAGTCCGGTGACGCGTTGACCACGCCAAAGATCTTCACGGCCGCAACCTAGTCAGGGCACCTCAAGTCCATCCGAAGCAGGCGCCTGCACCGAGTCGGGTCCGCGCCAGCAGCACTCTCACGCAAGGTCGGGATGCCGCGAGGCCTCATCCGAAGCTGGGATGGCCATGGAACGGCCGACCTGTGGTGGCAATGACAGCTCCCGATGCACGCTCCATATCTCGCCGAGCCGTTCGTACGGTTCATCGACCATCGGACCCACTCGACGCGTCGGCCCGTCGATGTGCAGCGACATGACCTCGCAGGTGGCTGCCACATAGCCCTCCCGTGTCTGGGTCATCACCTGAAAGGCATGAATACGCTTGCGGTCGAATCCCAGCAATTGCACGGCAATCACGTACGGCTCGTCGGGGCCGATCT
This sequence comes from Candidatus Poriferisodalis sp., assembly GCA_965226645.1. Taxonomy (GTDB): domain Bacteria; phylum Actinomycetota; class Acidimicrobiia; order Acidimicrobiales; family Poriferisodalaceae; genus Poriferisodalis. The sequence continues at coordinate 808,616 of CBDDDL010000004.1, forward strand.
CACGCACGTAGACGATGTGGTTCTCAGCTGAGAACGTGGTGATGTCCCGGACCGCCCGGTGCGCAGATCCGAGCCCGATGAAATCCATCCACGGTGCGATGGCGTCATCAAAGGCGACTAGGTAATAGCCGGCGTTGAGGTGACCGTTGTAGTCGATCCACTGCTGCTGCACCGTTTCACTCAGCACCTCGACGGGCGTCGGCGGAACGTCGTCGGTCGGCCCAGGACTCTTCACACCGTCACGCTCGCTTGATTCCGGTTCACCCTCGGCTGGAGCGCAGTTCCGTTCATCCTCAGTGCTCTCATAGCGCCTTGCCGTCGGCCAACCGCTCCGCTCAGTCCTGCTCCGCCGCCACTAACGCTGCAGCGATGGCAGGGACACCTTCGATGTTTGGCAAGCCGCTGCTGCCATCATCGCTGCTGCCAGTCCGAACAGGCCAGTACACCTCCGGTGGTGCTCCCCGGAGCGCGTCAGATTGCTGCCGGCTCATCGCGGCCACGAGCCGTTCGGGGCGCTCCCCGTTGGAGGCCGCGCCAACGAGGCGTGCGGGCATCTCGACTGGAGGCGGAGGCGCGAGCGGGCCAGGCCGCAGAGGTGGAGGTGGCTCGCCTGGCGGCCCCACATACGTCGGCAGGGGAAGCGGATGGCGTGTCATCGGTAAGAGAACCACCACTCCTACCGCTGCGATCATGCCCAAGATGGCGATCGGCAAGCCAATGCCGCCAGTTGTATCGGCGGTGAAGCCCATCAAGGGCGGACCGATGAGCGCCCCGGTGCCGGCGCAGAAGAACAGCATGCCCATGACGGTGCCGAGGCCCGCCAATCCGAACAAGTGAGCTGTGACATGACCGAGCAGCGCCACGAAGCCGCCATAGGACACTCCGAGGACCGAGGCAAACACAATCAGCAGGACGAACTTCGCCTCCAGTCCGCCCACTCGGGTCGTTGCGAACCAGATCGCGTAAGCGACGGGCAGCCCGAAGAATGCCATCTTGACCAGTCGGACCGAGCCGAGCGGTCGGGCCAGACTCGTGAGCGCCATGCGCCCGACGATGCTCGTGAAGCCGATGATCGTCAACAGCGCCACCGCTGCTCGCGGCGGGAGGCCGTCGTCCTGGGCGAACGTGACCACCGAACCCAATGAGCCGATGACGGCCGCAGTGAAGAACACACTCGAGATCCCCATCTGCCAGAAAGCAGCGGAACGCACGACCAAAGAAACGTGGCGCCCCGCGTCGCCCATTTCCATCTTCGGCGGCCGCTTGATCATGAAGAGCGCTACCGCAAAGATCCCAGCCGACAGCACCGCGAGCGCCTTCATGCCGCCACGCCATCCATAGACCTCGAGCAGCCATTGCGCCAGCGGCGCGAAGAGCACCACTCCCAGCCCCGAGCCCGTCGCCACGATGCCTTGAGCTACAGCGCGATGACGCGCGAACCACATGGCCGTGAGTGCGAACAACGGTGCGTTGAACAGACCTCCGCCAAAACCGAGACCGACGCCGAACAGTACGTATCCGTGCCACAACACCGATACCTGCGACATGGCAAACAGACCGCTGCAGAACATCGTTGCTCCGACGACGAGCAGCGGAGCGATGCCGAACCGGTCGTACAAGCGGCCCGAGATCAGAGCGCTGCCGAAGAACAGAAACACTGTGATCCCGAACACGAGGCTGATCGGTCCGTGCCCGGTCCCGAACTCGTCCGCCATGCTCTTCGCGAACGCGTTGAAGCTGTAGATCGCCCCGAACGCCGCCATGATGCTGAGGGCGGCGCCGCAGGCCGTGACCCAGCCGCGTGCCGAGTCGAGATGCGTCGGGCCGCTGGCCATCACCCCAGCGAGGGTACGGCGGCAGCACCGGCTCTGCGGAGTGACGCCTCAAGCCTGCCGCGGGCGGCCGCGGGGCGCACCGGGGCTCAGCGCTGCGGGCGCGCCATGACGCTCCCTCCGACGAGCGCGGGCCTCAGCCCAACAGCGACAGGTCGCGCACCGCTCCGCGGTCTGCGCTGGTGGCCATGGCGGCGTACGCGCGCAGCGCGGTGCTCACCTGACGAGGACGAGGCTGCGCGGGCTGCCAGCCAGCTGCGTCCTGGCGGATCCGGCGCCGCTCCAGCTCGGCATCGTCGACCGCGAGGTTGATCGTGCGGTTCGGGATGTCGATCTCGATGGTGTCGCCGCCCTGCACGAGACCGATGAGGCCGCCGAAGGACGCCTCGGGCGAGACATGGCCGATCGACAGGCCCGAGGTGCCCCCGGAGAACCGTCCGTCGGTGACCAACGCACACGCCTTACCGAGGCCCTTCGACTTCAGGTACGACGTCGGGTAGAGCATCTCCTGCATGCCGGGCCCGCCGCGTGGGCCCTCGTAGCGAACCACGACAACATCACCGGCAATCACCTCGCCCGCAAGGATGTGCTCGACAGCCTCGTCCTGGCTCTCGACAACATGCGCGGGTCCGGAGAAGACCAGGCTGGCTTCGTCCACGCCTGCCGTCTTCACCACACAGCCGTCAGGGGCGAGGTTGCCGTAGAGGATGGCCAGCCCGCCGTCGGCGGAATACGCGCAGTCCACTGAGCGGATGCAGCCGCGCTCGCGGTCGGTGTCCAAGGTCCGGTAACGCTCGGATTGGCTGAATGCCACCTGGGTGCGAATTCCCGCAGGACCGGCACGGAAGAATTCGGACAGCTTGGGGTCGTCATTGGTGGCGACGTCCCAGCGCGAGATCGACTCGAACATCGTCGGCGAGTGCACCGTGGGCACTTGGTTGTTGATGAGACCGGCCCGGTTCAGCTCAGCCAGGATTCCCATGACCCCGCCCGCCCGGTGAACATCCTCAACATGGAAGAACTCCGAGGCCGGCGCCACCTTGCAGATGTTGGGCACCTTGCGCGACAGGCGGTCGATGTCGGCCATCGTGAAGTCCAGTTCCGCCTCCTGCGCTGCGGCAAGCAGATGCAGGATCGTGTTGGTCGAGCCGCCCATGGCGATGTCGAGCGTCATCGCATTCTCGAAAGCCGCCATGCTGCCGACAGAGCGGGGCAAGATCGAGTCGTCGTCGTTCTGGTAGTAGCGCCGACACAGGTCCACTACCAGCCGACCTGCCTCCAAGAACAGCTCACGCCGGTCTGAATGGGTAGCCACCACGGTGCCGTTGCCCGGCAGTGACAGTCCCAGCGCCTCGGTCAAGCAATTCATCGAATTGGCGGTGAACATGCCCGAGCACGAGCCGCAGGTCGGGCAGCCCGAGCGCTCCATCTCGGCCACGTCCTCGTCGCTCACCGAGTCATCGGCCGCCACGACCATCACGTTGATGAGATCCACCTTCTGTTCGGCAAGCTTCGTCTTGCCGGCCTCCATCGGCCCGCCCGACACGAACACCGTCGGGACGTTCAGGCGCATCGCCGCCATCAGCATCCCGGGTGTGATCTTGTCGCAGTTGCTGATGCACACCAACGCGTCGGCACAGTGCGCATTCACCATGTACTCCACCGAGTCAGCAATGAGGTCTCGTGACGGCAGGCTGTAGAGCATCCCGTCGTGGCCCATAGCAATGCCGTCGTCGACGGCGATGGTGTTGAACTCCTTGGCAACGCCGCCCGCGGCCTCGATTTCACGGGCAACAAGCTGGCCCATATCTTTCAGGTGCACGTGGCCGGGCACGAACTGGGTGAACGAGTTCGAGACGGCGATGATCGGTTTGCCAAAGTCCTCGTCGGTCATGCCGGTCGCTCGCCACAGAGCGCGTGCGCCTGCCTGATTGCGGCCGGCCGTTGACGTAACAGATCGGTAACTCGGCATGGGATCAGCCTACGCTCGGGGTCACCGATAGCCTGCCCGAACTGATGACTTCCCCCGCCCCCACTGCGGATTCGGGCGACACTTCGGCATCCGATTGGGGTCCCGACAGCGGCGCGGCAGATCCTCGAAGCGACACGATCCTCATTCGCGTGACGGGGCCCGACGGTCCGGGCATTACCACCGACTTGCTGGCGCTCCTTTCCGACGCCGGCGCCGAAGTCCAGGACATGGAGCAGGTCGTCGTGCGACGTCAGCTCACGTTGGGCCTGGCGATCACGGTGCCGACCGGCCGCGACCTCGTCAAGGAACTGCTCCTGTTCGGCTACGAACGCGGTCTGGAGATCAACTTCGATTTCGTCGAAGCAACCCCCACCCGCCACGCGCAACGGCTCATCGTGACGGCGCTGGCGCCCGATCTGAGCCCGAAGGACCTCTCGGTCGTCACGGGCGCCATCGCCGAATGCGGCGGAAACATTGACCGCATCCACCGCCTGTCGCGCTTTCCCGTGTGGAGCTACGAATTCCTCGTCGAGGAGGCCGCTGGCGACAAGCTGCGGACCGCTCTCATCGATGTTGCTGCCGAGCGGCGCATCGACATCGCAGTGCAGCCACACGGAATCTCGCGCCGTTCGACGCGGATGGTCGTCCTGGACGTGGATTCGACCCTTATCCGCAACGAGGTCATCGACCTGCTGGCGTCCGAAGCGGGCCACGAAGCGCGATCTGCCGCTCTCACAGCGGCGGCGATGGCCGGCGAGATCGATTTCGAGTCGGCATTGCGAGAGCGCGTGCGCTTGCTGGCCGGCCAGCCCGAGAACATCGTCGAAGCGGCGCTGGAACATCTGCAGTACACGCCGGGTGCGCGCACCTTCGTGCGAACGCTGCGCCGGCTGGGGTACCGAGTGGGCATCATCTCGGGCGGCTTCACCCATTTCACCGACTACCTGTCAAAGAGATTCCGCTTCGACCACGCGTACGCGAATGAGCTGGAGGTCCGCGACGGCAGGTTCACCGGCGAGCTCGTCGGCGACATCGTGGACGCGGAGGCGAAAGCACGGCTGCTCCGCCAGATCGCCTACATCGAAGGAGTGCCGCTCGAGCAAACGGTCGCCGTGGGCGACGGCGCGAACGATCTGCCGATGCTGGCCGCCGCCGGACTCGGCATCGCGTTCAACGCGAAACCTGTCGTCGCCGATGCAGCCGACACGACGTTGAACGTGCCGTACCTCGACGCGATCTTGTTCATGCTGGGCGTCACACGCGAAGAGGTCGAAGCCGCCGACGCTCAGGCGACTCTCCGCTAGGTTCGTATCTATGGCTCAGGTGACCATCTATCACAACCCGCATTGAAACTCGTCCCGGAATGCCTTGGCGGTCGCCGAGGAAGCTGGAGTCGAGGCCGATGTCGTCCTGTACATGAAGACCCCGCCGGACCGCGAGACGCTGACCCATCTGGTGTCGATTCTCGAGGATCCCGTCGAGGATCTCGTTCGCAAGGACTCGCAATTCAAGAAACTGGGCCTCGACGCCGACGACTATGTCGACAACCCGACCGCAGTCGTGGATTTGCTGAGCCAGCGAAAGGCGCTGATGCAACGTCCCGTCGTCGTGCGTGGCAACCGTGCCATCGTCGGGCGACCAAAGGACCGAATCGCCGCCCTGCTGGCGGACTGAGACCCATCGGTTGATGACTGACGCGAGCGGCGCGAGCGCTGGCGAGGCTGGCGTAGATCCAGATACCGGCGGCATCCGCACGCCGCTGTTCGATCTGCACACCGAACTCGGCGGACGGATGGCCAACTTCGGCGGCTACGCGCTGCCGATGCGTTTCGAGGGCACCATCGCCGAGCACCGTGCGACCCGCACCGCAGCGGGGTTGTTCGACGTCAGCCACATGGGCATCATCGAGCTGCACCCCAACAACAGCGATGAGGTTGCCGACGTAGCGGCGTGGTTGGAACGCTGCGTCCCCGGCTCGCTCGTCAACCTGGCCCCAGGCCGCATGCGATACACGCTGTTCACGACATCCGCTGGCGGGGTGCTCGACGATCTCATCGTGTCCAATTGCGGACACCGGCTGCGCGCTGTGGTCAATGCCGTGCGCATCGACGCCGATCTCGCGATGCTGCGCGCCGTCAACGGTGGAGGCAACGACGGCGAGGTACGGATTGCGGTGCGCCGTGACCTGGCATTGCTGGCACTGCAAGGCCCCGCCGCGGTTGACGTGCTGGCACGCTGGGCGCCGGAGGCGGCAGAGCTCGCGTTCATGTCGACGGCCACCATGTCGATCGACGGAGTCGAGTGCGAAGTATCGCGCTGCGGCTATACCGGCGAAGACGGCTTTGAGATTGCCGTGCCCTCCAACGAAGCGGCGCATCTCGCACGGCTGCTGCTGAGCAGCGACGAAGTTTCCCCGGCAGGACTCGGCGCCCGCGACACGCTGCGACTTGAAGCGGGCCTTCCCTTGGTGGGCCACGAGCTCACCGAGACGACGACACCTGCCGCGGCCGGTCTGGGCTGGTCCATTCCGAAGCGGAGGCGTGCCCAAGGCGGCTTTCCCGGTTTCGAGACCATCACAGCCCAGCTGTGCGCGGGACCGCCGAGGCGCCGGGTCGGCATCGCAGCGCAGGGTCGCCGGCCCATCCGCGACGGCGCCGTGCTGGCAGACGCCGACGGCGCGCATGTCGGCATCGTCACCAGCGGCGGCTTCGGACCCACCATCGACGCGCCGATCGCCATGGCATATGTGGCAGCCGAGCACGCTGATGACGGCACCGAGTTGCTCGCCGAGGGCCGCAAGGGTCCCGAGCCATGCCGGGTCGCCCCGCTGCCCTTCGTGGAACATCGCTTCTGGCGACCGTCGTGATCGACTCTCTCAACCGACACGAGGCCCCAAGACATGAGTGACACCTATGAGTGATTCCCAAGAGCACCTCGCAGAACCCGGGGCGTTCGCAGCGCGCCACATCGGCCTGAGGCCCGACGACACCACCGCCATGCTCAAGCGTCTCGGGTTCGGCACGCTTGAGGAACTCGCCGATGCTGCGGTCCCTGCCGAGATCCGGCTGGACGAGCCGATCATGCTCGATGGCATCGACCGACCCCTGACCGAGACGGAAGCCACAGCAGCGATGCGCTGGCTGGCGAATGCCAACAAGCCGATGCACTCGTTGATCGGGCTTGGCTACTACGGCACGCTCACCCCGGCAGTCATCCGCCGCAGCGTGCTGGAGGATCCGTCGTGGTATACGGCCTACACGCCGTACCAGCCCGAGATCTCCCAAGGGCGGCTGGAAGCGCTGCTCAACTACCAGACGATGGTGTGCGATCTGGTGGGCATGGAGATCTCCAACTCATCACTGCTGTGCGAAGGCACCGCGGCTGCCGAGGCGATGGCCATGGCCCGTCGCATCACACGCAGCGGGCCGGACTGCTTCTTCGTCGATGCCGACTGCCACCCGCAGGTCATCGATGTGGTCGCCACGCGCGCCGGACCGCTGGGCATCGAAATCGTCGTCGGCGATCCAGCGTCCGAGCTGCGCTGCGACGAGGTGTACGGCGCGTTGCTGGCATATCCCGGCAGCAGCGGCGCCATCCGCAACCTTCAACCGGTGATTGAAGCTCTGCATAGCAGCGGCGCTATCGCCGCCGTCACCGCCGATCTGCTGGCGTGTTGTGTCCTGCAGCCGCCCGGTGAGCAGGGTGCCGACATCGTGGTGGGCAGCTCTCAGCGCTTCGGCGTGCCGCTCGGCTTCGGCGGTCCGCATGCGGCGTTCCTGGCAACCAGCGAGAAGCACCGGCGCTCGATGCCCGGACGGCTCGTGGGGGTCTCGGTCGACGCGGCCGGCAGGCCGGCGTACCGGCTGGCGCTGCAGACCCGCGAGCAGCACATCCGGCGGGAACGCGCCACCAGCAACATCTGCACCGCGCAGGTGCTGCTTGCCGTCATGGCCTCGATGTACGCCCTCTGGCACGGTCCCGAGGGCTTGGCCGACATTGCCGAGCGAGTTCACCGGTTGACGGCCGGACTCGCTGAGGGCTTGGGCAATCTGGGCTTGCGTGTACGCAACGAGACCTTCTTCGACACGGTGGACGTGGAGGTTCGGGGCCGCGCCGATGAGGTGCTGACCGCCGCGCTCAGTGCCGGGATCAACCTGCGGCGTGTCGACGACGACACCGTTGGCGTCTCGCTCGACGAGACTTGCGACGAGGCGACGGTCGCCCGGGTGCTGGATGCATTCGGGACCGCTGGGGGCAGCGAAACCCACGGCGTCGCCTCGGTTCAAGCGTTGACGGCCTCGGCGCCATCGGGGATTGCAAGCGAGCTGCGGCGAACCAGCGAGTACCTCACTCATCCCACATTCAGCGCCTACCGCTCCGAGACCGAGATGATGCGCTACCTGCGCCGTCTTGGGTCCTACGACATAGCCCTCGACCGATCCATGATCCCGCTGGGCAGCTGCACCATGAAGCTCAACGCTGCTGCTGAGATGACGCCGGTCACCTGGCCGCAGTTCGCCGACATCCATCCCTTTGCGCCAAAGGACCAGTGGGAGGGATATCGCCAGATCATCGCCGACCTCGAACGATGGCTGGCGGCGATCACCGGCTACGACGCAGTGTCGTTGCAGCCCAATGCCGGCTCCCAGGGCGAACTGGCCGGGCTGCTCGCCATTCGTGGCTACCACGACGACCGCGGCAACGCCCACCGCACGGTGTGCCTCATCCCCTCCTCCGCGCACGGCACCAACGCAGCGTCGGCAGTGATGGCCGGCATGCGGGTGGTCGTGGTGGGCTGCACCGACGACGGCGATGTGGATCTTGAAGACCTCGACGACAAGATTGCCGAACACGGCGAGCAGCTGGCTGCATTCATGGTCACCTACCCGTCCACGCACGGCGTGTACGAGGACGGCATCCGGCAGGTTTGCCTCAAGGTGCACGAGGCGGGTGGGCAGGTGTATGTCGACGGCGCCAACCTCAACGCGCTCGTCGGCTTGGCGGCACCCGGCACGTTCGGTGCCGATGTCAGCCACCTGAACCTGCACAAGACGTTCTGCATTCCTCACGGCGGCGGGGGTCCAGGCATCGGTCCGGTCGCGGCCCGGCTGCACTTGGCGAAGTACCTGCCGAATCATCCCTTGGAGCCAGCTGCCGGCCCTGACACCGGCCCTGGTGCGATCTCGTCTGCCCCGTGGGGATCGGCGGGCATCCTGCCGATCCCGTGGATGTACATCGCGATGATGGGAGTCGAGGGACTGACCCGAGCCACCCAGACGGCGATCCTGTCTGCCAACTACTTGGCGTCCCGCCTTGGCGAGCACTTCCCGATCCTGTACCAAGGCCGGTACGGCCTGGTCGCCCATGAGTGCATCGTGGACCTGCGGCCGTTCTCCGCCTGGGCGAGCGTCGATGACGTGGCCAAGCGGCTCATCGACTTCGGCTTCCACGCCCCGACCATGTCGTTCCCGGTCGCCGGGACGCTCATGATCGAGCCGACCGAGAGCGAGCCGCTGGCGGAGATCGACCGGTTCTGCGACGCCATGGCGACGATCCGTGCTGAGATTGACAAGGTCGCCTCAGGCGAATGGCCAGCCGACGACAACCCGCTCGTGAATGCGCCCCACACAGCAATAGACGTGCTGGCCGACGAATGGGACCACCCGTACTCCCGCACCGAGGCTGTCTATCCGGCGGGTACCAACGTGGCGTCGCTGGTCGCAGACAAGTACTGGCCACCGGTCAGCCGTGTCGACGGCGCCTACGGGGACCGCAACCTCATGTGCGCCTGCCCAGACCCTCGCGCTTTCGAGACCGCCTAGCGTTCGCTCATGGCTCAAGTTGATCCTTCAGTGCTGGAGATGCCGGCCGTTGCCGGCCCTGGCACGATGCCGTACTTCTCCCATATCGACACCTGGCTGCGAGCTGAGATCGACGGTCTCAGCGACTCCCAGCTCGACTTCGACGACCAGTCTCCCGATCGGGAATGGATGTGGTGGTCGATCCGGCGCCAGATCTCTCACATCGCCTGGGTGTCGCTGATCTTCTCGAAACGCCGCTGCGGATCTCTGCTGTGGCCTCACGGCGACATCCCAGAACCCATCGTGTGGTCCGAGCACCACCAGGGCCCCAACAACAAGCACGCGCTGCGTCTCGACCCGGCGCTGTTCTGGGACGCACCCGACCTGCTCGACAAACTGGACCTCGGCCTGAGCTGGATGCGCCATGTCGTAGCGGAGCACCCCATCGAGACCTTCCGCGAGATGGTCGAATCACGTCACAGCACGCTCTTCTGGGACGACGCCATCACCGTGCTGCCACGGGGTGCCTGGCACGACCCTGACGACGAGCGCCTCATCGTGAACACGCTCGAGTGCGCGATCTGGATGCTCTTCTACGAGATGTCCTCGCACATCCGCAGTATTCAGCGACTCAAGGAGATCCAGGGACTGCCGGCCGCTGTCGAGATGACGCGCTTCGGCTACCTGCGCCTCCCCCACTATTGGGGTGAGACCGAAGCGCCGGCCCCAAGCATCGCCAAGCTGTAGCCCCGAGTTGTCGATATGGGTGAGTTATCGATATGACGGGGCCAAAGATCATTCTCGACTGCGACCCCGGCCATGACGACGCCGTGGCCATCCTGCTGGCGGCTCGCCACTGCGAACTGCTGGCAATCACCACCGTGTCAGGAAATGCGCCGCTGCACCTGACTACCGCGAATGCACTGCTCATCTGCCAGCTCGCGGGCCTCGACGTGCCGGTGCACTCCGGTGCCGACCGTCCCCTGCTGGTGCCGGCTGCTCATGCCCCGCGCGCCCATGGGCACACAGGGCTGGATGGTCCGCCGCGGCCCGAGGTGCACGGCACCGCAGCCGGCAACGACGCCGTGAGCTGCATCATCGAGACGGTCCGGGCTCACGACGACGTCTGGCTCGTCCCGGTCGGTCCGCTGACCAACGTGGCGCTCGCCATTCGCCAGGCTCCCGACATCGTCGAGCGTGTGGCGGGCATCTCGCTCATGGGCGGTGCGGTGGGACCAGGCAATGTCACGCCGACGGCCGAGTTCAACATCTGGGCCGACCCCCACGCTGCACAGATCGTCTTCGCCAGCGGCGCGCCCCTGATGCGAATGGCGGGTCTGAATCTCACCCACCAGCTCTGCGTTGGCCCCGACGCCATCGCATCGCTGCGAGCCAGCGGGGGCACCGTGCCGACGTTCGTGGCCGGGTTGTTCGACTTCTACCTGGCCGGATACCGCGAACGCGCCGGCCTGGAGGCTGCGCCCCTGCATGATCCCTGCGCAGTCCTGGCGGTCACCCATCCCGATCTGTTTGACTTCGGCGCCCGCCGCGTCGACGTGGAGACATCGGGCGAGCTGACGCGCGGCATGACCGTTGCAGACGAGCGACCAGGCACCGAGGCCGCACCCAACTGTGAGGTTGCCTACCGCATCGATGCCGAAGCGGCCCTCGAACTCGTCGTCGACGCTGTGTGCAGCTACGACTGACGGCCACCTCGGCGCGCGGCCTCGGTACCGTTGCCGCTGTGCCGCAGAACAGCACAGCGAACAGCTCAGCATTCCGGCTGAGCCAGTACAGCCACGGTGCAGGCTGAGCGTGCAAGCTCGGACCTTCCGAGCTGGTGCAGGTGCTGCGCCATCTGACTCCCCCGACTCACCCCGACCTCGTGGTCGGCACCGACACCAGCGACGACGCCGCCGTGTGGCGGCTCGCTGACGGCCAGTTGCTGGTGACCTCGGCCGACTTTTTCGCACCGATCATCGATGACGCCCGTACCTGGGGCCGCATCGCTGCAGCCAACGCCGCCAGCGACATCTACGCCATGGGCGCCAAACCGTTGTTCGCGCTCAACTTGGCCGCTTGGCCCCGCGACGTACTGCCGCTGGATCTGCTCGGCGAAGTGCTAGCGGGCGGCGCCGACGCCGCATCCGAGGGCGGCTGGGTCGTTGTCGGCGGCCATACGATCGACGGACCTGAACCGCTCTACGGCATGGCGGTCACCGGCGTCTGCGCAGCAGGTGCCCACGGGACAGGCCTGCTCACGAATACCGGCGGGCAGCCCGGCCAAGCGCTGGTGCTCACCAAACCGCTCGGTACCGGTCTGCTGGCGACCGCGCTCAAGCGCTCGGAACCAGAATCGGTCTCCAGAGGGGGCGAGCTGCACGCCGCCTACGAAGCCGGCATCGCCGAGATGGGCCGGCTCAATGCTGCAGCGACGGACATTGCGCTGTCGGTGGGTGCCACCGCAGCAACCGACATCACCGGGTTCGGCTTGCTCGGCCATCTGGCGGAGCTGGCCCTGGGCAGCGGCCTCAGTGCTGTGGTGGACGCGCCGGCCGTGCCACTGCTGCCTGATGTGCTTGGACTCGCGAAGGGCGGCTTCGCGCCGGGCGGCACTCAGCGCAATCTCGATCATCTGGACGCCCGGCTTGACGGCGGCGACACGCTGTCCCGAACCCTGCTGGGCGATCCGCAGACCTCCGGCGGCCTGTTGTTCAGCTGCGAGCCGGGGCGAGCCGACGGTGCCATTCGCGAGCTGCGCGACAGCGGCCACACTGCCGCAGTGATCGGCGAGCTCAGCGACGGCGACAGCGGCATGATCGCCATCACGGGAAAAGTCGGCCCCGACGCCGACTGAAGCTGATCATGCTCGCTTCGCACGCGCAGACCGGCGATCTCGCAGAGTCGTCGAAACTCGCCACCGTGTCGACGGGTACCCGCGGCGATACGTCGCGCCGTGGCGTGTTTCCGGGCTCGTTCAATCCCCCGACCGATGCCCACGTAGCAATCAGCGAGGCAGCGCGATCCCAGCATTCCCTCGACGTGCTCGTGTGGTCAGTGAGCCGGGTGGCGCTCGCCAAGGAGGACGTGCAGCATCCACGCTTGGTCGATCGTGTCGCCGTGCTCACCGAAGTCGCTGCGCAGTTCGACTGGCTGGAGATCGCCGTCACCGAGGTCCAGCTGCTGTCGGAACTTGCGGCCGGCTTTGACGTGATCGTGATGGGTGCCGACAAGTGGCACCAGATTCACGACCCGGTCTTCTATGGCAACGATCCGGTCCGGCGTGACGAGGCAATCGCGTCGTTGCCGACGGTGGCGATCGCGGCTCGCCCCCCTCACGACTGCCCAGATGAACTCGTGCTCAACCTGCCTGAGTGGGTCGGCGCTGTGTCCAGCACTCAAGCCCGCACGACGAATCCGGGATTGATGGTCCCAGAAGCCGCCCGCTTTGACGCCGAGACCGGTGCATGGACCGACCTCGCACGCTACGAGGAGTGGCGGGCACGCCACTAGGGGAATTGGGGAGTGCAATGGACGAGATTCTCGACGTAGACCTGCTGGCATTCGAGCAGGGCTCGGCGATTCAGCGCCGAGCGGTCACCGACGGCGTGCCAGCCTGAGGACCGGCTTCGTCTACACAGCACACGATCTGTCGGGCGGGTTGCTCGACGACGCCTACGGCGTGCTCGACAGTTTCTTCTCGCTCGATCCTGACGCCAAGGCTCGCTATGTCGACGCCCCCTCGTACGGCGCCCGCGGCTACACCGGACCACTCACCGAGACCGCCGCCGTCTCCGACCTGCCCGACTGGAAGGAAATGTTCAACTGGAGCGACCTGCCGCCGGCCGGCCATCCGCTCGCGGTCAAGTACGCGCGCTGGTACCGACCGTCCGTCTTCCCGGACGCCGACATAGCCGGCGCAGGCGAAGTCCTCATCGAATTCCACCGCAGGCTTGTGGACTTGCAACGGCGATTCCTGCGGATCATCGCCGAAGGTATCGGTGCCCACGAGACCTATTTCGACAACATGACCAACTACGGCACCCACCTCAGCCGGGCTATCCACTACCCGCCGATGTCGAGCGCTCCGGGCGGCGGCGATGAGGGGCACATCTGGGCCGACGAACACACCGACATCAACCTCATCACTGCGCTGCCCCGCGCGAGCGACCGCGGCCTGCAGGTGCGGATCGACGGTGTGTGGGTGGACGCTGCGCCGCCGTTCGACCACGTCATCGTCAACTCGGGCATCATGCTGGAGCACGTCACCAACGGCCTGATCGGAGCCGGCTGGCACCGGGTGAAGGCCGACCCCGACCAGCGCGCCGGCCGGCTCAGCGTCGTCCAGTTCTGCCACCCCCGGCCGTCGACAGTGCTCACTCCGGCACCGTCAACGGTCACGGCAGAGCGGCCGTGCCGCTACGAGGCCGTCTCAGCCGAAGACCGGCTCGAAGAAGTGATCTGGGAGATCAACCTGATTCCCGACGCCCGCCGCGTCGAATAGCTGTGCCGGCTACAGCTCGAGCAACGCGTTCTCGATGACCTCGGTCAGCGCAGGGTGGATGTAGAACTGGTCGTGCGCCATCTGGTCGACGGTCTGGCCGAACGTCATGCCCGAGATGAGCTGCTGGATCAACGTGGAAGCCTGCGGACCGATGATGTGGGCGCCGAGCAGCTCACGGGTCTCGGCGTGGGCAATCAGCTTGGCAAAGCTGGCGTGATCTTCCATGGCCCAGCCGTACGCCGTGTGGCCGAATGGCTTGGTGGCGACGGAGATCGGCAGGCTCGCGGCGACTGCGTCTCGCTCGGTGAGACCCACCGATGCGACCTGGGGGTGGGAGAACACGGCATGGGGCACGTGCCGCTCGTCAACGGTGCGCATCGGGCCCGGCTCGCGGCCCTCGGCAACCAACAGGTTGTGACGGAGCGCCCGGACCTGCGCATTGGCGAGATGCTTGAGCTGGATCTCGCTCGCGAGGTCGCCGAACGACCACACGCCTTCGGCGCTCGCGCGAAAGTGCTCATCGACGAGCACCCGCCCGTCGTCGTGGTCGACGCCGGCGGCTTCGAGAGCCAGCAAGTCGCCGTTGGGCACCCTGCCGGTGGCCACGAGCAGGACATCGGCTGTGACTCGCTGATGTTCGCCGTCGAGGTCCATTTCCACTGCGACACCGCCCTCGGGCAGCTCGCATACGTACGTCACCGCCGCTCCCAGCCGCAGGTCGAAGTGGCGTTCTGCGGCTCGTGTGTAGGCCTCGGAGACGTCGTCGTCCTCGGCTCGCAGCAGGCGCGCGCTGCGGTTGACGAGCGCCACGTCGGTGCCGAGTGCGGAAAATACGTAGCCCAGCTCGGCAGCGATGTAGCCGCCGCCCAGCACGATCATCCGCTGGGGCAGTTCATCGAGCCGCATCACCGTGTCCGACGTGTGAAACGGGGTTTGTCCAATCCCCGGGTACGGGGGAATGAACGGTCGCGCTCCTGCGCCGAGCACGACGTGGCGGCCGCGGACACGTGCAGTGTCCCCGTCGTTGAGCTGGACCTGCAGTTCTCGGTCACCGACGAAGTGCGCCTGACCAGCGAAGACTTCGATGTTGGGGCACGCCGTCCCGCACCGGAACACACGGCCGCCCTCTGCGATGGGGTCGATCCGTCCGAAGACGCGGTCCCGGATTGCGGGCCAGTCGGCCCCTTCGAACGTCGCCGAGATGCCGTACGTGCTCGCCGTGGCAATCGTGTCGGCGACGTCAGCGGCATACACGAACATCTTCGAGGGGATGCAGCCGACGTTCAGGCAGGTACCGCCGAACGTGCCTCGTTCGACGAGCGCGATCGACCAGTCGTCGAACTCCGGCCCCGGAATCGAGTTGGCCGAGCCGCTGCCGACGATGACGAGGTCGAAGCTGTGCAACTCAGCGTCGCCGGTGGCGGCCATCAAACAAGCGCCTGGTACGTGAGCGCTTTGAGCTCGGGGCGCAACGGGTGCGTGCTCGACGGCAGCAGCTGGGTCAGGAACACCACCGTGATGTCCTCGGCGGGGTCCACCCAGAACGCCGTGGACGCCGCGCCGCCCCAGGCGAATTCGCCCGTGCTCGAGAGCACCTGCGCCTTGGGGGGATCCAGTACGACCGAGAAGCCAAGCCCGAAGCCGACGCCGTCGAATGCCGCTTCGGAGAACAGTGCTCGACCGCACGAGGTGAGATCGCCTCCGCCGGGCAGATGATTGCTGGTCATGAACTCCAGCGTGCGAGATCCGATGATGCGAGCGCCGTCAAGCTCGCCGCCATTTCGCAGCATCTGAGTGAATCGGTGGTAGTCCCCCATGGTCGACACCAGGCCGCCGCCTCCGGAGAGGATCTTCGGAGGCGCCAGGTATGTCGACGTGCGCGGGTCATCCATCAGCGTTCGTGCCAGGTCAGGATCGTCGGGAAGATATGACGGCGCCGAGCGGCCGGTGTTGCCTGCGAAGTTGCGTGCTGCGAGTGCAGCGGTCGTGTAGTTCGCCGCGAAGCGCTCGACATCTGCGGGCGGTACCGCAAAGCCCGTGTCGACCATCCCCATGGGACCGGTCACGTGTTCAGCCAGGTAGTCGTCGAGCGACTGGCCCGAGACGATCTCGACCAGACGGCCCACAACGTCAGTGGAGTAGCTGTAGTTCCATTCGGTGCCCGGGTCGAACAGCAGCGGCAGTCCTGCGAGCGCATCGCAGGTCTCGGTCAAGTTGCCGGGAGCGCCCCAGTTGAAACCGTTGGCCCGGTACAGCGCATCGACTTCGTTGGCAAAGTGGAAGTCGTAGGTCAACCCCGACATGTGCGTCAGCAGGCTGTGGACGGTGACCTCGCTGGCCGGCTCGCGTGTCTGGTACTGCATCACGTTGCCACCGGTGAAGACTCGAGCGCCGGCAAAGGACGGGATCCAGCGTGAGATCGGGTCCTTGAGACCGAAATAACCCTGCTCGTAGAGCTGCATGGCCGCGACCGACACGATCGGCTTGGTCATCGAGTAGATGCGGTAGATCGTGTCGGCGGTGACCGGGAGCTGACGCTCGCAATCACGGTGTCCGTAGCGGTGGGTGTACGCAATCTGGCCGCCGCGCGTGACCAGCACCGATACGCCCGGCAGGCGGCCATCGTCGACGTAGCGATTCAGGTGCCGTCCGATCCGTTCAAGCCGAGCCGCATCGAATCCGAGTTCGCCAGGCTCAGCCTCCGCCTCGATCGCTCCCATCACAGCCTCCGTCGCTCCGAGCCGCAGTCTCGCTGACCCCAGCAGGCTAGAGCGCTGCTCTGCGCGCGTCGCTGCGCGGCCCAATCGATGTCGTTGGCCGACGTCTGCACGAAGAGACAATTGAGGTATATGGAGGCTGACTGGCGTTCTACGAAATAGATCAACACATACAGATTTGACAGCAACCGGCGTGTTGGGGCTACAGTGCCCGCTGGCTCGCCGGAGGCTTAGGCAACCGTCCGAGCAAATTCGTCAAATGTTTGGGAAGAGAAAGGCTGTGGAGCCATGTGGAACACATATGAATTCTGTTTGATTGCTGAAGGCGCAGATCTCGCATCGGGAACGATGCTCGCCTAGCTCGAACGCGCTGGCTACGTGCGACCCGGGCCTGGATCCCGCGGATCTATTCAGACCCTCGCCTTCATTCGTAGCGCCCGAAGCCTCACCGAGGCAGCCGAGGAAGCCGTCAGCGCAGCCGAGCGAATCGAAGGCGTCTGCTTCGCCCGTCACGCTCGCAGCGGCGAACTGACGATCATCGATGCAACTGTTATCGGCTCGGCGTTTGCCCCACCTGCACAAGCACCCGCGTTCGAGAACGATCTGCCGATCGATCCCCCAGGCACACGTGCGAATCCAGGTTTCGGTTCCGCCGCTTCCGTTCGTCATCCCAGCAACCGCATCGGGACTCCCTGAATCCGACCGCACGGCCGTCACCTTGCGCCGGACCTAGAGTTCGTCGATGTGGATGTCGGCAGCTGGCGAAATGGCTGACGAGGAGCTGCTGGCGCGGCTGTTGATCGTCCGGCACGGCGAGTCGGTTGCGATGGCCGAGGGCATCGTGGGCGGCCCGATCGGCTGCCGTGGGCTGACGGATCGTGGGCGGACTCAAGCCGCTGCGCTTCGCGACAGGTTCGCAGCCGGGCGTGAGCCCGAGGTGCACGCTGTCTACTCGTCCCCGTTGCCGCGAGCCCGCGAGACCACCGACATCGTTCTGCCTGCGCTGGGGGCCGGCGGCGAGCGAGGCAATCTCGAAGTTCACGTCCATGACGACCTCGAGGAAATGCGCCTCGGACCAGCTGACGGCATGACGTGGGAAGCGGCCCGCGAGCACTTCGGCTTCATCCAACCGATCGACCAGCCGTACACGCCGGTGGTTTCCGGCGGAGAGAGCCGCGCTGGCTTTCGCCACCGGGTCGCGCAAGCGTTGAGCGACATCGCTGCGGCGCATCGGGGGGAAACGGTGTTCGTGGGATGCCACGGCGGGATCTCCTCGGCCGCGATGGCCATGGCCTTTGGCATCGCTCCCAGTCACCCGGGCGTCGGCGTGGTCACCGCGGTGACGTCGATCACCGAACTGGAACTGCTCTCCCGGGATGGGCGGCGCCGCTGGCAGATTCGGCGCTTCAACGACGCTGCGCATTTCGCCGCTGTCGAAGCCGCCTGAGCCATCCGCTACGCAGACGCGGGTGTTCGGCACGGCGTCGCAGTTCTCGCCACAGGCGACGACCTTCTAGCGTTGTGTCGTCGGGCGGCTGGGATCAAGGTCGCGCGGTCAGGACGAGGAGACCGAGATGCTGGTCGAACGCATTGAAGCCAAATGGATCGACGCCTTCGCGTCGGTCTTCGAAATGTGCGGCGTCGAGCCGCCGCAGACAGCAGCGATCCTGTCGGAGAGCCAGAGCAGGCCGGTCAATGTCAACTTGGCAGAACTGGCGCTGGATCGGCTCGGCACTCCCGCGATTCATGTCATGGTGCCTACGCCACGCCAGTCTGCGCCGGTCCCGGTGCGTTCGACCGGTGCGTCGGACGCCATAGCGGGATCGAAGGCCGTCATCGCCGCGCTCGGCGCCGTGGACTTCGTCGTGGACTGCACGGTGGAGGGGCTGTTGCACGCCTCTGAGCTGCCCCAAGTGCTCGGCGAGGGCACCCGAGTCCTGATGGTGTCCAACGAGCATCCAGAGGCCCTGGAGCGTCTGGTGCCGACACCTGACCTCGAACCCAAGGTGAAGATGGGCATCCGCAAGCTGATCGCCGCAGCGGAGATGCGGGTCACCTCCGACGCCGGCACGGATCTGGTCGTGAACGTCGACGGAGCCCCATGCGGCGGCGGCTGGGGCTATACGGCCCGGCCCGGCACTATCAGCCATTGGCCGGGCGGTCTGTGCCTGGCGTTCCCCAAGGCGAACACCGTCAATGGCACGATCGTCATGGACCAAGGCGACATGAACCTCACGTTCAAGCGATTTCTCGAGTCGCCGGTGACGCTTCACATCGAAGATGACTATGTAGTCGATGTCGAGGGCACTGGAACCGACGCCGCCCTCTTCCGCAGCTACACGGACGCTTGGGGTGATCGCGAGGCGTATGCAACCAGTCACGTCGGCTGGGGCATGAACCCGAACGCTCGCTGGGACACGCTCACGCTGTACGACCGCAGCCAGACCAATGGCACCGAGCAGCGTGCGTTCGCCGGCAATTTCCTGTATTCCACAGGGGCCAACGAACACGCTGGTCGCCACACCCTCGGGCATTTCGACCTGCCGATGCGCAACCACAGCGTGCATCTCGACGGCGAGGCAGTTGTGATCGACGGCGTGCTGCAGGGTGACTTGGTCTGAACCCACAGCTCACAACGACCTCAATCGTTCCCGAAGAATGAACAAGTCCCCTCCACTGGCGATCGGCGCAGACCTCGCGGCACACGTCGAGCGCTGGGCGGACCGCCAACCGACGGCTCTGGCGGTCGCCTTCGAGGGCCGAGAGCACACGTATCGCGAGTTCGCCGACCAGATCGCCGCGACAGCAGGCTGGCTGGCCGCAGCCGGCGTTCGTGAGGGTGACCGCGTGGGGTGGCTGGGCCCGAACCGGCCCCAAGCGCTGCGGCTGCTCTTCGGTTGCTCTTGGCTGGGGGCGGTTTACCTGCCGCTGAACTCACGGCTCGCGCCACCCGAGCACCGCTGGATCATCGATCACGCTGAGCCACGCCTGCTGGCATGCGACGGGGCATTCGAACATCACGCTTCACAGATCGGCGCCACGTGCGAGACCCATGTGCTGGTCGACGAAGACGCAGGCATTGCGGGCCCCGCCGTCGGCAGCAGCGTCCCGACACGGTGCGGCTCGCCGTCGCATCCGGTGCTGCTCGCGTACACCTCAGGTACCACAGGTCACCCGAAGGGCGCACTCCTCGATCAGGCAGCGATGGTCGCCAACGCAGTCAACTCCACTCATGCCCACGACCTCACCTCAGCAGATCGGATCCTGACGCCCATTCCGTTGTTTCATGTGGGAGGGCTGAACATCCAGACGCTTCCGGCACTGCTCGGCGGTGGTGCGGTGCTGCTGCACCGAGCCTTCGACCCAAGCCAGTTTCTTGACGATGTCGAGCAGTGGCAGCCCACCTGGACCGTGCTGGTGCCAGCGGCGCTCGCGGCCGTGGCGGCCCACCCCCGCTTCGACAGCGCGGATCTAGGGTCGCTGCGCGGCGTCATGACCGGCTCCTCGCTGGTTCCTGCCGCGGTCACTCGGCCGTTCTTCGATCGTGGCGTGACCGTTGGCGAGATCTACGGTTCAACCGAAACCGCACCGATCGCCATCCACCTCCGCTGTGACGAAGCCTCGGCTCACCCCGGCTCCTGCGGCAAGCCGTCCACGATGTGCGAGGTCCGCATCGTCACCGATGCCGGCGCCGACGCAAAGCCTCACGAGCCGGGCGAGGTATGGGTACGCGGCCCTAGCGTGCTGCGCCAATACTGGCGAGACCCAACGGCCACGGCCGAAGCGATGTCCGATGGCTGGTTCCGCACCGGCGACATCGGACACGCCGACGACGATGGCTGGATCTTCATCGACGACCGGCGCAGGGACATGATCATCTCCGGCGGCGAGAACGTCTACCCCGCGGAGCTGGAAGCGGTGCTCGCCGACTGCGACCTCGTCGCCGAGTCGACGGTCGTGGGCGTTTCCGACGATCGCTGGGGAGAGGTGCCCGTCGTTGTTGCCGTGCGGACGGCGCCGCACACGCACCGCGCGCTCCACGACGACGAAGCCGTCGCCGCCGCACTGCTCGGACTCTTCGAGGGACGGCTGGCTCGCTTCAAGCACCCCAAAGGCGTTGTCTGGGTGGACGAACTTCCCCGCACGGCTCTGGGCAAAGTGCGCAAGCACGAGGTACGAGCGATGCTCGCAAATGATCTCACCCATCTCAGGAGACCCGTCTCATCATGAATGACAGCTCTTCGAGCGACTCGGATACCAAGTCAGCCGGTACTGCCGATGTTGCTTTTGTCGGCCTCGGCGTAATGGGCTTCCCGATGGCCGGGCATCTTGCATCGGCCGGATACCGCGTTGCTGTGTTCAACCGAACCGCAAACGTCGCCCAGCGCTGGCAGGGTGAGCATTCGGGCTCCGTTGCCGCGACACCAGCCGCGGCAGCGGCGGACGCCGACATCGTGTTCATGTGCGTCGGTGCCGACGACGACGTCAGATCGGTGGTCTACGGCGACGACGGCGTCCTGGCTGAGGCACGATCTGGGTCGATCCTGGTCGATCACACCACAGCCTCCGCAGACCTGGCCCGCGAGCTGGCTTCGGCCTGCGCAGAGCGAGACGTGGGCTTCATCGATGCTCCTGTCTCGGGCGGAGAGGCCGGCGCGCAGAACGGCCTTCTGACGGTCATGTGCGGCGGCGCCGCTAAGCACTTTGAGCGAGCACGTCCTGTCATGGACTCGTACGCACGCGCTGTCACGCGCATCGGTGGGCCAGGCGCCGGCCAGCTGACCAAGATGGTCAACCAGATCTGCATTGCGGGGCTGGTTCAGGCGCTGTCGGAAGGGCTCGAGTTCGGACGCCGCGCGGGCCTCGACCTCGCAACAGTGCTCGAAACCATCTCGCAGGGTGCCGCAGGCTCTTGGCAGATGTCCAACCGGGGCACGACGATGGCGGCCGACACGTTCGACTTCGGCTTCGCCGTCGACTGGATGCGCAAGGACCTCGGCATCGTGCTGTCCGAGGCACAGCGCAACGGTGCTCCCCTGCCGGTCACCGCCCTCGTCGATCAGTTCTACAAGCGTGTCCAGGAGTTCGGCGGCGGTCGCTGGGACACCTCCAGCCTCATTGCCCTGCTGCGCCCCCCTGGGGACGGCATCTGAGCCGTCCAGCGGCCAGCGGCCAATCCGGGCATGTGGGATGTCACTTTCGCAGCCCGATTGCCGCTGAATCCCCAACGACGTTTTCTACTCTGAGTCTTCTCGGCTGGCGTTCACGTGGTCGGGGTCTTGACCACGCGACTGGTGGGAGCCACCATGCAGACTTCGAGCCCGCGCTGCGCGGCCTCAACGCGCCGACAGCGCTCGAAACTTGCCGCCGCGGCGTTCGTCTTGGCGCTTGCAGGTGTTGTGACGCCAGTTCGCGAGCCCTCCGTGTCGGCCCAGACACTGACGTGCAGCAGCGGCACCGCCGTGCCGAACCCGACTAGCAACAGCGGTCTCGTCGCCGACTGCGAGACACTGCTCGGCCTCAAGTCCACACTGGCGGGATCGGGCCGGCTCAACTGGTCGGCATCACGTGCCATGACGGGGTGGACAGGCATCACCATCTCAGGCGGACTCGTGACGGAAATCCGGCTGAGCAACGCGGGGCTGACCGGCACCATTCCCTCCGAGCTGGGCAACTTGAGCGGCCTCACCACGATCTTCATGACCTCGAACGACCTCAGCGGCAGCATCCCGGCATCGATAGGCGATCTCACCAATCTCCGTCACCTCAATCTCGCGTTCAACGAACTGCGCAGACCACTGCCATCGCAGCTCGGCAATCTCTCAAACCTCGAGACGCTCCACCTCACGAGCAACTACTTCCTCCAAACTCTCCCGACCTCGTTCGGGAATCTCACGAACCTGCGCCATCTGGGACTGTCCGGCACCGGCCTGCTCGGCAACATTCCCTCCCAGCTGGGAAATCTCTCCAACCTCACCGAACTCCAACTCGGCGGCAACGAGCACTTTGGCGCGATTCCCTCGCAGCTGGGCAATCTGGCCAACCTCAAAGTGCTGTACCTAACGGGCAACGGTCTCAGCCGCAGCATTCCGGCTTCGCTTGGCAACCTGACCAACCTCACATCGCTAGAGCTCAACCTCAACAAGCTCACGGGGCCCATCCCCTTCGAGCTCGAGAATCTGGTGAAGCTGGAAACAGTCAAGCTCTCCGACAACGAATTGACGGGTTGCGTGCCCGGATCGTTTTCGTACGTCCCGAGAAACGACTTCGCCCGACTCGGGCTCCCGTACTGCCGCGCCAAGCCGATCTTCCGGACCTCGAAATCCGGACTGCGCAGCGTCTCAGAAGGCGCAACCGTGGGTACCGCAGTGGGCAGGCCCGTAGCTGCGGTAGATCGCGATGGCGATGGGCTGACGTACTCGCTTGGGGGGACCGACGCGGGAAGTTTCCAGATCGATGCAGCGTCAGGACAGCTGCGTGTCGGGACAACCCTCGACCGGGAATCCCAGGAGACTCACTCGGTCACGGTCTCGGTGCACGACGGCACTGATCGCGACGGGGAACCGGACACGTCGATCGACACGACGATTGACGTGACCGTGACGATCCTCGACGTGGACGAGGCGCCCACGGTGATCGGTCCGGCCACCGCAACTACACCCGAGAACGCCGACACCGTCCTGGGCTACTACTCCGCCGTCGATCCTGAAGGCGACGAGATCACCTGGTCGGTGGCAGGGGCCGACAGACAGGCCTTCGACATCGACATCCACGGCACCCTGCGTTTCGCCGTTCCACCCGACTACGAGTCTCCGACCGACCGAGGCCGGGACAACAGCTACGACCTGACGGTCCAGGCATCCGACGGGTCAAATACGGCCTCGCTCACGGTCGCAGTGTCGGTGACCGGTATCGAGGAAGCACCGGTGCTGTTTGGCCCCCGTGCAGTCAGCCTGTCGGAGAACAGCTCTGGCGAACTGGGCCGGTACCGGGCGGACGATCCTGAAGATGCCACGGTGACCCTGACACTGGCCGGCCGTGACTCCGGATCACTGCTCCTGGGTGACGACGGCGTGCTGAGCATCGCCAGCGCCCCGGACTTCGAACAGCCCGGCGACGCTGATCGCGACGGTGTGTACGAGGTCAGCATCGAGGCGTCCGATGGCACGCTGACGACCTCGCGGGCGGTGCGCATCGGAGTGCGCGATGTGAACGAGGCACTGACCGTGAGCGGCGACACATTGATCGAGCGAGACGAGCAGTACACCACTGAAACCGCGATCATCGGCCGGTTCTACGCCGACGATCCTGAGTCCGGGGACGTCGAGTGGAGTGTCGCAGGGAGCGACGGGGATGAATTCAAGATCGGCGAATACGGCCACCTGAGATTCGCTGAGACACCAGACTTCGAGTCGCCCGCCGACGCGAACCGAGACAACATCTACTCGATAACCGTCGAAGCATTCGACGGCGACCACACGGATTCACTCGCCGTGACTGTCACCGTCTCGAATGTCGATGAGAGTCCGGAGCTACGTATCTTTGAGCTGTACCCCCAAGTCGGCGCCTCCCTCTACCTGGGCCTCGACGATCCCGACCGCAGCGTGACAGGCACCCAGTGGAGCTGGCAGCGCTCGTCGAACCGTGTCAGCTGGTCGACGATCAGTGGCGCCACGTCGAGTGGGTACTACCCGACATCCGACGACCAGGGACGCTACCTACGCGTCAACATCAGCTACAGCGACGGTGAGGGTGAGGGCAAGACGCACCGGTTCACGTGGAACAGCGCGGTACGTGCCGAACCCTCTAGCAACACTGCTCCCTTCTTCGACTCGACAGCGGCCGCTCAGCGATCGGTGCCCGAGACCGATCCAGCCGGCTATCCCGTCGGGCTCCCAATCAGCGCCGACGACGACGACGGAGACCCTCTCGTCTACTCGCTGAGCGGCATTAGCAACAGCTTCTTCAGAATTGACGCAGCAACAGGCCAGATCAGGACACACAAACCGCTCGACGAGGATTCAGGCCACACGTTCCAGCTGACGGTCAACGCAGCGGACCCGTCGGGTGCCAAGGCTCAACGGCGGGTCACCATTGCGGTGGAAGACCAGCCACAAGCGCCCGTCCTGACCGGCCCACACGTCGTGCACATCGACGAAGGCGTCTCAGCGGTTGCGTGGTACAGCGGTCGAGATCAGGACGGCAGCCAGCTCAGTTGGAGCCTTGGTGGACCCGACCAGAATGATCTTCAGATCAGCGCGCAAGGTGAGCTCAGATTCCAACGATTCCCTGACGCCAACGCGCCGGCCGATGCGAATCTCGACAACACCTACGAGCTTGACGTCCAAGTCTCCGACGGCAGCTTCACAGTCACCCAGCGTGTCCGAATCACGGTCGCCGATCTGGACGAACCGGGCACTGTGACGCTGTCGAACACAGAGCGCACGCTTGGAAGCGTTCTGACAGCGAGCCTGAGCGATCCTGACGGCAACATCACCAATCTGCGTTGGGAGTGGCAACGCAAACGTTCGGGCGGCGAATGGACGCCGAGCCCCCACTCAGCCTCGAGCACCTACACCATCACCAGGAGCGATTCCGGGTACACCTTGCGCACCGAAGCCGTCTATGACGACGGTCACGGGCCCGCGAAGACTGCTTCGAACATCGCGACTCAGTCGTCCAGCAACACCCACTCCACGTCTACGACCACCACCGTGGCTCCAGGCCTCCAAAGGTCGAGTGGTGGAGGCGGAGGCGGAGGCGGAAGCGGAAGCGGCGGCGGCGTTGACGGCGTGGAGGGAACGACGCTGTTCGTCGTGAACGGCTGGAGCCCGGCGGACGTCGGCGTGGCCGCAGCGTTCGCTGCGCGCACCCACGGCGCCGCCGTCGCATATACCGCTGACGACAAGCTCCCGTCCACCGTCGAAGCACTGCTCAACGTCCGAACCGTGCACCTCATTGTGCTCATCGGCGGCGAGACAGCGATCTCCCCGACCGTGCACGCGTCCCTCGCCAAGGCCGAGCCTCTCGCCGACATCAAGCGCATCACCGGAAGATCACGGGTCGACACAGCAGCACGCGCAGCGCGCCTCGCTCTCGAAGGGACGCGCGAGCAGAACGCTGTGCTCATCGTCGCCAATGGCTGGAGCCCGCCTGACATCGGCGTTGCGGCAACGCTCGCGGCCAGACTGCCGTACTCGGCGGTCGTCTATACCGAGGCCGGCAAACTTCCCGCAGAGTCTCGACAGCTCATCGCTGATATGACTCCTCGCAGCGTCCTGGTCGTCGGCGGCACGGCGGCGGTATCGCCCGCAGTAGAGGATGAGATCCGCGAGGTGGCACCAAGCGCCAGCCTCGAGCGCATCAGCGGATCGGGGCGGACGCACACTGCGCAGCTCGCCGCCCAGTACCTCGCCGCAATATCTGCGCCTGTGGCCGCCAGCGAGCGAGTCGTCATCGTGGCCAGCGGCTGGAGCCCGCCCGACATCGGCGTCGCAGCCGCCCTGTCGGCGCGTACGCCGGGCGCCCTCGTTGCTTACACCGCGCCCGGCATGCTGCCGGGCGAGACAGAAGAGCTCATCAGGCTCGTCCAGCCGGGGCTGGTTCGCATCATTGGCGGAACCAACGCGATTCCCACCGCTGTTCAGAACGAGATCGCGGCCCTCTTGCCGTCGGGCGCCAGGACGCGACGCACCAGCGGCCAGACCCGGATTCACACCTCCGTCAACGTTGCCCGGTGGATCCTGCCGAGGGACTAGATGCCCGCAGTCCGCCTCGGCGTCGTCACGGCTCCCACGTTCGAGCGG
Source organism: Candidatus Poriferisodalis sp. (assembly GCA_965226645.1). Lineage (GTDB taxonomy): Bacteria > Actinomycetota > Acidimicrobiia > Acidimicrobiales > Poriferisodalaceae > Poriferisodalis. The sequence goes on from CBDDDL010000004.1 coordinate 835,248, forward strand.
TACCGTGCGGGCCCGTGACGCACAGCGACCGCATCCTGATGGGGCCGGGGCCGTCGAACCCCTATCCCGAAGTCATCGAGGCCTTCACAAGACCCGTGCTCGGTCACCTCGACCCCGAGTTCATTGAGCTGCTCGACGAGTTAAACGCGCGTCTGAGAACGGTCTGGCAGACCCAGAATCTGCTGACGTTTCCCGTGAGCGCCACCGGTTCGGCGGGCATGGAAGCCGCATTCTGCAACTTCGTGGAACCTGGCGACCCAGTCGTCATCGGTGTCAACGGCGTCTTCGGCACCCGCATGTGTGACGTCGCTTCACGATGCGGCGCCCATGTTGTGGCTGTCGAGGAGCAGTGGGGCCGCGCTATCGAACCGCAACGCTTGCTCGACGCCCATCGCGCGCCGAAGATCATCGCTGTCGTGCATGCAGAGACTTCCACCGGCGTGCGCAACGACATCGCCCCGCTCGGCGATGCCAAGGGCGACGCGCTGCTGCTCACCGATTGCGTCACGTCGCTGGGGGGCATCCCCGTCGACATCGACGGCTGGGGTGTCGACATTGCCTACAGCGGAACGCAGAAGTGCCTCGGCGTGCCGCCGGGCCTTGCTCCGCTCACTGTCAGCGATCGCGCGCTGGAATCTCTCGTCGAACGTCCGCAGAGCTGGTACCTGGACCTCAACATGATCCGCGCCTACGTCGTCGGCGAAGGTGCTCGCGCATACCACCACACCGCGCCGATCTCGATGCTGTATGCGCTCCATGCCGGCCTCGGCACAATCCTCGACGAGGGGCTGTCGAACGCGTGGGCACGCCACCAGGCCTGCGGTGACGAGTTGCACGCTCGCCTGCCTGAACTCGGCTTTGAGCTGTGGGCCCAAGAGGGCCACCGATTGCCAGAGCTGACGACCGTTACGTTGCCTGCAGGGTTCGACGATGCCACCGGCCGTCGGGCTCTGCTTGAGCGCTACGGCATCGAAGTCGGCGGCGGGATCGGTCCCGTTGCGGGCAAGGTCTGGCGCATCGGCTGCATGGGCCACACGGCTCGCATGCGCAACGTCCGGATGCTGTTGGGCGCCCTCGAAGAACTTCTCACAGGCTGATCAACCCACTCCGCCGCCACAAGCGCTGGCAACGGCTCGACTCGTTCAGCCTGTGGGGTGCAGCGCCAGCAGTTCTTGCCCGAGCGCCGCTCGATAGGTGTTGTGGAAGTGATGCAATGCCGGCTCGTTGCGGCCGAAGATGACATGGCTGAGTGCCCCGCTGTTGGCCGAGCGCTGCTGGCTGGCGCTCATCACGTAGTCCTCGTCCCGGATGACGCCGCCGAATCCGTGGGCAACCTCTTCGGAGAAGTGGGCGGCGTCTGAGTCGATCGACACGTGCGGTCGCAGGTAGAACGAGATGCGGCTCGTGTGCCGGCCCGGGTCCGCAGCGTCGGGATAAGCACGCACCACGTAGACGACGTTGCCCGACGGGATGAACTGTATATTCGGAAACAGCCAGTACACGGGCAGCGTGGCCGTGCACAGGTCCCAGTCGTCGGGCGGCAGCTTGCGCATTTCGTCAATCTCGCGTCGGCACAGCAGCATCCGGTGGTTTCGACCGAAGGTGTCATAGCACTGCACGTTGCCGTAGAAGGCGCCGTACAGCGTGTCGGCGTGAAGCACCGGGAAGTGATACGTCTCGCCGAACGTGTCCATGGCGAGCTTCCAATTGCAGTCCACCTCGTACCGGTCGCCGCCGAGCCACCTCAGCTCGCCGAGATCCCAATCCGCGAGGTCGGCGGCCAGTTCTGCGCCCAGCAGCTCGTCGGGGTCGATGACCCCGCCGGGTCGCGGATGCACCCACAGCAGGCCGAGATGCTCAATCGCGGGCAGCTGCACCAAGCCCAGCTCGGTGCGGTCCAGCTCACCGAAGTGATCGGTCTTCGGCAGTCCCACCAGCGTGCCGTCGCCGTCGTACGTCCAGCTGTGGAACGGGCAGGCAAAACGCCGCTTGGTGCCGCGCTCTGCTGTCTCGACAACAACACCACGGTGCCGGCAGACATTCACGAACGCCTTGAACTCACCTGACGACGTGCGCGTGAGCAGGATCGGCGTGGTGAGCTCGTCGAACGTCATGAACGACCCGGGTTCGGGCAGATCACCCGATAGCCCGACGATCTGCGGGTAGCGATCGAAGAACTCCCGGCGCTCAGCGGCGGCCAGGTCCGGATCGGTGTAGTCCGACGTGGGGTTGTAGCGCACCCCGCCGGCATCCACGTTGGTACCCGCGTCGAGGCGCGCGAGCAAGGTCTTGATCTGATCGATCTCTTCTGAGCGCTCCACCGCAGGAACTCGGGCTCAGCCAGCGTTGAACGACTGAGCCAGGATGGCGAAGCCTTCTGTGTTCTCGAGGCGCATGCCGACGATCTCCTGATACTCAGGCGAGTTGTACCAAGCCTTGGCGGCCTCGGTGTCGGGGAACTCCAGGATGATGGTCTGTGGTCCGGGCGGGGCGCCCTCGATCACCTCGGAGGCCGCATCGAACGCGACCAGCTTGGCCCCGGCGGCTTGAACCGTGGGCGCCGCGGCCTTCTGATAGCGCCGATACGCATCGGTGTCCTTGACGACGTACTGAGCAATGAAATATGCAGCCATGCGCGGCAGTATGCCATCCGACCGCCGGGGCCGTCACCGGACGGAGCCAACGTCGCGCTGATGCGATCGTTCTGCGCAGCGTCAGCGGAGCCAGGCGTTGTACTGAGGTTCGCGCTTCTCCACGAAAGAGTTGACGCCTTCGGCGGCGTCGGGCAGATGATCGGTGATCGCGGTCTTGGACGCGATCTCGTCGAGCGACTGGTCCCAAGTCAGTTGTGCCGCGAGGTGGATCGAACGCTTCAGCATCCGCATCGCCACCTGGGGACCTTCTGCAAGCTCCGAAGCCAACGCCGCTGCTGCAGCCGGAAGCTCGTCGTCATCGACGACCTCGTGCACAAGGCCCAGCTCGCATGCCGCGTCGGCGTCGACGATCCGCTTGCGCATCATGAAGTCCATCGCCTTGGCGACGCCCATGTGCTGGGTCAGCAGCCATTGCCCGCCTTCATCGGGCAACAGGCCGAAGCGCAAAGTTGCCGAGCCCATCCGAGCCGAGCGGGCGGCAATCCGGAAATCACACGCCAAGGCGAAGCTGAAACCCGTCTGGATGGCGAAGCCATTGATCGCTGCGATGGTGAGCTTGTCGAGGTGCCGCACCGCGGTATTGACGGCCTGAGAGATGGTCCGCAAGCCGTTGTAGGTGCCCGACGCGTTGTGGTGGCCTCCAAAGATGGGAGCAGTCGCCCCTGTGCGATCCTTCTCGTAGCCCTTGAGGTCGTCGCCGGCCCAGAACGCTCGACCCTGTCCGGTGAACACGAGCACACGCACGTCGTCGTCCATCTGTGCCTGGGTGAGCAGCTCGACGAGGTCCCGCTTCATCGGCGCAGTCGAGGCGTTCATGGCCTCGGGCCGATTGAAGGTCACGGTCAGGACCCCGTTATCGGTCTTCGATGTCTCGAAGCCGAAGTAGTCGGTGCGGCCTACTTCCGATTGATGCGGCGTCATTGGACGTCCCCCTGTGGTCACACGGATGTATCGGCCCCGAACCTAATGAACCTGACATCGTGAGGCTGCGCCACCCGAGTGGCGTCACCCCAAGCGTCGCTCGGCTTCCCGATGAAAACGCCCGCACACGACAGATACGCTGCCCGCGTGACGGACCAGCAGATTGCTTCACATGCGCCCTTCGGCCCCTTCGAGGGCGTCCTCATGCTGCGCCTCGACGCTGAGACGTCGACCGGTGACCGGACCTACTACGTCACACCGTTCGTCACCGACGGTGATCGGCTGTACGTCTTCGACGAGCCTGGCGACCGCAGCGACGCGCTCGAGGAACTGCTGATCGGCAACCGCACCGACATCACCTCCGCCGCAACCGGCAGCTTGCGAGTGGGTGCAGTCGGGCATCGTCCGACCCCGGTTGAGGAGATCTGGGCGCGCGACGCGTGCTCGGCGCGATTTTGCTACGACCAGGCCCTGCAGGATCTCGCCCAGCTCGGTGGCCTCGTCACTCTGCACCCCGCCTGAGCCCGGCCCCCAGACCTAGGGTGCGCTGATGCGCACAGCGATCGGATTCGGCGGGCCGGCCTCGGGCAAGCGCCGCGACTGGGACGCCCAAGTCGAGTTCCTACGAGAAGCCGACCGCCTCGGCGTGGACATTTTGTGGTCCGCGGAGGCATGGGGCATGGACGGGGTCAGCACACTGGCCTACCTCGCTGCGGTAACCGAACGGTGCCAGCTCGGCACGGGAATCCTGCAGATCTCGGCTCGTGCGCCGGTGATGACAGCCATGACGGCATTGTCCATGGCTGCGATGACTGGCGACCGCTTCATCCTGGGACTCGGCGTCAGCGGACCGCAAGTGGTGGAGGGTCTGCACGGCGTGCGCTTCGCCGATCCGCTGGGTCGGCTCCGAGAGACGGTCGACATCTGCCGTCAAGCATTTGCCGGCGAGCGAATCTCGTACCAGGGCCGTCACAACGTGCTCCCGCTGCCCGACGGCCAGGGCAAATCGCTGCGCCTGGCACAGCCTGCGAACGACTCGATCGAGATCTGGCTCGCGACGCTCGGGCCGCAGTCGCTGCGCTACACCGGTGAGGCGGCCGACGGATGGGTGGGCGTGTGCTTCGTGCCGAGTTGCCCGGAGGCCACGTGGGGCCATGTGCTCGATGGCGCCGCAGCAGCCGGGCGGCCACCGGGTTCGGTCGCTTGCCAGGTCGGCGGCACCGTGGAATTCGGTGACGACCTCGACACGCTGCTGGCCCCTCGCCGCCCCGGCGTCGCATTCACTCTGGGCGCGATGGGGTCGGCTACCGCGAACTTCTACAACGAGGCATACCGCCGGGCCGGCTTCGAGAACGAGTGCCTCGAAGTACAGCGGCTCTGGCTGGCCGGCGACCGTGCCGCTGCAGCTGCGGCAGTACCGGACAGGCTCATCACCGAAACCAACTTTCTGGGCACGCCCGCGCAAGTGGCGGACCAAGTCCGGGCGTACCGCGATGCCGGCGCCGACGTGCTGCGCCTCCAGCCCGAGGGCGCCACACCGACCGACCGCCTTGACACGCTCGCGCAGATGATCGACATCGTGCGTGACGTCAGCGCGGAACGCGAAACCGCAGCGCTGCAAGAGGCCGAGCGGATAGGCGAAGAATCCTGAGCGCAACGTCGACAGCGAGGCCGTGGCCCGGGCGGCCCGTGAGCGAAGCGAACAAGAGCAGGAGACAAATGGCTCTACCACGCAGGCCGCCACCCTTCCGCGGCGCCGGTAGGCATCCGCGGTGCGATTTGGACGCCCGCGACTGTTCGGTCACGCGCGCTCTCGCTACCGTAGAGCCATGATTGAGCGCACTGTCACCTTCACCCCCGAAGAGCTGCGGGAGCGGCTCACGCCGATGCAATTTCATGTCACCCAAGAAGCCGGCACTGAGCGCCCATTCACGGGAGAGACCTGGGACAACCACGAAGCAGGCGCATACCGCTGCGTGGTGTGCGACGCCGAGCTGTTCCGCTCTGACACAAAGTTCGAGAGCGGCTCGGGATGGCCGAGCTTCACCGAGCCCGTCGACAGCGCCGCTGTCGAGACCGAGGTTGATCGCGCCTACGGCATGATCCGCACCGAGGTGATGTGCCGGGGTTGCGGGGCGCACCTCGGACACGTATTCCCGGATGGCCCGCAGCCCACCGACGACCGTTTCTGCATGAATTCAGCGTCGCTCTGCTTCATCCCCACGGACGACGAGGACGCCTGAGTCGCACCCGGGTTTGTCGGTGCGCTACTCGTCGGCGTCGATGTCGAAGCTGAGCTGCACTGCCATCGGCTCATCGGGGAACAGCTTCACCACGTCGGCATCAAGTTCTCGCTTGACTCCGGCCACGGGCAGCACGTTCAGCATCGTGCCCTGCCCCTCACGCAGCAAGCTGAGCACAGTGTCCTCGTCAACGAGCAGGGCGTCGGTGCCGCTGATGACGATGTTCGACGACGCCACATCGGCGCCGAGCTGATCTCGCAGATAGTCGAACGAGCGGCTGATGGACTTCAGGTCGATGCCGGCGTCGCGCATCTTCTTGACGATCTTGAGCTCCAGCAAATCGTTGTAGGTGTAGCGCCGCCTGGAGCCACTGCCCTGGGCCTTCGCCATCGACGGGACCACCAGCCTCTCGCGAGCCCAATGATCGAGCTGGCGATAGGTGATGCCGACCAACTGGGCGGTTTCGGTCGCGGAAAACCCGAGCGCGGCCGTTGACGAGGAATCCGCGGCGGAGCGTTCGGGCTGTGTCGCTGGTTCGGAGACGTCCGCAGAGGTGGTGGCCTCGGGGTCAGCTTCGAGGTCCGGCTGGACTGCCGGCGCAGCGGCCTGCGGTTCGGGCATCGGTGCCTCCCATGGGCTCAGCCGTTTCGCGTCGATCCGGCCCTGCGAATAACACGCGGCGAACTACGCGTCTGTGATCCGCTGCGTGCTCTGAGGGTACGACGCACCCGCTCGGTTGCGCAAGGGGTCCCGAATGTTGTCCTAACTCGACGAGTTGGCCGCTCCGGCGTCGTCGGGATCGCCCTTGATGGCGATATCGACATCGAGGGCGCGCAGCGTCGACGCTGTCCGCTTCCACGAGCGCTCGTAGATCCGTCTGGTGTTGGGGCCGAGGTCCCCGGCAAGGACCGACCCGACGTCGGGAGGCGCTGTAGCGGCAGCGGTCCACCGGCGCATAGCTCCGCGTGTGGCTCAGACCGATGTCGTGGCCCGCCGAGTCCGGCTCATTCCGGCTCGCCCGAACCGGCAACAGGTCCGAAGTCGTCGGGTTGCACATCGTCGAGGAATTGCTTGAACTCGTCGAGGAGCTCGTCAGGATCGACCTCGAGATCGTCATCTGCGGGCGATTCAGCGGGCACCTCGATGATCTGGCCCGCCGCATCCAGCACTTCTTCGCTGGCGAATATCGGCGTCTCAGCTCGGACCGCGAGTGCTATCGCATCGCTGGGGCGTGCCGAGATGGTGTGCGTCAAGCTGCCGATCGTGACTTCTAATTCCGCGAAGAACGTGCGGTCACGCAAGTCGGTCACTGTGACCTTCACCAGCGTTGCGCCGAGGACATCGAGCATTGCGGCCATCAAGTCATGCGTGAGCGGTCGGGCAACGCGAATGCGCTCGATTCCTCGATAGATGGCCTGCGCCTCCGGTGTGTCGATCACCACGGGAAGCACGCGTCCCGAGCCGCCAGTCTCGCGTAACAGCATCAGCGGACTCTGCGAGGGCATCTCCACCTGTACGCCAAGCAGTTCCATCTCGACCATGGAGCGCACAATACTTCGGCGCCCATCAACCAAGAACCCCGCAAGCGACCGCTCAGGAGCGCCAATAGCCGCCGAGCGCGTCGCTGATGACCTGGGCGCGCAGCCGCTCGCACAGCGCGACGAGCCTCCCAAGCGAACGCTGGACGTCAGTTCCAGCGTCTGGCCCGCCGGCGTGGAGAATCGGTTGGATTCCCTGCTCGAACGTTGCTGCGTCTCGTGCGGCCGCATTGCGAATCACCCGCAGGTGCCGTGCCTGCAGCCCGTAGGTGGAGAACTCGCGTGCGATGCGAGCGACGAGCAGTGCCGCCGCGCCGTAACGAGGCTCGGGCGGCTCCAGAGCCATCGAGGTCTGCACGGCGGCTCCGCGAGCGAGTTGCGCACGACCCGGGTCGGCATCGTTGAGGCGTACCAGCAGGCCGTATCGGGTCAGCTCGTTGATTTCAGTGAGGCTCAGGCCGCTCGCCGCGCTTAGCTCCTCGGCGCTGTAGGTCAGGTCGTTGTCGCCTTCCGGCGGTGCCCAAGGCGGCTTCGGCGGCATCGCTGGCGCATCCGAAGCCAGGCCGCCGATGTCGTGGGCCGGACCATGGTCCTCGGCGGCCAGTCCGGATGCACCGTGCGCGGCCTGACCCGAGCCCGCACTTGGCAGCTCGGTCGATCCGGCCGCAACCGTTGAGCCCCCAGTCGTTGCCGGGGGGCCTTGCGCGTCGGCTGTTGTATCGCTCGCGCCGATGCCCCAGATGTCAGCGAGGTGCTCGCCGCGATCGATCCGCTCGCCGATGATGCTCAGCGGCAGGTATTGGTCGCGTTGCCGCGTCAGTATCCAGCGCAGCACCTCGATGTCGTGTGGGCCGAAACTGCGATAGCCCGATGCGGTGCGAGCAGGAGAGATCAGCTTGCGGTCCTCCAGAAACCGGATCTTGGAATCGGTGAGATCGCTGAACTCGGACTGGAGCAGGGTGACGACCTCGCCAATTGACATTCGCCCGGACCTTGCGGGACCCCGACGTCTCGTCACCGGCCCAGCAATGGGTGGGGCGTGCGTTGACGCCGCTACGGGCTCGTCGCTCGATACAGGCGGTCTCGGATGCGGTGTTGCGCTCTCGCTCACAGCCCGACCGAGGACACCAGGTACAGCAGCTTGAACTTGCCGACCTGCAGCTCGTCGCCACCTCGCATGATGACCTCGCCGTCGATGCGGCCGCCATTGACGTAGGTGCCATTGAGCGATCCCACGTCACGCAGTACGTGACCCGCCGGTCCCATCTCAAGCACAACGTGTCGACGCGACACCGTGATGTCGTCGAGAAAAACATCACTGTCGGGATGGCGGCCGACCGTGACGCGGTCGCCGACTAGCTCGAAGCGCATCCCGGAACGATGCCCAGATGTCACGACCAGTTCTGCCACGCCGCCGTACGGCGGGATCTTGGTCACGGTGACCGGCGACAGGACCTCTGTCGGCGCCTCGTCGTCCTGCGGCAGCTGGCTCCCGCAACTCGAGCAAAAGCGCGCGTCGTTGGGGCACGCATTTCCGCACCTACCGCACGTCACAGCCATCGCAACCCGCTCAACTGTCCTCGGCAATGAGTGCGGCGTACCCGTCGGCGTCGAGCAGCGCCTCCATCTCTGCTTGTACTGAGTCGGAATCGTCCGGCAGCGCGATGACGCAGATCCAGCCATCGCCGTACGGCGATTCGTTGACGAGTTGAGGCTCGTCGGAGAGCGTCACGTTCACCTCGACGACCACTCCCGACAGCGGAGCGAAGATGTCCGAGACCGATTTTGTCGACTCGATCTCGCACATCGCCTCGTCTGCGGTGACCTGCGCTCCGACCTCGGGCAGCTCGACGAAGACGACATCACCGAGGGCATCCTGCGCGAAGTCGGTGACGCCGACCTGCATACCACCGTCGACGGCGCGCACCCATTCGTGATCGCTGGAATAGCGAAGCTCGGAGGGAATCTCCATGTTCGCGAACCTACCGGATCGGTGTGACGCCAATCGCGGCACGCGCCTCGCCGCCGTGCCCAGCGCACCCGGTTGTGAATGCCGCAACCTTCACGACACGACTCAGCCAGTTCGCCCTTCCCGCACCGCGTTGATGGCCAGCGGGACGTAGCCCACCGCCGACCAGTAGTGAATGGGAAGGCCCACCGCGACAAACGCCCACGCACCGACGCGGAATGCATCCGCGACGCCGATATCGCTGTGACCGGCAAGAAAACAGGGCACGGCGAACATCATGAGAAATGTCCCGGTCTTGCCCAGCCACGTCACATCAATCTTGCGGACACCGAGCGCCCCCAGCACGAGTGCCGCCACCGCCACCGCCCCCTCGCGGAACAGGGCGAGCACCGCAACCCACAGCGGCAGCGAGCCGTCAACAATCATCACGACAAGTGCCACCAGCAGCAGCAGACGATCCGCAGTCGGATCGAGGATCTTGCCGAGCTCTGACACCTGATCGAAACGGCGCGCCACCCAACCGTCCACCCAATCGGACGCGCCGAGAGCCCCCAGCAACAATGCGGCCACCCAGCGATCCTCGGCCCCGAGCACCAGCCACACGAACCACGGAAGGCAGCACAAGCGAGCCAGGCTGATCAGATTCGGCACCGTGAACGGTCGCCAGCCCGGCGCCTCGGTCGACTGTGCGTCGGTACCCCCGCTCATCTGGTTCACAGTACCGACGCTCGCCAACCGCAGCTCCCGCGATCGCGAGGCGGCTTAGGCTGCGCGCATGAGCACGGTCTTCACGCGGATCATCGAAGGCGATCTGCCCGGGACGTTTGTGTGGCGAGACGAACACTGCGTCGGATTCCTGTCCGTCAACCCGCTCTCGCCGGGCCACACGCTTGTCGTGCCGATCGCAGAGATCGACCACTGGCTGGACGTTCCACCCGAATTGCAGGCACACATGTTCGACGTTTCCCGCCGCATCGGCGAGGCGCAGATGCGGGCGCTTCGGCCCGAGCGGATCGGTCTTGTCATCGCCGGCTTCGAGGTGCCCCACTGCCACATCCACGTGTGCCCGGTGAACTCCATGGCGGATATGAACTTCGCCCGGGCCCTGCCGATGGCGGATCCCACCGAACTTGCCGGGCCAGCCGAGGCCATTCGAGCTGCGTTGGCCGACTGAGCGCATACGTCGCCTCGTGGTGCAGCCCCGATGGCACTGAAGCGGCGCTAGAAGAGTTGATCCGACTCGGCCAGCTCGATGAGACTGGCATCGCGGTTGCGGACGTTGCCCACCGCGCGGCCGACCTGATGCGAGCGCAGGATCCCCTCAGCTGCGGGCACGAGCATGGCCGACAGTTCGTCCACGTCTTCGTTGGATGGGTCGAGCCAGGCATCCCACGCAGAACGCTCCAGCAGCACTGGCATGCGGTCATGAATCGGCACCATGAAGCCGTTGGCTGCGGTGGTCAGCACAGTGGCCGAATGCAGCGCTGATCGAGCGGTCTGCGATCCGTCGCGTTCGCCGGAGCCGCCGCCGCTGGGGGCATCGTCGGGCGGCGACCATCGTTCCCACAGGCCGGCCATGGCGAGCATGCCTCCGTCGGTGCGGGTGATGTAGTGCGGCAGGGGGCGGTCGTCGCGGCTCGTGCGGGTCGGCGCCTTTGGCCACTCGTAGAAGCCGTCGGCCGGAACGATGCATCGGCGGCGCTTGAACGAGCCGCGGAAGGAGTTCTTCGTCGCCGCCGTCTCGGATCGCGCATTGAACAACGGCGGGCCCTTGCTGGGATCGGGGGACCACGACGGCACGAGGCCCCACCGAAACGTCTCGAGCCGACGGAAATCCTCCGCGCCCACAACAGCCACGATGTCGGTAGTCGGGCTTACGTTGTAGCTGCGAGGCGCGTCGAAGCCAGGCAGTGGGGTGTCGAAGTACGCCGCCACCGCCTCCAGGTCAGCCGCTGAGACGAAGCGCCCGCACATATTGCGAGCGTAGGACGATCTGCGGTTTACGAAGCACCGATCTCCCGCGCTGTCGCGGTCTGCCTGTTCCTGCCTATTCGACCGGTTCTGCCAGCGCGACCCCGCTGATGCTGACGATGGCATTGGGAACGAAGTTGGCCCAAGCGTTGGCGCCCTCGCTCTGGTACATGAGGCCGTTGATGACGCTCCAATCGTCGGCAGTGCCGTTGTCCACGTGGCGGTCCATGCCCCAGCCCACTTGAATGGCGTTGGTGATTCTGACGTAGTAGCTGGTGTTGGGGTCCAGGACGGTGTCCGACGGCGCCTGGAATGTGACCGATTCGTCCAGCGGCACCGACGGCGGAGAGATAAGCCGGTACAGCAGCTCGTCGGGCATTGTGATGTTCCTGCCCTTCTGCGACCAGATCTCCACGCTGGGTTGGGGCACGAGAGGCTCAGGCTCAGCGTCGGTTGCGATGCCAGCGAGCTGCAGTTGTGAGCCGGTTCCCGTGTCGGACATTTCCGTCACTTCTTCGGGATCCGGGGTGCGCTGCTGCGGTATCACACTGACCTCCGACAGCGAATAGCCCCCCGGATTGCCTCCGGTCGTGAACCCCTGAAAGACCGAGCCGCCGCCGTACAGCAGGAAACCGTCAGGGTCCTGCTGGCCATGGTTGGACACAAAGGTCACCGGGGCGGTGTCGAGCAGCTGTACCGCCGTGGTCCCGGATTGCGCATCGCCGACCGGCACGCTGGCGGCGGCAGCAGCCGCAGGGGACAACGTCGCAGCGGCCACCAACACCGACACCAGAGCCAGCGGTCTTCTCGAGTCTGCGTCCTGGTGCCTTCTCTTGGTCATCGTGTGACTCCGATCTACTTGCACTATGACGCAGTTTCTTGCGTTCACATAGTCAGGGCGATTGGAATCGGACGTGCGACGCGGCCTGAGAAGGCTGACCCTCGGATCCCGAATTTGCACGTGACAGGGACCTGGTTGTAGGTCCAGTTGTTATGGGTGTTGGTTTGTCGTGATTGTCGGGCGTGTCTGTTTGTGGTTGGCAGCGTATGCGGCGGGGGTTTGCCCGCCGAGTGATCGGTGTGGCCGGTAGTGGTTGTAGTCGTGTCGCCAGTCCTCGACGACGCCGTCGGCGTCGATGCTGTGATCGACCCGGATGGCGCGCCTCGCGGGTGTGCTCGTCGATGACGTTGAGCAGCTTGAGGCGCCTCCGAGCGGCGGTCTCGTCGAACTCGCCTCCAACGCCCACACATGGTTCGGGCGCTCGGCACGCAGCTTGGCGGCGGTGCCGTCGCCGAGGCGGCGTCGCTTGTGGCGCCGCTGAGGCGGACGCTGCAGATGATGGGCGCGCCACAGCCGCAGCGTGCGCTTGGGGTTCGTCACACGGCTTTCCCGGGCGGCGACGTCGTGGGCCTTGCGCCATCCCCAGCGGGGATGGGACTGCGCGAACTCGCACAGCCACGCCCCATAGACGGCATCGGCATCAGCGCGCACAGCCGCCGCCCGCCGCTGGGTCGAACGATGCTGGCCCACCACACGACACGCACGACGCTCTGACACCCCGAACCGATCCACGATCCGCACCACAGCGGCCCGCCGCCGGTCCGGGGTCACCATTTTCCCTCCGCGAGCTCCTTGAGCATCGCCTTGACCCGACTCCGCCTCGGCCAACAGCTTCTTGAACCGGGCGTTCTCGACGCGCAACTCCTTGAGCTCCTTGGCGTCCGCGGCCTTCATCCCGCCGTAAGAGTGCTGCGCCACCGATTCCACGTCGACTCGGTGATCTCCAGCCGGCGCAGAACCAAGCCCAGCTCCTCGCCGGCGTTCAGCCGCCTCTCGCCCTCACGCAGCTTGCGGATCGCCTGCTCCGGCGAATGCCGCCTTCTCTTCATGTCGGTCATCCTCCCATCCTCCGGGAATCAGACCCACAACACCTGGACCCAAATCAAGGACCCCTGTCAGTTCGCCGCCGCGCTCGCGCTGTTCATATCCGACCTACAAGCGATGGAGGCCGGCGAGAGTCCGTGGTTTCGCGACGGACTCGTCAGCAAGCTGCACGGCGTACGTGGGCTATACGAAATGCGGTGGGCGAAGGATGGCGAACTCCATCGGTGGTTGCAAGTGAACGGTCATGATGACCGTTGCCAACACATGCAGCCGACCGATGGAGGTGTCCAGTATGGCAGCGAGGCTGAGTTTGGATGAGCGGGTGTTCATCGAGTCGTCGCTGGGGGCGGGCCGCAGCGTCGCGGACGCAGCGCGGCGGCTGGGCCGTGACCCGTCGACGGTGCAGCGAGCTGGCCCGCTCAGTGCCCGCAGGCGGTCTTTGCGGGCCGGGCGGACGCGCGGCTGGCGGCGACGGTGCGGGCCTTGACCGCGGAGCGGCGCGACGCTGCCGTTGAGCGCGGCCCGCGCCGCTGCCTCCGCGTCGACGGTGTCGCTGGGCGCACGCGTCGGCGTGCGCGAGGGCGCGACGAGAGCGAACGCCCAAGCTGGCGGCCGATCGGGTGCTGGCCGCCGCGGTCGATGAGCGCTTGAAGCTGCGTTGGTCCCCGCACGCGACCGCGGCGGACCTGCGCGAGGCGGGCATGAGGGTGTGCGCGGAGACGATCTATCGGGCGTGCTACGCGAACGACGCGCGCAGCGGCCTGCCGGCGGGCACCTGGGCGAAGCTGCCGCGGCGCTGCCGGCGCCGTCGGCCGCGCAGCGTCGCGCAGGCCCAAAAGCCCAGCCCGCTGGGGGAATACCGGCCGATAGCCGACCGGCCCGACGACGTCGAGGACCGCACAGAGCCCGGCCACTGGGACCGCGACCTCATCGTCGGCAAAGCGAACCTCACCGCCGCGGTCACCCTCGCCGAGCGCACCAGCCGCTACACGGTCACCGCAGCGCTGCCCGACGGCTACGGCGCGCCCCAAGTCGCCGCCGCGGTCACCGCGGCGCTGGGCCGCCAGCCCGCAGCGCTCGTGCGCACCCTCACCTGGGACCAAGGCCGCGAGATGGCCCGCTGGGCCGACGTCGAAGCCGCGCTCGGCATCAAGGTGTTCTTCTGCGAGCCGCGCTCTCCGTGGCAGCGGCCCACCAACGAGCACACCAACGCGCTGCTGCGCCGATGGCTCCCCAAAGGCACCAGCCTCGACATCGGGCAGCTGCGGCTCTCGGTCATCGAGGACAACCTCAACCACATGCCCCGCCGACTCCACCACTGGGCATCAGCACACGACATCTACACTCAACTCACTTGCAACCACCGATAGAGCTTGCCGACGGTCGGGCGACATTCTCGTTTGGCAATGAGCAACGACCCAGGCATCGCCACGTCGAGTGGCTTCGCTGCGGGACGCACGACATCTTGCCCTGAGCAAAGCGACGGATGCGTCCCGACTGTGCTTGACGCACCACCTTCTCAGCGCATGTGGGCGAGGCAGGCGTTTGTGCGGTTGCGGAGGCGGTCGAGCAGCGAAGCGACTCGGGGAGAAGAGGCGAGGTCGCCCGGCAGCAACGCCGCCTCAACGGCGAAGGCGTCATGTACAGCAGCGGCAATGTCGCAGATGCGCGCAAGGAGCGGGTCGGCGGGCACTTCGACGTCAGCGGCGAAGCGGGTCCAGTACGGCCGAGCCTCGTCTGGGGTGACCTCGTGGCTGCCGCCGATGGTGAACGCGTGCGTGATCGACTCGCCGGGATCCAGGTAAGGCAGCACGGTGCACACGTCGTACATCGGCGCCAAGCGCACCTCCGCGCCGTCGAGCAGCAGGCTGAAGTTCTTGGCGTGACCGTCGGGGGCGCCGATAACCCAGCTGTAGGCCAACGCATCAATCAGGTCGGCGATGTCGTCGGCCGGTGATGTGGAGTGCCTGCGCAGCAGGCCCACGATCCGGGCCTGCGACGGTCCGCCCTGCTGCTCATAGCGCAGCATCGGGGACAGGCCCAACGCCTGGCACATGTCCTCTTGGTGCAACCGCAGCACGCGGCCGCCGATGCGCCGACGGTCGTAGCGCTCCACGATGACCGTGTCACATCCGTCGTAGACGGTCACTTCCGTGCGCGCTGCGGGCAACCCCAAGCGTCTCGCCGCGACCATGCTCAGGTGCTCGATGACGGCTTGGTGCTGCGTCAGGAACACAGCGGGCTTGAGAATGTACGTGGTGGCAGCAGTGCCGTGCGGCTGATGCCACGTGCCCTGGTGACGATGGAGCGCGATCTTGGCCTGCGCGCCTGCGAGGCTGAAGTAGCCGGGAACGAAGACATCTCGGGCGAGGTGCGTTCGCTGCCGGATGGCGGTCAGTCGCCGCGCCACGTCGGCCTCGCTCAGCGCCTCATAGCTCCCGCCGCGCGACAGAACGGTGTCGACTTCCGCAGCGGGGCAAACCTGCACCGCGCCGGCGCAGTCGAGGCCCATCGCAGTCGCGAGCAGATCGAATGGATCCACCGAGACAGCGCCAGTGGCCCGCTGCCAGTACCGAAGCAGCTCTGGGTTGTCGGGGAGCAGGCCTTGCAGCCATGTCTTGATTGCACCGCCGGGGTGCTGATGCTGCGTCATTGGCATGCTGAGCGACAGAGGGACAGAATTGGCACGGACGTTGAGGTAGTCGTCGTCATAGACGAATGAGACGCCGTCGGCGTCGTCATGGACCGTGCCGGCCAACCTGCCGTTCAGCAGAATTGCGAGCTGCCTCGTCATCGCGACGAGTCGTGTTCGCTGCCTGAAGCGGGTCGGCGGGCAAGAGGACCGTTGCGCATGCTGTTCTTCAGATCGTCGAGCACTGAGGGTTTGGTGTCGATGTCCAACAGCACGATGCGGTAGCCCAACGCGTGGATGCACGCCAGTGCCGTGTCAAGCTGTCCACCGCGCAAGTTGCCACGCTCAAAGTCGGACACCCACGGGCGTGATGCGCCGACCCTCTCACCGAATTGAGTCTGCGTGAGCCCGGTTTCGCTTCGCAGCCGGGCGAGCGCCGCACCCAAGCCTTCCACCGTGTAGACGTCAATGGAGTGTCGATGCTTGGTGCCGAAGGGCCGCACCAGCGGCGAGCCTGTGCTCGCCGGACCTGTGTTCACGTCTTCGGTCATCGCTGCTGACCGTTCGGGAGAAGTGTTTGCACCGTGTCCGATGCAGGGTGCTACGGATACCTCGATGCAGCCATTTGGATGCACAGAAGTACACTACGCAGACTGCAGCGTATCGAATGCATCAATCGTCACGAGACCTTGTGCAGTTATTCAAATGCACACCTTCAATCTTGATCTTGTGCATTGATCGCGATGCGGTGAACCAACGAGGCAGAAAAGGCCGCTCGTAGCCTCGCGTCGCTACACGTAGGTCGAGCCCTTCATGGCCCCGCGGTCCTGGCGGATCTCGACGTTCACGAGAGCGGGCAGACCTGAGTCGAAGGCACGGCGGAGTGCCGGGGCGATCTCGTCAGGCTGCGTGACGTGCTCGCCGTGGCCGCCCATTGCTTCGACCACCTTGTCGTAGCGGGTGTAGTTCAATTCGGTGGCCACCACGCGGTCCTGACCGTACAGGCTGGCCTGCGGGCGCAGCATTTGACCCCACGCAGCGTCATTGCCGACGACACCGACGATGGGAAGGCCGAAGCGCACCGCTGTGTCGTACTCGAAACCGTTCAGGCCGAACGAGCCGTCGCCGTACACGATGAGCACTCGCTTGTCGGGAAAGGCCTTCTGTGCTGCTAGGGCAAACGGCATTCCCACGCCCAGCGTGCCCAGCGGACCGGGATCCATCCAGGTGCCGCGGCGGGGCACACGGATCACCTTGGAGGCCTGTGCCACGATGTCGCCGCCATCGCCGATGACGATCATGTCATCGGTCACGACTTCGGCGATCTCTCGGCACAGCCGCAGCGGGTCAATGGGCGTCTCGTCACTGTTGAGCTCGGCACGGCGGGCCGCGTCAAGCTCGGCCTCGCGTTCGGAGAGCGTCGCGAGCTGCGAGCGGGCGTCCACCGAGACGCCGGTGGACTTGAACACCTCTAGCAGGGCCTCGAAATTGGCTCCCAGGTTGCCCACGAGACCCACATCGGCTGAGCGATTCTGCCCGATGAGCGTTTCGTCGAGATCAAGCTGCACGATGCGCGCGTCCGCTGGGATGGCTCGGCCGAACTTCATGCGAAAGTCGAGCGGCGTGCCCGCCAGGATCACCACGTCGGCAGCCTCGAGCGCTTCCTTGCGGGTCAGAGAAAGGAACGACGGGTGATCCCACGGGATCTCCCCGCGGGCCATGCCGTTCACGTAGCACGGAATGGATGTGGCGTCGAGGAAGGCCCCAAGCGCAGCTCCACCCTCGCTCCACTTCAGCGCTGTACCCGCCATTACGACCGGCCGGGCAGCGCCGGCGATTATCTGGGCCGCTTCTTCAAGGACTGCGATCGGCGCTGCGGAGGCCACCCGGTAGTCCCGGAACGGCGGCACCGGCACCGCATCGAGGTCGACCGGTCCGTGCAGGATGTCCATCGGGATCTCGAGGAATGCCGGTCCTGGCACGCCGCTCAGTGCCGTGCGCACCGCCAGCTCGATGTACTCGGCGATTCGTCGGGTCTCCCCGCACGACCCGGACCACTTGGAGATGGGACGCATGAGCGACACGTGATCCATCTCCTGCAGTGAGCCGCGCCCCGCTTGGCGGAACGGGCCCTGGCCGCCGAATACAAGGATCGGCGAGTTCGCCCGCCAGGCATTCGCGACACCCGTCACGCCGTCGGTCACGCCCGGTCCGGCGGTGAGGATCGCCACGCCGACCTTGCCCGGGTGCAATCGCGCCCACGCATCGGCAGCGTGAACGGCCGCCTGCTCGTGGCGGACGTCGACAACCTCGATTCCCTCGTCGAGGCAGCCGTCATAGATGCCCATGACGTGACCACCCGACAGCGTGAAGACGCACTCGACGCCCGCCGCTTTCAGCGCGCGGGCTGCCAGCTGCCCCCCGTGGCTCTTCGTCTCGGTCACGCCAAGCGCACCCTTGCTCTTGCTGCTCATCAGACTCCCCTGTCTCGCCCCGAGGTGGTGCTCATCACCGCTGAGACAGCCCAGCACTGTCTCAATTTCTGCTGGGCTAGCCCAGCACGATGTTCACCAGCTTGCCCGGTACGGTCACGACTCGCCGGATGTCCGACCCGTCAATGAGCTCGGCGATGCGATCGTCGGCAATTGCGGCGGCCTCCAGGTCGCCCGGCGAGATGGCGGCGTCGACCGTGATACGGCTGCGCACCTTGCCGTTCACCTGCACGGGCACCTCGATGACCGCTGCGACCAGCAACGCCGGATCGGCCACCGGGAACGGGGCATACACCACCGTGGTCGTGTTGCCCAACTTGTGCCACAACTCTTCTGCCAAATGCGGCACCAACGGCGCCAGCAACCGCACCAGCACATCTGCAACCGGCCGCGGCGTAAGACTGCCCCGGCGGGTCAGCTCGTTGTTCAGCTCGGTGATGCGCGCAATGGCCGAGTTGAAGCGCAGATCCGACATGGCCTCGGTGACGGCTGAAATCGTGCGATGCATCCAGCGTTCGAGGTCGGCATCGGGCTCGACGTCGGCAACCGTGAGTGCGCCGGACTCCTCGTCGACCAGGTTCCGCCACACGCGCTGCAGCAGCCGGTGCGAACCGATCACTGAATGGGTCTCCCACGGCCGGCCCTGATCGAGCGGACCCATGAACATCTCGTACGTACGAAGCGTGTCTGCCCCATATGCGCTGTAGATGTCGTCGGGCGTCACAGCGTTGCGCAGCGACTTGCCCATCTTGCCGAAGTGGCGGCTCACCTCAGCCTCGCCGTGAAAGAACCGCCCGTCTCGCTCGACCACTTCGGAGGATTCGACATACACGCCGCGTTGGTCCTGGTACGCAGCGGCCTGGATGTAGCCCTGGTTGTAGAGTCGGCCGAACGGCTCTGGTCCGCGCACATGCCCCAAGTCGTAGAGCACCTTGTGCCAGAAGCGGGCATACAGCAGGTGCAGCACGGCGTGCTCCACGCCGCCGACATACAGATCGACACCGCCGACGCCGCCCGCAGCGTCGGTCATCCAGTACCGCTCCACCTCGGGATCCACGAGGACCTCGTCGTTGGTCGGGTCGAGGTAACGCAGGTAGTACCAGCACGACCCAGCCCACTGGGGCATCGTGCTGAGTTCGCGGCGATACGTGCGCTCGCCATCGCCCAGGTCATAGACGGCAGTGACCCACTCGGTAGCGCGGCCGAGCGGCGGTTCGGGCTCTGACGTCTCGTCGAGCGCCCGCGGCGCCCAGTCGATGAGCTCGGGCAGCACCACCGGAAGCTCGCTTTCAGGCACAGCCAGTGGCAGGCCCGTCTCATCGAACACGATCGGAAACGGCTCGCCCCAGTAACGCTGTCGGCTGAACAGCCAGTCCCGCAACTTGTAGGTCACCGTACGGGTGCCATAGCCGTGCGCTTCCAACCAGTCGCAAATGGCGGCCTTGGCTTCGTCCATCTGCATGCCGTTGAGGAAGCCGCTGTTGATGGCCGACCCCTCGCCGACGTATGCCTTGCCGTCGTAGTCCTGCGGTGGCTCCACGGTGCGCACAATTGGCAGCCCGAACTGTTCCGAGAAGTCCCAGTCCCGCTGGTCCTCGCCAGGCACAGACATCACCGCGCCGGTGCCGTAATCGGGCAGCACATAGTCGGCCACAAAGACCGGCATCGGTTCACTCGTCGTGGGCACGATGCAATTGACGCCCAGCCACACGCCGGTCTTGTCGCGGTTCTCCTGTCGCTGCATGTCGCTCAACGCCTCGGCGCGGGCTCGGTACGCCTGCAGTGCCTCGCGAGGCGTCGCTGCGCCGCTGGTCCAGCGCGGATCGGTGCCGAGTGGCCACTGGTCAGCCACGAGCTCGTCGGCCAGAGGATGCTCTGGCGCCAGCAGCATGGCCGTCGTGCCGTAGATGGTGTCGGGACGGGTGGTGAACACCTCGACGACGGGGCCGCTTGCATGTGGGCCCGTATCGGTGGCGAAGCTGACCAGAGCCCCCTCGCTGCGACCGATCCAGTTGCGCTGCATGATCTTGACGCTCTCGGGCCAGTCCAGCCGGTCGAGGTCGGCCAACAACCGGTCGGCGTAGGCCGTAATGCGCATCATCCATTGCTTCAGCGGCCGCCGGAACACGGGGTGGTTGCCCCGCTCGGATCGACCCTCGGCGGTGACTTCCTCGTTCGCCAGCACGGTGCCCAGCGCCGGACACCAGTTCACGGGTGCCTCTCCGAGGTACGCCAAGCGGTGGCCGTCCAGCTCGACCCGCCGTTCGGTGTCGCTCATGTCGGCCCACGGGATTCCGCTGGCAGTGGCCCGCCGGCCGGACTCGAACAGCTCGACTAGCTCGGTGATCGGGCGGGCGCGATCGGTGTCGGTGTCGTACCAAGAAGTGAAGATCTGCAAGAAGATCCACTGTGTCCAGCGGTAGTACTCGACATCGGTCGTGGCCAACGTGCGCCGATCGTCGTGCCCGAGCCCCAAACGAGCGAGCTGGCGCGACATGGTGGCGATGTTCTGCTCGGTGTTGATGCGGGGATGCTCACCGGTCTGGCGGGCATGCTCCTCGGCGGGCAGGCCGAATGCGTCATAGCCCATCGGGTGCAGCACGACGTACCCGCACATGCGCTTGAAGCGTGCGTACACGTCGGTACCGATGTAACCCAGCGGGTGCCCGACGTGCAGTCCCGAACCCGACGGGTACGGAAACATGTCCATGATGAAGAGCTTCGGCCCTCGTGGGGTCGAAGCAGTCGAACTCAGCGAGGCGTCGGCGTCGTGCGAACCTGCCAATGGTCCGCTGGGGTTCGGTGTGTGGTAAGTACCGTCTGCGCGCCATCGCTGCTGCCAACGCAGCTCGATCTCGTTCGCCAATTCGGCGTTGTAGCGAAACGGCGGAAGCTCGTTCGCCCATGGCTCGTCGAACGCAGCCTCGACTCCGGATTCGGCTGCAGCTTGCGCGACTGAGCCATCGGGCGCTGCGGGAGCATGCATGCGGGAAAGGATGCCACGGACACCCGCGAATCCCTTCGTCTGCCAGCACATATCCGCCCAAGGAGCGACGGCTACCCTGCGGACCGTGCCGACGCCCGAGACTGCTTCCGAGAGGCCCAGCTCGCTGCTTGCCGATCCGGGTTTCGCCGACGTCGCAGAGGGCGACTGGGAAGCCGCGGCCACCGGTGCGCTGCGCGGTCAGCCGCTGTCGTCGCTGCAGACAATTCTGCTCGACGGCACGGAGAGTGCACCCCTCTACACGCCGCACCGCAACGACACCTCCGGTAACCCAGCCGGACTGCCCGGCGACGCCCCGTTCGTCCGCGGCGCAACCGCAGCGAGCGGTGGTCTGGGCTGGGAGGTGCGCCAGATTCACGACGTTCGCTTGCCACGCACGGCCGACGCAATCGCCGTCGACACAACGTCGGGAGTAGACGCCATCACGGTGGCCCGCGGCTGGCGTGCCGACGGTGACGCGGCGGCACTCGAAGCCGCCATCGGCGACGCCGCGGCTGCGGGCGTGACCATCCATCTGCAGGCCGGCACCTCGCCTGCCCACGCTGAAGCGCTGCTCCACGCCTTCGGCCGTCGCGGCGCCGACGCGGCGCGCACCCGTTCGTGGCTGGGGCTCGATCCGATCGCAATCGCAGCCTGCGGCTGGTCAGGCGGGGCCGATTCTGGCGATGCCGCCGTGCTTGCCGCCGATGTTGAGCGGGCGGCCGGCTTCGCCACCGAGATCGCCGAGCGCTGGCCCCACGTGGTGCCCCTCGAGGCCGATGGTTCGATCTTCGCCGACGCAGGCGCCTCGGACTCATCCGAGTTGGCCGCAATGCTGGCTACCGGAGTGGCGTGGCTGCGCGCCCTGTGTGACAGCGCATCTGGCCCGGTTCTCGACCCGACCGCAGCTGCAGGGCTGCTTGGCTTCACTCTCGCGGCCGGGCCTGAGCCCTTCGTGGTGACCGCCAAGTGCCGGGCGCTGCGAATGTGCTGGAACCGGGTGCTCTGCGCCTGCGGCGCCGACAACACTGGCGGCGCTGGGTTGCCGCTGCGCTTGCACGCCGTCACCTCGACGGCGATGCTGAGCGGCCTCGATCCGTGGGTGAACATGCTGCGGGCCACGACGGCCACCTTCGGCGCTGCGAACGGCGGCGTCGACGCCATCACGGTTCACCCGTTCGACACGGTCAGCGCCAGCGAGGCGTCGAGCGCCGTGGGGTTGCGCGTCGCCGCCAACACGCAGTTGATCCTCCGCCATGAGAGCCGCATCGGGTCGGTCATCGATCCGGCCGGCGGCAGTTGGTACCTCGAGGACCTCACGCGGTCGGTGGCAAGCGCGGCCTGGGATCGCTTTTGCAACATCGAGAGAGCCGGCGGCATCTGCGCAGCTCTGGCGAGCGGTGAACTTGAGACCTCGATCGCCGCTGAGCGGGCGCGCCGCTATGAACAGATCGCCGATGGCGCCCGGGTGCTCGTCGGCGTGACCGAGTTCGTGGACCCGGCCGAGGCCATGGCGATCCCCGATTCAGGTGGCAGCGGCGTCGACACCGGCCTGGGTGTGCATCGCTGGGCCGCACCGTTCGAAGCCGGAGCGTCGGGGCTGTGAGCGTCGTACCGGATTTCGCGCACCTCGACCTCGACGCCGCCGGCATCGATCTTTGGAGCGCGAATGGCGCGAGCCGCGCTGTGTGGGAAGCACGCTTCGCCCACGAGACCAGTCGCTCCCCCGCTTCGAGCGCTACGCCCGAGGGCATCGATGTTGCGCCGCTGTACGTGGCTGCGGACACCGCCGATCTGTACGCCGGCACCGGCGACCCCAACCAGCGCACTTACCTCGACGGCTATCCGGGTTTTGCTCCGTTCCTACGGGGTCCGTACCCGACGATGTACACCAACCAGCCGTGGACGATTCGCCAATACGCGGGATTCTCCACTGCCGAGGACTCCAACGCCTTCTATCGACGAAATCTCGCGGCCGGCCAGCGTGGCCTGTCCGTCGCATTCGACCTCGCTACGCACCGCGGCTACGACTCTGACCATCCCAGGGTCGCTTCGGATGTCGGCATGGCCGGCGTTGCGATCGACTCGATCCTCGACATGCGCACGTTGTTCGACAGCATCCCGCTCGACCGCATGAGCGTGTCCATGACGATGAACGGCGCCGTCCTGCCGATCCTTGCGTTGTACGTGGTCGCTGCGGAAGAGCATGGTGTCAAGCCCCAACAGCTGACGGGGACCATTCAGAACGACATTCTCAAGGAGTTCATGGTCCGTAACACCTACATCTATCCCCCTCAGCCATCGATGCGGATCATCGGCGACATCTTCGAATTCACGTCCGCAGAGATGCCCCGGTTCAACTCCATCTCGATTTCCGGCTACCACATGCAAGAGGCCGGAGCGACTGCTGACCTGGAATTGGGCTACACGCTCGCTGACGGACTCGAGTACCTGCGCTGCGGAATCGATGCCGGCATGGGCGTCGACGACTTTGCACCGCGGCTCAGCTTCTTCTGGGGCATCGGGATGGACTTCTTCATGGAGGTTGCCAAGCTGCGTGCCGCCCGGCTGCTGTGGGCAAAGCTGGTCTCGGCATTCGAGCCGCAGAATCCCCGCTCGCTCTCGCTTCGAACTCACTGCCAGACCTCGGGCTGGTCGCTGACCGCTCAAGATCCGTACAACAACGTTGTGCGCACATGTATCGAGGCCATGGCCGCCGTCGACGGGCACACCCAGAGCCTTCACACCAATGCGTTCGACGAGGCCTTGGCCCTGCCCAGCGACTTCAGCGCCCGCATCGCTCGCAACACTCAGCTGTTCCTCCAGCACGAGGCGGGCTCTACCCGAGTCATCGACCCATGGGGCGGCAGTTACTACGTCGAGCGGCTCACGGCTGAGCTGGCTCGCCGCGCCAGCGAACACATCGCGGAGGTCGAACAGCTCGGCGGGATGGCACGCGCCATCGAAGCAGGCATCCCCAAGATGCGCATCGAAGAGGCCGCTGCCCGTACCCAAGCCCGCATCGACTCCGGGCAGCGGACCGTGGTGGGCGTGAACCGCTTTCGCTCCGATCTCGAATCCGAAGTGGACATTTTGCGGGTGGACAACGCGGAGGTGCGCGCCGCGCAGCTCGCCAAGCTGGAACGCCTGCGCGCCGAGCGCGACGCTGACGCTGTGCGCCGCTCGCTCGCGGGTCTGCGTGACGTGGCCGCCAGCGGAATCGGCAATCTGCTCGAAGCATCAATCGAAGCCGCACGCAGCCATGCCACCGTGGGAGAGATCAGCGAGGCAATGGAAGACGTCTTTGGACGGCACACTGCGCAAATTCGAACGATCAGCGGGGTGTACGGGAGCGAGATGGAACGCCACGACCGCAGCGACGGCTCCCCCGCAGCGTCAGTGTCCGCTGTGCGTGCGAGGGTCGCCGCTTTCGGCGAGCGCACCGGGCGCCGCCCGCGCATCCTCATCGCGAAGATGGGCCAGGACGGACATGACCGCGGCCAGAAGGTCGTCGCAACCGCATACGCGGATCTCGGATTCGACGTCGATATCGGCCCACTGTTCAGCACGCCGACCGAGACCGCCCGACAAGCCGTCGAGAACGACGTCCACGTCGTCGGTGCGTCGTCGCTGGCAGCAGGCCACTTGACGCTGGTTCCCGAGCTCAGCGCCGCGCTGGCCGAACTCGGCCGGCCTGACATCCTCGTCGTCGTCGGCGGCGTCATCCCGCAGCAGGACTTCGAGGCGCTGCGCGCTTCGGGCGCAGCGGCGATATATCCGCCCGGAACGGTCATCGCCGAGGCCGCCGACGAGATGCTCGACCTTCTGGAGAACGCAGGCTAGAGGCGAAGCGTCGCCTCGAAGCCCAGTGTCGCGTCGAAGCACAGAGTCGCGCTGCCTGCCTCAGCGGTGTCGGCCGCCGACGTTGCGGAACTTCTTCTTTGCTCGGGTGCCGCGATAGGCCGTACTGGACGCCGCTCGCATGCCCCGAGGTGCCGCAGCGAGCTGGGTGTCGGCCTCGTGAAGCTGAGCGTGGTACCGCCGATGCACCCAGAGCTTCTCTGCGCCGACGATGATCTGGCCCCAGGCCGAGCCGCGCACGCCGAACGGCTCGGTGCGCTCAACGCGGATGAGCATCTCGACCGGCTTGGCGGGCCGCAGTGCACGCGTCCGCATGACGACGATGTCTGCGTCGGTGATCGCCAGCAGCCGGTAGCGCGACATCGTGAGCACCGCCGCGCCGGCAAACGCGACCGTCGAGATCAAGGTGACCTGCAACCACGGCAGATCGACGGTGAAGATCACGCCGATAAGTGCCACCACGCCGATCACCAGCAGCGTGAACGGATGCAGCCCGCCCTGTGCGGGAACGATTGCTTGCACGCGATCGCCTTGATGCAGGAACTGCTCAACCGGATGTGACCGGTCCCCCCTGCGAATGCGTCTGAGCAATCCCACGCCGACATTCTGCCGGGCCAGACCGCCGCGCGGTGTCAAGTGGCATCGGTTCAGATGGCGATGGGTACCCTGCGCGCCATGGTCTGCGACGCGGCCTCTGACACGCCCGACGGGCTCGAGACGCGCCTCGGTGATCTCGCACGAGGTGTGCGCAACGGGGACCGCGCCGCTATCGGACAGGCAATCACGCTCGTCGAGTCCCAGCGCGCCGAGGA
Organism: Candidatus Poriferisodalis sp.; assembly: GCA_965226645.1. Taxonomy (GTDB): domain Bacteria; phylum Actinomycetota; class Acidimicrobiia; order Acidimicrobiales; family Poriferisodalaceae; genus Poriferisodalis. The sequence continues at coordinate 861,209 of CBDDDL010000004.1, forward strand.
CTCTTCCGCTGCTCAGGCGTTGCTTGCCGCTCTGCTTCCCGCCGCCGGCGGCGCACACCGGGTCGGCATCACCGGAGTGCCAGGCGTCGGCAAGAGCACCCTGATCGAGTCGTTGGGGACGATGCTTACCGCACGCGGGCACCGTGTTGCAGTGCTCGCAGTCGACCCGACGTCCACGCTCACAGGCGGTTCGATCCTGGGTGACAAGACCCGGATGACGTCGCTCGCGAACGATCCGGCGGCGTTCGTGCGACCGTCGCCGACATCGGGCGAGCTGGGCGGCGTAACCCGCGTGACCCGTGAGTCCGTCTTGGTGCTCGAAGCTGCCGGTTATGACGTCGTTCTCGTCGAGACCGTCGGCGTCGGGCAATCAGAGACGGCGGTGGCCGACATGGTCGACTTCTTTGTCGTGTTGATGCTGGCGGGTGCTGGAGACGATCTTCAGGGCATCAAGAAGGGGATCCTCGAGATCGCCGACCTGATCGCAGTCAACAAGGCCGACGGCGACAACTTCGGGCGCGCCGCCGCTGCCGCTCGCGACTACGAGCTGGCATTGCACATGACCCAACCGGTCTCACCGACGTGGTCGCCTCCGGTCATCACTTGTGCGGGCCTAGCTGGCGACGGCCTCGCCGAACTGTGGGCCCATGTGCTCGAGCACCGTCGGCTGACCACCGCCAGCGGCGAGTTGGCAGCCCGCAGAGCTGGCCAGAGGGTCCGCTGGATGCACGCGATGCTGTCCGAGCGCATGCGTGCGCGCCTCGCCCAGAACGTCCGGGACTTGCTGCGGCGGCTTGAGGCCGACGTGCGAGAGGATCGCGTGACTCCCGCCGCCGCCGTCGACCAGCTCATCGCTGCGGTTGACGGGACCTAGAACTCTTCGTCGAAGGCGACATCGCCTTCGACACCGATCTGGTAGCTGGCGACGGTGCGCTCGAAGAAGTTGGTCAGCTCTTGCACGTCCTGCAGTTCCATGAACGAGAACGGGTTCTTCGAGCCGAATTGCTTCGGCAGGCCGAGCTGTACGAGACGCTGGTCTGCAATGAATTCGAGATACAAGCGTGTGTCAGAGGTGGACATGCCAGCTACGCCGCCTGACAGCACATCTTCGGCGAACTTTGTTTCCACGTCGACAGCCTCGGTGATCATCAGCCGGATCTTGTCCGCAAGTTCGGCATCGAACAGCCCCGGCTCCTCGGAGCGGATCGTGCGGACGACCTCGAAAGCGAAGTTCATGTGGGCGGACTCGTCGCGGAAGACCCAGTTCGTGCCCGCAGCGAGACCGTTCAGCAACCCCTTGGAGCGCAGGAAGTAGACGTATGCGAACGCGGCAAAGAAGAAGAGCCCTTCGATGCATGCCGCGAAGCAGATGAGGTTCAGCAAGAACGCCTTGCGGTCATCGGTCGTCGAGAGCCGGTCGAGCGACGAGATGGTTTCCATCCAGCGAAAGCAGAATTCGGCCTTCGCAGCGATCGAGGGGATGTTCTTGATGGCGGCGAACGCCTGGGCACGCTCGTCGAGGTCAGGGATGTAGTTGTCGAGCAGCGTCAGATAGAACTGCACGTGCAGCGCTTCCTCGTACAGCTGCCGGCTCAGGTACATCCGGGCTTCGGGACTGTTGACGTGCTGATACAGATTCAGCACGAGGTTGTTGGCGACAATCGAATCGCCCGTCGCGAAGAAGGCGACAAGACGGTTGATCAGATGCCGTTCGGCGGGCAGCAGCTTGTGGTCCAAGTCGACGATGTCGTCGGAGAAGTCGATCTCTTCCACCGTCCAGGTGTTTCGGATCGCATCGCGATACATCTCGAAGAACACCGGGTACTGCATCGGCCGAAGCGTCAACTCGAAACCCGGGTCCAAGATCGCGCCGCGCCGACCGGGCGTGGCCGGCATCTCGGACGGCGTGAATTCGGGTTCGGGCGAAGATTCCGGTTCGGGCTGAACGAGTGCCATGACAGTCCTTTGTCGCGAAGCCTCAGTCGCAGGCTTCGCAGGTCTCTGGGTTCTCCAACGAGCAGGCAACGGCCTCCTGCGCTGCGGCCGGGTCCCGCATGGAGGAGACGATCGCGTCACGCTGTGGCTCTGCGAAGGCCCCCCCGCTCGGCTGCGACGAACTCTCGGTGGCGACCTGATTGATGCGAGTCGCCGGTCGCGAGCGCAGGTAGTACGTCGTTTTCAGCCCCGACTTCCATGCATGCATGTACATCGAGGAGAGCTTCCCGATATTCGGGCTCTCCATGAACAAGTTCAACGACTGGCTCTGGTCGACGTAGGCGCCTCGGGCGGCCGCCATGTCAATGAGCGCCCGCTGAGGCAGCTCCCACGCCGTGCGGTACAACGCACGTATTTCGGCGGGAATCTCGGCGATGTCCTGCACCGAGCCCTCTGCCACCTTGATGCGGTTGGCCATGGAGTCGTCCCATAGGCCCCGCGATTGCAGCTCACGCACGAGATAGCGGTTGATCTGCAGGAACTCCCCCGAGAGCGTCTCGCGCTTGAACAGGTTCGACACCTGGGGCTCGATGCACTCGTAACAACCGGAGATGGATGCGATCGTGGCGGTGGGCGCAATGGCTACGAGCAGGGAGTTGCGCAGCCCGTGCTGGCTGATGCGCTCGCGAAGCTCAGCCCAACGCTGCGGTTCGCTGGGCTCGACACCCCACAAGTCAAACTGCAGCTCGCCTGCCGCCGCCCGGGTCTCGCCGAAGGCCGCATGGGGGCCATGGGTGCGAGCCAGCTCGCAACTCGCCCACAGCGCCCAGTAGTAGATCTCCTCTGCGATACGAGCGGAGACCTCCAAGGCCTCGGGCGAATCAAACGCCAACTTCATCTGAAACAAGACGTCCTGTAGGCCCATCACACCGAGCCCGACAGGACGCCAGCGTTCATTGGACCGGTAGGCCTCCGGAGTCGGATAGAAGTTGATGTCGACGACGCGGTCAAGGAACGGCACTGCGGTGCGCACCACCTCGCCCAGTGCCTCAAAGTCCACAGCGCCGTCGTGCACGAACTTGGAGAGGTTGACCGATCCGAGGTTGCACACCGCGGTCTCGTCGTTGCTGGTGACCTCGAGAATCTCCGTGCACAGGTTCGACAAGTGGATGACGTTGCCGGGCCCGCCGGTCTGATTGGACTTGGCATTGGAGGCGTCCTTGAACGTCATCCATCCGTTGCCGGTCTGCGCCAAGGTTCGCATCATGCGGCTGTAGAGCTGCCGTGCGGACACCTGCCGCTCGTACAGCTCAAGCGATTCGGCTTCGTGATACGCGTTGGTGAAGTCGTCGCCGTAGAGGTCGGTCAGGTGCGGCACGACCTTCGGGTCGAACAGCGACCACTGCCAGTCCTTCTCGACCCGACGCATAAACTCGTCGGGCACCCAGTTGGCCAGGTTCAGGTTGTGGGCGCGCCGAGCGTGGTCGCCCGTGGATTCTTTCAGCTCCAAGAAATCCTCGATGTCGGCATGCCACGACTCCAGGTACACGCAGGCCGCGCCCTTGCGCCGTCCGCCTTGGTTCACCGCCGCGACCGACGAGTCGAGTGTCTTGAGCCACGGCACGATGCCGTTCGACAGGCCGTTCGTGCCGCTGATCAGCGATCCCTTGGATCGGACGCGGTGCCAGCCGACGCCGATGCCGCCCGCGAATTTCGACAGTTTGGCAATGTCGGTGTAGCGACCGTAGATGCCCTCGAGCGAGTCCGCGGGGCTATCGAGCAGATAGCACGACGACATCTGCGGGTGAGCGGTGCCGGAGTTGAACAGCGTCGGCGACGACGGCAGATACCGCAGGCTGGAGATCAACTCGTAGAAGGCAATGGCCTCCTCGGCAGTACGCGCCAGCCCGCAGGCGACCCGCAGAAGGAAGTACTGCGGCGTCTCGACCACGGTGCGGCGCTGAGGATGGCGCAAGAGGTAACGGTCGTAGACGGTGCGCAGACCGAAGAATTCAAAGCCTCCATTGCGGTGCGCCATCACGGCGTCATTCAGCTTGCGGGCGTTCGCACCGACGAACGCGACGACGTCGGGGTGAATGAGCCCGCACTCGCCGCCGAGGTCGATGGACTGACTGAACGAGTAGATGTTCTGGTTCTGGACTTCCTTGTCGATATAGGTGGCAAGCAGACGGGCCGCCAGCTTCGAGTAGTTCGGCTCTTCAGAGATCAGCGATGCTGCGGTACGGATCGACAGCTCGTCCAGTTCGGTTGTCGTGGCACCGTCGTGAAGGCCCGAGATCGTGCGTGTCGCGACACGCATCGGGTCGACGCCTACCAGCTCTGTCGCGCAGCGCTGGACAGCGCGCACGATCTTGTTGACATCAACGGCTTGCATCGAGCCATCGCGCTTCTGGACGCGCATACCCGGTGTACTTGCGGCCTGCTGCTGTGTCTCGGTCGCCGACACCTCGGTGACGCTCATGTTCCCCGGCCCCTTCGCAGGCCGTCGCTCGGGTGTGCCGAGCAGACCGCCTTGACCTCGATCTCCTCACTTCCCGCAACCTCGGCTCGGTGTATTCCAACGCACTGTCGCTGGGCTGGATCACACTGCCGTAGTTACAGAGATGTAATTGACATTTATAGCGCACGAGTCAAGCAGCGTCGCCCTGATCGCAGATCTCCTAGCTCTCAGGCCGCGAACGCGAAAATTGTGCTGACGTGATCGCGCGAGCGTCCGCGTCGGTGCGTCGCACCAATCTCACCGGACAGTCGCACCGGACAGTCGCACCGGACTGGGCGCGGAACGGTTCTCCGTCCCCATCCGCAGTGGTCGATTGGCCCCGTGGGTCCCGCCGGCACATCCTGCGAGGCTGGTGAGCCCACCCGTTCGAGATGCCACACTGCTCGTGTGTCACCTGATTCGAACCGGCCGGATCGCATCGTGGTCGTGGGAGCGTCACTCGCGGGCGCCCGGGCCGTGCACAGCATTCGGTCCGCCGGCCACGACGGAATGCTGACCCTTGTCGGCGCCGAGCCGCATCTGCCATACGATCGCCCACCGCTGTCGAAGGATTTCCTGACTGGCGAGCGGGACGTCGAGGCGCTGATGCTCGATTCCCCCGGCGCCTATGACGAACTCGGCGTCGACGTCTTGCTCGGAACCATCGCAACGGGCCTGGACCTCGACGAACGCACCGTCACCCTCCGCACAGTTGGCCCGAACAGCAGCGAGCAGGTGCCCTTCGACGCCCTCGTCATCGCTACGGGCGCCTCGGCGCGGCCGCTTCCGGGCACCGAAGGTCTCGATGGCGTGCACACACTGCGCACCCTGGACGACGCGACCGCTATTCGCGAGGGGCTGACGGCAGGGGCGCGCGTTGCGGTCGTCGGCGGGGGCTTCATCGGATCTGAGGTCGCTGCATCCGCGAAGGCCCGCGGCTGCGAGGTCACGGTGATCGAGGCAGCCCGAGCCCCGCTCGTGCGTGGTTTGGGTGCCGAGATGGGTTCCCGTGTGGGCGCCCTGCACGGCCAAAACGGCGTCGAACTGCGGCTCGGCGTCGGCGTCGAGGGAGTGCTCGGCACTGACCGGGTCGAGGCCGTCGCCATGGCTGACGGTTCCCGGATCGAAGCAGATCTCGTGGTCGTGGGCATCGGCGTCGTCCCCAACACTGCCTGGCTGATCGACTCGGGACTACACATCGACAACGGAGTGGTGTGCGACTCGACACTGTGCGCGGGACCGCCGGGGATCTACGCGGTGGGCGATGTCGTGCGAGCGCCGAACGCCTGGCTCGGAGGGGGACCCATCCGCGTCGAGCACTGGACCGCCGCCGTGGAACACGGAGTGGCCGTGGGGCGAAACGTGGTGGACCCCCTGGCGGCGGTTCCGTACGACTCGGTGCCGTTCGTGTGGTCCGACCAGTACGACGCCCGGATCCAGATTGCCGGACACCCTGATGCCGACGACGACGCCGAGGTGCTCATCGGATCCGCCACGGACAGCTCGTTCCTGGCCGGTTACCGACGCGACGGTCATCTGAGCGCGGTGATGTCGGTGAATGCCATCAGGCCGTTTGTTCGGTTCCGGCGGCTTCTCGCGAGCCATCCGAGCTGGGACGATGCACTCGAGCTCGCCGCGACTCTGGCCTGAGCCTCGTCATCGGCCGGTTCGGCTCCGAGCGGCCGAGGCGCGAGCCGCCTCGGCGACGATCGCTCAGGCGATCGCCAGATCCACCTCGTCGCGCTCGGTATAGAAGCTCATCAGCCCGGCGATCTCGGCCATCTCGGGAATCGGATCCGGATAGGACCACACAATGTCGGGGTGCATCGTGCCGTTCACCGTCACCGACCAATAGCTCGCGTCGCCCTTCCAGGGGCAATGCGTTGACGTGTCGGTCGAGTTCAGCAACGACATCTGCACATCCGCCACGGGCAGGTAGTGCCGCGGCGGCAGGCGCCCCTCCGTGAGCACGACTGCCGCCTTCGTGTCCGCCACGATCACGCCGTCGACGCGGACCGTCAAGCGCCCCGCGACGGGCTCGACGAGGATTTCGGGTCGACGATGCTCGCGCTTGGCACCGGCTTCACTCGTTGTAGTGCTGCTCATCGGCTCGCTCCCGTCGATCGGACTCGTACACATCTTGGCAGGATGCGAACGACCGCGACGGCGCTGGCGCCGCGATGTCAGCGAACGAATTTGATGCCGAGCTGATCCCACACGTCTAGAGGTCGACATCGGAATCGTCACCGGCAAATGCGAACACACCGGTGGCGAGCCGCTTGGGAGCCGAACTGCCAGAGAACGGCCTGTCACCCATAGAGGCTGTCGTCTCGGCTGCCACGACGATCCTCCGACAGTGCGCCACAGCGGCCCCGCTGTGGTCGGGCTGAGAGGATTTGAACCTCCGACCCCTGGTCCCCCAGACCAGTGCGCTAACCAGACTGCGCCACAGCCCGTCTCGGCAGGCACGATACCGCCTCAGTGCTGCAGCGAGTTCTTCGATTTGGCGTTGCGTCGACTCCTGCGGCGCTGCCGGCGGGACGCCCGATCAGACGATCCATTCGACGAGCCACACGACACCCTCAACGGCCCGCCAGCCGAGATAGACCGCCGCCATCACCACGACGAGCCAGAAGTGCCACGGGGCTCCGCCGCGTCGGTCCCGCTGCCGGCGGGCCTCGCTGCGCTCGTCGGGGCCAAAGCGCCGGTCGACGGCTTGGGATCGCAATCGGGCCGGTCGGCCGGTTTCGGCAGATCGACGTCTCATCGACGCCGAACTCGCAGCTTCAGTGGGGTCTTCGCCAGACCCAGATCTTCCCGTAGGCGGCGCTCGAGGTAACGCAGGTAGGTAGCCGGCATTTCCCGGTTCGCAAACAGCGTGAAGGTCGGCGGCTGCGTGGCGACCTGGGTCGCGTAGAGCACTCGGGCTCCACCGGGTGCCGGCTGCGCGGACTGCGCACGTTTGATGATGTCGTTCACCTTGCTGGTGGGAGCCCTCGATTCATACGCTTCCATAGCGGCACCGATCGCAGGCACTAGCCGACGGACGCCGCGGCCGGTGAGCGCGCTGATCCGCAGGACGGGCGACTCGCCGATGAAGTGCAAACGGCGCGCCAGGTCCCCGAGCACCACCTCCCGGTGTTCGGCGTCGATGGTTTCCCACTTGTTCAGGAGCACGACGATCGGGCAGCCTGCGGCGTCAATGCGCTCTGCGAGGCGCTGGTCCTGGGTTGTCACGCCCTCGGTGGCATCGATAACCAGCAGCACCACGTCGCAGGCGTCAATCGCCCGCAGTGCCCTCAGATTGGCGTAGTACTCGGTGTCGGAGTCGACGCGTGCCTTGCGCCGCATGCCGGCGGTGTCCACGAAGCGCACCGGGCCCGCGTCCGTCTCCACCAGAGTGTCGATGGTGTCGCGTGTCGTTCCCGGACGATCGTGCACGACGGCCCGCTCGTCGCCGATGAGCTGGTTGAACAGGGTTGACTTGCCGACGTTCGGCCGCCCGACGATCGCCACCGACGGGATCGACTCGTCCTCGCCGCGATCTGGCGCAGCGGGATCTGGCGCAGCGGGATCTGGCGCAGTGGGATCTGGCGTTTCGGGACCGAGGGCCTCAGACGTCGCCGCCGCTGTCTGGTCTGGGGGGTTTGCGTCGACGTCGCGCGATGTCGTCGCTTCATCCGGGGCAGGCCCGGAACTCGCTGCCGCTTCAACTCGAAAGCCGTCCTGGGGACTGCTCGTGCCCCCGGCGGTGTCCAGCAGCTTGATGACGCGATCCAGCAAGTCGCCGACATTGCGGCCGTGCAGCGCCGAGGCCGCCCAAGGCTCGCCGAGCCCAAGACGGTTGAACTCCCAGATGCCGTGATCGCGCGCTCCGCTGTCCGCCTTGTTGGCCACCACAAGTGTTGGCCTGTCACTGCGACGCAGCAGTGAGGCGATGCGAGCGTCTGGTTCGGTGATCCCGACCGTCACGTCCACCACCAAGAGCAGCACATCGGCGTCAGCCATGGCCCGCTCGCTCTGCTCGGACACCTTGTCGTCGAGGGCGTCGCCGTGTTGGGACCATCCGCCCGTGTCGACCACGTTGAACGCATGACCTCGCCAGGAGGCCTCCGCCGCCTTTCGATCCCGAGTTACTCCCGGCTGGGGCGCCACCACGGCCTCGCGCCGGCCCACCAGCCGATTGAACAGCGTCGACTTGCCGACGTTGGGCCGACCGACAATGCCGACCGTCGGCAGCGCGTTGCCGATCGGCCCACCGACCTCGTGCGCGCCTTGGACCGAAACAGAGGCGGTCACACTGTCACTCATCGAACCGTTCCCGCATTTAGGGTCTCATGGGTTGCTGCATCCAGAAGCCGACGCAGTGCGGCGCCGTTGGTTGGGATGATCTCGACTGGCTGCGGCAGTTCCGCGGGGGTCATGCCGTCGAGGAACTTCCCCCCCGACAGGCACACGTCGGCCAGCACGTAGTGGCCCGCATCCGGCTCATTGGCGAGCACTCGGCTGATATCGGTACCGGCGAGCAGGCCGGTCACTCCGATGTTGCCGCCGAAGAACCTGTTCTCAACCTCGATGACGCGCACCGAAGCTCGCCCCGCAGCGCCCGCTTGCCACGCGGCAACGAGCGGTCGCAGCACCGCAGCGCCGTATGACCCGGTCAGGATTCCCATGGGCCTGACCCCGCCCCTCGGTGATGGCTGGGGCCGCCGCGACGCAGGCTCAAGCAAGACCGGCACGCCGACAGCGCGCAATTCGCCGCTGCGATTGGCGCCTTGGCCCGGCATCCGTGCCGCCCGGTAGCCCGCCGCGGGCGCTCCGTCCACCCATGAGAAGAATCCTGCTGCAGGCGCTCGTTGCCGGGGCGCGGCGGCGCCGTTGGGGGCCGCATCCGGCGTGGCTGCCCAAAACTCCTGCTCGAAGGCACGTGCCATGCCGATGCCATCCTCGTGCATCGCGTAATCGCCGTAGGTCTCCGCTGCCGGGAACGGCCGTCCAGCGAGCAGGTAGTACTCGTCCGCCGCGTACACCATGCGCCGGCCCAGCACTTCTAGGTAGCGCTCCTGCCACTGCTCGCAGAGGTCGATCACCGCGGCCGCCTCAGCTTCGGTGTGGGGCCGCATGGCTGCTTCGCGCTGGTGTGCACTGACTCCCAGCGGCACGACCGCAAGCGTCGACAGCGTCGGGAAGCGGTCCAGCACGCCGACCAGAGTGTCGGCCAGCACGTCGCCATCGTTGACCCCAGGGCAAACGACGATCTGACCGTGCACCTCGATGCCGCCGTCGAGCAAGGCACCGAGCCACCTCAGGCTGTACGCACCGCGCCGGTTGCGGAGCATCCGCGTCCGCACATCGGGGTCGGTGGCGTGAATCGACACGTACAGCGGCGACAGACGCTCATCGAGCACGCGTTCGAGATCAAGCTCGGTAAAGCGGGTCAGCGTCGTGAAGTTTCCGTACAGGAACGACAACCGGTAGTCGTCGTCCTTGAGGTACAGGCTGCGGCGCAGCCCAGGCGGCAACTGGTAGATGAAACAGAACTCGCAGTGGTTGTCACATGTCTGCACCCGGTCGAAGATGGCGGCGTCCACCTCGGCTCCGAGCGGCGCGCCGGCGTTCTTGCCGACCTCGAGGCGGATCTGGCGCCCCGCTCGCACAATTTCGAGAGCGGGATCAGCTTCGTCGAGCATGAGCTGCCACGCGATGACGTCAGAGGGCACAACACCGTCGATCGACACCACTTCGTCGCCGACGGCGAGTCCGGCCATCTCGGCCGCCGAGCCGGGTTCCACCGCGACCACGACCGGCCGAGACATGGGTTCAGGATAGGAAGCCAAGCCGCCGAACGGTTAGGCGGCGAATTTCGACCGTACATCGACACCGACAGCGAGGCCGCGGCCCGAGCGGCCCACCAGCGCAGCGAACCGCAGCGGCACAAGAATCGCGCCACCACGCAGGCCGTCACCTAGCCGCCGGTCCTCGGGGGGCCATCGCCCTTGCGCTGCGGGCCTGCGCGGCAACGGCGGCTCGATAGCGTCAACGCCGTGCACGTGGACCGGGTGCTGCTGGCCGCACCACGCGGCTTCTGCGCCGGCGTGGAGATGGCGATCAAGGCCTTGGCATGGATGGTTCGCACCTTCCCGCCGCCTGTGTACTGCTACCACGAAATCGTCCACAATCGCCTCGTCGTGGATCGATTCGAACGCCTGGGCGTGGTGTTCGTCGACGATGTCGCCGCGGTGCCGCCCGGACACCCGATCATGCTGTCCGCGCACGGCTCGGCGCCCGAAGTTGTCGACGAGGCACGTCGCCGAGGCGGCTACGTCGTCGACGCCGTGTGTCCCTTGGTCACCAAAGTGCATCACGAGGTGCGGGTGCGCTCTGCGAAGGGCTATCGCATCATCTATGTCGGTCACGAGGGCCACGAAGAGGCAATCGGCACCATGGCCGTGGCGCCCGAATCGATTTCGCTCGTGTCCAAGCCGTCCGACGTTGCCGAACTCGACGACATCGAAGCCCCGATCGCCGTGCTCGCACAGACGACGCTGAGTCACCGCGACTGGTCTGACGTGCTCACCGCCGCCAAAGATCGCTTTCCCGACGTGTGGATGCCGGGCCGGTCTGATCTGTGCTTCGCCACCACCAACCGCCAGTCGGCGCTGGCAGAGATCTCGGGACGCTGCGATGCCGTGGTCGTCATCGGCTCGGCGAACTCCTCCAACACCATGGCCTTGGCCAAGCTGGCGGCCGAGTCGGGCTGCGGGCGGGTGCACCGGGTGAACGCGGCCACCGAGCTGCCCGACGATCTCAGCGGCACGGTCGGCGTGACCGCCGGCGCCTCGGCTCCCGAAGAACTCGTCACCGAAGTCATCGCCGCGCTCGCGCCTGCGGAGGGCACTACCGAGATCTCCATCACCGACGAGGACGAGTACTTCCCCCCGCCCCGGGAGCTGCGAGAGCTGTTGGGCGCGATGGAAGCCGCCGTGCATGCGACCCTTGCGGTTTCCTCAGGCGCTCGAACCGCGGCCGCAGATCGCACCACCGCGGCCAGCAATGTCCTCGCCTCCCTCGCTGCGACGGCGGACTGAGCGGTCGAGCGGGGCTGCAGCGTGCGCGGTCTCAGTGCCTGTTGGGAGTGCCGGCTTTGATCTGGGCCTCGTCGAACAAGTCTTGAACGCGTTCCCGAAGCTCTTCGGTTGCGGCCTTGATGGCACGCCGAGACACCCGGCCCGAGCTGCTGAGCGGCGGCGGGTCCATCGGCTCGCCCACGACGATGCGAATGCGGCGTGGGTACATGAACTTGGCGCCGCGCGGCATCGCGGCCGCGGTGCCGCCGATGCCGACTGGAACGATGGGCGCCTGGGCTCTCGCAGCGAGATACGCCGGGCCGTCCATCAGGGGGTGCACGCGCGGGCCGTCCTTGCGCTCGCCCTCGCCGAACATCACCACCGGGCAGTTGCCGTAGCGAAGCGCATCGAGCGCAGTCCGCAGCGCTGTCCGGTCGGGTGCGTCACGGTTGACCGGGAAGCAGCCCACCGTCGTGAACACCCAGCCGATCGGGCGAAATTTCCACATGGAGCCCTTGCCCATCACCCGCATCTGGGCGGGGATCGCAGCGTGAATCGGAGTGTCGATGTAGCTGCGGTGGTTCGGCACCCACACACACGGTCCCGGCGGCAGATTCTCCAAGCCCTCCACGGTGATGCGGTTCCACGCCCTGAAGACCCCCCAGGCGGGGTACTTGAGCGTGCGGTAGACGATGCGGTTCAGCAGCCCGTCGCGGGGATCGAAGTCCGCCGCGCCGTCCTCACTCACAACGCCGCCTCCGTCGTTCGCGTGCTCCCGGTCACCGCAACACGATGCAGCTCGACGATCGCCGAGACAACCTCGTCGAACGCCATGTCGCTCGTGTCCACGACGATCGCTCCGGCGGCGACGCGCAACGGGGAGTCTGCGCGTGCGGAGTCGAGCCGGTCGCGGCGCTCCAGATCGGCGGCCAGATTCTGCACGGCCTCGCTGCCGCTCGCCGAGGTAGCGCGAGATACTTCGAATTCGCCATCGTTCTGCGCGAGACGTCGCGCCGCTCGCACGATTGGCGTCGCCGTAAGGAACACCTTGAGCTCGGCATCGGGAAACACGACGCTGCCGATGTCGCGGCCCTCCATGACGCCACCGCCGATCTGGCGCGCCCACTCTCGTTGGCGCTGCACGAGGACGCGACGCACCGCAGGATTAGCAGCCACCGCGCTGACGCTGCGGTCCACCTCGGGGCTCCGGATGGCGTCGGTGGCGTCAGAACCGTTCACAGTGACGAGCTGCGCACCGCATTCGTTGGCGATGTCGACCCTCGCAGAGAGTGCGACCGCAGCTACCCCGCCGGCGTCATCCGGATCGGTGCCGGCCTGGCGGGCCGCCCATGCCACGGCGCGGTACATCGCGCCGGTGTCGAGATAGTCCACGCCCAATTCGGCGGCAACCGCCCGTGCCACGCTCGACTTCCCCGACCCAGCGGGGCCGTCGATGGCGATGACCGGCGTCGTGGCTTCATTCCGTTCTCCCGGAGCAGAACGCAGCGCCTCGAGCGCGTCGAAGAATTCCGGGAAAGTCTTTGCGACGCATTCAGGGTCGTCGATCTCCACACCCGCGACTCGCAGGCCCACGAGCGACATCGCCATCGCCATGCGGTGATCTTCGTGGCAATCGACCCGGCCCGCGCGCATAGCAGCAGCGTTGGGCTGAATCGTGATTCCGTCAGGCCCCGCCTTCGCATCGACGCCGCGCTTGGCCAGTTCGAGGACCGTATTGCCGATACGGTCAGTTTCCTTGCGGCGGATAAAGCCGATCCCGCCAATGTGCGTCGTACCCTCGGCAAATGCGGCCACGGCGGCCAGCGTCTGGGCCGTGTCAGAGCAATCGCGGAGATCGAACCGGCCGCCCCGGAGCGACGCTCCGCCGTCGGGCGCTTCGACCGTGATTGACCCGTCACCCACGGTGACCCGTGCCCCCATCTCCCGGAGAATCTGCGTAAACCGCACATCGCCCTGGATGCTGCTTTGGCCCAGTCCTTCGACGCGCACATTGCCACCGCACAGCGCCGCTGCCGCAAAGAAATAGCTGGCTGCCGAGGCGTCCGGCTCGACCTTGTAGTCACGGGCAAGGTAGTCCCCCGCCTGCACCACGTAGCGGCCCGCGCTTGGCGTCGCCACCTGGGCGCCGAACGCGGACATCACCGCCACGGTCATGTCGATGTAGGGCACGCTGACCGCGTCGGCGACATCGTCGATCACAACGTCGATTCCGCCAAGCAACGGTGCCGCAATCAACAGCCCGCTGGTGAACTGGCTGCTCGCATCGGCCCGCACCTCCAAGCGATGCCGCGGCCCCGGTGATTTCTCGCCGGGCGTGGACCGCAGGGCTTCGGTCGTCGGTTGCGGCGACACCGCGATTGGCAGGCAGCCCGGCACGCCGAGTTCACGGACACCCACACCCATGCGTCGCAACGCTGCGATCAGCTCGGCGAACGGACGCCGACGCAGCTGGGCGTCGCCGTCGAGCACCCAGTCGCGCCCGAGTGCTGCAAGCACGGGCAGCACGAAACGGGCCGTGGTACCCGATGCCCGTGCTCCGACCCGGCCCGGCTCGTCATTCGTGGCCCTCGCTGTCGGGCCACCGCGTCGAGCGGCGATGCCAACGACGAACAGACGACCGCTCATCCGATCCTGTGTCACTGATGCGCCGATGGCCACAGCTGCGTCGATCATGGCCTCGGTGTCATCTGCGAAGAGCGCCCCATCCAGTGTGCTGCGGCCCTGCGCCAGCGCGGCGCACAGAATCGCTCGGTTCGTGATGCTCTTCGATCCGGGCACCGCCGCGGTGCCGGCAGCACCACTCACGAAGGGCGTGATGATCCGCCCCGTGGTCATGCCAGATCGCGCGTCGTCGGATGGTAGCCCTGCCCCGCCAGTGCGGCCAGGAAGCGCTGGGCTTCGGTCCGCGCCACCACGAGCACCAGCACGCCCTCGGAGCCTTCGGGCGAATGCGCCACCTCGATGTCCGCCACGTTCACATCGCAGTCCGCCGCGAGCATGGTGATGGCGGCAATCTGGCCCTTGCGGTCCGGAATCGGCACCCGTACCTCGAGCAGCTCTTGGGGGCGGACATAGCGCGACGGCAGGTTCGTTCGGGCTCGGCGCGCTTGGGTCAGCACGTCGCGCAGACCATCGCGATCCGCAGTTGCCACGACGTCACGGACCTGCGCCAGACGCTCGGCGAGCTCGTCGAGCACCGCCACGATGGCTTCGCTGTTCTCACCGCAAATGTCGAGCCAGATGCCCGGGTGGCCAGCTGCGATCCGGGTCATGTCGCGGAAACCGCCAGCGGCGAGCCGCAGCAGGGGTGCGTCGTCGAGAGCCCGGTCGTCCGCGAGGCACATGAGCGACGCCGCTGTCAGGTGCGGGACATGACTGACGACAGCGACGAGCGCGTCGTGCCGCTGCGGAGTCATCGTGACCACATCAGAGCCGAATGCCGCGAGCACCCGTTGGCAGGATCGCAGCGCGTGATCGTCGGTGGCATCGGTGGGCGTCAGCGCCCACACAGCGCCGGCGAACATGTCAGGGTTCGCGCCGTCGACACCTTCTTGCTCGGAGCCTGCCATCGGATGGCCGGGCACGAAGCGAGGATCGCCCACCGATTCCGACACCGCCGTCTTGACGCTGCCCGTGTCTGTCACCACCGCGCCCGCCGCGGCGCTGTCTGCCAATGCACGCCGCACTTCTGCAGCCAAGCGCGCTGTGGGCACCGCTACCACCCAGAACGTGGCCTCGGGATCGGTCCCGACTGCATCCAAGCAGCCGAGCTCAAGCGCTCGCTGCGCATGGGCGACCACTTCATCTCGGCCTGTGACGTGCCAGCCGGACTTTCGCAGCGCAGCTGCGACGGAGCCTCCGATGAGCCCGGTGCCGACCACCTGAGCGCGCTGGGGCGAACCTGCCTCATGGGAGTCCGAAGGCGAGAAAGCCACGAACCAAAGGGTACCGATGGTGCCCGAGCCTCCCCAGAACGTGCGTGCACGCTTCGGACCTCTTAATCCTGCTCAGCCAGTTCCCTGACTCGTTCGGCCAGAGCAGCGCGGAATCGTTCCACGGAGGCCATCTTGATGTCCTCGTAGCCGCGGACCTCGTCGGCCAATCCGGCGACGGCTACCGCCTGTTCGTATCGGGCGGCGCCCGGATCGCGTTCCAGCGCCGCGCACGCGGCCCCCACGCCCGCCAGGTACTCGTCCCGCAGCGCCCGCTCCGTGCGGCGCACCTCGGTGTGCCCGAACGGGTCGAACCAACGGCCTCGGAGGCGCTTGCCACGAGCGAGCAGCGCGAACACCGGCCGCCATGCCACGCAGATGCGGATCTTGGAGGTGCGGCCCAGTGAACGCAGCACCGGAGGGTGCAGCTTCCATGCGACGACCCCGCCACTCGTCGCAGCCAGATCTTCAGCCACCTCGTTCGCTGCGGGATCGCACATGAGACGCGCAACTTCGTACTCGTCCTTGTAGGCGGTCAGTTTGAACAGCCCCGCCGCGGCAGCCGCAGTCAGCCTGCCGGAGCCATCACCGACTGCACGATCCGCCCGGGCAACCGGTTCGAGGGCGTCGAGATACTGCCTTGCGAGCTTCGATGACTGGTAGGCGCACAGTTCAGTCACGAAACGCGTCAGATCGTCAAGTGCCAGGCTGGCGCCCGTCGCGTCTTCCTCTGCCAGGCCGGCGCCTGCCAGTCCCTCCATGCGCTCCGCGAGATCGCCCGGCACCTTGGCGCCAGGATCGTCGACGGTGCTGGGCACCGCCGCTGCAGCGGCAGCTTCGACCAGTGCGGGCTCGGCGACCATCGTGCGACCCCAGCGAAATGCGGCGAGATTCGCAGCGACCGCGACGCCGTTCAGCTCGATGGCGGCTTCGATGCTTGCCGGCGTCAACGGCAGCGCGCCGGCTTGGGTGGCCATCCCAACCACGAACACGTTGGCCGTAACCGACGAGCCGAGCAGCGACGTCACGATCGCGTTCACGTCGGCCCAGTGCCGGCAGTCCGCTCGTGTGACCGCAGCGACACGCTCGGTCAGCTCATCCGACGCAGGCATGTCGATCGTCGGATCCGCAACCATCGCGCCGGTCGGCGTCGCCGAGATCGAGCCGACGACAGCCGTGCGGTCGGGATCGGCCACGTCGAGACCCGCTGCCGAGGCTGCGACCAGCAGGTCAAACGCGAGGATCAGGTCGGCCTGGCCGCTGCCCAGCCTCGCGGTGGTGGGCGTGTCGAGCCGGGTGAATCGCAGATCACCGACGACGGTTCCCGCCTTCTGCGACAGACCGATCTGGTCGAGACCTCGCGTTTCAAAGCCGTCGAACATCGCCGCGGTGCCCAGCATCTGATTGACCGTCACCACACCGGTGCCGCCGATCCCGCACATGCGCACCGAGACGGCGTCAGGATTCACGACCGGGACCGGCGTTGGCAATTCGGCGGGAGGCTCGGTTCGCGAGCGCGGGGCGCCGTCACTCGGCGACGAGCGACGACGCAGCGGCTCGAGCATCTCGCGTATCGCGCTACGCAGCGGTCCCGGCTGGGTGACGGTCATGAATGACGGGCAGTCGCCGTCGAGGCAGGAGTAGTCCAGATTGCACGTCGTCTGATCGATACGCGTCTTGCGCCCGAAGAACGTGTCGACCGGCTGCACCGACAGACAATTGCTCTTGTCACCGCAGTCCCCGCATCCCTCGCAGATGCGTTCATTGATGACGACGCGCTGGGTCGGAGTGGGCTGTGTGCCGCGCTTGCGATGCCGGCGCGCCTCTGCAGCGCACTGCTGATCGTGAATCAGCACGGTCACGCCGTCGATGCCAGCGAGCAATTCCTGAGCCTGCGTGAGCCGGTCGCGGCTCCACACCTCAACGTCGCCGGGAAGAGTCCGAGTGCGGTAGACGGACGGGTCGTCGGTCGTCACCAGCACCTTCGCGACGCCGCCCGCCAGAAGTGCCGCAGCGACGTCGGGCACGCTCAGCTGGCCAGCGGGGTCCTGCCCGCCCGTCATTGCGACGGCACGGTTCCACAGCAGCTTGTATGTGATGTTCGATCCGGCAGCGACCGCTCCGGTGATCGCGAGCTGGCCACTGTGGAAGTAGGTGCCGTCGCCGAGGTTCTGGAAGATGTGCCGCGTCTCGACGAAAGGTTCCATCCCCACCCACTGGGTGCCCTCCTGGCCCATGGAGGTCAGCCCGATGATGTCGCCGACCCGGTCAGGGTCCATCAGCAGCGCCATCGTGTGGCAGCCGATGCCCGCACCTACGAGCGAGCCGTCCGGCACCACCGTCGAGCGGTTGTGCGGGCATCCCGAGCAGAAGTACGGGCTGCGGCTCTGTGCAAGCGGAAGCTCAATGCGAACCCGCTCGGCGGGCTTTGGCACCAGTCGGTCGCCGATGCGTGCGCACAGGCGGCTGCGCAATGGCCCGATCAGCTCGTCGGCGGTCAGCGCACCGTGGGACGCCAACAGCATCCGGTCCTCCTCGTCGGTCTTGCCGACGATGCGGGGATGATGCGACTGGTTGTACAGCGCATCCTTGAGCAGCGACTCGATGTTGGGGCTCTTCTCCTCGATGACAAACAGCTCGGACAGCCCGCGTGCGAAGTGTCTGGCCCGCTCAGCGCTGAACGGGATCGGCATGCCCATACGGACCAGCCGGATACCCGCGGTACGCACCGAGGCGTCATCG
This sequence comes from Candidatus Poriferisodalis sp., assembly GCA_965226645.1. Classification (GTDB taxonomy): domain Bacteria; phylum Actinomycetota; class Acidimicrobiia; order Acidimicrobiales; family Poriferisodalaceae; genus Poriferisodalis. The sequence continues at coordinate 879,406 of CBDDDL010000004.1, forward strand.
GTCAGGCCGAGCCGTCGCAGCGCCTCACGCACCTCTCGGTAGGTGATGCCAGATGCCACGATGCCAATCCAGGCATCAGGTGGGTCGACGGTCGCTTCGTTGAGCCGATTCGCCGCGGCGTAGGCAATGGCGAGCGGATACCTGACCTCGATGATCTCGCGTTCGATGTCTACCGTGTGGGGGGTCAGCAGGTAGCCGTCGGGTGCGTGCCGGTACGCCTTGCCGTCGATGGTGGGGATAGTCGGATCGAACCGATCTGGATCGAGCAGCACCGTGGCGGCCCCATCAGCGACATCGGCCACGATCTTGAGGCTCGTCCACAGACCAGTGGCGCGAGACATGGTGATCGCATGGCGGCCCAGATCGAGCGCCTCGGCGGGAGTGCCCGGATACAGCACCGGAATGTGCAGGTCAGCCATGGTGCCCGCCGAGCTCGATGGGATGGTCGAGCTCTTGGCGGCCGGGTCGTCGCCGGCGATGGCCACTGCGCCGCCTCTCGGATCAGCCCCTGCAAACACAGCGTGACGCAACGCGTCTGTGGCGCGGTCCACGCCAGGCGCCTTGCCGTACCAGATGCCCACGACACCGTCGTAGCGGGCGTCGGGGCGTGTCGTGGCCAACTGGCTGCCCATGACTGCAGTGGCTGCCTGTTCCTCGTTCACGGCGGGCGAATGGACGATCGGCAGGTCCGTCGCAGCGCGCGCCGCCGCAACTGCAGAGTCGTAGCCGCCCAGTGGCGAGCCGGGATAACCCGACACGAACGCGGCCGTCTGCAGGCCTGCCCGCCGGTCGGCCCGCAGCTGCTCGATCGGCAGCCGGGCCAAGGCCTGCAGCCCGGTCATGAAGGTCAGGCCGCGGTCGTCGGTGTAGCGACCCAACAGCCGGTACGTCTCCGCGAGGCTCATCTCGATGCTCCGGGTGGTGCGTGCGCTGCGTTGATTTCGATGACTCCATTGTGGCCGCTGGCAAGCGCGACCGGACGCAGCGATCCGCCCCTGACGACCGTCAACGCTCAACACTTCGCGATTCAGCGTCTCGTAGCCCGCCGTCACTTCAATCCGCACATCAGCACAAGTCCGACCACGTGCGCTCGCTACCTTGGGCACATGCCAGCCCACGACGCCAGTTCTTGGAGCTACCCAGGGGCGCGCTGGTGGAAGTTTGACTTCCACACCCACACCCCTGCATCGTCTGACTATCGCGAACCAGACACGGTAACGCCGCGAGACTGGCTGCTTGATTTCATGCGGGCGGGCATCGACTGCGTCGCGATCACCGATCACAATTCCGGCGACTGGATCGACCCGCTCAAGTCGGCGTTGGACGAATTGGAATCAGAGTCGCATTCTGAGTTTCAACCACTTCATCTCTTCCCCGGCGTCGAGCTCACCGCTAGGAGTCTGGTCGGCAATAGGAGTCAGGCCCAGATTGCAAGCCTCTGACCTGCAGTTTTGTGTTCATCAAACACCCGAAATGCGACTTTCCGACCACGCTCCTAGTGTCATGTTTGTTTAGTTGGTCGCGGTAATATGGTGGGGCGGCAGCGTGGCTGCGGCAGGCGATGAACGGAGGCAGACATGGGTGCACGGCGGGGACGGCCGACGGTCGCGATCGTGCTGGACGACGAGGAACGCGAGACGCTCGAGCGGTGGGCGCGCCGCCCGAAGTCGTCTCAGGCGCTGGCGCTGCGGTGCCGGATCGTGCTGGGGGCGGCCGAGGGCCGCTACGACAAAGAGATCGCCGGGGCGCTGGGGTGCCATCCCGCGACGGTGTCGAAGTGGCGCCGCCGTTTCGCCGAGCGCCGTCTCGACGGGCTCTGCGACGATCCGCGGCCGGGTCCGCCGCGCACCATCGACGACGCCGCCGTCGAGAGGGTGATCGTGCTCACCTTGGAGTCCGCGCCCGCCGACGCGACGCACTGGTCGACGCGGTCGATGGCCAAAGCGGTGGGCATCTCGCCGTCGTCGGTGCATGCCATCTGGGGGGCGTTCGGCCTCAAGCCCCACCTCGCCGAGGAGTCCGAGCTGTCCCCGGACCCGCAGTCCGTCGACAAGGCCTGCGACGTCGTGGGGCTGTACCTGAACCCCCCAGAGGCCGCGGTCGTGCTGTGCGTGGACGAAAAGACCGGCATCGGGGCCCTGGACCGCACCGCCCCGATCCTGCCGCTGATGCCCGGCACGCCCCAGCGGCGCACCCACGACTACCGCCGCCACGGCACCACCAACCTGTTCGCGGCGCTCGACACCGCCTCGGGCAACGTCATCACGTCGATGACGCCCCGGCACCGCTCAGAAGAATTCAGAAAGTTCTTGAACCTCATCGACAAAGAAGTCCCCTCCCACCTCGACGTCCACGTCGTGGCAGACAACGTCTCCACCCACAAGACCCCCGCCGTCAAACGCCGGCTCATCGCGCACCCCCGCTTCAAGCCCCCGCTTCACCCCCACCTACAGCTCCCCGATGAACCTCGTCGAGCGCTGGTTCTCAGAGCTCACCACCAAATGGCTCCGACGCGGCACCCACACCAGCACCACAGACCTCAAAGACTCAATCAACGCCTGGGTCGACAACCCGAACAACGATCCCAAACCCTTCATATGGCGCAAGACCGCAGACGAGATACTCGACAACCTCGCCTCATATATCCAACGAATTCCCCAAACAGGACACTAGGAGCCTGCTGAGCAAGCCGTTTGTGGGCGTGTCAGAGGGTGTTTGTGTCGGGCGTGGTTTGGCGGTCCGGTGGGCGGTTGTGTGCGGTGCGGGGTGGTTGGCGGTGTGGGGGTGGCTGTTCGGGGCTGTGTGTGTGGGGTTCGGGCTGGGTTTGGGTGTCGCGGTGGGTTGTTGGGGGTGTTTTGTGGTGGTGGTGGTCAGTTGATGGCCCAGTGGCGGCCGTTGTGTGTGATTCCGAGGTTGGTGAGTCGTTTGAGGTTGACTGCGGCGGCGCGGGTGGTGAGCCATTGCCGGTTTTTGTGGATGCCTCGGTAGGGGCATCTTCGGTTGTTGCGCACGAGCCACGCGATGGAGCGTTCGGCCATGGGCCGCCATCGGCGGTAGTCGTGGTCGAAGCTGTCGGTGCGGGCCTGTTTGCGGGCTGTTTTGAGGAGCTGGTGGTGGGGGTGGATTTTGATGGTGCGCCCGTCTTTGGCGGTGGTGCAGCGTCCTCGCGCCGGGCATGTGCGGCAGTGGCGGCCGAAGCGTGCTGTGGCTTTGGGGCTGATCGTCACGGTGATGCCTTCGGGGCAGGTCACGGTGCCGGCGTCGAGGTCGATGTCGAAGTCGTCGATGCTGTACCCGCCTTCGACTGCGGTCTGGATCGGCGGGGGCTTGATCACCGCGGTCATCTCGCGTTCGGCGAGATGGGAGCGCAGGTCCCCGGTGCCATAGGCGCTGTCGCCGTACACCTCGGTGCCGGCGGGCTCGTCGGCGATCAGGCCGGGCGCGGCCTGCGCGTCGCCGACATCGCCCGCGGTGAGGTCCACCGCGGTGATCAGACCCGTGTCGGGCTCGGCCGCGATGTGGGCCTTGTAGCCGTCCCGGTAGACGCTGCGCGACTTATGCACATGACGCGACTCGGGATCCACCACCGAGATCACTCGCCCCGGCGCGGTGCGCCGCGCGATGCGCCACCGTCCCGGGGCGTCGCCGGGCTCCACGTCTTGGCCCGCGACCAGCGCCAGCAACGCCACCGCGTCGCCCTGAGCGTCGTCCAGATCGAGATCTTCTGCTGTGCCGATCAGCTCCAGTGCGTCGTCGACGAGCTCGCTCACGAGCCGTTCCACGTCGCCGGGATCGCCCCAGTCCACCACCGCCCCGCCGGTGTCGAGATTGCGTTCGCGCACCCACACATCGCCGAGCCCGCCGTGGAGCTTGCGGACCCTACGGATCTGGTTCACCAGCATCGTGACGGTGTCCTGACGCGCCACCGCGTCATCGAGCACAGTCGAGTCCAGCACCCGCCGGTGGCTCTTCGCTACCGCGCCGCACTCAGCGATCAACTCGCTCACCACCCGGAACACCCGATCAGGATCACCGCTCGCACGCAGCCGGTTGCGCCACAGCGTCAGCACCGTGTGATGGAACGCCTCATCAGTCAACGCCAGCCCGCAGCAGCCTTCCACGCGATATCAGTCGCCAGCCGCCGGCACGCCTGCCGATCCGACAAGCCTTCGAGCGCCTGGAGCACCATCACGGTCGCGACCACCTCGCCCGGCACCGACGGACGCCCCCGACGCGACCCGAACAAATCAGCGAACAACCCGTCCGGGAACAACCTGCTGCGATGCTCAGCCAAGAACGCGTGCACCGAGCCCACGCCCACCAGATGCCCGCACAACGCCCGCGCATCCAACAACTCACGATCCAAACGGCACGAACCCTGCATGCCCACATCCTCCCGCGCCAACACCCCCAACACGCGGAAATCCACTCCAATAAATCAGCAGGCTCCTAGCGGCGGCACGCACGTGCTCGCCATCTTCGATCCCAGCAAGCACGCCAGCGACATCGACAGCCTGCTCGGAGCCGTCGGATACCACGCCCCCCACAAAACCAGCGAACGAGGCGCTAACAAGCAAGCGGCCGATAAGTCCGTCATCGAGGTCGTGAAACAAATCGCCGAACTCGGCGGAATTGCGATCCCAGCCCACGTCGACCGAGACAAGGGTCTCTGGGAGCTGACGGGGAACACTTTGGAGCCAGTGCTGACCAGCGGTGACGTGTTCGCCATTGAAGTCGCGGAACGTTCGGCCGCGAAACCGGAGCTCTATCGGCAGCACCGTCTTGCGTGGGCGGAGGTGTTGGGCTCGGATTCCCACAGGCCCTCGGGTGGCAACGGCCACAAGCATCCGGGATCCCACTACACGTGGATCAAGATGGAAGAACCGTCCATTGAGGGGCTTCGCTTGGCTCTTCTCGACGGCGAGAGATTCTCCGTGCAGCGCAGCGACGTGTCTGAACCCGCGATGCCGCCGCCTTTACCCGCCCACCACATCCGAGCCATCGAAATCGCCGACGCGCGCTATATGGGCCGTGGCCAGACGGCAGTCGTGAGATTCAGTCCGTGGCTCAACGTTCTGATCGGAGGTCGAGGTACGGGAAAATCCACCGTGGGCGAACTCCATCGGTGGTTGCAAGTGAACGGTCATGATGACCGTTGCGAACACATGCAGCCGACCGATGGAGGTGTCCAGTATGGCAGCGAGGCTGAGTTTGGATGAGCGGGTGTTCATCGAGTCGTCGCTCGGGACGGGCCGCAGCGTCGCGGACGCAGCGCAGCGGCTGGGCCGTGATCGGTCCACGGTGCATCGCGAGCTGGCCCGCTGCGCCGGGCGGGCGGGCTATGACGCCCGCTGGGCGCACGCGTCGGCGTGCGCGAGGGCGCGACGAGAGCGAACGCCCAAGCTGGCGGCCGATCGGGTGCTGGCCGCCGCGGTCGATGAGCGCTTGAAGCTGAGGTGGTCCCCGCACGCGACCGCGGCGGACCTGCGCGAGGCGGGCATGAGCGTGTGCGCGGAGACGATCTATCGGGCGTGCTACGCGAACGACGCGCGCAGCGGCCTGCCCGCCGGCACCTGGCCGCGAAGCTGCCGCGGCGCTGTCGGCGCCGTCGGCCGCGCTGCGTGCGCAGGCCCACCAGCCCAGCCCGCTGGCGCGAATACCGGCCGGTAGCCGACCGGCCCGACGACGTCGAGGACCGTATGGCTAGAGCCCGGCCACTTTGGCGACCTCATCGTCGGCAAAGCGTCACCGCCGCGGTCACCCTCGCAGAGCGCACCAGCCGCTACACGGTCACCGCAGCGCTGCCCGACGGCTACGGCGCGCCGCCGATCGCCGCCGCGGTCACCGCGGCGATGGGCCGCCAGCCCGCCTCGCCCGGCGCTCGTGCGCAGCCTCACCTGGGACCAAGGCCGCGAGATGGCGGCCGCTGGGCCGACGATCGAGGCCGCGCTCGGCATCGAGGTGTTCTTCTGCGAGCCGCGCTCGCCGTGGCAGCGCCCACCAACGAGCAGACCAACGGCGCTGCTGCGCCGATGGTCCCCAAAGGCACCAGTCCTCAGGCCGAACGGTGCGCCACCGGCTCAACCGCGGCGGCAACCGCCAGGCCAACAACGCACTGTCGACATCGGACAACTGCGGCTCTCGGTCATCGAGGACAACCTCAACCACATGCCCCGCCGACTCCACCACTCGGGCGCACCCGCCGCCGACATCTCGCTCGAACGCTCACTTGCATAGGAACCACCGGTAGAGCTTGCCGTGCTTCATTGCCTGCGTCTCGCAGCTCGCCGGGCGAACTCAATGGGCCTCGACACGCGCAGTTCAGCCCGGTCACCTTTGAACGATTTGCCCAAGTCCCCCGCGATCGCGGCGCTGAGGGAGGTCTCGGGGAGAAAACTCGCGTTCAATGGACATTGGTCCGCGATCACGTCGACCATCGAGTGCATTGGAACCAAGACGGCAGCGGCGCTGACCGGGTGGTGGAGGACCGCTCAGACGGCGGCGACTGGACCAAATCGTCGGCGCAACACGTCACTCCAGAGCGTTTCCCCGTCCGTATCTTCAGCCAAGGCCAGATCGCCGAGCTCGCGGGCGACAATCAGCGGGCACTGCTCGACCTCATTGATGACGGCGCCGGGACCGCCGACCGAGCGGACAGTCTGATCACGGTGCAGCAAGCCTTTAACGAGGCGCGAGCGAGGTTACGCGCGCTCGATCGGCAACTGAGTCGCCGCGGCGAGGTTGATGTCGCGCTCGTAGACACCGACCGGAAGCTCGCTGCGTTCGAAGGCGCTGGTCATGCTGCGGCGTTGCAGTCGCACCGAGAGGCCGAACGTCAACGTCGCGAACTCGACCGACACTTCGAAGTGGCCGAAGCAGCGCTCGGACGCGTTGACGAGATCGCTGGACAACTGGGCACGGAGGACATACCTGCCGACCTGTTCGATGCGGACGCCGAAGACGACCGAACCGCAGTCGCGATCATCGAGCAACTGGGCTCCATCGTGACCACAGCAGCGGAGGAGTTGCGGCAAGCAGCAGCACGGGGGCGCCAGCAGGTCGAGCGACTGCGGTCCGAGCTAAGCAACAGTGCATGGCGCGTCGCGGTTGACCGGATTCGTGAGGCCTACGACCAAGCTGTCGCAACGCTCGACGATCAGGGCATCGGCGATCCTGCGCAGCACGCGGAGTTTGTCCAAGAGCGCCAGCGACTGACCGAGGAGGTTGACCGCCTGGTTGCGCTGCGAACAGAGCGGGAAGACCTCGCAAAGCAACAAGCAGCCCAGCTACGTGTTGTGACGCAGGCGCGACGCACCGTCAGCGAGGCGCGGATCGACTTTCTCGCACGGGCACTCGCGCAGAACGAATTCGTGCGAATCAGGCTTGTCGCGTACGGAGACGACCTACGCGCAGCCGAGCGTTCGTTGCGCGAAGCGATCAATGTTGAGGATGACCGCTTCAGCGCCGACATCGGAGGCTCGAGCGAGACGGCATCGGGCGACGGAATCATCAATCGGCTGCTCGACGGTCTTCCCCTAGCGCTCGACGAACGCCAGAGCAAGATCGAGAGGCGGCTCAGCACGCTTCGTCAGCAGTTCATCGGCGCCTGTCGCGGAGAAGAGGTCTTCGGCGGACACTTCAACAACTACTTGCAGCGCGAGTGCGACAAGAGCCCCGAGTTCCTCGATCGACTCTTGACGTGGTTCCCTCCCGACAGCCTCCAGGTGGAACACAGCCGCAGCGGCAATGGCACGGACTTCGTACCTATAGGACAAGGTTCAGCTGGCCAGCGTTCGGCGGCAATGCTCGCATTCCTGCTTGCGCACGGTGACGAACCCCTAGTGCTCGACCAACCCGAGGATGACCTCGACAATCAGTTGATCTACAGCTTGGTGGTGCGGCAAATGCGGGAAAACAAGCTGCGTCGACAAATCATCGCAGTCACGCACAACCCCAACATCGTCGTCAATGGCGACGCCGAGATGCTCCATGTTCTCGACTTCGCTGCCGGCCAGTGCCAGATCGTTCACTCGGGTTCGCTGCAGGGCACGCAAATGCGAGACGAGGTGTGCCGTGTCATGGAAGGCGGCCGGGACGCCCTCGAACGTCGCTATCGCAGACTCGAGACCGGGCCGGGCGATGTTTGATTCCCGCAAGGAACTCCTCGACGCCATTCGGCTCGGCGAGACGAGCTTTCTCGAGCTGAAAGAAGTGCGGTTCTCTGGCACCAAGATCGCTGGGCCTGCGAGGGACGATCTGGCTGACGAGATCGCAGCGTTCGCGAACTCTCGCGGCGGTGTCGTGGTGCTCGGTGTCGAGGACAATTCAAGGGATCTTGTGGGCATTCCTAGGGATCGGCTCGACAGTGTCGTCGACTTCGTGAAGGAAGTCTGCAATGACAAGATCAATCCACCGCTCGAGCAGTATGCCCTGGACCGACTGTCGCTGCCGACCGGCACGGGGCAGGCCGTCGACGTGGTCAAGGTGGAGGTGCCGCGGAGCTTGTTCGTGCACCGCAGTCCAGGCGGATACCTGCACCGCGTTGCGGATTCCAAGCGCGCCATGTCGCCCGAGTTCCTCGCTCGCCTCTTCCAGCAGCGCAGCCAGGCCCGGCTGATTCGCTTCGGCGAGCAGGTGGTCGGGGCCGCGAGCCTCGATGACCTCACCCCCTCGCTATGGCAGCGATTTCACACGCCTCGGTCAGAACCGATTCGGGAGATCTTCCTCACGAAACTCGGCATGGCTTCGCCCGCGGATGACGGAGTATTGAGGCCGACGGTCACCGGAGTGCTCATGGGCAGCGACGAACCGCACCGTTGGCTTCGGAACGCATACGTTCAAGCTGTCGCCTATCGCGGCAGCTCGGTCCAGGCCGGTTCGAGGACTGATGCGTACCAGCTAGACGCCGCAGACATCTACGGACCACTCGATCGCCAGATCATCGACGCCTGCCGGTTCGTTGCGCGCAACATGAACAGCGCTGCAATGAAGGCCGTCGGCCGCGTCGACCGCCCCCAGTACGACATGGCGGCTGTCTTCGAAGCGGTGGTCAATGCCGTCGCCCATCGGGACTACGCAGTTCACGGCTCGAAGATCAGGCTCCGCCTCTTCGCTGACCGACTTGAGCTGTACTCGCCCGGCGCGCTTGCAAACTCCCTGACCGTTGACTCGCTGCGCTACCGGCAGACGGCGCGCAATGAGACGCTCTGCAGTCTCCTGACGAGATGCCCAGCACCTGACGAAGAGTGGCTCACAGTAGGTCGTTCCCATTTCATGGAGAAGCGGGGCGAGGGAGTGCCGATCATTCTTGACAACAGCGCTGCGCTCTCGGGACGCGAGCCGGAGTTCAGCGTGTTGGACGAATCGGAGCTGCGGCTCACTATCCATGCGGCGGATTCCGACTCGCCGGTCTCAGCTTCGACCGAGATGTAGCGCCGCCGAGCGGCTGAATCATCGCCTCGTCGTATGAGCGCGCAGCGTCTTCGTCAGCTGCGCTTGGCTGCCGTCGCAGCGCCGTGGAGCTTGCGGACTTCGTTCGGCGTCAGCGCACGGTGCGCCCCCGGACGTAGCGACGGATCCGACAGCGGGCCGATGCGTGTGCGAACGAGTCTCAGCACCGTATGACCCACGGCTTCGCACATGCGACGCACCTGACGATTGCGGCCCTCGCTGATCACGATGCGCACCATCGACGGCTGCGGCATCGACACCACTGCCGGCGCCGTCGGCCCGTCGTCGAGCTCGACCCCGTTTCGCAGCTGCGCAAGCGCCCGCCGAGACGGAACACCGGAGACGTGGGCCAGGTATTCCTTGTCAACACCCCACGACGGATGCGTCAGCCGGTGGGTCAGCTCGCCGTCGTTGGTGACGATGATGAGCCCCTCGCTATCGGCGTCAAGCCTCCCGACGGGGTAAACGCGTTGGTCGGTGGGCACAAGGTCGGTCACGCAGTGCCGTCCACGGTCGTCGGATGCTGCGCTGAGCACGCCCAGCGGCTTGTTGAGCAGGTAGTGCACCAAACCCGGATCCCAGGCCACCACGGCGCCCTCGAGCTCAATGCGGTCGGAGGCGACGACGCGGTCACCGGTGCGTGCCACGGTGCCGTTGACGGTGACGCGCCCCGTGGCGATCAACTGCTCGCAAGCGCGACGACTCGCGACGCCCGCTCGCGCCATCACCTTGTGGATCCGCTCGGGATCCAGCTCCGCGCCATCCGCCTCCGGTTCGTCGCTGCGGCACACGTTCACCGTCTTGCCGCTGCTATCCGGTGCGTTCAGCTGCAATGCGATCCATCGCTTCCACGGCGTCGGGATCGACGCTGAGCTCGGACAGCGACGGCAGGTCGTCGAGGCTGTCGAGTCCGAGACGCGTCAGCAGCAGGTCGGTCGTGCCGAGCAGCGACGCATTTCCGGGGCCCGGATCGCGCCCGACTTCGGTCAGGTAGCCCTGATCGATGAGCGTGCGCACCACGCCGTCGGCGTTGACGCCACGGATCGCACTGATCTGGGCACGCGAGATCGGCTGTTTGTACGCCACCAGTGCGAGCGTCTCCATGGCCGCTGCGGACAGCCGAGCCGATCGACGACCGCCGAGGAATCGCTCGACATAGTCGGCCGCCCTCGCAGCCGACTGCAGCTGGTAGCCGCCGGCAACGCGCACGATCGAGAAGCCGCGGCCTGCTGCTGCGCACTCGCGTGCAATCTCCGCACACGCTTGCTCCACCGTCTCTGGCGGTTCGAGCGTCACCATCGCGAGGACTTCGGTGCTGACGGGTTCTTCGGCGACCATCAGCACCGCCTCGATGGCGAGGTACAGCTCGGCATGCCGGTCGTGGGCGATGAGGTCGGCATCGAGGACATCGACTGCGCCCAGATCGACGGTCGCGGCGTCGCCACCCACGTCGTCGAGTGCAGCCGACTCAATCGCAGCGGCGCCGTTGTGCCTCTTGCGACCCCGCATCGACGGATGCGTGATCGTGCGCCCTTCGTCGCTGACGAGGCGAAGGCCGCTGGTCGAGTGGTCCTCAGTGCTCACGCTGCGTCCTCTCCGTAGGTGCCGGCCGTTGTCGGCAGGACTGCGTCGTCGCCTGCAATCCAAACGACACCGATGTCGCCGAAACGTTCGGCTTGAGTCAGCTCGACGAGGCCCGAATTGAACAGCTCCAGCACCGCCAGGAAGTGCACGACGACCACGATGCGCTCGTCCAGATGGATGGTCAGCTCGCGGAACGTCGCGGCGCCGCATTCTGCGAGCTGCTCGGCGATGTGTGATGCAGCCTCGTCCACGGTGATGCCCGCCGAGCGCAGGTGCCGCAGGTCCACCTTCGGCACTGGGCGGGGCGCAAGCACACGCTCCATCGCCGCCGCCAGATCTGAGGCTGTCGCGCGTTCGAGCAAATCCGGTACGGCTGTCGAAAAGCGGTCTTCGGGGCCTGCCGTGCGCGGCCACTGCAGCGAGGCGGCCGCCCAGTGCTCGCGCAGCAGCCGCGCCGCGGCTGCAAATGTGCGGCCTTCGAGGAGCCGCGCGAGCACCTCGTCTCGGCGTCCGTACGGCGCCAGCTCCTCTTCTAAGTCCAGTTCGACAGACGGGCTGGGCAGCAAGCGCCGAGATTTCAGCTCGATGAGCGTGGCCGCCAGCACTGCGAATTCTGTGATGCCATCCAAATCGACACCGGACTCGCCGCCGGCGTCGGCATCTCGGCCGACATCAGCCAGCACGGCGACGAAGTCGTCGACGAGCCGCGCCAGCGAAATCTCCCAGACATCTACCTCTTGGGAGACGATCAACTTCACCAGCACGTCGAGCGGGCCCGAGAAGGCCTCCGTGCGCACCTCGTAGGCCACGCGGCCGAAGGTATCGCGCACTTTCGTCACATCCGGGTATCCCGAGCTCGCCAAATGACTGACGAAGGCCTCGTACAGGTGGCATCTGCCGACCCGTGCGAGGCGCTGCGCCTGCGGCCCGAGCAGCGAGTCCCGGTACCTTCATGCGCCATGACACGAGTGCTCTCGGGCATCCAGCCCACCGGCGACATCCATCTCGGCAACTACCTCGGAGCACTCCGCCAATGGGCCGTCGATCAGCACGACGCCGACGCGTTCTACTGCGCAGTCGACCTGCACGCCGTGACCGTCCAGCAGGATCCCACCCAGTTGCGCGCCGCGACGCTCGACACGATGGCGACTCTGGTCTCGGTCGGCCTCGACCCTGACGTGTGCACCCTGTTTGTCCAGAGTCACGTCCCGCAGCACACCGAGTTGTCGTGGCTGCTCGAATGCACCGTGTCGCTAGGCGAGCTGCGGCGCATGACGCAGTTCAAGGACAAGTCGACTCGATCGGATGAGGGCGGCGATCACGTCTCGGCGGGCCTGTTCACCTACCCGGCGCTGATGGCGGCAGACATTCTCATCTATGACGCCGATCGCGTACCCGTCGGCGACGATCAGCGTCAGCATCTCGAGCTGACCAGAGACGTCGCTCAGCGCTTCAACAGCCGCTATGGAGAAACGTTCGTGATCCCTGACGCCGCCATTCCCACGGTCGGTGCGCGCGTCATGGATCTGCAAAACCCGACATCGAAGATGTCGAAGTCGGCCGAGGGGCCCCAAGGCTCAATCGGCATCTTCGATGATCCCACCGACATCTCCCGCAAGTTCGCTCGCGCCGTAACCGACTCGGAATCCGACGTCCGCTACGACCCTGATGCCAAGCCGGGCGTGTCGAATCTGCTGTCGATCCTGGGCGCCGCCACTGGACGCAACCCCGCCGACGCCGCCGAGGGCTACAGCCAGTACGGGGCGCTCAAGTCCGACACCGCCGATGCGGTCATCGCAATGGTCTCCCCGATCGCAACCCGTCGAGCCGAGCTTGCTGCCGACCCAGCCGAGCTCAATCGAATCATCGCCGCCGGCGCTGAGAAAGCCGAAGCCGTCGCATCAGTCACGCTGGCGCGCGCCAAGGAAGCGATGGGCTTCCTGCCTAGGTAGTCCTGCCCACCCCAAGCGACGACTAGTGCTGTGTCCGCAAACGTTTGCGCGCTCACACATGTGTCGAAACCCTTGAATTCAGGCGATTTGCCGGATTCGAACCCGACGAACGTTTGCGGACACAGCACTAGATGATTAGTTCCAAGTTTTAGTGGTTTTAGTGGTCGTATGCGGTGAGTGAGCGTGCTGGTCGGGTGTGTCGGTAGGTCTCGTTGTGCCAGATGGCGGCGGTGAGGGCGAGGAGCCGTGTCGCGATGCGCACGGCGACGCCGGCTTTGGTGCGGCCTTTGTGGCGTTCGAGGCTGAGCTGGCCTTTGAGGGTCTGGTTGATCGATTCGATGATCTGGCGCAAGGGCCGCAGGAGTTTTGCGCCGGGCCGCGGGGCCTCGGATCGGGTGGCGGGGCGCAGCAGGGTGATGCCGACGTCGTTGAGGTCGGCTTCGAACGCTTTGGAGCGGTAGCGGTTGTCGGCGATGAGGGTCTGGCCCGGCCGGGCGATCCCGGCGGCGTCGATCATGTCGGCGCAGACGTCGCGCTCGTCGGCTTTCGCGCCGGCGACCGCGAACGCGACCCGCAGCCCTGCCGGGGTGGCGACAAGGTGCAGCCGCAGACCCCAGAAGTACCGCGAATGCGACGCGCACCAGCCGTATCAGGGCCGCCTGCAGTCGTAGTGCGAGATCCTGGGCCCATCGGGCGAGGTCAGAGCGCTTTTGGGTCTCGCGGCTGGTGCCGCACTCGACCGGGGTGGAGTCCACCAGCCACACGTCGTCGTGCCACGACTCGCACTCGCGTGCGAGCCATCCCATGACACCGGCGATCATCTCGCCGCTGCGCCGCAGCCGCTTGTTGTACCCGTCACGGTTGGGCAGATACGGAAACCACGGCCCCAGATGCGCTCTCGCGAACCGCACGAACTGCGACTCGTTGTCGAACCCCAGCAGCGCCGAGCACACCGCCAAGCCGGCCAGCTCCGCGTCCGACAGCTTCGGGGCGAACCCCACCACAGGCCGCCGCGGCGCCCACCCAGGGTTCTGCGCCAACAGGTCATCGATCCGCACATACAGTGCGGTCGCGAGGGTGTCCAAGTCCGGGCCCATGCTGAGAACCTCCAAGATCGAAGCGTGAATACACACCCCGAGCTTGGACACCCTCACCCCACAACCGGTGGACCCCACCCCTTGGAACTAATCATCTAGTAGCGGGCACGGGGGTGCGCCTGGCGGTACACCTCGGTGAGCCGTTCCTGGGACACGGCGGTGTAGCGCTGGGTGCTCGAGATGGACGCGTGGCCCAGCAGCTCTTGAACGCTGCGAATATCGGCACCGCCGTCGAGCATGTGCGTCGCACATGAGTGCCGCAGCACATGCGTCGACAGCTGATCGCGCCCCAAGCCCACGCGATCGCCGTGGCGACGCACCACTAGCCACACACCCTGCCGCGTGATACGGCGGGCACGGTTGTTGAGAAACAGCGCCCGAGCGTCGTCGGTGGTGGCCCACGAATCGGGCTCCACCGCACCGCGGCCGGCACCGCTCAGCCAGTCCAGGACTGCATCCGCGGCGTGGCGGCCGACTGGCACGATCCGTTCCTTGCCGCCCTTGCCCCACACGCGCATCAGCCGTTCATCAAGATCGACATCGCCGAGCGACAGCGCTGCCAGCTCGCTTGCGCGCAACCCCATGCCGTACAGCACTTCGAGCATGGCCCGATCGCGCCGGGCGAGCGGGTCGCCCCCGTCCGGCGAGGCCAGCAGCATCTCGATCTGGTCCCGCCGCAGCGCACGCGGCAGACCCGCGGGAGCGCGTGGCACGTCGAGCGTTCCAGCCGGATCCACCGACGTCAGGTCCTCGGCCACCAAGAATCGATACAGGCCGCGCAGACTGACGGCCGCACGCGCCACGGTCGAGGAGCTGCGCTTGAGGTCGCTGTGCAGGTGGGCCAGGTACGCGGCCACGTCGGAAGACGACGCGCGGAACAGGTCGAGACCGCGCTCATCGAGCCACGCGGAGAACGAATGCAGGTCAGCGCGATAGGACGCGATCGTGCGAGGTGCACGGCCTCGCTCGTTGGCCAGCCAGCCCAAGTAATCCTCTGCGGGTATTGCCAGCGCTGGCGCCACCGTCAGCCCAGCGGGCCGCCGGTGCGCAGCGGTGCCCGCAGCAGCTGCGGGTTGCGACCCTCAGCTCGGGCGAGAGCCGCTCCCACGAGGCCGCAGAACAGCGGTGCGGGGCGGTCGGGACGGCTCTTGAACTCCGGATGCGCCTGGGTGCCGACCCAGAACGCATGGTCGTCGAGCTCGATGAACTCGGCGAGCCTGCCGTCAGGCGACAGTCCGCTGCACTGCAGGCCGCGCCCGGCCATCTTCGCGCGGTAGGCGCTGTTGACCTCATAGCGATGGCGGTGACGCTCGTTCACCAGGGTGTCGCCGTACATGGCCGCCACACGGCTGCGCGGTGCAAGCCGGGCAACGTAGGCGCCGAGCCGCATCGTGCCGCCCTTGTCCTGGACGCCTCGCTGGGCGTGCATGAGGTCGATGACCGGATGGAGCGTGTTGGGGTCGAACTCTGTCGAGTTGGCGCTCAGCAAGCCCAACTCGTTGCGGCAGAACTCGATCACCATGACTTGCAGGCCCAGACACAGGCCCAGGCAGGGAATGTCGTTCTGGCGGGAGAACGCGGCCGCAGCGATCTTGCCCTCGATGCCCCGGGATCCGAATCCGCCGGGGATCACCATGCCGTCGAGGTGTCGCAGCCTCCCCGCGGCGAGCAGACCTTCGATCTCCTCAGAGTGGATCCACTCGATGTCGACTTCGACGCCGTGGTAGGAGGCGGCGTGGCGGAGGGACTCGCACACCGAGAGATACGCGTCGGGCAACGTGACGTACTTGCCGATGATGCCGATGCGCACGGTGGCCTGCGGCGACTTGATCCGCGCCAGCATTGCTTCCCATTCGGCCAGGTCAGGCTCTACATCTTCGATGTCCAGCAGCCCGCACAGGAAACTGTCGAGTCCCTCTGCGCGCAACACCATCGGGATCTCGTACAGGATCGAAGCATCGGGAGCGTTCACCACGCCGGCCAGCTCGACGTCGCAAAGATTGGCGATCTTGTTGCGGAGGCCATCCTCGATGGGCCCTTCGCTGCGTAGCACGATGGCGTCGGGCTGCACGCCGCGGCTGCGCAGCTCGGTCACCGAGTGCTGCGTGGGCTTGGTCTTCTGCTCGCCGGCGGGGCCGATGAACGGCACCAGTGTGACGTGGACGTAACAGACATTGCGGCGACCGACTTCGAGGCGCATTTGGCGGATGGCTTCGAGGAACGGCAGGATCTCGATGTCGCCGACCGTGCCGCCCACCTCGGTGATCACAATGTCCACATCGGGGGCAGCGAGCTTGCGGATGCGCTCCTTGATCTCGTCGGTGATGTGCGGGATGACCTGCACCGTTCGACCGAGGTACTCGCCCCGCCGTTCATCGGCGAGCACCTTTTGGTAGATCGATCCGGTCGTGGCGTTGGAATCTCGGGTCAGCGACTCGTCAATGAATCGCTCGTAATGGCCGAGATCGAGGTCGGTCTCGCCACCGTCGTCAGTGACGAACACCTCGCCGTGCTCATAGGGATTCAGGGTTCCGGGGTCGACGTTGATGTACGGGTCGAGCTTCTGCATGGTGACCCGGTAGCCACGCGCAACGAACAGCCGCCCGAGTGAAGCCGCGGTGATTCCCTTGCCCAGGGAGCTTGCAACACCACCGGTGACGAATATGTGCTTAGCCACTTCGCTCCCTCTGGTTTCGGCTCAAGCTACCGTCGCAACGTCCGCAAGGGGTTGACCCTCGGACGCAGCCGACGACCTCAACGGAGGCTCCAGATGAGCGAGACAACAGCAGATCTGCTCGTACGTGGCGCAGATCTCGTTGCAACGTGTGATGCGCGGCGGCGTGAGATCGCGGGCGGTTGGGTGTCGGTCTCGGATGGGGTCGTGAGCGCGGTAGGAGGACCCGCCGATGTCCTGCCGACCGCCGAGCACACCATCGACGCAAGCGGCTGCCTGGTGACACCAGGCCTCGTGAACACCCATCACCACATGTACCAAAACCTTACGAGGGCGTACAGGCCCGCTCTGGGCGGCGGCCTGTTCGAATGGCTGACGACTCTGTACCCCCTGTGGGCCCGGCTTGACGCCGAGGGCGCGTACCTCTCGGCGTGGGTGGGACTTGCCGAGCTTGCGCTCGGCGGCTGCACGACCAGCACCGACCATCTCTACGTGCATCCCCGCGGAGGCGGCGACCTCATCGCCGCTGAGATCGCCGCTGCGACCGAACTGGGCATGCGGTTCCATCCGACGCGTGGCTCGATGTCGCTGGGCCAGTCGTTGGGCGGGCTTCCGCCCGACGAGGTGTGTCAGTCCCCCGACGAGATCCTGGCCGAGTCCGAACGGCTCGTCGCGACCCATCACGACCGTTCCCCGGCTGCCATGGTGCGGGTCGCGTTGGCGCCGTGCTCGCCGTTCTCGGTCTCGACCGAGCTCATGACCGCGACAGCCGAGCTGGCTGAGCGACTAGATGTGCGGCTGCACACCCACCTGGCCGAGGACCCCGGCGAGGACGGCTTCTGCATCGAAATGTTCGGCATGCGACCAGTGGACTACTTCGAGCACTGCGGCTGGGGCACCGACCGGTCCTGGATCGCGCACGGCGTCCAGCCCAACCCTGCCGAAATCGTCCGTCTCGGTCAGTGGGGCACCGGCGTAGCGCACTGCCCCAGCTCGAACCTGATCCTGGGAACCGGCCTGGCCCCGGTGCGAGAACTGCGTGCCGCCGGTGTCCCGGTCGGCCTCGGCGTCGACGGTTCGGCCAGCGCGGACTCGGCGTCGATGTGGACCGAAGCCCGCAACGCCCTGCTGGTGGGACGCCTGCGCGACGGCCTGCGCCATTCGAGTCCCGACCGGGGACTCGACAGCGGACGCCCCGGCAGCCAACCCGAAACTGCTGCTGAGCCGAGCGAGGCAATGTACTTCACTGCGCGCGATGCGCTCGAGATCGCGACCCGAGGCGGAGCCGGCTGCCTTGGTCGTTCTGGCGAGATCGGCGAGCTCTCCGTCGGCGCATGCGCAGACCTCGTGGTGTGGCAGCTCGACGGCCCGGCGTTCGCCGGAGCGTTGTCAGACCCGATCGAGGCGTGGCTGCGCTGCGGACCGCTTTCTGCCCGCGAGACGATCGTCGCCGGCCGCTCGGTTGTCAGCGACGGCCTACTCGTGCATCCCGCGCTCGACGAACGCCTCGCAGCCCACCGGCGCACCGCCGCTGCAATGCAGCGGGAATGAGACACAGCGCTGCAATGCAGCGGGCACGATCAGGGGCGTCGATAGGGCGAACCGAGGCGGTCCAGCCAACGCAGCGGTGGCACCGAATCGATGGCCGTGCTGAACGACCAGCGCTCGCTGGACGCATTGAGGGCAACGAACACTCCGAGCAGCGCCCACTCCACCGTGCCGGACGCCATCGCCACGGTGGCGAGTCCCAGCACTGCGCCTGTGGCGTTCACGCCGGTATCTCCCTGCATGTGCAGCTCGTGCAACTCGCTGCGCAGCAGCCCGACCGATGCGCCGACGGCACCCGCCGCCCACAACGCCGGGGTCTGCCAAGCCAGCCCCGCGGAGACGACGCTCGCATCGTGGAATCCTTGCGGCCACGCCGGGTCAGACAGTGCAAAGGGAACCAGCCCGCACAGCCACCATGCCAGCGCAGCCTTCGAGGCCCGGCCCGGCACTCGGTCCAACAGGTTCAGCACGTTGGCACTGAGAGCCACGATGAGCGCTCCACGCAGCAGCGGTACAAAGGCCCAGCTGTCATGCGAACCGATGACGACAGCACGCAACGACCGCATAACGGCGTAGCCGTCTCTCCATCCGTCGCCGTTCCAGAGGCTGCCGACGTTGCCGAACAGCACGATCTGTGTGCACGCCAGCGCTGCTGCTCCCCCGCCGAGTGCCTTCTGCGCTCCCGTAGTGAGCCGACGCTGCCGCCAGCTGCGGCCGAAATGCGCAACGAATCCGCCTGCTGTGACGTCCTCGCGAGTGTCGTCTCGAAATCCCAGCAACCCGAACACCAACAAGGCCAACACTGCCGCCACGGCACCGGTGGCAGCCGCCGTCGTGGGATTTCGGAACGCGTCGACCGGTATCAGGTCCAGCGAGCCTGCATCCTCGATCTCCGTTATGCGCTCTAGATCGGTCAACGCTGACGAGTAGGCAAACCAGCCCGAGGCACGGCACGCCATGAATACAACGGCAGCGGCGCCGACGGCCCCTACGGCAACGACGAGCAGGCCCGAGGTTGCCACGATCTGCTCGCCGCGGTAATTCGCTCGCATCCAGCGCTCCCGCTGCATCTTCGAACCTGTCAAGCGCCACAGCGCCGCTGTTGTGAGCGCCCCCGCGACGGCGACCAGCGCCAGCGCAGCGCCCGTTCGGAGTGCGTCGTCAGCCGTCACTCGACCTCTTGCGGCGCTTTCGACGTCGCATTGCTGCCAACGGAGCCCGGCCGAGCTTGCGCAGCGAGCTTCGCTGCGCCTCCAGGCGCAGTGCACGCTTGACGTCGATTCGGGTCGAGCGTCGCGTCAGCGGGGCGGCAACGAGCCGCCACATCAGTCTGCACCCGCCGATGCGTGCCGACGCTGCACGCATCACATCGCGGCCGATGCGAACTCGGTGCGCAAATCCGCCGAGGTCGCGTCCTGTCGGTTGATGCGCGAACCGAACCTCAACCTCGGTGATCGTTGCTCCCCGCATCGTCGCATCCAGTGTCAGACCGATCTCGAGCCCGAAGCCCTCAGCGAACTCAAGCGAGCGGAGCAGAGCCCCGCGCACGGCCCGCTGTCCCGACAGAGGCTCTGCGAACTTCGTGCCCGTCTCTACCCACAAGACCTGTGCTGCGAGGCGCTTGACGAGCCCGAAGCCGCCGCGACGCTGTCGTGCACCAGCTCCGTCTTGGTCGTGCGCGCCGAACACTGCAATGGTCATGTCAGCCTCGGAGGCCACGATCGGTCCGAGCAACTCGGGAGCATGCGCCGCTGTCGCTCCGAGGTCGGCATCGATGAGCAAGTAGATCTCGGGTGCACCCGAGGCGGCTATCGCTGCCGCCACAGCGCCGCCCTTTCCGCGATTGCGAGTCAACTCGATCACCCTGGCTCCGGCGCTCGACGCCACTGCCGCCGTGCGATCTCGGGAGCCGTCGTCGACCACGATCACGTCGAGCACATCGGGCACCGTGCGCAGCGCCGTCACGGTGGCGCCCACGGTGGCCGCGTTGTTGTACGCCGGCACGATTGCAACGACGTGTGTCACGGCGACCTCAGTCCGTGTGAGGGATCGGTCGCCGAGTAGTTGCCCACCTGTGGCAGATTCTCGAGCGCCACCAGCAACGCCAAGTCGCCCGAGAAGGTGTCCACCGCATCGACGGTGGAGAACGCTGATGACAGCTCCGCATCGCTCCGTACCCCGGCAAGCACCGATCCGTAGCCCGCTGCGGCGGCGGAGTCGTCGGTGGCGAGCGCAGGGACCTCCACGATGACACCCGTGCCTTGGTGACCCTCCGCGGCAATGACGTCGAGCAAGTCGAAGACGAATTCGGAGTTCAGGTCAGCCGCAGCCGCATCGGTCACCACAACGAGGCGCAGCGTCTCGCCGCCGAGCCGGTGCAGCGCGACCGCACCCGTGCCGTCGTGGGTCACGAGGCCGAGGTCCCGCAGCACGGTGAGCGCCGTGCGAGTCGTCGGCACTGCGGCGAATCCGGGACTGAATCCGTCCAGCGCTGCGGCCTCGGGCAGAGCCTCAACATCCGCTGCGTCGCCTGGCGACGATCCCGCTTCGTCGGGGCGGTAAAGCGCCTGGGGCACCAAGAAGCGAAGGGCGCGCCGAATGGCGTCGCGACTGTCGCCGGCCAGCGAAAACGCATCGGCAATCTGTCGGCGCACCTCGGCGTCGACGAGGAGGAGCTCGTCGCTCAGCCACAGCACTCCGCCGATCTCGGTGTCAGTAGCGGCTAGTCGAGAGCGGATCGCCGCGACCGCCTCAGTGTTTGTGCCTTCGGGCGCGACGACAAGCGCGGTTGTCCCGCTCAGCCGTCCCTGCGGCAGATAGGGACGCACGAAGGTCTCCACCTCGCCGCGCTCCGCGCGTGCTGCGTCAATGCTGGCGAGTGCTTCGTCACGCGCCTCCACCGCTTCGGTTCTCTCGGCAATCGCGGCAATCGTGTCCTCTTCGAGCTGGTCGACCTGGAATTCGAGGTTGCTGACCAGCACCGAATCCACGAACGTCGAGCCCAGAGCCAAGCCGATCGCGAGCGCCAGGAACACCGCCACGATCGAGACGATGTGGTATCGCATATTGATCATCTCAAAGGCCCATGTTGATCCACAGCGTGCGCAGCAGCAGTCGGCCGGGCTCGGTCACCGCGGCAATTACGCCGATGGTGACCAGTGCCGACACGATGAGCAGAGCCATGTCGCGCTTGCGGATCTGCGTTCGGTACAGGCGGCTCACACCCTTGGCATCGACCAGCGCGGAGGACACCTGCATCCGGGTAAGGAACGTGGACGCCATGCCGCGACGGCCCTTGTCGAAGAAATCCACCATCGACGTGTGCGATCCGACTTCCACGATCTGTTCGGCTCGCTGTTCGAACGCCAGACGAAGCGCCAAGTCCTCGCTGGTGCCGGGCGCCGCGATGACGTCGTAGTCGAGACCCGCGTCGGCGAGACGCTTCGCCCCCGGGGCATCGCCGTCGGGGTAGGCATGCACGATCAGCTGTGCACCGCAGCCGAGCGCCCGCGGCGACACTGAGTCGAAGTCGCCGATGATGATGTGCGGCGCCATGCCAGCCTCGAGCAGCGCGTCAGCGCCGCCGTCGACGCCGATGCGGATTGGCCGCATGTCCGACATGTAGCCCGAGCGGCGCAGGGCTGCGAGGTCCTCGCGGTAATCGATGCCGCGCACCACCACCAGGACATGTCGTCGGCGCAGCTCGTGGCGCAGCGGAGGAATCTTCAGTTCTTCGGTGAGGATCAGCGGTTCGGCGGCTAGATACTCGAGCGTGTTGCGGGCAAAGCTGCCGAGTTCGCTGCGCACCGCGATACGCGCCGCTTCGAGAACTTGCTCGAAGTGCTGCGCGTCGCGCCGATAGCCGGTGGCGAGCAATTCGCCGTTCCGATGCACTGCGTCGCCGTCAATGGCGATCTCGTCACCTTCGCTCAACGCGTCGAACGCCTCCGTGCCGATGTCGTCCAGTACCAACATGCCCGCTTGCGCAAGCGTCAACCCGCCAAGTGCGGGGTAGCGGCCGCTCATCGTCGGCACTGCGTTGATGACTGCCGCAGCACCGGCTGCAATCAGTCCGTCGGCCGCCACCCTGTCGAGGTCAGAGTGATCGATGACCGCGATCTCGCCGCTGTCGAGACGACCGATGAGATTCTTGGTCCTGCGGTCCACGCGGCATCGCGCCGCCACTTCCGCTTGGCCATTGCGTCGTCGGCGACGCAGCGTTCGTCGTCGGCGCGCTCTCACGGCGCAGCGCCCGAAGGAGCGTGCCGGGGCGATGCCGTGCCGGCGCTCACCATGGTCGTTCCGTTCGCGGGATCCAACCGGGGGCGGTGTGACGCAGCGCTCGCCAACAACTCGGTGGCATGCAGGCGGCCGCTCGCCAAGTCGGGCTGTCCGGACAGCATGCGTGCGATTTCGCTGATGCGTTCGTCGCCGGTGACCGTCACAACATCAGAGATGACCGTGGTGCCGTCGTCGGTCTTGCGTACCGCCACTTGGTGATGTGCGAATGCCGCAACCTGAGGAAGGTGGGTGACGACCAGCACTTGATGCTCCGGGGCGAGCGACGACAATGCTCGTCCCACGGCCAACGCGGTTTCGCCGCCGATGCCTGCGTCTACCTCGTCGAACACCAGCGTTGGAGGTCCCGCCGTCAGCACGAGCCGCAGTGCGAGCATCACGCGTGCCAGCTCGCCTCCTGAGGCCACCTTCGCAAGCGGACCCGGCGCGGCACCTCGATTCGCGCTGAATCGGAACTCCACGCCGTCGCTCGGCGCGGGGCCCGACACGTCCACGTCCAGGTTCCCATGCTCGAGCGCCAGCGAGCCCAGATGCTCGGTGACGGCTGCGGCGAGTCCCGGTGCCGCCGTGCGGCGCGCGCGTGCGACAGCGTCTGCTTCACGTGCGACATGTGCTTGTGCTTCGGCGATGCCGTCCTCGAGTTCGCCCGCCAACTCGTCATGACGCTCAAGCCCCGCGAGGCGCTCAGCCGCGTCTGCTCCGAATGCGACAACGTCGGCCAGCGTGTCGCCGTACTTTCGCGTCAACTCGCGCAGACGCTGATGCCGCGCCCTCACCTCCGCCACGGCCTGCGGATCGTCGTCGATGGACTCCAGCACGCCGCGGAGTTGCTCGACGGTGTCGTCCAGCTCTGCTGCCAGCGCGCCGAGCCGCGCCCCGACTGCGGCGAAGGGCTTCCGGCTCGCGAGCGCCGCGGCGGCCTCACCGAGCTTGTCGATCGCTCCATCGTCGCCGGCAAGGGAGTGACGGGCGCCGTGGCCTTCCGTCAGATGAGCGGCGGCATCGGCCAGCAGATCTTCGCGTTCGGCCAACCGCTCTAGCTCATCGAGATCGTCGAGTCCGGCCTCGGAGATCTCGTCTACCTGAAACCGGAGCACGTCGATCTCCTGCGCTCGCGCCCTGGCATCGCCGCCGAGCGCGGCGAGATTGCGCTGCAACGCCACGAGTTCCTCGCGCGCCCCGCGCAACGGGCGAAGATCGACGTTGCCCCAGCGGTCCAACGCCTCGCGCTGGGTGCGGCTGGACAACAGCGATTGGTGCTGATGCTGACCGTGCAGGTCAATGAGCCCGGCGCCCAGCTCAGCCAGTTCGGTTGCCGACGCCATCTCGCCATTCACGTAGGCACGGCTGCGCCCCTGCGCGGGAACCACCCGGCGCAGAACGATCTCATGACTGCCGCTTGGCTCCCCAAGGCTCGGCAAGCCGTTGGACCCAGCCGTGCCGTGGGTTGCATCGGGCACCACGAACCGACCCTCGACCACTGCGGCATCGGCCCCGGCCCGAACCATCGCAGGGTCGGCCCGGCCGCCGACCAGCAGTTGCACGGCCTGCACGATCATCGTCTTGCCGGCGCCGGTCTCGCCTGTCAGCGCCGTCATTCCCGGACCCAACACCAGGCTGGCCCTCTCGATCACACCCAGGTTGCGCACTGCCAGTTCCACCAGCATCAGCTACCTCCGATTCGTCGGGGACGGCGACCTGTGCCCGACGGCGGGGGGTGACCCACTGCGCGCATTATCGATCCTTCAGACCGAACTTGTGCTTGAGGACCCGGTGAAAGCTGTCCGCTCCCGCAGTCACCAGTCGAGCCTGATACGGCGCACGGGTCACAATCAATTCGTCACCCGTTTGCAGTCTCGTCGCCGAGCGTCCGTCCACTGCCGCAAGCGCAGCTCGCTCGCCGATCACACGCAACCCGATTTCGGTCTCCGCCGGAAGCAGCAGCGAGCGGTCGAACAGCATGTGCGGCGCGACTGGTGTGACCTGTAGCGATTCATGCGTCGGAGCCACGACGGCACCGCCAGCGGACAGGCTGTACGCGGTGGATCCAGTCGGCGTGGACACGATGAGACCGTCTGCGGCATATGTCGCGAACGCGTCGCCGTCGAAGCGAACCTCCAGGCGAATCGTGTGACCCGGGTCGCTCTTTTCGACCACCACCTCGTTGAGCCCCGTCCATGTGCTCACTTCGTCGAACCCAACCATCGACCGGCGGTCTGCATCAGTGTCGCCCGCGCGGCGCACGGTGGCGCTGACCATCATTCGCTCGGAGATGTCGAGGTCGCCGGCCAGTGCTGCGGCCACGGTCTCGATGAGGTTCGGGGGCTCGAACTCGGTCAGATAGCCGAGGTGGCCCACATTGACCCCAAGCACTGGAACGCCAGCAGCGGCCACCATGTCGAACGAGCGCAGCATCGTGCCGTCGCCACCGATGCTCACGGCCAGTGCTGCGGTCCCGTCGATCAAGTGGTCGTCGGCGGCGAGCTCCAACCGACCGATGGCTGCGGCCTCGGCAGGAGGCATGACGACGAAGTGGCCGTTTTGCTCGAGCCACTCGACCAGCTGCTTCGCCGCTGCGAGCGCCTCAACACGCTCGTTGTGCGCAAGCACGGCAACGTCGCTCATGCAGGCCTCCTTGCCGAATCGAGCTCATCGGCAGCCAGACACACCGCAGCGGCGACATCGGCGTCCCTCAACGTGATGGCCGCAGCGACATCCGCGCTTCGGCGGCAATGCAGGAGGAACTCCACGTTGCCTGCCGCACCGCGCAGCGGCGACACGGTGATGCCAGCCGGTGCCAGGCCTCGGTCGTGCGCTGAAGCCGCCACGTCGTCAAGGACGCGCCGCCAGACCGCAGGGTCTCTCACCACACCCTTGCCTCGCGACACCTCTCGCCTGTCGGCCTCGAATTGGGGCTTGACCAGCAGCACTGCATCGCACTCCGGCCGCGCGCACGCAGCGAGATTCGCCATGACGGTGCGAAGCGAGATGAACGAGAGATCCGCTGTCACGACGTCGACCGCGCCGCCGATGTCTGCGGGCCCGAGATGGCGAATGTTGCAGCGCTCGCGCACAATGACACGCTCGTCTGCGCGCAGACCTGCATCGAGCTGGCCCCAGCCGACGTCGACGGCAACGACCTCCGCTGCGCCTCGCTGCAACAAGCAGTCGACGAAACCGCCTGTCGAAGCGCCTGCATCAAGCGCCCGCCGAGACTCGACGTCGATACAGAAGGCGTCCAGGGCGGCGTCGAGCTTGCCGCCGCCGCGTGACACGAATCGCCGCGGTTCCCCGGTGAGATGCACCGCTTCTGACGGCGCGACGAGCCGCGAGGGCTTGGACGCGATCGTTCCGCTGACACGGACCCGGCCGTCGTCGATGAGTGCCGCAGCGACGGTCCGCGACGGCGCGATGCAGCGGCGCACCAGTTCGCTGTCCAGGCGTCGACGCACTGCAGTCACGCTGTCGAACGTACCAGCGTGCTCGGCTGGCTCGGCAGTGGATTGCGAGCTGGTTTCCGCGAAGGGCCTTCCGAGGCAACGTCCGCATCTGAATGCCCGCGGTGTCGGTATCAGACGTTCCAGGTGCCCCTCGAGCGAAGCATCGCTGAGATGTCCGCGGGGCCTTGCTTTTCCTGGGCTGCGGCCAGCTGGCGGGTCGATGCCATCGCGTACTCGCTGCGTTCCACTGCGCGGAACACGCCGATCGGAGTCGGCTCGAACGGTCCGCGGGCGAGACGAGCGAGCATGAACGCCGTCGAGGGGTCGTGCTTGCGCTCGTCGTGCACCAAGAGGGCGCTTTCGCCGACATCGGCAGTGTGCACGACACGGGCGCAGCCGGCCTCGTCGATCACGCCGAACTCGCCGTCGGCCCCGAAGCAGATCGGCTCACCGTGGACGAGCGGGATCAGGTTGGCGTCGCGGTTCTGCTTCTTCGTGATGGTCTCGAACGCCCCGTCGTTGAAGACGTTGCAATTCTGAAATACCTCGACGAAGGCTGCGCCGTCGTGGGCATGTGCACGCTGGAACGTGTCCATCATGTGCTCGCGGTCCATGTCGTGGGTGCGGGCGACGAACGAGGCCTCCGCGCCAAGCGCAACCGACAGCGGGTTGAACGGAGCATCCAGCGAGCCCATCGGCGAGCTCTTGGTGACCTTGCCGACCTCGCTCGTGGGGCTGAATTGGCCCTTGGTCAACCCGTAGATCATGTTGTTGAACAACAGCACCTTGATCTTCACGTTGCGGCGCAGTGCGTGAATCAGGTGATTGCCGCCGATTGACAGCATGTCGCCGTCGCCACCGATCACCCAGACATCGAGATCGGGGCGCGCCATCGACAAACCAGTGGCGATGGCGGGTGCCCGGCCATGGATGCCGTGCACTCCGTAGGAGTTCATGTAGTACGGAAAGCGAGCGGCACAGCCGATTCCCGAGATGAACACCGTGTTGTGAGGTTCAGTCCCGAGGCTCGGCATCAGCATCCGCATCGCCGTGAGGATGGAGTAGTCGCCGCAGCCAGGGCACCAGCGGACCTCCTGATCGGACGCCCAGTCGGCCGGCCCGGTCGTCGGAGTGGCGGAGGTGTCGGTCATCTTCGAACTCGTCTCTGTGAGGTTGTTGCTGTCGCGAATCGTGTTTGTGTGCTTGGGTGGGTGCGCTTACGCTGATGGCATCGCTTCGAGCCGGTGTCGGACGCCCTCGGTGATCTCTGCGGTGGTGAACGGCACGCCGTCGATCTTGCCGACGTGCTCGACGTCGATGAGGTGCTTGGCCCGCACCAGATCGCACAGCTGGCCCTTGTTCATCTCGGGGCACACCACGGCGCGGTAGCGCCGGAGCACGTCGCCGAGGTTGGGCGGCAGCGGATTGAGGTGCCGCAGATGCACATGCGCGACCTTGTAATCGGCTTCGCGCAGTCGCCTTGCAGCAGCATCAATGGCGCCCCAGGTGGACCCCCAGCCGAGCACGACGAGGTCGGCGTCGGCGTCGCCGGCCACTTCGACATCGGGAACGTCGATGCCGTCTACCTTCGCTTGGCGAAGGTCGACCATCTTCTGGTGGTTCTCGGGGTCATAGGAGATGTTGCCGGTGCCGTCTTCCTTCTCGATGCCGCCGATGCGGTGCATCAATTCGGGGGTGCCGGGAATGGCCCAGGGTCGCGCCAGCGTCTCGGGATCACGCAGGTACGGAAGGAAGATGCCGTCGCCGTCCTCGTTGGTGCCGTTGAAGCCGGTCGCGAACTCGACGCCGATGTCAGGGAGGTTTTCGACGTCGGGCAGCAGCCATGGCTCGGAGCTGTTGGCCAAAAAGCCGTCGGAGAGCACGATCACCGGCGTGCGGTACTTGAGCGCTATGCGTGACGCCTCGATCGCGATGTCGAAGCAGTCCGCCGGGCTGCGCGGCGCCACAATCGGCAATGGCGACTCGGAGTGACGGCCGTACATGGCCATCATCAGGTCGGCCTGCTCGGGCTTGGTCGGCAGGCCGGTTGACGGTCCACCCCGCTGGATGTCAAGCACAACCATGGGCAGCTCAAGGCTGACGGCCAGGCTCAGCGTCTCGCCCTTGAGCGCCAGCCCGGGACCCGACGTGGCGGTGAATGCCAGCGCTCCTCCGAACGCCGCGCCGACGGCCGACGCCGCAGCGGCGATCTCGTCCTCGGCCTGGAAGGTCCGCACGCCGAAGTTCTTCTTGAGCGACATCTCGTGGAGGATGTCCGAAGCCGGCGTGATCGGATAAGAACCCAGGAACACCGGCAGGCGCGCGAGCTGGCCTGACGCGACGCAGCCCCATGCGAGAGCCGTGTTGCCATTGACGTTGGTGTATTCGCCGGGCGTGAGCGGAGCCGGTTTGACCTCGTAGTGCGCCTCGAAGATCTCAGCTGTCTCGCCGAAGTTGTACCCGGCACGAAAGGCGGCCGCGTTGGAGATGATGACTTGTTCGCGGCCGCGAAACTTCGTGTTGATGAATTCCAAGGTCGGCTCGATGGGCCGCGTATACATCCACGAGATCAGCCCGAGC
Organism: Candidatus Poriferisodalis sp.; assembly: GCA_965226645.1. Lineage (GTDB taxonomy): Bacteria > Actinomycetota > Acidimicrobiia > Acidimicrobiales > Poriferisodalaceae > Poriferisodalis. Next base: position 908,030 of record CBDDDL010000004.1, read on the forward strand.
GCGAAGAAGTTCTTGGATCGCTCGGCGTCACGCGGCTTGACGCCGTGCTCGGCAACCGCATCGCGGGTGATCTGGCTCATCGGGACCGGATATGTGCGGTAGTCGTCCAGCGAGCCATCGTCCAGCGGATTGCTCTTGTAGCCGGCCTTCTCGAGGTTGCGGTCGTTGAAGGCATCGGTGTTGAGGATCAGCGCGCCGCCCTGGGTGAGGTGGTGCAGCTGCGCCTTGAGCGCGGCGGGGTTCATCGCGACCAGTACGGTCGGGGCATCGCCTGGCGTGGTGATTTCGAAGTCAGAAACGCGGACCTGGAACGCCGAGACACCCGCGAGCGTCCCCTGCGGCGCCCGGATCTCCGCCGGGAAATCCGGCAGCGTCGACAGGTCGTTGCCGAGGGCGGCAGAAATGCTGGTGAACTGATCGCCTGTGAGCTGCATGCCGTCACCGGAGTCGCCGGCGAAGCGAATGATGACTTCGTCGATCTCCTGCAGCGGCAATTCGCGCGATGCGGTCTCGGTCACGGATCCTCCTGTGGGGGTACGGCGGAATCCCGGCGAGCACGCTAGCCGCGACTGCCGTCGCACGGTTGTTTCGGAGCCGCCGCCGGGTGGCGGCTGCTCAGGCGATCGTGACCGCCGGGTCGAGATATATGTCCTGGATGGCTCCGAGCAACTCGATGCCTTCGGACATCGGTCGCTGAAAGGCTTTGCGGCCCGAGATCAAGCCGATGCCGCCGGCGCGCTTGTTCACCACGGCGGTCTCGGTGGCCTCTGCGAGATCGGTGGCGCCCGAGCTGGCGCCGCCAGAGTTGATGAGCCCCACACGCCCCAAGTAGCAGTTGGCCACCTGCCAGCGGCACAGGTCGACCGGGTGATCTGAAGTCAGACGGTCGTACACGGCCGGGTGGGTCTTGCCGAACCCGGGCACCGAGACGAATGCGCCGTTGCTCTCGGGCAGCTTCTGCTTAATGATGTCGGCCTCGATCGTGACACCGATGTGGTTGGCCTGCCCGGTTGCATCGGCAGCGACGTGGTGATCGACGCCGCCCGCTTCATTGGAAAGGTTGATGGCCGAGTTGCGCAGGTAGCACCACAGCACGGTGAACATCCCGAGGCGGTGCGCCTCCTCAAAGGCGGCGGCGACTTCGGTGATCTGGCGACCGCTCTCGGCCGAGCCGAAGTAGATGGTGGCACCGACACCCGCTGCGCCGAGCTCGTGGGCCCGGACGACAGATCCGAACATGATTTGGTCGTACGTGGTCGGGTAGGTCATGAGCTCGTTGTGATTGAGCTTCACGATGAACGGAATGCGGTGCGCATAGCGGCGGGAGACTGCTCCGAGCGCGCCGAACGTCGTTGCAACGGCGTTGCAACCGCCGTCGACCGCGAGCTCCACAATGGCGGCGGGGTCGAAGTAGATCGGGTTGGGGGCGAACGATGCAGCAGCGGTGTGTTCGATGCCCTGATCGACGGGGAGGATCGAGACGTACCCGGTGCCGCCGAGTCGACCGTGATCGAACAGCGACTGCAGGCTGCGCATGACCTGTGGCGATCTGTCGGTGCCGGCGACCACGTCACTGACGAAATTCGGACCGGGCAGGGTCAGCAAGTCGCGACTGATCCCTTCACACTTGTGGTCCAGCAAGTAAGAGGCCCGGTCGCCGAGCAGTCGTTCGATGTCGGTGTCCGTCTTCATGTTGTGCCGCTCACCTTGCAACACTCACTGGGCAACACTCACTGGCGTCTCGCTGGCGCCTGCAGGGTTCATCCGTTCGCCAGTTCGACGGACTTGCCCAGTCGCCCGATTGACGCGTTCACTCTACCTGCGCGCCATCAAACTCGGGAGGAGTCCGGAAAATTCGCGAGGAGTCCACGGCCCGTCAGGAAGCTGTGTCGCTCAACGATGCCAGTCGGTCGGTCACATCGACAAAGTCGGGCTCTGCCTGCTGGACGCGGCTGAAGCCGCGCCGTGCGCGTTGCAGATCGCCGACTTGGTCGTAGAGGTCGGCAAGCGCGTACCACAGCCTCAGGTGATGCTCTTGGGGGTGCTTCGAGCGTAACGGCCCGGCTTCGAGGAGCCGGATGGCATCTTGGGTTCTGCCCTCATCAGCCAACGCCCCCGCCGTCACGATCCGACCCTCTGTGATCGTGTCGGCATCCGGGCTCGAGTGTCGAAGCCGATCCCAGACGTCGTGGACGTCATTGAGTCGTCCGAGCGCCCGGTAGCAATCCGCCAGCACTGGAAGCTGATCGGTCGCGCCCGTCATCGCTTCGTATTGCTCGAGCCGGTGCGCGGCCGCAGTCCAGCGGCCCAGCCGGTACAGCGTCAGTCCGTACAGCTCCTGCACCTCAGCAACGGCAGCGAACCGCGCGGCCAGCGGCCGCAGCGTGACGAGCGCGTCGCCGAAGCGTTCCGCAAGAAAATCCTCGCCCGCATCGCGCAGGCGCCGCGCTAGCCGTTCCCGTTCGGACTTCGGCATGTCTCGCACCGACGCCGGATCCAGCTGCGGAACATCCAACCGCACCTTCGGGCGTGTCCGACGCCGTGCATCCTGGGCACCGTTGCGACCCGAGCCGCCAGCTTGAGGGGGCACCCGTTCAGGATCCGCCAATTGCTCGGGACGCTGCTCGCTGCGGGCCGGCACGCCTGCTGCGTAGGCGTCGCCTCGATCCGCACCCGGAATGGGTCGGAGCACAGATGCACCCCGGCGCGCAACGCCGCCCCAGTCGGTTCGGCGGGCAGCTTGCTCTGCGACTTCATCGACCGGCTTGTCAGGCCGGCGAGGAGGTCCCGAGCGCCGTTGGGGCCGGTCCGAGGCACGGCCGCGGATCAATGACTCGCGGCTGCCGCTGGTGCGGCGGTCATCTTGTCGTTCAGGACGCCGACGTCGCGCCGGTACACCATCGTTGCGTCCGTCGGAGCGGTCGCTTCGTCCCTCGGAGCGGTCGCTTCGTCCCTCGGAGCGGTCGCTTCGTCCGTCGGGGCGGCCGTCGCGGCGTCGATCCTGTCTCCGGTCGGGGTCTCGACCCCCGCTGGCGTCATTGCTCCGACGACGGTCGCCATTGCGGCCGCCGTCCCGAGCAGAACCGCCGTCTCGCCGACCTCCTGAACCGCCGCCGCGAGTGCGATCTGGGCGTCCAGCGCCAGGGCGATTTGAACGTCCGGCGCCACCGCGATCAGGACGCTGTGCGCGGCCGCTGCGAGGCGGACGCCGATTCTCGGTCACTCCTCGAGGCTAGGCCCCAGACGCGAAGAACCCCCGCCGCTAGCAGCGGCGAGGGTTCTTCATGAAGGGTTCCGGCAGCGACCTACTCTCCCAGGGGAATTTCCCCCAAGTACCATCGGCGCGGGCAGGCTTAACTTCCGTGTTCGGAATGGGAACGGGTGTGGCCCTGCCGCTATAGCCACCAGAGATCAAGATGCGGTCGACATCGTCGTCCGCACGAGTGCAGTAGTGCACAATGACGTCTGCAAAGCGATGCACGATCAGCGCAGCTAGATGTGCGCTTCCTCGAGGCTGAGTATCGATACCAAGCCCTCGGCCGATTAGTACCGGTCTGCTGAACACATTGCTGTGCGTACACATCCGGCCTATCAACGTGGTTATCTACCACGGGCCTTACCTGGTTAAAACCAGTGGGAGATCTCATCTTGGAACAGGCTTCGCGCTTAGATGCTTTCAGCGCTTATCCCTTCCGCAGGTCGCCAACCAGCCGTGCTCCTGGCGGAACAACTGGCACACGAGAGCTGCGTCCATCCGGGTCCTCTCGTACTACGGACAGGTTTCCTCAAATCTCCTACAGCCACAGAGGATAGGGACCGAACTGTCTCACGACGTTCTAAACCCAGCTCGCGTACCGCTTTAATGGGCGAACAGCCCAACCCTTGGGACCTGCTTCAGCCCCAGGATGCGATGAGCCGACATCGAGGTGCCAAACCTTCCCGTCGATATGGACTCTTGGGGAAGATGAGCCTGTTATCCCCGGGGTACCTTTTATCCGTTGAGCAACGACGCTTCCACACGCAATCGCTGGATCACTATGCCCTGCTTTCGCACCTGCTCGACCTGTAAGTCTCACAGTCAAGCTCCCTTGTGCCATTGCACTCGACGACTGATTGCCAACCAGTCTGAGGGAACCTTTGGGCGCCTCCGTTACCATTTGGGAGGCGACCGCCCCAGTCAAACTACCCGCCTGGCACTGTTCCCAGACCCGTTGAGGGTCCTAGGTTAGAGTTCCGACATGAGCAGGGTCGTATTTCAAGGTTGACTCCACGCACGCTAGCGCGCACGCTTCCTAGTCTCCGACCTATCCTACACAACACGTGCCACAACCCAATACCAAGTTATAGTAAAGGTCCACGGGGTCTTTCCGTCCTTCTGTAGCTAACGAGCATCTTTACTCGTACTTCAATTTCGCCGGGTCTGTGGTTGAGACAGCGGGAAAGTCGTTACGCCATTCGTGCAGGTCGGAAC
>CBDDDL010000004.1:917500-1325427 GCA_965226645.1 Candidatus Poriferisodalis sp.
CGTCGTCGACGCCGATCCACGACTGATAGAAGCGGTACGGACTCATGGCGTCCGGGTTGAGCCACAGAGTTTCCCCGCCGGCAGTCTTGCCGTACTTGGTGCCGTCGCTGCGCGCCAGCAACGGCCAGGTCAGGGCATGGGCGCTGCGGCCGAGACGGCGCCGGATCAGATCGATGCCGAGCACGATGTTGCCCCATTGATCGGAACCACCGACCTGCAGCTCGCACTCGACGTTCTCCGCGAGCCACAGATAGTCGTACGCCTGCAACAGCATGTAACTGAACTCGGTGTAGGACAGCCCGTCGCCGTCAGCCAACCGGTTGCGCACTGATTCCTTGCCGATCATCTGCGGGATCGTGACGTGCTTGCCGATATCGCGCAGGAAGTCCAGCACGCCCACGCCGACGGTCCAGGCGCGGTTGTCCAGCAAGCGAGCTGCGCACGGCCCGTCATCGAAGTCCAGGAACTGCCGCAGCTGCGGCACGATGCCCTCAAGGTTCTGCGCCAGGGCGTCGTCGTCCAGCAGCGACCGCTCGGTCGAGCGACCGCTCGGATCGCCGATCATGCCCGTCGCCCCGCCCGCGAGCGCGATCGGGCGGTGGCCCGCCAATTGCAGACGTCGCAGGGTCAGCAGCCCGATGAGGTTTCCGACGTGCAAGCTCGGGGCCGTGGGATCGAAGCCGCAGTAGACGGTGACCGGTCCGACGTCGAGCCGCTTCGCCAGCGCCGTCCGGTCAGTCGTCTGATGTATGAGCCCGCGCGCATCGAGGTCAGCTAGGACGTCCACGCCGCAAGTCTGCCGCAGCCCACGTGCGTTTCTGGCCGCCTTTTCGATGGCCCTGCCCAGCCGCGTCCTAGCGGCGCGGCGTCCAGCGGAAGCCGCGCACCGTCGCCAAGGCCGCGAACAGGCCCCATGCGGCAATCACAGCCCAACGTCCAGCGGGCATCGGGACCCCTTCGACGAACGGGTCGAAGGTGCGCCCCAGCGCGATCGCAAGGTGCTTGATGGGAAACAGATCGCCGATAAACGTCATCCAACGCGGCGTGCCGGCCGAGGGAGGAATGAAGATGTCCGAGAGGAAATACAGCGGCAGCACGATCATGTTGGTGATTGCGGGCGCGGCATTTTCGCTGGGGCAAATGCACGACACGCCGAGTCCCATGGCCGAAAATGCTGCAGCGGCCAGAAGCAGCGTGATGAACAGGCTCGGCAGCGCCGTCACCTGGATCTCGACGCCATAGGCGAACCGTCCGATACCGACGACGAGCACGGTCATGAGGCCGGTCAGTGCCATCGATGAGGCGATCTGTCCTCCGAGGAAGATCCATGGCGGCAACGGAGTCGCCCGCACCGCCTTAAGGAGACCGTTCTCGCGCTTGATGGTGGTCGTGATCGCCTGATTGACGAGCGTGGCCGACACCACCGAGAGCGCGAGGATCCCCGGCACGTAGACGGTGGCGACGCGAGCGCCGGTCGTTCCCATGCGTTCGTTGCCGAAGATCGACGTGAAGATCACCAGGAAGATGATCGGCAGCGCGACGGTGAAGAACGTGGCCGCGGGACTGCGCCGGAAACCGAGCAGATTGAAGTACGTCTCGCTGCGCAGCTGTCGCAGGCGCGTCATGAGCGTGCGCTCCGGCGTCGCCGTCGAGACGGGACATCACCGTCGCGGGCGTTCGGTGTAGCAGCGACCGTTGCATCCCTCTCGTCGGTGTCCTCGCCGGTCAGTGCCAGATAGGTGTCCTCGAGGGTGGGCGGGCGGACTTCCAGCGAGTCCAGCCGCGCGCCAGCGGTGTCGGCTGCGGCGAGCAGCTCGCCCACGACGCCGCTGACATCGTCGGTTGTCAGCTCGAGACGCTCGGCCGCGCGGTTATCGAGCACGCCCTCCGAGTGCAAGCGTTCACCAAGCGCCTCGGGCAGCGTGCTTGCTGCGAGCTCAGCGGAGTCCCAGCTGATGCGGGTCGCCAACGCCGCCATCTCGGCCAGGTCTGCAGCGGTGCCGTCCGCCACGATGCGGCCGCGCGAGATCACCGCGATCCGGTCTGCGAGACGATCGGCTTCGTCCATGTAGTGCGTTGTCAGCAACACCGTTACGCCCAGCGCACGCAGTCCGTCGATCGTGTTCCAGGCCTCGCGTCGGGCCGCGGGGTCGAATCCGGTGGTTGGTTCGTCGAGGAAGACCAGCTCAGGATCGCCCACGAGCGCGAGCGCCAGCGCCAGCCGCTGTTGCTGTCCGCCCGACAGCCGTCGGGCACGCGTGCGGGCAGAATCGGCGAGACCCACCAACGCGAGCACTTCATTGGTCGACCGCGGCGAGCGGTAGTAGGCAGCCCACATCGTCACAGTCTCGGCCGCAGTGAAGTCGCCGTTGAGATTGCCGCCTTGCAGGACGATTCCGAGGCGCTCGCGCCACGCTGCGTCCGCGTCAGCGGGATCGACTCCGAGCACACGAACCTCGCCGGAGGTTCTCGTGCGAAGGCCTTCGAGGATCTCGACCGTCGTCGTCTTGCCGGCCCCGTTCGGGCCTAAGAACGCCAGTACCTCGCCGGCCGCGACCTCGAGATCTACGCCTGCGACCGCTTCGAGGGCGCCGTAGTTCTTGCGGAGCCCGGATACCTCGATTGCATAGTCGGTGCCGGCCATCAACGCGCCTACTCGCTCGGTGTGACTGGCTCGGGCTGTATTCGCGAGGGCGATCCCCCGTCCGGCGTGCCCGATTGGCGCCTGCTCACCGAATCGGCGTCGGCGTCGGCGTATCGCTCTGGATGGAGCACCTGTGGGCGGACGGCAGCCGCGTAGAGCAGCACCGCCAGCGGGCCGAAGAAGATGATCAAGAGGATCCAATTTGAGCGGCGACGGTTCGTGGCGGCGAAGCGGTTGCGTCCGACCCGAGCAATGTCGGCGATCCCAACGGCCATGATGAGCGCCGCCGCTGCGATCGCAATGACCATGCCGGGTCCGATGCTCACCGGGTCACGCTACCGGCCACGAACATGGCGGATTTCGGTCTGTCGGGGGCCTGAGAGACCGAGCGGACAGGCGACGACTGTCGTGTCTGAGTGAACGTCAGCAACGAGGCCGCGGCCCAAGCGGCCCACCAGCGAAGCGAACACGAGCGGGGAACGAGAAGTCCGACCGCGAGAAGGCTTGCCTATCCGCGGGCCTGCTAGGAGCCGACCGACGAGAACAGATTGATCGCCAGTAGTCCGCCAGCTCCGATGCCCGCCACTGTGAGCCCCGCACCCGCCGACCAAAGGGTTCCATCGAACAGCAGCCGGCCTCCGGCGGCGAGCACCACCGTCACCGCAATCACCGACAGTGCCGTTCCGGGCACCAATGTCACGGCGATCCAACCGGCGACGAGCCCGCACAGGAACAGGACGATGTCCTCGACGAGTCGGAGCGCTGTCCTCACGTCGATCACGGTAGGCGCAGACGAAGCGCCGTCCCGTCGATCAGACCGCATCGTGAGTCGAGTACCGGCGCAAGAGCCGACGAGACCTGACGAGAGCGACTACCGCAGCGATCGGGCCAGCGCGAAGGCGTGCCGAGCGAGCCGTCGAGTGCTGGCATCGAGATCCAGCTCCGGATCGGCGAGCTCGTCGGGTGCGACCCAGCGAAGCCCCTCGGACTCATGGTTGCCGCGCACGACCGCAGCCTGAGGAGCACGTATGAGAAAGCGCACATCGAAATGCAGGTGGTCCGGCTCGGTGCGCTTGCGGTTGACGAACAGATGCACGTCGATGTCAACCGGCAGAGACCAGACCTCTAGCCCCGTGATGCCCGTCTCCTCGGTCGCCTCGCGAAGTGCAACCGATGCCAGGCTCGACTCGCCGTCGGCATGGCCGCCGGGCTGCAGCCAGCGACCGATCTTGGCGTGCAGCAGCACGAGGCCCCGCGTCGCTTCGTGGTTCACCACCCAGGCCGACGCCGTGAGGTGACCCTGCTCGCAGGTCCGGTGCAGCGCGTCCGGATGGCGTTCGACGAATTCGAGCAAGCGCGCTCGATGCTCCGATTGAATCCGCTGCGCTGACGTGAAACGTTCGACCACTTCGACCGCGGCCGACAAGCTGCCCGCGTCATCAAGCGCCGCCGCGTCCGCACTGGTGTTGGCGTCAGGCGGTTTCCATCGGATCCAACGCGGCGCGGCGCCAGTGCTGTCGCGCGCTTCGAGTTCCAGCGCGTCGTGAGTCACGGGCGCCCCCTGCTGACGTGCGGATTGCCGGTGACGTACCAGCGCCACGGTCGATCAGTGCCGCGGCTGATGCCGATTCGCTGGGTTGCGGTGATGTCCGGGGGCACCCAGTCGCCGTCACGGATGCTCAACCCAGTGGGAGCCGTGAGATCGCTTCGGTCGTGCCCTGCGTCGATGCCGAACGCCTGGGTCAGCTTGGCGGGGCCCGAGCACAAGTCCACGCACTGGATCCGCCGTCCGCCGCTGCTGCGATTTGCGGCCAGCACGTCATAGCCGCAGAGCGGCTCGAGCGCTCGCAGCAGTACTGCGTCACCGGTCCCAGGGGGCGCGCACACAGCGTTCGCGCACCAATGCAGCCCGTAGATCCGGTACACGTACAGCGTTCCCGGCGGACCGAACATGGCGGCATTGCGAGCCGTCGGACCGCTGCGCGAGTGGGCTGCGGGGTCGCCGTCGCCGCTGTAGGCCTCGACTTCCACGATGCGTCCGGCCAGCGCCGGCCCATCGCTGCGCACGAGCAGCTTGCCCAGCAAGTCCGGCGCGACGTCGGGTGCAGGTCGCTCGTAGAACGAAGCCGGCAACGTCTCGGACGCGAACGCCATCAGCGACCGTCCGCAGCGGCGGCGGCTTGCGCGAGCGCCGCGGCGAGACGGTCGAGCTGTGCAGCCACCGCAACAGGCCCGCCCGCGCCGTGGGTGACGCGGCTTCGGTGCGCCGCGCCGGGTGCGAGACGTTCCGCCGCCGCGGGCCCCAGGTCGGGATGGGCGGAGACGAGTTCGACGAGTCGCTCTGCGGCAGATGCCGACGGCGCTCCGTCGCTGAGCGCCTGCCGTACGGCATCGGCAACGACCGCGTGCGCCTGCCTGAACGGCATGCCAGCAGCAACGAGCCACTCCGCCAGATCGGTCGCCGCAGCGAACGGATCGTCGGCGCCCGCTGCCATCGCGTCGGCTCGAAAGCTGAGCGTGCGCAGCAGCCCGTTCAGCGCAAGCGTGGTCAGGCGGACCGTGTCGACGGCGTCGAAGAGCGGTTCCTTGTCCTCTTGGAGGTCCTTGTTGTACGCCAGCGGCAGACCCTTGAGGGTCGCGAGGAATCCTGCGAGATGCCCGATCAGACGTCCGGCCTTGCCACGCGCAAGTTCGGCGACGTCCGGGTTCTTCTTCTGCGGCATCATCGACGAGCCGGTCGCGAACGCATCGTCGAGCGTCACGAAGCCAAATTCGGCGCTCGACCACAGCACAATTTCTTCGCCGAGCCGCGACAGGTGCACACCGGTCATCGTCAGGGCGTAGAGGGTGTCGGCCACGAAGTCGCGGTCGCTGACCGCATCGAGCGAATTCTCGAAGACTGACGCAAAGCCCAGCGACGCCGCTGTTGTGGCAGGGTCGAGCGGCAATGACGAACCCGCGAGCGCGCCCGCCCCCAGAGGGGAAACGTCAGTTCGTCGGCGCGCCTCGCCGAGTCGCTCGGCGTCGCGCAGGAGCGCCCAAGCGTGGGCTGCGAGATGGTGCGCCAGTCCGACGGGTTGGGCTTGCTGCAAGTGGGTGTATCCGGGCAGCCGGAGACCGGCATCGTGGGCCTCTCGCGCACGGTCGGCCAACGTCTGCGCCACATCGACGACGAGCGGGGCCACGACGTCGATGGCATTGCGAGTCCATAAGCGCAGGTCAGTGACGACTTGGTCGTTGCGGCTGCGGCCGGTGTGCATCTTGGCCGCTGCGGGACACAACTCGGTGGCGCGCCGCTCGACCGCTGTGTGGATGTCCTCGTCCGTTTGCTGCCAGTCCATCCGGCCTTCGGCGATCTCGCCCTGGACCTGACCGAGCGCAGCGCCGATGCCGTCGCGCTCAGCGTCGGTGAGCAGACCAACATCGGCCAGCATCGCCACATGGGCTCGCGACGCGGCGATGTCCTCGGCGTACATGCGCTGATCGAACGGCAGCGAGTCGTTCAGGGCTGCCAGTGCCGCAGACGGTTCGGAGGCAAACCGTCCGTGCCAGAGCGTGCGACTGGCCGCGGACGGTGGATCCGGCGCGTCCGGAATGGTGGCGTCGTCTGCGGTCATGACGGGGCTGGTTTCTTGGTCGATGGTGTGGTCGGAGTTTCCGGCTTCGATTTCATCGCACGGGGCCGGTTCTGGTAGAGGCAATCAGTGACGGTCAACGTCGGCAGAGTCGACGTCGGCACAGGGCCCGGCAAGCACGAGCTCACAGATCTGCGAGTTCTCGGCAGTGGCCGGCAACTGCCGCGCCCCCGGTTTGGGTGTCAGCGACCATAAGCAGCGTGTCGTCGCCGGCGATGGTGCCGATGACTCCGTCGAGATCGCTGCGGTCGATCGCTGAGGCCACGACATGCGCAGAGCCAGGCGGCGTCCGCAGCACGACGAGGTTGTCCGACCAGCGGACATCGAGCACCCAGTCGCCGAAGACTCGCCGCAGAGTGTTGGCTGGCAGCGCCTCGGGTGAGTCGGACTCGGGGACGGCATACACCGTCCGCCCCGCCGTCCGCATCTTGGCAACGCCCATCTCGTCGAGGTCGCGGCACACTGTCGCCTGGGTCACGACCACCGAGCGCTCGGCCAGCAGGTCGACCAGCTGGGACTGGCTGGCGACCTCGTGCGCCGCTAGCAGTTCACGGACCAGGTGCTGGCGCTGGGCCTTCGTCGTCATCGGACCGACCCTCGTCCTGGGGCTAACGCTTCGCCGGCCGGGACGCCTGCTGGTCCGGCAAGGAAGGCGAGCAGACCGCGCGCCGCATGCATGCGATTGGCAGCTTGGCGCCAGACGCGGCTGGATGAACCGTCGATGACCTCGGCGGCCACCTCCTCACCACGATGCGCGGGCAGGCAGTGCAGAAACACTGCCCGATCCGAGGCCTGCGCCATCAGCGCCTCGTCTACCTGGTAACCGGCAAACGCCATCAGCCGTTCGGATCGCTCGTCCTCCTGGCCCATCGAGGTCCACGCGTCGGTGCAGACGACATCAGCTCCCTTGACGGCCTCGACCGGATCGGTCGTCACCGTGCACTCGCCGCCGAGCGCGGCGAGACGGTCCAGGGTTGCCGCGGCGGGCCTGTAGCCGTCAGGTGCCGCGAGCGAGCTCGGGATGCCCAGCAGCGCGCAACCGATCGCCAGCGATCGCCAGACGTTGTTGGCGTCGCCCACGAAAGCGACTCGCTCGGTGCCTTCGAGCCCGAGACACTGGTCGATCGTCAGCAGGTCGGCGAGGGCTTGGCACGGATGCGCCTCATCGGAAAGGAGGTTCACCACGGGAGCCACCTCGCACGCGGCCATCCGGACGAGATGGCCATGGCGGAACACGCGCGCTGCGACAATCGAGTGGTAGCAGGCGAGCGTCCGCACGACATCCTCCGCCGTCTCGCGCACGTCGATGCCGACTTCTTCGGGGCGGATGTACACGGGGTGCCCGCCCAGTTGGGCAACAGCCATCTCCATCGAGTTGCGTGTCCGGTTGGAAGCCTTCTCGAACACCAGTGCAACGCCGAGGCCCGCAAGAACCGCCGGGGCCGACGCGGCGGGTCGGCTCGCAAGATCCAGCACATATCTCATCTCGGCGGCCGACAGGTCGTCCACTTCTAGGAGGTGCCGCATCAGTCGGCCCCGCCGCCTGCGAGCACGCCAGCGAAGATCTCCAGGCACTCGTCGATCTCCTCGCTGGACACCACCAACGGCGGCGCGAACCTCACGGCGGTCGGCGAGATGCCATTGACGACGAGGCCCGCCGCCAGACACGCGGCCGCGACCTCCGGCCCGGTCATGCCGATCGCGTCGGTGTCGAGCTCGGCTGCGATCAACAGGCCCATGCCGCGCGTGTCAGTCACTCCCGGCACACCCATGAGCTTCCCGGCCAGCTCCTCGCCGCGAGCCGCCGCGAGCGCCGGAGCGTCGATTGCCTCCATGGTGCGCAGCACTGCGCGCGCTGCGCTCGTGGCCAGCGGTTGGCCGCCGAACGTGGTGGCGTGATCACCCGGCTGGAAGGCGGCAGCGATCGGGCGACGTGCCCAGACCGCTCCGATCGGCACACCGTTGCCGAGCGCCTTGGCCATCGTGACGATGTCGGGCCGCGCGGCGCCGGACGGACCGCCCGACGGCTCGAAGTGGTGCTGCCACGCGAACCATTTGCCCGTGCGGGCGAGGCCGGTCTGGACCTCGTCGAAGATGAGCGCCAGCCCGCGCTCGTCGCAGATCTCGCGCACCCGGCGCAGATAGTCACCGTCGGCCACGTTCACGCCGCCTTCGCCCTGCACCACCTCGAGCAGCACGGCGCAGCACGTCGGATCGAGCGCGGCTTCGAGGGCCTCCGCGTCGTTGTATTCGACGTGACGGAAGCCCTCGGGCAGGGGCTGGAACGTCTCGTGCTTTTCGGGCTGACCCGTGGCGTGCAACGTGGCCAGCGTGCGCCCGTGGAACGAGCGAAGCGCGCTGACCACGACGTGCCGGCCGCGGCCACCGAGCTTGCGGGCCAGCTTGATGGCTCCTTCGAGCGACTCGGCGCCGCTATTGCAGAAGAAGACCTGCCCGCCGCCGCCCTGCAACCGGTCGATGGTCTGAGCCACTTCGACTTGCGGTTCGGTGCCGAAAAGGTTCGAAACGTGCAACAGCGTGCGCGCCTGCTCACTCAACGCTTCGGCCACCGCGGGATGCGCGTGACCAAGTGATGTGACCGCGAGCCCCGCCAGGAAATCCAGGTAGCGCTTTCCGTCGCGGTCAAACAGTTCGCAGCCGCTGCCTCGCACGAACTGCACCGGCGGCGGTCCATAGGTGGGCATGAGCGGGCAGCTGTCGAGCCCCGCCCCGCCCATCGCCGCAGCGTGCGCCACGTTCGCTCCAGCGGAGGGATTCTCAGCCATGTTTGTCTGCCTTCGGTCGGGAGTTGTCGATCATTGTGCCGATGCCGGAATCGGTGAACAGCTCGAGCAGCACCACATGCGGCACCCGTCCATCGAGCAAGTGCGCACTCATGACGCCGTTGCGCACCGCACTGATGCAGGCTTCGATCTTGGGGATCATCCCGCCCTCGATCTTCCCGCTCGCCATGCGTGCGGCGAGTGCGTCTGCGGTAGTGCGCCCGATGAGCGAAGTCGGATCGTCGAGGTCGTCGTACAGGCCGGCGACGTCGGTGAGGTACACGACCTTCTCCGCCTCAAGTGCCGCGGCGAGCGCGCCGGCGACGGTATCGGAGTTGATGTTGTAGGCCTGTCCCTTGGCGTCGGATCCGATGGTGGAGATCACCGGAATCAGACCCTCGGCCAGCAGACGCACCAACAGGTCGGTGTTCACATCGGTGACGTCGCCGACGAAGCCCAACTCGGGATTTCGAGCCGTCGCAGTGATGACACGGCCGTCCTCACCGGATATGCCCACTGCCAGAGGGCCGTGCACGTTGATTGCGCCAACGATGTCGCGGTTCACCTTGCCCACCAGCACCATGCGTGCGATGTCGAGCGTCTCGGCGTCGGTGACGCGGAGCCCCTCTCGGAACTCAGACTTCTTGCCGAGGCGCGCCATGAGGTCGCCGATCTGCGGGCCGCCGCCATGCACCACGACGGGTGCGAGCCCGATCTGGCGCAGCAGCACCATGTCCGCTGCGAAGCGGTCGGTCAGCTCGGCGTCGCCCATCGCGTTGCCGCCGAACTTGACGACGACGATCTTGCCGCGCCATCGAATGATGCACGGAAGCATCTCGACGAGCATCTCGGCGCGCCGCATGTTGTCGATCTCGCTGTGCTCGCCACTTTGCTCGTCGTCGGGCTCGTCGGGCTCGTCAGGCACCGCCGAGATGCCGAAATCGGCCTCGATCACGCGCCCGGTGTCGGTGGCGTCGTCGTCATCGTGGTCGCTCATGGCATGAGCCCAGTGGTCGGCAGCCCGGCGGTTTCTGGCAGTCCCAATGCCACGTTGGCGCATTGCACGGCACCGCCCGACGCCCCCTTCACCAGATTGTCCAGCGCACTCAGCACCACCAGCCAGCCGGTGCGGGGGTCGACGCGGGCGCTGAGATGGCAGGTGTTGGCTCCCAGCGTCGCCTTGGTGTGCGGGGAAGCTTCATCAACGATGACGAAGGGTTCATCGGCGTAGAAGTCGGCAAGCACGCCCAACGCGTCGTCTGACGTGAATCCAGAGGCGGTTGGCCGCGCGTAGCACGTCGCGAGGATGCCGCGAACCATCGGCGCCAGATGGGGCGTGAACAACACCCTGCAACCTGTCACCTGCTCGATCTCGGGCGTGTGGCGGTGATCCAGCAGGCCGTACGCGACGAAGTCCTCGTCGACGGTCGCGAACGTCGTGTTCGGCTTCGGGGCGCGGCCTGCACCGCTCACCCCCGACACCGCATCGACGACCACGCCGTCGGTGTCGATGTGGCCGCCGCGTGCGAACGGTGCGAGCGCCAACGCCGCGGCGCTGGGATAGCAGCCGGGCACCGCAATGCCCGCGGCACCGCGCAGTGCGTCGCGTCCGAGTTCGGGCAGCCCATAGGGAAGCTCGCCCAGCAGCTCGGGCATCGGGTGCTCGACGCCGTACCACTGCGGATACAGCGCAGGGTCGAGCAGCCGAAAATCGGATCCCAGATCGATGACGCAGCCCACCCGCTTGTAGAGGTCGGCCACGACTGGTGCGCTGGCCATGTGCGGGAGGCCGAGAAACACCGCATCAAGGCCCACGAACTCGTCGGGCTCGTAGGCGCAATACCGCAGCTCTCCGTAGTGCGCCGCCAGGCTGGGATAGAGGTCGCGCACTTTGGCACCCGCCTGGGTGTCGCCCGCGACGGCGACGACCTCGAAGCACGGGTGCCCGGCCGCGAGCCGCAGCAATTCGGCCCCCGTGAATCCCGACGCGCCGACGATCCCGATCCGGACCGTGCCGGCGGCGGGCGTGGCGGCGCTCGATGGCAGAGGTGCGTTTTCCATAGCCAGATCCTGCTTGTGGGGAGTCACGCGAATGGCCTGCGGCACTCGCCGTGGCATCCGTTCCCGACCACGATAACAGGCCTTCGCCTCGACTATGCGTTGTTTTGCAACTTTATTCATCGTCTACGCCGCAGGCCCGAGAACCCGTGCCAACTGCGCCCAGCTGGCGATGTTGCGGGATCAACAACGACATTCGCGCCGCTACACTGACGCTTCCTCGGCAGGGCCAACGACGTCCCGGCTAGAGCCGCAAGCATTTCGCATTCACCTCAGCCACACCGGGACGTCGAAGACATTGACTGCCGCACCATCGCATTCGCTGGCTCATTCACGGGCGCAGGTATTAGTCGCCCGCAACGAGTACACGGGCCGTGCGGCAAGCCGTCCCGCTGTGCGCGTGCACCCGCTCGACGGTCCACCCCAAGCACAAGGCCTGTACGACCCGGCGTTTGAACACGATGCATGCGGCGTCGGCTTCGTGGCAGACATGTCCGGGGTTGCGAGCCGCGCCGTGGTGGAGCAGGCCCTGGCGTGCCTCATCAACCTCGACCATCGCAGCGCAACGGGTGCGGAAGCAAACGTGGGCGATGGCATCGGCATCACGGTGCAGGTACCCGACGCCTTCCTGCGGGAAGTCTGCGGCTTCGAGTTGCCGTCTGCGGGCCAGTACGCCGTCGGCACAGCCTTCCTGCCACGACAGGATCCCGAAGCGGCTGCCGCAGCAATCGAGGCGATCATGGCCGACGAAGGGCTCGAAGTCCTCGGCTGGCGCGACGTCCCTACTGACCCGTCGTCGCTGGGCAAGTTCGCCACCGACCCGATGCCGGTCTTCCGGATGCTGTTCATTTCGTCGCCCGCAAACGCTGCGCTCGCCCGAGGCGCCCAGCCCGCCACCGCAGCGGAGCACCTCGACGGCATGGAACTCGAGCGGCGCGTGTACGTCGCTCGCAAGCGCTCTGAGCACGAGATCGAACCCGCCCCGTACTTTCCGTCGCTGTCGGGCCGCACTCTCGTGTATAAGGGGATGCTGACGTGCGGTCAGTTCGTGGAGTTCTATCCCGATCTCGCAGATCCACGCCTGGCATCTGCGCTGGCACTGCTGCACTCACGCTTCAGCACCAACACCTTCCCGTCGTGGCCCCTGGCTCACCCGTACCGGATGCTGGCCCACAACGGCGAGATCAACACCGTCATGGGGAACCGCAATTGGATGCGCGCCCGCGAGGGAGCGTTGGCGAGCCCGGTGTTTACTGCCCCTGACGGCACGAACCGCCTCGAGCGCACGTTCCCGGTGTGCACCCCGGGAGCCTCGGACACGGCCAGCTTCGACGAGGTGCTCGAACTGCTGCATCTCGGCGGGCGCAGTCTTCCCCATGCCGTGCTCATGATGATCCCCGAGGCCTGGGAGAACCACGCCCGCATGCCGCAGGACAAGCGGGACTACTACGAGTTCCACGCGTCGCTCATGGAGCCGTGGGATGGCCCAGCCAGCATCACCTTCACCGACGGCACCGTCATCGGTGCCGTTCTCGACCGCAACGGCCTGCGCCCCTCTCGCTACTGGGTGACCGACGACGGCCTGGTGGTGATGGCCTCCGAAGTGGGCGTCGCGAACATCCCCCAGAACAAGATCATCCAGAAGGGCCGGCTGCAGCCCGGCCGCATGTTTCTCGTGGACACCGCCGCCGGACGCATCGTGTCCGACGAAGAGATCAAGCGCGACCTGGCGTCCGCGGAACCATATGGGGAATGGCTGGCCGACGGCCTCGCCCACCTCGACGACCTCCCGCCTCGCTTCAGCCTGACGCCGCAGCACTCGTCGGTGACCCGCCGGCAGCGCACGTTCGGCTACACCACCGAAGAACTGCGCATCCTTGTGGCCCCCATGGCCCGCAGCGGGGCCGAGCCCATCGGGTCGATGGGAACCGACACCCCGATCGCAGTGCTGTCACGTCGCCCGCGCCTGCTCTTCGATTACTTCAGCCAGCTGTTTGCTCAGGTCACCAACCCGCCGCTCGATGCCATTCGCGAGGAGCTCGTCACCTCCACCATGGCAACGATCGGTCCGGAGGCGAACCTGCTTGACCCCGGCCCGCACTCGTGCCGACAGATCGTGCTGCCGTATCCGATCCTGTCGAACGACGACCTCGCCAAGATCCTCTACATCGACGAGGACCTCCCTGTCTCCACGGCGTCAGGCAACACAGCGCAGCACGGAGCGGCGTCAGGCAACACAGCGCCCCGATTCGCACCGTTCGCCGTGGATGGTCTGTATCCAGTGGCCGACGGCGGTGCGGGCATGGAGCGCGCCATCACCGATGTGTGCACGCGCGTCGACGAAGCCATCGCACAGGGCGCGCGCATCATCGTGCTATCGGATCGATACAGCGACGCCGAGCATGCGCCGATCCCGTCATTGCTGCTCACTGGCGCAGTGCATCACCATCTGGTGCGAAACAAGACCCGAACGCAGGTGGGCCTCGTGACCGAGTGCGGGGACGCCCGCGAGGTCCATCACATGGCGCTGCTGCTCGGCTACGGCGCAGGCGCAGTCAACCCCTACCTGGCGTTCGAGTCCATCGACGACATGGTCGGCAATGGGGCGATCACCGAGGTCGACCAGCGGTTCGCCAAGCGCAACTACATCAAGGCCTGCACGAAGGGCGTGCTCAAGGTGATGTCCAAGATGGGCATTTCCACCGTCGCCAGCTACACCGGTGCACAGGTGTTCGAGTCCGTCGGGCTGGGCCCCGACGTGATCGACCGTTACTTCACCGGCACCACTTCGAAGCTTGGCGGCGTCGGCCTCGATGTCATCGCGGAGGAAGTCGCGCAGCGTCACCGTTTCGCCTACCCCGACAACCCCACCGAAGCAGCGCACCGTGACCTCTGGGCCGGAGGCGAGTACCAGTGGCGCCGCGAGGGCGAATACCACCTGTTCAACCCCGAGACGGTCTACAAGCTGCAGCATTCCACCAGAGCCGGCCGTTACGAGGTCTTTAAGGAATACACGAGCCTGGTGGACAATCAGTCCACCGAGCTGGCCACGCTGCGAGGCCTGTTCGAGCTGAATCCCGCACCCGGCGGGCCGATCCCGATCGACGAGGTCGAGCCGGTCTCGGCGATTGTGAAGCGCTTCTCGACCGGGGCAATGAGCTACGGCTCGATCTCGGCCGAGGCACACGAAACGCTGGCAATCGCGATGAACCGCATCGGCGGCAAGTCCAATACGGGCGAAGGCGGCGAGGATCCAAACCGATTCGTGCCTGACGCCAATGGCGATCTGAGGCGCTCGGCCGTCAAGCAGGTCGCATCCGGGCGCTTCGGGGTGACCTCGGAGTATCTGACGAACGCAGACGACCTGCAGATCAAGATGGCTCAGGGCGCCAAGCCCGGCGAGGGCGGGCAATTGCCTGGCCCCAAGGTGTGGCCGTGGATTGCAAGAACGCGCCACTCGACGCCGGGCGTCGGCCTCATCAGCCCGCCGCCGCATCACGACATCTACTCCATCGAGGATCTCAAGCAGCTGATCCACGACTTGAAGAACTCCAATCCCGGCGCCCGTGTCCACGTGAAGCTGGTGGCCGAGGTGGGCGTGGGCACTGTGGCAGCCGGCGTCTCGAAGGCCAAGGCCGACGTGGTGCTCATCTCGGGCCACGACGGCGGCACCGGCGCATCACCGTTGACGTCGCTCAAGCACGCCGGGGCTCCGTGGGAGCTCGGGCTTGCAGAAACCCAGCAGACACTGTTGCTCAATGGGCTGCGCGACCGGATCGTGGTGCAGACCGACGGGCAGCTCAAGACCGGCCGCGACGTCATCGTGGCGGCGCTGCTGGGCGCCGAGGAGTTCGGATTCGCCACGGCGCCGCTGGTGGTGTCGGGCTGCATCATGATGCGTGTCTGCCATCTCGACACGTGCCCCGTCGGCGTCGCGACGCAGAACCGGGAGCTTCGGGCACGCTTTAGCGGCAAGCCCGAATTCGTCGTGAACTTCTTCGAGTACATCGCGCAGGAAGTGCGCGAGTACCTGGCCACGTTGGGGTTCCGGACGCTCGAAGAAGCCATTGGACGGGTCGACCGGCTGGACGCGACAACCGCGATCGCGCACTGGAAAGCGCACGGCTTGGATCTCGCGCCCATCCTGGCCGAGCCTGAGACCCCGTGGCCACAGGACCGCTTCTGCTCACAGAGCCAAGACCACGGCCTCGAGCGGGCGCTCGACCAACGCCTCATTGAACTGGCCGCTCCCGCGCTGGAGCGGCGCGAGCGAGTGCGTGCCGACGTGCCGATCACCAACGTCAACCGCACCGTGGGCACGATGCTGGGCAACCGCATCACCTCGGCCTTCGGGGGCGCGGGTTTGCCTGCAGACACAATCGAGTTCACCTTCGAGGGCTCGGCTGGCCAGAGCTTCGGAGCGTTCGTGCCCTCGGGTCTGACAATGCGGCTCATCGGCGACGCGAACGACTACCTGGGCAAGGGCCTCTCGGGCGGCCGACTGATTGTGCGGCCGCCTGCGGAGGTGCATCCGGACTTCGTGGCCGAGGACAACATCATCGCCGGGAACGTGATCCTCTACGGCGCCACCGGCGGCGAGGCGTTCATCCGGGGCCGTGTGGGCGAGCGATTCTGCGTACGCAATTCGGGCGCCACTGCCGCGGTGGAGGGCGTCGGCGACCATGCGTGCGAGTACATGACGGGCGGCCTGGTGGTCGTGCTCGGCGGCGTCGGGCGCAATTTCGGCGCCGGTATGTCCGGCGGCGCGGCCTACGTGTACGACCCCGACGACGTGTTCTGGCGCAACTTGAACACTGAGATGGTCGATCTCGAGCCCTCGCTCGACGATGCCGATGCCGCCACGGTTCGCGCAATCGTGCGACACCATCTGGCTGAGACCGGCTCGGCACCGGCAGAACGCATCTTGAGCAGGTGGCACTCCGAGGTGCGCCACTTCCGCAAGGTGATGCCGAAGGACTACCGCCGAGTCCTCGAGGCTCGCGCCGCTGCGGCCGAGCAAGGCCAAGATCCAGATGAAGCAGTAATGGCGGCTGCTCATGGGTGACATTCGAGGATTCATGCGGCACGGCCGCGAGCTGCCAACGCGCCGGCCGGTGCCAGTGCGGCTACGGGATTGGCGCGAGGTGTACGAGCCGTTCCCAGACGGTCATCTGCGGACCCAAGCCAGCCGCTGTATGGACTGCGGCGTGCCGTTCTGCAACGACGGCTGCCCGCTGGGCAACATCATCCCGGACTGGAACGACCTCGTCTATCGCGACCGCTGGCGCGATGCCATCGAACGGCTGCACGCCACCAACAATTTCCCCGAGTTCACCGGCCGCTTGTGCCCGGCGCCGTGCGAGGGCGCTTGCGTGCTCGGGATCAACTCCGACCCCGTGACGATCAAGCAGGTCGAAGTCTCGATCATCGACAAGGCATGGGATGAGGGCTGGGTGCAGCCCGAGCTGCCAGCGCAGCGCACCGGCCGTACCGTGGCAGTCGTGGGCTCAGGGCCGGCCGGACTTGCCGCCGCTCAGCAGCTCACCCGGGCGGGGCACGACGTGACCGTGTTCGAGCGTGCCGACCGGCTCGGCGGTCTGCTGCGCTACGGCATCCCCGAGTTCAAGATGGAAAAGCGCCACATCGAGCGCCGACTCGACCAGATGAGCGCCGAGGGCACGAAGTTCCGCACGGGCGTCGAGGTGGGTGTCGACATCCCGGCCTCCGAGCTGCAGACCAGCTTCGACGCTCTGGTACTGGCGGGCGGTGCCACCCAATGGCGCGACCTGCCGATCCCGGGCCGCGAGCTTGGCGGCATCCACCAAGCGATGGAATACCTGCCCTGGGCGAACAAGGCCCAAGAAGGCGACCTTGACCCGGCCGACGTGCCCATCACCGCTGCGGGCAAGCACGTTGTCATCATCGGCGGCGGCGACACCGGTGCGGACTGCTTGGGCACTGCACACCGCCAGGGCGCTGCGTCGGTGCACCAGTTCGAGATCATGCCGCGGCCGCCCGACGAGCGTGCGGCCGCCAACCCGTGGCCGACGTATCCGATGATCTACCGGACGTCCTCGGCTCACGAGGAGGGCGGCGACCGGGTGTATTCGGTGAACACCGAAGAGTTCCGTGGCGACGAGTCCGGCACCGTGCGCGCCCTGCGAGCCCATGAGGTGGTCTTCACCGACGGCCGCTTCGCCAAGGTCGAGGGCTCGGACTTCGAACTCGAGTGCGAACTGGTGCTGCTGGCGATGGGCTTCTTGGGACCTCAGCAGGAGGGTCTGCTGGCCCAGCTCGGCACCGAGACCGACGCCCGCTCGAATGTGGCGCGCGACGACGACTATTGCACCAGCGTCGACGGCGTCTGGGTCTGCGGCGACATGGGCCGTGGCCAGAGCCTCATCGTGTGGGCCATCGCCGAAGGGCGAGCCTGCGCGGCTGCGGTCGACGAAGCGCTGATGGGCTCTACCGCACTCCACCGGCCGATCCCACCGTCGGCCCGTCCGCTCAATTGAGCGCCGGTTGCCGCAAGCTGCACTGAGACGGGTGGGGTAACAGGGAGGTGACGACGGTGAGTGCTTCGGCGTACATCGTGAACGGCGAACGCCTATGGCGAACGATCGCAAAGTTGGCTGAGATCGGGGCCACGCCCGCTGGTGGCGTCGCTCGTGTCGCTTTGACCGATGACGACCGTGCCGGGCGCGATCAGTTCGCGGCGTGGGTGCGTGAGCTGGGTTGTTCAGTACATGTCGACCAGATGGGCAACCTGTTTGCTCGTCGCGAAGGCACCGATCAAAGCCGCTCACCGGTGGTGATCGGCAGCCACCTCGATAGCCAGCCCACCGGCGGCAAGTTCGACGGCGCCTACGGCGTGATGGTGGGCCTCGAGGTGCTTCGGGTACTTCACGACAATCAAGTCGAAACCGCAGCGCCGGTCGAAGTCGTGTCGTGGACGAACGAGGAAGGCGCACGGTTTCCCCCGGCCATGATCGGCTCGGGCGTCTTCGCGGGAGCATTCAGCCTGGACGAGGGACTCGCTGCGCCCGGCGTTGACGGAACCACGCTCGGCGGCGAGCTGGCGCGCATCGGCTACGACGGCGACGAGCCCTGCGGCGCCGGACGCCGCCCGATCGGGCACTACATCGAGCCCCACATCGAGCAGGGTCCGATTCTCGAAGCTGCGGGCATCACTTTGGGAGCCGTGGCCGGTGTGCAAGGCATCCGCTGGTATGACGTGACGATCGAGGGGCAGTCCGCGCACGCGGGCAGCACGCCGATGGAGCACCGCGCCGATGCGATGGTGAGCGCGGCGATGCTGATCTGCGAAGCCGATGCCATCGCTCGGCGCCGAGCTCCCCAGGGCCGAGCCACCGTCGGCACCCTGACAACCGGCACCGGGTCACGCAACACGGTGGCTGGTTCGGTCGCTCTGACGGTCGACTTGCGACATCCAGACGCCGATGAACTCCAAGCGATGAACAACGAATTGGTGGCCTACGCAGAAAGTTCGCGTTTCAAGGGCGGCAACAGCACCACTGACGCGGGCCTGCCCCCACGCCCACAGATCACCCAGATCTGGTACTCACCGCCCATCGTCTTCGACGCCGATGTCGTCGCTGCGCTGCGCGACGGGGCGCGAGCGGCCGGATTCAATCCGGTCGACATCACCTCAGGGGCTGGGCACGACGCCTGCTACGTGTCGCAGGTCGCACCGACCGGGATGTTGTTCATTCCCTGCGCAGACGGCCTGTCGCACAACGAGGCCGAGTCGATACTTCCCGAGCATGCCGTGGCCGGAGCGCAGGCCACGCTCAACGCCGTTGTGAAGCTGGCCAGCTAGGAGGCGAGGCGCCAGCGAGCGAATTGGTCCTGCTGCGTTGGGTCAGACGAGCAGCGAGAGATGGCGGCACTGCAGGACGGCGCGCGCCGACTGCTCCATGGCCGTCCACGCGGGCTGGTCGGCGACCTCGCCCTGCCAACCCATCTGTCGCAGTCGCTCGGTGAGCCGCGTGTCGCCGGCACCGAGTTCAGCGCGCTTCAGCCAGCCATCGGCAGCCTGGACATCGCGCACCGCGGAGCGCCTGGTGCCGGTCCACATCGCCCCGTCGAGATCGGGGGGCGGATCCGACGGGATTGCCACGATCATCGCTGCGGCTGTGTGCCGCCACTGGCGCACCTCGTCGACGGGCACGGCGGTGGGCCACGCCCGCATCAGGTGCTGTTCCACGGTGCGGTCATCGGGGGAAGCTCCGTCAAGTATCGACAGGTCCACCTGGCTCAACGCAGTCACCGCCGCGACCGTGGCCACCACATCGGGACGCGGCGGGGTCAGTCGCTCGCGCAGCGCAGCAAACGCCGCGGCACCCTCGTCGCCGCTCATCCAGCTGACGAAGTCGCTTCGGGCACGGGCACGGAACATCGGCGTTGCGAAAGTGTCGGCCCACCACTGCACCGGATGCAGCATGGCGGCCATCTTGGGCTCAAACTCTTCCCATCGGCGGGCGTGCTCTTCCGACCGGAAGAGATTCATGCCCGCTCAGCGGAAGGGTCGGTTGGCGGCATCGCCGCCGACCTGGCTGCGGGTGTAGCCCACCATTGTTGGCGGCTCAACCGACAGGATCTCCTCGTCGCGCATCTCGATCCGCAGCGACTCGTCGCCCAGCAGGCATGGCGCCTCGACCGTCACGGTCTTGCCAGCGAACAGCCAGCGAACCGCCAGCGCCTCAAAGCCGCATTGCGCGAACCAGCGCTGCTCTCCGTCGACGCTCACGCGGTACTGGGTGGGCTGATTGTTGAACGGCGGGAACGACGCGATGTAGTCGGTGCCGGGGTGCAGCCAGCCCGGCGTGAGGTCAATGATGCGGGCGATCAGCGCCTTGGCCCGCAACGGCTCCACGTCGAGCGTTCTGGCCAGCTCGGCGTAGTGGGGAGCGACGCCGGTGGCCACGATCTCGTCCATGATCGCTGCGTACGCGGCGTCCAGCTCAGCCAGGAAGAGGTCGTGGGGAACGGTCGCATCAGCTGCCATACCACGACTGTAGGACCCGAGCGATTTACGCAGCGCATGAGAACTGGGCAATAGCCGAAAAATTCCGTCAATTTCGAAGCCGAGGGATCCACCAATTCGGTCTCACATTGCGGTACTTGTTTTCTTCGGACGCCGTCGGCGACGGCACGCATTGCTGACCTCAGGAGGCTCCGTTGCCCGAGGCGACCGCACAGATGCCCCGCTACCTCGGCGGGCTCAGAGTCGTACCCACGCGGGCAGGTTCCCGTGGTGTGCCCAATGTGCCGGCGAGCGCGCTCGTCGGCGAAGCCGATAACCGGAGCAGTTGTTGCCCATCCGTCGCTTGATGAACCAGGGTCCCAGCCAGGGTCTCGGAATTCGTGTCGCAGTGCTTCGCCGCGACGCGAACCGCCGACGGTTCCGTCGTTCGGGCGCAGTTGCGACAGTCGTCATCGCCGCTGCATCGCTGGCGGTGGTCTCGCCGACGGCGACCGATCCAGCAGCTGCGTACGAATTCTCTCCTGGTCTGTCCTGCAACGAGCTCAATGCACTGCCGGGACGTCCGACGTCGATGCACCTCGTCTCGGGCGGCCTCTCGTTCGACACAGCGTCGCAGGATTCGGGACCGTCATCGGGCAATACCTACATCACGAACGACAAGATCCGCATCAAGGCCACGTTCAGCCTGAACATCCGCGACTACGGCGTCCGTGAAGATCTGTGGGAGGACATTCAAGAGCAGATCAACGGCGGGAATTACACCCTGAGAGAAGGCGAAGTGCTGCCCACCGAGCTCGAGCCGGTCTCGGTCCGGTTCATGCTCGGCGGCGAGGAACGGCGGGCCGTCGCCGTTCCCGCCTCCGGCCTGGGAACAGCGACGACGATGACCTTCGAGTACGTCGTGCAATCGGGCGACGTGCACCGCGACGCCAACAACGCGACGGCCGACTTATACATCCCCGCGGACTCCTTCGTTGCGGATGACTACAGCCAGGACAAGCGTCCAGGCTTCCCGGCAGATCTCAGGCCGGGTACTTCTCTCCAGAATATCAGCGGCCCTTGCGGCGGCTCGGACGTATCACACCACGCCGTCTTCCATCCCGACTCGCCAGGCTCGCCGACCGTGATCAAGCCGCCCAAGATCATGAGTGAACCGCCCACCGGCGACACGTATTACGCAGGCGAGGAGATCTCGGTTCGCATCGAGTTCAGCGAACCCGTCAGCGTGTCCGGCAGGCCGTACATCGAGCTCAACGTGGGCGGCCAACAGCGGCGGGCGAATTACGTCGCACCAACCGTCAAACCGAACATTCCGAGGTCGCGGCTGCAGTTCTCATACTCCGTCCAGAGCGGCGATGTCGATGCCGATGGCATCAGCGTCGACGACGGGAAGGTGATCGGCGGCACGATCCGTTCGCTCGTTGCGAGCAACAACCGCCCTGTGGTGTCGGTGTCGCCCTACTTCATGGGCATCGAAGCTCAGGCCGATTTTCTCGCCCGCGAAGGAGGCGATCCGACGGTCGCTAAGCACCTCGTCGACGGCTCCAGCCGGCCGGCCGCGCCCACGGCGGCGGACTGTGAGGCGGCGTATTCGGCGGACCCAAGCGACGAGGACCTCATCCACCAGTGTCGATCGACCGTCCATATGTTGAGCTACGGAACCCGCATCCTCAGCGAGCCGGCCTCGGGCACGACGTACACGGCGGGCGAACACATAATCGTGCGCGCCGAGTTCGTCAAACCTGTCAAGGTCGTCAACGACCAGTTGGAAGTGGCGATCGAGTTCGCGAATTGCACACCACAAGTTGTGAAGGAACTCGAGCCGGAGCAAGACGGGGGCCGTCTCGAGCGTCTCTACGAGAACTTCCCGAACCGGCAGGGCTTGATCGACGATTACAAGGAGTTCCTGGAGGACGACGTCAAGTGCATCGACAGCAACGGAAACCGCATCACGACCAAGAGATACGCGAAGTACTGGAGCGAAGCGGGACGATCGGGCCACACGCGGCTGCTGTTTCGGTACGAAATCACTTCTCAGGACCAAGACAGCGACGGCATTGTCGTGCCGAGGGGAAGCTTCATCTACTTCGATGGCACCGACAGCGGCGCTGAGATCACAAACGACAACGTCGACGACATCATCACCGGGGTCGACGGGAGCAACGTCTATTGGTGGTTCTCGGATGTCTTCGAAAAGCCGCTGAACGACCAGAAGGCGAACGGCCAAGCCGAAGCGGGCATTCCCATGGTCAAGTCCATCGATGTCGTCGAACCGCCAAGTGACGGCACCTACGGCTTCGGCGAGGTCATCAAACTCAAGGTGACGTTCACCCAGGCGGTCTCGGTCACGGGCATGCCACTGTTGAGCATCAAGATCGGCAACGCTTATAAGAACGCCATCTACAAGTCCGGGCATGGCACTTCAGAGCTGCGCTTCGAGTACACGGTTGTTGCAGAAGACCAAGACGACAACGGCATCAGCGTCGATGCAAACAGCCTGCAGAGCAGCAATGCGGTCGGCGCGATGAAAGACCACGACGACCCGGCCGCGAATGCATCCCTCACCCACCGTGCGTTCCAGTGGACCTACAGGGTCGACAGCGGCGCGCCGACCATCACCGGCCTCAGCATTGTCAGCAGACCGCCGAACGGAGGCACCCACTACGGGGACGGCTCCCACATCGACTTCAAGGTGACCTACGACGAGCCAGTCTCGGCCTTCGGCAGTCTGTGGATCGACTTCGGGCTCGGCTCCGGGAACCAGCCCCCCACTCAACGGGCGTACTACGACTCGATGGCAAGCGACGCGGACAACGACGACAGCACCATCGTGTTCCGCTACACCGTGGGCCTCGGCGATGGTGACCCTGACGGCATCAGCATCGAGTCCGGAAGCATCAATGGTGGTGGAACCATTCAGAACGCCAACCGCTCGCTGGATGCGGACAAGACCTTCAGCGGCCTTGGGACGCAATCGGGCCACAGGGTCGAGACCATCCAGCCGACAGTGGATTCTGTCGCCTTCGTCTCGGACGGTGAATGCGACGAGGGTCCGTATCAATTCAAGGACATCGTCTGTGTGAAAGCAACGTTCAGCGAAGTCGTGTGGGTGGACACCGATAGCGGTGATCCCAACGTCGAGCTTCTGCCTGAACTGGAAGTCCACGTCGGCAATCGGTACGTGCCAGCGGTATGCGATTGCAGCGATGGCAGCAACGGCCTCCGCCTTCTGTTCAAGTACACGGTGGAAGGGGGCGATCTCGACGAAGACGGCATCAGCGTCGACCGCAACCGCATGAGTGACGGCGGCGCAATCATGACCGACCGGGCGGGCAACAGGGCCAACCTGGACCACGATCCCATCGCAGCGAGTGACTCCAACCCTGACAACACGCTGGATGCCATCGTCCCGATGATCGTCGGACTACCGACCATCATCGATGGTTTGCCAAACGGCAAGGGTTCCGGGCTGGACACGTACGGCAAAGACCAGGTCATCACCGTCGAGATTCAGTTCAGCGAGAACGTCGACGTGGCCGGCACACCGCAGATGCCACTCGAGTTCAATTACTCCGACGACGACGACATGGCGGTCACCGCGACTCGGCAGGCCGCCTACAGCGAATCACTGGACTGCGACACGGAGCAAGACTGCCGGTTGCGCTTCACGTACCAAGTGCAAGCTGGCGACATCGACACTGACGGAATCAGCATCGCCGAAGACGCTTTCGATACCAACGCCAACAGCAGCAAGATCATGGACGCCTCGCGGAATCAAGCTGACTTGGGCCACGGTCTCCTGACAACACAATTCGACCACAAGGTCGACGCCGCCGGACCGCTCATCAACGAGATTCTGGTGTCCCTGGATGCCGATGGTGTGCACGCGATCGACGATGTCATCACCTTCACTGTCACTTTCGACGAGGAACTCGTGGTGGACCCAACCGGCGTCGACACGACGGACGGATCCACCTCAAACGACGGGTTGCGTTTCCGCTTCAACATCGGCAGCAAGACTGCGTATGCGGCCTACGACGACACCGTCGGTACGAGCAGTCAGCTGGTCTTCAAGTACACCGTCGTCGAGGGCGATCTCGACGAGAACGGCATCACGGTCCCCTCGAACGCCATCGAGGAGCGAGGCGCCAAGGTCAAGGATCCCTTCGGCAACCCGTCCTCGCTCCGCAACGACACGATGACCAACCTGTCGGACCACGAAGTCGACGGTGTGCGTCCCCGGATTGTCGGTAATCCATCCGTTGAGAGCAGCACACACCCAGGGACGAGCTACTACGGCGCTGACGACGACAAGCCGATCATCGTCCAAGTCACCTTCAGCGAGCACGTCTTGGTCAGCTACGCGCAGATCCAGCTGCAGATCGGAGACGACCCAAATGACAACAACGAGCGCATCGCGTACTGGGAAGAACCGTCGAACTACCTAGACGGCACCGGCATCGAGCCGCTGATGTTCTTCTATACCGTCGACGGCCCCGACCGTGACCACGATGACAGTGGCATCAGCATCACTGAGGACAGCGTGTCGGGCAACATCACCGATATTGCGGGAAATGCACCAGCGCTGATCATGATCAACGGCACCATCGCCCATGGGGGAATCACCAACGCCAGCGCGCACAAGGTCGAGACGACGCAGCCCACGGTGGAGAGCGTCGTCGTGTATTCGGACTCCCCAGGTGGCGACGACACGTACCACCAGGGTGACGCCATCATGGTGAAGGTCGTATTCAGTGAGCCCGTGATCGTGGAGGGCACACCGACCATTGACTTGGACTTCGACGGCTCGACCGAGACGGCCTCGTTCGAACGTATCTTGCCCGACAATGAATCGCTGATCTTCACCTACCGCGTGGTAGCGGGCGATGAGGACCTTGACGGTTTCAGCGTCAAGATGGACACGCTGCGCAATTCGGTCGACGGCAACATCACCGATGTACCCCGCAACGAGGCAGTTCTGGACAACCCTGCCGCGGATGCCGGATCGGGGCACATGGTGGACGGCGACGCGACGCCCCGAGGCCCGTGGGTGATGCAAGCACCCACGATCACGAGCGACCCGATCAAGATTGATACCTACGCCCCAAGCGAGGACATCGAGCTTGAGGTGATGTTCAGCGAAGACGTAACTGTCAGCGGCACTGTGTACTTGCCGCTGTTGGTCGGTACCGAAACCGTCGAGGCCACTCTTCAGTCAGGCAACGGCACAGACAAGCTCATCTTCGGCTACGAGGTCGAAACCGACGACTTGGACACGGACGGCGTCAGTGTCAACCCGGTGAGCATCGTCCTGAAGAGCCCCAACAGCAGCATCGTCTCGAAGGCCGATCCCACGAAACGTGCCATCCTCACCGTGCCCAAGCTCGACGAAGTCATTGGCACACACATGGTCGACGGTGTGGCGCCGGTGCTGGACCCGGTTCCCGCATTCACCAATACGCCGAGCGACGGCGAGACCTACATGAAGGACGAGGTCATCGAGGTGACGGCGTATTTCGACACGCCGATCATCTTCACCGGTGCCGCCCCGACGATGCGGCTGATCATCGGCACTTCTCCCGTGACGGCGACCCTCAAGAGCCCAACGACAATTGACGACGAAATCGGCACGTCGTCGCTGGTCTTCAAATACACGGTCAAAGCCGGCGATTCCGACGAAGACGGCGTCAGCATCCCGGCCGACAGCATCAGCGACTCGATCACCGACATCGTCGGCAACAGCGCAAACCTCACCCACGTCGGGATCTACGGCGGTCTCAACAGGCTGGTCGACGGCGGCCCACGCACCACCACAATCCCCAACAACAACAACAGCGGTGGCGGTGGCGGCGGCGGCGGCGGCTCCAGTCCTAACCGGGTCGGCCGCGATGACGACCGCCTCAGCGTGCGCGTCGAACGCATCGGCGGCGTCGACCGTTTCGAGACAGCACAGCTCATCGCCGAGCGTTTCGTCCGCGAAATCTCCCG
Source organism: Candidatus Poriferisodalis sp. (assembly GCA_965226645.1). GTDB lineage: Bacteria > Actinomycetota > Acidimicrobiia > Acidimicrobiales > Poriferisodalaceae > Poriferisodalis. Next base: position 943,616 of record CBDDDL010000004.1, read on the forward strand.
CGACCGCTCGCTGCCAGAAGATCAGCGGATGGTTGACACCGTTGTGATTGCCTCGGGGCGGGCCTTCCCAGACGCGCTGACTGCATCGGCCCTCGCGGGCTCGGCCCTCAGCCCGATTGCGCTCTCGAGTTCGGGACTGGCAGGCAGCCGGAACGCTCCGCTGTTGCTGACAGAACCGAACGAGCTGCCGTCGTTCACCAAGGAATTCCTCGTCGAGAACGAGATTGAGCACGTGTATATCGTCGGCGGGACCGGCGCCATCTCATCGGGTGTCGAGGCTGCAATCGCTGCATTGCCCTCGGTCACCAGCGTGATGCGCTTCGGCGGAGCCGACCGCTACGCCACCTCGGTGTCGATCGCTTCAGAGGTGACGGCGATGATGGGCGGGGCTGGAGAGTTCTGCGGAACGTCGTTGCGCACGGCCCTGCTGGCAGTTGGCGACGACTTCGCAGACGCTCTTGCGTTCGCGCCGATTTCCGCTCGCGGCCCGCATCCGCTTCTGTTGACCCGCCGCGACGACCTCCCCGACAGCGTGCGCGAGTACTTCGCCGCCGCTGCAGAACTCGGCACCATCGAGCATGTGGTCATCGCCGGCGGCACATTCGCCGTGTCTGACGCCGTCGTTGACGAACTGGTTGAAATGGGGCTCAACGTCACCCGAATCGGCGGCGGCGACCGATTCGACACATCAGTGCGGATCGCGACCTACGTGCTGCGGGCTGCGGCCAGCGGGCAGGGTGCCTGCCTGGACACCAACCGCGTGGCGTTCGCGACTGGCTTGGTGTACGCCGACGGTCTCTCCGGCGGCCCGCTTATGGCGCACCTGAGTGCCCCGACGGTGCTGCTGTGGCCCAAAGCGGTGCCCAAGCAGGTCGACGGCTTCTTGAGCTGGCACCTCCTCGATCATGAGAACTTGACACTCTTCGTGCTCGGTGGATCTGCGGCTCTGTCGTACGGCGTGATACGGACCGTCCGCGTCGCTGTGCAGAACGTTCTCGACCTCGACTAGCCCTGCTCTCGACCAGCCCTGTACCTGCATTGACAACTAGGTTCGTCGCATGTCGGCATCGCCGGATTGCTCCAACGCTGATCTGAGCGCTCCGCGCTTCGAATCGCTCATGGAAGTGGTTCGGCTGCGGCGTTCGGTGCGCAGCTTCGAGCCGCCGCCTGAGCCACTGCCCGCTGAGGTGCTGCGAGGAATCTGCGAGGCTGGGCGTTGGGCACCGTCGGGGGCAAATACTCAGCCATGGCACTTCGTTGTGGCTGCCGAGCGGGCTGACGTGCTTGCCGTCTCAGACGTGTTCGTCCGCCAAGCCGACCGACTGGTTGAGCATTGCCGGGGCTTTCCCCACGTCCACAAGAAGCACTGGCTGCACAACTCGCTCGCCATCATGCTGTTGTTCTGCGACCCCCGCTGGGTCGACTCGTATCCGGTCAGCGACCACGACGTCTGGGCTGACGAATACGACGCCAACAACGAGAAGATCCTGCTGGTATCCGTCGGCGCTGCTGCCCAGAACATGCACCTCGCCGCAGCTGCCTACGGCCTGACCACGGCGTGGCTGAGCGGTGGCGGCGAGGACACGACTGCGGCCGAATTGCGTGAGTTGCTCGGCGTGCCCGAGCCGTTGGTGCCGATCGCGACGATCCCGATCGGCTGGCCTCATCGACGCGCCGATTCGCGGTATCGCCACCCGCTCGACGAGCTCATTCACTGGGGTCGATGGGACCCCGGGCGTACCCCAGCAGAGGACGCCGTGCAGACCTACGTGAGCGGGGTTCGCCGTCAGGCCATGTACCGCGGCAGCGAAACCCTCGAGGACTGAGCCGGTGCTTGCTGTGCCCGCCGGAAGCGGGCTGCGCCGAAGCGCCTACAGCATGAAACGGCTGACCGTCGAGCTGGCCAGCCACATCTCGATGTCTCGGATCCCCCGAGTCATCGCCTGGCCGATCAGATCCAGCTTGCGCACCTGCTCAATGCGTGCAGCAGCTTGTTCGAGCTCGACCTTCGACAGCAGTTCGCCGAAGATGCCGCAGGCATCGGCGAGGCAGATGATGACAACGTCACGTGGGCTGGGAATCTCGTCGCTGAACAGCACACCCATGATGCGCAGCTTCACCTCGCGCTCGGCCGTGCCGTCAACCACCGGGTAGCGGCGGGACCGGAACACCCACAGGTGGCGGTCGTCGTGCCGTTCGAGAATCCCGCGGTCCACTAGCCGGGCAAACGCCTCCTCGCGGATTCCCTCGGCGCGCGCGGCAGTGTGCTCGACCCAGTAGCGGGCATCGCTCTCTTCGCGCTGCGCAGCGATGTGGGCCAGCGTGGGGTCCAGCAGGCCATCTCCGACTGGCGTCGAGTCGATCAGCATGAGCTTCTCGAGGTCGGTGTCGATCCGGTTCTCCATGGCCAGGTCCATGAGCACAGCGCCGGCGATCGTTCGATCCAGCGTGCGCTCGGGGACATGAATCAGCTTCCCGTCGTCGTCGCGCAGCAGCAACAGGAGAATCTCTTCAACGAATCTCAGCATGGCGTCCGTCCAGTTCCTGACAGGTCGAAATCGACGGTCTCACCGCAGCGTGCGGCTACTGGGAGCATCGTAGTGGGCATAGGTGCCGCGCGGCCTCCACATCGGCGTCTGCGTCCGGCACCGTCGAACGGTCTGCGCGGCGCATCATCGCGCCAGAGTGACGCTCGCAGCGCTGCCGAGGCCGAGATCGAACGACGGGTCAAGCGGATGCTCGATGGCGATGCGATACGGACCGTCGGCGTAGTAGCGCTCGCAGTCTCCGGCAGGTGTCGGCGGCAGGCACGGAACCATGTCGGTTCCCGAGACCACCTCCCCGTCGACGGTGATGAAGGTGATGCGCAGCGGCAGCGGCGTGTTGCGCATCCAGAAGGCATCGGTGGTGTCCCCGTCGAACACAAAGGCCATCGCGGCATATCCCCCCAGCGCATCGAAGTCCTCGACGCTCATCAAGCCCGCTGAACGCGACTGCGGGGTGGATGCGACGACGACCGGCCAGAACGTCGTCCGCGATGGCGACTCGACACGCAACAGTCCCTCGTCGAATCCGGAGGGTGGCTCGACGGTGTCCAAGACCTGCAGCGCCCAGGCATCCGGGCTCGCGTCGTCCTGCTTTCCTGAGGCGTCCGCTGCGGTGGTGACCGCTGCGGTCGTTGTCGTCTCGGAGTCGTTCGCTCTCGTGGTGTCGGCGTTCGCGGTGTCCAGACTTCCGGAGTCCGCGCTCGCTCCCGCGCTCGCGCTCCCGTTGCCGTTCGTGCTGCCGGAGATCTCAGTGGCGAGCGACGTCGTCGAGGTGTCTGCCGGGGCGTCGAAACGAATCTCGACCGTCTCGGCGACCGCCACAGCAGCAGCGACTGCCGAGGAGGCGGTCACCGTCACCACTGGTGCAACGGAGGTACTCGCGGGAGCGATAAGACCGCCGGAGCGCGTTGATTCTTGGACCGAGCAACCGGCCGCCAGGCACACGCCGTGAACAACAGGGATCAGCCAGCGAGTCAGGACGCGCACCGCCGCATTCTGCCGGTTCGGCACCGCCTTCGGACTCGTGACTCGCTCCGGGCCGTTGCAGAACCGCTGCGGACGCAGTTTGCTCCGGCCGAGAACACTCGCCGGCGCACCGCGCGGTGGAAGCTGGGCCGGCTCGTGGTGAGATAGAGGCTGTGACAGCTGCCGCAACCCCGGTGACGGCGCCATTGCCGACGCGGTCGGTCGACCAGGCTGGCGCCATTCCGTTCGCAGATCTTGCGTTCGGCAACTTTGCCGATCTCGTGGCCATGAGCCGCGACCTCAGCCGCACCGGCGACTGGGTGGTGCGCACGCCGTTCGGGCTCTTCGTGCACGGCTACAGCCAGGCCCGCACGATCCTGCGCAACCCCAGTTGGATCTCGGTGCTGGCGGGCGTCTCGATGCTCGACGGCATGGAAGACCCATCCGTTGACGTCTCCGCACTGATGGCGCTCGCCCAGCGCAGCGCTCCAGGCGACGACAGCGACGGCGCGCCCGTGTCGCGCGGAGCGCGGCCCAATGTCCTCTCGCTTGAAGGCGACGACCATCGCCGACTGCGGAGGCTGTTCGGGAGCGCATTCACCCCAGCCGCAGCCGATCGCCTGCGGCCGTTCATGGCGCAGCACGCCTCGGCGCTCATCGAACCGCTGGTCGCTGCAGAAGGCGGCGAGGTCGTCGGTGAGCTGTGCAGCCCGTATCCGGTGCCGGTCATCTGCCGGCTGCTGGGTGTCGAGGACGGCGACTGGGAAACCTTCGGCCGATGGGCCGAGACGATCTTCGGCCTCTTCGACGGCAACGCCGACGCCGTCATGGCCAAGCTGGGAGACATCGCCGCAGCGCAAGCCGAATTGGCGGTCTACGTCATCAACCTGCTGGAGCAGCGGCGGCAGGCACCAGCAGACGACCTGCTGTCAGAGCTCATTGCGGTCTCCGAAGACGGCGACCGGCTCAGCGCCGACGAGCTGATCGGAATGGTCGAGGCCCTCCTGCTGGCGGGCACCGATACCACCCGCAACCAACTGGGAGCGACGCTCGCAGTGCTGGCCGACCGGCCCGAGCAGTACGCGGCGCTGCGAGCGGATCCGTCGCAGATACCCCAGTTCATCGAAGAGTCGCTTCGTTACATCGGAGCCGTCCGCATCGCTCCGAGAATCGCCACCTGCGATGTCGTCGTCGACGGGCTGGCGTTCCCTGCCGGAACCACGATCATGGTCGGGCTGCACGCCGCAAGCCTCTCGGGCGGCTGCGGTGCGCATGCGGCGACGAACGGCGACCGTGCCCACGCCGTACACAACGGCATCGCGGAGCCACGCGACGAGACGCTGGCTGAGCAAATGCCGGATACAGCCGGACTCGATACAGCCGGACTCGATCCGTACACGTTCGATCCTCTGGTAGCTCGCGACCAGCCCCATCTCGGATTCGGCAGCGGTGCACACCACTGTCTGGGCGCATTCCTCGCTCGTGCAGAGCTCCAGGAGGCGCTTCGGGCATTCGTCGACCAAGTCGAGAGCTTCGAGCTGAGCGAACCGGTGGAGTGGAAGCCGCTCTCAATGGGCATCTGGGGGCCGGCTCGGATGCGCCTTGTGGTCCGCCCGCCCGGATCGGCTCCAGCGAGCACGACGAGCATTCGCTTCGCCGCAGGCACGCTGCCGCCCGCGCGGCTGCCAGCGGACCGCGCAGCCTCGGCTGAACACGACCGGTATCTCGCGTCCGTGGCACCTCGCCGCGCAGCCATCAGGGCATCGGTGCCCGAATTGATCGAGCGACCGAGATTCCCACCGCTCGCACGGCTGGCAGTCACCGCAACGCGGATCGGCTGGGCTGTCTATGCCGGGCGGCTGCTGGATCGGCGGCTCGCCCCCGAACAGCGCCGGGCACGGATCTACCGGCGCCTGCGGCGAGCGGCGGAGAAGCTGGGGCCCGCGTACATCAAGCTCGCGCAGCTCATCGCAGCCGGCGAAGGGGTCTTCCCCGACGCCCTCGTGTTCGAGTGCCGTCGCTGCCTCGACCGGGTGCCCGCCGAGCCGTGGCCGGCGATCCGCAAGATTCTCGAGGCCGAGCTCGGTCCGCTGGACCAGCGATTCTCCGACATCGACAGCGAGGTGACTGCGGCGGCCTCCATCGCGCAGGTGCACCAGGGCACGATGGCCGACGGCGCCCGAGTGATGATCAAGGTGCAGCGGCCGCGCATTCGCCGACGCATCGAGGCGAGACCTCGCGGTGCTGGCCTGGCTCGCCCCCAAGCTGGTGGGCCGCATCCCCATCGCAGCGCTGGCGAACCCTCCCGCACTGGTCGAACTGTTCGCCGAGACGATCTCGGAGGAACTGGACTTCCGTGTCGAGGTCGCGAACCTCTTCGAAGTCGAGCGCGCGTTGCACACCACCGCTCCGGGACGCTGGCAGGTTCCCGAGCCCCGCCTCGATGCTGTCACCGCGCGGGTCATCGTCATGAGCCGTGTGGAGGGTCGACCGCTCAGCGATCTGCAACCGGGCGATCTCGCCGACGGCGAGGCCGAGGCGATCTTCCGCCAGATGCTTGACGCACTTCTGGAAGGGGCGTGCTTGTCCGGCGTGTTCCACGGCGACTTCCACGCGGGCAATGTCTTCGTCGACACCGCTGCGTCGCACGGCGGCCCGCCGACTGTGGGGCTGGTGGACTTCGGCATCACCGGTCGCCTCGAAGGTGCCCGGCGCGTCGCCTTCCTGCGCTACGTCGTGGGCCTTCTCACCGGCGATCTGCGGGCACAGATCGACGGCATGTCGGACTTGGGCGCGTTCGGGTCCCGCAGCAACCCAGAACAGGTCCTCGCTGACCTGCAATTGGATCGACCAGGCTTCGACCCGCTGGAGCTGACCGAAGAAGAGTTCACCGCTGAGTTCCGCGCCTTGATCTCCGGCCTGTTGGCGAACGGAGCGCGCATTCCCAAAGAGCTGATGCTGTTCGTGAAGAACTTCGCGTACCTGAACTCGGTCATCGGCGAGCTTGAACCTGACATGGAGGTGCTCGCGCAATTTGAGCGCATCGCCTCGTCCTTCTTCGCTCGAAACGGCGTGCGCATGGCCGCCGAGATCGGCTTCTCTCCGGCTCCTGAGTCCGTCAACCAGGACATCATCCGCCAGGCCATGGGGATCTCGCCGAAGGAGCGCCGCGTCACGTGGAGGCTCATCCGTCGGCGGCGCGAGGAATTCACGGCTCGGGTGGGCGGCTCGAACTGATGCGACTCGGCTTGGTCGGCGTTTCGAACTGACGCGACTCGGCTTGGTCGGCGTGGCGATCCGACCCCACGAGCGCACGTGCGGCATGATCTTGGGCGCATGACGGGTCGAACCCGGCTGTGTGTGAATCCATGACAGGAACAGCGCGAAAGCGGGAGGGGCAATGGCATCTGACGACAGCACAGGGGGCCGCATGGACGGCAAGGTGGCGCTGATCACCGGCGGCGCGTCGGGGATCGGGCGCGCGTGCGGACTTCGCTTCGCCGCTGAGGGAGCATCGATCGTGGTTGCCGACCTCAACGGTGACCGCGCCGCGAACGTCGTCGACGAGATCAACGAGCTGGGCCGCCCCGCCGTCGCGGTCGCCGTCGACACCTCAAGCCAGGAACAGAACGACGCGATGGCCGATGCCGCAGTCGACGCCTTCGGGCGCATCGATGCGTGCGTGGCCGCCGCGGGAATCTCGCACGCCGCCTACGTCAGCCGCGAGATCGACGAGCAAGCCGGAAACGACCGCTTCGACCGGGGCGACATGTTCTTCATCGACAAGTCGCTCGAGTCGTGGCAGCGGGTGATCGACGTGAACCTCACGGGCGTGATGCTCACCAACCAGGCTGTGGCCCGCAAGATGATGGACAACGGCGGCGGTGCGATCGTCAACATCTCGTCGATCGCGGGCACGAACGTGCTCAAGGGCAGCGCCGACTACTGCGTCTCGAAAGCTGGCGTGTGGATGCTGACGAGGTGCGCGGCGCTGGAGCTGAGTCGATACGGCGTTCGCGTCAACGCCGTGGGGCCGGGCTACATCCAGACCTCGATGAGTGGCGCTGTGCTCGGCAACGAGCGCTGGGTGGCCGCACGCGAACGCGAGACACCGATGGGTCGCCTCGGCGTGCCCGATGACATCGCGAACGCGTGCTTGTATCTGTGCAGCGACGAAGCCAGCTTCGTGACCGGCGAGATCATCTTCCCCGACGGCGGCGTCATGGCCGCCGGTCGATAGGCGCCGCGGATCAGGCGACCAACATCAGGCACCCAGGATCAATCAACGACGAGAGGACGCGTGCCGTGGCAGGCAACGACACCCGACCAGGCCGCTTGGACGGCAAAGTGGCAGTGATCACGGGCGGGGCCTCGGGCATCGGTCGGGCGTGCGCGTTGCGATTCTCAGACGAGGGCGCCGCGATCGTCGTGGCGGATCTCAACCCTCACCGAGCAGAAGCGGTCGCAGCCGAGATCACGAACCGTGGCAGGCCGGCGACCTGGGTGGAGGTCGACACCTCCGATCCAGACCAGAACGAGGCGATGGCCGATGCCGCCGTGGCTCAGTTCGGCCGCCTCGACGCCTGTGTGGCGGCGGCTGGCATCTCCCATGCAAGCTACGTGAGCCGAGAGGCGCCCGAACAGCCAGGCCAGGACTTCTACCGCAGAGGCGACCAGTGGCTGCTCCACAAGTCGCTCGAGTCGTGGCGGCGGGTGATCGACGTGAACCTGACCGGCGTGATGCTCACGAACCAGTCGGTGGCGCGCCGCATGCGTGACAGCGGGGGCGGTGCCATCGTGAACATCTCCTCTGTGGCGGGCCGGATGGCGCTGCCGGCGGGTTCGGACTACTGCGTCTCGAAGGCCGGCGTGTGGATGCTGACACGCTGCGCCGCCCTCGAGCTCGGCCGCTACGGCATCCGGGTGAACGCAATCGCTCCGGGGTACATCCGCACATCGATGACGGCGTCCATGACCGACAGCGACGAGTGGGTGCGCGAGCGCGAGAGGGAAACGCCGTTGGGGCGGCTCGGCGAGCCAGCCGACATCGCCAACGCGTGCCTGTACCTGTGCAGCGACGAGGCCAGCTTCGTGACCGGCGAGATCATCGCACCTGACGGCGGCCTGGCTGCCGACGTTCGCTGAGCGGTCCGGACGTGACTCGCGTGCAAAGCGGCCAGCGGCCAGCGGTCAGCACCATGAGCGTGCGCGTCGCCGTCGAGCCTCAGTGCTGGCGTCGCCCCGTGCTCGCTGAGGCCGTCGAGCGGGGCGGCGGCACGGTGAGCGCGCCAGAAACGGCCACGGCGCTCGTGTGGGCTGAGCCGACCCAAGCGCAGCTCATCGGCGAGACGGTGGACGCCAACCCGGGGATCGAATGGGTCCAGCTCCCGTACGCAGGCATCGAGCCGGTGGTCGACGTGGTGACGGCTCGACCCCACGTCGAGTGGTACTGCGGCAAGGGCGTCTACGCCGAGCCGGTCGCCGAACACGCGCTGATGCTGGCGCTGTCCGGCATGCGCGGCATGGGCGCCTACGCCCGAGCCGCCGGATGGAGTGCACCGCAAGGGCGCAATCTGCTCGGGGCGTCGGTCACGGTGCTGGGAGGCGGCGGCATCACCGCGTCGCTGCTGCGCCTGCTGGGTCCATTCGGCTGCGATGTGACCGTGATGCGCAACCGCCCCGAGCCGATGGATGGTGCCGCCCGAGTCGTCGGGCCCGACGCGCTGGCCGACATCCTGCCGAGCACCGATGTGCTGGTGCTCGCGCTTGCGCTCACGCCGGAGACAACCGGCATCATCGGCGCTGCCGAATTATCAGCCCTGCCCGATCACGCTTGGATCGTGAACGTGGCGCGAGGCGGCCACATCGTCACCGATGACCTCGTGGAGTCGCTGAGAACGGGCCAGATCGGCGGCGCAGCGCTCGACGTGACCGACCCTGAACCGCTGCCGGACGATCACCCGCTGTGGAGCCTTCCCAACTGCCTCATCACACCCCACATCGGCAACACGCCCGAGATGGGTTTGGTGCTATTGGCGGAGCGCGTCGAGGCCAACGTGGGGCTGCGACTCGCGGGCAAGCCGCTGATCGGTCCGGTGTACGTCGAACTGGGCTACTGAGGCGTCGTACGGCGGCATAGCGTCAGGCCGTCGGGTCCATCAGGCGGCCGACGAACAAGATCGCCCCAGTGTTCTTATGGACGATCGCGAACAAGAAGGGACGATCTGCGACCACCACGAGCGCGGGGGAGGAGTCTCGGACGTCGCGTAGCCGCCGATAGCCGTGGCGGCGGCAGCCTCCGTGCCCATCTCATCAACGATCAATTTTGCACTGTGAAGCGCGGCGGTGACCTCGACCTTGGGACCGATGTTGTCGAAGCGTGCGCCCGCACAGAGCCCGAGCGGGCAGAGCCACCTGACCAAGTCAGTCGGCGGCAGCGCTTGCTCCCACTTGGGCATACGGACGGAGACATCGCCAGTCCTCGCGATTCCGCCCAACTCTGTCAACGACCCGGCGCTCATTGATGCTTCGACGGTCGCGGGGCCGTCTTCGTCATGAGGGACGATGAGCCACATGGCCAGGTCACGACGCTCGTAGGGCAGTTCGACCGCATCGGCATTGTCGAGCCGCACGAAGCGCCGGTAGCTCCGGTCCCTCATGAATGGCACCGACACCGTCGTGCCCTCGGCCGTCGTGAATTCACTGTCGCTGGTCAGTCCCGGATCGAACGGCGACACCCAGTCGGCCTTGAGGTACACGGTGTTCACCATGATCAGCGATTGGTCCTCAACAGCATCAGCATCCACGATCACGGGAATGAGCCCGCGAGTGGTCTCGGACACCCAGTCATTGATGGTGTCCGCCGCTGCGCCAGCGTCGCCGGTATCCACCGGCTGGAGGCCGACGCCATAGTACGCAACCGCGGTGTCCAGGAATTCGGGCGATGGTGAGAATTCAATGTCGGGGAAGATGCGATTGGCGATTTCCAGCGTCGTGGTCTCCACCGACGCCTCGACCAGCGCAGTACCAACGGTCTTGGCCGCCTCATGAACACCGACCTCAGGGAAGCCGAAGATCTCATCGAGCACCGAGGCACTGCTTGGCGAGGCGCCGGCGAGGGTGACTGCGGAATAGATGTCTGACTGCGCAGCCGCGTCCGAGCCGACGACGATCGGCACATCGCCAGCGCAGTCCGAAGCAGTCCATGGCTCGGCACCGTCCAGGAACGTGCCCGTGGACTGCGCCCCAGCCGCAGGAATTACGAGACCTGCGGCGAACAACCCGGCAATCAACAAGGCTGTTGAGAAACGTCGAATGCTCCGTGAGTTCTCGTCCGCTCAGCCTCCCATCGCGGACCAGTGCAGCGGCATTTCTACAGCGGCATTTCAGCGGAGTGCGGCGCCGTGGCTGCCTTCGACCGCGTCGATGCATTGCTGGCGGATCAGTGCCACTTGCTCGTCGGTGAGGGTGCGGTCGTCTGCTTGCAGGCGCAGGCGGTAGGCCAGCGAACGGGTGCCGGGGGGCAACTGATCGCCTCGGTAGATATCGAAGAGCTCGACTGAGCGAAGTTCGGTGCCGCCGGCTGCGCGCAGCGTGTCGCGGACCTCTGAGGCTTGGACGCTGTCGGGAACGGTGAAGGCGAGATCGATGTCGCTGGACGGGTAGGTGGACACCAGCCGGTAGGGCCGATCGGACGCTGCGGCGGCTTCGGAGAGCAGGGGGGCCACTTCGAGTTGGAGCCAGGCGCAGCGGCTGTCGATGCCGTGGCGATCGCACACGCCGGGATCGATTTCGCCGACGACGCCGATTGCCTGCTTTCCGGCGGGCACGACGCGGGCGGCGCGGCCGGGGTGCATCGCGTCGAGATCTGCTGCGTTTTGGAGGGTGGCGTCGATCCCGAAGGCTGTCGCGATCAGGTCCCACAGGCGGACGGCGTTCGCCGCCTCGCTGCCGGTCCAGATTGCGGCGAGATGCTCGCTCTCGACGGGGAGGCCGTCCGTGCTTCCCGCAGTTCCGGGCTGCGCGAAGACGACACCCATCTCGAACAGCGATACCTGGTCGTTGCGGTGAGATTCGTTGTAGGCGGCGGCTGCCAGCAAGCCCGGAAGCAGTGACGGGCGCAGTACTGATTCCTCGGTGGCCAGCGGGTTCAGCAGCCGCACCGGGTCGGAGTCAGCGATGCCGACACGGTGCAACGCATCGGGGGCGAGGAACGGGTTGGGCATTGCCTCGGACAAGCCGGCCCCGACCAGCACTCGCCGCAGCTCGCGGCGCAGACGCTGCGTCGGGCTGAGCGCGCCGGGCGTGGGAGACCGCGGCACGGTGCGGCCCAGCCGGCCGTAGCCATAGTGACGGGCAACCTCCTCGGCGACATCGGTCTCGGTTGCAACATCGGGGCGGAAGCTGGGCACCGTCACCTCGACCGAAGCCCCACCACCCGACTCACTGGCACAGTGCAAGCCGATCGGCTCCAGCAGCGAGCGCACTTCGTCTGCGGTGAAGTCCTGGCCAAGCAGGTGGCTCATGCGCGCGGGGCGGACCGCCACCTTCGGCGGATCGGGCAGGCGACCCCGCTCGTCAATGCGGCCGCGGCACACCTCGACCCCGCCGGGCGTGACCTCGTTGAGGAGTTCGCAGAAGCGATCCAGCGCGGTGGGCACGACTTCGTGGTCGGTGCCCCGCTCAAAGCGCATCGAGGCTTCTGAGCGCAGGCCCAGCCGCTGGGAGGTGCGCGTGATCGAGAGGCTGTCCCACCACGCCAGCTCCACCAATACCGATGTGGTGGTCTCGTCGATCTCCGTGCTGGCACCGCCCATGACGCCGGCGATGCCGATGGGCAGGTCATCGCGATCGATGATCACGCCGTCGCCGGCATGCATCGTGCGCTCCTGATCGTCGAGCGTCACGACCGTCTCGCCTCCAGGGCTGCGGCGAGTGCCGAGGTGCCCGCCGGGCACGAGCGCCATGTCGTAGGTGTGGTTCGGCGTCCCCAGTTCGAGCATCACGTAGTTCGAAACGTCCACGACCGAGTTGATCGGTCGCATGCCGCACAGCACAAGCCGCATCTGCATCCACAGCGGCGACACACCGACGGAGACGTTGCGGACGGCGCGTACTCCGAACCGGCCGCACAGGTCAGCGTCGACGATCTCGACGGAGGCCACTGATGCGATCTCAGTGTCGATCTCGTCGACGACAGGTTTCCGCATCTCGAACGGCACACCGAGGCGTGCAGCGAGGTCGCGAGCGACGCCGGCGACCGACATCGCATCGGGACGATTTGGGTTGATCTCGAGGTCGTACAGCACATCGCCGGCAAGACCGAGCTGGTCCATCAGCGGGGAGCCGAGCACCATGGCGTCGGGCAGGATCATGATGCCGTCGTGATCAGTGCCGAGGCCCAGTTCGGCCGGCGAGCAGCACATTCCCTGCGACAGCTCGCCGCGCAAGCGGCGCTCGCCGATCTCCATGCCGTTCGGCATGGTCGTGCCCACCGTCGCGAGGGGCACGAGATCGCCGACGGACATGTTGAACGCCCCGCAGCACACCTGCAGCGCTCCGTCGACGCCGTCGCCTTGGCTGCCCGGCAGTTCCACATCGACAAGCTGGATGCGATCGGCGCTGGGGTGCGGTCGCAAACCCGCGACTCGGGCCACCACTACGCCGTCGAGCGGCGGCAGTACCCGCATCTCCTCGACCGCCATGCCGAGATCGCTCATCTGGTCGGCAAGCTCTGCGGGGTCGCCCTCAATCGGCGCAAACTCGCGCAGCCAGCTCAGCAGCACCTTCATCGCGGCGTCACCGCCTGCGCACCCCCGGCCGCATGAGCGGCATCAGAACTGAACATCAGAATTGGGCCAAGAAGCGGATGTCGTTGGTGTACATGTCGCGCAGGTCGTCGATGCCGTGGCGCATCAGCGCTAGCCGGTCGATGCCGAATCCGAATGCGAAGCCAGTCCACTCCTCGAAGTCGATGCCGCAGTTGGAGAGCACGTTGGGGTGCACCATCCCACAGCCGCCGAGCTCGATCCAGCCGGTGCGACCGCAGGTCTGACAGCCCGAGCCTTCGCAGAGAACGCAGGTGATGTCGAACTCGGCTGACGGTTCGGTGAACGGGAAATACGAAGGCCGCAGGCGAGACGAGATGGCCTTGCCGAAGTACGCGGACGTGAACTCTTCCAGCGTCCCAGCCAAGTCGGCGAATGAGATGCCGCGGTCGACGACCAGGCCCTCGATCTGGTGGAAGACGGGCATGTGGCTGGCGTCGGCGGTGTCCCGGCGGAACACCCGGCCCGGGCAGATGGTGTAAATCGGCGGCGGCTGCACCTCCATGACCCTGATCTGCACCGGCGAGGTGTGGGTGCGAAGCAGCACATTGGAGGCCTCTCCCCCCTCGCCGTCGCCGAGCTCGGTGCGCTCGCCCAGATCCAAGTAGAGCGTGTCCCACATCGAACGGGCGGGGTGAGCGGCGGGCAGATTCAGCGCCTCGAAGTTGTACCAGTCGGTTTCGGCCTGGGGCCCTTCGGACACCGTGAAGCCCATCCCGACAAAGACATCCTCAAGGCGTTCGGTGGTCTGGGTGACCAGGTGCAGGTGCCCGCGCCCTGGGCCCGTCACTGACTCGGTGAGATCAAGCTGCTCGCTGCGAAGTTGTTCGCGGCGCGTAGCCGTGGCCAAGCCGTCGGCTGCGGCGGCGTGGGCCTCTCGCAGCGCCTGCTGAGCCTCGTTGAGCGCCCGACCGACGGTGGCGCGGTGCTCGTGGGCCAACGACGCCAGCGTCTGCTTGATCTGCCCGAGAGCAGCCTTGCGCCCGAACAGAGCCGTTTCCACCTCGGCCAGCTCGTCGGTCGAAGCTGCGGCCCCAACCGCGGCGAGCCCGCGTGCGCGTGCGTCGCCGATATTCGCGAGCAGCACGTCGAGATCTGCTCCGCCGTCAGCAGATGGCCTGTTCACGGCAGGCAGCGTACGAGACCGCGCTGCAATCGCGATCGCAATTTGTCGGCTAGTCCATCCGCCGAGCGATTCAGAAGCGGCTCGTGGCCTTGCATTGGCATCAAGAGCGCGGCTGTGGCGCGAACGCCCCTTATGCACGGCGCAAACGAGCGGTAGGCAAGCGGCGCCGCGACGCTGGCCGTGACCTGCTCGCGTGGGCGTCAGTCCCTCGGGCGCATTGCGTACATCAGCACGGCGGCGGCAACGGCCACGTTCAATGAGTCCACTGGATGTTGCATGGGAATCACTGCGGCGATGTCGGTGCCGGCGACCGCGTCGGCCGTCGGACCATGGGCCTCGTTTCCGACCACCAGCGTCATACGGCGAGTGTCCGGCAGATCCAGGTACGAGGTGTCCCCGTCGAGCGCTGCTCGGATGCGCAGATGTCCGGCGGCTCCGAGCGCATCGAGGATCTCCGCCGTGGGACGCCCACGGCACACAGCGGGACCGAACGTGAGCCCGGCGGCGCCACGCAACGCCTTCGGGCTCCATAGGTCAGTCGTGCCCTCGGTCGCGATCACCGAGCCGAAGCCCGCCGCAACGGCGCTGCGAACCACCGCACCTGCGTTTCCCGGATCGCGTACCGCCTCGAGCACGACGACGCGCTCCGCCAAGACCGCAGCAGACAGTTCCGCATCTGCGAAGCGGGCAATCGCCAGCACGCCTTGCGGGTTCATGGCGTCCGCTAGCGGATCAAGCACATCTGCGGGAACCTCGTAGACGGCGCCGATCCGGTCGCTATATCCCTCGCCCAGTCGGTTCGCATCGGGATGGCCGACCCCAGCTTCATCGGCGCCGGCAACGCCGTAGCGACCCGCCAACTCGGGGCGCGCAAAGAGGGCCTCAAACGTTGCGCCACTGGACAGCGCACCATCGACGGCGCGCGGACCTTCAACTACTGCGAGACCGAATGCGTTGCGTTGGCGCCGGTCGCGGACAAGTCGAGTGAGCCGCGCCAGCGCGGCTTTCGACGGCGTCACCGGCCCCGCTACGTTCAGGCGGCTGTGCTTTCGAGAGCAGCTTCGGCCCGCTCGACGATGGCAGCGAAGGCCGCCGGATCAGCCACGGCGAGGTCCGCCAGATTCTTACGGTCCACGGTGATGCCGGCCGTCGCCAGTCCGTGCACGAGCCGGCTGTAGGAGGTGCCGTTCTGGCGAGCAGCAGCGTTGATGCGCTGGATCCACAGCCGCCGGAATTCGCCCTTGCGTGCACGGCGGTCGCGGAACGCGTACTGCCCGCTGTGCATGAGCTGCTCGTTGGCAGCCCGAAATGACCTGCTCTTGTTGCCGTAGTAGCCCTTCGCCCTCTGGAGCGTCGCCTTGCGGCGGCTTCGGCTGGCTACGGATCGCTTGACTCTTGCCATGATTGGTTCCCTCTCGCGGCGAGGACGCTCAGCGCCCCAACATTCGGTTGACGCGCTTGCGGTCGCTAGGCGCGACTTGGCCCTCCAGCGCCAGCCGCCGCTTGCGTGCCGACGACTTCTTCTCAAGCAGGTGATTGCGGTTCCGCTTGCGGCGCATGAGCTTGCCGGTGCCAGTCGTTTTGAAACGCTTCTTGGCGCCGCTGTGAGTCTTCATCTTGGGCATGGCTTCTCCGTGTCTGTCGCTCGTCGCTCTTTGCGACGACATGTGCTTGGTTGTCGCTGACGGCGACGGCGTGTGTTTGGCTCGTCTCGGTCTGCAACGGCGGTCTCGCCTCGTCGCACCCTGCGACGTTCAGCCGGCGGGAGTGTCGTTGGCCTTGCGGCGCTGGCGTGAAGCGCGATCCGGGCTGAGCAGCATGGTCATGTTGCGTCCGTCCAGCCGGGGAAACTGATCGACCTTGCCGACGTCAGCCACTGCTTCTGCGACCCGTTCCAGAATCTGGCCTCCCAGCTCGGGGTGGAACACCTCGCGGCCTCGGAACATCACGGTGACCTTGACCTTGTGACCGTCTTCGAGAAACTTGGAGACCTTGGATGTCTTGGTTCCGAAGTCTCCCGAGCCGATCTTCGGCCGGTACTTCATCTCCTTCAGCCCTGCGTGCGAGGACTTGCGCCGCGATTCCTTCGCCCGTTGCGCGGCCTCGTACTTGTACTTGCCGTAGTCCATGATCCGGCAGACCGGCGGAGCGGCGTTGGGGGCCACCTCCACGAGGTCAAGGTCCATGTCGCGGGCAATCTGCAGCGCTTCAGGCGTCGCCGTGATGCCGATCTGTTCGCCGTCGGGGGCGACCAGACGGACCTCGCGGACTCTGATGTCCTCGTTGATCCGGGCGTCACCGTCCGTAGCGCGTGCTATGGCCGTACTCGCTTGTCCAAAGGACGCTCCTCGTCCGTGCGGCGTCCGGCGCGAGCCCCGGTACCGAAACGCGCCCCTCGGCGGTCCGGTGGGGTTGGAGACCCCGCTTGTTCCAGTTGTCAGCGGCGTAGGGTAACAGCGCTGCGGGCGTGCCACGCTGCGGGCCAACCCGCGCTGGACGCATGTGGGACGCTGCGCCGGACGGCCGACCGATCTGCGGAGGTTGCTGATGAGCACGTTGTGGACCCCCTCGGGCGAGCACGAGGTTCCCCGGGACGATCCTCGCGCCGCTGCGGCTGCACACGGCGACCCATCTGATGCCGGCCACGACGACCTCGAGGTCGACCCCGAGACCGGCATGCCGATCGATCCTAGAACCGGCGAGCCGTTCGATCCCATCGAGCTGGCCGAGATGGAGGCGCAACTGCGGGAAGCGCAGGAGCAGCTGACGTCGGTGCCCGCCGCCGAGATCGTGCAGAACCACATGATGGGGCTATTCGAGCTAGCGGCGCTGCACCTGCGACGCGAACAGCCAGACCTCGCCGAGGCTCGCTTGCCGATCGATGCCCTGGGTCTGATCGTGGAGAATCTGGGCGACCAGCTGCCCGCCGGCGACACGCTCATGGGTGCGCTGCAGCAAATCCGTTTGGCGTACGTCGAGATTCACAAGCGCCAAGCCGAGGCGTAGAGACCGACACTCGCCGCAGGAAATCAACACGGCTCGATGGGACGCCGCAGGTACCGTTACCGCCCGTGCTCAAGCTTGTGCTTCCGAAGGGGTCGCTCGAAGCGGCGACCCTGCAACTGTTCACCGACGCCGACCTGCCAGTACGGCGTAGCTCTGCCGTCGACTATCGCGCCACGGTCGACGATCCGCGCATCGACAACGTGCGTATCCTGCGGCCTCAGGAGATCCCCTCGTACGTGGCTGACGGGCTGTTCGACCTCGGCATCGCCGGACGGGATTGGATCGAGGAAACGAGCAGCGATGTGATTTCGCTCGGCGAGCTGCGATATTCGAAAGCCACTTCGCGGCCGGTTCGGATCGTGGTCGCCGTTCCGGACGACAGCGGCTACCACACGCTCGAAGACCTGCCCGAAGGTGTGCGGGTTTCGAGCGAGTATCCCGAGCTCACCCGCCGCCACTTTGCCGAACGAGGCGTGTTGGCGGACGTGCGCCTGAGCTACGGCGCCACAGAAGCCAAGGCTCCCGACATCGTCGACGCTGTCGTGGACTTGACCGAGACCGGGCGGGCCCTGCGCGCAGCAGGACTTCGGATCATCGACGAGATCCTGACGAGCTACACCGAGATCTTCACCAACCGGGTCGCGTACGACGACCCGGCCAAGCGCCGTGCCATGACGCAGATCAAGACGCTCCTCGACGGAGTCCTCGACGCCCGGGGCAAGGTCTTGGTCAAGCTGAACGTCGCCCGTGAGCACCTCGAAGCGGTGGTGGCCGTTCTACCGTCGATGAAGGCCCCGACGGTCAACGAACTGTGGGGCGGCGACGCCTACGCAGTCGAGACGGTTGCCCCCAAGAACGAGATCAACGTGCTCATCCCTGAGCTCATCGAGCGGGGCGCGACCGACATAATCGAGATGCCGATCTCCAAAATCGTTCCCTGAGCCCCGCCCACCGGTGCTGGGGCATCAGCAGCCAGCGTCGCGGAAGGGGTTGGCGTCGGCGGGCGGGAACCGTTCAGGCTCAAGCGGGTACGTGACCCAGTCGTCGGTACAGAGCCCGCCGAACTCGGGCGCCAGGTTCCAGAGACTCCGCAGCGAAGGCGCCTGCCGCCAGGCAGCCCAGAACTCATCGCTGCTCGTGATGTTCTGCGTGTACCACTCGGGAACCTTGCCGGCCAAGCCTGCGAGCACCACCTGCTCATCGTCAGTTGACGGCCGATCCGGCAGCGACCGGCAGCCGTCGGATTCGTAATACGTCAGCCAGGCATGCGGCACCATGAGGTGAGTCACGGTGTCCGCCAGGATCTCGCCCCCTGGGAAGCGACCGCGCGCGTAGCAGTCCGGATACTTGGTGGCGAAGTACAGCTGCACAGCACCCCACGCCTTGGCCGGCGCGAGCCCGGCCTGAATGTCGTACACGTGCAAGAGCTCATGAACGAGACCACCGAGGCTGAGCTGGGACATGGTCATGCCGACGACCTCACAGCCGCGCTCGTGCCAGTTGTCGCACGAGCGCGACACGAGGCCCCCAGCACCCGACGCGGACACGTTCACCTGATCACCGATGTGGTCCCATGCGATCTTCAGCCATGGATAGTCGCCATACCACCGCTGTGACGCCTCGTCCATCCACGAGTGCAGGACCTCAAGCGCGGTGAGCGGGGCCTCATCAGCCGGTATCCGGGAGAATTGCATTGCGAGCCTTGGGCTCGTTCGCTGCGTGGTGGTGCCGTCGCCCACTTGGGAGACGCTGTTGTCGCCCCAGCACGACACGCGGCCGTTGCGGCGCAGCGCGCACGCGTGAGCGGGGATCGGCGTCGAGCCGAGGCTGATGCCCACCTCGACGGCGTCGGAGATTCCGATGATGCGCTTCGGCGTCGTCCGTGAGGTCCTGGTGCCGTCGCCGAGCTGACCAACTTGGTTCTCACCCCAGCACGACACTCCTCCGTCACGGTGCACCACGCACGTGCTCGTGCTGCCCGCCGACACCGACAGCGCATCGTGGACACCGTTGACGCTTGGCCCCGGGCGTCCTCCTCGCAGGTGCCAGCAGAACACCTCGCCGCCTGTAGTGGCCGCGCAGGCCCGTCGGTCGGTAACTGACAGCGACGACACCTGGCTCAGTCCTCTGACACGCTGCGGGGAATCGAAGAACGAACCACCCCAGCACGACACCCCGCGGTCGCGATGCACGACACAGAAGAAGGTGGGGCCGGCGGATATGGCGACTGCATCGTCGAGATTCGGCACGCGTGCAGGCGCGTACTGGTTGTGGCGCGTGTCGCGATGGCCGACTTCGCCCCGACGATTCGCGCCCCAGCATGACACTCCGCCATCGCCGTGCAGCACGCAGGTGGTCTCGATGCTCAAAGCAACGTCGGCAGCGTCGTCGATTCTCGGGATCTTCACCGGCACGTAGCGGTTGCCCGAGCCTCCCTGTGCAAGCTGTCCTTCGGTTCCGTCGCCCCAGCACGAGACCGTCCCGTCCGCATGCACCGCGCAGCCATGCAGCGCCAAGTAACCGGTGTAGTCGGACGAGCTCAGCGCAACGACGTCGGTGAGCGATGCGGTGGTCAGCCGTTCGCGCAAGCCGTCGGCGCCCCAGCAGGTCACGGTGGTGTCGGGGCGCACCATGCAGGTTCGCCCGCGCGCAACAGTAAGGAGCGTCTGATCACTGCGCGGCCCGTCGAATGTCGGGTAGGCAGCCGGCGCGGCGTCGTCGGTGTCGTCTGTCTCCTCGAGGTCTTGCTCGGATCCGAGGTGCTTCCCGGCCAAGTAGTCGTCAAGCGCCTTCTGGGAGACGGCTGCGTTGCCGCCGAACACACGCAGATCGACCGTGCCGTGAGCGGTGCGTGCAGCGTCGAGATACACAGCCGTGCCGGCGGGAATCCGCTCCGGGTCGACGAGCAGGAGCGGGGCACACAGCTCCCCCAGCAGCGGCGCCGCGCTGAACGAATCGAACGGCACGCGCGCCCGTGCGATGCCCACGGTGCCGGACGCGAAGCATGGCTTCCCGGCGGCATCGCTGTATCGGTCGGTCACGAGTTCCGCCGCCTTGACAGCGGTGTCGTAACGATCGGTGCCGGCCACGCGAGTCACCGACATGCCCATGTCGATGATCGCGGCCTCGATGGCGTCGCCGAGCGCCGCCGTGCCCCCCACGATGACCACGTGCTCGATTCCGGCCCCGGTCAGGTAGCGGGTCACGTCCGCGTGCATCTCAGCCGGCGGGCTCAGCAGCACCGGATGGTTGCCGCGGGCAGCGAACGGGCCTGCCACCAGCGCATCGGCAAACACATCGCCGCTCGCGACGATCGCGGTGCGGCCCATTCCCGGCATTTCACCGGCCACGATCTGCCGTGCGGCAGCCACTGACGTACCGAAACGGTCCGAGCCTGCGATCCGTTCGGCCGACACACCGGCATCGTCAAGCGCACTCAGGACAGTTGCACTCACACCCCGCCCAGGGCCGTGCCCGCCTCCGCCTGCCTCTGGGCCCAGCACCAGCGCGCGGGTCGCCCCGATCCGCTGAAGGAACGCCGCTGCGTCGTCTCGCAGTTCCGAGGGCGGTGTCATCAGCACGGGCGCGCCCAGTGCGCCGGCCACCGGGGAAGCGACCACGGCATCGGCCCAGCGCTCGCCGGACACCAGCACCACCTGCTCGACGGACCCGCCAGCCGCAGCCGCAACCGCCTCGGCAATCAGCAGCGAGGTGGAATAGCGATCTGCGCCGCCATAACGAACGATCGGCGCTTCGGCGCCGGCTGGGTGCCGCGCCGACAACGCCTGTCGGAACAACCAGCACCCCGCTCAACACGGCCAGCGCCGACAGCACCAAGCCGAACGGTCTTCGCATCGTGGACAAGCTAGGCCGCACGACGCGCCCGGGGCACTGGCATCGCAGGCACATCGCCAGCGTTGCTGACCGCACAGATGCAAGCGGCCGGCGGCCGGCGGCGCCGTTGGAAACCCCGCGTCACAATGCGGCTGCCTTCATGTGCAGCCTTCATAAACTACATTAGTCTGCTGCCAGCTTCACGTAAGCCAAGCCTCCCCTCAGCCCGTGGTTTTCGAACCGGAGACAGACCGCGTGATCCCGCAAGCTTCATCTCGACGCTGGACATCTCGACGCCGGGCGGGTGTGCTGCCTGCCCTGCTCGCTTTCGGCGCCGTCGCGCTGGTGCCGGTCTCCAGCGCTGCTGCGCAGTCAGGAGAATCCGACCTTGCCGAAATAGAACTCGTGCGCTACGGCGGAGCGGACCGCTACGCCACTTCGCTGCTCATTGCTGAGGCAGTCGCGGCTGATGCCGGCGATGAATTGGAGTGGGTTGTCATGGTGTCCGGCTTGAGCTGGCACGAGGCTGTCGTGGCTGCGTCGGTGGCGGGGCATCTCGAAGCCCCCGTGCTGATGACACCTCCCGATGAAGTACGAAGCGACGCACTGGAGTTCCTGGATCGCGTCGGCGCGTCAAAGGTGCGCGAGCGCATCGCGTGTCGTGCTCATGGGCGGGCACGCAGCACTGTCTCAGCCTGAATCCACCGATTGGTGGGTGTGTGGGGGTTGCCGCGTCCGCGAAAAAGGCCTCCTGATCTGCGCGATTGTGGTGTTGGCGTCACAGTCGTCTCAAAAACAGGAGGCACTTTTTGTGCCTGCTGGTGAGCAGCGGCACCGGGTCGCACGCACTGAGGCGCACGAATCGCCGTCAGCTGCAGGCAATTGACGTCAGTCGGCGGCTGAGCGGCGCCAAGACCGATCATCAGTGTTCGCTGACGCGCTGGTTGCGGGTCCGCTGTCTGCGAAATCGACTCCGTCGCAGCGCATCGGCGCGCAACGAGCGGTCACCACGCACCTCACCTGATCCACCGATTGGCCTTGGGTGTGTGCGGGGTTCCCGGGTCGCGGTGGCAGCAAAGGCGCCCTGACGGCGTCGGTCGTCGGCAAAAACAGGAGCCGCAGTGTGGCTCGGTGTGCCTGCACTTCGCCAGTCCGGCGGCATCGCGCTGACGAGCGGCTGGCCAAGACCGCGATCATCGCCAGCGGCGAACCGTGTTCGCTGACGCGCTGGTTGCGGGTCCGCTGTCTGCGCATGGCGGCCATCCGGTGCTGCTGACTCCCGGTGCCGAGCTGCACGCCGCCGTTGCGGATTACCTCGTGCGCGAGCGCATCGAGCGGTGTCGTGCTCATGGGCGGGCACGCAGCACGGTGTCTCAAGCGGTAGAAGACGCAATCGGCAGATTCGGTATCTCGACAGATCGCATTGCCGGAGCATCGCGGTTCGAGACGGCAACGCAGACGGCTGCCTATGCGGCTGGGCAATCGAGCGGCAGTTGCTTCGCTCAAGCCAGGGTCGGACTGGCCGGGCGCGCGTCGGCGGGGATCGCTTCGACTCGAACCCCGAGTCGCCCACGCACCGTGGTCAGCGCAGCCTCGCGACGCACACCTGCGCCGAGCCCGTCTCACCGATGCGCGACCTCGCACTGGTATCTCACGAATCCTCGAGCGACGTGCCTCACGAGCCGTCCACCTCACGGCCACTACGGGCGCCTGCGCACCTGCGCCGTGGCGCCCACATCGGCCGGTGATCGACGCTCACCGCTCGCGCCGCCAGCGACGGCGCCTGCTCGGAACCGCTGCGGCACACCCACCGCTCGATCAGCCCCGCCCGCTGGCCCTGACGGTGTTCAGGCTCTCAGGGCCTGCGAGGCGGCCGTCGCCGAACCAGCGTCCGAGTCGGCCATTGACGCCTACCCAACCGCGCAGCAAACGACAAGCGAGGGCGGTGGATTCAGGCTCAAGCGGTAGAAGACGTCGGCAGATTCGTATCTCGACAGATCGCATTGCCGGAGCAGCGGTTCGAGACGGCAACGCAGACGGCTGCCTATGCTGGGCAATCGAGCGGCAGTTGCTTCGCAAGCCAGGGCGGACTGGCCCGGGCGCGCGTGGTTCGACTCGTTCAGCGCAGCACCACTGCTCGCTCACCGATGCGCGGCACTGGTACTCACGAATCCTGGCGACGTGCCTCAGAGCACCGCCGCCTACCTCGACACGGTGCACACAGCCAGCGACGGCGCTGCTCAGCTTCTCGTGTTCGGCGGCGAGGCGGCCGTCGCCAAGTCGGCCATTGACGCCTACCGCGCAGCAAACGACAGCGAGGGCGAGTCGGAAGCCGATGAAGCGGCCGTGGGCCCGTGCGGTGGCACACCCACTGACGCGCCGGTGCAACTGCTCGAGGAGCCATGGGCGAGCGAAGCAAGCTGGTCGCCCGATTGCCGACACATTGTCTACAACGGCGGAGGCGCGTTAGTGGTAGCCGACCGCGACGGCTCCAACGGGCGACCGCTGTTCAGTATGATCGGTGTCTCACCTGACAATCCTTCGTGGTCTCCAGATGGCTCCAAGATCGCCTTCAGCGTGAGGACGCTTACAGATCCTTCTCAGGGCACCGATCCTTACCGGAGCCACATCTGGACCGTCAACAGTGACGGATCGAATCCGGTCCAATTGACCAGCGGTACGGTCGAGGACGACTACCCGACGTGGTCGCCTGAAAGTCGCAGGTTGGCATTCGGTCGCCATAGTTGGGCAGACGACGAGTGGTACATCGTGACCATGGATTCCGATGGGCGGAATCCAGTCAGGCTGGGCCGGGACTTCGGTGGTGGATCGGAACCGCCCTGGTCTGGTGGATCGGTACCGGCCTGGTCTCCTGACGGTTCACTGATTGCCTTCAAATGGGTAGGGCCACTGTCAGTCATGAATCCTGACGGCACCAATCGGAGGTCATTGCCTCCCGAACTCAACCGCAGCGGCATGCTGCCAATCAACTCTGAGAGCAAGCTGTCGTGGTCACCAGACGGCACGCGTTTGGCAATCAGCATCGTCGAGACGCGGGAGGGTCGCGCCATCGTGGGTGAATCGAATATTGCCATCCTTGAGCTCAGCACCGGCCAGATCACGCAGATCACCCAAATGGAAGGCGACGAGATCAACCCCGATTGGTCACCAGACGGTCAGCGAATCCTCTTCAACACCGGTCAGGACCGCGCCGGACACAGCCACGTCTTCGTGGTCGGTGCCGAGTGGTCCGGGGCAAGCTGACGAAGCGACCGTTGTCCGCGAACGCCGCTGCCGTCAACAGCAGACATCCCAGCCTCGACAGACCACGCTCGCCGCGCTAAGCGCCGACCCCGGCGGGCATCAGTCGGCGAGCGGGGGCGCCTCTACGAGATCGACTTCGGCTTGGTCCTCGTCGTCCATGAGGTGGCCCATGCGCATCTTCTTCGTGCGCAGGTACGCCTGATTGTGCGGGTTGGCGGGCGAACTGGTCGGCACCCGCTCGACGATCTCGAGCCCGTAGCCCGACAGGCCACCGATTTTGTTGGGATTGTTCGTCATCAGGCGCATCTTGTGCACGCCAAGCTCGACAAGGATCTGCGCCCCGATGCCGTACTCGCGGCTGTCGATGGGCAGGCCGAGCTCGAGGTTGGCGTCGACGGTGTCGCGGCCACGATCCTGCAGCGAGTACGCAGCGATCTTGTGGCCGATGCCGATGCCGCGGCCCTCGTGACCCCGCAGGTACACGAGCACGCCGGCCCCTGACTCGGCGATGGCTTCGAGCGCGCCATGAAGCTGCGCACCGCAGTCGCACCGCATCGAGGCCAAAATGTCACCCGTCAGGCACTCACTGTGAACGCGCACCAGCACCGGCTCTGAACCCATCACACTTCCGTAGGTCAGCGCCAGATGCTCGGTGTCGTCGAAGTCGCGGAACACGTGCCCGGTGAACTCGCCGTAGATCGTGGGAATGCGTGCCTGAGCCACCGGGTCGACCAGCCGCTCGTTGGAGCGCCGGTAGCGGATCAGGTCGGCAATCGAGATGAGCAGCAGGCCGTGCTCTTCGCAGAATTCGGTGAGGTCACCGAGGCGGGACATCGTGCCGTCGTCGTTGACGACCTCGGACAGCACGCCCGCGGGACGGCAACCGGCCAGCCGCGCCAGATCCACAGCCGCCTCGGTGTGCCCGGCACGTTTGAGCACGCCGCCGGGCCGGTATCGCAGCGGCAGCACGTGACCCGGCCGGTTGAAGTCGTGCGGATCGCTCTTCGGGCTGGCGAGCATGTTCAGCGTCAACGCGCGATCGGCCGCAGAGATCCCCGTCGAGGTCCCTTCGGCCGCATCGACAGTGATCGTGTACGCAGTGCGCATGGACTCAGTGTTGACCGTGACCATCAGCGGCAACGCCAGCTCGTCGAGGCGCTCGCCGAGCAGTGGGGCGCAGATGACGCCTGAGGTGTAGCGCACGAAGAACGCCATCGCCTCGGGGGTGGCGTGCTCGGCCGCCATGATGAGATCACCCTCGTTCTCACGATCCTCATCGTCGACGACGACCACGATCTCGCCCCGACCGATTGCGGCAATCGCATCGGGAATGGGTGCGAACGGCGACGCCACGTCGAAGTCAGTGGCCCCGGTGTCGTCGGAGGCGGTGGTGGTGTCGGTCATAGGAATCTCATTGTCGGTCGCTCATTGGCAACGACTCGTAGACGGCTTCCGGTAGCGGGCGGACGACCATTCTGCCGTTCCGAGCATCGCGGCGGCGAGTGCAACCGCAGAGCCCGGCGAAACAGCCGCCCAAGAGCCTGCGTCACGTGCCTGATGGCGCGCTGGTTTCTGCGAGTCCCAGATTGGTGAGTCGCTCGACATAGCGGGCGAGGACATCGGCCTCAAAGTTCACGGGATCGCCGGGGCGCGCCGTGCCCATCGTGGACATTGCCATGGTGTGAGGAATGAGCGCGACGGAGAACTCGCAGCCGCCGGCGTCGTCATCTGTGATGTCGAAGCACGTGAGGCTGACGCCGTTGAGGGTCACCGAGCCCTTCTCGACGAGGTAGCGGCGCAAACCACCCTCCGGTCCGACGGCCACTCGCAGATCCGGTCCGGGCACGATGACAGTGGCGACGCCGTCGACGTGGCCCTGCACGATGTGCCCTCCCAGCCGGTCGGCATAGCGCATCGCCCGTTCCAAGTTCACCGGATCGCCCACCGCCAAGGCTCCGAGCGCTGTGCGTCGAGCCGTCTCGGCGGTGACATCGGCCTCCCACCAGCCGTTGCCTATGTCCACCACTGTCAGGCAGCAGCCATTGACTGCAATCGAGTCGTCGACGGAGCTGTCCGTGAGCACCAGTTCGGCTTCGAAGCGGAAGCGCTCAGCGTTGCTGCCAGCGAAGCTGCCGAGCTCCTCGACAATCCCTGTGAACATCTCGTGCCTCCTCAGCCCTGCTTGCCACTGCGCAACATAACTGTGCGACATCACTGCGCTTCGTCAAGGTGCGACATCACTGTGCTTCATCACTGTGCTTCATCACTGTGCGACATCAGCGCGGCGACATGACAATGACACGCAGGTCGGTTCCCACGCGGCGGACCTCGGTGATGTCGCCGCGCCAGGCATCAGTGATCGTTGCCATTCCGGGGCCCGCCATCATCGACAACCCGTCATCGCCGCCAGCGAGTGCCGGCGCGAGGTACACGACGTACTCGTCGACCAGCCCGGATCGGTGGAAGTCGCCGGCGACGTGTGCGCCGCCTTCCACCAGCAATTCGACGACATCGTTCGCTGCAAGATCTGCCAAGACCTCCCGAAGCGGGCCGCTCACCTCGGTGCAGGGATGCACCGCCGCGCCAACCGGTGCCGTTCCGAGGACAAACCGGCGCGGATCGGTACCGGGCACGTCACGGACCGTCAGCGCGGGATTGTCGGCGCGCACAGTGCCGGCGCCGACCAGCACCCCATCACAGCGCGCCCGCAGCGCGTGGGCGTCGGCACGTGCCTGCGGCGACGTGATCCACTTCGAGGTTCCGTCGGCCGCGCCGATACGGCCGTCGAGTGTGGCCGCGAGCTTCAGCACGACCCATGGCCGACCAGTGCGCCGCTGGTGTAGGTAGGGCCGCAACGAGGCCTCGACATCGCCGACGCCTTCGGCCACCTCGATCCCTGCGGTCTGAAGCGCAGTCGTTCCCCGCCCTGAAACGCTCGGATCGGGATCAGCGACGCCGATGCACACGCGAACGATGCCAGCGTCGACAATCGCTTCGACGCACGGCGGCGTGCGTCCGGTGTGCGAGCACGGTTCCAGCGTGGTGTACAGCGTGGCCCCGGCAGGGTCCGCGCCCGCTGCGCGCGCCGCATCGAGCGCCACGATCTCAGCGTGCCGCCGCGGCGGCGGTTCGGTCGCCCCGTCGAACACTTCGCCCGTCGTGGTTACCAACACGGCGCCCACCCAAGGATTCGGTGCCGTGGTGCCCCGTACCGACTCGCCGAGACGTACGGCCTCAGCCATCATCGACGCGTCAGAATCTGTACCGACGCTCGGTTCCGCGCCACCGGGCCGAGTGCCATCGGCGCGAGCAGCGACATCGGAAGCCATCAGTGCAGGCGCTCTCCTGCAAGCAACGCCAGCGCATGCGGCACAACATCAGCCACCGCCTCCAAGCACTCCACACAGCCCTTCGTGGACCCGGGAGTGTTGAGCACGATGGCGCGACCCCGGATGCCAGCGATACCTCGCGAGAGTCGGCCCAGCGGGTTCACCAGACGCATCGCCTCAGCAAGGCCAGGGGCCTCTCGCTCGATCGCCGCTCGTGTGCCCTCGGGAGTCAGATCTCGTTCGGTGAACCCGGTGCCGCCGGTCGAGACGATCAGCCCTGCGAAGCCCTCTGCCATCGCCACGAGAGCCTCCGCCACGGTCTCGACCCCGTCTGCCACCACGCGCCGCTCGACGACGTTGAATCCGGCTTCCGTCAGCGCAACTTCCAAGGCTTCTCCGCTGCGGTCCTCACGTGTACCGGCGATAACGCCGTCGGAGACCGTCAACACCTTCGCTGCAAACGACCTCGCAGTCGACGAGTCGTGCAACTCGGCCATCGCCGCAGACTACCGACGGCCCCTGAGGGGGCCTCGCCGACGCCCACTAGAGCCCGAACGGTGATACTTCGCGCACCTGCTCACTACTCTTTGAGCATGACCTACGCGCGCAACCGGACGTACCTCGACGCCGACAGCCACCTCATGGAACTGCCGGATTTTCTTACGTCCCACGCGGACCCCGGCATTCGTGGCCGCCTCCCCCAAATCGACTTCTCGAACGGGGGGCGCTTGACGCAGGACTTGGAGTTGGCTGCTCTGACGGGCGCTCATGCACCCGAGACCGTGGCTGAGCTGACCGCGCTCGGCGACGACCTGATCGCAGGGCCGAAGGGCTACCAAGCGCTCGGAGCGTTCAACGCCGGAGAACGCGCTACTGCGCTGGACATGCTCGGATTCGCCCGGCAGTTCGTCTTCGCCACCTTCAGCGTCGGCGTGGCGTTCAATCCGCAGAGCGACCTCGACGTGCGGTATGGCGCAGCCCGGGCCCACAACCGCGGGATGGCCGAGTTCTGCGCCGACGACGACCGCCTGATCGGCGTGGCGCTGCTCCCGCTGGACGATCCGCAGATGGCACTGGCCGAAATGGACCATGCGCTCGATCTGGGGCTGGGCGCAATGTGGATCCCCCACCGCCCGGCCGGCGGTGCCTCGCCCGGACACAACGACCTCGACCCAGTGTGGGCGCGAATGGCCAAATCTGGCGTGCCGTTCGTGCTGCACGTCGGAGGCGAGCCCCTGCAGATCAAGCCCGCGTGGATGGACACCGGCCGACCGGTTCCGACCGACTGGCTCGGCGGGGGCGAGAACGTCCGCGGCAAGGACATGGTTGCCCTGCATCATGCAGCAGAGACGTTCGTCGGCGTGATGGTGCTTGACGGCGTTCTGGCCCGGCATCCGAATCTGCGTGGCGGTGTCATCGAGCTCGGCGCCGGCTGGGTGCCGCAGATGCTGCGAAGGCTGGACCAAACCGTCGAGATCTGGAAGCGCTCCGAACCCGATCTCGCCGCATTAGGTGAGGCGCCGTCGGCACAGATCACCCGGCAGATGGCGTTCACGCCGTATCCGTTTGAAGACGTTGGCACGATGATCCGCGAGTCGAACGAGAACCTGTACTTGTTCTCCAGCGACTACCCGCACATCGAGGGCGGACGGAATCCGCTCGGGCGCTTCAACTCATCACTGGAGGGCTTCGACGACCATGTGCTCGACCGCTTCTTCGCCGACAACATGGCCGAGCTGCTGAACGCCTAGCCCCATCGCCGCGGCCGCACGCGACTGCGCCGATTCCGATTTTGGCTGTTCCTATTGCACCAACCCTGCGACATACTCCGAGCAGTCATTTCCGACTCCTGAACACGAGGCCCCTGTGAACGAACTTCGCGACGTCACTTTCAATCTGGACGCAGTGCGCATTGCGCTGCACGTGCTCGCTGTGACCGTATGGGTCGGCGGGCAGATCGTGGTTGGCGCCGTCGTACCGGTGGTGGGCCGTGCGTTCCCCGGCTCGGGCAAGGTCGCAGCGAAGGCGTTCTCACGCGTGGCGTGGCCGGCATTCGGCATCGCAGTGGCGACCGGGCTGTGGTCGATGCTCAGCATTCCGAGCGCAGAGACCAGTTCTGGCTGGTCGATGCTGCTCGGCATCAAGATGCTGCTGGTGCTCGTGTCGGGCGTGTTCGCGTTGATCCACCAGAACGCCGGCGACAACGCTGCCAAGCGCGGCATAACTGCAGGCATTTCGCTGCTGTGCTCGCTCGCTGCACTGCTGTTCGGCGTGATGCTCTAGAGGCCGAACGGATAAGGGCATCGAACGCCCGCCGTCACCAGACTGCGTTGACGGCTTTCAGCTCGAGGATCTGCTGTTCGTCGTAGCCGAGCTCGGCGAGGATCTCATCAGTGTGCTCGCCGTAGTCGGCGGCGAGGCCACGAGCGCCTCGAAACTCGTCCACATCGAACACCGCCGGCGGGCCGATGAAGCCGTCATCGAAGGTCACCAGGTACTCGTTGGCGAGGATGCTCTCGTCGCCGGCGAGGTCTTCGAGGCGGTTCACGGGTGACACCCACGCCCCGCAGCCCCGGATGGCCCGCCACCACGACTCGGTGGTGTTGGTCCGCAGGTGCGCGGCGAACAGCGGGGCGAACTCGGCGCGGTTGCGCACCACATCGTCGAATGAGGCAAACCGCTGGTCGTCTAGCCACGATTCGAGCCCCACTGCTCGGGCCAAGGCGGGCCACTGCGGGGCCTGCAGTGCTGCGATTGCGATCCACCGGTCGGAGGTTTGGTACACGGTGAAAAGCGGGTTCGCGGAATTCCCTGGATCGAATCGCTCCATCCGCACGCCAAGGTTTGCGGTGACGCCCACCGCCTGACCCGCTAGCCACAGCAGTGCCTGAGTCTGAGAGGTCCCGACAACGCAGCCGTGCCCGGTTCGCGCACGCTTGAGTAAACCGGCCATGACCGCTGCGGCCATGTTGGTGCCGGTCAGGATGTCGCTCAGCGAGCCGGGTGGGTAGGTCGGCGTCTCGGTGGGCGCGATGGCGTCCATGAAGCCGGCATGGGCCATGCCCACCGTGTCCTGACACAGGTCCTCAGCGAGCGGGCCTCGCAGGCCGAATCCGCCGCCGCGGCAGTACACGAGCTGCGGATTCAGTTCTGCCAGCGTGTCGGGATCGGCGCCGTAGCGCTCGAGGCCGGACGCTCGAAGGTTGGTGATGAACGCATCGGCTTCTCCAATCATGCGCTCGAACACTGGGCGCCCGGATTCGGAGCGGATGTCGAGCGCGATAGAGCGCTTGTTGCGATTGAGAGATGCGTACATCCACTCCCGGCCGCGGTCGTCGAAGGTGACACCGAACGCACTCGCGAAGCTGCGCATGTAATCCGCTTGGCCGACCTGTTCGATCTTGACCACGTCGGCGCCCAGGGAGGCCAGCGCCAGGCCCCCAACCGGTCCCTGCACGTACATGGTCAGCTCGACGACACGTAGCCCTTCGAGCGGCGCTTCGTCCTCGTGCCCACTCACCATGTCCGGCGACAGTAGCGCCGCAACGTGAGCCGCTGGGCGGCGCAGCCGGCGAGTGCGCGCCCTGCGATTGGACACTGGCTGCGTAGCTCCGTTGTGGGCACGCTTGACTAGATGATTAGTTCCAAGGGTTTAGTGGTCGTATGCGGTCAGTGAGCGTGCTGGTCGGGTGTGCCGGTAGGTCTCGTTGTGCCAGATAGCGGCGGTGAGGGCGAGGAGTCGGGTGCCGATGCGCGCGGCGACGCCGGTTTTGGTGCGGCCTTTGTGGCGTTCGAGTGTGAGCTGGCCTTTGAGGGTCTGGTTGATTGATTCGATGATCTGGCGCAGGGGCCGCAGGAACTTTGCGCCGGGCCGTGGGGCCTCGGATCGGGTGGCGGGGCGCAGCACGGTGATGCCGACGTCGTTGAGGTCGGCTTCGAACGCTGCTGAGCGGTAGCCCTTGTCGGCGATGAGGGTCTGGCCCGCTCTGGCGATCCCGGCCGCGTCGATCATGTCGGCGCAGACGTCGCGTTCGTCGGCTTTCGCGCCGGCGAGAGCGAACGCGATCGGCAGCCCCGAGGGCGTGGCGACAAGGTGCAGCCGCAGGCCCCAGAAGAACCGGGAATGCGACGCGCAGTAGCCGTATTGGGCCCATCCCGCGAGGTCAGAGCGCTTTTGGGTCTCGCGGCTGGTGCCGCACTCGACCGGGGTGGAGTCCACCAGCCACACGTCGTCGTGCCACGAGTCGCACTCGCGTGCGAGGCATCCCATGACACCTGCGATCATGTCGCCGCTGCGCCGCAGCCGCTTGTTGTAGCCGTCGCGGTTCGGCAGATACGGGAACCACGGCCGCAGATGCGCTCTCGCGTAGCGCATGAACTGCGACTCGTTGTCGAACCCCAACAGCGCCGAGATCACCGCCAAGGTGACCAGTTCCGCGTCCGACAGCTTCGGAGCGAACCCCACCGCAGGACGCTCGGGAGCCAACCCAGGGTTCTGCGCCAACAGGTCATCGATCCTCACATACAGTGCGGTCGCGAGGGTGTCCAAGTCCGGGCCCATGCTGAGAACCTCCAAGGTCGAAGCGTGAATACACACCCCGAGCTTGGACACCCTCACCCCACAACCGGTGGACCCCACCCCTTGGAACTAATCATCTAGTGCCCCAACCGATTCATGAGAGGGCGACCAGATGACCAGCACTGACTACACATGCTTCGACGTGGAGGTGCGCGACCACGTCGCTCAAGTCACGATGAATCGCCCCGAAAAGGCGAATTCGATGATCGCTCCCTTCTGGAGCGAGCTTCCGCAGATCGCCGACGACGTCTCCGCGGGCACCGATGCGAGGGTCATCGTGCTGTCCGCGGTCGGTCGGCATTTCTGCTCGGGCATGGACCTGTCAGTGTTCGGCAGCCCGGCCGGGCCGGACAATTCGGCCAGTACCGGGCATGGAAGCCGGATGCGGGCGCAGTTCCGCTCGACGGCGCTGCGGCTGCAGAACTCCTTCAGCGCTCTGGAGCACAGCCGGCTGCCGGTCATTGCGGCCATCCAGGGTGCATGTATCGGAGGCGGCATCGACATGGTCTCAGCGTGCGACCTGCGCTATGCCACGCAGGATGCGTTCTTCATGATCCAAGAGATCAACATCGGCATGACCGCCGATGTCGGCACGCTGCAGCGGATGCCCAAGCTGCTGCCCGAGGGCATCGTGCGAGAGCTGGCCTACACGGGTCGCCGGATGGGTGCCGATGAGGCGCTGGACCGTGGCTTTGTGAACGCTGTCTACGACGACCACGCCACGATGCTCGAAGCCGTCAACGAGGTGGCCGCCGAGATCGCTTCGAAGAGCCCAATGGCAATCTGGGGAACCAAGCAGTCCATGAACTACAGCCGTGATCACTCTGTGGCCGACGGGTTGGAGTACATCGCCACCTGGAACGCTGCCATGTTCGACACCGACGACATGGGCGAGGCGTTCAAGTCGCAGATCGACCGCCGAGACGCCGATTTCCCCGACCACCGTCCCTTGCACCACGGCATCGGCACCTGAGAAGGTGCGGATCAGACACAGCACCTGAGAAGGTGCGGATCAGACACGGCACCTGAGAAGGTGCGGATCAGACACAGCACGTGAACGGCCGCCAGCGAAACGGCAGGTGATCAGGCGCGGGCGACACAGCATCTGACAAGCTGCCCGTCGGGCACAACGCCCGACGGAAAGGATTGCTGCCATGGCCGGACTCTCCCTTATTCCTTTGGAGTGCGGATGGCTGTCCACCGCGGCGGCGTCAGTGATTGCCGACGCGCCCGGTGACGTGCGGCTGCCGATCCCGAGCTGGCTGGTGCGCCACCCGAGCGGCCAGACGCTGGTGTTCGACACGGGCCTGCACCAAGAAGTCCAGGACGGTGTCGCCGCCCGCTATCCACTGATGGCGCGCTCGTTCACGTCGGAGTTCTCCGCCGGCGAGGAGGTGTCAGCCCGGCTCGAGGGCGCAGATGTCGACCCCGCCGAGCTGACCTTTGCCATCTTCAGCCACCTGCACTTCGACCACTGCGGCGGCACCGAGCTGCTGCCCAACGCCCGGCTGATCTGCCAGCGTGCCGAGTGGGCAGCGGGTCACCATCCGAAGCTGATCGAGTACGAGGTGTACAAGCCAGCCGACTTCGACCTCGGTCACGAGCTGCTGCTCATTGACGGTGAGCACGACGTCTTCGGCGACGGATCTGTCACCTGCATTCCCACACCCGGTCACACTGCCGGGCACCAGTCGCTTCGAGTGCAACTCGACAGCGGTCCGGTGGTGCTGACCGGGGACTGTGTCTACTGGGAAGCAGTGCTCGATCAGATGGCGCTGCCGCCGTTCGGTTTCAACCACGACATGCAGCTGGAGTCAATGCGCAAGCTGAAGTCGCTGCGCGATGACGACGGATGCCGCTTGTTGTACGGGCACGACGATGCGCAGTGGGCAACGCTGCCCCACGACGCTGCGGGGATGCGCTAGCGGCGCTGCCTACTGGGGCGCGACGCTGTAGAAGCGGCGGGCGGTGCCTGCGAAGAGGTCGGCGCGCTCAGACTTGGTGTAGCCAGCCTGCTCACAGATTCGCTGGAACGCGTTGAACAGCACGGTGTACGAGCAGCCTTGCTTGTCGACCGGGAAGTTGCTTTCGAACATGGCGCGGTCGGGGCCGAACGTCTCGATGCAGTGGCGGATGTCGTCGCTCCACGTATCGGCAACCTGCTCTGACGACGGGGCTTGGGGAAGGCGTTTGAAGCCGACGCCGTAGATGCTCATGCCGATGCCGCCGACCTTGACCGTGACCTGCGGATTGCGTGCCAGGGCCTCCAATGCGGGACGCACCACTGATCGCACTTCGTCGCGCCGCTCGGCGTAGGGGCCGATGCCCAGCGGGCCGCCGAGGTGGTCGAGCACCACGGGCGTGTCGGGTACTGCTGCAGCGAGATCGACCAGCTCGGCCACTTGTGGATGGAACATCCAGGCATCGAAGCTGAAGCCCATGCGGCCCAGCGTGGCGTAGCCAGCGCGAAAGTCCGACTGGCCCAGCAGGCCCGGCGGCGGTTTCGTGTGGCTCTCGCGTATCTGGTCGCTGGCGTCCCAGGCGTTCGCGTGACGGATGCCTCGGAACAGGCCCTCACCGGCTTCGTCATGCGCGGCCAGAACCTCCTCGACGGCGTTGCCGAGCGTCAGGTCCGCGAAGCTGACGATGGCCGAGATCGTCGCTCCGTCGGCCTCGGCCGAGATCGCAGCCTGCTCACGAACAAACTCGGTCTCGCCGACCGGCCGCATGTGCTCCGGTCCGCTGGTGCGATAACCCGCGGCACATTCCACGAACACCGTCTGGGTGACGTTGTGGCCCGCTCCGGTGTCGGCGTGCAGCTCGGGCACCAGATACGTGCCTGCGGCGAAGTCCCACAGGTGGTGATGCGGGTCGACGATCTCCTCATCGGGATCGACGGGTTGCTCGACCGTGGCCGCCAGCCACGCGTCCTTGTCGTCAGCCACTGCTGTTCCCCCTACCTCGAACGTGCCAGAACTCCCGGCCGCGTCGCTTGTCATGCGCCGACGGGCTCGTGGAACACTAGTGCTGGCCAGCCAATACAGCCGGGGCCGCACGGGCCGTGCTCGCCGGCTATATCAGATCACGCGATCCCAGGACTCCGTGGGCTCGATGCCGTCGGGGGTGAGCTGC
Organism: Candidatus Poriferisodalis sp.; assembly: GCA_965226645.1. Taxonomy (GTDB): domain Bacteria; phylum Actinomycetota; class Acidimicrobiia; order Acidimicrobiales; family Poriferisodalaceae; genus Poriferisodalis. Next base: position 979,225 of record CBDDDL010000004.1, read on the forward strand.
CATAGCGACGGGGTGGCTACGCCGTCGGCAATGTCGAGATAGCCGACGGTGCCGAGCTGTGCGCTGAGGTTGCGAGGGAATGTCGGTGATCCGGGATTCACGCACAGCACGCCCGACAGCGTGTCGATGCGGTGCACGTGCGTGTCGCCGTACACGCACACGTCAAGTTGCTCGTCACCGAAGTGCCGCTCGATGGCGTCGGACACGGTGTAGAAGGACAGCTCGGGCACCGGCAGGTGGTGGGTGAGGCCGACCCGCACGCCGCCGAAGGTGTGCGCCCAGGCGTTTGCCAGCAAGGGATGGTCAGGCTGGATATCGCGGCCCGACGAGCCGTCGTCGCCGTTGCCCCGAGCAGCCCACGTCGGTGCGATCTCGTTGAGCCGGTCGACGACCGAGATGTCGTAGATGTCACCTGCGTGCAGGATGGCGTCACACCCCTCCATGGCTTTGTACGCCTCCGGCCAAAGCTCCGGCGCGGCCTCGGGAATGTGGGTGTCCGAGATCAGCCCGATTCGCATCGCGTCACGTTATGCGCGGTCGACTGCGCCGAGGCGGGTGCCGGGGGCGAGGCGGGCTCCGTTGAGCCACTCCTGGGCGGTCAGTGGTCCGCGGCCCGACGGTTGAACGATTCCGAGGCGGAGGAGACCAGAGGGGGTGACGACTGTGTCGCCGGTGATCTCACCGTCCCGGCCGCTTGGCTCGGCGGCGCCGGTTGTCGGCGGCAGCGGGGTCGCCTGCCGGATGATCAGGCGCCGGTCGCCGAGTTGGGTCCAGGCGCCACCTGCTCGGACTTGGTGATCGATTTGGCTGGCGGGACGCGTCCAGTCGATCTCGCGGTCTGATTGGGTGATCTTGCGGGCGTAGGTGGGCGTGCCTTGTTGCGGGGCCGGATCGCCGAGACCGTCGCGGAGCGATGTGGCTAGGCGTCGGGCGCCGTCGTGCGCGAGTCGGCCGCGGACGTCAGCGGCGGTGTCGGTAGGGCCGATGGGGATCTCGTGACGCCAGTAGACGGGGCCGGTGTCGAGAGTGGGCTCCAGTGCCATCAAGCACACGCCGGTGACCTCGTCGCCGGCCAGCAGCGCTCGCTCCACAGGGGCTGCACCACGCCAGCGCGGCAACAGCGAGAAGTGCAGGTTGAGCATCGGTGTGCGGGCCAGCAGTTCCGCGCTGATGAGCTGACCGAAAGCCACGACCACACCACAGTCGACGCTGCAAGCGGCGAGGTCGGCAGGATCGTGGCTGATCGACAGGCCAAGTTCGGTTGCAGCAACCGCGATCGGGCTGGGTGTGTCACGGCCGCGTCGGCTTCGGCGGCGTGGAGCACCGGTCACGACGACGGGGATGTCGAATCCGGCAGCGGCCAGTGCCCGCAACGCTGGGACAGCGTCGACGGGGGTGCCGGCGAATGCGACACGACGCGGCCGATTCGGGGGCAGCGACAGGGTCGGCAGCGGCTGTGTCATGGGTCCTCGAGACACCTCGTCAGCTCCGGTTTGTCCACTCTCTGTGCGGATACACCGGCTCAGGCGTCAAATCTGCACACAGAAAGCGCGACGCTGAGGTGCGCATCGACGGCGGCGGCGCAGCCCCCGAACGCTCAGTCCGCCGGGCCATTGCGGCCCACCAAGGGGACGGGGCCGTTTGCCGTCGGACCCGGAGCGCCGGACTGCATCTGCGCGAGCTGAACTCGCCACTCTCGCAGGGCGGCCTTGCGTTCAGGTTTCTCCAAGTGGTCGAGCATCAAGACACCGTCTAAGTGGTCGAGCTCGTGCTGGAACAGCCGTGCGAGCAACTCGTCGGCTTCGATGCTGACTTCGTTGCCGTCGAGGTCTCGACCGACCAGGTGCACTTGCTTGGGGCGGACGATCTCGAAGGTCAAACCCGGAACCGACAGGCAGCCCTCGGTATATGCCCACTCACCGTCGGTTTCGACGATCTCGGGATTGACGAGCGTCTGGGGGCCGTCGCCTTCGTACAGGTCGAACACGAAAAGACGGCGTTGGATTCCGACCTGGGGCGCCGCAAGACCGATTCCCTCGGCCTCGTACATGGCTGGGAGCATGTCGTTGACCATGCGCGCGACGCGGCCGTCGATCTCAGTGATCTCGGCGGCCCGCTGACGCAGCACCGGATCGCCCATGAGCCGGATCTCGTAGGCCGAATTCATAGCGGTCGCAGGCTACCGGCGCGCTCTCGAGGCCTTCTGGCAGCGCCACCAGTGCGCAGGGGCGCTCGCTCACGCCCGCAAAGGGTCGACTGCCACTCGCAGCCTGCCCGGCGGTCGCTCGGTGGCCTCCAGTGCATCGAGCAGGGTCCTTCGGTCGTCGCAGCGCACGCGCCACACCCCATCTGCTGGTCCGGCGATGTCCAATACGGTCGCGTGTACCGAGTCGGACAACCGCTCGACGTAGGAGGCTGCCGCGGCGCCCGACACGAGCGCCCACGACGTCGATGGGGGCTGGCGCATCTCGGTTCGGCGCAGCGATTCCGCGGCGACCCAGTCAGTGGGATCGGCCGTGGCTGCCGCGACTAGCACGGGATGGTCTGGCATCCGGGTCTGCACCAGGATGCGGCCGCCGCCCGAATGAGGCCCGACCAGGCGCGCAGCTCGCACCAGCAGGGCGAAGGCCTCCTCGGCGGCCCGGTATCGGGGTGCGATGAGCTCCTGGTCGAAATCCACGAACACCACGGCATCTGTCGACGGCACTCGATGCAGCACAGCCTCAGTGCCGATGTACAAGGCGTCTTGCGCCGGCGCCAGCGGAGACTCACCGACCACCTGGGTGACGCTGCGACGCGCGAGGTGTGCCATCTCGTCGGCGACACCCTTCACCCCGACACGCACCCGGCGGAATCGGGTTGCTCCACAGGCTTCGCAGACGGCGGGACGCACATCGCCGCGCTCTGGGTCGACGAACTGCTGCCCATCGAGCACCAGCGCCCGACCAGCCGGCGAGCAGGCCAGCTCTCCGCACGACGCGCAATAGGCGAGCCGGGCTCGGCCCTTGCGATTCAGGACGCACACCACGGTGCCACCAGTGCGCAGCAGCTCTGCGAACGCCGTGCCGCACCACTCCCCCGTCGCGGGATCGTCTTGGCGCCGGTCGGCAAGTTGCAGCAACGGCCACGCCTCGCGCTCGCTGCGGGCCGGCTCGCGCAGAACTTCGGCGAAGGCGATATCACCGCCATCGCCAGCGCTGCGCGCCGGCGCACGCAGGGGTTCAGCCGATGCGATGTCGTGCCGATCGCGTGCACCAATCACCCCGAGCGCATCCGGGGAGGGCATCGGTCCGACCAGGACACACCGCGCACCGTCGCGCCGCGCTCGCTCGATGGCGACATCGCGGGCGTTCCACGTCGGTGCCGCTTCGGACTGGTACGCCTCATCATGCTCGTCGAGCACGATCACGCTGTCGAGGCGGCCGCACGGCGCCCATGCTGCGGCCATGGTGCCCACGATCGCTTGTGCGCCGGCCGCAGCTGCCCAGTCGCGCGGGAGCAGCGCCGTGGCAACCCCCGCGTGACGCAGCCGCCCGACAAGCCGCGCTGCCCACGTCACTGTCGGCACGAGCACGAGCACCCGGCCGCACCTCACCGCGGCCGCCAGCAGCGGCCACTCGCTCGCGCACGGCGCCAGTCGCACGACACGAACAGCGTCGCCGCCCGGCTCGAATGCCGCCGTCAGCCACGCAGGAGTCTGCGTCTTGCCCGCTATGGCCACATGGGCCGACGCAGGTGGAACTCCGGCCACCACTCGATCGGGGCTGGCGGTGCGCAGGAAATGGGCTCTGGTGCCTGCCCAGCGCCACGCCGCCCATCCGGCCAGTTCCACGACGTGCGGCGGCGGCCCCACTCCCACGACGCCGCTCACCTCGATCAGCTCGATACCTTCGGGCGGGCGGGAGTCGAGCTCGGTCACCCATCCACGCAAGCCGCGCCCATTGAGCACAACCCGCACCAGCGTGCCGACAACGACGCGCACCCGACCCGCTGCCAGCGACTCCGGCAGCAGGTAGTCGAACTCACGGTCAATGGCCGGTTCGTCGACCAGCACTCGAACGACCCGATGCACCCCTGCAGTCTGCCCGGCGGGTGCGCGCCGAATACGCCCGATTCGAGGTCTGCCGGCGCGATTGCGGCGGGGCTACAGGCCCAGCGCTGACTTCAGGTCGTCGACCCGGTTGAGGCGCTCCCACGGAAACAGGTCGCCATCGGCGGGCCGGCCGAAATGGCCGTACGCAGCAGTGGCCTGGTAGATCGGGCGCCGCAGATTGAGCTCGGCGAGCAGCGCCGCTGGGCGCAGGTCGAAGATCTCGGCGACGGCTGCGGCGATGGCGTCGCGGTCGACATGCTCGGTGCCGAAGGTGTCCACGAAGACCGACACCGGCTCGGCACGTCCGATGGCATAGGCCACCTGCATCTCGCAGCGATCCGCGGCACCGGACGCGACCACGTTCTTGGCCACCCAACGTGTGCCGTACGCAGCGGAGCGGTCCACCTTGGATGGATCCTTGCCGCTGAACGCTCCCCCGCCGTGACGGGCATAGCCGCCGTAGGTGTCCACGATGATCTTGCGGCCCGTCAGCCCCGCGTCGGCGACCGGACCGCCACGCACGAAGCTGCCCGACGGGTTGACCAGCAGTTCGAAATCGTCGTCCGCAAATTCGGCAGGCAAGGCCGGAGCGACTACGTGCTCCATGAGGTCGGGGCGCATCATGAGTTCGATCTCGACGCCGTCGTGGTGCTGGGCCGAGACCACGACGGTCCGAAGCGCCACCGGGATGCCGTCGCGGTATTCGAAGCTGACCTGAGTCTTGCCGTCAGGCCGTAGATACGGGATGGAGCCCGAGCGACGGGCCTCGGTGAGCTGCTCGGCCATACGGTGCGCGATGTGGATCGGCAGCGGCATGTACGCGTCGGTCTCACGGCAGGCGTAGCCGAACATCATCCCCTGGTCGCCGGCACCCTGATCGGGAATCACGTCCATGGTGGCCGCTGCCTCTGAGCTGCCGAAAACGCCCTCGGTGATCTCGGAGGACTGCTCGTCGAGCGCGACCATGACGCCGCAGGTGTTGCCGTCGAAGCCGAGTTCACCCCTGTCGTAGCCGATGCCCGTGATGGTCGATCGAACGACCCGTGGGATGTCGACGTAGGCCTTAGTGGAGACTTCGCCGGCGACGACGACGAGGCCTGTCGTGACCAGGGTCTCCACCGCGACGCGGGCGTGGCTGTCCTGCGCCAGCATCGCGTCCAGGATCGAATCGGAGATCTGGTCGGCCATCTTGTCCGGATGACCCTCGGTCACCGATTCAGAGGTGAAGGTCCACTGGCTCACCGTGGCTCCCCGTTACGTGTCGTCGGCCGATAGCAGCAGCCCAATGCAGCAGCGCAGCAAGGCTAGACGGACCGAGCCGTGCCGCAGCAGAGACACCGCTAGCGGCGTAGTGCGGCGACGGCGTCGAGCACGGCGTCGGCAACCTCGCGCTTGGAGCACTTCGGCATCGGTCGCACGGTGCCGTCAGCCAACAAGATGGTCACGATGTTGGTGTCGTGAGCGAAGCCAGCGCCGTCGGCTGAGACGTCGTTCGCGACCATGACGTCGAGGTTCTTGCGCTCCAGCTTGTCGGCAGCATTGTCGAGCACATCGGCGGTCTCGGCAGCGAAGCCGACGAGGACCTGCCCGGCGGGCTTGGCTGCACCCAGTCCGGCCAAGATGTCGGTGGTCTGTTCGAGAACAATCTGGGGTGCCGCGTCGGCGTCGACGAAGTCGCCCTTCTTGATCTTCTGCGGCGCGACATCGGCGGGGCGGAAGTCGGCCACCGCTGCCGCCATGACGATGACATCGGCGTCGGAACTCTCGCGCACTGCGGCTTCCATCTCGGCCGCGGACTCGACCCGCACCTCGGTGACGCCGACGGGTGCGGTCAGCGATGCCGATGTGATGAGCGTGACCGCGGCGCCGCGGTCTCGTGCCGCGGTGGCAACTGCATAGCCCTGCTTGCCCGACGAGCGATTACCGATGAACCGCACCGGATCGATGGCTTCGCGGGTTCCCCCGGCAGTGACCGTCACTGTCAAGCCGGCAAAGTCCAAGCCCACTGGGTCCAAGCCCACTGGGTCGTTCCGCGCGCGTCCGTGGCCCGGATTCGAGCCCGCAGCCAGCACTGCGACGACCGCGTCGAAGATGGTCGCCGGCTCCGCGAGGCGTCCCGTGCCGATGTCGCCGCCGGCAAGGCGGCCGTGGTCGGGAACCACGATGTGAACCCCCCGACCGGCCAGCACCTCAAGGTTGTGCTGAACCGCCGGGTGCTCCCACATCTCGGTGTGCATGGCAGGGCACACCACCACTGGCGCCTGCGTCGCAAGCAGCGTTGCAGTGAGCAGCCCATCGGAGATGCCCGCTGCGTAGCTGCCGATGAGGCGGGCCGTCGCCGGCGCCACGATCACTATGTCAGCAGTCTGGCCGAGCGTGGTGTGCGGGATCGGGTCGTCTTCACCGAATATCGACGTGCGGGCCCGCTCGCTGGCGAGCGCATCGAACGTCGCACGGCCGACGAATTTCTGCGCAGCGGCGGTCATCACCGGCATGACATGAGCACCGGCGTCGACCAGCAGACGACACAACAGCACCGCCTTGTACGCGGCAATGCCGCCGCTGACGCCGAGCACCACCCGGCGACCGGCGACCGGCGTTCGATCAGAAGCCAGATGCTCGGCAGATTCCGTCACTGCCGCGAAAGGGTACGCCCGCACGCCCGCCTGCGATAGAGCCCGAAGTCTTGAGAGCCGGGAAGCTCTGCGACCTGGGCCGGCATGAGGTTGTGTTGTGCGGCGCCTTCGGGCCGAAGGCGGGTGCTGCTAGGCGTCGAGGTCGGGGACGACCTCGAGCATCGCGGCTTCAGCCGCAGCCTTTGCCTCGGCCGCAAGGCGGGCCCGCTCTTCGGGATCGAACCGCTCGTAGGTGATCTTGTCGGCGTCGATTTCCTCGAAGGCAATCGAGAGCGGCTTGCGCGCCACCGAAGCCACCTGTGGAGGCACGACCGAGCCGATACCGCCGTCGAGCTGGTTGTAGTACGAGTTGATCTGACGGGATCGCATCGCAGCGAGGCTCACCAGCGTGAACTTGGAGTCCACCTTGGACAGCAAGTCCTCGAAACCCGGGTTGATCATGGTGTCAGTTGGCTCAGTCATCGCACCTCGCAGGCTACCGAGAGCGCCGACCACAACGATGGAGCCCACGGCATCAATCTTCCCGCAGGAGCGCAGTGTGGCGCCTCCTGGCTGCGCTCATGACGGTCGGAAGCTGCGAGTGCGGTCGACGAAGGCCGCTATCTCGTTGACGGTGCTGGCGATGTCACGGTTCACCACGATCAAGTCGGCCATGCGATAGCCCACCGGGAGCTCCTCGTCAGCCTTGGCCAGCCGGCGGAAGACTTCCGAATCGGGGTCGCCTCGGCGGCGCATGCGTCGCTCCTGTTCGGCACGGCTGGGCGGCAACACCATGATCACCAGCGCCGCAGGGTCGCGGTTGCGCACTGAGACAGCGCCCTGGACGTCGATCTCCAGCACCAGATCCCGGTCGAGATCGCGGGGCGGCATCGGCGTTCCGTAGCGATGTTCGAAGAAGTCAGCCCACTCGAGGAAACCGCCGGCCGCGATGCGTGCGTCGAATTCTTCCGTCGTCACGAACGTGTAGGCCTCAGCGGGCTCGCCGACCCGGCGGGGACGTGTCGTCCACGACCGGCTGAGCAGCAGAGTCGGGTCGCGGGCCACCAGCTCCGCGACGATCGTGCCCTTTCCCGCTCCCCCGGGCCCGCAGACCACGTACAGCGTGACGCCCCACGTCGCGGAGGGACTCGCAGCGCCGTCAGGCGCTGGAGCGGTCATGTGCCCGATGCGGATCCAGATGAGAAGTGCTCGATGAGGCGACGCCGTTGCGCCTCGCCGAGCCCACGCAGGCGCCGATTCTCGGCGATGCCGATCTCGGTCATCAGCCGGCGCGCCTTGACTTTGCCCAGTCCGGGCATCGACTCGAGGGCAGCAAGCGTCTTGAGCTTGCCAACGTTTTCGATCGTGTCGGCTTCGGTCAGCAACTCGTCGAACGTGAGGAAGCCCATCTTCAGCCGATCCTTGACCTCGGCTCGGATCCGGCGGGCCTCTGCTGCTTTGCGGAGCGCCTCGGCTCGCTGCTCGTTGGTCAATTCAGGCAGCGGACTCATGCGCTCGCAGTGTAGTTGCGCCCAAAGAGCGGCCTTGTACCGCCTCGGCGGCGTCAAGCGCCACCCAGGGCCCCCAACGACTCGGCGAGGATCGCCGCGGCGGCGGCGTGCGGATCGGCAGCGGCCGTCACCGCCCGACCGATAACGAGCAGATCAGCGCCGGCCGACAGCGCCGCCGATGGAGTGGCGACGCGACCCTGGTCCATTGCCGCCACGCCGGTGGGCCGGATGCCGGGTACAACGCGCAGCAGTCCCGGCGCAGCATTGCGGACGACACCGAGGTCGGGTGCCGCGCAGACGAGGCCGCCACAGCCGGCGCGTCTCGCCATCACAGCACGCTCGGCGAGGACGCCAGCAGGTGCGTTCTGGTCCGAGGTCAGCACCGTCACTCCGAGCGCTATCGGCACTGTCGGCGTACGGGGGCCACCGGCTGCCCCCGTAGCGAGGCCACGCGCGCCGGCTGCGAGCATTTCAGCGCCGCCCTGTGTGTGGAGCGTGAGATACGAAACACCCAACGCGCCGGCGCGCCTCGCTGCTCGCTCCACCGTGTTGGGAATGTCGTGCAATTTGAGATCGAGGAAGACGCGGCACCCAGTAGCCAGGACGTCTCGCACGATGTCGGGGCCGGCGGCGATGAAGAGCTCGAGACCCACCTTCATGACGCCGAAGCTCGACTTCATCGCCTGCGCCAGCTCCACGGCGGCGACCGGATCGGCGACGTCCAGCGCTAGCGCGAGTCGATTCCGCGCAGCGTCCGCTGAGTGCAGTGGGGCAAGTTCGGATGCTTGTGATGGCATCAGCGGTGCTCTTTCTCCTGGGTCAGGTGGGTTTGAGGTTGGTGGTGGGATTCGTTGTTTCGGTGGGCGCGTGCGGTCAATTCGGCTGCGGTGGCAATGCCGCGGCCTAAGCACCAGTCGCGCAGTTCTGACAGCACGGTGATCGGCGCTTGAGGGTCATAGAACGACGCCGTGCCGACCTGCACCGCATAGGCCCCCGCGGCCATCAGCTCGATTGCGTGCGAACCGTTGGCGACCCCGCCCACCCCCACGATCGGCACATCGCCGAGCGCTGCGCGCACGTCGTAGATGGCGCGCACGACGACAGGCCGAATAGCGGGCCCTGACAATCCGCCGCCGCCGTTGCCAAGAGTGGGCAGAGCCGTGTCGGGGTCGATCGACATGCCGAGCACCGTGTTGGTGAGCGTCAGCGCTTCAGCGCCAGCGCCCAGCGCTGCAGCAGCAATCTCGGTTATGTCGGTGACGTTGGGAGTGAGCTTCGCCCACAGCGGCACGCCAGCGAGTGCCGAGGCGCTGAGGGCCTCGGCGGTCGCGGCGGGATCGCACGCGAACATCTCGCCGCGGCCTTCGAGGTTCGGGCAGCTCACGTTCACCTCGAGCGCAGTGATGCCCGCTCCGGCGAGTGCGCTTGCCGCCGCGGCGTACTCGGCCACCGTGCGGCCCCAGATGCTCGCCACCACACGCGCCCCGGTCCGCAGCAAGCGCGGCAGTTCTCGCTCGAGCCACGACTCAACTCCGGGATTCTGCAGTCCGACAGCGTTCAGCATCCCGGCGGGCGCGCTCACGACGCGCGGCGTCGGATTGCCCGGCCACGGAAATGACGACAGAGACTTCGTCACCACCGCACCCAGCTTGGACAGGTCCATATAGGCAGCCAGTTCGGTGCCGTACCCCGCAGTGCCCGATGCAGTCATCACCGGGTTGGGCAGCTCGACGCTGCCGATGCGAACCGAGAGGTCGACCGGGGGGACCAGCTCAGCCATGACGGAGGCTCTGGCCGAATGACTCGGCGAGATCAGCGTGGAACTCCTGCAGTGGGCGCACCCGCAGATCGCTGGCCAGCCATTCCCGCAAGCCCAGCGCAGCGGCGCGTGCCGCAGCCACGGTCGTTAGGCATGGAATGTGGTGGGCGCGGGCAGCCGCTCGAATGTGACGCCCGTCCAGCTGGGCGCCGCGCCCGCGCGGGGTGTTGACGACCAGGTCCACGCGACCGGCGGCGATGAGCTGGGTGGCATCCTCGCCGGGCGAGGTCTCCTCGCCGTCGCTCGACAGCTTTGCAACCTCGACTCCCACCCGCACCCCTGCGGAGCGCAGGTACGCCGCAGTGCCCGATGTCGCGGCGATTTCGAATCCGAGCTCGGCGAGGATTTGTGCCGCTTCGAGGCCCGCTGCCTTGTCCCGATCGGCCAGCGTCAACAACACCGTCCCGCTCGACGGCAGCCCGTCGCCCGCGGCGATCTGGCTCTTCGCGAAAGCCAGGCCGAACGTGGTGTCGATGCCCATGACCTCGCCGGTTGATCGCATCTCCGGGCCCAGCACCGTGTCCACCGTGGGAAAGCGGCCGAACGGCAGCACGGCCTCCTTGACCGCGACGTGGCCCGGAACCACAGCGCGGTGGCGATTGGCGCCGGCGCCCGAGGTCGCGGCACCCGACGCCGCTGCGCCCGTGAGGTCACCGTCGAGTGGCATGCCGTGGGGGAGCTGGCCCCCTCGAGCCCATGCGGGCAGCACACCGGCGGCCTCCAGCTCGTCGAGGGTTTCCCCAGCCATCACCCGTGCGGCAGCTTTGGCGAGCTGCACACCGGTGGCCTTGGCCACGAACGGCACCGTGCGCGAGGCCCGGGGATTCGCTTCGATGACGAAGACTTCGCCCGCCTTGACCGCGAACTGCACGTTGAGCAGCCCGACCACGCCGAGCGCTTCGGCCAGCCGTCGGGTATGGGCCACGATGACCTGCTGGACCTCAGGGCTGAGGCTTTGCGGCGGGATCGCGCACGCGCTGTCGCCGGAGTGCACGCCGGCTTGCTCGACGTGCTCCATGATCCCGCCCAGCATCCACTGCCCGGCGCGGTCACGTAGCGAGTCCACATCGACTTCGATTGCGTCCTCGAGGAACTGGTCCACGAGCACCGGACGCTGTGCGGACAACCCTCCCTCGCGGCCCAGCGAAGAGAACGTGGCCAGCTCGTCCATGGTGCGCGCCAGCTCGTCGTGGTCGTACACGACGGTCATCGCCCGGCCGCCCAACACGTAGCTGGGGCGAACGAGCGCGGGGAAGCCGATCTCGTCGCAGATCACCGCTGCTTCGTCCGGGCTGACAGCGGTGCCTCCGGGGGGCTGCGGGATGTCGAGCTCTGCGCAGAGTGCGTTCCAACGTTCGCGGTCCTCGGCGAGGTCGATGGAATCAGCCGGGGTGCCGCACACCAGCTCGGCGGGGAGCTCGGATGCCAGCTTGAGGGGTGTCTGGCCGCCGAGGCTCACGATGACGCCCACCGGGTCTTCGGCTTCGATGACGTTCAGCACATCCTCGGAGGTGAGCGGCTCGAAGTAGAGGCGGTCGGAGGTGTCGTAGTCAGTGGACACCGTCTCGGGATTGCAGTTCACCATCACGGTCTCGTAGCCGGCCTCACGCAAAGCGAAGCTGGCGTGCACGCAGCAGTAGTCGAACTCGATGCCTTGCCCGATGCGGTTCGGGCCCGAGCCCAGGATGACCATGCGGGGCTTGGTGCCAGGACGGATCTCGTCCTCGTCCTCGTAGGTGGAGTAGTGGTACGGCGTGCGAGCGTCGAACTCGGCGGCACACGTATCGACGGTCTTGAAGGTGGGGCGCACTCCTGCTTGCAGCCGTGCGGCGCGCACCTCGGAGGGAGCCACGCTCCACAGCCACGCCAGCTGCGCATCCGCGAAGCCAAGCTGCTTGGCGCGCCGCCACGCCCGGCGGTCCATTGCCCCCGGCCCGTCGACGGCTTCGAGTGCTTGGCGTTCCTCGATCACTGCGAGCATCTGGTCCACGAACCAGGGGTCGATCCCGGTCGCTGCGCTCAATTCATCGGGGGATGTGCCACGACGCAGCAGCTCGGCCATCTCGAAGACGCGCTCGGGCGTCGGCACAGCGATCTGCGACAGCAGCTCGTGGTCGGAGCGTTCGGCGTACTGGGTTTCGCCGGGGTCGGCATTGAGGCCGAACCGGCCCTGCTCGAGGCTGCGAAGCGCCTTCTGCAGGCTCTCAGGGAATGTGCGCCCGATGGACATCACCTCGCCGACCGACTGCATCTGCGGGCCCAGCACGCCTGAGGAGCCGGGCAGCTTCTCGAAGGCCCAGCGCGGGATCTTCGTCACGACGTAGTCGATCGTCGGCTCGAAGCTGGCGGGAGTCTCGCCGGTGATGTCGTTGCGGATCTCGTCGAGCGTGTATCCCACTGCGAGGCGGGCGGCGATCTTGGCGATCGGAAAGCCGGTGGCCTTCGAAGCCAGCGCCGAGCTGCGGCTGACGCGCGGGTTCATCTCGATGATGATCTGCTCGCCGGTTTGCGGGTTCACCGCGAACTGCACGTTCGAGCCGCCAGTCTCCACGCCGATGCGCCGGATGCAGGCGAACGCGGCATCACGCATCGTCTGGTACTCGACGTCGGACAGCGTCTGCGTGGGGGCCACCGTGATGGAATCCCCAGTGTGCACGCCCATGGCGTCGAAGTTCTCAATCGAGCAGATCACCACGCAGTTGTCGGCGCGGTCGCGCATGACCTCCAGCTCGAACTCTTTCCAGCCCCGCACTGACTGCTCGATGAGGATTTCGCTGATCGGGCTTGCATCGAGCCCAGCGGCCGCTGCCAGCACGAATTCCTCGGGCGTTGTGGCGAAACCGGTGCCTTCGCCGCCGAGGATGTACGCGGGCCGGATGATGACCGGCAGGCCGATCTCGGCAACCGCATCGAGCGCTTGGTCGGGGGTGTGGGCGATGGCCGAGCGGGCGCACACCAGGCCGATCTCGGTCATTGCCTGGCGGAAGAGGTCGCGGTCCTCGGCAGTGTTGATGGCGCGCTCGGACGCGCCGATCATCTCGACGCCGTAGCGGTCGAGCACTCCGCTACGGCTGAGCTCGGTCGCGAGGTTGAGCGCGGTCTGCCCGCCGAGGGTGGGCAGCAGAGCGTCGGGTCGTTCGCGGGCGATGATCGCTTCGAGCACCGACGCATGCAACGGCTCGACGTAGGTTGCGTCGGCGAACTCGGGGTCGGTCATGATCGTTGCCGGATTGGAGTTGGCCAGGATCACCCGGTACCCCTCTTCGCGCAGCACACGGCACGCCTGGGTACCCGAGTAGTCGAACTCGCACGCCTGGCCGATGACGATCGGCCCCGAGCCGATGATGAGGATCGAGCTGATGTCGTCGCGGCGGCCCATCAGCGCGCTCCCCCGGTGGCGCTCACGGCCCGTGCGCCGTCGGGAGACTTCGCGCCCCAGAACGAAAACATGAGGTCTGCGAATCGGTCGAAGAGGTGGCGCGAGTCGTGCGGACCGGGGCTGGCCTCTGGGTGGTACTGCACCGCGAAGGCCGGCACATCGGCGCAGGCGAAACCTTCCAGCGCACCGTCGTTGAGGCAGAAGTGCGTCTCGGTGACGCCGGGCACCGAGCCGGACTCGATGGCGAAGTTGTGGTTCTGGCTGGTGATCTCGATACGGCCGGTGGCCTCGTCACGCACGGGCACATTGCCGCCGTGATGTCCGAACCGCAGCTTGTAGGAGCGTCCGCCGAGCGCCAGGCCGAGCACTTGCTGGCCCAGACAGATGCCGAAGATGGGAACCGTCCCGAGCAGGTCGGCCAGCGCCGTGGTGACGCTGCCGGCCAACTGGGGATCGCCGGGGCCGTTGGAAAGGAAGACGCCGTGGGGCTCGCGGGCCAGCACCTCGGCCGCAGACGTGCTGGCGGGAACAACTTCGACGGTGGCGATGCGTCCCAGGTTCGTGGTGATGGCGCGCTTGATCCCGAGGTCGTAAGCCACGATGCGCCATGGTCCGTCGCCGACGGTGTACGGCTGAGGCGTCGTGACCTCGGCGACGAGATCCACACCGGAGGTGCCAGGCTCGGCGCTCGCGGCGGCGCCGAGCCGTTCAAGCGCGGCGTCGTCTGGCGTGGGGCCGAACGCGCCGGGCATCGCGCCGTGGTTGCGGACGTGCCGGGTGAGCCGGCGCGTGTCCACCCCGGCGATGCCGGCAACGCCACGCGCGGCCAGATAGGCGTCGAGATCGCCTTCGGAGCGCCAGTTGGAGCGACGTCGGGCGAGGTCGCGGATGACCACGCCACGGCAGAACGGCCGACGCGATTCGGCATCCGCGGCGGTGGTCCCGTAGTTGCCGATGTGGGGGTAGGTGAACGAGATGATTTGTCCGGCGTAGGAGGGGTCGGTGATCACCTCCTGGTATCCGGTCATCACGGTGTTGAACACCACCTCGCCCGACGCGATGTCGGTGGTTGCACCGATCATCTCGCCTTCGAACGTGGTGCCGTCGCTGAGGACGAGGCAGCCGGGCGTAGGCCTTCCCTCGTTCGGGCTCGGCGGCGTCATCGCTGACGGCGTCATCGCGCTCCTTGCAGTCATGGACGAGTTCCGTGCTCGGCTGCCGGGCACAGCTCGCCGTCGGCGACGACGACGCGACCTGCGAGGACGGTGGCACGCACCACGACACTCATCGGCCGGTCGCGGTGCGGGGTATTGCGAGCCATCGAGGCCGAGCCGCGCTCGCGCAGCGTCCAAGGCCGGTCCAGATCGAGCACCACAAGATTCGCGGGTTCGCCGGGCACCAGCGGTCCCCCGCCGAGGTGCGCCGCGCCGGCAAGTTCCGCCGGGCGCCATGCCAGCGCATCGAGTGCTGCATCGAGGTTGATGTCTGGGTGGCCGAGCACGAGCGCGGCGCAGGTCTCGAGCGCCGCGATGCCGGGCGGGGCCTCGTCGAAGGGCAAGTCCTTGGCCTGCGGCGGCACCGGGGAATGGCCGCTCACCACCGCGTCGATGGTGCGATCGGCCACGCCAGCGACGAGGGCTTCGCGGTCGGCGGCGGTGCGGTACGGCGGCTCGGCACGCATAAGCGGGTCGTAAGTGTCGGCATCCGCGTCGATGAAGAACAAGTGCTCGGCCGTGACCGATGCCGTGATGTGCAGGCCGTCGGCCTTTGCGGAGCGCACCAGCTCGACAGTTCGGGCTGCGCTGATCCGGTCGAGGTGCAGTCGGCCTCCGGTGAGCCGTGCGACGCCGATCGCCGTGGCGGCCGCGAGTTCCTCTGAGGCAGAGGGCTCGCCCGCTACTCCCATGCGCGCAGAAACTGCGCCTTCGGACATCGCAGCGTCGCCGCCGAGATACGAGGTTGACGGACGTACCGACACCGTGCCCCCCAGCGGCCCCACGTACTGCAGAGCGCGGCGCAGCAAGCCGGCGTCAGCGAACGGGCCGACGTCGGTAAACCAGGCCACACCTGCGTCGGCCAGCTCGGCCATCGGCGACAGGCGCGTGCCGGCGCGCTCGGCGGAGATCGTGGCAGCCGGAACGATGTGGCATCGGGCGGTCGCGGCATTGCGGCGCAGCTCGGCCAGCTGGCCCAAGCGGTCGAGCGGCGGACTGGTGTCGGGCTGTGCGACGACGGCGGTGAAGCCGCCAAGCGCTGCTGCGGAACTACCGGTGGCGACGGTCTCTGCCTCTTCGTTGCCGGGTTCGCCGAGGCGCGCAAACAGGTCCACGAATCCCGAGGCGACGACGCAGCCGGCGGCATCGATCACCCGCGCCGCGGCGTCCGGCTCGGCAGGCGTCTCGGCGGCCACGATCCGGCCGTCCCGCACGACGACATCGGCTCGGCGTCGCCCAGAACGGTCGATGATGTCGCCTCCGGCGATAGTCAGCGTTGCGGCACCCACACCCTTGGCGCGGGGTATCGGCATCGACTCGGTCTCAGTCGCAGTGGCAGTCTCGGTCGCAGTCTCAGGCAAGGCCGACTCCCGGCAATGCTGCGCCTGAGCCGATGAGGCGGAACAGCACCGCCATGCGGGCCGCGATGCCGTGGGACACCTGCTGGGTGACGAGCACTCTGCTGGCGGCGAGGTCTTCGAA
Organism: Candidatus Poriferisodalis sp.; assembly: GCA_965226645.1. Taxonomy (GTDB): domain Bacteria; phylum Actinomycetota; class Acidimicrobiia; order Acidimicrobiales; family Poriferisodalaceae; genus Poriferisodalis. The sequence continues at coordinate 995,338 of CBDDDL010000004.1, forward strand.
CACGGCGCCTGCGATCTCGATGCCGCGGTTCATCGGACCCGGGTGTGTGATGACGGCATCTGGATGCAGCCGCCGTGCGCGCTCCGCCGTGAGGCCGTATCGAGCGGCGTATTCGGGAACCGAGCCGATCAGCCCGTTCACCATCCGCTCGCGCTGGCAGCGCAACAGGCCCACGACATCGAGCTCGCCGAGCACGTCGTCGAACGAGTTGGTGATCTCGACGCGTTTGGCGACGTCGGGCTCGAGCCAGCCGTCGATCCACTCACGCGGGTCGGCGGGCAGCAGCGTCGGCGGCGCGATCAGCGTGACCGAGGCGCCCAGGGCGGTGTAGGCCTCGATGTCGCTGCGGGCGACGCGGCTGTGCACGATGTCCCCGACAATGCCGATGTGGCGACCGGTCAGGCTCGGCGCGTCAAGCGGCTCGGACGCGGGCGGGCCGTCAGGCGCAGGGCAGAAGTGGCGCCACAGCGTGTAGGCGTCCTGCAGGCCTTGGGTGGGGTGAGCGTGCCATCCGTCGCCGCCGTTCACGATAGAGACGCCGTCGTTGGCCCAGCGTGCGATCTGGGCAGGCACGCCGGCGCTGTGATGGCGCACCACCGCAGCGTCGATGCCCATGGCCTGCACGGTCTCGAAGGTGTCGCGCAGCGATTCGCCCTTGCTGAGCGACGACGAGCCCGCCGAGAACGTGATCACATCGGCCGAGAGTCGCTTGGCCGCAGTCTCGAATGCGAGCCGGGTGCGGGTGGAGTCTTCGAAGAACAGTGACGCCACGGTGCGGCCCCGCAAGGCGGGCACCCTGGGAATCGGCCGTCGGCCAACCTCGACAAACCGATCGGTGAGCGCGAGCAGTTCGCAGATGCCACGGGTGCCCAGCTCGCCCAGCGTCAGCAGGTGTCCGCTCACTTGCGCATCTCCCCCAGCAGCACCCGGGCTCGAACCAGGCGTGCTGCTTGGGTCAGCAGGTACCCGCTCACTTGCGCATCTCCCCCAGCAGCACGCCTTCGATATTCACGTCCACCATCTCCTCGCGGCTTGTCGGCAGGTTCTTGCCGACGAAGTCGGGGCGGATGGGCAGCTCTCGATGCCCGCGGTCGATCACCACGGCCAGCTGCACCGCGCGCGGGCGGCCGAAGTCGTTGAGGGCGTCGAGCGCGGCACGGATCGTGCGACCGGTGAACAGCACATCGTCGACGATGACGACGGTGGTGCCGCTCAGGTCGAAGGGGATGTCAGTGACGGCTTCGGCCATGACGGGGCGCAGGCCGATGTCGTCGCGGTGCATGGCCACGTCGAGCGTCCCGAACGGAACATCGGTGCCGTCGATCTCGAACAGCAGGCGCACCAACCGCAGGGCAATCTGCACGCCGCCGGTCTGCAGCCCAACGACCACGACGTTGTCGAGGCCCTGGTTGCGCTCAATGATCTCGTGACTGACACGGGTGAGCGCCCGGTGGACTCCGCTGGCATCGAGAACGGTTGACCTGGCAACGAAAACGCCCCCGTAGGGGGGCGTCATGCGTCGCTCGCGGTCTGCCACGCGCAGGTCCTTCCTGTCCGTACGGGCCTCACAGGACCCGCTTCACGGTCAGGCACGCACCCTAGCGCGGGGTGCGTCCGCACCGGCGCGCATTTCTGGGCGTGCAGATCAGGCGCAGATCGGCAGGGTCGAGCCGACGAGGCCAGCCACGTCCAACGTGGCCGGACTCAGTGCGTGGCGACCCGAAGCAGGGGCGAGACCCCGCATCAGAAGCGGTGACCAGGACACCAAGACGTCGGCGCGCACTGCGCCACTGCGCCAGCACACCGAGCACTCCGGTGCAGAGCAACCCGCAGGCGCTTTGCACCCGCTGCTCGCTGCGTTATCGAACGCGCATGCGTCGGGCGTGAGCGTCGCGACGCGCCGGGCTTCATCGGCTGCCAGATTCCGGAACGCGATTGCCTGAGCCGTATCGGCAACAGCGGCGCTGAACATGGCGCACATGACCGCGAGCGCCAATGCCACCAATGGTGAGCTCACGGCCGCAGTCCTGGCCTGGCGGCCACCGGCACTGCCACTCGCGCGGTGACTTCGTCGGTGAACAACGGCGAGACTCGCAGCGGGCAGGTCACCTCCACCGACACTGCCTCCGGAGCGGACACACCGGCCAATCGGTGCGCTGTGGCGTTCACGGCGAAGTTCGGATCGGCGGTATTGCACTGACCGATCGCGGCGGCGCCCACGATTCGCTCTGCGATCTGCGAGGCATGGTCCGAGAGCTGCGCGCCGGTGATCCCCGACGGAGGCGAGGCCAATGCATCGGCGGCGTAGTGGGCCGCCTCGGTGCCCGCAGCACGAACACCCGCCGTTGCCCGCGAGACATCACCGGAATAGTCGATGAGCCAGATGCCCAACACCAGCACCGCGACGACGCTCAGCATTCCGACGGACTCATCCACGACTGAAGTTCCCCGGGTCTCTCAACAGGCCGGCGCAACTGGTGCTCCAAACGCCGGCCCGACAGCGCCGGGCGGACGACGGCACGCGACGGCGATTGCGGTTCCCGCGCCGAGCCAGCCGTCGGACTCGACACGCAGCGAGACGATCACCGAGCAGGACTCGTCGGCACGCAGATGAAGCGCAGTTGGCCGCGCTGCAGCAAGCTGCGATGTGCGATCGACGACGACAGCTGCCGCCGTGGCGTCGGCATCGGCCGGCAGGCCGGCGAGCGTGCAGTCCCAGTCGGGGGGCACGAGGTCGGTCACGGCGACCGCGGCTGCGTGCGCGGCACCCTGCGCTGCCGCGGCTCCGATCTGGCGAGCGAACAGTGAGATGGCGAGCGCGAGGAACACGCCGAGCGCGCTGTACAGCCGCAGCACCGAGATCGAGCTGTCCATGTCGCGTCCCGATTCGGATCGTTCGATGCGGAGACAGTGACGCCTCGGCCGTCACTGAGTACACGCTGCAGGCGTGCCGCCCCAGGTCCCACCGACGGCGTCACACAGGTTCATGGTCGCAATCTTGTCGTACTTGACGCTGTCGGTCGTCTGCGGGGCGTTCCTGCCCAAGGTCGACCACATGACGGCGACCACCATCGCAGCGGCGGCGACGGCGGCGGCGATGAACATGAGCTTGGTGACCGGTGAGTCCATTGTTGTGCTCCTTGCCCGAGAGCTCGGGTCGTTGGGATGTGTTGTTGGGATGTGTTGTCAAGAAATCGAAGATCGGTCTCGGCGTTGCGAGGTCACACTGACGGCAGGGTCATGACGACGGTGACCATGACCACGGTGGAGGCCAGCACGGCGAGCATCGAGGCGGAGGCCCCGACGGTGCGGCCAAGACGGTCGATCGCTTCGCGACGTCGGTCGTCGACGGCCCGCACGACACCATCCAGGACGCGATCAAGCAGTTCTGACGCCGCTGCGCCGGATCGTTCAGCGGCATCCACTGTTGCCAGCAACGCTGCTGTAGGCGTGTCCGCAAGCTGCGCCGCAACCGCTGCGAGCGGATCGCGGCCGCCGATCACCGCGGCGTTCACCGCGCCAGCGGCAGGCGCGAATGCCGGGTCCGCCACGCGTTCTGCAGCATCGAGCACCGCAGCACTGATCGGGTGCCCCGCGGCGACGAACAATCGGATGCGGCGAAGCCACAGCAGCACGGCGGCGTCCAGCCGCCTCCGGTGACCGGCGAGCACGATGCTCGCGACGATGCGAGGCACGATCGACGGCACGATCACCAACGCCAGCAGCGACCAAGACGAGACGCCAGCAGAGACAGCCGATGCGGCGCCTCCGAGCCGAACCCGGCCGAACACGCCGACTGCGACAACGCAGGCCGTCACAGCGACATTGAGGCTCAGCAACCGTTGCGGGCTCCAACCGAGAGCGGCCAACTCGCGGCGATCGCGCTGTCGTTTGTTGGACGGAACGAGCAATCGGAGGGCAGCGGCCGCGGCCGCGGCCGCTGCCAACCAGAGCGCGATCGCGCCCGCCGCCGACATCGGCGCACTCACCGCAGCATCTCCCACGCCGCGCTGAGCGGGCGCGCACAGACGACTACAGCGAGCGTGACGGCGACAAGGCTGACCTGTTGACCTTGAGGGCCTGCAAGCCAGGCCCATGCGTCGGGATTCACGAGCGCAGAGCCCACCGCCACCGCGGCCCCGAGAACCGTCGCGAGAGCAAGTTGCGGCAGATTCGCTGCCACCTGGCGGTGGAACCGCCGCGCCGTCGAGGCCGTCTCGGCTGCCTCCGCTTCGAGCACTGCCAGGATCGGCAGCCACTCACCGCCGCTCGCGGCCGCGACAGCCACGACGTCCGCAAGCCATTCACCGGCCGGCGTGTCGACGGAGGCGGCGAAGTGCTGCGCCGCTGTCTCCACCCCCAAGCTGCGACCCTCGCGAACAAGCTGTGCGGCAGCGCGAGCGATGGGACCGGTGGCCAAGGGCGCTGCCGTTTCCAACGCATCGACGACCGTTCTGGACACCTGTGCTTGATTCGCCAGAATTGCCGCGAACTGTGCCACCGACTCCGCGGCATGTACGCGTCGGCGACTGGTCGGGACCGCCACCAGACACCACGAACAGATGCCCGCAATGGCGCCCGCCACGACACCCGCCGTCCAGCCGAAGATGACGACACCCACCAGCGCGGTTCCCCCGGCAAGCATCCAGGGCCAACGTCGTCGGGTGGCCGTCGGAGCACCGCGCCGCGATGCCGGAATCCACAGCACCCACATCGCGATGCCGCCGCCCGCGACTGCCAGCGCAGCAGCTCTCAGCACGACACGGAGTTTTCTGTCGGCTCGCCTCGAGGACCGGGCATGGACTCAGTCGATTCGCGGTGTTCGGACAACCCGCGAGTCCCCTGCTCGGGTCGGCTGGATTGCAAGAGCCAAGACTCGGGCACCAGAGGCTCATAGGGCGGAGCCTCCTCGATTGGCACAAGGGGCCCGGGATCCCACAAGATCTCGCCGGAGACCGTCGGAGGCGTGCCGAGCGCCTCAAACATCGCTGGTGCGGCGACCGTGGCGACGTCGTCATCGATCGACGAGGAATTCGCCAGCCGAGTGCTGGCGCCGGCTGGATCGCCGGCGGTGACGTCTTGGGGCTGCTTCGGCCCGCGTGATATCACGGCGGGCTTGGGAGATTGCCGGACGGGGGTTGATTCGGGCACTGATGCAACCGCGGAATCAACCGCGCCGGTTCGATTCGGGCCAACTGTGGCTTCGGCGACGGGCGGCGTGTCGACAATCGGAGGGAACAGCGTCGGCATATCAGGCTCGATGCTCCCGTCCACCCGAAGACCTGCCGCTTCATAAATGTGCTCGATGCGTCCGCTTGGCCGACCGGCTGGAGTCGCCCAGCGCTCGCCGGTTCGCAGCGCCCACAGGCACACCGTGGAGATGATTCCGGTGGCGTCGTCGATTCCCGTGAGCTGCGTCACGTCGGCCACGACTCGCTGCCCCGTGCTGTTGCGTCCCATCCAGACGCACAGGTCCACCCCGGCGGCGATCTGGCGCCGCGCGTAGTCAGGCTCAGCACCTTCGGAGCAGGCGTAGGCAACGAGTTTCTCGAGCACACCCGTGCCGGCTTGTGAGTGGAGTGTGACCAGGCACCCGTCGATACCTGACGACATCGCGTCGAGGATGGCTTCGCACCCGTAACCGCGTATCTCCCCGACGACGAGCTTGCTGGCGTTGGCGCGTTTCGCGTCGCGAATGTGATCGGCCATCGAATGTCGACCGTGACCGTCCTGATTGGGATCCCGGGTCAGTCGCTCATAGGTGTTCGGGTGGATGCCGTAGTCCGCGAGACGCAATTCGGGAGTGTCCTCGATCGTGTCAATGCGCTCGTTATCGGGCACCGCTGCAAGGAGCGCTTGGCACAGCGTCGTCTTGCCGCCCCCCATCGCCGCCGCCACGACGACGTTTGCCCGAGCGGGGCCTGCTATCGCCTCGATCAGGAACCTGCCGAGCTCTGGGGATGCGAACCCGAGGTCTTCGAGCCGCAGCCGGCCAGCCAGATTCGACCGCAGCACGACGTTGGGAGGACTTGTCACAAACGCCTCAGCGTGCAGGCGCCAACGATCCCCCACGCGCACGTCGAGTCGCGGATCCGACTCGTCGAAGCGCTGGGGACGGTCACCCGAGTACGCGGCCAGAAAGCGCACCGCCTCGATGAGGTCCTCATCGGCCGCGAACGGCGAAGGCCGCCGCTCGATTCGGCCTCCCGAGTACTGCACGATCATTGACTCGCCGCCCCGTATCTGGAATTCCTCGACGTCGGACTCGGACAGCAGGCTCTCGAGCACATCAGTTGCCGCCCCGGCGGCCTTCTGGCGACGCACGACGCCATCGGATCGATCCAGCCGCTGGGGCGCACAAGCTGCGGTGACCAGGCTGCGCCCGAGCCGGAGCAACTGGCGGTGGGCATGGCGACTGCCGGGATGCTTGAGGTGCACCGAGCGGTGCGCTCCGAGTGCTGCGCCGACCTCGCCAGCCGGATCGGGGCGGCCGGAGTTGGGAGCGCCAAGCCATACGACAATGCGCGGCACCGTGAGCGTTCCCACGAACTGCCATACGCCTGCAGTCACCGCACTGCGATTACGCAGAGGCGAACGAATTCCGATTGCGATCAGCATCAAGATCTCACTGGCCGCCGCGGCCGCAGCCTTGATGCGAGCGCGCTCGGTGCTGCAGGACAGCAAGACCACCGACGGTCCGTTGGGTGCGGCCACCGACCCGATGCCCCCGATTTCGTCGGCAAGTGAGACTGGGCCGGCAACCGACTCCAACCCCGTCCGCAGCGCTTCGGCGCACCAAGTTCGCGTTTGCGGAAGCACCGAGTCGTCGCAGATCACCAGGAGCATCACTCAGCGCCCGGCACCAAAACGGGCCAAGTCACCGTCCGACGACTCAGTCACGAAACGTGATGCCGTGCCGACGGGTCCGACCGTCCCGAGGGCTCGACGGCACAGCGGCCAGCCGTCGGGCGGAGCCGGCCAAACCACGAGCCCGTCGGGCTCCGCAGCCGCGGCGATGCGGGCGGCGTCATCCGGGTCAACCCGCACGACGATGCTGTTGTCAGCCCCGCCGAGCAATGTCGCCACATCGACCGCGCACCCGCCGAGCACCGTCGACAACACCGCGTGGCTGCCTGCACGTGGCCCCGGTGGAGGCCAAGCCGCGGTATCCGCCGTGAAGTGCATCGCTGTCGTCGATCCAGCGGACTCGGTGGCAGAGGTGAGCAACGCCGGCGTCACGAAGGTTCCTGCGGGCACATCGTGCGCAGCAACGCGATCAGCGATGGAGTCCGGCTCGACAAACTGCGTCGCCACGTCGGGCGGCAGCGTCACGGCGTCGAATGCGCCTGGCGGCTGACCGGCCACCCACATCTCGGCAGTCACTGCGACCATCACTTGAGGCAACTCGCTTCGGGGTCGCCCCCATAGCCACAGGGCGCACACCACGATGCCGACAACGGCGGCCGCGGCGCCGAGCCGCCACGGCTCGAGACCCGGTCGCGGCACCCGTGGCACTGCCGGGGGAGGCTCGTGCACTGGATATGCGAAATGTGCGTCGACGCTCACCGCTGGCCCCCGCCGGCCGTCACCGTCAGGCGCGCCTCGGCGTAGTCGTCGACCGAGCGAATCCAGTCCGCGCCTTGCGCGATCGTGATCCAGCACGCGTCGCCGGCCTGCGCTTCGTCGCCAACGAAGAACTCGGCGTCAGGTTGCCCCTGGAGCGCCCCAGGGGGTGCGTCAAGCTTGTAGCACACCTGCGCGCGCCAGGCCGAACGCGGCGGGACGACGCAGCAGCCACCGGCACGCCGAGCCGCCCGAGCGCGCTGTTGCGCTCGCCGTGCATTCAACGACCTGTGGCACCGCGCTGGGCGTGTGCCATTGGCGAACCAGCTGCTTCTGGTCAACGCTGAGGGCGTCCCATTGATCGAGGAGATGGCCCAATCCGCCGGCGGCGACCATCTGGCGTCGCTCGGAAGCCACCCATGGCCTCAGCTCCGACCACGTCGCGCGAAGCCGGGTCGCAATCCAGGTGCACTCGCCGGACCGAACATCCAAGGAGCCGTGGGTCTCTATCCAGCCTCGACCTGGGGCGACTCGCAGGTACCGACCGCCGCCCGGCATCTGGTGCTGCGGACTCGAATTCTCTCCCACGACGCCCACGAACGATGCCCACACCAATTCGCCGTCGCTGGCGAGCACCTCTGATTCCGCGGGCAGGCCGCTGCAGTGATCGTCGTCGGGACGTTCCGGGTCCGAGCCGTCATCGGGATCGTCGGAGACGGGCTCATCGCCAGACGGCCGACGATTGCCGGGACGACGTTCGCCGCCTCCGTCGTCGTCGTCCCCGCCGTCCCCGTCGTCCCCGTCACCATCGTCGTCGTCGTCCCCGTCCTCATCGTCGTCCCCGCCGTCGCCGTCCTCGTCGTCATCGCCGTCCCCGTCGTCGCCGTCGTCGCCGCCGTTCTCCTCGTCGTCGTGCGGCAGGCAGCTGTAGTCGTACGAACCATTGATGCGGCATTGCACATAGGGCGGTAAGACACCGAAGTTCGAGCAGTTGAATACGCACACCCGGTACGTCTCGGGCCCGCGGTGGGGATGGACGTGCTCTTGAATCTGTGTCCCGGAAAGTTCGCCGATCGCGGGGCAATAGGTGCGTACGGTGGTCTGCTGACAATCGCCCGGCACGACGCACTTGTTGAGCAGATCACTCTCGGTGACGCAGCTGCCGCCGTGCTCGCGCCGGTACACCGTTCCGTCGATTGCGTCGCACACGTCGCCATCGGAATCCCACTCGCGGCCTGGAAGTTCGTCGCATGGAACGTACGACAGCAGGCCGTCGGAGCATCGATGAATACCGAGTTCAGCGAGGCGCTCGTCGCTTTCTCCAGCGAGGTGATGCAACGGTCGAGCGGTGCCGTCGGGGCTCGGGTGGCTTCCGCCGCTTCGTTCTTGGTCGTCGCCGTTGTCGAGGCCCGTGCTGGGTAGCGGCGCTCCGCACGACGCCACAGTGGGCGCGACACCGCCTACCGAATCGCTGTATCGGGGCACCGTTCCGGCCGGGCAGCTCTGAGTGGGGGCTGCTGTGGGGGCGCCCAGAACCGTCCGCTGGCACTGCCGACCGGCTGCTCGCCAGCCCGGCCGGCACGAACCCGATGTCGCGGACGTGCTCTGCCATTCGACCACGGTCTCGTAGATCGGTTCGGTCGTGTAATGGAGTGTGGGCACGCGGTCCCAGTAGCCGGTCTCGACGTCGGTGTACTCCGGTTCGTCCCGCCAGTAGCCGGGCACAGTCACTGCATGGGTGCGCTGCCACTTGTAGACGGGTACTTCGGTGGTCAGCGTCACTCGGACCGGAGGCCCCGGAATACAGCACTCGAAGCGCGTCCGCTGTTCTGTGCGCGTCTCGGTAATCGTTTCGTTCCAGCAGTTCTGGCCTGCGAACGGATCGAAGGCGCATCGCCTCACCACCCGCTGGGTCTCGACTTGGACTTCGTAGCTGACCTCGTACAGAACGTCTGGACCCGGGCGAGTCACGACTGTGGTCTCGGTCCTGGTGCCGACCTGCACCCGCACGGGCGGAACCAGCGGCTCGATTATCGTTCTGGACGGCACCCATACCTCGACCGTGCCGGTCTGCTGGCGCTGGGTACCCGTGACGATCCACACGTCGTCGTAGGTGGTGTGGCTGTACACCTGCCGGGTGCGGCCCGTATCGCGCTGGCTCTCCACGCGCCGCTGACGGACGTGGCCCCCGTATTGGCCTGCGACCTTCGTCCACCCCGATGGGCAGCTCGACGGTCGCTGCACCGTTGCGGTACGCGGCGTGCGGCACTGCCCGCTTTGGGCATCGAGCACCATTGAGCCTGGACAGCTCAGCACCGGCGAGGCCGAGGTCTGCGCATCAGCGGGCGCACCGATGGTGCCTCCAAGGGCGACGGCCATCACCGCGGCAACAACTGTGAGTGTCTTGAGCAGAACCTGGGCTGCTGGACCGCCCCGCAGTCCTCGTGGGGGCGCAGCCGCCGTGTCGTCGCAGTGTGCGTGAGCGCTCATTGCGCCACCGCCTCGAGCGGTGGTGCAGATGGCCACCAGAAGCTGTCGTGCTGGGGCGGCCAACCCGCCTCGGGACACGGCGGCATCGGGCGCGGATAGTCCCACTCGCTGTCGCCGGTACCGAGCGAGCCCGGCGGCCACGGCCTCTTGACCCGTCGCTCGACGGGTCGCTCGAGCGCCTCGGCGATGAGCGCCGCGTCGGGTTCGCACCCGAGAATTTCCGCCAGTGACTTGAACGGCGACATGTACATCCGCTCGTGCCATGTGGCGTCGGGCTGCCACTTCGTGGCAGACAGCTCCGATGTGACTGCGGGTGCGCCGGTGGCAGCGGCAGAAAGCGCCGCCCATTGCGTGGGCGAGCAGTGGGCCTCCAGGTCGGGGCGTCGCAGCTTGCCGTCGACAAGTTCGCCGACGGGAATGCCGGTACGGCACCAGAACTCGAGATGCCAGCTGTGGTCGCGATGAGCACGCCATACTTCGACCTGGGCCACTTCGACCCACTCGCGCACCGCCACCCACTCATTTCGGACGCCCGACGCCCACCCATGCGGCTGGGTCCAATCCACCGCAGCCGCATGCTCCGCTTTGGCATCGCGCATCCATTCCAGAGCGCTGGCGAATGCATCGCTGTCGCAATCCCCGGGGAAGAGAGCGTTGTCGAGCACCCGATAGCTCAACCGAGACCAAGTCAGCCACATTGCTTCCACTTGTGCCGGTTGGTCCTCGCCGTCGTCGAGCTGTTCTCCCGTCGACGCATCCACGAGGTGGGATCGACCTGCCCGGTGGCAGACGACCGCCAGCGCATGGCCCGCAGCGCTGATGTCGGCCACCCAGGCCCGTTCGATCGGCGGCGATGTGAACCGAAGACGCAGGCCGCGTGCCCACAGCGATTCGAGCTGCCGGGTGCGATGCGATGCGGTGTAGACGCCGGGGACAATCGCGGCGAGGTCGCTGCACGCTTCCCAGATCGATTGAGGTCCGGCGCTGACGACGGCGTGGCCGACGAGCGAGTCGGTCACCGCTCCTTGGGCTGCGCGGCGTGTCAGCCACTGCTTCGCCTGAGAGGACCAATCGCCGGGGAAGTAGCCGCGATCGGTCAGGCTGTGCCCACCGCTGGCGATCTCCATCGGCTCGCCTGGGCTGTACACGAGCATCTGCGCCACGTCATTGGCCGTCGTGCCCCACGAATGCACGGGTCTGCCTCCCGGCGGGCGCATCCCCAAGATGAAGGCCTCGATGACCGCCGCCGCTCGATCTCGCTCGGCGTCGTTGTCGCCGATGTCGATGCCCAGCACTTCTGCTGTCGGATGCGGCGGGCACAGCGAAACGTGGTCGTAGGCAGTGGTCTGATCGTCGGCGATGCGGGTCTCGTAGTCGAGACCGCTGGGGTCAACGATCAGCTCCCACGCCGTCTCGATGCCTGCGCGACGCTGCGCTGGCTTCGGCCGTGTAGGGCGGCATCTCGGAATCCCATTGGGAGCGTTGAGCCACGATGCGGCGGTAGCCGCGCCCGATGTCGTCGAGAAGCGCGGATTGAGAGCCTCGAACCGATGGCGCGCCGCCTGCTGCTTCGGGGGGATACGACGGCCACGGACCCCACAAACGGCCGCCGCCGATCTCTACGGCGTCGGGAAGCGTGGGCGTCGGAGCCTGCGTCTGCGAGACCGGAAACGCTCCGCCATCGGCGATGATCGCTCGCGGTGTTGCGGCGGCCTGCCCCGCAACGGGGGCATCGTCAGGTGCATCCGTCGCCGTCACCGCAGCAACGCGGGTGGTGACGGGCTCGATGTGCTCTGCGTCGGGCAATGAGCACGCGGCGGCGAGCAGCGCCAGCACAGCGACTGCTGGACCCGCACCGCGGCAGCGCGAGCCGCCCGAGGTCACCATTCGACGCTGGACTGACGCCATCGCAAGACTCCCGAGGGACAAGGGCACCGGGGTCGTCTCGCCGTATCGAGACTGTCACCGCCGGTCCGATCCGAGTTCTAGGCGCGCCGTTTGCTTGTTTCCAATAATTTTCAGTTGTTTTCAATCAGATACACAGCCGCGCTGACGCTCGTCGCCCGCAGGCGCAGCGCCTGTCGGAGCTCAGTGAGTCTTGGCAGCAGCGGCGAGAACGCCGTTGACGAACGCTGGGCTTCGGTCGGTGGCTCCCCAGCGGTGAGCCAGTTCGACGGCCTCGTTGATGACCACGGCCACCGGGGCAGCGCCGCGTTCGAGTTCGAGCAGGCCCTGCAGCAGGATGAACCGATCGCAGATGCCCAGTCGGTTCACCGTCCAGCCCTCGCGCAACAACTGACCCAGCCGGGCTGACAGCTCGTCACACTGGGCGGCGATGCCGGTGACGAGCTCGACGGTGAACGGGTCCAGCTCGGTGACCTGGTCGGCGAGAACGTCGGCCACATCGCACGACTTCATCTCGGCCTCATAGAGCAGCTCCACCGAGCGCTGGCGCGCCTCACGTCGCCGCGTGGGCTCGTCGGGGGCGCCAAAGGGATCGCGGCGACGGCTCATGACAATGACCAGTGTGCGGCAAGCGATCCCGTCGGCGGTCAGCCGCGGGCGCGCTCGAGGTACTCGCCGCTGCGGGTGTCGACCTTCAACCGCTCGCCGGTCTCGATGAACAGCGGCACCTGCACCACCAGGCCGGTCGACATCGTGGCGGCCTTGCGTGCTCCCGAGACGCGGTCACCCTGCAGGCCCGGGTCGGTGTCGGCGACCTCGAGCACCACCGAGGCGGACAGCTCGACACCCAGCACCTCGTCGCCGTACAGCACCACGGTGGCCGTCTCGCCTTCCACCAGGAAACTCGGCGCAGTCCCGGCGCTCGTGCGGTTGACGGTCAGCTGCTCGTAATCGGAGGTGTCCATGAACACCAAGGCGTCGCCGTCGGCGTACAGGTACTGCATCTCGCGATGGTCGATGACGGCGCGTTCCATCCGCTCACCGGCCCGGAAAGTGCGCTCAAGGGTTGCACCCGTGCGCACATTGCGCAGCGTGGTTCGCACGAACGCTCCGCCCTTGCCCGGCTTGACGTGCTGGAACTCGGTCAGCTGGAACAGCCCGTCGTCGAGGTCGAGGGTCATGCCGTTGCGGAAGTCAGCAGTGGAGATGGCCATATCTACCTCTCTGGATCTGCCTCTCTGGATCTACCTCTGCGGGTCTACCTCTGCGGATCCCTGTGGATCTACCTCGCCGAGGGGGTCAACCTCGTCGTGGGGGCTGCCGCTGGATCGGCACCCCGGTGACGGTACAGGCGCGACTCAGCCCTCGGCGGGCGACGGTGCGGTCGCTGCGGTGATGGCAAGCGCCACCGCACGGGGATAACCCGCGCCGCCCTCGCCGGCGACACGAGCGCTGGCCAGCGGCTCGACAACCGACAGGCGACGCCACGGCTCGCGTTTACGTGGCTCGGAGAGGTGCAGTTCGACGATCGGGCCGCCGAATGCCGCCAGGGCGTCGTGAAGCGACCAGCCGTAATGGGTGAGCGCTCCTGGATTGACCACGATCGCCTCGATGCGGCCGATGGCGGCGTGGACGGCATCGACGAGGTCGCCTTCATGGTTGCTCTGGCGATGCTCGAGGTCCCAGCCGCGTTCGATGGCTGCGCGGCGAGCAGCATCGACATGATCCTGCAGGGAGGCGGTGCCGTAGATCTCAGGCTGGCGGGTGCCTAGCAGGTTGAGATTCGGGCCTGACAGCAGCAGCACGACGTGGCGAGGCATGTCGGCGATCACATCCGTTCAAGCGCAGTGCGCAGCAGGCCGGGGCTCACGCCAGGCACGACTTCGAGGCCGCGCGGGCCGTCGAGCACGAAGGTGATGCCGTCGGTGGCCTTCTTGTCGCGGCGAAACAGCTCGATGATCTCGTCGTGGTCGACGCCTGAGGGAAGCTGAGAGCCCAGCTCGTAGGCATCAAGCACGCGCTGGTGCGCTGCGACACGGTCGTCGTCGATGCGGTCGGCGAGCCGCGCCACCAGTGCGGCATAGCGAAGGCCGATAGCGACCGCCTCACCGTGGCGGAGGTCGAAGCGTTCGGCGATTTCGAGAGCGTGCGCCAGCGTGTGACCGTAGTTGAGCAGAGCCCGGCGACCGCCCTCGGTCTCGTCGGAGGCAACGACGTCGGCCTTGATCGCCACGCACGCGGCCACGCGTTCCGCGAGCGGCAGGGCGTCCAGCGACTCGCCACCGAAACGTTGCGCGGCCAGCTCGTCACCTCCCAGGAAGTGGTACTTGGCAAGCTCGCCCAAGCCCGCTCGCAGCTCCCTCGGCGGAAGGGTCGCCAGGGTGTCGGTGTCGCACAGCACGGCAACGGGCTGCCAGAACGAGCCCACCAGGTTCTTGCCTTCGGCGAGATTGACGCCGGTCTTGCCGCCCACCGCGGCATCGATCTGCCCGAGCAGCGTTGTGGCGACATGCACCACTGCGACGCCGCGGTGGTACACCGCGGCTGCGAAACCGGCGACATCGGTAACGACCCCGCCACCGACACCGACGACGACATCGCGCCGCGTGAGGCCGAAACGGGTGAATCCGCTGCACAGTTCCCCGATGGTGGCCAGATCCTTGGCTTGTTCGCCGTCGGGAATGACGAAGGTCTCGAACGGCACACCCGGATCTACGACGACGTCGATGCCCGCCTGGGTGACCACCGCCGCTCGCTGCGCACCCGGCGGCAGCACGGCACCCAACTCGTGGCGCGCGCCTGCGCCGACCAGCACGGGGTAGGAACGATCCCCCAACGGCACGTCGACGCGGATGATCGGTGACATCGGATGCGAGGGTACCGATGCTTCTGCGGACGCCTGCCGGCCGCACGCCTGAAGAACCGACGCCTGAAGAGACGTGCCCGTCAGGCGCCCAGTGCCGTCGGCCCGATCCACCAGATGACTGCCAGCGCGCCTGCGACCAACGAAGGGCCAAGCGCGAATCGGTGATCGATCCCTCGACCGAGCGCCACAATGCCGATCAGTCCGATCGCCGATGCGATCGCAAAGCCCGCCAGCAGTCCCGCCAGCACTGTGGTGAAGCCGGCCAAACCCAGATGCAGGCCCAGGTAGCCGGCAAGGCGTACGTCCCCGTAGCCGAGGCCGCCTCGCGCGGCCATCCACACCAGATGCATCACCAGCCAGCCTCCAGCGCCGCCCAGCGTTGCCTCACCGGCGGTCGTCAACGCCGCGGCCGGACCAGCGTCCACCAGCGCTGCAACGCACAGCAGCGGCAAGGCCACCGCCGTCGTCACGCGCAGCAGGCGCGTCGGGATCAGGTGCGTGCGCAGGTCGATGCTCGCAATAGCCACTCCGGCCCAGCCGAACACGAGCAACGGCGCCAGGAACACGCTCGATCCCAGACGAAACGCGAGTACCAGCGCGACACCGACGCACGCAACCGCCGCAGCCGCCTGGGGAACGTGCACGCCGAAGGCGCGCCGAGCGCACCGAACTGCCACCGCACTTGCAGCGAGACCGCCAAGCGCTGCCGCCGCGCCGGGAACCACTAAGGCAGAACTCGCAAAGCCAGTTTCGACGATCCCCGCGCCGGCCAGTGCTGTGTTGAGGATGGTTAGCACCTCGCCTGTCGCTCTCCTGCGCCGATGGACCGTCGCCGGGGTGCTACCCGGCGAGCTGCAGTCCGACGGCGGAGGCCATCACATCGGTGGGCGCCTCGTGGCCGGTCCACATCCTGAACTGTTCGGCCGCCTGGAACAAGAGCATTCCGACCCCGTTGAGCGTCATGGCGCCCGCGGCTGCGGCGGCGGTGAGCAGCGGTGTGCGTTCGGGCCGGTAGATGAGATCGACAACGACCTGGCCCTCCGAAAGCAAGGACGCGTCCAGCGGCAGCGGATCTCCGGCGGACATCCCGAGCGACGTCGCATTCACAACGAGATCGGCCCTCCGGGCATCCGCCGCAGTTCCGACGACGACCGTGCCGCCGTCGTCCGCAGCCGATATCCCGATTGCAGCGGCTCGTTCCGCGGCCGCAGGAGAGCGGTTCACCACCGTCACCGAGGCGCCGCCGGCGGCGAGCGCCGCGATCACCGCACGCCCGGCGCCTCCCGCTCCCAGCACCAACGAGTCGAGGCCTGCCGGGGAGATGCCCGCCTGCGCTCTCAGCGAATTGACGAAGCCGGCGCCATCGGTGTTCTCGCCGATCAGCCGGGCGCCGTCACGACGCACACAGTTGACGGCCCCGAGCAACTCGGCTGAACGTGACAGCGCGTCGCATGCGGCCGCTACGTCAGCTTTATGGGGCATCGTCACCGAGAGACCCTCGATGCCGAGCACTGCCATAGCAGCCACTGCCTCGGAACCCCGGCCCGCGGGCACCTCGAACGCCGTGTACACCCAGTCCAATCCCAGATGCTCGAACGCCGCGTTGTGCAGCGCAGGACTGAGGGAGTGGCGCACGGGATCGCCGATGACGCCTGCGACTCTCGTGTGCCCGCTCAACGGGCGCAGCTCAGACACAGCGTGCCCCGCTGAGTCGGGGGTTCATTCGGCCAGAATCGTCGCCCATCGCTTTACTCTGCCCGCTCAGGCTCACCCGCAGAGCCCCAATTCGACGCAGACGGCCTTGTCGCGCTGGAAGTCCTCGATCGTCTCGGAGAATGACAGCGTCCCATCCGCGTCAGTCAGCACGAAGAACATCCATGGCCCCAGCTCCGGATGGAGGGCCGCTTCGAGCGACGCGCGGCTCGGCGCCGCTATCGGCGTGGGCGGCAGCCCGACGAACAGCCGGGTGTTGTACGGCGAGTTGACCGCGAGCAATTCAACCGTCAGCTCGCTGCTGCCGACGGCGTACACGACCGTGGCGTCGAGGCCCAGCGACCACCCCTGCTGCAAGCGGTTGTAGATCACCCGGGCGACCTTGGGCAGATCCTGAGGTCGCTGGGCTTCGCGCTCGATCATGCTGGCCACGATCAGCGCTTCGTACGGCGTCAAGCCGACGCGCTGCGGCGCGTCGCGAAACCCCAGCTCGATGAGTACGGCATCGAGACGATCGACCATCAGCGCCACCAATTGCTCAGCACTCGTCTCGCCGTCGACGAAGTAGGTGTCGGCGAAGAGCTGCCCTTCTGCAGGATCGATCACGCCGTCGGGCAAGTTGAGCGGCGCGGGGGCCACCAGCGAGAGCCGTCTCGACCGCGTTGCCTCGATGAATTCCCGTCCACTGAAGGCGAGGTCTGGCGTCTCGTCGAGCATTTCGGCCATCTGTGCCACCGTCAGCCCTTCGGGGATCGTGAGGCGCCGCTGAACGGCTAGTGCCACCCGTGAGGGTCCCGCTTCGAGCACCTCCATGGTCTCCCAGACCGAGGAGTTGGCGCGGAACGTGTACTCGCCGGCTTGGAACGCGGGACCTCCCTTGAGCCGCACGTACCACTCATAGGCGCGCGAGCTCTCGATGACACCCTGCTCTGCGAGCAAGTCAGAGATGCTCGAAGTGCTCGAACCCCGCGGCAGCGTCAACACGATCTCGTGGGTGGGTTCGCCCGGCGGGTCCAGCTGGTCCTGCACCCAGCGGTAGGCGCGGCTGCCTGCGGTCCACGCCACGAAAGCCAGCAGCGCCAAGAACAACAGCGCGCCGAAGGTTCCAGGACCGCGGCGCTTGCTGACGATCTCGTAATCGACCCCCCGGCGTCCGCCGGGCCGCTCTGCCGCTCCCACCGCAGCCTGGGGTTCCACGTCGGCGGCAGGCGTCTCGTGTTCGGGTTCGATGGCTGGCGCTGTATCGAGCCCAGGTTCAGCCGGCGGCGAGACCGACGGCGACTCGAGGCCGACGAGACGCAGTGCGTTGCGCAGCAGGCGGTCTGCGCTCTTCGGCAGGCGCACCTTCGTCGCCGAGCCCGTTCCGCTGCCCGGCAGGCCAGGCACCGGCGAGCCAGGCACCGGCGAGCCGTCGCTCACTGTCCGTCCAGCCAAGACTGCAGGATGACCGCCGCGGCAACCTTGTCGATGATCTTGCGTCGAGCGGGGCCCTTCACTCCCTGCGCAGCCAACATCTGATCGGCAGTCACGGTGGTGAAGCGCTCGTCGTAGAGCTCGACGCGCACACCCGCGCCCAACGCTGCCGAGATCTCAGCAGCCTCAGCGCGAGCTGCGACGGCTGCAGGACCCTCGCTGCCGTCCAGCGAAATCGGGAGGCCGACGACAACCACCCCAGCACCCACGTCTGCGACCATACCGGCGAGCGCGCGGTGGTCTCGGGCACGGTCGCCGCTGCGATCGAGCACCTCGTACGGCACCGCCACCGCCGCATCGGCAGGCGAGATGGCAATGCCGATGCGCTTGGTGCCGAGATCGACGCCGAGCGACCGCATCGGGGGCCGCGGCATGATCTCGATCAGGCCTCAGGCGCCGAGCGCCGCGACCCGAGCTTGATCCAACGCTGCGCCGATACCAGCGGGATCGCGGCCGCCCGCCATGACCAGCGGTGGGTCGCCCTTGGCACCGAAGCCGCCGCCGACAGTTCGAGCCGCATCTCGCAGAAGGTCGCCCGCGGACAACGTCCCCTCAGGATCCACTGCCGCCACCAACGCCACGCCCCCCGCCGACGGCGCCGAAGCCAGCACCACGGCCCGGATGCCGTCACGGTCGCGCACCGAGACCGCCAGATCTCGAAGGGCATCACGCTCGAGACTTCCGAGGTCTGCGATGACGACGCCATCGGTGGCGGCGGCGGCAAGCTCGGCGGCCCGACCCGACGCGACGACGCGCTGGAGGTCGCGAACCTGCCGGCGCAGCTCCTTGGCCTCGTCGAGCCGCCTGCGCACCGCTCCGGACAGCTCGTCGGCGGGCGCGTTTACCAACTCGGCCAGCTCGCCCAGCAGATCCTCGACGTCCGCCAGGCGCTCGACGGTCGCGAAACCGGTCATTGCCTCGATGCGCCGCAGGTTCGAGCCGATGCTGGACTCAGAGACAATCCGCAGATGCCCGATGTCGCCCAGCGCCGCGACGTGGGTGCCGCCGCACAGCTCTACTGAGTGCTCGCCGGCTTCGAGCACACGCACAACGTCGCCGTACTTGTCGCCGAAGAAAGCGATGGCGCCAACCGACTGCGCCTGGTCCATCGAAGTCTCGTAGTGACGGCACTCGCCGTTGGCGATGATCTCGGCGTTGGCCAGTCGCTCGATCTCGCGCAACTGCTCGGGCGTGACCGCGTCGTAATGACTGAAATCGAAACGAAGCCGATCGGGGGCCACCAGCGAGCCTGCCTGCTTGACGTGGGGGCCCAGCACTTCGCGCAGCGCCCAGTGAAGGATGTGGGTGCCGGTGTGGTTGCGCCGGATTGCTGCACGACGCATGTCGTCGATCTGGGCCTCCACCAATGACCCGGCTTCGACGCCGCCTCCTCGGACGCGCCCGATATGGCGGTGCAAGTCGGCGAGGGCGTAGGTGCAGTCGAGCACCTCGACGCTCCCGGCCGGACCGGTGATGGTGCCGACATCGCCGATCTGCCCACCGCCTTCGGCATAGAACGGAGTGCGATCCAAGTACACCTCGACGTAGGCAGCGTCTCGTGGGTCATCGGCGTCGGCGTTTGCGAGCCGAGCTGGGTCAATTGCGGCTTGGTCGATCTCGAAGACCGCTAGTACGCGCGCTTCGGACACCGCAGCGGCATCGCGAACGAACTCGGTCGGGCCGAACTGCGCCAGGATCTCGCGGTAGCGCTCGTCGGCGAACGTCGGTCCGCCCGCTCGCCCGGCGCGTGCCCGCTGGCGCTGGGCCTCCATTTCCGCTTCGAAGCCGGCGACGTCGAGGCCAATGCCCCGCTCAACGAGGATCTCTTCGGTGACCTCAACGGGGAAGCCGTGCGTGTCGTGCAGCAAGAATGCCACCGAACCGTCAAGTACAGGTCCGTCGGTACCACCTTCGAGCTTCGCAGTGGCCTCGTCGAGAATTCGCTGACCCGCCGCGAGCGTCGTCCGGAAGCGTTCCTCCTCGCGGCCCACCACATCGCTGATGAACTCCCGATTCGTGCACAGGTCGGTGTAGTGATCGCCCATGACGTCGACGACGATGTCGGTGAGCCGTGGCATCACGACCTCTTCGACGCCCAGCACCCACGCGTGCCGCACGGCACGGCGGATGATGCGGCGCAGGACGTAGCCCCGGTCCTCGTTGGACGGGAAGACGCCGTCGCTGATGAGCATTGCTGTGGCCCGCGCGTGGTCCGCGAAGATCCGCATCGAGACGTCGGTCTCGGGGTCGGCGCCGTAGGACTTGCCGCAGATTCGCTCGGCTTCGGCCAGCAGCGGGGCGAACAGGTCGATATCCCAGGCCGACGGCACGCCTTGCAGCACTGCGAGGATGCGCTCAAGCCCCGCACCGGTGTCGATCCCGGGCGCAGCGAGCGGGGTCAGCTCACCCGTGCCGTTGTTCGCAAACTGCATGAATACGAGGTTCCAGACCTCGATGAAGCGGTCCTCGCCACCGTGCGCGGGTCCGCCGTCAGGGCCGTGCTGGGGCCCGAGGTCGTAGAAGATCTCGCTACAGGGCCCGCACGGGCCGATGTCGCCCGCCGCCCACCAGTTGTCTTTGTCGAGCCGCTGGATGCGCTCCGCGGGAATGCCGACCGACTCTCGCCAGATGTCGGCCGCTTCGTCGTCAGAAACATGAACGGTGACCCACAGCTTGTCGGGTTCAAGGCCCAACACCTCGGTCACGAACTCCCATGCCCACGGGACAGCTTCGGCTTTGAAGTAGTCGCCAAAACTGAAGTTGCCCATCATCTCGAAGAAGGTGAAATGCCGGTTGGTGCGGCCGATGTCGTCGAGATCGTTGTGCTTGCCGCCCGCCCGCACACACTTTTGGATGGTGGTCATGCGGCGTGACGGCGGCACCTCCTCGCCCAGGAAATAGGGCATGAACGGCACCATGCCCGCCACCGTGAACAGCAGTGACGGCTCGTGGGGAATCAGGCTCGCAGAGGCTCGCACCTCATGGCCTCGTTCGGCCCAGAACGAGCTGAACGCTCGACGGAGTTCCCCAGCGCGCATCCGGCAAGGATACTTGCCGCCCCTGTGAGGCTTTCGGGGCAGGTGACGGTTCTCGCTGCCGACCGCCGGAGCGCTAGTGCTGTCACCGCAAACGTTCGCGCTGCCGCCGGCGGTCGCATTGGGGGGAAAGCCGCCGGGCATCGCTGCGCCGCCGGGCATCGCTGTGTCGCCGGCATCGCAGGCGCCGATGCCGACGGTGGCGTTGGTGGCGGTGTCGCCGGCCGCGAGGGGTGGGATCACGGCGGCCCTTTCGCTGTTGTGTCGCTGGTTTGGCCGGTGGTGTTCGTGCGGGGTGCGGTGCCCCAGCGGCCGGGGCCGGGTCGCCGCTCAAGACGTTCGTTGTTGTTGTGCAGCTTGTTGTGGCAGTCGCCGCACAGGGCTGCGAGATTCGGTGCATCGGTGTTGCCGTTGTCGGCTTTCCATTCGTCGATGTGGTGGTCATCGCAGCGGTGCATCGGGGCGCGGCACAGCACGCAGCCGCGGTCGCGTATCGCGACGGCGAGGTGCTGGGCGACGCTGGCGTGTCGACGGCTGCGTCCGAGCCACAGGATCTCTCCGTTGGTGTCGAACAGTGCGCCGCTGATGCGGGTGTCGGGTGAGAGGTCATCGAGGATCGCGGGCGGGACGGGTCCGGCGCCGAGCAGTTCGCAGAGCCCGTGGGGTTTGGTGCCGTCGATGACGCCGGTCTCGGCGATGATCACGACCTGGTTGGGTGCTTGCGCAGCCCGCCAGCGATCGACTGATCGGCCCGCCGGGCCCTCGGAGGCGACATCGCCGCTTCGGTGGGGTTCGGCGTCACCTTCTCGGCCGGGCCTGGTATCTGTGTGGCTGTCGGGGTCGACGTCGCTATGCCCGCGGTGCCCGTCGTCAGTTTGCGGCCGAGGCCCACGGCTGGCGGTGTGTGCGGCGGGGTGACCGATGGCGGTCAGGGCGTTGCGGTCGGTGACCATCTCGAACAGGCTGTCGGCGAGGCGCTGGCGGTTGTCGCGGATCTGGTTGGGTGTGGCGTCGCGTCCGCCGTCGAGACGCCACAGGGCGTCGTTGTAGTTCTCGAGTGCCTGGCGCACCAACGCGAAGCTGACCGGGTCGAACTCGGCGTGCAGCACACCCATCCCAGAGGACTCATCAACAAACAACGACGCACAGCGTTCGCGGCGCTGACGGCCCAGCTCGGACTGCGCAGCGGCGGGGTCGTGGCGTGCCGCGAACTTCTTGGCCTGGTCGCGCAGCGTCTCAGGCGACACCTGCGCAGCGGCTTCGAGCAGCTCGGCAGCGGAATCGACCGCGTCGGGGCCGGTGTGCCGCGCAGCATCGGCGAGCACAGCCGCGTGCTCGACGTTCAGCTCGCCCGCCGCCAGGCCGCGTGCCACATTGGGCATCAAAGCGACCTGCTTGCCCGTCTCGACGGTGCGCTTGGCGTCGCGCTTGCTTAGCCGCGCCCGCTCACGCAACGCCGAGCGGCCCGAACCCACACTCGCGGCTTCGAGAGCGGCGGTGGCTGCGAGCAGCACTGCATCTGCGGCTGAGCGCAACCGTGCCGTGACGACGATGACATCGGCGAGCGTCTCGCAACCGGCATCGCCCAGCGGCACCCGCGACGCCCGAGCGACCACCTCACGCGCCCCGCGCAGCACCCCCAGCACACCCTCAACCGGCAACACCGGCCCAACCGGCTCGACCGGCCCGGCTGAAGGCGGCGTCGGTCCAGTCGGTTCGATCGAAGGCGACTCCGGCAACACCGGCCCAACCGGCTCGACCGGCGACGACAGCGCAGGCGGCACGGAGCGTGTCGGCATTCCCGCCGCCAAATCGCTGCGAACATCTGAGTGCTTCATGACAATGACTGTAAATAAGGGGTGTGATACAAAAGCCTCGAAACGACCCCACAACGACATCACCACACCCGGATCAACTCACAACGACATCGCCGCACCCGAGCCGACACCAGCGCCACCCCGAACACCGCAACGCAGCGCACTCGTCGCGGGCGTGTGCGCTGCCCGATCACCAGCGCCGGCAACAGGTCGCGTGGCGCCGCGGGACTTGCTGTGCGGGCGCAAACACCTTCAGGCCCCGCTGACGCAGCTTGCGAGGGCAGCGGGACGCCAGCACCCGGCTCGTCGGCGGCAGCGTAAGCGTCTGCCGACCGCGGCAGCGCTAGCTCGGCAGGTCGGACTCTGAGTGGGTCCAGCCTTGGGCAGCTTGGCGGCGGTGGCGGCGTTGAGTCCAGCGGCGGTCGCGCTCGTCTCGCAGGCGCTGCTCGGCGTCGCGCATCTGCCGCTTGCCGTCTTTCCAGGTCGAACGCAGGTCGCGGCGAACCTGGCGTGCGGTTCCGAGCACGGTGGCGGTTCCGCGTACGGGTGCGTAGCGGTCGACGAATTGCCGGAAACGGCGTTGCAGCCAGAGCGACGCTCCTGCGCCCAATCCGGCGCCAACTGTCAACCAGCGCAAGCGCTTGAACACGTCAGCTCTCCTCGCTTTGGGTGGTGCCGCTGTCTCGTGGCCCGGCTCCTTTTGCCCGCGCTCCCCGCAAAACGGAGAATGCCGAGCGCACCTTGTCAACCGGGACTGCTGCAGCTTTCGCCGTGGCAGCGCCGGCGGACTCGGCCATGCCGGTCACCTTTTGCACCACGTTCAGAATGTCGCGGAGGCGCTTGATCTCGGTGTTGGCCATCTCGGCAGTCTCGGCGAGCTGACCGAGCGCCGGGCCGGCTTTGCGGTCGAAGTCTTCGAGCTTGCGCCGCAGCTCTCGCATCAGGGCGAATGCCTGCGTCAGCACTGCGATCAGCGCCACCAGCGCCACCAGAACGCACACAGTCACGATGACCGCCGCGAGATCGCCTCCGCTCATGGTCAATCTTGGCCGTCGTCGTTGTCGTCCACAAGTTCGCCACGCTCGCCGTCACCGTCACCGTCAGCGGCGACGAGAGCCAGCCCCAACTCGTCGAGCTGGACATCGGAGATCGCGGACGGGGCGTTGGTGAGCGGGTCGACGCCGGATTGGCTCTTGGGGAATGCAATGACCTCGCGGATGTTCTCCTCGCCGCACAGCAGCGCCGCCAGACGGTCGATGCCGAAGGCGAAGCCGGCGTGCGGCGGAGCGCCGAATCGGAAGGCGTCAAGCAAGAACCCGAATCGCTCCTGCGCTACGGCGGGCTCGATGCCCAGCAGGTCGAAGATCTGCTGCTGGATGTCGCCCCGGTGGATTCGGACGCTGCCCGAGCCCAGCTCCCAACCGTTCAGCACCAGGTCGTATGCCTGCGAGCGAATCTCAAGCAGCGCATCGGCGTCGAAGCCTCCGCCGGCAGCCATCCGGGCCGAGGCCGCAGCGACCGTGTCGAGATCGTCGGTGTGCGGCATCGTGAACGGATGATGCGCCGGCGTCGGAAGGCCGTCAGCATTCACGTCCTCAAACAGCGGGAAGTCCACGACCCATAGGAAGTTCAGGCCGCCCTCGTTCACTGGTGGCCGGCCCAACTCCAGTCGCAGCAGGCCGAGCACTCCGCTGGCTCTGCGCCATGTGTCGGCCACCAGGTAACACATGTCCCCCGGCTCGGCGTCCAGACGCTCTAGCGCGCCGTCGATCTCGGCGTCGGACATGAATTTCGCTACGGGCGACACGACGGCCAACCTGCCGCCTGCCGCGCTTCGGGCTCCGTCCGCCAGCGGCTTGCCGGCGCTGACTCGCATCCACACGAGGCCCTTGGCGCCCCAGCGCTGGCACTGCTTGGTGAGATCGTCGACTGCGTTGCGGCTGATATCGCCGCCGCGGGGCACCCGGATGCCCCGCACAGCGGGTGCTTTGAATGCGTTGAATCCCGTCTCGGTGAACAGGTCGCTGAGCTCTACGAGCTCCAGGCCGAAGCGCAGGTCCGGCTTGTCGGATCCGTAGCGGTCAATCGCTTCGTGCCAGGTGATCTCGGGCATCGCTGCCGGGCGTTCGCCAGTGATCTCTTCGGTGGCCTCCGCCACCGCCTCGCTGATCACAGCGCGCACCTCGGCGCCGCTGGCGAAGCTCATCTCCAAGTCGAGCTGGGTGAACTCGAACTGGCGATCCGCCCGCAGATCCTCGTCTCGCAGGCAGCGGGCGATCTGGTAATAGCGGTCGATCCCGCCCACCATGCAGAGCTGCTTGAACAGCTGTGGGCTCTGCGGCAGTGCATAGAAGCGGCCGTGATGCAGCCGGCTGGGCACCACGAAGTCACGGGCGCCTTCCGGCGTCGAAGCCACCAGCGTGGGCGTCTCAATCTCGATGAACTCGGCGGCCTCCATCGAGCGCCGGATCGCTGCGTTGACCCGCGCCCGCTTCACCAGGTTCGAATGCATGCGGGGATTGCGCAGATCCAGGTAGCGGTGCCGGATGCGCAGCATTTCGTCCACGTCGGTTCGACCGTCGATCTGGAACGGCGGCGGATCCGAGCGCGACAGCACCTCGACGGTTGCATCACCGATCTCGATCTCGCCCGTGGCCAGATCGGGATTGGCAGTATCTGATGGGCGCTCCCGGACCGTCCCAGTCACTGCCAGCACGTACTCCGAACGCAGATCGTGCGCGTGATCAACAACGCATTGCACGATGCCCGTCCGGTCGCGCAGGTCGACGAAGGCCAGGTGCTCGCCATGCTCACGACGCCGGGAAACCCAGCCGCACACGGTGACTTCCCGGCCGATGTCGGCGCGGCCGAGCCGCCCGCAATAGTCGGTACGCATGCCAGTTATCACTCGGTCGATCCTTTGGTATTCAAGCTGGGTTCGAGCTGTCGCCCGAAGCGGGCGCCGGCGCATTCAGCGTGTCAAATAGAGCTCGCAGCGTGCCCAGCAATTCAGACCGCGGCACGGTCTGCTGCGGCATGTCGACGCTGTCGCCGTCGGGGCGTCGCAGCGGCCGGACCGTGACCGTGCCGGCGTCAATCTCGTCGGTTCCCACGATGAGCGCGATCTCGGCACCGGAGCGGTCCGCGGCTCGCATCTGCGCTCGTATGGAACGCTGGTCGAAGGCTCGGTCGGCCCGCACGCCGATGGATCGCAATTGGTGGGTGAGGTCGCGTGCCTCAGCCCCTCCAGCGGTGTCGATCACCCACACCTCCGCTCGCTGCGCCGGCACGTCGAAGACGCCCTCGGCGTCGCAGGCCAGCAGCAGCCGCTCGATGCCCAAGGCGAAGCCGATGCCGGGGGTTGGCGGCCCTGCCAGGGCCTCTACCAAGCCGTTGTAGCGACCGCCACCGCAGATCGTGTCCTGGGCCGCGTCGAGGCTGGTGGCCCGGAACTCGAACGTCGTGCGGGTGTAGTAGTCGAGTCCGCGCACCAGCTTCGGATCGATCTCATAATCGATTCCGAGCACCGTGAGGCCCTCGCGCACACGCTCGAAGTGTGCGCCCGATTCGTCAGACAAGTAGTCGGTGATCTTCGGTGCCCCGGCGGCAACCGCAGAGGTCGCTCGGCGCTTGGAATCCAGCACCCGCAGCGGGTGGCGGTCGATCTTGTCGCGGTCCTGCGGGTCGATGTCGTCGACTCGCTGCGCCAGGTACGCCGACAGCGCATCGGCGTAGGCAGCGCGGGTGTCTCCGTCGCCCATCGAGTTGATGAGCAGCGGGACTCGCTGCAGCCCGATCGCGTCGAAGAACCGGCTGCCAAGGCGATGATCTCGACATCGGCATCGGCATCGTCGGTGCCCAGCGTCTCAGCGCCGATCTGGTGAAACTGGCGGTAACGGCCGGCTTGGGGCGCCTCATAACGGAAGAACGGCCCCTGGTACCAGACCTTCCAGGGCGTCGTCGGACGGTGTTGGGCGAATGCCCGGCACACCGATGCCGTTCCCTCTGGCCGCAGAGCGAGGCGCCGCTCGCTGCGATCGGCGAACTCGTACATCTCCTTGCCGACCACATCGGTGCCCTCGCCAATGCGGCTAAACACGCCGATGTCCTCAAAGATCGGCGTCTGGAGGTAGCCGAATCCGGCCCGGTCTGCCATGCCGATGAAAGCGCCCAGCAGCGCCACCCACCGGCCCGATTCGGGCGGGGCCAAGTCATGTGTGCCAATGGGTGTCCGGAAGGACTTCCCGACTGTTGCGTCATCGCCGACGGAAGGGCGCGCAGGCGTCGAAGGCGTACTGGACATGACCAGCGCAGGCTACGGCACTGCCGTCGCCAGTCCTAGCTGCTGGGCCGACTACTTGTCAGCGTCCGAGACGACGCACGGCGACGACGGGTATCGATTGACAAGATCTGGCTCACCGACTGGGTCAGGCAGGATCGGGTCACTGGGCGCCCCTGCCCATTCCGGCATTTTGGTCACGCCGAAGCGTCCCGGTCCGGTGCGTTGTTTGACAATCGGCGGCCTCATTTGCTTACACATGGCCGCAGCGAAACCTGCAACTGGCCGCACTTGATGTTTACAATTGGCCGATGATGTTGCTGCCCCGCCTCGCAGAAGAACGCCTGCGCGAAGCGCTGGCCGATTCGCCAGTGGTGCTGGTGCACGGTCCGCGGCAATGCGGCAAGACCACGCTGGCCCAGATGACCTGCGCTCCGGGATCGCTCGAGCGTGGCGCTCGCCACGCGTATCGCCGGCCCACAGAGCAGGCGGGGCGAGTGCCCAGCGACGCGACGCACGCCTACATCACCTTCGATGACGCCGTGGCAGCGGAGGCCGCCCAGAGCGACCCGATGGGATTCATCGACCGCCTGCCGCCGAGGGTCGTGCTCGACGAGGTGCAGCGGGTGCCGCAGCTCTATCCGGCGATCAAGCTTGCCGTGGACCGCGATCGTCAGCCGGGCAGGTTCGTCCTCACCGGCTCGACCAACCTCATGCTCATGCCGGCGCTCGCGGACTGGCTGGCTGGCCGCATGCAGGTCGTCCGGCTGCACCCGCTGACGCAGGCGGAACTGGCCCACGGGCCCGATCTCGGCAGTGAGACCGGCAGCGACCCCGCGAACTCGCCAGTGGAGCGCGCAGGCTTCCTCGACTCGCTGTTCGGGGCCGGCTTCAGCGTGGAACGGGTGGACCGCGAACGCGAAGCGCTCGCCGAACGCATCGCCGGCGGCGGCTTTCCCGCCGCACTGGCGCGTCCTGCCGGGGCTCGGCGCTCGAACTGGTACCACGACTACGTGAACGCCATCATCCAGCGCGACTTGCCTGATGTCGCCCGAGTACGCGTGCCCGACGCCTTGCCCCTTCTGCTCGAGATGTGCGCAGCGCAGACGGCCTCGCTGCTCAACGCCAGCAATCTGGCGGGACCGCTGCAGGTCAGTCGTCCGACAGCGACCGAGTACCTGCTGGTGCTCGAACGTCTGTTCTTGGTCGATCGGCTGCGGCCCTGGCACATCAACCGCAACAAGCGCCTCGTCAAGACGCCCAAGCTGCACATCGGCGACGCGGGCCTCGCCTGCGCGCTGTTGGGGACGAACGCTTCGGACCTGTACCACGACCGCAAGCTGCTCGGGCAGCTCACCGAGACCTTCGTCTACGGCGAGCTGCAACGCCAAGCCAGCGCCCACTCAGTCGCCCACCAGCTCTTCCACTACCGCGACAAGGACGGCGCCGAGGTGGACATCGTCATCGAGCGGGGCAGCCGACGCGTCGCAGGCGTCGAAGTGAAAGCAGCAGCAACCGTGACCGGCGCCGACTTCCGCGGGCTGCGACGCCTCGCCGCTGCCGCGGGCGACACCTTCGCGGGCGGTGCCGTCATCTACGACGGCGAGATCTCCGCCAGCTTCGGCGACCGCCTCTGGGCACTGCCCATGTCCTGCCTTTGGACCGTCACCCGGCCCCCAGACGAATCTGCGTGGTTGGCAACGTCCCCTCACAGCGACCCAAAGGCATGGGCCGAATACCTGGCGAAGTCCGAAGAAACGCACTGCGAGATTGTCAAGGCCCCGCTGAACTACCCGTAGCACCTGGTCACCTACAGCCCGCAGCTCGGCTGTGTGTATATTGGGTGTATGCCGCGGATGCAGGTGTACCTGTCCGACGATCTCTACGACGTTGTCAAGTCGCAGGGACTCTCGCCGTCGCGCCTGCTGCAAGATGCGGTGCGAGACCACTGCCAGCGCCAAGAGAAGATCGCCGAAGCGCGTGCGTATGTCCAGGAGATCTACGAGCAACTGGGGCCGCCGACCGCGGAGGACAACGTCTGGGCCGAGACGCTGACACGTCAGATTCTCGGCTCGCTGCGTGCTGACGAGCTCTCTGATGCGGAGCCGTTGGCCGACGCGCCGAAGAGCTGATGGCCTCACAGACTCACGTGGCTCCGCTTGTCTTGGATTCCGGCGGACTCAGTCGTCTGGCCGAAGCTCGTCTGCGCAGCGCCCGGATGATCGAATTGTTCTACCGAAACGGGGCGTGGCCGCCGCTCGTACCAACCGTCGTACTGACGGAATCGCTCAGCGGGCGGCCGCGAACTGATGCGGCAGTGAATCGGCTACTCAAATCATGCACCGTGGTCGAGGAGGTCCCCGAATCGCTGGCACGCCGGGCCGGCACGCTGCGCTCGCTCGCCGGGCGCGGCTCAGCAGTCGACGCACTGGTGGTGGCGATAGCCGAGCCAGGCGGCGCCGTGCTCACCGGCGACATCGGCGACCTGAGCGCTCTTGCCTACTACGCCGATGACGTCAGCATTCACCCCGCCTGAAACGACCACAGGCTGAAGTGGTGCTCCCCGCGCAAAACCCCGGGTGAATCACCTGCGACAGCGCACTGGGTTGCTGACGGTGACGCGTCGAGCGCGCATGGACCTCCGCAGTGTTGGCATCAAGGAGCTTCAGTACTCGGTGCGGGCGAGGCCTTCGACGGTGCGGTAGGCGTCGAACACGCCGTCGACGTCTCGCAGCGCGGCGAGCAGCTGGTCGAGCAGGATCGGATCGCCGACCTCGACCTCGAACTGCATCACTGCGACCTGATCATCGCCGACGAACGTGTCGCAGCTCGCGATCGACAGATCGTGTCGGCCCGAGACAATGTTGACAACATCGAGAAGCAGCCGGTTGCGGTCAAGTCCCCGAACCTCCAACGCAGCCGCGAACTCGCCGCCCCAGCTGAGATCCCACTCGACCTCGACCTGGCGGGCGTTCGACGACGTCGCCAGCTCGGCGGCGTTGGCGCAGTCCGCGCGGTGCACCGAGATGCCTCGGCCGCTCGTGGCGAACCCCAGGACCTCATCGCCGCGCACCGGGCTGCAGCACCGGGCCAAACGCACCAGCGAGTCATCATGGCCATCGACATGCACGCCAGCGGAACGGCGTCGGCGCGAGCCACGTTGGCGGGCTGGCCGAGCCGGCAGCTGCGCCCCGCCGCCATCGCCGCGCAGGTTGCTGATCAGTCGCTTCGCGACCGAACGTGCATTCACGTCGCCCTTGCCCACGGCCTCGAAGAGCAGCTCCAGCCCGGCCCGACTGAACTGCTCGGCCACCGTGCGCATCTCTTCGCTGTCGATGAGCAGCGAGGCTCTGAGGCCCTCATTGCGCATTTCAGTCGAGACCGCCTCGCGTCCTGAGGACACCCATTCAGAGCGATCCGAGCGAGCGAACCAGCGTCGGATGCTCGCCTGAGCTCGGGGCGTGATTGCGGTCTCGAGCCAGTCACGCGACGGGCGCGCACCCGAGTCCTTCGACGTGAAGGCCTCCACCGAGTCGCCGGACTCGAGCGGGCGATCCAACGGCACCAGCCGCCCATCGATCTTGGCCCCGATCAGCGAATCGCCGATGTCAGTGTGGATGGCGTACGCGAAGTCGATCGGCGTGGCACCTGCCGGCAACGTCACCACTTCGCCCTTCGGCGTGAACACGTACACCTCGTCGTGGCCGAGGTCACTGGCGATGGTCCGCATGAACTCGGCCGGATCGTCAGACTCTGCCTGCCACTCCACCAGCCGGCTCAGCCACGGCATGTCCGCCTCGACGGGCGCGCCATTGCGCTCGGCCTTGTAGCGCCAGTGAGCGGCGACGCCGAACTCGGCCCGCTGGTTCATCTCGGCGGTGCGGATCTGCACCTCAACCGTGGTGCCTGACGGTCCCACCACCGTGGTGTGCAGCGACTGGTAGAGGTTGAACTTCGGCATCGCGATGTAGTCCTTGAACCGGCCCGTCACCGGTTTCCAGGTCGCGTGGATCGAGCCGAGCGCCGCGTACGCATCGCGGATCGTCGGAACGACGACGCGGATGCCCACCAAGTCGAAGATCTCGTCGAACGAGCGGTTCTTGATGACCATCTTCTCGTAGACGCTCCAGTGGTGCTTCTTGCGTCCCGTGACCGTCGCTTCGATCTTCATGCGGGAGAGCTGTTTGCGCACCTCTTCGAGCACCCGGTCCACGTAGCGGTCCTGTTCGGGAGTGCGCTCGGCCAGCATCCGATCGATCTCCGCGTAGCGCTTCGGGTACAACGCAGCGAACGCAAGATCTTCGAGCTCGTCACGCACCTGCTGCATGCCGAGCCGGTTAGCCAGCGGTGCGTAGATGTCCAGCGTCTCGCGGGCCACATCGGCTTGCTTGGCACCGCTCAGCGCCCCGAGCGTGCGCATGTTGTGCAGCCGGTCGGACAGCTTGATCATCAGCACCCGCGGATCGTTCGCGATCGCGACGAGCATCTTTCGCAGCGTTGCGGCCTGTTGTGCCTGCTTGGACGCGAAGCGCACCCGTTCGAGCTTGGTGACGCCGTCGACGATGGCCGCGACCTCAGCGCCGAACTCATCGGACAGCGCGACCAGCTGGACGCCGGTGTCTTCCACGGCGTCATGCAGCAGCGCCGCCGCGATCGAGGTGTCGTCGAGGCCCAGATCGGCCACCACTCTCGCCACCGCTACGGGGTGGGTGATGTACGGCTCCCCGGTACGTCGGCGCTGCCCCTCGTGCGCGCGGGCAGCCGCCTCGTAGGCACGCACGACAAGGTCGGGAGAGCTCTTGGGCCAACGCTGCTTGTATCGCTCGACGACCGGCGAGATGTCTGCTGCGACCGCGTTCGACGAGCGTCGCCACGGAAGGACGCGCTTCGCCGCCGCCATGGCGCTATCCCCGCCGCTCGCGAGGCGGCTCAGCCGACGCCGGGACAAACGGACTGAAGCTCACACCCTCATTGTGCCCCGCGACCACGACGGCGGCCGGCGGCTCGGCCCAGACCGGCACCACGCGTGCATTCGGGGCAGCAGTGGCCGTGCACTTCTCTAATCAGCACTGGTGCATACCTACAAATAATGTCTGTGCGGATTTAGAATTAACTATGATGCAAAACAGCAACTAAATACTGTGCAGATCTCACATTTGCGCTAGTGTGCAGCCATGGACTTGATGGCCGGTGAGCATGTCGCGAGGCATCTCAGCTCGCGCGTCAGCGACGCGCTCGCGGGCTTCCGCGTGGTGGTGCTGCACGGCGCGCGCCAGTCGGGCAAGACAACCTTGGTGCGACACATAGCTGAGCGCACCGGCGGCACCTACCTCACGCTCGAAGACGAGCCGATACTTCAGGCGGTGATGGACGATCCCATCACGTTGCTCACTGGCTGGCCGACGCCACTGGTGGTGGACGAAGTGCAGCTTGCCGGCGATCGTTTGATCAAGGCGGTCAAGCGCCTTGTGGACACCGAGCAAACGCCGGGCCGCTTTCTGCTCACGGGTTCCACCAACTTCCTGTCGGTGCCGACGATCAGCGAGTCCTTGGCCGGGCGAGCCCGCCTGATGCGCCTCACACCGCTGTCCCAAGCCGAGATTGGCGGAGCCGCAGCTCCGCCCATCGAGAGATGGCTGAACCAGGCTGGCCAGAAGAACCCGCTGCGCCGCCGCGGCACAGCGCCGCCGCCTGCACGCCACGAATACGCCCGGTTGATGTGCACCGGCGGATATCCCGAGGTGCTGCGGCTGGAGAGTGACCTGCGGTCCGGATGGTTCGAGAGCTATGTCGAGACCGTCGTCGAACGCGACATCGCAGCCCTCGCCGACATCCGACGGGTGACTGCACTCGAACCGTTGCTGCGCTGGACCGCAGCCCAGACCTCGCAGGAGCTGAACCTCGCTGCCGCATCGAGACGGCTTGCCATCAGCCAATCGACCGTTGTCAGCTATCTCGACTGGCTCCGAACCGTGTTCCTGATACACGAACTCCCCGCTTGGTCGCGTAACCTGTCGGCGAGAGCCATCAGGCGACCCAAGCTTCACATCGCCGACACCGGTCTCGCTGCCCACTTGCTCGGCATCGGGCCCGACGCATTGCTGGCACCGATGTCGCAGACACTCGGACCACTGGCCGAGTCGTTCGTTGTGAGCGAGATAGCCCGTCAAGCGACAAGCGCCAGCACCCGTATCAGCCTCTGGCACTACCGCGACGCCCGCCGCGAGGTGGACGTGATACTCGAACGACCCGACGGCTCTGTGTTCGCGATCGAAGTCAAGGCCAGCAGTTCTCCCTCGCCCCGAGCAGCGGATCACCTCCACTGGCTGCGAGAGCGGCTCGATGCGGTGGCCCCCGGCGCATTCATCGGCGGGGTCGTGCTGCACATGGGCGAACACGAAGTCAGCCTCGGGGACCGCCTCGCCATGTGGCCCATCTCATCGCTCTGGGCTGGCTGACCCGATCCCGGCCATGCAAGGAAGCCGCTCCCACCGCAGTACATGCGCGCCGATCGGCGTCGGGCGCCACGGTCACCGAGTCGTCTTGCTGGACTTGGCGCGGCTGCACGAGTATCGAAGGCTCAGCGGCGGCGGCCCAACTTGCGGGGGCGGGGCTGGGCGGTTCGGGTGTAGCTCTCGGCTGCGAGCGCCTGAGCGGCGACTTCCATCGTGTCGTGGTGACCCGCGGCCTCGGCGGCAACTCGAGCCGACGCCCACTGCGGCTCGTAGCCCTTCAGCCACGCAACGGTGGGCATTGCCACGAACAGCGAGCTGTACGAGCCGACGAGCAGGCCGATGAGCAGCGCATTTGCGAACTCTGCCAGCGTGCCTGCGCCCAGAATTCCGGCACCGACGATCAGCAGGGAGACAACCGGCAGCACCGACGTCACCGTGGTGTTGATCGAACGAGTGAGCACCTGGTTGAGCGAGACGTTGGCGAGCGCCGGATACGTGAAGTGACTGCGGGCGGGCAGTGATCGCTCGTTGGACTTGACCCGATCGAACACGACGATCGTGTCGTACAGCGAGTAGCCCATGATCGTCAGGAACGCGACCACCGTCGCCGGCGTCACCTCGAAGCCGAACACCGCATAGGCGCCGACGGTGAGCAGGATGTCGTGGGCAACAGCGACGAGCGCTCCAACCGACATCTTCCATTCGAAGCGGAACCACAGGTACATCGCGATCAGCACGAAGAACACGACCAGCGCCCGGCGAGCCTTGCCGGCCACTTCGTCGCCGAACGACGGGCTCACCTGTCGGGTGGACAGGCTCTCAACGTCGACGCCAACAGCGGAAGCCAGCGCATCGGCGATGTCGGCCGCGTTCACACCGGGTGCCAGCACGCCGCGGATCCGGAATATGTCGGGAGCGCCCGTGACCGTCACGAACTGCACCCGGGCGTCGGGCACGCCGGCGGCGTCAGCGGCCTCGGCGATGTCGTCGGTCGAGGGCAGATCGCTGAGGGGCAATTCGGCGCCCTCGGCGCTCGTCGGCACTGGCACCTCCCACACCGAGCCGCCTTCGAATTCGATGCCCAGGTTCAGCCCACGTGCCAACAATGCAACGACGCAGATCAGCACCGCCACCGCGGAGCCGATGAGCACCTTGCGGGACACACGCAGGAAGTCCCAGCTGTTCTCACCCCGATACAAGGTCCTCAGCGCCGCGATCACAATGATCCTCCTGTCGGAACAGCTACCGGGAGATCTGGCTCGCGCGGCGACACGCCCAAGCGGCGAGGCCGCTCGGCGACAAGCTTGCGAGCCACGAACACCACCAGCGGGCGCATGAAGAAGTACGACACCGCCAAGTCGATGAGCGTGGCCAAGCCCAAGTAGAGCGCGAAGCCTCGCACCGTGCCGGTCGTGAGCTGATACAGCACGCCGGCGCCGATGAGCGAGGCGAGGTCGGCCCACACGATCGTGGAGAACGCGGCCTTGAAGCTGGCGTCGGCCGCCGAGCGCACCGCCCGGCCGCGGCGCACTTCTTCCTTGATGCGCTCGTAGTAGATGATGTTCGAGTCGACCTGAACGCCGATCGACACGATGATGCCGGTGGTGCCCGCAAGCGTGAGCGCCAGGCCGCGGCTCTCGCCCAGCCAGCTGATGAGCGACCAAAGGATCGAGCCGCTGATGGCAAGGCTCGCAACGGCGACCACACCGAGC
This sequence comes from Candidatus Poriferisodalis sp., assembly GCA_965226645.1. Lineage (GTDB taxonomy): Bacteria > Actinomycetota > Acidimicrobiia > Acidimicrobiales > Poriferisodalaceae > Poriferisodalis. The sequence continues at coordinate 1,030,646 of CBDDDL010000004.1, forward strand.
AGCCGGTAGTACACCAGCATGTACAAACCGACGAGGATGAGCCCGACGATGCCTGCAATGACGCCGGCCCGAAGCGTTCCCTCCCCGAGGGTGGCCGACACGGTGCGGACGTCGTCCTGCTCGAACTCGACCGGCAATGCGCCGAATCGCAGCGCGACCGCGAGATCTCGGGCCTCTTCCTCGGCGAACGTTCCCGAAATGACCGCAGTGCCACCGAATTCGGTGGCGCGGATGGCCGGCGCCGACTCGACGACGCCGTCGAGCACGATGGCGATCTGCTGCCCGAAGTAGCGAGCTGCCATGGCATCGAAGCCGACCGAGCCCTCGTCGGTGAGGTCGACATTGACGACCCACTCGTTGTTGAACGTGGCCGCCGCTTCGGCGACCGCCTCGCCGGTGAGCTCGGCTGGACCGAGCACGTAGCCGATGGGCTGACCCCGGCCGGGCAAGACAACCGCCTGGTCGGCGATGTCGTCCTCGGGCAACGTGAACGTTGGCGGCAGGGCGGGGACACCGTCGTCGAAATCGAGCTCCAGCGGCAGCTCATCGTCGAAATCGAGCTCCAGCGGCAGTTCTTCTTCGAGCAACTCTTCTGGCTCTTCATCGGTTGGCGCTTGATCATCGGTTTGATCAGCATCTGAATCGTCGGACTGCGCCGACTTGAACATTGCGCCGCCAGTGAAAACCGCCGCGGTCGAACTCAGGTCGACGTCGCCGCGTTCAAACGCCGCGGACTCAAATCCTCCAGTACCTGCCGACGCGTCATCGTCCGGCTGGCCTTCGGGGCTGTCGTCGTTCACACCGGGGTCGTCCGGCGCACTTGACGGCTCGACTGGCTCAGTATCGGGCGACTCCGGCTCAACTGGCTCAAGCTGGCTTGGCTCGGGCTCAAGGGTCTCGGGCAGATCGGGAAGTTCCTCAATATCGAGATCGCCGAGATCCAACTCGACGGCTCCAGGATCGATCTCAAAATCTTGTGTCCCGGCATCGGTGGCACCGTTATAGGCGTCGACGAAGTCGATCGCGGAGCGGAACTCGGCCTCGTCGAATGGGCTGAAGGTGAGCAGTACCGGCCGGAACCGCAGCTCTGCGGTCTGCCCCACCAAGTCCACGGCACGCTGCTTGTCCTTGACGCCGGGCAGCTGAATCACAACTTGCTCGCCTTGGCGAGTGATGTCTGGTTCCGCCACTCCCAACGCATCGACGCGCGAGCGAATGATCTCGATTGCCCGGTCGAGCTGTTCGTCGTCAGCCGGCGATGTCGGCCGCAACAGCACCTCGACGCCGCCCTGCAGCTGTACACCCAGAACGGGAGTCCAGCCCGCGGCCAAGACCCCAGCGAGCGCGCCGAAACCAATCAAGATCGCCAAGAGAAGCGAAATGATCTGTGATCGTCGCATCTCAGAGCGGACGGTGAGCGGGGAACGTCGAAGTCAAGCGAGCGTGCGGGACTCAGTCCGCGTCGTCGGTATCGGCATTGTCGAGCGGATCAGCGTCGGCCGAGTCGGTCGCGCCGGAGAGAATCTCGCCGATGGCGCGACGCTGCACCCGCAGTTCGACGTCACTGTCCACCTCGAGGCACACGACGTCGCCGGGCTCCTCGATGGCGACGATCTTTCCGATCACTCCGCCGGAGGTGGCAACCACATCGCCGACGTCCGCACTGCGGATCATGGCCTCACGCGCTTTCATCCGCCTCTGCTGCGGCCGGATCATGACGAAGTAGAGGACGACGATCAGCAGGAGTGGCAGCAGAAGTCCGGCGTTCATCAGTTACTCCAAGTCGCAGCGGCAGCAGGCCGAGGTTTCGGCAGGCACCGCCGAGGTGTGCACTCGATCCGGAATGTCCCCCGGTCGGGCTGCGGCCGACCAGCGGCCGGCACGGCGGGCCAGCGTACCGGCGTGTCCAGCTAGCGACTGTCTCATGCCCAGACTTCGTTGATCTGCTGCCGGAACGTCTCAAAGCTGCCTCCAGAGATGGCGGTTCGGGCGTCCGCCACCAGGTCGACCAGGAAGGCGATGTTGTGCAGCGTGAGGATGCGGGCCGCGGTCGGCTCGTTGACGTTCATGAGGTGCCGCAGGTAGCCGCGACTGAAACGCCCGCCCGGGCGCTCAGGCGCCGAATCAAGTGGCGTGTCGTCGCGGGCGAATCGGGCATTGCGAATGTTGATGCGACCGTGCGGTGTCAACACAGTGCCGTGGCGAGCCAGGCGGCTCGGCAGGACGCAGTCGAACATGTCCACGCCCGCGGCGATGGCGTCAGTAATCCGAGCCGGGTCGCCGACGCCCATCAGATACCGCGGCCGATCCGCCGGCAGGACCTCGGTCGCGGCCCGCAAAGCTGGTTCCATCTCGGTGCGCGTCTCCCCGACCGACAGACCGCCGATGCCGTAGCCGTCGAAACCGATGCTGGCCAGGGTCTCCGCACTGTGTCGACGCATCTGCGGATCGCTGCCTCCCTGCACGATGCCGAACAGCGCCTGACCGCGGGCGGCGCCATCACTGCGAGCCGCCTCCATGGCGACTGCCCCACGCCGAGCCGCCTCCATGGCGACTGCCCCACGCCGAGCCGCCTCCATGGCGGCCTTGGCACGAGACGCCCACTCGTGCGTGCGCTCCATTGCAAGCCGGACGTCTTGCGGCGGCGCTGGCAGCTCGGGGCACACGTCAAGCGCCATCTGTATGTCCGACCCGAGCCGTCGCTGCGCATCGACGGCGTCCTCGGGAGTCAGGCGAACCTTCGATCCGTCATACACCGATCGAAACGTGACACCGTCGTCGTCCACCCGGGACTTGGCCGCGCCGCCGCTGTGCGAGCCACCCGAGCGAGGCCGGCGACCAAGCGACATCACCTGAAAGCCGCCCGAGTCGGTGAGGAAATGGCCGCCCCAGCCCGTAAAGCCCTCGAGGCCGCCGAGTGCGGAAACGGTTTCCACACCCGGACGCAGCATGAGGTGGTAGGTGTTCGCCAGCACGATCTCGAGACCCAGCGATTCGTAGTCACTGGCGTCGAGATGGATGATGACGCCTCGGGTTCCCACCGGCATGAACACAGGCGTCTGGAACGTGCCCCGCGCCGTGGTCACCTGACCTCGCCGAGCCGCGTCGTCGGAGGCGAGCAACTCGAAGCTGATCGCCGGGCTCGTCGTCGGCGCTGGACCACTCACGCACGATCGCTTCGTTCGAGAAACATGGCGTCGCCGAATGACAGAAAGCGGTAGCCCTGCGCCAGTGCCGACTCGTATAACCCGCGCCACCGGGGCCCGATGAAGGCATCGATCAGCAGCAGCAGCGACGAGCGAGGCAGATGGAAGTTGGTGAGCAGTGCGTGCACCATTTTGAACTCGTCGCCGCGCCGCAGGAACAGCTCGGTGCGGCCGGACACTGCACCCGACGCCTCCGCCGAACCCGCATCGCAGGCCATCCTTGCTGCGGATTCGAGCGCCCGCACGGTGGTCGTGCCGACCGCCACGACTCGCTTCGCGGCCCCGCACGCTCGCAAGGTCGCCGACGGCACGCAGAAGTATTCGGTATGCATCGTGTGTTCCGAGGCGTGCTCCGCAGTCACCGGCGCGAACGTGCCCAAGCCGACCGTCAGATCGACGGTGACCACCTCAACGCCCTGCTCCTGCACGTCCGCCAGTAACGACTCGGTCAGGTGGAGACCTGCCGTGGGCGCAGCTGCAGATGCGCCGGTGCGCGCGTACACCGTCTGGTACCGCGCCAGCAGCGTCTCGTGCGGCGAGACGTCGACGGTCGAGGTCGCAGAGGCTTGATCGGCGACACCGCGTCGAGCCGTCTCGGCATCGATGTAGGGCGGCAGCGGCGGTTCGCCTGCTCGGTCCAGCACTGCTGCCCCGGACGCATCGACGAGCGGTGCGTCGCCCACGACAACGGTCACAGCTCGCCGCTGTTCATCGAGCCGTGCGCCCATCAGTACTCGCAGCGACGCATCGCGATCGGATCTCAGCTCGGCGCCGTCACGAACGCGTCGAGACGGCCTCACCAGGGCCGACCACGCTCCTTCGCCTGCGCCGACAGCGGCGGCTTCTGCGGCGGTGAGCGGCTCCAGCAAGAGGACCTCGACAGCGCCGCCGCTCGACTTGCGCAACCGCAGGCGTGCCGCCATGACGCGCGTCTCGTTCAGCACCAGCACATCCCCCGGGTGCAACAGCGACCGCAGGTCCGACACCGTCCGATGATCCGGCGTCATGTCGGCGCCGCGATCAACCAGCAGGCGAGCCGCGTCCCGCGGCTTGATGGGCACCTGCGCGATCGCCGACGCCGGCAGCTCGTAGTCGAACTGGCACATCGCAAGGCGCGGCGCAGTCATCGCCGGGTGAGGCTACGTCGGGCCTCTCGGCACCTGTGCAAGCGCGGTCCGAATATGCCGGTCCAGCGGTGGCGCAACGTCACCAAGGCGTTTCGTCGGTCTGCGGACGCTCGGCCGCCAACTCGGACTCAGCCACAGGCGTCCGCGCTGACTCGTCGGGGGGCTGGGATCCGGGCTCGCCCCCGGACACAGCCTGGGGTTCCGGCAGCGGCGACGCTTGCTCGAACAGGGTGGCCTCGACCTGCTCGTCACGCGGCTCTGCGAGTATTTCGAGCGACGGTGGAACGGCGATGCCAAGGTGCGCATACGCCGCGGCGGTGGCAATGCGCCCCCGGGGGGTGCGCTGAACGAGTCCCTGCTGGATGAGGAACGGCTCATAGACGTCCTCGACGGTCTCAGCCTGCTCGCCCACCGTGATCGACAGTGTGGACAGTCCCAGCGGCCGGCCTGCATGGGTGATCGCGAGAGCGTCAAGGATCGCCCGGTCCACCTTGTCGAGACCCAGGTCGTCCACTCCGAACGCAGCCAGGCCCGCCCTGGCCACAGCTACGTCGACGGTGCCGTCAGCGCGCACTTCGGCGTAGTCGCGGACTCTGCGCAGCAGCCGGTTCGCTATTCGCGGCGTGCCCCGGCTGCGTGTCGCTATCTCTGAACCGCCTTGAGAATCGATGCGCACGCCCAAGATGGATGCCGCACGTCGCACGATGGCGGCCAGCTCGTCGGCGCTGTAGTAGTCGAGCCGCTCGACGAGCCCGAAACGATCACGCAGCGGACCAGAGATGAGACCAGTCCGGGTAGTGGCGCCCACCAGCGTGAAATGCGGCAGTTCAAATCGAATTGAACGCGCAGCAGGTCCCTTGCCGAGCACGATGTCGATCGCGAAGTCCTCCATCGCCGGATACAGGACTTCTTCGACCACCTTGGGCAGGCGGTGGATCTCATCGATAAAGAGCACATCGCCGTCGGCGAGGTTCGTGAGCATCGCAGCGAGGTCACCGGCACGCTCGATCGCCGGCCCAGACGTGATGTGCAGTGCCGCGCCCAGCTCTGCCGCGATGATTCCGGCAAGGGTCGTCTTGCCGAGGCCCGGCGGACCGGCGAACAGCAGATGATCGGGCGGCTGGGCGCGGGCGATCGCGGCGGTCAGGGTGATGGTGATGTGCTCGCGCAGCTCAGGCTGACCGATGAACTCGTCGAGCGTGCGCGGCCGCAGGCTGGCTTCCGCGTCGGGACTGCGTTCGTCTTCTGGGGTGCGCACAGGGTCGGTCAGCTCGGATCGCTCGACGCGGTCGTCGCGTCGGTACGCCTCGGTTCGCGCTGACTCAGCGCTCATCGGGGACCGAGCTCCCGCAGTGCCACCCGTAGCAAAGCACCGACGTCGGCATCCGCATCGGCTGCGGCGGCCGCGTTCACAGCCGCCATTGCATCTCGCACCTCGGCGGGCCCGAAGCCCATTTGTGCCAGCGCCGTGCGGACTTCGGTCGCCGCAGAGGCCGCTGCGCCCCCCGACCCCGCGGGCGTGCGGTCGACAGCCGATTCGGGTACTCCGAGACGGTTCTTCAAGTCCAGCACCATGCGCTTGGACGTCTTCGCGCCGATGCCTGGCACCAACTCGAGCGCCGCAGCATCGTCGGAAGCAACGGCGCGGCGAAGCTCGTCGGGTGAGAGGTGGCTGAGCACCGCAAGGGCGAGGGCAGGACCGACACCGTGCGCGCTGAGCAACGCATCGAAACAGTGTCGCTCGCCCAATTCGGCGAAGCCATAGAGATCTGAGGTGTCCTCGCGGACGTGATGATGCACGTAGACGAAGCACTCCTCGCCGATCGCTCCGGCGCCGGCCAGCGTCGACGGGGCGACCGAGACGCGATAGCCCACGCCGCCAACCTCAATGAGCAACTCGCCAGAGGGATCTTTGTCAAGCAGCGCACCGCGCAGCGAGCCGATCATCGCCGCTGTCTCGCCCGAGAGCTCTCGTCGTTCGAACGACGCTGCACGCAGCTCACCGGGGTGTTGCCCACGGCGCGCGAGCGCCGCTGCGCGCAGCCAGCTCGTGCAGAGGTGCCTGCGCCAGGTGGCAGAGGGCCACTGCGGCGGCGTCGGCGGCATCGGCGGGCCGAGGCGGCTCGGGCAGGCGCAACAGTTCTTGGACCATGCGCTGCATCTGGTCCTTGTCGGCACCGCCCCATCCCGCAACCGCCAGCTTGATCTGCGTCGGCGTGTACTCGACCACCTCGACACCGGCTGCCGCGGCTGCGGCCATTGCGAGCCCTGCCACCTGCGCCACACCGATCGCGGTCCGAGCATTCACCTGAAAGAACACCCGCTCGACGGCCACGACGGACGGCTCGAATTCCGCAATCAAGGCCTGCATCTCGCGCAGATGGGCAGCGAGTCGCTCGGGCACCGGCTGATCGGGCGGCGTGCGGATCACTCCGAGCGCCACGGCTTCGGTCGTGCTGGCGACGGGACCCATCGTTCGTACCTGCTCGACAACGCCGTATCCGCAGCGTGAGAGACCCGGGTCGATCCCCAGTACGAACATCGGTACCACCGTACCCAGCGACGCGGCGCTGCTCGTGTATGGAGGCCGAGCCAACAGGCCGTGAGCCGCCGGCCGCGATTTGTCCTGTGTCGCTGCCGTCAGCCGGCGATGGCTTCGAGCAACGACTCGCTGATGTCAAAGTTGGCGTAGACGCCCTGTACATCGTCGTGATCGTCGAGCGCGTCGAGCACCGCCATGACCTGCTTGGCCGCCGTCGCTTCGGTGAGCTCGATCAAGTTCTGCGGGACGTAGGTCAGGTCGGCAGAACTCACCGTGATGCCTGCCGCCTCGATGGCCTCGCGCACCGCCATCGTGTGGCCGGGGTCGGTGGTGACCCGCCAGCTGTCGCCTTCGCGCTCGAGGTCCTCTGCCCCGGCGTCGAGCGCGACGAGCATCAGGTCGTCCTCATCAACCGCGACGCCGTCAAGCTCAGCCGGCACAACGACGACTCCGGTGCGCTGGAATTGCCACGCCACTGCGCCTGGCTCTGCCAGCGTGCCGCCCGCGCGCGCAAAGACGCTGCGAATCTCAGAGCCGGTCCGATTGCGATTGTCGGTCAGCACATCCACGAACATTGCGACACCGCCGGGCGCATAGCCCTCATAGTGGACCTGCTCGTAGGAGACGCCCTCCAACTCGCCGGTGCCCCGCTTGATCGCCCGCTCGATGGTGTCGAGCGGCACGGAGTTGTCGCGGGCCTTCTGGTACATGGTGCGCAACGTGGCATTGGAGTCGAGGTCACCGCCGCCTTCGCGCGCCGCCACTTCGACCTGGCGAATCAGCTTCGCGAAAAGCTTCCCGCGTGCCTTGTCGGCAGCGCCCTTGCGATGCTTGATCGTCGCCCACTTGGAATGACCTGACACGGCCAGCCTCCCTCGTGACCCGCGCTGGCTCCGACAGTCTGCCCGACGCGCACTCGCGGAGCGGCGGCCGTGACGACCGCAACCGGTGCAACCGCTACGCGGCTGCGGCTGCGGCTGCGGCTGCAACCATGTCCAAGAAGATCCGGTGGATGCGATCGTCTTCGGTCAGCTCGGGATGAAAGCTGGAGACCAGGATCGAACCGGATCGGCACAGAACAGGAACCTCGTCTGGACCGGATGCCGAATTGGAGGGCACGACGGTGGCGAGCACCTCGACATCGTTGCCGGTGCGCTCCACCCACGGGGCCCGGATGAAGACCGCGTGAAACGGCTCGTTCAACCCCGCCGTGGGCACATCGGCTTCGAAGCTCGCGACCTGACGGCCGAAGGCGTTTCGGCGCACGGAGATGTCGATGGCACCGAAGGAACGCTGATCCGGACGGCCGTCGAGCACCTCGGCGGCCAGAAGGATCATGCCCGCGCACGTCCCGAAGGCGGGCATGCCCGCAGCCAGACGCTCCGCGAGGGCATCGAAGAGGCCGCTGGTGCGCAGCAGGTGCGACATCGTGGTCGACTCGCCGCCCGGCAGCACTACAGCGTCGACGCCATCCAGGTGAGCGGGACTGCGAATTTCGATCGCCTCCGCACCGAGGCTTCGGAGTACCGCAACGTGCTCGGCCGCTGCTCCCTGCAGCGCTACGACTCCGACAAGTGGCACGCCTTGCGGCGTCGCTGTGCTCAGCGTCTACCAGCCGCGCTCGGCGAGCTTGGTCTCGAGCGTGTCGATCTCGAGGCCCTTCATCGGGGTGCCGAGGCCGCGGCTCACCTTGGCCACCACCGAGGCATCTCGGAAGTGCGTTGTCGCCTCGACGATCGCTTCGGCGCGCGGGCCTGGGTCCTCGCTCTTGAAGATGCCCGAACCGACGAACACAGCTTCCGCGCCGAGTTGCATCACCAGCGACGCATCCGCCGGCGTGGCAATGCCGCCGGCACAGAACATGGGCACCGGCAGGCGCCCTGTCTCGGCAATCTCCTGCACCAGCCCGAGCGGGGCCTGGAGCTGCTTCGCCCAGTCGAACAGCTCGGCAGAATCGGCCTGCGTGATCTTGCGGAGGTCACCGCAGATGGAGCGCAGGTGCCGGACTGCCTCGACGATGTTGCCGGTGCCGGCCTCGCCCTTCGAGCGAATCATGCACGCGCCTTCGGAGATGCGCCGAAGCGCCTCGCCCAAGTTCGTGGCGCCGCACACGAACGGCACAGTGAAGGCCCACTTGTCGATGTGGTGGGCCTCATCGGCGGGTGTGAGCACCTCGGACTCGTCGATGTAATCGACTCCGAGGGCTTCGAGCACCTGCGCCTCGGCGAAATGGCCGATGCGGGCCTTGGCCATGACCGGAATCGTGACGATCGACTGGATGCCCTCGATCATCGCGGGGTCGCTCATTCGCGCCACCCCACCGTCTCGGCGGATGTCGGCAGGCACGCGTTCGAGCGCCATGACTGCGACAGCCCCCGCATCTTCTGCAATCTTCGCCTGCTCGGGCGTGACGACATCCATGATGACGCCGCCGCGGAGCATGTCGGCGAGACCGCGCTTGACGCGCACTGTTCCCGTCAGGCCTGCGGTCTGCGCTGCGTCGGGCGCCTGTGGCGCGGCGGCGTGCGTCGGGGCTTCGGAGGACCCTGTGCTCATGTCGTCAGTGTACGAGCCGGTTCTCGAAGCACAGACGGGATTATCGGGCCCGATCGCTGCGTCCCCCGGGGGCGAGGCGGCAGAACAACCGAGGCCCACGTGGCAACAGTTCGCGAACGACAGCTCGCGCGTGTATGCCGGTCGGCGCGAGCGAAGCGGCGGTCTCAGAACTCGCGCAGCACAGCGACGCGTGTCTCGAGGTCGGCGCGGTAGTCGGGCAGCTCATCGGGTGCCGGGCTGCTGGCGGCTCTCGGGTCGGCCAGCCACAGCGGCCACGTGACCGCCGGCGCATCAACCCCGACACCGATTTCAGACATCGACTCGAGCGCGTTGGCGAGTCCAGGCGGATAGCGGGTCAGCCGTACAGCCTCAGCATCTGCGTCGAAGTCGTTGCCGGTGCTGGCCTCGCGTTCCAGACGAGAGCGCACGATGCCCCGCAAGCCGTCCGACCAGAGTGCGGGCAGGCCCACCGTCGTCACCGCTGTGGTCATGTACGCAGTGCGGCCGTCTCGGATCTGTGTCAGCACACGAGCGACGACGGCTTCGAGCTCGATGCGATCCAACGAGTCGAGGAGGCCGCTCGTCACGACAAGTTTGGATTGATCGGATCGACGGCCGACCGCAGCGATGTTGGCTGCTGGGCTCTCAGAGAGGACCAGCGAAGGTGCCTCGACGCCGACAAGCAGGCACAGGCCGTCGACGATGTTGCGCAGCCGCGGCGCCTCATCGGGCCCGAGCATCGCCGAACCTTGGGGACACAGTGCGGCAGCAAGCCGCTGCTCCCCTGCGTGGCGCCCCCACCACGCGACGGTGCCCGCAACCGCAAGCGCCAGCGGCATCGACCACCAGCCGAGCGGGCTGAGGAACGCAACAATGGCACCGAGGATCGCTCCTGCCCCCACGTGGACCGCCCACAGCTCGGCCACAAGGCGATCTGTGCGGCTGCGGTAAATGGCGAACAGTGGGTCCACGCCGCTCATTCAACCCGTCAGACCACCAGGATGGACACCGCCTCGCTGAATTTGCCCCGGATTGGGCGCTCGTCGTGGTTCAGCCGTCGGCGATTGCTCGTTCGTACAGGTCGAGGTAGGTCTGCGCCAGACGCGTCATCGAGAACTGCTCGGCACGCTGTCGGCCGGCGGCGACGAGATCAGCTGCGCGATCAGGCTGAGCCAGCACGCGCATGATCGCCTTGGCCAGAACGGTGGCATCGCCGGGCCGCACCAGCTCGGCCTCGTCGCCGACGCGGGCCACGTTTCGATAGCCGGGCAGATCACTCGCCACGACGGGTGTGCCGGCAGCCATGGCTTCCAGCAGCACCACGCCGAAGCTCTCGCCGTGCAGCGAGGGCACGCAGAACACGTCGGCGCCCTTGATGCGCGCGAGCTTCTCGGCATCGCTGACCGGACCCAGCCATTCGATGCGGGAATCGTGCTGGTACCGGCGCTGCAACTCCTCGGTCTGGGGTCCGCGCGACATCACCCACAGTCGCACTCCCTCCGGAAGCATGGACATCGCCTCGAGCAGCACCGTGAGGCCCTTGCGCGGCTCGTGTCGGCCGATGTAGGCGATCGTTGGCCCGCCGACGCGCATCGGCGTGGCTTCGTCGAAGCGATCCAGCTCGACGCCGTTGAAAACGACCTCATACGTGCCCCCGACACCGTCGGTGGCCATCTGGGCTGCATCGGCAGACACCGCCGCCCGCACTGCGATTCGTGACGCCAGCCAGCGGGTCCCCGGCACCAAGTACGCCAAGCTCTCCCCCGCTGCGTGCCAGGTGCCGACGATCGGCGCTGAACGCAGGAACAATGCGGTCTGAGTCGGTCCTGGACACAAGGGTTCGTGCAAGTGCAAAACGTCGAATTCCTCGTCGCGCAGCGCTCGCACCGTGCGCAGCGTGCATGCGAAGTCCGGGGCGATGGGAGCGACGGAACCGTTCGTGAAGGTCGGAATGCTCGCACCCAGCGGAGTGACGCCGGTCTGGGGAGGGGCGCCGTCACACGGTGCCAGCACCCGCACAGCGTGACCTACCTCAGCCAGCACGCGTGCCAGGCCCAGTACTTGCACCTGGACCCCGCCAGCACTCGTCAGGCTGTACGGCGAAATGATGCCGATTCTCATCGGGCGAGCCTCACAGCAGCAAACGCTAGGCGCGTCTCCGCCGATGTGGTGCCCGCCGCAGGCCACGACCTGTCCGCGCTGTCCGTCAGGAGCCTGATACGCCCTGCTGCTCGTCTGAGGGCCAGTTGGGGTTGAACAGGTGCCATTGATGCGGCGCCAACACGATGAGCTCAACGAGCTCGTCCGCGAGCTGCTGGGTGACTGCTGCAACATCGTCTCGCAAGCGTCCCTGACGCTGCGTGTCGACCGGCGGCCGCACGACACCGAGATGCCCACCGCCGCGCCGGAAGTACACCGCCGTCGGAAGCAGGGCCGCCCCCGAGCGAAGCGCCAGCATGGCGGGCCCCGCGGGCAACGTCGTGCGCTCATCCCCGAACGTGACCTCGATGCCGTCGCGAGAGAGGTCGCGGTCGCACAGCAAGCACACGATCTCATTGCGTCGCAGCGCTGCGAGCACCTCTCGGCCCGCTGCGGGGCCAAGCGGCACCACCCGCATCCCGAGGCGCTCACGGAACTGTGCGAACCAAGCAAACAACTCAGGCGGATCCAGCGGCTCCACGACCACGGTGATGGGCAGCCGGTTCACCGCAGCCATCCAGAACCCAGCCCATTCCCAGCCGCCGAGATGTGGCAACGCCAAGATGACGCCATTGCCACGCTCGAGCGCCGCTTCCACGTGCTGGTATGCGGGAACCTCGATTCCGCGGTCCAGCGTGGTGGTGCTGAGCGCGGGCAACCGGAATGACTCCATCCAATAGCGCGCGTACGAACTGAATGCCGCATTAGTCGCACGTCGCACGTCGGCCGCATCAACGACGATCGGTCCATCCGAGCGGTCATCGCCGCGTTCGACTGCCCACCGGCGCGTTCTCGCCTGGTGCCGTTCGACCAGTGCGCGCTTTTCAGGCATCAAACGGGCAAGCGGCGGTCCCGCAAGCGCAGCAAGCCGTTCGCTCAGCCACAACGGCACGGCGCGAGCCGCCGTGGCCCCCGCCTGATAGCCCAGCAGCGTCAGGCGGTCACTCCATCGTGAACGCTGCTCCCCGATCACTTCGATGACGAAGCGCTGGCCTGGCGCCACACCTTCGCGAAGCGCATCACGGCGGTCACCGCAGAGAGCACCAGCAGCACCCACAGCAGCGGGATGAGCAGCACTTCGAAGGCCACCGCCACTGCGAGGACAACCGTGCGCTCGGCGCGCTCCATGAGGCCGCCTTTGGCGACGAACCCCAACAATTCCGCCTTGGCGCGCTCGTAGGAAATGACGGCGCTGACCCCCAGCACGGCCATCGGCAGCACGGCCCAGTGCGCCCCGTGCTCCGAAGCGAGGTACCAGGCAATGCCGCCCAGCAGCAAGCCGTCGGTCACCCGGTCAGCGGTCGAGTCGAAGAACGCTCCACGGCTCGACGAGGTGCCCCGAGCGGCGGCCACCGGTCCGTCAAAGAGGTCAGCGAGGGCAGTCACCACGAGGAACACCGTGCCGAGGCCCAGTCGTCCCGAGCCGATCGCGACAGCGCTCGCCCCAGACATCACCAAGCCGCCGGTGGTCAGCATGTCGGCGCTCAGGCCGATCGCGGCGAGTCCGCGCCCGATCGGCGCCGTGACGCCGTCGACGCCCTTGCGAAACATGCCGTCAAACACGGTTACGCACCCTCGCCGGACTCATCCGGCGCCGAGGTAGCGGCCTCGGGCTGCGCTCCCGCTGCTGCATCTGGCGCGGCGACCTGTGGCGACGTCTCGATCCAGTCCTCGGGATTGTCCTCGACCCAGCGCTCGAGCACCGCTCCGTTGAGCGCGTCCACCAGCACCAATCCTCGGCTTACCGGCGGGTCCTCCGCTGAATATACGAGCACTCGCCACGTCGGGCGGCTGAGCCAGCCTCGCCATCCGAGCTGCGCGCTTGCGTGCCCGACGGCGAATCCGACATCGGTCACTGCCGCGACAAGCGCTTCGTTCTCGTTGACGCCAAAGCGACGTCCGGCGGCGAATTGGTAGAGCCCCACGAGCGCCAGGGCGATCCCCGCGACGGCGACTCCTCCGTTGAGCAGGACGGCATCGGAATCCGCCGCGAAGGCCGCCGTGGCCGCCCACACCCCGACGGCGAAGCACAGCGCGCCGGTGATGCGGCGCCGTGAATTGTCGGGGAACTTGTACTCCCCGACGAACCCGCGGTCCAAGTCGGCGGGAAGCTCGTCTTGGACGTCGCCCAGAGAGCCAACGTCGTCAAGAGGGGCGGTGCCGAGATCGGCCGTAGCGGCCCCAGAATCCAACGGCTCGGCCATTCGAGTTGAGGCTATCGGGGTGCCCTCGGGGGCCTGCGGCGGGCGACGTGACGTCTCACAACACCACTCCCAGCAGCGCAGCGGCATCGCTGACACCCTCGGAATCCTCGGCCGCCGAGTCGATCGCTGCAAGCGCACTGGGCGTGTCGAGGTCATCGTCGAGACACTGGCGCACGCTGGCCAGCGCGCCATCGCCCCGGCCGGCTGCCCGCCAGCGCTCGAGGCGTCTCGCAGCCTCTGCGACCCGGCGTTCGGACCAGTCCCAGTCGGTGCGGTAGTGCTCTGCGAGCAATGCCAGGCGCAGTGCCATCGGCTCGGTGCGTTCCCGAAGATCGGACACGAAGACAAGGTTTCCGGCCGATTTGGACATCTTGTGACCCTCGTGGCGCACCATCGAGGCGTGCATCCAATGCCGCACGAACGGCTGGCCGGTGACGGCTTCAGATTGAGCCTTGGAGCACTCGTGATGGGGGAACACGAGGTCGCTCCCGCCTCCGTGGACATCGATGGTGTTCCCCAGATGCGCGAGAGCAAGCGCTGAGCACTCCACGTGCCAGCCCGGCCTGCCGGGGCCCCACAACGACGACCATTCCGGCTCACCCGGCGCCGAACGCTGCCAGAGAACGAAATCCAGCGGATCTCGCTTGTTCAGGTCATCGGGCCGGCCGCCCCGCTGGCGCGCTATCTCCACCATCTCGGCGCGGTCGAGGCCGCACAGCTCTCCGAAGCGGGTCGCTGTCGAGACGTCGAAGTAGACCGCGTCAGCGCTGCGATATGCGTGTCCTCTTTGTGCCAACTGGCCGATCAGGCGTCGAATCTCCGAGATCGCCGAGGTGGCCCGGGGCTCGCTGTCGGCCCGCAGCAACCCGAGTGCGGACATGTCCGCGTCGAATGCCGCGAGCGAGCCAGCTGCCAGATCCAGGTAGTGAACGCCCATGGCGCGGGCGCGGGCCAGAAGATCGTCGTCCACGTCGGTGATGTTGCGCACGCAGTGCGTTCGACGGCCCTGATCGTGTAGCCGGCGCCGTAGCACGTCGTACGCCAGGAACGTCGAGGCGTGGCCCACATGCGTCGCGTCGTAGGGCGTGATGCCGCAGACGTACATGCGCACGGTGTCACCGGCCCCGGAGCGCAACGGCACGATGCGGCGTTGCCGAGTCTCGTAGAGCCGCATCAGGCGCTCGATACGGGCATGGGAATCACCGCAGACGTTTAGCCCCGCCCGGCCTCGGCGGTCTTTTCGGCGACCGCTTCTTGGCGCGGCGCTCCGCCTAGCTCGCGGATCGGAACGTGGTCCAGGCCCACGAGACGCAGCGCCACCCTCGAGCGGTAGCGCGTATTCAGCTGGAGCAGCACTGCGGTGAAGGCCTCGATCGCTGTGGCGTTCGAAAGGTTTCCGCAGTCCAACGCCCGCGCTCCGGGAATGCGGTCGACGATCTCGGCGATGTGCCAGGTGGCCTCGCGGTAGTCGCTGCAGATGAGGATGTCGCCGTGGAGAGGCTCGTCAAGGTTTCCGAGTTCGGTGGCCGGCACGTGCTGCAGCGCGGCCGCCACGCGCGAATCGGGAAGCGTTGACTGCACCGAGGCCGCCACCGAGCCACGCGGCGGGATGAGCGGCACAAACTCGTCGTCGACTCGCGCGAGCGCGTTCGACATGGTCGCGACGATCTTGCCGCGCAGCTGGTCGCTAACGCCTCTCGCAGTGATCGCTGCCGCGTCCCAGGGCGTGGCGATCACCACCGTCGGCTCGTCTGCAGCAAGGCTGTTGTCGCCGGGGTGGATGCGAAGGTGACGATCGGGCCAGCGGTCGATGATGTTGTCCACGACCTCCATCGAGCGGTACTTCGAACGAGATCCCAGCGTGACGACGCAGCCGACGTCGGCCAGCCGAGCGGCCAGCGCCGCCCCGGCGGGACCCGTGCCGCCGATGATGCCGATGCGTGTCGGCTCTGCGTCGTTGGATGCGATCGAAGACACGGCGGTGCCCTCGGCGGTGCCATTGCCCGTCGTCTGCTGTGCCACGGGTGCAACGGTATGGGCAGCCAGCGAATCCGGCAATGAGCACGGCAATGAGCACGGAGCCCGTCGGCCGGGCGGAATCGCTGCCGAGCGCTAGCTTCCGGCAATGGGCAGTCCACGAGGGCAGCCTGCGAGCCACTGGACGGGAGCGTGCACATGGCTGACGGCGCCAGAGCCAATGGAGGCATCGTGGAGGGCAAGAAACTGCTCATCACCGGCGTGCTGACCGACGCGTCGCTGGCTTTCAACGTGGCCCGACTGGCCCAGGAGCAGGGCGCAGAGATCGTGCTGACCGGCGCCGGACGGGGACTGCGGCTGACCGAGCGAACCGCCCGCAAGCTGCCTGTCGCATGCGATGTGCTGCCGCTCGACGTCACCTCGCCCGACGAGATCTCAGCGGTGCGCGACGACCTGACGCAACGCTGGGGCCGCCTCGACGGGCTGCTGCACGCCATCGGCTTCGCCCCCGCGAGCTGTTTGGGCGGGAACTTCCTCGACGCACCGTGGGAGGACGTGTCCACCGCAATGCACATCTCGGCGTACAGCCTCGCCGGGCTGGCTTCGCCATTGGCGCCGCTGCTGGCCGAGGCCAAGGGCTCGGTGGTGGGCCTGACGTTCGACGCCAGCGTGGCGTGGCCCGTTTACGACTGGATGGGCGTTGCGAAGGCCGCCTTCGAGTCGACGGCGAGGTACTTGGCGAAATCGCTCGGACCACAGGGCATCCGGGTGAATCTGGTCTCCGCCGGGCCCATCCGCACCATGGCAGCCAAGTCGATCCCCGGGTTCGGCGAATTCGAGGACGCATGGCAAGCACGCGCTCCGCTGGGCTGGGACATCCATGACAGCGAACCGGTCGCACGCAGCACGCTCGCGCTCATGTCGGACTGGTTCGGGAGCACTACCGGCGAGATCCTTCACGTCGACGGCGGCTATCACGCCATAGGGGCCTAGCGGCTAGACGACCCCGCACGCCCGCTCGGGTCGCCGACGGCAGGCGGATCGTCGAGGAGGCCGCGCAGCACGTCGTCGAGAGTCACCACGCCCAGCGTCCGTCGGGAGCCATCTGCGACGACGGCGAGATGGATGCGCGTGCGCTGCATGCGACGCAGCGCCTCATCGAGCGTCGTCAACGGCTCGAATCGCAGCATCTGGCGCACGAGCCCCCGGCCGATTGGCGGCCGAGCCGCGGCGCGACGGTCAGCGTCAGCCAGATCGGCCCCACCCGTCTCGGATGCCAGTGCAAGGTCGTTGCTGTGCAGCATCCCGCGGACGTCGTCGGCGCTGTCTCCGAACACGATCAACCGCGACCGGCCTGTTCGCGCGAACTGTTGCTCTGCATCTGCCACCGTGTCGGCGAGCTGCACCGCCGCAACCTCGTGGGCAGGCGCCATGACCTCGCTGACCGTGGTGGCACCGAAGCGAAGTGCTCGTTCGATGAGCTCGCGTTCACCCGCAGCGATATGACCCTCGTCGTACGAGTCGCGCACCATGAGGCCCAACTCGGCGGGTGTCGCAGTGTCGGAAAGCTCGGTCGTCGGCTCGACTCGCAGCGCCCGCAAGACGCCGTTGGACACCACAAGCAGCGAGCGCACCACGGGCCGAGCGAGCACGAGGTAGGCCGCGATCGGGCGGGCGAGCACGAACAGCGTGCGCTCCGGTCCGATGAGCGCCAGATTCTTGGGAACCATCTCACCGAGCACCATGTGCACCATGGCCACCACGCCGAGCGCCACGCCGAAGCCCACAGAGTGCAGCACGGTGTCGGGCAGTTCGACCAAGCCTTCCAGTGCGTTTTCGATCAGCGCTGAGATCGCGGGCTCGGCCAGGCGCCCAATCGCCAGCGAGCACACCGTGATGCCCAGCTGCGCTCCTCCGAGCGTGGTGAGCACATCGGACTGCATCCGCTGCGCCGCCAAGGCGGCGGGTTTGCCATCTGCGGCCCGCGCATCGACAACAGCTCGCTTCGCGCCGATGAGGCCGAACTCGAGCGCGACGAAGCCGCCGTTGAACACGATGAGCACGAGACTCACGACGATCACCAAGGCGGTCACGACGTCTGCGCTCCGACACCCGCACTGCCGACTCCTTCGGACTCGGGAGAGGTCACCAGCACGCCGGCGATCCGAAGATGGTCGCGGTCGGTGATCTGCAATCGCCAGCCGTCCCACTCAGTCATGGCGCCAATCGGCGGGATCTCGCCGAAGCAGTACAGGGCGAAACCGGCCAACGTCTCGTAGGGGCCCTCGGGCGCAGCGAGGCCGGTTGCCTCCTCAAGCTCATCGAGCGTGGTGGTGCCGGCGAGCACGATGGCGCCGCTGCGCCGGCGCGGCGTGAGCAGGGCTGGCTCGTCGAACTCATCCGCTATGTCGCCGACCAGCTCTTCGGCGATGTCCTCACGCGTCAAGATCCCCGCGGTGCCGCCGTGTTCGTCCACGACGACGCACAGCCGCGACCCCGCCGCCGTCATGTCCGCCATGACGCCGTCGAGCTTGCGGCTCTCGGCCACCACGACAACAGGTCGCATGATGACGTCGACGGTGGTGCTCGGACGGTTGGGCGGCGCTACCTGAAAGACATCGCGCACCTCGGCGATGCCGAGCACGTCGTCACTGCTGGCGCCGAGCACCGGAAACCGCGAATGACCGCTCTGGCGCGCCAGCTCGACGAGATCGTCGAGCGTGGCATCGGCTGACAGCGACGACATGGCCGTACGGGGCGTGAGCGCATCCGCGGCGTCCTTGCGGCCCAGCCGAAGTGTCCGCACGAGCAACGCGGCTTGCGCGCCACTGAGCGTTCGGTGCCGCGACGAGCGCACCACGTACTCGAGCTCGTCGCGAGTGCGCACGATCCGCAATTCCTCAGTCGGCTGCAAGCCCAGCGCTCGCACTGTTGCGTTGGCGATCCCGTTGAACAGCAGCGTCACCGGCGCGGCGATGATTCCGTACAGCCGAAGCACGGGCGCCAGGGCAGTACTGACGCCGAGCGGGCGCGAGACCGCCAGGTTCTTGGGCAGCAGTTCGCCGAACACCATCTGGGTGACTGCTGCCAGCGTGATGGCGAACACTGAGATTGCTGCGGCAGCAGCAGCCGGTTGGGCCCACGAACCGAGTGCCCGCACGAGCAGTTCTCCGATCGTGCCTTCAGCGATGATGCCCAGCACGAGCGATGAAAGCGTGATGCCCAGTTGCGCCCCGCCGAGATGGAAGCTGAGTCGTCGCAGCAACGCTCGAACGGCGCGTGCTCGGCGATTGCCCGCCGCCGCTTTCACATCCACCTCGGATGTGTCCACCGCGAGCAGCGAGAACTCTCCCGCTACGAACACCCCGTTCAGGGCTATGAGCACGACGACCAGCGCCAGCCCTGCTGCGGTTGCCAGCGTCATGCCGGTTGCATCCACTCCCGGGATCGCCTGATACGTGTGCCAACCGTACCGCCGGCCCTTGGGTGCACCGCGCTTGTTCGCGTCGGACCTCTCTGGCGGTGGCCCAGCGGTGACATCGACACACTCGCAGCCGACGTCAGTGACCCTTTCAGCGAAGCAATGAAGCGCTGCCGCAACTCGGCCTGTGTCGGTGGGGCACCGATAGCCTCGCTTCGATGCGGGTAGCTGAGACATCTGCGCCCGCGGAGCCAGGGCCGCAGCCACAACCAGCGCCGGCCGGAACCGATGCATCCCTCGCAGGTCCGTTCGACCCCACGTCGGCCGACTCGGAGCTGGCGGATGCAATCCGGGCCGACAGGTCGCTCAGTTGGATCCGGCGCCTGGGACCGCTGCTGGCACGACATCGGATGCGCATCGTCATTGCGGTGCTTGCCGCGATCGCGGCGATGACCACCCAGGTCGTGGCACCCCGCGTCGTGGGGTACGCCATCGATGCAGCGCTGCCGAACGAGGTCGGCGGCGAGTCGGGCACATTGTGGCCGTACGTCGCCGCGCTCGTCGTGCTCGGTGTGGCACGCGGCGTGTTCACCTATGCGTACCGCAACGGCCTGTTCTCCATGGGCTACCGCGTCGAGTTCCAGCTGCGCGCTCTGCTGTTCGAGCACCTCAGCCGCTTGTCGTTCGCGTTCTACGACCGGGTGCAGACCGGCGAGATCATCTCCCGCTCGAACTCCGACATCCGCTCAGTCCAGATGTTCCTGGCCTTTGCCCCCATCGTCGCAGTCCAGCTGCTGAGCTTCGTGGTGGCGATCTCGCTGATGGCGTGGATCAGCCTGACACTGACAGCCATCACGATGCTGGCCATGCCCGCGGTGTACGTGCTCGGACAGCGCCTGCGCAAGATCATGTTCCCGCTGTCGTGGATCATCCAGTCCCGCAACGCCGAAGTCGCCACAGTGACCGACGAGAGCGTGAGCGGGGTGCGCGTCGTGAAGGCATTCGCCGCGGAGGCCCGCCAGGTGGAAGCGATGGCGACGGCAGCCCAACGGCTGCGCTGGGCCAACCTGCTGCAGCACAACTCGCGGGCGGCGTACACCCCGGTGATCGAGAACTTGCCGCGCCTCGCGCTGGCGCTCGTGCTGCTGGTGGGCGGGCATCAGGTGATCAACGGTTCGCTCACCGTCGGCGACATCGTCACCTTCAACCTCTACATCGTGCTCCTGCAGGCTCCGTTCCGATTCATCGGGATGCTGTTCATCATGGGTCAGCGCGCGAAGGCATCCTCCAAGCGCATCTTCGAAGTTCTCGACGAGCCGGTGCTCGCAGCGGATCGCCTCGGCGCAGTCGACCTGCCGCGACGTCACACATCCGACGGCGGCACGGCGGGCGTCGAAGTCCAGTTTCGCGACGTGCGATTCGCGTACGGCACCGAAACGGTGGGCGGTGTCACCGCACCTGAGCGGTCCGCGCCGGTGGTGCTTGACGGTTTCGACCTGCACATCGGCGCTGGCGAGAGGGTCGCCGTCGTTGGCCGCACCGGCTGCGGGAAGACGACGCTTGCGCGGCTGCTGCTGCGCTTCTACGACCGTCAGGGCGGGGTCATCACCGTCGACGGGCACGACATCACCGACATCACCGCCGACAGCCTGCGTCGCACCGTCGGGCTGGTGCCCGATGAGCCGTTCCTGTTCTCCGCCAGCATTCACGACAACATCGCCTACGGGAGGCCTGACGCCGACCGGGCCGACGTGGTCGCTGCTGCGGTCGCCGCGCAGGCCCACGACTTCATCTCCGAACTCGACGAGGACTACGACGCTGTTGTCGGCGAGCGGGGCTACGACCTCTCGGGCGGTCAGCGACAGCGAATCGCCATCGCTCGCGCGTTCGTCGCCGACCCTTCGGTGCTGATTCTCGACGACGCCACCAGTTCCATTGACGTCGCGCACGAGGCCGCCATCCACGAAGCCCTCGTCGAACTGCTGGCCGACCGCACCACCATCGTCATCGCTCACCGGCTCTCGACCATCAGCCTCGCTGAGCGGGTCGTGCTGATCGAGCACGGCAGGATCGTGGCCGACGGAACCCACGCCGAGCTAGTGGCCAGCGAGCCTCGCTACACCGAGGTATTGGCCGCCGGGTCGAGCGACGAGACCGACGACGGCGGCGCGCAGCCCCCCGACGGCACGTCCGCGCCAGAGGCCACAACGCAATGGTGATGGTCGGCGGCCACGGCGGCATGGCGCCGAGCGCGTCGCAGTCCAGCGCAGCCGCAGGGCTGCCGTTCGCGGGTGTGCCCTCGGAGTTGCAGGAGGGCGCGAATCGGCTTCTTGCACATGAGCCCGAGCGTCCACCGCCGCGCATCGATTTCGACCCCGTCGCCGACAGATCCCCGGACGGCGCTGTCCGACGATTCGGACTTCGGGACATGCTGCTGCCGCACCGACCTGCAGTGATCGGCGGCCTGCTGCTGCTGTGCGCAGAGACCGCGGCGATGCTGGCGGGGCCTGTGCTCGTGCAGCAAGGCATCGACCACGGCATCATCGCCGGCAACCGCTCGACGCTGAATCGAGTCGTGCTCGTCTACCTGGGCATCGTGGCGCTCAGCATCGTGCTCAGCCGCGTGCGCCAGCGGCACAACGGTCGCGTCGCAGAGCAGATGATGTATGACCTGCGCCTGCGGCTGTTCAGCCACTACCAGCGCCTGTCGCTCGACTGGTACACCAGCGCCAAGTCCGGCGTGCTGCTCAGCCGCATGACGTCCGACATGGAGTACGTGGGGCTGCTCGTCAACGAGGGCTTCGTCAACCTGATCATCCAGGCGCTGACGGTCGCGGTGGTGACCGTCGTGCTGTTCGTGTACGACCCGCTGCTGGCGGTCGTGCTGCTCGTCGGCATCGTGCCGCCGCTCGCGGCGCTGACGCTGTGGTTCCGGGCTCGCAGCGAAGCCGGCTACGGCGAGGTGCGTGACCGCATCGCCGACCTGCTCGCGGACCTGTCCGAGAACCTTGCCGGCATCCGGGTCATCGCCGCGCTCAACCGCCGCGCAAGGAATGTGGCCCGCCACCGGCAGGTGACGGGCCGCTACCGCGATGCCAACTTGGCGATGGCGAAAGCCTCGGCCATCTACGGTCCAACAACCGAGGCGATCGGCATCGCGGCGCAGGGCCTGGTACTCGCAGTCGGCGGCGCGATGGTGCTGCGAGACGGACTTGCCGTCGGCGAGCTGACGGCATTCGTGCTGTTCGTCACGACGTTCTTCGCACCCATCCAGCAACTCGTGCAGCTCTACAGCACCTACCAGCAGGGCCAGTCAGGTCTGGCCAAGATCGGCCAGATCCTGGCCAGGCATCCGTCGGTCGCCGAACGGCCCGATGCGGTCGAGCTGCCGCAGATCGAGGGTCACATCCGGCTCGACGGCGTGTCGTTCTCCTACGACGAAACCGATCCCGAGATGGACGACGCGCAAAACGGCGAGTCGCGCAGCATCCGCTTGACGTCCGACCCGATGTCACCTGATGCGAACCTGCGAGCGCTGTCACAGACGGCGGCGACCGCTGCCGGCGGGGACCCGGGCCACAACGGCGCTGCGGTTGAACCTGAGGAGCGTCCCGCGGTGCTGCGCAACGTCAGCTTGGACATCCGTCCCGGCGAGACGTTCGCGCTCGTGGGGCCCACCGGTGCCGGCAAGAGCACGATCGCGAAGCTCATCACTCGCTTCTACGACCCCACCGCCGGCCGGGTCACCATCGACGGCTGGGACTTGCGCGACGTCACGTTCGCATCACTGCGCAACCAACTCGGCGTCGTCCCCCAGGAGCCGTTCCTGTTTCACGGAACCATCCGCGACAACGTGGCGTTCGGGCTGCGCCATCGCAGCGACGGCGCGCCCCCCGACGAACAGCTCGATGCGGACATCGACGCCGCACTCGATCTGGTCGGGCTGCGCAAGCTCATCGAGAGCCTTCCCGACGGCGCAGACACGCAGGTTCATGAGCGCGGCGTGTCGCTGTCGGCTGGCGAGCGGCAGCTGCTGGCGCTGGCGCGCGCGTTTGTGGCCCGTCCGCGGGTGATCGTGCTCGACGAGGCAACCTCGAGCGTCGACCTCAGCACCGAGGCGGAGATCGAGGGGGCACTGGACCTGTTGCTGGAGGGCCGCACGGCCGTGCTCATCGCCCACCGGCTCGCCACAGCGATGCGTGCCGACCGAATCGCCGTCATCGACGATGGCGGCGTGGTCGAGTTGGGCAGCCACGACGAGCTGGTCGCGCTCGGCGGTCGCTACGCGCAGATGTACGCCACCTGGGTGTCGCACGCGAGTAACGACCGGCAGGCGGACTCGTGAGCAACGGGCTGAGTTCAGCGGATCTTGCTGCTTCGTCGCTGGCCGCGTCCAATGCGTCGACGGAACCGCCGACTGTGCCCGATCCGCCGACGGAACCGCCGACGGTTTCGCTGCGCAACGTCTCGGTCGTGTACGACGGAACGACGGTGCTCGGGCCGCTGGACTGGGACATTGCCCCACACGAACGATGGATCGTGCTGGGACCCAACGGCTCTGGCAAGACCAGCTTGGTGAAGGTCCTGTCGCTCTACCGCTTCCCCACCACGGGCACGGTCGAAGTGCTCAGCGAACGCTGGGGTGCGGTGGACGTGCGCGAGCACCGGCGTCGCATCGGACTGGCCAGCTCGTCGCTGAGAGACCAGTTCCGCAACAACATCACGGCAATCGACATCGTGATGACGGCTCGCTACGCGGCGCTCGAGACCTGGTGGCACACCTACACCGATGACGATCGTGCCAGCGCAATGTCATGTCTGCGACGAGTCGGCGCTGCACAGATGTCCGAGCGCGCGTTCGGGACCTTGTCGTCGGGCGAGCAACAGCGTGTGCAGCTGGCCCGGACTCTCATGGGGCAGCCGGAGCTCCTGCTGCTCGACGAGCCGACCGCCGGCCTCGACCTCGCCGGGCGCGAACAGCTGGTGGCCAGCCTCGAATCGCTCGCAAGCGATCCGGCAACACCTGCCACGGTGTTGGTCACGCACCACACCGACGAGATCCCGCCGTCGTTCACCCACGGGTTGCTGCTGCGACACGGAGTGCCGCTGGCGTGCGGGCCGCTCGGCGAGGTGCTCACTGCCGAGTCGCTTTCCGAGTGTTTCGCCCACCGGTTGCGCCTCGAGCAGCGCGACGGCCGCTGGCTGTCGTGGGCAGTCGGCAACACCACCGAACGCGCCGAGCAGGTTCGGTCCGGCTCGCCGTGAGCCAGCGTCGCTGAGCCTGCGAGACTGGCGCCATGGGCGAGCACTCCCGAAGCAACGCGGCGGCACCGCACGACATCACCGCGGAAATCGAACGGCGAATTACCGGCTACTTCGACGCTTGCACATCGGGGCAGGCCGATGCAGTGGAAGGGCACTTCACCGACAATGCCGTCATCTACGACACCAACCACGCGCCGGTCGCGAGCGCAGCAACGATCGGGCAGTTCTGGTCGCGCATCGCAGCCAAGTGGCAAGGCGCCGCGTGGCACGTCGAGCGACTGGTGACCGACGGCGACACCGCCGCCATCGAGTGGGTGATGACCGGAAACGCACCGACCGCCGACGGCGGCAACGCAGCCTTCGCTGTGCGGGGAAGCGAGCACTACGACTTCGATGTGAGCAACATGACGGGCGAGCGGCTCATTGCCGAGATTCGGCAGTACTGGACCTTCGATCCCAGCGAGCCCTCCAGCCGGCTCGTCGAGTACCCGTACGGCGAGCCGGGCCGTCTCGGCGCCTGACACGAAATGGACGGCGGGCCAGCAGGCGAACACCAGCGCATCGCTCGGACCGCCGACAGCGCCGACGTCCACCTGATCTACCCGGACCCGCAGTTCTCCGAACGAAGCCAGGCCGCTGGTGCTCTGCGTCGGCTGGCCAACGCATTCGTCCGGTATCGCACCGACGAGGCCACGCTCGCTGAGATCGCCGCGTGGGCTGACGAAACCGCTGCGCGCCTGGAGTCCGCCTCAGATCCTGTGCCGAGGCCGGCCGACTACTTCGCCCGCCGCTACAGCGATCCGCGCCCACCCGACGGGGCCGAAGTCATGGCCTTCAGCGACCGAGCGTTCAGCGGACCAGCCAACCCGACAGCCATGGACGTCGACATGCGGCGTCACGGTGAAGGGGTCCGTGCCAGCGTCACCTTCGGCGCCGCGTTCGAGAGCGCTCCGGGCCGGGCGCACGGGGGCGCTGTCTGCGCGGTCACCGACGACGTGCTCGGCTACCTGATGGTCTGCTTGGGCATCGCCGCCTACACGGCCCGGCTCGAGATCGACTATCGCGGCGGCGTTCCGATCGACGAGCCGGTCGTCTTCGAGGCACACGAGACTCGCCGTGAAGGCCGAAAGTGCCATGTTGCGCTCACCGTTCGAGCCGGCGGCTCAGGCACCGACGCTCCCCCGCTCATCGAAGCCTCCGGCCTGTTCGTCATCGTGACGGCCGAGCAGCTCGCGAGCGACAGCTGACGCAACCAGAAACCAGGCGCGTCAGCTCGGGCGTGCCCTCCGCGCGCGGCCTCTTACGGCAGGCGGAGGATGATGTCTTCGAGTGGCTCGCCGACGTGCGCCCGGCCGGAGGGCACCTCACCGGCGCCCGCTTCGACGTCCCAGACCATGACGTCATGGGCGAGGGTGTACAGCAGGAAACGACTGTCTGGCGCCCACGCCATCCCTCCGAGATCGACCCCGAGCTCGGGCGAGTGACGGCCCCATTCCTCGTCGAGGTCGATGACCACGATCCCGACCACGCTGCCGTTGCCGTGCCGCAGTCGCACCGCAAGCCGACTGCCATCGGGCGAGAGCAACCCCTGTTCGCTCCAGCGATCCGGCGACGCCGCCAGCAGTTCGGAAGGCAGGTCCACGTAACGCTCGGCGATGTTGCCTGTGGCGATGGGGTAGCCCTCGCAGAACGTCACGCAGTCCTCGGCGGAGACGCTCTGGGTGCCGTCCGCCGTCGAGTCCCCAGAGATCTCGCCACAGATCTCATCGCACCATTCGTCGCGTCGGTCGGCTCCGACGGTCGCGCTGAATGCCGTGGCGATGACCTGACATCCGCGCTCCTCGCAGCGCAGCCGCACCACGTTTCCCGGACCCACAGCCAGGACCCGCCCGGTGCCGAGCTGAAGCGCTTCGTTGCGCCCGTCGACTGCCATGACGCGCCCGGCCAGCGTGACCACCACATGGTCGCCCAGCGCACCGTGCACGACGGCCTCGTTCGGCAGCTGTACCGCAGAGCGGAACACACCGTCGGGACCAACGACGCGAGCAAACAGGTTCTCGGTGCCGCGCACGACGGCCACGATGCCCGGTGGCGAGTAGGCAGGGCGAAGCTGCTCGACATCCTCGGCGAGCAGCACGAGATCACCACTGTTCAGGTCAACTCGCATCACATCGCGACGGATGCCGACCACTACAACGCCGTCGAGCTCTTCGAGCGTGTGCGGCAGCCCGGGCAGCGGCACGAACGTCACCTTGCCCGACGTCAGGTCGAGCTGATAGAGCCATGCGGGCGGGCTGTCCGTCGGGTCTGCGGTGAGCGTGCCGATCAGTTCTGCTGCGGGTCGTACCGGCGGCAGATCGCCGACGGGAGTATCCAGCTCCGTCGGCGGCGGGAGCGTCGTGCGAGGCGAGCGTGGCGGCGCTGTCG
Organism: Candidatus Poriferisodalis sp.; assembly: GCA_965226645.1. Lineage (GTDB taxonomy): Bacteria > Actinomycetota > Acidimicrobiia > Acidimicrobiales > Poriferisodalaceae > Poriferisodalis. The sequence goes on from CBDDDL010000004.1 coordinate 1,057,570, forward strand.
TGGACGTCGAGGCCGACGGCTCGGTGGTGGTCGTCGCTGCTGCTTCCGCTTCAGCAAACTCGTCGTCGCCGCTGCGCAGCCACGCCACGGCGACTGCGGCTATGCCCAACGCGACGACCAGCACCAGCCCGGCGATGAGCCTGGGCGGCACTGGAGATGGGTGCCGTTCGATCAGCGATTCCTGAACGCCGGCAAAGTCGGCACCGCCCTCGGGCAGGATCTCTAAGCCCCGCGGCGGATCAGGAACGCTCACCGTCTTACATCCGTCTCAACCAGTGGGCCGCAGCTTGCGGGCTCGCGTTCGACTGGCGACTGCGGACGGTGCGTGCGAAGCGGGAACCGTCACCAGGATGTGGCGTTCTGGGGCAGCTCGCGAAATGGCGTTGCGGGATCGGGACCTGGCTCCTTCGGCAATCCCAGCACGCGTTCGCCGATGATGTTGCGCTGGATCTCATCGGTGCCTCCGTAGATGGACGGCGCGGGAGAGAACACCGTCATCTCCTGCAACACGCCGTCGGTGGCCGCGTCCGCTCCCCACAGCGTCATGTCAGCGCCGAGGATGGAGCCGGCGAGCGATCTGGCACGTCGCAGCGCGGCAGTCATTCGGAGCTTGGCAAGACTTCCCTCCCCGCCCGTGCGCTGCGACCGCTGGCGCCCGCGAACAGCCGACAGGCGCATCAGCTCAAGATCGGTGTGCAGGGCTGCGAGCCCTTGGCGGATCACCGGATCGTCGGCCCGGCCCCGCTGGCGTGCCTCCCGCGTCAGCTGGCCGAGCGTGCCCGGACCGACGCCTCCCGCCGCCAGCGGCAAGCGCTTGCCGTGGAACGAACCCGCCGGTCGGTCCAGGTGACCCGCTATCGAGCCCGGGTGAGCGGCTGCGTAACTGAGGCCGTGGCTGCCTCCGATGCCGGCCCGCTCGACCATGAGTGTGGTGTTGGTCACGCGCCAGCCGTCGTTCAGCTCGCCGATGACATTGGCATGGGGCACGCGTGCCTCGTCGAGGAACACCTCGTTGAACAGCGATCGGCCCGTCATCTCACGCAGCGGTCGCACCTCAACGCCGTCGGCAGTCATGTCGAACGCGAACCAACTGAGTCCTCGATGTTTCGACGCTTCGGGGTCGGTTCGGGCGACAAGCATGCCGAGGTCCGCGTGGGCGCCTTCAGACGTCCAAACCTTCTGTCCCGAGACAATCCATTCGTCGCCGTCTCGGAGGGCTTTGGTCTGGAGGCCGGCGAGATCACTGCCCGCACCGGGCTCGGAGAACAGCTGGCACCACGAGACTGTGCCGTTGAGGATGGACGGGACGTACCGTTCAATTTGCTCAGGGGTGCCGTGCTCCAGGATCGTCGGGGCAGCCAGCAGCATTCCCAGCCCAGCCGGGCAACCGATTGCGCCAGCGGCGCGGATGGCATCGACCAGCACCCGTGTCTCGCTACGGCCCCAGCCGCGACCAAAGGGTTCCGGGAGCGTGGGATTTGACAAACCGGCGGAGGCGAGCCGTTGCCACCACTCGCGGACGCTCATCGCCGGGTCCCAGTTGTCTGTCATCCACGCGTCAAGTTCGGCCCGACGCTCATCGGCCGACATCGCACCGCCCACCGTTTGCCGCCCGTTCATGGCGCCGAACGCTACCTGCGACCCGATACCCCGGCGTTCGGCTGCCGATGCCTGCGGATCGTCATACGTCCTGAGCAGGGCGCAAACTGAGTCCCGCGCTGGGTCTCATGCTTGCGGCGCGAACCGCAGACCGCATCTCACGCTGGATCTCCCGCGGCTTGCGCAAAGCGCAAGAAGATCGCAGTCGTCGGTGCGAAGAAGAGGCGCCATGCCTGAAGGATGCCGCCATTGGGACCACAGACAAGCCTGGTTGTCGCGTCAGCCGAGAGCTCTACGACAACCTTCGGGCTGAAGATCCACAACAGCTGGAGCCGAAGTTCGTAGCTGCCCGGTCGCAATACGTACGACTCGGTGCCGTCGTCGCGGATGCGGCCCACGCGCTGCCCTTCGATGAGGACGTGGTAGCTGCGAATGGTGTCCCGGTAATGGTGGATGCGCTCGAGCACGATCTCGGAGGTCGGACCGTCGTAGTCCGGCGGTTCGGCCTCTGATTCGGGCATCTCTGGGATGCCCATCGGCCCACTCGGAGCCGTGGCGTTGTGATCAGCCATCTTTCGACGTGCTCGCTCCCAAATCGACGGATCCTGCGGGTCTGCGCTGCTGCCCCCGGCTGCGTCCGGATGTTCAGCCATTCGATCCTCCGCTCACCGGGGAGCCGTTGCGATGTTGCCAGACCCACCAGCCAACCCAGACCCACCGGTCAGCCCAGACCCACCGGTCAGCCCAGATCGACCGGCCAGCATTGCCTCGAGCACAACTGCAACGCCGTCTTCGGAGTTGCTGGGCGCGACGACGTCGGCCACCGCACGCACAGACTCCGCACCGTTCGACATCGCGACCGAGTGTCCCGCCCACCGCAGCATCTCGATGTCGTTGAGCCCGTCGCCGAACGCGATGACTTCGGACGGGGCGATGCCATAGCGCTGGCACACGATGTCGAGCCCCGCCGCCTTGCTGACGCCGGTCGCTGCGATCTCTGCCATTTCCAGCCCTGACGGACGGATCTCGGTGCCGAACGGCATCTCCGATGCCAACTCGTTCACGACGGTGAGCGTGTCGGTGCTCGGCGCGTGCACCAGCCACGTCAGCACCGGGCCGTCAACGGCAGCGATGGCGTCATCGACGCGCAGTGCCTGGAGATCGGCGACCAGATCCACGGGCATCTCGGGAGCGAAGTCGTGTTCCCACAGGTGCCGTCCGTCCGCAAGGTCGACTGCGAGATGCACTTCGGGCAACAGCTTGCGGGTGATCTCGGCTGCCTCGATGGCTTCTGTATGCGTCATGGAGCGTGCTGCGATCCGCTCGCCGGTGGCGATGTCCATCACGATCGCACCGTTGAGGCACACCGCGTAGGTCAGGCAGCGGGCGCGCCGCACAACCGAGTTTGTCTGCGGCCATGGTCGGCCCGTGGCGAGCACCGTCATGACACCGGCGTCAGCAAGCGCTTCGAGCGCTGCAGCGGTGCGGTCGGTGAGTACGCCGTCGCGGGTGATCAGCGTGCCGTCGACGTCGAACGCCGCCAGCTTGGGCAGCGCCGCTGGCTTGTCCCCCGCGGTGTGAGTCGGTGCAGTCGTCATGTCCAGAACGGTAGAGGGCGGGTGTGACGGTCATGATCGAAGGGTCGATGAGGTCGAGCTCCAGCGCAACGTCGGCCGGGTGCGACACCTAGTGCTACACTTTGGTCGATGCCCACGACCCGACCTCGCCACCCGGTCACCGAGACTGACCAGATTGCCAAGATCCTCGACGAGGCGCAGAAGCGATGGACTGACGCGCCCAGAGCAAAGCTCATTTCCCTCGTCCTGCTCGACTGGGCACAGGGCGGGCAGTCACCGGCGTCTCGGGCCGATGCTCGGGCGATGCTGGCAGGCTCGCTGCCCGGCTCGTCGGCACTGTATGACCGTTCCCTGGACTGGCCGGAGTGATCGTCGCCGATGCAAGCTGGATCGTCGCGCTACGAGACGCGAACGACGGTCACCATGACGCAGCGGTCGAGATCAATCGTGAGATCGCCGACGAAGACGCACTGCTGCACCCGGTAACGCTCGCCGAATGCCTCGTCGCGCCGGCCCAACTCGGCGCGCTCTCCGATGCAACGTCGAGGCTACGCGCCTCGTTTGAGGTACCCGACATCGACCGAGAAGCACCAGAACGCTGGGCATCGCTACGAGCCGAGACCGGCCTGCGACTCCCCGATGCAATCGTCCTCGACACCGCCCTGAACCACAATGCGCGGGCGATCGCCACCTTCGACGCAAGACTCGCATCAGCCGCGAAACAGCACGGACTCGAGATATTGGGGCAGCCGAACCCCTCTCCCGAGTCCCTCTGACAGTCCCTCGTCGTAATCGTGATCGGGGCTGCGTCTGCCCGGGGTGTGGCTATGGGCTACGCGCTGCAGCTGGTGCTCTGGCGGGCGGACTGGAGTTGTCCTGCTCGGGTGGGAGGAGGCGGGGTCGGCCGTCAGGTGGGGTACCGATTTTCCGGTCGTGCTGGTGGAGGTCTTTGTGGCAGGGCTCGCACAGCGACGCCAGATTCGGGATATCGGTGAGGCCGTCGTTGTCGTAGTAGGTGATGTGGTGGGCTTGGGTGTGTTCGCTGGTGAGCTCGCAGCCGATGCAGCCGCCGTCGCGGGCAGCGAGGACGAGCCGTTGTGCGTCGTTGGCGTTGCGTGTGCGGCCCAGCGCGAGCTGTGACCAGTCGGAGCTGAACACTGCCGGTAGCACGTTGGCGTCCACGGCGTAGTCGGCGAGCTGTCGTGCCGACAGCGGGGTGCCGTCGTCGAGGCGGGGGTTAGCGAGCCGGTCGTTGGCGATGTCGTAGTCCGCGATGATCAAGAGGCTGGTGGCTGCTCGCCGCGTCTTGTCGGTGCCGGCGATGAGGTCGCTGATCGCATCGGCGGTGAGCTGGGCACGCGTCGGCTCATCGCCGCCGCCGCTGCCGCTGTCGTTGTTGTCGCCGTTGGCGTTGCCGAAGCTGGCGCGGAGGTTGTTGTCGTTGTTGCGGTGGCGTTGTGATCGCACGGCGGCTTGGATCGCGGCGCTGACCTCTCGCCCGGCGATGAAGTCCAGCTTGGCGTGCAGGTGCCACATGCCGTCGTCGCCCATGCGCATCGACCCCGAGCGCTCAAAACGCTGCAACGCCAACTCCGCGTCGATGGGGCTGAGCCCTACCGCGGCGGCCTCGGCTTCGAGATCGGCGTACACCGCCAAGCTCTCGTACGCCAGCGGGTTGCGGGCAACGGTGTCGGAGGGATACGTGCGGCACAGCTCCAAGAAGTCTTCTTCGCTGCGGCGGTGCTGCTTGGGCGCCTCGCTTGCGATCACCTTGGCGTGAGACGCCTGGATCTCCCCGGCGGTGAGCGCGTCGAGCGTCGCGGTCAGGTCGTGCTCGACGAGGCTTTCTGCGAGCCGGGACTCGGTGCGTGCCTGGGAAGAGTTCATGCGGGTGAACTCGCGCAGCTGCCACGCCGCGGACTGAGCGCCGCAACGCGACGTCAGCTCGCCCAACGCAGCCAAGTACTCGCCCTCGACACGGGCCCGCAAAACCACAAGGCCCACGACCCGGTCCTCCAGAGCACTGTTGGTCAACGCCGCGAGATCGACACCGGCGACGGCATCAAGCGCGGCCACGGCCGCGCCGGCCTCGTACTCAGCGACGGCGGCGCAGCCGGTTGAACCGGTCGTGCTCGCAGCCGGTCCGTCGCTGCAGCTGCGGTACGTAGGCGGATCGATGAACATAGGTAAAGCATACATATGTTCGCTAACAATTACAAACGTTCGCGCGCATCCATTTCCGGAAATCTCCGAGAATTGCGGTGCCAAAATCGGCCATAACAGGCTCAACGGTAGGGACGTTGCGGCGGACGTTCACGTTCGGTCACGTCCGCCAGCTCGAAGCGGTGCTGTCGCGCACCTTGGCGCGCGCCTGGGGACTGGGTGCCGGCCCCGGCGAGGCGCCGCTGGTGATCGATGTGGACTCCACGATCTGCGAGGTCCACGGCAAGCAAAAACAAGGCGCCGTGTACGGCCTGCACCCAAGACCTCGGCTATCACCCGCTGCTCGCCGCACGCGCCGACACCCGAGAGGTGCTCGCCGCCCGCATGCGCAAAGGCTCCGCAGGGTCGTCGCGAGGCGTGGAGCGCTTCGTCGACGAGCTCGTCGCGAACCTGCGACGAGCCGGGGCTACTGGCCCGACCACGGTGCGCGCCGACTCGGGATTCTGGTCCCGCAAACTGATCGACCGCCTCGACGCCCACAACATCAAATGGTCGATCTTGGACAAGAAATGCGGATTTGAGCTGGTCAAGATCGCTGCCCAGATTTGGGTTCCGGGTGCGTTCGTCAGGGTGTATAAAACTCTGCGGCACGTCCAGAAACTGATCGGCGGGATAACAGTTCCCGTAGCTGTCTGGGGATGGGGCCAGGACTGGGTCGAAGGACACTTCAGAGCTGGTTACGATTGGGTTGAGCGCTGGGTTTGCAGGAATAGCTGATGATGTGGACTTCTCCCCACGATGTAACCGCGCCCGATCGGCGACCCATCGCCGAACGTGTCACTCCGCGAGCGGGCTGGCTGCTCGCCGTAAACGTGATCGGGTTTGCATTTGTCGCTCTCACTGTTCGCACTGTCGGCGCTGGTTGGTCGTCTTGGGTACGCATTGCTGCGTTTGCGGCACTGTCGGCGGCATTGATGCTGCTATGGGTCGCTCAGCGGCGCACGATTCGTCGTGCCGCTGAGCGAGCCGGTGAGATTTCGCCGGTATAACTGAGCTGTGCTCGCGATGCCCCTGTGGGTGCCGGAAACTCTGCCATGGTCGTTGACCTGCCGCGATGGGGGCCGATACTGAGCCTGAATCCACCGATTCGGTGGGTGTGTGTGGGTCGGCTATCACCCACTCCCCGCACACATCTTCACTATTTGTTGGAGGCTCCTGATCTTGGATACGAGGATGGAGTCATGCCACATGAGATGTCGCCTGGGAAGCTGACGACGCGTCGGTACAGCGAGGCGGAGGCCGAGCGTGATGCTGCGGTTGCCGAGACAGTTCGTGTCAGAGATCGAGTCCTCGTGCTCACTGCGGGCATTCAGGCGGCAGGCGTACTTGGGCCTGCAATGCGCTGGTGCAGCGGTGCAAGCGGTGCTCGAATCGCCGGAAGACATCAGGATCGAGACCCTGGTGTCGGCATTGGTCGCCCACGAAGGCCGCGATGCGGGTTGCCGCCGCGGCATGGCGACGCAGATAGCTCTCATCGAAGGCCGTGACGGGACGGGCGTCGGTGTAGTTGACGCCTTGGTGCCAACGGTGCAGTTGGGCGAGGTCCACGTCCCCGGCCGCGAGATCCTCGAATGCCTGCTGAACCCAGACCGGTTGACCCTCGAGCAAGGCCGGGATCTGGTGTTCACGCTCAGGTGGAGCGCCGACCGTGATGATGAAGGTGATCTTTGCGGCGGCCTCGAAGATCATGTGCGTTGCGCCGCAGGCTGGTGCGAAGCGGAGGTTCTCCTGGTCGGCAAGCTCGGCGAGGTCGTCATCAGCGTCGGCTTCGCGTTCCTCCTCGGTGGGTCGAAGTCGTTGGCCGAGAGTTGAGACCGCAGCTGAGAAGTTGCCGAAGCGCTGCTGCAGTTCGGCCGTGGGGTTCGCTGGCAATCCGATCTCCTTGTTCCAGTCGATCTGCACATGCTCGCCCATGTCAGCGAGTTCGATGGCATGGCCAGCGATGCGCGCTTCGAGGGAACAGGGCACCTTGACGGTGCGCACTGCCCACTCCGCAGCATCGGTGACGAACACGTCGACTGGGCAGCCAGCAGCAGCTCGTGCCCGGGCCTCGAGCGCGCATTTCCGCCTGGAGCGTTCGCTGTAGTCACCGAGGTCGTCATAAATGGCCACTAGGTCAATGTCACTGCATGTTCGTGCCTCGCCGCGTGCGAGCGACCCGAAGAGCAGCACGGTGCCGACGCCAGCGCTCACGATCTCGTCCGCGGCGCGGCGGGCGTCATCGAGGGTCGGCGGGGCCATAGGACAAGATTACCGACCACGCACAGGGGCAGATCAAGCGGGAGTCATCGCCGGCCTTGCGGCGCGGGTGTCACTCACTGTGAGCCGCTCCGGGTTTGTTGCGGGCTCGCGGTCTCAGTCCAAGTACTCGGCAGTGGCGGTGGCGGTCTGCAGCAGCCGGTCCGAGTCGCCGGCGGTCTCGAAGATGCGGGTGCGGCTGGTCACCACATGTCCGGTGCGGGCCAGCACCTCGCCATCGACGCGAAACGGCCCCCCACGTGCCGGCGCCAGGTAGTGCATGTCTGCGAACACACAACGGGACGGGCGCTGCGCCCCGTCGCAGAGCCCGGCGAGGTGCGTCGACATGACCTCGGCAACCATGATCGACGCGCCGCCCTGCAGGGACCCGAACGAATTGCGGATGCGGTTGTGCATCGGCAGCTCGATGCGCGGCTCGCCGGGCACAGGCGAGATGCGCAGGTAGTCATCCAGCGGCGGACGGGGGTTGACCTCGTGATCTTCTCGGTAGTGGACGGTGTTGTCTCGTGCCGTCGCATCCACCACCGGCGTGTCGTCGCGGCGGGGCAGCCGCGCGTACGTACACGTTGAGCGTGCGATCTCGGTTCCGGCCTCGTCGGTTACCGAAGTCTCGGTGACCACCTGGTTGCGCCCTATTCGCAGTGGCGAGCACCGAGCGGTCACCACCGAACCCTGCGCCCGTGCTGCGAGCACCGTAGACAGGTGCAGCGTGGCCGACCAGTCCGGGGACACCACGAGGACGGCGTGGTGACCGGCCACCGAATCCACCAAGGTGGCGAGGGCGCCGAGCCGCAGCCAGCCCCCCTCGGCCAGCGGACCGTCGGCGAGATCGTCCAAGATGGGCATCGTCGCGGTGAGCGAACCGTCGGACGTCATCTGGTGGCTGAGACGCAGATGCCGCAGGATGTGGTTCTGTGGCGGGTAACGGACCGGCTGGTCGCTCCCTCGGTCGGCGGCCGACCCAACGCCGCCTTGTGGCTGATCGCCGGGCTCGCCGGGCTCGCCGGGCTCGTCGACGCGGGCTGGCCGGCCAGAGGGCGGCGCCGCTGCGGCTGTCACGCGGCACGCTCGTCTGCGAGACCTCGCAGCGCGTTCCACAGCTGCCCTGCCGCGTCGGCGAGGTCGTCGGTGCCGCCACCGTTGTGGATGATGAAGTTCGACGCTTCCCGCCGCTGGTCATCGGTTGCTTGTGAAGCCAAGCGGGCCTTGGCGTCGTCGGTCGTCATGCCGCGCTCGGTAAGCCGTTGCAGCCGTACGTCGGGTGGCGCTTCGATCGTCACCACGACCTCGTACGGGAACCGAGTGTCGCGGCCCAGCGCGCTCTCGACGAGCACTGCCATGTCAAGCACGACGACGTCCGCGGCACCTGTCGCCCCGATGGTCTCGATCCGCTCGTCGAGGAGTTCGTTGATGGCCGGATGGCTGATCTCGTTGAGAGCAGCAAGCTCCGAAGGATCGTTGAACACGATCTGCGCGAGCGCGGGTCGGTCGATGCCGCCGTCGGTTCCGCGCAGGTGGTGGCCGAATCGTTCGAGTATCGGTTCGACTGCCGGCCCCCCCGGGGCGATGATCTCGCGGCCCAGGCCGTCCACGTCCACGACGGCCGCTCCGTGGGAGGCGAGTAATGCCGCAACGGTGCTCTTGCCCACCCCGATCCCCCCGGTGAGCCCGACGATCAGCACAGCGACCCCGTGGGAGCAGCAATCAGCACAGCGACCCGGCGGCAGGGGCTAGGCCGCGCGACGACTCTCGGCGTCGGTCGGAGGACCGGCAAAGGCTTGCGCAATATCCATCCAGCCCACCGCCAGGGGACCTTGGACCTCAAGATCGGTCTCGGTGTGGTGGCGGCGCTGGGTGACCACCAAGCAGAATTGATAAGCATCGCCGCTCACGGTGTCTGCAGCGTCGTGGGGACCCCACGTCCAGGTTGCGCCGCTGGGCGCGTCCAGTTCGACCCGCACCGGCCCCGCGGGCACCTCGAGACTTCGATTTGCGTAGCTCCAGCCGCGGGTGCTCACGCCGATGTGGGCGACGTGCCGCAGCCGGTCGGTGCGGGGCAGCTCTGCACCGTGGGTGTCGGCGACATCGTGGCCGTGCGACCACGTCTCCATCAGCCGGGCCGTGGCGAACGACAGCGCGCTCATGTCCGGGCCGAACCAAGGAAGGCGATCCTTGGGGCCAAGCGGCCGGAACGCGGCGATCATCTTCGAACGCTCCTCGCTCATCCACTCCCAGATCTCTGCGCCCGACATCGCCTCGAAGTTGAACCCGGCCGCAGTGTGCAAGTCGGCCTCGCCGCTTGTCATCGCCTCTTTCGTGCGGTTGAAGCCCTCGGCATCGAGTGCCGCGAGTGTCGCCACCCAATCGGTCATGCCGAGGTGCACCATGGTTTCGCGGCTGTCCCAGCCTTCTGCTGGGGTGGGCTGGCGCCATTGCTCCTCGGTGATGCCGCTGACTATTTCGCCAAGAGCGTCGGTTTCCGCCTGTAGGTCATCGCAGATGCCGTGCATGACGGGGGACACTACCCGCACCGCGCGACACGGTCCCGCTGTCCGCACCGCCGCCGCGTCTCGCCAATGTGTGTCACAGGGGCTGAGTAACTTGCCATCGATGACCGATGCGAACAGCAACGCAGTTCCGGACATGGGCGGCCACGAGCCCTCAGTGCTCTGGCGCCCGCACCCACAGCGTCGCGAGGCCACGCAGCTCTGGCAGTTTGCGGAAGGGGTAGGCCTCGGACTCGACCGACACTCCTATCGCGACCTGCACGCATGGTCGGTACGACACCCGACGCAGTTCTGGCGTGCCGTGTGGGATTTCAGCGGCGGAATCGGACACCTTGGCGAGCAATTCACTGCCGACGGCGATGGGGTGACCGCACCGCGGCCGGGCCTTGAACTCTTCGCAGGCTCGCAGCTGAACATCGCCGAGAACTACCTGCGTCCGCTCGGCGGGCACGGCCCGGCCCCAGGCGATCCGGCACTCCTGTTCTTCGGCGAAGAGCAGGTGCGCTCAACGATGTCGCACGAGCAGCTGCGAGCCGAAGTCGCTGCGTGTCAACGGGCATTGGCGAACGATGGCGTCGGCGTCGGCGACCGCGTGGCGACCATGCTCCCCAACGGTCCCCATGCGCTCGTTGTGTTCCTGGCAGCGGCCTCGCTCGGCGCCGTGTACTCCTCGGTCAGCCCGGATTTCGGGATCGACGGCGTGCTCGACCGATTCGGCCAAATCGCGCCGAGAGTGCTGGTCGCAATCGACGGCTACTACTACAACGGCATCTGGCAACGCACGTCATCCAAGGCATCCCACGTGGCCGACGGGCTCGCAAGTGCCGGTTCGCCGCTGCAACGCCTGGTGATGGCTCCCTACGACGTCGAGCTCTCCGACGACGCAGACGCCCTGGGAAGCACCAACTGGTCCGAATGGCTCGAACCGCACCGGTCCGGCTCCGGCGCAGACATCTCGTTCGAGCGGCTCGGCTTCGACCAGCCCGTCTACATCCTGTTCTCGTCGGGAACGACCGGAAAGCCCAAGTGCATCGTGCACCGCGCCGGCGGCGCCTTGCTCAAGCTTTGGAGCGAGCAGCGACTGCACTTCGACGTGCGCCCCAACGACCGGGTCATGTACTTCACCACCACGGGCTGGATGATGTGGAACTGGCTGGTGGCCGGGCTGGCCAGCGACGCAGCGCTGGTGCTCTACGACGGGTCGCCGTTCCACCCCCATCCCGCTCAGCTGTTCGACGTCGCCGACGAGACCGGCGTGACGCTGTTGGGCGTGAGCGCCAAGTTCATCGAGAGCGCCATGAAGGCGGGCCTGCGGCCCGCACAGACTCACGAGCTGGACACCGTGCGTGCAATCGCGTCGACGGGCTCACCGCTTGCTCCCGAGGGCTTCGACTGGGTGTACGAGCACGTCAAGACCGACGTTCACTTGGCGTCGTTCTCGGGCGGCACCGACATCTGCGGCGGCTTTGTGATCGGCGACCCGACCGGCGCAGTCCGCCGTGGCGAGATTCAGGTGCCCGCACTGGGTCTCGAAGTCGACGTCGCCGATGGTGACGGCGCAACTGCCGCCGCGGGACAGCAGGGCGAGCTGGTGTGCCGCAATGCCTTCGTGTCCATGCCGCTGCGCTTTTTGGACGACCCGGGTCACGATCGGTACCGCGCCGCATACTTCGATCGATTCCCCGGCGTGTGGCACCACGGCGATTTCGCAGAGTGGACGCCCAGCGGCGGCATGATCATCAGCGGCCGCTCCGACGCCACGCTGAACCCTGGCGGTGTGCGCATCGGCACCGCCGAGATCTACCGACAGGTCGACCGAATCGACGAGGTCGTCGAGAGCGTCGTGATCGGCCAGCGCGTCCCGGCCGGAACAGATGCGCCTTCCAGCGGCGACACCCGCGTCGTGCTGTTCGTGAAGCTGCGCGACGGGCTGACGCTCGACAACGAGCTGACCGGTCGCATACGTGCGCAGATCCGCGCCGGAGCGTCGCCGCGTCATGTGCCCGCGGTGGTCGCACAAGTGCCCGCTATCCCGCGTACCCGGTCAGGCAAGTTGGTGGAACTCGCCGTTCGGGACGTCGTCGAAGGCCGGGAGGTTTCCAACGCCGAGGCCATCGACGACCCGGGTGCACTCGCCCACTTCGCCGATCACCCCGCGCTGCGAGCACAGCAGGCAGGATGAACGTTGCGAGCGCCGACGGCTCTCGCAACGCACATCGCCCAAGAAGACCATCACGGATTTATGATCTGGCACCTCATCGACACGGCGCTGCCCATCGTGCTGTGGACCGAGGGGCACCGTCTCTGGAAAAGGGCGTAGGGATCATCAGAACAAGGACTCGTCAGTGCGGCGCAGTCCCTCGATGACCAGTACCGACAACGCAGTCGCTGCCATGAGCACCACGGCAAGCGCCATCGCCTGACCTCGCAGGCTCTCACCGGGCGTTCCGAGCAGGCGAAACAGTGCCAGCGGCGCTGTGAGCGTGTCGGGCCGGCGCGGCAGGAACGCGGTCGCACCGAATTCGCCGAGCGAGACGGCGAACGCGAATGCGGCACCCACGGCGACGGCCCGCGAGGCAATAGGTACATCGACCTCGCGGCGCGATCGCAGCGGTGCCGCGCCCAGCACAGCCGCCACTTCGCGCAGGCGATGGTCGATCGAGCGCAGTGTCGGCACCAAGGTCCGCACCACGAACGGCATGCCCACCAGTGCATGCGCGACGGGAATGATCCACCACACGGTTCGAAATTCGAGCGGCGGCCGATCGAGGGCCAGCAGCATGCCGAGCCCGACGGTGACGGCGGAGACTCCCAGGGGCAGCGTCAGGCCGACGTCGAGCAGGCGCCTCAGCCATGCGGCACTCCGTAGCTCGGCTCCGATGCGCACCGAGCCCCCTACGACGACAATCGACGCCAGCACGCCGATGACTGTGGCAATGCCAGTCGCGAGCGTGGCGAATCCAAGCGAATGCCACAACGCCGCGATGGCCGTCGTGGGCAGCATGGGCACGCGCTCAGCGAGCGCCGCGAAGTTGGCCCAGCCGTATCCGTCACCCGTCGACAGAGCGCGTTCGGCGAGCGTCGCGATCGGCACACCCAGCAGCGCAATCGCAATGACCGCATTCACCCCAATCACAAGCCGACTGCGACGCGGGAATGTCCGGCCTGCTGAACGCCGGGCCACGGCGCGGCGGCGCTCGGCGATCCCCGCGAGCACAACCAACGTCGCTACCGCCACAAGCTGGCAGAGCGCCAAAGCTGCCGCGGTGTCGAAATCCAGCCGCGTCACCGCGTACCGGTAGATCTCGGTCTCGACCGTGGCACGTGTCGGGCCGCCCAAGATCAGGATCACCCCGAATGAGGTGAACGAGAACAGGAACGTGACCGCCGCCGCCGCCGCTACGGCGGGGCGCAGCAGCGGCCAGGTGACGTGCAGGAATGCCCGCGCCGGAGTGGCGCCCAGGATCGCCGCGGCGTCCGCGTTACGACCGTCGAGACCCGCCCACCACGAGCCAACGGTGCGCACGACGACGGCGTAATTGAAGAACACATGCGCCAAAAGGATTGCCCACACGGTGTGGTGCAACGACACAGCACCCGAATCGAGCCCGAAGCGGTCGAAGACCGCCTCGAACGCGCCAGCGACCACCACTGTCGGCAGCACGAACGGCACGGTGATCAACGCTCGGACGACTCGACGCGCCTTCGGTCCGAGCCGCGCCAGCATCGCCGCGCCCGGCAAGCCGACAGCGAGTGTGAGCGCCGTCGACGCGACGGCTTGCCAGAGCGTGAACCACAGCACGCCACGAAAGGCAGCGCTCGGAAGCAGCTCGCCCAGCCCGCTCAGCCCGTCGCCCACCACAGTGAGCACGGGGTACGCGAAGAAGATCGACACAAACCCCAGCGGAGCCGCTGCGGCGACAGTCCAAGCGACCGTCGCGGCACCCCATCGGCGACGCGACAGTGACACCGGGGTCAACGCTTCAGCCGTCAGCGCAGGACGATCTCCACCCAGCGCTCGGTCCAGGCGTCGCGATTGGCCTCGATCTCAGCCGGGTCGAGCGTGAGCGGTACCGCCGGGACTGCAGTGTGCTCCACGAATTCCGGCGGCAGCGTGGCGCTGGAGATCACCGGGTACATAAACATGTTGAGCGGCACGTCGTTCTGCCACGTCTCGCTCAACATGAAGTCGATGAGCGCCTGCGCGCCGGCTTCGTTGTCGGTCCCCGAAAGGATCCCGGCGAATTCGATCTGGCGGAAGCACGAGTCGGTGATGACTCCCGTCGGCGCCGCATCGGTCGGCGGGTCGGCGTAGATCACCTCAGCCGGCGGGCTCGACGCATAGGACACGACCATCGAGCGCTCGCCTCCGCCAGCGATGAACTCACCGTAGTAGGCGTCCTCCCAGCCGGGGGCGACGACCAAGCCGTTATCGCGCAAGTCCGCCCAGAACTGTTCCCAGCCGTCGCCAAACGTGGCGATGGTCGCCAGCAGGAACGCGAGGCCCGGTGACGACGTCTCGGGATTCTGCACGACCATCTGGTCGTAGAAGTCGGCGTGGGTGAGGTCGGCGAGGCTCGTGGGCTCCCGCGGGACCGCGTCCTTCCAGTAGTTCACGCACACGTCGCCGTAATCGGCGGGAGTGACGCGGTGCTCGGGATCCAGCTGCAGATCAGCGGGCACATCGGCCAGCGCCGGGGATTCGTAGGGCACGAAGATTCCGGCGTCGAGGCCTCGCTGCAGGAACGTGTTGTCGATGCCGAACATCACGTCGCCGAGCGGATTGTCCTTGGTGAGGATGGCTTCGGCCACGAGCGTGCCCGCATCACCGACTTGGAGCAATTCGACCGTCACTCCCGTGAGTTCGGTGAACGCCTCAAGCGTGTCGTCAGACAGGCTGAACGAATCGTGGCTGATGAGTGTCACCGTCGTGCCGTCGATTCCCGACATCTCGCCGTCGTCAGCAGCACCGGCACCGGTCGGTTCCTCGGTCGCAGGCACGAGAGCACCGCTCGGCGATTCGGTCGGCGGCAACGCAGGCGACTCCGTCTCGGGAGAGTCGTCGCTCCCGCACGCGGCTGCGAGCAAGGCCGCCGCCACGGCAACAATGAGTCTGAGGGCGAAACGTGACTTCATGAGCTTCCTCCGCTGGCATTACCCAGATCAGGTTCTCGGGTCGGCGCCAGCGCATCTCATGCGCCACGCCCTCTCAGCCCTGCGGGCTCCCCGGTCTGTGTTGTGCGGTTCACCCTACCGTCGGCGAGGGTTCACGCTGCTTGGGCGACGAACCCGCTCGCGCAGCTCAGAACCAGCGGCGTGACGAGGTCACGGGGGTCAGCACCGGCGCGGTCGTGATGAGGTCCAAGAGCTCCAGCTGGTCACCGGTGAGATAGCGGGTGCGACCAGCGACCTCGTCGAGCGGTCGGAGCGCAATCTCGGTGGAGTACACGCCGACGAGATGCCCTGTGCAGCCCTCCATGAGGACCTCCACCGCTCGGGCGCCCAGCCGGCTGCCGAGCAGCCGATCAGAAGGCGACGGCGGACCCCCTCGCTGGATGTAGCCCAGCACGGTCGTGCGCGTTTCGAAGCCAGTGCGCTGCCCCAGCAGGTCGCCGACGAACTGGCCCATGCCGTCGAGAACCCGGTTGCCCCACTCGTCGGTGCCGGTATCGGGGACTGCCACGTTGTCGTCGGGGATCGCCCCCTCTGCAACGACGACGATGGAAGCATTGCGATCACGGTGGTGCCGAGCAATGAGGCGTTCGGCGATCTCGTCGATGTTGAACGGCGACTCCGGCACCAGGATCGCCGCAGCTCCGCCGGCGATGCCGGCGCCGGCGGCAATGTGCCCGGTTTCGCGGCCCATCACTTCGAGCACCATGATGCGGTCGTGTGACTGGGCGGTCGTGTGGAGCCGGTCGACGGCTTCGGTAGCCACGCCCAGCGCAGTGTCGAAGCCGATGCAGACGTCTGTGCCATAGACGTCGTTGTCGATCGTCTTGGGCACAGCGACGACCGGAAAGCCGGCTTCGGACAGCCGATGTGACGTGATGAGCGTGCCGTCACCTCCGATTGTCACCAGCGCTTCGACGCCGTCGCGTTCGAGCTGAGAAATCAGCGCTGCGGGACCCTCGGTCTGCAGGCGTCGACTGCTGCGCGAGGTGCCGAGCATGGTGCCGCCGCGGGGCAGCGTGCCGCGCACGGCGTCGGGATCGAGCTCGATGCTGTCGCCGTCAAGCACGCCGTTCCAGCCACGGCGGTAGCCGACCACGCTGCGAGAGAGCTCGTGTCCGGCGGTCCTCACCACAGCTCGAATGGCGGCGTTCAGGCCAGCGCAGTCGCCGCCGCCAGTCAGCACCCCGATTTGCACAGGCTCAAGCTACGCCCCACGGCACAGGGTCTCGATCCTCATCGGCTTGACACTCGATGGGGCGGCTCAGTCCGTAACCAACACTCCGGCGCCTTCGAGCTCGTCGAGCCGGGTGTCATCGAGCCCTAGCAACCCGCCGATTGCCTCGCGGTTGTCGGCACCGCGCCTCGCCACGTGTCCATTGGTGCCGATCCCGTGGCCCAATGCCGGCCGAGCCGGCACCGAGTAGCCGGCACTGGTCTGCACCAGCAGTCCTCGATCGGCGGCCCAGTCCGTTGCCGCCAGCTCGGTGATCGAACGCATCTCGGCCACGCTGAACGCGCTGCCGTTCTCGAGCACACGCCGGAACTCGTCCAAGTCAGCGAAACCCGCGGCCCATTGGGTCATTTCCGCGTAGAGCTCGTACCGATTCTCCATGCGAGCTTCCGGCGTCGCGAAGCGGGGGTCGTCGGCCAGATCGGGCCTGCCCATGGCGGCCATCGTGTCGTCGAACCACGCCGCTGGGTTGCCGGCGATAGCCCATACCCGACCATCGGGCAGCACCAAGATCGGGCATTCGTGAGCGAGGCCGGCATTGGGTCCGTCCCAGCCGCCAGCCAGCTCGAGGGCGGACCATTCCTGGATGTACACCATCGCCTCGACCATGCACACGTCGATGTGCCCGCCGCGGCCGGTCCGAGCTGCTTTGAGCAGCATCGCGTTGATGGTGGCCGCGGCGGTCAACGCGGTCACGATGTCGCCCACCACCAGCGCCGGGTTCTCAGCCGCGGCGGCTGTCTTGCGCATGCTGTACTCGATGAAGCCCGACTCGATGTGGCCGACGGGCGCGTAGGCACGCCGATCGGCCCACGGACCGGTCTGGCCGAATCCGGTCACCGAGCAGTACACGAGCGCCGGGTGCTTCTCGCAAAGCTCGTCGGGACCGAGGCCGAACTTGGCCATCACACCCGGCCGGTAGTTCTCCACAATCGCGTCGCAGTGGCTCACCAATTCCCGCACGAGCTCGCTGGCTCCCGGTGCGCGCAGGTCAACTGAGCAGAACCGCTTTCCGGCGTTCTGCTGGCAAAAGTACGGGTTGACGCCGCCCTCGACGTACGGCGGGAACGTCCGGCACAGATCACCGTCGACCGGCTCGATCTTGATGACCTCGGCTCCCAGATCGGCCATCATCCGCGTGGCGAGCGGCCCGGCCACGACGCGGGTGAAGTCCAGCACCCGGATGCCCTCCAAGGGCCGCTGATCAGCGATGCTCACATCCGATTCCGCCATGGCGCCGCGAAGTCTGGCACGCCAGGCCAGCGCATTTCAGATCCGGATCCAATTCGAACCGAATGCGTGGCCTCAGGCTTCGGGGGCGTCGCTGCCGGTATAGAAGGCGAGGGTGCGCTCTGCGGCGGCACGCGCTTGGTCGGGGTCGCCTCCGTCGGCGATGTCGGCGTCGGCCCACCCAACGCTGCTTGCGGCCATGAATTCGTTGAACGGGCCCTGGAGTTCGGGGTCCGCTGGATCAAGCGGCGGTGCATCCGGTGCTGCCAGGTGTTCGGCAATGGCCAGGAGCGCCATTTCCCACCCGATTCCGGTTGCGCCTGGGCCGAACTGTTCCCAAAACTCTGGCGGTATCGCAGCTGTGTGCTCAACGGTGAGGCCGGTGCCGTCCCCGGACGGAGTCAGGGTTGCGTCCACCCAGCTGATGTCTTCGTCGTATTCCCAGGTCACTCCGATGAGCCGTGGCTTGTCGCAGGTGACGATGTCGCCGCTGGCGTTGTCCTCGATGTCGAACCGGCCGCCGACTCGCAAGTCCCCACTCGTGGGGCCGAGCCAGACTTGGATCCGCTCGGGCGTCGTGAGCGCGTCCCACAACTCTTCGGGCGCAGCGTCGAACGTCCGAACCGCAGCAAGCACCCGCATCGGCCGGCCCTCACGGGTTGTTGTGGACAGCGAGCGCTGGACTGCGCCGAGGTGACCAGCAACCGTGAACTTCATGGCACGACCATTTCAGCCGCCGCTGGTACGCCGTGCAACTGAGGTTCGACGACGACGGACCGCGACTGTGCCCGCGAACTTCAGCGTGGTGAGCGTGGAGGCAGCGGCAGTCCCACGTCCCAGGGCGATTCACTTCCGCATCACGCGCACATAACCTCACACGAACTGACACCCAGACCTTCGGAGCCGACATTGGACGACGACAACCCCATCATCCCTGATGCCTCCGAAACGATCGGCAATACCTTCCTGTTCCTAATCCTGCTGGCCGTTTTCGGCGGGGGGATGTACTGGCTGCTCGGCTACGCCGCAAAGAAAAGCGGCAAACCGATCAAGCGTTGGGTCAGAATCGCCATCGTGTTGGTGTTCGGCATCGCTTTCGGGCTCTTCTTCGCGCCGACGTTCTAGTTCACCGATGAAGTTGTTCGGGTCGTGGAGCATTGAGATACGACCGAAGCTGAAGGGCCGCCGACTCGCAAGTCCCCACTCGTGGGGCCGAGCCAGATTTGGATCCGCTCGGGCGTCGTGAGCGCGTCCCACAACTGTTCGGGCGCTTCGTCACAACCGAGCCGAGACAGTCAGGCTCCCTTCACCACAGGAGCGCTCCTACCGGTCCCACACTCGACGCGACAGGTCAGACAACAGGCACAAGGCCAGTATTTTGTGGAGTCAGCGTCGAGCATGGAACCGGACCGTAACCCCCTGGCAGAGAGCCCCGGCAAACCCAACAGTGACACTCGGATTGTTGTTTCTCTGGGTTGAGCGGTTCGTGTTGTCGCCACCCGATTGCGGCGCTCGGGTGCCTGCGCCGGGAGGGCGCGCTGTTGGCTGTTTGTGGGCTATTGGCGCGTGGACGCGGTTATTGCTTGGCGGGAGCGGCCGTCTGCGGACTCCGAGCTGAGGCTGATGCGAATGTGTCGATGGCGAGCGTGAGTCCGTCTCGGGTGCGTTGTCGCCAGTCGGGCTTGATGCGGCGCACGGTGTTTGTGCAGATGCGGAAGATGCATACGGCTTCTCGCAGCGCCAGCTCGCGTTCGCGCCAGCCGAACCGCTCCAGGGCAGCTTCCTTGAACTGTTGGCGGTAGACGCTTGCGGCGTCGGGGCCGCTTTGCCGTTCTTTATTCGATGCCCAGCTCAGGTGCGCCAGAAAGTTGCCGACATCGAGCATGGGATCGCCGGGGCCGGCCTCTTCGAAGTCGACGAGAGCGACTTTGCCGTCGGGCATGACGATCATCTGGTCGTCGTAGAAGTCGTTGTGAGCGACCGCTGTCGGCGCCCAGCCGGCGACGAACGGGCTCAAGGCGTCTCGGGCGGTGTCGAGCAGGCGGCGACCCTCGGGGTCATCGCCCAGGGCGTGCTGGAACGTGCGCTCGGCCCGCCGGTACGCCCCGCGCAGATCGAACGCGGCGGTGGGGCACTCGCTGAGCGGCAACGACCACAGACTGTCGAGCCCGTCGAGCAACACAGCGGGATCAGGGGCATTGCCCTGGCGCAATCCGTCGCGCATGTTCACGCCCGGAATCTCGGGCAGCCACACGACGCCGCCGTCCTCCCAGCAGCCTGCGACGCGCGGACCCGCAAAGTCTGAAGCGTTCACAAGCCGCGCAGCACCGAGCACACTTGACACCGCGGCGGGCCGCATCACACGCACATAGAACCGGAACCTGCCCAAACGGTGACGAAGCACCGCTCGGCTGCCGGGCCGATACCTCACCGTCTCGACCGCGATCCGCCGCCTCGGCATCTGGAACACGTGCTGATCGACCAATCGCAATGCTGTGTCGGGGTCGGCGGCGGGAGCGAGCCCCGGCAGCGCGGCATCGACCGGGAACCTCGACACCTCGATTGGCCGCTTGCGCCGCACCGTGACCGTCAGGAACTCCGCCGGCAGATAAGTCTCAGTGGGCCACTCAGCCTCGTAGTTGACCGTCGCGGTCCTGCCGGGCACATGGCTGAACTGCCTCACCCGCATGAGGCTCGGCTCGGGCGTGTCGCCGTCAAGCTGGTGGCGGGAAGCCTCCCAGACCCAGCCGGGATCGAACAGGCGCTCTAGGCGCGGCAGCCCCCGATCCTCCGGGAACTCCACCGCTGGCCGCAACGGCGCGCCCCGCGTCGGAGCACGACGAGGCTTCCTCGTTCGAGCCGCCACCGTCTGGGGAACACGCGCCGACGGCAACCCCTCGAATCCCACCCGCGCATTGCCGCCGTCGTCGCTGTCGTCGCTGTCGTCGCTGTCATCATCGTCGCTGTCGGGGTCAGGCGTCTCGGGGTCAGGCGTCTCGGGGTCAGGCGTCTCGGGGTCAGGCGTCTCGGGGTCAGGCGTCTCGGGGTCAGGCGTCTCGGGGTCAGGCGTGTCGATCCCGTCGGAATCAGTGCCGTCATTGTCAGTCGGCGTCGGCGTGTCGATCCCGTCGTTGTCGGTCAGCGGCGTGTCACCGACGTCGACCTTGCTCCCGAGACTCGTCGAACGCGACAGCAAAACCGACTCGTCAGGCGTGTCGACGCCGTCTGAGTCAGTGCCGTCATTGTCGGTCGGGGTCGGAGTGTCGATGCCGTCGTCGTCGGTCCCGTCATTGTCGGTCGGGGGCGGCGTGTCGATCCCGTCGTCATCAGTCCCGTCATTGTCGGTCGGGGGTGGCGTGTCGTTGTCGTCGTCGTCGTCGTCGTCGACGCTGTCGTCATCTGCCGCCTTGGCGCGCGCAGTGAGCACCAATTCGTCCGAACTGTCGTCCAACAGGCCAACGCCGATGCCACGAAGCCCTAAAGCAACGGCTGCCAACAGTGCCAATACCGCAATGATGCGCCGCGCTGATCTCGACACCAATCCCCTCCGACCGTGCGAGTTGGCCGGGATGCTAGCGACCACCCAAGTCTCGGTCAGTCAATAATGATTATGAGTTTCGCCAGCGCATTTCAGAAGTTGCGAACACGCTGCGCTGAGGCGGCCGCCGAAGCGCTGACCGTCTGGTCGCGCATCCCAGCGATGCGGTCGCGAAGCGCGGGCACCCGAGCTTGTAGGTGGGCGAACTCCATCGGTGGTTGCAAGTGAACGGTCATGATGACCGTTGCGAACACATGCAGCCGACCGATGGAGGTGTCCAGTATGGCAGCGAGACTGAGTTTGGATGAGCGGGTGTTCATCGAGTCGTCGCTCGGGACGGGCCGCAGCGTCGCGGACGCAGCGCAGCGGCTGGGCCGTGATCGGTCCACGGTGCATCGCGAGCTGGCCCGCTGCGCCGGGCGGGCGGGCTATGACGCTCGCTGGGCGCACGCGTCGGCGTGCGCGAGGGCGCGACGAGAGCGAACGCCCAAGCTGGCGGTCGATCGGGTGCTGGCCGCCGCGGTCGATGAGCGCTTGAAGCTGAGGTGGTCCCCGCACGCGACCGCGGCGGACCTGCGCGAGGCGGGCATGAGGGTGTGCGCGGAGACGATCTATCGGGCGTGCTACGCGAACGACCCGCGCAGCGGCCTGGCGGCGGGCACCTGGGCGAAGCTGCCGCGGCGCTGCCGGCGCCGTCGGCCGCGCAGCGTCGCGCAGGCCCAAAAGCCCAGCCCGCTGGGGGAATACCGGCCGATAGCCGACCGGCCCGACGACGTCGAGGACCGTGCAGAGCCCGGCCACTGGGACCGCGACCTCATCGTCGGCAAAGCGAACCTCACCGCCGCGGTCACCCTCGCCGAGCGCACCAGCCGCTACACGGTCACCGCAGCGCTGCCCGACGGCTACGGCGCGCCCCAGGTCGCCGCCGCGGCCGCCGCGGCGCTGGGCCGCCAGCCCGCAGCGCTCGTGCGCAGCCTCACCTGGGACCAAGGCCGCGAGATGGCCCGCTGGGCCGACGTCGAGGCCGCGCTCGGCATCGAGGTGTTCTTCTGCGAGCCGCGCTCGCCGTGGCAGCGACCCACCAACGAGCAGACCAACGGACTGCTGCGCCGATGGCTCCCCAAAGGCACCAGCCTCGACATCGGACAACTGCGGCTCTCGGTCATCGAGGACAACCTCAACCACATGCCCCGCCGACTCCACCACTGGCAATCAGCCGCCGACATCTACACTCAACTCACTTGCAACCACCGGTAGAGCTTGCCGTGGTTCAATGCGTCGTCACGCCGGTCTTCGTAGTCGGGGTCGCTCGGCAGGGTGCCGGGACTATCTAGATGATTAGTTCCAAGGTTTTAGTGGTCGTATGCGGTGAGTGAGCGTGCTGGTCGGGTGTGTCGGTAGGTCTCGTTGTGCCAGAAGGCGGCGGTGAGGGCGAGGAGGCGGGTGGCGATGCGCACGGCGACGCCGGAGCGGGTGCGTGCTTTGTGGCGTTCGAGGGTGAGCTGGCCTTTGAGGGTGTGGATGATCGATTCGATGATCTGGCGCAGGGGCCGCAGGAACTTTGCGCCGGGACGTGGGGCCTCGGTTCGGGTGGCGGGGCGCAGCAGGGTGATGCCGACGTCGCTGAGGTCGGCCTCGAACGCTTGGGAGCGGTAACCCTTGTCGGCGATGAGGGTCTGGCCCGGCCGGGCGATCCCGGCCGCGGCGATCATGTCCGCGCAGACTTCGCGTTCGTCGGCTTTCGCGCCAGCGAGAGCGAACGCGATCGGCAGACCTGAGGGTGTGGCCACGAGGTGCAGCCGCAGACCCCAGAACCAGCGGGAATGCGACGCGCAGTAGCCGTATTGGGCCCATCCCGCGAGGTCAGAGCGCTTTTGGGTCTCGCGGCTGGTGCCGCACTCGACCGGGGTGGAGTCCACAAGCCACACGTCGTCGTGCCACGACTCGCACTCGCGTGCGAGGCATCCCATGACACGAGCGATCATCTCGCCGCTGCGCCGCAGCCGCTTGTTGTAGCCGTCGCGGTTGGGCAGATAGGGGAACCACGGCCGCAGATGCGCTCTCGCGTAGCGCACGAACTGCGACTCGTTGTCATAGCCCAGCAGCGCAGAGATCACCGCCAAGGTGACCAGCTCCGCATCCGACAGCTTCGGGGCGAACCCCACCACAGGCCGCTCGGGAGCCCACCCAGGGTTCTGCGCCAACAGGTCATCGATCCTCACATACAGTGCGGTCGCGAGGGTGTCCAAGTCCGGGTTCATGCTCCGGTCCTCCAAGATCGAGGTCTTGTTTCACACCCCGAGCTTGGACACCCTCACCCCACAACAGGTGGACCCGACCCCTTGGAACTAATCATCTAGCAGGCGGGTCATCTCTTCGAGAGCGCGGGGCGGGTGGGTGTATCCGAACCGCTTGCAGTAGTACCCGAGCCCGGCTTCGAGGCTGCACGCCCCGGACTGATCCATCGCGGCAAGATCCAAGTAGTCGCGCAGCTTGGGCCGGAATCTGATCACGTCGAGCTTGGCGGCCATCAGGTCCGGAATGGACCCCACCTTCATGCCTTCGATAGTTATGCCCGCAGCTACCCATCGCATCCGTGAGGGCTCCACACCGTTCGAGGGCAGAGCGCGGAATATGTCGACTTTCACTCCGTCGATGAAGCCATGGAACATGTTGTCGGAGACCTCGTCGATCACCACGCTGGAGGCCGCTCTGCGCAGGCGCTTCTCTTGCGCTGTGCCTGAGAACTTGCGCAGTGTGATGACATCGAGATCCTCGGAGACTCGGTGGCGCAAATGGATCGCGACAGCTGTGCCTCCCATGAGGGCACCGCCGACGCGGTTCGCGCAGTCCGCAACATGAGGCCACACACGTCGCAGGTTCTCGGGCAGCACGTCGGCCCACGCGTCGAGTCCGCTCATGGCGCAACTGCGCGTCGGGCGATCTCGCCGTCGAGCAGTTCGGCAATCAAGCCGGTGTCGAAGCCCCGCAGTGCGCGGCACTCTTGCAGCACCCCGGTCGGCAAGGCTGAGAGCGCCCACGCTCGCGCGCACGGATCGCGTCCGCCGACCAGCGTCTCGGCGATGTGCAGACCGTGCTGCGAGATTCTCAGCGTGTCAGCGGAGGCACCCGACCAGAAACTCCGCCAGAAGCGTTGGGGAACCTCGTCGTCGGGCTCCCTGGGCCGCTGCGTCGGCACGTCACGCAGAAACGACAAGACCTCCATGCAGCCGTCCGACCACGACAGTGACCACACCGTTGCCCGTCGCAGTTCGTAACCGTGCTGGATCGTCGACCTGGTGCTCTCAACCCAGCCGCGTTGCTCTAGGGCGGCGAGACAGCGCAGCGTCTGGGAATACGACACACCGGCGAGCTGAGCGATCTTCGCCGCGGTAGCACCGAACGGCCTGGCCCTCAGTGCGTTGAGAACCGACTTGGACCCGTGGCTCAGCGTCGGAAGCGGGCTGTCGGTGGCCCGCAGCGTGGCCGGCAGCGGCTCGATCTGCCACGGGTCTCGCGTCGGGTGACGCTGCGGCCCGTTGCACAGAAGATGGCGCAGCCGCTGCTCGGTGGATCGGGACTTGACGGGCTGGAGCAAGGCGGCGATCTTGCGTGCGGTGACCCGTGAGACGCCGATCTCCTCTGCGACGCTCGAAGCCGAAGGATCCTGCAACTCGGCGACAGCGACCCAGGCCGAGGGGGGGAGTTTCGTGGAATGGATCGCGGTACTGGAGGTGACGGTGAATCGTCTGCGGCAGTCGCCGCAACGCCAGATGGACCACTTGGCGCCCGCACCAACGCTCTGGTCCGAACAGCGCACGCTGCCGCACACGGGGCAAGTCGCAGACCCTTGCCATCTCGCATCGATCAGGAGCTGTTCGGCACGCTCACGTTCAGTGATCGCCATATGGCCATGATACTCGCTGGTGGGCAGTTTTGTTTCCAATGCGAACCAGAGAGGGGATCCGACGCCGAACAACATCGGCCTGAGACTGACGGCGCATCACCGGATCGCCGAGAACCCAGCAACCGTGAACTTCATGGCACGACCATTTCAGCCGCCGCTGTGGCGTCGAAAGGCCGTGAACAGGCGGCGAGGATTGGGCCGTGACAGATCGGCGACGGCCGGAGCAGGACCCGATGAGTTGCGTGACGTCAGTGGTCGGCGAGAATGTCTCGGGCTGCTTCGACGGCGGTGTCGGTGCGGGTTTGACCGGTGATGCGTCGCACGTCGGTTCCGGTGGGTGCAACGTCAGTGATGGCTTCCCGAACATCGTTGCTGACTGCGGACCCGCCTCCGACGATGATGGTCTGGCTGGGCCGATAGTCGCGGATCAGCGCCATGGTGGCATCAGGCAGGGTGCCCGGTGCGGTGTAGGCGACTGCGGAGTTGTCTGTGGCGGCTGCGAGTGCTGCGGCGACGCCGATATCGGGCGGGGACCAACCGCTGGCGATCACCAAGGTGACCCCGCCAGGGGCCGCGGCGGGATCGCCGAGCACGCGCCGTGCTGCTTGGGCGGCGGTGTCGATGCGGTCTGTCCCGGTGAGCCGTGACACGCTGGCATCGGTGCCTGCCGCGGCTGCGATCTGCTCGGCCGCGTCGTCGCTGATCGCAGCGGTGCCGCCGATCATGATCACCTCCGACACCTCGTAGTCGCGCACGAGCGCAGCTGAAGACTCAGACAGAATGTCGCGCTGGGTATAGAGCACCGCGGCGCGTCCGCGGCGCGCAGCCAGTGCTGCCGCGGCGCCGATGTCGGGCGGGGACCAGCCGTTCGCAACAATCAGTGTGACCCGGCCAGCTTCAGAAGGGTTGCCCAGGACCCGCCGCGCCACGCCCACGGCGGTATCAGCACGATCCGCCCCGGTGACGCGGGCAATGTCGGACTCGGGTGACGCGAGACGGATCTGGGTGCAGACGTCATCTGGCACCGCGGCGATCCCGCCCACGATGATCACCCCGGCCGGGGACGCCTCCCGCAGCAGCAGTCCCAACTCGGACGGCAACTCGTCGCCTGCGGTGTAGGTCACCACCGCGCTGTCTGTTCGGGCAGCGAGCACCGACGCCGCTCCCACATCGGCAGGGCTCCACCCGTTGGCCACCACGATGGTCGCGGCCCCCACATCCACACCGCCTCCGCTGCCTATGCAGCATGCGCTCAGACCAAGCGACTGCCCCGCCAGCACGTTCGTCAACCTGAAAGGAATGCACCCCGACAAATCATTACCCGACAGGTCAAGCTCGGCGAGGTTGGTGAGGTTGCCGAGCTTGTCCGGAATCGAGCCCGACAGCTCGTTGTCGGACAGGTTGAAGAAGACGAGCTTGGTGAGGTTGCCCAGCTCGGGCGGAATCGAACCCGACAGCTCATTCCCGTGCAGGTACAGCGACCAGAGGTCGACGAGGTTGCCCAGCTCGGGCGGAATCGAACCCGACAGTCCATTCCTTTGCAGCCGGAGCGACGTGAGATTGGTGAGGTTGCCCAGCTCGGGCGGAATCGGACCGGACAGACCATTGATGCCCAGCAAGAGCCCTTCGAGGTTGGTGAGGTTGGCGAGTTCGGTCGGTATCGGGCCCGAGAGATAATTGTTGTGAAGCAAGAGCGACGTGAGGTTGGTGAGGTTGCCCAGCTCCGGCGGTATCGGGCCCGACAGATCATTGCTAGCCAGCGAGAGCGAGTGGAGGTCGGCGAGGGTGGCGAGTTCGGTCGGTATCGGGCCCGACAGATCATTGCTGCCCAGCCAGAGCGACCTGAGGTTGGTGAGGTTGCCGAGTTCGGTCGGTATCGGGCCCGACAGACGATTGCTGCCCAGCAACAGCGACGTGAGGTTGGTGAGGTCGCCCAGCTCGGGCGGTATCGGCCCCGACAGATCATTGGCCTGCAGTGACAGCGATGTGAGGTTGGTGAGGTTGCTCAGCTCGGGCGGTATCGAGCCCGACAGTTCGTTGAGGGTCAGGAAGAGCTCTGTGAGGTTGGTGAGGTTGCCGAGTTCGGTCGGTATCGAGCCCGTCAGCGCATTGTCGGACAGCCACAGCCTGTCGAGGTTGGTGAGATTGCTCAGCTCCGGCGGTATCGAGCCCGTCAGCGCATTGCCGGACAGCGACAGCATGTCGAGGTTGGTGAGATTGCCCAGCTCCGGCGGAATCGAGCCTGACAGGTCATTGGTGGGCACTGAGTCATTGCTGGACAGTGAAATCTTGGCTACGTGAGCGTAGGTGCGGTCGATCGTTATGCCGTCCCATCTGAACATCGCCACATCAGGGCTCCAGTTCAGGATTGCCTGGGTGCGGTCGCCAATGAGGATCGGCTTGGCGGCGAGCAGGGTGTTGCAGTCCGCGATGAGGCCCGTGTTGGTGGTGGAGTCCGACACAGCAGGAGTGCCAGAGCAGGGGCTGAGCTCGACCTGAGCCGAGGCGTTCGCGCCCGGCCCGAGAACTGTCGCCAAGGCGATCACGAGAGCCGACGCAGCCACGGCGATCACGAACCGGTGGCTACGGCCGGCTCGATGGCGGTCGTGATGCTGTTCGGCGTCGTTCCCGGTGCAGGATTCGTTCCCGGGTCGGCGGTGGCTCATGAGGGGGCTCTTTGCTGAGGCGCGCGTTGTCGCTCCGACGCTGCCGAGCGAGCATATGGCGTCAGAGGTTCGCCAGGATGTGCCGGGCTGCATTGGTGACGGTGTCGGTGCGCGTCTATCCGGCGATGCGTCGTGTGTCGTTGCTGCCGGAACTCTTCGGGCGCAGCGTCGAACGTCCGAACCGCAGCAAGCACCCGCATCGGCCGGCCCTCACGGGTTGTTGTGGACAGCGAGCGCTGGACTGCGCCGAGGTGACCAGCAACCGTGAACTTCATGGCACGACCATTTCAGCCGCTGCTGGTACGCCGTGCAACTGAGGTTCGACGACGCCGGACCTCGACTGTGTCCACGAACTTCAGCGTGATGGGATGAGCCGCTCGTCGCTTGTTTGCGAGTTGGCGCCCAGTGCTGCTGAGCTGCGGCTTTGCTCGCCCCAGCGTGCCCAAAGAATGGGGCTCCACATTTGGAAGGGTGGGTAGTCCACATTTCGGGTCGGCCGGATGAAATTGCTGCAGCACGGCCAGAGGCAGTGTCCGTCTCAGGGCCCATGACAGCGGAATCCAGGAGCCTGCCGACGCAAGATCCGCAGGGCACCGAAGCACGCATGTGGCCTTATGGGCGTCATCGTTTCTGCTTATAGTTATTTTTGGTAGTAGGCGAGTTTTGGGGGTTGTGGTGTCGGTTGGTCGTTGGCGTGGTGTGTGGGCGTGGTGTGTGGGGTTGTTGTTGGCGGGGTTGTTGTTGCCGGTGGGTGCGGGCGCGCAGGAGTCGTCGGTGGTGTTGGCGTTCGCGTCGGACGGCTCGTTGTCTGATGTGGGCACGGCGGCGTCGTTGGTGGCGGCTGGGGGTGCTGATGCGGTGGTGTTGGTGGGTTCCGGCGGTTTGTCGGTTTCGGCTGCGGGTGTGGTGCGTGACGCGGCGCCGGTTGGCGCGGTGTTGGTCGGCGGCACCGCTGTGTTGCCGGCGGGGGTGCAGTCGCGCGTCGAGGAGTTGTCGGGCGGTGTGAGCGCGCAGCGGGTCGCGGGCGCGGATCGGGCGGCGACCGCGGCGGCGGCGGCGCGTCTTGTGGCGGCGGGGGTGCGGGACCTGACGGTGGTGCTGGCCAATGGGTGGTCGTTGCCCGATGTGGGGGTAGCTGCGTCGTTGGTGGCTGCTGGGGGCGCTGATGTGGTGCTCTATGGGGGCGTCGACGCGTTGGGCGACGCGACAGCGGATGCGCTCGGTGAGCTGGCGGTGAGCGAGCTGATCGCGGTCGGCGGCACCGCGGCGCTGCCGACAGCGGTGGTGGACGCGGCGGCCGCCGCGGCCGGCGTCGGCGACACGAAACGGCTGAGCGGCTCCACCCGGGTGCATACCGCGGCGCGGGCGGCGCGCGATGCGGCGGGGGACTGCACCGACACCGTAGTGATCGCGAACGGCTGGTCAGATGCCGATGTGGGTGCGGCTGCGGCGCTGGCGGCTGCGTTGGAGAACGCGGCGGTGCTCTACGCCCAGGACGCGGACACCGCCGGCGATGTGACCGTGTCGGCGCTGGAGCGTCTGGACCCGGTGCGCATCGTGATCATCGGCGGCACCGACACCGTGTCCGACACGCTCGCCGAATCGCTGACCGCCAGCAGCCCCCGCAAAGTGGACCGCTATGAAGACCCCGCCGCAGCAACACAACACGCCCTCAGCCACACCGCCACCGCATGCGACACCGGCAACAGCAGCACCAGCGGCGGCACCAGCAGCAGCCGCGGCAGCAGCGGCAGCAGCGGCACCAGCAGCAGCCGCGGCAGCAGCGGCAGCAGCGGCAGCAGCGGCACTCCGCCCCAGCAGCAACCACAAGAGCGACTGCCGGAAACCAACAGCAATGCGCGGCTCAGCCAGCTGACGGCCGACCCGGGCGGCTACGCATTCGATGTCGATGCCTTTCAGACGCCCCTAGCCTTCACACGCACCTTCGACGTGACAGTGAACTACGACACGGAAACCCTGACGGTCACCGCGGCGCCCGAAGTGACCGATGCCGTTGTCGACATCTTGCCGATGGACGCGGACGCCGTCACCGATGGTCATCAGGTGACCCTCAATGCAGCCGACAGGTACGACGCATCGTCTCGGACCACGATCACCGTGACCGTCACCGCAACCGACACGACCACCAAGAAGGCCTATCAGCTCAACGTCATACGCGCCGGTGATCCCAGTACAAATCCGCTGCTCGGCTCGATGGAGATCGACCCGGGTGGCTCACTATGGCCAGCGTTCGATGCTGCCCGCGACAACTATGACGTGCCGGTGGACAACGCCATCGACACTGTGACGGTCGCTGCGGAGCCCGCAGTAACCAATGCCGATGTCGACATCTCGCCGGAGGACGCGGACCCCGACGCCGATGGTCATCAGGTGGCCCTCAATGCGACCGGCATGTACGGTGCAAAGTCCGACACCATCATCACCGTGAAGGTCACCGCAACCGACGGGACCACCACCAAGACCTACCGGATCACCGTCAATCGCGCCGCAGCAGCGGCCTGGGAACGCGACACAGTCAAGGACATCCTTCTGCCGACATCGGACACGTACTTGCCGGAGACACCGTATGTCCCCGATCCAAACGAACCCGGCCCGTGGGCGCGGTTCGAGCCGGGGGGAATATGGTCTGACGGGACCACGGTGTGGGCATCGGACGGCGCCGGAAGACTGATTCCTGATGGGCTATCAGACCGCCCGATGAAAATTTATGCATTCGACCTCGAGACCGGAGCACGCGACGAATCAAAGGACCTCCCCAACCCCGAAGACAACTTGAAGCTGAGCAATCCCGCGTACTTGTGGTCCAACACCGAGACGATGTGGGTGCTGGACTTCCCATACGACGTGGTGCACGCGATCGACATGTCGACGGGCAACGAGGACATCACCAAGGAATTCGATGCCCTTGAACACGACGGCAGTTACAGAGAAACCGATGACGAGCGCGTGTGGAGCATCGGGTCAGATGGAACAACGCTCTATGTCGCCATCGTCAGGGGCTGGGGAAGATATAAGACCAATGCCAGGATTGCTGCCTACAATCTTGACACCGGTCTTCGAGACTCGGCCAAGGACAACAACGGCTTGTGGGCCGCAGGCAACCGGACACCTGGTGGCATGTGGTCGGACGGGATCACCCTCTGGGTTGCCGACAGTTGGGACGTCTTCGCTTACGATCTCGACACTGGCAATCGCCGAGCCCACCTCGAATTCAATGCCGCCTCGGCGAATACCGAGGCGTTAAATGACATTTGGTCCGATGGGCGCACCATGTGGGTTTCCCACGACCAAGTATCAACTCGAAGGCAGGACACATTGCGCGCGTTTGAGATGCCCCCAACGGGTCTGCTGCACTCGCTGACACTCAGCGGCACCGGTGTGCCCGATGTGCCGTTCCAGACCGGTATCAGCAGCTACGAAGTCGATGTGCCCGCCGGTACGACATCGGTCACGGTGACCGCCATGCCAGCCTTCGACTCCGAGGTGACGATTCTGCCGGCCGACGTCGACGACGAAGCCGATGGCCACCAGGTCAGCCTCGCGTCGGGCGAGACCAAGATAATCACCATCACCTCCATCAACGGTCGCAACGAAGCGAACACCGACGGCGGCGATGTCCGCGAGTACACGATTACGGTGACCGTCCTCAGCTGAGCGCTGCTTGGCA
The DNA here is from genome assembly GCA_965226645.1 of Candidatus Poriferisodalis sp. Classification (GTDB taxonomy): domain Bacteria; phylum Actinomycetota; class Acidimicrobiia; order Acidimicrobiales; family Poriferisodalaceae; genus Poriferisodalis. The sequence goes on from CBDDDL010000004.1 coordinate 1,089,170, forward strand.
GCGACAGAGCGCCTGCGCAGGCATGGAAACCGGTGGCTTGGCTTGCAACGCCGATTCCATTGCAAGCCAAATTGCCAAACAATGCAATGCAGTGCGCCGGGGAAACCATAAACAGGCCATCGATTGCCGCAATTTCTTGGGCTAAATATTAGCAACATCGACGGCTGATGGCCTGCATCGAGCGCCTATCGTTCGGTTGATGAGGATCAACTCCGAACCTCCCCTGCACCTGATGCGGACATTCAGGATCGCCGCGAAGCACAGCAACTTCACAAGAGCCGCAGAAGAACTCTGGGTGAGCCAATCCGCGGTGAGCCAACAGATCCGCCAACTCGAAAAAACGCTGGGCAAAACGCTGTTCGAAAGAGCAGGGCCCATAGTGCGACTGACCGACGACGGCCGAAGACTGGCCTTCGCCGTCACAGACGGACTAGCCATCATCGAAGAAACACTAGGCAAAATGGGAGCACGGCCACGCGACAACCGCCTCGAGCTCAGAGCCATCAGCAGCTTCTTCACGCGATGGCTCGTGCCCCGCCTGCCGGCCTTCCTCGACGAACACCCCAAAATCGAACTCGACATCACCACCAGCTTCCGGGCCGCGCCGCCCTCCGGGGCAGGCACACCCCTCAACATCGACTTCGGCCCCCTACCCGACACAGCAGAACTCGTCGCCGGACCCCAAACACTGCTCGCCGTCGCGCACCCCGACATCGCCGCCCGCGTCAACAAGCCGTCCGAACTCGCCCAAGCGACACTGCTCGACGTCGTCGCAGCCGACGGCTGGCGGCAGTTCCTGTCGAGACTCCAAACCGTGCTGGAGCCATGGCCCCACACCCACACGTCCACGAACTTCGTTCACAGCATCGAACTCGCCCGCATGCGCCAAGGAGTAGCCCTGGTCCACGACATCCTCGTCGAAGACCTCCTAGCCGACGGCCAACTCGTCACCGTGGCCGACCTGTCACAGCCCTCACGCGAGCAGTTCTACCTGATGCTCCCCCAGCGCAACAGCCTCAACTCCGCCGAATCGGCCTTCGTCGACTGGTTCCGCTCATTCCAACGCTGAACCCCAGCACGAACACACCCGCTGCCCCCGGCAAGAGAAACTTTCTGGCTCTTCTCATCGAAACAGGGACCCAAGCGACACGACGATTGCCCCCAGCCAAGGCCAGCCCCCTGCCGCGCGCACAATATCGACGCTCGACGTGACATTGTTTTGGCATATATATTGAAGCAATTCCACCACGATGACATCACTGGGCTCTACGGTGTCTGCGGACTTGCCACATTCATTTGGCGACGAAGTACCAGTAATCGGCTGCGGGCGCAGGAGGACAGCGGTGATCACACCGGTGTCACAAAATGAGTTCTTTGCTCTGTTGGGCATTGCTCGTTTCGGAGCGTGCGCGGCAACTTCGGAGGGCATCGTCGTTTTCTGGAATCGCCGAGCAGAGCAGATCGTGGGCGTTGCAGCCTCCCAAGCGATCGGCCGCCGATACCACGACGTGATCGACTCAGCGCAAGACCCATCGTCCGAGGACGACTCGCAGCCGAGCGAGCACCGAACGCGACTCGCAGACGCGAGCGCCTCGGCTGTGATCGAGACCGATGCCGGCGACATGCTGACGGTGCACCTGTTCGACGGCCCTGACACGCTCGGCGTGCCCTCGCGTTCCCTCGCCAGTTCGCTCGATCCGGCGGCGGGTCCGATGCGCCGCCGCGCCGCGTCGCCCGATGCGTCAGCCACCGAGCGGCTCACGCCACGCGAAGTCCAGATCCTGCGGCTGGTAGCCACCGGCTTCTCCACCGAGCAGATCGCGTCGGACTTGAGCATCAGCGTGCACACAGTTCGCAACCACGTCCGCGGCCTGCGCCGCAAGCTCAATGCCAAGACGAAGCTCGACGCCGTCGTCACCGCTCTACGGCGACAGCTGCTGTAGCGCCTGCGAACCGCAATCTCGATTCTTCGGAACCATCCGGGCTCTAGGGCTTGACAGGTACGCCATCGAGTCGCTCACCGGGAACGAGACGCGGAATTCGGGGAGCCCATTGTCTTTGAGGAAGCCCTGGAAATCGTCCAGCCCGCCTTCTCGTACCCGTCCTCGTTATTGGCCTTGGTCGCGCTCCCCCTGTGGCGTGGATGCTCTTGGCTACGGCGCCGTCGTCGCCGATCGCGGCGACCTCGGAGTCGCCCGCGGTGACCGCGAACCCCTCCAGCACTGCATCGCCGGCAGGGGTCATGGCCACCGTGGTCGATGTCACACCCGCAGCCGGGGTGGTGTCATAGCGGCGCTTGCCGGGCTCGAAGCCCAGACCCTCGATCCCGCTCAGGGTGATCCGCGCCGCCCGCGCCGCGGTATACACCCGAGCAGTAGTGGTTGTGCTCGCTGTGCTCGGCAACATCATCCAAGCATTCGAAGACCCGCCAGTCGGCACTGAGGCCCTCATGTGGCTCCTGTTCAACGAATTCACAGCACCAGCCACCGGCAAGTACATCATTCAGGTGTATTCGTATAACAACGACGGAGCCGCCGGCTGGGGCGTTTACAAGCTGACGATCAGCGACGTCACAGACGATTAGTACGTACTCGGCAAGATGCCCGAGAATCGGCGGGGCCTTCGGTCGCAGGGGAGTGTGCGGGTGTGTTGGCTGGCTGTCTTGTCGTGCCGTGTCGGGGGTCTGCGCGATCTGCTCCCTGAGCTGGGGGGCGTGCTTGAACGCTGGTGGGTCCGTTTTGATGAGTAGTCAGAATTAGGTTCGCCATAAGTGCTGTGCATGGTGTGCGACGCTTGACAGTCGGCGCTTGTTCCGGCGACCGGGCCGATAGACGCCAAGAGACGACGAATCGAACAGACAGGGCCGAGAAATGATGCATGTCCGCAAGTTCCTGTCCGCTGTCCGCGCTTGTGCGCACGGTGGCCGCCGCGCATCCTTTGTGCGGGGCCGGCCGGGCGCCCGGGCGGGTTGGGTCCGGTGGCGTGCGATGCGGGTTCGGTGCCAGCCCAACAGGGTCTGTGGTGTGACGAGCCAGCCGGCTCGCTGCGGTTGCGACAGGGCTGCCGCGACCGCGCCGAGCAGGGCCCAGTCCTGCTCGGCGAGCGCTGGTCGGTTGTGGTGTCGGTGAAGGACTGCGATCTGGTGGCGCAGCACAATGATCTCAAGGTCCTTCGAACATCCCGAACGCACAGCCACCCATGCCAGCAACGCGAGGAACCGGTACAGAACGCGACACATGAGGTTCCAGGATGGAGCGCATAACCCCTGGTCAGCGCCCACGACCGAATTCTGGGCACCCACGGTGCCGGCTGTTGGCTTTTGGTGCTGGCTAGTTGCCTGAGCCCGCCGTGTGGTTGGGTGGTGCGCCGAGGCCGGGGACGGCGTAGGCGTAGAGGGTTGCGGCGGAGGCGTCGACGACCCAGAGGATGTGGCCGTTGGACCAGATGCCGTTGGGGAAGTTGGTTCTGCTGGCGAAGGTGGAGAGGTCTTTGGCTGGTTGGCGCTGCCCGCCGGCGAGGCTGTGGGCGATGATCTGGCCGCCGAACCAAGAGGCGGCCAGCAGCGTGTCGCCGTTGGACCAGATGCCGAAGGGGTTGTAGGTCTCGCCGGGGTTCTTGTCGAGGTCGAGTTCTTTGTCGGCGACGCGGGCTTTGGTGGTCAGGTCGTAGGCGTAGACGCGGCTGTCGGTGAAGTCGGCGACCCACATGGTGGTGCCGTTTGACCGGATCCCGGCGGGTTCGGTATTGCCGGCGGCGGCGAGCGCGGTGGTGTCGAGATCGCGGTCGGCTTGGCGGGCGCCGTCTGAGAGCCGGTAGGCGCGCACCCAGCCTCTGTTGACGTCGGAGACCCAAAGCGTGGCGCCGTTTGACCACAGGCCCGCCGCGTACTCGGCGCCGCCGGGCAGGGCGAAGCCGCGGTCGGTGTGTTCGGCGCCGTCGGCGAGGGAGTAGACGCTGATCTTGCCTGCGGCGGTGAGGACCCACACGTCTGTGCCGTCGGACCACACGCCGGTGGGTAAGCCAGCGCCGGGCAGGGCGATGTCGCGGTCCGCCAGCCGGTCGCCCCAAACCACGCCTGGCGGCAACGGCGCCACGGCGCGGGTGACAGTGACGGTGTAGGTCCTGGTGGTGGCGGCGTCCTCGGCGGTGACGGTCACGGTGATCTCGTTGTCGCCCACAACCAGCGACACCGACCGGCTGGTCCCCTGCGTCTCGCCGCCGCCGCCAGCGATCACGACGCTGGCCCCGTCGTCGCTGGCAACCGCGGTGACCGTGGTCGACGACACGCCGTTGCCCACACTGGCGGCATAAGCGGTGGTGCCAGCATCAAAATCGCCGATGCTGACACCCGACAGCGCCAGCGACGACAACGCTGCATCAGTCGAGACCGGCGTGTCGTTGGCTTCGATGGTGACCGTCGCCGAGCCGACCGCTCCGCCGTGGCTGGCGGTGACGACGACGGTCTCGTCGCTTTCCTCGTCGCTGTCGTCAACGGCGGTCACCGTCGCGGTCACCGACGTGTCCCCGGCGTCGAGGGTCAACGACGACGACGACAGCGAATAATCCGAGCCCGCCGCGGTGCCCCCCGCCGCCAGGGTGATCGTCTGATCAACCGCGAACTCTTTGCCCGCCGACACCGTGATCGTCGACTCCGCCCCCTCAGCGACCCTCGCGGGCTCCGCGGTCACCGACCAGGTCGCCGTGTCGTTGTCTTCGACGGTGACCGTCGCCGACCCGACCGCGCCGCCGCTATGGGACGCCGTGACCACGACGGTCTCGTCGCCGCCGTCGATGACACTGTCGTCAACCGCGGTCACCGTCGCGGTCACCGACGTGTCCCCGGCGACCAGCGTCAACGACGACGACGACGACGACAGTAAGTAGTCCCCGCTCGCCGCGGTGCCCGTCGCCGCCAGCGTGATCGTCTGAGCAGTCTCGAACGTCTTGTCGACCGACACCGTGATCGTCGTCTCCGCCCCCTCAGCGACCCTCGCGGGCTGCGCGGTCACCGACCAGGTCGCCGTGTCGTTGTCTTCGACGGTGACCGTCGCCGACCCGACCGCGTCGCCGCTATGGGACGCGGTGACGACCACGGTCTCGTCGCCGCCCTCGATGACACTGTCGTCAACCGCGGTCACCGTCGCGGTCACCGACGTGTCCCCGGCGTCGAGAGTCAACGACGACGACGACAGCGAATAATCCCCACTCGCCGCGGTGCCCCCCGCCGCCAGCGTGATCGTCTGATCAACCGCGAACGTCTTGTCGACCGACACCGTGATCGTCGACTCCGCCCCCTCAACGACCCTCGCGGGCTGCGCGGTCACCGACCAGGTCGCCGTGTCGTTGTCTTCGACGGTGACCGTCGCCGACCCGACTGTTTCGCCGCCGTGGCTGGCGGTGACGACCACGGTCTCGTCGCCGCCCTCGATGACACTGTCGTCAACCGCGGTCACCGTGGCGGTCACCGACGTGTCCCCGGCGTCGAGGGTCAACGACGACGACGACAGCGAATAATCCGAGCCCGCCGCGGTGCCCCCCGCCGCCAGCGTGATCGTCTGAGCAGTCTCGAACGTCTTGTCGACCGACACCGTGATCGTCGACTCCGCCCCCTCAGCGACCCTCGCGGGCTGCGCGGTCACCGACCAGGTCGGCGTGTCGTTGTCTTCGATGGTGACCGTCGCCGACCCGACTGTTTCGCCGCCGTGGCTGGCGGTGACGACCACGGTCTCGTCGCTTTCCTCGTCGCTGTCGTCAACCGCGGTCACCGTGGCGGTCACCGACGTGTCGCCGGCGTCGAGGGTCAACGACGACGACGACAGCGAATAATCCCCACTCGCCGCGGTGCCCCCCGCCGCCAGCGTGATCGTCTGATCAACCGCGAACGTCTTGTCGACCGACACCGTGATCGTCGACTCCGCCCCCTCAACGACCGTCGTCGGCTCCGCGGTCACCGACCAGGTCGCCGTGTCGTTGTCTTCGACGGTCACCGTCGCCGACCCGACCGCGCCGCCATCATGGGACGCGGTGACCACGACGGTCTCGTCGCCGCCCTCGATGACACTGTCGTCAACCGCGGTCACCGTCGCGGTCACCGACGTGTCGCCGGCGACCAGCGTCAACGACGACGGCGACAGCAAGTAGTCGCCGCTCGCCGCGGTGCCCGTCGCCGCCAGCGTGATGGTCTGATCGGTGTCGAACTTCTTGCCCGCCGACACCGTGATCGTCGACTCCGCCCCCTCAGCGACCCTCACCGGCTCCGCGGTCACCGACCACACCGGCGTGTCGTTGTCTTCGATGGTCACCGTCGCCGACCCGACCGCGCCGCCACCGTGGGACGCCGTGACCACGACGGTCTCGTCGCCGCTCTCGATGACACCGTCATCCACCGCGGTCACCGCCGCGGTCACCGACGTGTCCCCCGCGTCCAGAGTCAACGACGACGACGACAGCGAATAATCCGAGCCTGCCGCGGTGCCCCCCACCGCCAGCATGATCGTCTGAGCAGACTCGAACGTCTTGTCGACCGACACCGTGATCGTCGACTCCGCCCCCTCAGCGACCCTCGCCGGCTCCGCGGTCACCGACCACACCGACGTGTCGTTGGGTGGTGCGCCGAGGCCGGGGACGGCGTAGGCGTAGAGGGTTGCGTCGGAGCTGTCGACGACCCACAGGATGTGGCCGTTGGACCAGATGCCGTTGGGGGAGTTGGTTCTGCTCGCGAGGGTGGAGAGGTCTATGGCCGGTTGGCGCTGCCCGCCGGCGAGGCTGTGAGCGATGATCTCGCCGCCGAACCAAGAAGCGGCCAGCAGCGTGTCGCCGTTGGACCAGATCCCGAAGGGGTTGTAGGCCTCGCCGGGGTTCTTGTCGAGGTCGAGTTCCTTGTCGGCGACGCGGGCTTTGGTGGTCAGGTCGTAGGCGTAGACGCGGCTGTCGGTGAAGTCGGCGACCCACATGGTGGTGCCGTCGGACCAGATCCCGGCAGGTTCGCCGTTGCGGGCGACGGCGAGATCGCGGTCGGCTTGACGCACGCCGTCAGAGATCCCATAGGCGCGCACCCAGCCGCCGTTGACGTCAGAGACCCACAGCGGTGTCGCCATTCGACCACAAGCCCGCCGCGTACTCGACACGCCCGGGCAGGGCGAAACCGCGGCCAGTTTGTTGGGTGCCGTCAGCGAGGGAGTAGAAGCTGATCCTGCCCGCGGTGGTGACGACCCACACATCTGTGCCGTCAGACCACACCCCGCTAGGCGAGCTGACGCCCGGCAGGGCAATATCACGGTCCGCCAGCCGCTCACCCCAAACCGCATCCGGCTCTCCGCGGGCGACAGTGACGGTGTAGGTCCTGGTGGTGGCAGCGTCCTCGGCGGTGACGGTCACAGTGATCTCGTTGTCGCCCACAACCAACGACACGAACCGGCTCATCCCCTGCGTCTCGCCGCCGCCGCCAGCGATCACGACACCGGCCCCACCGTCGCGGGCAACCGCAGTGACCACAGTCGACGACACGCCATAGCCCACACTCGCCGCATAAGCAGTGGTGCCAGCATCAAAACCGCCGATACCGACACCCGACAGCACCAGCGACGACAACGCTGCATCAGTCGAGACCGGCGTGTCGTTGGCTTCGATGGTGACCGTCGCCGAGCCGACCGCTCCGCCGTGGCTGGCGGTGACGACCACGGTCTCGTCGCTTTCCTCGTCGCTGTCGTCAACCGCGGTCACCGTCGCGGTCACCGACGTGTCCCCCGCGTCCAGAGTCAACGACGACGACGACAGCGAATAATCCGAGCTCGCCGCGGTGCCCCCCACCGCCAGCGTGATCGTCTGATCAACCGCGAACGTCTTGTCGACCGACACCGTGATCGTCGACTCCGCCCCCTCAACGACCCTCACCGGCTCCGCGGTCACCGACCACACCGACGTGTCGTTGTCTTCGATGGTCACCGTCGCCGACCCGACCGCGCCGCCACCGTGGGACGCCGTGACCACGACGGTCTCGTCGCTTTCCTCGTCGCTGTCGTCAACAGCGGTCACCGTCGCGGTCAGCGACGTGTCGCCGGCGTGCAGGGTCAACGACGATGACGACAACGTGTAGTCGGTGCCCTCAGCGGTGCCCCCCGTCGTCAGCGTGATCGTCTGATCAACCGCGAACGCTTTGCCCGCCGACACCGTGATCGTCGACTCCGCCCCCTCAGCGACCCTCGCCGGCTCCGCGGTCACCGACCAGGTTGGCGTGTCGTTGTCTTCGATGGTGACTGTGATGGTGTTGTGGGAGCCGGCGGAGAGCCCCTGGGGCAGGGTCCCCAGCCTCAGCAGGACCGACTCGCTTTCCTCGCTGACGGTGTCGTCGGTGGCTGTGAGGGTGATGGTCTTAACCTGAATCCACCGATTGGCCTTTGGCGAGCGCGGGTTTCGCGGGTCGGTGGCGGGTTGGGGTCGCGCCGGGTTGTTGGGGGTGTGGTTTGGTGTGTTTGGGCGTGTTCGGCTAGGGGTGCGGGTGTGGTTTGGGGTTGTCGACGCTGGGTTTGTGTGGGGGCGTCAGTTCCGGGCTGTGCCGTTTAGCCGGAGGGTCCGGGCAGGGCTCGCAGGGCGCTGAGTGTGGCTCGGAATTGTGTTTCCCAGGGCCAGCGGGCGGGGTATCGCAGGGTGGGTGTGCCGGATCGGTTGACTGCTACGGCTGCGAGGGCGACGAGTCGGGTGCGGCGGGAGCGGTTCGTGGCCGGCGGCGCGTCGGCGAGGGCGGCGGTCCAGTGGCCGATGTTGTGGGCGAGCACGGCGCAGGCGAGCCATGCGCAGTTCGCGCCGTAGTGGCCTGAGGGGACGTGCTCGAGCCCGGTGCCTTCTTTGAGGTCGCGGATGGCGAGCTCGACGACGGCGTGGCCGCGGTGGAACTCGTCCGCGGCGGCGGTGTCGAGTTCGGTGTTGGTGATGAATGCGTGGTGTCGCCAGTCGGGCCACAGTCGTTGTTGTGCGGTGAATCGCACTGGCTTTGTTGGAGGCTCCTGATCTTGGATACGAGGATGGAGTCATGCCACATGAGATGTCGCCTGGGAAGCCGACGACGCGTCGGTACAGCGAGGCGGAGAAGGAACGGGCTGTGCGTGCGGTGCGTCAGCTGCGTAAGGAGCTGGGCACCGATCACGGGACGGCGGGGCGGGTCGCGGCGCAGTTGGGGATCGGGGTGGAGTCGCTGCGGTCGTGGGTGCGCCAGGCCGAGGTCGATGCTGGGGTGCGCCCTGGTGCGAGCAGCGAGCAGGCTGAGCGGATCAAGGCGCTGGGGGCCGAGGTCCGGGAGCTGCGGCGGGCGAACGAGATCTTGCGCAAGGCGTCGGCTTTCTTCGCGGCGGAGCTCGACCGCCCACTGAGGTGACGGTGTCGTTCGTCGACGCCCATCGTGGCGAGCTCGGGGTCGAGCCCATCTGCACTGCGCTGGGGGTGGCCCCGAGCACGTACTACGCGGCCAAGCACCGCCAACGGCTGCCATCGGCGCGGGCGGTCTCGGACGCGGTGTGGATGCCGGTCTTGTTGGCGTTGTGGGTCGCGAACCGCAAGGTCTACGGGGCACGCAAGCTGAGCAAGGCCGCCCGACGCGCGGGTCACGAGATCGGCCGGGACCAGGTCGCCCGGCTGATGCGTGAGCTGGGCGTACGCGGCGTCAGCCGGCGGCGCAAGATGTTCACCACCCGCCGCGATCGGGACGCGGTTCGGGCCGCGGACCTGGTCAACCGCGACTTCACCGCGGATCGGCCCGACGCGTTGTGGGTGACGGATCTGACCTATGTCGCGACCCGTGCAGGGATGGCCTATGTGTGCTTCATAGTGGACGCTTTCTCCCGCCGCATCGTGGGCTGGCGGGTCGCTTCGCACATGCGCACCGAGATGGTCCTCGACGCATTGGAGATGGCCCGCCGCTCACGCGGCGGCCGTCGCCTGGTCGGGCTCGTGGCACACTCCGACGCCGGATCGCAAGCTGGATTCAACTGGTGGTCGCAACACCTCGATGATGGAGGTGCGAGATGGCGACGATGCGGGAGCGGCAGCGCGAGGTCCAGCTGTATCGGGGGCAGATCCGGTCGCCGGGGCGGCCGACGGTCGCGTGGCGGCAGGACCGGGTTCGGTTCTGGGCGGCGATCGCTGACGGCGAGAAGACCGGGGACGCGGCGGCACAAGCGGGGGTGTCATCCCCCGTTGGGTTCCGGTGGTTCCGCCACGCTGGCGGGGTGAACCCATGTTTGTCCCCGACGGTGTCGGGCCGGTTTCTGTCGTTTGCCGAGCGTGAGGACATCGCGTTGTTCCGGGCCCAGGGCCTCGGTGCGTGAGATCGCCCGCAGGCTCGATCGCAGCCCGTCGACGGTCTCGCGGGAGCTTCGCCGCAACGCGTCGACGAGAACATTCTGAATCGCACTGGCTTTGTTGGAGGCTCCTGATCTTGGATACGAGGATGGGGTCATGCCACATGAGATGTCGCCTGGGAAGCCGACGACGCGTCGGTACAGCGAGGCGGAGAAGGAACGGCTGTGCGTGCGGTGCGTCAGCTGCGTAAGGAGCTGGGCACCGATCACGGGACGGTGAAGCGGGTCGCGGCCCAGTTGGGGATCGGAGTGGAGTCGCTGCGGTCGTGGGTCAGGCAGGCCGAGGTCGATGCTGGGGTGCGCCCTGGTGTGAACAGCGAGCAGGCTGAGCGGATCAAGGCGTTGGAGCAGGAGAACCGGGAGCTGCGCGCGCGAACGAGATCTTGCGCAAGGCGTCGGCTTTCTTCGCGGCGGAGCTCGACCGCCCACAGAGGTGACGGTGTCGTTCGTCGACGCCCATCGTGGCGAGCTCGGGGTCGAGCCCATCTGCACTGCGCTGCAGGTGGCCCCGAGCACGTACTACGCGGCCAAGCACCGCCAACGGCTGCCATCGGCGCGGGCGGTCTCGGACGCGGTGTGGATGCCGATCTTGTTGGCGTTGTGGATCGCGAACCGCAAGGTCTACGGGGCGCGCAAGCTGTGGAAGGCCGCCCGACGCGCCGGTCACGAGATCGGCCGGGACCAGGTCGCCCGGCTGATGCGTGAGCTGGGCGTACGCGGCGTCAGCCGGCGGCGCAAGATGTTCACCACGCGTCAGCGATCCTGACGCTGTGCGGGCGCCTGACCTGGTCAACCGGGACTTCACCGCGGATCGGCCCGACGCGTTGTGGGTGACGGATCTGACCTATGTCGCGACCCGGGCAGGGATGGCCTATGTGTGCTTCATCGTGGACGCGTTCTCCCGCCGCATCGTGGGCTGGCGCGTCGCTTCGCACATGCGCACCGAGATGGTCCCGACGCATTGGAGATGGCCCGCCGCTCACGCGGCGGCCGTCGCCTGGTCGGGCTCGTGGCACACTCCGACGCCGGATCGCAATTCACGTCGCTGCGATTCACCGAACGCCTCGACGAGATCGGCGCCCGCCCCAGCATCGGCACCGTCGCCGATTCCTATGACAACGCATTGGCCGAGACGACCAACGGTCTCTACAAGGCCGAATGCGCCTACGGACCCGACACACACGGCTGGCACGACACCGACCAGCTCGAACTCGCCACCCCCGCTGGGTGCCTGGTTCAACCAGCAACGGCTCCATGGCCACTGCAACGACACCCCGCCAGCAGAATTCGAAGCAGCGTTCTACGCTGCCCACAAGACCACCCCAACCGGGGCTGGAAAACCAAACCAATGAGTCTCCAACAAAGCCAGAGCGGTTCATTCCGGCTTGAGTACAAGGCGACGATCGCGCAGTGGCACGCAGAGCGGCGCGCTCGTCGTGCGAGGCCAGCGAAGCTCGCCGGCAACGATCGGCTTCGCAGCTATGTGGCTGAGCGGCTCTCGGGCGCGGTTCGGGCGCCCGGCGGTAGCGCCTTGGGGCCTGTTGGCCCGAAGTGGCAGGGCCGCAACAAGCCCCATCGTGGGGACCGCCGCTGGACCCAGGGCTGGAGTCCCGAGCAGATCTCGAACCGGCTGCGTGTCGATTTCCCCGATGATGAGTCCATGCGCATCAGCCACGAGGCCATCTATCAGGCGCTCTGCGTCGAACGCCGGGGTGCGCTCGGCCGTGAGCTGGTCGCGTGCCTGCGCTCGGGGAGGGCGCTGCGGGTTCCTCGGGCCCGGACCCGCCAGGCCGCCTGGGCCCAACTCACCGCGGAGGTGATGATCAGCAAACGACCCGCCGAGGTCGAACACCGGGCCGTGCCCGGACATTGGGACCGCGATCTGGTGATCGGTCTGAAGCGCTCAGCCATTGGCACCCTTGTCGAGCGCACCACCCGCTTCACGATGCTGATCCACCTGCCACGCGAACACGGCTACGGCGTGATCGCCCGCACCAAGAACGGCCCCGCCCTCGCCGGCTACGGCGCGATCACCATGAAGAACGCGCTCGCTGCATCGATGACCACACTGCCCGAGCAGCTGCGCCGCTCGGTGACCTGGGACCGCGGCAAGGAACTGTCCGCCCACGCCGCGTTCACTGTCGAGACCGACATCGCGGTCTGCTTCGCCGACCCCAAGAGCCCTTGGCAGCGCGGCACCAACGAGAACACCAACGGGCTGCTGCGCCAATACTTCCCCAAAGGCACCGACCTGTCCCGCTGGACCGCCGAAGAGATCGAAGCCGTCGCCGCGACCATCAACACGCGGCCACGCAAGACCCTCGGATGGAAGACCCCAGCAGAAGCCCTCGACGAACACCTACGCTCGCTACAACAACCCGGTGTTGCGACGACCGGTTGAATCCAGCCCGACAACGAGCGCACCGTCACGATCGACCACGTCGCGGGGGTGCCGGTCAGGCATCCTGAGATGGTCGCGATCGGCGGTCACTACGGGATCACGATCGCGACGTGTGTGCCGGCGGACCCTGAATCCAAAGGCGGGTCAGAGGCGACGGTGCGGGTCGCCAAGGCCGACTTGGTGCCCGCCGACGCGAACCTGCGCGGCGACTACACCAGCTGGGCCGAGCTGGTCGATGCGTGCGACGCGTGGATGGCCGAGGTCAACGGCCGTGAGCATCGGGTGACCCGGCGCGCCCGGCTGGGCCGCTCGGGCGGCGTCCGAAACCGACGAGCGCGGCCGAGGCCGAGTTCCTCTCCATCGGAGACGGCGCCCGCACCTGGCTCGTTGAAGCAGCTGCTGCGGGCACGACCCGCATGAAGGTCAAGATGGCCCAAGCCGTCACCCTTGCCCGACTGCACGGCGCCGAGCGGCTTGACGGGGCGCTCGGCGCCGCCGCGATGTTCGGCCGCTTCGCAGACGGCGACCTGGCCTCGATCCTGGCCGCTGACCCGCCCGGACAGCGCCGACGCGCCGATGACGTGCACTCGCTGCAGCCCGGTACCGCCGCCTGGGGTCGCCTCGGAGGCGACCGATGAACCCAGCACCGATCGACGAGGTCGTCGACCTGTTGCGCACCCTGCGCCTGCCCCACATGCGCGCCGCAGCACCGGAGTTGTTGGCCACCGCCAAAGCACAACGCTGGGAACCGGCCGAAGCAATGCGCGCACTGCACACCGAGGAGCTCGCCGGCCGTCAAGCATCCTCAATCCGGGCCCGGCGCAAAGCGGCCGGGTTCCCCACCGGCAAGAACCACTTCCTTGAAGCGCTCGGCCAGGCCGCCGTCGATGCCGGCCACAAAGTGTCCTGGTTCAGTCTCGAGCACCTCGGCGCGCTCGTGCGCCGCCACAGCGCCGACGACACCGCCGGCGACAGCATCCGCCTCACCCAGGCCACCGCCGGCAAGGGGGTGACGTCACTGACCAACTGAGCTACGGGCACACACCTGGCCACCACCGGGCAGTTCTATTGGCCACGAGCGGGCAGTTCTACTGTCCGCCACTGGGCAGATCCCACCGGCCATTGACAGACGGCATCGGACACGGCGATGAAGCGGCTTTCCAGTGACACATTACGAATGTTTTTGTGTGCAATTGCTGACTACTTGCAACAATATGGAAGAGCCAACTAGGGGTATCAAGTTCGGCGAATTGGAGCAGCCGTTATACAATCTCCCGTGCACCAAGGGTCCAAGACGCGAAACCTATGGAGGGGCTTATCTCGGGGATAACCTCCACGCAACGAGAGATTGGCATCAGAATGCGGCGCCCCGAGGTTGCTTCGACATGACAAACCGGCCGACAGCTCTTGGCGACCGTGTTGCTACTCTGGCCGACGCCATCGCTCTTGGCACCGAACGTGAGGCCGCTCGACTAGATCTCGGTCCTAACGAACTCGCCTTTCTGAAGCTCTTTGAGAGACGTGAAGAATGGACTGCGTCGCAGGTCGTGGACTCACTTTCGCTTGATCCATCACAGGTGAGCCGCCTCGTCGGTCAACTCGCTGATCGGCGATTGCTGCGGCGGAGGCGCACACGGACAGATCGGCGTGTTGTTCGTCTAACGCTGACTCCGAAGGGTTCCGAACTCATCAAGATGTACAGAGATCACGTGGCTAACTATGAGGCTTACCTCTTGGCCGACGTCAGTACGCAAGAGATGAGTGGATTTCTCTCGACAACCCACAAGATCATCGATAGACAGGAGCAGTATCGGCAGGTGATTGACGGGTAAGACATGCAAGGATCTCATGCGAAGGCGCCGAAACACAAGTGTCGAGCATCTGCACCCCTTCCAATGAGTGGATCGTTGCGCTCTAGTTCTGCGGTCGTCGAATCACCTTCGACTGCTTCTCGTCTGACATTTGATGGAATCTAGCGAGTAGTGCACCCGTGTATGGCGCATATGTGTCATTCACATCACCGACGTAGGTGCCCGATCACGTTCTGCACTGATTCACACATGGATTGGTGGTGAATCACCTCGGGTTTCGTGGAGGCTCTGGGGGTCCATGGGTTTCGCGTAGGCGTGATGTTGGATTCATGCTGCCGGTTTGTGTTGGTGTCGAATTTCGAACTCGATGGGTGTCAGCATGCCAAGCGAGGTGTGGCGTCGCCCGCCACGTCCTGGACCGGTTCCACGTCATCAGATGGTTCCAAGCCGGCCTCACCGCTGAGCGCTTGGACCCTGATCAGGGACGCCTGTCACTCCTGCCGGGTTGTCGAGAGCATTTATTCGGTGAATATTTCGATTAGCCAGTTTGGGCTCGAGAGTTCGACGCCGTCTTGGCTGGCGAGGAGGTTCGCGAGGTTCAGAGACGGGAATCCTGGTTCGGTCTCTACGAAGTAGCCATTGGTCACGTAGTCGAGTTCGGTCACGCGACTGGCATCGATTGCGTGGCGGGCAAAGAAACGTTCGGTGTCCGCGAGGCCCCAGGCTGGGTCAAGTATGAGTGCGATACCGCCGGGCAGCGTCATGATTTCGCCCGATTCTGACCGGAACACCGGAGCACTCACGCCGGCTTGGGCCTTGTCGAATTCTGACGCTTGGGCGTCGCCGCGTGCCGCAGCCGCATTCTCGGGATCGACGTTGTCTCTGGCGTCCGAGGCCGTGCCGGTATCGGGATGAACAGCCGGGTTCGGTTCGAGGAATACCAGCAGGACTCGGTTGCCGTCTTGCCATGTGTAGGTATCGCTCGGCGTCTGCTCGTTGGTGGTCGATGCTGGCTCCTCGGGCCCGGCGCCAGTGCTCTCGCCGTCGGCAGACGGGTGTTCGACGGTACTGCTGGCAGACGATCTGGGAGCATCGAATTTTGTGTCGCTCGATGTTCTGAGGCCTTGCGGTGGTGCCGGCGTCGCCCGTTTCGGCGACATCACGGAATTCATGGGGCTGTTCGCTGCTGCAAGTGATCTCAGCACGGGAAGTTCTGCCGGCGTCTCGGATGCTGAGGCTCGCCGTTTGTCTCCGGCTGAGCCAAGGGATGCGTCTGTCGGATGCGGGGAGCCGACCAAAGATACGACAGTGCCAGCTTCGTCATTCGGCGTTTGTGCCGACTGGAAGCGCGCGTATACAACTATTGACAATGTGAGCACGGCGGCGACGGCTGCCGCGGCCCGAAGAAGTCTCGGGTACTTGGCGGCGGAGTTCATCAGAAGCTTCCGAGTATGCGGCGGGCGGCTCGGACGGCGGTGTCGGTGCGGGTCTGGCCGGTGAGGCGGCGCACGTCGGCACCGTTGGGCGAGGCGCTGGTGAGGGCCGTTCGCACGTCGTTGCTGACTGCTGCGCGGCCGCCGATGATGATGATCGAGTTCGGCCGGTAATCGCGTATGAGCGCTGCAGTCGCCTCTGGCAGTGTCCCTCGGGCGGTGTAGGCCACTGCGGCGTTCTCAGTAGCGGCGGCCAACGCGGCAGCGACGCCCACGTCAGGCGGGGACCAGCCGTTCGCGATTACCAAGGTTGTGCCGTCAGGGGCTGCGGCGGCATTGCCCAGAACCCGGCGTGCTGCCTGCGCGGCGGTGTCGAGGCGGTCCGCGCCGGTCAGCCGTGAGATGCTGGCATCGCCGGTTGCTGCTGCGATCGCGTCGGCGACGGAAGTGCTGATTGCGGCGGTGCCGCCGATCACTATCACGCGTGCTACCCGGTAGTCGCGCAGCAGCGCCGCCGACTGTTCAGGCAGACGGTCGCGCTGGGTGTAGAGGACTGCTGATCGGCCGCTGCGCGACGCCAGCGCGGTCGCCGCGCCGATATCGGGCGGCGACCAGCCGTTCGCGACGATCAGCGTGACTCGGCCGGATTCGCTGGGACTGCCCAGGATCTGCCGCGCCGCTCCCGCAGCAGTGTCGGCGCGATCCGCACCCGTGATCCGGGTGATGCCCGAATCGCCGGACGCGGCACGGATCTGCGTGCGTACATCACTCGACACCGCAGCGAGGCCCCCCACGATGATCACTTCTGCTGGCAGCACCTCCCGCAGCAGCATCGACGTCTCCGGCGACAGCTCATCTCCGGCTGTGTAGGTCACCACCGCGCTGTCGGTGCGCGCCGCCATCACCGAGGCCACGCCCACGTCGGCCGGGCTCCACCCATTGGCCACCACAACAGTCGCGACGCCCACGTCAAATTCGCCGCCGCTGCTGCTGCTGCCGGCGCGGGCGCCGGTCGTGGTCGCGCGGTTCGGCACGGTGAGCGTCACGATGTTGAGCGACTCCTTCGTCACGGACTTCAGCGGCTCGGTGTCGGTGTCGTGCACGTCGCGGTAGGTGACCGTTGCGCGGAGCCAGCGGCTCAGGTCGTCGAACACGGGTTGGTACCTCGCCGTGGTTGCATTCGGGATCTCGTTCCACGATGTCGGATTGAGGCGATCCTCGGATCGCTCCCACTTCCAGGTGCGGTCCCTCACATCGGCGTCGGGCTCGTCGAGCCGTGCAGTCACTGGCCTGCCCACCGCCGGCATCGAGGGCGACAGCTCCAGGCTCCCCGGTTCGTCCTCGTCTTCGACGACCACCGACACTTCGAGCTCGCCCACGTTGGGGCCGTCATCGGCGTGGACCTTGACGACGTACGTATTGTCACGGTTCTCGAAATTCGGCGCGGCCTTGAACGACAGGCTGCCCGAATCGTCGATCTCGAAAAGACTTGCGTCGTTCCCGCCGAGCGACCACGTCGGGGTCACATCGCCTTCCGGGTCGATTGCCGAATAGCGGCCCACAGTGCCGGTGCGATTTTCCTGCCAGGCGACGCTGTGCGGGCCGGAGACGACGGGCGCCTCGTTCACGTCCGTGACCCTCACCTTCACAGCGAGCTCGCCGGCGAGGCTCTCCTCGCCGTCGACATCCACTTCACGCGCCACCACCGTGACCTCGTAGTCGGTCCGGCTGCCGGAGTCGAAGTCCGGCTGGCTCGCGAACCGGAGTTCGCGCGTCGTTTCATCGAATTCGAAATCCCCCGCGTCGGGGCCCGCCACGCTCCACGCGAGGCGCTCCCGTTCGGGGTCCGCCGCTCGGTAACGCCCGACGGGGGTGGTGTCGTACGGCTGGTCCTCCTTGAAGCTCGGCGTGGCGGGACCGCTGACGACGGGCGCCTCGTCGACGTCGGCCACCTCGATCGTCACGCTCTGGGCATCTGTTAGGCCCGACGGATCTCGGACAGTCACCTCGATCGAGTGGGACGGCTTCGTCTCGTGGTCCAGCGTCACGCCTTCCCTGGTGCGCAGTTGCCCCGACCCGGGATCGATGCCGAAGACCCGCTCATCGGAGTCGCGCATCGTGTACGTCAACTTGTCCTGATCGCCGGAGTCGGGGTCGGCTGCGGCTATCGGGCCGCCGATGCCGACCCCCGTCGGGGAGTTCTCAGGGACCGAGCGCCGGCCGGACTCGGTTTCCGGGAACCCCGGCGCATGATTGACACCCGTGTTGAGGCGGACCGGATTCGCCGAGACCGCCTGGGCCGATCTGGAATGAGCTCCGCTCTCGCGATCCCGGTAGAGCGCCGTGGCCCGCAAGTAGAAGTCCTCGTCGCTCGCGGACGGCGTGTACGACGAGCCG
The DNA here is from genome assembly GCA_965226645.1 of Candidatus Poriferisodalis sp. Taxonomy (GTDB): domain Bacteria; phylum Actinomycetota; class Acidimicrobiia; order Acidimicrobiales; family Poriferisodalaceae; genus Poriferisodalis. The sequence continues at coordinate 1,107,564 of CBDDDL010000004.1, forward strand.
GTCCCGCGGGAGACAGCCGACCAGGTCGACCGGCCCAGCGAGCGCTCCCATGTCCAAGCCACGGCGGTCACGCCGCCGTCCGGATCGCTCACCGTGGCCGCGAACCTGGTGCTGTCCTGCGGCTGAGCCGACGAGAACGACACCGAGCCTGCCTCGGGCTCGTTGGTCACGGTCACCGTCAGGCGCAAGGTCGCCGTGTCCTGTCCGTCGGAGGCCGCCACGTCCACGACATAGGAGTTGTCGCGGCCCGAGTCCGTCGCATTCTCGAAGTCCGGCGAGTCCACGAACGTGACCGCACCGGTGGCGCGCTGAATCGTCAGATCTCCTCGATCGCTGCCCGACAGCGTCCACGTGATGTCTCGGCCTTCCGGATCGGTGGCGCCGTAGCGGGTCACTTCGCCCGTGTGCCCCTCGGCAACGATGACCGTCGCGCCGGCGGGCGCCTTGGTGATCGATGGCCGCTCGGGCTCATCGGTCACGTTCACCGTGACTTCGAAACGGTCGTCCACGTCGGGGTCGTCGCCAAGCACGTCTTCGCCGTTCGCGTCCTTGCGATCCGACGTCTGCAACGTGACGGAGTAGGTGTGCTTGGCTTCGTGATCAGGCGGCGCCGCGAATCGCAAGACGCCCCCGCCCGACGTCCGGCGGATCTCGAAAGAGCCGGCGTCGGCGCCTGACAGCGTCCATGCCGCATTCTCGCGTTCCTCAGGGTCGTTGGCCCTGTAGGCGCCGACCGCGCCTGTGCCGTTCTCCGGGTAGTTCACGGTCGCGTCGCCGGAGATCTCGGCTTGCTCATTGAGATCTTGCACCTGGACGCGCACTTCGGCGGCCTCCCCGAGGCCGCCGGCGTCGCTCGCGACCACGCTCACCTCGTACACGTTGTTGCCGTCGTCGTCGGCAGGCATCTCGAAATCCGGCGAGGCCGCGAACTTCAGGACACCGCCGACAATCGTGAAATCGAGCCGGTCGGCGCCTGCCAGCGTCCAAGCGATCCCTTGCTGCTCGGGGTCCATTGCCTCCAAGGCATACAGACTCAGGGCGCTGTCGATGTTCTCGTCGGCCTTCAGGGCCTCTGTGGGCGCATCGGTGAATGCCGGCGGCTCGTCTATGTCGGTGACGGTCACCCGCACCACGCGTTCCGCGGTCTGTGCGCCCAGCGTCGCGGACAGTGCGATGTCGTAGGTGTTGCCCTCCCCGGCGTCCTCCGGCATTTCGTGGTCGGGAGGGTCCCTGAACCTCACGACACCGTCCACGAGCAGGAATTGACCGGCGTCGGCTCCGCCCAGCACCAAAGCTGCCGTCTCGCCCTCCGGATCGTCGACTTCATATGACGCCACATCCGCAGCCGAGTTCTCGGAATGCTCGATCGCCCCGGGACCTAGAATTTCTGCGGGCTCGTCGACATCGACGATCTCGACGCCGACGGTTATGGTGTCGTCCGCACGTGTGTCCGAAGTGCCGTCATCGGCTTTGCCGTCCGTGACCGACACGGTGAGCGAATAGGCGGAACGGTCCTCGTGGTCGTGATCGAGATCGGCGGTGATCTGCCCGGTCGAATTGTCGATGCTGAACGAATCGGCATCGACCCCGCTCAGGGAATAGGCGAGCGGGCCGCTGTCGGTCTCGTAGTCCCTGGCGTAAACAGGATCCCCGGCCTCCGCACTCGCGCCCGAGTTCTCCTCAACCCTGCGGACCGTGCGCTCGCCGTCGACGAAGAACGGTTCGCTGTTGCTCGCACCGGGTGTGCCCCTCGCCGCAGCCGACCAGTCACCGGGCCGGCCGGCGATCGCCCGTACTTGAATGTCGCGGGAATGGACGTCATCGGCGTCAAATTGGACGGCTTGAGTGCAGCTGCTGACAGAGCAATCGGCCGTTTGCACCGTCCATTGACTGTCGGCCTTGTTCCCTGCGTCGCTTCGGATGTATCGGATCTCATAGCCCGCCGCATCCCCGCTGCCCGCATAGTCAGGCCTGTCCCATGCAACCGTGAGCGATTGAGCAACGGGCCGCACATACCTCAACGAAACGGGACCAGGCTTGGCACGATGGCCATAGACTTTCAGATCCCACGACTTCACGATGTTGGGATCCCCGCCACGCACCCGATCGGCGATGCGCAACGTCCACGTGCCCCGCGGATCCTCCCCGAGATGCATGGCCGACCCGAATCGGAAGACCCCGGTCACCGGGCATGGACTCGCCGCATAGCACCCGGACGAGCTCGGTGTCGACAGCGTCGAGACATTTCCCGACGGGGACACCAGCTCAATACTCAACTGGCGAAAACGAGGCGCATCAAAATCGGCGGTCACTTCGACAAACTCGACAAAGTCCAAGTCGCCCTCGAGCTTCACCGAGCTCGCCACGCTGCCACGAGTGGCGGCGACCGTGCGCGACACATCATGCGATGCCGTCGCCGTGCGCAGCTCCGGCACCTTGGACCAGCTCCCCGCGAGATCCACCGCCGCAGCGGCGTCCACCACCCCGAAGCCATACTGATGGCTGAAGCTATAGCCCGACGTCGTCGAGCCGTACTTCAAAGCCCCAATATCCCAACCCGGGCTCGAGGCGTCATTCTTCCTTGCAGAATTCGCCAAGATCAACTTCACATCACGCCACGACAGCGTCGAATCAACCGAACGAACCAAAGCCGCCACACCGCTCACAACAGGAGCAGCAGCGCTCGTTCCGCCAAAGACATTATAACTGTCATACGAATCGGTCGACGGGATCCTCTTCGAGCGGTCGAGCCAACTGGCTACCGGTGCACACACCCACAAGTTCGATCCTTGTTCCGAATAGCCTGCACGCTTTCCATTCGCATCGACCGCACAAGCCGCCGACACCCCATAAAAATTTGCATACTCGTTGAGCGACGCGAGACCGCCAAACGTATGAGAATTGCCTGCCCCGAACACATAGAACGTCCCGTTTCCGTTGCTGCCATCACGCAGACCAGATTCGATTGCCAATTCCCACAATCTGCCCGCCCTCTCTACATTGGCACTCAGTCTTGAACCCCAGCTGTTGTTTGATACATCGGTCACGACGCGATTGCGCGCAGCAGCGTCTGCGCGGTTCAATGTGGAGCCATTAAGAAGCATATCATAGGCATAGATGCTGGCGTCCGGCGCCACGCCACGTATCCCAATATTGTTGCCCTCGGCGGCGATGATGCCAGCAACGTGTGTGCCGTGGCTGTGCATCGATATCGGAAGAAATCGGAGGCTATCAGACGCATAGACATCTCCGCCGCCTCGGTAGCTGTGATTCCGGCTGACGAGGACATTCCGGTGAAGGTCCTCATGACGGTAGTCAAGACCGTCGTCCACTATCACAACACTCACACCCGAGCCTGTAGTCGTCGCCCACGCGCCTTCGATGTTGATGTCTTCACCGCTCGTGCCGCCAGTTTGCCCGCGATTGCTGAGATGCCACTGGCAGCCGTAGTAACTGTCCTCGATTCCCGTCGGCGGCGCGTCACAGCTGAACGAATCTTGCACGTCGTAGCGGTTGATGCCCGCAACGATCAGGTAGCCGCCCCGATTCAAGGGGCCCGAAGTGGAAACGCGAACATAATGCACACCGGCTTGCAGCTTGACAGACACGACATCGCTGTACCTAGAACTCGTGCCCCTGTACCTAGAATTCGTGCTGTCGGCATACTGACGGTTCTTCACCGTCACCCCGACATCATTTGAGTCTCGCAATTCCAGCGACACCGCAGCGGAGCTGCTCAGCGCCTCAATGAGGACACGCTGAGGCTCGGCCAGCTCCAGCTTGAAGTAATCGACATCGCTTCCAGAATCGATGGTACCGCCCGACAACGTTCCCAGCTCCAATGGATCCGCGCTCGCGCTGGTACTGCTTCCCGGTTGCAGGGTGGCGAGTCGCACAAAATACCGTCCGCCTCGACCTTCCCATGAACTTACGCGAATATAGTATCTGCGCGGCGAAAGCCGAACGCTGATCGCCGCTCCTTGATCAGGCGAGGCAAGGTCGGTATTATGGAAGCTCTGCAGCACTCCACCTGAGCTATTAGTCAAAGCGCCTACTGGATCAGCAAGTCCAGAAATGTGTATGATCGCCCAACGAGCTTGCTTCAATTCGAATGTGAAATAGTCCCGCTTGGGTGACGTGCTGCGCGGGCTCCTGGCCAGCACGCCACCGAGCATTTCGTTGATGCCTATGGGAGTCGCGTCAGCCAATCCATAGGAGTCCTGCGAAGCACCCATATGCAGCGTATAGCTGCCTGTAGCAGAACCACTGCCGGAGACGCGGAGGTAGTAGATGCCGGCCGAAAGCAGATCAGCCAGTCGAAACTTGTACCCACCCGAGATTACGCCGGTACCGTCGTCGGACAGAAGAAGCCTTCCGCGCGAGTTGTACAGCTGCGCGGAAGTATCGGTGGCCCCTGCGCCTACCGCGAAGAACTCGCTCGTCTCACTCAATACAAGGCTGAAATAATCGACATCATCACCAGCGCTGATGACACCTTGGACCCGCAACCCCGCGACAAGAGCCGTGGCTCCTGCCGGCGTCCCGCCTGGGTCGACGGGAGTCCCGGTCGACGTGCTTGACCAAGCGCCATCAGAAGCAACGACGGCACGAACTTGCACATCATAGGAAACACCGTTCGTCAAGCCGGTCACCATAGCTGCGAGTCGACCGCCGGTCCAGGCATCGTCAACTGCGGTCCAACTGTTCGGATCGGCCTTGTCGACGACACTCGCGCTGCTTGTGATGTAACGCATGTCATAAGCCGTGACACCAGTCACTCCCGCCGGCTCGGACCAAGCAACAGTCAAAGACTGGTCGCCCAGAACGACATGATCAATCGTCGGCGCTGAATCACCTTGCGCAGAAGAAGGAGGAGGCACCCAAATAATGATTGCAAACACAACCGCGAACAACACTGAAGAGACTAACGCCTTCGCCATTCGTTGAGTCACCTTCTCGAACATGCCGACAAGCGCTGGTGGAGTGCCGCGCAGCGCACCTGCGCTCCCGACACTCCACCAGCCAACTATGCCTAAAGCGGGTAGATACTAGGTCGCCGCGCAAGGTACTTGGTCAAGAATCCACACATGGTGCAGGATACCTCTTGTCGGCGTCCCTCCGTTGTTGTAGTTGGGCCGTATCTGGAAAGCAGAATCGCCACAAGAAGGAGGCGTGATTTCGTGCCTAAAGAGAGATCCTTCGATCCCATGGTTAGCCCAAAATACCGAGTGGATCACAGTTGCTTGTTCAATCCAAGCAGTCCAGCTGTAGCTGTCGTCCGAGCCAGCACGCGTCTGCCTCGAAATGGTGTACGACTCCGGAGTGCCGAGGAGGAAAGCGGAACGCGGACGCCGCCAGCCGAGTTCGACATTATCAGGATGTCCATACCCCCAATACATCCTCACAAGCCTCACCCCACAGTGCCGCTGCTGCACTGTTTCGGTGGTCCCACAACGAGAGTCCAGAACCCTCACTGGAGGCGGAGGCGGAGGCGGCTGAGGCGGAGTCGTGACAAAATCTGTCTGCTTCCAAGGTCCTTCGGTAACCGGCTCAGCTTGACTTCGATACAATGCCCGCGCCCGCACATCGTATTCTGTGTTGTCTGCGAGTCCGCTTATCGATGCGGACGTCATAGTGCCGTCTACGTAAACGTACCTGTTATCCAGTTGATGATTCAGGAGCGCATCGAACGGGCTTTGGATCAACGCATAGAAGGCGGACAATTCCGGATAGGCCTCATCAGCAGCTTGCTTCCAAGTGACTAGGTATCCCGTTGGCGTGCGGGCCGGTCTATCCCAGCTGATTTCTGCCATCCCATGCTCGTTACTGTGCGCCTCGATCCACGGAATGGCAGTGCGATCCCCAAACAAATCGATCCCTCGGAGCTCAATCCAGTCGCCTGATACCCCGTATTCATTGTTGTCATCGTCTGTATGAAATTCACGAATTCTCACATCGTAGAACTCACCCGGTGCGAGTCGATCCAGAGTAACGGCTGAGGTATTTACCACAACGTTGCCCGTGTCTCGGTCCCAATGAGGAAGCAAGATTGTGCCGTCAATATCTGCAAGACTCTGGTAGTCTTCCCCGCTCCTCTTCCAATTCACCTGATATGCGTTTGCCCCGAGTGTGCCATGCCATGAAAGTCTAATTTCACCAAGATCCCTATCATCCCATTGCGCTGTAAACAACAGTGGGACCATCCGAGCAAGGATGGGTAATGCGTTTCCATCGTTGGGAGTGACACCGTCGTTCACTTCAACGGTAACCGTCATAGTTCGGCTGCTGCCGTCTTCGCTCTCGCTGGCTGAGACGCTCGTTGTGAATCCTGATGCCGTGTCGCCGGACGTCGCGCCCGCAGTCGGCGACAACGCCACAAGACTCATGAGCAGCGCGGCAAGTGCGAGCAATATTCGTCTCATAGCCGTCGATCCGCCTGTAGCAACAATTCTCATGGGTAGCTTCCTCTGTGAATGGCTCGAGCACCTCGCTCGGGCGCACAGGGACGGCACCTCGCTCGGGCGCACAGGGATGATAGCTGTTCGCAACAGTTGCGACAAGCAACCATGGACAACACCTACGGACCCCGATGTGCAGTGCGCAAGCTGCTTGAGGGACCGCCGCCACTGCCCGGTGCGGTCTCGCTGCACCACCGCCAAAGACAGGCGCGCCATCAAGATCCACCCCGACTGAACCGCTCTGGCTTTGTTGGAGACTCAGTGGTTTGATTTTCCAGACCCGACTTGTGAAACAGGCTCCTTGCCGTCGGCAAAATTCGGATAGCCGCAAGCCGGGTCAGTCCCCGACGCGATCAAGCACTCCAGAGACGGTCGGCGGGCGCGACGATGATCCGGTCTTCGAGCCGGTACGTCACCTCGCCGGTGTTCAGCACGAAGCCCGCATTGAACGCACCGCCGAGGATGTCGCGCAGTGCGCGCAGGCCTCGTGCATCACTGAGATCGACACGGGCCTGCGGCCTTCACCTCGAACGCCGTTACAGCGCCGTCGCTGTGCTCGATGACGAGGTCGACTTCTTGGCCGTCGTGGGTGCGCCAACGGCCGACCGAGACGATCCCGCGCACGCCGTGGCGGCCCGCAGCTTCGGCCACTGACCGCGTTGGCGGCAGCATTTGGGCCGCTCAGGCCAGGCCCTGGTCAGGCCTCGTCAACGATGCACCGGATCTTCGCGGCGAATCGCGGGATGTCCTCGGTGATCGCTTGCCAGAGCACGTCGATATCGGTCTTCCAATACTCATGGATCAGGAAGTTCCGCATGTCGGCCGCTGCTCGGAGTTCGTCAAGATCGGACGCTGAACCGGGAATTGAGGCGATCCGCGTGGCGGCCTCACCGATGACCAGCAGCCGGTAGACGCATGCGTCTTGGCGAATCGCATCGCGTCCGAATTCATCGTGGCCGACTGCTGCATAGAGCGCAACTGCCTCGGCCGCTTCCAGAATGTGCTGCCACCGATGCCAGTCTGCGTCGGTCACAGTGTGATGGCCTCAGCGAGGACCGCTTCACGCTGCGCATCGGTCATGCCGCCGTCGGTCGCAAGATGCACCGGCGCCTCAAGGAGTTGCTCGAGCTCCATCCTCAGCCGAGCCAGATCGAACAGCCCGGTCCCGCGACCCGTTGAGACGAGGATGTCGATGTCGCTGTCGGGGCGCGCTTCGCCACGGGCGACCGAGCCGAAGATGCGTACGTCGCTGATTCCGTACTTTCGGGCAGTCGCGCAGACGTGCCGGCGGCTTCGTAACACTCGGTCAAGCTGGGTCGGGCGGCCGGGTTCATTGCCTTGGGCGAGAAACTGCTCCAAGCTCGCCTGCAGCACGGCAGTCACCGACGGAAGTGCCGGCTGCTGGGAGATGAACCGATCCAGTTCGGCCTCGAGTTTGTCCGGAATGGTCACCGTGACACGCCTCATGCGCCGACGTTACCAGTAGGTAGCATCACTTACATCAGTTGATGCAACTAATGCTGAAGACCATTCGGAAGGGCCATCGCCCATACAGTTGCCAACATAGGTCGACATGAAATGAGACTTGGCAGGCGGCTCACCGCTCGACAAGATGCGGCGACAACAGTTGCTTGACGAACTCTTCCTCGGTTTCGCCTTCGACGGCGACTGCCACCCGCCTCATGGGCGGCCGCCGAGCAGATTCATCTGCCAGAGTTCTCCCGTCGTGTAGTTCTCTTCAAGCCATCGCATGTAGTCGCTGCGATCCAAGCGGCGCACCTCCGTCTTGGAGTTCTCCAGTTCCATCACCACAATCTCGCTGAGGTCGAATGCGTCGACGAGATGGGGCGACTGAGTAGCCACGATCACCTGGCACTGATCGGCCAGCGATTCGATCATCGACCCGATCAGCGACACGGCCGCAGGGTGCAAGCCAAGTTCCGGCTCATCGAGAACGATCACCTTGGGCAACATGTCGGGCGGAAGGTTGAGGAGTGTGACCAAAGCGAAGAATCTGAGCGACCCATCCGATGTCAGGTGGGCGCCGAACGTCTTGTCCCAATCCGTTGCGCGCCACCGCAAGATCGCCTTTCCGTGCCGTTCCTCGATGAGGAACTGATCAAAATTGGGCAGGATGCGCCGGATGCTGCCTTGGACCCACTCGTAGTGATCCGGGTATTCGTCCAGGAGTCGGAGAAGCACAGCGGCCAAGTTGCCGCCGTCAGAGCGCAACAAGCGGTTGTCGCTCATGTCCCATGGTCGCTTCATGGCGGCACCTAGTGTCCTGTTTGGGGAATTCGGTGGATATATGAGGCGAGGTTGTCGAGTATCTGGTCTGCGGTTTTGCGCCATATGAAGGGTTTGGGGTCGTTGTTCCAGTTTTCGACCCAGGTGTTGATTGAGTCTTTGAGGTCTTTGACGCTGGTGTGGGTGCCGCGTCGGAGCCATTTGGTGGTGAGTTCTGAGAACCAGCGCTCGACGAGGTTCATCCAGGAGCTGTAGGTGGGGGTGAAGCGGGGGCTTGAAGCGTGGGTGCGCGACGAGCCAGCGTTTGACGGCGGGGGTCTTGTGGGTGGAGACGTTGTCTGCCACGACGTGCACGTCGAGGTGGGAGGGGACCTCTTTGTCGATGAGGTTCAAGAACTTTGCGGAACTCTTCTGAGCGGTGCCGTTGTGTCATCGACGTGATGACGTTGCCCGAGGCGGTGTCGAGGGCCGCGAACAGGTTGGTGGTGCCGTGGCGGCGGTAGTCGTGGGTGCGCCGCTGGGGCGTGCCGGGCATCAGCGGCAGGATCGGGGCGGTGCGGTCCAGGGCCTGGATCTGTGTCTTTTCGTCCACGCACAGCACCACCGCGGCCTCCGGGGGGTTCAGGTACAGCCCCACGACGTCGCAGGCCTTGTCGACGGACTGCGGGTCCGGGGACAGCTCGGACTCCTCGGCGAGGTGGGGCTTGAGACCGAACGCCCCCCAGATGGCGTGCACCGACGACGGCGAGATGCCCACCGCTTTGGCCATCGACCGCGTCGACCAGTGCGTCGCGTCCGGTGGCGCGGACTCCAAGGTGAGCACGATCACCCTCTCGACGGCGGCGTCGTCGATGGTGCGCGGCGGACCCGGCCGCGGGTCGTCGCAGAGCCCGTCGAGGCGGCGCTCGGCGAACCGCGAGCGCCACTTGGCCGCCGTCGCGGGATGGCACCCCAGCTCGGCGGCGATGTCTTTGTTGTAGCGGCCCTCGGCCGCCCCCAGCACGATCCGGCACCGCAGAGCCAGCGCCTGAGACGACTTCGGGCGCCGAGCCCACCGCTCGAGCATGGCGCGTTCCTCGTCGTCCAGCACGATCACAGCCGTCGGCCGTCCCCGCCTTGCACCCATATCGGTCCCCGTTCATCGCCTGCCGCAGCCACGCTGCCGCCCCACCATGTTACCGCGACCAACTAAACAAACATGACACTAGGAGCTGCGACGATTGCCGCAACCAGTAGCGACGAGAGGTTGGCCGACCTTGCTCCTCGCGGGCTCTTGTTGGCGGCTAACTACGAGTTTCTCTCGGGGGCCTGGTGCAGCGCCGCCGAACTGTATGGACTCGGGCTCGCGGCTCAGCACCAGATGGGTCGCAGCGGAATGGATTTTGATGTAGATGAGATGAGCCAAGGCGCGGTGTTGCACCTCGCCTACATCTCCGCCTGTGCCAGGCAAGCCGACTCGGTCCTGCAAGCAGAAGTGCAGGCAATCGTGGACCGAAGCGGCTTCCAAGATGTCATCGACAACGTTCTCGCCCATGGCCCCGACAGCGACGAATGGTCTTGGGGCGCGTTCGGCGAGGGCGAACTCAGCAATCCGCCCTTCTCGGATCTTGGACGCACACGCTGCATCCGGTTCTCGGCCCTCGGCACGGACTGGACACTGTTGGCAGCCAACGACGATGACTCTGTAGGGGTGGCAGAGCGATTCGCCGCCGGCGTCCAGATGATGCTCACCGCGCTGGCAAGAGAAGATCTCTGCCTGATACCAACAGCAATCACCGCACGAATAGAGGAAGCACAGGAGACAGTCTCGACTCCACTAGAACAAGCTGAAGCACTGCCCAGCAATGACGGCCGAGAGTGGACGGTTCGACTCGTGCCGTCAGGATCGTCGAGTGGCGCCAGTCGGGAGGACATCAACGACGAACTCATGACGGTGCTCACCACGATTCTCCGTGAGGCTTCGCTTCTTCCAAGCGACGACCTCTACACCGTCATGAAGCGGGCGTTTGAACGCGGGCTGGGGCATCAACTCGCAGCGGCGGTCCAACTGGAGGAATTCGTCGAAACCTTCTCCACCGACCAGGACAAGGCATTCTCCCGTCAAACCATCGAAACGCCCTGGGACGGTCACGAACGCACGATCACTGCCTGCGAGGAGCTTCGCTGGCAAGATCGGCCAGGCCCCACCTACTCGCGCGACAAAGCAAATGAGATGCTCCGAACGCGCTATGAAACTCTCGCTCAGAGCCTTCGAATAACGGTCGCCGTGCTATCGGGCTCACAGGAGTTCCGGCCCACCGTCCAAGCCCTCCGGGCCGACGGCTGGCTCGACTGGCACATCCTGACAGCCATTGCGAACATCGCGATGAACTACCGCTCCCCACTCGGCGCTCAACCCTCCGAAGAGGCCGTACGGGGGATGCTACGAACCGCCTCAAGCCCCGAGAGCGCCGCAGCACCTCCGGTGCCGGTAGCTCTGTTCACTCCCGAGCGGATGCAGGACGCCAGGCAGACTGCGATGTTCTCTCTCCTCAAGCACTGGGGATTGGAATGTTGCCAACGAACACCAGATGTGCCGGCGATTGAGCGGCTGCTGGCGGCCAGATACGGATACTGGGATGATGACGTGCCCCATGATGACCCGTTCCCAGAGACCGACGAAACGAGCAGTCGCCAGATCTTGACGATCTAGCGAGCCAGAGGGCGCGTGCAGATCAAGATGGACGGCATCGACGCCGCGTACGCGCCGGAGCCGGTCATCTCTGCGCGCGACGATCGGCTGGCATCGTTGCAGGTCAACGCCCACGACCGCGTTTTCGGCACCCACAGCGTCTCGAGCAGCCCGAAGCCGCGCTTGCTGTCCTAGACGGCCTCGTTGACGGCGATGAGCTCAGGCCCGTCGACTACGGGTGGCTGCTGGTTCAGCGGTCGCGCATCCGAGCCGAGATCGGCGACATCTCAGGCGCCCGCGCCGACGCCGCCGCGGCGCAGCGAGACTTCTCGGCGTCTGCGGACGATGTCACCGTGTCGGCTCTCGCTGCGGCCGCGGCGTGGCAGTTGTTCATGACAGCTCGCCTCAGCCGGCACATCCAAGCCGCCACAGACCAAGACATGACCGGTGCCGAGCCAGACCCGGACGAAATGCAGCGGGCGTTCGCTGTTCTGATCTCGTCTGGCGGTGGCTGGGCGGAGTCTCCGCTCGGGGGCGGATCGCAGGCGCGATGCGAGTTGCCGCGAGAAGCCCGATCGGATTCGACGTGTCGTGCCCGGTGGGGATGCTGCTGGTGTCCGCGGTGGGGGTTGCGCCCACCTTGCGCTCGCCGGCGGGTCGCGCCGCGCGGCGAGCGCAAGGTGGCTCTGCGACTAGGAGATGCGCTCGACCGTGAGGGTGCCCCAGACGCCCTGGAACGGGTAGCGGGACGGGTCGGTGGGGCCGTTCTTGGGGAAGTCGGACCCTCTGGCGGAGACGGTAATGAAGTAGTCCCCGCCGAGGGGCGGTGTGAATTCGATGGTGAGGTCGGTGCAATGACCGTCCGTTTCCCGCGAAATTGTGTGTTGGAGCAGCCAGGGGCGATCGTTGTCGTCGATGCCTCGGATGATGCCTTCGTGGAGGCAGGCCACGTCCCACACGATCCGATACCGGGTGTTCGCTTGCAGCGCGACCTTGATCGTGTCGAAGTCTCTGGTGCTTGTGCTGCCGGCGCTCGTCTCGGTGCGCATGATGTAGGTGCGGATGCTTCCGCCGACCGCGACGACGGCTGTGGTGCCTGTGCCGCTCGCGTAGTCGTCGCTCTGCACGGACAGGGTGTACACACGATTGGGTGCGATGCCGCCTTTCGGGGCAGCTATCGACACGTAGTACCTGCCGGCGGTATCCGGCTGGAACGGCAGCGCGTTCCTTTGATCGGGCAAATTGCCTGGCACTCCGAAGTTGTTGTCTACCGCTACCTGCCTCTCATTCATCCCTGTTCCCACGGTGACCATGACCGGATTCCCCCCGCTGTCGTAGATCTTGAGGCGGTACACCGGCAGATTGCCCCCGTTGTGCTTGACGTCGAACTGGTAGAAGGCGTCGGCTTCGAGGTCGACGGCGTACCAGTCGACGTCCTCGGCGGCGTATAAGTCAGAATGGATGAAGTGATGTCGGTTGCCGTTGCTGTCGAGGTTTCGGTCTGTCACGTTGTCGGTGTGTCGGCCGGTCACGCCGTTGCCGTCGACGATCAGGAGGCCGTCGGTGGTGGTGTCGGCGGGCAGGTCGCCGTCGGCGGGTTCGCTGACCGATCCGTCGCTCTGTTGCAGCGCCACCAGTGGGACGTCGGGATCATCGGGGTCGTCGGTGTCGGGTTCGATGACGGTGAGCTGGGGCGGCGCCAGCGTGACCGGCGGGTCGTCGGTGTCGGGTTCGTCGGTGTCGAGTTCGATGACCGGTCCGTCGGCGCTCTGCTGCAGCGCCACCAGCGCCACCAGCGTGACCGGCGGGTCCTCGGGTTTGTTGACGACGGTGAGTTTGGGTGGTTCCAGCGTGACCGGCGGCTCGACGGCGACCTGTCGGGTTGCTTCGGCCCAAGGTCCGCTCCAGGGGCCGTCGTGGTAGCGGGCCCGCACCCGGACCTTGTACTCGACGTCTTCGTCGAGGTCGGTCAGCTGCTGGGATGTGGTTGTCGGCTGGTGGTTGGCGGTGTTGTCGGTCCACGACGGATAGTCCTCGCCCGAGCGCGCCCAGTTGACCCGGTAGTCGGTCGGCGCCGCGCCGGTGGGCGCGTCCCAGGACACGTCAAGGGTGCCGGGGGTGTCGCTGGTCAGGGTCAGAGCGCTGATGGCGCCGTCGTCTTGCTGGACCTGCACAACCGGCTGCTGGACCGGCACAACCGGCTGGGCGGCGACCTGTCGGGTTGTCTCGGCCCAGGGTCCGCTGCAGGGGCTGTCGGCGCGGGCGCCGTCGTAGTAGCGGGCCCGCACCCGGACCTTGTACTCGACGCCGTCGTCGAGGCCGGTCAGCTGCTGGGATGTCGTTGTCGGCTGGTGGTTGGCGGTGTTATCGGTCCACGACGGATAGCCCTCGCCCGAGCGCGCCCAGTTGACCCGGTAGTCGGTCGGCACCGCGCCGGTGGGCGCGTCCCAGGACACGTCAAGGACGCCGGAGGTGTCGCCGGTCAGGGTCAGAGCGCTGATGGCTGCGCAGTCCTGTGGAACCTGCGCGGCCGCGGGGACGCCCCCGAAGGCCGCGACGGCAAGCACAAGGGCCGCCAGCGTCAGCTTGCGCGCCGGCCGGGAACCCCGTGCGCGTGCTCCGACTCCGAAGATGCGGCACAGTAGGCCCCATGCCTGCTCGGGCCGTATGTTCTTCATCATTTAATGCACCTCTCCGGATCGGCTCTTAGCCTGAATCCACCGGTGTGGTGGGTGTGTCGGGGTTACCGCGTCCGCGAAAACGGCCTCCTGATCTGCGACGATCATGGTGTCAGTAGTCACGTTCGTCTCAAAAACAGGAGGCACTTTTTGTGTCTGCATCTTCGCGCAGTCTGGACCGGTTCGCAACGACGGTTGATCATGAGGGCCTGGTGGCCAACGCGGGCCTGATCCTGGCGGGCACGCTGATGGCCCGTTTGGGTGTTTCGGCGCTGATCGAGCGGTGGGTGCGCACGGGTTCCGCGAACCCGGGCCCCAAGATCTGCACGGTGGTCGCCGCGATGCTCGCGGGCGGCACTCACATCGATCATGTCGGGATGCTGCGCGCCGGGCGCACCGGGCGGGTGCTGGGATTCCGCCCGATGGCGCCCTCGACGGTCGGGACGTTGCGGACGTTCACGTTCGGTCACGTCCGCCAGCTCGAAGCGGTGCTGTCGCGCACGCTCGCTCGCGCATGGCAGTTGGGAGCAGGCCCGGGCCGTGCGCCGCTGGTGGTCGATCTGGACTCCACGATCTGCGAGGTCCACGGCAAGCAAAAACAAGGCGCCGCGTACGGCCTGCACCAAAGAGCTCGGCTGTCACCCGCTGCTCGCTGCACGCGCCGACACCGGCGAGGTGCTCGGCGCCCGCATGCGCAAAGGGTCCGCGGGGTCCTCGCGAGGCGTGGTGCGCTTCGTCGACGAGCTCGTCGCGAACCTGCGACGAGCCGGGGCTGCGGGGCCGGTCACGGTGCGCGGCGACTCGGGGTTCTGGTCATGGAAGCTGATCGACCGTCTCGACGCCCACGACATCAAATGGTCGATCACCGTCGCCCTCATACCCGCTGTTCGCGCAGCGATCCAAGCAATCCCCAGCACCGCATGGACCGACATCGCCTACACCAAAGGCGGCCACGCCCAAGTCGCCGAGACGACCTATGCCACCGGCCGCGGCAAAGCCAAGCGCACCGTTCGCCTCGTCGTGCGCCGCACCCGCCTCACCGACACCGCACAACGACGACTGTGGCCCGACTGGCGACACCACGCATTCATCACCAACACCGAACACGACACCGCCGCCGCCGCGGACGAGTTCCACCGCGCCCACGCCGTCGTCGAGCTCGCCATCCGCGACCTCAAAGAAGGCACCGGCCTCGAGCACGTCCCCTCAGGCCACTACGGCGCGAACTGCGCATGGCTCGCATGCGCCGTGCTCGCCCACAACATCGGCCACTGGACCGCCGCCTTCGCTGGCGCGTCGCCGGCCACGAACCGCTCCCGCCGCACCCGACTCGTCGCACTCGCCGCCGTGCTCGTCAACCGCTCCGGCACACCCACCCTGCGATACCCCGCCCGCTGGCCCTGGGAAACACAATTCCGAGCCACACTCAGCGCCCTCAGGGCTCTGCCCGGACCCTCAGGCTGACCCACACCGCCCGGAACTGACGCCCCCACACAAACCCAGCGTCGACAACCCCAAACCACACCCGCACCCCTACCCCAACACGCCCAAACACACCAAACCAGGGCGATTCACACCCCCAACAACCCGACGCCACCCCAACCCGCCACCGACCCGGGAACCCCGCGCCCACCAAAGGCCAATCGGTGGATTCAGGCTTAGGGGTCAGAGCGCCCGCGGGCATGGGTTGGGAAGCTGGTCAGCGGATGGCCGCGGTAGCGACTCGGGGAGGGGCCCGTGGGTGGTGCGTTTAGGCGGTTGGGGACCTCGTGTGTGGCATCCGTTGGCGAGTTGCGCGGTCCCGGATCGCGGCTACGGGTCGTGTCCGCGGCGAGTCTTCGCTTGGCGGCGGGGGATGTTTGTGACACCCCTTCGCGAGGGTCGCGGCCATGTCTGGGACGAGCATGAGCAAGCGGCGGGTGGTGGTGTGGCCGCAGGGCGATGTGGTTCGCCGTGTGGTGCTGGACGGCATCGAGGTCGTTTTGGAACGGCGGGCCGGCGTGTGGGCTGTGGCCGACGTGGATGCGTTGGCGTCGGAGACGGCGCTGCTGGGAGACGTTGGGGCAGCCCAATGAGGCATTGGGGCGTGCGCGGGGCGTCGCGGCGGCGCTGAACGCGCAGTTGGTGCGCCCTGATCAGCTCAGCGGCCTGGTGCGCCGGCTGGCGTGGCTTTGGATACGCCGATCGTATGGCTATTGGCATTTGGCGTTCGACGAGCGTGACGCGCTGGCGGCGGCGTGCGCGCATCTGGGCGGCGACGCGGCATTGGAGTTCTTGTCGTGGGTGCTCGCCAAACGGCTCGAGCCGGCGTTGTGGCGCACAGCGTGGATGCCGCCGGGCTGGCACGGCTGGGCCGGCGATGCTCAATGGGAGTTCGACAGGGCAGTGGCGCAGCGGCTCGGTGAGGGCTTCTTCGAGACTCTCGCAGCCCATCCTGATCGGCGTTTTCGGGACGTGGCTGTTGCGACGGATCCTGTTGGGGATCCGCGGCGTCTGGGCGAGCTGGCTGCCGATCGCGACTGGCGGGTGCGAGATCTGGTTGCGGTGAACCCTTCCACGCCGGTCGACGTTCTCGAGGGGTTGAGTTGCGGGACCGTGCGGGACCCTGAGGCGATGCGCGTGCGGCTGAGGGTGCTGCAGAACCCGTTCGCGCCGGCCTGGCTGATCGCGGAGGCTGCGGTGGCCCCGGTCGAGGAGCGCTTCGCGCGGCAGACTTCTTGCTGGGACATCGCAGGGATCGCACAGCGGGTCTGGGCTGTGCTGCATCCGCGTGCCCCCAAGACGCTGCTGCGCGACTTGGCAGGTTGCGGCGACGCGACAGTGCGGGCTGCTGTCGGACGCTCGGCGCGCGCGTCGGCACGAGTGCTCGAAGCGCTCGCCCCGAGCTTGGACACCGATGTGCGTGCCGCGGTCGCAGCGAACCCGTCCGCGCGTGCGTGCCTGCTGGAGAGGCTTGCCGGGGATTCCCATCGCACGGTACGCGCCGCCGCCGCTTCGAACCGTGCGACGCCGGCAGGGATGCTGAGCCGCCTCGCCGGGGACAGCGTCGCTGCGGTGCGCCGCGAGGCCGCGAGAAACGAGGCGACACCGTCGGGGGTTCTGCGTGCGCTGTGCGAGGACTCCGACGTGCTCGCCGCAGCCGCGGCGGCTGCGAATCCAGCGACCGAGCGCAGCGCGATGCGCGCCGTGGCCGAACGGATCGCCGTCGCCGGCGAGTGGCCTGCTCGGGAGATCGCCGCGGGTCTCGCCGAGACGCCCGGCGTGCTGTTGGGATTGCTGGCGGACGATTCCGTTCGCGAGGTCCGCGTCGCTGTCGCCGCGAACCCGAGAGCGCCTGTGCGGGCGCTGCGGGCGTTGTCGCAGCGCGCCGAGACCGAGCTGGACCTCGAGATGCTCGGTGCGCTGCTCGACAACGACTCACTCGACACCGCGCTGCGCGCACGCACCGCTGACGCGTACACGGCGCTCAGCGGGCCGCCCCCGCAGCAGTGCATGAGCCCGGCGGACCAGCGCAGATGGGCGCAGCGGTGACCCCGCCACGCGATGTCGCGGCCCCAGCTCGGCGGATGCGTGTCACACCCCTGTGGAAGCGTTCGCGGCTTCCCCAGCCGAACCCCGAAACAAGGAGACAACGATGAGCGACACGACTCAGCGGCTCACTCTCGAAGCGATGCAGATCCTGCTCGCTGCTCGCGTGCCGGTGCTTTTGTGGGGCGACCCCGGCACCGGCAAGACCACCACCATCGAAGCGTTCGCCGAAGCGGCCGGGTGGGGCGTCGAGACGGTGGTGGCGTCGCTGTATGACCCCACCGACATCGGCGGACTGCCGGTGCGCACACCCGCCGGAGTGATCCTCGATCCGCCGGCTTGGGCGCGCCGCGTCGCCGAACGCGACGCCGACACGCTGGTGTTCTTCGACGAGATCAACACCGCCACCCCGGCCACGCAGAACGCGCTCATGCGAGTCGTGCTGTCGGGCCGCGTCGGCGACCTCGACCTCGGCACCAAGGCACGGTTCGCAGCAGCAGCGAACCCGCCCGAGCAAAACTCAGGGGCGTGGGAGCTGTCCGCGCCGCTCGCGAACCGGTTCGCGCACCTGCGCTGGCCGCTCAGCGTCGACGAATGGGCCGCAAGCTATCTGGGCGGCTGGCCCGCACCGGAGCCGCTCAAGACCCCCGATCCCGACCTGAGCCGGGTGTCGTTCCACCGGGCGATGCAGACCGCGTTCGTGCGGCGCCGCGCTGGGGTGCTGTGCGCGCCGCCCGACGCGACCGGCCTCGCGGCCGACAGCGGCGGGCAGGGATGGCCGTCTCCGCGCACCTGGGAACGCACCGCCTCGTGCCTCGCCGCAGCCGACGCCGCCGGGGCGCATCCCGACGTGAGCGCGCTCGTCGCCGAAGCGCTGCTGGGCACCGCTGCGGCCGCGGAGTATCTCGCGTTCCTCTCCGACCTGGACCTGCCCGACCCCGAAGCGCTGCTCGCGGATCCCGCTTCGCTGGTGCTGCCAGAACGTCCCGACCAGCAGCTTGCATGCCTGCACGCCGTCGCCGCAGCGGTCGCTGAGCACAACACGCCGGCCCGCTGGGCGAAAGGCTTCGAGGTGTGCATCGTCGCCGCCCGCCAGCACGCACCCGACATCGCCATGACCGCAGCCCGAACTTTCGCCGCGATCCGGCCCCCACGCGCTCGCCTGCCCCAAGGCCACGACGTCCTCAACGACGTCTTCCTCGAACAGCTCGACCCCGACCTCGACCCCCACGAACCCGAGCCAGGCACATGAGCGACCACCACAACCGCCACAACGCCGGCAACGACGACGACAACCCGGACGGCGGGCCGACGCCCGAACGGGCCGCCCAGCAGCGCATGCGAGCGGCCCGCTACTGGATCGCTGTCCACTGCCCGTACTACATGACGGCGCTGTTCCGCTGCCCGCTGCGCACCACCGGCCACACCGCAACCGTTGCCGTCGACCGCCACTGGCGCATCTGGGCCAACCCGGCCCACATCAACGCTCTGACCGTCACCCAGACCGCCGTGGAGCTCATGCACGTCCTCAACCACGCCCTGCGCGGCCACCACCGACGCGCCCAGCACGCCGTCGCGGACCCGTTCCTCGCCTTGGCATGGAACGTCGCCGCTGACTGCGAGATCAACGACGACCTCCTCGACGGCCTCGCGTACCGCACCGCGGAACTGCCCCACAACTGGCCGGCGCCGTGGAAGCTGAGCTGGCCCGACTCACAGACCGCTGAGACCTACTACCGCGACCTGACCGCAAGCGACCGCATCGACCCCGACCACCGGCGAGGTCGCCTGGATCGACCACCGACACGACGAGATCCACCGCACCAGCAGCGACTGCGGGTCCGCCGCCACCGGCATCACCCCCCACTGGGAACCCCCCGCCGACACCGACACGCCCAGCGACACCGAAGCGCGCATGCTGCGCCGACGCGTCGCACAAGCAGCTCTCGACCACGAACAACGGGACCCCGACAGCGTCCCCGACGGGCTCCTTCGATGGGCCCACGAACAGACCAGCCCCCAAGTCGACTGGCGGCGAGCGCTCGCCGCAGCACTGCGCCGCGCCGCCCGCCACCGAACAGGAGACGCCGACTACACCTGGACCCGGCCCCCCAGACGCCCCAACCCGCACACACCCGACGGGGAGATCCTGCGGCCCGCCACCAGCCGCCCCGTCCCCGACCTCGCTGTCGTCGTGGACACCTCAGGCTCCATGAACGCCGACGACCACGCCCACGCCGTCGCCGAGATCGACGCCATCTGCCGCCGCGTCGTGCCCGGCCGCCACATCGACTACTACGCCGTCGACACCGCCACCCGAGCCCACCAACGCATCACCGGCACCCGCCAGCTGCCGCTGCACGGAGGAGGCGGCACCGACATGGCCGCCGGCATCAACACCGCGGCACAAGCCCGGCCCACCGCGGTCATCGTGCTCACCGACGGGCACACACCCTGGCCCGACCAGCCCCCACCAAGCCGACCCATCGTCATCGCCGCCCTCATCGGCATCGACGCACCCATCCGCGACGTCCCCGACTGGATGCAAGCCATCCACATCACCTGACCGCAGCGGTGCGCCCTCAGGCCCGCCCCGCAGCGATCCCCTCGGCACAGGCACCCGGAATCTCGGAGCAGCTCACATCCCGGGCACGGACGCGTTCGCGCCGCAAACAGCAAGCCCCGCCGCTCGGAATCCGCCATCTTGGGTGCCTCATCGCCGGTGCTCAATGCCCCACAAGTCGATGCCGAGTCCGTGCTCGATGCGCGCGAGAGTTGCGAGGTCGCTCCAGGTGCGTCCGTGGACGGCGTTGAACAGTGCCCTGGCGGGATGCGGCGGCGAGGCGGGCTGCTTGTCGCAGGCTGGGGTTGTGGTCGGTGAGGTGGCTGCGGAGGCGTTGCGAGACTGCTTGTGCGAGGTGTGCTTCGGGCGGCGCGTGGTCTGCGAGGCGTCCGTCGGGCCATTCGCTGTGGTGTTCGAGGTAGTCGTGGGGCCGTGTGAGCGCGCGGCCGCGCGATTTCGCGCGACACGGACGCAGTGACACTTCGACGGGCTGCCAGCTTGCTGAACGCAGCAACACGCCAACAACACGCCAATAACACGACGCTTGCACGACGCCTGCACTGCAGCCGTGGTGTACGGCGATTGGGGCGCAATCTGAGCGGGATTTCCGAGGAGTGTCGGCGTCGCAGTCGGTGTAGGGGTTGTGCTGTGGCACCGGCTCTGTGATGCATCTGAATGGAGGCCCATTGCTGGGGCAAGGAAGGCTTGGCGCCCTGGCAGGCGAGACCGCCGAGATTTCTTCGTGGAGGTCTCGGCGGTGCTGCTGGTCGATGCCTGTGCGTGCCTCAGGGTCGCTGTGTTCGTGGCGCGGACATCGCTCGATCGCCGTTCTTGGATCTTGCAAGAGACTTGGCATCTGTTGCAATGACGCCTGGGCGTCCCGGGTGTCTGTCGGACCGTGCCCGTTCAGGGATCCGAAATGACGCCGAGTTCCCCAAGCGGGTCCCAGCGAGACGGCTTTCCTTAGAGCAGCGGCAGACGGACCGGGGTGCGTGGTCCTGCAAGACAAATCCCGCACTCCGGCGCGCCCTGATCCGGAGGGGTTGGAGTGCCCGAAGGGATTGAAGCGGACATCAGCGGCCAGAGAGAATCAGGCAGCCCGCAACAAGCGACGCGGCGGCGGGCGGCGGACGCGGTGTCCCATGTCGCACGCGGCCGACGCGGTTTCGTCTCGGCGGGCCGGATGCGTGTCGCCGGCAACGTCGGCAGCAATCCCGACGCAGGCCGTTTGTGTGCCGGGACATCGTCGGCGGTGCGGGCGCTGCCGAATGCGGCCAGCCGAGCGCTGCTCGACGGCGCCGAGAACAGGTCGACGGCACCGGCCGTCGAACGCGGAATCGGCCCTCGTTCTCTCACGAGATCGAGCGCGACCGCGCGAAACCGTCATCAGCTGCGCCCGGTGACGAAATGGCCGCAAACAGCCACGAGGCCCGTACTTCCGGGCTTTTCGAGGACTTCCGGTCCGCGACCGGCCAAACGGGAGGCCCGAGCGCGCGTCGTGTTGGCATTCTCCCTATTGGTCATCCGAAAAAGCCGCGGGCCGGAACGCAACCACGTCATACCAGACAATGCGTTCCGACCCGCCCAGCCCCAAGTGGGGATGAATGCAACATAGTAACGGGGTATCGATCACCGACTCTAAACGGTTGCCGCGCGCGGCGTCCGCAGACGCCCGGGTGCCGCAGGCGGATGGGTGCGCGGAATCGTCGAGGCTGCGCTATGCAGGCTTGGCGCGCAGCCTCGACGTGAACGGCGAGCAGCGTTGCCGCCCATTGGGCGCCCGCCCGGCGCGACTGCCAGTCGACGGGGTCCGCCTGATTGCCAGGCGGCGAGACAGCCGCGTGTGCGCGCACGAACCGCCACGACCCGCAGCGACGCCTCTCAAAGTCCCGGCGACGGTTGCCTGTGGCGGCTCTGCTGAGCAGGGCGTCGACGGAAATCGCGCGAAACGGAATCCGGGCCCGATCCCCGCAAACCCGTACAAACACGGGGAGTCCGCCGATTCGGGGACGGTCCGGCGCGATTGCAAGTCGCGCGAGTTCCCATTCTCAGACGAGACAGCCGCGGCACCGCACGATCCAGCGAACAGCGCCGCGGCTGCATCCGACTACCACGACATGGAACCTGAGCGGAACTCCCCGCCCCCGGCAGCGGGCCACCTGGCACCCGAAAAGGCCGCAAGCCGCTTCGATCTGCGCAGCTGTCACGTCGCGGTGCACATGGCCGAATGCGTCCACGTGCGCACCGCGGCCGACGTCGCGTTGCCGGCGGAACCGGACAAGGAGGATCGCCGGTGATGCCGGTACCGCCTGACCCGGGCGCTCCGCTGTCGGACTGGGTGGCGGCGATCCGTGCCGACGTCAGGGCGAACAGCGGCCTGGCGGTCGAGTCCGCCAAGAGCGTGGCGGGTGCGGCGGCGCCGTTGTTCGCGTTCTTGGGTCTGCACGGCATCACGACATGGCGGGAAACGCACGCCGGGGTGCTGCTGGAGTGGACTGAGGAGCCGTTGCGCGAACGCCGCGGCGAGGTGGTGCGCGAACGCGACCCGGACGAGATGCGCCACCGGCGGTGGAAGGCGAAGCACATCGTCGCCTCGGCGATCCGGCTGGGAGCACCGGTGCCGCTGCTCGACAGCGAAATGGATCGATTCCTAAACCCGCCGCCGCGCCCGAAACGAGCGAAGACCGATCCTGAGGAGATCGCCGCGGTGGCTGCCCGGTGGCGACCTCAGCGCTGGCGGCACGGCAGCCCGCGCAGCCTGGAAACGGTCTTGCCTGAGGTGCGCGCTTGGGTGCTGGCAGCCGAGCCCGCCGATGTGGACGAGGCACGCAAGTGGCTGCGGATACTGGCGGGCTTCGCGCTGTGGGCTGTCGACGACCGTCACAGCGGCCCGGTGACGATGCTCACCCCGAACAACACCGAGACCTGGGTGATGCGCGTCAACGCCGACCACGACGACAACTGGAAGAACCGCGCACGAGGCGTGCTGCGACGCTTCGGGCCAATCATTAATCCTGCGGCGTGGCCGCGTCCGCCGCAGCCGATGCCGGCACGCAGTGTCGTCGCCCCTTACGACGCGAAGACCGAAGTGCAGTTCCGCCGTGCGGCATTGCTGCCGCGCCGCGACCGCAGGGCGCGCTTGTGGATCGCCATCGCAGCGCCCGGAGCGGGACTGAGCGGACCCGAGATGGCCGACGCCGAACACGGCGACCTCACTCAGCGTCCCGACGGGCGCTGGGAGATTCGTGTGCGGGGAGACAAGGCGCGCCGAGTGCCTGTGCGCAGCGACTACGAACCGCTCGTCCACGAGCTTGTCGCGTTGGAGGACCGCTCACAGTTCGTCGCGTCCGACAAGCCGGGTGCAGCAAGCCAGATCGCGCAGCGAATCCGCGTCGGCGACCGGAGCCTGTCGCTGACCGCGTCGCGCAACACCTTTGTGGCTGCGCACATCGCCGCCGGAACGCCGCCCGCAGCGCTGTCCAGGATCACCGGGTCCGTCACGCATGACACCATCACCCAGCTCATCCGCCATGTCGCAGCCGACCTCTCCGACGCCGATGCAGTCGAACAGGCGCTCGGGGCATGAGCACCGCGGCCGAACCCGACGACGCAACGGTCCCTGACTGGGCACGCGACTACTCATGGCTGCCCCCTGATCATCCCAGCCGCCACCGCCAGCGCCACCAGCCTCAGCATGTGCAAGAGGCGCAGTACCGGGAGGTCATCGAGCGCTCGGGGACCCTGCCGCTGCTCAAGCAGATGCTGCACGGCCACCGCGGACGCCAGTCGCGACTCGGCATCGAAGGCGCTCTGGTCGCGGCGATGCGCGCTTTGGCGGAGCGCCGCACCTACAAGCGCAGCGAAATCACAGCGGAGGTCGCCAAGATCACCGACGAGACTGCCGCCGAGGTCGGCATCGCGGATCGCAACGAAAGCCCGATCAGTTACTCCACCGTCGCGACGCTGTGCCGCAAACTCGAAAAAGCGCTCGTGGACCACGCACGACACCCCTTCCACGGAGACTACGGATGGCTCGACGAGGACGGCATGTACATGCTGGCGTACTGGTGGTCCGACGAGCTGATCCGAGCGTCCATACCCCCCGAGTGGCGGGACAAGATCACTGCAGTGGCGATAGACGGCACCTGCTGGCCGGCCTGGGCGACGAACAGGGTCTTCACGCCCAAAAAGGACATCGTCGCCGAGTTCGCACAGCGACGCGCCGACGAACTCGGGCTCGACGAACCCGACCTGTCGGACCTGAAGAACCCGTGCGGCACCAGACCCGGCGAACTCGGACCAGACGGACGGCCGATCCCGACCCTTTGCCCCACCGTGCGAAGGGGGCACCGCACCAAGACCCGCAAGGACCAACGCGAAAAATTCGACGGGCACGATCTCATCACCGCCGTCGCAGTACGCGATTTCTGCTGGCAAGGCGACCCTGAGCGCTACCAGCTCGGACCCGACGTGCCGCAGTTTTTTGTCGGGACGCGCGTCATTCCTGCCTCAACGCATGCCGCACCATCCTCCGCAGTCCTGGCACGCAACTTCGAGCGTGACTTCTCCCGAGCACGCGACGTGATCGCTGACCGGATCATCACCAACAGCCCTGATTTCGTGCTCACATGCCACGCACTCGGCCTGAACGCCACGATGGACTACACCACCACCGAAGTCGCGAATCCCAAGACCCCGACATTCGGGCGCAACCAGAACCTCTACTACCAGCACGTCGGAGCGCTGTTCCCCGGCTGGCTCGACCCCGCCATCGTGGAACCCCCCGAAGTCGGCACCGTCGACCCGGAAACCGGCGAGGAAGTCACCGAGGACGACGTCAACGCGTGGTACACCGAGCGCGCCAAGCTCCGATGCAGCGTCAACAGGAAACTCCCCGGCGGCGGCTACCAGTACCAGACCCCCCTCGCAGCCGGACGCATCGGCACCGAGCACACCATGCACACCGCCAACCAGGACGCCGCCGAGTACCCCACCGACATCGTGTACCCCGAGCGCTATTTCAAAGTGCCACCCGCACAAGCCGTCCGCCTGCAAGACAGACCATGGTCCACACCCGCATGGGATGCCGACTACGGACGACGCTCGATCGTCGAGACCGGCAACTCCAGAGCCAAGAACGAGGGTGGATTCGACGAAGAAACCTGTCGAATCCACGACTTCGTCGCCCACATCATTGCCGCGACGCTCAACCTCGTCATCCTGAATCTCGAAGAAGTCCGCCGATACGAACTCGAACACCAAGAAACCCAAGAGCAAGCCAACAAGATCTCAACCGCCACAGACAAGAACAACGACACGCAAGCACGCGACAAACAGCCCACTGACGCCAAACGAGATGACCTGAAGAAACCCGAACCCGACGACACAGTCACCGCGGCATCAACACACACCGACGAATCGACCCCTGAACCAGACGCCGCTGCCGACAACGACCACACCACCGCACCAGCGCGCTCCGGCAAGAGCAACCGGCAACGGCGCAACCACCAACGCAAACAGAAAGCGCACCCTCGCGGAACCCCGCCAAACAGCAGAAGCCCGCCGAAGCACTGAGCGAACCCCAAATCAAGGCAGGCGGCTGCCAGCCGCCTGCCTTATCGCGCCCGAAAACTCTCTGAACACAAGGATCGGCGCCCTCTAGCCCCACTGAAGCGCTGACAAACCCAGAAATCCCCGCAGCGCGCCTTCAAACGGCCCTCAGACGCGCACCTCGGGCTAAATCGCAAACATCAGACCCAATAATTCGCAAACAAGCCCCTGGTGGGCGATACAGGAGTCGAACCTGTGACCTCTTGCGTGTCATGCAAGCGCGCTAACCAACTGCGCCAATCGCCCGGAAGGGTTACAAACGCTAGCACTGCGGGTGCAGTGCACAGCCGAGGCGGAGACCGGATTCGAACCGGCGTACACGGCTTTGCAGGCCGCTGCCTAACCACTCGGCCACTCCGCCCGAGTCCGGGCGAGGGTACCGTCCGACGTGCGCACCGTTGCCCGCCGTACACTCGTCCGCCAAGGCAGTTCGCCGCGTGGCCTCACTGCCCAGCGTTGTCGCACGAATCGTCGCGACGTGCGCACTTCGCGGGTCACGCCCTCTGAAAGATATCCGTGACAACTTTTAGTGAACTCGGCGTTCCCGAGTCCATGTGCGACACCTTGGCTGATCAAGGCATCACCGAACCGTTCGCCATCCAAGAACTGACCATCGCCGAAGCTCTCGCCGGCCGAGATGTGTGCGGCAAGGCCAAGACCGGCTCCGGCAAGACGCTGGCGTTCGGCTTGCCGACGCTCGCGCTCACGCCGCGCTCTGCGGACGGCCGACCGACCACGCTCATGCTGACGCCGACACGAGAGCTGGCGAACCAGATCGCCGCAGTCGTCGAGCCGCTTGCAAAGGCCATGGACATCCGGTCGATTGCCACCTACGGCGGCACCAACATCGAGCGCCAGATCGAGCTGCTGGGCGCCGGCATGGATGTCGTCATCGCCACGCCCGGCCGTCTGATCGACCTCATCGAGCGTGGCGCCGTCGACATTGGCGGCATCCAGCGGGTCGTCGTCGACGAGGCCGACCGCATGGCCGACATGGGCTTCCTGCCCCAGGTCGAATGGGTACTGCGGCACATCGACGGCCAGCACCAGACGCTGCTGTTCTCGGCCACGCTCGACGGCGTGGTCGACACGCTCGTCAAGCGCTACCTCCACGACCCCGTCTTCCACGAAGTCGAAGAACGAGAGGTCACCGTCGCGGAGATGGGTCACTTGTTCCTGTCCGTCCACAAGATGGATCGGGTCCGGGTGGCTGCGCGCATCATCGATGCCAACGGCCGAACACTGCTGTTCACGCGAACCAAGCGCGGTGCCGACCGGCTCTGCGGAGACCTGCGTGACGAGGGCGTCAAGGCCGGTGCCATTCACGGCGATCTGCCGCAGGTCAAACGGGAACGGGCACTTGCGGACTTCATGAACGGCAAGCTCTCGGCACTTGTGGCTACCGATGTCGCCGCCCGAGGCCTGCACATCGACGAAGTCGATGCCGTGGTGCATTTCAACGTGCCCGCCGAGCACAAGACCTATCTGCACCGCTCCGGTCGCACCGCTCGTGCCGGGCGCGGCGGCACCGCCGTGACGATGTTCCTGTGGGATGAGGAACTTGAGGTCCGCCAGCTACAGCGTCGCTTGGCACTCAAGCTCCCGCTGCACGAAATCTTCTCCAACGACGACCGGCTCGGCGACCTCGCCTCCTTCGCTTCGAGCAGCGCCAACGCCGCCCGCTGAGAGACTGCGAGCGGCCCGGCACAAGCCAGGCTGAGCTCGGCGAAACCGACTGGGACGCTTCAGACCCGACAGGTACCCTTGAAGTTTCACGGAGACGTGACTATGGACGAGTGGGCCACGGGAAATGGCCGTCGGGAAATGAGCACTGGGAAGAAGGCCTCAGGGACGAAGGCGCTGATGTGGACCGTGCGGGGCGCGAAGGCGCTGTGAACGACAAAGCGGCGGCAGCACGCCTGCTGCCCGCCTCGGGTGCATGGCATCCAGGTCTCGGCGCGGGCGATCGCAAGTTCTTCGAGCTGTCCCCGGACCGGCCGTTCACCCTCGAAGGCGGCGGCGTGCTGCGCAGCGCAGTGCTGGCGCATGAGACGTGGGGTGCTTTGGATGCCACCGCCTCGAACGCTGTGCTCGTGTGCCATGCGCTGACCGGCGATGCGCACGCGCATGGAGCCGCGCACTCGCCATCGCAGGTCACCGGGGGCTGGTGGAACGACTTCATCGGCCCCGGTCGGCCGCTCGACACCAACCGCTATTTCGTCGTGTGCGCCAACGTGCTCGGCGGCTGTCAGGGCAGCACCGGTCCGTCCTCGCTGAATCCCGCCGCCCAGCAGCGTTACGGACCGGATTTTCCGGTCGTCACCAACCGCGACATCGTTCGCTCGCAGTGGGCGCTGGGCCGGCATTTGGGCATCGATCGGTGGCTCTCGGTGGTGGGCGGCTCGATGGGCGGCATGGCGGTTCTGGAGTGGGGTGTCACCTACCCGACGCGGGTCCGGTCGCTGGTAGTCATCGCTTCCAACGCCGCTGCGTCCCCGCAGCAGATCGCCTGGAGCCAGGTCGGCCGCCAAGCGATTCTGGATGACCCAAAGTTCCGCGGCGGTCACTACTACGACGCCGCCGACGGCGACGGTCCCCACCGGGGGCTGGCCAACGCCCGCCGAATCGCCATGATTCACTACCGCTCCACCGACGAGTTCGATCGACGCTTTGCCCGACACAGCGAGGATCCGCTGCTGCCGCTGCGGCTCGACCATCACTTCGACGTCGAGAGCTACCTCGACTACCAAGGCGCCAAATTCATCCCCCGCTTCGATGCCAACACGTATCTGGTGCTCAACAAGCTCATGGATCTCCACGACATCGGCAGGGGCCGCGCCGGCATCGATCGCGCGCTTGCCCGCATCGTGGCACCGACAATGGTGATGAGCGTCCGCACTGATTTCTTGTACCCGCGACCCCAGCAGATGCTGATCGTGGACTCGTTGCGTCGACGAGAAAGCCTGCGGGTGGAGCACGTGGACATCGACAGCGACAACGGCCACGACGGCTTCCTCACTGAGCCGGATCAGACCGGGCCGCCGATGGGCGAGTTCATCGACGACGTCTACAAGAGCGGCGCTCCGAGCGATGAGGCCGAACGTTGACCGGCGCACGCGTCGGACTGCTGCTGGCCGATTCGCATACGACCGTGCCGTCCGAAGCGGTGAGTTCCGGCTTGGCGGTGTGGTGGGTGCTGGTCGTCCTGGCAGGGTTACTGTCGATTGCATCAGCCAGCGGCTTTGTGCTCTACCTGCGCCGGACGTCTCCGGCACGCGCATTCGCCGCTGCTGACACGCCCGACGAGCCGCCGCACGACCGCGAAAGCCTGCAGGAGAGCCCATGAGCGACGCCTTCGATCCCCAAGCGATGATCCAGCGCTTCGCCGAACGCGCTCAAGCGGTCCGCAAGCGCACTCTTCCTGCCATCGGCGGAGAAGAACGGCGCCTCTTCATCGAGCAGGCCGAGCACGATTTCATGGACTACGCCTTGATCGGCGATTCCACAGCGACGCTCGAAGACGGCATCCTCACACTGCGGATCGATCTGCGTCCGGCCGACGGCTAGCCCGTCTGCTGGCTACAGTTATCGGCTCTCGCGGATGTAGCTCAGTTGGTTAGAGCGCAACCTTGCCAAGGTTGAGGTCGCCGGTTCGACCCCGGTCATCCGCTCTCAAAAAGGCCGCTCGCAGCTGTGCACGAGCGGCTTCCTTGCGTTTTTGGCGCTCACTTGTGCCAACCTTGTGCGGCTCGTGCGGGGACACCCCGGCGATGGGCCAATGACCATACGGGAGATCAAAATGGGTGCACTCGACGGACGTGTCGTTCTCATCACTGGCGCAGGCCGCGGCATCGGGCGCGAACACGCCCTGATGATGGCCTCCGAAGGGGCGAAGATCGTCGTCAACGACCTCGGCGGCACCGCCGACGGAACCGGGGCCGACCAAGGTCCCGCCGACGAAGTTGTCGCCGAGATCGAAGCCATGGGCGGTGAGGCCGTCGCCAACGGTGACAACGTCACCGACTGGGAGGGAGCGCAGCGGATGGTGAACCAGGCCGTCGAGGCCTTCGGCGACCTGCATGTGCTCGTGAACAATGCCGGCATCCTGCGCGACCGGGTGGTGGTCAACATGACCGAGCCCGAATGGGACGCCGTCGTCGACGTCCACATGAAGGGGCACTTCTGCCCCACCCGCTGGGCCGCCGCCTATTGGCGAGAGCAGTCCAAAGCCGGCAAGGAAGTCAGCGGCTCGGTCATCAACACCGCTTCGGGCGCAATGCTCGGCAATCTCGGCCAGTTCAACTACTCGGGCGCGAAGGCCGGCATCGCCGCCATGACGCTTGTGGCTGCCGGCGAGCTGGCGCGCTACGGCGTGCGGGTGAACTGCCTGGCGCCGATCGCACGCACTCGACTCACCTTGCAGACGCCAGGGCTCGAAGAGGTGGTGCGTGCACCGGAAGATCCGGCCAAGTTCGACTTGTACGACCCGGCCAACATCAGCCCGCTCGTGGCGTACCTGGCCATGGACAGCTGCCCGTTCACCGGGGGCGTGTTCCACGTCGGCGGCAACGAGGTGGGGCTGTACCAAGGCTGGTCGCTGTCGAACGACGACATCATCGCTGCGGACGGACGTTGGACGGTCGAAGGGCTGGTGGACATTGCGCCGCGGTTGGGTGAAGGGCATTCCAAGCTGGCGTCGGTGGCGACTTCGATTGGTGACACGTTCAAGGGGTTTGGCAAGCGCGAAGCCACGGTGTAGGCCGCTGGGCGCGTTGGGCGCTCTTGTGCTGCTTTCGCCCGGGGTGCTGGACGTCGCTTCTTTGCGCCCGGGGTGCACAGGGGCAGGGGCATCCATGCTCGGACAAGCGCAGCGCCGCCCGTTGCTAGGTGGATGGGCTTTGGCGCTGCGAACTGCGCGTGGATACCCCTGCCCCTGCACACCCCTGGTTGGATCGGTTCGCCAGTCGCCGTGTGCGCGGGTGCTTCGTTGAATTCCGTACGTGCTTTGGAACGGCGAGATGTGAGAATGGAGCCGTGGAGACGTTGCAGCTCACCAAGCATCAAGCGTTGGGCAACGATTTCCTGATTGCACTGCTGCCCGATGATGAGAAGACGGCGCTTGACGAGCGGCGCGTTGACTGGCCCGGGCTGGCGAAACTGGTGTGTGATCGTCGCACCGATGCGGGTGCCGACGGCCTCATATTGGGCGTCGGCCCTGGTGTGTGATCGTCGCACCGATGCGGGTGCCGACGGCCTCATATTGGGCGTCGGCCCATCGTCGTTGATGGCTGGTCGGAGAGCGCTTTCGAAGGCTCCAAATCGCTCAGCGGAAGCGTTTCAGTGACCATGGTTCTCTACAACGCCGACGGCTCGCGGGCCGAGATGAGCGGAAACGGTTCCGCGTGTTTGGCAAACGCCCTTGCGCGAACCCAAGAGCCTTGGTCCCACGCCTTCGAACAGCTTCAAGAATCCTCTTTGAGAGTCGAGATCAAGACAGATGCGGGAAGTAGATCCGTTTCGTGGCGCAACCCCGTCTTTGACACAGAGAAGGACGGGCAGATTTCCCTGGACACACACGTAGATGTCCACGTGCCTCGCGTCGCGCCGGGTCCGGAGATCGGCGGCGCACTGAACGACCTCATCACCGAGAGATTCGGAACCGCCGATCGCGGCACTGGCGACGTGGGGAATCCCCATCTTGTAATCGCAGCCGGCTCACCTGTCAGCGCTGATGAGACCGCCAATTTGGGTGCCCTCTATGAGAGCCACTTCGCGGATGGCATCAACGTCGAGTTCATTTGGCCGATCACCGAAGAGAACTCTCCGACCAGCAGCTGCACGGGCGTGGGAATGTCGGTTTGGGAACGCGGCGCGGGCCTTACTCAAGCCTGCGGAACCGGGGCCGTTGTCGCCGCCACGAGAGCGCGGGAGTGGGGATTAGTGAAATCTGACTTCTTCACAGACGTCGCGATGCCCGGCGGAAGCGTGACCGTGGCTCACCACGTTCCCAGCGGTGCTCTCCAGCTGCTCCTCTGGGTCGAGCATGTTGCCGATATCTCTTGGCCGTTGCGTGGGCCGTGGCTTGATGGCTGAGCCTGAAGAGCCGGTGGAGCCGGCGGCCGAGACGCATCGGGGGGCGTTTGGGGCGTTTGGGGGGGCTGAGTCTGGGCTGATTGATCGGGCGTTTCGGGAGCAGATTGTGCTGGTGGGGGTGCAGCTGGCGAAGCGGACGAGCGAGGAGGTGGATGCCAACCTCGACGAACTTGAGCGACTGGTGGACACCGCCGGAGCGGACTCGGTGGACCGGATCGTGCAGCGACGCGACACTCCCGATGCCGCGACATTCGTCGGGCGTGGCAAGGTCGATGAGATCCTCGACTCCTCGGTCACCCATGATGCCGACACGGTGGTGTTCGACGACGAGCTGAGCCCGGCGCAGCAGTTCAACCTGGAGCGGATCCTGGGGCGCACGGCGCTGGACCGCACCGCGGTGATCCTCGACATCTTCGCTCAGAACGCCACAACGCTCGAAGGCAAGGCGCAAGTGGAACTTGCGCAGCTGCGGTACCGGCTGCCCCGCCTGCGGGGCCGGGGCCGGCAGCTGTCCCAGCAGGCCGGCGGCATCGGCACCCGAGGGCCGGGCGAGACCCAGCTCGAAGTGGACCGGCGGCGCATCCAGCGGCGTCTCGCGCAGCTCGAAAAGGATCTCCGCGGCTTGCGCCGGACCCGTCTGAATCAACGCAAATCGCGTCGGCGGTCGCGCTTCCACACCGTGGCGATCGTGGGCTACACCAACGCCGGCAAATCCACGATGCTGCGGTCGCTCACTGGCGCCAAGGTCCTGGTCGAGGACCGGCTATTTGCCACACTCGACGCCACCACCCGACGGCTGCAGCTGCCGGGGGGCGAGACGGTGCTGGTCACCGACACCGTGGGCTTCATCAAGAAGCTGCCGACCTCGCTGGTGCAGGCGTTCATGTCCACGCTCGAAGAGGTCGCCGAAGCCGACCTGTTGCTACACCTCGTGGATGCATCCGCTGCGGAACCCGAGATGCACATCGACGTTGTCCGCGCAGTGCTGCGTGAGATCGGCGCCGGTGACGTCGACGAGCTCATCGCATTCAACAAACGCGACGCGGCCGACGACGGCGCGGTGCGGCAGCTGCTGGAGCACTACGAAGGCTCGCACGCGATCTCGGCGCACAGCGGCGAAGGCGTCGAGGACTTGCTGCTGGCCGTCGGCGACCGGCTGCGGCGGCTCACTGAGGTCACCGAGTTGCGCATCCCCTACTCCCGCGGCGACGCTCTCGCCGCAGTGCACCGCGAGGGCGAGGTGCTCTCGGAGACACATGACGACGACGGCACCGTCGTCCATGCACGTCTGGACGATGTTTCGCGCAGCGTGTTCGCTGAATTCGTGGCGAACAGCTCAAGCGCAGCCGATTCCATCGACTTGTAGCGATCACACAGCCCGCGCGTGCACCCTCCGAGCTGACCTCCGAGCGTGCGACGCTCTAGCGTGCCGCAGCGAATTGCAGTCGACGGCCGACCTGTCGTATGAACACGATGGCCAACGCGGCGGTGGCGATCTGGACGAAGTTTGCGCTCGCTGACCACGCATAGGCCGTCTGCACGGTCGCGACACGATTGCCCCGAGGAATGATGCCGTCGCCTTCGATGACGGATCTGCTGATGCCCCCGGCAACGGTGGCGTAAGCGAACGCCAGCCACCACGCCACCAGGATTCGTGACGTTGGGACCTCGGTCCAACTGCTGGTGACCCTGCCGTCGCGGTGCTCGGCCATCGCAATGCGGTGGATTTCGGACAGCACCTTCGGCGGGATCACGAACCACGCCAGCGGAATGAACCAACCGCCGACCGCCCACCGCGCACTCCAGCGCCGGTCATAGGGCCACAGCGTTCTGGATGCTCGATGAGCGCTGAACGTCCACACAATGAGCAGCACGTAGATCGGCAGGTACAGAACTTCGAGATACTCGACTGCGAGGGCCTCGGGCGCGATCGACCCCAGATCATCCACCGTCGTGCCGGAGTCGAAGCGGGCGTAGGCGATCACAAGGGTGAGTGCTTTCGCCGCGATCACGACGAGGTAGGCCGCCAGCAGGCCCTGCAGCCACAATGTCAGATGGCGCGACACGCCACTGTCGACACCTGCGACTTGGGTGGTCGCCTCGTCCTCGGAGTCGGTCATGGCCGTCGATTCGCTGTTCCCAATCCGCCCGTATGCGGATCGCTCGACACTGTGGCACACGCGCATCTGATCGGGTAGGCGATGATGTTGCGGTGAATGGCCGAGATGGCACCGGGTTCGTCCCGCCGCCGTATCCCTATGACCGACTCGACGAACTGAAGCCGCTGGCGGATCGGCATTCCGGCGGGTTGGTGGACCTGTCGATCGGGACACCGATAGACCCGCCCCACCCCGCAGTGCTCGCCGCGTTGGGCAGCTCGGACACCGAGCGGGGCTATCCCCCGTCGATCGGCACCCCCGAATTTCGCGAGTCCGCCGCCCTGTGGTGCGAGCGACGTCTCGGCGTGCAGGTCGATCCGGCGACCGAGATTGCGGCGACGATCGGCTCCAAGGAGTTCGTGGCCGGGCTGCCTCAGTGGCTGCGACTGCGACGACCCGGGCGCGACACGGTGCTGTACCCGGCCGTCAGCTACCCGAGCTATGCGATGGGCGCCGAGCTGGGCGGCAGCCGGGCGGTTGCCGTGCCGGCCGATGAGCAATGGTCGATCCAGCTGGATGCGATCTCCGACGACGATGCCGAGCGGGCGCTGGTGCTGTGGGTCAACACTCCCGGCAACCCGGCGGGCGGACTCGACGACCTCACGGCTGCCGCGCAGTGGGGTCGGGAGCGGGGCGTACCGGTCTTCAGCGACGAGTGCTATGCCGAGTTCACTTGGGACGGACCGCCGCGCACGATCCTGTCGCCGGCTGCACCGGACCTCGATTGCGAGCCTGATAGCTCCGCGGTGCGCGCCGATGTCGAGGGCGTCGTGGCAGTGCACTCGCTGTCGAAGCGATCCAATCTCGCCGGAGTCCGCGTCGGCTTCTACGCAGGCGATCCCGAACTCGTGCACTACCTGCGGGAAGTGCGCAAGCATGCGGGCTTCATGGTGCCTGGACCCGCTCAGGCGGCAGCCGTTGCCGCTCTCGCTGATCACGCCCATGTCGAGGTGCAACGTGATCGCTACCGATCGCGGCTCGAGCGGCTTGCCCGCATCGTGGGGCACTTCGGGCCCGAGCCCGACCTCCCCAGAGGCGGCTTCTACCTGTGGGCCACCGCCCCAGACGGCGACGCGTGGGCGTTTACTCGCACCCTGCTGGCGGAGGTGGGGATTCTCGTGTCCCCAGGCGAGTTCTACGGTCCGTCCGCTTCGGATCGCATCCGTGTGGCCGCTGTAGTGACCGACGACGCCCTTGAAATGGTGGAATCTCGGCTCCGCTGAACGTTCAAGTGATACTTGAGCCTTGATCGAATTCACCAAGGCTGGAGTTGGCTGATCCGGTCGGCCATTTCCGCCGTGTCACCCGAGGGAATCCAGGTGATTCGAGGATCCCGCGAGAACCAGCGCTGCTGCCGGCGGGCGAAGCGACGAGTGCGAGCGACAGCGAGTTCGATTGCCTCTTCGAGCGAGCACTCCCCCGCCACGTGCGCGAGCAATTCCTTGTAGCCGAGCGCCTGGGAAGCCGTACGAGACAGGTCTGCTTGGGCGAGCCCGCGGACTTCATCTACAAAGCCGGCGTCGAGCTGGCGTCGGTAGCGCTGCTCGATACGTTCGTCGAGGGCACCACGGTCGATCTCGATGCCCACAAGACGGTACGGAGCCGGCGCGTAGGCCGACAGACCGGGCCCGAATGAGGAGAACGCCCGCCCTGTGCCCAAGCAGACCGACAGTGCCCGCACGATGCGCCGTAGGTTCGTCGCCTCCATGCGAGACGCGGCGAGGGGGTCCAGCTCGGCAAGCCGAGCGTGCAGCGCAGTCACACCCCCGCCGGTTCCCGACGCGACAGCCCCGGCTTCGAGTTCGGCAGCGATGTCAGGGAACTCCGGCGGCGGCTTCAGGCCGTCGATGACAGCCCGGAGATACAGACCGGTTCCGCCGACCAGCATCGGCGTGACGCTTCGCTCCGTGATGTCAGCCATCGCGGTCTCGAAGGCAGTCGCGTAGTCCACGACAGTGAAGCGGTTTGATGGCTCGACAAGATCAATGAGGTGGTGACGCACAGCGGCCTGCTCTGCGGCGCTCGGCTTGGCGGTGCCGATGTCCATGCTTCGGTAGACCTGCATCGAGTCGGCGGAAAGCAACTCGACCGAGCCGTTCGCTGCGCCGGAATTGCGTTGTCGACGCGCCAATTCCAGAGCGAGCGCCGATTTGCCGGACGCCGTCGGACCGACGATTGCCAACGGCAGCGGGACAGCTTCGCCGCCCATTGCGCAGGCCTCAAAGAGCTGAGACAGGGATGCGGGTGCGATGTCGTGCCGCTGCAGTGACCTCGACCAACTCGCCGATGAGGTGGAACGTGGCGGCGCTGCGCACCCGCACGCGAGCGTAGGTACCTGCTCGCAGCGGCTCAGGCGACACAAAGTGGACGAGGCGATTCTGGCGGGTACGACCGGTGAGCGTCGTCGGGTCGCGCTTGGACGGACCCTCGACGACGACTTCCTCGATGCGTCCGACGCGCAACTCGTTGCCCAGCCTTGCTGATCGTTCGATGACGGTACGCAGACGCTGCATGCGCTCGCCCGTGACGGCTGAGGGGACGAAACGGTCGGTCGACTCTGCCGCCTCGGTGCCTGGTCGGGACGAGAACACGAACGTGAACGCGCTGTCGTAGCGGGCCTCGGCCGCAACTTGGAGCGTAGCGGCGAAATCGGCGTCGGTCTCTCCGGGGAAACCCACGATGATGTCGGTGCTGACAGCGAGGTCGTCCACGCCAGCGCGGGCCGCAGCCAGCTTCTCCAGGTAGCGATCTGCGGTGTAGCCGCGATGCATTGCAGCCAGCACATCGTCGCTGCCAGATTGCAGCGGCAGGTGCAGGTGCTCGCACACTGAAGGCGTCTGCGCCATGGCCGCTATGACATCTGTGCGCAGGTCCTTGGGGTGAGGACTGGTGAACCGCACTCGCTCGATGCCGTCGACGTCGCCCACTGCCCGCAACAGATCAGCGAAGAGCGGCCGAGCCGAGCGGCGCCCGCTCGCCCAAGCGGCGCCGGCTCGCCAGGCGGCGCTGTCTGGGCTCGCGCTGTCTGGGCTCGCGCTGTTGGTGCCGCGCATCGCGAGCGCCAAGTCGCGGCCGTAGCTGTTGACGTTTTGGCCGAGCAGGGTCACTTCGGTGACGCCGTCGGCAGCCAGCGAGTGCACCTCGGCGAGCAGCTCGCCGAATGGACGGGAGATCTCCCGTCCGCGCACCGACGGCACGATGCAGAACGCGCAGCTGTTGTCGCAGCCGATCTGGATGGTGACCCACGCCGCGTGCTTTGCGTCGCGTCGAACCGGCAGTGCGGAAGGGAATTCGTCGGACTCCGCCAGGATCTCAGTCACTGGGCCCGAGATCCGAGCCTCCGCGAGCAGATCGGCGGCGCTGGCGACGTTGTGGGTGCCGAAGACGACATCGACATGCGGAGCCCGCTGGCGCACGAGCTCTCGATCCTTTTGAGCCAGGCACCCTGCGACGGCGATCTGCACGTCGGGCCGCTCGTCCTTGAGCCGCTTGAGGTGTCCCAGCTGGCCGTAGAGCTTGTTGTCGGCGTTCTCGCGGATGCAGCAGGTGTTCAGCACGATGACGTCCGCTTCGGCCATCGACGGCGCTTGGACCATGTCGTCGGATTCGAGCAGCCCAGCGATGCGCTCAGAATCGTGCTCGTTCATCTGACACCCGTAGGTGCGAACGAAGTAGCTGCGCTTGGCGCCGTTGCCGCTGTCCTCCACGCCGTCAAGGCTACGGGCGCGCTCGGGAGCGGCCGTCAGCGCGAACCGCCGTTAACGGTGGGTGAAGGCGTATTTCTGCGACATGTTGTCGCGAGCGTGCGACATGAAACCCAGGTACTGGTTGATGTTGCCGTTGAAGTTGCCGTCCTGGCGCCGATTCTCAGCCCCTTCGAAGTTGTAGTAGCCGGGAGTGCAGTCCCGGTTCCGGGTGGTCTTGCCGCGATTCGCGATGACCTGCTGCACCCACCACTCCTCGGCTTCGGGCAGGCAGTCGATCGACCGCAATTCGTTGCTGCGCACAAAGTCGATGCACTCGGCGATGTGCTCGCCCTGGCTGTTGAGCACGTCGGTCAGATTGAACGCAAAGAACGCCTGATAGCCGCCCATGATGAACAGGTTCGGGTAGCCGGCGGTGTGGATCCCCAGCAGCGTGCGGATGCCCTCGGAGTACTTGTCGTTCAGCTCCAGATCTCCCTCGCCGACGATGCGGTTGTAGATGCCCGTCTGCTGAACCTCGAAGCCGGTGGCGTAGATCAGCAAGTCGAGCTCGTACTGCGCGCCGTCGAACAGCGGCCCCGACTCGGTGATCTGGGTGATGCCCTTGCCCTTGGTGTCAACCAGATGCACGTTCGGACGGTTGAACGTCGGCAGATAGTCGTTGTGGAAGCAGGGCCGCTTGCACATCAGCATGTACCAGGGCTTGAGCGCTTCAGCCGTTTCAC
Source organism: Candidatus Poriferisodalis sp. (assembly GCA_965226645.1). Lineage (GTDB taxonomy): Bacteria > Actinomycetota > Acidimicrobiia > Acidimicrobiales > Poriferisodalaceae > Poriferisodalis. Next base: position 1,146,000 of record CBDDDL010000004.1, read on the forward strand.
GGTGTTCCACGACCTCGTCGATGCGTCGATGGATGCGCATCATTGCGTCGATGTTGGCGTTCTCCTGCCGCCGGATCTTCTCCTCGCGCGACATGGCCTCCCGGCGCGCCTTTTGTTGCTCGCTCAGGCGCGGCCCAGACATAGCGCGCTCTCGCCGGCGCGCCTGCCAACCGGGCTCGAGCTTCGCGGCCCACTCGTCATCGGTCTCCCAGTCGTCGCGAATGTCGATCGACGAAGGTGTGCGCTGGAAGACATAGAGCTCGGAGGCCATTTCGCCCAGCTGCGGGATGGCCTGCACCGCGGTCGCTCCGGTGCCGATGATGCCGACCCGCTTGTCGCGGAGATTCTCAAGGTCGGCGCCGGTGTAGTCGTAGTCCCACCGCGACGTGTGGAATGAGTGGCCTGCGAAAACCTCGAGCCCGTCGATCACAGCCAACTTCGGTTTCGCCAGCGTGCCATTGGCACAGATGACGAATTGAGCGCTGATCTCGTCACCGCGGTCAGTTCGGATGCGCCATACCTCTTCGTCGCCGTCCCAGACCGTCGAGGTGACGGTGGTTTGGAACATCGCCAGGTCGTAGAGGCTGTACTTGCGAGCGATCATCCGGCAGTACTCGAAGATCTCGTCACCAGTCGCATAGTGACGAGACGGCACATAGCCGGTCTCGTCGAGCAGTGGCAGGTAGTCGTACGACACGACATCGCACGCCACGCCGGGATAGCGGTTCCAGTACCACGTGCCCCCGACATCGGCACCGCGCTCGACGATGCGAATGCTCTCGACGCCCTTCTGGCGGAGCCGCGCAGATGTCAGCAACGCCGAGAAACCGCCGCCGATGAACAGCACTTCGACGTCATCGCGCACTGGCGGGCGCTCGATCCGCTCTGCGGCGTAGGGATCCTCCGCGTACCGGGAGAGCTCGCCGGTCAGATCTGAGGTGTAGAGCTGCGTCCCGGGCGGCCTGTAGCTCAGCCGCAGATCGCGCTCGGCGGCAAAGCGCTTCTTGATGTCGTCGTAAAACGACTGCGGCGGCCGCTCGTCGACATCGCGTGAGTAGTCAAAATTGAAGACGTTCTGGGGCTTGTCGGTCTTTGTCCTCTGTGTTTGCGGCGTCACCGGTGGCTCCTCGATCCGGACCGAACCTGCAGCGGGCGATCGTTCACCGCAGCAGTGAAGAGGCGCCGGACCGGACCCCACCGCCTGGGCCGGTCGGTCCGAAGTCCGACCGGATCAGGCTAGGGGAACGCTGTTGTACGGCGCTGAATCGCCGGGTCGGCTGGCGCGCTGTGAGGGCCGACAGCCTCAGTCAACGCTGGCGCCCTCAGCCCGCGTCGCCTGCGCATCATCCAAACGGTCGAGCACGTCGGCATCGTCGTCAGCGTCACCGTCGACCCCGATGCCCAGCGTCGAGCGAATTCGGCCGTCGATCTCGACGGTGATTTCTGGGTTCGCGATCAGGAACTTCTTGGCGTTCTCGCGTCCCTGGCCGAGTTGCTCGCCTTCGTAGGTGTACCAAGCCCCGGACTTCTTCACGATGCCGTGCTCGACGCCCACGTCGAGCAGTGAGCCCTCGCGGCTGATGCCCTGCCCGTACATGATGTCGAACTCGGCCTGGCGGAACGGCGGCGCCACCTTGTTCTTGACGACCTTGACGCGAGTGCGTCCGCCCACGACTTCGCCTTCGATCTTGATGGCCTCGATGCGGCGGATATCGATGCGCACTGATGAGTAGAACTTCAGCGCCCGACCACCCGAGGTGGTCTCGGGGCTGCCGAACATCACACCGATCTTCTCGCGCAGCTGATTGATGAACACGCAGATCGTCTTGGTCCTGCTGATGTTGGCGGTGAGCTTGCGCAGCGCCTGCGACATGAGACGCGCCTGCAAGCCGACATGGTGGTCGCCCATCTCGCCCTCGATCTCCGCACGAGGGGTGAGCGCGGCCACTGAGTCGATCACCACTACGTCGATCGCGCCCGAGCGGATCAGCATGTCGGTGATCTCGAGCGCCTGCTCGCCGGTGTCGGGCTGGGAGATCAACAGTTCGTCCACATCGACGCCGATGTTCTTTGCGTACAGCGGATCCATCGCGTGCTCGGCGTCGACGTAGGCGCAGACGCCCCCGGTGCGCTGCGCCTCGGCGACGAGATGCATGGCCAGCGTCGACTTGCCCGACGCCTCAGGCCCGTACACCTCCACCACGCGGCCGCGGGGAAAGCCGCCGATGCCCAGCGCCAGGTCGATAGCGAGGCTGCCGGACGAGATCGCCTCGACCTTCATGTGGTGCTTATCGCCCATCTTCATCACTGATCCGTCGCCGAATTGACGACGAATCTGCGTGAGCGTCATGTCCAGCGCTCGTTCTCGTTCAGCCTCATGCTTGTCCATGTCGTCCTCCTTGGACACCCGTCAGCCGCACCCGGTGTGCGATGCCGTCTGTGAGGCACCGTAGGAGCGGGGTGTGACAACTTTCGGGTCGTTTTCTGTGGGTCGAACTCCCTTGGAAGCCGTGACACCCGTCACGCTTTCGGTGTGATCTTCACGCTTGGCCCGCCTGCACGCCGAATGACAGCAATGTAGTTCGAACATCAGTTCGTGTCAAGGCATGAGCGGCCGTTTTGATGCCTTCGCAAGCCCGAACGAGGCCTGGTTCAGGCGGCAGACGCATCACCACGTCACACGCGCATGGCACGCTGCTGAAATGAGCACCAACGCCCCCAGGCCCCCAATGACCGACAACGATTTCGAGCTGCTTCGTATCGAGCGCGACGCCGGCATCGTCTTCGCAACCATCGACGCTCCGCCGATCAACGTGATGACGCCGCCCCTGTTTCGTGAGCTGGCGAAGTTCAGCGTGCATGTGGCCGATGACGACTCGGTTCGGGTCGTCGTACTGCGCAGCGACAATCCTGATTTCTTCATCGCCCACTTCGACGTGGGGGCGATCCTCGGCTTTCCTACCGAAGGGGCCGCGGAGCGACCCACCGAGCTCGGGGGCTTTCACGCCATGTGCGAGCGATACCGAACGATGCCCAAGGCCACCATCGTCGAGATCGGAGGACGGGTCGGCGGCGGCGGCAGCGAGCTGTCGATGTCGTGTGACATGCGTTTCGGCGCCCTCGATCGCACCGTCATCAACCAGATGGAGGTCCCGATCGGCATCCTGCCCGGCGGAACCGGCACTCAACGTCTGCCACGACTCGTCGGGCGCGGCCGGGCCATGGAGGTGATCCTGGGTGGGGTCGACCTCGACGCGCGCACGGCCGAGCAGTGGGGATACCTGAACCGGGCGCTCCCCGCCGACGAGCTACGGCCATTCGTGACCGAGCTGGCCCATCGCATCGCGAAGTTCCCGCCCCAAGCGGTGGCGTTCGCCAAACAGGCGACCAATGCCGCCGACGAATTGCCGCTGCGCGAGGGACTGTTCGAAGAGCAGTACCTGTTCCAGCGGCTCATGCGAACGCCCGAGGCTCGGCCCGCAATGGAGCAGTTCTTGGCCCTCGGCGGACAGACCCGCGATGGCGAGCTGCGGGTCGCCGAGCTAGTGGCCGAGATCAGCACCGACTAACACCGTGCCGCTGCGGGATGCCCCCGCCGACGCAAACATCTCAGCGCCGCTGACGGGAACGGCCGGCGGCGGGAACCACACAGGTTTCGAGGGGCCTGGGTCCATAAGCTGACGCCGAATGGACGTGCGGCCGACTCCGAAAATTCCGGCCTCTATCGGCCTCGTTGTGGACCGCGAGTCCATTCGGCCCGTGAACGGCGCTGCGGCTGCGCAGGCCAATAGTGCCGTCGACGGGGCGACAACCACAAGGAGCAGCGGTCGTGGACGCGACGGCCTCTCCAGCGTTGAAGATGCCGCCAAGTACCAGGATTCGGCGCGCGCCTGGTGGGTCGCGATCGGAGCGTCGCTTGCCACCGGCATGGCATTTGGCACGATCTACACCTTCGGCGCGTTCATGGCGGCGATGTCCGCGGAGTTCGGCACCGGCAACGGCCCGACGGCGCTGATGATCGGCATCGCCACATTTCTGTTCTTCGGCACCGGCATCTTGTCTGGCCCGCTGCTGCATCGGGTGGGACCGCGCCCGCTGTTGATCGCCGGCGGCGTGCTGTTCTTCTGCGGACTCGCGCTGACGTCGGGTGCCTCGGCAATTTGGCAGGGCTACATCTTCTACGGACTCGGCTGCGGCTTCGGCTCGGGGCTGTTCGTGGCGCCGCTGATGGCGACAGCGGCCGCCTCGTTTGTGCGGCTGCGGGCGATCTCGCAAGGTGTCGTGGCCTCTGGTCCGGGCCTCGGGACAGCGCTGCTAGTGCCCGTTGCGCAGTGGCTGATCGAGAACTTCGGGTGGCGGCCCAGCTTCCGCTACTTGGCGTTGGCGTCGCTGGTGGTGTTCGCCGCATGCGCAGTGATGGTGCGGCCCGTGCCGGTGTCGGCACACATCAACCCCAAAGCGCACGTGCAGCGCGTGCTGCGAACCAAGGCGTTTCGCCATCTGGCTGTGGGAGCAGTGCTGTTCTCGATACCGCTGATCGGGTCGCTCGCGATGGTGATCCGCTTCGCGACAGCCGATGGGATCGACGCATTCGCCGCAGGCCGACTCGTCTCGGCGATCGGCTTCTCGAGCATCGTAGGGCGATTGCTGTTGACCTCTGTCGCTCGCGCTGTGGGCTCGGTGCGGCTGATGAAGTTTGCATACGGCACACTGCCCGTGGCGTACGCGATCTGGCTGTTCGCCGGCGATCGCTACTGGCAGCTCATGACGTTCGCACTGGTGCTTGGAGTCGCGTACGGCGGCTTTGTGGCGCTGATGGGCGATGTGACGGCGCACCTGTTCGGCGTTGTCGGCATCGGCAGCGTGATGGGTGTCATGTTCATTTTCTTCGGCGCCGGCGCCTTGATCGGGCCGACGACGATGGGCTATCTCTCGGAGTACGCCGGTGGCTCGACGATCCCCATAGCGGTGGTGACCGTCGTCGCGCTGGCCGGGGCTCTGTCCATGCTGCCGATGCCGCGCGACCCTGTGCCCTTGCCCCCGCCCACGGAGCCGTTCGAGCCCTCGGCGCCACGCAACGGACTCCCCGAGGCTCCGGTGACCGCACAAGTCGCTGTCAGCGTCAACCCATCCGCCCATCGGCCTCGACGAGCGCTCCCGGCGGACCTGGTGCCACCCTCGGTTTGGAGGCCGATCCCAGCGACCGCCGAAGGTGCGTACCGAAGTCGGATAGGCGCACCCGCGAAGGCGTAACGTCAAGCGCCGTGCCTACTCCTCTGGAAGACATCCTCGTCTTGGACCTGACGCGCGCTGTCGCCGGGCCGATCGCAGGCCGGCTGTTGGCCGATCTCGGCGCGCGCGTGGTGAAAGTGGAGCCGCCCGACGCCGACCTGACCCGGTTCGTGGTGCCGCATGTCGACGGCTTCTCGGCCTACTTCGCGCAGTTCAACGCCGGCAAGGAATGCGTTTCGATGGACTTGACGACGGCGGCGGGTCGCGACGTGCTGCTGACGATGGTGCGCAAGGCCGACGTCGTGCTCGAGAACTACCGGCCGGGCGTACTCGAGCGGCTCGGCCTCGGCTACGACGTGCTCAGCGAAGTCAACCCCGGCATCATCGTCGCCTCCGTCTCAGGCTGGGGCCACGGCAACAGCCGCAGCGATCGAGGAGCGTTTGCATCGATCCTTCACGCGGAAGCCGGCGTCACCGAGATGGTGTCTCGGCGCCGCGGCGGCGAGCCGTACCGCAACGACCCGATGTCTCACGCCGACACCTACACGGGGTTGCACGCGCTGGGCGCAGTGCTTGCCGCGCTGCACATGAGACACCGCACTGGCTGCGGCCAGGCCGTTGAGGTGTCCATGGCCGAGAGCACGCTGATGTGCAATGACCTGGCCGCCACCGACTTGACTGGCCAAGACCCTCAGATCGGCTTCAAAGGCGGGCAGAACTGGGCGGCGATCTACCCGCTGTTCAACGGCCGGTCTGTCACCGTGACACTCGACTTGACCGCCAACTTCGGCTTCAAGGCGATGATCAAGGCGCTGGGCCGAGAAGACCTGCGAACCGATCCCCGCTATGCACGCATCGAGGATCGGATTCATCACCGCGCCGAACTCGAGGCAACCTTCGGCGAGTGGGTGAGCCAGTTCGACAGCGCCGAGGCGGTAGAAGCCGCGCTTGGGATCAAGTCGGTGATGGCCGCCGAGGTCCGCACAGTCGCAGAACTCGCTGAGACCGAGTGGGCTGGCGAACGTGGCGCGTTCGTCGAGGTGGCTGCCGGCGAAGCGTTGACGCCGATCACCGTGCCGCAGTCGTCATGGCGCTTCGCCGATGCCGAAGCCGGGGCTGCCCAGGGAACGGTCGTCGGCGCACGAGGCCAGCACAATCGCGCCGTTCTGGCTGAATTAGCCGACCTCGACGACGCCGCGATCGACGCCCTCGAAGCCGACGGCGTCATCTCGGCCGGACCAGCCGTGCGGCGTCCCAACGTTCCCTCGCGCCGCTAGCGGAACAGCTCACGCACCGCGCCGGCAGCGCAGCACGCCAGCCACCTACGCGCACTATCCAGAGAGAAGCGTGGCCCCGATGTGGTCGACGAACTCGGTGATCTCGTCGGCGTTCTGGCCGTTGGGCAGCAGCACCAAGCGATCGACACCCATCTCCGCGAAGCGCTCGACCATTTCCGGCGTCGGACGCACACGCGGTGTGACGGTGATCTCGAGACGCCCCAGGCTCGTCGGCCGTTCGTATCGGGCCGCAGCCTCGGCGAGACCGTCGAGGCACCGCTGGGTGCCGTCGTAGTCAAGAGCGAAGCCGTACCAGCCCTCGCTCATCGTCACTGAACGGCGGAATGCCGGTGCGGTGTGCCCACCCATAACCACCGGCGGGCCGGGTTGCTGGATCGGGCGTGGGCGGGCCTGCACTCCGGCGAACTCGACGAACTCGCCCGAGTAGGCCGGTTCGTCCATCGACCAGATCGCACGCATCGCTTCGATGTACTCCTCTGTGCGACGGGCACGGTCAGCCATGGGGATGCCAAGCGCATCGAACTCTGGCCCGAGATAGCCGACGCCGACACCGAACAGCAGGCGGCCGCCCGAGAGCACGTCCACGCTGGCGAGCTCTTTCGCGAGCACCAGCGGGTTGCGCTGCGGGACGATGATGATGCCCGTGCCCAGCTTGATCTCGGTGGTCACAGCGGCGACGTACGCGAGTGCTACGGCTGGATCCAGCATCGGGTGCAGTGGCGGCAGCGGTGACGGCGGAACCTGCGGGTCGGGCAGCACCACATGCTCGCCCGTCCACACCGACTCGAAGCCCGCTGCCTCGGCAGCCACGGCAATGCGCCCGGCTCCCTCAGGCCCGGATGCCTCGCCCAGTGCTCCCATGTTGATCTGGAACAACCCGATCCTCACTGTGTTCCCCCGCGTTCTGCTGCGCCGAGACTTCGGTCAGCTTGTGGTGCTGTTGCGGCGCACATCCTGACAGACGGCATTGCCGCCGAGATTGGGCCGCCGAGATTGGGCCGCCGACGCTGGCCGTGTCATCGTCTTGTTTCGACGCATGGGTGCTCAGCGGAAGTTGGGTGCGACCTCGTTGATGAACAAGTCCATCGAGTGCTTCTTCGCGTCCATCGGGCCGAAGGTGAAGTCGGGGATGATGAGCTCGTCAACACCGACCTGGCGGTACTGCTCGACCACCTCGCTCACCTCCGCGGGCGTGCCGACGATTGTGGCGCGACCCATGTCCCGGTCTCGATAGCGATCCAGCGACGCGGAGTCCTCGCTGATGAACAGCAGTGCGCAAGCCGAGCGGCTGATCTCGGCAGGGTCACGGCCAATGTCCTCACAGTGCGAGTCGAGCACCTCGCACAACTCAGCGATGTCATCAGGCATGCCCCAGTAGTTCCACTCAGTCGCCCACCGGGCAGTCGTGCGAAGCGTGCGGCGGCGACCGCCACCGCCGATCATCAACGGGATCGGAGACTGCACCGGCTTGGGGTCGAACGGCGCATCAGCAACCGTGTAATAGTCGCCGGCAAAGTCGGTCCGACGGCTCCCCAGCAGCGAGCTGATGATCTCAACGGCCTCATCGAAGCGATCCATGCGGCTGCGCAGCGTGCCGAACTCGAAGCCGTACGCCTCGTGCTCGTTCTCCTGCCAGCCGGCGCCGATGCCCAGTACGACTCGTCCGCCCGAAATGTGATCGATGGTGGCGGCGATCTTGGCCGTCAGTGCCGGATTCCGGTAGGTGTTCCCGGCCACCAGCGGGCCCAGGCGCACCCGCGGCACCGCGGCCGCCAACGCTGCCAGGATCGACCAGGCCTCTTGGATGGGCTGGTCGACGTTCTCCTCGTTGGGCATGAAGTGGTCGGCGAACCACAGTCCGTCCCATCCCGTCGCCTCTGCATGAGCGCAGCACTCGAGGATGTCCCCGTAGGACTGGCTGTTCTTCGTCCAGAATCCGAAACGCATCCGGACAGCCTGCCAGCCCGTCACGCCTGCGCGCCGGATCGCTGTCTCACCAAGCGCGTGCGCGCGGCTAGCGGCGCCCCTGCAAGATGAGCCGCAGCAGGTTCAAAGCGGAGATGGCGCTGTAGTCGGCGAGACGCTCGCGGTCGCCCGGCAGGCGCACTTCGTCGGAGGCTTCGCGGTGGGCAACCCCAGGACTGGCGCCGTCGCCCGCGTGGGTCGCGATCGAGATAGCCAGGAACGCGGTGCCGAAGGGGTGGGCCTCGGTCGCCGATGCGCGATCCTCCACCGCGGTCACGGCCAGACCGACACTCGCACCGGTGCGATTGCGTGCGGCTCGCGCCAGCGCCTCTGCGCCCGCTGCGGACGCGACTGGCGGCACGAGTCCGTCCCCCATCGGGGACACTTGCGCCGAGCCGGCGTGCAGCAGGTAGTCGGCCATGTGCGCCGACCGCGCCACGATGCCACCGTTGAAAATACGCGCTGCACTGTCGCCAGCCGCGGCGGGGTCACCACCGTCGTCGGACACTGCGGCCAGCCCCGGATCGCCGACCGTCGCTGCTCCCGGTGCGTTGCCGGCCCGCATCGCCACCTCTGCTGAAGAAAGACGATTGGCCATGCGACCGCCCGTGATCGTCTCGGCGACGCCCAAGATCAAGCCGTGGCGCGCTAGCTCGGCCAGCACTGCGATCTCCATTGTGTCGTCGTCGTACGCAAAGACGAGGTCACCCAGCAATGGCTCAAGCTCGGCTTGCTCGGCATCGATGAGCTTCCACGCCTCTGCGGAGTCCGCACCCTTCGCCGTGATGCGAACCTTGATGCCCTCGATTCCGCTGGCCAGAAAAGCCAGCGTCGGATTGCCGACCTTGTCGAGCTCGTCGATGCGGCCGGCGAGCATCTCCGCGAGGCCCGACTCGCTTTGCCCCCAGGTGCGTAGGACACGACTCTCGATGGTGGCCGTTACTCCAGCGCGCCGCTGAATGTCGCCCAGCACCGTCCCCGACACCATTTCGCGCATCTCATACGGAACGCCCGGCACGACGTATACGACCCGGTCAAGCACCTCGGCACTGCCCGCATCGGCGTCGGCAGCGATGGCGCCGACACCGCGGACCCAACGAATGGGCGCAATCAGTCCCGGCGCGGTTCCGGGCTGTTGCGGTATCGGGCTTGCGCCGACGGGCACCATGGCCTGGCGCAGGTTGTTCTGCGGCATGGCACGGCCGCGGCTCCCGAACATCCCCCGGATTCGCTCGGCGATCGCGTCATCAAGCACCAGCTCGACTCCCATGACCGATGCGAGCACTTCGCGCGTGATGTCGTCGGGTGTCGGCCCGAGCCCGCCGCACACGATTACGGCGTCACTGCGGTCCAAGGCCAGTCGAAACGCGTCATCAATGCGATCGGCGTTGTCGCCAACCTTCGTCTGGTAATGGCTGTCGATGCCAGCCAGCGCCAGCTGTTCGCCCATCCACGAGGAGTTTGTGTCGACGATCTGTCCTAGCAGCAGTTCGGTGCCCACGGCGATGATCTCGGTCTTCACATCGGCTGACCCTAGATGAGTTGCCCCGTGCGTTGGGGCTCGCAGCCAGCGGCAATCCGGGTTCAGCTTGCCGTCAAGAACCGTTGCCGCCAAGCTGGGCAGCGGCGACGCTGCGCGCCGCCCGCAGGTATGACCAGCCGGTCTGCAGCGTCAACGCCACTGCGACCCACAGCGTGATGGTCGCGACCCAGTGGACATCTGAGGCCAACGGCGGCATGACGGCAAAGCCGATCGCCCACAGCTGCACGAACGTCTTCCACTTGGCGAGCTTCGTGGCCGGCACCGTGATGCCCCGACGCCCGGCTCGAGAGCGATACGCGCTGATCACCAGTTCCCGCAGCGCGATGAGCGCGACGGGCAACACCGCGAACTGTTCGTTCCACACCAGTGCGGCCATGCCGCCCAGCACGAAAACCTTGTCTGCCAGCGGGTCTAGAAAGGCACCGGCGCGAGTCTGACCCTGGCGACGAGCCAGCCAGCCGTCGAGGTAATCGGTCATCGCAATTGCGAAGCCAACCGCGAAGGTGCTCCAGCGTGCACCCCACGCCACGATCATCGCGATGAACACCGGCGAGGCGGCGATGCGAGCCACCGTCACGAGATTGGCCGGCGTCACCAGCGCCGTGGGCCCGAATGTCGGGGCTCCCTCGTCCGCCGCCGGTGCCCCCATTGCCCCGCGAGGCTACGCGAACCCGCCCAGCAGTGGTGCGGGAGGCTCCCTGAGCCGAGCACCGGCCCACGTAATATCGGCATGTGGCACTGCCGACGGTCTCAACGCACGGCAGCAGCGCCACGGCCGGTGAACCGAACGCCAGCGTGCGCCCAGCCCAACGGATCCTCAGCGCCACCGAAGCCCTCGAGCGCATGGCGGCCAAGCGTGAGGGCGAGCGCGGCTGCTACGCCATGTTCAGTTCCTACCTCGGCGGAGTGGTCACCGATCCGGCGCTCATGACAGTGCCACTCGACGACCACATGGTCCACCGTGGGCACGGTGTCTTCGACACGTGCTCACTGGTCAACGGCCGGCTGTACCGCCTCGGCATCCACATCGACCGGCTGCTCGCGAGCGCAGCGGGAGCCCGCCTGGAAATCCCATGGTCGCGAGACGAGCTCATCGAGATGATCGTCGACACTGCAGCTTCCTCAGGCGCCCGAAACGGCATCGTCCGGTACTGGCTCACAGCAGGGCCTGGCGGGTTCTCGTTCATGCCAGCCGAGTGCGAGGAGACGTGCTTCTACTGCGTCGTGCTGGACCCGATGAACTTCGGCGCCAGCGGCTTCGATCCCATGAGGGACGGCTTTCATGAGGCAACCGTCAGCGAAACGCCGATGAAGCCCCCGTTGCTGGCTCAGATCAAGTCCAACAACTACTTGCTGAACGTGCTGACTCATCTTGAAGCGGCCGACGGCGGCGGCACGTTCGGAATCATCGTCGATTCCGATGGCTACATAGCAGAGGCCTGCGTGCTCAATGTCTGCAGCATCAGCCGCGATGGCGTGCTCGTCACTCCTCCGTTCGAAGGAATCCTGCACGGCACCACCATGCGACGCCTGCTGGACCTGGCCCGCAGCACGTTGGTCGGCGAAGGGCTGCTCACTGGGGTTGAGCAGCGACGGCTGCGCGCCGATGAGGCACGAACAGGCGCCGAGCTGATCATGTCGGGCGGCGACACCCACGTCTTCCCGGTGGTGAGCTGGGACGGTGCGCCGATCGGCGACGGGAAGGTCGGCCCGGTGGCGCAACGGCTGCACGAGCTGATCGAGGCAGAGACAGCTTCAGGCGACGGCGCGCCGGGCGATTTTATCGTGGTGCGGTACCCATGAGACGTAGCCGGTACCGTTGATCCTCGGCACTTGTCAATCTGCCTGCAGTACCCGATATAAGTCGATAGGCCAACGATGGCGCGCCAACAACTGACACAGTTGACGGCCAAGTCATTTCGTTCGCTTCGAGATGTCGAGGTACCGCTGGCACCGCTCACCGTGCTGGTCGGGCCCAACGGTTCGGGCAAGACAAATGTGCTGAACATTCTTCGATTCCTTGCGTCGACGGTGCGCTTCGACCTGGCCGCGGCGATCGACGAATGGGGCGGCTTCGATTACGTCAGGCGACAAGACGGACGTTCACCTCGAGCGCGTGTCACCCTCGGCATTCAGGGAATTGTCACGAGGCATGCCAGTGCTACAGCACCAGACGACTACCAACTCGCCTTCAACCAGACATCCAAGGGCGCATTGAGTCGCGAGGAATCCTTCGCCTTTAAGCGGACCAAGGGTCAGGGTCGACGAATCACGGTCAGCGGCAAAATGGTCGAGATTCGAAGAGATGACGTTGACGACGCCAGCCCGAAGACGAGAGAACTCGCCAGTCAGCATGCTACGGGCCTCGCGACGCTCCCTGATTGGTCCGACAGCGAAGGCGGAGAGGGCATCCGCCTCTTGGCAGACTTCCTCTCTGGTATTCGCGTCCTAGAACCAGACGTGGACGCTGCACGTCTGCCGTCGCGCTTCATCCCGGGGAGGTTGGCGGACGACGCCAGCAACCTTGCGCCTGCGTTGCATCGGCTCTCACGTGGCGATTCGGAGTCGTTCGCGGCTCTGCAAAGCGAGATGCGCGAATGCCTCCCGGGTCTAGAGGCCATCGAATTCGAATCCCTCGGAGGCCCCGGTAAGGGAATGATCGCCGTGCTGCGGGAGCGCGGAGTGCGGAGGCCTATCGAACTGGCGGACGCGTCGTATGGAACCGTCAGACTGCTCGCGCTGATGACAGCTCTGCATGAACCAGAACCTCCTGCATTCACGGCGATTGAAGAAGCCGACCATGGCTTGCACCCATACGCGCTTGATTTGCTCGTCGAACGTATGAGGGCGGCTGCGCAACACACGCAATTGCTTGTGACGACCCATGCGCCGACGTTCGTCAACGGGCTTCGCCCCTCCGAACTCGTGGTGTGCGATCGGGACCCAGAGACCGGAGCTTCACTCATCCCTTACATCCCCAACGCCAAGCTGCGGTCAATCAAGCGTGCTTCCAAACTCCGGCTCGGCGAACTCTGGTTTGCGGGCGCCCTCGGCGGCGTTCCCGACTGAGGCAGCGAGTGGCTCGAGCCTCACGTCGGCCTTCGCACACTCGCACGCCGGTCGTGCTTGTCTTCGGGGAAAACACGAACGATGCTCGGGCGATCTCACGCCTAATCGAGGCCCTCTGCCCTGAACTCAAGGGTCGGGTCAAGGCGAGGCCGGAACCACCGTCGTTGCAGCGATCCGCTTCGTCGGACACGGTGATGGCCTGGACGGACAGAATTCCCGATGTCGTCCGCAACAACGTACGGCCTGTTCGCTGTGTGTTCATACATCGAGACTCTGACATGCACGACCCGTTCGGCAGGCTTCAGACCGAGACCGAAGCTGCGCTTCGAAACGCTGGCGTCGCCGACGCCCACGCCGTTGTGCCCGTTCACGAGATCGAGGCGTGGTGGTTGCTCTTTCCCGACGCCACCGAGAAAGTTCGTGCCTCCTGGGCGGGAAAACTTGACCGGTCACATGCGGATCGAGATCGGCACCCCAATCCCAAGGAGGAGCTGACGCGGCGCACGCGGCGAACCGACCAACGTCATGCTTATTCGCCCGCCGACTCTCCGCGCGTGGCGCAGCACGTTGCGGCAGCAATTGAGAACGGCGCTCTGCCGACGGGACAGAGCCGCTCGTACGAACGCTTTGGGTCCTCGGTTTCCCAGTGCTGTGCGAACGTCGCTTCGCGCTGAATCCTGGGTTGCGGACGGAGCCTGTTGACGCCGCTTTGCCCAGCCGACGTGGGGTGCGGTGCTGTCAGTCAGTGCTCACCCAGCGGGCAAATCAGTTTGTGAAGACAAGCCCACCGCGGATCGGTAGGCGTCACAGGGTGGTCGTAGGGTTCGAGCGTGGACACCGACGGCACAACGGAGACAAGGCGGCTGGACCCGCGGCCGGCTCCGGGCGCACAACCCGAAGATGTGCCGGTCGAATTCGTCGGTCCCGCCGAACTCGGTGCCTTCGCCGATGCGCTCATGTGCTCGGTGGCCCGCGCGATCGACACCGAGACGGTCTACGAGACGTTCGCGAGGGGCACGCGCGGCCAGGTTCCCGTGCTGCGGGTCATCTCGGCGGCCACTCGCGCTGCGGACGGCAGCGAGAGCAGCTGGGTCGTCGATGTCAACCAGCACAACCTCACGGATCTGGCCGTCGCTCTCGACGAAGCGCTGCGCACCCCGAACATGGCCGCCGATGCGTGGAACGCCACCTTCGACGACCGAGTTCTTGACACCCATCTCATCGAGCCGGCACGTGCGGCCGGCGCCCGGGTCGAGTCCCTGCGCTGGTGGGACGCGCAGCTCGCCGATGCCTTGCTCCATCAGGGCCTGACTGGGTTCAGCTTCTTTCATGGGCTGGCGTGGGCCGCCGAGCGATACCTCGGGCTGAGCGTCGTCGGCAAGGCCACCACGCAGCTCTCGTACTCCGCCAACGGCCCACTCAGCGACGTGCAGATCGAATATGCGGCGGCAGATGCCATCGAGACATTGTGGGTGTCTGATCGGCTGCGCGTGCTGCTGAGCGCCGCAGGTCTCGACGACGTGTGCCGGCTCGAACAAGCAGCGAGACCCTTCCTCGACCGCATGGAGCGCGCCGGCTTGCCGTTCGATGCCGACGGCTGGGATGCCGAGCTGTCGGGTCTGGAAGTCCGCCGCGTCGAAGTCCTGACGCGCCTGGCTGAGCTGACCGGCGGCGGGCAGGCCGATCTGTTCGGCGCCGGTCTCGATCCCAGCTGGAATCCCGACAGCGAGCAGCAGGCCCGCGAGGTGCTCAACCGTTGCGCGCCCGCACGGGTCGAGGCGTGGACGCTCGCCACCGACGGCCGCGCCCGCCCCCTGGCGCCCACCGATTCGCTCGGAGCTTCTGTGCTCGCAGGCATCGGCGGCGAGATCTGCACTGCGCTGCTCACCTACCGCGACCTCTCCAAGACGCTCGGCACATACGGGCACGCAATGCGCGAGCACCTGGGGCCCGACGGCCGGCTGCACCCCGAATACCTGCAGGTAGTGGGCACCAACACCGGGCGCCTGGCCAGCCGAAACCCCAACGCGCAGAACTTCACGCCCCGCCTGAAACCCTTCATGGCACCGGGGCCTGGGCGCGTGTTCGTCTACTCCGACCTGAGCCAAGCCGAACTTCGCTTTGCCACTCAGCTCGCAGGCGACGACGGCTTGCACGCCGCGTTCGAACACGGGCTCGACATCCACACCGCGACCGCCGAGCGCATGTTCGGCGTGCAACTGGACGGACCGGCTGGCCTCGCCGCGCTCGATCGGCCCCGGTACGAAGAGTTCCGCACCAAGGCCAAACGCATCAACTTCGGGATCCTCTACGGCCAGCGTGGCGCCGGTCTGTCCCGCGGCCTCACCGATGCCGGCGTCCCGACCAGCCGCAACGAAGCCGACCAGCTCATCGCGGCGTACCTGGGCGCCTACCCGGGAATCGCTCAATGGGTAGAAGAACGCGACAAGTTCATCGGGCACTTTGCGGCAACCCAGTTGGATGCTGACTGGCCGCTGACGCTCCGGCTGCATGCGCTGTGGCCACGCACCGACGAAGCTCGGCGAGCGTTGCGCGCCCACCAATGGCGCCATCACAGCGCGGAAGAAGTCCACGGCCAGATGCTTCGAACCGAGCAGTCGGCGGCGCCGCGCCGAGGCATCGGCGACGTCCACTTGCTGAGACACGCCGACGTCGATGTCGCCGAGGTGGCATGGGCGCTGTCGTTCGCAGCTCCGGTGGTCGTCCGGCGCGATGGCTCGCCGCTGTCGTTTGCTTCGCACACGCCCGCTGGCCGTCGCCAGCAATTCACGTTCTCGGTGGACTGGGTGCTCGGCGAGGCCGCCGCTGTCGTGGGTTGCTCGGCCAAGCAACCCCCCGCCACGGTGTGGCGCTCTGTGCTCGAGCGTTTCGAGCTGGCGCCGCCAGTTGTGCCTGCCGGCGCTCCGTTACGACCCGCCGTCGAGAAGCTGCTCGAGCAGCGGCACCTTCGGCGCGCCGTCGTCGACGAAGTCGGGACAACGATGGGCGACGCCGACCAGGTGTTTCTGCTGAACCGGGCCCTGCACACCCGCGTCGGCCAGATGGCCAACGCCTACCGCAACGCCCCCATCCAAGGCGGCGTCGCGGACGTGATGCTCGACGCATTCGGACGCCTCCACGAGGCTCTGGCCAAGTTCCCGACGGCCGTCGCAGTGCAGACCGTGCACGACAGCGTCGTCATCGAATGCGACGAGGCCGACGCCCCCGCCGTTGCCGCCGTGGTGAAGCGAACGCTGGAGGCCGCGATGTCTCGTTGGTGCCCCGACGTCCCCGCTGTCGCCGACACCGACATTCGCACGAGCCTGTCCGAGACGTCCATTGTCGCCGAGGTTTCTGAGTCCGAGTGTTCCGATTGACGGCTCAAGTGACCTCGCTGTGCTCGGTTCGTGGCGCCGTCAGCACGTAAATCAGCATCGAGACGGTCACCGCGGCACCCATGGTCGCCAAGCCCCAGCGCTGACCGACCCACTCCATGAACACACCAACGGGCAATGCCGCGAGGCCGAAGCCGGCGAAGGAGAGCTGCACGAGCGACTGCATGCGTCCCTGGTGGGCGTCGTCGCTGAAGCGCATCACCAAGGTCTGGCCCAAAGACATGAACCCCGTGGCCGCAGCGCCGACACCGACCGCGATCAGCATGGCCACCCAGATCGTCGGGGCTGCGCCCAGTCCGGCGACGGTCAGGCCGAACAGGAAGCCCAAGCCGATCAGCAGGGAGCCCGCAGCAGACGAGTCAGCCCGCGACGCCAAGTACGCAGCTGCCGGGACGGCACCCAATGCGGTCGCTGTCGACACGAGGGCGACGAAGATGTCGCTGCGATCGAAGACATCTTCGACCAATGACGGCATGAATGCGATGTAGTTGAAGCCGAACATGATGACTACCGTCGAGATCAGGATTGAACGGCGCAGGTCTCGTCGCGCTCTGGCGTACCTGACGCCCTCAACAATGTCCATCAGCGGATTGCGTCGCGCCACGCTCACTGGGGCAGCCGCGCCAGCCGCCGCCGCGGCACGACTCACGGCCGTTCCGGTGTCGGGGAGCGGCAGCAGCAAGAAGAAGCTCAATGCGGCGATGGCAGCTGAGACGAAATAGGCGCCGGCGAGGCCAAAGAACACGATGGCGTTCAGCACGCCCGCGAGCGCCGGAGCGAAGATCCGGCTCCCGCTCATAGACAGCGACGACAGCGTGATCGCATTGCCAATCCGTTCGCGTCCCACGAGATCAGTGGTCATCGAGATGCGCGCCGGTCCGATCAAACCGAACATCAGCCCTTGCAGACCGCCCGAGATCAAGAGCATCCAGAATCGGATGGCGCCGGTGGCGATGGCGGTGCCCATACCGATCGCGGTCAGGGTCAGAATCAGCTGACCGACCAGCATGAGGCTGCGCTTGGACAGCCGATCAGCCGCAACGCCGCCGAGCGGGGTCGACACCAGCAGCGCCAGGCCGAAGCAGAAGTACACAAGTCCGAGCGCACCTTCCCGCTCGGTCAGATCCCACGCGAGCAGGCTTCGCAGCAGGAACTGCATCTGGATGCTCATGAACGAGAAGATCCCGCTCCACCACAGGGCGCGGAATGCAGGCACCCGCAACGACGCAAACGTCTCCCCGCGTCCGTGCGCTTTCCTGCCATCGGGCTTCGCCACTGGCGCTTCGCTGTCGGGAACGCCACCATCGGTCGTCGGCGTGTGGACAGCGGACCCCATCGACCGTGCCGAGTGCCCGTCATGGTTCACCGGCGAGTTCACGCGGGAATCTGCTGCAGCGGCCGCGTTCCGACGGGCCGCGATCTCGGAGGCCGAATCGGTCATGCCGGGCAATGACGCTAGCGGCCCGCATCGCACGTGAACGGGAAGAAACGATCGTCGACGCGACGCCGCACCAGCCCGCCGCTGCCGTTGTCGTGACGGGCTAGCGTCATCGCGTCCCGCGGTCCCCGATCCCGGCCGCGCACCTCATTCGCTCGCAACACGGAGGGCGTCCAGATGCCGCGATTAAACCTCAACGGAGCCTCAGCGGTCGTCACCGGAGGTGCGTCCGGCATTGGCGAGGCCAGCGCCCGCCAACTGGCCGCCGCAGGCGCTCACGTCGTCATCGCCGACCTGCAAGAAGACCTCGGCGCCCAGGTGGCGTCCGAAGTCGGCGGCCTGTTTGTGCGTTGCGACGTGACCAGCGTCGACGACGCTCAAGCGGCCGTAGACGCGGCCTCGGAGATGGGTCCCCTGAGGGCCCTCGTGAACTCCGCCGGCTTGGGACGGGCGGGTCGCACCATCGACCGCAACAACGTGCCGATGGACCTCGGACAGTTCAGCTTTGTCATCAGCGTGAATCTGATCGGCACGTTCAACATGCTGGCCCAGGCCGCTTCGGCGATGGCCAAGACCGAACCTGCCGACGACGACGGGTCCCGTGGCGCTGTGGTGAACATGGCCTCAGTCGCTGCATTCGACGGCCAGATCGGTCAAGCTGCGTACTCGGCCTCCAAGGGCGGAGTCGTCGGCATGACACTGCCGATCGCCCGCGACCTGTCGGCCACCGGCATCCGCGTCAACACCATCGCGCCGGGCCTCATCGACACGCCGATCTACGGCGAGGGCGAGCAATCCGACCAGTTCAAGGCGCACCTCGGTCAGAGCGTGCTGTTCCCCAAACGGCTCGGCTACGGCGAGGAACTCGCCTCCATGGTGATGGAGTGCATCACCAACCCGTACATGAACGGCGAGGTCATTCGAGTCGACGGCGGCATCCGCCTGCCACCTCGCTGATCCCCACGCTGGTTCGCCGGCCGGAACCGCCCAAGCTCCGTTCGATTCGGCTCAGCTCGCCACGCCTTCGAGAAACCCGGCGACGACATCATTGAACGCGTCGGGCTGTTCCTGGTTGGCCAGATGACCCGCGTCGGCGATGATTTCGAGACGGGCTCCTGCGATGCCCCGTGCGAGGCGCTCGGAGGCTCGCACTGGAGTGACCTCGTCGTGCTCTCCCACCACAACAAGTGTGGGCGTGTCGATGCGCTCGAGATCGGGGTAGTGATTGGCTTCGGCCATCGAGTCGCACGCCCACTGGTAACAGGGCATGCGAATCGACGGAATCATCATCTCGGCAACATGAGCCCGCAGCTCGTCAGAAGCCCCAGCACTGACGAGCCGCTGCGTGCGCGCAGCAGCAAAGCCCTCGGCGCCCAGGTCGACAAAGTCCACCGCTCGAGCTCGCATCGCCGCTGCCTGCTCGGGCTTGGTTCCCGCACCCGCGCTGGAGTCAGCCAGGATGAGCGACGAGATCAAGTGAGGATGCCGCAGGACGAGGCGCGTGGCAGTGACCCCGCCCCACGAGACGCCCAGCACGGCGACCGGCCCGCCAGACTCAGCGGCAATCAGCGACGCAGCCGCGTCAGACCAGCCGTCGATGCCGGGGGCGTTTTCGGGATCGGCCGAGTATCGGTATCCGGGAGCATCCCAGGACACGAGCCGCATTCCCAGCCGCTCGGCAAGCGGACGCTGGCCCAAGAAGGCATCGGCGCACGAGCCGATGCCGTGCAGGCACAGCAGCACGGGTGCGTCGTGCTCTCCGTATGACCAGCGGAAGATGCTGCTCACTGACCCAGCCTCATTGACCCAGCCTCATTGACCCCTCAGCCTCATTGACTCAGCCTCATTGATTCGGGGTCACTGGAATACAGCATCACTGGTTTGAACGCACCCGCGCCAGAGGGGTCGGCACGCCAGCCACGGGTGCTCGGGTCCGGTAGATGCAGCCGCCGTCGGACGTGCCGCCGCCGGTGACTACGTAGAGGTCACGCATGTCGGCACCGCCGAAGCAGACGCTGGTCACGAAGTGGTCGGGAACCGGCACCGCGACGTCCGGCTCGCCGTCGGGCGTGTAGCGCTGCACGCGGCCGCCTTCGGCCAACGCGACCCACACGCCGCCCTCGACGTCCACCGCCAGGCCGTCGGGCACTTGGCGTTGGCGTACGAACTCGCGCCGGTTAGTCACCGAATCGCCGTCCACGTCGGACACCCAGACCCGGCCCGGAATGCTGTCGGAGTGATACAGCCGGGTGCCGTCAGGCGAGAATCCGATGCCATTGGTCAGCCGTACGTCGCCGTAGATCTGCGTCCCAGAGCCGTCCAACTCGATGCGGTACAGCTCGCCAGGTTCGTCGGCGGCGCCCTCGTCGAAGGGATTGCGTCGCAGCGAGCCGACATAGACGCGGCCCAGCGCGTCGGTGTGCATGTCGTTGAAGCCCGCTACGTCGGGCGCGAACAGCACCTCCGAGCCGGCGTCAGTGACGTGCTGGACGTTGCGCCCGCCGACCACGACGCCGCCGTCGGCGTGCAGCACCATCCCGCCGACGCCGCGCCGCTTCGGAACGACGATCTCGATCTCTCCGTCAGGGGTTCGCCGGCGCACCCCGCCGTTGGGCACATCGGAGAAATAGAAGTTGTCGTGCTCGTCAACCCTGGGCCCTTCGATCAGCCCCCATCCCGAACTCAACAGCTCCAACTCGAAGTCTGCGCTCATGTGTCTTCCCCCAGACGCTGTGTGGCAGGCCTCGGTCGCACCCGCCGCAGAGTGGGGACCATAACGAACGAGCGGGCACCGTGGCGCGGACGTCTCAGCGCGGCGGGCTGAGATCGATCGGCAACCGATGGCCGACCCGAATGAAGAGGTCCTGCAGCATCCGCAGCGTGAGGCCCCAGATGACCCGGCCGTGCGCGACCTCGATGCCGGGGAAGTGCATCTCGGGGCGAGGCGGATAGTGGTAGTCGATGTGGTGACGGGGATCTGCCAGCTCGTCAACTGGCACCCACAGCGCGTCGGCCACCTCGTAGTTCAACGTCAGCGGCGGACGCTCACCTTCCAGCCAGCACACATGCGGGGTCACGCGCAGCCCCGAGTTCGACCAGCGCGGGCTGCCTTCGAGGTCATCAAGGCGACCGAGCCAGCGGACGCCGGTGTGCGCAGTGATGTCGAATCCGATTTCTTCGCGGCTCTCTCGAACGGCAGTGTCGAACGTGTCGTCATCGTCGGGCTCGGTGCGGCCACCCGGAAATGCCATGTGGCCGGACCACGGGTCGCCGTCGCGGGTTGCCCGCTCGATGAACAGCATCTCGGGGCTGGCACCGTTGGCTCGCACCACCGCGGCGACTGCGGCGGTCGGACCGTGATGCGGGGTGTCGAGAGTGTGGTTGAGCGCCTCGCCCAAGGGCTGCGCCGCGAAGGCGTCGGTGAGACTCGGAACCCCCAGCACATGGCGAAGCGTAGGTCGGCGGTGCGTGACGGCTCCGGGTTCGCCCCCAACGGCAGCGGACTCGGCCACGATGGCCGCTGCTACCGTCCCCGCGATGACCGCCGCCGACGCTGACACCTCGGGCCCTGACGCCTCGCATCCTGAGCCTGGCAATTTCGACGATCCAGCCAGCGGCATGGACGCCGCAGCGTTCGAGTCGTTCGCGGGCGAGGTCGCGCAATTCCGCGACGCGGTCGTGGCACCGAACGTGTCTCGCTGGGAGGGCGAGAAGCGGATGGCGCCCGAAGCTCTGCGGGAAGCGTCGGCGATCGGACTGCTGGCGATGGAAGTTCCCACAGTGCTTGGCGGTCTCGGGATGAGTTTTGCCCAGAAGTGCCGCATCGTCGAAGTGCTGAGTGCCGTGTCAATGCCGTTCGCGTTCAGCCTCGTCAACACCGCAAACGTGGCCTCACGGGTGGCACAGTTCGGCAGTGACGCCCACCGCGAGCGCTACCTGGCCGATCTCATGGCGGGACATCGTTTTGGCTCTTCGGCGCTGACGGAGCCCGGCGCGGGAAGCGACTTCGCCAACATCACGACCACAGCAACACCCGTCGAAGGCGGCTGGCGCCTCGACGGTGCCAAGGCCTGGATCACCAACGCCGCTCACTCCGACGTCATCTTCTGTTACGTGCAGACTGAACCTGGTTCGCGCGGCCGCGGAATGGCGTCCTTCCTGGTGGACGGCACACGGCCTGGCTTCGAACGACTGCCGCCCTACGAACTCGCCGGCGGCCACCTCATCGGCACGGGGGGTTTCCTGCTCGACGGCTATTTCGCCCCGGCCGACGATGTCATCGCGCCACCCGGGCAGGCCTTCGTAACCGCACTGTCGGGCATCAACGGGGCCCGGACCTATGTGGCAGCAATGTGCTGCGCCATGGTCGAAGCGACGCTCGCGGGCGCAGTTCGCTTTGGCGCCCAGCGTCAAGCCTTCGGACGGCCGATCATCGAGCACCAAGGGCTCGCGTGGAAACTCGCCGGCGTGCAGAACCGCCTCGAGGCGGCCCGGCTGCTGACCGACCGGGCGATTGAGGCAGTCACGGAATCGCTTCGCACCGGCGACGCTGCAGGGGCGATCCTGCCCGCAGCGCACGCCAAGAAGTTCGCCACCGAGACCGCCGAAGCCGACATTGCGGCATGCATCCAGGCCATGGGTGCCGAGGGTCTGCGCAGTACGTACCCGTGGGGCCATCACTTAGCCGGCGCACGCATCGCGAACTACGTGGACGGCAGCACCGAGATCCAGACCGACCGCATCGCGCGTTCGCTGGTCACCACGTACGCGAAGGACTGAACCGACGCGCTCAGCCGAAGGCGCCCTGCTCGCGAAGCTCGGTGATGTCATCCCAGGTGTAGCCGTGCTCGAGCAGCACCTCCTCGGTGTGCTGACCGAGTTCTGGTGCGACCGCACCAGGCTCAAGTGGAGTGGCTGACATGCGGATCGGGGTGCCGATCACCACACGGCTGCCTTCAGGGTGCTCCACCCGTTGCAGGTAGCCGTTGTCGTACATGGCCTCGTCGGCGACGATCGTCTCGTAGTCGCGGATCAACCCGTAGCGCACGCCGGCCCCCGTGAGCGTCGCCTCCCACTCGTCGAGCGTCCTGGTCGGGAACACCTCGTCGATGATCGCGACCAACTCGGCCCTGGCGTCGGCGCTCAGCATGAGGGCCAGGAACCGTTCGTCGTCGGCTAGATCGGGCCGGTCGAGCAGCCGGGCAAATTCGGGCCATTGGGGTCCGGTGCCGCTGAGCAGGTGGATCCAGCCGTCGGCCGCCTCGACGGTGTGGAGCAGGGTAGGAACGAATGCGTGGCCCGAATCGATCCGCTCCGGGTTGCGACCGGTCAGCAGGGTGTAGGTGATCTCCGACGCCTGGGCGTAGATCATGCCGCCGACGAGCGACACGTCGACCCGCTGCCCCGTGCCGGTCTTGGACCGATGGAGCAGCGCGGCAAGAATGCCGGTGACCATGTTCTGGCAGCCGACATGGTCGGAAATGACAGCCCCGTTCATGATCGGAGGGCCGCCGTCGATCCGGGTGGCAAACATGAGTCCGCCTTCTGCCTGACCACTCGAGTCGGCTCCTTCGCGAGTCGACTTGGGGCCGACAGGCCCGAACGTCGAGCCGGTGGCGTACACGAGCCGGGGATTGATGGCTGACAGGTGCTCGTATGACAGGCCCCAGGCCTCCATAGTGCCGGGCACGAAGTTGTGGATCAGGACGTCGGTCTCGCAGACGAGCCGCTCGATGGTGCTCTTCCCGCCGGGGGTGCGCAGGTCGAGAGTGACCGACCGCTTCCCCCGGTTGCATGCTTCGTAGTACGGACTTCGAGGATCGTCGGGTGACACGGGGATGACCCGCCCCAGGTCTCCCATGCCCGGTAATTCGATCTTGATGACCGACGCTCCCATGTCGTGCAACGTCGCCGCAGCCTGCGGGCCCTGCACCAAGATGGACAAGTCGAGCACGGTGTAGTCGTCAAGCGCTCGCATCGCCGGATGGTAACGCCCACCAACGCAAGACGACTCTCGACGTCTCGCCGTTCGATCCTGGCTTGCCAAACTACGTAGACCACACCTCAAAGGACGGTGACCATGTCAGCCGCATCAGCGCAGACAGCTTCAGCTGATCTCTATCGGACGATGAGCACGCTGCGGGCCGTGCGCCGTCTTCGCACCGACCCGATTCCGCCCGATGTCCTTGAACGGGTTCTGCAGGCGGCGTGCTGGGCCCCGACTGGCGGCAACCAGCAACCATGGCGAGTGGTCGTCGCTACCGACCCGGCCGTCAAACAAGGATTGTCAGACGTATACGGGCCGGAGTGGGCGAAATACACCCGTGGCTTCGCGAAGCGACTCGAAGGACTCCCCTCCGACGAAGTCGCCAAGTGGGAGCGGGTCATAGCTGCGGGCGACTACCTCGCCGATCATCTGCATGAGGCCCCAGCGATCCTGCTGTTCTGCGCCAACCCCATGATGATGGCGATCACCGACGCCAAGTTGGATCGGATCAGCATGGTCGGCGGCGGCTCGGTGTACCCGGCAGTGCAGAACCTGATGCTGGCGTGCGCGGCCGAGGGGCTGGGTTGCACCCTCACGACACTGCACTGTTTCCGCGAGGACGAGGTGAAATCGTTGCTGCAAATACCCGACGGATGGGCCACGGTCGCGATGGTGCCGATCGGGTACCCGGTCGGCAAGGGCAACGGCCCGATAACTCGACTGCCGCCGGCCGACATGGCCTACCGCGACATGTTCGGTCAACCCTGGACGTCCTGATCGGCCCGACCGGATTGCGCGTTCGCCCGCCGCCACGTACGCGAAGGACTGAACCCGGATCGACAACCTGTTGCGGCGGCTGCGTTCCGGAATCCGGTATGTCAGGCTCTCACCGTGTTCACAGGGGGTAAGTCATGAGCGAACCACTGGCGACTCCGACATCTCGAGCGCTGTACGAACGTGCGCAGGCGGTGATACCGAAGGGCGTGTACGGGCATTACGGGCCCGCGGCGCAAGGTGCCGGCCCGGTGTTCTTCTCCTCGAGCAACGGAGCCCACTTCACCGACGTCGATGGCAATACCTACATCGACTGGATGTGCGCCTATGGGCCCATAATCCTGGGTTACAACCACCCGAAAGTTGACCAGGCGGCCGCCCGGCAGATGGCACAGGGCAATACGGTCAGCATCGCCGCTCCCGTGTTGGTTGACCTTGCCGAACGGCTCGTCGACATGGTCGACGGTGCGGACTGGGCGCTGTTCGGCAAGAACGGCGCTGACTCGACGGGATTGGCGGTGATGGTCGCCCGTGCCGCCACCGGCCGCAAGCGGATTCTGAAGATCCAGGGCGGCTACCACGGCTCGGCGCCGTGGATGCAGACGCCCGGTAACTCAGGCACTGTCGCCGAAGATCAGGCCCTCGTCATCGAAGTGCCGTGGAATGACGCCGCCGCGATCCCAGCAGCCATCGCCGAGCACCCCGACGACATCGCCTGCTTCATCTCGTCGCCGTACCACCATCCGGTCTTCGCCGACAACGTGCTGCCCGACGACGGCTACTGGGCCGATGTCGAGCAGGCCTGCCGCGCAGCGGGAATTGTGATCATCTGCGACGACGTCCGGGCCGGTTTCCGGATCGATCTCGCCGGCTCGCACGCCGCGTACGGATTCACGCCCGATCTGATGTGCTTCGGCAAGGCCCTCGGAAACGGCCACCCGATCGCAGCGCTGGCAGGCAGCGATGCGCTCAAGCAGGCTGCCGGGGACACGTTCTATACGGGCACGCAGTTCTTCAACGCGGCGCCGATGGCTGCCGCGCTCGCGACGCTCGAAGAGCTCGAGGCTGCAGACGCTGCTACCGCCATCACTGAGATCGGCGAACGGCTCGCCAAAGGCTTGGCGGACGCGGCGGCAGCGCACGGCCACGACCTGCGGATCACCGGCGTGCCGTCGATGCCGTACCTGCGCATCGTCGGAGATGGCGGCTCGCGCTTTCATGCCCGCTGGATCTCCGAGTGCGTGCAGCGGGGCGCGTACATGCTCAGCTATCACAACAACTTCGTCTCACTGGCCCACAGCGACACCGACATCGATCGCACCTGCGACATCGCCGACCAGGCGTTCTCCGCCCTCGCCTGACACATCCGCAGCGGCGTTTCGCCGGGCGGCACGAGCACCAGCACGTCACAGGAGGCGGCGCATGAAATTCGGATTCACCGTTCCCAACAACTTCGGGGTCGACGACCCTGCCGAAGTCGTCGCACTGGCGGTGCAGGCCGAGGAACTCGGCTTCGACTCGGTGTGGGTGAATCACCACGTGCTGAACATCGGCTACGTGTACGACCGACTCGCGGAGCGGCCGTATCACGACGCGCTTGTGACGCTGACGTGGATTGCATCCCGCACACAGCGAGTGCGCCTCGGCACCAGCGTGCTGGTGATGCCGTACCTTCACCCGATGTTGCTCGCCAAGGAGCTCGCAACGCTTGACCATCTCAGCGGCGGGCGGCTCGTCGTCGGACTCGGCGTTGGCAGCTTGCCCGAGGAGAACGCACTGCTCGGCGTGAGTTACGACGACCGAGGAGCGCTCAGCAACGAGTTCATCGAGGTGCTCGACCTGCTATGGACCCAACCCAGCGCGGACTTCGACGGCGAGCACTATTCGTTCACCGGCGCGGTCAGCTCGCCGAAACCGCTGCAGACGCCCCGTCCGCCGATCCTCATCGGCGGCAACCGCCCGCCGGCGCTGCGGCGCGTCGGTCGCCTCGGCGACGGCTGGCACCCGCTCGGCCTGTCGCCAGAGTCAGTAGCGAAGCGGCTGCCGACGATCGTCGCCGCAGCCGAAGCGGCCGGTCGACCCGGCGTTCCCGCCGAGGTCTCAGTGCGGCTCGAAGGCGACGGCCTCGCGCCGGAACTGGTTGCCGAGTACGCCGCAGCCGGCGTCACCGAGTTGGTCGTGTCGTGGAGCACTGGTGATGTGCGCCGCATCAGCGACGAACTCGTTACGTTCGCTTCAGGCCACGAATTCTGAAGTTGATCTCGGCGTTCTTTAGCGTCGGTGCTTCGCCCGGAACGTGTTGCGCATCTGGTCGCCGTCGAAGCCGCCGAGCACGCTCCCGTCCGTGGCGTACACGTACAGCGCCGTCTTGAAGTAGATACTCAGGGCGCTGACGACGACAAGGACGGCGACGACGCCGGCGAGTCCGATTGCGCCGCCGATAACGATGCCGATGATTCCGGGCACGATCGCTGCGATGACGACGCCGATCAGGATCGCTGGCAGCATCAGCAAGAACCCGAGCAGCCCGAAACCGGCCGACGAGATGATGTTCTCGCCCCAGGTCTTGCGAACCAGCGACGCCGAGTGCTTGATGCTCGCGATCGGCCGATAATCGTCGATCATGATGGCGGGCACGACGAGGTAGGTAGCGATCGCCCAGGCTGCCTCGACGAACCACAGGAAGATACGGGCCAGAAACGGCACCCTCTCTTCGAGCGCCCGCAACAGCATGCCAACGGTTGCAGAGATGATTGCCCAGCCGAGCAGGCTGGGCAGCCGCGCTGTGGCCTTGCCGATTGCGCTACGCACGGTCGGATCGCCGCCGGTCATGCGGTCGTAGGCACCCGCGACGAGTGCCCCTTCAAAGAACACCCCGGTGCCGGCCGCTGCGAAGGCGAACACGATGCCGAGCACGATGGCGATACCGCCGAATCCTTCGGATCCCTCGTCAACGTCGATGCCGCCAGTGGTCAGTGACGCCACAAGGAACACAAGCAGCAGGGCGACGATGACCAGCCCGCTGATGACCGGAAGCCATAGCAGTTCGCGGTCCTTTTTCAGCAGTGACCACGAAACCTTCGTGAGATGCCAAGTATTCGACAGGCGACCCATCGCGACGCTCCTACGTGAGAGGCAGATGTGCGGAATGCCGCGCCTCGGCTGAGTGCAGCGCTCTGTGGCGAGCGTACTCAGTGGTGTGTCCCCTGCCGGGTCGCTTTCAGTGACTCGTGGCGGCGGGTGCTCGCCGCCGGGGTCCGGCTGGGGTGCGAATCACCATCGCGACCGAGACGAGCACCACGAAGCCGGCCGCAAACTGAAGGGGCGTCACAGGCTCACCGTGCATCACCCACGCCAGACCGACCGCCACAAGGTGCATGGCGAGCACGTACAGCGATGAGCGGGCCACCTCGAGGTGACCGTGGCACCACGTCATGAGCACGTGGCCGAACACCCCCGTCACGAAGGCCACGATGACGATCCACAGCCAGTCCAAGCCTCCGAACTCGGCAAACTGGGCCGGGCTGACCAACAGCAGCGTGGGCGGGATCGCGGCCACCAGCGACCAGAAGTTGATGCCCGCCATCCATTCGATTGGATCGACATCGCTTGCCGAGCGAGCGACCCGGGTCAGCACGAAATACACGCTGAACGTCAGCACCGACATCGCGGTCAAGAACAGTCCGAACGCGCTGGCGCGGAACTCTCCGCCGGCTCCGGCAATCACGCCCACGACGCCGAGAACTCCCACCAGGGTGAACACAATTTGGCGAAAGCTCACGCGATCGCCGAACAGGCGGCCCACGACGGCGAGAAGCATGGCGGGCTGCAGCGCCATCATCACCGACATCACCGAGATCGTGACTTCCTGCACGGCAGCGAAGACGAACACCATGTTGATGCCGAACGACAGGCCCGGCAGCGCTGTCTGCCAGAACACTCGGCGCGACAGCCAGCGGCCGCGCAGAGCCAACAACGCCAGCAGGAACGGCGTCGACATCCCGAAGCGAATGAAAGCGCTGACCATCGGGGGTGCGCTGAGCAGCTTCGCGAACGGCGGACCCATGCCCCAAGAGATGACGACAAGGCCCATGATGACGAGCGGCAGCGCGGCGCTGGTGGGGCGGACGGGTGCTAGCCCGTCGACAATTGCAGATTGCGCTGGGGAGATTGCGCCGTTGGGACGGTCCGGCGCTCCGCCTGCTCGACCGATGGCAGGCGACACGACGAACACGGCGCCGCTGCGGGCCGGCGGTCCCGGCGCGCTGCGGGCCGGCGGCGCAACCCGATCCGATCCCCTCACCCAAGGAAGGCTAGGGGCGCTCAACTGCTGCGTTCGTGGTGCCCAGCGCTGCGAGGCCTGTCCGTGAGCGAGACAGCAGCGGCCTAATACGCTGCGGACCGCACGTTGCCCGTCCCGCAGCGCAGGGGGAATGCCATGACCGACGCCAACACCGAGTCCGCGAGCAGCCTGGTACCGCAGTGGTCCATTGACCTCAGCGGCCAGACGGCGCTCGTCACCGGCACCACCTCAGGATTGGGTAGGCGCTTCGCCACTGTGCTTGCTGCGTGCGGTGCCAGCGTTGCCATCTGCGGACGGCGTGCAGAACGGCTGAACGCGTTGGCGACCGAGTTGGAGGCCGACGGCGCAACAGTGCTGCCGATGCCGCTCGACGTCACCGACACCGAGGCGCTGTTCGAGGCTGTCGCCACCGCCGAAGAACAGCTCGGACCGGTGCAGATTCTCGTGAACAACGCCGGCAAGCCCGATGCCCGCCTGGCGCTCAAGATGGAGCCAGCCTTCGTCGACGAGATGATCGCCACGAACCTGACCTCGCTGTTCCATCTCTCCTGTGAGGTCACGCGCCGCTTGATCGCAGCCGAATTGCCAGGCCGGATCGTCAACATCTCCTCTGGAGCCGCATTCAGGGCACCGATCGGGACCTCGATGTACGCGATCACCAAGAGTGCCGTGGTGCGCATGACCGAAGTGCTGGCGCAGGAATTCGCCCGTTACAACGTGAACGTCAACGCAATTGCGCCAGGTGCGTTCGAGAGCGAGATGATGGACGGCATGCTCGAACGCATGGGTGACATCACGAAGATGTTCCCGCGTCGGCGCCTGGGCAAGCCCTCGCAGCTCGACTCGACGCTGCTGTACCTAGTGTCGCCGCTGTCAGACTTCGTATCGGGCACCTGCATCACCGTTGACGACGCGCAAGGAGCCGGCTGAGGTCGTGAGCACGACTGACTCCGCGACTGGTCCGGGGATCACTGACCTGGGGATCACTGACCCCGAAGCGGCGGCGCAGCACTGGCAAGAGCACGGCTGGGTGCTCGTGAACGGGCTCGTGCCGACCGCGGACATCGATCATGCGGTGGAGGAACTGTGGGATCTGTACCCGCACCCCGACGAGTTCCACGCCGGCGATCCGGCTCACCGAGATCGGTTCGTCGGCAGCAGCTTTGACCAGGGCCACAAGTTCCCCGAAGACGACGCTGAGGGTGCCGCCTTCCGCCCCAAGCAGTTCTTGGGGCACATCCTGTT
The DNA here is from genome assembly GCA_965226645.1 of Candidatus Poriferisodalis sp. Taxonomy (GTDB): domain Bacteria; phylum Actinomycetota; class Acidimicrobiia; order Acidimicrobiales; family Poriferisodalaceae; genus Poriferisodalis. The sequence continues at coordinate 1,176,248 of CBDDDL010000004.1, forward strand.
CCCCTACACCTCGCCGCGGCTGAACCGGCTGCAGGTACACCCCAGCATCGCGGCGTTTGCACGCCTGGCGATGGGCATCGACGACATCCGCATCTACCAGGCTCGGATCTGGGGCAAGTACACCGGCGTCACCAACTATGAGCAGCCGTTCCACCAGGACCGGAACCACAACGTCGTGCCCGATCGCCTCGAGCCCGGCTGGTGGAACCTGGAGGGGTTCCTCTACCTGAGCGACGTCGAACCCGGCGTCGCGCCAACCGAGATTGCCGGAGGCTCGACTGACTCGTCACGGCCCTACGACGGACCGCCCGAAGGCGAGCGGTTCTCCACCGCCGGGAACCGGGGTTCGTACTTGGCCTACCGGCCCGACGTGTGGCACCGAGGTGTCAACCTGACGAGGCCTGGCGGCAGCCGCTTTCTGATGAGCGCTTCATTCAAGCCGGCAGGCGCCGACTGGATGGGCTACGACAACGTGCAGCCAGTCACGGTTGGAAAGCCGTGGATCTCGTTCGCCGCCACCTGCACTCCCGAAGAGCTGGCCCTGTTCGGCGCCCCGTTGCCCGGCCACCCCTACTGGACCCCCGAGCTGGTGGACGCTCTCGAGCGCCGCTACCCCGGCATCGACGCCAGCCCTTGGCGAAACGCTCTGTCCTGATCGCTGGAGACGCAGGCTCTACCGCGCGACCGTTGTGACTCAATTTATGCTGCATACTGAGTCATGCCTGAATCAGATTCTTGTCATGACGGAGGTGAACAATGGACCAACTCACCGTTCGCGGATTTGAAGACGACCTCGAAGCTGCAATGCGTCGTCTCGCGCAACGCGAGGGCGTGTCGTTGAACAAGGCTGCGCTGAGATTGCTGCGCAAAGGCGCGGGTCTGTCGGACGGCGCAGAACGAGCCGACACGGTCGGCACATCGCTTGACCATCTGATCGGCAGCTGGACGCCGGCTGAAGCCGACGAGATCGACCTCGCCCTCACGGACTTCGAGACCGTCGACGAGGCCTCCTGGGCGTGAGGCTCCTCCTCGACTCCAACGCCTACTCGCTGCTGATGCGAGGACACGAGCCCGTGGCGGAGCTGGTGCGAAGTGCCCAGGAGTTGCTGTTCTCGGCAGTCGTGGTCGGCGAATTGATGTATGGCTTCCGAGCCGGATCACGTTTCGAGCGGAACATCGCGGATCTCCGCTCTCTTCTCGAGAGTCCCTATGCGACCTTTGCAGCGGTCGGCCGAACAACAGCTGATCGCTATTGTGGATTGCAAGTGATTGCCGGTCAGACCGTTGCCAACACATGCAGCCGGGCCGATGGAGGTGTCCAGTATGGCAGCGAGGCTGAGTTTGGATGAGCGGGTGTTCATCGATCCCGAGTCGACGGTGCACGAGCTGGCCCGCTGCGCGGGCGGGCGGGCTATGCCCGCTCGGCAGCGTGGTGGAGAACGCGTTCGGGCTCCAGCTGGCGGATGATGCGGTGCTGGCCGCTTGAGCGCCGAGCTGGATCACGGTTCTGAGCGGAACATCGTGCTACGCGAACGACGCGCGCAGCGGCCTGGCGGCGGGCACCGGCGATCTCCGCTCTGCCGGCGCCGTCGGCCGCGCAGCGACATGGCCCAAAAGCCGGAGCCCGCTGCGGGGACATACCGGGATCTCGAGGACCGCTCTCTTCTCGAGAGTCCCTATGCGACCTTTGCAGCGGTCGGCCGAACAACAGCTGATCGCTATTCGAGGATTGCCGCAGCCCTGAAGGGCAAGGACGACCACCACGTGGCGATCTACACTCAAGGGTCGCCCCATCCCGACGAACGACGTGTGGATTGCCGCCCACGCCATGGAGACCGGGGCAGACCTTGTCTCAGCTGATCGGCACTTCGAGCACATTGACGGCCTCGTCTGGGTACCGATCTCGGCGAGCTGAGCCCTTCGCCAACCCCGTGGCGCGAAGTAGCGTCGGCGGCCATGAGCTTCTTCGGACCGGACCATTTCGAGACCATCACCGACGGACTGATCTTCCCGGAAGGACCGGTGGTTCTTCCCGACGGCTCCGTAGCCGTCGTCGAGATCGGGCGCGGCACGATCACCCGCGTCGACGTCACGGACGGTCGCAAAGACATTCTTGCCACGCCGGGGGGCGGGCCGAACGGCGCTGCACTGGGCCCGGACGGAGCGCTGTACGTGTGCAACAACGGCGGCTTCGAGTGGATCACGGTCCGAGGGCGGACTGTCCCTGGCGAGGTGGCGAAGGACTACACGACTGGGCGGATCGAACGGATCGATCTCTCCACCGGCGAGGTGGACATCCTGTACGCCGACGTCAACGGCGTGTCGCTCAAGGGACCGAACGACATCATGTTCGACTCCACCGGCGGCTTCTGGTTCACCGACCACGGCAAGACGCGTACGCGTGACCGCGACCGCGGCGGGCTGTACTACGCCACCGCAGACGGCAGCCACATCACCGAGATCGCGTTCCCGATGGACGGGCCCAACGGCGTGGGTATCTCCCCTGAGGAAGACCGCGTGTACGTGGCTGAGACCTTCCAGGGCGCCATGTTCGCCTTCGATCTGGAAGGACCGGGCAAGGTGGCCGCCGGCGTGCCGGCACGAGGCTGGTTCCTCGCGCGGCCCGAAGGCCGCAAGTACTTCGACTCGCTGGCCATGGATGCAGAAGGCAACGTGAGCGTCGCGACGATTCTCACCGGAGGCATCAGCACCTTCACACGCGATGGCGAAGAACTCGAGTTCGCCCCCACCGACGACGCGGCGACCACCAACATCTGCTTTGGCGGCGACGACATGCGCACGGCGTACCTCACCTTGTCGGGCAGCGGGCGCCTCGCCGTCGGCGAATGGCCCCGCCCCGGTCTCAAGCTGCCGTTCTAGCCAAACGCCAGTTCACGCCAGACAACGCGGCATGGCGCCGCCGTTGTAGGCGACCATGTCCATGATCGCCCGTTCGACGCCCGGGAATTCGTAGCTTTCGGGCATGGCTTCTCGGTAGGCCACGTGGAGGTTGCCCGCGAGGCGCTCAGGATCGGTGTAGCGGGCGTGTGGCCCGAGGTCGCTTGCTTGTGCCTGCTCGAGCGGTGAGCGTCCTGCTGCGATCCCCTCAGCCGCCAATTCCTGCACCAAGCGCAGGTACGAGCGCTGCTCATTGAGGACCCGCTCAATGTCGTCGCCGCCAAAATGCGGTCCATGGCCCGGCACGATCACCTCGGCGCCGTAACTCTCGATGACGTCGAGGGCGTCCAGCGTCCCTGACACCGATCCGAACAGGGCGAACGGCGTGCCCCCATGGAAGATCAGATCGCCGCTGAACAGGACCCCGCAGTCGGGCAGCCAGGCCAGGATGTCGCCGTTCGTGTGAGCCACGAAACCCAGGTCGGACAGCTCGATGCGGCGGTCGTCGAGATGCAGCACCGTCGAGCCTTCGAACGTGACATCGGGGGCCCGGAATCGCAGATCCCCCCACTCCACACCGGGAAACACTGCGCTGTAGTCGGGAATGCCTGCCGCCACCATCACTTCGCGGCAAGCCGTGTGAGACACCACTGTTGCTTCATCGAACAGATAGTTGCCGTGGGTGTGGTCGGCGTGATGATGAGTGTTGACGAGGATTGTCACCGGATTAGGCGTCACCGACGCGATGGCGTCGAGATACGCGCGGGTGCGGCGCTCCGTGGAGGTGGCATCGATCGACACGACGCTGTTGGACCCCACCACGAAGCCCATGTTGTTGATGAACCAAGTGCCGTCGGGCTGCACGTAGCTGTGCACGCCCGGTGCAACTTCGCTCAGCTGTGCGGCTTCCAATGCGGCGTGTCCCGACATGTGCCCTCCTCAAGTAAGGCGCGAATAGGTGAACCTTCTCGCTGCCATACCCATTATCTCCCGCTCTTGTTCCCAATCGGGGGGTGACGGGCTCACGGGCCGCTCGGGCCACGGCTTCGCCTAACGGCTCAGCCTCTTGGGTCCGGCGAACAGTCTCTGCTGCTTCGGCGCAGCGTAGAACCCGTCGCCTACGATGGGGAGCGCCTCGAAACGCATCCGCGGGGACTCTAGGGAGCCGCCATGAGCACGACAGCTGACATCGACAGATCTTCGGTAGAGCGCGACTTCGACGTCTACAGCGACGAGTACATCCAGGGTGCCGCAGACGTTTGGGACGAGCTGCGCCCAGAATGCCCCGTGGCCCATAGCAGCCACAACGGCGGGCACTGGATGCCCACCACTTGGGATGACATCGCCGCCATCGCCTACGACACCGAGAACTTCAGCTCCCGCGATATCGCCGTTGCAGCCACACCCGAGGGCGTGGGGCTGCTCACCGCCCCGCCCATCACCTCGGACCCGCCGTTCCATACCGATGCCCGACGCTTGCTGCTGCCGTTCTTCGCGCCGAAGCCGGTCGAAGAGATGGTCGAGGTCACCCGCAGCATTGCTCGCGAGCGCATCGATGCCATCGCTGCAGAAACCGGCGCGGACGAGGGTCGCTCAGGGGTCACCGACGCGGCCGACACCTACTCCAAGCACATTCCTGTTCGGGTCATTTCCCGCATCCTGGGGCTGCCCGAATCCGACGAGCCGAAGTTCACTCGCTGGGCGGTCGACGTGCTGCAGTCCAAGGGCGACGAGTTTGATCGGCGCGCTGACGCAACACGCGAAGTGCTCCACTACTTCGGCGAGCTCACCGACCAGCGCAGGCAGGAACGAGCCGACGACCTGCCGTCAAAGCTGCTCGACATGCGGCTGCCCAACGGCGACCCGCTGGCCAACCACCACATCACCGGCGCCAGCTTCCTGCTGCTGCTTGCCGGCATCGACACGACGTGGAGCTCGATCTCGGCGAGCCTGTACCACTTGGCCAGCCATCGGGCTGATCGTGAGCGGCTTGTAGCCGACCCCGAACTCATTCCCACCGCCATCGAGGAATTCTTGCGGGCCTACGCTCCGGTGACGATGGCCCGCTTCACGGCCACCGACGACGCAGAGATCGGCGGCTGCCCGGTCGCTCATGGCGACAAGGTGCTGCTGCCATTCGGTGCCGGCAACCGTGATCCTGCCAAGTTCGACCGTCCCGATGAGGTCATTATCGACCGGGCCGAGAACCGGCACTTTGCCTTCGGCTTGGGAATCCACCGTTGCTTGGGCTCGAATCTGGCCCGCATGGAACTCAAGGTCGCAATCGAAGAGTGGCTGGCCCGGTTCCCGAACTTCGAACTCGCCACCGAGGCCGACCGCGGCGGCGTGGAATGGGGCGGTGTGCAGGTACGCGGCCCCCGCAATCTGCAGATCCGCATCGGCGCCTGAGCAGAAGCACCGATAGCCGAACTCGCGAGAGCCGGGCGTCAGATCAAGCCTCGTCCCGGAGTGCGCCTGCAAGCTCCTCGGGCGTCATCAGAACGTCGCGGGCCTTGGAGCCGTGTGACGGTCCGACGACACCTCGCTGCTCGAGCAGATCCATGAGTCGGCCAGCGCGGGCAAAGCCCACCTTCAGCTTGCGCTGCAGCATCGACGTCGAGCCGAGCTGTGTCTCCACCACGATGGCCATGGCCTGTCGCAGCAATTCGTCGTCACCGGCGTCACCGGTCGTCCCCCCGGGCAGGCCCGCCGGGCTCTCGGACGCGTCGGTTCCCTCAACGCCTTCCAAATAACTGACCTCGGGTGCCTGACGGCGCCAATGGGCGACCACCTGCGCTATCTCGGACTCGCTCACCCAGCAGCCTTGAATTCGGCGCGGATTGCTGGAGTTGGCAGGCAGCAGCAGCATGTCGCCCTGGCCCACGAGCCGCTCGGCACCAGGCTGGTCGAGGATCACCCGGCTGTCCGCAAGGCTGGACACGGCGAACGCCAGGCGACTCGGGATGTTGGCCTTGATCACGCCGGTGATGACGTTGACGCTCGGCCGCTGCGTAGCAATGACCAGGTGGACGCCCACCGCACGCGCCATCTGCGCGAGGCGAGTGATGGAGTCCTCGACGTCACGGGCCGCAACCATCATGAGGTCGTTCAGCTCGTCGACAACCACCACGATGAACGGCATCTGCTCGTGGGGTTGATCATTGCCGAGCAGCTCGCTCTCGTCGCTGTGCAGCGCGCCGTCAAGGACAGCGGCGTTGTAACCAGTGACGTCGCGGAATCCGGTTTCGGAGAGCACGTCATAGCGACGCTCCATCTCCTTGACCGCCCACGCGAGTGCGTTGGCTGCTTTCTTCGGATTCGTCACCACCGGCGTGAGCAGATGCGGCAGCCCTTCGTATTGGCCGAGCTCGACCCGCTTGGGATCGACGAGGATCATCCGTACCTGGTCGGGAGTCGAGCGCATCAGCAGCGACGTGATGACGGTGTTGACGCACGACGACTTGCCCGAGCCGGTCGCACCCGCGATGAGCACGTGAGGCATCGTGGCCAGGTTGATCATCACGTCGCGACCCGAGATGTCCTTGCCCATCGCCACCTCGAGTGGATGAATCGCGTCGGCAGCCGACTTGCTGGTGAGAATGTCGCCCAAGGCGACGAGGTGGCGGTCCGAGTTGGGCACCTCGACCCCGATTGCGGATCGGCCCGGGATGGGCGCAAGTATGCGAACGTCCGCGGCGGCCATCGCATAGGCGATGTCCTTGTGCAGGCTCGTAACCCTCGACACCTTTACGCCGGGACCCAGCTTGACCTCGAAGCGCGTCACGGTCGGTCCGGGTTCCCAGCCGGTGACCTGTGTCTCCACGCCGTGGCTGGCGAGCGCCGCCACCAGCGACGCAGCGCTCGCCGCCAGCTGCGCACGGTCGATCTGCTGGGTGCCGCTGCGCTTCAGCAGCGTGTTCTTGGGCAGCTTCCACCCGGCCCTCCGCCCGTCAGCACGCGGTCTGCTTGCTGCCGTGGCCACCGCGACCGGCGCGATCGGCACAGGCGTTGGTTCGGGGAATGACGGCTCCGTCGGCTCTTCGATGCCGGGTACAGGGCTCAGCTCCCCGCCCGAGGGATCACCCAGCTCGTACTGATCGAAACTGAATTCGGGTGGTTCGGGATCGTCGCCGACGCGCTGCAGATTCTTCGCACCCTTCGACAACGAGCCGGTCAACGCTCGCCAGAGCGCCGCAAGGCCGCTCCCGAGCCATCGCAGCAACTGCCCCAGGCCCAAGTTGCCGACGATCATCGCCCCCAGCACCACCACCAGCGCCAGCACGGCCCATGTCGCCGTGTCGTCCACCAGGCGGCGCAGGGGCTCGGCGGCCACGGCTCCCAACGCTCCCCCGCTGCTGCGCAAGGCATCGGCGCCCCCGCCGAATCCCTCAGCGCTGCCCTGCAGGTGGGCCATGCCGGCGAATGCGGCCGTCAGCAGTCCGAGTCCCACCGCGACGCGGCCGCCGCGCTCCGCAGCCGACGGGCTGACCACCGCAACACCGATCCAGACCAACAGCACTGGGGCCACGTAGCGGAACACACCCAGCCCCAGCGCAAGCGCAGCGTCCATGAACCGGCCCAATGGCCCTGCGCGGTCGCCGAACAGCCCAAGAGCGCACACCACAGCAAGTGCAAACAGCCCCAACGCCGTCAGCTCGCGTGAGCGCCCGTGCATTGCGTTGCGTATCAGCCCCGAGAAACCGCCGCGTCGAGCGTCGCGCGGTGGGCCGGACTTCGACTTTCCGTTGGAGCTGCTGCCATCGGCAGCGTCGCGCGCACTCACCACAGCGAGAGTACCGACGCAATGGGTTCTTGTCGGAGACCGTTCCAGTTGCAGAGGTCAGGAATCCTCGGTGACGCTGTCGGCGTCGTCCTGCGCCGATGCAATCCGGCGCTGATTGCGAATGGTCTGGATCACCACGAGCACGAACATCGCGACGGTGAACGGGATCGAATAACGATTGATGAAGACGATGACGGTGCCGAGCGGCCCTGAGAACAGATCGGCAACCCACCACACGAGCGCCAAGCGCGTGACGGTGCCGGCCAAGTTCACCACCACAAACGGCAGCTGGCGCATGCGCGCAATTCCCGATAGCAAGCACATCGGGTAGCCGGGAATGGCGAACAGCAGCAGCCAGCCCACTCGGGGGAACCAACGTTCCAGCCAGCCCATGGCCCTGATGATGCGGTTGCCGGGACCCAGTTCGGCCACCAGGTAGGCCTTGGCATTCGGGCCGTAGTCATAACCCAGCCGGTACAGGAACGGGTCGGTGATGAACAGGCGCGTCACCCCGATGATCATGAAGGCCCACAGCGGGGCTTGGTGGGCCACGCCGAGCAGGATCGGGTCGGTCGCATTGAGCGACAAGAGCAGCAGCGGCGCTCGCGCAATGAGGGCAGCAAACAAGATCTGCCCGGCGTAGGCCGCCAAGGCAAAGCCCACCGGCACTGCTGCGAGCAGTTGCATCCGCCGCCGATCCGCGTCAGAGATCACATCGTCTGGCGATGCCCCCTCGGCGTCGACGGCATCGGCTGTCGTTGGATCGTCCCGGCTGTCGTCATCCACCTGGCCGAGGCTACGCACCCGCGCCGAGACCGCACCGGCATGCCCTTCAGGCCCTTGGTTTCGCCCTCTAGCCTGCGGCGTCATGGACTCGACGATGATGGACCAGCCGCTCACCTTGGACCCTTTCGTTGAACGCGCCGAGACGCTGTTCGCGGACAAGGAGATCGTGACCGCAACCGCCACCGGCATCGAGCGCACCAACTACGGGCGCTGGGCAGAACGGACCCGGCTGCTGGGCGGTGCACTTGACGACCTCGGCATCTCCGCCGAGGGCCGAGTGGCCACGTTCGCATGGAATACCGACCGTCACCTCGAGCTGTACTTCGCTGCGCCGTGCTCGGGCCGGGTGCTGCACACGCTGAACATCCGGCTGTTCGCCGAACAGATCACCTACATCGCAAACCACGCAGAAGACGAAGTGGTCTTCGCCGACCGTTCGCTGCTGCCGATCCTGTGGCCACTGGTGGACGAGATGACGACCGTGCGCCATGTGGTCGTCATGGACGACTCGGGCGGTGGCGACGCAGCTCCTGAGATTCCCGACGATCCCCGCATCGTCGACTACGAGGAGCTGCTGGCCGCTGCGACCCCATCGGGCTTTCGAGTCGCCGATGAACGCCAGGCGGCGTCGATGTGTTACACGAGCGGCACCACAGGCGAGCCCAAGGGCGTGGTCTACAGCCACCGCTCCACCTATCTCCACACGTTGGCCGCGATGCTCGTCGATTCGGCTGGCGTTCGCGAGAGCGACGTGATCATGCCGGTTGTGCCGATGTTCCACGCCAACGCTTGGGGTCTCAGCCATGCGGCGGTCGCAGCGGGGGCCAAGCTGGTCAATCCCGGTCCGAATCTGGCACCCAAGCCGCTGGCAGAACTCATCGAGACCGAGCGGGTCACTCTGGCAGCCGGTGTGCCGACGATCTGGATGGGCGTGCTGGGCGAGCTCGAAGGGCGCGACGTGTCGAGCCTGCGCGCAATCCCGTGCGGCGGTTCGGCAGTGCCCAAGGCGCTGTCGGAGGGGTACCGGGCAGCAATCGGTCTGCCGATCCTGCAGGCGTGGGGCATGACCGAGACCAGCCCGCTGTGTTCCCTCGCCCACATCCGCTCAGGCCAGGAACACCTTGACGACGATGCAAAGGCCGATCTGCGCACGACGGTGGGGACGATCCTGCCCACCGTGGAGTTCCGCATCTGCGAGCCCGACTCCACCAACGAGCTGCCCCACGACGGCGAATCATCCGGTGAGCTGCATGTGCGCGGCCCATACGTGACCGGCTCGTACTACAACCGGCCCGACGCCACCGACTCATTCACCGCCGACGGCTGGCTGCGCACCGGCGACGTGGCCACCTGCGATCCGAACGGCTACATCCGGCTCGTGGACCGCACGAAGGATCTCATTAAGTCAGGCGGCGAGTGGATCAGCTCGGCCGAGGTGGAGAACGAGATCATGAGTCATCCCAAGGTGGCCGAGGCCGCGGTGGTCGCGGTGGCATCGGAGCGCTGGATGGAGCGACCGATGGCGTGCGTCGTGCCGGTTGAGGGCGAGACGATCACCCACGACGAGCTCATCGAGTACCTGACGCCGCGGATGGCGAGGTGGTGGCTTCCGAGCGCCACCGAGATCATCGACGAGGTGCCGAAGACCTCGACGGGAAAGTTCTCCAAGAAGACGTTGCGCGACCGTTTCGCCGACATCGTGGTGGACTGAGGCTCCCGTGACTGCCAGCAGTGCTCACCGCTCCGATCCGCGCCTGCTCGTTTGGCTGGCCCTGCGCTTGAAGGGACTGGGCGAGATCGACGACGTTGCCGCTGTGCATGGGCTCGAGCCCGACGAAGCCGAGTGGCTCCTCGCGGAGTTGGACGCCGCAGGGCACTGCATGTTCCGTGAAGTCGGCGGCGTGCCCAAGTTCATCCTCACGCCCACCGGGCGCGACGACGGAGAGACAGCGCTTGCCGAAGAGCTCGATGCCGCCGGCGCACGAGATGTAGTCACCGGCGCGTACCACCGATTCTTGGGGCTCAATCCCAAGATGCTGCAGCTGTGCACGGACTGGCAGGTCTTTCCGGCCGACCGCCCCGCTGCGGGCAGCGATGCAGCACCAGGTGACGGCAACCGCCTGAACGATCACGGCGACGCCGACTACGACGCTGCGATCGTGCGCCGTCTCGAAGCGCTCCACGACGAGGTGGCCAGCGTGCTCGACGTGCTGACGTCGGTACTGGCTCGCTACGAGAACTATTCGGCTCGGTTCGCTGATGCGCTTGCGAAGCTGCAGGCCGGCGATCTGGACTATCTCACCAAGCCCATGATGCCCAGCTACCACACGATCTGGTTCGAGCTGCACGAAGACATGCTCGCAACCCTGGGCATCAATCGAGCCGACGAGGCGGCCACTCAGCAGTAGTCTCGACATCATGAACGCGCGATTCGGACGAGTGGTTCCGGCGATGGTGACGCCGTTTGCGGCCGACGGCTCCCTCGATGTCGACGGGGCCGTGACTCTGGCCCGATGGCTTGTCACCGAAGGCGCCGAGGGGCTCGTCATCACCGGCACAACCGGCGAAGGTCCCACTGTCACCGACGAGGAGGACTGGGAGCTCTGGCGGGCCGTGGCGGAGGCAGTGACGGTCCCCGTCGTGGCAGGCACGACGACCAATGACACGGCGCATTCGGTCGAGCAGACCCGCAAGGCCAACGAACTCGGGGTGGACGGCATCCTTGCCGTGACGCCGTACTACAACCGGCCGTCCCAAGCAGGCGTGACGGCGCACTTCACGGCAGTCGCGGAGGCCACCGATCTGCCGATCATCCTCTACGACATCCCGGTGCGGACCGGTCGCAAGATCAACACCTCGACCCTGCTCGAACTGGCGCAGATCCCCAATATCGTGGGCGTCAAGGATGCAGCGGGCAACCCCTCCGAAACGGCCAAGGTGATTGCCGAGGCTCCGGCCGGCTTCGAGGTGTACAGCGGCGACGACGGACTGACGCTCCCGCTGCTGGCCGTTGGCGCAGTCGGCGTCATCAGCGTCGCTGCCCACTGGTGTGCCACGGAGTTTGTCGCCCTGTTCGACGCTTGGGACGCGGGCGACACGGCGAAGGCCCGCGAGATCAATGCTGCACTGGTCGAGAGCTTCGACTACGAGAGCGGAGACGACGCTCCCAGCCCGGTTCCGACCAAGGCCATGCTGCGCACGCTCGGCCTACCCGTTGGAGAGCCGCGCCTGCCGATGGGTCCCACACCCGAGGGGCTCGAAGACCGCGCCCGCGAGGTCTACACGCGACTGAAGCGGACTTGAGCCCCCGCAAGAGCCGGCCCGTCACGGTCACGTTCCTGGGCGGACTCGGCGACGTCGGACGCAATTGCACGGTCGTAGAGGTCGACGGGAAGCTGCTGGTCATCGACTTCGGCGTCATGTTCCCCGATCCAGCGCTGATGCCGGGTGTGCGGCAGGTGCTGCCCGACATGGACTGGCTGAACTCCCGTGCCGGCGACGTCGTCGGTTTGGTTGTGACGCACGGCCACGAGGATCACCTGGGCGGTGTGCCCCACTTCCTGCGCAACATCGAGGTCCCGCTGTACGGCTCGGCGCTGTCGATGGCGCTCGCCGAGCACAAGGTCGCCGAAGCCCGCCTCACCGACCGCACCTCGTTTCATGTCTTGGGCGACGGCGATCGGCGACGGATCGGCCCATTCGATGTCGAGGCGCTGCCGATCACGCACTCGGTCCCTCAGAGCCTGTGCATCGTGCTGCACACACCCGCCGGTGCGCTCGTTCACACGGGGGACTTCAAGATCGACGAGGCTCCCGTCGACGGTCGTCTGACCGACTTGGCGCGGCTGCGGCAGCTGGGTGACGAGGGCATCGCTCTGTTGATGGCCGACTCCACAAACGCCGACCGTCCGGGGAGCAGCGCCTCGGAAACCGAGATCGGCGCCACGCTGCGGCGGCTCTTCGCCGAGCGGTCCAACCGACGACTCATCGTCAGCTGCTTCGCCAGCCATCTTCACCGCGTCCAGCAGATCTGCGATGCCGCAATTGACGAGGGCCGCTTCGTCGTGCCAGTGGGTCGCTCGATGGTGAACAACGTTCGCATCGCACGCGAGCTGGGCGTACTGGACCTTCCCGAGCCCGCGCTGCGCAGCGCTGAACAGCTCGACGGCTTCGATCCATCACAGGTGTGCATCGTGTGCACTGGCAGCCAGGGCGAGCCGAACGCTGCGCTCTCGCTGATCGCTGCGGGCACCCACCCCGAGATCGACCTCGGGCCGAACGACACCGTGGTGCTGTCCAGCCATGCCATTCCGGGCAATGAACGCGCTGTGTTTCGGACGGTGTCGAGCCTCGCCAAGCGCGGCGCCGAAGTGATCCACGACGGCCACGAGCTGGTCCACACGTCCGGTCACGCCCAGCGCGACGAGCTGCGACAGCTTCACGAAGCGTGCCGCCCACGATGGTTCGTGCCGATCGAGGGCGAGTACCACATGCTTGCCCGCCATTCCCAGCTTGCTCGCGAGGTCGGCATGCGGGCCCACCGGGTGCTGACGCTGACCGACGGAGCGCAGGTGGTGCTTCGGGACGGCAACCTGTCTGTGGGTCGAGGTGTCCCCGCGCCGTATCACTACGTGGATGGCGCAATCGACGATCCCGACGCCGAGGTCATCGGCGAACGCTTGGCTCTCACAGCAGGCTTCGTCCATGTGACCGTGGTGCTCGACGCCAAGGGACGCCTAGCGACACCTCCCGATGTCACTTCGAGCGGCTGGCTGGACACCGAGGCCCACGCAGACATCATTAAAGCGCTGGTCGGAGAGCTGACGACGGTTGTGAATGGTGCCAACAAGAACAAGAGCGCCAAACACGACGCCGACGGCATCGAACGTCGCATTCGCCGAGCCACCGGACGTTTCGTGGGCAATCAAACAAGACGCCGTCCATCCATCTCGGCGTCAGTGATCTCGCTCGGCTGACCGATCAGCGGCTACGACACGTTCGACCCCGCCACCGCCAACACAATGGAAATGACCATCGTCAGGAACGTCGAGCAATCGACGACATAGGCGCCGGTACAGTCAAGAACGTGAGCCGTCGTGATGATGTGCTGGTAGTGCACAGGGCAGCGATCCACGCTGCCGCAAAGCGATGCAGGGCGCGGTCGATTGCGCTCGTCGGCTCAATGGCCAGAGGCGATGACTCCGAAACGAGCGACTACGACTTCCTCGTTGACTTCGATGACGATGCCGATCTGTTCGACATCGCGGGACTGCAGGTGGACTTGACCGAATTGCTCGGCCACCATGTCGACATCGTCGATTCCTCGGCGGTTCGCGACAGCCACCCCGGAATGTTCGAGGACGCGATCCCGCTGTGACCCGCAGTGACGACGAGCGCGTCAGCGACATTCTGGATGCCTGTCACAAGCTGAGTGAGATCGCGGCGCTGGGCCGTTCGGAATACGACAAGAGCTGGATTATCCAGAGTGCCGTCGAGAGACAGCTCGAGATCATCGACGAAGCGGCGACACACCTGTCGGATGAGTTCCTCGGAGATGACGTCGAATTGCCAATCCGGCAGGCAAAAGGGTCTTCGCAACGTCATTTCACACGAGTACTTCAGGGTGAACCAAGATCGTGTCTGGAACGTCGTGATGAACAGAGTTCCCGAATTGATAGCCGCCGTAATCAGCCTTGGCGCAGAGAGCTCCGAAGCGTGATCTTCGCCTACGGGCGCTGAACCTGCGGTCGACTTACAGGCCGAGGAAGGCGTCGAGGCCGATCGTCACTCCGGGGTAATCGGCAACCGTCCTGGCGGCGAGCAGCACACCGGGCATGAACGAGACGCGGTCCAGGCTGTCGTGGCGGATGGTGAGCGTCTCGCCAGCGGTGCCGAGCAGGACTTCCTGATGCGCCACGAGGCCCCGTAAGCGCACTGAGTGCACGGGGATCGCAGCTGGTCCCTTGCCACCGCGAGCACCAGGCAGCACCGCGTCGCGGGTGGGATCGGGTGCCCAGTCGTCGGATGCCTCGGCCATCTTGCGCACGGTCGCCATGGCGGTGCCTGACGGGGCGTCGACCTTGTTGTCGTGGTGCAGCTCGATGACCTCAGCTGTCGGGAAGAACGGAGCGGCAATCTCCGCGAACCGCATCATCAACACTGCGCCGATGGCGAAATTCGGGGCGATGAGGCAGTTGCTGGCTGTGAACTCGGCGCGGCAGCGCTCGAAGTCGTCCGGGTCGAGTCCACTGGTGCCGACGATTGCGTGAACGCCATTCGCCGCGCACCACGCGATGTTCTCCCGCGCCGCGGCTGCAACCGTGAAATCGATAGCGACATCGATACGCGAAGCATCGAGGGTGTCGGTGCTCGCTTCGATGTCAATGCTGTCAGCGGCGTCACGTTGCCCGGCGGCCCCCGGGTCGACCCCGGCGACAAGTTCCAAATCTGGGTCGCCGGCAACCGCTTCGCACACGGTGGCGCCCATGCGGCCGCCGGCGCCAAAGACGAGAACTCTCACACCGAAGAAGCTAGCGAAGCATCGCTGCGTCTAGCGGCGGCCGCGGCGACGGCCGGATCCCCGGCCGGTTTGCTCGGGCTCGGGGCCCAGATCGCCATACACGTCACGAGCGACCTGCTCGAAGTGCTCGCCGAAGGACACGTCCTCGCGCACAGTCGCCGTCGCGACGCCGCCTCCCGATGCCTCAGGCTGCGCCTCCGCAGTCGGATCGTCCCCTGCAGTGGCGGTGCCGCCGCCTGCTGCGGCTTCTGCTGTGGGCGCGGCTGTCCGCGTCCGGCGAGCACCGTTGTCGGAGTTGCGACCGCGTTCGCGACGCGGCGCATCGAAGCCAGCGCTGTCGTCGCCGCCGGACCCGTCGTCGCCGACCTGGGAAGGGTCTGCGGGCGAGAGGCTGATCTTGCCGTTGGGGTCGATCTCATCGACGATGACACTGATCACGGCACCGAGTTCGAGCACCTCTTCCACCGAGCTCAGCCGACGCTTGCCGCCGAGCTTGGAGATATGCAACAGGCCATCGGTGCCGGGAAGCACATTGACGAAGGCGCCGAACTTGGTGATGTTCACCACACGACCCTCATAGGTCGCTCCGACGTCAGGCGTCGGCGGATTCACGATGAGCCGGATCTGGCGCTCAGCTTCCGCCACGACCTCGCGGTCGGTTGCGCCGATGCTGACGGTGCCGACCGTGCCGTCGTCGTCGACATTGATATCGGCGCCAGTTTCCTCCTGGATGGAGTTGATGACCTTGCCCCGTGGACCGATGACCTCGGCGATCTTGTCGATCGGGATCTCGAAGCTGGTGATCTTCGGCGCCATCTCGCCCACATCGGGCCTCGGCTCGGCAATCGCAGCCCGCATGATCTCAAGGATCTGCAGGCGAGCCTGTCGGGCCTGGCCCAGCGCCTGGGTCAGCACCTCAGCGGGAATGCCTTCGATCTTGGTGTCGAGCTGGAGCGCGGTGATGGCGTCTTCCGTGCCGGCGATCTTGAAGTCCATGTCGCCGAATGCGTCCTCGGCGCCCAGGATGTCGGTGAGCGTCACGTACTTGCCGTCGGCGTACACGAGGCCCATGGCAATACCGGCAACGTGATCGATGATCGGCACGCCGGCGTCCATGAGCGACAGCGACGATGCGCACACCGACCCCATCGAGGTGGATCCATTCGAGCTGAGCACGTCGGACACCAGCCGGATGGTGTACGGGAAGTCTTCCTTGGACGGGACGACCGGGAAGATGGCACGCTCAGCGAGTGCGCCGTGCCCGATCTCGCGCCGCTTGGGGCCACGCATGAATCCGGCCTCGCCGGTGGAGTACGGCGGGAAGTTGTAGTGGTGCATGAAGCGGCGCCGGTCGGCAGGATTCAGGGTGTCGACGATCTGCTCCATCCGGGACATGCCCAGCGTGGTGACATTCAGCACCTGGGTCTCGCCGCGCTGGAACAGCCCCGAGCCATGAGCGGTGCGCCCGAGGTAGCCCGCAACTGACGAGAGCGGTCGCACCTCATCGGTTGCCCGCCCGTCGATGCGGAAGCCGTCCGCCGCGATGCGCTCGCGCACGATCTCCTTCGACAGCGACCTGACGGCGGCCGAGATCTGATCCTTGGCGCTGTCGAGGTCAGCGAATTCTTCGGCCACTTCGGCAATCACTGCCTTGCTGGTCTCGGATTGTGCGGCCTCGCGTTCGGCTTTGTCGGCGATCGCCATCACCTCACGCATCCGATCGCCGGCGACTTCGCGCACGCGATCGAGCACCTCGTCGGAGTAGTCCTTGGTGGAGGTGTACTCCATTGGCTGGATCGGGCCGGAGGCTTCTTCAACCAACCGGCGCAGCGACTTCTGCATCTCGATGATGTCGTCGATCCACTGCTTGGAGGCCTCGAGTCCGCTTGCAAGCACCTCTTCGGTGACCTTCGGTGCGCCCTCGGCGTAATACGAGAAGGATTTCTCGGTGCCGCCGGCCTCGACCATCATCACGGCGATGTCGCCGTTGGAAAGCTGGCGACCGGCCACGACCATGTCGAATGTGGCGGCCTCGGACTCTTGATGCGTCGCGAACGGAATCCACTCGCCGTCGGTGGAGTAGGCGATCCGCACGGCCGCAAGCGGGCACTCGAACGGGATGCCGCTCAACCACAACGCCGCCGAGGCGCCGTTCAACGCAACAACGTCGTACGGGTTGACGTGGTCAGCGCCGAGAATCGTGCCCACCACGTGGGTGTCATGGCGGTAATCGCTGGGGAAGTTCGGGCGCAGCGGACGGTCAATCAGCCGACAAGTCAGGATCGCATCGTCGGACGCACGCCCCTCTCGCCGGAAGAACGAACCGGGAATCCGGCCCACCGCATACATGCGCTCCTCGATGTCGACGGTGAGCGGGAAGAACGACGCGAATTCGCGTGGACGGTTCGACGCCGTCGCGGTGACGAGCACTTGTGTGTCGCCGATTCGGGACGTGACCGCCCCGTTTGCGAGTCCGGCGAGCACGCCGGTCTCGAAGGTGATGGTCTTGTCCGTGCCCGCGATGGGCCCGGTGACCGAGATGGCTTCAGCCATATTTGCTCCTGTGGTGTAGGCGGGACCTTCCCGCCGATGGGGTTTTGGAGATTCGGTGTGTCAGGACGGCGTGTCCCCGAGGTGTACCCGCGGCACCGGCCGGCTCTTCTTCGAGCTCGGTCTGCGGTGCGCTGGGTACCGGCCGCGAAGGCCGTCGGGTACGTGCGTCAGCGCCGAAGCCCGAGCTTTGCAATCAAAGCTCGGTAACGCTCGACGTCGTTGGCGATCAGGTAGTTGAGCAACCTGCGTCGACGACCGACGAGCTTGAGCAGCCCTCGGCGGCTGTGGTGATCCTTGTTGTGGGTCTTGAGATGCTCGGTGAGGTGCTCGATGCGTGCGCTCAATTGCGCGACCTGCACCTCGGGCGATCCGGTGTCGGCGGCGTGATGACGATGCTCGTCAAACTGCTCGGCCGGCGGACGTGCGGACTTAACGCTCATGCCGTTGTTGTATTTCCTTCGTGGTTGCGTCGCGTGGGGGTAAATTGCCCGCTGCCGCGACGAGGCTGGTCGGCCCAGCCGTGTTGATATGTCTCTTGTCGATCACGCAGGCTACCAGCGCGAGTGCGCCGCTAGGCCTCGAGGCACTTCGCAGCGTCCTCGATGTCGCGCCGAAGTTGCACCTTCAGCTCGTCAATGCCGTCGAATCGCCGCTCAGGTCGGAGACGCCGGACGAAACGGAGCTTGGCAGTCTCGCCGTAGAGATCGCCGCGGAACCCGATCAGGTGGGCCTCGATAAGCGACCGCTCGGCGAAGTCGTAGAACGTCGGCCGACGGCCGACGTTGACCGCTGCGGGATACTGCAGTCCGTCAGGTCGTTGGTACCACGCCGCATAGACGCCGTCCGCGGGAATTTGCAGGTCTGACGTCGTCGGCAGATTCGCCGTAGGCACGCCGATCTGGCGCCCGCGGCGGTCGCCGACTGTGACGGTGCAGCGCACTTCAAAGGGGCGTCCGAGCAGCCGATGGGCACGCTCGACATCACCCGCAGCGAGCGCGGAACGGATCGAAGTGGACGAGATCACATCCCCGTCGCCAGTCATCTGCTTCACCAGGGGTAGCCCGACCACCTCGTAGCCATGTTCGGCGCCCACCTGGCGGAGCGTTTCGATATTGCCTCGGCGGCCCTGTCCGAAGTGGAAGTCGGCGCCCACCACGACGGCGCGCGCCGACAGGCAGTCGACGAGCACGTCCTGTGCGAACTTCTCGGCAGGCACCGCTGACTGGGCCTTGTCGAACTTGATGACGAGCGTGAAGTCGACGCCGGTTTCGGCCAGCAATTCCAGCTTGTGGTCGAGATCGCACAGCAGTAGCGGTGCCGAGGCGGGGCGCACCACGGTCGCGGGGTGTCGGTCGAAGGTCACCACCGCAGTGGCGCGGCCCTGCTCGGCGGCCATGCGGTGCATCTCGGAGATCACAGTCCGGTGGCCTCGATGTACGCCGTCGTACTCCCCTACTGTCACGACGCTGCCACCCTCAAGCACGGGGCACCAGTCCAAGTCGCGAATGACCTCCATGGCCGCAACGCTACTGCGCCCCGGCCGCCGTCAGTCCGGCGGTCCGAACGTTCCAAAGGCAGCTGCGAAGCACTCATCGGGCCGGACGCGAAGCATCTATTCAGCCAGAACTGTCGCTTTCAATCGGCCGCCCGCTCGCTCATGGACGGCCACGAGCGCGCCGTCAGGATCGGCGAGCGCCCACGGGCCATCCCCGTCGTAACGGGTCGGCTCCAGGTGCGCCCCGCTGCGGACTGCACGCACTTCCATGGAGCTCAGGGCAATCTGGGCCAAGTCTCGCACCAGCTCTGCGGTGCCGCGCAGCTCGGCTTCCGAGGGCGGCGCCGCTTCAGAAACGGTGAATGATCCGCTGAAAGTTCGCCGCAGCGACCGGATGTGAGCCCCGCCGCCCAGCGCAGTGCCCAGATCCGCTGCGAGTGATCTCACGAACGTGCCCGCCGAGCACTCCACCGACGCCGCATAGACGAGCGGGTCGTCGGTCGGTGCCACTTCGAATTCGTAGACCCGTACCTCTCGCGGCGACCGATCAGCGGTCTCGCCGGCGCGTGCAATCTCATGGAGCCGTCGTCCGCCGACGCGCACCGCCGACACCATCGGCGGCAGCTGGGAGATGGTGCCCACGAAGCCCGTTGCGGCCGTTGCGACGTCCACCGGACACACGTCCATTGCCCAGGCAGCGACGCGGTCCCCGGCATCGTCGAGCGTGCTGGTTGCGACGCCGAACACGATCTCGCACTTGTAGCGTTTTCGGGCTGCGGTTGCGAACCGGAGCAAGCGCGTGGCATGGCCCACACCGACGACCAGAACCCCGGTGGCTGACGGATCGAGGGTGCCAGCGTGCCCGATGCGCCGCTCGCCGAAGCGCCGTCGCAGCATCCCCACGACGTCGTGTGAGGTCGGCCCCGCTGGCTTGTCCACGATCACCGTGCCGTGAGTGGTCGGCGGACGGCGTCGCGCCATCAGTGCTCGTCGGACTCGTACTCACCGGCCGAGCCGGCGATCTGCGCCTGACCCTGCTCAGCGGACAAGCCGGCGAGCAGTTGCTCGATGCGATCTGCGGCGACGATCGACATGTCGCGGCGGAACCGCAGGGCCGGCGTGCGCCGCATGCTGGCATGGTCGCCGAGCGTTCGCTGAAATCGGTGCTGGTGCTCCGCGAACGACGCAGCGACCGTGTCAGCCTGATCCGCATCACGCAAGTCGTAGTGGACCACTGCAGCCATGAGTTCGCGGTCCACGTCCACGCCGGTGACGACCACGCCGTCAAAGACCTCGTCAAGTCGCTCCATCTCGGACGCCACGACATTGCGAACGAGCTGAGCGACGCGGTCGGTCCGCTCGAATCGATGAGTATTCGGCGTAGAGCGTCGGCGCCGTGCACGAGCCATCGCGAGACGTCCCGTCAGGCCACGCGGGCGATCTCGCGTTCGGTGTAAGTCTCGATCACGTCGCCTTCCTTGAGGTCCGTGAAGTCGCTGAGTCCGATACCGCATTCCATGCCGGCATGTACCTCGGCCACGTCGTCCTGGAAGTGACGCAGTGACTTGACCGTTCCCTTCCAGATGATCGTGCCTTCACGCAGGAAACGAACCTTCGATCCGCGGGTCACGTTGCCGAGCTCGACGACGCACCCCGCGACCGGCCCAACCCCCGCAATGCGGAACACCTGACGCACCTGTGCCTCACCGGAGACGATCTCTTCGAATTCGGGCTCGAGCATGCCGATCATGGCGTTCTGCACGTCTGCGATGAGGTCGTAGATGATCTCGTACAGTCGGAGCTCGACCCCTTCGGCTTCTGCGGTCTGTCGCGCGTTGCGATCGGGGCGCACGTTGAATCCGATGATCGTGGCCTCGGAGGCGGCCGCGAGCTGCACATCGTTCTCGTTGATCCCGCCGACGCCGCGGCTGACGAACGTCAGCTTCACGTCGTCGCGTTCGAGTTTGCGCAAGCTGTCGGTCACGGCTTCGAGCGAACCGTGGACATCGGCCTTGAGCACCAAGTTCAAATTGGCAGTTTCGCCGGCTTGCACTTGCCTGAAGATGTCCTCAAGCCTCGCTCCGCCGCCGCTGCCGCCTGCGGTTCCGGCAAGGCTCGCCTGCCGCTGCCAGTGCTCGCGGGTCTCTGCCACCTTGCCAGCGGTCTTCTCATCGGGAGCGACAACGAATAAATCGCCTGCACGCGCTACCTCGCCGAGCCCGAGCACCTGTACCGGCGTGGACGGACCCACCTCAATCACCGGGTTGCCTCGGTCATCGGTCATGGCACGCACGCGGCCCCAGGCAGCGCCTGCAACCATCGGCTCGCCGACTCGCAGCGTGCCGCGCTGGACGAGGACGGTGGCGACAGGGCCGCGACCGCGGTCGAGGTGGGCTTCAAGCACAATGCCGACCGCGCGACCGGACGGGTCGGCGGAGAGCTCCTCCAGCTCGGAGACCAGCAGGATCTGATCGAGCAAGTCTTCGACGCCTTCGCCGGTCATCGCCGATATGGGGACGGTGATGATGTCACCGCCGTAGGACTCGGGCACCAGGCCGCGATCGGCCAGCTGAGCGCGGACGCGGTCGACATCTGCTCCGGGCCGGTCCATCTTGTTGATGGCGACAATGATGGGAACGTCAGCGGCACGAGCGTGATCGATGGCCTCCGCGGTCTGGGGCATGACGCCGTCGTCGGCCGCGACAACCAGCACGACGATGTCGGTCGCCTGTGCTCCGCGAGCGCGCATCGCCGTGAATGCCTCGTGGCCCGGCGTGTCGATGAAGGTGATCCGGTGGTCGCCTCGATCGGTTTGGTAGGCGCCAATGTGCTGAGTGATGCCGCCGGCTTCGCCGTCGACGACGTTTGACGAGCGGATCCGGTCGAGCAACAGCGTCTTGCCGTGATCGACATGGCCCATGACGGTGACGACCGGCGGGCGAGTCAGGCCGTCGACGTCGATGAAGTCCAACTCGAGGGCTCGTAACAGTTCTTGCTCCTGCTCGGCCCCCGGCTCGGTGATGCGCACCTCGGCGCCGATCTCAGCTGCGAACAGCTCGACCATGTCGTCGCTGAGCGATTGTGTCGCCGTCACCATTTCGCCCTGCTGCAGCAGGTAACGCACGACGTCGGCCGCGGAGCGATTCAAACGGGCCGCAACATCTTGAGCAGTCGAGCCACGCTCGATGATGATCTCGCCGTCGGGCACTGGGGCATCGACGGGCGTGTAGGCCGTGAGCTGCTGCGGCTGCAGCTCTTCGCGCTGGCGACGTCGACGCCGACGAGGACGACCTCGGCCCCGTGGCGGTGCACCGCGGAGTCCGCCTGGACGCGCTCCCGGAGGTCCCGAAGGCCGTCCACCGGGCCCTGCGGGGACTCCTGCTCCAGGACGGGGTCCGCCCGGCCCTGCGCCCGGCGGGCGACCGCCACCAGCGCCTGCGGGACGACGGAAGCCGCCCGGTGGACCCGTGCGGTACGGCGAACCGGACCGCACGGCGGCGCGCGGCGGGGGCGGAATCGGCTTGCCGGTGCCCGAACGAGGGGGCAACGGCGGCGGGGGGATCGGCTTGCCCTCGGTGGACAGCGGCGGGGCCGGCAAGCGGGACGCCGGCGGCGCCGGACTGGGCGTCTCGGCAGGCGCAGGGCGCGGCGGCGCGGCGGGCTCTTCGGCACGCGCCGCAGGGCGTTGAGGCGGCGCAGCAGGCCGAGCGGACTCCTGACCGCTCGAGGTGACGAGCCGTCGCCGCGGCGGCAAGCCAGGAGGCGGCATGCCAGGAGGCGGCAAGCCAGGAGGCGGGGCAACCTCGGCGGGTGCGGCCGTTGCCGCGGCGGGCTGCACTGCATCGGTCCGGATTTCGGGTGGCGGGGCCGCTGGCGGCGTCGGTACGGAACTCGGCGGCTCGGCGCGCACTCGCGCCGCGGGACGCTCGGGCGCCCTCGGCGCGGGCGTCGGCGGCCGCGGGGGTGCAGGTGCGGGCTGAGTGGTTGCAACCACCGGGTCCGGGTCCGGTGCCGATGACGGAGCTTCGTGGCGCTGTGCGGGGGGCTCGCGCCCGGGAACGGGAGCCGCCTGTGCTGGCGTCTTGCGGGCTTTGCGCGGATCGGGTGTCGGTTCGTGGCGGATCAGCCCGTCGCGCGCGGCCTTCCTTCGGACGCGGTCAGCTTGAGCGTCCTCCATGCTGGACGAGTGGGTCTTGACCCCGATGCCCAACGACTCGCAGACATCGAGCACATGGGTGAGCGTCATGCCCAGCTCTTTGGAGAGCTCGTGAACGCGTACTTTCTTCGGCAAGCGGTCGGTCTTTCTGTGGGTGGCTGAGGTGCTCGATGGCGGGTGGGGTCAAGGACGCGTCGACGTGTGCGAGCGTCACGTCGTCGGCGTCGGCGTCAAATCGGCTCGAAGGGTACTGGCGTCCGCAGGAGCCTCTGCGGGGCCACCGGGTGCTGGAGTGTCTGTGACGTCGGGCGTCGTACCGGTCCCTGCCTCCTGCTGCTCGGTGGCGGCCTCGGACCATTGACCCGCAGTGATCGCCTCACTGCCGTCAGCGGGCACCCAGGTCTGCTCGCCCGAATCGGGGTCGGTGACCCACTCGCCCTCGGCCCAGTCCTGGCCCGCGAACCCGGCCTCTTCTTCCGCGATCTGCGTCTCGCTCTTGATGTCGATACGCCATCCGGTGAGCCGAGCCGCCAGGCGGGCGTTTTGGCCCTCGCGGCCGATCGCCAGCGAGAGCTGGTGGTCGGGAACGATGACCTCGGCGACGCCCTGCTCGGAGTGGAAACGGACCTCTCGCACCCGTGCCGGCGACAGCGCCTTGGCCACGAAGTCGTGCAGATCGTCTGAGAAGGGAACGATGTCGATCTTTTCGCCCCGCAGCTCGTTGACGACCTGACGCACACGGCTGCCGCGCGCTCCCACACAGGCGCCGACCGGGTCGATGTTGGGGTCGTTGGACCACACGGCGATCTTGGTGCGATGACCGGGCTCGCGCGCACATGCCCTCAGCTCGACAACACCGTCTGAGATCTCAGGAACCTCCAGCTTGAACAGCTCCCGTATGAGTCCTGGATGCGTGCGCGAAACCACGATCTGGGGGCCTTTTGCGGTCTTGCGCACTTCGACGATGTACGCCTTGAGCCGGCTGTTGGGCTCGGGACGCTCGTAGGGCACCTGCTCGGATTGCGGCAGCAGCGCCTCGACACGACCCAGATCAAGCAGCGTGTAGCGAGCATCGTTCTGCTGGATGATGCCAGTGACGATGTCGCCCTCGCGTCCGGCGTACTCGTCGTACTTCATGTCGCGTTCGACTTCGCGGATCCGCTGGTTGAGCACCTGGCGGACCGTCTGGGCCACGATGCGGCCCAAGTCGTCGGGGGTGTCGTCCCACTCGCGCAACACGTTGCCGTCTTCGTCGACTTCCTGCGCGTACACGGTGATGTTGAACGACTCGTCGATGATGACGTACGCCTGCTCGGCCGCTCCGTCGCGGCGTTTGTACGCCGATTCGAGACCGTTCGCGACTGCCTCGAGCAGCACGTCGGTGCTCATGCCCTTCTCGGCGGCCAGCGCCTGGAGCGCCTCCATGATCTCCGGGCTGTTCATCGCCCCTGCCTTTCTTTCGGTGCGCGGCCTGCATCGCCGCGACCGGGTGCGCCGGCACTCCGGTTGTGCCGGGGCGCAGGGCCCCAGTCGAACGTCGTGCGAGCCTTGGCGATCTCACTGAACGGCACCACCAGCTGCTCGCCCGCCTCGGATCGGCCGCTACCGCCCGCTTCGCCGCTCGTCACCTCATCGACGCGCACCGTCACGCCGCGCGCATCTGCCGCAAGCACCTCGCCGACGATCCGCTGTCGCGGGCGCTCGCCGGGCTCGGTACGGATCACTACTCGCTCGCCGAGCGCGCCAGCGAAGTGCTCGGGATGCACCAGCATGCGCTCGAGGCCGGGACTCGATACTTCGAGCACGTAGCGGGACTCGATCGGGTCCTCTGCGTCCAGCGCGGCGGACAGCTTGCGACTGAGGCGACTCAACGCCTCGACATCGACCGGGTTTCCGCCCGTTCCAGACGCCAGTACGACGAGAGTCCCCCCTCGCCAAGCCACGTCGTAGAGCACGCAGCCGGCCTCGGTCGCGAGCGGCCGGGCGAGCTCAGCGATCATTTCAGGAAGCGCGTCGGCATCGGGACCCACCGGGGCGCGCGGGGCCGCAGCGGTGTCAGTCATCGCTACCTCCCTGTCCGCGTCACCCGGCCATAATTGGAGCTTTGCCTGCGACACCGGCGTGACACGCGTGCGCAGAGCCCACGACCAGCCGAGGCTGTCCTGCGGTGTCGAGACTACCAGTGCCGTTTCGGGTCCAGACCGCGTGCGGGGCGGTTCAGCGGCGATGGATCAGCGACACCCGCTCTGCGATGTGATTGACATCGTCGCCTTGTGCGAATGCCAGTGCCGCTCGGTCCGCCTCGGCAGCGGCTGCCGCGCCGTCCTCGGCCCGCCCGAGTGCCGCGTTCACACCGTCAGCCGCAACGATCTTCGCCCACTTAACAAGTTCGTCAACCATCCGGTCCTCGGGCACCACAGCGACCACTTGTCCCTTCACGAACAAATGGCCGCGCGAGCGACCCGCGGCAATCCCCAGGTCAGCCCCCTTGGCCTCGCCTGGTCCATTGACGACACAACCCATCACTGCGAGCTGAACCGGCAGGTCCAGTCCGCTGAAAGCCTCCTGAGCAGCCTGGGCGACGGCGATGACGTCGACTTCCGCCCGGCCGCAGGAGGGACATGCAACAAGGTCGGTGCTGGTGCGTTCGCGCAGACCGAGGGACTCGAGCAGTTGCCGCCCCGCGACCGCCTCCTGGACCGGATCGGCCGTGAGGCTGAAGCGGATCGTGTCACCGATTCCCTCGTTGAGCAGCGTCGCGATGCCGGCAGTGGACTTGACGAGCCCGGCCGGCGGCGGCCCTGCTTCGGTAACGCCCAGATGGAGCGGGAAGTCGACCGTGTCGGCCAGCAGCCGGTACGACTCAACCATGAGCCTCACGTTGCTGGCCTTGACGGAGATCTTCACATCGTCGAAGCCAACTTGCTCGAAGTAACCGAGCTCGCGTTTCGCGGATTCCACCAATGCGGCCGGAGTCATGCCGTAGCGGGCCTCGATGTCAGGATCGAGCGAACCCCCGTTGACGCCGATGCGGATCGGCACTTCCCGATCCCCGGCCTCCGACGCCACGGCCCGTATCTGGTCGGGCTTGCGAATGTTGCCGGGATTGAGGCGCAGGCACGCGACACCCGCATCGAGCGCCGCCAGCGCAAGGCGGTATTGGAAGTGAACGTCGGCCACCAGCGGCACAGGAGAGCGAGGCACGATGTGGGCGAGTCCCTCCACCGCGGCGAGATCGTTCGCAGTGCAGCGAACGATGTCTGCGCCGGCGCCAGCCAGCGCATAGATCTGAGCGAGCGTTGCGTCGACATCCGCCGTCTTGGTGGTCGTCATCGACTGCACAGAGATCGGCGCGCCGCCGCCGACGGCCACAGCGCCGACGCGAACCTGCCGCGTGCGGCGCCGCGCGTAGCGGCTGCCAGTTCCGTCGATCGATGCGTCGATGGTCATCGTGTTCGCAGTGTCACAGGTCGACGGGATTGGCGATATCGAGATAGAGCAAGCCCACAGCCAACAGCATCAGCGCTGTCACGACGACGGCCACGACCGGGTCGAGCGCCCGCGGATCGCTGAGATAGCGGCCTCGCCCGGCGCGTTCGCGCCAACGTTCGTACGTGGCGATGGCGACGTGGCCGCCATCGAAGGGCGGTATCGGCAACAGGTTGAACACACCCAAGAAGACATTGACAAGGGCGAACAGCGCAGCGCGCTCAGGCCAGCCGAGCGCGTCGTCCGACGCGAGATCCACAATTCCGACGACCGACAACGGGCGCGTGCGGAGATCATCGCCCGCAGATGGGTCGCCCGGCGGCGAGACAATGCGATCGGCCACGCTGCCCAGGTTGGCGAACAGCGACCAGATCCCGTACACCGAGTCCCAGACGGAGCGACCGAAGTCCGATACGGCGCGGACCACCGCCGTCGGCAGGCCGACGGTCTCGTAGACGATTGACCGTTCTGCTCGAACTCCCAGCAGTCCACCGCCCGAACCGGGATCTGTCGCCAGCGTCACACCGGTGACCACGAGGGCGCCATCGCGCTCAATGTCGAGCACAACGCTCTCGCCGGCATGTGACTGCACCTTCGCCACAAAGTCATCCCAGTTGAGCGTGGCGACGCCGTCGACGGCCACGATGCGATCGCCCACGGCGATGCCTGCGCCCGCGGCCGGCAGCTCGACGCCGTCGCGTAGCGCGATGATTTCGGCAACCTGCCAACGGCCGCCTTCGTAGTCGGGCGCGCCGAGCCAGGCATGCAGCGCCAAGAAGGCAACTATCGCGAGGGCGAAGTGCATGAGCGAACCCGCCGAGACGACGAGCATGCGGCGCGGATACGACTTCACGCGATAGGCGCGGTCTTCGTCGCCAGGATCAACCCGATCTGTACGCGACATCCCGATGATGCGCACGTAGGCACCCAATGGCAGAATCCGCAGTCCGTAGGCGGTCTCGCCGCGTTCAACGCTCCACAACCTCGGACCGAAGCCCAAGTAGAACTCCGTCACCTTCATGCCGACAGAACGCGCTGCCACGAAGTGGCCCAGCTCGTGCATGAACAGAATGCCTGCGAGCGCGCAGGCTGCGGCGACCACGAGCGGGTAGCGCCACGCCGCGGCGACAAGCGCAGCAAGCGCCACGATCACCACGCCAGTGCCCAGCGACGACCGCAGCCGGGGTGTCTGAGATCCCTCGAGGTGACCCTTCACCGGCCCATTGCCTCCGTCGCTGCGACGGCAAGGCGACGCGCCGTGCGATCCGCAGCGATGACTGCTTCGGCGGAACTGGCTGCTCCTCCGTCATGTTGGGAGAGGACTTGCTCGATCACGTCTGGGATCTGGTGCCACCGCAGCCGGTCGTCCAAGAACGCCGCCACGGCCTCCTCGTTCGCGGCATTCAGCCACGCCGGCACAGTGCGGCCGGCGCGGCCCGCCGCGTACGCAAGGTCCAAGCACCGAAAGCTCGCCGTGTCGGGAAGCTCGAAATCGAGATGTCCGAGGCAGGACCAGTCGATGGCCCCGAACGCGGTTTCGATCCGGTCGGGATAGGCAAGGGCGTAGCCGATCGGCAGGCGCATGTCGGGCAGCGACATCTGCGCGATGGTGCTGCCGTCGGCGAACGTGACCATGGAGTGGATCACCGACTGCGGCTGGATCACCACATCGATGCGGTCGTAGCTCACGCCGAACAGCTCGTGGGCCTCGATGACCTCGAGACCCTTGTTCATGAGCGTCGAAGAGTCGACGGTGATCTTGGGGCCCATCGACCAGGTGGGATGGGCGAGCGCATCGGTCACCTCGACATGGCAGAGTTCGGCTGCAGTGCGCCCGCGGAACGGTCCCCCGCTGCCGGTGAGGACCAGCCGCTCCGCCGGTGCGGAGTGACCCGCGAGGCACTGATGCAGCGCGCTGTGCTCGCTGTCGACCGGGATGAGCTCGGCGCCGGGCACTGAGCGCAGCGGCCGCACGAGCGGACCCGCCGCGATGAGGCTCTCCTTGTTCGCCAGCGCAAGCCGACGACCCGCCGCGAGCGCCGCGAGCGTCACGCCCAGCCCCGCAAAGCCCACGACGCCATTCACCGCGACGTCGGCGCGCGTCGCCAGTTCAGCGAACGCGTCCGCGCCGGCGAGCACTTCGGTGCCTGGGGGCACCTTCAACGTCAGCTCCGCGGCGAGAGCCGGGTCGCCGATGCCCACCGCGGCCGGTCTGAACTCAGCGACCTGTGCGGCCAGAGCGTTGACCGAGCTGTGCGCCGCGAACGCGATCGCGCGGAATCGGTCCGGCTCGGCGCGAAGGATGTCGAGTGTCTGGGTGCCGATCGATCCCGTCGAGCCCAGAACTGCGACGGTCGTCGCCCCCATAGGCCTAGACCACGTACGTGCCGACGAAGTACGCCGCAGGAAGGGCGAACAGCAGCGCGTCGAAGCGGTCGAAGACCCCTCCATGCCCTGGCAGAAGACTGCCCATGTCCTTGACCGCTACATCGCGCTTGACGAGGGATTGGGAGAGATCGCCGAGCGGCGCAGCCAGCGCGACGGCCAGGCTCAGCCACAACGCATCGAGCGTGTTGCCCGTCCAGGGGAACACCCCCGGGAAGCGGTTGAGCACCAGCATGGTGACGATCGCGGACAGCACGATGCCGCCGATGAGGCCCTCGTGCGTCTTGTTCGGGCTGATGCGAGGGGAGAGTCGGCTCTGGCCCGTCGTCCGTCCGATGACGAAGCCGCCGACGTCGTACACCACGGTGCCGATCACTGCACCGATGAGCATCGAGTCGCCGTTCGGCTCGCGAAGCATGAGCGCCGCAAACGAGCCCAGTCCACCGATCCAGAGCAAGCCGAGCACGGAAATCGCAAGGTTCGCAGTCGGATGATCGCGCTCGACGCCGATGAGGAACCAGCAAAACATGGTCACTGCGGCGACTGCGAGAATGATCGGGTACGCCTCGACGCCGCGCAGGTGTACGGCAATCGTCAGGCCGC
This sequence comes from Candidatus Poriferisodalis sp., assembly GCA_965226645.1. Classification (GTDB taxonomy): domain Bacteria; phylum Actinomycetota; class Acidimicrobiia; order Acidimicrobiales; family Poriferisodalaceae; genus Poriferisodalis. Next base: position 1,205,916 of record CBDDDL010000004.1, read on the forward strand.
CGACGCCGACGAGGCCGGCCAGGGTCGCAGGCCGGTATCCCAGCGGACGAGCCGCCCGATAGAACTCGGCGGCCGCTAGCACCAGCACGATCACGACGAGCGCAACGGTTGCAACCTCGCCCAGTCGCAGCGCGCCGAAGAACAGCGCAGCGAGTGCGACACCGACGGCGGTCGCCGCTGGCAAGTTGCGGCCGCTGCGGCCAGCTTCGGGGGCGCCGCCGTGCAGCACCGTTCGAGCCTCATCGCTCACGACTCCACGCTCCTCGTAATCCTGGTTCCCCTCACGCCAATGCGACGCTGACGCATCGAGTCGAGCCCATTGGGCGAAGCGATCTGCCTCGGTAGATGGGCCTTCCGCTGCGGGCGGAGCCTCGGGCGCATCAGTCTCGGTCGGAACCGCCGCTGGGGCAAGGACCGATGCGATAGTCGGTTCAAACGGATCAGGCTGGAGATGCTCAGGTGCTTCGCCCGCGGCCGGTGAGCCCTGTTCGGCTCGGGGAATCGGCGGCGGCGCAGCGTCCTGCGGCTCGAAGAGCGGCTCATATCCGGGCTGGCCGGGATCGTCGGATATCGACGCTGTCTCTCCGGCCAGACGAGGATCATCCGGGAGCTGGGGAAAGAGCCGGGAGCCGCCGCGCCGCTGCAGGGCCTCATCGGCCGGAGAAGGCTCCGCTGGCGTCGCCGATTCACCGGTATCAAAACTGACGAGCGGTCGAGTGGCACCCAGCGGATCCCGCTCATCGGCAGGATCGCGAGGGCTGTCGCCCCGATGCTCCGGTGGATGCTCGCTGCTATCGGACATCTACCTTCCACACCTGCTCGGTCACACCTCGAGGAGTTCCTGCTCCTTGGACTCCAACGCCCGGTCAATGTCTCCGACGAACTTGGCGGTTGAGCCGTCGAGCTCGCTCTCGAAGCTCTTCTTTTGGTCGCCCGAGATTTCCTTCTCCTTCTCGAGCGTATCGAGATCGTGACGAGCGCTGCGACGCAGATTGCGCACGGAGACGCGCCCGTCCTCAGCCATCTGCTTCACCACGCGCACCAGATCGCGGCGCCGCTCCTCGGTCAGCGGAGGAAAGACCAGACGCAGCACATGACCGTCGCTGGACGGGTTGATGCCGAGGTCCGACTCCATGACCGCCTTGGAGATAGCGTCGAGAGCGCCTCGGTCGAACGGCTGGATGACAAGCATCCTGGCCTCGGGAACAGAGAATCCGGCGAGCTGCTGTAACGGGACAGAAGCGCCGTAGTAGTTGACATGAAGCTTTTCGACGAGCGCTGGGGTCGCTCGACCAGTGCGCACGGTGGCGAAGCTGGCGCGGACATGTTCGACGGCGCTGCGCATCCGCTGGCGAGCATCCCCACAGACCTCAGCGGCGAATTCGCTCACCTGACCAGCGTACCGAGCGCCTCCCCCTCGACGACGGCGCGGAAATTGCCCGGTGTCATCAAGTCGAACACCACAATCGGGGTCGCGTTGTCCTTGCAGACGGCGATCGCAGCAGAGTCCATCACCGCCAACTCCCTCGACAGGACCTCGAGGAACGTCACCTCGCTCAGCAGTCGAGCATCAGGGTCGGCCTGGGGATCCGCGGTGTAAACGCCATCGACGCCCGAATGGGTGCCCTTCAGCACGACGTCGGCGTCGACCTCGGCGGCGCGCAGCGCCGCAGCAGTGTCAGTGGTGAAGAACGGGTTGCCGGTGCCCGCTGCGAATATGACGACGCGACCCTTCTCGAGATGGCGAACAGCCCGACGTCGGATGTACGGCTCGGCGATCTGCGCCATGTCGATGGCAGTCATGACCCGGGTCGGCACATCGCGTCGCTCGAGTGCGTCCTGCAGGGCAAGTGCATTGATGACGGTCGCGAGCATTCCCATGTAGTCAGACTGAGCGCGGTCCATGCCGCCGCGCGAACCCGACATGCCACGCCAGATGTTCCCGCCGCCGACGACGACGGCGATGTCAATCTTCAGCGAGCCCCACACATCAGCGATCTCCGAAGCAAGCCGATCGACGACACCTGCATCGACGTTATTGCCACCCGTGTCAGCGAGCGCCTCGCCAGACAGTTTGAGGACGACCCGCTTCAGCGGCGCCGATCCTTGCCAACGACGAGGCCTCTGCGGCTCTTCAGACGCAGCCGCAGACTCCACGGTGCTCAGCGGCCGATCTCGACCTGGGCGAAGCGCGTGATGTTTGCGGATCCGACGAGATCAGCGATGGTCCGTTTCTCGTCCTTCACGAACTTCTGCTCCATCAGTGTGTGCTCCCTCAGGAAGCCCGACAGGCGACCTTCCACGATCTTGGCAAGCGCAGCCTCGGGCTTGCCCTCGTTGCGGCTGATGGTCTCGAGCGTTGCCCGTTCCGAGCTGAGCACCTCATCGGGCACATCCGACCGCCGGATGTAGGTGGGCCGACTGCTGGCGATGTGCAACGCGACGTCGTGCGCTATCTCGGGCGTGCCGCCGTCAAGCTCGACGAGCACGGCGTTGACGCCTCGGCCGTTCTGCAAATGGACGTACGCGTCGAGGCTCGATCCGGCAGGAGCTTCGAAGCGCTCTATCTTGCCGACGGCGATGTTCTCCTTGAGGGCTATCTTCAGGTCATCCAGCTCAGCGGAGTGCTCGACAACCGCATCGGTTCCAGCGGCGAGCACTGTGCGCAGCAGATGATCTGCGATCGACTGGAAGCCGTCGGACTTGGCCACGAAATCGGTTTCGCACCGAAGTTCGACAATCGCGCCGACCGTGCCGTTCGCCGACTCAGCCACCTGCGCCACGACAACGCCCTCGCTGTTGTCGCGATCTGAGCGAGAAGCGGATTTTGCAATGCCGTTCTCGCGCAGCCACTGTGCGGCCGCCTCGGCGTCGCCGTTGCAGCGCTGCAGAGCATTCTTGGCGTCCATCATCCCGGCGCCAGTGGCGCGGCGCAAAGCTTGGACGTCGTTGGCGGTGAACGCAGCCATGTCAGCTGACTCCTTGTCCCGTGTCGTCTGTGTGAGCTGTTGAGTTCTGAGCTGTTGAGCGATGTCTGCCGAGCGATACGTGCTCAGCGTGACGTGTCTTCGGATTCCTCAGTTTCCGATCCGGGCGCGGTCGCGGGCTCCGGCGAAGCCGCATGGGGCTCGTCGGCAGCGTCGGTGTCGGCTGCACCGCTCCCCGTCCGCATGTCGGGCACGGCGGCTGCCGCCGCCGCCTTGGCCGCCTGATCGGCGGCGATTCGCGCTTCCCTGGCAGCTGCTTCAGCCATGGCGGCGCGCTGCGCTTGAGCCTGCTCGGCGGCGATACGGGCTTCTTGTTCGGGCGAGCGCTCCGAGGGAGCCGGCACCGAAATACCGCTGCGCTCTGCCATGAACTTGCCCTCCCGAACGGCGTCGGCCACGACGCGGCACAGCAGTTCCGTCGAGCGGATGGCGTCGTCGTTGCCCGGGATGACATAGGAGATCGGATCGGGATCCGAATTCGAGTCGGCAACGGCGACGACCGGCAGCTTCAGCCGGACCGCTTCTGCGACCGCGATGTGCTCCTTCGGTGTGTCGAGAACGAACACGGCGTCGGGCAGCTTGTCCATGTTCCGGATGCCGTTGAGGTTCCGCTGCAGCTTGGCCAGCTCACGGGAGTGCAGCAGCGCTTCCTTCTTCGGCATGTTCTCGAAGTCGCCGACAGCGCGCATCCGCTCGTACTCGAGCATTTTGGTGACGCGGCCGCGGATCGTGCGGAAATTCGTGAGCATGCCGCCCAGCCACCGCTGATTGACATAGGGCATGCCACATGCATTGGCGTGGTGCTGAATCGGGTGCTGGGCCTGGCGCTTAGTGCCGACGAAGAGGATGGTGCCACCGCCCGCCACTGTGTCACGCACGTAGCTGTAGGCGTTCTCGAGCAGACCGAGCGTCTGACGCAAGTCGATGATGTAGATGCCGTTGCGCTCTCCCCACAGGAAGCGCTCCATCTTGGGATTCCAACGGCGGGTCTGGTGACCGAAATGGACGCCGGCGGCGAGCAGATCGGTCATGGTCACGACAGCGGACATGGTTGCTCCTCCCCACGGTTCACGGTGCTGCGCTGGGGACGACGCCGCTGCTTCGCAGCGACGACCGTGGGGTCGCCTCAGCTGATCGGGCGCTTGTCCCGCCAGTGGTACCGGCGCGACTCGCGCGTTGAGATATTGGCTGGCCGAAGCGCCCAAGAGCGAGCCTCACAACGCCGCGATGCCAGCGCCGGAGTGTAACCAGCGCAGTCGCAGGCGATACACCGACACGCCCGCCGGCACCAATCTCGCTGCGGACCCCTGATGACCGGCGGTCGCCCATCCGTCGTCGCCGAAGACGGCAGCAGGGTCGACGTAGACCTCGCCGCGGCGCACGCCAACGTGGAGCCGGTCGGCGGTCGTGCCGAGCACCGCGCCCTGGCCTACTCGCGCTCCGCGCTCGACTCGGATGCTCGCAACTCCCGAATACAAAACGCGCAGCCCGTCAGGATGGGTGACAGTGACGTGCAGTCGTCCTCCGACAGGCCCAGCGAAGCTCACGACGCCGTCCGCGGCCGCCCGGTAGAACGAACCGGGTTGCGTAGCGATCTCCAGACCGCGGTTGCCGGGCCCGTATGGATGCGAAGGAGGTCGGAACGGATCAATGACCGTTCCCGCGACCGGCCACACGTAGTTGACCGGCCGCACGTCTTGTGCTTCCTGCGCCGCTGCGGGCACTGCCCCCGCGAGCACCACGCCCGTGCTCACACCTAGGGCCACCGTCAGCGCAATGATCGTGCCGGTCGGGCCGCGCCCCGACCCTCGGCAACTATGCGAGGCGCCACTCAGGCCCGGGGGTGTGCCGAGTTGTACACCTCGCGCAGGCGCTCGCGGCTCACCCTCGTGTAGATCTGCGTGGTGCTGAGCTGCGCGTGGCCCAGCAGTTCCTGCACGACGCGTAAGTCGGCACCGCCATCGAGCAAGTGCGTCGCATAGGTGTGGCGCAACGCGTGCGGATGAGTCGGCGTCGCGGCGTGACGGTCGAGGATCCGCTGAACGTCGCGGGGACCCAGTCGCTTGCCCCGCAGGTTCACCAGCAACGCTGCGGGATCGCGGCCGGCGGGTCGGGCCAACTTCGCCTCGTCGAAATCGTCGCTGCCGCCGCTGCACCAAGCCTCGAACAGCTTCGTGGTCGGCTCGCTGAGCGGAACGCGCCGATGCTTCGAACCCTTGCCGACCACGTCGATGTAAGTGTTCCGGGGCCTGAACGCGTCGCAGTTCAACCCGCAGAGTTCGGCGACGCGCAGCCCGCTGCCGTACAGGAGCTCCAGCACCAGCAGATCTCGCAGCACCACGGCGTCGTCGGGCACCGACCCATCTCCGAGCATCTCGGACATCTCGCCCACCGACAGAACACGCGGAAGCCTGCCCGAGCCCGCCGGCGCCGCGAGACCCAGGGTAGGGTCGATGCTGATCGCGCCGTCGCGCTGCAGCCAGCCGAAGTAACGCCGCAGCGCAGACGCCTTGCGTGCGACGGAGCGCCGCGACAACCCGCGTACGGACAGGTGTGACACGAAGCGCCGCAACCAGCGCCGATCGATGTCGGCGGGGCGATCGATTCCGCCGCGGGCGGCCCACTGCGCGAACTGGCTCAGGTCGGTGCGATACGCCCGCTTGGTGGCGTCGGACGCCGCCGTCAGCGACAGCACGAACTCGGAGATCCGCCACTCGGGGGGCGCTTGCACCACCAGAACCACAGTACCGATGCGTTGGGCCACCACCGAGCGGGTTCATCGGCCGGATCACGGTCGAGGTCATCGCGTCCGCGCCCACCAGCCAGCCGTCTCGGTAGCCCAGCCGGTCAGCTCCAAGCGCCCGAGCGACGCGGCCACCTCGGTCAAGCTGGCGCCGGTGCGCAGTACAAGTTCATCGACCGTTTGCGCGGCCGGGCCGAGTTCGTCAAGAACCTCGCGGTCGATCGGTGATTCTGGCCTCGGCGGTTCAAGCATTGCTCGGTTCGGCACCGAGTCTTGTTCGCCCCATCCCAACGCCAGCAAGATGTCGCCGACGTCGCACACGGGCAAGCAGCCCTCGGCCAAGAGGCGGTTCGTGCCCCGCGAGACGTCGCTGGTAATGGGCCCCGGAACCACCATGACAGTTCGGTCTCGTTCCGCGGCGGCGTCGACGGTGTAGAGCGAACCGGCAGACTCGGCTGACTCGACCACTACCAGCACATCGCACAGTGCCGCGACGATGCGGTTCCGAGCCGGAAAGCGCCACCGGAGCGCTGGCGTGCCGAGGGGATACTCGCTGAGCAGCGTGCCTCGCTGCGCGATGTCATTCCACAACGATCGGTTGGAGGCCGGGTAAACACGATCGAGGCCACTGCCGACGACGCCGATGACCGCACCGCCCGCGTCCAGCGCCGCTCGCTGGGCGATGCAGTAGATCCCTGAAGCGACACCCGAGACGACGGCCACTCCAGCCGCGGCGAGGCCCTCTCCAAGCTGTTGCGCGACGGTGCGGCCGTACCCGCTGCACCGGCGAGTGCCGACGATGCCGACCCGCTGCATCGCGGGATCGAGCAACGCGCCACGACCGAAGAGCAGGGCTGGAGGCTCGGGATCCGCCTTCCAGAGTTCCCCTGTTGCGGCGCCGGTCGGAATTTCGAGCCACACGCCCGCTCGCTCGTGGTCTTCGAGACGGTCGGCGCCAACCGGACAGCCGCTGCTCACCGCCCGCTCCTGCGCTGTCCGTAGCGCGCCACGCCAAGATGTGACGAGTTCGGAAGTCACTCCCGGCCACCACATCAGGGCACCAAGCGAGCCAGGGCGTCCGCCGCACAACTTGGCGATGGCGCGTTGTGCACTCGCACCGTCAAGCAGTACTCGCAAACGGGCAGGGCCGACGTGCGGCAGCGAGCACAGTTCGAGCAACGCTCCGAGTTCGGCGCGCTCTGCTGCAGCAGTTCTGGTTCCTGTCACTGTGGCACCGTCACTGTGGCACCGTCATTGGGCTGCCGCTGTTCCGAGCAGCTTGCCGGTGTTGGCTCGGAGGCTGAGCGCCGCGGCCAGCCGGGACTCGTCGATCACCGGTTCGTCTCCGGCGAGATCGCACAGGGTGAGAGCGACGCAGCGAACGCGGTGCATCCCCCGACCGCTGAGCAGGCCCCGCTGAAGGCGCTCGCGCAGCACTTCTCGCGCACCGTCGGTCAGACGTGTGTGACGCTCCAATTGCGTGCCCGTGAGCTCAGCGTTCGTCTCGACTCCGCGGGCCGCGGCTCGAGCACGCGCCGCTGCGACGCGGGCCGCAACCGCTGATGTCGGCTCGCCCCGAGCGCCGTTGAGCAGCGCGTCAGGCTCGGGCCCTGCACCATGACTCGCAGATCGAAACGGTCCAGCAGCGGCCCCGAGAGGCGTCACGCATAGCGCTGGCGGGCGTGGTCAGAGCACCTGCAGCTGCCGGGCCGGCCGGCTTGTCCACACGGGCAGGGGTTCATCGCTGCGACCAGCAGGAAGCGGGCGGGGAAGTCGCAAGACCCAGCGACCCGACTGACGCGCACGACGCCCTCTTCGAGCGGTTGGCGCAGGGCGTCGAGCACGCTCGGCGCGAATTCGGAGAGTTCGTCCAGAAACAGCACGCCGCAATGTGCGATGGAGATCTCTCCCGGACGCAGAGCGGCTGAACCCCCGCCGATGAGCGCCGCCATCGTCGCGGTGTGATGCGGATTGCGAAGTATCGGGTGCGTCGCAAGACCCGCCGGCAGCGGGAGTCCTGCGGCGGATTGCACCCGCGTCGCCGCCAAGGCGAATTCGCGGCCGAGTTCGGGCAGCAGGCCGACGAGTCGCCGAGCCAGCATTGTCTTGCCTGCTCCGGGCGGACCCATCATCAACAGGTGATGTCCGCCCGCGGCTGCAACCTCGATGGCCTGGCGTGCCTGCGGCTGCCCGACGACATCACGCAGATCAGGGGAGAACATGCGGGGTTGTGGTGGAGGGTCCGGTGGTGGATCGGGCCATGGCGCCCTGCCGGCGAGCACCGATGCCAGCTGGCCCAGCGTGCTGATGGCCTGGACCTCCTTGGGTCCTGCAGCCACCGCGACGTGATACGCCTCTCGCGGAACCACAACCGCGCAGTCGCGCAACGCATCCACCATCGGAAGCACGCCGAGCACGGACCGAACCGCACCGTCGAGGCCCAGCTCGCCCAGAAATGCTCTGTCGCGCAGGGATGCCAACGGCACCTGCTCGGTGACCGCCAGCACACCTGCTGCCATCGCCAGGTCCAGCGCCGCGCCGCCCTTGCGGAGTCCCGAAGGAGCCAGATTGACGGTGACGCGGAGCTTGGGCCAATCGAGGCCGGCCGTCATCACGGCGGCTCGGACACGATCGCGAGCCTCGCGGCATGCGGCATCGGGAAGACCGGCGATGGTGAACGAGGGCAAACCGTTGGACAGGTGCACCTCGACCGTGACGACGTGACCGTTGACGCCGACCAGGGTCGCGGCGGTAGCAGTAGCCAGCATGAGGATTCCTTCGACAGATCCGCGCCAACCGCACCCAACGGTGCAGTTCGAGGATCACCGGGGAAGCCCGCTGGGGGCGACGATGGAAGTACCGCAGCGTGCGTCGTCGAAGTCCCACTTAACGAAGGGGCCGACGCGCTGCGGACGAGCGGGACTGTAGGCGGTGTGCTCGCGGACTCCAAGCAGCTTTCTGCGCTGGCGCGATTCGCTGTGATTCCGCTGGCCTCTCTTGGGGAGCGATACTGCAGGCGTGGGCTTCGACCCGTATCGCAAGCACCGCACGACGCGGGTCGATTACGTGCTCCTGGCTGCGGCCATGGCGGTCGCATCTGCGTTGCTCGCCTGGGCACTGTGGGCCTGACCCAGATGCGAGGGCTTCACGAGGTCCCGGGTTACGACGTTCGCCGCGTGCAGCCCTTCGAGGCGCTCAAGCGCTACGTCTGCGGGGGCTGCGCACGCGACATCGGCACCGGCGTCGGTCATGTCGTGGCGGTACCTACCGAGGCCCCTGAACTGCGCCGCCACTGGCACTGGGGCTGTTGGCAGGCGCGCGACCGGCGCCGACCCCTCGGTTGACAGCGCAGCAGAGATTTACACCGCAGCGTCCGGCTTGGGTTCAACCGGTGACAGAGGGTCAGAATGCTCCCTCGATCACTTCGACCTTGCCGGAGAGGACGGAGGCAGCATCGAAGCGCACCGGCCCAGCCCAGCCGGGGCCTTGGCGCAGGTATCGCGCGGCGAGACGTCGCACCCGCTGCTGCTTGCGAGGGGTGATCGCCTCGAAGCCGGTGCCGAAGCGGTCGGTCGATCGGGTCTTCACCTCACAGACGACCAGATTGGTGCCGTCGGTGACGATGAGATCGAACTCGCCCTCGGCGCAACGCCAATTGCGCTCAAGAACTCGATAGCCGCGCTCGATATACCAGCGCGCAGCGCGGTCCTCGCCGAAGCGGCCCAGGGATTGGCGGTGGGCTGTCACGCGCGCAGCGTCGCAATGCTGCTGGCCGACGAGCGGGTTAGAAGCGCTTCTCTTTGATGCGCGCGGCCTTGCCGACGCGGTCGCGCAGGTAGTACAGCTTCGCCCGGCGAACGTCGCCGACGGCAACACGCTCGATCTTGGCGATCGTCGGCGCGTGCAGCGGAAAGGTCCGCTCGACGCCGACGCCGAAGCTGAGCTTGCGAACGGTGAACGTCTCGCTGATGCCGGCGGATTGCCGTGCGATGACGTACCCCTCGAAGACCTGGGTCCGCTGCCGATTGCCCTCGACGACGCGTACATGGACACGCACCGTGTCTCCGGGGCTGAATTCAGGGTGGTCGTCGCGCAGGCGAGGCTGGTCGACGAGATCGGTGCTCTGCATGGCAGTCCGACTCCTGGGGTCTGCGACCGGGCAAACGGGCGGTCCGGGCAAATGGGCGGTCCGGGCAAATAGGCGGTCCGGCGAATTGCCGATCCCGCGAACAGGACGTCCGGCGAGGCTACCGGCGAGAGCTCTGCGGAACTCCACTATCGGATATCGCGGATAGCGAGAGTCCGAACTCGTCAAGCAACGCTTGGTCGTCGTCGTCAATGCCTCGGGTTGCGAGCAGATCAGGACGTTCCCGGGCCGTGCGCACCAGCGCCGTGGCGCGCCGCCACCGAGCGACGCGCTCATGGTCACCGCTGCGGAGCACCTTGGGGACGTCGAGATCCCGAAACGATGCGGGGCGGGTCCACTGCGGATATTCCAGCAAGCCGCTGGCGAAGCTCTCGTCTGTGCTGGAGTCAGCGTTGCCGAGCACGCCGGGCACAAGCCGGGCAACGGCTTCGACCACAACCATGGCTGCGAATTCGCCTCCGGCAAGCACCACGTCCCCCACCGACAGCGATCCGTCGACCAACTCAGCGCGGATGCGTTCGTCGACGCCTTCGTAGCGCCCGCACAGCAAGCTGAAGCTGCCCCCAGCCGCCAGTTCTGCCGCGGTTGCCTGGTCAAATCGATGCCCTCCTGCGTCCAGCAGCAGCAGCGGGCGCGGCGGGTCGACCATCTCGACAGCCGCGAACACCGGTTCGGGCGCAAGGATCATGCCCGGTCCGCCACCGAACGGAGCGTCATCGACGCTGCGATGCGCGTCCGTTGCGGCCATCCGCAGATCTTGACATCGGAGGTCCAGCAGGCCGGTGCGGCGGGCGCGACCCAACACGCTCAAGTTGCACATGGCGTCGAGCTCGCCGGGAAAGATCGTGAACAGATCGATTCGCATTCCCGAATCCGGGCTGTCGGAGAGGTCCGCGTCACCCATCGAGGAGCTCAAACAACCCGTCAGGTACGTCCACGTGCACCTTGCCTGGCTCGGTGCTCACAACGAACGTCAGCGGCACCAGGTGGCCAGTGTCCAGCTCGAGCAAGTCCGCAGCCGGATTCGCCACGACGTTTGTGACGACACCGGTGTCGTTCCCGTGCTGATCGACGACAGTGCTGCCGCACAGCTCGTGAACCCACAGCTCGTCGGGGTCATCGAGCGGAGCGGCGTACAACGTGGTGCCGGCGAGCTCGGTCGCCGCGTCCCGGTCGACGACACCGTCGAACCCGAGCAGCCAGCGCGTGCCGTCGCGACGTGAGCTCGTCACTGCTCGCTCACCCTTCGCGGTGACGAGCACCGAACCGACCGCGAAGCGCTCGTCGCGGTTGGTGACGGGGTGCACGGCGACCTCGCCACGCAACCCGTGGGCGCGGCCGATCCGTGCAACCTCCAGCAGCCCCGTGGAGGGGCCGGTGTCAGTCTCTGAAATCGACTTCGACTTGGACGCCATCGCGATGAGCAGCCGCTCGCACCAGCGTGCGTATGGCGTTCGCGACGCGTCCTCGCTTGCCGATTACCCGGCCGATGTCCTCGGAGCTCACAGTCGCCGTCAAGCTCAGCTTGGAACCTGACTCGGCGATCTCGACCTCGACTTGATCTGGATGCTCAACGAGCTGAGCGATGAGATACAGGAGCACCTCTTCTGCGGTGGTCGGCTCGGCGGGGGCGGGGGCATCTGCCACGTCCGTCACTGGGAGTCCTCTTCTTCGGCCGGCGCGTCGTCGAGCACCAGGTCGGGTTCAGGCGGCGCGTCGTCGAGCACCAGGTCGGGTTCAAGCGGCGCGGCGGCGACTTCCGGCGTATTTTCGGCGGCGGCAGCCTCCGGCTCGCCTTGCGCCCGGAATTCGTCCCAGGCGCCGGTGATTGTCAGCAGCTTGGACACCGTCTCTGACGGCTGGGCGCCGTGGCGAAGCCAGTGCACGGCCCGCTCATTGACGATCGAGACGGCGGACGGCTCTTGACGCGGGTCGTAGGTGCCGATGATCTCCAGCACGCGGCCGTCGCGGGGCTTGCGGCTGTCCACCGCGACAACGCGATAGCTGGGCTGCTTTTTCTTGCCCGTGCGCTTGAGTCGCAGACGTACGGCCATGGTGCTCCCAGGTGTCCGGTTTGATGCGAATGAAGTCTGATTCGCGTCGGGGGTAATTCGAGTACAGAGCGACGGCGGGCGTTGACGGGGGCGAAGAATGATCTGTCCGCAGCCCGGGCGCCGCACCGACACGTCAGCCTAACGGGACGCTCGGCTGGCGCCCCGCGATTCCCCTCAGCGGCCTGGCAGCTTCAGGTCCAGCGATTCCCAGTCGATTTCGGGGCCCGGGAGCTTTGTGTCGAACTTGCCCAGCGACGGCGAGCCTTTCGGCGAGACACGGCTGCCGCCGCCGGTGCGAGAACTTCCACCGGGACGTCCACCCGAACGACTGGCCCCCGAACCACTGGCCCCCGGACGACTGGAATTGCCCTTTGCGGTCTTGCGGGGCTTGTTCTTGGCGGCCTTTCGAGTGGAGCCCCCGCGCTTTGAGCCCAGGCCCAACATTCCACCCATCATCTTGCGCATCTGGGTGAACTGCTTCAGCAGATTGCTGACCTGCGACGACGATGTCCCGCTTCCGGCTGCGATACGTGCACGGCGGGAGGCATCGATGATCTCCGGAGACGCCCGCTCGGCGGGTGTCATTGACAGGACGATGGCCTCTGCGGTGGAAATCTTGTTGTCGTCGATGTCAGCACCACGCAGCTGGGCGCCGATGCCCGGCATCATGCCCACGATGCTTTGGAGGTTGCCCATCTTGCGGAGCTGACGCAGCTGATCGACAAAATCGTCGAGGGTGAAGGTTCCGTCGGCCAGTCGCTGCGCGGCCGCTTCGGCATCGGCTTGCTCGTAGACCTGCTCGGCCTTCTCGATGAGCGTGAGGACATCACCCATGCCGAGAATCCGGCTTGCCATGCGGTCGGGGTGGAATTGCTCGAAGTCGTCGACCTTCTCACCGACCGAAGCGAACGCGATGGGCCGACCGACCACCTCGGCGACCGACAGCGCTGCACCGCCACGAGCGTCGCCGTCGAGCTTGGTGAGGATGATGCCGTCGACTTCCAAGGTGGCATGGAAGGCCTCAGCGGTTGCCACGGCATCCTGGCCGACCATCGAGTCGACCACCAAGAAGGTGTAGTCCGGCTCGACGGCGTCGGAAATGCGCGCGACCTGGGTCATCAGCTCGGCATCGATTGCCAGGCGGCCGGCGGTGTCCACAATCAGCACGTCACGTCCGATGCGGTGCGCATGGGCGAGGCCGCCCGCAGCACATGCGACCGGATCGCCGGGCTCGCTCCAGACCTCTACGTCGATCCCGCCGGCCAGCGTCCGCAGCTGCTCAACCGCAGCGGGACGCTGGAGGTCGGCTCCGACGAGCAGAGGGTTGCGTCCCTGGGACTTGCACCACTGCGCGAGCTTCGCCGCGGCAGTCGTCTTGCCCGAGCCCTGCAGGCCCGCGAGCAACAGAACAGTCGGCGGCTTGGAGGCGAACTGGACGCGTAACGGAGTCCCGCCCAGAATCGCCACGAGCTCGTCATTGACGATCCTGACCACTTCTTGGCCGGGCGTCAGGCTTGCCGTGACTTCGCTGCCGATGCAGCGTTCAGTGACTCTCTCGATGAAGCGGCGCACCACGCGCACGTTGACGTCGGCTTCGAGCAACGCAAGCCGGATCTCGGCCATCGCCTCGTCGACATCGCCGGGGCGCACGCGGCCACGGCCACGAATGCGGGACAGCGTCCCCGAGAGTCGGTCGGTCAGCGCGTCGAACATCGCAAGAGGAATCCTGTCAAGTCAGCCGAGTCACCGGATGTGGTCTGTCGGCGAAGCCAGCAGCGCTTCGACGTAGTCGTCGGGGTCGAAGTCGACCAAGTCGGCCGCGCCCTCACCCAGGCCGACGAGCTTGACCGGCAGGCCGAGTTCGGCCTCGATGGCGAACACGATGCCACCTTTTGCCGAGCCGTCCAGCTTGGTGAGCACGACGCCGGTGACATCGGTGGACTCAGCGAAGGCCCGCGCTTGGCTCAGCCCGTTCTGGCCGGTTGTGGCATCGATGACGAGCAGCGTCTCGGTGACAGCGCCGGGATCGCGGTCGGCGACGCGGCGGACCTTGGCGAGTTCGTCCATGAGGTTCTTGCGGTTCTGCAGCCTGCCGGCGGTGTCGGCGAGCACGATGTCGGCACCACGGGCTGCAGCTGCGGCGACTGCGTCGTGCACGACGGAGCTCGGATCAGCTCCAGGGCTGCCCGAGATCAGCTCGGCACCACAGCGGGTGGCCCAGGTACCCAACTGCTCGGTCGCTGCGGCTCGGAAGGTGTCACCCGCAGCCATGACCACCTGGCGCTTCTGTGCGGCGAGCCGGTGGCCGACCTTGCCGATCGTGGTGGTCTTGCCGACGCCGTTCACTCCGACGAAGAGCCAGACCGGCGTGGCCCCTGGCCGGTCCGGTGCGCTGGTCTGCAGTGACCGCTCCGCTCCAAGTGCGGCCCGCATCTGCGCGACAAGCGATTCGACGAGGGTGTCGCCGTCGCTGATGCCTTGCTCGACGGATGTGGCCCGCAGACGGTCGAGCGTCGCCATGGTCGTGGCGACGCCGATATCTGCACCGAGCAGCGCCTCTTCCATCCGCTCCCAAACGTCGCCGTCGGCGCGTCGGCCTCGGATCGCTGAGAGCCTTTCACGCAGCAAACGGCGTGAAGCAGCCAGGCCAGTCGAGAACGTGGCGGACTCGGGCGCGATGTCTTCGGGCGGGCGGGGATATTTCGCAAGCACGGTTGTGACGTCGTCGGGTTGCTGGGCCACCGAAGGCCCGGGACGCCGCCTCCCGGGACGCCGCCCCCCGGAACGCCGCCCAATGGACCGGTGAACGAACGGCACCGCGGCCAGAAGCACCATTACGGCAACGAAGATGATGACAAGCAGGACCGTCGTGCTCACTGGCGGGCAGGCTACCGACGCTCTGTCTCCGGCTCGCCACTCCGGATGCCGATCTCGCTACCCGTCAGTCGCCGATCAACGCCGCTGCGCGCTCGGGCCGCTCCGACACGACGACGCTGGAGCCGCCTGGCGGCATCGAAACGCCGTACAGCACGTCGGCGGCTTCCATCGTGCGTCGCTGATGGCTCACAACAATGAGCTGGGCCTCGCGGCGGAAATCCGCGACGAGATCCAGGAATCGCTGCAAGTTCACGTCATCGAGTGCTGCTTCGACCTCGTCGAGCACGTAGAACGGCGAGGGCCGGCTCCGGAACACTGCGAATAAGTAGGCCAATGCCACGAGCGAGCGTTCGCCACCTGACAGCAGCGACAACCGCCCGACGCGCTTGCCCGCAGGCCGAACATCGAGTTCCACGCCGGTCGTGAGGGGCTCGTCCGGCTGAGTCAGCGTGAGCGTGCCGGTGCCACCGGGGAAGAGCGTCCCGAACAACTCGGCGAAATTCTGCGCCACATCGGCAAACGCGCCTTGGAACGTGGCCACAATCTCAGCGTCAATGGCTCGGATCACCTTGTGCAGTTCGCGGCGGCCGTCGCGCACGTCGGAGAGCTGCCCTGCAACGAACTCATAGCGCTCCGAGGCTGATTCGTACTCGGAGAGCGCGAGAGGGTTGACTGGTCCGAGCCGGCTCAACTCGGACCGCAGCGCGCGCACGTGTGCTGCGGGAGTGACGCCGTCGGGCAGCATCGGCAGTGGCGCCCTGAGCGCGGCCTCGGCGTTGGCCCCGAGGTCAGTGCGCAGCATTTCGACGATCGCCTCGCACTTCGTGCGCCGCTCGGCGTCGGAGACGTCCAGCGAGGCGAGCTCCGAACGCAGCACCTCGCGACGCTCAGTCGCGGCGTCGCGCTCTCGGCGATGCGTGTCAAGCCGATCAGCGAGACGGCCGATCAGTTCGACACGCGCGGCCTGGAGCACCTGCAGTCGCTTGGCCTCCGAGTCGAGACGCTGACCACGCTCGGTGAGCAGCAGCGACAACCGGTCCAACGCAGCGAGCATGGCTTCCGAGCGCGCCAATCGTGCCGCGGCGGCTGATCGACGCCCGTCGTGTGGGGCCAGTCGATGCTCGATCACGGCGCGACGCTGCTCAAGAGTGATGCGGCGCTTGCGACGTGCTGCAGCTCGGGCTTCGTCTGCTTGTGCGTGTGCGACCCGGCGGGCCTCAGCCGTTGCGGCTCGGCGTCGCGCAGTCTCGGCATCTCGCGCACGCTGAGTGTGCTGGCCGGCCGCAATCTCGTGTGCCTCCTTGGCCTCGTTCCAGGCATGCTCGGCATCGTCGCTGGTGCGAGTCAGATCGACGATTCGAGCGCGAGCTTCTTCGAGAGCGACGGCAGCGGCGGCCGGGCCGTCGGTCCCGATACACCAGCGTCGGGGCCCGAAGCGGTCGCCGCGGTCAGTCACGAACACGGTGTCGCGCTCGACCATCGCCCGGTCGAACGCTTTGGCCCAGTCACCGACGACACAGACCGCCGAGCCGATGGCCGAATCCAGAAGTGCGTTCACGCCTTCATTGGCCCATGCATGCCCCACGCAGGCAGCTCGCACATGGGGACGCACCGGTTCGCCGCCTCCCGGGCCCAAAGCGGCGGCGTCCCCAAGGGGCGGGGTGCCAGCGGATGCGGGATCCGGGAGTGCGATCACCGCGCCGGAGGTTTCGCTTGCTGCGAGGCGTGACAGCGCCGCTGCGGCCGCCGCATCATCGCGGACGACCACGGCCCCCAACGCTCCGTCCGAAGCGGCCTCTGTTGCCGCTTCCCATCCCTCGTCGATGTCAATGAGATCGACGAGCACGCCCAGCACCCCGTCGATCGCCTCCAATTCGGCGATACCGGAACTCTCGCGCGCCGCTCGCAGTGCTGTTGACAAGGCTTCGGACCGTCCGATCCAGCGCTGCAATTCCCCCATCGCCTGCCGCCGCGCGGTGTCCGCTTCTGCCAGCGTCGCTGCCGCCGTCTCCAACTCAGCCGCTGCCGCAGCGAGGGCAGCATCGGCTTGGCCGATGCCATCAGACACAGCGGTTCGGCCGGTCTCATTTGGCGCGTCATCCGACCGAGGTGTGGTGGATTCAGATGCGCCTTCGGGGGCATCGGCCGCAGCGAGTTCAGCGAGCTCGGCGGTGATGCGCGCGTGCTCGTCGGTGAGTGTGGCGACAACGTCAGATGCGAGCAGCGCGCCGCTATCTCGCTCCACGAAGCGCATTCGCTCGTACACCTGCCCGATGAGGCCCCGGGCACGTTCGGACATCGACGCGACGCGTGACAGCCGATCGGACGGCTCGGCGTTCGCACTTGCCAATTGAGCCTGCGAAGTGTCGATCGCGGCCTCGAGCGCGGCGATTGATTGAAAAACCGCAGCCTGCTGCGCTGCAAGTACGTCCCGGCGAGCCTCGGAGGCGCTCAACGCTGCACGGTGACCGGCCAACTCCCATCCGGCGATATGCAGTCGAAGATCGGCGAGTTCGGAACTCAACTCGCTGTGCCGTCGGGCGGCCTCCGCCTGTTTCTCCAAGGGCCGCAGCTGACGCCGGAGCTCACGTTGGAGATCGACGAGACGCGTCACGTTGGCGTCGGTGCCTTCGAGCCGTCGTTCGGCGCGCTCTTTGCGTCGGCGGAATTTCAGCACGCCTGCGGCTTCCTCGATGAGCGCGCGGCGATCTTCGGGCCGGGAGGCAAGCACCTGTTCGATCTGTCCCTGTGCCACGAGGATGTGCTGCTGTCGCCCGACTCCGGCGTCGTTGAGCAGTTCTTGGAGGTCCAGCAGTCTGCACGGCGTCCCATTGAGGGCGTACTCCGAATCGCCCGAGCGGAACAGCGTGCGGGTAATGGCCACCTCGGCTGTCTGCGTCGGCAGTGTCTGCGATTCATTGTCGATGACGAGCGTGACCTGTGCCCTCCCGAGCGCAACGCGCCGGTCGGTGCCCGCGAAGACCACGTCGTCCATCTTCTGGCCCCGCAGTGTGCGCGGACCCTGCGCTCCCAACACCCACGCGATGGCGTCGACCACGTTCGACTTGCCGCTGCCGTTGGGGCCGACCACCACGGTGATTCCAGGCTCGAATTCAAGCGTGGTGGTGTCCGCGAACGACTTGAAGCCGGACAGGGTCAGTGAGCGAAGGAACACGATGGCGTCAGAAGGTCAATCGATGTAACGGCGGGAGCGAGTCAATTGATACCGCAGCGGGAATGCCGAAAGCTTGATTGATTACACCTGATAGTCGCAGTAGTGATGGGTCACGCCACGGATGACGGTCGTGAGGACATCGCCTCGCCCGTTGCGACAGCGTTCTCCACCGCGCCCGTACACCTCGAAATACGAATCGAATCCGCCAGCCTTGCCGAAGATATCCCGATAGCCGCCAAGTGAGGTCCCCCGATACTTGATCGAGTTGTGGATCGTCTCGACGATGGCGCGGTACAACCGGCGAATCTCCTGGGTGTTTAACTCTCGTGCCATGCGCTGATACCCGAGCCGTGCCGCGTGCAGCACCTCGTCGGCGTACATCGGGCCGAGTCCGACGACAAACGACATGTCCATCAACAGGTCGCGAATGTTGTTGGAGCGTCCCTTGAGCATGAAGGCGAAGTCAGTCCACGGCATCGGCATGTCGACGGGGTCGAAACCCAGATCGTCCTGTTCGGGATACAGCTTCAGGTAGCGGGATTTCGCGATGACGCGCATCGTCACCTCGGAACCCGAGTCGAGGACCCGCAGTTGGCCTCCGGCGGTGAAGCCGAGCACGACTTTGGTGTGCTCGATCTCCGGCGTGCGGGCCGTGGCCCGGCGGAACGAGCCTGTGGCGCCCAGGTGAACCACCATCACCTCATCATCACCTAAGTCGAACAGAAGCAGGGTGCCGTCGCGCGCCACCGACTCGATCTTCTTGCCCACCAACAGGTCAGCGAACTGCTGCTTTGATCGCATCGCCGGCAGCGTCTTCTTCGTGCCGGGGACGTCGACCATCTTGAAGCGACGCCCGGTGATCTCCTTGTCGAGGTCGCGCTTGGCGATCTCGATCTCTGGCAGCTCAGCCATGTGCGCGCTCCTCGGGAACGGATTGTTGCTGGATTTGCGTCTCGGTCATGCGGGCATACGCGGCTTCAGCGGCGCGTCGCTCGGCTAGGCGTTTGGACGAGCCCTCGCCACGGCCCCAGATCTCGGAACCTACGAGCGCCTCAGCGACAAAGCTCGGTCGGTGCGCGGGACCTGAGCTGGACACTCGGTAGGAAGGCTCGAGGGTGAACTCGCGCACGGCGAGCTCCTGCAGTCGAGTCTTGGCCTCACCGGCGCCGGGCTGCTCGGCCTCGAGGGCGATCAGCGGGCCGAGCAATCGGTCCACGACGTCGCGTGCTGCATCGAGTCCTGCGTCGAGATACACCGCGCCCAAAACCGCTTCAAACGCGTCGGCCAAGATCGAGTCCTTGTCGGCTCCGCCCGTGCCGATCTCGCCGCCCCCGAGCAGAAGCGCTGACCCAAGCCCGTAGTCGCGGGCCGCTTCGGCCAAGCTCTCCGCATTGACGACCGCAGCACGCACGGCACTCAGCTCGCCGGGACGCAGGCCCGGCCAGTTCTGCATTGCGTGATCGCAAACACACAAACCGAGCACTGCGTCGCCGAGGAATTCCAGGCGTTCATTGGGAATGCCGTCGTGCTCATGGCACCAGCTGCGATGTGAGAGGGCTTCGGTCAGCAATGCGGGATCGGCAAAGCGATGCCCCACGCGTTCAGAAAGGCTCTCGCGTGCCGCGACAGCGTCGTCCACGTCAGCCGACGCGTGCCATCACGTAGTCGATGGCATCGCGCACGGTCTTGAGATCTTCCAGATCCTCGTCCTCGATGCGGAAGCCGACCGTCCGATCCGAGAGCTCCTCCTCGAGGCCTTCGACAAGTTCGATCAGTGCCAGCGAGTCCGCGCCGAGATCGTCCACGAACGACGCTGACTCCGCGACCTGGGAGGGCTCGAGTTCAAGAATGTCGGCAAGCTGGTTCCGGATGAGGTCGAAGACCTCATCGCGCTCGGGCGGATTCTGGCGCACATGGGTTTCGGCGGGCACGGCGTCTCCTGCCCAGTTCGGCAATCCGACGCCACCGCGGCGTCGATCAGAGCCAGCCTAGCGGTGCCCATTGGGAGAGGCATTGAATAAAGGCTGCGCTCACGGGCCGCTCGGGCCCGCATCTCCCGCTCTCGTTCGCTGCGCTCACGGGCCGCTCGGGCCCGCATCTCCCGCTCTCGTTCGCTGCGCTCACGGGCCGCTCGGGCCCGCATCTCCCGCTCTCGTTCGCTGCGCTCACGGGCCGCTCGGGCCCTGGGGTGACGGGCGGCTGACGGCGGACAATTCACCGACCAGATCGGCTTCGACCATGCGATGGGCGACACGGATGGCGCTCGTGATGGCCCGTGGGCTGGAAGCGCCGTGCGCGATGATGCACACCCCTTGAACGCCAAGCAACATGGCCCCTCCGACGCTGTCGGGACTGAGCTCGTCGGCGAGCGGGGCCAGTATGCGCAAGGCCTCGGAACCGGCGGGGCCACCGTTCGCGAGCCGGTCCAGAATCAGCCGTATGAAGAACGATGCCGTGCCCTCGAGCGATTTGAGAACAACGTTGCCGGTGAAGCCGTCCGTCACAATCACGTCGACGGGGCCGTCGAGGAGGTCACGTCCTTCGACGTTGCCGAAGAAGTTGATCTCGGGGTCGGCCTTGAGCAGCTTGTGGGTTTCTTTGACCAGTGCATTGCCCTTCTCGGGCTCTTCGCCGATCGACAGCAACCCGATGCTGGGCCGCTCGACCCCGAAGCGCGTGCGGGCGTAGACCGAGCCCATCCGGGCGAACTGGTGCAGCCACGCAGCGTTGCAGTCGGCCATCGCTCCCGAGTCAAGCAGCACTCGGGGAGTGGTCCCGGGCACGGGAAGTGCGGCAGCGATTGCCGGCCGCGCGACGCCCGGCAGACGGCGGAGCCGTAGCAGAGCCGCCGCGGCCATCGCACCGGTGTTGCCTGCACTCACCGCGGCGGATGCCTGGCCGTCACGCACAGCGTTGACCGCACGAGTTATTGACGAGTCCTTCTTGGTCCGAACCGCACGACCCGGCTCCTCGGACATGTCGATGACCTCGGTGGCCTCGATCACGTCGAGGGAAGCGCCGCCCGCTGCCACGATCTCGTCGGGGCGCCCAACGAGCACCACCTCAAGTCCTTCGCTGATGGCGTTGAGCGCGCCCTCAACGACGGCTCTCGGCGCATTGTCCCCGCCCATGGCATCGACGGCGATGGGCTTGGCCACGAACGCTATTTCGGATCTCAGGAGATGTCGAGTGCCTGGCGGCCGGCGTACCAGCCGCATTGGCCGCAGACGCGATGCGGCAGCTTGGCCGAGTTGCAGCGGGGGCACACGCTGCGAGGTGCGGGAGAGAGCCGCCAGGCCGCGGCTCGCCGCGAGCGCGTTTTGCTCTTCGACGTCTTCTTCTTAGGGACTGCCACAGCTGGACTCCTCGAGCGATGACGGCGACTCCGTCACCCGAGCGGCAAAGACAGGGGCCGCCGCGGGGCCGCGAGCGAGACAGCCTACCGAGAGTGTTCTGGCGAGCCGACGCCCCTAGGGCGCGTGGACGAGCTCTGGTTGCGCAAGATGTCGAGTGCTGCCCAGCGAGGATCGACAACTTCTGACGAGCCTTCGGGGGGCTCGTCGCCTGATTGCAACAACTCATCGGGCAGGTTGGGGCAATGCTGCGCATTTGGGCACGGCACCGCTTCGATCGGCAGCTCCAGCAGGACCGCCTCGCGAACCATGAGCACCAGGTTCACGCTCTCGGGTTCCAGCAAGTACTGCTCGCCCTCTATCGGCGTGGCAGTGAACACCTCCCGCACATGGACTCGGATTTCGCCGTCGAGCGTGATCCAACAGCGCGCACAGGGTCCTTGCCAGGCCGCAACGATCTCACCTACGACCGACAGCCCACCGCTCGTTCGTTCGAGAATCACGTCGACGCAGACATCGGTGCCCGACGGCACTTCGACATCCGCGATGCGCAGCGAATTCGGGTGGCCGTCAGGTGTCAGGTCGGACGAGGGCACAACTGCGGACCACTCAAGCTGCCCGTCGTCGATCAGGCGCACCGGCACCGACAGGGACCGCCGCCGGTCCCTGCGGGTCACCTCTGATCCTGGTCGAACACCACGGGATGCGTGTGCTGATCAGCGACATCCGTTGCGGAATGGGTGCGCATCGGAGCGGTCGAGGCGCCCGGCGCGGTCGGAGTGATGGGCGTGGCGACACGCTTGCCCAGCTTGCGCCGCGCTGCCTGTACGGCGATCTGGACCTGATCGACCGCGCTCGCGAACTGCGCGAGCTGGCGCTCGCAGTACTCGTCGACCTCGTGGCGGCGGCGGCGCGTCTGGATCTGGGCATCGTCGAGCAACTGGCGCGCACGGCGTTCGGCGTTGCGCACCACCTCGGTGCGCTGGACCATCTGGGCGACTCGGCCGCGCGCCTCGTCGATGACGAGGTTGGCGTCGACGCGTGCCTGGGCCAGCACCTCATCACGCTCGCGAAGCAGCCAACGGGCTTGACGCGTCTCGTCGGGCACTGCGGCGAGCGCCGATTCGAGCAGCGTCATGACCTCGTCGCGGTTGATCATCACCGACGTCGACAACGGCATCGGCCGGGCGGCGTTGATGATGTCGACTGCCTCTCGGATGAACTCTTCGGCGGTGACCGAGGGCGCGCGAGGTGCAAGCGTCCGTGCCCCACCGCCCATCGGCGGGGCCACGACCTCGTGTGAATGTTCTTCGGTCGGCGCGACATGCGTGCCGAACGGCGGGTACATCTGCGGCTGGTGAGGCTGCGGAGGAGCTCGGAGGTCAGAGTCCGGCATGCTCATGCGTTGCGCTCCCCAGATGTGCGTGCGGTCAGCCGTTCTGCCACAGGGGGCGGAACGAGGTGGGAACAATCACCACCGAACTTCGTGATCTCGCGGATGAAGTTCGAAGCGACGAAGAGATGCTCAGAGCGAGGCGGCACAAAGACCGTCTCGATGCCGGTGACGGAGTGGTTCATGTGCGCCATCCGCAACTCAGTCTCGAAGTCGGTCTGGCTGCGGAGCCCCTTCACGATGACGTCCGCACCGAGCCGCCGCGCCAGGTCGACAACCAGTTCGCCGAACTCGACAACTGAAACATTGCCGAAGTGCGCGCTGGATTCCTCGATCATTGCAACGCGTTCGTCGTCGGTGAACATTGGTGTCGATTTCGAAGGGTTGCGCATAGCCGCCACGACGACGCTGTCGAACAGCCGCGATGCAGCGCCAATCACATCGAGATGTCCGTTGTGAACAGGATCGAACGAGCCTGGATACATCGCCATGACCACCGAGAAAGGCCCCTCCAGCTCGAGCCGCGTCCAGTGCGGCGACCGTACCGCGCCAGTGCGGCAAATCGAGGGACCCCACAAACGCCGCAAGAGTGCGGCGATGGGCGCTATTCGCTCGAGTCCGAGTCCTCGAGGACAATGTCCCAGCGGTCGCCGCAGTCGCTGCAGCGGTAGGCGACGACATCGCCGGCGCAGAAGCCCCAATCCGGCTCGGGAAAGCTGAGGAGGCCACAGCGTCCCCCGCAGTCCACGCAGATGATCTCGGCGGGCGCGTCGGCGGGACCCGGGTTTCGGCGTTCGCTGGGTGCGTTGGACACCGACCCAGTGTCGCACTGGGCCTACGGTGACGCCATGCGGGTCGTCGGCGGAGCACTGGGCGGGCGCCGGCTCGCGGCCGCGGACGGCATCCGGCCGACATCGGGTCGCGCCCGTGAGGCCATCTTCAACATGCTGGCGAGCATGCAACTGCCCGAGGGCGCAACGGTGCTGGATTTGTTCGCTGGAACTGGCGCTCTCGGCATCGAGGCGCTTTCACGAGGTGCGACACATGTGACATTCGTCGACTCGGGTTCGTCCGCGCACGAAGCCATCTCGACGAACCTCGCCCAGCTGGGCGTCGCCGGGCTCGCCAAGGTCGTGCGCTCGGACGCGATTCGGTACCTAACGGGTGACGGCGGCGCCGGCGGCGCGCGGTTCGACATCGTGTTCGCAGATCCGCCGTACCTATTCGATGGCTGGGAAGAGCTGCTCGGGTCAGTGGTCGCCGATGTGGTCGTCTGCGAATCCGACCGCGAAATCACCGAGTCCCACTGGCAGACGTATCGGGTCCGCCGTTATGGCACTCCCGTCGTCACGGTATTGCTGCGCGACGACGAGTGACGAGACCGCTAGCTCCGCTGCAGGAAGTCAGGGTCTCGGCGGCTCGCAAACCAGTCGATCTCGTCGGCGAGAGCAGGAAATGCGGCCAGATCGCCGTCGGATGCGATGAGTTCCATGGCGGCGTCCCGGGCCGCCTGGACCCACTTGAGGTCGCGGGCCAGCGACGCCAGCTTCAGGTCGCTGCGGCCCGACTGTCGTTCGTCGAACAGCGTGCCCTCGCCGCGCAGCTTGAGATCCCGCTCGGCCAGCTCGAAGCCATCGGTCGAGGCCTCCAAAGCGGCCAGTCGCTGCTCAGCAATCGGCGTGGGATCCTCGTCGCTCACTAGGAAACATCGGGAAGCGTGGCTGCTGCGGCCGACGCGGCCTCGCAACTGGTGCAGTTGCGCCATGCCGAAGCGGTCGGCTGACAGCACCACCATCACGGTCGCGTTGGGCACATCAATGCCGACCTCGATGACCGTGGTCGCCACGAGCGCGTCGAGGGCTCCCGATCGAAAGCACGCCATCGTGTCTTCCTTGTC
The DNA here is from genome assembly GCA_965226645.1 of Candidatus Poriferisodalis sp. Taxonomy (GTDB): domain Bacteria; phylum Actinomycetota; class Acidimicrobiia; order Acidimicrobiales; family Poriferisodalaceae; genus Poriferisodalis. Next base: position 1,230,542 of record CBDDDL010000004.1, read on the forward strand.
GGCCGAGGCCAACCGCCCGTGCAGCAAGCCGACGCGCAGGCCCGCCAGGGTCCCTGCGGCCAGCTCGTCGTGCATCTGCTCGGCGGAACGTGCGTCGAGACTTTCGCTTTCGGTGATGAGCGGGCACACCACGTAGGCCTGGCGGCCGGATTCGATCTCGGCACGCACTTGCGACCACATCGCCTCCGCGGCCAGCGGCCCGCGTACCCACTCGGTCGCAATCGGCGTCCGACCCGGAGGCAGCTCGTCGAGCACGGAAACGTCGAGGTCGCCGTACACGGTCATGGCGGCAGTGCGCGGTATCGGCGTCGCGGTCATGACGAGCAGGTGCGGCATCCGTTCGTCGGAGCGGCCGTGTTCGCGAAGCCGGGCGCGCTGGGCGACTCCGAACCGGTGCTGCTCGTCGACGACGACCACGCTGAGCGAGTTGAACTTCACCGACTCCTCCAGCAGGGCGTGGGTGCCCACGACGATGTCTGCCGCACCGTTCACGATCTCCGCCAGCACCTCGCGGCGCTGCGGGGCTGAGAGGGCGCCGCTCAGCAATCGCAGGGTCAGCGGCTTGGCGCCGCCCAGTCGAGACGGGTCGGGCAACTCAAGCCTCGCAAGCAGGTCGCGCACCGCCATGTAGTGCTGTTCGGCCAGCACCTCGGTGGGTGCCATGAGTGCTCCTTGGTGACCGTTCTGCACGGCGACGAGCAGACCGTGCAGCGCCACCAGCGTCTTGCCCGAGCCGACGTCGCCTTGCAGCAGGCGATGCATCGGGCGCATCTCGGCGACATCGGCGTCAATGTCGGCGATGGATCGTCGCTGAGCATCGGTCAGGCCGAACGGCAGTCGCTCGCAGAACGCGTCAACCAAACGTCCTCGCGGCTCGTGCGCGATGCCGAGTTCGTGGGCTTCGCGGGCAAGGCGCTGGTTGCGCAGCACCAACTGCACTCGCAGCAGCTCGTCGAATACGAGCCTGTTGCGGGCGGCGGCTCGCGCGGCCATGGAGGAGGGCTCGTGGATGTCGGTAAATGCCTGTTGCCGGCGGACGAGCCCCAGTCGTGACCGGATGTGGATCGGCAGCGGGTCTGCGATGCCACGCGAGGCACAGCGACGCAGCGCCTCGGCAACCCAGCTGGCAATGTCCCAGGTGGCAATGCCTGCCGTATCCGACTGGCGGTAGACCGGGATGATCTTGCATGTACGGTCGCCCACTAGGTCGACGACCGGATTGGTCATTTTCTTGCGACCGCGATAGCTGTCGACCTTGCCGAATATGGCCACGGTGAGACCTTCGGTCAACTGCCGCTCGCGCCATGCTTGGTTGAAGAACACCGCACTCATGGCGCCGCTGGCATCGCCGACCTCGACGGTGACAAGCGGACGCCCGCCCCGCATTCGACGGCTCGATACTGACAGCACCTCTGCGACGACCGTGGTCTCGACGCCGATGGCCGCGTCCCTGATCGGCGACTGCGCTGTGCGGTCCACATAGCGGCGCGGGTAGTAAGTGAGCAGATCGAAGACCGTCGCCACATCGATGTCGGTAAGCGCCGCGCGTCGCTGCGGCCCCACTCCGTTGAGCCGCGACACGTCGATCGCGTCCAGCTCGCGCAGCGTCAGCGGTGTAGTCACCCCAACGGCCGTCGAGACGCAGGCAGCCCGCCGCATCCGCCCGCTGCGGGCCGGCGGAGGCGAGGACTCATTCGATGCCGAACAGGTACGGGTAGTGGTCCTGGCCGCCGACATGGTGCTCCACTTCGACATCTGGCCAGTGGGCAGCGAGCCATGACAGCACAGCGTCCGTGTCGGCAGGCTGAGCGCCGGCTCCGGAGATGAGGGTGAGGATCTCGTGGGACGGCTGCAGCAGACTGTCGAGCAGGCCAGTCGCTGCGCCGAGCGCTGTGTCACCCGCAGTCACGATGCCCTCGGCGTCCAGACCAATCCAATCTCCTGCGCAGATGTGGCCCTCGGGACCTTCGGTGTCGCGCACGGCTCGGGTCACCTCGCCTGCAGCGACAGCCTCCGCAGCGTCGCTCATCGCGACGGCGTTGAGCCCAGCGTCGGCATCAGGGTCGTAGCAGACGAGCGAGGCGAGGCCGGCGGATACAGATTTCGTGGGCACCACGACGACCGTCTTGTCAGCGTGGGCGCTGACCTGGTGGGCCACCGGGATGATGTTGGAGTTGTTCGGCAGGATGACGACCTGCCGCGACGGCGCCGCCTCCACTGCGGCGAGCAACTCGGCGGTGGAGGGATTCATGGTCTGGCCGCCGGTGACGAGCTGTTGTGCGCCCATCGAGACGAACAGCTCGTCGAGACCCGGTGACGGCGACACGACGACGACGGCGCAACCGACAACGGGACGGTCCGGAGCACCGGGGCCAGACGGCGCGGCGGACCGAGCGCCGGGCTCCAGATGCGCAGCGTGGCCGCCCAGACCGGCGACCTGATCGTGGAGATCGGTGATCTGGATGCGGTGTGGCCGTCCGGCGTCGATGCCGGCTTCGATCACAGCGCCGATGTCGTCGGTGTGGACGTGGCAATTCCACAGGCCGTCGCCGCCGACCATCACGATCGAGTCGCCCATCTCGTCCCAGGCGCTCTTGAAGGCGTCGATTCGCTCGTCGTCTGCTGCCAACAAGAACATGACCTCGTAGCGGGTGCCGGAAGGGTCGTGGGCCTCGTCGTCGCCGAGATGGCTGTGCAGCTCGTCACGGCGCTGCGCCACGGGGTCCACTCCGGCGTCGGGCAACGCTGTGCCGGCCATGCCGTGCGCGATTACCGCAGCGACCTCAGCGGGCAGTTCGACTTCGGCGGGCAGGGGTCTGCCGTCGACGACATTGAGGAGCGCATCGAGCAGCAGCAGATAGCCCGCCGCGCCCGCGTCCACCACTCCGGCAGACGCGAGCACCGGAAGCTGCAGCGGCGTGCGCTCAAGAGCGACCTGCCCCGCGTGCCGAGCTGTCTCGAGCATGGCGACCAGCTGTGCCGCGCCGTACTGCAGCGAATCGTCCGCGACTGCTTGGCGCGCTGCGTGTGCGCAAGCCCGAGCGACGCTGAGGATGGTGCCTTCAACCGGCCTCATCACCGCACCGTCCGCTGCCGTGCTTGCCGCCATGAGTCCTTCGGCCAGCCGCGGAGCATCGATCATCGGCTCGGCGAGGCCTGAGCTTTCGTCTGAGGCGTCGGGAGCCAAAGTGGCCGCAAGGCCGCGCAGCAGCTGGCTGACGATGACTCCGCTGTTGCCGCGCGCGCCCATGAGCGCACCGTGCGAGATCGCTCGGCAGACCTCGGAGCGCCCGGCTTCGGCAACCGGTTCCAATTCCGACGCCACCGAGGCCAGAGTCAGGGCCATGTTGGTGCCGGTGTCGCCATCTGGCACCGGGTACACGTTGAGTCGGTCGATCGTCGTGCGGTGCTGTTCCAACGCCTCGCCGTAGGCGCGCACGGCGGCCACAACGTGACGGGTGCCCAGCACCTGCATCGGCAGTTGTCCCGCAGACACCTTCTGGCTCATGAACGCCGAAGTTACAGCGCGCCCGCTGTGCCCGGTTGGTAGCTTTCGGGACGCTGTGTCGACTGCTTCGGCGTCGGCGCAGACTCCCAGCCAACGGAGGCGCTAATGCAAGGCGTCATCAAGTCGTACGACCCCGCATCGAAAGTCGGCGTGGTTACTGACGATGTCGCACGCTTAGAGCACGAGCTCGCACCAGATGCCTTGGAGGGTTCCATCTTCCGGATGGTGAGGCAGGGCCAGCGAGTCATCTTTGACCTCAATGATCAGGGGCTGGCGACCCGACTTCGCCTGGGTTCGGAGGTCGACCTGGGAACGCCGGAATGGATCACCGCCGGGGGGAGCACAGCGTGATCCGCAGCTGGCCACAACATTGGCCGGCTCTGGAGCGCGGACGAGTGCAGCAGTTCCGAAGCGCTAGTGAGTAGGAAGACCGGCCCGGAGGTCACATTGCCTGCAACTACCAACCGCCAGCTGCTCGATTGGGTCGACGATTGGGCCGCAGTCCTGCGCCCCGACGACATTTGCTGGTGCGACGGGTCCGAATCCGAGTACGAACGGCTCTGCGGCCTCATGGTCGAATCGGGCACGCTGATCCCGCTCAATTCCCGAGCCCGGCCAAATAGCTTTCTGGCTCGCTCGGACCCGGGCGATGTAGCCCGGGTGGAAGATCGCACGTTCATCTGCTGTGAGCGCGAAGTGGACGCAGGCCCCAACAACAACTGGCGGGCGCCCGACGAGATGCGGGCTGAGCTGAGCGAACTGTTCGCCGGCTCGATGCGGGGCCGGACCATGTACGTGGTGCCGTTCTCGATGGGTCCGCTGGGATCGCACATCGCCCACATCGGCGTCCAGCTGACCGACTCGCCCTACGTGGCGGCGTCGATGCGGATCATGACCCGCATGGGACAGGCCGCGCTCGACGTCCTCGGCGACGCCGAGTTCGTGCCGTGCGTGCATTCACTTGGCGCGCCGCTCGAGCCCGGAGACCACGACGTGCCGTGGCCGTGCGACGCCGACAGCAAGTACATCGTTCATTTCCCCGAGACCCGAGAGATCTGGTCCTACGGCTCGGGATACGGCGGCAACGCCTTACTGGGAAAGAAGTGCTTCGCGTTGCGAATCGCCTCGACGATGGCCCGTGATCAGGGCTGGCTGGCCGAGCACATGCTGATCGTGGGCGTGACTCCCCCAGGCGGTGAAACGGTCTACGTCGCGGCTGCGTTCCCGTCTGCGTGCGGCAAGACGAACATGGCGATGATGATTCCGACCCTGCCCGGCTGGAAGGTCGAGACCATCGGCGACGACATCGCATGGATGAAGTTCGGTCCTGACGGCCGGCTGCACGCCATCAATCCCGAAGCCGGCATTTTCGGTGTCGCGCCCGGCACCGGAGAAGACACCAATCCGAGCGCGCTCGCCACCATGTGGGGCAACTGTGTGTTCACCAACGTGGCCCAGACTTCCGACGGCGATGTGTGGTGGGAGGGGCTCAGTGACGTTCCTCCCGAGGGGCTGACCGACTGGCGTGGCAATGCTTGGAGCATCGACAGCGGCACTCCCGCTGCGCATCCCAACGCCCGCTTCACCGCTCCCGCGTCACAGTGCCCGACCATCGCGAAGGAATGGGAAGACCCGGCCGGTGTTCCGATTTCGGCGATCCTGTTCGGCGGTCGCCGGGCGACGACGGTGCCGTTGGTCACCGAGGCGCTCGACTGGGAGCACGGCGTGTTTCTGGGCTCGGTGATGTCCTCGGAGAAGACCGCTGCCGCTGCGGGCGCCATCGGCGAGGTCCGACGTGACCCCTTCGCCATGCTGCCGTTCTGCGGCTACAACTTCGGCGACTACTTCCAGCACTGGCTCGACATCGGCGCTAAGCCCGATGCGAAGCTGCCAAAGCTGTTCTACGTCAACTGGTTCCGCAAGGACGAAGACGGCAAGTTCATCTGGCCGGGATTCGGCGACAATTCCCGCGTGCTCAAGTGGGTGATCGAACGGGTCGCCGGCCACGGCGAGGCGGTGTCGACGGCCATCGGCCTGGTCCCGCCGCCGGAGGCGCTCGACACCACGGGCCTCAAGTTGACCGACGAGCAGATCGCGGCGCTGACCACCGTCGACGAGGACGACTGGCGAGCTGAGATCGACATGATCGAAGCCCACTACAACACCCTCGGCGACCGCCTGCCGCCCGAGATGCGCCGCCAGCTCGACCTGCTCGAGGAGCGCCTCGGCGTCTGAAGCCGCAGACAGCCCGACAATCGGCGGGCAGCCGATCTCGGTTGGCGCTCAGTTGCCTAGGAACATCGCGCGGATGGCGAGGCCCATGATGAACAGGGCGCCGAATCCGAACAGCTCGTATCGGCGCTGCGAGAGTTGCTGCCGGTACGCGAATACGAACGCGACCGCCACGGCGCAGCAGACCCCGTAGAAGACGTGGAATGCAGGCGCTTCGACTTCGGCGACCCCGATGACGACAACGCCGACGGTGAGCTGGACAAAGACCAGCACCCAGGCGCCACCGAGGAGCCACCACAAACCTCGCTGGCGCAAGCGTTGCCAGCGAATTGCGCCCAGCGACCACAGTCCTGCGAAGCCGTTCGAGATCACAAGCGCCCAGCCCAGCGCCACGTGAAGCAATTTCCAGAACTCAGCGGACATGCATCTCGACTCGCTGCGAACGGGTCACCGCTGCGGCGGTGACTGTGTCCAATGGTCTCACCGCTGACGCGGCGAGACGTGTTGCGTGAAGAGATGGATGAACATCAACAGGTTTTGCGCGTCGCCATGGCCGTTGGCCAAGTTGAGCTCGCCGGGACGGCGGGCCTCGATGTCGCTGAGCTTCAACACATCCAGCGCCCGCAGCAGGCCCACGGGCGCGCCTGCAGACACAAGATCGCCGATGTCGCGCACCAAGTGTCGGCCGCGCAGGCCTTGAGCCTGGATCAGGCTGCGCAGCAGCAGCCGAGCGAGGGCGCACGCGCTCGCGGGTGACACGTCGGCCACCGCAGCGGCCTCCGTGAAGAGCGGGACGAGCTTGCGGTCCAGTCCCGGCGGAGGACCGGTCGGCTCGCTGGAGCGAGCATCGTCAGCGTCTCGGAGCTCGGCGTTCACCTCAGGCGACGGCACCGGTGTCGCGCAGCTTGACGATGTCGTCGGCGTCGTAGCCGGCGATGGCGAGTACCTCGTCGGTGTGCTGCCCTGGATGCGCTGGCGGGCCCTGGACCGATTCGACAGTCCGGCCAAAGCGCGGTGACGGGCTGGGCTGAATGACCCCAGCTACCTCGCAGAAGGTATTGCGATGCACATTGTGTGGATGCTGGGGCGCCTCTGCGAGCGTCAGCACTGGGGCGAAGCACACGTCGGTGGCGTCCATGATCTCGCACCATTCGTCGCGGGTCTTGGCCCGGAAGACCTCGGCGATGCGATCCTTGAGCTGGGGCCAGTTGCTGCGGGAGTTCTGCTTGGCGAACTCAGCGTCGTCGTCGAGCCCGGTCAGCCGCAGCAGCTCAGCGTAGAACTGCGGCTCGATCGACCCGACCGAGATGTAGTTGCCGTCAGCGCACTGGTACACGTCGTAGAAGTGGCTGCCGGTGTCGAGCAGGTTCGTGCCGCGCTCGTCGTTCCACACACCCAGCGCGCGCATCGAATGGAACATCGCCATCAGCGTGGCGGCGCCGTCGACCATGGCGGCGTCAATGACCTGACCCTGACCGGAACGCTGCGCCTCGAACAGCCCGCAAGCCACGCCGAAGGCGAGCAGCATTCCGCCGCCGCCGAAGTCGCCCACGAGGTTGAGCGGCGCTATCGGCGGCTCGCCTTTGCGCCCGATCGATTCAAGCGCGCCGGCCAGCGCGATGTAGTTGATGTCGTGCCCCGCGCCCAGGTGGTACGGACCTTCCTGGCCCCAGCCGGTCATTCGGCCATAAACAAGTCCCCGATTGCGAGCAAGGCACTCTTCGGGCCCGATCCCCAGACGTTCCATCACACCCGGACGGAAACCTTCGATCAGCGCGTCGGAACGCTCAACAAGACGCAGCAACGCCTCGGCACCATCAGGATTCTTCAGGTCGATTCCGATAGAAGAACGACCGCGAGCCAGAACATCGATCGGTGGAGTATCGACATCGTGGTCACGTACGTTTCCGGCGCGGTCCACCCTGACCACCTCGGCGCCCATATCTGAGAGCATCATCCCGCAGAACGGCGCCGGCCCGATCCCCTGCATCTCGATCACCCTGGTGCCCGCCAGCGGTCCTGTGCCCATGTCTGCTCCCCTTGCCACGTCGAGGCAACGCTACTTCGCGCTGTTTGTCACGGCGTTGTCTGCTCCAGCGCCCTTCGGATCGTCTCCGCCACCCGGATAATCGCCGCCGGCGTTCGGGTGCCCCACCAGAACAGATCCTGACCGTCGATGAGGTACGTCGGTGCGTGCCGCGACAACTCGTCCAAGTGCCGCAGATGCCACGGATACGGCTCGGTCGGGGCGAGGATCACGTCAAAGTGCTCTGCCGAGAGGTCGGCATCGGAAAGCGTCGGGTAGACGTCCCGGTCAGCGAAGGCCACCTCGACACCGCAGTAGCGCAACAACGACGCGCCGTACGTCTGAGCGCCGATGGTCATGTATGGCCGGCGCCAGATCGGCACGAAGACCCGTACGTCTCGGGCCCGTTCCGTCGATCGAGGCAAGTCCGCTGGCATCGGCAGCGGATCGGGCTGCCAGGCCACCCTGATCCGTTGTGCCAAGCGGCTCAGTTCGGACTCGACGTCGGTCAGCGCCGCTACGTGCAGAGCCTCCACCTCAAGACCAGCCGCGACCAGCGCGTCATAGTCCTGCCTGCGATTCTCCTCGCGATCGGTCACGACCAGATCCGGCCTGAGCCCCACGACCGCATCGATATCGGGATTCTTGGTGCCACCGACATGTCTCAGGTCATCCCGCTCACAGAAGCGAGTGCACGCGATCGGGTCGGAACCCCACGTCGCCAGCGTCTCGGTGACACTCGGAACGAGGCTCACGATGCGCACCGACGGCAGCGTATTGGCGCTGCTGATGCGCACCATCAGCAGGTCAACGACGGTCTAGGTTCGCTCCCGTGGACCCCGCAGCGACCCGGCTCGACGCCGCGCAGCGCGCTGCGGTGGATTCGGGAGCAAACGCACTTTTGGTGGTGGCGGGACCAGGAAGCGGCAAGACACGGGTGCTCACGCATCGGATCGCTCGGCGAGTCAACGACGAGTCGATCCAAGCACGGCACGCGGTGGCGGTCACCTTCACGCGGCGAGCTGCGCACGAATTGCGCTCCCGGCTTCGGGACTTAGGTGTCGACGACACCGGCCCAGTCGGCACCTTTCACTCCATTGCCTTGGCGCAGTTGCGCCAATACGACATCGACAGCGGGCGATCCGAGCGCAAGGTCCTGCCGCGCCGTGCAGCTCTCAGCGGTGAGCTCGCAGAGCATCTGCGCAACCGGTTCGGCGCCCGACCGCCCGTGACCGTGGCGGTCGCATTGCGCGAGATCGACTGGGCCAAGGCCAACGATCTCTCAGCCGCCGAGTACCGCGACGGTCCCGGCCCCAGACGCGTGGGATCCGGCGCCGAGGCCACAGCAGAGCTGTACTCGCACTACGAGCGCACCAAGACGCGCCGGCGAATGCTGGACTTCGACGACTTGCTCATCGAGTGCACACGCCTGATGAACTCCGACGAGCACTTCGCGAACGCCAGACGCTGGCTGCATCGTCACTTCTTCGTCGACGAGTTTCAGGACCTCAACCGGCTGCAATGGAACCTGCTGGCGGCGTGGTTGGGCGGGACCTCCGCCGTCGGCGACGGCACTGCTGACATATGCGCCGTCGGCGACGCCGATCAGGCCATCTACGGGTGGAACGGTGCCGACAGCAGCTACATCACTGAGTTCGATCGCCGTTTCGACGGTGCTGAAGTGGTGCACCTCGGTCTCAACTACCGCAGTCATCGACTGCTTGTCGCCGCGGCGAGGGCCGTCATCGCCCCCAGCGAGACCGCAGGGTCAAAACAGCCCCTGCGAGGCGGACACGACCAACAGCCCGCACGCCCGCACGAAATCGGCCCGGTGCCCACCGTGACGGCATACGACGACGAGGCGGCTGAGGCCGACGGCATCACCCGCTGGATCACCGCACAGAACAAGAAATGGGGCTCGTTCGGTGTCTTGGCGCGCACCAACGCGCAGCTGCACGACATTGCCGCAGCTCTGGGCTCGGCGGGCATCCCCCACCGCATCGGCGGTCAGCGAGCATTCCTGCAGCTGCAGAGTGTGCGCGAGCTGCTCGAGCGGCTCCGCGACTCGGGTGCGGACTTTGTTTCGGTCGTGGCCGAGCTACGGCAAGAGGCAAGAAGCCGTCCGCCGTGGTCCGACGGCGCCTTGAGCGATCAGACGGAGTTGCGATTGCTGGACCTCGCTGCGGTCTACCTCGACGAACAGGGCAGTGCCGCAGGCCGCCGCAATGCGCCACTGGGTGCGGACGGTCAGAGTTTTGCCACCTGGATCGGGCTGCTGGCAGGGCGCGACCACGAACTCACCGGCGACCTGCTCGACATCGACCGCTTCACCCGCCCCGGCGGTGCTGTGACGCTTGCGACGTTTCACGCAGCGAAGGGTCTCGAATGGCGCCATGTCGTGATCACGGGCGCCGAGGAAGGACTGGTACCGCTGCGTAACGACGATCCCGAAGAGCGTCGGCTCTTCTATGTCGCCGTGTCGCGAGCCACCCACGCGCTGCACCTCACCTGGGCGCGGCATCGGTCACGGACTGACGGCGGCGCCCGCAAGCCTTCGCCGTGGCTGGCGCTCATCGAGCACGCGACCGCCGAGCCGCCGCCGCTCGGCCCCCATGACGCCGCCGCTCACCTCGCAGCAGCGCGCGCTGCCCTGGATCGCTAGTCGAGGTCGACCAGCACCGGCGTATGGTCCGAGGGCTTGGAGCCCTTCCTGGCGTTGCGGTCGATGAGGCAGAACCGGGCCGCATCGACCACCGGCGCCGTGCCCAGTAACAGGTCGATGCGCAGGCCGTGGCGCTTGTAGAAGGCGCCGTCGCGGTAGTCCCACCAGCTGTACAACCCCGCAGCGCCGTAGTGCTCGCGGAAGATGTCCGCCAGCCCCCAGTCGCACACGGCTTGTACTGCTGCCCGCTCTCGCTCGGTGACATGGGTGCGCGGCTCGGGATTGCCCGGATCCCACACATCCCGATCATCGCGGCACACGTTGAAATCGCCGCCCACCAGCACCGGCTCAGCCGGATCGCAGGTGGCCTCAAGATGCGCCCGAAGACGCCCGAGCCAATCCAGCTTGTATCGGTAGTGATCGTGGTCGACGGCACGGCCGTTGGGCACGTACACCGAGCTCACTGTGACGCCTCCGCACCGGGCTGAGACGATCCGGGCATCGGGATCCGGCTCGCGCCCGTCAGCAAGGCCCGCAATCGCGTCTTCAATCCCGACGCTTGACAGGATGGCCACGCCGTTCCAGCGTCCCTCGCCGTGGTGCACCGAGACATAGCCCTGCGCTTCGAAGTGCGAGTGCGGGAACTGCTCGTCGGCCATCTTGGTCTCTTGCAGCAGCAGCACGTCGGGCTCGGCATAGGCCAGCCACTCATCAACCCGCTCCAGCCGGGCATTCAGGCTGTTCACATTCCAGGTCGCGATCCGCACCTCTGGCACGCTAACGGCCCGCCTCAGCGGGCAAGCGGCTTGTACGTGATCCTGTGAGGACCTGCATCCGCGCCCAGCTCGCGCTTGCGATAGGCCTCGTAGTCGCTGAAGTTGCCCTCGAACCAACGCACCACGCTCTCGCCCTCGAAGGCCAGGACATGGGTGGCGATCCGGTCCAGGAACCAGCGGTCGTGGCTGATGACCACGGCGCACCCCCCGAAGGACTCCAGCGCGTCTTCGAGCGATCGCAGCGTGTCCACGTCGAGGTCGTTGGTGGGCTCGTCGAGCATCAGCACGTTGCAGCCTGACGTCAGCGTGCGGGCCAGATGCACCCGATTGCGCTCGCCGCCCGCCAGCTCGCCCACACGCTTTTGTTGATCCGAACCAGTGAAGTTGAACGACGCGACGAACGCTCGGCCGTTCACTTCGCGGGCACCGCCAACGCCGTCGATGCGCAGCGTGTCGTGGCCGTCGGTAATCGCTTCGTACACGGTGCGGCTGTCGTCGAGCCGGGCCCGTGACTGGTCCACATAGGCAATGTCGGTCGTGGAGCCCACGATGATCGATCCCGCGTCGGGCACCTCGTCACCTATCAGCATCCGGAACAGCGTCGTCTTGCCCGCGCCGTTCGCGCCGATGACGCCCACGATGCCGCCGGGAGGCAGGCTGAACGACAAGTCGTCGAACAGCAGCTTGTCGCCGTAAGCCTTGGCGAGCCCCTTTGCCTCGATGACCGAGGAGCCCAGCCGCCGCGACATCGGAATGGTGATCTGCAGCGCGTCGGCGCGCCGTTGCCGCTCGGCAGTTTCCCGGTGCGTGGCCAGCAATTCCTCATAGGCGTTGACGCGTGCCTTGCTCTTGGCCTGGCGCGCCCGCGGGGACATCCGAACCCACTCCAGCTCGCGTGCCAGCGTCCGGGCCTGTGCATCGCCTCCCCGCTGCTCAGACGCCAACCGCGCCCCTTTGTGCTCCAACCAGGCGCTGTAGTTGCCTTCGAACGGCATCGTGCGGCCGTGGTCGATTTCGAGGATCCAGCCCGCCACATTGTCCAGGAAGTAACGGTCGTGGGTGATCGCCACCACCGTGCCCGAATAGTCCGCCAGGAAGCGCTCAAGCCACGCCACCGACTCGGCGTCGAGATGGTTGGTCGGCTCGTCGAGCAGCAGCAGATCCGGGTGCGACAGCAGCAGCCTGCAGAGCGCGACGCGGCGCCGCTCGCCGCCCGACAGCGTCGTCACATCGGCATCGCGCGGCGGCAGTCGCAGCGCGTCCATTGCGATGGCCACGTGCCGCTCGAGATCCCACGCCCCCGCCGAAGCGATTCGGTCCTCCAGATCGGCCTGTCGCGCTCCGAGGGCATCGAAATCAGCGTCGGGGTCGCTCCAGCCGGCGAGAACTTCCTCGTACTGGGTCAGCAGTGCCGCAGTCGCCGCGACGCCTGACATCACGTTGCCTTCGACATCGGTTGAGGCATCCAGCTCGGGCTCCTGCGGCAGCAGTCCCACCTCGGCTCCCGCGGCGAGCCGCGCTTCGCCGCTGTAGCCGTCGTCGAGACCAGCCATGATCCGCAGCAGGGACGACTTGCCCGAGCCGTTGTGCCCGATCACGCCGATCTTCGCGCCCGCCAAGAACGCGAGCGTCACATCGCGCAGCACCTCTCGGTCCGGCGGGTAGAACCGTCCCGTTTTGCGCAACGTGTAGATGAACTCAGCAGCCATGTCCAGACGCCAATCCGTGCGTGAGGAGGCGAGACATCAATGCAGGTCGAAACCCACGAGCGATTCCAGTTCGCGCAGCGCCTCATCTGGGTCGGTCACCTTGATCGCAGACATCCCCATCGCCGCCGCGGGCTTGCAGTTGATGCCCAAGTCGTCCAAATACGCTGTACGGCGGGGATCGATGCCGAGCTCGGAACATGCCAGCTCGTAGATCCGAGGATCGGGTTTACGCAGGCCGACGACCGACGACTCGATCACCACGCCGAACAGCTTCATGACCTCGGCGATCGCCGCAGCTGTCGCGGGGTCGCGGGCCATTCCCGCGCCATGCCCGGTGCGCACATTGTTGGTGATGCAGCCCACCGGCACGCGCGCCACCAGGATCTCGAGCGCCCTGACCATCCGCGGACGCAGTCCGCCGCTGAGGCAGGCCAGCACCTGGGCACCCGACACCTCGTATCCGCGTTCGCGGGCTTCGGCCTCGAACAGGCAGGCGAACTCGTCGACGTTCACCTCGCTGCGCTCGAGCCGGGCCCAGGCGTTGTCGTCGGGATTCGTGGCGTTGATCTGGCGAATCGTGTCGCGCAGGATGCCGAGACGCTCCTCGTAGCGGTTGAACGACTCGAACGGGCTCTCGGTGATGACACCGCCGAAATCGAAGAGGACTGCGTGAACCCTGCCCGTGTGCACGGGGGCGCACGCTATCCAAACCGCTGCACGACCTGGCGGGCGCTTGCTGATTGTCCGCGCGCAACGCGCGTAGCTGCTGACAACTTCGCGCCACTAGTACCAGATTTTCGCGCGTAGCGCGCGAATATCCACTGACTGCGCGCGAGCGTTCGCTAGGGTCCCTCGCTATGGCCACGGATACGACGACGTCGGCAGCAGATTCGACGACGGCAGCGAAAACCTCAGCACCCCGCAAGCGCTTGAAAAGTCGGGCAGTCACGCGCACCGTCGATGCCGGCAACTCCGCGTATTGCGCCGTGTGCGACGAGCTGATGAAGTTCCGCGCCCGCATCCGAGCCGAGCAGATCATCTGCAACGTGTACGTGAAGAATCGCTGGGACCGCGTCGAGCACTATCACCCCGACTGCTACGAACAGGCCGACAGCCCGTACGGAGAACCCAACGGCTGAGAGGCCCCGCAATCGTGGGCGGCGGCCGGCCAGCGACAGCCAGCCGGATCAGATCACCTGGCTCAAGAACATCCTGGTTCGCTCTTCGGCCGGGTTTGTGAAGAAATGTTCGGGCGTGCCGACTTCGACGATCTCGCCGTCCTCCATGAAGATGATCCGGTCGGCGACTTCGCGGGCGAAGCCCATCTCGTGGGTCACCACCATCATGGTCATGCCTGAGCGCGCCAGCCCTTCCATCACGTCGAGCACTTCTTTGATCATCTCGGGGTCCAGCGCGGAGGTGGGCTCATCGAAGAGCATCACGCGCGGTTCCATCGCGAGGGCTCGAGCGATCGCCACGCGCTGCTGCTGACCGCCTGAGAGCTGGCCCGGGAACTTTTGGGCCTGTTCGGGAATGCCGACCCGTTCGAGCAGCGCCAGCGCAAGCTCCTCGGCCTCTGGCCGTGACTTCTTGCGGACCCACATCGGAGCGAGCGTGATGTTGTCCATCACGGTCAAGTGCGGGAAAAGGTTGAACTGCTGGAAGACCATCCCGACCTCGGAGCGGATCTTCTCGATATTGCGCAGATCGTTGGTCAGCTCGATGCCGTCGACGAGGATCTGGCCGCTCTGATGGGCTTCGAGCCGGTTGATGCAGCGGATCCAGGTGCTCTTGCCCGAGCCCGACGGCCCCAGCACCACCACGATCTCGCGTTCCTTGATGGTCGCGCTGATCCCGTTCAGTGCCTGGAAGTCGCCGAACCACTTGTCCACGTCACGGCACACGATCATGTCGTTGCGCGCCGCGAGCTCGTCGGACACCGCGACGGTGGCGTCTCCGTGCATCCCGCCCACAGGTGGTGGCGGCGGTGGTGGTGGCGGACTCATATGGGGTACCTCAGCGTTCTCATAGAAGCCAATTCGTAGATGTCAGTCGCACTGTGCCCGGCCTCATCGCTGACCCAGTCCGACCCGGCGCTCGAGCCGCTGGCTGTACTTCGACATGGAGAATGCAACGACCCAATACACCGCTGACACGAACAGCAGGCCTTCTCGACGCACTCCGAGGAACTGCGTCTGGTTGGGGATCACCGAGTTGGCAAGGCGCAGGAAGTCGAACAGTCCGATGATCGCGAGCAGCGACGTCTCTTTGAACGTGGCGATGATCTGGCCGACCAATGGCGGGATCGACACTCGCAGCGCCTGCGGCAGCACGATGAAGCCCGTCCGCTGCGTGGTCGTGAGACCGACGGCGTCGGCAGCCTCGTACTGCCCCCGGCGAATCGATTGCAGGCCGCCGCGCACGTTCTCGGCCAGATACGCGGCGGAGAACAGGGTGTATCCGGTGATGGCCGCCGCAAGCTCGCCCAGTTCCATGCCGGGCGGGAGGAACAACGGCAGGACGATCGAGAAGAAGATCAGCACCGTAATAAGCGGGATGCCGCGAACGATCTCGATATAGCTGGTGGCCAGAACCCGGAAGATCGGCTGCCGAGACGTCCTCGCCAGCGCCAGCACCACCCCGAGCGGGAACGACAGCATGATCGTGAGCACCGCAACGAACAGCGTCACACTGAACCCGCCCACGATCGCGCCCGTCGGCGTCGAAATCGTCGAGGGCGCGTTGATCACCGTGGCTCCGTAGAACACGAGCGCTACGGTCACCGTCCAGGCGCCGACGAGCCGTCGCCGCTGCGCTCGGACACCGGCAAAGTTGGGTGCCAGCAGTCCCGCCATGGCCAGCAGCAGAAATCCAATTCGTCCGACCTGCAGCATCGGATACCAGCCGAAGAACGCCGCAACCCAGTGGAACGCTGCGAGCAGGAGCAGTCCAATCGCCGCCAGCCGGCCGACCTCGCCCGCATTCGGGCGTGTCAGCCACCACAGCACTGCGGAGCCGAGCACGGCGAACGACAGCGCCATCGGCAAGATCGTGGAGTACACGTGGGTGTAGTCGATGTCGGGATCGCGCAGCACCACCCAGTACAGGGCGAACGGACTGACCAGCCAAGCCAAGTTCACCGCCGCCCGCGTCCGGCCCAGGGCCTCGCGAGGCAGCTCCGGGTCGTCCTCGTCGTCGGGCGCGTCCGCCAAGGCCTGTGCCCGCACGATGCGCCCGATCGCGAAGCAGCCCACGAGCAAGAGCCACATCACGGTCCACGGGAGCTTTGTCGTGAGCGCCACGGTGCGCCCTGGCTCTGCGATGAACTCGCCTTCCTTGAAGGCGTAGTGGCCGTACCGCACGACCCACGTCGACCCGATGATGATGCCGACGAGGCCGAAGAGCAGACCTGTCGTCGGCACGAAGGTGGTGCGGCGCGCCAAGTCGTCACGAGACGCCCACAGGGCAAGCCCGGCACCGATCAGCACGACGGCGAGCAACCACCACGTCCAGCGATCCGCCATTGCGGCGGCGAACGATTCGCGCAACCGATCGTCGGCGGCATCGCGCTGAAACGAGCCGTCGGCATGAGTGAGCACACTGGGTTCGCGCAGCAGGATCCCGGCCGCGATGAACGCGCCCGCAGACATGAGCCAACCCGTCAGGCGCTTGATCGACACGCCGCCCCAGCGGGCCCATATCCCGATGCTGAGTCCCGCCAGCACCATGACGGTGCCGACCGACACCCACACGCGCATGTACTGCTCCTCGGGATACGCGTGAGTGAACAGCAGTCGCAAGTTGGTGCGCACCGCAGGCCACGAGCGCTGCTCGCTGAATACGAAGTTCAGGAGTCCGCGATACGCGAAGAGCGCCAACAGCGCAGCCAGCACCGTCAGCGCTGCATTTCTTTTGTTTGGGAACAGGTTCTCGCGCACCCAGCGACCTGGCGGCAGGCTGGGGCGATCAGGTGGGCTGGCCGAGGTCATGGGCTCGGCGACGACGACCGTGGTGCCGCCCGGGAGCATCGGATCGGTCACCTCAGCGCTCCACGATCCGCAGCCGGATGTTGAAGAAATTCACGACCACCGAGATCGTCAGCGAGCACGCCAGGTAGAACAGCATCCACACCGCCACCACCTGCAATGTCTTGCCGGTCTGGTTGTAGACGGTCTGCCCGATCTGAACGAGGTCGCTGTAGCCGACCGCGATGGCCAGCGATGTGTTCTTGGTGAGGTTCAGATACTGGTTCCCCACCGGCGGAAGGATGACTCGCAGCGCCTGGGGCAGGATCACCCGGCGCAACGTGGTCGATCGCCGAAGGCCCAGCGCCTCACCGGCTTCGTTCTGTCCCTTGGGCACCGCCAGGATGCCGCCCCGGACAATTTCGGCGATGAACGCCGAGGTGTAGAACACGACGCCGAAATACACCGCAGCGAAACCCGTGGGGAGGTTCAGTCCTTTTGGCCCGTAGTTGGCAAAGTTGGCCGGTTGGACGATGTCGGGCCGCAACGCATCGATGGGCTGACCCGTGCGTCCGTTGCCGAACTTGTCCGCCAGCGCCCCCAGTCCGTCGCTGGACGAGTTGACGATCCAGCTCGACAGCCCGGGCCACAGCACAGCGAAGAGGAGCACGACGATGCCCGCCATGACCGCGGCGAAGATCATCCGAAACCAGTCGTCGTCAGTGAGCCGCGTGAGGCCGGCGGGCGTGCGGCGGCTGGCCAGGAACCTCCGAATCCTCCACACAGCAACCGCTGCGGCGATCACCGCCGCAGCGAGCTGCACAACACCTTGGGGGATATTCCCCACTGCGTCGGAGAGGCCGCGTATCGGGGAGCCGAGCCATCCGAAGATCGGATGGATGAACCAGCCCACGATGGCGAACGCAGCAATCGTGCCGGTGGCCCACGCGCCCGCCTGCGTCTGCGCACCGGTCATTTCCCGCTTGGTGGCGAGCCGTCGGAACACAAAGTGGGCGACCACCGCGCCGATCAACAAGATGACGGCCCACTGGTAGAAACCATCCGCCACGAACACCCTCGGCACCGAGAGTCCCTTATTCGACAGGTGCACCCAACCAGGAATCGGGCCCATCCCGAATGTGACATTCGGCAACGCCGTCAGGATCGCCGCGTACAAGAGGATCTGCACCAGCAGCGGGATGTTGCGCAGGCCTTCGACATACATGCCTGCCAGCCGCCTCACCGGCCAGTTGGGCGACAGACGCGCCAGGCCAACGAGCACTCCGATGACCGAAGCGAGCGCGATGCCCGCCGCAGCCATGCGAATCGTGTTGACCATGCCGACGAACAGCGCTCGGCCGCCCGTGTCGGGACTGGTGTCGATCCCTGAGCTGACCTTGATGCCGATGTGGTCAGAGATGAAGTCGAAGTCGATCTGAGCGCCACTCGCACGCAGGCTGTCGCCCGCTTCGGCGGCCAGGAACCACAGCGCTCCCAGCACGATCGCCAGCGCCCCGACCTGCGCGATCCAGCGCACGACGGTGGCGTCCCGGTAGAAGGGCGGCCGGGACCCCAGCGTCCGCAGTGATTCGTCGCTCGCAGTCGCTCGAGGATCGCTCACCGAAGCTCACCCTACGCGACTAGTTCCCGCCGCTTGGGCTTTGTGAGGCACGGACGCGCAACGACCCCGATCCATGCGGATCGGGGTCGTGCGAAGGTGCTCGTTCGATTAGTTGCCGTCCGGCGAATTCGCCGGCCGGCAGCAACTCGGTTAGCGAGCGGGAGGTGCGTAGATGAGGCCGCCTGCGGTCCAGCGTGCGTTGGCCGAGCCGTCACGGCTCAGACCCACCGGGCCGAGGTTGCGGGAGTACACCTCGTCGTAGTTCCCGACCTGGCTGATCACGTTGTAGAAGGCATCGGCGGTCAGACCCATCTTGGTCTGCAGCTCGCCCTCTCCGCCGAGCAAGCGAACGGCCTCAGCGTCGAGGTTTCCGCCGCTCAGCATCGAGTCGATGTTCTCCGACGTGATGCCCTTCTCGTCAGCGATGACCATGGCGTACACGGTCCAGTTGACGACGTCGCCGAAGTTGGACTGGTTCTGCGGATACACCGGGCCCAGCGGCTCCTTGGAGATCGGCGTCGGCGGGAAGATCACCCATTCCTGATCGCCTTCCTGCTTGACCTTGCGGCCGACGAGCGCCGAGCCGTCAGTGGTGACGGCGTCGCACGCGCCACTGATGAAGTTCTCAGTGACGATGTCGAAGTCCTCGAAGGTCTGCAGGTTGATCTCGATCCCGGCGGCATCGGCGGCGTCAGCTGCGTTCTTCTCCGTCGTCGTGCCGGCGTTGGTGCACACCGTGGCCCCGTCCAGATCAGCGACTACCGAGGAATTCGAGAAGCCGTCGCTGGCTCGGGCCATCATCTGCTGGCCGTCGTAGTACGTGGTAGGGCCGAAGTCGAGCACCAGGTCGGTGTCGCGGCTCTGCGTCCACGTGGTGTTGCGCACCAGCAGGTCGATCTCGCCCGACTCCAGCGCAGTGAAGCGCTCAGCGGCAGTCAGCGGCACGAAATTGACGGCGTCGGCGTCGCCGAAGATTGCGGCGGCGACGGCACGGCAGTAGTCGGCGTCGAACCCGGTGGTGCTGCCGTCAGGTTGGGTCTCGGAGAATGCAACGGCCGATCCACTCACGCCGCAGTTGAGGTTGCCGCGCGAGGTCACCTCTGCGAGCAGGTCGTCATGGGTGAGCTGCACGGTGGGTTCGGGCTGGGCATCCTCAGTTGTCCCGGCCGGCTCGGTGTCCCCGGGAGCGCCGCCTTCTTCGGTGTCGTCGGAGCCGCAAGCGGCAGCGAACAAGCCGAGTGCCAAGAGCGCGCCACCTAGGCGCAGCGCAGTACGTCTGGTCATAAGGATGCTTCCCTCCACGAGAAGTTAATGAACGTCAAGACGGAAACCGCGGCCAGTCCGCCGCAATCGCGCCAACTACCGCGAATGCTACTCGCGGCGAGTGATTGCTCGGTCCATTCGTTCGTGAATGAGATGCAATGTGATGCCCCACCGATGCCGAGGACGCGTCCCGCGCAGGATTTGTGGACAATGAACGTGGTCGAAACTCCGCCCGGCGGGCAGACTGGCTCGATGGCCCAATCCTGCGACCACGCTCTCGCCGCGAGCGTGGCCACCGAAGCCGGGGTCATGCTGGTCGAGATCCGCGAGCGCATGTTCAACGCTGGCGCCGGGACGTGGGAAGTCCGCGACACCGGCGACATGGAAGCGCACCACCTGATCATGAACCGCCTGAGCGAAGCGCGGCCCGGTGACGCAATTCTGTCCGAAGAGGGCCGCGATGACCTCGTTCGACTGTCAGCAGAGCGGGTTTGGATCGTCGACCCGCTGGACGGGACGCGCGAGTACTCCGAGCCCGGCCGCAGCGACTGGGCCGTTCACGTAGCACTCGTCGAGGGCGGCATTCCGACGGCGGGCGCCGTGGCGCTGCCCGCTGTCGGTCAGACGCTGTGCACCGACCCGGAGCCATCGTTGCCCGCCTCAACAGGCGGCCGTCCGCGCATGGTGGTGAGCCGTTCCCGACCCCCCGCGGCCGCGATCATCGTGGCCCAGGCCCTTGACGCCGAGCTCTTGAAATTGGGCTCCGCCGGTGCGAAGGCGATGGCGGTGGTGCTGGGGATGGCTGACATTTACGCCCACTCGGGCGGCCAGTACGAGTGGGACAACTGCGCGCCGGTGGCAGTGGCGCGGGCTGCGGGCCTGCACGCCAGCCGCTGCGACGGATCCGAGCTCGAGTACAACTTCGCCGATCCCTGGCTCCCCGACCTTCTTATCTGCCGTCCCGAGTTCGCGGCCGATGCCCTCGAAGCGCTGCGAAAGGTGATCGAGGGCGAAGCCTGAGGTGTTGTGACATGGAGCTGAAAGCGACGAAGTACGCCGTGGACGGACCGATTGCGACCCTGACGCTGTCACGGCCGCATCGCCGCAATGCGTGGACCGGCAGGATGCACACCGAATTCCGCTGGCTGCTCGAACAAGCCGAGGCGGACCCGACGGTCCGTGTCGTCATCATCACCGGCGAGGGACGGGATTTCTGCGTCGGCGCCGATACCCAGGCACTGGAGGGTCACAGCGACAAGGGCGGCTACGACGCCGGAACGCCGCCCGATCTGGCGATGCCGGGCTACGGCGTGGCACCGGAGTTCAATCAGAACTTCGCGTTCATGATGGCGTTGGAGGTCATCACCATCGCAGCCGTCAACGGTGCCGCAGCCGGTGCCGGATTGGTACTGGCCTGCTACTGCGACCTGCGTTTTGCTGCCGCCGACGCGAAGCTGACCACCGCCCACGGGCCGCTTGGGCTGCCGGCGGAGTTCGGGCTGTCATGGGTGCTGCCTCGGCTGGTCGGCATCACGCGATCGAACGACCTGCTGCTGTCGAGCCGCAAGCTCTTGGCCTCGCAGACGCAGGGCTGGGGACTGTGGAACGAGGTCATGGGCGCCGAGTTGCTCATGGACTTCGTCAACAACTACGCGCACGACATGGCTGCGCGCGTCGCTCCCAGCTCGCTGTCGGTGACGAAACGGCAGATCTATCTCGACCAGCACCGCGATGTCGGCACGGCGGTGGCGGAGTCCGATCGCCTGCTCTCCGACATGATCCCCAGCCCCGACTACATCGAGGGCGTCCGCGCGCTCAGCGAGCGCAGGCCCGCTCGCTGGCCCGAGCGGTGAACCGCTGCGTCACACCTCCAGCACAGTGATCGTGCCAGTGTCGCCGTTCACTTCGATGAGCGCCCCGTCAGGAATCCGACCCGTCGCCCCCGTGGCAGAGACCACGCAGGGAAGGCCCAGCTCACGGCTCACGATGATCGAGTGACTGAGCGCCGCGCCGACATCGACGACGACTGCTGACGCACCGACGAACAGCGGCGTCCACGACGGATCGGTCAGCGGCGCGACCAGCACGTCGCCAGGTTGGAGCGCTGTGGGGTCAGTGCTGTCGAGGATGATCCTGGCACGCCCGCGTGCAATGCCAGGGCAGCCCGGCAGTCCTGCGAGCGTGTCGCCAACGCTCAGCGCCGACAGCTCGATCTCATCGCGACGTGGCCATTCGTGCATCGGCGGCGCTTCACCGACGATGACAAATGGCTCCTGACGTGCAACTGCATCGTCGAACACCGCCTGCCGCTCGGCGATGATCTCGGACCACCCCGTCGGGTCATCGATGAGTTCGTGCAGTTCGCTGAATCGCAGCATCGATGTATCGGTCATCTGCGAGATGGCGCCCCGATCGATGAGGCGCTGGCCAAGCACTCGCGAGGCCACCCGTGTCTCATTGACGAAACGGACGCAGTTAGTTTTCGTGCGCTCACGGCCAGGCAAGTACACCGCGGCGGCTCCCAGTGCCAGTTCGAACTGCATCTGCGCCTCAGGGTTGCTGGCCAGCGCTTGCGACATCGCTGAGCTCAATACCTCGCGCTGTGAGGTGAGTCCGGCGCGCCGAAGCGCGGGATCCGCGTCGGGCGGCGCGAGGCGCATGCGGTCAATGGCTGCAAGCGCGATGTCCGGATCCGTTTCCCATGTCGGGCAGCTGATCTCCCACTCGTTGGGTCCACGTGAACCGAATTCGTACAGAAACTGCTCGAAGGCCTCACTGAACGCTGCCGCGTCGCTTCCCGACGCATCGGCAGCTGCATCCAATCGCGCCGACACGCCGGCAGGGCCGTCATCGAACAAAGCTGTCAAATCGCTCGACGCCGCAACCTGGCGGCCGAGTCGCCACATCGCATCCGACGGCGCCGCGGACGCGACATCCCCGTAGCCCGCCACCAGCTTGAGCGTGTCGGATGGCCGACCCGCCGCGGTGCATACCTGCTCGAGCACTCCCAAGGGGACCGCTGCCAAGAAGGACACCCGCAAGTGGGTTGCGAACAGCTCGCGAAAGCCCGTGCCTCCGGTGAAGCCGCGTTCGAGGTACTCCATGATCCACTCCGCGATCTCATGGTCGCCCATCTGTTCGAAGTCCGGCCGCCTCGCGCGCATCTCCGCAAGCCGCGACTCGTCGTCGAAGACTTCGGGCAAAGCCGGCGCGGTGAACAGGTACAGGAACGTCTCGGCGATGCGCTGGGTCGCTTCGGGATTCTCGTCGTCGGGATGCGACTCGTAGGGCGGTATGCCTGGTTGCTCGCCGAAGAAATTGCGATCGACAGTCTCCACGTCGATCTCGGGCGCCCGAACCCCGAAGATGCGCCCAACGGCCGCATTCAGGTACGTGTATCCGCCGAACACGCCCAAGAAGACGCACTCATCGGGGTCAAACTCGTCGTGGGTGAACGCTCCGATGGCCACGTAGGCGTCGCGGAACGCCAACTCCGACATGCGAATGCCTTCGTCGTTTTGAAACGCGAAGTCGAACGTGCTCATCTTGACGGGGTCCGGAAAGACCTCACCGACATTGGCGCGTGTCCACAACGGGTAGCGATCCGACGACTTGGTGCTGACGAAGTAACCGCCATGCGCTGTCGATTGTCCCGGCATCTGCCCTCCTGTGCGCGAACTCGAGTCTCGGGTAACGCGCGGAACAGCCTCGCGCGCTGCTGAGTCCCGGCCAACCACTCGCACGCGCCCCGCAGCACGAATACGACGAGGACTGCGCGGCGACGCTGCGTGAGTCCAGCCTTCGTTCGCTTCGCTGGGGGATCGCTCGAGCCCAGAGAACGGAGCGGGCCGGGCAGCCGCCTCCCCCTCGTGGTGGCTGCCCGGCCAAGCCGTGCTGAGATGTTACGCTCCCGCGCCCCCCTTCGGACCGGCTCGTGTGCGAACCGGACTTCGGGAGCTCAAGTTGCCCCGGACCGAAGCAGCCTCGCGCGCATATCCTTGCCAGTCCGCACTGCGCCTGCCGCATTGCCATCAAGTCCGCGGCTCGGAAGGAATCGCCCGATGTCGGTGACCATAAAGCACTACCGCGACCTCGGCGAGTTTGACTACGGCGCGTCCGTCGCGGTGACACCGCTCGTCCGCCGCGTGATCTGTGAGAACCCGACGCCGTTCACTTACCGGGGTACGGGCACCTACATCGTCGGTCATGGCGACGTGGCAGTCATTGACGCGGGTCCGCCACTGCCGAGTCACCTCGACAACCTGGCGTCGGCTCTCGGTCCCGACGAAACGGTTAGCGCTGTCCTCGTGACGCACACCCACAGCGATCACTCGCCGCTGACGAAAGACCTGACGGCGGCCACGGGGGCATTGAGCTACGGCTTCGGGCCACACGGGGCCGTCGGACCCGATGACCCCGACGACAAGGTCGACTTCTCCGCGTACATCAGCGAAGCCGAACAGCAGAAGTACCGGGCGGAATACGACGCTCTGCCCCCCGAGCTCAAGCGGGAGGGTGCCGACACCGACTTCGTCCCGGACGTGGCCCTCGTCGACGGCGACATCGTGTCCGGCGACGGCTGGACCCTGCGTGCAGTGCACACCCCGGGGCATTGTTCCAATCACCTCTGCTACGAGCTGATCGAGGAGAAGTCGCTGTTCTCCGGCGATCACGTCATGGGGTGGGCCACCAGCGTCGTCGGGCCGCCCGACGGCTCGATGCAGGACTACATGGCCTCGCTGGCAAAACTGCTCGACTTCGACCACGAGACGTACTTCCCGACACATGGCCCGCCGATTCCGGAGCCCGCTGCGTACGTGCGCTCGTTCATCGCACATCGCACCGAACGCGAGCGAATGATTGTCGAGTATCTGCGGTCGGGCCCTTGCCAGATCGCGGACTTCGTGCCCGAGATGTACGAGGGATACGACAAGCGGTTGTGGTATCCGGCCGCGAATTCCGTCTACGCGCACATGTTGCACCTCGTCGAGAGCGGTCGCGCACGTGTGCTCGACGATCACGGCCAGCCCAAGCTCACCTCCGTCTATGAGCTGACTGAGGCCGCCTGAGCCCGGTGCGCCTGCTCATCGCGCGCTGCACCGTCGAGTACTCGGGCCGGCTCGACGCGCACCTGCCCGAGGCGGTTCGGCTCATCATGGCGAAGGCCGATGGCTGCGTGGCGATCCACGCCGACGGGGGCGCCTACAAGCCTCTCAACTGGATGAACGCCCCCAACCGACTGGTGTGTGAGCCCGACCGCTGGCGCGTCACCAATGATCGGGGCGAACGCCTCGAGATCCTCCTCGCTGAGGTCTACAGCGACACAACCCATGAGCTCGGCTCAGACCCGGGCCTCAACAAGGATGGCGTTGAGGCCCACCTACAGGAGCTTGTGGCTGCGCACCCCGCGACGCTCGCGGACGGCACGGTCCTGGTGCGACGCGAGTACCCCACCGACATCGGACCGGTCGACCTGCTGTGTCGAGATACGGACGGAGGCACCTTGGCTGTCGAGATCAAGCGCCGCGGCGAGATCGACGGCGTGGAGCAGCTTTGCCGGTACCTCGAGTACCTGAACCGGGATGCCCGCTTGGCGCCCGTGTCCGGCGTCTTCGCCGCGCAGGAGATAAAGCCCCAGGCCCGGGTGCTCGCGGCCGATCGCGGCATCCGTTGCGTTGTGCTCGATTACGACGAACTGCGCGGCATCACGAGCGACGCCTTGAAGCTGTTCTGAGCTGCCGGCTCGTAGGGCCCGGCTCCCCGAGGCTGCTGCGGTGTCAGACCGCTAGTTGTAGATGCACAGGCCGTTGTCGATGACGACTCGCTCGGAGTCGGTGCCTCGCTGCGCGATCGTTCGGTAGATGGCCCGCCCGTCGCCGTCGTCCCATACGCGGATCGTGAGTTCGTCGCCTGGAAAGACCGGCGAGGAAAAACGCGAATCCATCGAATGGAACCGCGCCGGATCGCCTTCGCAGAGAGTGTGCAGCAACGCGCGGCCAGTGAAGCCGTAGGTGCACAGCCCGTGCAAAATCGGCTTCGGGAAGCCCGCTAGCTCTGTGGCGAACCATGGATCGCTGTGCAGCGGGTTGTAGTCACCGCTCAGGCGATAGGTGAGCGCCTGGTCGGAGCGGGTCTGGTATACGACCTCGTAGTCGGGATCGGTGTCGGGTGCGATGACCATGACACCGGTGCTTCCCGCCTCGCCGCCGAAGCCGCCCGAACCACGAATGACCACCGAGCTCCGCAACTCGAAGAGCACCTCGCCGCTTTCGGCGTCGACCGCAGTGGCCTCGGAGTCGATGATGGCGTTGCGGCCCTCGCCCTTGTCCCACATGCCGGCGATGCGGTCTGTGATCTCGACGCTGCCCTCGGTGGGAATCGGCCGGTGCACCGTGATGCCCTGGCTGCCGTGCAGCAGCTTGCCCCAGTCGAGATCGCCGGCATGGGCCATGGCGCCACCGGCGCCGAAGCCGATCACCACGCCCTGCGTCGGGAAGGCCTTGTGCTCGATTTCCTTGGAGTTGTGGGTGGTGAATTCGAGCTCCGAGGCGAAAGGATCCTCCGCTCCCGCGCCGATGCCCACTGCGTACAGCAGCGAGTCGCGGAATGTCCACGACCGAGTGGTCGGCGTGCCGGTAGCTCCGACCGCATCCGGATTGATTCCCATGTTCGATCTTCTCCTGCTCTGGGGTTTAGGGGTGGTCTCGGTTGATCTGTGGTGTTGATGCTGGTCAGCCCGGCTGGGTCAATCGGGTTGGGCCAATCGGGTTGGGCCAATCGGGTTGGGTCAGTCAGCGAGGCCGCCGTCGGCCGGCTGGCCGTCCATGCCGCTGTTGAGCGGTGCGTCTCGCACCAGCTGGCGCGCCGCTTCGCCAATGCGGGTCGGGTCGTCGATGGCGTCGATGGTTGGTCCCCGATGCCAGCCATTGGCGACAGCGAGCATGCGACCGGAAGCCTCGAAGATTCGGCCTGACACGCCAGCCGCCTCTTCGGAGCAGAGCCAGGTCACGATGGGTGCGATGTACCTCGGGTGCATCATCGCCTGCTGCTCCTCGGATGCCTCGCCCATGCCTAAGTCCTCGGTCATGCGAGTTAGCGCGCCGGGCGCAACCGCGTTGACACGGACGCCGTAGCGCCCCAGCTCACGCGCCGCGATGATCGTGAAGGCGGCGATGCCCATCTTGGCAGCGCCGTAGTTGGTCTGACCCGGGTTCCCGTAGAGCCCCGAGACCGAGGTCGTGTTGACAATGGACGCGTTGACCTGCTCGCCTGCCTTGGCCTTCTCGCGCCAGTAGGCGCTGGCCCAGCGAGCCGGCGCGAAGGTTCCCTTCAGGTGGACCTTGATGACCGCATCCCACTCTTCCTCGGTCATATTCACGAGCATGCGATCGCGCAGGATGCCGGCGTTGTTCACGACACCGTGAAGATCGCCGAACGTCTCGATGGCCTGGTTGACGAGCCGCTGTGCTCCCTCCCAGTCCGAGATGTCGTCGCCGTTGGCAACCGCTTCCCCGCCCATCGCGGCGATCTCCAGCACGACCTCGTCGGCAGGACCGACGTCAGAACCCGTGCCATCACGCGCTCCGCCGAGGTCGTTGCAGACCACCTTCGCCCCATGCTCGGCCAGCATCAGGCAGTGCTCACGCCCGATCCCCCGGGCGCCTCCGGTGACGATGACAACTCGGCCTTCGCACAGCTTGCTCATGTCGTTGAGAATCCCTTCCCGTCAATCAGCTGCGGTCGACCACTGGCGCCGCAGCCGCGGCACTTCAGTGCTGTGCCGACGGCCCCGGAGTATCGCACGACAGCTACCAGCCGTGCACCTCAAGCACCGGAATCACCACATGGCGAGCCCGGCACGACGCTGTGATGCCGTGCCGCTTGGATGCGCCGGGCGGCACGTACGCTCAACCCCCGTGCAATGGCCGACTTGGGCCCCCCGCTGGTCGCTCATCACTGCCACAGCGATTCTCGTTGCGGCAGTTCTCGCGACTGCCGTGCTTGCTATTAGGAATTCTGCGGACGAGCCGGCGCCTGCGGCGCCGGCATCGAGCGAAACCCCGGCGCGGGTCGACGGCAGTGCCCAGCCGCAAACCACTCAGCCGGCAGGATCGACTTCGACGGTGAGCCAGGATGCTCTGCATCTTCGGATCGCCACACTCGCGTCCGATCTGGCCGCGACGCCGGTCATCCTGCGCACCGACATCGGCGAAGTCACCCTGGTCGTCTCCGACCTCGGAATCGCTCTCCAGACCGACGCCACCTTCGCTGCGGTGAAGGAGCGGCGCGCCGACGACACATCTCCGGAGTCGTGGGAACCTCTGACAACCGATCCGCAATTCACCGAACGCCGTTACAGCGTCGACCGATCAGCGGCTCGCGCGATGCTCGCAAGCGCGAGCGAACTCGGCGTCACGGTCACTCCGCCATCCATCGTGGTGGTTAACGACACCTTGGCGGTCGACCTGGGGAGGCCGGGTCAAGCCGTCGACGCGGATGCCGTCGTCGACGCGGTGCTCGAGGGCATCTCCCGCTCGCTGGCGCGGATCGAGGTCACCGCAAACCTCAAACAGACCGAGCCGCTCAGCTACACCGAAGAACTGCAGAACGCCGTCAACGAAGCACAAACGAGGTACGGCCACACGTTGACCGTCTTCTACGCCGACCAGAGCCATACCTTGACCCTCGACATGATCGCTGGATGGCTGACACCGGACCCGCAGGCGACACCTCCCGCGATCACACTTGACGACACTGAGGTCGGCCTCTACTTCGAAGAACTCTTCGCTCCGGCGTCGTCGCCGTTCGTCACAGCAACCATGGAGGTCATCAACGAAATCCCGACGGTTGTCGCGAGCGACGGCGGTCGGGCGTGCTGCAGCGACGAGGTCGCGACGGTCGTGGCCGAAGCACTGCTGCAACGCCTCGCCGAGCCAGTGGCGCTGCCGTCGCGTCCCGCTGTGAGCCGCGAGGAGCAGGCATATCTGAAGTCGCTCGGCATTGTCGAGCTGGTGGGGACGTTCACGACGCGCCATGCGTGCTGCCAAGGCCGAGTGTCGAACATCCACCGCTTCGCCGATCTCGTGCGCGGCGTCATCATCGAGCCTGGCGAGAGCCTCTCGCTCAATCGTCATGTGGGCAGGCGCACCGAAGAGAAGGGCTTCGTGGAAGGCGGATTCATCGACAAGGGAGTGCTGGTTGACGACATCGGCGGTGGCGTTTCCCAGTTCGCCACCACCATCTTCAATGCGCTGATCCGAGCCGGGATGACCATCGACGACTACCAGACGCACTCGCTGTACCTCAGCCGTTACCCATTTGGGCTGGACCCCACGATCTCGTATCCGCAGCCTGATCTGGCCTTCACGAACCCGACGCCGTACGGCGTGCTGGTCTGGCCGACCTATACCGACACGTCGATCACCGTCGAGCTGTACTCCACACGCAATGTGGAGGTGACGATCGGCGAGTCTGTCGAGACGATGCCGGACTTCTGCCGGAGAGTCAAGACGCAGCGCACCAGGGTGTTCAGCGACGGCTCAAAGGCCATCGACACGTTCAACGCGCGCTACCGGCCCGAGCAAGGGCGCAATTGCGATGGGTCGCGTTCGGTGCCGCGCCAGTGCGTCGACCCGCTTGCAGGCACTGCGCTTCCGGGAGCCGACGAGGGAGCGAGCAGCGAAGAACTTGAGCCGGTCGAGCACGGCAGCGAGCGCGAGGACGGCACCATCATCGAGTGCCCGCCTCCGGAGTGCAACGAGAAGCCGGACGAGCGAGATTCCGACCTGGAGCGATATCCCGACGACCCATGCAATGGAGTGGACCTGACCACGCTGGTTGACGACGCCGGCTCCGAAGACCCTGTCGAAAGCGACACGGGCGAAAGCGACACGGGCGAAAGCGACACGGGCGAAAGCGACACGGGCGAAACGACACGGGCCAAGACGACACGGGCGAAACGGGCGACACGGGCGAAACGACACGGGCGAAACGACACACGGGCGAAGACGACACGGGCGACACACGGGCGAAAGCGACACGGGCGAAAGCGACACGGGCCGACACGGGCGAAAGCGACACGGGCGACACGGGCGAAGAGACGAGCTGGCTGACGACACTGGTCCCGATGCACCCGACGACGCGGCAGTCGGCGAAGAGCAAGGTACCGACGACGGGGCCCTCGAAGAGCACAACGAGCCCGAGGCTTCCTGAAGCCATGACGACCGTCGACGTGGTGGTTGTGGGCGCGGGTCCCGCCGGCACGTCCGCAGCCATCTGGGCGCGCCGGGCAGGCCTCGATGTCGCACTCGTGGAACGTGCGGTACTCGGCCGCGACAAGTGCTGTGGCGATGGACTTACAGCGCTTGCGTTGCGCGAGCTCGAGAGCCTGGGCCTCTGGCCCGACACTCTGGATTCCTGGATGACGGTCGACGCCGCGGCCGTGAGAACGCCACGCGGTCGACTCGTGCGGCTGCCGCTGCCCCAAGGCGCTGGCCAGTTCGCAGCCACGTGCCGGCGCAGCGAACTCGATGCAGCACTCATGGAGCTTGCGGCGGCGGCCGGAGCCGATCTGCGACTAGGTGTCGCGTTCACCGGCTTCGACGAATCCGAACGGCGGCCGAGTGCACAGGTCGTCATGCTCAGCGATGGCACCCGCGTGGCCGCCCGGTTCGTCATCGCTGCGGATGGGGTCTACTCCGGGGTCCGAAAGGCGCTTGGTATCAACCCGCCGCGCTACCGGGGCGACTGGCACGCGTTCCGCGGCTATCGCACCGCGCCCAAAACAGCGGCGCGCACATTGTGGGTGTGGTTCGAGCCCGATCTGCTTCCCGGATACGCCTGGTCGTTCCCGCTCGGCGACGGACGCGTGAACTTCGGCTTCGGCGTACCGCGTGCGCCAGGAGACACGCTCGCCGGCAGCGAGATCGCCGGCATCTGGAACGGCCTCGCCGAACGTCCGCACATCCGCGAAGTCCTCGGCGCCGGCTCCGCGGAAGGGCCGTCGCGCGCGTGGCCGATTCCCGCGCGTCTCGGGGAGATTGAATTCGCGCGCGGTCGGGCGCTGCTCGTCGGCGATGCAGCAGCAGCAGCCGATCCGCTGACCGGCGAAGGCATTGGCCAGGCTCTGCAGATGGGACGCATGGCGGCGCGCGCGATCGCACGAGGCGGACCGCCGCACAGCGTCGCCGCTCGTTACACACGCAGTGCAAAATCGGAGTTCATCGCAGATCACGGGCTCGCGCGAGCACTCAGCCGCGTGCTCGCGCACGAACGGCTGGCCGAGATCGCTCTGGGCGCCGTCGACGTGTCAGCGTGGACGCGCCGCCAGTTCGCGCGCTGGATGTTCGAGGACTATCCCCGAGCGGCCGTCGCGACCCCCCGCAGATGGCATCGCGGCATGGCCCAACCACGGGGTGCGTACGCCGATGTGGCTCCCGCAGTTGCGCCTACGGCCATGACATCGCCAAGCTAGGCGAGTGAACGAGCCAGACTCGGCGGGGCCGGCGATCGACGAACAGCAAAGTCGATTCACGCGCGAGCAGTGGGCGAAGCTGCGCGACGCCACGCCGCTGTCGCTCACCGAAGCCGATCTCGAGGAGCTCGCCGGGCTCGTTGAGCCCATCACGCTCGGCATGGTCCGCGACATCTACCTGCCGTTGTCACGCCTGCTCAACCTCCGCGTGGCAGGGCGCCGTCAGCTGCGCGACGCCACTGAGAATTTCTTCGGCAGGGTGCTTCCGCCGCGGCCATTCCTGATCGGCATCGGCGGCAGCGTTTCTGCCGGAAAAAGCACGACGGCGCGCATCCTCCAAGCCGTGCTCGCCGCATGGCCCGAGCATCCCGCGGTGGATCTCGTGACCACCGACGGCTTCTTGATGCCGAACGCAGAGCTGACATCGCGGGGCCTGCTGGGACGCAAGGGATTCCCAGAGTCGTACCGCCGCGCCGACCTGCGTGAATTCCTCCAGCGGATCTGCAGCGGCGAAGCAGAAGTCCCGGCACCCGTGTACTCCCACAGCCTCTACGACGTCACCGACGAGGTACGGACCATCAGCCAGCCGGACATCCTCATCGTCGAGGGACTGAACGTGCTGCAGACCGGCCCGCCAGCCAACACGCCTTTTGTCTCGGACTTCTTCGACTTCACGATTTACGTGGATGCCGCAGCCGAGGACCTCGAACGGTGGTACGTCGAGCGCTTCCAACAGCTTCGCAAGACCGTTTTCCGCGAGCGGAGTGCCTATTTCACCCAGTTCGCCTCACTGCCCGAGAGTGCCGCCGACGCGGTGGCACGCACCATCTGGCGCTCGATCAACTTGGTGAACCTGCAAGAGAACATCCTCCCGACTCGCGTTCGGGCCGACCTGGTGCTGGCCAAAGGCCACGATCACGTGATCGACCACGTCGAGCTGCGGTACCAGTAGCCGGCAACCACTGGGACTCCTGCTGCACGTGCCCGCGTCGGATCTGCCTCGTAAACACCCAGCGCACCCTGACACCGCGTTCCCAGGCCCAGCGCTTTCCGGCCCAGCGCGCCCAGAGCCAGTGCCCGGGTGCGCCTTCTGCTCGATCGTGGCCGGGACCACTCCTGCACTTTGCTTTTACGAAGACGAGCACGCTGTCGCGTTCATGGATCGCCTCCCGATGACCGTCGGGCATTGCCTGGTGATCCCCCGCCGCCACGTCACCGACGTCTGGGACCTCACCGACGACGATGCTGCGCAGGTGATGCAAGCCGTGCGCCGCGTTGCAGGGCTTGTACGTGAGCGGCTGGAACCCGCCGGGCTGAATCTGCTCAACAACAACGGCGCCGCCGCTGACCAGACGCAGTTCCACTTCCACGTGCACGTCATTCCTCGCTATGGCAGGGACCGCCTGCTGCATCCGTGGGAGCGCCTCTTCGCGCCGGCCGGCGAAATCGAGGCGTCCTACCGACTCCTCAGTGGCAGCGCGGCGAAATGACAGCGTCTGTTGTGACGCCCGTTGTCTCCCGCTCTTGTTCGCTTCGCTCACGGGCCGCTTGGCCTTCGAGTGCACCGGGGCCAGCGGCCCGGGCGGCCGCTGCGCCGGGCAACTAGCTTCGGGCGCCATGAGTGACCGTTATGCCCCTTATTCCGCGCTCTCCATCAGCGGCCCCGACGATGACGGAGTGCTGGAAATCGTCATCGATACGCCGGGTCGTCTGAACTCCGTCGACGCCCCAAAGCACCTGGCGCTGGCCGACGTCTGGAAGGCGGTGGACACCGACCCCGACACTCGTGTGGTCGTCATCCGCGGCGCAAACGGCACGTTCTCCGCTGGCGGGGATCTCGACATGATCTCAACGATCATGGACGACTTTGAGGTGCGCCAGAGCGCTATGCGAGAGGCGCGCGACATCGTCTACAACATGATCAACTGCTCGAAGATCATCGTGTCGGCGATCGAGGGCGTGGCGGTCGGCGCTGGTCTCGCGGCTGCGCTCATGGCAGACATCTCGATTGCAGGACGAAACGCCCGCATCCTCGACGGGCACACCAAGCTCGGCGTGGCGGCCGGCGACCACGCCGCGATCGTGTGGCCGATCCTGTGCGGGATGGCCAAGTCGAAGTACTACCTGCTGACGTGCGACGCCATGAGCGGCGAAGAAGCCGACCAGATGGGCCTTGTGAGCAAGGCCGTTGACGATGACGCAGTCGTCACCGAGGCCTTCGCGGTAGCGCGAAAGCTGGCTCGGGGCAGCCAAAGCGCCATCCGCTGGACCAAATACAGCCTCAACAACTGGATGCGCATGGCCGGACCGATTTTCGACACCTCCGTTGCACTCGAGATGCTGGGATTCACTGGTCCCGACGTGCGCGAGGGGCACGCCGCCATCGTCGAGAAGCGGCGTCCCAATTTCGCCTGAGCAGACCGAAGAGAGCCGCCACCATGCCCAAGATGGATCCGCCCGAGAGCGAGCATCTGACCGCGCACGAACGCGTCAGCCCGATGGCGGCTGGGCCGACGGGTCCGCTCGCCGGCGTGCGCATCATCGACTGCACTCACGCGCTCGCGGGACCGTGGTCGACCATGATGCTGGCCGACCTGGGCGCTGACGTCATCAAGGTCGAGCCGCCGCGCGGTGAACTCGCACGGCGCATGGCGCCGTTCACTCGCGAGGACACCGAGCGCAACTTCGGCGCGGGCTTCGCCAACTACAACCGCAACAAGCGCGGGGTCAAGCTCGACCTCACCGATGACGATGACCGTGAGCAGTTCCTGCGGCTCATCGAAACCGCGGACGCGCTCGTCGAGAACATGCGGGCCGGGGTGATGGACGCACTCGGCGTCGGGTGGGAAGTTCTGCACGAGCGAAACCCACGGCTCGTGTATGGCGCCATCCGGGGTTTCGGAGACCCCCGATCAGGCGCGAGCCCCTATGTCGACTGGCCTGCCTACGACGTTGTCGCGCAGGCCATGTCCGGCGTGGTGTCAGCAAACGGCGGCAGCCCCGACGACCGGCACGTCATCGGGCCATATATCGGCGACGTGTACCCCGGCACGATCGGCGCGATGGGCGTGCTCGCGGCACTGTTCCACGCCCAGCGCACCGGCGAAGGTCAGTTCGTGGACGTGGCGATGGTGGATGCCGTCATGGCGCTGTCGGAGGTGGGCGTGACCCGCTACAGCGTGCTCGGTCAACCCGACACTCCCCCGAACGGCAATCGAAATCCCTACATCGTGCCGTTCGACATCTACGACACTGTCGATGGCGCGATCGCCATCGGCGCGCCCACCGACAACCACTGGCGCGAGCTGGCGGTCGCCATCGGGCGTCCCGAATGGGCACACGCGCCCGAGACGGCGACGCTGCGGGCGCGGTTTCATCATCGGGCCGAGATCGAGGAGGCGCTGTCGTCGTGGACCGCCGAGCGCACCAACGCGGAAATTCTCGAAGCGATCGGCGGCAAGGTTCCCTGCGGACCGGTAAACCATCCCGTCGATCTGTTCGATGATCCCCATGTGGCGGCACGCGACATGCTGGTCGCGGTCGAGCAGCCAGTGGGACGCCCGATCGTGCAGATCGCCCCGCCGATTCGCATGAGTGCCACGCCGCCGGGCATCTACCGCCGGGCGCCCAAGCTGGGCGAACACAACGACGAAGTTCTGAGCGAGCTCGGCGAGCCGCCTGGCAACGACGCACCTCGTGGGAACGAAGCCCACGAGCAACCCGATCATTACGACGGCTGACCGCATGCCCTCTGCGGGGCGGAGCGGATGGCCGCAGGCCCAGGGGTAGCTTCGAGGCGATGGGCAATCGCAAGCGACGCGTGCCGGCAGCGCGATCACGGTCGGTGGGATTCGAGCCGGTTGTCGCGGGTTACGTCTCGCCTCGCCGCACGGTCCCTGCCGGCATCGGGCTGCCGCCGTATGCACTGAGCGGGCGATCGACGCCGGCACCCGACACCGTCGGGCCGTCGGACCTCCGCACGATCGATGCGATGCGGCTCGCCGGCTCGGCGGCGCGACGGGTGCTCGCCGCGGTGGCGGCGGAAATTGCGCCCGGCGTCACCAGCGACTTTCTCGACGAGGTGTGCCACGAGACGTGCATCGCCGAAGGCGGCTACCCGAGCCCTCTCAACTACAACGGTTTTCCCAAGTCGCTCTGCACGTCGGTGAACGAGGTCATTTGCCACGGCATCCCTGATGACCGCCCGCTGCGCGACAGCGACATCGTGAATTGTGACGTGACGATCTTCGTCGGAGGCGTCCACGGAGATCACTCCGAGACCTTCACGGTGGGCGATGTCGCCGAGGAGTCCCGCCGTCTCGTGTCAGTCACCCGAGAGGCCATGTATCACGGAATCGCTGCGGTACGGCCAGGGGCCAGGGTGTGTGACATCGGCCGCGCCATCCAGACTCACGCAGAGGCAGCG
The DNA here is from genome assembly GCA_965226645.1 of Candidatus Poriferisodalis sp. Taxonomy (GTDB): domain Bacteria; phylum Actinomycetota; class Acidimicrobiia; order Acidimicrobiales; family Poriferisodalaceae; genus Poriferisodalis. The sequence continues at coordinate 1,266,203 of CBDDDL010000004.1, forward strand.
GGTTTCGGAGTTGTGCGCGAATTCGTGGGTCATGGCATCGGGCAGATCTTCCATCGCCTCCCGAACATTCCCCACTATTTCGACCCAGGAGCCCGAACCGAGTTCGTCGAAGGCATGACCTTCACCGTGGAACCGATGATCACGATCGGGACGCCCCAGGCGCGGCTGTGGCCCGATGGCTGGACCGCCATCACGGTGGATCGCAGCCGCACAGCGCAGTTCGAGCACACCGTGGTCGTGACTCCTGACGGGGTCGAGATCCTGACCGTCACCGACGACGAACCGCAGCCATTCCTGATGCCGGATCACGCGGCACGCCTGAATCCATCGAACTGGCCCGCCCGGCTGCCTACCGCTGCGCTGTCAGCTGCCTGACTGCTCCCCGAATCGCTGCGCGCTCGTCCTGTGAGTGGCATTGCACACGGGTACAGGGCGCACATGCGCCGTCGGCGGGGCCAACTAAATTTCGCTGCGATGACGACGGTCGCTTCGCCGAAGCGTGCTACGCGGCGAATGGGGTGGTCTCCCGCGCTCGCGGCCGCAGCGCTCACAGCGGCCATAGGGCTTGGCGGCTGTGGCTCTGCACCTGCGGCCGAGCCGATTCCGACGACACTGCCGGTGCTGACCACGCTGCGCCCGCAGCTCACCACGACGACTATCGCACCGCCGCCGCCGCAGCGCCGCATCTACGTCGTGCAGCCCGGAGACACGCTCGGAAAGATCGCTGCGGGCTTCGGCGTGACCGTGCAGGCGTTGATGGAGGAGAACGGCAAGGAAGACACGCTCTTGCGAATCGGCGAGCAGCTCGTCATCCCGCCGACCGTGGTCGGCGGCAATTCCTCCCAATGATGTGAGCAAGGTGACATGGCCGGGGCGTCAGGGAGTGGACGACATGGACCCATTGAGTTCGATGCAGCGCGCCGCCGAGGCGCGAGGCTGAGCGCCATGGCGATCGTTCTCGTGGCCGCCGGACTGTCCGGCGGGTGCCACATCGGCTTAGGCGGGTCCGATCCCCCACCGACCGCATCAACGGGGCCCTCGTTGCCGGCCGAGGCTCCAACGACCACGACCGAGGACCCGGCAACGTTCACGCCGTACACGGTGGTGCGGGGCGACACGCTGATTCGTATCGCCGACCGTGAGGGCATTCACCTGAACGACTTGGTGCGGGTCAACAACATCGCCGATCCGACCAAGATCTTCGTCGGCCAAACCATCCTGATCCCGCCACCGCCGGATCCCGCCGCCGGTCCAGCCCTCACGATCGCGCCGGCCACCGATCCACAGCTGCCCCCGCTGTTGCCGACGACCACCTCAGAGCTCGGCAGCGGCCCGGGATCGGGATGAAATCCAGAATGCAGACGTGAATGCAGGCCCGATGACGAAGCCGGATGGCGACAACAACGTCGCCGCTGATCCGGACGGCGCGCCCAGGGACGCGCTCGGCGCCGCTTCCGCACGGATCGCGCGATTCGACGCGACGGTGGATCGTTGGTGGCAAGTACTGCGCGGGCAGACGATTGTGGACCGCGTCATGTACAGCGCGTCCAACGTCGGCGAGTTCAGTCAGCTATGGCACGTGCTGGGCGCCGCGCGGGCGCTCTCCCCACGCCGTCAGGTTTCGGACGCATTCCGGTTCAGCGCGCTGATGGCACTCGAATCGCTCGTTGTGAACCAAGGCATCAAGCGCCTGTTCGCGCGGCGGCGCCCGGGCTCTGCTTCAGAGAATCCGACGCGGCACCCGCTGCGCCAGCCGATTACTTCGAGCTTCCCGTCGGGCCATGCGTCCGCAGCATTCTGCGCGGCAGCAGTGCTGTCGCGCGGTTCGCGGCTCGGGCCGTTGTACCGCGTCCTGGCCACGATCGTGGCGGTCTCACGCATCCACGTGCGGCTGCACCACGCGAGCGATGTGATCGCAGGCGCGTTGGTCGGCGAGATCTTCGGTCGCATCGCCGCCTGATGCGCGCTGATCGCGCCCGTGTCTGATGCGCGCTGATCGCGCCCGTGTCTGATGCGACGCTGATCGCGCCCGTGTCTGATGCGACGCTGATCGCGCCCGTGATCAGGCCCGAGCGACGCCGCTGGCGCCCTTGGAGCTGACGACAGTCAACTCTTCGGAGTCATTGCTGCGGCGCAGCAGCGTGCGGACGTCGAGCAGCACATCGGTGATCTCGCCCGACGACACCAGTTCGCGATGCAAGAAGTCGCCCAGCGCACTGTCGATGACCTGGAGCGCGTCGGCGATGATCCGGGGCTCGGCTGTCCGAGTCGGTTCCGTGGTCTCGGTCATCTGCGCTGTCTCCCAACGCTCGACGCAGGTTGAACCTGCGCAACTGGCTGTGCGGCTCACCCTATCCCGCATATGTCGCTCGGCACCGTCAGTTCACCGAACCTTCACACAACGGCATGACCCCCTCCGGCGACAAGCCTCAGTGCGTCCACGGGTACGGTGCGCCGCCATGAGCACGACTGCAGAATTTCAACGCCCCCCCTCGGGTGTCACGTTCGGAAGCCTCGGCGCACTCGGACCTGCCGCTGTCATCGACATCGCGCAGGTAGCGCAGGCGCAGGGCTACTCCTCGATCTGGACCGTCGAGGCCACTGGCACCGACGCGTTCTCGATGCTCGGCGCCGTCGCCCACGCAGCACCGGGTCTCGACTTGGCCACGGGCATCATTCCCATTCAGCTGCGCGATCCGACGCTCGTTGCGATGACGGCGGCCACCCTGGGGTCACTGAACCCCGATCGCGATGTGCTCGTCGGTCTGGGGGTGTCGGCGCCAGGCATTCTGCGTCAGCACGGCCATGCGCCCCCCGAGCGACCCATCGCGATGATGCGTGAATACGTGACCCTCCTGCGCGAGTGCCTGAGCGGCGAATCAGTGACCTTCGAGGGTGACTTCTGGTCGGTCCGCCGGTTCCGCCTGGGCGTGCGATTGGGCGAGCGCCGTCCCAAGATCGTGCTGGCAGCGCTCAATCCGCAAATGCTGCGCTTGGCCGGCGAGATTGCCGATGGCGTCTTGCTCAACTACGTGCCGGCATCACATGTGCGCAGCGTTGTGGCCGAGGTACGCAAGGGTGGCGACGCGCAGATCATCTGCTACGTCCACGCAGCCGCGGGAGTGCTGGAGCGATCGGCGCGCTCAGCCCAACGCGACCTCGTCAACTACGTAATGGCCGACGGCTACGCCAACGCCTTCCGAGCGGCGGGGTTCACCGCCGAGGTGGACGAGGCGCGCGCACGCCAGGCCGAACGGGACCGCGAAGGCGCGCTCGCTGCCATCTCGAACGAGATGATCCAGGCGATCGACTTCATTGGGACACCCGACGAGATCGGCGCATTCGCACGGACCTACGTCGAGGCGGGGGTGGAATACCCGGTGCTGATGCCCTTGCCGTGGGGTGACGACCGCCGCGCCGTGACCCAGGAGACGATGGAGGCCTTTGCAGGTGCGTTCGACTGAGCGCTCCGCAGCGCCATGCCCGGCGGGGCGTCAGCCAGCTGTTGCGACCCCCACCGGACACGTCTGGCCGGTGCTGCCCAAACCGCAGTAGCCCCACGGGACCTTCTGCAGGTACTGCTGGTGATAGTCCTCGGCGTAATAGAAGGGCCCGGCTAAGCAGATCTCGGTAGTGATGCGACCCAGTCCGGCTCGGTCGAGCACCGCCTGGAACATGTCCCGCGACGAGGTGACGAGCGCCAGCTCGTCTTCGTCTGCCACATAGATGCCCGAGCGGTACTGGGTGCCGATGTCATTGCCCTGCCGCATGCCCTGTGTGGGGTCGTGGCCCTCCCAGAACGCCTTCAGCATGGCCTCACAACTTGTGACGGCCGGATCGAACACGGCGAGCACGGCTTCGGTGTGGCCGGTGTGACCCGAGCAAACCTCTTCGTAGCTGGGATTCGGAGTGGCGCCGCCGGCGTAGCCCACGGCCGTGGTGTACACGCCGGGTAGCTGCCAGAAGATCCGCTCGGCGCCCCAGAAGCAGCCCATGCCGACCACGAGGTGCCCGAATCCCTCGGGAAACGGCGGTGTCATCGGCGTGCCGAGCACGGTGTGGGCCCCAGCCACTGGCACTGGCTGGCTCCGTCCGGGCAGTGCCCGATCCGGTTCGGGTATCTCCAGCTTCTTGGACCACAGCGCCACGATGCTCTCCTCTTCGAGGGACCTGTTTCGAGAGTCTGCCGACGCTGCTCCGGCTGGCGATCAATCACCTTTCCGAAACTGCATCGGCGCGGAATCCCGCTAACTGCACGCTACTTCGGCGCTGTCGAGCGCGGATGTCGCCCCGCGCAACAGCGAAGCGAGTCGCGTAGTGTCAGGCGCGTGAGCGAATCGTTGATCCCCGAAGAATCGCTGGCGCGCGTGGGCGAGGTGCTGTCAGGCCCGGTGACCGTGGTCATCGATCAGCGTGAGGCGCAGCGCTATGCATACGCCGTCGGCGACGAGAATCCCATCTACTTCGACGCCGAGGCCGCGCAGGCCGCCGGCTATCGCACGCTCGTGGCGCCGCCGACGTATGTCACACATGCGGTGGTGCAGCCAAGGACCGCATCAGACCTTCGCACCGACGGCCTGTACCGCGCCGGAACCGGGGTGCGACTGCTGGTGAACCGGGTGATGTTCGGCGGCGAGGAATGGGACTTCATCGAGCCGGTGTGCATCGGTGACGAGATCACCGCCACCGCGCGACTTGCCGCACTCGACCAGAAGCAGGGAAGCAAGGGGCCATTTGTGCGCCAGGTGCGCGAGACCACGTTCGTCAACCAATTCGGCACCGAAGTCGCCCGCTCACGCCAAATAGGAATCGCTAGATGACCCGGCAGACACGGATCGCTAGATGACCCAACAGACACGGATCTCAAGATGAGCACAACCACCAGCGATGTCACTACGGCACCGAAGCTCGCCGACCTCGCCGTCGGCGACGAGCTGCCCGCCATGCACAAGTTCCCCGACGAGGCGCAGCTGTTCCTCTACAGCGCGGCGAGCCACAACCCGCATCGCATCCACTACGACCGCGAATACGCCCGCTTCGAGGGTCATGAGGATCTTCTTGTGCATGGCCCGCTGCAGGGCGCATGGCTGACGCAGTACGTCACCGACTGGGCTGGATCCCACGGCCGCCTTCTGGGCGTCACCTGGCAGAACCGCGCCAGCGGGCTGGCAGGCGAGGAGCTGGTGTATTCGGGCACCGTGACCTCGGTGGATCCCGAAACCGGAGTCGTCGAGCTGGAGATCGTCGAGCGCACCTCCGACGGGCGAGTGCTCATGCCGGCGACGGCACGGGTCAGACTGCCGACCGCTTGAACGCCGACCGCTTGAACGAAGGGAATTCGCCATGAAGATCGCTGTCGACTTTCCGTCCATTGCCTTCCGGGAGGGGCCACAACGCGTGCTGGACCTCGCGAAGGCAATCGAGGACTTGGGCTACGACGAGATCGCTGCGTTCGACCACGTCGTGATGGGTCATCCAGGCGAGGGCCGTTACACCATCTACCCCGCGAACATGCCGATTCTCGAAGCGCTGATGCTGCTCGCCAACGTGGCGGCGGTGACCGAGCGGGTGACGCTGTCGATCGAGGTGCTGGTGCTGCCCCAGCGCCAGCCGGTGCTGGTCGCCAAGCAGATTTCGACGCTGGACACGCTGTCAGCCGGCCGGGTGCGCCTCGGCATCGGCGTGGGCTGGCAGGACTCCGAATACGACGCTCTCGAAGAGGATTTCAGCACACGTGGCAAGCGCATGGACGAGGCCATCGACCTCATGCGCACGTACTGGGCGGGAGGTCGCATCGAGTTCTCCGGCGATTACTACAACAGCCACGACATGGGCATGGAGCCGGTCTCCCCGCAGGGCGCAGCCATTCCGCTGTGGATCGGCGGCGACAGCCCTGCAGCCCTGCGCCGCACGGCCCAGAAGGGTGATGGCTGGATGGCCTCAGGCGTCAGCGACGAGCGAGCGCTCGAATGCATGAGCGAGATCCGGCGCCGCGCCGAAGAGGACTTCGGGCGCGATCCTGCGTCGATCGGGATGCAGCTCATGCTGGCACCACCGCCGCGCACCGATGCCGACAAGGGCTTTTACGGAGATCTCGATGCGATCGGCGAGCGGGCCGCGATCCTCGCCGCGATGGGCTTCGACTGGACGTCAGTGAACGTCACGGCAATCTTCCAGGCCGGTTCGCGTTCGGTGGATGCCATGATCGAGCGGCTCGGCGAGATTCAAGAGCGCATCCGAGCCGAAGCGGGCTGAAGCGCCGAGATTTCACGATACGACCACCTCAACGACACACCGCAGGACAGGCACCATGAGCGATCCACAACTCATCATCGACAACTTGAAGACGTGCTGGGCGAGCTGCCGCGAGCTCTACGGCTCGCTCGAGGGCGACCAGTGGAATGTCGGTTCGCACTGCCCGGACTGGACGGTCAAGGGTGTGCTCGCGCACCAGGTCTCGGTTGAGCAAGCGCTGTCGGGCTGGCTTCCCGAGTCGGTCGAGACACCTCACCCGTTCGGCGGAATTCCCGACTTGTTCGCGGCGGCAATGGCTATGGACGGTTCCGAGCTCGTCGCGCTTGCGGACGAGACGTGGGCCGCACGGGCGGGACAGCTTGAGGCGCTCGATGACGAGGTGTTCGCCCGCGGGTCGATTACGCCCGTCGGCCCGGGCACGTACGCGCGATTCATGGCGATCCGCGAATTCGATCACTGGATGCACGAACGTGACTGCCGCACACCGCTCGGTCTTCCGACCGACAACGGCGGACCCGCTGCCGAGATGGCCCTCACCGAAGTTCACCTGTCGATCGGCTACATCGCCGGCAAGAAGGTGGGGCTACCCGACGGCGCCACGATGCGCTTCGAGATCACCGGCGCGGTCGAGCGCGACATCTATGCCGCAGTCGAGGGCCGCGCCCGCGAAGTTGACCACGTCGACGATCCGACTGTCACCCTGCACTGCGACTCGATGTCGTTCATGGATCTCACCTGCGGCCGCATCGACCCCGAGGGCCCCATTGCCGCGGGTCTGGTGAGCTGGTCTGGCGATGAGCAGATCGGAGCGTACGCCGCCCGGAATCTGCGCTTCACGATGTAGCTCGGTAACTCGAGGCGGTTGCTGCCGCCGCATAATCAATTTCCCAACCGACAACCCCACTGCGACAAGCAAGGAGCACACCGATGCCAGAAACCTCACTGCCAGTACGGCACCTGTTCAGCATGGCGATCGATGCCGACCTGTCCAGCGCAACCCGCATCAAGGGCGGTCCCTTCGGCAGCCGCATGATCGCCTCGGTCGACAGCGGCACCATCACCGGCGAACGCATCAATGGCACGATCCTCGGCCCGTCGGGAGACTGGCTGTACCGCTGGGCCGACGGAACTATGCATCTCGACGTGCGCATTTCGATCCGCACCGACGACGGCACCGACATCTTGATGGAGTACCAGGGCAAGATCGTGGAGGACGGCACGCCCCGCTCCGCGCCGACGTTCCAGACGTCGATGGACGGCGACTACGCCTGGCTGAACAAAATCCAGGCGATCGGCATCGGCTCGTTCCCCGAAGGCAAGCTCGTCTACGAGGTCTACGAGCTGCTGTAGCCACCGGGGTCCGAACCGGCTCGCGGCGGCGGCGCTCAGGCCGCTGCGGGGCGCTTGCGGGGGTAGGCAAGTCCCATGAGCGGGATGCAGAGCGCCTGCAGACCGCCGAGCAGCAGCCACAGCCAGTTGTAGAGGTGCACCTCGTGGGCGCCGCCCAGAATTGCGATGGACACAGCCACGCCGATGCCGCCGACGCTGTACCGCAGCGATTGATGCACGCCGTTCGCGGTCGCGATGGAGGCCGGCTCGATATCCGCGAGTGCTGCGGAGTTCAGGTGGCTGGCCAGCACGCCCATGCCCAGGCCGAAGAACACGGTCGCCGGGAAGAACGCAAACCAGAAGCGCACGTTCTCGTCCAAGAAGAACAGCAGCCACAGATGGCCGCAGGTGGCGATCAACGAAGCCAAGGCCATCATCCCCCGAAACCCGTGCTTGTCGGCCCAGCGACCGCCGAGTACCGCCATGACCGCTGAGATGATGGGGGCCGGGGTAAACGCCAGGCCGACGGCCCACAGGCTGTAGTCCCAAACCCCCACCAAGTACTGCGGCCACAGGAACCAGCTTGTGAAGGCTCCGACCATCGCCAACGACACCGCCATGTTGGCGACGGCGAAGCTGCGAACCCGGAAGAGCCGTGGATCGAAGAGGGGCTCGTCGTGGCCAGCCGAGCGCCACAGGAACAGTGGCAGCAGCACCACGGCACCGACAAAACATGCGAGCGTGCTGACCGATCCCCATCCCCATTGGCGCCCCTGCAAGGTTGCCAGCACGATCAGGAACACTGCGCTGCTCCCCATTGCGACGCCCAGCAGGTCCAGCGGCCGGCTGCGATCGGGTTTCGCTGTCTCTTGGAGAAACCACAGAGAACCCATGAAGGCCAGCGCAGCGATCGGCGCAATTGCGAGGTACACCCAGCGCCAGTTCGCGATTTCCAGGATTCCCGCAGCCATGCCAGGAGCCAAGCCCGATGCCGCCATGCCCGCCGAAGCCCAGATTCCGATGACGCTGGCTTGGCGCGCTTTGGGAAACTGCGGCAGCACGAGCGCAAGTGAGGAAGGCACGGTCAGCGCCCCGCACAGCCCCTGCACCACGCGGGCGACGAGAAGCAATTCGATGCCGGGCGCCAGCCCTGCTGCAATCGATGACACGAACAGGCCCAGCACGCCGATTCGGAACACCACGAGGCGGCCATAGCGATCGGCGAGACGGCCGCCCACGATGATGGTGGAAGAGAATGCGATCGCATAGCCGCTCACGATCCAACCGGTGACCGCCCCGGAGATGCCCGGAAAGGCCCGCACGATGTCGGGGAACGCAACGTTCGTCACCGTGACGTTGACGGTGCCGAGCACGAACGCCAGCGAACCGGTGGCGAGCGCTAGCCGTGCTCGACTCGAGACGCGTTCGTCAGCATGGCCTTGCGGGTGCGGCGTCGGCGTCGGCGTCGGGCGAACCGGCGCAATGCGCTCGATGCGTGGCGGGAAGGCGACGCCCGCGCGGCGTGCCGCGACGATCGGCGTCAGGCGCGGCGCGCCGTCAGCAAATCGGAGTCGGAAGGCCTGCGGTGCGGGGTTCGACTCTGAAGCGGGTTCCTCAGTCATCGCCCGCCGGGGGGCGGCGCTCGCGCAGGCCGCTGAGCCTCGGCGGGTGGGCCGCGAGCGCCTCTTCGATGGGCTCGGTGCCCCAGCCGGGCGCGTCGCCGAGCACCAAGTGGCCGTCGACATAGTCCGGCGCGAGGGTCACGATCTCGTCGTCCCAGGCGATCCGGTCGATGTCGGTCTCCATGATGATGATGTTTGGCGTCGCCGCCGCCCAGTGGGCATTCATCATGGTGGCGAGATGCCCATAGAAGTTGTGCGGGGCAACACTGTGGCCCATTCCGTCGGCCATCGCGGCCATCTTGGAGGACTGCCAGAAGCCGTTCCAGATGCCGTCGATGATCGGCACGTCGAGCGATCCGGCCTGCAGGTAGGGGTACAGCTCGCGCACGCCGAACAGAGATTCTCCCCCACTGATCGTGCAGCCCGCCTTCGAGCGGATGTGTGCCATCGCGTCGGGATGGTCCGAATCGATCTCGATCCAGAACAGTCCGAAATCGGCGAGCTCGCGCACGATGCGGGCGTATCCCTCAGTGCGGGCGTTCCAGTTCAGGTCAAGCAGGATGTCCATCTCGTCGCCGGCGCCGTCCCGGAAGGCTTGAAGGTTCGCTCGGATCTCGCCGATGAGCTCGCGCGACACGTTCAGCTCGGGGGCGAACGGAGTGCCGAAGCCCGGCAGCCAGCCACGCAGCCCGTCGGGCGTCTGGCGGAAGATGTTGGTCTTGAGCGCCGTGAAGCCTCGCTCGGCAACCTCGGCGCCGAGCGCCCGGACGCCGTCGAGGTCGGTGATCCGGTTGCCGTAGATGTGCGGGAGGTTGATCCTCCACGTCCCGCAATGTGACCAGTACACACGGATGCGGTCGCGCACCTTTCCGCCCAGCAGGTCGTAGCAGGGCACGCCCAGGGTGCGAGCTTTGGCATCAAGCAGGGCATTTTCGATGGCCCCGAGCGCCTCGCCGATGATGCCGCTCGCCGCCTGGCGGGTACGGGCAAAGAGGTACTGGTAGACGGGCTCGTGCTCGAAGACTGATCGGCCGATGACCAGCGGTGCCAGAGCCTCGATTGCGGTGGTGAGGCCGGGCGAGGAGAAGCCCTCGTCGTACTCGGCCCAGCCAACGACGCCGTCTGCGGTGGTGATCTTCAAGAAGTAGTAGTTCCGCCACGCCGCGTCGCACGACAGCGTCTCGATGCGCTCGACCACCGTTCCGCGGTCGGCGGAACCACTGCTCGATGCGACGTCAGCCATTGGACTGCTCCTTCGGGCGCTTCGGAGCGTGGCGGCCCCGGGTGAGTCTTGCCTGCCCGCGGCGCGCTCGCCAGATTGCCGACGCACTGTCGGCTGACGTGGCCAGGCTTCGAGCAGCCGAATCGACACCCTGAAGCCACTTTGGGCCCGGTGGTACGATCCGGCCATGACGGCTGTCACGCTGAATATCGAACCGCTCGATGCCACGTTCGGAGCGTGGGTTCACGACATCGAGCTCCGCTCCATCGACGACATCACCTTCGAGGCACTGCACGAGACGTGGTTGGAATACGCACTGCTGGTCTTCTCAGGGCAGTTCCTGACCAACGACGAGCAGGACGCCTTCGCGCAGCGATTCGGCAACCTGGAATTCAACGCGGCGCCGATCTCGAACGTCGGCAAGGACGGCAAGGTCCACTACGAGCCCGCCGACGACTTGGTGAAGTCACTGAAGGGCAACTGGGGCTGGCATCACGACAGCACCTACATGCCGCTGCAGGCCAAAGGCGCCGTGTTCACTGCCGAGCTGGTGCCCAAGGACGGCGCCGACACGGGCTGGGCCGACATGCGGGCCGCGTATGAGGTGCTGTCCGACGAAGACCGCGAGCTGGTGCACACGCTGGAAACGCACCATTCGCTGTACTACAGCCAGGGCCGGGCGGGCTTGCTGCCAGAGAAGAAGGACGACGGCACCTACGGCATGTACGGCTACCACGACATGGACATCTCGGTCCGGCCGATGGTGAAGTACCACCCCGATACCGGTCGGCCCAATCTGCTGATCGGCCGGCACGCACATGACATTGTCGGCATGGACCCGGACGAGTCTGTGGCCCTGCTGGACCGGCTCAACCGCGAGGCCTGCCAGCTGCCCCGCATCTACCAGCACGCGTGGACCGAGGGCGAGGCCGTGATCTGGGACAACCGCCGACTCATGCATCAGGGCGTGCCGTTCGACATGTCCCAGCCGCGCAAGATGTGGCATTCCCGCATCGCCGGCGAAGTCGAATCCGAGCTGGCCCTCAACCACACACCGGAGAGCGCTGGGTTCAGGCACGGCCGCGACGCCATTCTGAACTCGGTCGGCTAGTAGCCGACGCAACACGCAGTCGTCTGGCGGACCCGGCGCCTGCACCGAAAGGAACACCGTGGCTGCTTACGTGATCACGCGGGTCAACGTCACCGATCCGGACCAGTACGAGAAATACAAGGCGCTGTCGCCGGCCGCTGTCGCCGAGTGCGGCGGGAAGTTCATCGTGCGAGGCGGCGAGTCGGTGACCCTCGAGGGTCCCGAGGAGACCCGGCGCCTGGTCGTGTTGGAATTCCCCGACATGGACTCGGCGAAAGAGTTCTACGACTCCGAGAAGTACCGCCACGCCCGCGACGTCCGAGCCGGTGCCGCCGATTTCCAGATGGTCGTCGTCCAAGGCGCATAGCCCGCGCCGATAGGTGAACTCTCCCGTGCCTCGGGCATCCTCGCGTACGTTTGCGGGCACGATCCGAGCAGCGGGCTGAGCATCAGCCCCAGAGGAGAATTCGCCATGGCACGCAAGTCGATTGAGATCGAGAGCTTCCAGCACGCCAACCCGATTCCCGCTGCGACGCGGATCGGACCGCTGGTGGTGAGCAGCATCACGCCGCCGACCAATCCGGGCTCGCGTGACGTCCCCGACTCACTCGAGGAGCAGATCGAAAACCTGTTCACACACGTCGGCCAGATGCTCGAGGGCGCCGGCGCCTCTTGGGGCGACATGGCGAAGATGACGTTCTATGTCACCGACCCGGCAGCGTCACGCCCGGCGCTGAACGGCCCATGGCTGGAGCGCTTTCCCGACCCCGAGTCGCGGCCGTCTCGCCACAACATGAAGGTGGAAGGCGGCGGGCCGGTGCAGATCTCGTGCACCTTCGTGGCCTACGTCGAGGACTGAGCCGCGCCATCTCAGTTCTCCAACAACAACCCGACGCCTCTGCGGTCCTCGTAGGCATTTTGTTTGCGTTGTAGATCTCTATGGCTTTTCTCCATTGTTTCTTGATTGTCTTCACAAATACGTATATACATTTACGCGTATACCTAAGTACACGTAATTCGATATACCTTTAGTTCTGTATTCTTCAAGCTTCAGAAGTGCGCTCCAATTTCTCGCGCACCCAAACCTCGCAAGGCGAGATATGGCCGAGACGCTGATCGACCGAGACTCCGAAGCGCAGCACTTACGGGAGCTTGCCGAGTCAGGCCGATCCGCCCTAGCGCTCGTGCGAGGCCGGCGGCGAGTCGGCAAGACCTACCTGCTCAACAATCTCTGGCCAGCCGATCGCGTGCTGTACTACACCGCCTCCGACACCGGGGCAGAAATCAACCGCCGTGTCCTCGTCGACGAGGCCGCCCGCTGGTCAAGGACCGAGCTTCGTGCCGAGGACTACCCCACTTGGCGCGCGCTGTTCGGTGCACTGCTCCGCTTGAGGCCAGATGCACCGATCATCATCGTCATCGACGAGTTCCAGTACCTCGCCGAGGGCCCGAACGGTCTGCGGGAGGCAGCCTCAGAACTCAATGCTGTCTGGGAACGTCAACAACCACTGCGCCCCGCGCCGATACTGCTGGTGTTGTCGGGTTCCTCTCTCACCATGCTCGAAGAACTCGAGCGTGGCGGATCGCCGCTCTATGGCCGCCTGGACGCATCACTCACTCTGAATCCGTTCGACTACTTCGATGCGGGCTTGATGGTGCCGCAATACTCGGCCGTCGACAGAGTGCGGGCCTACGCGTCCTTCGGCGGGATGCCTGCCTACTTGGCGCGCATCGACGACACGCGAGAACTCGATCAGAACATCGTCAGCCAGCTGCTCGCCGACACTGGGTCGGTCAGACATCTCGTGCGCTCCGCGATTGAGCAGCAAGAGGGACTGCGCAATGTGGCCCGATACCGCGCCATTCTTGCGAGCGTGGGCATCGGCCGACCGACGGCAGGCGAGATCGCCGCGTCGATCGGCGTGACGCGAGAAACCATCCGCCAGCAACTTCAGCACCTCGTCGATTTCTCGATGCTGACGATGTCGCCCAACTTCGGGTCGGACCGTGGCATTCGCTACAGGCTTGCCGACCCGGCAGAGCGCTTCTTCTACGGCATCACGTTGCCATTGGAATCGGCAATCGCCGCAACGGGAGCCGGCCAAGTGTGGCGTGAGCTCGTGGCACCACAGAAATGGCCCACCTACGTCGGTCAGCACGTCTTTGAGGATGTCGCGGCACAGGCATACCGGCGCTGGGGGCCGCAGCAGGGCGTGCCGGTGGTTCCGGAGTGGCGGCGGTGGACCGGCAAGGATCGCACGCGTCGGCAGGTGGATATTGACCTGGTGGGCCGCACGCTCGACGGCGCTGTGATCACCGGATCGGTGAAGTTCCGCAATCGCCCGGCCGATGCGCGCACATATCTCGAGCACATCGAAGCCCTGCGACGGCTCGCCGACAGCGGCCATGGGTGGGCGGGCGAGGCGCTGGACGAGAGCGCAGGGTTCTACTTCGTGTCAGCAGGAGGCTTCAGCGACTCGTTCTTCGAGGCCGTCGAGCCAGGTCAGGAACTCATCTGCTGGGCGCTTGACGACCTCTACCCCGATGAAGGCTGACCCGAGTCGCCGGGGCTCAATCCTCGGGCAGTCCGACGCGGCTGCATCAACCTTCGGCGTCTCCGACGCCGCTGAGTCTCAGGCTTCGCGCTGCCCCACCCCGCTGAGTTTCAGGCTTCGGGCTGCCCAATACCGAAGCTGATCTGGCCGAGGGGGCCGAAGTCGGCGACGACGGCGTCGCCGGGGCGGATCGTGCGGGCACGGATGAACGAGCCCGACAAGATCGCGTGACCAGCTGACATCGTGACGCCGAACTCGTCGAGCTTGCGAGCCAGCCAGGCCACCGAGTTGAGGGGGTTGCCCATCACGGCCGCTGCGGTGCCGGACTCCTCGAGGTCGCCGTTGAGGTACAGCGCGCCGCCGATGTGCCGGATGTCGATGTCGGTCAGCTTGGTGGGACGGCCGCCCACGATGATGAAGCCGCAGGAGGCAGCGTCGGCGATGCTGTCGACCACGCCGGCCTGGGTGCTGCGGCGGTTGTAGCGCCGGTCCACCACTTCGATGGCGGGCAGGATGAAGTCGGTGGCGCGCATGACGTCGATGGCGTTGGTGTCCGGGCCGCCGAGGTCGGACTTGAGCACGAAGACGATCTCGATCTCCACCAGCGGCACGTTCAGGATCGAGGCCGGCACGATGCAGCCCTCATCGAGGAACCAGTTGTCAAACAGCGTTCCGTAATCGGGCTCGGTGGCACCCGAGGTCGAGCGCATGGCCTTGGAGGTCAGCCCCACCTTGTGACCCTTGATGATCCGGCCCGCGGCCACCTTGGCGTCGGTCACCATCTGGCCGATGGCATAGGCGTCTTCGATGTCGGCACCCGGGTAGCTGTCGGTGATCGGGTCGATCCACTCGCGGGTGTTCTCGGCATGCAGCAGTGCCGCGGCGGCCTCATGCCGCTGCTCGTCAGTCATCGCCATGTCGCCCTCCCCATCTCTGGTTTCTCAGCGCGTCGAGTCGCCAGCCAGCCGAGAACGCTAGAGCCTCCGCTGCCCCGCCCATCCGCCGACGGCCGCCCCCGCCCTGGCCTGATGAAGTTCAAGCCCTACGGCTCGACCTGCTCGACGCTGCGCACGCGGTCAATGCCGCGATCGAATGAGGCGATTCTGCTGATGCCGGTCACCTCAGCAGAAGCCACGAGGTAGGCATCTGCGAAGGCCAGACGATATGTCTCGTAGATCTCGATCGCGCGAAACAACAGCGCGGGATCTTCTACACGAACAGCTCCTGTGGCCAACACACCTCGAGTCAACTCGGCCACGCGTGCCCGCGGCATGGCATAGAACGACTGGAGCACAAAGATCGTTTCAGCCAGAATCAAATCCGGCAGCAGCAGCGTCTCTCCAGATGCCAGCAGCCGTGCGGATGCGGCTGCGGACTCAGGCGGGCTCCCTGTGAGCTGACGGACGAGGACGTTGGTGTCGACGAACGCCGTCACGACTCGTCGATATCCATTGCCTCGCGGGCCCAAGCTTCATGGGTCTGTGCGAGCACTTCTTCCCACGGTGTGTCGCGTTTCTCCGGGGGCACCTCCACGCTTCCCGCGAGTTCAATGAGATCGGGGATGCGCTGCATGACCGCCTGCTCAGACTCGATCCTGAACAGCACGGCATCGCCTGGGCTGATGCCCAGCGCTTCGCGCACGCTCTTGGGAATGGTCACTTGCCCCTTGGAGGTGACCCGCGCCATGATTTGCATGCCGGATTCCTTACCGCTTTCAGGAAGTAAGGAAATACTACTTGCGGCGAGTGCATTGGACGGGTAGCCGACGGCGATGGGGGCCGGTGTTGATCAGTCCGGGTTGAGGACGAGAACCCGCTGCGCGTCATCCGCCAGCAAGGTCATGGCCTTGTCGAAGGTCGCGACGCAGCCGTCGTGACGTTCGGCCAGGGCCATGAGGTGTGCGTCGGTCACCTGTCGATAGCCCGTCAGCCGCTCTGGGCCGCTTGATAGAGCCTGGGACGGATCGATGTCGTCGATCCAACACACGTGGCCTCCCACTGAAGCGAGCGCTCTCATGACCGAGGCTGCCTCATGCGGCGAGCGCGCATCGGGCAAGATCCGCCGGTTCGACGAGACACGAATGAACCCGAGCTGCACCACCGGTGTCGTAGCCCATGGCGCTCCCTGACGAGAGGTGAACCAGTCGACAGCCGCCCCATGATGGACGTGTGTCGGCCAGGCCAGGGCGACAAGCACGTTGACGTCAAGAAGAGGCGTCACCAATCTTCGCTCGCCGCACGAACCATCTCCGGCGTGATCGGGCCGCTGTCAGTGTCGACCTCGAACCCGGGCACTCCCCGAGAGGCAGCTCGCGGGCGTTGCCGACAGCCGCGACGTGCCAGTTCCGACATGGCTGCCCCGATCGAGATGCCCCGTTCCTGTGCCAGTGAGCGCGCGACGGCAAGCACGTCATCGTCTAGGTCCAGCGTCGTCCGCATCAGGACATCATAACATCACAACATCACGGCTGACGGCACGCTGGCTAGTAGGTGGAGTCGCCCCAGGTCTCGTTGAAGACGATCTCTGAGAGCGGCAGGCGGTCAAGCTTGCGGGGGAACGGCGTGGACCGGTAGCCGACCGCGATGTGGGCCGCGGTGGCCACGCCTTCAGGGATGTTCAGCATCTCGGCGACCTGCGGCTCGTACATGCACAGAAGCGTCGTGAGTGCCGTGCCGAGGCCGGCCTCGCGGCAGCCAAGCAGGAAGTTCTGCACGGCGGGATAGACCGAGCCGCCGCCCACGATGCTCAGGCGGCCGAGTTCGGTGTCGGTGGGATGCACCCCGTCGATGTAGCCGCAGGCCACGACGATGGCCGGCACCTCCGCGAAGTGCTCGGCGAAGTAGTCGGCGCTGTCGAGCAGGCGCTTCGCCTTGTCTCCGACAATCTCGATCTCGCCGGAGCGGGCCAGCCCCAGGTACGCCTTCCACGGCTCCAGGTACCACTCCTGGAGTTGCCGCTTCTTCTCGTCATCGCGCACGACGATGAATCGCACCGGCTGGCGGTTGCCGCCCTGCGGTGCATGGCGTGCGTAGTCGAACGCACGCTCCAGCGTCTCATCGGACACCGGGTCATCGGTGTAGTACCGAGTCGTCATCGACGTGAGTGCTGCTTCGCCTAGTTCCATGAAATTCCTCACTTCTCCTCAGGCCACACCGCTTGCGACCTCGGCCGTCGCTACCGGCGACGGAGCCACAGTACCCACCGTCTGAACCAAGTTCAGCGAGCGGGGCTGCGAAATACTCCGTGGTCGTGTCAGCGTCGGTGAAGCTCGCGGAAGCGATCCGACATGCGTGCCATGAATCGAGCGCAGCGAAGATGGCTCCTACCGACGTGTCCCGAAGTCGCTGGTCAGATTGCGGCAGCCAACCCGATGATCCGTTCTGTCAGATTCAGCGCCCGACTCGGTGACCTATCACGGGCATAAGTCGGTGCGACCCAGGAGGTCTCGATGGACACGCTTTACCTCGCCGGACTGAGGTGTTGAATAGACCTTGCCCCGTGGCGCATCGACCAAGCGCTTGTCCTTGAAATCCCTCACGAGAGCCTGATCGTTCGTATACAGGAGCCGCGCTCTTGAGAATTCCGCCAGAGCGATGATGTGCTCGTCGTCGGAAGCGCAGGCATCGTCGCTCGGTGCTGGCCGAGCAGCCAGCTCATGTGCTCGGAGGTCCACGTCTTGGCCACTGACCCTCGTCATGCGTCCACTAAGTCTGAGCTGGGTCAGCCAGGCGCGCATTCGCTCACCGGCCCTCGAGAATTCGGCATCAAGCCGACTGCCCCCGACGACAAGCCGAACCCGGCCGTTATCGACGGCTTGCCGGAAAGCACGACCCGCATCGGTGCCCGTGGCTTCCCACAACTCGCTGACGACGTTGACATCGACGATCGCACACATCGGTCAGAAGGCGACGGAGCGTTGGACCTCCTCCAAGAAGAACTGTCGATACCCCGTCGGAGCACCGCTGATGTTGCCGAGTCGGTCGACCGAAATCGAATGCAATCGGACATCGAGACCGCAGCGCTCGAAGTAAACAATCGACACGTCATCTGGCGAGAGCCCGCCCGATCCGTCTGCCACTGCCATGCGAACTCGGTCGATGATGAAGTCACTGTGCGTCTCGACGATTATCTGTCTCCGACGCCTGCCAGCTTCAACGCTCACGAGTTGGCACATCAGGCTGCCCAGCGATGCTTGGGCTACCGGATGCAGATGTACCTCTGGTTGCTGCAGCAGGAGGGTCTGGGCCCCGCCCGGCCGCAGGAGTTCCGTGATAACAGGCAGCACTTGACTGACGCCGTAGCCCACGTCGACGAGATTCCTGAACCGACCCGTGGCGCGGTCGCCGAGCTTGCGTACTTGGATTTGGAACGGGTCCGACTCATGCTTGCCGTGACGCCGAATCTTCAACTCGTCGAACAGTTCGGCCGATCGGCCAAATGCCTCCAGCTGAGTTTTCAGCGCGTGCCATTCAGCTGGCGCTCGTGTCTCCAACTGCGCCAAATAAGTGGGGATCGCATCTCCGACCGAGTCGGCCGTGATGCGCACGGGGTCGTATGTGCGCCGTGGCTGCGAGCGAACCGGCGCACTCGCAAAGGGCCGCTGTCGATGGGAGTCGTGCACGGGTCGCCCAATGCGCCGCCGCAGAGGCAAGGCCTGCTCCAGCTCGGCGACTACGTCCTCTGTCAACTCGGGTGCGTTTCCGACAGGATGGATCGTCCAACGGCTGGAACGTGGGCGAACTCCATCGGTAGTTGCAAGTGAACGGTCATGATGACCGTTGCCAACACATGCAGCCGACCGATGGAGGTGTCCAGTATGGCAGCGAGGCTGAGTTTGGATGAGCGGGTGTTCATCGAGTCGTCGCTGGGGGCGGGCCGCGGCGTCGCGGAGGCAGCGCAGCGGCTGGGCCGTGATCGGTCCACGGTGCATCGCGAGCTGGCCCGCTGCGGCGGGTGGGCGGGCTATGACGCTCGCTGGGCGCACGCGTCGGCGTGCGTGAGGGCGCGACGAGAGCGAACGCCCAGGCTGGCGGTCGATCGGGTGCTGGCCGCCGCGGTCGATGAGCGTCTGAAGCTGCGCTGGTCCCCGCACGCGACCGCGGCGGACCTGCGCGAGGCGGGCATGAGGGTGTGCGCGGAGACCATCTATCGGGCGTGCCACGCGAACGACCCGCGCAGCGGCCTGCCCGCCGGCACCTGGGACAAGCTGCCGCGGCGCTGCCGGCGCCGTCGGCCGCGCAGCGTCGCGCAGGCCCAAAAGCCCAGCCCGCTGGGGGAATACCGGCCGGTAGCCGACCGGCCCGCCGATGTCGAGGACCGCATGGAGCCCGGCCACTGGGACCGCGACCTCATCGTCGGCAAAGCGAACCTCACCGCCGCGGTCACGCTCGCCGAGCGCACCAGCCGCTACACGGTCACCGCAGCGCTGCCCGACGGCTACGGCGCGCCCCAGGTCGCCGCCGCGGTCACCGCGGCGCTGGGCCGCCAGCCCGCCGCGCTCGTGCGCAGCCTCACCTGGGACCAAGGCCGCGAGATGGCCCGCTGGGCCGACGTCGAGGCCGCGCTCGGCATCGAGGTGTTCTTCTGCGAGCCGCGCTCGCCGTGGCAGCGACCCACCAACGAGCACACCAACGCTCTGCTGCGCCGATGGCTTCCCAAAGGCACCAGCCTCGACATCGGGCAGCTGCGGCTCTCGGTCATCGAGGACAACCTCAACCACATGCCCCGCCGACTCCACCACTGGGCATCAGCACACGACATCTACACTCAACTCACTTGCAACCACCGGTAGAGCTTGCCGTCCCTCGCGCAACTCGGCACGGAGTCGTAACCGCAACATCTCCAGGGGGACAAGTGGATCCTGTGTGACCGGCGAGGCGATCCTCGGCTGAAGCTCTGTCAGCTCACCCCTCCATTCGCCCGCTGGGGTCCCGAAACTCAAGGCCTCTGATTCACCGTCGCGCGTCCGATGCTCGAACCAATAGTCCGATGTGCCGCCAGCCTGCTGACCTGCAGCCTGGATGCGCCGTCGCACCGGCACCGGCGCTGACCACTTCTCGGAGAACTCCACCTGATACCGGTGATTCTTGGAAATTGCGCCATTTGCGGGACGCCTCGATGGTTCTAGCTCGACCGTCACCTCGAACGAGTTCGCCCCGCTCCCCCGGGCACGAGGACGGTGTGCAATCTCGTCGAAGCTCCCGAGATCGTACGGTTCCTCTTTGAAATCGGGGATGCGCTCGTCGTAGGCCACGTCCCACATGGCACGCACCATCGCCATGAGCGATGTCTTGCCGCTGCTGTTCTCACCGACGAGCAGTGTGAGCGGAGCGAGACGCGCCCTCTGCGGTTCGGCACCGAAGCAGCGGTAGTTGCGCAACGTGATCGATCTCATGTGTCGCTCGAACCTGCCCAATCCCAAGGAGACATAGGTCTCCGAGCCACCCTACGACCAGGAGGCGCAGCAGGACATCGAAATTAGGGCGCCCGCAACTGCTGCCAGCCCGCCATCATCAGGTCGACGATGCAGGACTACTGAGCAGTTCGAGCACCGCGCGTTTGCCGTCGACTCCGAGTAGCTGAATTCCGTGCTCGAAGTCCCAGACGCCGGTCGACGCGTCGAGTGCCCTATAGATGTGGAGCGCCACGCGACGGACACTGTCAAGATCTGTCAGCCAACCGTGCTCGTCAGCACACTGTTGGAGTTCCCCGGAATTCGTGTCGATGTGCTGGAACCAGCGCTCCATCGCAGCGGGTGCGGGTAGCGAGTCAGACTTGCTGCTGTTGACGCTGGGCGTGGTCATGACAAAGTTCTCTATTTGAGAGAGACGTGCCCGTGACCATGGCACCACATGGTCCAAAGAACCGCCGGTCGTTGGCAACCGAATGTCCGTAAAGATGCATCGTCCCCGTTGGATCTCGACGAGACCCTGACGCATCTTCGGCGACGGCATGATTCTGTCGCGGCCGAACAGGTGGGAATAGACATCGTCGATCGGCAGCTGGAGCGTCTCACGGTTGATCCTCATGACCGCCTGGGCGAATCGGAACTCAATCAGCGGACGGAGTACCCCTGCAAATCGTGTGAGGCTCCGAGCAACACCAGGAAGAAATGTGAGCGCTGTCTTGTCACCTGTCATGTCGTACAAGAACGGATCGGGGTCTCCCGGAAGTCGCTGAAGCAGTCGTACCGGATTTCTCAAGAGGTTTGCTCGGACCTTTGCGAGCGCCGTTTCGTACGCCTGCTTCCATTCGGTTTGCAGGTCGGTGCCATCCAACCTTCGCTCGACGATCTCGAGTGGCATTTCCTGGAGATCGCCACGGTCACCGCATTCCAGGAGATCCCTGAGCCCACGGATCTCCTGCATGACAGTCGTGTCATCGGCAACGGTGCCGTCGCTGCGTCTCTTGCGTGCCGAACTCTGACGCAGATTGAATGTTCTGCCACCGTACGGGTAGGGGCGGGCATGCTCCCAGTGAATCTCCAGGTAGCGCTGTGCAATCCGAGTCTGAGTGACGCTTGGCGCATCGCCTTCGAGCGCGGGTGCCAGATCGATGAGTGTGAGCAACAGACCGAGCTTGTTGGTGCCCGTCATCGCAGCACGGTCGAGTATCTCCAAGATCCCCGGTATCGGGTCCAAACGCGCTGACCGTCCCGAGGTCGGAGAACTCACCCAGGCGAATGTAGCTCTAGATGATTAGTTCCAAGGGGTCGGGTCCACCTGTGGTGGGGTGAGGGTGTCCAAGCTCGGGGTGTGAAACAACACCTCGATCTCGGAGGACCGGAGCATGAACCCGGACTTGGGGCACCCTCGCGACCGCACTGTATGTGCGGATCGATGACCTGTTGGCGCAGAACCCTCATTGGGCGCCGCTGCGGCCTGCGGTGGGGTTCGCCCCGAAGCTGTCGGACGCGGAGCTGGTCACCTTGGCGGTGATCTCGGCGCTGCTGGGCTATGACAGCGAGTCGCAGTTCGTGCGCTACGCCCACGCGCATCTGCGACCGTGGTTCCCGTACCTGCCCAACCGCGACGGCTACAACAAGCGGCTGCGGCGCAGCGGCGAGATGATCGCTCGTGTCATGGGATGGCTCGCACGCGAGTGCGAGTCGTGGCACGACGACGTGTGGCTGGTCGACTCCACCCCGGTCGAGTGCGGCCGAAGCCGCGAGACCCAAAAGCGCTCTGACCTCGCCCGATGGGCCCAATACGGCTGATGCGCGTCGCATTCGCGGTACTTCTGGGGTCTGCGCCTGCACCTTGTGGCCACCCCGGCGGGGCTGCCGACCGCGTTCGCGCTCGCCGGCGCGAAAGCCGACGAACGCGAAGTCTGCGCCGACATGATCACCGCGGCCGGGATCGCCAGGCCCGGCCAGACACTCATCGCCGACAACCGCTACAGACGCGCCGCGTTCGAACGTCAGCTCAACCAAGCCGGCATCACCCTGCTGCGCCCCGCCACCCGATCCGAGGCCCCACGTCCCGGCGCAAGGTTCCTGCGGCCCTTGCGCCAGATCATCGAATCGATCAACCAGACCCTCAAAGGCCCACTCACCCTCGAACGCCACAACCGCCGCACCAAAGCCGGCGTCGCCGTGCGCATCGCGACACGGCTCCTCGCCCTCACCACCGCCATCTGGCACAACGAGACCCACCGACACAGCCGACCAGCACGCTCACTCACCGCCTACGACCACTGACCCCTTGGAACTAATCATCTAGTTGTAATGCCCAAAGAGGTTGTTGACGCGGCTGGCGGGTGGTCCGCCTATGGCGGTGTGGTGCCGGTGGAGGTTGTAGGTGTGCACCCAGGTCTGGAGTCTGCGTCAGTTCAGGCGAAGCCGAAGATCGGCGGGAAGGCCACTACGACCACCGCAGCCCATGCGGCGTAGACGCCGAAGTGGGCTGTCTGCCACCGCACGATGTCCGCGAACGGCCGGCGTCGGCGAAACAGCGCTATGTACAGCCACACGCTTCCGGCCAGATTCACCAACAAGATGGCATTGACGCCAGCGATGGCGGCTCGATTTGGGCTCCATCCATAGTCTGCAATCCGCCCGAGAATGGCGACGAACGTGATCACGTTGGTGGCGAGCCCCGCCGCCGCGAGCACTCCCGAAGCCGTGTCGAACAGTCCTGGCCGGGAGTCAGCGCGCCGAGCGGCGGCGGAGAACAGCAGCAGGCCGACGACGAGTCCGAGGATCACGTTGAACGTGATGAGAACTTCGCGATCGCCTTGGATGCTCTGACCGCTAGCTGGCAGGGCGATCAGGAACACGAGCAGCATCACCGCGAACAACGGCGTGAAGATGAACGCCAGCATCGATGAGATCCTCGAGGCCGCGCCCTGCCACACTTCGACGAGCCACGCGGTGACAACCACCGCTCCGGCAGCGCCAGCGGTGGCTGCCCACTGGACGGCCGTGCCGGGAGCGAAGCCGATCGCTATGAATGCGCTAGCGGCCAGTCCCAAGAACACGCCGCCGCCCAATGCGATCAGGACGTAGTACACGACCCACTCGCCGCTGAAGCGCACGTAGTCGTTCCTGCGGCTCGGTGAGCGCCAGTCTTTGCCGAGGTAGGCGAGCCCGACGACAAGCCAGAGCAGCACCAGCAGGTGGAACCACGCAAGCACCTCGGTCAGCGGGGTACCTCGGTCTGAGCTGAACGGGTATGAGTTCATGACCACGGTGGTTGCCCCGAACACCCCTGCGAGCACTACATAGACCCATCTCGGGGGGCGCTGAAGCCAGGCGAACCATCCCGCCAGGGTGGGCAGCACCAGCACTCCAAGGTTGCGGCTGTAGAAGCTGCCGTCTTCGCCGTCGCCGAGTTCCAAGCCGAAAAGCACCGGGACCCTGACTGCTACCGCAGCTGCGACCGCAAGGCAAGCCATGACCCAGATGTCCTGCCGGCTGCGACCTCGACGAGGGGGCACCACGCCGTCGGGGGCTTGTGATGCAACTGCGCTTTCAGATTCAGCGACTTCCGTTGAGGGTTCGGGCTCGGGTTCGTCCCACAGTCCGGCGAAATGCTCCCTTGCGAACGCCTGCATCGACGGATCGTTCGCCGCAAGGCGCTTCACCGCAATCAGGAACGCCTCGTCCTCACTGAGGCCCGTTTCGCGCAGCCGGTCCGTCATCTCTTCCAGTTGCCCTTGCGCACCTTCGGGTGCAGGAATCTGGTGCTGCTCGATGCCCTGAACACGGTCGAGCGAGTGTTCGCGACCCCCTTCAGACATGTCGGGCATCGTATGGCGGTATTACGAGTCGACGAGGCGTCGAACCTCGGCAGCGAAGCGGGGGATGTCCTCGGTGATCGCGTGGCACAAACGACTATGGTGATTGACGCCGAATGGTTCGGTTAGTAGGCGTCAGCCGAATGCAGCCGAAATACCGTGGCAACGGGACCCCGGAACGCACGGGGTCCCTTTTTTGTCTATGCGCCTGCTCGCCGACCGATCCTGAGCGGGAACCATTGAAGCGGATCGTTGTTGGTCACCCCAACTGAGCCGAACAAGAACGGGAATAGAGCGCGAATAGTGCGCGACCAACTGACGACGGCGCGAAACCGCAGGTCAGCGCATTGAAGCGAACACCCGTTGGTACCCCCTAATAGAACACGAATAGAACGGGAATAGTGATGGGATCGGCCAGCAAGGGTGCGAAACCGCAGGTCAGCGGGTTGCAGCGACCAGCCGACACCCCCTCGAAAAGAACCGGAATAGAACGGGGAAGGTGCAGACCGCACAATCGCGAACCGCTTCAACGCGCAACTGCAGAGCAAGCCAGCGGTCCGGCAGGTAAGACGACCGGTGTCGTTCTGCGTCGCGGACTGATCAGCTGCTGGCTCGGCGATACTGGCAGACGATGACGCCCGAAGAAATCGCTCGCCTCGCACAGCAAGGCGAATCTGAGGTAGTCGAGTTCAAAGCGACCACAGGCCAACGGAATGAGGCGGCCAAGACGCTCTCGGCCATGCTCAACGGTCGAGGCGGCCGCGTGATCTTCGGCATCGGCCCCAAAGGCAACGTCGCCGGGCAGCAGGTGGGCGACACCTCCCTCACTGACATCACCAACGCTTGCCAAGAAATTCACCCGCGACATCCCCCGTCGATCGAGAGAGTCCCACTGCCCGATTGCGGCGGGCGCGAGGTACTGATAGCAACCGTTCCGGCCGGTGCGAACAAGCCGTACGCATACCGCGGCAACCACTTCATGCGATCAGGCGCTGCGACAGTGGTCATGCCGGACGAGACCCAGTTGTCGCTGGTGCTCGAACGCGCTCATGGCTTGGCCCGGTGGGAACTTGAGGCATCCGGGCGCGACCTCAGCGTCATCGACGAACGTGAGGTCCGATTGTTCCGGGATGATGCCATCAAGGCCGGGCGTGCCAGGTTCGATGCGGATGCCTCAGTCGTCGATGTGCTGCGAGCGCTGAATCTCTTGGACGGCCAAGGCCAACCGAACCGCGGCGCCATTGCACTCTTCGGACGTATCGAGTCGCTCGACGGCACGTTCCCGACTCTCGGCTGTCGCCTTGTGGCGCTCGACGACACCGAGCTCGCGGAGGAATTCCGAGACGATGCGCTCGTCGAGGACAATGTGTACGCCTCGCTGCGCAAGGCGATGGCGTTTTGCGACGAACACCTGCACTGGCGAGTGCACATCGGCGGCAGCTTGCAGGCAGACGCCGACTCGGAGATCCCTCGCGAAGTTGTACGCGAAGCACTTGCCAATGCATTCGGCCACCGCGACTACGCAACTGCCGGTCTGGTCCAAGTTCGCGTCTTCTCCAACAGGCTTGAGGTGCTGTCGCCTGGCCAACTGCACTTCGGGCTCGCCCCGGCCGACCTCTACCTACCTCATGGCTCGCATCCATGGAACCCGAACCTGCTCGCCTGTCTCTACCGTCGGGGCATTGTTGAACAACTCGGCTCAGGGACATTGCGAATGGTGCGGAAGTGCGCAGATGCAGGGCTCGGTCGCCCCGTATTCACATCCACCAGTGCGTCGGTGACGTGCAGCGTGCCACGGCGGGGGCACTGGCTGGGACCGGATGGGGCTGGCTTGGCGGTCACCAGGCTGGAAGCTGCCGTGCTGACGGCCTTGGCTGAGGGCCCCGCAGCACGGGGGGAACTCGCCGACGATCTCGAGGTCAGCGTCGCTGAGGTACGTGAAGCGCTGGTGCAGCTGCGAGATCTAGGCCTCGTACTTGTGGAAGGCCACGGTCGAGGCGCGTACTGGCTGCTCGACAACTCCTAGCGACTGCCCGACACCCCCTCGAAAAGAATCGGAATAGAACGGGAATAGAGGCGGGGCTGGCCAACGGCAGTACGAAACCGCAGGTCAGCGCGTTGAAGCGAACACTCGTTGGTACCCCCTAATAGAACACGAATAGAACGGGAATAGTGCTGGGATCGGCCAGCAGGGGTGCGAAACCGCAGGTCAGCGCGTTGTAGCGGCTACCCGACACCCCCTCGAAAAGAACGGGAATAGAACCGGAATAGTGGGGAGCGCTAGGTTGCGGGCGGCGTTGGCAGCAGTGGACTGGGAGGGCGCGTGAGCGAGGCGACGGACGCTGAAGAACGGGAAGTCATGGACTGGCGTGGGTACGGCGTCGCAGTGCGCGAGCTGGCGCAGGCCATCGCTGACGATGGCTACCGACCCGAGATGATCCTGGCCATTGCGCGGGGCGGGCTGTTCTGCGCTGGCTCGCTGGGCTACGCCTTGTCGGTCAAGAACATCTACGTCATGAACTGCGAGTACTACACCGGCGTCGACGAGCGGCTCGATGTGCCCATCATGCTGCCGCCGACACCCGATCTGGTCGACCACCGCGACTCGGACATCCTCATCGCCGACGATGTCGCCGACACCGGCCACACGCTCAAGATGGTGTACGACTTCTGCCTGCCGCGAGTGCGCAGCGTACGCACCGCAGTGCTGTACGAAAAGCCCTGGTCCACGGTCAACTGCGACTGGGTATGGCGCCACACCGACGAATGGATCAACTTCCCCTGGTCCACCGAGCCCCCGATCGTCACCGACGAGCAGGCTCGCGCCTGAGCTCGACGCAACCGTCGCCTGGCGCGTCGGCTGGCGCCGACCGCCCGCCAAGACGCATCGGCGAACGCGAATTCATCCTGCTCATGGCGCTGGCAAGCGCCATGGCGGCGATCGCCATCGACACGCTGCTCCCGGCGTTCGAGCAGATGCGGCCTGCCTTCGGTCTCAGCGCCGACTCCACAAAGCTGTCGCTCACACTCACGCTGTTCTTCGCAGGCATGGCAGTGGGCACCCTCTTCTATGGCCCGATCGCCGACGCCATCGGTCGCAAGCCGCTGCTGTTCGTCAGCTTGGGCATCTATGCCGTGGCAGCCGTGGTGGGAGCGCTGGCGCCATCGCTGGAGGTGCTGCTGGCCAGCCGCTTCGTGTGGGGCTTTGCCGCCGCAGGCCCGCGCACCCTCACTCAGGCCATCGTGCGCGACCGCTTCAGCGGCACCGCCATGGCCCGGGCGATGACGCTCATCCAGACCGTGTTCTTCCTGGGGCCGATCCTCGCCCCGATCCTCGGCAAGGGCCTCGTGGCGCTCGGATCGTGGCGCTACACCTTGCTCTTCGGCGCAGTAAGCGCAGGTGCGTTGGCGCTATGGTCGCTGCGGCTGCCGGAGACGCTCGCGGATGAGAACCGCAGGCCGCTGAGCTTCACCACCACGCTCGCCGGATTCGGCAGCGTGATCGCAAACCGCACGACCCTCGGTTACACGCTGGCAGTCACGTTCGGATTCGGTGCGCTCTTCTCGTTCCTGGCCAGCTCAGAACTCATCTTCGTTGACGTCTATGGGCGGCCGAGCTGGTTCGTTCCGTACTTCTCCACGATGAGCGCGATCGCCGCGGGCGTGTCGATCGCCAACAACCAGATGCTGCGCCGAGTCGAAGCGCGACCGCTCGCTCTCATTGCCGGCGTCGCCTTCGTGGTGACATCGGGTGCACTACTGGCGGTGACTGCGGCAGCCGGCGGGCTACCGTCGATCTGGGTCTGGATGCTGCTGTTCAGCCTGGTGAACGCTTCGATGATCGGGTTCGCCCCAGTCGCCATCAGCCTGGCGCTCGAACCGATGGGCGCAATGGCGGGCACGGCTGCTGCGGTTGTGGGCTTCTGCTCGACTGGGCTGGGAGCTTTGCTCGCCGCGATCACCGATCGAGCGATCGCTGGCGACGTGATGCCGATTGGCGTGAGCTACTTCATCTACGGGGTGCTCGCCCTCGCCTGCCAACTGTGGGCTCGGCGCGAATCGAGGCGTGTACGCGCCTGAACTGCGGCCCGGCCCGCCCCAACGTGGGCCCGCTAGGTCCGCTGGCGGTCCAGGTGGTGGTCTTCGGTGCAGGCATCCTCGGACGTCTCAAGCTGCAAGGTGACGTGCGAGATGCCGTGTCGGTCCTTCGCTATCCGCCGCAGCTCGCCCAGGACCGCACCGTGGTCGGCGTCGTGGTCCGGGTCGGTGATCACGTGAGCGCTCATCGAGACGTAGCCAGACGTGACCGTCCACACGTGGATGTCATGCATGACGGTGACCCCGGACACGTTCTCCATGTCGGCGCAGAGCGCTTCGAGGTCGACGTGGGAGGGCACGCCGTCGATGAGCACGTGGAATACCGATGCGGCCAGCTTCCATGAGCTCAGGAGGATCAGAGCTGCGATCAGCACGCTGAGTGCCGGATCGACCCACCACCAACCGAAGATCAGGATCGCCGCGGCGGAGATCATCACCGCCACTGAGACCATCAGATCCGCCAACACGTGCCGGAACGCCGCCTCGACGTTCAGACTGTGGGCCGCGGAGCCATGCAGCAGGAAAGCCGCCGCGATGTTGACCAGCAGGCCGATGCCGCCGATGACCAGCACCCAACCGGCAGCAATTTCGACAGGCTCTCCGCCGAACCCGTCGATGAAGCGCCGAATGGATGCCCAGCCGATCCATGCCGCGATTGCCCACAGCATCAAAGCGTTGGCCGCCGCCGCGAGCACTTCGGCACGCTCGAATCCGAACGTGCGCTTGAGCGACGCCGGACGCCGAGCGACCCAGGTCGCCGCCAGCGCGAGCCCGATCGCTGCGGAATCAGTGAAGGCGTGGCCGGCATCGGCCGCAAGCGCCAAGCTCCCCGACAGCACAGCCCCCACCACTTCGGCGATCACGATGGCGATGGTCAGCGCGAGCGCTGCCTTCAGGCGCCGACGAGACACCTCGCGCAAGTCGTGGTGATGCTGCTGTGAGATGCGGTTCAGCCTATGACAGGTGTGCTGAATCGCCGGGACAGCTACGGGTCGCGTCTGCGCCCTCAGCGGGCCGCTGCGCAGTCAGCACAGCGTCCGTAGAGGTCCACGTTGTGATGCAGGGGCGCGAACCCGGACTCGCTCGCGGCGGCTCCGAGGGCTTCGTCAATACGTGCTTCAGTCGCGCTGTCGAGTTCGATGTCGGAGATCGCGCCACAATCAACGCAGATCAAGTGATGGTGATGACCGAGCAGTGACTCGGCCAGTTCGAAATAGGCACGATCTCCCCCGGTCTCGAGCCGTTGCACCACCCCGCAGCGCTCCAGCGCTTCAAGATTGCGATACGCCGTGCTGCGCGCCAGATCGGGCGCCAACGTCTCGATATCGGGCAGCCGCACTGGCCTCGCCGCAGCGGCCAATGCCTCCACCAGTCGCCGCCGTCCATCGGTGTAGCGCTGGTCGGATTCTCGCAGCCGCTTTGCGACACTGTCGTGCAATTCACCGAGATCCATCGTCACGCCCGCGTCCGCGAACTGCTTCGTCACGCCCGCGTCCGCGGGCCGAGCAACCATTCCGATTCCCCGGCGATGTGGCTGGCGCGGCCAAAATTGGAGTCGCGCAGCGGACCCTGTTCTTCGAAGACGAGCAGCGAGGACGCTTCGTCGCCCTCGCCGAATTCCAGTCTGGTCACCGCATTGGCACCGAATGCGGCGGCCATGTTCTCCTCGTTGAGCACCTGTTCGGGGGTGCCGTCTGCGATCACAGCGCCCTTGAGCAGCACGATCCGCTCACACAGGCGGGCCTCGCTGAGGTGATGGGTCGAGAGCACCACCAGCTTGTTGCGCATCCGCTCGGCATCGACGACCTCGAGGACAATGTCCTGGCTCGGTATGTCGAGGCCTGTGATGGGTTCGTCAAGCAGCAAGCAATCAGATTGAGAAGCCAGTGCGGACGCGATCAGGACACGCTGGCGCTGCCCACCCGAGAGCTGACCGAATGACCGCCTCCGCAGATCTGCCACCTTCAATCGCTCGGCTGCCACGTCCATCGCATCACGATCGACCTTGCGCATACGGCCGAGCAGACCCCGTTCGCGGAATCGCCCGATCATCAGCACCTCATTCACCGTCATCGGCATAAATGCGTGTGGGCTGTGGTGCTGGCTGACATAGCCGACCGTGATCTCGTAATCCTTGCGAATGTCGCCTGAGGTCGGTGCAAGCAGGCCACCGAGCAGTCGCAGCAGCGTCGTCTTGCCCGAACCGTTCGAGCCCATCAGGGCCACCGCTGCGCCCGAGTCCAACCTCATCGAGTCGATGTCGAGGACCTGTCGGTTGCCGAAGGACACCTTGACGTCATTGAGCGTGAACATCGCGGCGTCGTACCTCACTCTTCATCTGCTCGCCCATCCGGTCACCGGATTGAAGATGAGAATGAGTCTCACTATAGTCACGACGGTGCATGAGTCCATCAGTGCTTCGACGCGTACACAGAGGCGGGTGTCGCCTCCGCTTTGCCCCGGCGAACATGGGCACGAGCGACGGTGCCGCTCCGGCCGTTTCGCGGCGCTGATCGGTGCCGGTGTCCTGCTTGCAGCAGGGTGCGCTAGCGACGACGCGGCCGATGCCGGCGCCGAGGACGGCGCCCCGACGGTGGTCGCGTCCATGAGCATCTGGGCCGATGTTGTCGAGAACGTCACCTGCAACGGCCTCGTTCAGGTCGAATCTCTCGCGCCGCCGGGCGTCGATTCACACACATACGAACCGTCGCTGCGAGATCGCGCCAGGATGGATGATGCGAGCATCATCGTGGTCAACGGTCAGGGGCTCGAAGCCTCGCTCGAGGACACCCTTGATGCCGTAGCCGCAGACGGAACGCCCGTGTTCGTCTTCGGCGACCACATCGAGCTTCTCACCGCTGCCGACAGCGAAGATGACCAGGCCGACGATCTCCCCGACGACGGCGAATCAGACGAGCACGCCGATGAGGCGGACGCTCATGGCCGCGACCACGAAGGCGGTGCCGACCCGCACATCTGGTTCGATCCCGTGCGGATCTCGGGCACTCTCGATGAACTTGCCGACACCATCGCTGAAGCCACTGGGCTGCCTGCGGCCGACCTTGCGGCCTGCACCCAGGACTACAAGGACGCATTGCACGACGCCCACACCGACATCGTCGATCTCGTCGAGAGCCTGGCGCCCGAACAGCGCGTGCTGGTCACCAACCACGACTCGCTCCGCTATTTCGCCGATAGGTATGGCTTCCGGGTAGTGGGCTCGGTGATTCCGGCCGCGACCACAGCAGCGGAAGCCAGCATTGCTCGCCTCGAGGAGTTGGCACACCTCATCGAACACGAAGGCGTCGAGGCCATCTTCGCCGATTCGACTCATGCGTCGGCCACGATCGGGGAATTGGCTTCACAGGCAGGCGTCGTGGTGGTGAGCTTGAACACCGACAGCCTCGGACCCGCCCGCAGCGCGCACAGCACGTACATCGGATTGCTGACGACCAACGCCGAAGCCATCGTCTCCGCCTTGCAATCGGGCGGCTGAGAGCAGCGATGTGGAATTCCTGACTGACCCGATTGCCTGGTGGATCGATCCCTTCGTCGACAACATCTTCATGCGCAACGCGCTGTGGGCGGCGTTGCTCGCGGTGCTCACGACCTCGGTCGTCGGCACCTGGGTAGTGCTGCGCGGCATGACATTCCTGGGCGATGCCTTCGCCCATGGGGTGCTGCCCGGCATCGCGCTCGCCTACATCATCGGCTTCAGCACCACGATCGGGGCGCTAGGTGCCGCGCTGCTGATCGTGGGCGGCATCCACCTGATCCGCAGCTTCTCGCCGCTGTCGGAGGAAACCTCGATCGGCGTGCTGTTCGTGGGCTTCCTGGCACTCGCGGTAGTGATCATGTCCACCGGTGCCGGCGCCTACTCGGGCGATCTCACCCGATTTCTCTTCGGCGCGATCACCGGAATCGACAACGACGATCTTCGCCGTCAGGCCATTGCTGCGGCAATCTCCGTCGGCAGTGCTGTGCTCCTGCATCGGGCGTTGTTTGTGGCGACCTTTGACGAGGCGCAGGCGCAACTCGCTGGGATGCGTCCGAAGCTGGCGCATGCGGCGCTGTTGACACTGCTGGCGGTGGCCATCGTGTCGTCATTCGAGGCCGTCGGCAGTTTGCTCGTGTTCGCCTTCCTGGTGGCCCCGGCGGCGACAGCGAGCCTGTTCGTGCGACGCGTACCGCGCATCATGATGACTGCCGTCGGGCTCGGCGCTGTAGCGGCCGTGGTCGGCTTGCTGGTCAGCTACCACCACGACACAGCTGCGGGGGCCACCATGGCGCTGGCAACCGTGGTGATGCTGCTAGTGACGCTGCTTGTGACCGGTGTCATCAGGGGGCTGCGCCGTCCTCCGAGCGGCGTCGCAGTCGAAGTCGCGCAGGGCGAGCCCGCACACAACCACTCGCAGTGAACGGCGCCGGGATCGGCGCTATTGCTCTGCGTCGGTGAAGCTGGCGCGCACGGTCGGGTTCTCGAGGTTGGCCAACTGCTGGTTGCGGTGGTTGACGTCGGCGAGCAATTCGGGATGGGAAAGCACCCAGAAGCGCCGCTCGTACATTGCCTCGATCACTTTGGCCGCCACTTCTGACGGATCCATTCCCCGTTCCAGCGCAGCGGCAATGTTGGCGTTGCGACGGCGAGCGTCGGCCGTCTCGGCTCGCGTCTGGCCCGCGGGACGTTCCCGGCGCTGCCGGCGCAGCTCTTCGGGCCGGTTCCGTTGTGCGGTCGCGATGTTCGTGCGCACGACTCCAGGGCACAGCACCGAGACACCTACATCCGCGTTCTTGTCGCGCTGCATCTCGAGGTGGAGCGTCTCCATGATCGCCACCACGCCGTATTTGGCGGCGTTGTAGGGGCCGAGCCCGGGCACCGACATGAGGCCCGCAACCGAGGCGGTGCTCGTGATGTGGGACTCCTCAGCTTCGATCAGATGTGGCAAGAAGTGGTGCACGCCGTGAATCACGCCCCACAGGCACACGTCGACGACCCACTTCCAGTCGACAAGCTGCTGGTTGCGGATCAGCCCTCCCCCGCCGACGCCGGCGTTGTTGCAGACCATGTGCACCGCACCGAAGCGGTCGATTGTGGCCTGCGCAAGTGCCCCTACAGAGTCGGCATCGGCCACGTTGGTGATGACGCCCAGCGCCTCGACTCCGTGAGCCGCGACCTCGGCTTGCGCATCGCGCAGCGCACCCTCTTCGATGTCGGCCAAGACCACGTTCGCGCCTTCGGCCGCAAAGCCCAGCGCCAGCGCCTTGCCGATTCCCGATGCCGCGCCTGTCACCACCGCGACGCGTCCCTGCATGGTCTCCATGGCTGTGCCCCCTCTGCGAGCCGTGTGTGGCCAGCCCGAACAGTACGGGCCGCGACCCGTGCGGTGCCGAACCGGCCGACTTCCACGGGTCGCGGGCGCGCCCGTGACTGGGCGCTCGTGCAGCGGAGTGGTGCTGAGCTAGGAGTTGAGCCGCTCGAAGCGGTCCATCACGTCGAGGTACTCGCTGATCATCTCCTCCACGACTCTCGTGGCCGAGATGGACTCGTTCAGCTGGCCGACAACCTGGCCGACGAAGTAGTTCGCCAGCTCGACTGCGCCTTTGTTGGAGGGGTTCATGGCCGCCCGATCGATTCGGCGGCTGGCTGCGCCGATGAGCATCGGCTGCAACGGCATCGGCAGCGTGCCGGGCGAGTTCTCGCCTTCCCATTCGTCGGTCCAGGCCGAACGCAGCTGGCGGGCCGGCTTGCCGGTGCGCGAACGCGAGCGCAGCGTGTCCGACGAGCCTGCGGCCAGGAACTTCTCCTTCACGACCGGGTGCGTCTCGGCCTCCTGGGTGGTGAGCCACACCGAGCCGCACCACACGCCCTGCGCACCAAGCGCAAGCGCTGCAGCGACCTGACGGCCGCTGCCGATGCCGCCTGCGGCGAGAACGGGCACCGGGGCAATGGCGTCGACCACCTCGGGCACCAGCACCATCGTGGCGATGTCGCCGGTGTGGCCGCCGGCCTCGTGGCCCTGCGCGATGACGATGTCGACGCCGACGGCGACGTGCCGCTCGGCGTGCACCTTCTTGCCGGCAAGCGCTCCCACCAGCACGCCGTTGTCGTGCGCCCGCTGGATCATGTCAGGAGGCGGCGGGCCGAGCGCGTTGACGGCCAGCCGGATCGGATACGAGAACGCCACATCCATGAGCGGCACTGCCTGCGCATAGGTCATCGGAGGCTCGGAGTCGTAGGCCGCCGCCTTCTCACCATCGTCCGCAGGCAGCGGCGGAACGTCGTAGCGGTCCATCATGTCGTCGAGGAACTGTCGGTGCTGCGGCGGGATCATCGCCCGCAGGTCCTTGGCGGACAGCTCGCCCTCGGTCTTGCCCTCGTACTTGGCGGGCACGATGATGTCGACGCCGAAGGGCCGGCCGCCCACCTCGTCGACGATCCAAGCCATATCGATGTCGAGCTGTTCGGGCGTGTGGCCCGCGGCACCGAGCACACCGAAGCCGCCCGCCTTGGTCACTGCGGCCACCACGTCCCGGCAATGGGTGAATGCGACGATCGGAACGTCGCAGTCCAGCATCTCGCACACAGGTGTCTTCATGCCCCGAAACTACCGGCGCATGGCTGCACCTCGCAGCGCCAAGGTGCCGAGGTGCCGAGCCGACCCAGGCCGGTGCGTCTCAGGCCAGTCCCATGAACACCACGAGAGCCCGACCGAATGTCACCGCGCTTCGCTTGTGATGCCTGCTGACCCAGGCCGCGACCCCCGAAGGATCTTGCTGCCCCGCCACGTTCTGCAGCCTAAGCCTGAACCAAATCGACAACACGATCATCCCAGTTCAGGAGGCCTATTTCGCGGACACGGCCACACCCACCGCACCGGTGGATTCAGGCTTAGGAGCCGTGCGGGTAGGCAGCCAACGGCGCGGCGAAGCCCTGATCGAACGGCGATTCGAGTTGCTCTTGCGCACCTACCCGTTCGAGTCCTAAGCCTAATGGTTGATACCCCCTGCGAAACCGCTAGGACTTGCCCGACCAACCGCCCGCAACAATATAGTCATCCACTCGAATTACGAACAGTCGCCCCGCCGCAGCCGAGTCGGCGTCTTGACTAGACGCGCTGTCTTCCCCAAATATCATCCACTCACCCGCATCACTTGCTCTTGAAATTATGCTTGGGCCGAATAGTTCTGTTATGTCAATACCGATCAGCTCAGGGTTAGAGGGCGCTGTCAACACGGTACCGGTACCGTCCGCAATGAACCCTATCACCGTCCCCATTAGGCTATCGACACTATTGTAGTAGTCCACAGTAGTCTGTATGTCTGCTGTTATACTGCCCGGCCTTTCGAACCAAGTTGGGTCGGATACTACGATCAACCCTTCAGTTCGGAGAACTGCAGCACTGGCTCTAATGAACGACTCGATAAATGATTCGTCGTCGATATACCAGCCCGAACCGAAGATCAAATCGTCATGCCTCACGACCCATGTTGACTTGATGTGCAGGGGCTCCTCGAGAATGCCAAGTTGGCCAGAAAGGTCAGTCAAGTCTAATTCGAATTCCGGCGGCGAATCCCATTCGTCTCGGTAAATCTCAGGCAATTGCGGCAGTGCATCTCGGTGAGCGTAGGTAACCCATGTGCCCAATTCATCGGTGGCCAGCATGGTCACGCCAAACTGGAAACCCAATAGATCGGTGCCAAGCGGACCATTCAAGTTGCGTCCACGACGAATCGGATCTGGATGCGAAACCACGTCTCCGCTTGACTCCACGATGAATACGTAGTGTTCCTCTTCTGCGCCTTGTTCATCGTTGTAGTAGGAAATCGTATCCGTGTAGCCGATGCGATCGTAACGTTCCAAGGCATCGAGAACCATCGACCTCGCCCGTATTGCCTTTTCGGCCGCTTCGCCGCTCAAATAACCTGCTACTCCAGCGCCATTGTCATCCTGGCGCTGGACGACGGCGGCGTTCGTCTCGTCCGAGACACTGTTGCTCGGCGCACTGGGAGTGCTCGCTTCCGTCTCCGGCTGGACTGACGGCCCGGGCGGCTCACTGCACCCTGCCGACACTACTGCGACGAGCAAACAAAATGCAGCAATAAGCAGAACTCTGGGTACTCTGGGCGCATGCCCGATGTCGTCAAATTGCATTGGATCCTTGGATTCTCTCATCACCGGATTCGAGGCGCTTCGAGTCCGTTGCGCCAGTCCTGCGGTACGAGCCAGCCATTTTGTTCACCGACTCGTCGCGTGCTTGAAACAGCCCACCCTTGGTTGACGACAACTCCGCCAAGAACACCACGTTGATGTCTCGTTCCAAGGAACCGCAATCGTGATGTGGCCTACAGTCCTGACGGACCAGCACTATCATTAACCAGATCTACCTCAAGGGTATTCGACCAACCGCTGCAGTCGTGGTTTGAGTCATCGGCCGGCGTCCGACATATCCGAATCTCTGCTTGGTAGACGTTAATGGGAAGAGGACCGTCGTGGGAGTCAAACACACGTTTAGCCGTACCGTCACGCCCTTCGAGAGATATGCTCGCCTGATAGGGCCAGTTAGTCCAAAAATCCCAGTAGATGCAGCCTTCTTCGGTGGCTGTTGGAAATCTGGTGTCGTAGCCATCGAAAGGATCATAACTTCCGTCGAAAGCAGAGTCCAAGTTCATCTGTTGGCAGGTTAGTGAATTATTCCAAGGCAAAACGGTATCAACTTTCCATCGAATGTGGACACTCTTTGGGTTGCAATTCGCGTTGCTGGTTACTCCATTGATTCGCGGTCTGACATAGATCGTAACATGGTCTCCGGACGGTTCTACGGTACCTTCATAGGTGTTATCGCTATATTGGGCCCTCATGCTGAAGTTTCTCAAGCTGTTCTCGTTGGCTTCCAGCGGCCTGGCCCAACTGCCACAGTTTTGCTGCGCTTCTGCTTCCTGCGTTCCAAAAACGCCAGAATAGGCAGCTACGGATAGTCCCAATCCCAAAGCAGCGACCGTGGTGAGAAGGAACACCACCCGCCGCCAGCGTGCTCGCATAGTGCCGGTAGATGCCGAAGCTCTGATAGTCATGACGATGATCATAACAGCTTTTCGCCACTATGCAAGGAGCTGTCCCGAGCCGACGCCGACGCCGACGCCGACGTCGACGTCGACGATGCTGGTCGCCAGGCCTTGGCCCTGTAGCGGCCCCGCCGCCGCATCAGGTTCTTGTCGAGGCCCAGCGCGGCACGTGGGGGATCCTCGCAGTGTCGGCGTCGAGGAGCGCTCGCCCCAACGGCGCACCCCGCGTTCACCGGGTGCCAGCAGCAGCCCAGCGCCGCAGGCGGACCCTGCGGTCGGTCTGTGATCTGAATCGGCAGTTGTAGAGGAACTCGTCGGCGAGGCTTGCGCTTGGCCTTAGCCTGAATCCACCGATTCGGTGGGTGTGTGGGGGTGGTCGCGTCCGCGAAAAAGGCCTCCTGATCTGCGACGATTGTGATGTTCGTTGTCACGTTCGTCTCAAAAACAGGAGGCACTTTTTGTGTCTGCATCATCGCGCAGTCCGGACCGGTTCGCAACGACGGTTGATCATGAGGGCCTGGTGGCCAACGCGGGCCTGATCCTGTTGTGCGTCTGACTTTGCCGCGGAGGGTCCACCGTGGAATGAACCAAGTCTGATCGTGTTCTTGCTGACGTGTGAAGGAGCATCAGATGGCTGTCAGCGAGGGTCGGCGTCGACCGAAGAAGCTGTCCGCGGAGACGAAGTGGGAGATCTGCTTGCAGGTGACCTGCGGAGAGATCACCCAGGCCGACGCGGCCCGGAAGTGGGGGGTCGATGTGTCGACGGTCATCTCCATCCGCCGGACGGTGACCGACGCGGCGCTGGCTGCGCTGGCCCGCAAGCCGGGTCGACCGGCCGCCGAACGGAACTGGGAGCTCGAAGCGGCCCGGGCGGAGATCGGTCAGCTCACCGAGGCGATCAAGGTCCAAGCGATCGAGTTGGCCATTGTCCGGGGCAAAAGTCCGGCTGGGACTGAACGGACCGGTCCCGGCG
This sequence comes from Candidatus Poriferisodalis sp., assembly GCA_965226645.1. Classification (GTDB taxonomy): domain Bacteria; phylum Actinomycetota; class Acidimicrobiia; order Acidimicrobiales; family Poriferisodalaceae; genus Poriferisodalis. The sequence continues at coordinate 1,304,646 of CBDDDL010000004.1, forward strand.
AGAGTCCCCGCCGAGGCCAAAGAGCTGGTCGGCACCACCGTCGACGACGCCGTTGCCGCCGGGTTTGGGCACACGTGGGCCACCGGTGTACCGCAGGTCTGCGACGGCCGGGTGCACCGCTGGCGGGCCCGCCGACGCGAGCTGGGCACGCTCAGCGACCTCGCCCCGGGCGGTGCGCCGGTGCATGCGGTGCTGGCCGACGAGGTCGCGGAGGTCCTCGCTGTCGCTGAGGAGTGGGGACCGGTCGACCGGTCGCACCGCAAGCTCGCCCACCGCGGTTGCGATGTGGGCCGGGTGTGGGTAGCCCCCTCGACGTTTCGGCGCGTTCTGGCTGCCCACCCGCTTGTGCTGCGCGAACAGCCGCCGACGCCACGGCGGCCCCGCACGCCGTGGCCCCACTGGCTGGTCTACCGAACCGAACAGGATCCGGGGTCTGGGACGTCACCCACTTCGGGCGGGCCCGGCGCTGCGTGTTCGCCATCGTCGAGGTGGTCTCGCGCTACTGGATCACCACCCTGGTCTCGACCGCGCAGACCTCCACCCAAGTGCGCGTCATCTTCGATCAGGCGTTGGGCGCCCAAGATCTCGACGAGCTGCTCACCGAGGGCCGCCTCGATCTCGACATCGACGACCCCGACCGGCCGATCCTGCTCGCCGTGTCCGACAACGGCGCGGCCATGACCAGCCACGACACCCGCGCCTACATGGCGATGATGGCCATCGCCCAGCACCACGGCCGACCCCGCACCCCCACCGACCAAGCCTGGATCGAGAGTTTCTTCGGCCACATCACCCACGAATGGCCCCACCTCGACGACATCACCGACCCGGCGCTGCTCGACACAGAGCTGACACGCATCCGGATCGACTACAACGAAGTCCGGCGCCACGAAGCGATCGGCTACGTCACCCCCGACGACGAACACCACCAACGACCAGAACCGATCCGCGAGGCCCGCCGCCAAGGCCTCCAACGAGCCCGCACACGACGGCTCGACCACAACCGCCGGACCACCAACAACAACCCCGAGAACACCCCATGACTTGGTTCATTTCCCAGCCGATCTCCGCGGAAGACTCAGACACACCTCAATCCTGGCGGGCACGCTGATGGACCGTTTGGGTCTGTTGGGGCTGATCGAGCGGTGGGTGCGCACCGGTTCCGCGAACCCGGGCCCCAGGATCTGCACCGTGGTCGCCGCGATGCTCGCAGGGGCCACTCATATCGATCATGTCGGGATGCTGCGCGCCGGGCGCACCGGTCGGGTGCTGGGATTCCGCCCGATGGCGCCGTCGACGGTCGGGACGTTCCTGCGGACGTTCACGTTCGGTCATGTCCGCCAGCTCGAAGCGGTGCTGTCGCGCACGCTGGCGCGCGCCTGGGCGCCGGCGCCGGCGCCGAGCCGCTGGTGGTCGATGTGGACTCCACGATCTGCGAGGTCCACGGCAAACAAAAACAAGGAGCCGCGTACGGCTGCACCAGCGTGCTCGGCTATCACACGCTGCTCGCTGCACGCGCCGACACCGGCGAGGTGCTCGCCGCCCGCATGCGCAAAGGGTCCGCGGGGTCCTCGCGAGGCGTGGTGCGCTTCGTCGGCGAGCTCGCCGCGAACCTGCGACGCGCCGGGGCCGCCGGGCCGACCACGGTGCGCGCCGATTCGGGATTCTGGTCACGCAAGCTGATCGACCGTCTCGACGCCCACAACATCAAATGGTCGATCACCGTCACCCTCGGATCCGCTGTGCGCGCAGCGATCCAAGCAATCCCTGCCACCGCATGGACCGACATCGCTTACACCAAAGACGGCCACGCCCAGGTCGCCGAGACCCAATACGCCACCGGCCGCGGCAAAGCCAAGCGCACCGTTCGCCTCGTCGTGCGCCGCACCCGCCTCGCCGACACCGCACAACAACGACTGTGGCCCGACTGGCGACACCACGCATTCAACGCCAACACCGAACTCGACACCGCCGCCGCGGACGAGTTCCACCGCGCCCACGCCGTCGTCGAGCTCGCCATCCGCGACCTCAAAGAAGGCTCCGGGCTCGAGCACGTCCCCTCAGGCCACTACGGCGCGAACTGCGCACCGCTCGCCTGCGCAGTGCTCGCCCACAACATCGGCCACCGGAGCGCCGCCCTCGCCGACGCGCCGCCGGCCACGAACCGCTCCCGCCGCACCCGACTCGTCGCCCTCGCAGCCGTAGCAGTCAACCGATCCGGCACACCCACCCTGCGATACCCCGCCCGCTGGCCCTGACAAACACAATTCCGAGCCACACTCAGCGCCCTCAGGGCTCTGCCAGGACCCTCCGGCTGACCCGAACCCCCCGGAACCGGCGCCCCCACACAAACCCAGCGTCGACAACCCCGAACCACACCCGCACCCCTACCCCAACACGCCCAAACACACCAAACCACACCCCCAACAACCCGGCGCCACCCCAACCCGCCACCGACCCAGAAATCCCGCGCCCACCAAAGGCCAATCGGTGGATTCAGGCTTAGGCCAATCCCTGAAAACCACGAGGGCACGCCCGAGCTTTGCCTGCCGACGCGAGCCGCTACAGGGGACGTGTCCGGCTGCTCCTCCACGACCCCAGCCTGGTCGCTCGGCGTTACATGTAACAGCGGCATTTTGGAATAGGCCCGAACTCAAGGCACCCGGGCGATGAACCATTGGTGCACGCCGGAGGTCTGGGCCTGGTGTTCGTCGTCGGAATTGTTGGGAATGCTCGGCGGTGGGTCGAAATTGTGGGCGAGCGCGATGACGAAATCGCGGCCGACGGCAAGGCTGATATCGGTTCTCGCCTCGCACAGATCGAACGCATCGGCGATCGACTGCCAGCCCCATTCGGATCCATCGGTGGACCAGCCCACCCACTCCCTGAATTCGGGAAAGAGACCGGCAGCCCAAGAAGCCTGCGTCGAGAACACATTGGGTCTTCCCGAAGTCCACCAACAGCGACCGAACACTGCCTCGAGATCGGCCGCGGTAAACGTCACGAGTTCGTTGTTCGTCTCGAGATCCTCGAAGATGAGCGAGTACGACCCCCCGAAGCCAACCTGGCGGACGCCCTCGGGCGCTTCGATATTCCTGGCGGGGAACTCGTACACCGCTTCGTCGGTTGTCAGACTCCACAGCGTCAGGCCCCCGTCGGGCTCGCCGTAGCGAAGCTCGTATCCCTCCTTGGCGATGCGGCCCGAGCGCGCGAACGACCAGCGTTCTGGAATGTCGGGCCATGCCACGGCGGCAAGGCCCGCCTCGCCGACCGCAAATAGGTCAATGAATCGGATCCCCTCGAAGCGAGCCCTCTCCTGCGGCGATCCGCTGTCGCCGCCGGCACGGATACTCACCCAGCGACCATCCGACGCGCGCCATGTCGACCAGACCGTGCCTGTGGCGTCGACCACTGAGGACTCGCGACGTGAGTCTTCTGCGTATTGAGTCAGCGGTTGAGCTTGCCAGGCGAGGCCATCCGGGGACGTGAGCCGGCTGGGGTCACCTCGGGTGACGATCAGGATGACGCCTTCGGAAGCTGGTCCCTTCGGCACACGCGGCTGCGGCGACACATGTGACCAGTCATCGGGCAGCAGCACGAAACCCTCGTCCGTCCACCTCCCCACTGCGTCCGATCCGCCAAACGACGCCACCGGGCCGAGCGTCGCGTCGTCGCCGGCAAACAGATGGATGAGCGCGTCGCTCTCGACGTTGCGGACGATCTCCATCTGTGCGGGCGTCAGTCCGAGTTCGGCGTAGGTCAGTGTGACCTCGTTCTCGTCGGCCGCTCCGTCACCAGGCTCAAGGTCTCGGAACCAGACCGTCAGCGATTCTTCATCCGGTTCCCAATACGCCATGAACTCGCCGTCGGGTATTCGGCTTTGGTCAGCGAGGAGTGATTCAAGGTCAAAGCCGGAGTAGGTGAGGACGGCAACGACCGTCTGGTCGCCCGACGTGAGCGCCTCGACCGCCCGCGTCGACCTGGTTGCGTATTCGGGCAATGGCTCGTCAGGTGGCCACCCAAGCGTCGCCTCGGTCCAGGACGATCCGTCGTTGTCGGTGAAGAACACCTGACCGAACATCTCGTCGCTGTCGTGAACACCCGGCGGCGCTCCGATCATCACCCAGCGGTCGCCGGACGCGTCGAGGGCGAGCGGTGCGATGCCGTCGGGCAGCGGCAGCGACGCCCAATCATCGCCGTTGTCGGTCACGCGGGCGGCGAAGGATCCATCGGACGTACCGCCGATGGCCACGACACGCCCGTCGCTTGTGGACTGCAGCGACATGGCGAAGTCGAAACCGAGGTCAAGCTCGATCCATTGCAGCACTGGCCCACTCGACAGTTCCGAGGGCGTGACGGCTTCCGCGCTGCCCCTGCCACAGGCAGCCACGCCCGATGCCACAACGAGTCCGACCAACAGCGCGAGAACGGGTGCGAAACCAGCAATTGCGCCGCGTTTCGCCACCGAGGCGGATTGTAGGTGGACGTATGACGCCTACGGTGCGCACTCGAATGCTCTCAGGTCACAACAGTTCGCACCGTCGTCCCCGGAACATTCTTTATCGAATCTCAGAGCCCGCATGCCCACGCTGTTCTCTAGATGATTAGTTCCAAGGTTTTAGTGGTCGTATGCGGTGAGTGAGCGTGCTGGTCGGGTGTGTCGGTAGGTCTGGTTGTGCCAGATGGCGGTGGTGAGGGCGAGGAGGCGGGTGGCGATGCGTACGGCGACGCCGGCTTTGGTGCGGCCTTTGTGGCGTTCGAGGGTGAGTGGGGGCAAGCTCTACCGGTGGTTGCGACTGAGTTGAGTGTAGATGTCGTGTGCTGATGTCCAGTGGTGGAGTCGGCGGGGCATGTGGTTGAGTTTGTCCTCGATGACCGAGAGCCGCAGCTGCCCGATGTCGAGGCTGGTGCCTTTGGGGAGCCATCGGCGCAGCAGTCCGTTGGTCTGCTCGTTGGTGGGTCGCTGCCACGGCGAGCGCGGCTCGCAGAAGAACACCTCGATGCCGAGCGCGGCTTCGATGTCGGCGAAGCGGGCCATCTCGCGGCCTTGGTCCCAGGTGAGGCTGCGCACGAGCGCTGCGGGCTGGCGGCCCAGCGCCGCGGTGACCGCGGCGGCGACCTGGGGCGCGCCGTAGCCGTCGGGCAGCGCTGCGGTGACCGTGTAGCGGCTGGTGCGCTCCACGAGCGTGACCGCAGCGGTGAGGTTCGCTTTGCCGACGATGAGGTCGCCTTCCCAGTGGCCGGGCTCTATACGGTCCTCGGCTGCGGCCGGCCGGTCGGCCAACCGCCGGTATTCCCCCAGCGGGCTGGGCTTTTCGGCCTGCGCGACGCTGCGCGGCCGACGGCGCCGGCAGCGCCGCGGCAGCTTCGCCCAGGTGCCCGCCGCCAGGCCGCTGCGCGCGTCGTTCGCGTAGCGCGCCCGATAGATCGTCTCCGCGCACACGCTCATGCCCGCCTCGCGCAGGTCCGCCGCGGTCGCGTGCGGGGACCACCTCAGCTTCAGACGCTCATCGACCGCGGCGGCCAGCACCCGATCGACCGCCAGCTTGGGCGTTCGCTCTCGTCGGCCCTCGCGCACGCCCACGGTGCGCCCAGCGAGCGTCATAGCCCGCCCGCCCGGCGCAGCGGGCCAGCTCGCGGCACCGTGGACCGATCACGGCCCAGCCGCTGCGCTGCGTCCGCGACGCTGCGGCCCGCCCCGGCGACGACTCGATGAACACCCGCTCATCCAAACTCAGCCTCGCTGCCATACGGACACCTCCATCGGTCGGCTGCGTGTGTTCCCAACGGTCATCATGACCGTTCACTTGCAACCACCGATGGAGTTCGCCGGGCCTTTGAGGGTCTGGTTGATCGATTCGATGATCTGGCGCAGGGGCCGCAGGAACTTTGCGCCGGGACGTGGGGGCTCGGATCGGGTGGCGGGGCGGGGCGGAGCAGGGTGATGCCGGCGTCGTTGAGGTCGGCTTCGAACGCTTTGGAGCGGTAGCCCTTGTCGGCGATGAGGGTCTGGCCCGGCCGGGCGATCCCGGCCGCGTCGATCATGTCGGCGCAGACTTCGCGTTCGTCGGCTTTCGCGCCGGCGACCGCGAACGCGGTCGGCAGCCCTGCCGGGGTGGCCACAAGGTGCAGGCGCAGACCCCAGAAGTACCGGGAATGCGACGCGCAGTAGCCGTATTGGGCCCATCCCGCGAGGTCAGAGCGCTTTTGGGTCTCGCGGCTGGTGCCGCACTCGACCGGGGTGGAGTCGACCAGCCACACGTCGTCGTGCCACGACTCGCACTCGCGTGCGAGCCATCCCATGACACGAGCGATCATCTCGCCGCTGCGCCGCAGCCGCTTGTTGTACCCGTCGCGGTTCGGCAGATAGGGGAACCACGGCCGCAGATGCGCTTTCGCGTAGCGCACGAACTGCGACTCGTTGTCATAGCCCAGCAGCGCCGAGATCACCGCCAGGTGACCAGCTCCGCGTCCGACAGCTTCGGGGCGAACCCCACCGCAGGCCGCTGCGGCGCCCACCCAGGATTCTGCGCCAACAGGTCATCGACCCTCACATACAGCGCGGTCACGAGGGTGTCCAAGTCCGGGTTCATGCTCCGGTCCTCCGAGATCGAAGTGTTGTTTCACACCCCGAGCTTGGACACCCTCACCCCACCACAGGTGGACCCGACCCCTTGGAACTAATCATCTAGGGGTAGAGGGCGAATGGGTTGAGGAATTGGCGGCCCCACAGACGGTCACGATCGGCTGTTGTGAGGTGCGCGAGATCGCAGACTTCGTCCCAGTCGGCTGCGATCACGTCGATCTGGTGTTCGACGATGTTGCGGGCCTCGTCGCTGGAGAGGTGGTACGCAGCGGCGTGCTCGATGCAGCGGGCAACTTGGCTGACGCGCTCGCCGTCGCGGCCGTACGCCATCGCTTGTGCTGCTTCGCCTCCGGTGCGCAGCTGGGGGCAGACGTCGTATGCGGGTGTCAGCGTCAGCTGCTCGCCGTCCCAGAATGCGGAGTGGTTCTTTGCGTGGTCGTCAGTGTTGCTGACGAGGATGTTGAACGTGATGCGCGAGAACAGCTCGCGCAGTGTGTCGGCGGCGGAGACGAAGCGTGCCCGGATCTCGTCCGCGAGTGCTGTGTAGGTGGCGTAGCGACCGGCGATGCCCGCCGTATCGTGCAAGTTCAGGATTGTCAGCGCGGAAACCATCATCCTGCGCTCGCCGGATGGGGAACGGTCGAAGCGGTCCACGAGCAGGACATCGCGCTGGTTCGCTGTTGTTAGCTCAACAGCTGCTGCGTCGATCCCTGCGCGACGTGCGAGCTCCATCGCGGCGTACTCGGCCTTGACGACCGGGTAAGTATCGGCGGTCGAGGCGAACTTGGCGATCATGTGTCGCTGCGGGTCGCTGAGCACGACCTTCGGGCGTGCTCCGCCGATGGACGTGCCGGCCAGCAACGCCCGGTCGAGCGCAGGCGGCAGCGGACGGCCTTCCTCGATGTGCCGAGCGGCGTCGGCGAGGTCGCCGAGTGACGCCGACTCGCCGCGACGAGCGACGTACTGGGTGGACGAAGCCTGAAAGTCGAGAGCTCCTATGCGGTCCGAGCCGGACTCGATCAGATATGCGAGTTCCGCCAGGTCGGCTCCGGTGCTGCGACGTCGATACTCGATCACCCGTCGCCCCCATGCGTCGGGAGCGCCGTCGGCGATGCACCCGGGCAGTGTTCCCGAACGTGGCGGCATCTCGCCGCGCTGCAGCGGCAGATCCGGCAAGTACAGCGCTACCGCATCGGGCCTGCTGAGGTAGCTGCGACCATAGGTGAACGTCGCGACTTGGCCGCGGTCGTCCAGACGTCCGGCGACCACAGGTTCGGCGGCACCGGGCAGCCAAACCCAGACGAACACACTGGCGGGGCGCCCATCTGCATCAGAAGTCGTCGTCGATGGCACGGCGGCGCACCCTTTCCGGCATCACAGCAAGACGAGCGTCGACCAACTCAGCCTCGCGGGCACGGACCTCGGCGTCCTCGCTGAACAGCGCAACCCCCACCAGTGCGGCTGCCTCGAACGCCGTGCCCAGCGCCACCGTAGGGTCGCCCCGCTCGACCTTGCGAATGGTCACCTCCGATGAGCCGACTCGCTCTGCGAGCTCCGCGATCGTCCACCTGCGCTCCCGCCGGGCCAAGGCGACGCGGCGCCCGAGCAGCCGAGCAGCTTCCAAGGCGACCGGACTCCTCGGCTTCTTCGTGCTCATATCGCTATTATATTATCGTTTACATACTTTAGTCAAAGGTTTGATTTTGTTTCTTGTCCGAACGCAAGCGGCAGCGTGACGCCGAGCTCATCCTGAAGCGTCACTTCGCTCCAATTCGATCCCTCGTCGTCGGAACCGAAGAGCTGCGGAGTGGGCGCAAGATCGGGATTCAGGGTGTTCGAGCGATGAAAGAGTGCAGTGCGGGGATTCGCTCGACGCTGGCCCCATCTGGGAACGCGGGCGATGGAATGGCCGTCACCAAGGCCACCACGAAGTCCCTTCCGACAGCGAATCTGACCGTGGCAACCCCGTCTTCAAGATCGAAGGCGTCCTGCGCCAACTCCCATCCCCACTGGACACCGTCGGCAGACCAGCCCACCCACACTTCGGGCAAGCCAAGTTCGGCTGCCGATGGAAGGTCCAGCACCGGGAGCAGTTCTTGCAGAGTGAACGTGACGAGGTCCGCACCGGACTCGAGGTCCTCAAACGTCAGTGAGCCCGAGTCACCAGATCCCTCGAAACGAACCCCCGGCGGCGTCTCTCTGCCCTGGACGTCCTCGGGCCCAAAGACGTAGACCGCCTCATCCGCTGACAGGTCCCACAAGGTCATCCCGCCTTCAGGTTCACCAATGCGTAGTTCGTAACCCTCCTTGGTCACGCTTCCATCAGACCAGAAGTCGTCGTTGCCCGCAGCGGCACTCTCCAGCCCCCTCACGCCTCCCATCACGAGCCCGGCGGTTCCGGCGGCGAGTCCGTACACAGCCTCGAAGACCGGAATGTCGGCGGTCTGAGCAACTGGCTCGTCGACGCGCCAGCGGTGTATCGAAATGCCGGCGGCATCGTCACGAGCTGGCGCGGCACGAGCGGTCCAAATGGTGCCGTCCGGAGAAAAGGCATCGAAGTGAAAGAAGTCCGGGGTCGAGAAACGCTCAAGCGAATGAACGCTCCAGGACTCGCCGTCAGACGAGGTCAACACGCTGTCTCCCTCGTCAGTGGACAGGATCAAGTGAAAGCCGTCCTCGGTGCCCCTGCCCGAACTCACCCACCCGTCGAATGCAGCCACAGCACCAAGTTCCGCGCCGTTGCCGCCAAAGAGAAACGTCCGCGCATCGCCAGGTACGTCCCGCAGCAGCGTCTTCTGCGATTCCGTCAGCGCAAGATCGTCGAACGAATAGCGGAGTTCGGTCTCGGCTCCATTGCCCTCGTCCAGCCAGACGCGCACCGAGTCGCCGACGGACTCCCATCCGGAAATGCGAGCATCGGCAGGCACGAGCCCGGCGTCGACGAGCAGCGATTCGACATCCAATCGGACAAATCCCTGTGCGGCGACTACGACATAATCGCCAGACACATAGACCGACGCCAGGACGAACTCCGCTGTCGCGTCATCGGAGAGATATTGAGCGACTGCTTCCGCTTGGAACCTTGTGTGCGTCCAAGTCGAGCCCCCGTCGTCCGAAACAGACGCCATAACGCCTTGTCCGCCCGCAATGTTCCCCGCAGACGGTTCCGCATTCCGCCATCCGCCCAGCGCCATGCGTTTGTCGTACATGTCGACACTGGTCGGGAAGACGTCCTCAGGCAACGGCACGCTCGTCCACTCAGCACCGTCTTCAGACGCGAGCAGATGCAACGCCGTGGAAAAGAGGTCGCCGGTGAGCGAACCGCCGATCACCGCTACTCGGCCGTCACTTGTCGAATGGACAGAAAAGCCGTCGGGAAGTTCAAGCTCTAACTCTGACCATTGCAGGACCGGCCCGGTCGACAGGCTCTCGGGCGAGACGTCACCGGACAGCGGATCGACAGCAGCACCCTGCGCGGCATCGCCTGTCTCGGTTTGCAGCCCAGGTGCAGTCGTCGACGGTTCGGTGTCGACTGTCACTACCCGTTGTGCGGCGTCGTCCGGTGCATCGTCGATCCTGAGTCCCTGTTCGACCCCGCCGCCGTTCTCGGTGGCCACAACGCCGGAGCCAGTACCACCACAGCCTGCGAGCGCCATGACGGCCACGGCAGCCGCGAGCAAGCGCATCGGCATGCGATTTCTGCTGACTCGACTTTAGGCGAGCATCAGCCGCTCACCCTTGGGCTCGGGCACCGGGTTTCCGAACTCCCGAGCCGTGTCGATCCACAATCCCATTGCAGATTCGGCATTGTTCAAGGCATCCATCTTTGTCTCGCCGTGCGCAACGCAGCCTGGAAGCTCGGGGACCTCTGCGATGAACGCCTCATCCAAATTGCTCCAGTAGATGATGACTTCGTACTTGTGCATGCCGTTCCTCACAATTCGTGCCGGAGGACTGTTTGACGAACCTGTGGGACTTGGTACGGCTTCGCCTGGACACCAGACCGCTGAAGGTTGATCAACTCCGGCACGCCCTCTCTCCTGAATACATGGTGGCTGCCCCGGAGGCGCTCAGCAAATCCCAGCTGCAGCAGATACGAGCGCAGATCGTCAAATCGGATATTCGCATCGGACCGTCCGCTCAAGATTCTCTGGCGCATCTTGCGACTCAGAGCCACCGATGGACTGTAGGCCAAGTCCCAACCGCCACAAACCTGGATACAGACCTTCACACCATGGACAACCTGCCCGCCTCATCCAAAGGACCGGCCAATGGAGGGACTTGCCGAACGCCGAGTGGGTCTGGCGGCTTGCGGTGGCAGGATGCGGCCATGAGCATCTCGGGCAGCATCAGCGCCGTTGGGCACAGCTATGCGGACGTCGCATCGGGCACACGGCTTGACGCCTGGTTCCCTGCAGGAGCCAGCGCCGATGCGCCGCCGGCCCGGTCATGCCTGGCGGTTGAACTCGGCGTCAACGTCGGCGAGACCGTGACCGTCACCATCGACGACCTTGCCGCGCCGCCCGCGGACCTCGCTGACGCCTACCTGCGACTGCACCTGCTGAGCCGCCGCGAGATCCGGCCGCACGAGGCGAACCTCGACGGGGTGTTCGGCCTGCTCACCAACTGTGCGTGGACCAGCGCCGGGCCGGTGCTGCCGGATCGGGTGGATGCGCTTCGCACGGCCGCCGCCAGTGTCGGCCAGCCCGTCACGGTCACCGCGGTCGACAAGATTCCTCGCATGGTCGACTACGTGATCCCGTCGGGAGTCCGCATTGCCGACGCCGACCGGGTGCGGCTGGGTGCCCACTTGGCGGACGGCACCACGGTCATGCACGAGGGTTTCGTCAACTTCAACGCCGGCACGCTCGGCCCCGCCATGGTCGAGGGCCGCATCTCCGCCGGCGTCGTGGTGGGGGCGCACTCGGACCTCGGCGGCAGCGCCTCCACCATGGGAACGCTGTCGGGCGGCGGCAAAGAGCGGGTGTCAATCGGCGAGCACTGCCTGCTGGGCGCCAACTCGGGCATCGGCATCGCGCTCGGCGACTACTGCACGGTTGAAGCCGGGCTGTACGTCACCGCCGGCAGCCGTGTCACGCTGCCCGACGGCTCGGTGGCGAAGGGCCGCGAAATCTCAGGCCGCTCGGGCATGCTGCTCATCCGCAACAGCACCACCGGCGCCATTGAGATGCGCGTCGCCGACCCGTCCCGCTGGGAAGGCATCAACCCCGAACTCCACAAGAACTGAGATCGGCACGTGCCAGACGACCGTTATCGGGAGAAATCTGCCAGTACACCTGCGGTAAAACCACAGGTAGGTCGTTGAGATAGCCACCAGCACGAGTTCGGCAGCATCAAGACCACCGTCGGCTATCCGTCGTAAGTCGAGATGACCCACCTCATGGCCTGGCTTCTCGATGGTGATGAGCCGCGACATCGCAGATCGCTCGAGCCCAGCGGTCATCATTGTTGACAACATGTGGGTCACCCATGGGGACAATTCTGGTGGTAGTTAGTGAGTTCTTCCTAGTTACACTGTGCTGATGAGCACAGGCCAACAGTCAGCAAATCAGTGACCAGTCGCGATAGCGACCGCGAGTACACGGTCACGCACCCGTGGGTCGACTTCGATGCCAGCGTTGTGCAGCGCATGGACGCACGCTCTTGGATGCGCATCGGCGAGGCGTATGCGCTGTGCACCGAGCTGTCCGGCACGCCACTCGCTCCCGCCACGGCAGCGAACCTTCACGAAGTCGCGCTCGTCCGCGGCGTTCAGGCGACTGTGGCCATCGAGGGCAACACCCTGACGGTCGAACAGGTCGAGGGCATCCGCTCGGGGACGTTCACAGCGCCTGATTCGCGCGCGTATCAGGAACGCGAGGTTCGCAATGTGCTGGACGCATTCGTCCGATTGGACGAGAGGGTCATGAGTGAACGCGAGATTCGGTTGAGCCGCGATCTGGTGTGCGACCTGAACCGGTGGGTACTGGACGGCGTCGACCCAGACGCCGAGTCGGCACCCGGCAAGATCCGCACACATTCAGTCGCCGTGGGCCCCTATCTCGGACCCCCCGCACGCGACTGCCAGTACCTGTTGGAGCGACTCGTCGACTGGATCGAGAGCGAGGTCTTTCAGCATCAATCCGGAGGGGCCGACGAGCGGCGCGACGCATTCGCGCTCTGCATCACGAGTGCGTTGTTCGCGCACCTGTACATCGCGTGGATCCACCCGTTTTCCGACGGTAACGGCCGTACGGCCAGGCTGCTTGAGTACCTGATCCTCGCTCGTTCGGGAATGATCCCCTTGGCTGCGGCAAATCTGATGGCCAACCATTTCAACCTCACCCGCGACAGGTATTACCAGCGCCTTGCCGCTGCAAGTCGGGAGCGAGATGTGCTCGGCTTTCTGGCGTACGGCATCGAAGGGCTCGTCGACGGACTGACCGAACATTCAGCGGCTGTACGAGAGCAGCATCTCCATCTTGCGTGGGAGAGCTACGTCGCAGACGTGATGTCGACGTTCCCGACAAGCCCTGCGTCGGAGCGCCAGCGCGCATTGGTAATCGCATTGAAACCAGGAGAGTCGGTTCCACGCGCAGATGTAGCCGGGCTGACACCCCAACTGGCTCAGATGTACGCCCCCACCGGACCGCGCACCTTCGCCCGAGATTTGAACCGCCTCAAGGACGCAGGCCTGATCGAGGTCGACCGCAGCGGCGTGCGCCCTCGGATCGATCTCATGTCAGCCTTCCTGCCGCCGACGTCGAATTGAGTGACGAGGGCCGGAGCGGCGCCGTATGGCCGGCTCGGAAGGATCGAGGGGGCCTCGGGTAACGTCGAGTGCGCCGCAGGGGAATCAGGGGGAACCGCCATGGCCTACGTCGAGGACAGGATCATCCACGACGCGGACGCGCACACGATGGAGCCGCCGGAGTGGCTGGAGCCGTTCGCCTCGGCCGAGGTTGTCCGCTACGCCCTCGACCACTTCTCCATCGGTGACAACACCAAGGCGCTCGCCGACATCGAGAAGGCCCGCGCTCGCCAAGCCGACCCAGAGTTCCGCTCCGGGGCCGCCGCTGAGGTGATGCTGCGCAAGAACTACCTGGCACCCGGTGCGTGGGATCCCGCCGACCGCTCCCAGGCGCTCGACGACCTTGGGTTCTCCAGCCAACTCATCTTCCCCTCCATGCCGAACACGCTCATCGAAGAGATGGAGCACAAAGCCGAACCCGAGCTCACCTACGCCACAGCAACGGCGGCGAACCGTGCCCAGATTGCGTTCTGCTCGGGCGATCCGCGCCTGCTGCCGGTGTGCTTCGTGCCGCTGCAGTCAATCGAGCACGCAGGACCGCACGCCCGCGGGGCCATCGACGACGGCGCAGCGGCGCTGCTCATTCCCAACCGAATGCCCAAGCACCACGCCCATAGCCACATCGGCTTCGATCCGGTGTGGGCTGCGGCCCAGGAAGCCGGAATCCCTGTCGTGATGCATGTCGGCATCCCCGATCTAGTGATGCCGCCGCAGCATCGCAACAACGGCCTGCCGCCCGAGCCGGACTTTCATGGCGGCGGGGAGAACTTCCGCTCCGTTTCGTACATGGCGATCTCTGCTGCGCCGCTCCAAGCGCTGTCAATGCTGATCTTCGACGGCGCACTCGAGCGTTTCCCCGACTTGCGGATCGGGGTGATCGAACTGGGGGCGGTGTGGCTGCCTGGCTTCTTGCGTCAGCTCGAGGCAGCGTTCGACGCCTTCGAACGACACGAGCAGCGCCTGGGCAAGCTCAACCTGCGCCCCTCGGAGTACGTCCGGCGCCAAGTGCGGGTCACGCCCTATCCCACCGAGCCCACTGGCTGGATCATCGAAAACTCAGCGCCCGAGATCTGCATGTTCAGCTCCGACTTCCCCCACGTGGAGGGCGGCCGCAACCCGCTGCGCCGCTTCGACCGCGAAATGGCCCACCTGCCCGCCGATGTCCAGGAGCGCTTCTTCAGGCTGAACTTCGAGGACCTGATGGGAACGGCTGCCTACGTGCCGGCCGCTGCGGCCTAGCGCTCCGGCATCCGACAGGCAACGCAGGGATCAGCTATGGGAATCCGGCTCGACAAGCCTTGGCGACGGCTCGACGACGAGGCCATCGCAGCACTGCCCGCACAGCTGGGCGTATACCACGTGGCCGACGCCGATGGCACGGTGCTGTCGGTGGGCTTTGCCGGCGCCCGTGAGCCGTTCGGAATGCAGACCGCGCTCCGTCGGGAACTCAACGAGCCTGACTCTGCCGCCACGCAGTTCCGGTGCGAATTCACGTCGAACTACCGCAGCCGCTGGGACGAGCTGCTGATGCTGCACCTCGCCGACCACGGCGATCTGCCCGAGCCCCAGCGTGATCAGGCACAGCGCGTCGGCCGTCTCAGCCCCGCCTGAGGTGCGCCCCAGAATCGGTCGGGGCCTCACGAGGCCGGATCGCGCTGCCAGTCCGCCCGGCCTCTCAGACGGTGACGATCCGAACGTCGTAGTCGTGAAGCTTGCGTTCGCGGGTGAGGAGTTCCAGATGCTCGATCTGCGCCTGCGCCACGAGCATCCGGTCAAACGGATCACCGTGATGACGCGGCAGCACGGCAGCGCGCTCAGCGTGCTCGAAGGTCACCGCCAGCGCCAGGAAGCCGCTGTCACGCACCGCTTGAGGCAAGCCGTCGGGTGCGACGAGCTTTCCCCGAGCCGCCTTGATCGCGATCTCCCACACGCTGGCCGCGCTGACACCCACATAGTTGTTGCGATCCCCGATCAGCTTGCGCGTCTCGGGGCCGAGTGCGGGGTCGTCGAACAGCCACCACAGCAGCACATGGGAGCCGAGCAGCAGCCGCCTCACAAGATGTCGGCGGAATCGTCGCCGCTGAAGGCGTCGATGATGTCCTGGGAGGTGTCGTCGAAGTCCGCGGCCACCCACCCTTGGCCCTTCCACAGGCCCGCTTGACGCGGCGGCATCTCGTACGGGGCAAGGCGGAGATACGGCTCGCCGTTGCGCGAGATAACGATCTCTTCCCCTTCCCAAGCCAAGCGGCCCAACTTGGACAACTGCGACTTGGCCTCGTGCATGTTGACGTGCATCTCATCGTCTCCGTGGCAAGCAGTCGGGGCGGCAACCACAGCCTAGCTACATTAGCTAAGCCGATCCTGCGCGGCCGCTGGCCAGGCCCCACTGAGCCAGTCCGGACGGCTCAGATGACGCCGTCTGCTGCGAGAATTGCGACCTCGGCGGCGCTCAGGCCGCAGAACTCGCCGTAGACCGCATCGTTGTCAGCGCCGACAGCGCGGAACGGTTCCAGTTCACGCAATTCAGAGTCGTGCCAGCGCAGCGGGCTGTGCGGCAGCGGCACTTCGCCCAATTCGTCATGATCGGTCCATTGCAGGAATCGACGCTCAATGAGGTGCTCATCGTGCACGATCTCGTCGATGTCGCGTACCTCGGCAACGGGCACTCCCGCAGATGCAAGCGCCGCCACGGCGGTGGCTCGCGTCCGCACCGACATCCACCCTGATATCAACGCATCCACCTCGTCCATGCGTGCTGCGCGATCGGCGTTGTGCCGGTAGCGCTCGTCGTCGATGAGATCGGCTCGACCGACCACCTCCAGAATCGAGCGCCAGTGACGGTTCGTTGTCGAGATCACGGCGACATAACCGTCGCTGCAGGGGTACACGTTCTGCGGCGCCACGCTCAACGCCGAGTTGCGGTTGGCGGTGCGCGGCGCCACTCCGGTCTTGCGCCACGCCTGCAAGGCCGTGGTCAGCGTGAAGTACGCAGCCTCGGACATCGATGTCGACACCATGCGGCCCACACCTGTGCGCTGCGCTTCGAACAACGCCGTCACCACCGCCCCGTACAGGTGCGAGCCGCCCAGGAAATCCACGAACGCCGCACCCGACTTCACCGGTGCCCGGTCCGGATAGCCCGTGATGGCCATGGCACCCATGTGCGCCTGCACGGTGATGTCCATGGCGGTGCGCTCGGCACCTGGGCCGTCAAGGCCGTAGCCGCTGGCATGCGCGAACACCAGGCGGGGGTTCACCTTCCACAGCGAGGGCGCATCGATGCCCAGCCGCTCGGGCACGCCGGGAGCGAAGTTGCACAGCACCGCATCGGCAGCCGCTGCCAACAGCAGGAACAGCTCACGGCCCCGCGGCGCCTTCAGGTTCAGCGTGACCGCTTCCTTGGCAGAGTTGATCATGGCGTACGGCAGCGAATCGCCGCGCGCCCGCAGCGTCTCGCCTCGCGGGTGCTCCACCTTGATGACCCGTGCGCCCGACATAGCCAGCAGGAACCCCGCATACGGTCCTTGGTAGATCTGCCCGAGATCGAGCACCGTGACGCCGTCAAGCGGCAGCGGTCGAAAGCTGCTGCCGTCGCCGTCGCCGTCGCCGTCGCCTGGGTCTGAGTCGGCACTCACTTCTGCATCTACTTGAAGCTGCCGCCGAGGATGTCGCGGGCCATGATCAGCCGCTGCACCTCGCTGGGGCCCTCGCCGATGCGGCGGATGCGCAGTTCGCGGTACCAGCGCTCCAGCGGCAGGTCTTTGGTGACGCCCATGCCTCCATGGATCTGGATGCAGCGGTCCACGACCCGGCCAGCAGCTTCGCTCGCCACCAGCTTGGCCATGGCCGCCTCGGTGCGGAACCGCTCGCCCCGGTCAGCCTTCTGGGCCGCTTCGAGCACGCACCAGCGGCCGTGGCGGATGTCGATCTCGTTGTCCACGATCATCCACTGGACGGCCTGCTTCTCAGCCAGCAGCGAACCGAACGTCTCGCGGCTTCGGGCCCACTCGATCGCCATTTCCTGGGCCACGATCGCCGGCCCCAAACAGCCCGCCGCATACGGGATGCGCTGGCGGCTGAGCCGGTCATTGGCGATGGCGAAACCGCCATTCACCTCCCCGAGCACTTGGTCTTCGCGCACGCGCATGTCCACGAACTCCAGCTCGGTCGCGTAGCGGGTGGCGCGCAGCGTGTGTACCACTCGCCGCACGTAGAAGCCCGGCGTGTCGGTGTCCACGACGAACGCTGTCACGCCGTTGCGGCCCGGATCGTCGGAGGTGCGGGCGAACAGCAGGGCGTAGTCGGCCTTGTCGGCGCCCGAGATGAACAGCTTCGAACCGTTGAGCACCCACTCGTCGCCGTCCTTGAAGCCCCGAGTGTGAATCGCCCGGCCAGGGTCGGAGCCGCCCGACGGCTCGGTCAGCGCGAAGCACCCCATCTTCTCGCCGCGCAACGTCGGATACAGCCAGCGTTCCTTCTGGGCGTCAGTCGCCTCGTAGAGCTGGGCCAGACCCGCTCCCCCGAAGACGCCGTAGCACGGGTTGTAGAGCCCGGCGCGGTGCTTGGACATCTCAATGGCCATCAGCGCCCGTGTGGTCGTGTCGAGGCCCGGCCCGCCGTACTCGGCAGGGATGTCGAGGCCGTAGAAGCCCATGTCACGGGTCATCTGGGTCAGGCGTGCGGCGTCGTCGGGCGCCAACTGGCCAGCGTCGGGGTCCAGTTCGGCCTCGAGCGGCAGGATCTCGGCCTCCACAAACCGCTGAACGGTCTCGACGATCAGCGCCTGCTCGTCGTTCAAGGAGAAATCCACGCCCTGCTCCCTTCGTCGGGATTACTGCTGGTTCTGCGGCGCCCGATGCTAGGTCGCTGTTTCCGCTCGGGTCGGGTCGTGCAGGCCAGCGTGAACGGCTGGTTCAGGCAGTTCGGGCGCGTCGATACTCGAGGAGTGCGGATCGGCCGACGATGTCCACCACGGTGACCTCAAACCGGTTGCCATCGGCATCGACCATGTCGAGCGGCTCGCCGAGGGCAAGATGAACCGGTTGCTGCTTGCCGTGTTCGACCGCAATGTTCGAGGCGTAGATGTACGTGCGCCCAATTGAGTCCAGAATCGGATTCAGGCGACCGATCAGACCGGGGACGTGCCCGGACGACTCTTCGAAGATCACCGAACCGCCGTCCGCGTGAGTGTCCAATTCCATACTCAACGCGCCATCAGCAGGCACCCAGCGCTCCACGCGGCCTGCGGCACGGCCCGCACCAGCGGCGAAGACCG
Source organism: Candidatus Poriferisodalis sp. (assembly GCA_965226645.1). Lineage (GTDB taxonomy): Bacteria > Actinomycetota > Acidimicrobiia > Acidimicrobiales > Poriferisodalaceae > Poriferisodalis. The sequence goes on from CBDDDL010000004.1 coordinate 1,323,318, forward strand.
TCATTGGCAGGTGCGTCGCGTACAGGTCGAACACAGCTTCGCCGTAACGGTCGGTAACGGATCGCTTCCACGTCCTATTCGGAAACAGTGCCAGGATCTCCACACCATGCAGCGGCACCGCGTCGCCGTAGACCGTCACCACCACTGATGCAGCGGTCCGCTCCAACCGAGCCGCAGGAATCGTCAGCTCAAGGTCCGTGTCATCGACGAGGCGGTACGTGGCCTGTTTGCCGCTCGTCGCCCAGGTTTCGTTGCGGATAGTGGGCACGCCGTCACCGCGCCGTTCAACGAAGTAACGACGCTCTTGGGCACCATGGATATCTCCGACCTCGATCCTCTGAATGATCGAGGCAATCGTCGGATTTCGATCCATCTGCCGCGAGTCCATGCTGTCGAGCGTGAGGTTGTTCGGCAGCGAGCCTGGCGAGTAAATCACGAGGCGGTCGTCGAACATCATGAGGCGAATCGCGCTTGTTGCGATCGAGTAGTCACGGTGCACAACTGCGTTGACGACCGCTTCGAAAACCGCTTCGGCGCTGTACTCAGGAACGTCGACACGCGCGGGAGTCTTGCGCGCCGCGACGCGGTTGTGCCTGCGCACGAATGCCATGGCATCGGCGATCTGCACATTCAGTGGACCGATGATTTCGCGGCTGTCAGCCTGCGCGGGCGACCTCGATGTGCCCTCGTAACGGGTTGCGGTGATGCGCGCTTGCGACACCCTCTCGTGGGGGGCGGCGCAGCACAGCAGCACTCCCGCCACGGTCGCCCGCATGACACCGTCGGCGTCTTCGGATAGGACTCCCAGCTTCACGAGCGCTTGTACAGGGTCAGCCGCATTGCGCGCACTCACCAATGGCTCCCACAGCCCGGGCTGGAGGCTCGCATATCCAGTGCCTTCGACCGATTGCTCGTCGAACCACATGTATCGAGCCTGCGACCGACACTGCGCCAGCCGCAAGCGTTCGTCGCCAGTCATCTGCTGCTTGGAGCCGCCAACGCGCACAAAGCTGAGGCCCTTGCCCTGATGCTGCGCCCGGCCGGCGGGAACTTCCACAACAACGAAGGCGGCGCCATCGAATTCCATCTTGTGAACTTCGACTTCGAGCGGGGGGCTCGATGGAGTTTCGGCACACTTCAACCACCAACGCATCAACGCATCAACGCGCTGAAGTTGTGACCGCGTCATGCCTTGTACGGCCCCGTCGTCCGTCACGCCCAACAGGAGCGTGCCGCCGTGCGCGTTCGCAAACGCGCCGATCTCATTGGCGAGGTCGTCACGACTCGCAGACAGGGGCCGATCTTCGCGGAATCTGAACTCCTTGAACTCCCACGAGGAATCCTCGCCAAGCCGCAATCGCGTACGAAGCTCGTCGTCGCTGATAGTCACCGCGGCGCCCCTTTGGAGACGGCGCCTATCACAAGGCTACGGCGACCCTCACCAGGCGAGTTGGGCGAATGCGGGAGCGACGGCCATTCGGTCTCCCACGGTCACTGACAGGTCAGCGCTGAAACCGGCGTCGTCAACGGTTGCGATCGTGCCGGTACACGACACCGTGTTGCCGGCGAGGACGGGGGTCCGATTTCGATAGGCCAGACGGGTGAGCCGGGCGCCAGGGCCGGCGTAACGCAGCACGCACTCGGCCAGCAGGGCGCCGAGCATCTGGCCGTCCACCAGCGGGGCAGGTGCGCCCAAGCGGCGGGCGTGTGCAGGGTCGTAGTGCAGCCGGTGCCAGTCCCAGGTTGCTGCACCGTAGGTGACCATGTCGGGCAGTTCGATGCGGCGGTGCAGCGGCGAAATCTTGGTGCCGACGGTCGGCCACTCCCCCGGTGTTAGCTGCTGGGCATGGGCCGCGGTTGCCTCCGGTTCATTCGCAGCTGCCGCGGGCTCCGCATCGGGGACTGCCCCCTCAGGCGGAACGGGGCCGAGCGGCCGGAAGATCATTGTTTCGGCGTTCGTTGCCAACAGGTCGCCATCGGCCGTGTAGGTGGCCTCGGCAGTTACGAACAGCAGCCCCTCACCTGCCCGGTCACGCCGCTCCGCCGCATCCACGAGAGTCCACGAGGTGCGGATCACGTCGTCGAACCGGGCGGGCCGGAAGAACTGGTA